>OZ241869.1:962500-4020862 GCA_965202805.1 Longimicrobiales bacterium
AGTGCCGGGAAGACCACGCGGCAGGACGTAGCGCCTGCACGCAAAAGGGGCCCGCCTCACTTCCTCGAAACCCCAATTTTCAAAAAGCTCCGGCACCGGGTACGGGCTGCCGGAATCATGGACTCCCGCAAGCGGGGCGGCGCCGTCGCTTCGGGAGCGTACGATGGTAACCCCTCCTGCCAGGGGAGTCAACCCGCGTTCAGGGGTTGCCGGCGGGTTCGGATCCCATTGCTGCGCTGCCTCGACCGGCGGCCGAGAGATGCCGTCTCGGCTCGCCCGGGGGGACCACGCCTTCCGCCAGTGATGCGGTGGGGATCTCATGCGCCTCGACGCGATGTCCCCGGCGCAGGGTCAGGTACGCTTCCATGGCACGGTAGGCCGGCAAACCCAGCGAACGCAGGAAATCGGCCGTGCCCCGGTTGCGATCGACGACGCGCTGCCAGAACTCACGCGCATCCGGCCCCGGGAAGGGGGCAGAGTCCTTCTGTGACTCGTGCCTGAAGATCGCCTGCACCTTGCCCCGCAGCTCCCCTTCCGAGAGAGGTACCAGCACGGTGGCCTCGTTTACGCTCCACTCCTGCCAGGCGCCCCGATAGAGCCACAGCCAGGGCGCCGCGCCACTGTAGCGCTCCAGAGCCCGCTCCACGGCCTCCAGGCACATCCGGTGGGTTCCGTGCGGGTCCGAGAGATCGCCCGCGGCAAAGACCATCGAGGGACGGACCTCTTCGAGCAGAGTGGCGACGATTCCGACATCGCTCTCCGTGATCGGGTTCTTTCTGACCTTGCCCGTCTGATAGAAGGGCAGGTCCAGAAAGCAGGCGCACTCGCCGGAGAGCCCCAGGGCCTGGATGCCGGCCACCGCCTCGCTCTCGCGGATGACGCGCTTCAGGTTCTGCACGACGACCGGGTCCCCCTCCCCGGGCTCCTTGCGCGCGAGTTCCTCCTCAACCCGGTGGATCACGCTCCCAAGGGTCCTGCGGTCCCCCAGCCGGATGACGCCGGCCGTGCGCCGCATGAAGTCCAGATAGCGGCGGATCTCGTGGTCGAACACGGCGATGTTGCCGGAGGTCATGTACGCCACGGTCACGCGGTTGCCGTTCTCGGCCAGCTTGCGCAACAGCCCGCCCATCGAGATCACGTCGTCATCGGGATGGGGCGAGAAGACGAGCATCCTCTGGCCCCGCGGCAACCGGCTCTTGCCGCGGATCTTGGAGATCAGCGCGTTGAATACCTGCCCGTTGAGCGGCTCCGCCGACCCGTGCCGGGACACCAGCGAACCGAGGTGGTGCTCGCGGTAGTCGTCGGTGGCCAGGTGGAGGATCGGCTTCCCCGAGCGCCGGCTGAGCCATACGACCGCCTCCACTTCGCGCTGCGGCGTCCATTCCACGTCGCCGACCAGCCAGGGCGTGCGGATGCGCGTCAGTTCGGCGGCCGCCGGAGGATCGAGATACACCGTCGCGTGCGGGTGCTGCTGCAGGAAGGTGGCTGCCACATCGGCGTGCACCTCACCCTCCACCGCGCGTCGCACGATGTCCGCCTTGTGCTCACCCGTCGCCAGCAGGATCACTTCGCGCGCTTCGAGGATGGTCGCCACGCCCATCGTGATCGCACGGGACGGCACGTTCTCCTCGCCGAAGAAGTCGGCCGTCGCATCGGACCGGGTGACCGCATCGAGATACAGGCACCGCGTGCGCGACTCGCGCCTGGAACCCGGCTCGTTGAAGCCGATGTGCCCGCTGCGACCGATTCCGAGGATCTGCAGGTCGATCCCGCCGGCGTCGCGGATTCGACGCTCGTAGTCGAGACAGTGGGCCTCCAGGTCCGTCTCGCAGAGATCGCCGCGGGGGATGTGGCGGTTCTCGAGCGGGATGTTGACGAAGTCGAAGAGGTTCTCCCGCATGTAACGATGGTAGCTGTGCACGCTGCCGGGCCGCATGGGGAAGTACTCGTCGAGGTTGAAGGCCACGACGTTGGAGAAGTCGAGGCCCTCTTCGCGGTGGAGGCGTATGAGTTCCCGGTAGACGCCGACGGGAGTGGAGCCGGTCGCGAGTCCGAGAACTGCATGCCGCCCCCCGCGACTGCGCTCGCGGATGAGTTCTGCAACCCGTCCGGCCACCTCGGCGGCGAGGCTGTCGTGATCCGGCATGATGCGAACCGGAATGCGCTCTCTGCGCGCCGAATGCGTTTCGCTCATGGCAGGCAGTGCTCTCCGTGGAGCTCTCCGCCGTCGGGCCGTCAGGGCACCTCGCCCTCGGGCAGGAGCACGAACATCGCGTACTGATCGCTACGAAGATAGCGAATCCCGGCCTGCCGGACCTTCCCCGCCAGCGACCGGGCCACGCCGGCCGGGGTCCGGAGCAAGGTGAGCGACCGGACTTGAACCGGCGACCTCCAGGGCCACAACCTGGCGCTCTAACCACCTGAGCTACGCCCACCACATGGGAGGTCGGCGGGACCTGAAGGCCCGCCTTCCTCACGCGCTGATTCGAAGGTGCCTCCGAAACGAGCGACAAAAAGTAATCCGCCGCCGGATGCGCGTAAACCACAATGCACACCCGGGGACCGGACCCTCGTCCGCCTCGTTCGAGGCGAACGGGAACCCGGAGGCAGGACGCTCTCCGGCAGCCACTCGGCCAACGGAAAACGAGACGAGGCGCGCCCGCCAGGACTCGAACCTGGGACCTACGGATTAGAAGTCCGTTGCTCTATCCAGCTGAGCTACGGGCGCTTCTTGAGGAAAGGGACCCGGGGCCCCTAGAGCTTGACGACGTTCTCCGCCGCGGGGCCCTTCTGCCCCTGGACGATGTCGAATTCGACCCGCTCACCTTCGGCTAACGAACGATACCCATCGACCTGGATGGCCGAGTGGTGTACGAAGCAGTCCCGATCACTGCCCTCGGGCGTAATGAACCCAAAGCCCTTCGCATCGTTGAACCACTTCACCGTACCGGTGGTACGCATCCCGCGCTCCTTGCCCGCGCTCACCCGCGGCCTGTTTGGTGTCCGCCGAGACCCGGAACATCCGGCCCTGCGACGTCCAACTGCTCAAAATCGCCCCAATGTTACAGGTCCGTGCCAGCCGATGTCAACGCCGTCATCCGTTGTCGTACCGAAGAGCGGGAGCGTCCGGAACAACTCCGTGGTCCAGGGCGCGCGGACCTTCCGCACCGTCGGGCCGACGCAGCGGTACCCGAATCCCGGTTCCTCCATCGGGCGCGGATCCTTGTAGAGGTTGCGCCCGTCGAGGATGACCGGGGGTAAGCATGGGGCGTGTGCCCATCCGTTGGTGACAACAAGATGAGAAGTCATTATCATTACCTCTTCAGGCACTCACATTTCCGCCACCCTGCTCCTTCCGCCGAAGCAAACCCATCAAGAGCTTTCTCGCAACCGCCCCGCCGACCACGTACCTGGCCTCCGGATCGCGGCTCGCCGGATACGCTGCGGCCTTGTGTGGCCTGCACTGCGCGCTCACGCCGCTTCTCGTCGTGGCGGCACCGGCGCTCGCGCTCTCCGAAGGCATCGAGAGAGGCGTATGGGTCGCGACGGTCCTTGTCGGCGCGGCGACGCTCGTCATGGGCCCGGCCCGTACGAATGCCCCAGTGGTCCTCACCTTTGTCGGGGGAGCCGTGCTCTGGGCAGCGTCCCTCGCGGGCTGGCTCGAACCGCTGCCCGAGACCATGACGTCGGTTGCCGGCAGCCTGACGCTCGCGGGCGCCCTCCTGCAGGGTGCGCGTGTCTGTCGGGCGGACGCTTGCGCCATTTGCGCCGACGAGGGACACGCGGATCGAGGAGGCTGACGACGACATCTCCTCGTCACGGAACATTCCCACTCTGCACCCCGACTTCGATGCAACGAGACACCCGTCAGCGCCGGGCGATCCGTAGCGTGTTCATGAACGTCGACCGCCCCCTCACGCCCGATGAGATCCTCGAGTACGGCCAACGGATCGTGCCTTCGCTGGGGCTGGCAACCGTCTACCGGACCGTCAAGATCTTCGTGGCCGAGAAGTGGCTCTCGGAAGTGGAGCTTCCGGGCGGTGGGCTTCGGTACGAATTGGCCGACCGGCCGCATCATCACCACTTCCTGTGCCGCTCCTGCGACCAGGCATTCGATGTCCATCAGTGTCCGGATGAAGTCGAGCTGCTGGCGCCCAAGGGCTTCGAGGTCGACGGCCACGAGTTGACTCTCTTTGGTCGTTGCGTGACGTGCCTGTGACGGGTCGTTGAACCAGCCGCTCGGGGTGCTCCCGGAACCCGCCGGCTCGAAGACGCGCTCCTTCCGGATGCTCTCTCGTCTTGCGGTCTTCGTTCTGCCTGTCGCCCTGGCCGCGTGCGGGTCCGGCGCGCCCGACGGAACGGCTCCTCAGGGACGCAACGGACGCCGATTGCTGGGTGTTCCGCGACCCGATTTCCACAAGGTTCGACGATCGGAACGTGCTTTCGCGCTTCAAGGCGTATCGGGAAGGCTGCTTGTTCTGGGAGCCGGGCAAGCCCAATCCCGCCGCCGATTCGTGGGAGGTGTGGGAGATGGGAACCATCCGGCCGGACTGGCGCCTGGCCGACATCGTGAAAATGGTGCACCCGGAGCTGCGCGACGGCGAGTGGCGCTACCTCGCGCTGGAAACCTGGGAGGAGGGCCATGAGGCGAAGCGCTCCGAGACGTTCAAGGCCCGAGGACTGGACATGGGCCGGGCAGCGGACGTGTTTTGCCGACGCGACGCTAACCGTCGAGGACGACCGGCAGGACTACGGTGAGGTTCGCTACATCACCATCGGTTTTCTGGACGAGGCGATGGTGGTGCTCGTCTGGACGCGCCGCGCCGCTGCACGCAGGATCATCAGCATGAGGAAGGCCAATGAACGAGAACGACGGCTCTACGGCCCGAGGTTTTGACCCCGACACCGCGCCCGACCTCTCGAAGGACGGGTGGCCGGAGAAGTTCGCCAAGGCTCCCGTACGCCGCGGCCGTCCCCCGAAGGCGCGACCGAAGGTATCGACCACCATCCGGTTGTCCCAGGAGGTCGTCGACCATTTTCGCGCCGGAGGTCGCGGCTGGCAGACACGGATCGACCACGCCCTACGCGACTGGATCAAGCAGCACGACGTTGCTTAGACGGGATCTCGCGGCGCCCTCAGCGAGCCCAGCCTCCCGCGATCCCGACACCGCGCGCCGGTTGTGGGTCGTATCCGAGGAGCTGACCGGCGCCCGATTCCCCATCTGAGCGGCGCCGGACTTGATTAGCCGAACATCGCCCCCCAAACCACGTAACTCCAATCGGGGCGGCCGGATTCGAACCGGCGACCTCCTGCTCCCAAAGCAGGCGCGCTACCGGGCTGCGCCACGCCCCGTTTCTCTTGTTCTGCCCGTTTCTCGTGTTCTAGTAGTGGAGGGTGTCGCGCAGGTGTGAGCCCAGTGCCCGAAAGGCCTGGCCCCGGTGGCTGCGCGCATCCTTTTCTTCGGCATCGAGTTCGGCGAACGTCCTGTCCTCATCGGGATCCAGGAAGTGTGGATCATACCCGAAGCCGCCTTCCCCCCGTGGCTCCAGGACGATGGTGCCCGGCGCCTCGCCCCGGAACACAAGCGGCTCGCCCATGCCGAAGTGCAGAACGGCGACGCACACGAAGCGTCCGGTGCGGCGATGGGGCTTGTGGCTCGCCAGCAGCTTGACCAGGTGCTCGTTGTTGGCGCGGTCGCGATCCTCGCCTGCGAGATCGGGCGCGGGCGCGAAGCGCTTGGAGCGCACCCCCGGAGCACCGTCGAGCACATCGACCTGAAGACCGGAATCGTCGGCGATGGTCGCGGCGCCGCAGAGGCTGTTGAAGTACGCGGCCTTGGCCTTGGCGTTCTCTTCGAAGGTGTCGAAGGCCTCGACCTTGTCTTCGTCCGGGGAGAAAGGGATGCCGGCCTCGTCGAGGCTCAGAATCCGCAGTCCGGGATCCTTCCCGAGGATCCGTCGGATCTCGTCCAGCTTATGCGGGCTGCGGGTGGCGGCAACCAGCGTGAGTGCGTGCGACGGGCTCATCCGCGCGCTCCTGTCTGTTGGGTGTCCCTGGTGGGTGTGGGTCGCGAGGCCGCTCCAGCCGGGCAGCGTGCCGACGATGACGTTTCGCGCAAGAAACTCTCTACGGGAACGGGGGCCGACGCAAGTGACTACCCGGAATCCGGCTCGGCTCGGTCGGATGGCGCGGGTTCCGCCCGGCGGATGCGGCGCACCAGCCTGGTGGTGGACCGCCCCGGAAGATAGGGAACCAAAACGACTTCACCGCCCGCGGCCTCGACCTCCTCGCGGCCGACCATCTCCTCCAGGGCGTAGTCGCCGCCCTTCACCAGCACGTCCGGGAGCAGGGCCGCGATGAGCGCGCGCGGGGTGTCCGTGTCGAACGGGGTGATCACGTCGACGCTCTCGAGCGCGGCGAGCACGGCCGCGCGGTCGTGCAGCGTGACGTAGGGGCGGTGCGGCCCCTTGAGGCGGGCGACCGAGGCGTCGGTGTTGAGCCCCACCACGAGCGTATCGCCCAGGGCGCGGGCGGCGGCCAGGTACTCCACGTGGCCGCGGTGCAGGATGTCGAAGCACCCGTTCGTGAACACGAGGCGGCCGTCGCGGGGACGGTCGTGGCGCGGACGGCCGTGGCGGGCGAGAAGCTCGTCGATGGCGAGCAGCTTGCGGCTCGGGGAGAGGCGGGCGGCCATTACGCCGACCGCGGGGCTGGTGCTCGCGGGATTCCCGCGGGCAGCTTGCGGTCGGGAAGGCCGGGGCCGGCCATCAGCGCGGTGGAGCGGCCGGGGCGCGGGACTTCCCTGGGCAGCTTGCGGTCGCAGGGGCCGGGACGAGGCGTCACGGGGACGGCGGATCGGCGGGTGTGCGAGTGAGGTCCGCCAGGATCTCGCCCGCACCGCGGCCCAGCAGGACCCTCGCCAGGTCGGCGGCGAGGTCTTCCGGTGCGGCCTGGCGGCCGGTGCGGTCGGCGCGGATCACCCGGCGGCCACCGGGGCTGAGCACCATCGCCCAGAGCCGGAGGCCGCCCGGGTAGGGCAACCCCAGCACGCCGACGGGCAGGTGGCATCCGGCGCCCAGCAGACGCAACAGCTCCCGCTCGGCCCGCACCGCCTGCCGGGTGGGGCGGTCGTCGAGGGTTGCCGCCAGCCGACGCGCCCGCCGGTCGTCGCGGCGCACCACCACGGCCAGCGCGCCCTGCCCCGCGGCCGGCAGCCACGCCGTCCGCTCCAGAAGCTCGCTCGCGCGGTCGAGGAGACCCATGCGCCCCAGCCCGGCGGCAGCCAGCACCAGGGCATCGCATTCGCCCCGCCCGAGCTTGGCCAGCCGGGTGTCCACGTTGCCGCGCATGGGCACCACCATGCAGTCCGGGCGGAAGGCGCGAGCGAGCGCGGCGCGGCGCTGGGAGCCCGTGCCGATGCTGGACCCGGGAGGCAGGCTGGAGAGGGTGCCGGCCGTACCGGTCGGCAACACCAGCGCGTCGCGGGGATCTTCGCGCGCAGGGGTCGCGGCGACGCACAGCCCGGGCGGCATCCGGGTCGGAATGTCCTTCAGGGAGTGCACCGCCAGGTCGACGCTGCCTTCGAGCAGGGCCTCGTCCAGCGCGCTCGTGAACACCCCTTCCCCGCCGATGCGCGCGAGGGATGCATCCGCCAACCGATCGCCCCGGGTGCGGACGGTGTGCATCGACACCCGCGCGCGACCGTCCGCCTCCAGGGCTGCCGCCACCTGCCGGCTCTGGATCAGGGCAAGCGTGGATCCCCGGGTGCCCAGCCGCAGTCGGGGTGGTTCCGATCCTGCCTGGCGCTGACCTGCCGACACCGTGCGCCGGGGGTCAGAACGCCCGCAGGATGAGGAACGCGGCCAGCAGCACGGCGACCCAGAGCACCATGCTTCCGGTCGGCCAGGAGCGGGCCAGGGCGCCGTGCGGGCCGGTATGGCGGAAGGCGTTGCCGAGCGCCCAGTTGACTCCGCCCATGGCGACACCGCGAACGGTGGAGTCCGCCGTCCGGATCACCGATCCCACCCGCCGCACGATCGCCGGAGCCAGCTTCCTGTAGGTCCACTCCACGTCCAGGTTGACGGCGCGGATCTCGTCGGGATAGATGCGCATCAGACGGAACAGCACCACCGCGCCGATCGCGAAGGCCAGCAGCTGGAGCTGCGTCACCACGTGCGTGACGTCGTAGGGACTGTAGTCCACGTCGTACGGCAGGAGGTCGTAGAGCAGCCACGGCATCGAGCCGATCGCGATGCAGCCGACGGCGCCCACGGTCATGGCGGCGAGCATGTTCCAGGGCGGCTCGCGCGTGCGGATGCCCGAGTCGTGTGCGAAGAAGGCGAAGAAGGGGATCTTGATGCCGGCGTGCTCGACCACGCCCGCGGAGGCGAACAGCATCGCGAGCCAGATCCAGTAGTGGTGCTCCTCGAGCAGGGCGCTCATGATCAGCGCCTTGCTGACGAAGCCGTTGAAGAGCGGGACCGCCGAAATCGAGGCCGCTCCCACGATGCACAGCACCGTCGTCCACTTCATCGTCTTCCACAAGCCTCCAAGCTCGGAAGCCTTGGTGGTTCCCGTGCGATAGAGCACCGCGCCCATCGACATGAAGAGCAGGCCCTTGAAGAGCACGTCGTTGAAGGCGTGCGCGACGGCCCCGTTGAGGGCCTTCGCGGTTCCCACGCCCACGCCGCACACCATGAAGCCGATCTGGTTGATCATGCTGTAGGAGAGGACGCGCCTGAGGTCGTTCTCGATGACGGCGAAGAAGATGGGGTAGCAGGCCATCACCGCGCCGACGTAGATGAGCAGTTCGGTTTCCGGGAAGCCGCGCGCAAGGGCGTACACCGCAACCTTCGTAGTGAACGCGCTCAGGAAGACGGTGCCCGTTGGCGTGCTCTCCGGATAGGCGTCGGTCAGCCAGTTGTGGACCAGCGGGAAGGCGCCCTTGACCGCGATGGCAAGGAAGATGAGCCATCCCGAGAGGCCCTCAAGCCCGATGTGGTCGAAGGAGATGCTCCCCGTCTGCGCGGCCCGCGCCATCGCCCCGGCCAGGAGCGCCACGCCCGACACCACCTGGATCACCAGGTAGCGCATGCCCGCCCTGCGCGCCCGCTCGGTGCCGCGCGCGAAGATGAGGAACACCGAGCTGACGGCCAGCACCTCCCAGAAGAGGAAGAGCGTGATCAGGTCGCCCGCAAACACCGCGCCCAGCCCGCTCCCCGCGTAAACGAGCGCCGCGGTGTGCTGGAGGGTCGCGGAATCCTCCTTCTTCAGATGCAGCGAGTAGAGGATGGCGATGAACGCACCGAGGTGGAACAGATAACCGAAGAGCAGGCTCAATCGGTCGGCTCGAACAAGCGACAGCTCGTAGCCGAGGATGCCCAGGGAGAGCCCGAAGTTCTCGGGGATGCCCGCCACGTTGAGCGCTCCCAGCACCGGGACGGCCAGCAGCAGGACGTAGCGCGGCCATCCGCGCACGAAGGGCACCAGCAGGGCGCCGGCAAAGAAGATTGCGAACGGAGGGAGGCTAGTCGGCATCGTAGTAGTCCTCCGACCGCATCACGATGCGCCTGAGCCCCTTGGCGGCCAGGATCAGGCCCGCCACCCCGAAGAGCCCCCACAGCGGGTAGAACGCCTTGAGGTTCTCCCAGGGATGTTCGATGTACCGGTCCACGAAGAAATCGGCGATCACCAGACCGGCGGAAATCACGAAGAACGTGCCCAGGATGATGCGCGTCGCCTTCGGGCCGACGCTCGAGGGCGGGTGTCCGGCATCGTGCCCGTCGTGACCGCCGCCATCGGAGCCGTGGTCGGACGGACGCCCGGATCCGTAGCCGCTGTCGTGAACCGAGTCTCGCCTGTTCATCACGTCACCCCTGCTTCATCGTGCTTCCTGCCCGCGCTCATGGCCCCGCCACCATCGAAATCAGCTGGAAGAAGGGGTCCGGGTACACGAAGAGCGCGAAACAGCACAGGCTCGTGATGACGATCGCGATCAGCGAAGGGAGCGGCGCCTCGTGTATTCCTCCGTTCGCGTGCCCGTGTCCGTGGGGGTTGGAAGCCGGGCTGAAGAACGCCCTCACCGGCACGATCATCAGATACCCGATGGACAGCAGTGAACTCACCATCAGCACCGCCACCAGCCCCACCTGGCCCGCGTCCAGCGCCCCGAGACCCAGGAACCACTTGCTCCAGGTGCCGCCCGCGGGCGGCAATCCGATAATGGAGAGCGTCCCCACGAAGAAGGCGGCGAAGGTGACGGGCATGGTGCGCCCCAGGCCCTTCATGTCGCTGATCTCGGTCTTGTGCGCGGCCACCATGACCGCGCCCGCGCAGAAGAACAGGGTGATCTTGCCGAAGGCGTGCATGACGATGTGCATGCCGCCGCCGATGATCCCCATGGTGTTGGCCAGCATGGCGCCCAGGACCACGTAGGAGAGCTGGCTGATGGTCGAGTAGGCCAGCCGCGCCTTCAGGTTGTCCTTCCGGAAGGCGACCAGGGACGCCAGGATGATGGTCGCGGCGGCCACCCACATGAGCCAGACGCTCGCGCCCAGCTGTGTGAGGAAGTCGATGCCGAAGACGTAGATGGTGACCTTGAGGATGCTGAACACCCCCGCCTTCACCACCGCCACCGCGTGCAGCAGCGCGCTGACCGGGGTGGGCGCCACCATGGCCGCGGGCAGCCAGCGGTGGAAGGGCATCACCGCCGCCTTGCCGATGCCGAAGACGTAGAGCGCCAGCAGCACCGCCACCACGCCCGCCCCCGCCCTGCCCTCCAGGATTCCGCCCATCTCGAAGTCGATGGTTCCGGTCAGCAGGTAGGTCCAGATGATGGCGAACAGCTGGAAGGCGATCGACGTGCTGAGCAGGATGCCCAGGTAGACCCGCCCCGCCCGCTTCGCCGCGTCGGTCCCCGCGTGCGTGACCAGCGGGAAGGTGGAGAGCGTCAGCGCCTCGTAGAAGATGAAGAGCGTGAACAGGTTCCCCGCGAAGGCGACCCCCATGGTGCAGGAGATGGCCAGCGCGAAGAAGATGTAGAACCGGGTCTGGTTCTGCTCGTGATGCCCGCGCATGTAGCCGATGGCGTAGAGCGTGGTCACGATCCAGAGACTGCCCGCCACCAGGGCGAAGATCATCCCCAGCGGCTCGACCTCGAGTTCCAGGGGGATGCCGGGGAGGGGCTCCGCCAGCACGAGGCGGGGGATTTCGCCCGCGGCCACCGCGCGGTGGATCTGCATCACCACCCCCAGCAGAACCCCGCCGGTAATCAGCGATGCCGCCTCGCGCAGGTTGGGCTGCGCGCGCAGGAGCCCCACGAGTCCCGCCCCGACCGCGGGGATGACGAGGGCGAGAAGCGCCAGCTCGCCGGGGTTCACGGAGCACCTCCCAGCAGGGCGCGCGCCGCCTGGCCGGCGACGCTGGTGGTGAGGGTGGCGTCGATGCCGAAGTAGAGGTTGGCGGCGATGAGCGCCCAGGTGGGCACCAGCAGCGAGAGCGGCGCCTCGGTAGCGGACTCGGCGCGCGCGGACGGGTCACCGAAGTAGACGGCCTCAACCACCCGCCAGATGTAGACGACCGCCATGGTCGAGGTGACGAGCACCAGCGCCGCCACCGGCCACATCCCCTGTTCGAGCGCCCCCAGCACCAGGAACCACTTGCTGACGAAGCCCACTGTGAGCGGCACCCCGATGAGGCTGAGGCCGCCGGCGGTGAAGGCGGCCATCGTCCAGGGCATGCGCCGGCCGAGGCCGCGCAGGGCGTCGATGTGGACGGAGCCCACGCGATACATCACGCACCCGAGCGCGAGGAAGAGCGCCCCCTTCATGAGCGCGTGGTTGAAGAGGTGAAGGGTGGCTGCCGTCAGCCCGGTCACAGAGGCGAAGCTGATCCCCAGGATGATGTAGCCGATCTGGGCGACGCTCGAGTAGGCCAGCATGCGCTTCACGTTGCCCTGGAAGATCGCCACCAGCGACATGGTGAAGATCGCGACCAGGGCGAGCGGAAGCAGCCACATCCCGAGCCTCAGGTCCCCGAAGGAATAGGCGGCGCCGAAGACGGTGAAGAAGAAGCGCAGCAGCACGTACACGGCCACCTTGGTGGCGGTGGCGGCGAGGAATGCCGTGACCGCCGAGGGCGCGAAGGTGTACGCGTTGGGAAGCCAGAGATGCAGCGGGAAGAGCGCCAGCTTGAGGCTGGTGCCGACCGTGAGGAAGGCGAACGCCACCAGGATGGTCCGCTCGCCGTGCAGCGCCGGGAGGCGCTCGGCCAGGTCGGCCAGGTTCAGGGTGCCGGTCTCGACGTAGAGCAGCCCGATGCCGATCACGATGAAGCTCGCTCCCACGCTGCCCATGATCAGGTAGCGGAAGGCCGAAACCAGCGCGCGCCGGTCCGAGCCCATCGCGATCAGGGCGTAGGCCGAGAGCGAGGAGATCTCCAGGAAGACGAAGATGTTGAAGGCGTCGCCCGTGATGGCGATGCCCAGGAGCCCGCACAGGCACAGCATCCAGGCCCCGTAGAAGAGGGGGATGCGGCGCCCGTCCAGTTCGCGCTCCACGCTCTTGAGCGCGAAGGGCGTCACGATCACGCCGATGCCGGCGACGATGAGCAGCACCAGGGCATTGACGGCGTCGATCCGGTACTCGATTCCCCAGGGGGCGGCCCATCCCCCGAGCGCGTAGCGGATCTCCTCGCCCTCCAGAACGCGGGACAGCAGCCCGATGGCGGCGAAAAAGGCGGCCACCGAGCCCGCGAACGCGATCCCCCACGAAACCCGCTTCCAGGGAACCAGAACGCACACGGCGGCCGCCAGCAGGGGCACGACGATCTGAATGGCGGGGAGGTGCGCGCTCATGCCCTCGCTCCCTCGGCCGCCTCGTCGGCGAGCACCTGTTCCTGGATCTCGTCCTCCTCGACGGTGCCGTAGGTCTCCCTGATGCGCACCACCAGCGCGAGCGCCATCGCCATGGTCGCCACGCCCACCACGATCGCGGTGAGCATGAGCACGTGCGGGAGGGGATTGGAGTAGAGCACCTCCGCGCCCGCCTCCCCTGCCCCGTGGTCATCCCCGATCAGGATCGGCGCGGTCCCGCCGACGATCTTCCCGGTGCTCACGTAGAAGATGATCACCGAGGTCTGGAAGATGTTCAGCCCGATAACCTTCTTGACCAGGTTGCCTCGGGAGATGAGGGCGTAGAAGCCCACCATCATCAGGAAGATGACCACCCAGTAGTTGAACAGGCCGAGAACTTCCATCTACCCGGCCCTCCGTCTTCCGGCGAAGCCGTAGAAGAGGGTGACCATGACCCCGAAGACGGTCACGAGGACCCCGAGCTCGACGAGCAGAATGCCGATGTGCTGGGCGTGGCTGGCGTCGTGCAGGAGAACGCCGTAGTCGAGGTAGTTTCCGCCCATCAGCATCGCCACCACCCCGACGCCGCCGAAGATCAGCACCCCCAGGGTGCCGCACCACATCACGACGCCCATGGGCAGGACCGCTTTTGCCCGGTCGAGTCCGAAGACCAGGGCGTAGAGGATCACCCCCGCCGCGAAGATGACGCCCGCCTGGAAGCCGCCCCCCGGCCCGTAGTCGCCGTGGAACTGGACGTACAGGGCGAAGAGCAGGATCGGCCCGATAAGGATCTTGGCGGCGATGCGCAGGATGATCTGGTCTCTCATGACGCGCCGTCCGGATCGTCGTTCCCATCGCTCGCGCCGCGCGCTCCCGCTCCACGCCGTCTTCCCGTGCCGACGAAAAGAAGCAGGACTCCCACCATGGCGGCGAAGACGACGGTGGTCTCGCCCAGCGTGTCGTAGCCGCGATAGCTGGCCAGCACGGTGGTCACGATGTTCGGGATGTGCACCTCGAGCGCTTCGTCCCCCGGCCCGGCGAGGGGTACGTGGTCGGCCAGGTACTCGGGCGCGACGTGGCCGTGGATGGGGTTGTCGGGCTGGCCCCATCTGGGAAGGTCGTATGTGCCGTACACCAGCATGCCGCCGGTGACGAGCACGATCAGCAGGGGAATCAGCGGCGACTTCGCGTGGCGTTTCTGCCGGGTTCCCACCAGCGCCACCGTGCCGAGCGCCAGGATGGTCGATACGCCGGCGCCCACCGCCACCTCCGTGAACGCCACGTCCACCGCGTCGAGCACGACGAACAGCGCGGCCGACAGGAAGCTGTAGATGCCCATCAGCATCACCACGGCAACAAGATTGCGCACCCGCAGGACGGCGATCGCGGTCACGGCCAGCAGCCCGAGGAGCGCGAGGTCGACGGCGGATTCCATCTCAGTCCCCTCCCTCGTCCTCGTGCACGACGGGCTCGACCTTGCCGTGCAGGGCGGCCTTGGCCAGCGCATGGGTCGCAACCGGACTGGTGAACCACAGGAAGCCGAGGATCATCGCGAGGCGCAGCGTCACGCCGTCGAACCCCGTCTGCAGCATGAGCCCGGTGAGGATGAAGAAGCTGCCCATGGTGTCGGTGAGTCCGGCCGCGTGCATGCGCGTGAAGACATCGGGCATGCGCAGGACGCCGATGCCGCCGACGACCACGAAAAAGCTGCCGAGGAGCAGGAGCGCGGGGCTGAGGTAGTCGAGGACCATCTCCATCAGCCGGACTCCGTCTCGCCGGGATGGGGCCCTGATGCGCCCAGGCTCCCGAACTGAAAGAACTTCAGCACCGCGATCGTGCCGATGAAGTTGAGCAGCCCGTATGCGAGCGCCAGGTCCAGGAATTCGGGCCGACCCGTGAAGAACCCGATGAGCGCGATGGTGAGGACGGTCTTGGTGCCGAACATGTTGACCGCCAGGACGCGGTCGTAGACGGTGGGCCCGAGGAGCGCGCGAACCATGGCCATGCCCATGGTGACGAGCACGGCGATCGAGGCGCCGACCACCATCATGACGCGCCTTCCAGGCGGCACACCCGACGATCCATCTCGCCCTCCTCTGTTCCGTCCAGCGCCTCCTCGGTAAGGGCGTGGATGCGGAATCCCTCGGCATCCAGGCGCACCGTGATGGTGCCCGGCGTCAGGGTGATGGAGTTGGCGTAGATGAAGCGCCCCAGATCCGTCTTCTGATGCCCGTGGAAGTCAACGACCCGGGGCTGGATGGGCAGCCGCGGCGAGAGGATGACGCGGGCCACGGCGAGGTTCGACCTGAAGACCTCGACCACGAGCCAGGGGAGATAGAAGAGGAGCCCCAGGACGACGTGGAAGGGGGCCCCTTCCCTGTCGGGCAACTGCATCCTGGTCACCAGCAGCGCCACGCCCACGACCGACGCCGCGCCCAGACTGAGGAGCAGCGTTGTGTAGTGTCCCGACATGAGCAGCCACATGGCGTACCACAACAGGCACAGGCCGGCTACGTGCGCGACGGGACGTTGGGTCAAAAGCGAATGCGGGCGGCTGGGGGAGGCAGGGGGTTCGGCGACGGGCAACCTACCAAGTGGACTGTGCCCCGTCAATGATCAGCTGGGCCAGTCGTTCGATCGCCTCTTCGCGGGCCACTTCCTCGGTTTCGGACGCTTCCAGGAACTGCCCCTGCGCGCTGAGGCCGCCGTTCTCCCACAGGATCTCGTTGTTGACCACGTCGATCAGCTCGACCTGAAGGCTGATGCTCACCTGCCGCTGCAGCACCTCGGGGCCGCCGCCCCTGTCCCCGGCGCGAAAGTTGGGGGTCCGGAGGTCGTAACGGCTGATGGTGCCGCGCAGGATCGCGTCCGCGTTTTCTTCCGCACCCTGGTTGACGCCCAGGCCTCTGGGAACCTCGCGCAGCAGGAACTGGTGGATTTCCTGGGTGATCTCGAAGAGGCCGGTCTCGTTGTCGAAGGGAAGGATCGCCAGGCTCCGGATGTGATCCGGAAAACTGCCCCCTCGAAAGCTGTAGTTGCATCCCGACAGCACCACCGTGGCCAGAAGCGCCGCGCGCCACGCTACAAGGGAGAGGGTCGGGGCAACGGCGGGTCGTCCGCCGGCGGGGCGTTTCGATCTGGACGGGATTCGCGGACTCACGCTCACTCCTGGTTGCGGGGGAACCAGATGTCGGACGGATACGGCTCCACGCTTTCGACCGTGTCGAGCGTGAAGGTCAGCTCGCGGAAGTCGATGAGATTGCGGTAGGTCGCTTCGGTCGGAAAGCCATCCCGCAAGGGGAGCGACAGGGAGAGCCGGTCCACCGTCTCGCCGCCGCGCAGGAGAGCGAGGGCGGCCACGTCGCCGTTGCCGTCCACTTCGTACAGGAGATCCGGCCGGCTGCTCGAGTCATAGCTGAGATGAAACGTCCCGTCGTCCGCCTCCCATCCCTGGGCCAGGCGGTAGTCGCCTCCGGGGCGAAAGATGCCGAGGGAGGACCAGAAAAGAGCGGGCGGCGGGACCAGCTCGCCCGAAGCGCCTTCGGGAAGCCGGAGGTCGTCGCCCACGAGAGCCGCGCGCAGGACGGTCTCGCCCCGCCCCGTGAAGAGGTCCAGCCGCGCGCGGTAGGGGGGCTCCAGACGGGCGACCCCGCGCCCACCCGAGCGCAGCCCCGGTTCGCGCACGCTCCAGTCGAAGATGAGCCGCACCGGGGTGGTCAACTGCGAGCGTGCCTCGACCAGCAGCGCGCGGCGGTGGTAGTCGACGGTGGACGAGGCCGGGGGCGGCGGCAGAGGGACCTGCTGCAGCCAGCAGCTCGCGGTCAGCATGGCGCCGGCGAGGACAGACACGCGCCGGAAGCGGGAACAGCTCATACGGAATCGCGGTTTCAAGGCCGATGCGCTTGCCAGTGTGGGGACCACTGCCTACAACGATAATCGATGTCAGACCGGAATCCGAGACCGAATCCCAGGAAGCCGCGGGGAGGTCGTTTGCCGGCCGGAAGGCCTGCCTACGTGGTGAGCGACGCCCACCTCGGGGCGGTGCCGGGCGCGCGCGCCGCCGATCTCGCGGACTGGTTGCGGTACGTGCGCGAACGCGCGTCGCACGTGGTGCTGAACGGCGACATCTTCGACTTCTGGTTCGAGTACCGGAGCGCTATTCCGCGCGGGCACGTGCGTGTGCTCGGCGCGATCGCCGAGGTTGTGGACGCCGGCGTGCCGGTCACCTTTCTGGGAGGAAACCACGACTGGTGGGGCGGCCCCTGCCTGGCGGAAGAGATCGGGGTGTCCTTCCACCGCGCCCCCGTCCGCACGTCCCTCGCCGGGCGAAACGCCTACATCGCGCACGGCGACGGGCTGGGCCGGGGCGACTACGGCTATCGGGTCGCGAGCGGAATCCTCAGGTCGCGCGTCTTCCGCCGCGTTTTCCGCTGGCTCCATCCGGACCTCGGCGGCCGGCTGGCCACGTTTCTCTCCAGGACCGAAAGGCACGAACGGCGTCCCGGGGAAGGAAACCGCCAGCGCGCCAGGGCGCTCGAGGCGCTTGCGGTACGGAAGCTGGAGCGTGACGAGACCCTCGACATCGTGTTGTTCGGGCACACCCATGTCGCTGCAGTGGTGGAGGTTGCGGGCCGCTACTACGTGAACGCCGGCACGTGGATGCGCGAGCGATCCTATGCGGTGGTCGAAGCCTCGGGACCCCCGCGCATCGAGCACTGGAAGGACGGGCCGCCCGCGGACTAGTCCCGGAAAAACTCCGGTGTCCAGGGCAGCGACAGACCGACCTCGAACGCCGTGCCGGAAGGACCGGCGACCGGTTCCACCGTCAGGGGCGCGGGAAAATCG
This sequence comes from Longimicrobiales bacterium, assembly GCA_965202805.1. Taxonomy (GTDB): domain Bacteria; phylum Gemmatimonadota; class Gemmatimonadetes; order Longimicrobiales; family Gaopeijiaceae; genus BD2-11. The sequence goes on from OZ241869.1 coordinate 980,197, forward strand.
GCCAGGTGGGCCGAGACGAAGCCGTCGGCTCCCCCGAAGAAGGTGAAGAAGACAAGCAGTGCGACCCAGTCCTCCAGCTGCTCGTCGCGGGCGGTCGCCAGCAGGCGAATGTCCTCGATGCGCTCGTCGGCCGCCAACTCCGCCTCGATGGCCTCCGGGTCGACGCCGCCGCGCAGAAGCTCGGCAGTCTTCGCATCCTCGAGCATCCGCTGCTGCCGTCGCGCGGTGCCGCGTAGCGAGTGGGTCTTGTAGGCCATCCACACGTTGCCCGCCTGGGCGAGGAAGTAGAAAGCCGCGCGGCCGTACGAGCCTGAGGACGCCTGTCCCCAGCCGGGGACGAGGACGCTGCGCAGGAAGGCGCCGCCGGGGGATGGGCGGCCCGTGGATGCCGACGCTTCAACCGAATCCGCCGCTCCGGGCACGGCGTTCGCCGGCGCTTCCTGGGCGCCTGCGTCTCCGGGCATGACCAGGGCGGCCATCGCCACTGCGGTAGCCGCAAGCACCCGCGCCGCGGGAGCAGAGCGCTGACGGGACGGAGGGTGCATCACCGGGAGTCGTGGGCGGGCGCGCCGACCATGCGGTTCCGACATCCGGAAGCACATCCGTAAATCCATCAATTATAAAATCCTATGCGGCACCGTACCGTCTTTGCGGAGAGGCCCGCCAGCCAGCGTGCAAACGAGCCTGAGCCTGCAGGCGAACGCGGCTGATACCCGGCAGCTATCGAGACGTTCTGCATTCCCGCGGGCTGCCGGAGCCCAGGCTGATTGCTCGAGCCCGGATTCTCGGTCCGGGGCACGGACAGCTTCGCTTCATCGTCTCGGGGCGCCCCCCATCCCGCCACCGTCCCCGCGAACGTCGACGAGGGGCCGCCGTGCCGCCCATCACAGGCTCGGGAATTGCATGCAACTCGATAACGGACGACGCTGATGCCGTTGCGTCGTCCTCGCGACCTATTCGGAACGCCGCACGGAGGAAAGACCATGACCGACCGCGACCACCACGACCAGGCCTCGTCTCGGGCAGCCGCCAACGACCGCTTCAAGAGGTCGTTCAACACGTGGCTCTGGGGTTCCCTCCTCACCGCAACCGCGCTGCACTTCGCCATGTTCATGTTCTGGCCCGACATGACCGCAGCGACTGTCCCCGCCGAGCCGGACCTGATCCATGTGGTGGATATCCCCGACGCAATCCCGCTTCCGCCTGAGCCCGAGCCGATCAGCCGGCCGGCGGTCCCCGTGATCACCATCGATATCAGCGAGGAGATCACCATCTCGCCGACCACGTTTCGGGACAACCCGGTCGAGACGCTCCCCGACCCGCGCGAAGGCGAAGCGCGCACCCGCCTCATCGACCAGCCCGGGTTTACGCCGATGACCGTACCTCCGCGCCTCACCAACGAGCGTGAGGTGCGGCGCGCGCTCGAGCGGGAGTATCCCTCGATCCTGCGCGACGCGGGAATCGGCGGGAGGGTGTTTGTGCACTTCTTCATCGACGAGGAAGGGATCGTGCGTAAGACGCTGGTGGCGGCGACATCCGGACACGCGTCGCTCGACGAGGCCGCTCTGAGGGTTGCGAGCGTGGCCAGATTCACGCCGGCGCTCAACCTGGACAGGCTGGTGCCGGTGTGGATCCAGCTTCCGATTACCTTCGAGGTACGGTAGAGGACGCCCCCCCGCCGCCTTCCAGGGCGGCGCATCCCGATGCATCGATTCAATGGCTGAACCAGTCACGCTGAGATCCGATCGCCTGTTGCTGCGCCCGTTCGAGCTCACGGACGCAGACGACGTTTACGCCTACGCGCGGGACCCCGAGTGGGGTCGGCATCTGCCTCTCCCAAGCCCCTATGAGCACAGGCACGCCGTCGAGTTCGTGGCGCGTTCCGTGCTCACCTCGTGGGACGCGAATCCCGCCTTCGCCATCTGCCTGGACGGCAGGTGCGTCGGGGGAATCAACATCAGGGTCGACGCGTCCAGGGGGACCGCCGAGATCGGGTACAGCATCGCCCGCGAACACTGGGGCCGCGGACTCGTTTCCGAAGCGGCGAGGGCGGTCATGGACTGGGCCTTCAAGGCGTTTGATCTCGCGAAGATCACCGCGATGGCGGACCTGGTGAACAGCCGCTCCTGGAGGGTGATGGAGAAACTGGGGATGAGGCGGGACGGCGTGCTGAGAAGTGAGCGCCCGAGCGACGCGGATCCGGGGATCCGGCAGGACATGGTCGTCTATTCGGTCCTGCGCGAGGAGTGGCGGGAGCGTGCCGCGGGGTAGTCTGCCGGGCATCTGACGGGCATCTGACGGGCTCCCGGACCTCCGCTACGGCCAGAGGTCCACGTCGCCCTTCAGGTGGCGATCCAGGAAGGCCAGCATCCCAGGCATCCACTCGAGCCGGGCGGCCCGGCCGGCGACATCCTGGTATCGCTCGTAGGTGACCGGCTTGTAGTAGCGGGCGGCCTCGGTGGCGAACGCCCGCATCTGCACGTCGCTCTCCCCGGCGATGATCAGCATCGGCACGCCGACATCCTGCGCGAACAGGGTTGGGGAGGCCCGCCGGAAGGTCTCGCGGTTCTCGGCGAGCAGGCCGAGCTCGTACTGGTACATGTTGATGTTGGCCAGAGGCGACTCGCGCTCCACCAGCTGAATGCGGTTGGCGTATCCCTCGCGCAGGGGAACCGCGGCCCGGAACGCGTCCGGGGCGAAGGTGCCGGCCGCGAAGCTCAGGTAGGCCCCGTAGCTCACGCCCGTCACCGCGATGCGGTCTCCGTTGATGTCCGGCAAGGTGCCGAGGTAGCGCGCGCCCGCAACGACGTCATCCAGGTCACAGCGCGCCCAGCAGCCGTTGTTGGCCTCCTCGTGTTCCCGGCCGAAGCCCGAGCTGCCACGGATGTTGGGCGCCAGCACCGCGAATCCGTGCTTGATGAAGTACTGGGCGTCGGAGTGTCGCCTCCACCCGTCCTCGAACTGCGACGAGGGGCCCCCGTGGACCCACACGATTGCGGGATGTCCCCCGGGCGGGGGCGGCCCGGCCGGCCGGAAGAGGTAGGAGTGGATGGTGAGCCCGTCGTTCTCGTAGCTCACCCTCTCGGGCATGAAGAACGCGTCGGCGAGCGAAGGATCCGGCAGCGACCGGGTCAGGCGCGTCGTATCCCCGGCAGCCGCATCCATGACGAAGAGGTCCGGGACGTGCGCCGGAGTGTCGAAGGTGAAGGCGATCCGGCTCCCGTCGGGAGACCACGCGGGGTTCGCGACCAGCCCCATCTCGGGCGCGAAGAGCGTCCGGACGGTGCCGTCGTCAACCGACGCAACCCGGAGAACCTGACGCCCCTGCAGGTTGGAGGTGTAGGCCACCATCGCGGCGTCGGGGGACCAGCGGGCATAGCCCCGGAAGGGCTTCTGGGAGCTCTGATCGGCTGCTTCGGGCGCAAGCGGACGGGGCTCTCCCCCTTCCATCGGCGCGAGCCACCAGTTGATCCAGCCGCTGCGGTAGGAGCGGAAGAGCACCAGGTCCCCTCTCGGCGAGACCTGGCCCGGCCCGAACTCCTGCCCGGTGCGATAGTCCATCCAGTCCCGGTCGCTCACGATGAGGCGCTCGCCGGCGCCGGTCTGGGCGTCGATGGCGATGACGTCGCGGTGAACCCACCACTGGTCCATGCGCACGAACACCACCCTGGAACCGTCCGGCGTCCAGGTGGGCTGCACGTCGTAGCGGGCGTCGGTGGTGAGCCGCGTCACCTGGCCCCCGGGCACCGAGACCGTGTAGATGTCGTAGTTGCCGCGCAGCGAGTTGGAGAAGGCGATCGACTGCCCGTCAGGGGACCAGCTCCAGGCGAGCGTGCGGGCACCGAGGTCGGTCAGCTGGAACGCTCGCTGCTCGGGGACGGACCAGAGCCAGACTTCCTGCCCGTCGCCCGACGCGCTCGACACGTAGCCGATCCACTCCCCGTCCGGCGAGTACGCCGGGCTGGTCACGCCTTGGGCGGGGATCGCCCGGGGATCGCCTCCGTCGGCGTCGACGGTCCACAGCGTGTCCCGCCCGAGGAAGAGGATCGTCGAGCCGTCCGGGGACCAGTCGGGCACGGCTCCGTCCACGAGGGAACTCGTCGAGACGAACTCCTCGAGGGTGAAGTCGCCCGGGGTGCGGCTGGACGCCGTCGTGCCGCCGGTTTCCGCGCAGGCCGCGCCGGCGAGAGGAACGAGGATTGCCCACAGCGCTCGCTTCATCGGAGCCTCCCGACCGAGCACGTCGGTCCTGCAGGAAGTCGGGTGTCGAGGGGGACCTTCAACGTGGACCGGTGCGGACCTGCGGAACAAGGGGCGTCCGCGCCGCGCGCAGGTCCGGATCTACCCGTGCAGCGCCTCGATGCGCTCGACCATCGCTCTGGATTCCTGCGGCCCGAAGAGTCCCCCGAGGATCATCGCCGCGGCGCTGGCGAAGAGGGCGACCACCACCGGCGCCAGGCCGATGTCGATGAGGCCGGACTGCACCAGGATGTAGACGCCCGCGCCCGACACGACCGCCCCGACCCCTCCCGCCAGGTTGGCCCTCTTCCACCACAGACCGGCGATGGTGGGCACGAACAGGCTGGCGCTCAGGACTCCCACCCCCGCCGTGTAGAACTCCGTGATCAGCTCGGGCGGCGAGAACGCCCACAGGAGCGCCGCGATCCCGATCACCCAGGTCGAGCCGATGCGTACGAGGTTCATCGTCCGCTCGCTGGCCCGGCCCCGCAGCAGGCCGCCGAGAAGATCGTGCGAGATGGCCGAGCTGCACGCCAGCAGGAGCGCATCCGTGGTGGACATGACCGCGGCGAGCACCGCGGCGACCGCGATCCCGCGGATGAGCGGCGGGAACTGGGTCTCCATCACACGCAGGAAGAGCTGGTCGGCATCCTGCAGTCCCGGAAAGTCGATCCTTCCGACCGGCACGATCGCGAGCACCGCCGCGAGGATCATCACGCTGTACGCCAGCATCGACAGGTTCAGCGAAAGCCGCGCGCTCCGGGCGTCCCTGGCCGTGAAGACCCGCATGACGATGTGGGGGATCACCGGGATGGCCGTGGCCCAGATGATGAAGTAGCCGAGGTAGCTGGACACCGGCCGGTTCGCGACCTGCCCCAGTTCCGGGGCCACGGCCGTGGCCTGGCTCATGATCTCGAAGGGCGATCCCACGCGCCAGACGATCACGAGCGCCGTGCCCATGATCACGAAGAGCATGAGGAACCCCTGGATCACATCCGTCCAGGTGATGGCCACCATGCCCCCGAAGGAGACGTAGATGATGAACACCAGCGTGGCCAGCGCCAGCGCCGTGTTGTACGGGATGCCCAGCAGCGCCTCGGCGGTGATGCCCGCCGCCTTCAGCTGCGCCACGATGTAGATGGTGAAGGCCGCGACGATGAGGATCGGGACCAGATACCGGACCAGCGCGTGCGGGTACCGGAAGCTCATGAAGTCGGTGATCGTGAACTTGCCGAAGTTGCGCAGCGGCCTGGCAACAAGGACGGACGCCAGCGGAAACCCGACCACCGCGCCCCCGAAGAGCGCGAGCGTCGCGGGGATGCCCTGGGCGTAGGCGAGGCCCATCACGCCGATGATCGATCCGCCGCTGGCCAGCGCCGCCATGATCGCCATCGAGTTGACGACGGTGCCGATGCGCCGTCCCGCGACCCAGTACTCGTCCCGGGAGCCCATCACCCTCTTCGACACCGCGATCCCGATCCCGATGCAGGCGGCGAGGTAGACCCCGACGAGTACGCGTTCGAGGAGCATCAGCCGTCTCCTCCGTCCCCTGCCGAGCCTCTTCCGGATTCATCGCCACTCGCTCCGGCCCCGGCGCCTCCGGTCCGGTCACGCCCCAGGATCGTGACGAGAGCCAGCGCCGGCGAGATCAGCATCAGCGCGGCGATGAGCCAGCCGAATACGGCCATGCCCCCCACCTCGATGGTGCGCCACTCGGGGATGAACGCGAACGCGGCGAACGCGATGAGGAAGACGAGGGTCGCGCCCTCGCCGCGCCTCAGCGGAAAGAAGGATTTCATGGACGGTAGGGTGCGCGCCGCGGGCGGTTGGCGCAACCGGGGATGCGGTTGAAGTGCCGCCTGGCGGAGACGGTGCGGCTCCCGCGCTTGCGGGCCTACCCGTCGTTCCGCTCGCAGACGATGCCGTCGCCGTCGGCGTCCCGCATGAACGGGTAGGCCGGGTGGCCGCGGCGAACCGGGGCGATGCCGTGGCGCCGCGCTTCAGCGCACGTAATCACCCCGTTTCCGTTGTCGTCCCACAGCCGCAGGGCGTCAGGCAGCCCCGTCCGTGATGCGGGAGCCTGCGGTGCACCCGCCGGTTCACCGGCCCGCTCGCACACGACGCCGTCCCCATCCCCGTCCCGCATGAACGGATAGGCCGGATGGTCGCGCGGCACCGGGGCGATTCCGTGACGGCGCGCCTCCGCGCAGGTGATGGTCCCGCTCCCGTTGTCGTCCCACAGCCGCAAGGCCTCAGCCGAGGCCACGCTCCCTTGCGCCGCATCGGCCCAATCGCCGCCGCCGACGTCCAGCTCGGTGGTCGCGCAGCCGGACAGAACCGTTTCCAGAGTCTCCGCCTCCCGCGCGTCGATGGTAAGGCCCCAGCGCTGCCGGACGGCCACCACACGTGCGGCGAACCAGCACCGGTTTCGCTGGGGCATCCATTCGGCGGCATCGCTCGCGCCCTTGAACCCCCGGTTCAATCCCGGGCTTGCGAGCGTGAGGTTGAGCAGGTCCCGGGCGAAGGCGCGCCGGGTCTCGGGGTCGGCCGCGCAGAGCCCCGAGTCGTGGGCCTCGCTGCGCGCGACCATGTGCTCGATGTCCGTCTCCCCGGTAGACGCAAAGCGCTGGCCGGTGTACGGGGAGTAGATGCCACCGAGGTCGCGAACGATCGAGGCCTCGACGGATTGCGGGTAGCTGTAGTCGCCGGCCCGATAGGGGGAGCACCTGCGCTCAGGGGCTACTACCAGCCCCCTCCACGTCTGGCCGGAGGCATCGGTCGCCGCCGACGCGGCAACCAGGAGCAACAGCAGGGGGAGCGTCCGCGACATCTGCGCCCAATAGCCCGTGTGTTTCATGGCCTTCGGCGAAGGCCGGCAACCTTGAGTATCCGGAGTGGCGGGAGCGTGTGAGAATCGAACTCACCAGCCCGGGTTCAAGCCGGGCCAGACGGTTTTGAAGACCGCTGGGGTCACCAGACCCCACCCGCCCCCCTGCAACTCCGGCGCGCACAGTATCGGAGAAGTTAACCCGGCTACCGCCGCGCTGACAGGCTGCGACACGGGTGCCGCTCGCGGACCTTTCCATATCGCGCCCAGCCACGGGGATCGACGCCAACCCTGACGATACGTAAGGGTTGTGCTCGCCACGCCAAGCACCCGGAGATCCCCACTGGCGCCACTCCCACCGCGGATCAAGGGACCCGGCGCCCCGCCCCGATGGCCGACCGGGTAGCAAATCACCGTGTGCCGGGGGTAGTTTCCCGTCATGCCTGACGACATCACCCCCACCGGATCATCCGCCTTCGCCCGCAGGGGACGGCGCCCGCCCGCCACCTCCGAATCCCATGACGGGCATCCGTCCGCGCGCGACGCCCCGGTGCGGCCGGACCGGACGGTGCGCTCCGACCACGAGCCCTGGAACCCGGGAACACCCCTCGAGCTGGACTGGCTGCGCCACGTTCGCGTGAACCGGAGCGCCGCGGAGCGCCGGGCCGCTTCCCTTCCCGGCCGCCGGAGCGTCAAACGCCAGTGGCAGGCGGCCTGGCTGCTGCGCGCGGTCACCTGCATCGACCTCACCACGCTCGCGGGTGACGACACGCCCGGGCGCGTGGGCCGGCTGTGCGGCAAGGCCCGCAACCCCGTGCGCGCCGACCTGCTGGAGGCGGCGGGCGCTTCCGGGCTGCCCATCCGGGTCGCGTCCGTGTGCGTCTACCCCAGCATGGTCGCCGCCGCGGTCGAGGCGCTGGCCGGGTCCGGAATACCGGTCGCGGCAGTAGCCGCGGGCTTCCCCGCCGGCCTGACGCCCTTCGCCGAGCGACTCGACGAGATCCGGGCGGCCGTGGCGGCAGGCGCCGCCGAGATCGACATCGTCATCACCCGGGAGCACGTCCTGCGCGGCCGCTGGGGCGACCTCTACGACGAGGTCGGCGCCTTCCGCGAGGCCGCCCGGGGGGCGCACCTGAAGACCATCATCGCCACCGGCGAACTCGCAACCCTCACCAACGTGGCGCGCGCGAGCCTGGTCTGCATGATGGCCGGGACGGACTTCATCAAGACCTCCACGGGCAAGGAGAGCGTGAACGCCACCCTGCCCGTCGGGCTCACGATGGTGCGTCAGATCCGCGCCTGGCGCGAGCGAACCGGCTATCGCGTCGGCTTCAAGCCCGCGGGGGGAATCGGCAAAGCGAAGCAGGCGCTGCAGTGGATGGTGCTGATGCGCGAGGAACTGGGCCCCCGCTGGATGCAGGCCGGGCTCTTCCGCTTCGGCGCCAGTTCCCTGCTGGGCGACATCGAACGCCAGATCGAGCACTACGTCACGGGCCGCTATTCCGCCACCCATCGACATCCCATGGCCTAGCGGCCCGTGGACGAACTCCCCCTGAGCAAGCCCCGCGCGATGCCGAGACTCCCGGAGATCTTCGAGACCCTCGAATACGGACCCGCCCCGGAGAGCGCGGACCGGGCGCAGGCCTGGCTGGAGGAGCGCGGACGCTCCTTCGGCCTGTTCATCGGCGGCGAGTGGGTCGAGGGTGCGCGGGCAGAGACGTTCGACACCGTCAACCCGGCCAACGGCATGGCCCTCGCGCGGATTGCCCAGGGAGGTCCCGAGGATGTCGACCGGGCCGTGCGCGCCGCCCGCGCCGCGCAGGAGCCGTGGTCGCAGCTGGGCGGTCACGCCCGGGCCCGCTTCCTGTACGCGCTGGCCCGCCGCATCCACCGGCACGCGCGCCTCTTCTCGGTCCTGGAGACGCTCGACAACGGCAAGCCCGTGCGCGAGTCGCGCGACATCGACATCCCGCTGGTCGTGCGCCACTTCTACCACCACGCGGGATGGGCGCAGCTGATGGATGCCGAGTTCCCGGATCAGGTCCCGGTCGGCGTGGCCGGCCAGATCATCCCCTGGAACTTCCCGCTGCTGATGCTGGCGTGGAAGATCGCGCCCGCGCTGGCCACCGGGAACACGGTGGTGCTCAAGCCCGCCGAGTTCACGCCCCTGACCGCCCTGCTCTTCGCGGAGATCTGCCGGGAGGCCGGACTGCCCCCCGGGGTCGTGAACGTGGTGACCGGTGACGGCCGCACCGGCGCCGAGCTGGTCGGGCACCCCGGCGTCGACAAGATCGCCTTCACCGGCTCTACGGAGGTGGGCCGCCTCATCCGCAGCCGGACCGCCGGCAGCGGCAAGCGTCTCTCCCTCGAGCTGGGGGGCAAGTCGCCCTTCATCGTCTACGACGACGCGGACCTGGACGGCGTGGTCGAGGGGGTCGTCGACGCCATCTGGTTCAACCAGGGGCAGGTGTGCTGCGCGGGCTCGCGCATTCTGGTTCAGGAGGGCGTCGCGGAGGCGCTGGAACGCAAGCTCAAGGCGCGCATGGAGACGCTGCGCATGGGCGATCCGCTGGACAAGGCCGTGGACATGGGCGCCATCATCGCGCCGGTTCAGCTCGAGAAGATCCGGCGGCTGGTGGACCAGGGCCGGCAGGACGGCGCGCACATCTGGCAACCGTCGTGGAGCACGCCCGCGGAGGGATTCTTCTACCCGCCGACGCTGTGCACCCGGGTGGCGCCCGCATCCGCCATCGCGCAGGTCGAGATCTTCGGGCCGGTGGTGGTGATGATGACCTTCCGCACGCCGGAGGAGTCGGTCCGGCTCGCCAACGACACGCGCTACGGGCTCGCGGCCAGCATCTGGAGCGAGAACATCAACCTGGCGCTGGACATCGCGCCGAAGGTGAAGGCGGGCACGGTGTGGATCAACTGCACCAACGTCTTCGACGCGGCCTCCGGGTTCGGCGGCTACCGCGAGAGCGGCTTCGGGCGCGAGGGCGGGCGCGAGGGGCTGCACGAATACCTGCGGCCCAGGTGGCAGGCGCGCGGGCGGGACAACGCGGGAGGCGCGGGCGAAGTCGACGCAACGAAATCCGTTTCGTCCGGGGATGGGCGGCCGGCCATGCTCCCGGGGGACGACGGGCCGCCCCGCGCGCGCGATGCGATGCCGCAGGTGGACCGCACCATCCGCATGTACATCGGGGGCCGCCAGATGCGGCCCGACGGCGGCTACACGATGCTCGTCCGCGGGGCCTCGGGAGAGGTGGCGGGAGAGGTGGGCCGCGGCAACCGCAAGGACATCCGCAACGCGGTCGAGGCGGCCCGCCGCGGCGCCGGATGGGCGGACCGTACCGCCCATAACCGCGCGCAGATCCTCTACTTCATCGCCGAGAACCTCGCCGTGCGCGCGCCCGAGTTCGCGGCTCGCATCCGGTCACTCACCGGCGAGAGCCGGGAGCGCGCGTCCGAGGAGGTCGATCTCTCCGTCCGGCGGCTCTTCACCTACGCGGCGCACGCCGACAAGTGGGACGGGCTCGTGCACCGCACGCCCTATCGCAACGTCACCCTGGCCATGCCCGAGAGCCTGGGGGTGGTCGGCATCGTGTGCCCGGAGCGAAACCCGCTGCTGAGCTTCATTTCGCTGATCGCGCCCGCTATCGCAGCCGGCAACACCGTGGTCGCCCTCCCGTCTCGGCGCTGGCCGCTCTCCGCCACCGACTTCTGCCAGGTCCTGGACACCTCCGACCTGCCCGACGGGGTGGTCAACGTCGTCACGGGCGAGCATGTGGAGCTGGCCCCGGTGCTGGCCGCGCACGACGACGTGGCGGCAATCTGGTACTTCGGTGCCGAGGCCGGAGTGGAGGAGATCGAGCGGCTCTCCACCGGAAACATGAAGCAGACCTGGACGGAAGCCGGACTCCCCAGAAGATGGCGCACGCGCGCGCAGGGGGAAGGTGACGAGTTCCTGCGCCGCGCTACGCAGGTCAAGAACATCTGGATTCCCTACGGGGAGTAGGGTGCCATGGCCACCCTCAAAGCGCCCTTTGCCGGGGAGGAAATGAGCGTTGACAGGTGATTCCGAGGCGCTGCGCGACCGGGTCGAGGTGCTGGAGCGGCGCGTTTCCGAACTGAGCCGCGCCGCCGTGCGCATCGGCGCGAGCCTCGATCCCGACGCGGTCCTGCAGGAGGTCGTCGACAGCGCCCGCGCGCTCACCGGCGCGCGCTACGGCCTGATCACGACGGTCGACGAGGCGGGCCGCCCCCGCCGGTTCGTGGGCTCCGGGGTCACCGACGCCCAGTACCGGCAACTGAAGGGATGGGCCGACGGGCCGCGGCTGTTCGAGCATCTGACGAAGCTGCCGGGGCCGCTGAGGTTCGAGGACGTGCCCGGACACCTCCGGCGCCACGGGTTCGGGGCGGGCGTGCTGCCCTACGGCACGGCGCTGGGCGCGCCGATCGATAGCGGCGGCGTGCGCGTCGGCTACCTCTTCGTCGCCGACAAGCGGGGCGGGGGTGACTTCACGGACGGGGACGGGAAGGTGCTCCCGCTGTTCGCGTCGCAGGCGGGGACGGCGATCGCCAACGCGCGCGCCTTCCGGGACGAGCAGCGGGCGCGGGCGCGGCTGGAGGCCCTGGTCGCCACCTCTCCGGTCGGGGTGGTGGTGCTGGACGCCGGATCCGGCGGCGTCGTGTCGGTGAACGGCGAGGCGAAGCGGATCGTCGAAGGCGTGCGGGTGGCGGACCGCACCGTCGAGCAGCTGGTCGAACTGGTCACGTGCCGGCGAGCCGACGGGAGCGAGGTGGCCCTGAGGCACTTCCCGCTGGAACGGCAGCTTCGCCGCGCAGAGACGGTTCGCGCCGAGGAGATCGAGCTCTCGGTGCCCGACGGCCGGAGCGTGAAGACGCTGATCAACGCGACGCCGATCCAGGGGTCGGACGGCGAGGTCGAGTCGGTCGTGGTCACGATGCAGGACCTGGCGCCCTTCGAGGAGATCGAGCGGATGCGCACGGAGTTCCTCGCGATCGTGGGCCACGAGCTGCGCACGCCGCTCACCTCGATCCAGGGCTCGACCGGCGCGGTGCTCTCTGCCGAGCCGGGGTTCGCGCGGCCCGAGATGATGCAGTTCTTCCGCATCATCGACGAACAGGCGGCCCGGATGGGCGGACTGATCCGCGACCTGCTGGATGCGGGGCGCATCGCGACCGGCACGCTGTCGGTCTCGCCCGGACCCGCGGACGTGGCGGCGCTCGTGGACGCGGCGAGGACGAGTTTCCTGAGCGGCAGCGGCCGCCACGCGGTCGTCGCCGACCTGCCCGCGGACCTGCCCCGCGTGATGGCGGACCGGGAGCGCATCGTCCAGGTCCTGACCAACCTGCTGTCGAACGCGGCCCGGCACTCCGCCGAGTCGTCGCCCATCCGCATCGGCGCACGGCGCGCCCGCGACGCCGTCGAGATTTCGGTCTCCGATCGGGGCCGGGGCATTCCGCCGGAGCAGCTCCCGCACCTCTTCAAGAAGCACGCCGTCGGCGGCGACGGCGCACGCGGTCTCGGGAGCGGTCTCGGCCTGGCCATCTCCAAGGGGCTGGTCGAGGCGCACGGCGGGCGCATCCGGGCCGAGAGCGAGATCGGCCGGGGCGCCCGGTTCACCTTCACGGTCCCGGTGGCCGACGATCCCGCGGCGACGCTCCTGGCGGCGGATCCGGCCCGAGGCCCGGGGGTGATGTTCGGGGAGGGACGGGAGCCGGTGACGATCCTCGTGGTGGACGACGAGCCCGAGGTGCTCCGCTACGTCCGCGACGTGCTCCGTGCGGCAGGCTACGCCACGGTCTCAACGGGCGATCACCGGGAGATCTCCGGCCTGATCCGCACCGAGAAGCCCCACCTCGTCCTGCTCGACCTGATGCTGCCCGGAACGGACGGCGTCAAGCTGATGGAGCGGGTGCCCGAGCTGGCCGACGTGCCGGTCGTCTTCATCTCCGCCTACGGGCGCGACGAGACGGTCGCCAGGGCGCTCGAAGCCGGGGCGGTCGACTACATCGTCAAGCCGTTCTCCCCGACGGAACTGACGGCGAGAGTCCGGGCGGCGCTGCGGCGCGGCGGCGAGCCCGCCCCGTTCGAGTCCGAGGGGCTGGCCATCGACTACTACAGCCGCCGGGTGACCGTGGCCGGCCGCCCCGTGAAGCTGACGCCGACCGAGTACGAGGTGCTGCGGGTGCTGTCCCGGAACGCGGGGCGGGTCTCGACCTATCGCTCGCTGCTCAACCAGGCGTGGAGCAAACATCCGGGCAAGGTCGACCCGAAGCTCGTGCACGCCGTCGTGCAGACGCTCCGCCGCAAGCTGGGCGAGGACGCGTCCCGGGCCGCCTACATTCTGAACGAGCGCGGCGTCGGCTACCGGATGCCCGCCCCGTGACCGCTAACCGACGCCCGGGATCACGCGAGCGGCGCCGGGCAGGCCTGACGGAGCCGGGCTGACGCGCTAGTTGAAGGTGTAGGTGCAGACCACCTCCGGGACTTCGTCCGACAAGACCGATGCCACCTCGCAGATGGTCTCGTCGCGCACGAACAGCTGCAGGCTCACCTGTGGCGTGGCCTCCGTCTCCGGAGGTCGGCCAACGCTCACGAAAATGCGGGCCCCACCGCCCAGTTCGAGATCTGCCCGGTAACCCGGATCGACGGTTGAAGTGTCGGCCGACACGACCTCTTCGCGGCGGTTGCCGAAGTTGTCGAAGATGTAGACGAACTGGTTCGACGTGACCAGGGTCAGGGGACCCGGGCCCGGGCCGCCGACGACGATGCTTGCGGTCGTGGGAGCTTCGGTGGGCCCGTCCAGGATCGAGCACGCCGTCAGGGCCGAGAGGCCCGCAACGGCTGCGAACCAGCTAATCCGCATCCGCTTCGCGGCGCATGCACTCATGAAATCACCTCATCGCAGGGGAACCGCGGGGCCCGCGGGCACGGTCGGGACGCCGTGGGCGCCACCTCCCTAATCGTGCCGGATTCGACAACGCTCCGCCAGTGGGCCGGCAGCCGAGGAACGACGTGGCCGACCCGCGGCAGGCCCCGGATCCCACGGTGACGCGCCGCCGGAGCGTAGCGGAACGTCGACCCGGGGAGCGGCCCCGGTCAGGGAACCAGCGCGATGGCGTCGATCTCGACGCTCACGTTCCTGGGCAGCGCGCCCGCCTGCACGGTCGAGCGGGCGGGACGATGGTCGCCGAAGTGCTCGGCATACACCTCGTTCATGGCGGCGAACTCCCCCATGTCGGCCAGGAAGACGGTGGTCTTGACGACGGTGGAAAGCGACGCTCCGGACGCCTCCAGCACGGCCGCCAGATTGCGCAACACCTGGTGCGTCTGCTCCTGGATGTCACCCCTGAGTAGCTCGCCCGTCGACGGGACCAGCGGGATCTGCCCGGAGGCGAAGAGAAGCCCGCCCGCCCGGATCGCCTGGGAATAGGGACCGATGGCCTTCGGGGCGCTGTCCGTGTGCACGACCGTTGTTCCGCTCATTGGGTGTCAGACTCCTTGGCTGGATGCCGTTGTATGGTCGGGTTTCACCCGATTCCAGGACGCGACGCGTCCTCTTCCCTCGATGGGCCAGGTTTCCCAGCGCTCTCCTTCGTGCGCGATGACGCGGTCCTGCAGGTTCACCGAGACACAGACGTGGTTCGGCAGCAGACGCACCAGCTCGCCCACCCGTGGCCGCCAGTCCGTGCCCGTGACGTCCAGCACGCCGTGCTCTTCCGACAGGGCGACCACGCGCACCTCCGGCCGGCCGGCGAGGGCGGCGTACCCGGTGCCGGCCGTGTCGTGCAGCTCCTTCGAAAGCGCCTTGGAGCCCGCGTCCACCACCGCCCGCCCGGGGACCGCCGTGCTCACCACCGTGGCGAGGATCGAGTAGGCGCACTCGTGGTCGCGAGCCACGCCCATGCCGGTCATGTCCAGGTCGTTGTAGATGACTGTGCCGGCCCGGACCTCGGTCAGGCGGGGAAGCAGGTGGCTGTGCCAGAGCGTGGGGCTCGAGCCGCCGCTTACGACCTCGGGGGCCAGGCCGGCTTCGGCGAGCGTCGCGCAGCATGACTCGAGCCGCTCCGCCAGCTCGCCGATCGCCTGCTCCTGCCCCGAGACGTGCGTGCGGATGTGTCCCGGGTAGAACATGATGCCCCGGTACTCCAGCCCCCCCGCATCGCGCGCCAGCGTCGCCAGCCGGGCGGCCTCGCCCGCCGTCTGCACCCCCACCCTTCCCAGCCCGACATCCATCTCCACCAGGACGCCGACCGTCCTTGCGGCCGCCCGGGCCGCCCCCGCGAGGCCGAGCAGCGCCACCTCCGAATCGAGGGCCACGGTCAGCGTGACGCCTTCCGGCAGCGCCATCAGGCGCGCCAGCTTCTTCTCTCCGAGGGGAGGATAGGCGAGCAGCAGGTCATCGCACACCCGGGACATGACCTCCGCCTCGTGCGGCGTGGCAACGGTGAGCCCCTGCGCGCCGGCTTCCAACTGGATGCGGGCGAGCGCGAGGCTCTTGTGGGTCTTCACGTGCGGGCGCCAGGCGATCCCGTGGCGCGCCGTGTAGCCGGCCACCCTGGCCGCGTTGGCGCGCGCCCTCGCCAGGTCCACGAGGGCGACGGGGGTCTCCGCGTCCGCGAGACCGGCGGGGAGCCCGTTCACCCGAGGGCCGCCTCCAGGGCGTCGAAGAACTCGCGGTCCTGCTCGGAAACCGGACCGATGCGCACGAAGCGGATCGTCCCCTCGCGATCGACGAGGTAGGTGGCCGGCAGACCGACGGCATGGAACGCGTCCATCGAGCGCATCTCCGGATCGTGCAGGATCGTGTAGGTCACGCCGTACTCGCCGGCGAACTCCCGCACGACATCCTCGAACCCGGCGTCGTCGACCGAGATGCCCACGATCTCGAAGCCCCGCCCGCGATGCTCTTCGTAGAGCGACTGCAGGAAGGGAGTCTCGAACCGGCAGGGCGCGCACCAGGTGGCCCAGAGGTTGACCAGCACCACCTGGCCGCGCAGATCGGAGAGCGCGATCGCCTCGCCGTCCAGCGTGGCCGCCTGGACGTCGGGCACCGGGTCTCCGGCGACCGGGGGGCCTTCGACGGGCGCGCACGCCGCGCAGAGCCAGAGGACGGGGAGGGCGGTCCGCAGGAGACCGGCGGCCGATCGTACCGGGATGAACCGGCGGAAGAGGGACCTGATGTCGATGCTCCTGGTTCGAAGGCAGCGTAGCGCAGTCGAGGGCGCGCGCCGTAAGTTCAACCTCCGCTCCCGCAACCGCAACGATGCCGGAGTCAATTCCGGAGGCAACCCTTGCTCGCGCGCGCGGACCTTACCCCCGAGCGCCGTGTACTGACGCCATCGCCCGCCACGCTCGCCCACGCCTCCAGTCAGCATCCGGCTGCGCGACGACATACGCCAAGGTCAGGCCATGACATCCAACTCTTCGTCCGCCGTCCGCCGGAGCCTGCGCGCCGGGATCCTTTCTGCCGTCGCCGCACTGTCGGCCCTGCTCCCGCCCGAACCGATCGAGGGTCAGTACTTCGGGCGAAACAAGGTGCAGTACGATTCCTTCGACTTCCTGGTCATGAAG
Organism: Longimicrobiales bacterium; assembly: GCA_965202805.1. Classification (GTDB taxonomy): domain Bacteria; phylum Gemmatimonadota; class Gemmatimonadetes; order Longimicrobiales; family Gaopeijiaceae; genus BD2-11. Next base: position 996,864 of record OZ241869.1, read on the forward strand.
ACCCCCCACTTCGACATCCACTACTACAACGAGGCCGCAGTCGCCATCGAGGACGCCGCCCGCATGTCCGAGCGCTGGTACGAGCGGCTGGCCCGCACCTTCCAGCACGAGTTCGAGCGGCCCAAGCCGGTCATCCTGTACGCCGACCATCCCGACTTCCAGCAGACCAACACCCTCTCGGGGTTCATCAGCGAGGGCACCGGCGGTGTCACCGAGTCGCTCAAGAACCGCGTCATCATGCCGCTGGCGGGCACCTATCACGACACCGACCACGTGCTCGGACACGAGCTGGTGCACGCCTTCCAGTACAACATCGCCCAGTCGCGGACCGGAGGCGGATTGCGCGGCATGGCCCAGTTGCCGCTCTGGGTGGTGGAGGGGATGGCGGAATACCTCTCGGTCGGCAGCGAAGACCCTCTCACGGCCATGTGGCTGCGCGATGCCCTTCTGCGCGACGATGTGCCGACGCTCGAACAGATGACCCGCGAACGGCGCTTCTTCCCGTACCGCTTCGGCCAGGCCTTCTGGACATACGTTGGCGGCACCTACGGCGATGAGGCCGTAACCGAGCTGTACCGCCGCTCGCTCCGCGTGGGCTGGGAGAACGCCATCGTGAGCGTGCTGGGCAAGACGCAGGACTCGGTGTCGGCGGATTGGCACCGGGCGATCGAGAGCGAGTACCGGCCGCTCATGGCGGGCCGCTCGGCGCCGGGCGAGGTGGGCGCCCTGCTGCTCGCTCCTTCCACGGGGGCGGGGGGCCAGAACGTGGCTCCCTCGGTCAGCCCCGACGGCCGCTACGTGGCCTTCATCTCCGAGAAGGACCTCTTCTCGGTCGACCTGTTCATGGCCGACGCGCGCACCGGGAGAATCATCCGCAGGCTGTCGAGCGCCGCCTCCGACGCGCACATGGACGCGCTCCGCTTCCTGGACTCCTCGGGTTCATGGTCGCCGGACGGGCAGCTGTTCGTATTCGTGGCGATCGCTGACGGGGACAACCAGCTGGTGATCGTGGACGTCGATAACTCGGACGTGGAACAGCGCATCGCGGTGGAGACCGCCAACATCGGGGCCATCTCCAACCCCGCCTGGTCGCCGGACGGCCGTTCGATCGTGTTCGCGGGGCAGTCGGGGGGCATCTCCGACCTGTTCATGATCGACATCGAGACCGAACAGATCACCCGCCTCACCAACGACAAGCACGGGGACATGCAGCCCGCGTTCTCACCCGACGGCTCCATGCTCGCCTTCGTCTCCGACCGGGGACCGGAAACGGATTTCACCGACCTCGTCTTCAGCCGCCCGCGCATCGCGCTTCTCGACATGGAGACCCGCGAGGTGCACACGCTCGACCTGTTCGAGAACGTCAAGCACCTCAACCCGCAGTTCACGCCGGACGGCCGGGGCCTCTACTTCATCTCCGACCAGGACGGCTTCAGCGACATCTACCGCGTGAATCTTCCCACCGGCGAGATCTACCGGGTGACCAACATCGCGACCGCGGTCAGCGGGATCACGAGCGGTTCGCCGGCCATGAGCGTCGCCGCCGAAACCGGCACCCTCGTGTTCTCGGTCTTCGATGAGTTCGAGTTCCACATCTACTCGCTCTCCTCGCAGGAGGCGGGGGCGGCTCAGGAACTGGCGCGCGAGGGTACGGAAATCCCCCTGGGCCGCCTGATTCCGCCGTCGGAGCCGCTCGTGCGCAGCCGGGTCGCGAACTACCTGGCCGATCCGCTCACCGGATTGCCTCCCTCGGGGACATACCGCTCCGAAGAGGCATCCACCTACGACCCCGGCCTGAAGCTCGACTACGTGGGTCAGCCCATGATCGGCATCGGAGCCGGGGACATCTACGGCAACAACCTGCAGGGCGGAGCCGCGGCGTTCTTCAGCGACATGCTGGGGGACCGCAGCCTGGGGGTCGCCGTTCAGGCCCAGGGCACCTTCAAGGATGTGGGCGGACAGTTCCTCTACCAGAACATGAAGCGGCGCTGGAACTGGGGCGTCTCCGGGGGACGAATACCCTATCAGCTGCTGTGGGCGAGCTTCGAACGTTCGCCGAACGGCATGCCGGCCTACCGGGCCCTTCGGGAGCGAATCTACATCGACTCCGCGATCGGGATGCTCGCGTACCCGTTCTCGACCACGCAGCGGATCGAGACCCGATTCGGCCTGACCCGCTACTCCTTCGACCTCGAGGAGGAGTACCTCTTCTTCGACCCGCTCGGGCGCCTGATGGATCGGCGCGTCCGCGAGCTGGAGGATCCCCAGGCGCCGCTCACGCTCGTTCACGGGGCGATCGCGCTGGTGGGCGACAACTCCTACTCCGCCTTCACGTCGCCGGTGCGGGGGTCCAGGTACCGCTTCGAGTACGAGAACACGGTGGGCACCGCCGACTTCCATACCCTCACCGCCGACTACCGGCGGTACTTCAATCCGATGCGCGAGCTCACCATCGCCTTCAGGGGGATGCACTACGGGCGCTACGGGATCACCGCCGCCGAGACCCAGACCGGCCTGCGCCAGATCTTCCTGGGGTACGAGAGCCTCATCCGCGGCTACGCGAGAGAGAGTTTCGACTTCACCGGGTGCGTACAGGTGGAGGTCTGCATGGAATCGGAGCGCTACCGGCAGCTGTTCGGCCAGCGCATCCAGGTGTTCAACTTCGAGTTCCGGGTGCCCATAACCGGCGTGAGTCAGTTCGGCCTGCTCAACCTGCCTTTCCTTCCCATCGAGCTGGTCACCTTCGCCGACGTGGGCTTGGCGTGGGACAACTTCGGGGATGTCGATCTGCGCTTTGACAGAACGACGACGGACCGGGTCCCCGTCTTCAGCACCGGCATCTCGGCGCGGGCCAACCTGCTCGGCTTCCTGATCCTGGAGAGCTACTACGCCTACCCATTCCAGCGGCCCGACAAGGGCTGGCACTGGGGCTTCACCCTGGCGCCGGGCTGGTAGGCCGAGGGCGGCGCGCTACCGCTTGCCCGGCGGTCGCCGCCGCCTGTCTGTCTGGCGGACGTTACGCCGGAATCGGCTGCCGGAACCCGCGGGCCGTCAGAAGATCGAGAGGCTGATGTACCTGCCGGGATTCTCCCGGATGTCGTCCAGCAGCAGCTGAAGGCTCGATGCGGCCGCGGTCAGGTTGACGTAGAGCGAGTCGTCGTGGGACAGCATTCCCAGCGTACCCTCCCCCCGCTCAACGCGAGCCAGGATCCCGCGCAGGTCGGTAATCGCCGGTTCGAGGACCTCGAGGTTCCGGTTGACGGCCGCGAGCGCGGAGTCCGCCCGCATGGCGGCGCTCTCGAGCGCGGGCGCCGTTGACGACGTCGTGCTGCTCACCGCGCGCGCGGCCTCGTTGATCGACTCCACGAGCTGGGCGAGCTCGCTCCGCTGCTCCCGCCCGATGGCCGCCAGATCCGTCAGCAGGGACTCGAGCTCCTGCGCGCTCGCCTGAAACGACGCCACCGTGGGCTCGGTCAGCAGGTCGGCGACCCGCTGGATCACGTCGGTGGCTTCGTCCCCGATATCCGACACGATTCCGAAGACGTCGGAAGTCACAGTCCCCTCAAGGACGTCGCCGCCCTCCGCCATGGCGGGGGAGTTTCCGGGCAGAATCTCCACGGTGCGGCCTCCGAGCAGGCCGATGCCCACCAGCCGCACCTGCGAGTCACCGGGAATCTCGTATTCCCCTTCGATCTCGAGCTCGATGCTCACCCCCTCGGGCACCATGACGAAGCTCATCACACGCCCGATGTTGACGCCGCGCATCTGCACGGGATCGGATCTTCGCAGGCCTCCCGCGTTCTCCACCACGGCCATGACCGAGTAGCGCCCGCGGAACATGGACGGATCGGTCAGCATGAAGAGGGCGATCAGCGTGGCCAGCACTCCGGCTACGATGAAGATCCCGACGCGCGCCTCGCTCATGAGCGCCCGCGGCGGGACGGCCTGGCTGAGTTCCGCGTCCGAGGGCCCGGAACTCGTCCGGTAGTCTGTTTCCGCTTCGTTCATGTCGTTGCCACCAGGTCTACCGCCGCCTCGGCGGCGGTTCTGTCCACGAATGCTCTCACGATCGGATCGCTGCTTACCCGGAAGGCCGTGGGGCTGCCGAGGAACCGCAGCCGCCCACCTTCCAGCATCGCCACCCGGTTACACATCTCCAGCCCTCCCTCGATGTCGTGGGTCACGATGACCGAAGTCACATCCAGTTCGCGGGAGAGACGCCGGATCTGACGCTGCACTCCCGCGGTGTTGACCGGATCCAGCCCGGTGGTCGGTTCATCCCAGAGGAGGATGTCCGGCCCTCCCACGATGGCGCGCGCGATCCCCACCCGCTTCTTCATCCCTCCGGAGAGCTCGGCGGGAAGCTTGGTCATCACTTCACGCGGGTCCAGGAGCACCCGTTCCAGCGCCTGCCACACCAGTCGCGCGATGCGCATGCCGGTCATGGCGCGAAGACGCCTGAGAGGCAGTCCCGTCTCCACGTTCTCGAAGACGTTGAGGGAGTCGAAGAGCGCCGCATGCTGAAACACGTACCCGACCTTGTCGCGGATCTGCCGCAGGTCCCTGCGATCCCCGAAGAACACCGACCTGCCGTCCACCTCCACGTCGCCCCGGTCCGGCACGATGAGGCCGATGGTGGTCTTGAGCAGGACGCTCTTGCCGGCGCCCGAGGCGCCGAAGAGGCCGAACATCTCTCCCGGGTGGATGTCCAGGTCGATGCCCTCCAGCACGGGGAGGTCGAACGCCTTGTGGACTCCTCGATACCGGATGACCGGACGAGTCTGCATCGCGCCAGCAGTCCCCACGGGCCGTTAGTCCAGCAGGAGGGGTGGGAAGAGTGCGTCCATGATCAGAACCGCCAGCGTCATGAACATGACCGCCTGCGTCGTCGTCTTGCCGACTCCTTCGGCTCCTCCCTCCGTCCGCAGTCCCATGTGGATGGCGACCACGGGGATCGTGAAGCCGAAGACGAGCGCCTTCGTGAGCGAGTAGAAGAGATCCCAGGACTGCCAGTAGAGACGAGCCCCGTACAGGAAGCTGTTGGGCCCGAGCCCCACGGTGAGCTGCGCCGAGACCATGCCCGCCAGGATTCCCACCAGGTTTGCGATCGCGACCAGGATGGGAACCACGATGATGCCCGCGACCACCCTGGGAGCGGCCAGAATCGACACCGGATCCCGCCCTACGCTGTAGAAGGCGTCGATCTGCTCGGAGACCTTCATGGTCCCGAGTTCCGCGGTGATGCGGGCGCCTACGCGGCCCACCAGGACGATCGCGGTCAGCACCGGTCCCATCTCCAGGACCACCGACTCGGCGACGATGCTGCCCAGCACGTAAAGGGGGATGGCCCCGGTGAACTGGTAGCCGCCCTGCTGGCTGGTGACGATGCCGGCGAGCACGGCCGTCAGGACCACGATGGGGATGCTCTGCACGCCCATCACGTACATCTGGCGCAGGATCGACCGCAGCGAGACCCGGAGGCCCACGAGTGCGGCGACGATGTCGCGCAGCAGGATCGCGATCTCGCCGGAGTGCTGCAGCACGGTGCGGCCGGCGCGCGCCACCTGCGCCAGTCCGCGTTCGACCCGGGAAGGGGCCTCGGAGCGCCCCGTCACGGCCGGGAATCCGCGAGCGGCGCAGGCGCCGAACCCGTTCCGGCGAATGGCCCGATGCTCCTCATGCCTGCCGTTTTCTCCCTGGGTAACCTGCTGAGGTACAAGGGCTCTCCAACCAGTGCGCCACGAAGTGCCGCCGGGTACGCGCAGGATCCGCCCGCGCGCGCAGCCCATCGGCGTGGGAAGCATCTACGATTGCGGAGCCGATGGCAAGGGATCGCGGCTCCACCCGCGCATCATCGGCTCATGCGTCGGACACCGCGACCTCATCGGCACGGCGCGTCACCTCGTTCAACAGGGATTCGAGCCGATGCCGGTCCCCGGAATCGGAGTCGTGGTCCGGATCCCCGCCGGAGTGGCGGTCGGCCTCGAAGCGGCGCACGCATACGCGTACCCGGGCAAACGGCTTGGGGACGGCCATCCGGTCCCAGGAGTTCAGTCGCCAGTGGCGGTCCGACGCCAGGCCCATGGCCAGGACGGGCGCGCCGGACACGCGAGCCAGTACCAGGATTCCACGCTTCAGGTGTCGCGCCGGGCCTCGGGGCCCGTCCGGGACCAGGATGGGAGAGGAACCGCGGCGCCGAACGACGGCGCGAAGGGCCCACATCGCCTCGCGCCCGCCCGCGCTCGAGGAGCCGCGGACGATGCGCGCGCCCCATCGCCGCATGATGCGCGCAACCAACTCGCCGTCTCCCGACCGGCTGGTGAGGGCCGTGACGTCCACGCCCTCCCCCCGCGCCATGCGCGCACCCGTAAAATACGCCCCGAGGATGACGCGGTCGTGCCAGAAGGCGAGGATGGCGGGCGGGCCGCCCGCGGCGAGCTGGTCCAGGTGCTCGCGGCCCTCCGCGATCTCGATGCGCCAGGTGCGGCCGAGGGCCTCGACGAACCAGCCCAGCAGCGTGGTTGCGAGGGCTCTCCGCCCGCGCTTGAGCCGCGTCGCGATGTCAGCACGCATGCGGCGCTTCCCCTGCGGCGAGAAGTCGACCCGAACCTCGGAGGAGCGAAGTCCGCGAGGAGGCAAGTGCCGGGAGTGGGACTCGAACCCACACGCCCCAACGGGCAAAGGTTTTTGAGACCTTCGCGTCTACCTGTTCCGCCATCCCGGCAGGATGTTCCCAGTGGTAATCTGGCTGAAACCATTGAACTTACGCGATTGCGTGTTCGGGTTCCAGCCAATTGGGTCCCGCTAATTGCGCGGAGAGCAGACGCCTCGGCGGTCCTCAAGGGCTCTCCTGAGCTGATCTTCGTCGGCTCGCTGGTAGCATTGGAGCACCGTTCGGGCCGTCTGCCAGCCGCCGAGCTCGCAGAGCACCTTGAGCGGCTGGTTCATCAGATCCGAAGCGAACTTCCGCCGAAGCGAGTGCCAGCCCCGGCCACGCTTCGGCTCCAGTCCCGCGCGTGCTTCGGCCTTCTGCCACCAGTCACGGACCAGCCAACGGCTGACGCATGTGGAGGGATCCTTGAAAGTAGGTAGCACAGGTAGGTCCCCGGGGCTGAAGCTCCCTTGCCGCGCCTCGTCGAGGACCGCGAGCGCCTGGACGGTCAACGGCGTTCGGTGCTCGTAGCCGGACTTGTCGTGCTCGCCCCGCCACCGGACGGTCTTGGTCTCGGTGTCGATATCGGACCATCGAAGCTGCCGAATGGCCCCGATACGATGCCCCGTCTCGTGTGCGAGGACGAAGGCGACGCGGAAGCGCCAGTCCATCTCCGCCGACACGCCGAGCAGGGCCTCGTATTCCGCCTGTGTAAGAAGCACCCGGGTCGGATTCTTCTCCTTCGGCGTCCTGAGGCCTCTCAGGGGATTCGAATCGAGGAGGAGTCTCCCCTGCTCGTCCCTCGATTTCGCAGCCCAGTTGAGGACTGCGATCAGGAGCTTGAGGTCGTGTTCGATCGTTCGATCGGACACCGGCTTGCCGCTCGGTCCGACCTCGCCCGACCGCCGCGCCCGGATGAACCGGTCCCAGTCCCTCCGCGACAGCGTAGCCGGATCTCGATTCCGTCCGAGGAATCCGAGAAACATCTTCATCGCGGCTCTGTCGTGGAGGCGCGACTGGCAGCCCTTGGTGGGCGTCACCTCCTCACCGTAGATGTCAAAAAGCCTCTCCAGCGTGAGCGGCTCGGGCTCGGCTTGTGCCTTGCCGTTCAACTCCGGGCCGACGAATCCGGCGGCGAACTCGTCCGCCTGCCGTTTCGCCCTCGCCCAGTCGCGGTGTCCGAGCGACCGGGTGCGCCTGCGCCCGTTCTCGCGCCACTCCACCTGGAACAAGCCGGTTTTCGGATCCGGGAAGACCCGGACCCTGTTCCGGCCCCACTCGCCGGCGCCGTAGCTCCGGCGGCTTCGTTTCGTGCGTGCCATCGTTCGATTCCTCCCGATTCGATGGACTGCACGATCTGCGCGTTTGAAACCTCGCGCAGGGCTCGCCCGTCGTCCAGAGTTGGCGGCCCGGCCGGTTCTGGCGCGGGCGCGCCACGGGGGCGCTGGTTTCTGCGGTTTGTGGAGGAGCCAGATGTGTTTTCGCTGCACGAAAACCTCTGGCCGGGGGATGCCCCCGGACCCCCGAAACGACACTTCCGCGCGCCACCAAAGGAGGCCGCCCGACATGGCCCGTCCCCGGAAGCCCGAGGCCGAACGCAGGAGCCGCACGATCGGCGTGCGCGTCACGACCGCGGAGGCCGCGGAGATCGCCGAGCGGGCCGGAGCGGCCCGCATGACGAGGGGCGGCTACATGCGCCGCAGGGCGCTCGGGCAGCCGGTCCGCGAGGCGGCCGTTCACCGTCTCGGCGCCAGGGAGCGGGTCGAACTCCACCGGATCGGCGTGAACCTGAACCAGATCGCCCGCGCCCTGAACTCGGGAGCGTCCGCACCGGCCGGGACGCTGGAGGCGGTCGAGCGGGTGGGCGATCTTGCGGCCGATCTTCTGAGCGGCGAGGGGCTGGACCGCTGATCCCGAAGATCAACGGACTGGGCCGCTCGTTCGCCGGGGTCGCGGCGTACTGCCTCCACGATGCCCCGGAGCCGGACGACCGCCGGCCGAGGACGTCGGAGCGGGTCGGGTGGGCCGACACCCGCAACCTCGCGACGTTCCGGCCGGAGCGGGCCGCGCGGCTGATGGCCGCGACGGCGAGGGCGGCTCCCGACCTCAAGCGGCTTTCGGGCGTGGCGCGAGGGGGCCGGAAGCTGGCGAAGCCGGTCCTGCACTACTCGCTCAGCTGGGCGCAGGACGAGACGCCCGACAAGCGGGAGATGAGCCGGGCGGTGGACCGGAGTCTGGAGGCGCTGGGGCTGGAGGGCCACGAGGCGCTGATCGTCGCGCACGAGGACACCGGGCACCCGCATGTCCACGTCATCGCCAACCGTGTCGATCCAGAGACCGGGAAGGCGGCGACGCTGGGCAACAGCAAGCTCCGGCTGTCGCGCTGGGCCGAGGGCTACGAGCGCGAGCAGGGCCGGATCCGGTGCGAGAGGCGGGTCGAGAACAACGAGCGGCGGCGGGCGGGCAAGCAGGTGCTTCGCCTCACGGGGGATCGGCCGCGCCACTGGGCGCGCGTCCGCCGCGAGGGGATGCAGCCCGGGCGGGCGCGGCGGGCGAGGACGCCGCGCGAGGAGGAGCGGGTCGACTTGGAGGCATGGCGGCACCTTGAGGCGGAGGCTTGGGAGAAGGTCGAGGACGGGCGCGAGTGGGGCTTCCGGCACCTTGAGACCCGGGCGCGGAGGGAATGGGCCGAGCTGCACAAGCGGCAGGAGGAGATGCGGCAGAGGCTCGACCGGGAGAGCCGTACCGTGCTCGGGCGGCTCCGGATCTGGCGGATCGAGCGCTCGTTGCGGGAACTGGTCGGTGCGGTCCGGGGCCGGGAGGACCTGGTCGAGGGCTGGCGCGACGATCTCGCCCGGAATCACAGGGACGAACGGGCCGCGCTGGGCAAGGCACACGGCGAGCGCGCCCGGGAGATCGAGCGCGGTGTGCGTAAGCACTATCGAAGCGGGCTGGTGGACGCGGAGCGGCGCGCATGGGCAGTGCGGGAGACGATGAGGGAGCGCCAAGAGACGGGGGAGCGGGAGAGCGGTCCGAGCATCATCATCCCCATTTCCCCCCGGCGCAAAGGCCCCGAGCGTGGCGGGGGAGGGTTCGAGCGATGACCCTTGACGCGCGCCGAGATCTTCCGCCTCGGGATGTTGCCGGTGACCGCGTGGCGGAAAGTCGGTGCGATCAGCCGCGTGTAACGCCGCGCCGATTCAGGCGGCGGAACACAGCAAGCTGCCCAAAGTGATCCGGTTGCTTCTCGAGATCCCCGGATTGGACACGCTCCCGGCTGGCTTCGGTCCTACGCCCCCGCCTGGGAGAACCGGCGGCGCCATCCCCGCTCACGGAGAGCGCGCGACGAACACGGCCTGCAAGTGCGTCTCCCCCTCTTCCTTGGCAGCTATGAATCTGTGCCTGCCGTCCAAGACCGCCAGCGTACCGCCGGGCAGGCCGCGCACAACGAGCGGGCGGTCTCGATATGTCCGCTCCCGGCGCAGCTTTTCAATCCACTCGCGACAGGCGAGCGCGGGATCCTGAATGGAGACCACACGACGAAGCGCGATCCGTTCAGCGGGCAACGTCGCGCTCATGGTATCCATGACATGCGTCCTCAGGTCCATTGCAATGGCGTGACCGGAGTCGTCGTCCCGAGTCGCGTCAATTGCTCGTTCGAGGCTAACAAACCAGCGCCTTAACGTCTCGCCATCGTACGTCCCCGCCGCCAACCCGTCCTCAATCTTCCCGACGGTCATGCTCATTTCAGTTGGCCTCCCGGCCTCTGGCCGCTGGCGGCCGTCCGTCGTCTCCAGCAAGCCACGGCATTTGGCCATCTCACGCGGGGAGGCGTCGGTGCCGATGTGGGCCAGTAGAGCGGCCGCGGTGGATGGCCGGAAGCCCCTGCCCTCTCATCCAAACCGAGCACCCGCGCGATAGCCGTCAGCCTGCCATGACACACCCCGTCCGCGAGGTGTCGAAAATGTCGGGGTCCGAGCGCTGTCCCGCGGGAGAGAGCGGAGCGCGGGCGCCGGTCAATCGGAATGGTGCGCAGGAAAGTCCCGTCGCGCGCGTCCGGTACGTCACTTCGCCGGTGACGCCAGAGGGTGCAAGCATCCGGTGCCATGCGGTCGCCGGCAGGCACGTGCCGGCACCGAGGACCCTCACCGGGCGGATTCCTCCCCACGAAAGGCCATCTGGATAGCGCGGCGTCGGTTGTCGGTGGCTTCTTTGTCCGCTCCCCAAGCGGCAATCCGTCTGGTTTGGGCAGCGCGCGTCTCCGGTGTCTCGTGCTCCGGGCACCAAACCGCGATTTTGACTCGCTCAGGGTGTTCCTGTAAGCACTCGGGACAGGGCTCTACGGCCGCGATGCGCCGGGCGGCCTCAAGGCAGACGCCGAACTCCGTTGCGTCTTCCAATTGCTGCGCCAGCTCCCACAGCATCAGGCCGGCACTGTCCCGTTGCCATGCACTGGCGTCCCGCAAACGGCCCGTGGCCACCCCGACCGCCTTGAGTGCGTCCCGCTCGGTCGCCAAGCCCTTGCGAAGGGTTGCTGCGTAGCTCCAAGCCAGGGCGATCAGAAGAGACACCGCAATCGCCGCCCAGAGGGGAATCCCCCACCACAAGGCCAACACCGCAAGCACCGCCCACCGCCAGATCACGTCACCGGCGCTCCGGCTTTTCGCCCGCACTGGAGCAAGTCGGGAGTCACAGCCCGCCCCCATGAACAACGGGTGCCGCACCGACCGAAAGCTCCCTGTAGCGCGATGGAGAAGCCACGGTACACCGAGTCGAAAAGGTTGACTTGTGGTTCCGGCATCCGTTCACCCCGCACTCCAAGCGGCTCCGAGTCGACCTCCAAGGAGGTCTCGCTCCGGTACGACGCTACCGTCCTCCAACGTCGCGTCTTGCCCGCTCAAGATCCCCTTGTCGGTATTGGAAACTGGAGCAGCGATCGTTGTAGCGGTCCACTATTCGGTCGAAGGCATCATGATCCCCCTCGCTCACTACGTTGGGGCGGTACCTTTCGATCATTCGATCCTCGCGTAGGCACCACCTCAGTTGCGGCAGGGACAGGATCAGGTCGGTGCCGGGCGGCGGCATTTCGAAGCCGATTTCCTCCGCGGCAGGCGGCGACGAACGTACCGTGTCAGGCGGCTTACCGGTGTCGAGTAGCTGCTCGACCGCATTCTCGATGGTGACGTAGTCGGTGCCCGGCAGCCTTCTCGCGGCTCCGCTTCCGCGGCTGACCAGAACGATCGGGGTACCGGTGAGGTTGAGCGCGCTGGCCAGTCGGAGATTCGCCGACACGCGGTCGGCGTGTCGGTCCGAGTTGAGGCAGTCGCGAAACGCGCCGTCGTCGAGCCCCAAGGTACGGGCGTAGCCGACGAAGTTGCGAACAGGATCGCCCGAAGCCGCCCACGAGAGCTGATTGTCGAAGAGCGTGGTGTGGTATTCCCAGTAGCGGTGCTGGTCCCCGGCACAGTGGGACGCTCTCGACGCGAGGAACGAGTTGGAGTGAATGCCCACAAGCGGCAGGTCGTAGAAGACGAACTTCGCCCGCCCCGTGCCAACTAGGTTCAACTCGATGAGAGGCTTGACGCCTGAGGCGAACATGGCGCAGCCCTGGCACTGATAGCCCCCGAACTCCACAACCGAGATGGGAGCGGCTGGGTCTCCCATTTCGCTTCCGTATGCCAGGTTGACGAGTTCTTCGTCGGAGAGATCGCCCAGGTCCACGGGCTCGGTGACCGCGCTGTTGAACACCGTCGAGCCGGTCGTATAGACCGCCGGCACCACGTTGACGAGTACTTCGTTCATTCGATCGCGGATACCTTCCGTTGCGACCAACGCCCCTGCCACCACAACCAACCCAGCAGGTACTGCTACAAGCCACTTACGACGCTGGCTGTTGGGCCTTCTGTTACGTCCGATCCCACTCGGGGAAGCGGCAGGTGGCCGCTGTGGATCCTCTTGGTCGTGCGAAGCCCACGCCCGCTCTTTGTCCCGCTGATCACGCTCTCGGTGGTTACGTTCCGAGCGCTGTTGCGGCTCGCGCTCTGGTTGTCGGGGGCCTTGCGGTCCCCGATGCTTGTGATCTTCCCGCCGTCGGGATCGCGTCCCTTCGATAGGCTTAAGGCGCTCGTAAGCTTCGCCGACCTGTTTGAAGATCCACTCAGAGGCCTTGTCTCCCGGATTCTTGTCCGGGTGGTGCTTCTTTGCCAAGCGTCGATATGCCGACCGGATCTCTTCCCAAGTTGCCCCTTGTTCGAGGCCGAGGACTTCGTACGGATCCAAGTCGCGACTTCTCATTCCGTCTCCGCAGCCGGTCTGTCGCCCCGCTCCCGCTGCCGGGCATTACGTTTCGAAACACGACCGCTCCCGGATCATGAGGGCGTGTGCGAGCATCGTACGGATCGAGAACCATGTCGGGCAAGCCTCCGGTTCTCCTGACCTTATCGCGCGGCCTCCCAGGCTTGCCGCATCCCCGGGAGCGCTTCGCGCAGGACCGCATCGATCCGGATGTACAGGCCCTGTATCCGCCGCTCCTTTTGCCCGGCCGTCAGGCTTCTGTCCATGCGGACCTGATCCCCTTCACGGCGAAGGCGCGACGCTTGCCGCTGAGCTCGCTCGCTTCGATTGTCCGCACGGCGGATGGCTGGCGGGATTCGAGCACGATTCCGTGAAGCCCCGGCGATCTGCCTGTCCAGCCAATCGGCCAGTTCATAGAATTCGTCGCTGGCTCGCGTGAACGTCCTCGGTCTTGTCGGTTGCAGGCTGTACACGCCGGTCAGCAGACGCGCGGTCTTCGGAAAAGGCTTGGGGCCGTTGCGCCTCGTATCCCACATGACTTGCTCGTCGAGTACCGCCACCACCGCGTTGCCAAGATGGCCCGTCCATCCCCGCACGAAGGTCTGGACGTGCAACGGCGACACGCTCAGCACCGATCCGACGGCCCGGTACGGCAGCGGAGTGCTGCGGTGGAAGTATCGTTCCTCAGCGGGCCAGTACATCATGTAGGCGGGGATGACTTCCTCCCCGAAGAAGTTGCGGTTGGTCCGGACTTCGACGAAGGGCTGTGCAACGGCCGGAATCCAACCCACTGCCAGGTTGCCGTGAATCAACGACCAGACGAACTTCGGTCCCGCTTGGGTGCCGCTTCCGAACGTGAGGTCCAACGCCACTTCGGGCAGTTTCACGAACACGGCGCCGATTTGAAACGGAACCGGAATGCGGACGTCCGTGTCGCCCCAAGCATCGTATAGCGTCACCCAGGACGCTTTCTCGTAGTCGGTCTGATTCCGGTACTCGGCGCGCCGGGCATTCCAAAGATCGTTGTGCCACCACCCCGCTGCGGCCAGCAGCGACAGGCAGAGTCCCGACGCAAACGTCTTGGCGACGTGGCGCCTCCGCTCATGTCCCCACCGCGGCGCGCCCTTCGCGGCCCGCCGACGGAACCGGACGATCTGGTAGAGTTGATCGAAGCCCTGGATCGCGGCGTTCAGGAACGGCACGGTGTGGACGTACATTCGCCATCCCCGGGACGACCCGATGTTGGCGAAGTCCGCGGAGACCATGCGTGCGGCCCGGGCGGCCATGTAGTCCGTGGCGCCCGCCCTCCGAGCCCTCTGGAACTGATCGACCCGGGTACCCGCTTCGGCGATCCACGCGGGCCGTGTCAGCACGTAGACGAAGCGGGTCCATCGTCGCCGAGTGATCCCACCCTGGATCGTGCCCCGGTTCTCGCCCCGCACGTCCCCCAGATGAACTTCCGATTCCACCAAGCCCGAGTAGAAGCCCCCTTGAAGCAGGTACTCGCGCATGCGGCGCGATCTCCCAGTGGCCAGATCGTGCATCGCGTGCAAGCCGCCAAAAAGCGTTCCCAAGAAGGGAAGCTGCCAGTACCGGCCCGCCACGAAGCCTGCAAGCGTATCGCGGAAGAAGTTCTTGACGATGAACACCGGCATCGCGGTAATCATCGTCGAGACGGCCGTCTTGAAGGCGGCCAGGAATCGGATGAGTCCCGGCATCGGCGCCTCCGCGATGCTGCTCAGCATGGAGGCAAGCGCGTCGTCGCGGACCACGAAGCGTCTTCGTCTGCCCCGTACCACTGCCACGGTGGGACCGGCGCCATGTGTCTGGGTAGGACCGAGCGTTTCCGACGCGATACGGTTCCCATCGGGATGGCTCGTCACAGTATCGAACAGTTCGCTACGGGCGCGACACGCGAGCGCGTTGTAGATGTTCCGGGCAAAGACGTTCCTGAGCGCGATGACCAGATCCCCGTCGAGCGCTTCCATCGCGTCATCATGTTCCGGTCGGTCCCGTAGAGAACCGTCGGCATTGCCGAAGGGCGCCAACACCGGGATGCCTTCCCTCCTGTAGCGCTCGGCTTCGGCCGCGGTCAGGTAGCGCATTTGGGTGTAGTAGAGCAGCATCGCGCGGTGAAGTCCGACGAGCCGGACCGCGAACTCGGCTACGTCGGGGTTCTCCGAGGCGTACCGGAGCAGACGGTGTTGCGCGGGCGAGAGCGGCTGCGCCGTGGCGCGGTGGTGATCGCCTCCGAACAATGCGGCGCAGTGGACGGCCTTCTCGAAATGGCTGTGGCCTTTCCTCGCGACCGGCTTGACGATGCTCCGCAGGCTATGCGTGTCCTCGACAGCCACTCGCCCGGTGCCGTCCGGCGACTCAGCGAACGCTCCGTAGCGCCAGATGTATTCAGCGAGGGATCTGGCGTGGTTGATGTCCTCGAAGCGGTAGCCCACGTCGTCGTTCCCAAACCACTCGCCTATCGTCTGTGCCGCGTGCCAGCGGTGAACGAAACGCGTGCGGATGGAGCGTAGGCGGCTGTCCGCAAGTCGCCCGATGCGCCGTGTACTCATGCCGTCCCGTGCGTCAAGTGACCGTCACCATCAGCCAGTGAAGGGCGAGTCGGATGAGGGGGCACTGCATGTCGCCCCGCCCACTAGGAAATGCTCCCGGGCGGACGGGGTCCTTCAAGATTCAACCCGATCTCCCAACAGCCGAGCGTGACGGACATATAACGTTGCTCGGCCCGCATCAAAAGGAGGCACATGGGACCCAGCCAGTTTCTCGCGCCCTCGATGGCTGTCAATTCGCGCCACGCGGCGGCGTCGGCCTAAGAGGCCATCGTGGGAGATGCAACCTTCCCCGACGGCCAAGCGCCGGATGTTCTCCCGCGGACCACCGATTCACCGCCGGTCGAGGCCGTCGGTTTCGCAGGTGAGGTCTGGGGCGTGACCGGCGACCGCGTGGTCGGCGTTGCCACCGCTCCGGCGCCGGTCCCCCGGCCTCCGGGACGGGCTTCGCCCGTCCCTCCCGCCGGGTCGAGCCGCCGCGCCGACACCGACGGAAATCCCAAGGGTCTCAGGGAAGCGGAGCGTCCCTTGCCAGACCGCCGTGTTCAAACACGGCATCGGCTGGCTCTCCCGCCGCAGCGGCGTCTGTCCCCCTCCGTGTTCTCCTGCCTGAGGTCGATACCGCTGAACCGCTCCCGAAAACTCTCGGCGAGGGGGGAAAGCACCGTGCAACCGGGCGGCGGATCGACTGGGTAGACCGGCCTCGGTCACCTCGCTGTCCACAGGCCGTAACAGTCCGCGGCCATCGAGGAAACGCGGAGGATCGGAGCCAGCTTCACGGGTTTCGCCTCTCGCAGCGTCGCAGTTCCTCACGCCAAAATTCCGCCACCGCCGCCACGCCATCCGCGAAACCCGAAGCAAACGAGGGTTGCGCGAGTCGGTCCGCCAGATAGGAGGAGGGGCTATAAGAGGAGGAGTGTGGCATCCATGCCGCCGCCACCGCCGCCGCGCTCGCGGCCCCGCTAACGAAGCCAGATGTGGCGTCCGCCACGTTTGGCTCCTCGCCCCGGCGAATCTCGTTGGTCCGTTCGATGGCGAGGGCTCCCGCCCACGCCGCCGCGTCATAGGCAATCCACCAAGCGACCGTCCGCGCCTTCGCCGCCGCCTCAAACTCCGCCCAGTCCGCCGCCGCCTCCGCCTCTTGTCTCGCGCTCATCGCCGCTTGCGCGGCCTCGAAGTATACAGAATCCCGGCGTGCCGATATGGCATTTCGCTTCACGAACGGTGAAAGTCCCTCCCATCGCGGCCCATACCTCGCCCGGGCCGCTGCCTCCGCCGCGCCCATATCTGCCGAAAACGCCTCCCACGCGTCCGCCTCCGTCTCTTCCGCCAACGCCCTCGCTTCTTCCGCCGCCCAGTACTCCCGCACTGCCTCCCACGCCGAATTCCTGGCCGCCCAGCTCCCATGCAGCGGCCTCATCACGCTCCCGGGTCCTAAGGTCGGGTCCGTAATCAGGTCCGCGATCCCTGTCAAACTCGCAGGCGCTCCCTCGGGGGCCGGTGCTAGGTCCGAGAGCCAAGCCGCTATTCTTCGGGGAAGTTCGCAAAGGTCCCTGTCCGGCAGGTCTTGGCCCGTGACGGCGACGGGGAGCACCAACAAGACCGCAAGCGTGATCGCCGTACGTCTTGCGGCCTCGGCTCTCAATGCCTTCGCCCACATCCGCGCTGCGCTGCGCTTCCCCCTAATAGGGCTCAAGGCCCGCGCCGCGCTTGCAGAGGCGTGGGCGCAAGACCCTGTGGACGCCGCCCTGTCGTTCGGTCCCGTCATGCTGTCGCCTCCATGTACCGGGGGAGCGCGAGCGTGGCCCAGTCTGCCTCTGGGTTACGTAGCCACCTCAGGCACGCACACCGCCGCGTCGGGCCACCGGGCCACCACGGCCAGCGCTGCTCTCTTGGCTGTCGCCGTCTTCCGTGCCTCATCCGCCTCCACCGCAGCCAAGATATCCGCATCCTCCACCCCAGCCGCCTCCAGCACCTCCCGCACTGAATCCGCCAGCCTCCTTGCCGAGGCCGCCTTCGCCTCCGCTCTCCACGCCTTTGCTAGGTCCCTCGCTTTACCATGGCTCATTTGGCGGCCTCGTGCTCCTCAGGTGTGTCCGTTACGGGACCGGGACGTTCCGCCCCGCCTGGTCCGCTAAAACCTACCATCGTCCACGCGGCGTCGCCAACGAGTTGGCTGGAGCCGTTCCTCACGTCCAAACGCGCCAATTGGGTTGCCGCTCAAGCGGCTCCGATCCTTGGAAGTTCGGTCTCACGTCAACGATCACGGCGAGGACAACGAGGGCCGCGCGATCGCAGACCGAGGGGGCATGAACCAGCGTCGAGCGAAAGGAAGCTGGCTTGTGACGCGCCACGGCTTGCGACGGCAGTAAAGGGCGAAGGAAAGCCCTGACACGGGAGGCGGAAATAGTCCGAAGTCCCGCCATCTGATACGGTTTCCCCGCCGTTTTAGCGCGCTGGAAGCAGACAATGGTGCAACGGCAAGAAACGCAGATCGTGCAGCCCTGATTGAACTTACGTGATCTCTTGCCGTGATTCGCGCCACCTGCAACCCGCCATCCCGGCAGGATGGAGCGGTATAAGCTACCCTGTAGCGCTTCGCCCGCAAAATGGGACTTGGCGCGGGTCTGCCGTCCTTGCAGGAGGTACGCCCAGGTCGACAAGGGACGCCGAGGCGGGGACGAGCGTCCGAGCGTAGCGCGGGAGCGACTCAGAGTGCGACCTGGTCGCCCGCCGGCGTCTCCAGCACGGCAACCAGCCCCGCCCGCCCCACCGCCACTCCGAGCCCGACGCCGAGCCGATCCAGTTCGCGCCGCACCAACGCCGGATCGGGATGGCGCCCACTCAGCCGGACGAGGCGGACTCCCCGGTCGGGGAGTTGGGCACAGGGATGCGGGGTGTCACCCCAGTCGATGAAGAAGGGGATGATGCCCTGCCGGGGAAGCGGCTTCCGGGGCATCGTGAGCGTCCAGGCGATGCGTTCGCCGCCGGGCCTGGTGCGGGACATGGGTCGCAGCGGACCCAGGAGGTGGCCGCCCGGACCGGCGGCCAGGCCGTCCAGATCGGCGGAACGGACCGCCCAGGTCACCAGCGCCGGCAGCGGGGCCTTGCCGCCGGTGAACCAGAGGCCGCCGGCCGGCGCCGGTTGCTCCGGGTCCGGACCCACGACCTCCAGGTAGATGCGGTCACCGATGCGCAACAGGCAGTTGCGCGTGCCGAGTCCCGGATGGCTGCCTCCGGGCGTCGGGTGTGCGCCGAGGCGTTCCTCGATGTCGCGCACCCCGGCCGCGAGGTCGGGAACCCCGTAGACGAGGTGGTCGGTTCCCGGGGGCACCGGCTCATGACCAGGACGAGTCGCCACCCCGCGCGCACATTCGGAATCAGTCATTGATCGCGGGGTGGGAGGACGAGGTTGACGCATGGGGGTCCACGGCCGAGGGAAGGTTCGTCAACGTAGCACCGAACTGCGCTGTCCGGCGATGTGCGACAGGCGATGCCGGTACGATCATCGGCGACCCTCTGGTGAGCATCATCAGGAGGCGGGATGTTAGTTTGAGGTTGACGAGAATCCGTCGCCCCCGCGCGACGATGCGCCGGCTCCACGACCCAGGTAGCAGACCCGTGAAAACATCCCCGAACAACGCCTTCGGCTCGCTCGCCACCCTGAACCCGAGCGAGGGCGAGACCTCGTTCTACCGCCTCGGAACGCTTGAGGAACAGGGCATCGCCTCCCTCGACCGCCTTCCCTTCTCCATCCGCATCCTGCTCGAGAACGCGCTCCGGCACGCCGGCGGGGGCTACGTGAGCGAGGAGGACGTGCGCGCGGTGGCGGCGTGGAGCCCGACCAACGCCGGCGCCAACGTGCCCTTCCTGCCCACCCGGGTGGTGCTGCAGGACTTCACGGGCGTGCCCGCCGTGGTGGACCTGGCGGCCATGAGGTCGGGGATCGCGGCCATGGGAGGCGACCCCGAGCGCATCAACCCGGTGGTCCCCGCCGACCTCGTCATCGACCACTCCGTGCAGGTGGACTACTTCGGGTCGGACACGGCGTACCGCAGGAACGTCGAGCGCGAGATGGAGCGCAACTGGGAGCGCTACGCACTGCTGCGCTGGGCGCAGGACGCCTTCCGCAACTTCCGCGTGGTGCCGCCGGGGACGGGGATCGTGCACCAGGTCAACCTGGAGTACCTCGCATCGGTGGTGGAGCGCCGCCGGCACGGCGACGCCTGGGTCGCCTGCCCCGACACGCTGGTGGGCACGGACTCGCACACCACCATGATCAACGGCCTGGGGGTGGTGGGATGGGGGGTCGGCGGCATCGAGGCCGAGGCGGTGCTGCTCGGGCAGCCCTACTACATGCTCCTGCCGGAAGTGGTCGGGGTGAAGTTCACCGGGGCGCTGCAGGAGGGCGCGACCGCCACCGACCTGGTGCTCGCCGTGACCGAGAAGCTGCGGGCGTACGGCGTCGTGGCCCGCTTCGTCGAGTACTTCGGATCGGGCCTTTCGAGCCTTTCGCTGGCCGACCGTGCAACCATCGCCAACATGTCGCCGGAGTACGGGGCGACCATCGGCTTCTTCCCGGTGGACGACGGCACGCTCGAGTACCTGCGCGGCACCGGGCGTCCCGCTTCGGTCGTTGAGCGGGTGGAGCGCTACACGAAGGAGCAGGGCCTCTTCCGCACCGACGAGACGCCCGACCCCGAGTACACGGCGCGGCTTGAGATCGACCTCTCCACGGTCGAGCCGTCGGTGGCGGGGCCGAAGCGGCCGCAGGATCGCATCGCCCTCACCGGCCTGCGTTCGAGCTTCCGGCACGACCTCCCGGGGCTGCGTCCGGGCATCCCGCTGCCGCAGGCCAACGGCGGCTCCGGCGCGGGCGGCACCGCAGCCTCCGCGAACGGGGATCGGCGCACGGTCGAGGTCGAACTGGAAACCGGTTCCGCCGAGATCACGGACGGCACGCTGGTCATCGCCGCCATCACCAGCTGCACCAACACCTCCAACCCGTCCGTGATGGTGGGCGCCGGGCTGCTCGCCCGGAACGCTGTGGCGCGCGGCCTCTCCGTGCCCCACTGGGTCAAGACCAGCATGGCGCCGGGGTCGAAGGTGGTGAGCGACTACCTCGACGCCGCCGACCTGACCCGCCACCTGGACACTCTGGGCTTCAACGTGGTCGGGTACGGGTGCACCACCTGCATCGGCAACAGCGGGCCACTTCCGGAGCCGATCATTTCGGCCGTCGAGAACCAGGGGCTGGTGGTCACCTCGGCCCTGAGCGGCAACCGCAACTTCGAGGCGCGCATCCACCAGCAGATCCGGGGCAACTACCTGGCCTCGCCGATCCTGGTGGTCGCCTTCGCGCTCGCGGGCCGCATCGACATCGACTTCGCGGAGGAGCCGCTGGGCGCCGGATCGGACGGCGAACCCGTCTTCCTCGCCGACGTCTGGCCGGCGCCGGAGGAGATCCGCGACACCGTACAGAGCGCGCTCAAGCCCGCAATGTACGAGAGCCGCTACGCGGAGGTCTTCGAGGGCGACGACCTGTGGAAGTCACTGGCGCAGTCGGATTCGGCCGGGCTCTACGACTGGAATCCGGAGTCGACCTACATCCGCGAACCTCCCTTCTTCCAGGGGATGAACCCGGAGGCGGAGCCCTTCGCCGATGTCGAGGACGCCCGGGTGCTCGCCGTGCTCGGCGACACGACCACGACCGACCACATCTCGCCGGCCGGGGCCATACCGAGGGACGGCTCCGCCGGCCGGTTCCTGCAGGGAGTCGGGGTGAAGCCGTGGGAGTTCAACACCTTCGGCGCCCGCCGCGGCAACCACGAGGTGATGATGCGCGGCACCTTCGCCAACGTGCGCATCCGCAACCTGCTGCTGGACGACACCGAGGGCGGATACACGGTGCACCACTCCACGGGCGAGGTGATGTCGATCTACGACGCCGCGATGCGCTATCGGGACGAAGCGACGCCGCTGGTGGTGCTGGCCGGCAAGGAATACGGCACCGGCAGCTCGCGCGACTGGGCCGCCAAGGGGACCAGCCTGCTCGGCGTGCGCGCGGTGATCGCCGAGAGCTACGAACGCATCCACCGCTCGAACCTCGTGGGCATGGGCGTGCTGCCCCTCCAGTTCCGTGAGGGGGAGGGCGTGAGCGCGCTGGGCCTCACGGGCCGCGAGACCTTCGGCATTTCGGGCGTCGCCGACGGCGTCGACGTGCACGAGCTGCTCACGGTCACCGCCGAGCGCGAAGACGGCTCGACGGTGGTCTTCGAGGCGATCGCCCGACTGGACTCCGCGGTGGACGTCGAGTACTACCGGAACGCGGGCATCCTGCACACGGTGCTGCGGCGCATGGCGCGCGGGGAGATGTAGCCTATCCCGCTTCGCGCGGGTCGGACGGGCGCTCGGAGGCCGGCGCGTCCAGAATCTCCTTGAGCACGAAGGCCCGCCGCAGCGAATCCCGGTCGCCGCCGCCGAAGAGCTCGCGGTAGAGCCGGGTGCGCCTGGGCGAGCGGCGCGTGGCACCCGGTGGGCCACCCGGCATGGGCACCAGTCCATCCCGATCCCGGTCGACGGCCGAGTC
Source organism: Longimicrobiales bacterium (assembly GCA_965202805.1). Classification (GTDB taxonomy): domain Bacteria; phylum Gemmatimonadota; class Gemmatimonadetes; order Longimicrobiales; family Gaopeijiaceae; genus BD2-11. The sequence goes on from OZ241869.1 coordinate 1,018,966, forward strand.
CCGCAAGGGCGCCGGTGCCCGGACGGCGGCAGCCGGCCGTGATCTTTCGTCCTGCCGAGCCGGCAATCGGCGGTCGCCGTCCGACTGTGGCCCATCGACTACCCGCCGCCGGCCGGGGCTCGGCACGCGCTCGTCCCGTGACCGCCCCCTGGCCTCGCCCCTCCGGCGCTCCTGGTCCGACGCTCGGCGGTCGCGGGCGATCGTCCTGCGCTCCTCGCGGCCGAGGGAGGACCCGCGACGCTCATCGGGCTCGGACGCCGCGGGCTCCGCCTCCGGTGTCTCCGGGGCGTCCTCCTCATCCTGTATTACACCCGTAATACCGGGCCCCATCAGCTTCTCGAGGTACCCCGGGCCCATGAGCTTCTCCAGCCCCACAAGCTCGCCCATGGCCTCGTCCGGCTCCTTCTTCCGCGCCCGGCCCTCTTCCGCCTGAGCCGGCGACGGCTCCGCACCCCACTCCTCGTCGCCCTCGTCCCCAGGGAGCGGCACCTGCTTCTGCTGGCCGCGGCGCGCCCTCGCGACGCTGTCGATGATGGACAGCGCCATAAAGATCAGGAAGAGGAGAAGTCCGGTGCTCATGCTTTGTCGCGCATCCTGTGGCAGGAGCTCATCCGCCGCCGCCGTCGTCGAGCCAGAACCTCATCGGCCACCCTGCCGACTACGCCAGGGGCTCGCCCGACCCGGTCTCGTCGTCGCCTGCGATGGAGTTCCGCATCGCGGTGTCCGCCTGCACGTTACGGTAGCGGATGTAATCCATCACTCCAAGGTTGCCGTCCCGGAAGGCGTCCGCCATGGCAAGCGGCACCTGCGCCTCGGCCTCCACCAGGTTGGCGCGCATCTCCTGCACCTTCGCGACGTTCTCCTGCTCGGAAGCCACCGCCATCGCGCGCCGCTCCTCGGCCCGGGCCTGGGCGACGCGCTTGTCGGCTTCGGCCTGGTCGGTCTGCAGCTCGGCGCCGATGTTCTTGCCCACGTCGACGTCCGCGATGTCGATGGAGAGGATCTCGAAGGCGGTCCCGGAGTCGAGCCCCTTGGCCAGCACCGCCTTGGAGATGCTGTCCGGGTTCTCCAGCACCGCCTGGTGCGTGTCCGACGAACCGATGCTGGAGACGATGCCTTCCCCGACGCGCGCGACGATGGTCTCTTCGCCGGCGCCGCCGACCAGACGGTTGATGTTGGCGCGCACGGTCACGCGCGCGACCGCGATCAGCTGAATGCCGTCGCGCGCCATCGCCGCCACCCGGGGCGTGGTGATGACCTTGGGGTTGACCGAGACCTGGACCGCCTCGAAGACGTCACGGCCGGCCAGGTCGATCGCCGCGGCCTGGTTGAAGGAGAGTTCGATGTTGGCCTTGTCGGCGCTGATGAGCGCCGTCACCACGCGGTCCACCCGTCCGCCGGCGAGGTAGTGCGCTTCAAGGTCCGCGATGCGGATGAAGAGCCCGGCCTTGGTGGCCCAGATGAGGGGCCGCACCACCGCGGGCGGAGGCACTTTGCGCAGGCGCATGCCGATCAGGTAGGTGATGCCCAGCCGCACGCCGGCCGAGATGGCCTCGATCCACAGGCGCACGGGGACCGCCCACAGCACCATGAGGACGAGGACGATGATCAGAACCGGGAAAAACAGAGCGGCGACGGCTTCCATTGGATGTCATCCGTGTGGGGGCAGGGGAGGCTTGAGTATCAGGATTCGTGCTGCCTGGTGTTCGAGGATTTCTTCTTCACCGGTCTGACCACGCACCGATAGCCTTCGGCGCTCAGAACCCGGATGTCTTCGCCTTCGGAGATGAACTCCGAATCGGCGACGACGTCCACCCTCTCGTCGCCGAAGAGCCCGGTCCCGGCAGGACGCAGGTCCGTGAGGGCCACGCCCTCCGACCCGATCAGATCGTCGCGCCGGCGAGCCGACTCGAAGCCGTGTTCGCGGTCGGTGGCGTCCTTCAGCAGCAGGCCGGAGCGCGCGATGTGGCGGCTGCGCGGGAGGCGTCGCAGCAGGGCCCAGGAGGTTACCAGGATGATGACCAGGCTGAGCGAGACCACGGTGCTGGCCTGGGAGAAGTCCGCGGCCGTGGGAAGGCCGCCGAGCATGCTCATGAACACGCCGCCCACGATGGCCGCGATGCCGAGCAGGCCGAAGATGCCGAAACCCGGGATCAGGAGGGCTTCCACGGCCAGGAGCCCGACACCGCCCCCAACCAGGAGAAGATCGGTCCACCCGGCCAACCCCACGATCAGGTGCGAGCCGAAGTACGCCGACAGGCAGAGGACGCCTACCAGCCCCGGAGCGCCGAGCCCGGGAGTGCGGATTTCGATGATGAGCCCCAGGAACCCCAGCGAGAGCAGGAACGGGGCGACGGTCGGGTGGGAGAGGAAGCGCACCAGGCGCTCGGACCAGTTGATCGTGTGCCTGCGGATGGGGGCTTCGCGGGCGCCGGCCACCTCCAGCACCGCGTCGAGGTCGTCGACCTCGCGCGCGTACCCGAGGGCCACGGCCTCTTCGGTGGTGAGGGTGAGGAGCTGACCCTCCTCCACCACGTCGGGAATGGCGATGGCCTCGTCGACCATGGCTTCGGCGACCGCCGGATCGAGTTCCGCGGCCTCGGCCAGCGCGCGCATCTCGCTTCGCATCGCCGATACGATCTTCTCGCTGGCCTTCTGGCCGGAGCCGTCCACCGGGGTCGCCGCGCCGATCACCGAGCCGGGGCGCATGAGGATGCCGTCGGTGGCGAGGGAGATCAGGGCGCCTGCGGACAGTGCGCGGCGATTGACATAGGCGTACACGGGAATGCCGGCGTCCGCGATGGCGTCGCCGATGCGCTCGGCGGCGTCCACGCGACCTCCCGGGGTGTCGATGTCCAGAACGAGCGCCGCGGCGCCCTCCGCCTCCGCTTCGCGGATGGCCCGCTCGATGGAGGGTGCAAGACCAAGCTCGATCACGCCTGTGACCGGCACCACCACCACGGGTGCACGGCCCCCGGCGTCCTGTGGCGCTTCGCCAGCGACGAATCCCAGACTCGCGCCGGCGGCGACGAAGATCCCGCCGGCCATGACACGCATTGACGTCTTCACCTGTGTCGGTCCTCCTCCTTGCCGGCCTCCGAAACCTGCGGCTCTCCGCGTCGTCCTGTAATCCCCCGGTCCGCGCGCGCCGTTCCCGCAAGTTAGCAGCCCGTGGATGAATCCGCGCGCGCCGGGAGCGGCGCCCCGTCCCGCGCGCGGCGCGAAAGGGGCGGAGCATGGCTGCGGCGTGCCCGACGGCCCGGAGTTGAAACGGCACTTGCCCGCAGGGGCGCTCCCCGGCATGGTGGCGGTGTCCCGAAGCCATTGGCCGGCCCGCGATGGATCCGGCAATCCGTTTGCCCGCCCCGTTGCGCGCGCCGCAGCCCGACTCTTCCCAACCCCATGTCAGCCATGCCCATCATCGCCCGCTCCGCCCGACGCTCGCTCGCCGCTCTGGCGCTCCTGACCATCGCGCTCCCCTTCCCGGCCCGCGCCCAGGTCTCCGTCGCCGACGCCCTCTCCAGCCTGTCCCTGCGCGAGATCGGACCGGCGGTTGCGGGGGGTCGCATCGCCGACATCGAGGTGAACCCCGCCGACCCGTCCGTGTGGTACGTGGCCGTGGGCTCGGGTGGCGTGTGGAAGACGACCAACGCCGGGGTCACATGGACCCCCGTGTTCGACGACCAGCCCACCTATTCCATCGGCGACCTCGCCCTCGACCCCGCGAACCCGGAGGTGGTGTGGGCGGGCACCGGCGAGAACGTGAGCGGCCGGCACGTGGCGTGGGGCTCGGGCCTGTACCGCAGCCGCGACGGGGGCGGAAGCTGGGAGCAGGTGGGCCTCGCGGACAGCGAGCACATCGGCAAGATCCTCATCCACCCCGACGACGGGAACACCGTGCTGGTCGCGGCGGAGGGCCCGCTCTGGTCGGCCGGCGGCGAGCGCGGCGTCTACCGGACCCGCGACGGCGGCAACACCTGGCAGCAGGTGCTCGCCCTCGACGAGCACACCGGGGTGACGGACCTCGAGTTCGCGCCCGGCAACCCGGACGTGGTGTACGCCGCCGCCTTCCAGCGCCGGCGCCACGTCTGGGGCTACATGGCGGGCGGACCGTCGTCTGGCATCCACAAGTCCACCGACGGCGGAGACAACTGGCGCGAGGTGACGCGCGGGCTCCCCTCGGGCGACATGGGCAAGATCGGGCTCGCCGTCACGCCGGCCGACCCGGACATCGTCTACGCCACCATCGAGGCCGGCGACGAGGAGCGGGGCTTCTACCGGTCCACCGACCAGGGCGAGAGCTGGGAGCAGCGCAACTCCTACATCTCCGGGGGCACGGGCCCGCACTACTACCAGGAGATCGAAGCCTCCCCCACGGACGCCGACCTGGTGATCCAGATGGACGTGTTCTACCAGATCACGCGGGACGGCGGCGCCACCTTCGCGACCCTGGGCACGGGCCGTGAAAAGCACTCCGACAACCACGCCCTCTGGTTCGATCCCGACGACACGCGGCACATGCTCGCCGGCACCGACGCCGGACTCTACGAGACCTTCGACGAGGGCGAGACCTGGCGTCACTTCCCCAACATGCCCATCTCGCAGTTCTACAAGGTCGCCATCTCCAACCGGGAGCCCTTCTTCGAGATTCTGGGCGGCGCGCAGGATCTGGGGACGCTGTGGGGACCCTCGCGCACCACCCATGTCGAAGGGGTGCGCAACTCGGACTGGTACTTCCCCATGGGCGCGGACGGCTACGGGGTGCAGTTCGATCCCTCGGACCCGGACATCCTCTACCTGATGACGCAGGTGGGGAACCTGTACCGCGTCGATCGCCGGAGCGACGAGGCCATCCAGATCCAGCCCCAGCCCGAAGTCGGGGATCCGCCCGAGCGCTGGAACTGGGATTCGCCCATCCTGGTCAGCCCGCACTCCACGAGCCGCCTGTACTTCGCGTCGCAGCGCCTTTGGCGGAGCGAGGACCGGGGCGATTCCTGGACGGCGATCAGCGGCGACCTGACCACGAATACCAATCGCTACGAGCTGCCCTTCATGGGCCGGGTTTGGGAACTCGACGCGCTGCACGACAACGGCGCGATGTCGATGTACGCCACCATCACCTCCATCAGCGAGAGCCCGGTTCAGGAGGATGCACTGTATGTCGGGACGGATGACGGGCTGATCCACTTCAGTCCGGACGGGGGCGGCAGCTGGAGCGGTGCGACGGCGCTTCCCGGGGTTCCGGAGCGCTCCTTCATCAACGATGTCGAGGCGAGCCAGCACGACGCGGCGACGGTGTTCGCGGTCGCGGACGCGCACAAGATCGGCGACTACTCTCCCTACATCTTCAGGAGCGACGACAACGGCCAAAGCTGGTCGTCCATCTCCGGGGACCTGGAGGATGGAACCATCGCGTGGGCGATCCAGCAGGACCACGAGAACGCCAACCTGCTCTTCCTCGCGGCGGAGTGGGGCCTCTACTTCTCGCCCAACGGGGGCGCGAACTGGCACCGGCTTCCGGGGGCGCCCACCATCGCGTTCCGCGACCTGAAGCTGCATCGGCGGGACGAGGACGTCGTGGGAGCCACCTTCGGCCGCGGCTTCTACGTGCTCGACGACTACTCGCCGCTGCGCGAGATCGCGGGCGGGGCGCTGGAGGCGGATGGCGGCGCGGGGGTATGGCCGGTGCGGGACGCCTGGTGGTACATCCCCAGCGTTCCCAACCAGGCTCCGGGCCGCCCGACGCTCGGAACCGACGCCTACTCCGCGCCCAACCCGCCCTTCGGGGCGACGCTCACCTATCTCCTCCCCGAGGTGCCTTCGACGGCCGGAGCCCAGCGCGAAGAGCGGGAACGCGAGATGCGCGAGCTGGGCGCCGACGTGCCCTTCCCCGGATACGAGACGCTGCGCGCCGAAGCCGCCGAGAGCGGGCCCAGGGCACTGGTCCGGGTGTCGGATGCGAATGGCGAGCCCGTGCGCTGGGTGGAGGGTCCCGCGCGCGCCGGTTTGCATCGCATCGCCTGGGACCTGCGGAGACCCGCGCCGAACCCCATCGACCTCTCGACTCCCGGATTCATCCCCCCGTGGGCGTCCGCTCCGGCCGGGCCGCTGGCTCCTCCCGGCGAGTACTCGGCGCAGTTGGTGCTGGTCACCGCCGACGGCGTGGAGGAGGTCGGCGGGGCGAGGAGCTTCCAGGTGAAGCCGGTTCCGAGCGCGCCTCCGGGCACCGACTTCGTGGCGGTGGCGGCCTTTCAGCAGCGCGTAAGCGAGCTGCAGCGGCGGATCGGGGTGGCGGGTTCCGAGCTCGGGCGCCAATCCGGGCGGCTTGGTTACATGCGCGCCGCACTGCTGCGCACGCCCGCCGCGGGCGCCGAACTCTTCGGCCGCATCGACGAGGTCGAGCAGGCCTTCGCCGGCATCCGCCTCCGGCTCCAGGGCGACCAGCTGCGCGGATCGCTCAACGAGCCCGGCGTACCGTCGGTCGCCAACCGGGTGGGCAACGTCGCGGGAGGTCACTGGCAGACGCGCCAGAACCCGACCGCGACCCAGCGACGCAACATCGAGATCGCCGAAGGGGACCTCGCGGGCCTCGAGCGGGACATCGCCGGCATCATCGACGGGCCGCTGGCCGAGCTGGAAGAGGCGCTGGCCGCCGCGGGCGCGCCCTGGACGCCCGGACGGCCGGTCGGCCCGCCGCGCTGAGGGGAAGGGTTCGCGGCTCAACCCGACTCATCGCGCCGAGGAGCCCGGGTCCCCGCACCGGGGCCCTGACACTATAATTGTGCCGCCCATGCCGGATCCCACCACATCATCCATCAGGGAGAAACCCGAATGACCGACCAGACCCTGGTCCACTACGACGTCCAGGACGGCGTCTGCATCCTGACCCTCGACGATCCTCCGGCCAACACCTACACCTACGAGATGATGCAGCAGCTGGACGCCTGCATCCTGCGCGCGCGCATGGACGAGGACGCGCACGTCATCGTGCTCACCGGCAGGGGCGAGAAGTTCTTCAGCGCCGGTGCCAGCATCCAGATGCTCAACGAGGTGACGCCGACCTTCAAGTACTTCTTCTGCCTCCATGCCAACGAGACGCTCAACCGCCTCGAGCACACCCCGAAGCTCACCATCGGCGCGCTCAACGGGCACACCGTGGGCGGCGGGCTCGAGATCGCGATGGCGTGTGACCTGCGGGTCGCGCGCGCCGGCGGGTCGCGCATCGGGCTGCCGGAGATCAACCTGGGCGTGCTGCCGGGCACGGGCGGCACCCAGCGGCTGGCGCGTCTGGTCGGCAAGTCGCGCTCCATCGAGATGATGACCACGGGACAGCTCTTCGGCTTCGCCGAGGGCCTCGACCACGGCATCATCAACCGCGTGATCGAAGCCGACTCCGGGGACGACTTCATGGCGAAGGTCCTGGAGTTCGCGGGCGGCTTCACGCCGCCAGGGAAGGCGTCGAAGGCGGTCGGCCTGATCAAGAGGTCGGTGCAGACCGGGGCCGAGATCCCCTTCGAGACCGGCCTGGCCGTCGAGCGGGAGCTCCAGCAGCAGCTCTTCCAGAGCGAAGACGCCACAGAGGGCATCGCCGCCTACGTCGAGAAGCGCCGCGCCAACTTCCAGGGGAAATAGAGGAGACGAATCCGCGATGAACGACATGCGCGCGCGCGGGCTCTGGATCGACAACGAGAGCGTGCCCTCCGCCTCCGGGACCACGTTCGCCACCATCAACCCCGCGACCGGCGAGGTGCTCGCCGAGGTCGCGGAGGGGACTGCGGAGGATGTTGCGCGGGCGGTGGAGTCGGCACAGGCCGCGCTCGCGTCGAAGGCGTGGCGACGCACCGACGCCCACAAACGGTCGCGGCTGCTCTGGCGGCTGGCCGACCTGATCGAGCGCGATGCCCGGCTGATCGCCGAGACCGAGACGCGCGACAACGGCAAGCCCATCTTCGAGTCGCGCTACGTGGACGTGCCCAGCGTGGTGGAGAACTTCCGCTATTTCGCGGGGCTGGCGGACAAGATCCAGGGCGAGACCATCCCGGTGAAGGGGCCGTTCCTCAACTACACCCTGCGCGAGCCGGTGGGGGTGGTCGGGTGCATCGTGCCGTGGAATTTCCCGCTCTCGCTCGCGACCTGGAAGGTTGCCCCGGCGCTGGCGTGCGGGAACGCGGTGGTCCTGAAGCCCGCAATGGAGACCCCCCTGACGGCCCTGCTGCTGGGCGAACTGGCCGCGGAGGCCGGCTTTCCGCCGGGCATTCTGAACGTCGTCCCGGGATGCGGAACGCGCGCCGGCGCGGCCCTGGTGCGCCATCCCGGCGTGGATGCGATCGCCTTCACGGGCTCGACCGAAGTGGGCAAAACCATCATGCGGGAGGCGGCGGACACGCTGAAGAAGGTCTCCCTCGAGCTGGGCGGCAAGTCGCCCAACATCGTCTTCGCGGACGCCGACCTGGGCAGCGCCGTGCGCGGCGCGAACACCGGCATCTTCTATGGAAAGGGCGAGGTGTGCGCCGCCGGCTCCCGCATCCTCGTGCAGGAGGCGGTCTACGAGGAGTTCCTCGACGGGCTGGCCGCCCGCGCGGGCAGGATGGCGGTGGGAGACCCCATGGGCCCGAAGACGCGCATGGGGGCGATCGTCAGCCGGAAGCAGCGGGACGTGGTGCTCGGCTACATCGAGGCCGGCAAGGCCGACGGCGCCCGACTGGTGGCGGGAGGCGAGGCGGCCACGGTGAACGGCAGGGGCAACTTCGTGCAGGCGACCATCTTCGCGGACGTCACCCCGGAAATGCGGATCGCACGGGAAGAGATCTTCGGGCCGGTGGCGGCGGTCATCCCCTTCACCGACACGGCCGACGCCATCGAGAAGGCCAACCGGACCATCTACGGGCTCGCGGCCGGGATCTGGACCCGCGACGTGGGCCGGGCGCACCGCATCGCCCGGGAAGTCCGTGCCGGCACCGTGTGGATCAACACCTACAACCAGTACGACTCGGGGTCGCCCTTCGGCGGGTACAAGCAGAGCGGGTTCGGCCGCGACCTGGGCTACCAGGCGGCGCTGGACAAGTACACCCAGGTGAAGAGCGTGTGGGTGGCGCTGGACGGATGAAGCGAGCGGTCATCGTCGACGCCGTCCGCACCCCGATAGGACGGCACGGCGGCGCGCTCGCGGCGGTGCGCCCGGACGACCTGGCGGCCGGGGTGATCCGCGCCCTGGTCGACCGCAGTGGCCTCGACCCGGCCGGCATCGACGACGTGATCTTCGGGTGCACCAACCAGGCCGGCGAGGACAACCGCAACGTCGCCCGCATGGGGCTGCTGCGGGCAGGGCTTCCGGTCACCGTGCCGGGCCAGACCGTCAACCGGCTGTGCGGCTCCGGGCTCCAGGCGGTCGACAGCGCCTTCCACGCCATCGCGGCCGGCGAGGGCGAGGTGTTCATCGCCGGCGGCGTGGAGAGCATGAGCCGCGCCCCTTACGTCATGCTCAAACCGGCCATGGCCTACCCGCGCGGCACGCCGACCGTGGCCGACACCGTGCTGGGGTGGCGCTTCCCCAACCCCGCCTTCACCCCCGAGTGGACCATCGGGCTGGGGCAGACCGCCGAGGTGGTGGCAAGGGAGTTCGGGGTGACGCGTGAAGAGCAGGACGTCTTCGCCGCGGAGAGCCAGGCGCGCGCCCAGCACGCCCTCGAGCGGGATCGCTTCCGCGACGAGCTGGTCCCGGTCGAGGTCCCGAGGCGGAAGGGCGGGCCGATTCCGGTGCACGCCGACGAACATCCGCGCGCCGGCGTGACTCCCGAGTCGCTGGCCCGGCTGGCTCCCGTCTTCGAGCAGGGCGGGACGGTCACCGCGGGCAACTCGTCGGGCATCAACGACGGCGCCGCCGCCCTGCTGGTCATGGAGGAGGATCGGGCGCGCAGCCTCGGGCTCTCCCCCATGGCGCGCGTCCGCGCGAGCGCGGTGGCCGGGGTGGAACCGCAGCGCATGGGCATCGGGCCGGTGCCCGCCACCCGAAGGGCCTTCGAGCGGGCCGGCATCGGCCCCGGAGACGTCGAGCTGGCCGAGGTCAACGAGGCCTTCGCCGCGCAGGCCATCCCCTGCCTCCGGCTGCTGGGGCTCGACCCCGAGCGGGTCAACGTCAACGGCGGCGCGATCGCGCTCGGGCACCCGGTGGGCTGCTCGGGTGCGCGCATCCTGTGCACCCTCGTGCACGAGATGGCGAAGCGCGGGAGCGGGGTGGGGCTGGCCACGATGTGCATCGGGGTCGGCCAGGGAATCGCCACCGTGGTCACCGCGGACTAGCCGCCGTGGACTGCTAGCCCCATGGCAACCCGGATCGAGCGCGTGACCGTCCTGGGCGCGGGGGTCATGGGTCACGGCATCGCCCAGGTGGCGGCCATGGCCGGGCACCGGGTCACCCTCCACGATCCCGACGCGGCGGCGGCCGAACGCGGCCTGGCCCGCATCCGCGCCAACCTGGACAAGGGCGTCTCTCTCGGAAAGGTGCGCGCGGAGGAGCGGGCAGAGGCACTCGACCGCATCTCTCCGGCGCCGTCGCTGGCGGCGGCCTGCGCACGGGCGGAGCTGGTGGTGGAAGCCGCCCCCGAGCGCATGGAACTGAAGCGGAGCCTCTTCCTCGAGGTGGAGGCCGCCGCGTCTCCCTCCGCGCTGCTGGCCACCAACACCTCCTCCCTCAGCATCGACGCGATCGCCGAGGTGCTCGCCGAGCCCGGTCGCTTCCTCGGGGTGCACTTCTTCAACCCGGTGCACCTGATGGCCCTGGTGGAAGTCGTGCGCGGCAGCCGTACGGACGCGGCCGTCCTGGACGCCGGCGTCGCATTCGCGCGCGGCCTGGGCAAGGAGCCCATCGTCGTCCGGGACGCCCCCGGCTTCGCCTCCTCCCGCCTCGGCGTGGCCCTGGGGCTGGAAGCCATGCGCATGGTGGAGGAGGGCGTGGCCGAGCCCGCCGCCATCGACAGGGCCATGGAGCTGGGCTACCGGCACCCCATGGGGCCGCTCCGCCTCACCGACCTCGTGGGGCTCGACGTGCGCCTGGCGATCGCCGAGTACCTGCACGAGAAGCTGGGCGGAGAGCGCTACCGTCCCCCCGCCATCTTGCGACGCATGGTGGAAGAGGGGAAGCTCGGAAGGAAGACGGGCGAGGGATTCTACCGCTGGGACAAGGGGGCACGGTGACAGCCGGACGACGGATTGCGTGGGCGGGGACCGCAACGGAGGCCGTAGCCCGGTGACTGCGCGCGGACCTGCCGATGGCGAATCGAAGCGGAACGCCGACGGTGGACCAGCGGCCGGCGGTGGACCGGTGACAGCGTCCGCGGGCGCACCCGGGTACCAGACCATCGTGGTCGAGCGCGAGGGCACGGTCGCGACCGTGCGCATCAACCGGCCCGACAAGCTGAACGCCCTCAACGCGGCAGTGCGGCGCGAAATCGCGCAGGCGATGGACCGGCTGGCCCACGACGACGGCGTGCGGGTGGCCGTCCTGTGCGGCACCGGCGAGAAGGCCTTCGCTGCGGGGGCCGACGTCGCCGAGTTCGCGGGGCGCACTCCCGGCGAACAGCGCCAGGTCTACCGGCGCCGGCGCGTGTACGACGCGGTGGCCGCCTTCCCCAAGCCCGTCATCGCCGCCATCCACGGCTTCTGCCTGGGAGGCGGGGTCGAACTGGCGCTCGCCTGCGACGTGCGCGTGGCCGACCCGAGCGCCCGCTTCGGCCAGTTCGAGATTCGCCTGGGGCTGATTCCGGGCGCCGGCGGAACCCAGCGCCTGGCGCGGCTGGTGGGGCCGGGACAGGCCGCGCGCATCGCCCTGAGCGGCGACGTGGTCGACGCCGCCGAAGCCCACCGCATCGGCCTCGTCGAGATCCTCGCGGACGAGGGCGAGCACCTCGCCCGGGCCCGGGAGCTGGCCGGACGCATGGCGCGCTGGAGCCCCGTCGCGCTCGGGCTGGTCAAGGAGTCGCTCAGGGCCGCCGCCGAGACCCCGCTGGCCGAGGGGCTGGCGCTCGAGAAGGAGCTCTTCCTCGCGGCCTTCGCGAGCGACGATGGCCGGGAGGGCGTGCGCGCCTTCGTAGAGAAGCGCCGCCCGGAGTTCCGCGGACGATGAACCTCGTGAAGCTGGTGCGCGCCGCGACCACGATCTACTTCGTGCTGTTCCTGGTCTTCGTCACCTGGCCGGGCTTCGTCCCCTTCAACCGCCCGCTGCCGCTGGTGCTGGGCCTGCCCTTCAACATGGCCATGATCGCGCTCTGGGTGGGGTTCGGGGCGGTGGTGCTCTTCGTGCTGGACCGCTCGGAGGAACGGCACAGGGCCGCGGCGCGACCCGGATCCGGACCCCGGCGCACGCCGTCAGGCCGACGCGGTCGGGCCGGACACGAAGCCCGCAGCGGAGGAGCCACCTAGATGGAGCGCTGGCAGCTGATCGCGGGCCTGATCCTGGTCTATCTGGCGGTGACGCTGGGGATCGGGCTGATGGCGGGCCGGCGCGCCTCCCGGAGCGTGACGGGCTATGTAGCCGGAGACCGTCGCTTCGGGCTTCTCGTCATGTACTTCGTCACCGGGGCGACCGTCTTCTCGGCCTTCGCCTTCCTGGGCGGGCCGGGCTGGGCCTATTCCCGCGGCGCCGCCGCCTTCTACATCCTCTCCTACGGCGCCCTCGGAATCGCTCCCTGGTACTTCATCGGGCCGCGCGCGGCCGCACTCGGGCGGCGCTTCGGCTACGTCACCCAGGCTCAGCTGCTGGTCGGACGCTTCCCCTCCCGCTTCCTCTCGGCGCTGATGGCGGCGCTCTCCGTGGCCGCGTTCGTACCCTACATCACCCTGCAGATGCAGGGGGCGGGCATCGTCATCGAGGCGGTCACCGACGGCCACGTCCCGCTGGCCGTGGGGGCCGCGATCGCCTACGGCATCGTGGCGCTGTACGTGCTGACCAGCGGTGTGGCCGCGGTCGGATGGACCAACACCTTCCAGGGCATCTTCATGGTCACGATCGCCTGGTCGCTCGGCATCTATCTGCCGTTCCGCCTGTACGGCGGGGTGGGAGAGATGTTTGAGCGCATCCTGGCCGAGCGCCCGGAGATGCTCTCCGTCCCGGGCCTCACCGCCGCGGGCGATCCCTGGAGCTGGGGGGGCTACTCGAGCGCCATCCTGGTGAGCGCGATCGGGCTCATGATGTGGCCCCACCTCTTCATGAAGGCCTTCACCGCGCGCGACGACCGGACGCTCCGCCGCACCGTGGTACTGTTCCCGACCTTCCAGCTCTTCCTGATCCCCGTCTTCCTGATCGGCTTCGCCGGAGTGCTGCTGCCGGAGTCTCCTCCCGGAGCCGACTTCATCCTCCCCTTCCTCATCCTGCGCTCCGAGCTGCCCGTGCTGGTGGTGGGCCTGTTCTGCGCGGGCGCCCTCTCGGCATCGATGTCGACCGGGGACGCCCTCATGCACGCGGCGGCATCCGTGACCGTGGAAGACGGCGTCGGCCCCTTCCGCCGGCTGAGCGACGCCTCGCAACGCCGCCTCATGCAGGCGCTGGTCCTTGTGGTGGGGGTGGTCGCGTACGGGTTCGCGCTGGACGAGGACTCCTCGCTGGTGGTGCTGCTTCTGACCGCCTACGGGATCATCTGCCAGTTCGCGCCCCCCATCTGCGCCGCGCTCTTCTGGCGGCGGGCCACCACCCCGGGCATCGTGGCCGGCCTGGTCGCAGGCTCGGCGACGGCGGTCTTCTTCTTCACCACCGGGTACCTGGGGATGGAACTGCGCCCGCTCGACCTGCACGAGGGCATCCTGGGGCTCATGGTCCACATTCCGGTGCTGGTGGGGGTCAGCCTCGCGACGCAGCCGCAGGACCGTGACCACACCGAGGCCTTCCTGAACCCGCGCGGTTCGACGGATACCGCGGGCTCCCATGGCGCCGTTTCCGCGGATGGCGCCGTTTCCGGGGGCACTGGCCCCGCGCACGATACCCGGCGCGGATGAACGGGATGCCCATCGTGGATGAACCGGATGCCCGGAATGGCTGAAACGGCGGGAACGGCCGGCACGCCGGAGGAGCAGCTCGCCCGCATGCGGGATGTAATGGGCGAGGTGACCGACCGGCTCATCGCGCTGATGGGGGAACGCCGCAGGCTCGCCATCGAGATCGGCAGGATCAAGGAGGAGCTGGGACTCCCGGTCCTCGACCCCGCGCGGGAGGCTCGCGTGGTGCGTCAGGCGGCCGAGCGGGCGCGCGAACTGGGCGTGGACCCGGAGATGGCGCGCGACATCCTGTGGCGCATCATCGCATCGGCGCGCGAGGCCCAGGGAGGCCGCCGGCCGGGATGGCCCGACCCGCCGCCGTCGGAAGGCAGCGGCCGCTAACCCGGAGCTGGTGCCGGTAACCCGGGCTGGTGCCGCTAGCCCGGGCTGGTGCTAGTTCGGGTTGACCGAAACGAACTGGCGGTTCCTGCGCCGCTCGAACTTCACCACCCCGTCGACCAGCGCGAACAGGGTGTCGTCGCCCCCCCTCCCCACGTTGGTGCCGGGATGGAAGCGGGTGCCGCGCTGGCGCACGAGGATGCTGCCCGCGGTCACGGGCTGTCCGCCGTAGCGCTTGACGCCCAGGAACTTCGGATTCGAGTCCCGTCCGTTTCGGCTTGAACCGACGCCTTTCTTGTGTGCCATCTCGATTCCTTCCCCGCTCGGCGTCCAGCAGCCCGCGGACTGCTAGGTGACGATCTCGTCAATGCGCACTTCGGTGAACTTCTGGCGATGCCCCTGCTTCTTGCGGTATCCCTTGCGGCGCTTGCGCTTGAAGATGATGAGCTTCCGGTCCTTGCCGTGCGCCAGCACCTCGGCCCGCACCGCGGCGCCTTCGACCGTGGGCGTCCCGACCTCCGGATCGCCGTCACCCCCGCCGGTCATCAGCACGCGGTCGAAGGTGACCGTGGAGCCCTCCTCGGCGGCGAGCGCCGGAATCCGCACCCGGAGGCCGGGCTCGGCCCTGAACTGCTTTCCGCCGGTTTCGAACACCGCGAACATGCCTGCCTCTTCGTGTTGCTGGAGATACCGGACACGGGATTGTGCTACGAAGCTCCGCAGCCCGAAAAAGCTACAGAGTCCCCCCGCGAGGTCAAGGGGAAGTCTCGGACCGCTAGACGGTAGCGTACTTCCCGGTCACGTCCACCTGCGCCCGCCCGGAGAGCAGACGGAACTGGTCTTCGCCCAGCAGGGGATCGTCCCGCAAGCTGATCTCGAGGCCGGTCGCGCTCGACACCCGCTTGCGGAAGTCCGGCTCCGAGTCGAGCACGTGCAGCGCCACTTCGGGATGGATGCGCACCGTAAGAACGCGCTCGCTCCTGGCGGCCGCGACGCGCCTGAGGCTGCGTTCCACCCGGCGCATCACGGTGTCGGGCGCGAAGACGCGGCCCAGCCCTCCGCAGTGGGTGCACGGCTCCGTGATCGAGGTGAAGATCGACGGGCGCACCCGCTGCCGGGTCATCTCGATCAGCCCGAGTTCGGACACGGCGAACGCGCGGGTGCGGGCCCGGTCGCGCCCCAGGTGGGTGCGGAGTTCGTGCAGCACCCGGTCGCGGTCCTTCTGCGTGTCCATGTCGATGAAGTCCACGACCACGATTCCGCCGACGTCGCGGAGCCGGAGCTGGCGGGCGATCTCGCGCGCCGCTTCCAGGTTGGTCTTCAGGATGAGCGAAGCAGGATCGTTCTTCTTCCTGCCGGCGAAGCGCCCGGTGTTCACGTCGATCGACACCAGCGCCTCGGTGGGCTCGATCACGAGATGGCCGCCGGACTTGAGCCCGACCTTGCGCCGGAAGGAGCGGTGGATCTCCTCCTCGATGCCGCGGACGTCGAACAGCGGCTCCTGGTCCCGATAGAGCTTCAACCGGTCCAGCAGATCGGGCGCCACGCTCCGTACGTAGTCCTCGATCTCGCCGAAAATGACGGGCGAATCCACCGTGAGCGAGTCGAACTTGTCGCTGAACAGGTCCCGGATGACCCCGCTGATCAGGCGCGCTTCGCGGCGCACGACCCCGGGCCCGGAAGCGGCCTTTGCGGTCCGCTGGATCTCCAGCCAGCTTCCGCGCAGGCTCTCGAACTCGCGCGCGAACCGCTTCTCGGTCGCCTCCTCCCCCACCGTGCGCACGATCACCCCGCCTGAATCGGCCGGAACCACCTTGCGGGCGAGGGCGCGCAGCCGCGACCGCTGCCTGCGGTCCTCGATCTTGCGGCTCACGCCGACGCGCGACGAGAACGGCATGTAGACGAGGAAGCGGCCGGCCAGCGAGACCTGGGCGGTCAGACGCGCGCCCTTGGTGCCGATGGGCTCCTTGGTGACCTGCACGGTGACCCGGTCGCCCTTGTTCAGCAGCTTCTGAATCGAGCGCTGCTCGCCATCGCGGCCGTTCCTGGACGGTTCGCCGTCCTCGTGAACCACATCCGAGACGTGCAGGAATCCCGCTTTCTCGACACCGATGTCCACGAAGGCGGCCTGGATGCCGGGTAGTACCGCCTCCACGCGCCCCAGGAATACGTCGCCCACCAGCCGACCCTGGTCCGGACGGTCCAGCATCAGCTCTACGAGTCTCTTGTCTTCCAGCAGCGCCACCCGCGTCTCGCGCGAGGACGCGCCGATGATGATCTCTCTCCTCAAATCCCTGGTTTCTCCGCGAGTCGCGGGGCCCGGGACCGCCCGAGGGCTCCCTACCCCGCCTTAAGCTCTGCGGCTCTTCCGCTTCCGCCGGCCTCGCGCACCAGGTGCCGAGCGATCAGCAAGCGCTGGATCTCGCTCGTGCCCTCTCCGATCTCGCACACTTTCGCGTCGCGAAACATCCGTTCCACCGGGTAGTCGTTCGTGTACCCGGCGCCTCCCATGAGCTCGACCGCTTCCGTGGTGGCGCGCATCGACAACTCCGAGGCGAACAGCTTCGCCATGGAGGCTTCCTTCGAGAAGGGGCGTCCCTGATCCTTGAGCCAGGCCGCGTGGTACGTCAGGTGCTTGGCGGCCTGGATCCCCGTGGCCATGTCGGACAAGCGGAATTGAACCGCCTGAAAGTCGTAAATCCTGTGCCCGTAACGTTTCCGTTGCAACGTATACTCCAGGGCGGCGTCAAAAGCTCCCTCGGCGATGCCGAGCGCCAGCGCGGCGATCCCTATGCGTCCGGAGTCGAGGGTGCGCATGAAGTTGACGAAGCCCTCGCCCTCGGCCCCGAGCCGGTTCCCGGCCGGTACGAAGACATCGTCCAGCACCAGCTCGCGGGTGTCCGAAGCCCGCCACCCCATCTTGTCTTCCTTGCCGCCCGCCCGAACGCCCGCGGTGAAGTCCAGTTCCGCGCTGTGTCCCACCCCCAGACGGCGGGCCGTCTCCAGGTCGCACGTCGGCTTGGTGACGATGAAGCTGGTGATGCCGCGGGTGCCCCGCGCCGGATTGGTGAGCGCCGTGATGGTGAAGATCTCCCCGACGCCGGCGTGGGTGATGAAGATCTTGGATCCGTTGATGCGGTAGCCGTCTCCCTCTCGCACCGCGCGCGTGCGGGTGCCCGCCGAATCCGAACCCGCCGCCGGCTCGGTGAGCCCGAAGCCCCCCAGCACGCGGCCGCTGGCGAGCAGGGGCAGGTACCTCCGCTTCTGCGCCTCCGTGCCGAAGGTCAGGATCGGGCTGGCCCCCAGCGTGGTGTGCGCCGACACCGTGATGGCGTGGCTGGCGTCGTGACGCGCCAGTTCCTCGACAACGAGGATGTAGCTCAGATAGTCGCGTCCCATCCCCCCGTACTCTTCCGGGATGGGAACCCCCAGGAGCCCCATCTCGCCCATGGCGCGCACGTTCTCCCACGGGAAGGTCTGGCTGCGGTCGATCTCGCCGGCGATGGGCGCGATGTGTTCGAGGGCGAAGGCTCTGACCCGTTCGCGCAGGTGGGTGTGTTCCGGACGGAGATAGGCTTCCATCACTCCATCTCCAATTCATGTGTTACTTCATGTGATATACGGTAACTCATTTATTATTTCATGTTTATATGATGTACAACATAAGGACAACGAAGGCCCGTATCCGGGTTGGAGGGGGCGCAACACATGTGGAAATGTACACCGCGGGCGTCGATAGGATGCGGGCGAGCCGCGCTGGCGCGCGGTTGCCGCGACCCGAGGCGCGGGGTGCCGGTCAGGGGATGAAGCCGATCTCCCAGATGCCGACGCGGAGGTGGCCCGCGCCCAGAAACTCGCCCGCCCACAGAGCGTCGTCCCCCAGGAAGTCGACAACCACGACTCCTTCCATCCTGGTGCGGGCGATCACGGTCGCCGTGGTGAGGTCGATGACGTCGATGTGGCCGTCCATCCGGTCAATGGTCTCGAGGCCGGGCTTCATCTCGAGCGTTACGCGCCCGTCGGGTCCGCGGCGCTCCTCCATCATGTCCAGCCAGTCGTCCCGGAGCTGCCATGACATCACCCATAGCCGATCCTCGGAATCGACGCGCAGTGCGCGAATCGTGCTGGAGGGAGGGTTGTCCGGGGACTCCGGAGCTTCCGGGTCGCGGGGCGGATCGTTGAACCCGGGCTGGAGGAAGCCCGTGACTCGGCGGCCTTCCTCGTTCCACACCTCGATCTCGTAACGGCGGTATACCGGCGAAGAGAAGGTCCGGTCCGCGGCGTCCGTGGTGATGATCCGGTGGAACTGCGTCGAAGCCGACCGATCATTCGCGAGGACGATCCTGCCCCCGAAGGATCCTGCGATCTCTGCACCGAGCAGTATGTGGAGAGGCAGGTCGCGGGCATCGGGAGTGGGGTGCTCCATGTTCAGCACCCACCGCTCGCCATCCCCGAGGGGACGAACGGCGTGGATGAACCCGGGCAGTCTCTCGTCCTCGATGAGCGCGAAGTCCGGACCTACTACGCTATGGCGGAAGTTCCCGTTGTCGAAGATGTGTATGCGACCCTCCCGGTCCGTGTGCACGGGCATTGCGTTTTGCCATTCCAGAGGGCCCTCGCCTGCGCGGCCGACTTCTCCCACGTACTCGCCGGACGCGTCGAAGACCTTCACCGCCTCGTACTGACCGAACCAGTAGTTGCCGGCGCTGTCGCGCACCATGTGGAACGCTGCGCGCAGATACCCGTCCCCGATCGTGTCGCCCAGGACAAGCACCCGCTCGAGGGTGATGCAATCCTCGCACAGGGACTCCGATTCGCGGATCAGGCGCATCTCGGTGCTGTCGGTGACGTCGGTCCAGTGGGCGCGGGGGGGCTCGTCGGGCTCCGAGCAACCGAGGAAGAGGCAGGGAGCGACGAGGGTCGCGAAGACGGCGACGGACCTGGAGATGCTCATGCCATGGGAATCCTGAGTGGAGTTGTCACGAGGGAGTTCGCGGCCTGAGCCGGAGCCCGTCGTGGGTGGGCAGCGGCCGGACCTTGAGCCGTCCTGGTGGGCGTCACCACCTCTGCCGCTCCTGCGGGGCGCGGGAAGGGCTCGGGCCTGCGGGCGTCAAGGTAGGGGACAGCCCTTCGGGTTCGCCACCGGATGGCGCGCGGATCGGCCCTGGTGCCCTGCGCGTCCTCGCGTCATCACCCGCGTATTACGGTTGTATTACACTCCTTGCCGCGATGCGCCGGGTCGGCCCCTTCCTGCAACGGTCACGCCCGCTGGCAGTTGTCGCAGGCGCCGCAGTCGGAGTCGAGGGAGTCGCCGAAGTACCCGAGGATGCGGGCGCGGCGGCACCCTCGGGTGCGGGCGTAGCGCTCCACGGCAGCGAGTTTGGCCACTTCCGCGTTGCGCCGCTCTCGCAGCGGACCCAGCGGCAGTCGGCGGACGTGCGGGCGCAGGTCGATGTGGAGGGTGTCGCCGGGCTGTTCGGGGGGATCTTCGCGCAGGTGCACCACCCGGCAGGCGGCCAGCGCGCGGGCCAGCGCACCCACGCTGGTGGGGGTCATCGGGGTGCCGTCACGGGCGCGCAGCTCGTCGACGGGCACCTTGAGCCGCGTCCGGCCGGTGGCGCGGCGGCGCAGGTCGCGCCAGAAGCGGCGCACGGCGCGCGGGGGCGGGTAGCTGTGGTCGATGAAGGCCATCTGGCCCGCGCGGTCGCCCTTCGACCAGAGCGCCAGGCAGTGGGCGGTGTCGCCGTCGCGGCCGGCCCGGCCGGCCTCCTGGTAGTACGCCTCCATGGTGCGCGGGAGCTCGTGGTGAATGACCAGGCGCACGTCGCTCTTGTCGACCCCCATGCCGAAGGCGTTGGTGGCGGCCACCAGCGGGGCATCGCCGGCCATGAAGGCGTCCTGAACGCGGGCGCGCTCGGCGGCCGGCAACCCCGCGTGGTAGGCCTCCGTCGTGTGGCCCAGGGCAGCCAGTTCGTCGCGCACGCTCTCCACCCCCTTCCGGCTGCTGGCATAGACGAGGGTGACGCCGGGGCGGTTGCGCACCAGGGCGCGCAGCCGCTCCCGCTTCTCCTTCCACGACCGGGCGTGCTCCACCCCCCACACCAGGTTGGGACGGTCGAAGCCGCCCACCACGGTGACCGGATCGGCCAGCCGCAGCCGGGCGATGATCTCCCGCCGGGTGCGCGGAGTGGCGGTGGCGGTGAGGGCGATCATGGGCACGTCGAACATCCCGCGCAGGCGCCCCAGGCGCAGGTAGGCCGGGCGGAAGTCGTGGCCCCACTCGGAGATGCAGTGGGCTTCGTCTACGGCGAGCAGGCTGACCCGCAGCCGCGGCAGCAACTTGCGGAACGAGCGACTCTCGAAGCGTTCCGGGGCGACGAAGACGACGCGCAGCGCGCCCTCCACCAGCCGGGCCTCGACATCATCCCGCTCCTGCCGGGAGAGGGTGGAGTTTAGGAAGGCGGCGGGGATGTCGGCTTCGCGGCAGCGCATGGCCTGGTCCGCCATGAGCGAGACCAGCGGGCTGACCACGATGGTCGTGTGCGGCAGGACGGCGGCGGGCACCTGGTAGCACACGCTCTTCCCTCCCCCGGTGGGAAGGATGCCGAGCGCATCGTGGCCCTCGAGCACCGCGCGCACGAGCACGTCCTGTCCCGGCCTGAAGCCGGGATAGCCGAAGTGACGCTTGAGGGCGCCGAGCGCGATGCGGTCCGCTTCCTCCCCGTCCGGGACGGGAAACCGTATCGCCGAGGTTGCTGCCGGGGCCGCCATGGACCTGAAAGCTCGGCGCGGAGCCGGGGCGCTTCCATGGCCGGAGGGGACGATCTGCCCGAGGTGCCACGCCAGGAACGCGATCCTGGAAGGCAACACCGGCCGCATCGCATCGATGCCCCGGGAGTATCGATGCTCCGGGAGCGGTGCCTGTCCCGAGCGCGAGTTCTATACTGGATGCGCTGCTTGCGAAACGCGCCGCCGGTGACCCGACACGCTGGTCGGGCGAAACGGGTGCGGACCACGGCATCTACCGAGGAGAGAGGGCTATGCGATATCGAACCATCCGGACCCGCGTGTTGCTGGCTGGAGGACTTGCTGCCGTGGCGGGGGCGCTGGCCTGCGCGCAGGATCCCGGGCAGGGCGCCCCGGGCGACGCCGGCGCGCTCGACGCCGATGCCGGCAACGGCGACGAACCCGTCCACTCCTCCGCGCGCCACGACTTCCGCGTGGTTACGGTCGCCGAGGGCCTCGACCACCCCTGGTCCATGGCGTGGCTGCCGAGCGGCGAGATGCTGATCGTCGAGCGGCCCGGGCGCCTGCGCGTGGTGCGCGACGGCGTGCTCCAGCCGGAGCCGGTGGCGGGCTGGCCGGAGGTCTATCGGGACGAGGGCCAGGGGGGGTTCATGGACATCCTCCCCCACCCCGACTTCGCGGACAACCGCTGGCTCTACCTGAGCTACGGCAAGCCCAGCGAGGACGGGGCCGAGGGCACCACTACGGTCGTGAGAGGGCGCTGGGACGATGGCCGGGTCACCGAGGTGGCAGAGATCTTCGAGTCCGATGCCTGGCATGGCAACAACAACCACTTCTCGGGGCGCATGGCCTTCGGCCTGGACGGCTACCTGTACCTGACCGTCGGCGACCGCATGTTCGACCCCGACATGATGGCCGACCACCCGGCGCTGGACGTGACCAACCACATGGGCACCATCGTGCGCCTGCACGACGATGGCCGGGTGCCCGACGACAACCCGTTCGCGGGGGGCGGTGACGCGCTGCCCGAGATCTGGAGCTACGGACATCGCAACCTGCAGGGCCTCGCGGTGGATCCGGGCACCGGGGATGTCTGGTCAAACGAGCACGGGCCCCGGGGCGGCGACGAGCTCAACCTGATTTCGGCAGGAGGCAACTACGGCTGGCCGGTGGTCTCCCACGGCATCAACTACGACGGCACGGTCTACACGACGGCGGCATCCGGGGACGGGGTGGAGTCCCCGCGCTTCGTGTGGACGCCGTCCATCGGCATCTCCGGCATGATGATCTACCGCGGCGACGCGTTCCCCTGGTGGAAGGGCAGCGCGTTCGCGGGCGGCATGGTGGGCGAGCAGCTCGCGCGGGTCACTCTCGAGGGCACGGACGCGCTCGGGGTCGAGACGCTGCTGCACGGTGAGCTGGGCCGCATCCGGGACGTGCGCGAGGGTCCCGACGGGCTCATCTATCTCGCTCTGGAGCACGCGGAGGAGCTTACCGCGGTCGTGCGGCTCGAGCCCGTGGCGAGCGATGTGATGCCGCCGGAGTAAGCCTCACCTGCGGCGACGACTGTGTGACGACGCTGCGGGGTCCGCTCGCCTCCGCCTGATGCTGCCCGGAAAATCTCTTTGCTATTCCGGGAAGCCAGCCTCGGGCATGTTGGGGATGATCCGGAGCGCGTTCGCGTAGTACACTTTGCGCAGAACGTCATCCGGAAGCCCCATGCCGTAGAGCTTCCAGAAGGCGTGGTAGTTCCGGTAGTAGTCGAAGTACTCGTCCTCGGTCTCGAAGACGCGCCAGTAGTAGGGATACTCGTCCGGCTGGAAGGAATCCTTCCCGAACAGGATGCGGTCCTGGTACCTGACGAAGAAATCGCGCGCGAAGCGGGGCTGGCGCCCGAGATCGTACAGCACCGCCCCGACTTCCCCGTGGACGTTCGGGAAGCGGTCGAAGAGGTCGCCCAGGCGCGCGAGATCCTGGGTATGCCATCCCATGTGCGCCAGCACCCAGGTCGTGTTGGGATGCTTCGCCAGCATCCGGTCGCGCTCGGCCATCAGCTCCTCGAAGGACGGGAAGCGTTCGCGGTCGAAGAAGCGGCGGTTGGGGAAGATGGCCAATTCGAGCCAGCGCTCGTTTTCGTAGTCGAGGGGCTGGAAGAACTCGGCGGGATCGGCCGTGTGGACGAAGACCGGGATCCCGAGGCGGGCCGCGGTCTCCCACACGATGTCGAGTTCGGGGTCGTCGAGCTGGAGGCGGGTGCCGTCGGCCTTGCGAGTCGTGAGCCCGAACTGCTTGCCGATCTCGCCGATGCCGACTGCCCCGGCGCGCACGTCCTCTTCCAGCCGGGCCGCGATGCGGGCACCCGAGCCGGGACCCACGTTGCGCAGGTCGAGGGTGGTGAAGAAGACGAAGCGATCCGCGTGGCCGGCGGCGCGCACCGCTTCGATCTGCCGGGTGAGGCGGCTGCCGGAGCTGCCCCGCGCCTGGACGATGACCTGCAGGTTCAGGTCGTCCATTGCGGCTACGACCCGCTCGATGGTGGCCGGGTCGGCGAGCGACGGGGGATGCCCGTGGAGGTCGACAACCGGGAATTTCGCCCGCGGCACCGGGTTCTCGGGGACTACCAGGGTGGAGCGCGGCTGGTATTCGGTGATGCTCGGCGGCGGGAGGGTCGGCTGCGCGAAGTTCGGCCGACGGCCCTGCGCGGCCAGCGTGGCGGGCAGGAGAAGCAGCGCGGCGATCGGTGCGGTTCGGCGCATGGGCGGGTGCTCCGGCGTGAGAGTGATCGGACACTCGGGGCGAGACGCGGATTGCGTTCGCGGCACGGAGACCGCGGGCCCCGGACGCATTCTGCAACTTGGCGAGAGGAGGCGGCGCCAGCCATGCCCGCCGGGCGTCTCCGCGGGCAGGAGGACCGGCTTCCTGACTCTGGCGGAGTTGCCTTCGCCTGCCAAGCCAGTCTTTTGTCCGCCATTTCTTGCCGAAAGTGGCGGACAAAAGAGGTCGTCGGCGCCAACCCCCCGCCGGGGCCGCCGAGAGTTGGCCCGTTGCGGGAGACCCGTGCCATGTTGTGGGTGACCCCTTCCTCGAACCCCATGGTGGCCGGGACGCCCGGTCCGGGCCCACCGCAGTACCGGAGGTCGTCATGACCAGTTCGTCGTTGCCACGGAGCACGCCCGCCTCGGTGTTGCCGTTTCTGCTGCTCGGGGTCGTTCCGCCCGCCGCCGCCCAGGAGCCGGTGGCCTGGGGGGAGGACCTGGTGTTCAACACCTTCTCGATCGTCGGCATCGACCCGGAGACGGGGGAGTCCGGAGTGGCGGTCACCACGCGGGTGGCGTGTGTCGGCAACGCCGTCCCGTGGGTGCGGCCGGGGGTGGGGGCGGTCGCGACCCAGGGCGGCACCCGGCTCGAGTACGGGCACGACCTCCTCGACCTGCTGGAGCAGGGCGTCGCGCCCCGGGAAGCGATGGACCGCGTGGTGGCCGCGGATGAAGGCCGGGAGCGCAGGCAGGTCGGCGTCATCGACATGCAGGGCCGGTCGGCGCAGTGGACCGGATCCGGCCAGTACGGGGCCGAGGACCGGGGCGACTGGGTCTGGGAGCGCACGGGCCTCAACTACGCCGCGCAGGGCAACGCGCTGGTGAGCACCTCGGTGGTCGACTCGGTGGCGGTCGCGTTCGAACGGACGGAGGGGTCGGGGCGCCATCTCGCCGACCGGCTGATCGAGGCCCTCTACGCCGGGCAGGTGCTGGGCGGGGACGGTCGCCACGGCCGTACGCAGTCGGCGGCGGTGCTGGTCGCGGATCCGCGGCCGGGCATGTCACGCCGCCAGGACGGGGTCACGACCGACATCAACGTCTGCGAACACCCGGAGCCGATACGGGAGGTGCGGCGCATCTACGACACGATCTCGGAGACGCTCGGCTTCCGCAGCCTCCAGCAGTTCGCCGGCCGCGACGTCCTCCAGCTCAAGGTGATGCTGCACGCGCTGGGGTACTACCGGCCGGATTCGGCGCCGCCCTCCACGGAAATGACGGACGCGCTCCTCTACGACCGGGAGACGGTGGAGGCGGTGGACGCCTTCCGCGCGGCTCAGGCCTGGCAGACCGCCGTGCCCGGGTGGGTGGACGACAACACCATCGCGCGCCTGTGGAGCCGGCTGGAGGAGGCGGGGATCGCCGACGAGGTGCGCCAGCGGCTGCGCGAGGTGGTGCGGGTGAGGCGGTAGGAGAAGAACTCAGCGATGCTCGCGGCGCAGCACGACGCCCGGTCGCTGGCGGGCGGTGCGGCGAGCGGGGCACGTACAACGGCCGGGGTTGGGCGGCGTTATATTGGAGGATTGGGCGAGCAATCGGAAGCGTGGCGATGCGGCATGGTGGAGAGATGAGCGAATCAATCCGGGAGAACGGCGCGGGCACCCGCGTCCTCGACTACCTGCACGCCGCCCGTGACCGGATGCGCGACCTGCTGGAGCGGCTGGTCGAGCTCGAGTCGCCCTCCATGATCGCCGCCTCCCAGCGCCCCGTGCAGGCCCTGCTGCGCGAGGCGATGAGCGACATCGGGTACCGATCCCGGGTCCTCCCAGGGCGTACGACCGGAGGCATCCTGTATGCCTCCCCGCGCGAGCGCCGCCATCCGGCTCCCTACCAGCTCATCATCGGGCACACGGACACCATCTGGCCCGTGGGCACCCTGAAGGGGATGCCCCTGCACGTGGAGCGGGGACGCCTTTATGGACCGGGTACCTTCGACATGAAGGCGGGCCTGGTGCAGGGCGTCTTCGCCGTGGAAGCACTCAGGCACTGTATCGGCGACCCCGAGGTTACACCGGTCTTCGTCTACAACTCCGACGAGGAGATCGGCAGCCCGGATTCCAGGGAGCATATCGTTCGGCTGGCCATGCGTGCGGATCGGGCGCTGGTGCTGGAGCCGTCCCTGGGCGAGAGCGGGAAGCTGAAGACGACGCGGAAGGGGGGCGGGGACTTCACCGTCCACGTGACCGGGGTGGCCGCGCACGCGGGGCTCGAACCGGAGAAGGGCGTGAGCGCGATCCTGGAACTCGCGCACGTGATCCGGCAGCTGCACGCCCTCAACGACCCGGTGCGGGGTGTGAACGTGAACGTGGGAACCGTCGAGGGCGGGATTCGTCCGAACGTGATCGCGCCGGAGGCGAGCGCCGAAGTGGACGTGCGCGTGCCGACCCTCGCCGACGCGCGCCGGGTGGAACAGGCGATTCGCGCCATCGAGGCCGTGGCGCCCGGGGCTTCGGTCGAGATCCGGGGCGAGATGGACCGTCCTCCCATGGAGCAGACGCCGGGCAATCGCCGGCTCTGGGAGCTGGCGCGGGACGCGGGGACGCAGCTGGGGCTGGAGATGGAAGAGGCCGGGTCCGGCGGAGGGTCGGACGGCAACACCACGAGCCTGTATACGCCTACGCTCGATGGGCTGGGCGCGGTCGGAGCGGGGGCGCACGCGAGCCACGAGCACGTGGTGCTGGAGCGCATGCCGGAGCGTGCCGCGCTGGTCACGCTGCTGCTTGCGGCGCCGTCGATGCAGCCCTACGGGGCCGAGGCCTGAGGACCGGCGGGCTTCCGGGCGGGATCCCGGGCGAGTCCGCGCGAGCAGCCGGAAGAGGCGGGCGGACGCGGCCGGATCAGAGTTGCCCGGCGCCCTCGTCGTCCGCGCCCTGGCCACGGACGCGCAGGTGGCGCAGCGCCAGTCCCGCGAGCAGCGCGGCCAGCGCAATCCAGATCAGCCAGGCGATATCGAGCAGCATCCCCGTCAGTCCCAATCCCGCTCCCACACACAAGAGCGCGACGCGCAGGTGCAGGTAGCGGTCCTCACGGGAACGGGACCGGCTCGCGAAGATGAACAGCACGTCAGTCCCGATTCCTGCGTTCGAGGAACCGCCGCACCCCTTCCCGGCAGGTGTACGTAAGTCGGGCGGCGACGTTGATCTGGGCAGCCCGCGCAATTCCCTGGTCGAAGTCGAGGCTGTCGAGATCGTAGAGCAGCGTCTTGGAAAGAGCGACGGAGGAGGGAGCACGGCGGGCGAGTTCCCTCGCGTACGCCATGACCGTCGCTTCAAAGCCGTCCGCGGAGATCACCCGGGTCGCGATGCCCCAGGCCAGGGCGTCGGCGGCGGAGAAGCGGTCGCCGAGCGTGGCCAGTTCGAAGGCGCGCGCCTCCGACACCTTGCGCCGCAACAGGGTCATCACCAGGGCGGGGACGAAGCCCAGGTGCACTTCCGGGTAGCCCAGTTCCGCTTCCTCGTGCACCAGGACCACGTCGCACGCGGTCGCCAGGCCACAGCCGCCGCCGAGTGCCCGGCCGTGCACCGCCGCCACCACGGGCTTCGTCAACTGGCGCATCTGACCGAAGAGATTGCCCATGCGCAGCGCGTCCGCATGGATCTTCTCGGGCCCCATGCTGGTGATCCGTTCCATCTCGGCGAGATCAGCGCCGGCACAGAAGTCCACGCCGGCCCCCCGCAGGAGTACGACGCGCACGGAAGAGTCGTTGCGCGCTTTGGTGAGCGCGGCCTTCAGCGACTGCACCATGTGTGAATCGAGCGCGTTGCGCTTGTGCGGACGGTTGAGTGTCAGCGTCAGCACCCGGTCCCCGACCCGGGAAAGAAGTCGCTCTTCCACGCTCATGAGTGTGTTTCGTCCTCTTCCCGGTCCCGGGGTATCCTGCCCCGCCCCCGGACACGCCTGGCGACCTCGTCGGGCACCTCCACCTCCATGCGCAACAGCGCAGTGGAAAACACCTTGCCCTGGGCGTCCATCATCAGGGAAACGGTCCCACCGCCGCCGAGCGCTCGGGGCAGCACGAAGTTCAGGGCGTTCAGGTTGGGAAGCTCGTAACGGGCGACCGTCCCCTTCACCATGTCTCCGAAGTGGTCCTGCACGCGGCCGGGAGTCAGCGCCTCGGCGAGCAGCGGATAGTGCTCGGGCTCGTAGGCGATCACGCCGATGTTGACCACGTCGCCCTTGTCGCCCGAGCGCGCGTGCGCGAGTTCGACGAGTTGGACGGCCGCCATGGTCAACGCCTCCGGGGGGTTCCGCGCCCGCCTGTGCCGATACGGCATGCGAGCGCCCGAGAGAAGATTGCAATCCCAGGCTCGGAAGGGAAACGTCCGGCCATCTTCGACGGCCGCCATGCCGGCGCGTTCATGCCTCCCGAATGTCCACATGCACAAAGGGCTCCACCGCCTCGCGCGGCACCAGGGCCGGCCAGAAGGCGGCCACTTCGCGCACGCGCGGGCGCCCCTCGCCGAAGCCGGTCACCGAGGGCGGGCCGGTCAGCACCAGCGGAGCGATCTCCCGGGTGAAGCGCGCCACCGGAGCCCGCTCGCGGCTGCGCACGGCGACCCGCAGCTGTACTTCGGGCAGGTCCGGCGGCGGCGGGCCCGCCAGCGCCCCGTGCGTCGAGTCCCACCCGACGAGGTCGGTGCGCATCTCGTCGAAGCGAAGCCCGAGCCGGTCCAGGCGGGCCCGCAGGACGCGGGCGGCCGCGCGCGCCTTGGCGGCCGCGTCCGGCCAGGCGTACACGAGCGTGCCGACGGCCCTCCACCCCCCCGAGTACACGATGGACGCCTTGAGCCAGCCGTTGGGCGGGCGGCCGCGCGCGCCCGTCACCCGCACCCGGTCCTTCCCCGCCCCGCTCAGGCGGACGGTGGTGAAGTCCGCGACCACGTCCGGCGTGGCATAGGCGGCCGGGTCGCCGATCTCGTAGACGATCTGCTCGGTGACGGTGGCGGGGCTCACGCGCCCCCCCGACCCCTCGTGCCTGGTGACCACGAACTCGCCGGAGGGCTCGGCCTCGATGATGGGAAAGCCGACCCGGTCGAGGTCGGGGATGCTCCACCACTCGGCCAGGCAGTTCCCCCCGGTGCACTGGGCGCCGCACTCGTTGACGTGGCCCGCCACCACCCCGGCGGCCAGACGGTCGTAGTCGTCCGCCGCCCAGCCGAACTCGTGCAGCAGGGGCGCCATCGTGAGGGCGGCGTCCACGCAGCGGCCGGTCACCACCACGTCGGCGCCCCGCCCCAGAGCCTCCGCGGTCGGGAACGCGCCCAGGTAGACGTTGGCCCCCGTCACCCGCTCGCGGATGCTCGCCAGCGGCTCGCCGGTCTCCATGTTGCGCAGCTCGTGGCCGCCGGCGAGCAACTCGTCCAGCCGGGGCATGAGGTCGTCGCCGGTCACCACCCCCAGCCGCACGCGTCCGCGCACCCCCGCCCGCCGGGCCGCGCGCGCCACCTCCGCGGCGCATCCTCCGGGATTCACCCCCCCGGCGTTGGCGACCACCCGGATGCCGCGCTCCAGGCAGGCGGGCAGGATGCGCTCCATCAGCGAGACGAAGTCGCGCGCGTACCCGGCCTCCGGATTGCGGGCCCGCTGCTTGTGCAGGATCGACATGGTCACCTCGGCCAGGTAGTCCATGACCAGGTAGTCGATCGGTCCCTCCTCGACCTGGCGCACCGGCGCGTCCAGGTCGTCGCCCCAGAAGCCGCCCGCGCCCGCGACCCGCACCGGGCGCGCGCCGCCGGACCCGCCGGGCCGGGAAGCGCGCGTTCCCCGGGGGACTCCGGATGCCGTCACGGCCTCACGCCACGCCCGGGGGCAGGTGGAACGCCCCCAGGTGCGGCCCCGGGTTGTTGAGTGCCGCCCGCAGCAGCAGCGCCAGCGCCCCGCGCAGTTCCCCGGGCAGCACCACCTCGTCCACGAACCCGCGGGCGCCGGCAAAGCGGGCATCCAGCTGGCGATCGTAGTCCTCCCGCACCTCGTCCATGCGCGTGCGCAGCTCCTCGTCCGGCACCTCGCCGCGCTCGCGAAGCTCCTCGAGCTGCCGGCTGAAGAGCGCCATGACGGCGCTCTCGCCCTCCATCACCCCCATCCTCCCCGTGGGCAGCGACAGGATGAAGTCCGGATCGAAGCCCTGGCCCGCCATGGCGTAGTAGCCGGCCCCGGAGGCGTGGTTGAGGGTCAGCACCAGCTTGGGCACGGTGGCGGTCGCCATCGCCTCCACGAAGTGTGCGCCCGCGCGGATGATCCCCGAGCGCTCCGCCTTCGGCCCCACCATGAAGCCGGATACGTCCTGTACGAAGAGCAGCGCTCTGCGGCGGCGATTCATGGTCTCGATGAAGCCGGCAACCTTCTCCGCGCTCGTCGTATAGACGATGCCCCCGAACCGGGGCGGCCCGCCTTCCGCGTCGCGCACCATGCCGCGGGCGTTGGCGATGACCGCGATCCGCATCCCCCGGATGGCGCCGGTTCCGCACATCATCTCGGGGGCGTAGTCGGGCTGGTACTGCACCAGCCCCGGCTCGTCCAGGATGCAGCGCAGGACCTCGGGCATGTCGTAGGGATGCCGGTGATCGTCGGGGAGGAGGTCGTAGAGGTCCTCGGCAGGCCGGGCCGGGCCGATGCGGGAAGGTGCGCGCTCAGTCGGAGATCCCCGGGATTCGCCCGACGCCACCCCCTGTCCGGCCCGGTCCACGCCCGGGCGCGACGCATCTCCGGACACGGCCCCGGCCCCGGCCCCGCGCGGGAGGGCCTCGATCAGCACGCGAATCTTCTCGATGCAGGCCGGATCGTCCTTCGCCAGGTAATGCGCGACCCCGCTGACCGATGTGTGCATGCGCGCGCCCCCCAGCTCCTCCGCCTCCACCGTCTGCCCGATGGCGCCCTTGACCAGGTTGGGACCCCCGAGCCCCATGAAGCTGGTGCCCTCCACCATCACGATCACGTCGGAGAGCGCGGGCAGGTAGGCGCCCCCGGCGATGCACGGACCCATGACCGCGGCGATCTGGGGGATTCCCAGGTAGCGGCGCATGAGGGAGTTGTAGTAGAAGATGCGCGCGGCTCCGTATTTTCCCGGGAAGACGCCTCCCTGGTACGGCAGGTTGACCCCCGCCGAGTCCACGAGATAGACGATGGGGATGCGGCAGCGCATGGCGATCTCCTGCGCGCGCAGGATCTTGGCGATGGTCTCGGGCCACCACGCTCCCGCCTTCACGGTCGCGTCGTTGGCGACCACGACCACCTCGCGGCCGTGGACCCGGCCCACGCCGGTGACCACCCCGGCGGCGGGCGCGCGCCCGTCGTAGAGGTCGTGCGCCACCAGGAGGCCGATCTCGACGAAAGGCTCGCCGGGGTCGAGCAGCGCGGCGACCCGCTCGCGGGCCGTCCACTTGCCCCGGGCGTGCTCGCGCTCGATGCGCTTCGGCCCGCCACCCAGCCGCAGCCGCGCCCGCAGATCCTCGAGCTCCTCGGCGAGCCGGCGTACCCGATGGACGCCCGGGCCCCCGGCGGAGCCGCGCCCGCCGCTCCCGGCGCGAGCCGACCCGGCGCCGCGTGGGCTCACGTCGCAGCCCGCGCCGACGAAGCGAACCACTCGCGGATGTAGCGGACCGCGTCCCTGGTGCGCGTGCCCGGCCCGAAGAGCCGGCCGATCCCCGCGGAGTGGAGGGCGTCCGCATCCTCGTCGGGGATGATGCCGCCTCCGGTGACCAGCACGTCGCCCAGTCCCGTCTCGTCGAGCAGCGCCTTCACCCGGGGCAGGAGGGTCATGTGGGCGCCCGAGAGAATCGACAGCGCCACCACGTCCGCGTCCTCCTGCAGGGCGGCTTCCACGATGGTCTCCGGCGTCTGGTGAAGACCGGTGTAGACGACCTCGAAGCCGGCGTCGCGGAAGGCGCTCACGATCACGCGCGCCCCGCGGTCGTGGCCGTCGAGTCCCGGTTTCGCCACCAGGACGCGGATCCTGCGGTGTGATGTCGTCATGGGTCCTCGTCCCCGGACAGGATACCTCCCCCGGCGAGCAAACGCCGTGCCGCTTCGTACACCGACTCCCGCCCGCCCGCCACCCTCCGCGCCGCCTCCGCAAAGCCGCCGTCCCCCGCCACCCGGCCCAGGTGAGCCTCCAGGGCGGTGCGCACCTCCGCCCGGATGCGTGCCTCCGCGCGGGCGAGGCGGCGTGCCTCCAGCGCCCCCGAGCCCGCGAGGCTGCGGCGGTGGTCCTCGATGGCGTCCGCGATGGCGATGATCCCTTCGCCCGCCGTGGCGACCGCAGTGAGCACGGGGGGTTCCCACCCGGCGACCGCGCTGTCCCCCGCGGTGCGGCGGCGACCCAGCCCGACCGCGTCGCGCAGCTGTCGCACCAGCGCGCGTGCACCCGGTCGATCCGCCTTGTTCACCACGAGGACATCCGCCACTTCGGCCAGCCCGGCCTTCATGGCCTGTACTTCGTCGCCCGATTCGGGGGTGAGCACCACCACCACCGTGTCGGCGGCTTCCGCCACGCCCAGCTCGGTCTGGCCGACCCCCACCGTCTCCAGGAGGATGCGGCCGAACCCGCTCCCCTCCATCAGGTCGACGACGTCGTGCACCGCTTCGGCCAGGCCGCCGCCCGCCCCGCGCGTCGCCATCGAGCGGATGAAGACGCCCTGGTCGAGCTGGAGCGGCGCCATGCGCACCCGGTCTCCCAGAAGCGCGCCCCCGGAGTACGGCGACGTGGGGTCCACCGCGACGATCGCCACCTCCTCTCCCGCGCCGCGGAAAGCCCGGGCCAGCGCCGCCACCAGGGTCGACTTCCCAGCCCCGGGCGGCCCGGTGATCCCCGTCCGATGGGCCCGGCGGCCGCGCCCCGCCACCTGCGCCAGCAGCTCGCGGAAGCCCGGGCGCCGATCCTCGACCACCGAAATGGCCCGTGCCAGCGCCGCCCGCTCACCCGCGCCGCACCGCTCCGCAAGCGACCGCCCCGCTACGGCCGCCACGGTCCGCGCCCCCTGGCCCGCTACGGCCGCCATCGACGCGATCCAAGCCCGCGCGCGTGGCGCAACGGGTTGTCCAGCAGATGCGCGGGGACGACCAGCACGACCAGGAACAGCACCAGGGCGGCAAGCAGCCCGGCGGCCAGGACCCACACGTTGTCGAGCGAGATGTAGATGATTGCCGAGATGAGCGCGGTGGAGGCGGCGAAGATCGACAGCAGCAGCCGTCGGCCCAGCAGGGTGAGGGAGCGCTCGATGCCCTGGATGTCGCGCGGATGCACCCGCACCCGCAGGTTCTCGCGTTCGGCCCGCACCAGCAGCTCGCGCGCGGACCGCACCAGCCCGCTGGTCTCGGACCACATGTCCCTGGCGATGGCGACCGGTTCCCGGCCCGCCGTGCGCAGAATCTCGCCCCGGTGGGCGCCCACCACCCTGCGGAAGACGGCGAAGGAGTCGAAGCGGGCGTCATAGGCGGCTCCGATGCCCTCGAGCAGCACGAGCGTGCGGAACAGGTAGACGAGTTCGCGCGGGAGCATGAGGGGCCAGGTGTAGAAGGTGTCCAGCACCTCGCGCACGCTGTCCTGAACGCGCCGCCGGCCGGCCTGTCCGTTCTTGCGCGCGCCCTCCACCACCCGCACGATCTCCGCAGCCGCCTCGCGGATCTCCCCGCGCGACACCTCCGGGCCGATCATCCCCAGCCGGTACATCGCGCCTATGGCGCCGTCGATGTCTTCGCGCATGACCGCCATCGACAGGCCGAGGAGGCTCTGGCGGGTCCAGCGCGGCACCTCGATGACGGCGCCCCAGTCTAGCACCACCAGCGACCCGTCCTCCGCCACCAGCAGGTTCCCCGGATGGGGATCGGCGTGCAGGAACCCGTCCATCATCATCATGCGCAGGTATACCGAGGACAGCCGTTCCATCAGCAGGCTCGCCGAAGGGCGTCCCCGCCGCACGCGGTCTCCCAGGCGATCGATGCGGATGCCCTCCATGTACTGCATCACCATCACGTGCCTAGTGGTCATGTCGTCGAAGACGCGCGGCGCCCTGACGGCGCGGTCCCCGGCGAAGGCGCGCCGGAAGCGCCTGGTGTTCTCGGCTTCCACCCGCAGATCCATCTCTTCCCGCACCTTCACGGAGAATTCGCGAATCACGTTGGCCAGCGCCCGCATGTGGTGGTTGGGGAACAGCACGTTCAGCCAGAAGACGATCCGGAACGCGGTATCCACGTCCAGCGCGACCCGCTGTTCCACGTGCGGACGGAGCACCTTCACCGCCACGTCGCGTCCGTCGAGCCGGGCCCGGTGCACCTGTCCGAGGCTGGCTGCCGCCATGGGCTCGCGGTCGAAGCTCTCGAACAGATCCGGGAGCCTGCCGCCGAGCTCCTTCTCGATCACGCCCACGATCGCGTCCGGGGAAGCGGGCGGCACCTGGTCGCGGAGCGTGCCTGCGGACGTCAGATAGGGCTCCGGAAGGATGTCGGCGCGCGAGGCGAACATCTGCCCCAGCTTGATGAAGGCAGGTCCGAGGGCAGCGATGGTCCCGACCAGCCGGGCGGCGCGGCGCTCGTGGTGTCGCGGCCCTCGGCGCGCAGGGCGTCCGACCACGATCCAGCGTCGGCGGTCGCGCAGGAACGCGATCAGGAACGGCAGCAGACGAAGCAAGACCCACGCAAATCGTGCGATGCGCCTCATGGTGGAGTCGTAGCCTCTTCGTCGCAGCGTGAAAGGGACGGGATGCCGTTGAGGCCGCGAGCTCCCGCGCCAGCGGACGAGGGGACCGGCCCCGGGCGGAATCCCCGAACGTGGAGACACCCGGTGCTGCAAAGCTGGCCGCAACCTGCCGGCTTCGTCTACCCCGGAGGCTGCACGGGGATCACGGAGCCGGATTCCGGGAAGCCGTCGGGCACCGGAAGGCGACCCTCCCGGTGGACGAGTCCGCGGCTGCGGCGCATC
The DNA here is from genome assembly GCA_965202805.1 of Longimicrobiales bacterium. GTDB lineage: Bacteria > Gemmatimonadota > Gemmatimonadetes > Longimicrobiales > Gaopeijiaceae > BD2-11. The sequence goes on from OZ241869.1 coordinate 1,053,805, forward strand.
TTGGTCCCGGCCCGTGCAACCACGCGGACACTGTTCGAGTCCCAGGGAAGAGCCGACTGCGGGCTGCGTCGGCTTCTCGACGCCGCCATCGACCGTTTGCACCTTGTTGCGGACGAGTCCGGTCGCGTTTTCCTCAACTGCTCACGGAGGTTCCTCGAGACCATGAACGCCAAGGCCGAACGCATCCGTTTCGGATATCCGACCAGGCTCGCGCTGCAGGGAATCGGCGCTACCGCCGCGCTGGTCCTCGCCGGAGCCTGTGGCAGCGAGGGCGCCGAAGGGGATCGCACCGGCCTCGGTCCGGTGCAGGCGGCGCTCGAACACGAGTTCGCCGTAATCCAGACCGTGCGCGAGCTGCCGGAGGGGCGCGTGCTGGTGGCCGATCCGCTGGGGCAGACGCTGCTGGTGGTCGACATGGAGGCCGGAACCACCGCCTCCATCGGGCGCGTGGGCGAGGGCCCGGAGGAGTACCGCCAGCCGGACGCGGTATGGCCGCTGCCGGGCGACAGGTCGCTCCTCGTGGACCTGGGCAACGGGCGCCTGACGGAAATGGGCGCGGACCTGAGCTTCGGGGACACGCGGCCCTACATGCTGGGCTCCTTCCAGATGGGTGCGCCCCTGATGCTCGCCATTCCGCAGGGCGTGGACGGCCGCGGGGGGATCTTCTTCCAGGGCTTCGGGATGACTGCGGGCGGGGACGTCGCGGACTCCTCGCAGGTGCTCCGCTACGACCTGGAGACAGAGGCGGTGGACACGATGGCGAGCGTCAAGCTGACCGACCGCACCCGCCGCACCTCGGGCGGTCCGAACAACCAGAACGTGTCGATCTCGCCGATTCCACTCTCCCCGTCAGATTCGTGGGGGGTGGCGGCGGATGGCCGGGTGGTGGTCGCCCGCTCGGTCGCCGGATCGGAGGAGTTCTGGGTGGAGTGGTTCGCGCCGGATGGCGAGGTGACGCGCGGGCCGCCCTATCCGTACGCCCCGGTGGACATCGGGAGGGCGGAGATGGAGGAGTGGCGCGACGCCCAGGCCGAGACCGGCGGCGGCATGACCATCCAGGTCACCGGGGTCAACGGCAGAATGGACATGCGCGCGGGCCGCGGCGGGGCCCCGGGCAACGACGACCTGGACAGCTACGAGTGGCCCGAGAGCAAGCCGGCGTTCCAGGGACGCATTCCCGTCGACCCGACGGGACGCGCCTGGGTGCGGCGGCATACCGCGGCGGGCGATGCCCCCGTCTACGATCTCTTCGACGGCTCCGGGACGCGCACGGCGACCATCGAGCTGCCGATGGAGCGCCGGGTGGTGGCGTTCGGCGACGGCGTGGTCTACGCGGTGCGCATGGACGAGTTCGACCTGCAGTACCTGGAGAGGTACGGGCTGCCATAGGCGAGGTGGCTGGCTGGGCGGGCGAAATAGCGGGGATGAAGCAAGGCTTACCGGAACCGTCAACATCTCTGCGGCACTAGCTTAGCTAAGCTAAGACAAGTCTAAAGAGGGGCGCTGAAGTACCTGTCACCGCCACTGGGCAAGTGAGTTCGTGGAGCGGATCCGCACGGCGCTCAAGCAGTAGGACCGGCCTGAGGCTATTCTGTTTCGGCGATACCGGCCAGCTCGATCGGTGGCCGGTCGGGGAACCTCGCGATCAACGAGAGGCTGCCTCCCATTGCCTCGACGGTCTTGCGCAGCGTCGAGAGGAGGAGGTCGCTGCGCTGCTCCATCCTGGAGATGCCCTCCTGGCCGATGCCAAGTTCACGAGCCAGGCTGACTTGTGTGAGCTTACGGGCTTTGCGCAGTTCGCGCAGCGTCATCTCCTCCGCAATGAGTTCGGCAGCGCGCTCCTCAACCCGGCCCCGCCGCGTAGGGTCAAGTCCTTCGATCAGGTCGTCCACGTTCAATGCCATCATGTTTCTCCTTCCTAAGCCAGTGTTGCCAAGTGTCGCTCGAAGCGCTCGTCGACCTTGCGGAGCACATGGAACTCGGGCGCGAACTCATCGGCGATCTCGACCGTCCAGTTCATCGTTGCAATATGTCTTCGACGACATATGCTGGCAATGGGCGGGGCATCCTTCTAGCGCACACTCACCCGAACAGCCGCTCTCCCAGCCCCCGCTCGCACGTGCCCATACCCTCCGTTGCCGCCCCGCATCCGCTCGAATCCTTCCACACCCACATCGATCAGGGGGATGCTCGGGTAGCCCAGTTCCTCGGCGACCAGAACCCCCAGCACGAGGATGGCGTCGGTGGAGCCGAGGACGATGGCGGCCGGTGCGACGTCGTTGCGCAGCAGCTCGAGCATGATGGCGCTGGAGGAACTGGAGCCGATCGCGCGCTCCATGACCAGGATGCGGCCGCTCAGGGATTCGCCGTATTGCGGGTGCCGGGGATCGGAGACGCGTCCGGTTTCGGGATCCACTCCTCCCCAGAAGCTGAGGGGGCGCTCGAGCACGAGCAGCCGGCCGCGGCCTTCCCCAGGGTGTACGGGGATGCCGGTCAGCTCCACAGGCCCTCCGCGCGCGCCTCGGTGCACCGTCGCCCGCCTCGTTCCCCCGCGAACATGGACCGCCCTGTCAGCTCCACAGGCCCTCGTCGCGGGTGACGCGTCCGGTCACGGCCGAACGCACGCAGTCCTCCAGGCTGCCGTAGACGACGTCGTAGCCGGTGGTGGCGGGGGTGTAGTGCGCGAACTTCCCGGAGTTGGTCATCAGCGCGCTCCCGCGGGCGGGCAGAATGGGCGCGACCACGACGCAGGTGTCGGCCACGATCTCGACCCCGGCCTCCTCGAATCGCGGCAGGCGTCCGCTCGCCTCCAGCCGCTGGACCTCGACCCTTCCCGTGCAGACGTAGAAGGGAATCCTGAAAGGCTCCTGCGGAAGCAGCCCCTCGAGGAGTGAGAACTCGTCCCGCGAAAAGTGCGGGCTGCCCAGCGCCACCGCGTCGATCTGCTCCGTGCCCGTTGTGCTGAGCGCGTCCCGCACCCGCCGGAGTTCGCTTGCGCCGGGGGCGAGAACGGCGTCTGGTGCCTCCCCGCCGAGCGCCGCCGCGAGATCCGGGGCCTCCGGGGTGACGCCTTCGACGTGGAAGAGCCCGACCGCGCCGGACGACGCCGACGCCGCCCCCATCGCCTTCAACTGGTCCTCGGTCACGGTCTCGGGGAGTCCGGTGACGACCGCGACCCGCTCGCCGACCGTGGCCCCGAGCCAGGTGCCCAGCACCGGGTAGAACACGTCACGCTCCTTGAGCACCGGGTTGATCGCACCGGTGTCCACCACCACCGTGGCCCGCCGGTTCTCCTCGAGGTGGAGGCCGGTGCGGGGTGCGCGGCCCGCCAGCGCACAGCAGATGTCCATGAAGTCGCCGTAGCGGTTGGTGCGGCCGCCGAGCACCGAGTTGGCGAAGACCACGGCGTTGCTCTCTCCCCAGGCGACGTCCTGACCGCGCCGCGGCCGGTGCCCCGCCTGGTAGGGCGCGCAGGTCCAGGTCGGGCGGCAGCCCAGGTTCTCGTAGGCCCTCATCTGGCGGAGCGCCATCTCCCGGCGATGGCCGGCGGAACGCACCCGGCGCGGGTGGAGCAGGTCGAGGGCCCCGACGTTCAGCGTGGTGGGCACGGCCACCTTCCCGCCAAGGGAGACGAGCCGCTCGGCGAACTCGACGCCGCCGTCGCCGTGATGGAGGCAGCCGTCGATGTGGGCGGAGGCCACGGGCACCAGCTCCCGGGCCCCGAGGATGCGCGCCATGCGCACCACGATGCGCATCGCCAGCTGCGGCGCGGGACCGCGTGCGCCGCTCAGGACCGCGCGTTCTTCGTCAGAGAGGGTCGGGGAGGCCGGCGCCGTGATCACGGCCTGGTCGCGTGCGCGCATCTCAGGACTCATTGCTCTCCGGTGAACGGCCTCATTGCTTTCCGGTGAACGGCGCCCGGTCGTACACCTCCCCACCCCGCACCACGGTCCGGCAGGGGTTGGCGCCGATCCAGTAGCTCAACTCCGCCGGATGGTCCACGTCCCAGAGCGCCAGGTCCGCGCGCATGCCCGGCGAAACTACGCCCACCTCCCCCTGCAGGCCCAGCACCGGCGCGGCGTGACGCGTCATCCCGGCCAGCGCTTCCTCGGGCGTCAGGCCGAAGAGGACGCAGGCCATGTTCATCGCGAGCAGCGGGGATGTGACGGGCGACGAGCCGGGGTTCAGGTCGGTCGCGACCGCGATGGGCACGCCGTGACGCCGCAGCGCGTCCACGGGCGGCCGGCGGGACTCGCCCAGAGTGTAATACGCCCCGGGCAGAAGGACCGCAGTGGTCCCCGCGGCGGCCAGTGCACGGCAGCCGGCGTCCGTCGCGTACTCCAGGTGGTCGGCGGAGCGGGCGCGATACCGGGCGGCGAGTTCGGCCCCGCCAAGGGATGAGAGCTGGTCGGCGTGCAGGCGCACCGGCAGCCCATGGGCGGTGGCTGCTTCGAAGACGCGCGCGCACTCCGCCGGAGTGAAGGCGATGCCCTCGCAGAACCCGTCCACGGCGTGCGCGAGGCCTTCGGCGGCCGCGCGCGGGATGACCGTCCCGCATACCAGGTCGAGATAGGCGTCACGGCGGTCCTCGTACTCGGGCGGCAGCGCGTGCGCGGCGAGGAGAGTGCGCGATACGCCTGCGGCGAGGCGTTCTCCCAGGGTGCGGGCTACCCGCAGCATCCTCAGCTCGGTGTCGACATCAAGGCCGTAACCGGACTTTATCTCAACCGTGGTAACGCCATGCGCGACAAGAGCTTCAAGTCTCCATGACGATGTATTGTAGAGCTGCGTTTCGGTCGCTGCCCGGGTCGCCGCCACGGTCGAACGGATGCCGCCACCAGCCCGTGCGATCTCCTCGTAGCTGCTGCCCCGCAGGCGCATTTCGAATTCACCCGCGCGCGTACCCGCAAATACGAGATGGGTGTGACAGTCGATGAGCCCGGGGGTAAGCCACCCACCTGCTCCGTCCAGGGTGCGGGAAGCGCCCGCAGTCGCCTCGCGGGGAGCCGCGCGCGCAGCCCCAACCCACGTGATTCTCCCACCGGCGACCGCCACCAGTCCATCGCGCACCACGCCGTATGCCTCGCCCGTGTCCGCCATGGTGGCGACATGGACGTTGCGGATCAGCAGGTCCGGCGCGCCGGGCTTCCCGTTCAGATCATCCTCCCGTCTGCCATTTTGGCAGACTTTTTCGCGTAGCCTGCCATTTTGGCAGACTCCATGACCGTTGTCTGCGCGCCGCGCCAGCGCAAATGCCAACCCGGCGCCACGACACTTGTTCAAGATAGCGCGTGCCCCGGGTTCGTCCCGCAGGCGCGTCGCGGCCGCCCTGTCCGGCGCTTCCCTCACCGAACCCGACGTCTCGACGTGTCGGGCGCGCATGAACCTTGTTCGTTGACCGCACCCCCGTTCCCGAGTACCGTCCCGCCCATGCACGCCCTCTACTTCGATCTGGCGCTGCTGCCCGGCGGCTGGGCGCGCGATGTGCGCGTCGAGCTGTCCCCCAACGGTGATTTCGGGGAGATACTGCCCGGCGGAACCCCGGAAGGAACACAACGCGTCGCCGGCGCGGTCGTTCCCGGCATCCCCAACGTGCACTCCCACGCATTCCAGCGGGCGATGGCGGGTCTCACAGAGCGCGGCAGCACGGCCGAATACGGGTTCTGGAGCTGGCGCGAGCAGATGTACGCCTTTCTGGCGCATCTTTCGCCGGACGATGTGCAGGTCATCGCGTCGCAGCTCTATGCCGAGATGCTGCGCCACGGGTACACCGCGGTGGCCGAGTTCCACTACCTGCGCAACGACCCGGGGGGGCGGCCCTACGCCATGCCCCACGAGATGGCCCTGCGCCTTCACGAGGCCGCAGCCGCCGCCGGGATCGGGCTGACGCTGTTGCCCGCGCTCTACCGGGTCGCGGACTTCGGGGCGGACGCGCCGCTTGCGGAGCAGCGCCGGTTTGTCGCCACGGTCGACGAGATCATCGCCGACAGCGCCGCGCTCCGGCGGGAGGTCGCGGGGGACGGCAATCGCCGCATCGGCCTGGCGCTGCACTCGTTGCGGGCGGTGCCCCCCGGTGACCTGACCGACGCCGTCACGGCACTGGAGGCAGCCGACGCCGACGCCCCCATACACATCCACGTCGCCGAACAGGTGACCGAGGTGCGGGCGTGCCTGTCCTGGAGCGGGGCGGCCCCGGTCGAGTGGCTGCTCGACCACGCGCCGGTCGACGGCCGCTGGTGCGCGGTGCACGCCACCCACATGACCGGGGAGGAGACGCGCGCTCTGGCCGCCTCGGGCGCGATAGCGGGGCTCTGCCCGACCACCGAGGCCAACCTGGGCGACGGGGTCTTTCCGCTCGCGAGCTATCTGGTCGCCGGCGGCCGGTGGGGGGTGGGGAGCGACTCCCACGTCAGCGTCAGCCCGGTTGCGGACCTGCGGATGCTCGAGTACTCGCAGCGGCTCACCATGCACGAGCGCAACGTCGCCGGAGGTCGCAAGGCTCACTCAACGGGGCGGGCCCTGCTGGAGGGCGCCTGGGCGGGGGGCGCTCAGGCGAGCGGACGGCGGCTGGGCGCGATCCGACCGGGATTCCGCGCCGACCTGGTCGTCCTCGACACCGACCATCCAGCCCTGGTGGGGAAGGATGAGGACCGGCTGCTCGACGCCTGGATCTTCAGCGGCGAGGACACCCCCGTGCGCGACGTGATGGTGGGCGGCGCCTGGGTGGTGGAGGACGGGCGCCACCGCGGGCAGGAGGAGATCGCGACCGCGTACCGGGCGGTAGCGCGGAAGCTCGCCGCCAGCCTCTAAGTTAGCTAGATTAGCTAGATCGCCTGGAAGCAGCGTTCCAGCGAGATCTGTCTCGGGAGGGTCGTGTCGGGCGCGCCTCGCTACGCTACCCCTGCATCGGCACGCTCTGCGTGCGCACGATCAGCTCGATGTCCCAGATGGCCTCGGCCACCGCTCGCCCGATCAGCTCCATGCGGCGCACGTCGCTGATCCGCGACTGGACGTTCTTCAGTTCGCGTTTAGACAGCAGCCACTTGAAGATCCCGCAGGCATCCGCGAGCGCGATGATCACGATGTCGCGCGGATCGGGGATCATGTCGCTGAAGAGCACCTCCATGATGCGCAGCTTCACCTCGCGTTCCGCCTTGCCGTCCACGACCGGATAGCGCCGCGAACGGAAGACCCACAGGAAGCGCTCGTCGTGGCGCGCCAGGATGCCCTTCGAAACCAGCCGCTCGAGCGCGGTCTCGCGGATGTCGGCGGCGCGGCCCGCGGCGTGTTCCACCCAGTAGCGCGCGTCGTGGGCGTCCTCGGCGCGTGCGATCTCCTCCAGCATCGGATCCAGCAGGCTGTCGCCGAGCGGCGTCGCGTCGACCAGGTAGAGCCTCTCCAGATCGGTGTCGACGCGGTTCTCGAGCGCCAGGTCCATCAGCACGCCTCCCCCGAGGGCGTAGTTGAGCGACCAGCTGGGGACGTGCGCGAACGTGCCGTTCTCGTCATCGAGCAACAGCAGCAGGATCTCCTCGGCGAATCTCAACACGGCGGCTTCTCCCCTGGGGTCTTTGGCGCCGAAAAAGCAACTGCGGTCATTATGCCTTGTTTCCCGATGAACGGGAACCCGTTCCCTCTCCGGGTCGCAAGCCCCGGCCCCGGGACTCCGGTCGCAGCGACTCCATGAATCCGTCCGACAACCGCCCCGCCGCCACCGCCTGCACCGGCCCCAGCAGCGTGACCTCCAGCTCCCGGGAGACATTCACCTGCAGCGTGCCGCCCTCCATGCGCACCTCGATGTCGCCGTAGTCCACCAACCCGCGCCCGGCCGCCGCCACCGCCGCCGCACACGAACTGGTCCCGGAGGCCCGGGTGTACCCGACACCCCGCTCCCAGATGGCGATTTCGACGCAGCCGCGCGCGACGGGCCGGGCCAACTGCACGTTCACGCCCGCCGGGAACGCTTCGTGGGCCGTCAGGAAGGGACCCAGGCGGGAGAGCGCGGCAGCGGACAGGTCGCCGGTGAACACCACGCAATGGGGGTTGCCGACGCTCACCGGGCTGCAGTCGAGCGTCCCCTCCGCCGGGTGGGCGAGCGGCCGCCCCCGCCACTCGGACGCAAGCCCCGCATCGGCGGGGTCCAGCGACGCGCGTCCCATCTCGACCGATACGTCGTGGACGCCACCTCCCAGGCTCCTCTCCACGCGCATGCGCACGCGGTCCCCCCCGACCTCCACCGCGAAGGCCTCGCCCCCGACCCAGCCCCGCGACGCCGCGTACGCCGCGAAGACGCGCAGCCCGTTGCCGCTCCGCTCGAACTCCGAGCCGTCCGGATTGAACATCCGCAGGCGCCAGGGACGCTCCTCCGGCGGCGAGTGCAGGACGATGCCGTCGGCACCCACGCCCCGCCACCGGTCACAGACGGCGCGCACCGCCCCCGGCGATGCGGCCCATCCGTCCCCGAACGGAAAGACGAGATAGTCGTTGCCCAGGCCGTGGCCCTTGAAGAAGCCGGCCCCCGCGCGCGGGCGGCCAGCGGTCATGGATGGAGCCGCCGGGTGCTCCACCCGTCCTCCTCGCGCTGGAATACCAGCCGGTCATGGAGCCGATCCGCGCGCCCCTGCCAGAACTCGATGCGCTGCGGATCGAGCCGGTAGCCGCCCCAGAAATCGGGCAGAGGCACGTCCCCGCCCTCGAACCTCCGCTCCAGCTCGCGCACCCGCCGCTCCAGCGCCGCACGCTCCTCCAGCGGCTCGCTCTGCCGCGACGCCCACGCGCCGATCTGGCTCCCGCGCGGCCGGGTGCGGAAATAGGCGGCCGCCACCTCGGGACTCAGCTGCTCCACCCCGCCCTCGATGCGCACCTGGCGCTGGAGCACGCCCCAGTGAAAGCAGAGGGCGGCCCGGGGGTTCGCCGTCAACTCGTCCGCCTTGCGGCTGCCCAGGTTGGTGTAGAACTCGAACCCGTCCTCGCCGAACCCCTTGAGCAGCACCATGCGCGCGCTGGGAGCGCCATCGGCGGACGCGGTTGCCAGCGTCATCGCCTCGGGCAGCACAATGCCGGCCTTGCGCGCGGCGTCGAACCACTGCCCGAAGAGCTCGACGGGATCCAGTCCCGGATCCACATCCGGGAGCCCGCGGGTCAGGCCGCGTCCAAGCGAGAAGACCAGGCGCAGGTTCGATTTGAGCGACATGACAGTATGCTATCGTCGAAAACGCGCCGGGCAAAACGGCTCCAGGCGCGGGTCCCCGGCACCCGCAACCTGGTTGGCGACCATTTCGCCCGTAACCGCCGACAGCGTGAGCCCGAGGTTGCCGTGCCCCACCGCCGCCGAAAGGCCGGCCACGTCGCCGAGAGGGCCGACGAAGGGCAGCCCGTCCGGCGACATCGGCCGCAGACCGCACCACTCCGACACCGGCGGAGCGTCGCCGAGGGCGGGCAGCCAGGCACGGGGCTTCAGCGCAAGCTGCTCGAGCCGGACGGGGTTCAGCTCCAGGTCGTAGCCGGCGAACTCCATCGTCCCCACGAAACGCACCCGCCCCTCCAGCGGCGTACAGATGATGCCCGTCTCGCGGTTGGTGCAGGCGACGCGCATGGCGGGCGCGCCCCCGGGGCCCACCCCGACCTCGCGGTGGTACCCTTTACCGGGCTGAACGGGGAGACGGCACCCGGCCTGCCGGGCGAGCGCCAGGCTGAAGGGACCGGTGGCCAGCACGACCGCGTCGGCCGTGACCCGCTCGCCATCGGCGGTCTCCACCCCCCGCACCGCCCCACCCGCGAAGGTGATGCGCCGCACCGCCACGCCCTCGCGGATGGAGACGCCCCTTCGCCGGGCGGCATCCGCCAGACCGAGGAGGAAGAGCCAGGGGTCCAGGATCCGGGTCTCCGGGAACAGGACGCCACCCGCCACCCGGGGACCGAGCGCCGGCTCCAGCTCACGCGCCTGACGGCCGTCCACGACCTCGGGGTGGTAGCCGTGCTCCCGCATCAGCGCGGCGTCCTCACGCGCCTTCGCCATCGCCTTCCCGCCGACGCAGACCTCCAGGTAGTGCCCGCGCCGGTAGTCGCAGGCGATGCCTTCCTCTTCCACGATGGCGTCGAAGCACGCGAGCGTATCCAGTCCCAGCGGCGCCAGCGTCTCCAGGCAGTGCCGTTCGTGCCGGCGGGTGCAGTGCCGTGCGAACGCGGCCAGCCATCGCCAGACGTCCATGTCCCGCCGCGCACGCACGTACAAGGGACTCCGCGCATCGAAGATGTGCGGCAGCGCCTGCCGGACCTTGCCCGGCCGGTTCAGCGGAGGATGCCCGGCGGCCACGATCCCGGCGTTGCCCCGCGAGGCGCCGGCCCCGATCCCGTTGCGCTCGAGAACGACCACATCCGCCCCGCGTCGCGCCAGATACCAGGCCGAGCAGAGGCCGACGAGGCCTCCGCCTGCGACGACGACGCGGGAAGTGGACATGGCGGCTGCGGGAGGCTGTGGGTGATCGGGGTGCGTCCGCCCGCCCTACCTTGGGCGCCCGCAGGCTGTTCCCTCCTCGGCACAACGGGGCGCGCGCCGCACTTCGGCGGCGTCGCCGATCTCCCTGTCACGGTGGCGAGCAGGTGGCGGAAGACGGGCGTGACGCGGTATATAGTACGCTCTGGATGCCAATCAACCTGAACACGGCCACGCGCGATGAAATCCTGCCTTTTCCCGGCGATCCTGCTCCTTGCAGCCTGCAGCCCCTCCGCCGCCTCGACACCGGACGGCCAGACGCCGGGACCGGGACCCGTGGCGGGGGGCAGCCCGGAGCAGGTCGCGCACCAGGTGGTGACCGTGGTTGACGGCCTGAGCAACCCGTGGGCGGTGGCCTGGCTTCCCGACGGGGACATGCTGGTGACCGAGCGGCAGGGCCGGCTGCGCATCGTGCGTGACGGAGCGCTCCTGCGCGACCCCGTCGAAGGCGTGCCGGAGGTGCGGGCGCGCGGACAGGGCGGCCTGCTGGACGTGGCGTTACACCCGGACTTCGAGAGCAACCGCCTGCTCTACCTGAGCTTCGCGGCGCAGCACGACGACGGCGGCTCCAGCACCGTAGTCGCCCGGGGCCGCTTCGAGAACGACGCGCTCACCGGGGTCGAGGAGGTCTGGGTCGCGCAGTCCCGGGGCCGCGACCACTTCGGTTCGCGCCTGGCCTTCGATGCCGACAACTACCTCTACATCACCGCGGGCGACCGGCAGGTCTCACCCCGGGGCGGGCTCGCGGAGCTGTCGGCCCACCCGGCGCAGGACCTCTCCACCCACCACGGCGTGGTGGTGCGCCTGCACGACGACGGGCGCATCCCGGCGGACAATCCGTTCATCGGGCAGGACGGGGCGCTCGACGACATCTACAGCTACGGTCACCGCAACGCCCAGGGCATGGCCTTCCACCCGGAGACCGGCGACCTGTGGCTCAACGAACACGGGCCGCAGGGCGGAGACGAGGTCAACCTGATCCTGCCGGGCCGCAACTACGGCTGGCCGGTGGTCGGATACGGGGTCAACTACGGGAGCGGGTCGCGGATCCACGTGGGCAGCCACCGCGACGGAATGGAGCCGCCGGTGCACTACTGGGTGCCCTCCATCGCCACGTCGGGACTGCTCATCTACACCGGCGACCGCTTCCCGGAGTGGCGCGGCTCGATGTTCGTGGGCGGGCTGGCCGGCCAGCAGCTGGCGCGCCTGACCCTGGACGGGCACACGGTCACCGGCGAGGAGACGCTGGTCCGCCGCCAGGGCCGCATCCGCGACGTGCGCCAGGGTCCGGACGACCTCATCTACCTGGTGTTCGACCGGCCCGGCATGGTCGCCCGCCTGGAACCGGGCAGCTAGCCCCGCCGGCGGGCGCCCCTCCATGACGGATCACGACAAACAGACCAGCCCGCGCGCGCGCGCCATCGGGTTCTGGCTCGGGGCGGGCTGCTTCCTGCTGCTGCTCGCCTTCCCCATCGATCCGGGCAACCTGCCCGCGAGCCGCCTCGCCGCCGTCGCGAGCCTGATGGCGATCTGGTGGGTGAGCAACGCGCTTCCGCTCTTCGCGACCGCCATTCTTCCGCTGGTGCTCTTCCCCCTGCTGGGCATCATGTCCGGGAACGATGTCGCGCCGGTCTACTTCAACAGCACGATCGTCCTCTTCCTCGGAGGGTTCATGATCGCGCTGACGATGGAGAGGTGGAATCTCCACAAGCGCATCGCCCTCGGCATCATCCACGCGGTGGGCGGCGGACCTCCGCGCATCATTCTGGGCTTCATGGTGGCGGCCGCCTTCCTCTCCATGTGGATTTCCAACACGGCCACCGCGGTGATGATGGTGCCGATCGGGCTCGCGATGGTGCTCCAGGTCGAGGAGACCGCCGGCGCCCGGCAGTCGCGCACGTTCACCATCGCCCTCATGCTCGGCATCGCGTACGGCTGTTCGATGGGCGGGCTGACGACGCTGGTCGGAACCCCTCCCAACCTGTCCTTCCAGCGCATCTTCCAGATCATCTTCCCCGAAGCGCCTCCCATCGACTTCGGCACCTGGATCGTGCTGGGCCTGCCGATCGGGGTCACGATGCTCGCGGTGGCCTGGCTGCTGCTCACACAGGTCCTCTATCGCCCATCGCCGGAAATCCGGATCGAGCGGGATGTGCTCGAGCGCGAACGCGCCGGCCTGGGCCCGATCTCCTTCGAGGAGCGCTCCGTGGCGACCGTCTTCGCCATGACCGCGCTGCTCTGGGTCTTCAGGCGGGATCTGGAGCTCGGTTTCGCCACCGTTCCCGGCTGGTCGAACCTCCTCCCCTTCCCCGGGATGATCGACGACGGCACCGTGGCGATCGCGATGGCGTCGGTGCTGTTCTTCATCCCGACCCGCAACCGGGCGCCGCGCGATGCCGGCGTCAAGGCTCCGGACGCGACCTCGCGGTGGCGGGCGCTGATTCGCTGGGCGACCCGTTTCGGGACCGCGAACCGCGTAATGGGCGCCGAGGTGATCCCGCGCCTGCCCTGGAACATCGTCCTCCTCTTCGGCGGAGGGTTTGCGCTCGCGGCCGGCTTCCAGGGCACCGGGCTCGCCAACATCATCGGGAATCAGTTCCAGGGACTCGGCGGGCTGCCGGACTTCGTCGTCATCCTCCTGGTGTGCCTGACCCTCACCTTCCTCACCGAGCTGACCAGCAACCTGGCCACCACGGAGATGATCCTCCCCATCCTCGCCTCGGTGGCGGTGCTCACCGGGATGAACCCGCTGATGCTGATGGTTCCGGCGACGCTGTCCGCCTCGTGCGCGTTCATGATGCCGGTCGCGACGCCTCCCAACGCCATCGTCTTCGGCAGCGACCGCATTTCGGTTGGGGAGATGGCGCGCGCGGGCATCTTCCTGAACCTGATCGGGGCGCTTGTGATCGCCACCCTTGTGCTGACGCTGGGAGAGACCGTCTTCGGCATCGAATCGGGCGTGATGCCGGAGTGGGCGACGGAGATGGCGGGCGAGGTCGGCGGCTGACCGCCGGCCGGACGACCGCAGCCCGTCGGACCGCCGGCAGGCCCGGGCTCGCCCAGGGGGCGACACCATGACGGATCATCGACCACCGACCAGCCGCCGGACGCAGGCGATCGGCTTCTGGCTCGGCCTGGGCTGCTTCCTCCTGCTGCTGGCCTTTCCGGTGGATGCCGCCAACGCGCCCGCAAGCGGCCTCGCCGCCGTCGTGAGCCTGATGGCGATCTGGTGGGTGAGCAACGCGCTCCCGCTCTTCGCGACCGCCATTCTTCCGCTGGTGCTCTTCCCCCTGCTCGGCATCATGTCCGGGAATGAGGTCGCGCCCGTCTACTTCAACGGCACGATCGTCCTCTTCCTGGGAGGGTTCATGATCGCGCTCTCCATGCAGAGGTGGAACCTGCACAAGCGCATCGCCCTGGGCATCATCCACGCCGTGGGCGGGGGACCGGCGCGCATCATTCTCGGCTTCATGGTGGCGGCCGCCTTCCTCTCCATGTGGATCGCCAACACCGCCACCGCCGTGATGATGGTGCCGATCGGGCTCGCGATGGTGCTCCAGGTCGAGGAGACCGCCGGCATCAGGCACTCGCGCACGTTCACGGTCGCCCTCATGCTCGGCATCGCCTACGCCTGTTCGATGGGCGGTGTGACGACGCTGGTGGGAACCACTCCCAACCTGTCCTTCCAGCGCATCTTCCAGATCATCTTCCCCGAAGCGCCCCCGATCGAGTTCGGCACCTGGATGGTCCTGGCCACGCCCGTCGGGATCACGATGGTCGCGGTGTGCTGGTTCATGCTGACCCAGGTCCTCTATCGCCCATCGCCGGAAGTGCAGATCGACCGGGACGTCCTCGCGCGCGAGCGCGCCGGGCTCGGTCCGATCTCGTTCGAGGAACGCTCCGTGCTGATCGTCTTCGCCATCACCGCGGTGCTGTGGATCTTCCGGCGGGACCTGGAACTCGGCTTCGGAACGATTCCGGGCTGGTCCAACCTCCTTCCCTTCCCCGGGATGATCGACGACGGCACCGTGGCGATCGCCATGGCGGCGGTCCTCTTCTTCATACCGACCCGGAACCAGCCGCCGCGCGGGCCGACCGGGGCGACGGCCGCCCGCGTCCCCGGGTGGCTGAAGCCGCTGCGCCGGGCAGCCCGTTTCGCAAGCGCAAACCGTGTCATGGGCGCGGAGGTGATCCCGCGTCTGCCGTGGAACATCGTGCTCCTCTTCGGAGGAGGCTTCGCGCTCGCGGCCGGTTTCACCGACACCGGGCTCGCGAACATCATCGGGAATCAGTTCCAGGGACTGGGCGGGCTGCCGCCCTTCGTCGTCATCGTCCTGGTGTGCCTCACGCTCACCTTCCTGACCGAACTGACCAGCAATCTGGCCACCACGGAGATGATCCTCCCCATCCTGGCTTCGGTGGCGGTGGTGACGGAGATGAATCCGCTCACGCTGATGCTCCCCGCGACACTGTCCGCGTCGTGCGCGTTCATGATGCCGGTCGCGACGCCGGCCAACGCCATCGTCTTCGGCAGCGACCGCATATCGGTCGGAGAGATGGCGCGCGCGGGCATCCTGCTGAACCTGATCGGGGTGGTCGTGGTCACCACGGTGGTGATGCTGCTGGGAGAGGCGGTCTTCGACTTCGACCGGGGGGTCATGCCGGACTGGGCGACGGGGGCCGCCGGGGGCGAGGTCGGCGGGTAGCCCGCACTGCCCGCGCTAACGCCCCTGGGCGTCCCTCTTGCGCCGTCCCGCGACGGCGCCGCGGATGGCGTCCTCGAGGCGCCGGGGATGATCGCTTCCCACGTAGAGCCGGCGGCCCTCCTCGAGCCCGATCACGACCGCGCGATCGCCGCGTGCGGTCCAGGCCTTCTTCTTGCCCGCACCGCGAACCCCCCAGCCTCCGAACTCCACCAGCGGCCGGTAGCGCACGCTCTCCAGCGAGACGATGCTGTCGAAGGGCACCATCTTGCGCACGAGCCGCACCGATCCCAGGTGCATCACGATGCGGGTGTCCTGCACCAGCACCGTCAGCCCGCCCAGCACCATGCGCAGGCCCCATCCCGCGGCGAGGATGGCCGCGACCACGGCCAGCCGGAAGAGGATGCCGCCCCCCGAGGTGACGAACACGGAATACGCGCACGACACGATCGCCCCGCAATAGATGAGATCCACCCAGGACGCCCAGGGCGTGCGTTCGCGGTAACGGGTCTGCTCCTCCGTGGTCACTTTGCGCTCCGGTCCGGATGCGGTGAGGGGGAACGCTCCTTCGGCAGTCATTCTACCATTCCTCCACCGTTGCCGCCCGCCGCCGGCCGGAGCTCTGCCAGCCGGCTCTTCAGGAAGCGCTGCAGGATGCGGTACGTGAGCCCCCATACCGGTTGTCCCGCAACCCGGTAGCAGGGGAATTTCCGCTCTCCCGCAGGCGTCTCCACCGCCACCTCCGAGCGCGCCCCGGGGGCACCGAGGTCGGCGACGGGCACCCAATATACGGCCGCGATCTCGGTGCTGGCCACGTGCGCGTCAGGGCCTTCCGACAGGAGGAACACGAAGGGGGCGATCACGAGCCGGGGGATCGCGCGCGATGTCGGCTTCAGGTCGGGAAGCCGGCCCACCAGCACGCCCGAGCGGTCCAGGTCAATCCCGACTTCCTCGCGTGTCTCCCGCACCGCGGTCTCGCGCAGGTCGGCGTCCTCCGGATCCCGGCGCCCCCCCGGGAGCGCCATCTGCCCCGACCAGGGATCGCGCGCGGACCGCGCCCGGCGGACGAGGAGGATGGCAGGGGCGGGCTCCCGGCGCACCACGAGGGCGACCGCAGCCTGCATTCTCGGGCCCCTGCCGGCCGGGATCCCGCTCACCGGCAGGAAGCCCGGGCCATCCGCGACGCCACCGAGAGCTCGGGAAGGCGGGGAGCAGTCCGTCCGCGGCCGGCTAGCTCACCACCCTCCTCTTCGCCCGGGGGCCGTCCTTCTGCTGCAGGTACGGCACGCCCTTCGTGATCCAGTCGGGCGCCGGCTCACCCTTCAGGTAGTGGCCGAACCACTCCAGGATGCGCGTCTGGTAGTCCAGCTGGTTGGGCTCCTCGGCCAGCCCGTGGTTCTCGCCCTCGTAGACCAGCATCACCATCTGCTTCCCGGCCCGGCGCGCGGCGTTGTAGAACTCGACCCCCTGGTTGAACTCGACCGCCCCGTCCTCGGTCCCGAACATCATGAGCAACGGCGTGTTGAGCGTCTCGATGTGGTGTACCGGCGAGTTGTTGAAGTACGAGTCCCAGTCCTCCCACCAGGGCACCTGCATGCGTCCCTGGCTGATCTCGAAGATGCGCGCGTCCGTGCCGCCGCTGTTCCAGTAGAACGACAGGTACATGCTCATCAGGTTCGTGAGGGGCGCACCCGCCACCGCGCTCGCGAACAGGTCGTCCTGGGTGACGAAGAAGGTCGTCTGGTAGCCGCCCCAGGAGTGTCCGATCAGCCCGACCCGCTCCCGGTCGACCAGCCCCGTCTCCAGCACGGCCGCCACCGCCGGGCGCAGCGTCTCAACGTTCGACTGCCCCGGTCTCCGGTCCCGGTAGACGATGTCCGGGCGGAAGACGAAGTATCCCTCGTGGGTCCAGATCTGCTGGTTGTAGTAGCGGGTCGGATCCGGCACCTGGTACTGGTGCAGGCCCTGCGACAGCAGCTCGTAGTGATAGACGATCATCGGGTACTGCCGTCCCGGCTCGTAGCCGGCGGGGTAGGTCAGCGCTCCCTGCAGGCGCCGTCCCCACTCGTTCTCGTACTCGACGAGCTCGGTCCGTCCCCAGGCATAGTCGTCCTGGAAGGGGTTGGTGCGCGTGACCTGGGTAGCGTCGTCGAGATCCGGCCCGGACGCGAAGTAGTCGGGCGAGTCGTCGAAGCGCTCGCGCCGGAAGACGAAGAGGTCGGCGTCCCGGGCCTTCCTGAGCGTGGCACGGAAGGAACCGTAGGAGGCGTCGTCCCACACCAGGACCTCGGGGTCGCTGCCCGGCCGGGCCCGCGAGAAACCTGCCTCCTTGGTCCACTCGCTGTAGGTCGAGTAGTAGATGGGCTCGCCGGCATCGAAGGCCTCGGCTTCGGCATTCGGTTGAACGGCGCGGTAGCGCACGTCGGCCTCGGCCCCCTTCGTGAGGCGCCGGCCGCCCGAGCCGTCGGCGCGTACCTCCCACACGTCCCAGCGGTCGTTGATCAGCACGGCCCGGTCGTCCTCCGTCCAGCCGGCCAGCCCGAACGCGGGCATCTGCTCGCGGGTCGGTGTCAGGTCCAGGTTCACGAAGGTTCCGCCCAGGTCGGCCGTGATGTTGCGCGTCTCGTCGCTGGAGAGGTCATGGGTCCACCAGTCCTCGCCCTCGAACCAGATCGCGTAGCGGCCCTCCGGGCTCCCCTGGGCCGCGAGCGTGATCCGCTCCCGAACCGGGGACTCGGCGCCCGAGCGCGCGTCCACCGCGTAGAGGTCGTAGAACTGCTGGTTGAACATCGCGTCCACGTCGTAGGGGGTCTCGTCGCGGTTGAGGACGTGGCCCCCTCCCTCCAGCAGCGTGGTCTGGTCGGCGTGTTCGCCGCCGAGCATCAGGAAGCGCCCGTCCTCCAGGTGCCACGCGCCGATGTGGTTGCGTTGCCGCAGCTGACGCTCTCGCACCCGCTGCTGAGGGACGGGATCGACGTCGAGCGAGTGCCAGATCTCCACGCCGGCGCGCTCCTCCTCCTCGTCTTCACCTGCCTCGCCCCCTCCTCCTTCGCCTTCCCCGTCCTCTCGATCCCCCTCCGCATCGCCCTGCCCCTCATCGCCCTCTGCTTCATCGCCCTCTGCTTCATCGCCTTCATCCGCCCCGCCCTCGCCTTCGCCCTCATCCTCGGGCACGGGGATGCGCTCCTGATAGCCGAGGAAGAGAATGGAGCCGTCCTCGGACCAGGAGGGCGCGCGGTGCTCGACCACGCGCTGTCCCGGGAGAAGCCCCGGCGAGGAGCGCGGATCGAGGACGAGCGCCGTGCCGTCGCCCTCATCCAGTTCCCGCCAGGCCAGGACGACATGCGCCGTGTCTTCGTGTTCGTCGTCGGTGTAGGTCTTGAGCACGGCCAGGTCCGCTGCCTCCTCGCGCCAGGAGAGCTCCCGGTACTCGGCCTCGTCCGTGTCCAGCGAGCGGATGCGGCCCGCCACCGGATCGTAGAGGCGCACCCCGTTGCCGACGCGGTCGGCGGCATCCACCGTCATCGCCAGCAGGTGCCCTTCGTCCTGCCACGCGAGCACGGCGACGTTGCCGAAGCTGATCGAGGTCCCCGAATCCAGATCGCGCACGATGGCATCCGCGCCCGCGCTCTCCTGCTCCTCCGGCTGGTAGCGTCGCAGCGCCAGATGGCGCCCGTCTCCCGAGAACGAGAACGACGAGATCTCCTCGATGGTCTCCTGCTCGCCCGTGCGCAGGTTCAGCAGCCCCATGTCGTTGCGCACCGGCTCGCGCCGCTCCTGGAGCGCCTCCCGCTCGTCGGGGGAGATGCCGATGACATAGGCGAGCCAGGCCCCGTCGTCGCTGAACCGCGGGCTCCGGCCGAAGGGAACCACCACCACCGAGTCGGAATCGGTGCGGTGGATGCGCAACTCGTCCTGGTCGTCGACCCGGCTGATGCCGACCGCGAGCCACAGTCCATCGGGAGAGAGCACTGCCTGGCCCAGCGTCTCCCACTGGCCGTAGTCGTCGGGTGTGAGGGTGGGCTTCTCTTGCGCGGATGCGGCGGACGGGAGGCCCGGGTGGGCCGCCAGTCCCGCGACGGCGACGAGGACAAGGAACAGGCGCTGGGGAAACGGGGGCGTCATGGCTGTCTTCTCCTCATTTGCGCGGATTGAGGGCGGGGGGCCGACGGGTTGTGGGTGAGTCTGCGCGGGCGATGTGGCTGACTGAAGCTTACTTTTACGCATTTTACGCATTTTGTGTAATTCGCAGCCGCCCTCTGGTACTACTGGGTCGACCGCACGCGAGCCAGAAAATCGTTCGCCGTTTCGCAGTCGACGATCGCCGCGGCAACTCGATCCGCATGTGCCGCATCCGTGCCGACCGCGAGAAGGCGCGATAACTCATCGGCGGCCTTCGGCCCGAACTTCCTTGCGGTCTGCCGGGTCAGGATCGCCACGATGCCTTGCTCGCGCCCCTGCCGGATCCCGTGCCGCCGCTCCTTGCGCTTCATCTCATCCAGACTGCGACGAAACGCGACCGCCACAGTGTCCATCCTCATCGCCTCCTCCAGTTCACCGCCAGCAATCCCCATCGAACGTAACATCGCCCGCACCGCGCGAGCCACGAACCGGTCGTAATCCTCGTTGCCGCACGCCCGCGTCGCATCGCGTAACGCATATAGCCTGATGCGCATCCGATCCGCCGCACCCGCGGCCGCCACCCCGGCCAACTCCGCAGCCAGGTCCGGTTCCGCCGCCGAAGGGGCTTTCGCCCGTCGTGGCGCGACCAGCCTGTAGGCTTCCGGTGCCGAATCTCCGTAGAGCTCGCGCACGCGCTTCGGGGCGGTCCACGGCCTCTCGCCGTGGTGCAGGACGACGGCGAACACGGCCAGGGAAGTCCTGCCGCGCCGGAGTTCCTCGTCCTGCTCGATGAAGCGCTGGGCGGCGAGACAGCAATAGATGGTGGTTCGGAGCGCCATCGCCCGCTCCGGTCTGGCCTGGAACTCGACGATCAGCAGGTAGTTGGTTCTCCTGTCAAGGGATCGGACACGCCAGACCGTGTCGCTGTAGCGCAGCCCGAGTCGGTCTGTGACGTGTTCGGTGGGAAAGGCTTCCAAGGTTGCGAAGTCGGCTGTCCCGGCCCATTCGGGGAGGTGGCGGCGGATTAGGTTGTCGATCGTCAGTGAATGCCCGAACACCTGCTTGAGAAACGCATCCACCCGGGACTCTGTCCTTATGGCACGGGCGCGGATTGGCCCCGCTGGGGCCCGGTACACCAAGGTGGGCCCGGTTCGCGGGCGTATCCATAGCGGGATGGGACCGATGACCCAACGGCTTGGAGCAAACGGACTTACACGCGCACTCGGTCTTCAACCGCATTCCCCCTGCGGGGCAGCTACCCGGAACAGCCGGGCCGATGGGCCGGTAGGATCGCGCTAATGAGAGATTTCGTCACCTTCATGATCACGATCTTCGTCGCGGGCTGGGGTTCGGCCGTGATCTACACGGTGCTGCGCTTCTTCTGGAAGAGGCAGAACCAGAGTGCCCTTCCGCGCGGTGACGAGCGCATGCTCGCAGCGATGCGCGAAGAGTTGGATTCGCTCGAAACCCGGCTCACACGGGTTGAGGACGAGACCCGTTTCGCGGCCGAGCTGAGGGCTCCCCACGTCCCGAAGCGGCTGGATACGGGAGAAGGGCGCGCACCACCCCCGAGTGGTTGAACCAGGCGGAACGGACGGCGCGAAGCCTGCCCAGACCCTCAGTCGCGGCCCCCCTCCTGCCCGGACCCTCTTTTGTTGGCCAGTCAGGGCCGATTGTGGCGAACAAGAGAGGGGAGGCGAGGAGAGCGTTTCTATCCGCCCGGTACGAGCCTGCGGTGCTCGAACCCTGCGCTCGTGTGGGCGACGAGTTCCAGCCGGCCGTTCAGAAGGTCGTGCATGAGGTGCGTGGTGAGCGGAATCGCGCGGGTGACCTCGGTGACGTCCGGCCCGGCCAGGCGGAGCACCACCACCCCGCCCCCCTCCCCATCGGCCGCCGGGATCCGCCGCAGGACCACCCCCAGCGCGTCCTCCGGCTCGACCCCCGCCAGCGCGAGGCGGTAGGACAGCGTGCCGGTCGGCAGATCCAGCAGGAAGGTCCCCTCCGCCAGGAGGTTCCCGTCCACGCTCCCCTGCGGCGGGTCGAGCGCGACCAGCACGGGATCCGGCGGGCGTCCCCTTTCGAGCGGCGGCGTCCGGAGCGGTGCCCGCCGCCTGGGGCTGGCCGTCTCGAGCGCGTAGGCGAAGGCGACCAGGCGGGCGTCGTCGAGCGCGCGGCCGAGCAGCTCGAGCCCCGCCGGCACCTCCGTCTCGGTGAACCCGGCCGGCACGGTGAGCGCCGGCAGCCCGGTGTTCGCGCTCAGCGAGCAGGTGGAGCCCACCGGGGCCGCCCCGATGAGCGCGGTCTCCTGGCGCATGGTCGGGTAGGCGAGCGCGTCCAGTTCCTCGGCGTCCATGAAGCCGAGCACCGCGTCCCGGAGGGCGCCCCGGCGCGCCATCGCTTCCTCGTACTCGTCCGTGGGCCGCTCAGTGCGGGCGATGCGCCGCCGGAAGTTGGCGTCCAGCGCCTCGTGGTGCAGGCCGGCCTCCACGATCTCCTCGAGCGTCGCGACCGGAGCGTCCGGAACCCCGGCGAGGTAGTCCATCAGGTCGAACTTGAACTCCAGGTCGATCAAGCCCGTGTTCGCGAGCAGGCTGTCCAGGTCGGGGATGGTCACATCCACCACCTCGGCCCCCAGCGAGTCCATCTCGGCCAGGGCGGCGCGCACGACCTCCGTGATCCGCCCCCCGCCCCCGTCCTCCTCCAGCCAGTCGGCCAGCACGCCGATGCGGGCGCCCTCCAGCGCGGCCGGGTCGAGAGCGGCCTGGAAGTCGGGGGTCGGGCGCCCCTCCAGCACGGCCGTGGCGGGATCGGCCGCGTCCGGCCCGACCGTCGCGTCCAGCGCGATCGCCAGGTCGGCCACGGTGCGCGCGAGCGGCCCGCCGGTGTCCTGCGAGTGCGAGAGCGGCAGGATGCCGTCGATGCTCGACAGCCCCTTGGTGGGCCGCAGCCCGAACAGGTTGTGCACCGCGGCCGGGATGCGGATCGAGCCGCAGGTGTCGCTCCCCCACCCCACCGCCGCAAAGCTCGCGGCCACCGCCGCCCCCGTCCCCCCCGAGCTCCCGCCCGGGTTGCGCGCGGGCTCGTAGGCGTTGCGGCTCTGCCCGCCCAGCGAGCTGACGGTGGTGATCCCGGCCGCAAGCTCGTGCAGGTTGGTCTTCCCCACGATGACCGCGCCGGCCTCCCGCAGCCGCGCCACCTGGAAGGCGTCGTCGGGCGGCCGAAGCCCCGAGAGCGCCAGGCTCGACCCCGTGGTCGGCATCCCGGCCACGTCGTAGTTGTCCTTCATGAGCACCGGAATGCCGTGCATCGGCCCGCGCACCGTCCCCGCCGCCCGCTCCCGGTCGAGCGCGTCGGCCTCCGCGCCCGCCTGCGGATTGAGCCGCGTGACGGTGTTCAGCTCCGGCCCGGCGACGTCGTAGGCCGCGATTCGGTCGCGGTAGAGGTCGACCAGCTGGCGCGAGGTGACCCGCCCTTCCGCCAGTGCCTCCTGCAGCTCGAGGATGGAGGCTTCCGCGACCTCGAACTCCGAATCCGCGCTCCCGACCCCGCCGCATCCGGTGACGGCGAGCGTGGCTGCGGCCAGCAGCAGGCCATGTACTCTTGTGCGCATGGAGACTCCCCGTGTGGGATACGATGCCGGTGGCCGAGGGCAGCCGCCGGTCAGGGGTGGACCTCCCCTCCCGGTTTCCGCAGCAGCGCCCCCTTGCCACCCACGCGAACGAAGGGCAGACCGTGCCGGTCGATGAACTCGCGGCAGGCCTGCAGAGCACCGTCGCACCAGGCGGGCTCCACGCAGTCGTCCAGAACGACGCCGCCGCCGGGAACAATCCGGGGCCAGAGCTCCTCCAGCGTCACCGCCGTGGGCAGGTACAGGTCGACATCCAGAAAAACCGCGCCGATCGGGCCGATTTCCTTCCAGTCCACCTTCGAGCAGTCGCCCTCGATGATGCGGTAGTTGCTGTAGCCGAGACGTGCGAGGCTGTAGTCGAAGACGCGGGCGCTGCCATAGGAGTAGTCGGAGAGCTCGCCGGCGCGCTTCCGCCTGTTCTCGACCTCGTAGTCGATGCTCTCCCGGGTGAAGCCGGCGAAGGTGTCGACCAGCACGAGGGTCCGCGGATCGCCGGTGGTTCTCAGGTGCTCGAGCAGAAAGACGGAAGTGTCTCCCCGCGCCACGCCGATTTCGACGATCACTCCTTCGGTGCCGCGGGTGGCGTCGATCAGCCCGATCATTGCCGAGAGTTCGCCCGGGTCCACCCAGTAGCGGTACTCGGGAAGCATCGCGTTGCGGAGCCCGGGCAGCCGGTAGACGACGCGCTTGATCAGGGTCATGAGCCCGCGCGCCCGCCGGTTCAGGACGCGCACCAGGGAAATCGAGGCGCCGACACCGGGGCTCCGTGGCACGCGCGGCGCGGATGGGGTGGGAGAGGACGGCATGGTCCGGGAATTGGAGGTTGAAGGGGGCTCGCCCGCGTCGCGAGGAGGCTCACCCGCATCGCGAAGATGCGCGCCTTCCATGATTGCAGGAAAGGCGGGCCCGGAAAAGATGCAGCAGCGGCGAGGGATCGCGCTCCCTGCAACAACGGCATCCTGTACGGCCGCCGGCGCATGTGGTTCGGCGTCGGCGTCGTCCCGTGACTGGCGCGACCCCGCGGGCGGCGTCACTGTCTTCTGGAGCGAACCCCAGGCACCCGAACCCCGCACTCCCATGAGCGACGACGCCGCGAACCGCCGACAGCAAGCCGGACGCGACTCCGGGCCCGAAGAACACGCAACCGAAGCACCTCCCGCCCTGAACCGCCGCGATTTCCTGAAAGCCGGTGCGCTGGGCGTGGCGGCCGGCGCCACCGCCGGGTGCACCGAGCCCGGAGCCGAAGCGGCCACAGTATGGGCCCAGGCCTCGACCCCGGCCACCGACGTCATCCCCCAGGAACTCCCCGCCCCGCCGGCCCGGCCCCTCGCCGCCCCTCCCGTCGACCCGGTGCGCATCGGGTTCGTCGGCGTGGGCGGGATGGGCACGGCCCATGTCCGCAACCTGGTCCGCATCGACGGGTGCGTGGTTACGGCCGTCTGCGACATCCGCGCGGAGCACGCCGAGCGCGCCGCCGCCCTCGTCGAGGAGGCGGGACACCCCCGTCCCACCCTCTACACGCGCGGCGAGCGCGACTTCGAGCGCCTGTGCGCGGAGGAGGACCTCGACCTGGTGTACACCGCGACGCCCTGGCGCTGGCACGTCCCCGTCTGCGTGGCCGCCATGGAGAACGGCAAGCACGCCGCTACCGAGGTCCCCGCCGCCTACACGCTGGACGACTGCTGGCGGCTGGTGGAGACCGCCGAGCGCACCGGGCGCCACTGCGTGATGATGGAGAACGTGAATTACGGACGCGCCGAACTCCTCTGCCTCAACTTGGTGCGCCAGGGGCTGCTCGGGGAGGTCCTGCACGGGGAGTGCGGCTACCTGCACGACCTGCGCGAGATCAAGTTCGCCGACCAGGGCGAGGGGCTGTGGCGGCGCGCGCATTCGTGGACCCGCAACGGGAACCTCTATCCCACCCACGGCCTGGGCCCGGTGGCCAACTGCATGGACATCAACCGGGGCGACCGCTTCGCCTCGCTGGTGTCGATGAGCAGCCCGTCGCGGGGCCTGCAGGAATGGGCCGCCACCCACTACGGCGAGGGACACCCCAAGCGCGCCGAGACCTTCGCGCTGGGCGACGTGAACGCGAGCCTCATCCAGACTGCCCTCGGGCGCACCATCTACGTCGCGCACGACACCAACCTGCCCCGCCCCTACGACCGCATCAACAAGGTCCAGGGCACGCGCGGGATCTTCCAGGGCTACCCGGACCGGGTCTACATCGAGGGCAGCAGCCCGTCGCATCGGTGGCAGGACGCCGAGGCGTACTACGACGAATTCGAGCACCCGCTCTGGAGCGCGCTGCGCGAGGCGTCCATCGGCGCCGGCCACGGCGGCATGGACTTCATGGAGGACTACCGGCTCGTCGAGTGCCTGCGCCGCGGCGAGCCCACCGACATGAACGTCTACGATGCCGCGGCTCTCAGCGCCGTCTGCGAACTGTCGGAGATCAGCGTCGCCCAGGGAAGCGCGCCGGTCCCCTTCCCCGACTTCACCCGCGGGAAATGGATGGACTGGCAGCCGTGGCCCATCGTCACGGCGTAGCGGGATCCGCGATACCCCCTGACCAACATTCTGCCCAGCCGCTTGCGCGGGCGCGCTGACCACGCCCGCCAGGTCGCCGCATCCTGCCATCCACGGAGGAACCGTGACATCTCCTGAACGCCCGACTATCCCGCGCCTTGTTGCCACACTGTCCGCAGCGGCGCTCCTCGCAGGCTGTGACGGCACGCCCGCCAACGACCCGGACGCTCCGCTCGAGCTGAGCGCGGCCGATATCGAGGTACTTGGCGCCTCCGAGTCCCTCGCCGTCGTACAGGACATGGAGGTACTGCCCGACGGCTCCGTCTGGGTCTTCAATTCGGTCGAGCCCTACTTCATCGGGTTCGGCCCGGATGGCGAATCCCTTGGCACGCACGGACGCGCCGGAGGCGGACCCGAGGAGTTCCCGATGCCCTCCGCCTTCCTCGCGGGAGGATGGGAGGGTGAGGCGTGGGTTTTCGACCTCAGGCGCCACGCCATGATCCGGATCTCCCGGCCGGACGAGGACTGGACGGAGATTCCCCTGCGGTCGGAGTCCCTCCCGCCCGGCAGCATACGGGGCGGAATGAACCTGATGAGCGCCGCGGTGCGAACCGCAAGACTCGGCGGCGAGATCATCGTGCCCCGCCCGCGCCCGCCGGAAGAGGGGGGCATGCTGCAGCTCCGCCTGTCGCTGTTGGGCGCCGATCTGGTGGCGGTCGATCCGGACGCAGCCGGGATCCGAACCCTCGTGACCCTGGGTGCGGTGCTCGACGATCCGTCAGGGGACTTCATGCCCAGCGAGGGCGGCTTCCCGCAGTGGTACCGACTTTGGGCTCCCTGCGGCGACAACCTCGTGCGCGTCTATGATCGGGTGCGGAATCAGCTTCGCGGCTTCGACGGATCGGGAGCCGAGGCAGGCCCCATCGATCTTCCACCCGTTCCCTTCACTGAGGTCAGCCCCCGACAGTTTGCCGGCGCGGTCTTCGAGCTGAGACAGGCCGAGTTGACGGGCGACGTGAGAGGAAGGCTCGGCGAAACGGACCGCCAGCGGCTCCTGAATCAGATGGCCCGGGGGGTCAGCGGGAGCCCGCAGGAGCTCGCGAGCTACCTGCCGCGGTACGTGGACTTCCGGTGCAGCGAAGACGGGACGATGTGGCTGCACCCGTTCGATCCCGACGCCGGCGGGCTGAACGGGGGGCCGGTATGGCTTCGGATTTCGCCGGAGGGCGTCGCGCGGGAAGTGCGCCTCCCCGACCGGTTCGACGCCCTGCGCTTCTCCGAGTCGCGGATATGGGGCGTGTACCGGGACGAACTTGACGTCCCGTCCGTCGCATCCATCCCGTTGCCGGCGGGTTGAGGGACCAATCTGGCCCGCGTCCGCTACCTCCTCCCCTCCGTCGCCACCGCCGCACCGCCCATCAGGTAGCGGTCGAAGAAGCCGTCCGTCGCGCCGAAGGTGGTCAGCCAGCGCTCGTGCAGCAGGAAGTCGTGCACGTCGTCCGGGAAGACGATCAGTTCGTGGGGCACGCCCTGCGCCCGCAGCAGCTGCACCAGCCCGACGGTCTGCGAGAAGGCCACGTTGCGGTCGTCGTCTCCGTGGATGAGCAGCACCGGCGAGGTCCAGTTCTCGATCTCCGAGATCGCGGATGACTGGTACGACACCGACTCCGGGTCGATGGAGTTGCCCCACAGGTGCACGCCCGCGATGTCCACGCCGGCCGCGAAGAGATCCGAGTCGCGCGCCAGCCCCTGTGCCGTGAGGATGCCTCCGTACGACAGCCCCCAGAGGCCGATGCGCGCCGGATCCACGTCGGCGCGGTCGCGCAGGTACTCGCCGGCGGCCCGGATGTCCTGATACTCGGTGTTGCCCTCGCGTCCCCGCCCGGGCGCGTTGCGGAATTCGCGCCCGTAGCCGATGCCGCTCCGGTAGTTCACCGACAGGACCACGTAGCCCTTGTTCGCGAAGTACTGGTTGATGGCGTAGGCCATGTGATAGAAATGCATGTAGTGGTAGCCGAGCAGCATCTGGCGCCGGGATCCCCCGTGGATGAAGATGAGCGCCGGGCGCCGTTCGCCGGGCTCGAGGTCCGGGGGCAGGAAGAGCTGGTTGTAGAACTCGAAGCCGTCCTCGGCGTTGAGCGTGACCGCCCCGGGGACGACGTGCTCGGCTAGGGGGTAGCGGGCCGGAAGCTCGCGGATGGTCCGTGCCTCGCCGCCGGAGGCCGGCACGACCGCCACCGTAAGCGGATGGCTCGCACCGGCGGCGAGCAGCGCGACCTCGTCCCCGCTCGCCAGCGCCGCCGGCCAGGTCTCGACGCCGTCGCCCCGGGTGAGCTGCCGCGTCCCCCCGCCCGCCGTGGGCACCCTCCACAGGTGGCGCCGGTCGATGTCGCCCGCGTTGGTGGCGTAGAAGAGGGTGCGCCCGTCCGCCGAGAGCGAGATGTACTCGGCGATGCCGTCGCCGGGCGTGAGCTCGACCGGGTCGCGCGTGCCCCCGGCCGCCGCGACCGAGTAGTAACGGCGCCACCCGTTGGGCTCGGCCTGGAAGATGATGTGATCGCCGGCCCAGATGACCTCGCGCACCTCGCGGTAGATGCTGTCGCCCGGCGGGCTGTGCCACACCTCCACCGCCTCCCCCGTGCGCGCGTCGCCCACCCAGATGGAGAAGTCGTACCCGCCGGCGAAGCGGGCCTCGGTCATCCCGGCGGGCCAGACGTCGTCAGCCTCGCCCTCCCCGGGGGCGCCGCCCCGCTCCGCCCGCGCGCCGAAGGGCAGCCCGGGCCTGCGGATGAAGGCGACCCGGGTCCCGTCCGGCGACCAGGTGGGGCTGGCGTCGCGGTCGACCGCCGGGCCCAGGTATGTGATGCCGGGACGCTCGGTGTCATAGATGCCGATGAAGCCGTGGTCCTCGCGGTCGCTCACGAACGCCAGCCGACGCGAGTCCGGCGACCAGGCCGGGTCGCCCTGGCTGCCGAACACGCTGAAGAGCGGCTGCTCCGGGTCGCCGGTCGCGACCCCGGGGTTCACCGGCGCCCGGTAGATGTCGCCATCGCTCTCCCAGGCGATCCATTCGCCGTCCGGGGAAAGCGCCACGTTCCAGGCCTCCGCCACCCGCCAGGGCTCGCCGCCTGCGGTGCTCACCGCCCAGGCGGCCCGCTCGGCGCCCCGGGGATCGCTGGCCGGGTTGGCGATCCACCCCTGCCGGTTGGGGGTGTGTCCGCGCAGGAACACCAGCGTCGAGCCGTCATCCGAGATGCGCAGGTTCGACAGGTCGCGCCCGTCATCGTCCTCGAAGCGTGTCAGACGCACCGGCGCGAAGTCCGGCGCGGCGGCCGTGTACACGTTGCGCTTCCCCTCCTCGTATTCGATCCAGGCGATGCGGTCGGCCGCCCGGGCCGACACCAACTGCACCGGATACCCGGGGCTGAGCACGTCCTCGATCGAGAAGCGCTGCGCCTGGACGGGCAGGGCGCCGAACGCGACGAGAGCCGGGAAAGCAAGCAGAGCGAGTGCCGGGAACAGCAGTCGAGCGCGCGTCATGATTCGCCTCCGGGAGATTGGGCGAGACGTTGAGGGACCGCGGAATGTCAGGATGACACCACGCCACCCATCCGGCAACGTCCCGAACGCGCATCCCCGCGCCCGGCGTGCGGCCCCGCGGGCTGGCGCGTTCCGGACTGCGAGTTCAGCGCCGCTCGTTCCCCGCGTCCGGTATCCCGCGGCTGAAGAGGACCTCGAACCCCTGTCCCCCGGCCGCTGCAGCGGCTCCCGCGGCCGGGGCCGCTCGAGGAGGACCCTCCAGGATGCCGCGGATCCGGCCCGTCGCGGCATCGCGAAGGATCGTGACGGGAGCGTCGGTATTGCGGCCGAGGATCGCCGAGCCTCCCGGACCCTGGAGCGAAATGCTCGCCAGTTGCCCGGTCCACGTCACCGGCAGGGCCAGGGTAAACCCCGCGTGGTCATCTTCCGTGTCGGTATACTCCGCCATGCCGAGCGACACCGAAAAGAGCTCGGCACCGGCGGCATCCCGCCCGGTGAGCCACCAGGCGCCGCCGGACGAGGGCAGCGCCGGCGGGGCATCGATGAAGAAGGCCGGCTCGAGGTACGGGGCGCCTTCGCCGTCGAGGCCGCCCCAGACCAGAAGGGTCCGGGAGGAAGCCGCCGCACGGGTGTCCGCGGCCACGACGATGATGGAGCTGGTCTCCGTCTCCAAGCGGTACCGGAGCGCGTTCGTGAACTGGTAGTCGCTGGTCCACGTCGGCGTGCAATAGGACATGAAGTCCGGCTGCTCCGGCGGGACGAGTTCGCCGGCGCGGAAGTCGTACCCCCAGGCGCCGATGCTGCCGTTCCGGTAGGGATAGTATCGATCCGGGCCTGCGGCTCCGCCGCACGGCGCGTGATACAGGTTGCGGTTGTGGCCGAATTCGTGCGCGATGGTTTCGGAATCGAGTACCGAGAAACTCGACCAGTTGCCGATGTCGTTGGCGACGCCGCGGAGATCGCTGGGCACCGTGGGTCCGGCCATCAGGCCCAGGTAGTGGCCGCGCCCGCCCTCGGCGACCCGGATCATCTCCGTAAGCCGCAGGATTTCGAAGCCGTTGTTGGTCGGCGAAGCCACTGCCGCGTGCGCCGTCACGTCCATCTGCGCAACCGGAAGCAGCAGGTGTGTCCGTTCAAACAGTTCGTGCCCTGCCGGGTCGGCGGCCATGGCCGCCGTGATCTCCACAATGGAGGAGTCCGGATTCTCCTCCCAGATGAAGGGCACGAGCGTGACCTCGAACACCGGCATCGCCCGCACGTCGACCGCCATCCGGCCGGTCGCGGGGATGCGCCCGGCCACGCCAAGTGCGGGGTCCAGCGTCCCCTCCGGATCCGGTTCGATCACGACCTCCAGCTCCGGCTGGACGACCCACCCGGGGATCTCGGCGTTTACCGACTTCGAAAGCGAACTCTCGTCGACCGACGCCGGGATGGGGTCCTGCGTCGCCGGGATGTCGAGTTCGTACGTCACGGCCCCGTCCTGGTAGAAGGTGGCGCGGACGGGAGGCATGGTCGCGTCGTTTGCCTGTTTCGCCGTGACGAATACCCGCAACAGCGCCGGCTCGCCCGCGACCAGCGGCACCGGGAACTCGCGGGACTGGACAGCCTGAGTGAGATAGGCGGCCGCGTCGCCGCCGCGGTCGCAGAGCGCCACCCGCTGCCGCGTCACGCCTTCCAGCCAATCGAGAAACGCCGGGTCTGCCGGCGCACACAGCTCGGTCCCGGCGGTGTGCAGATCCTCGAGGACCTCCAGCGCCGTCAAGTCCAAAGGCAGGGCACCGGTCAGCCCCACGTTGTCGGCAAGGCTCAGGCTGGTGAGGCCCGTGAACTCGACCAGCCCCGCCGGCAACGGGCCGCTCAACTCGTTGGACGAGACATCGAGAATCTCCAGGCGCGCAAGGCCGCCGAGTCCTGGCGGAACGTCGGTCAGCCCGTTCCCGTCGAGTTCCAGTTGCCTGAGGTTGCCCAGCTCGGCCAGCGCCCGGGGGAAGGACGCGAACTCGTTGGACGAAAGATCCAGGACGCGCAGGCCTGGATAGCCGCCAGGTTCAACCGCCATGTCGGTCAGCCGGTTTCCAACCAGGACCAGCCGCCGCAAGCGGGTCAGTGCGCCCAGGTCCGGCGGGATGAACGCCAGCTGGTTTGATTCCGCCCAGAGGATCTCAAGACGCTTCAGCCCGGCCAGTTCCGCCGGAAGGGACGTCAGCCGGTTCTCGTCGAGATCCAGCTCCTTCAGGTTGCCCAGTTGGCCCAATTCCGGGGGGATGGTCGTCAACTCGTTGGACCAGAGCCCCAGTGCCTCGAGCCTGGAGAGGCGTCCGAGTTCCGGCGGGAGGGACGTCAGTCGATTGAAGTTGAGAACCAGCTCTCTCAGGTTGCCCAGCTCCCCCAACTCCGGCGGGACGGACGTCAACTCGTTTCCGTCAAGGAAGAGTCCTTCAACGCTGGCCAACCCGCCTATCTCCGCAGGGACGGGTCCCGAGAGCTCGTTCCCCGAGAGGTCCACGAGCCTGGCCCTGGCCAGCCCGCCCAGCTCCGCCGGAATCGGTCCCTCCAGCCCGTTCGCCCGGAGGTCCAGGCTCGTGACCCGCCCATCCGCATCCGTGCGCACGCCATGCCAGGCCCCGAGCGGAGCGAGGGTGAGCCAATTGCCCGATTCACTCCAGTTCGGTCCGCCCGTCGTCTTGTAGAGGACTCCGAGGGCCTCGCGGTCAGGAAAGAGAGCGCACTCCTCGCCCGTGCCCTCGTGCGACGGAATGCCGCCCAGCCATGCCCGGAACACCTCCTCCGCCGGGGCGCACAGCTCCGTGCCGGAGTAGTGAAGGGTCCGGAGGGAGAGACCGGCAAGCGAGAGCGGCAGACGGCCGGAGAGGTCGGCGTTGTCCGCGATCCTGAGCTCGGTCATTTGAGCCAGTTCGCCCATCTTCCAGGAGAGGCGCCCGGACAGGCCGTTGCCGGTAAGGTCGAGCGCGGTCACGCGACCGAGGGAATCGACGCTGACGCCATGCCATTCCTCCAGCGCGCCAGCGCCCAGCCAACCCTCCGGGTCCGTCCAGTTCGCGCCGCCCGCCAGTTCATGCAGCGAAACGAGGGCGGCCCTGTCGGCCGCGTTGCACAACGGCCCCTCGTACCGCTCCACCCGGTTCAGCCATTCGACGAACCCCGTGGTTCCCGGCGCACAGAGTCCCGCGTTTCCCGGGAACCAGAACTCCCTCAACTCGTCCAGTTGCAGGAAGCTGGACGGGATGGAGCCCGTAAGGCCGTTCGAGGCCAGCCACAGCCGCTGCAGGTTGGCGAGGCCGCCCAGTTCCGGTGGGATGGAGCCCGTAAGGCCGTTCGAGGCCAGCCACAGCCGCTGCAGGTTGGCGAGGCCGCCCAGTTCCGGTGGGATGGAGCCCGTAAGGCCGTTCGCGCCCAGCGACAGGTTCTCCAGGGTGGCGAGTCCGCCCAGTTCCGGCGGGATGGAGCCCGTCAGGCCGCTCGAGCCCAGCAACAGGTTCTTCACGCTGGCGAGGCCGCCCAGTTCCGGCGGGATGGAGCCCGTCAGGAGGTTCGGGCCCAGCGACAGCGTCTGCAGGTTGGCGAGTCCGCCCAATTCCGGCGGGATGGAGCCCGTCAGGGCGTTCAGGCCCAGCCACAGGCTCTCCAGGTTGGCGGGTTCGCCCAGTTCCGGCGGGATGGAGCCCTCCAGGTCATTCGCGCTCAGCGACAGCGTCTCCAGGCTGGCGAGTCCGCCCAATTCCGGCGGGATGGAGCCGCTCAGGCCGTTCCAGCCCAGCGATAGCGTCTTCAGGCTGCCCAGTCTGCCCAGTTCCGGCGGGATGGAGCCCGTCAGGTCGTTCACGGCCAGCGACAGGACCTCGAGGTTCGCGAGGCCGCCGAGTTCCGGTGGGATGGAGCCCGTCAGCTCGTTCCAGCGCAGCGACAGCGTCTTCAGGCCGGCGAGTTCGCCCAGCCCGGGCGGGATGGAGCCGGTCAGGTCGTTCCGGCCCAGCGACAGCGTCTCCAGGCTGGCGAGTCCGCCCAACTCGGGCGGGATGGAGCCCGTCAGCCCGTTCCGGGCCAGCGACAGCGTCTCCAGGTCGCCGAGCCCGCCGAGCTCCGGCGGGATGGAGCCGGTGAGGCCGTGTGTAGCCCATTCCTGGGTGGCCCGGTCCAGCTCGCCGGCGAGATCCAGACCCACAACCCGTCCGGAGGCGTCCGTCTCCACCCCGTACCACTCGCCCGTCGGCGCGTCCGTCAGCCAGTTCTCGCTGTCGACCCAGTTCGGCCCGTCGGTCGCGTTGTAGAGCGCTATGAGGATGTCACGATCGCTCATCGTTGTGGCCGACGGCGACGCGCTCGATTCGGAAGCGGACACGACGGCCTCCGGGGGAGCGACCACCGGCTCGTCGCCGCACGCTGCAAGGAGCACCATCGTGAGCACGGACCCGCGTCTCCCCGGAGTCACTGCGGACGGCCCGTTGGCGGGGGGGAGACGACCCGGACCCGCATGCCCGGGCTGCGGTCGGCCGACTCCCGGGCACCGGACGCCCCGGTGATCGTCAGGCGAACACCCTCCGAGCAGTTGTTGCGCGCGTCGAACTCCTCCATCACCGGATCGACGCACACGCCGATGTAGACCGTTCCCCGGGCGCTGCCCCGGTCAGCCGAGATCGCCAGCAGGAATGTGTAGTCCTGCGAGGGCGCAAGCGGTGGAAAGGGGGCTGAACGGAGTTCGGTGTCGCGAATGCTGATAGTGGGGTTCGTCGACCGCATGGCGCGGATCGTCGTTGCCTCCGACACATCGGAGCCCTGGTTGCGGATGCCGAACGTCAACGTCGTCGAATCGCCCGGCGTCAGCGTAGCGGCGATCGGCGACCGGGCCGTGAACGCCAGGTCCGGACCCGGCGCGACGACAGCGATGTGGCCGCTCAGGGTATCGCCGAGGCCGGAGGGGTCGGTGGCCGTCACCTCGATCGTGACCGAACCCGGGGACAGGGCGGTGATCGTCACTTCCGAGCCGGAGACGGAAACCGCAGCCACCGCCGGGTCCGACGAGGACACCGCGTAGCTGAGCGCGTCGCCGTCAGGGTCGGCGAAGTAGGGCGATACGTCGAGTCTGGCCGTGTCGCCGACCAGCACCGTCCGGTCCTCGATCGCGCCCGCCGCCTCCGGCGCCCGGTTGGGGACGGTGGCCTCGAAGGTCTGCACGGCGCTCAGGCCGGCGGGATCGGTGGCCGTCACCGCAACGCTGGCGGAGCCCGCTGCCACCCCGGCGACGGTCAGGGTGGCGCCCGACACCGAGACCGCGGCGACCGCGGCGACCGACGACGCGGCCGTGTAGCTCAGCGCGTCGCCGTCGGCATCGGTGAAGTAGGACGAGAGATCGAGCGCGGCCGTATCGCCCACGTTCACGGTCTGGCCCGGAATCGAACCTGCCGGCTCGGGCGCCCGGTTCGCCGGCGCCGGTGCCGTCGGCGCTTCACCATCACCGCATCCGGCGACGCACACGGCCATGAGCACAACCCCCGGCCAATGCCTCGCGCAGACCCGGAATCGATCATCTGCGGCCATCCGGCCCCCAGGTTTGCCCGTCGCTTCGGCTATGATGATACCAGATCTCGCATCCCGCGCTACCCGGGGATCGGGCGCAGCCCACGGTCTCGCGCATGGCTGGCGCTTTCCCCTCCCGTGTCCCATCCTGACGGCGCGGAGCCCTCGGTTGTACCCCAGGAGCGCCCGAGGCTTTTCCTCGCGCCCCGAACTCACGAAGGAACCCCATCCCATGACCACCAGCAGACGCATTCTTCTCGCCGCGGCCGCCCTTTCCCTGGCCACGCCTTTCCTGGCCACGCCTTCCCTGGCCATGCCGCTGCCCGCCCAGACCTTCCCCTCCGACGACCCCGTCATCCAGGCGATGTGGGAGGAGGGCATGGGTTCGGGAAGCCGGGCGTTCGATCTCGCGCAGGCGCTGCTCGACTCCATCGGCCCCCGGCTGATGGGCTCCCCGGCCTACTCGCGCTCCGCGGACTGGCTGATCTCCAACTACGAGCGCTGGGGCATCGAGGCGGAGCGCCAGGATTACGGCACCTGGATCGGATGGGAGCGCGGCTTTACCCACATCGACATGCTGGAGCCCCGCAGGCGCACGCTGGAGGGCACGCTGCTCGCCTGGAGCCCCGGCACCGACGGGCCCGTGGAGGGCGAGGTAGTCGCGCTGCCGACCTTCGCCGACGGCGCCGAGCTGAACGCCTGGCTGCCCTCCGCCGCGGGCAAGTTCGTCGCCGTCTCCTTCGCCGAACCCACCTGCCGCGAGGACCAGTCGTGGCTCGACCACGCCACCCCCGAGTCCTTCCGGCGCATGAGCGAGGCCCGGGACGCCGCGCAGCAGGAATGGACGGCCAGCTACCAACTGACGTTCATCCCCAACGCAGGGCCCCAGCGGCTGGAAAGCGCGGGTGCGCTCGGGCTGATCACGGGCAACTGGTCCCGGGGCTGGGGCGTGGACAAGATCTTCGCCTCCTCGACCCGGGAGATCCCGTCGCTGCACCTGGCGTGCGAGGACTATTCCCTCCTCCACAGGCTCGCATCACGAGACCAGGGACCGCGCATCCGCCTGGACGCGGAGGCCGAATTCCTGGGCGACGTGCCCGCCTTCAACGTGGTGGCCACGATTCCGGGCACCGAACTGCCCGACGAGTACGTGCTGCTGAGCGCGCACCTGGACTCGTGGGACGGCGCCTCGGGCGCGACCGACAACGGCACCGGCACCGTCATGATGCACGAGGCCATGCGCATCCTCAAGGAGACCTACCCCAACCCGCGCCGCACCATCGTCGTGGGGCACTGGGGCGGCGAGGAGCAGGGCCTGATCGGCTCGACCGCCTTCGCCACCGACAATCCCGAGGTGGTGGACGGGCTTCAGGCCTCCTTCAACCAGGACAACGGCACCTGGCGCATCGACTTCATCCGCATGCAGGGCTTCCTGGGCGCCGGGGAGCACTTCGCGCGCTGGTTCGAGCGCATCCCCCCGGAGATCACCGGCCACATCGAGCTGGATGTGCCGGGCGTGCCCGAGGTCGGCGGCTCGGACCACATGTCGTTCATCTGCAAGCCCGCGCCGGGCTTCCGGCTCCAGTCCAACTATCCCGACTACCGCCAGTACACCTGGCACACCAACCGCGACACCTTCGACAAGATCGTCTTCGACGACCTGCGCAACAACGCGACCCTGGCCGCGATGCTGACCTACATGGCGTCGGAGGACCCGGAGCGCATGGACGTGACCCAGAGGGTGCTGCCGGTGAACCCGAACGACGGCATACGAGAGACGTGGCCCCAGTGCCGCCCCCCGAGGAGGAGCTTCGCGAGGTAGCCGGCAGTCGGCCGAGGCGGTCACCGGGCGCGATGCGGCGATCCGTGGCGCGGACGAGGCCTCGTGATCCGGGGCACCGGATCCGGATCGGGCGTGTACAGACACAATCATGAGGATCCCGCACCGAACCGGCATCCGCGTCGCGATCCCGGCGCTGTTCCTCCTGGCTGCGTGCCCGGCGCTCGACGCCCAGGACGCGGGAGGCGTCCGCCCCGGCCCGGACGACACGCACAACGCCCGCTCCCGGCCGGGCAACCCGGTGGGCGCCTCCGTGGTGCGGGATACGATCCGCACCCGGAATCTGCTCCTCTGGGGCGGCATCGACGCCGACCGCGTGCCGTTCCTGGACCCCGTCTTCGTGATCGACGCCCCGCCCTCGCGTCCGCGCTCGATCGGTGAGTACGTGGTGATCGGTCGGGCCGGCGACGGCACGGTGCTCTTCTCCCTGCCCTTCGAGATGCCCGTCGTGGCCGATGGCGACGGCAGCTCGAGCTTCGTCTTCATGCTCCCGGTGGAGCCCGGCTGGGCGGGCAGCCTTGCCAGCGTCACGCTTGACGGACCGGGCGGATCGGCCACGCTCGACGAAGACACCAATCGTCCGATGGCGATCGTGCGTGACAAGGTAACGGGCCGGATACAGGGCATCCTGCGCGACCTTCCGCCGACCGTCATGACCGAGGAAGTGGCGGACGCCGCCGTGTTCCGGACTCCGACCTCCGAGGTGCTCTTCAGTCGCGGGATTCCCGGTCCGGGAGCGTGGCGACGCTGACCGCCATCGGCATGCCCAGCGCCGCCGCGGCGGCGTAGAGAGCCGGCGTCCGGGCCGAGAGCACCCGCGGCCCACCGTAGCGCAAACCGTCTCGCGTGCGATCCGTGAAGAGGACGATCCCGTGCCACTCGCCCCCGAAGGCGGACCACCATCTCAGGCCGGTCTTGCCGCTGTCCCACGCGGAAGCGGCGATGGCCTGTGTTGCGCGCCGGTTTCGTGAGGCCACCTGATCCGGCGCGATGCCCCGGCGGTCGAGCGTGGCAGGGTCACACAGGTCGAGAATCTCCGAGGCCGCATCCGCATCCAGCTGCACGCTGACCAGGGCCAGCGGGTGTCCGGCCCGCCGAAGGTGCGCTTCCCGAAGGGGCCGGTTGCGCCACGGCTGAAGCGCCTCGGCGATGGCGTGCTCGGGCGACTCGGCCAAGTAGAGCACGGGCGAGCAGGCCACCGGAAGGTCGAAGCGCCCTCGCCCGGTGGTCGGCGGAATGCGGGACGGCGAGAACGGGCTGTCGTCGACGACACCCGGATTCCACGGAAAAACGCGCCAGAAGAGGGCCACGAGCGCGACCAGTCAGGCGAAAACGCCGGCTTTCATCGCCTCCACGGCCCCCACGACCTCGGCGATCTGGCTGCGCTGGATGAAGTACGACGGTGTTGCGCCGTCCAGATGCGCGTTAGGACCGGTCAGCCACTCCTCGACGATGTCCGCGTCGAGCCAGCGCATCAGCATCTCCACGGCCAGCGCGAGGCCGGCGAGCCGGTCCGCGTTCTCCCGGTCCGGACGCTGACCCTGCCTCCAGCGCGTGACCTGGGACGCGGAAACGCCAAGAATGGCTGCAATTCCGCGATCGGAATCCACGCCCCGGCGAATCATCTCGAGATGGCTCAGAGTCCAGTCGGAACCGTCTTCGCCGGATTCGGAGTGTTGCGCGGTACCGTGGTCGGCCTCGTCCATGTGCACAAGCTACGGGGCTCGAAAATGGCGCGCAACAAAAACCGTTGCGCGGGCGGCGCGGCAACGCGTCCCGCGAAGAGGCCGTGTGAGAGCCCTGGAGGAGGAGCCATGCGCAGCCGGTGACCCTTCCAGGCGATGCGACGGCTTGCGCGCTTGTGATCTGATGTCGCTGACGCTAATAATGCTGTCATGAGCGTTCAGATCACCATCCGGGGCGTTCCCGAGGAGGTACGGGACCAGATCGCGGCGCGCGCGGCCGCGAGAGGCCAGTCGATGCAGGAGTACCTGCGGGGCGAGCTGGAGCGTCTGGTGGCCAAGCCTTCCGTTGAGGAGTGGTTCAGGCAGGTCCGCGCTGACAAGCGCGCGATGATCAACAGCGTAGCCACCGAGCACATTCTTCGTGCCCGCGACGCGGATCGGAAGTGACGGTCGTCGTTGATGGATCGGTGCTCACGGCGGCAGTTCCCGGCCCGACCTGCGAGATCATCACGCCGCCCGACCTCCGCGTCGTACGCGAGCCCGTCGTAGCCACGGGCTGGACACCCTTCGCTACCGGTTAGACACATCTCGCTCGCTACCGCGTCAGCGGTGAGTCCCGCGAGTTCATGTTCGTGCGTTCCCGCCCTGTCACGGAGCCCCGTCCTCCGCGCCTGCCCGGGGAACGGGCGCGGAGGTGTGGCCGCTCAGGATGCGCCATCCGTCCGGTTCGTGGATCCAGACCGCAGTCATCGCCCCGCCGTACGTGAACGCGAACCCGCCTTCACCCTCGAGCGTGCTCTCGAACAGAGACCGGACCAGCGCGACACCGGGCGCCAGCGCCTCGATGCCGGTGTCCGAGTACTCCGTCGTGACCCGCATTCCCGGGCCGAGGCCCTCCAGAGCGGCGCGCACGTCGGCCGCCGACCGGTAGCGCAGTGCCCCGCTCTCGTAGAACCGAAACGCGGGGGACTCGGAGTAGAAGCCGCCGGCCGCCGTCGGGTCCGGGCCCGATCCGAGTTCGCGAAACTCATCGAGCGCGCTCGACACGCTGTCGCGGATCGCCGCCGCGTGGGCCTCCGACAGCCCGGCGGAGTCCGCGTCGGGCCGGCAGCCGGAAGTCGCGCACAGGGCGAGACACGCGACCGCCAGCGCCCGTCGGCGAAGGGAAGGTGATCTCATGCTCCATGATCCCTTGAACACGGTCTCTCGGCGGCGGAGTTCTGTCGGCATCGCAGCTCCGCCCGGTGGTGTTCAGATCCCCCTCACCGCGTCTGCGGCGCGTTCATCTGCAGGGGGATGATGTCCACGTCCCAGCGGGTGTCGCCCAGCAGGTGCTTCACGAAGTACTCGGCGCGCAGCCAGAACCAGTAGTCGCTCATGTCGCCGAAGCCGTGGCGCTGCCCCGGGAAGATGAAGAAGTCGAAGCGCTTGTTGGCGCGGATGAGCGCTTCCGCCATGCGGAAGGTGCCGGCGTGGTGCACGTTGTTGTCGTTGTCGCCGGTGGTGAGCAGGAGGTGGCCCTTGAGGTTGGCGGCGAGGTCGGAGTTGCGCTCGATGTCGTACTCGAAGCTCACGTTGCCCTCGTCGTCCACGACCTCCTTCACGCCGTGGTGTGTCTCTGACCAGGACCGGTTGTACACGTCGTTGTTGTGGTTGCCCGCCGACGACACTGCGACCTTGAAGAAGTCCGGATAGACGAGCATGGCCGCCGTGGACATGAAGCCGCCCCCGGAATGTCCGTATATTCCTACTTTGTCTATATCTATGAAGTCGTGGCGGTCGGCCAACTGTTCGATGACCGCCTTCTTGTCGGCCAGTCCATAGTCGCGCAAGTCGCCGTACCCATAGTTGTGGTACCACTTTGACCGGTCCGGATGTCCGCCCCGGTTCCCCATGGTCACGACGATCATGCCGAACTGCGCCAGCGCCTGCTCGTACGGGTTTGCCGACCACGACTTCGACACCGACTCGGTCTGCGGTCCCGGATAGACGTACGCCACAATGGGATACGTCTTCGCCGGATCGAAATCGTAGGGCTTGTACATCACGCCGTAGATGTCGGTCACGCCGTCCGCGGCCTCCACCTGGTACGGCTCCGGGAACTGGTATCCGGCCGCTTCCAGGGCACCGAAGTCGGCCTCGCCCAGATCCATGATGCGCCGGCCCGAGGCGTCGAAGAGCGCGGACATGGGAGCCGTGTCCACGCGCGAGTAGTTGCTGACGAAGAAGCGGTTGGACTCGCCCATCTCGAACTGGTGGTTGTAGTCCCCGGCGTTCAGGAGCGTCAGCCCGGTGCCGTTCAGGCTCACCCGGTAGAGGTGCGCGTAGTAGGGATCCTCCCCCGCTTCCCGGCCCTGGCCGGTGAAGAACACGAAGCCGCGGGCCTCGTCGACGCCGACGATGCCGTCCACGTGCCACGCCCCCTCCGTGAGCCGCTGCTTCACCTCGCCGTCGGGCCCGTACAGGTAGAGGTGCGCCCAGCCGTCCCGCTCCGACCACCACAGCATGTCGCCGTTGTCAAGCATCTCGACGGGGCGCGTCTCGATGTAGGTGTTCAGGCTGTCCACGAAGAGCATGCGCGCATCGCCGGTGCCGGCGTCCGCAACCATGACCGCGGCCCGGTGCCGGTCCCGGCTCAGGCGCACGAAATGGAGTTCCTCGGAGTCGTCCGAGATCCAGAGCGAGCGGTCCGGCTCATCGGAGTCCGGGTAGTCGAACTGGCGCTGCGTCGTGATGCGCAGGTCCTCGTCCTTCCAGGGATCGTGCGCGACGGCGACCTGCTCCCGCGACTCCAGGTCGTAGACCACGAGCTCCTCCTGGGTGACCGACTCCTCCCCGGCCATCTCGTAGGAGTAGGTCTCGAGTTCCGGCCGCGCGTTCCCCTTCCCCACCACGTGGACCACCCAGAGCTCGCCCACCTCGCGGTTGTCGCGCCGGATGAGCGCGAAGCGGCGCGAGTCCTTCGCCCACGAGATCGATGCCGCCTTGCGGTCGTCCTCTTCCTCCTCGAGGGTGACGTTGGTTTCGCCGCGCCCGGTGTAGTTGGCCTCGTAGGTGTAGTACTGCTCGCCGTCCGTGGTGAGCTGGGCCTCGGTGACCTCGATGTCGTCCTCGGCGTCGTCGGCTTCATCCCCGGACTTGCCTCGGCGGGCCTCCAGAATCTGCTGGTAGTCGTCGCCGCTCATCATGAAGAGGTTGTGATCCCGGGCGAAGACCACCGTCTCGCCGTCGGGGGACACGCTCGCCCAGTCCGGATGGTTGTCGGGGGCCTCGTAGTCCTCGAGCTCGCGCAGGGTCCGGGTCGAGACCGTGTACTCGAAGTAGTGGACCCGCTTGCGGGTCGAGCTCCCGGAGTCGTCCTCCTCCTCGTCCTGATCCTCCTCCTGCACTTCCTCTTCCTCTTCCTCGTCCTCCACCTCCTCGTCCTGGGAGGACTCCACCTCGAAGTGGAGGATGTTGTCGCTGATGAAGCGGATGTTGCGGATGGGCAGATGCTGCCCGTCCCATGGATCGCGGGTGATGCGCGTCAATTCCGCGGCGATGCGATCGTTGTCGAACAGGAGGGTGCGCGAGCCGGCGCCGGGATCGACGATGTAGTAGAAGGTGCCGTCGGCATTCTCCCACTCGTACCAGAACCGCTCGCTGCCCTCGATCCAGCGGGGATCGACGGAGGTGGAGTGCACCATGTCCCGGATGCGATAGGGCGCGAAGCGGGCGGCGAGGTCGTAGTTCGCCGGTCCGGCCTGGGCATCAGACTCCTGCGGCGCCGGGGCGGGAGCCGCTTCTGCCGGACGTGGCGCGAGCGCGATGAGCATGAGGAGGGGCAACGACGCACGCGGCACGGGCGAAATCGGACGGGAGAGAAACCTGGCGATGGCGTTCATGGTAGGGCTCTGTTCGGATGGAGGGACGACGCGGGGGCTCCCCGGGCGGTTGTGCACAAGTGAATCCGTAGCCGAAAGCCGGGCAAGGGCGTCAGAGCTCACCTCGGTGAACCCGGGGAGGCCGGTCGGGGAACCATCCCGCGGGTTCACGCGATAAACGATTCTCGCGCGGGTGCTTCGAGCCGCGGCGCCGGCGCCGGATTCCCTCGAACGGGGCGGAGAGGCATGGAACCGGAGATCTTGATCCTGCTGGTAGCCGTCTTCGTGACCGGCGGCATGATCGGCGCGGCCGGCATCCTCCTCGCCCAGTTCTTCATGCGCCGCATCCCCGGGGTGAGCGCCACCGGCGCGCCGACCCGCGCCGAACTCGAGGGCATCCGCCGCGATGTCACGGAAATCGCCTACCACCTGGGGTCCATGGAGGAGCGCCTCGACTTCGCGGAACAGCTGCTCGGCGGAGCGACCCCGACCGAGGTGCCGAAGGCCGTGGCGAAGAAGGTGGAGGAGGGGAAGAAGGCTCAGTCGGGATAACCTGACTCTGCCGCAGGTGTCTCTGCCCGCCGCCCGACCGGCTTCGAGCGCCGCCACCAGCCGGAGGGGCAGGTGGCCGTGCGTGTACTTCCGACTACCACCGGCTGGGTTTTCGGATGTTTGTGCCCGGAATGGGATCCGGCAGTTGAGAGTTCGCCAACGCATTGGGACGGATATGTCTCAAGAAGTGGGCATGCGCTCTGAGTTGCTGCGATGATCTGCCAGTTCCGGGTGTCAGCAGACCGATTCGTATGCTGTGATGCAGCCTCACGAGGCGCATCGCCTCCGCGATGTCGCTGTCGTTGGTGACTACGACCGCGCAGTCGTAGGCTTTACGCCAAGCATCATTCAAGAGATGTACGGCGAGGTTGACGTCCGAGCCCTTCTCCTCCGTCTTGATCACCTCAGCCATGCGGGTTCCGCCCACCGGCCGTTTCAGGGGTGCCCAGACTGCGTGGCTTAGGAAGTACACCTGCCGCAAAAAGCAAGGGCCCCCGAAGAGGCCCCGCGCCCTGCGGTCGAGACCGCAAGGGGTGTCACTGTTAGTCTACGCTGCTAGCAGCGAACGTCAAGTCCGATGCCTGCCCTGGTGTCGCGGAACCGCACCGGGCTATGCCGGTCTTCGCGCATCGCGCCCACCTATTGCCTGCGCCGTCGCACGCGCCGTTCTGCAGCCATCTCCACGAGGCGGCGCAGCTCGGCGATGGGCTCATCGTGGTCGTCGACCTGGAGGCGCAGCACCACGTCGTTGTTGAGCCAGACGCCGCCGTCCTCCCTGACGACCAGCAGGGCGGCGGACTGCATGCCGCGGGTATCTCCGCCCGCCGCCTGACCGGCTTCGAGGGCCGCCACCAGCCGCTGGGACAGGTGGCCGGGGGTGTTCTCGAAGGCGGTGACCATGTCGTCGACCACCGCCGGGCCGGCCAGGATGTTGCCCTGCGCGGAGGTGTAGCGGCCGATGCGGTGCCCCGCCCAGTCGCTGGCGCGCGGGCCGGTGTGGGTCGCCACTTCGCCGCGCGCGTTCATGACCGAGAACTGGCGGCCCTCGATGCTCCACCGCTCCGGGTCGGGGTTCGGGTCGGCGGCGAGGACGCGCTCCACCACCTCGGCGGGCGAGTACCCCTCGCGCAGGAGCGCGAGCGCCTGCGGCCCGTAGCTCACGTCCACCACCGCCTGGGTGGCCACCACCCCCACCCCGGCCTCACCCCAGATGACGCCGTTGCCCACGCTGAACACCCGGGACTGCACCGCCACCCCGACCTCCGCGGTCGCCGGGTCGTAGCCCACGATGGAGAAGGTCCCGACCGTGTCCCAGGGGGCGGGCCTGGTCACGGTAGCGGGCTCCCGGACGTACAGCGCGTCGCTTGCGCCCCGGCCCAGGACGTAGCGCCCATCGGGATGAACCCTGACGAGCGTGATTCCCCGATACTGGTATGCGATGGTCATGTCCTCGGCGGCCGCCTGCGCGCGCAGTTTCGCGAGGAACGGCCCGCTCTGGTTGCGGATCCGAGCCGCATCCAGCGGCTTCACCTCCACGACCTTCTCGACCTGCCGGCCCGCCGGTTCTGCGACCGGAGGAACCGTCGCACAGCCCCCCAGCATCACCGCTAGGGCGAACACCATCCCGTACATCCTGCGATTGCAAATCACCTGCCTACGCCTCCGCAGCCTGTCTCTCACTCGTGCGTGCCATCATGCGAGTCCCTGCTGCTCGTGTGCAGGAAGTTCGTGAAGCCCTCGTCATAGTCCGAAAGCCCGTTCTGGCCGGTGAGCTTCATGCGCTCGTCGTAGAGGCGGCGCATCAGATTCGCCAGCGTGCCCTGCGCGGGGCCATCCTCGGGATGCAGCGCCAGGAAGTCGTCCTGCAACTCCTCGCGCAGCCCTCCCTCCTCGACCATCGTCCGGTATCGCCCCGGATCGCGGTCCGCCAGCACCCGGAGGTTCCGGTGGAGCCGCTCGCAGCGCGCCGATTGCACCAGCACCGGCTCGCCCGAACCGACCATCGACAGGTATCCCAGCGCCTGCGCGTGCAGCTCCTTCAGGTATCCCTTCCGGTGCGAGAACTCGTGCGCGATGATGTGCGGCTCGAAGACCCCCGCGTCCCGCAGGATGGACACGTCTCCCGAAAAGATGTCGCAGGTGCCGAGGGCGAAGGGAAAGACGAGTCCGGCGAGGGTGAATTGACGTATTTCCGAGCTGGTTTCGACCCGCTGGCCGGTGATGTCGGCGATGAAGCCGGTCAGGTGCCGGTTGACCAGGCGGGCGAGTTCCGCGCGCGGGATGCGCTCGGGGGTGTACTCGTCGCTCACGAGTTCGACCAGCCAGCGGACCTCCCGGTCGCGCTCGGCCACGGACATCGGCGTGAGCTGGTGCACGTCCGCGCCGAAGGTTTCCAGGAAGTCGATCGCGCGCACCTTG
Organism: Longimicrobiales bacterium; assembly: GCA_965202805.1. Taxonomy (GTDB): domain Bacteria; phylum Gemmatimonadota; class Gemmatimonadetes; order Longimicrobiales; family Gaopeijiaceae; genus BD2-11. Next base: position 1,098,715 of record OZ241869.1, read on the forward strand.
CGCCGGGCGAACCAGTCGATCGCGACGCTGCCCGCGTAGGCGCCCAGGGCGACGGCCTGGAGCGCGCGGCCGGGGGGCGTGGCTCCGAGCAGGATGCGCGAAGCGAGCGGCGCCGCGGCCATCAGGTCGGTCAGCGAGATGGGCGAGTAGGTCGCCTGATTGGGGATGCGGACGGTTTCCATGAGCCTTCCCGGAATAACGGCCCCGGAACCGGAAAGTTCCTGACGGCCGGACGCCCGTCGCTGTTCGGACCGGACGCGCCTCCGGTTAGTATACTGACGCCATGACGACTCTCGCACCTTCCCCCGCCGCCGGCTCATCCGCGCGCTCGCTGCGTGCGGCCGCGCTGGATGATGCCCTCAGGCAGCGCATCCTGGTTCTCGACGGGGCCATGGGCACCATGATCCAGGGGTACAGGCTGGGGGAGGAGGATTTCCGGGGGGAACGCTTCGCGGATCATCCCTCCCCGCTCAAGGGGGCCAACGACCTGCTCTCGCTGACCCGACCGGATGTCATCCGCGAGATCCACGAGGGCTACCTGGCCGCCGGGGCGGACATCGTCGAGACGAACACCTTCAACGCCACCTCGGTCGCGATGGCGGACTACGGCCTCGAGGACGCCGTCTACGACATCAACCTGGTCTCCGCGCGCCTGGCCCGGACCGCGGCCGACGCCTTCACCGCGCGCGACCCCTCCAGGCCGCGCTTCGTGGCGGGCATCCTGGGGCCCACCAACCGCACCGCTTCCATCTCCCCGGACGTGAACGATCCGGCGTTCCGCAACATCACCTTCGACCGCCTCGCGGAAGCTTACGACGAGCAGGCGCGCGGACTTCTCGACGGCGATGTCGACATCCTCATGGTCGAGACCGTCTTCGACACCCTGAACGCCAAGGCCGCGCTGTTCGCGATCCGCTCGCTGCTCGACCGGCGCGGACTGGACGTGCCGGTCATGGTGTCGGGCACCGTGGTGGACGCGAGCGGCCGCACCCTCTCCGGGCAGACGGTGGAGGCGTTCCTGAACTCGGTGCGTCACGCCGATCTGCTCGCCATCGGCCTCAACTGCGCGCTCGGCGCGGCCGCCCTGCGCCCGCACGTGGAGGAGCTCGCCACCCGCGCCGATCTCCTGGTCAGCTGCTACCCCAACGCCGGCCTGCCCAACGAGCTCGGCGAGTACGACGAGACCCCGGAATCGATGGCCGCCCAGCTCGGCGAGTTCGCGCGCGCGGGCTTCCTGAACATCGTGGGCGGGTGCTGCGGCACCGTTCCGGCACACATCGAAGCCATCGCCGACGCCGTGGCCGGGCTCCCCCCTCGCCGGCCGCCGCGCATCGAACGCCGCACCCGCCTCTCCGGCCTCGAGCCGCTCAACCTGGGCCCCGACTCGCTCTTCGCCAACATCGGCGAGCGCACCAACGTCACCGGCTCGGCCCGCTTCCGCAGGCTCATCAGGGAGGGCGACCTCGAGGGGGGGCTCGAGGTGGCGCGCCAGCAGGTCGAGAACGGTGCCCAGCTCATCGACGTGAACATGGACGAGGGGCTGCTGGACTCGGAAGCGGCGATGGTGCGCTTCCTTTCGCTGATCGCCTCCGAGCCGGACATCTCGCGCGTGCCCATCGTGGTCGATTCCTCGAAGTGGAGCATCCTTGAGGCCGGCCTCAAGTGCGTGCAGGGCAAGGGCATCGTCAACTCCATCTCGCTGAAGGAGGGCGAGGAGGAGTTTCGCGAGCAGGCGCGCATGGTGCGCCGCTACGGCGCCGCCGTGATCGTGATGGCCTTCGACGAGGAGGGGCAGGCCGACACCCTCGAGCGCAAGGTCGGGATCTGCCGGCGCGCCTACCGCATCCTCACCGACGAAGTCGGCTTCCCGCCCGAGGACATCATCTTCGACCCGAACATCTTCGCGGTGGCCACGGGCATCGAGGAACACGACCGCTACGCCGTCGCCTTCATCGAGGCGTGCCGCTCCATCAAGCGCGAACTCCCCGGCTGCAGGGTGAGCGGAGGAGTGAGCAACCTGTCGTTCTCCTTCCGCGGCTCGGATGCGGTGCGCGACGCCATGCACTCGGTGTTCCTCTACCACGCCATCCGGGCGGGCATGGACATGGGCATCGTGAACGCGGGCGCGCTGCCGGTCTACGACCAGATCCCCGCCGAACTGCTGGAGCCCGTCGAGGACGTGATCCTGGCGCGCGACTCCGGGGCCACCGAACGCCTGATCGCGCTGGCGGCCCGGTACCGGGGGGCCGCGCAGCGACCGAGCGCGGCCGACGACCGCTGGCGTGAGGAGCCGGTCGAGCAGCGGCTGGCGTACGCGCTGGTGAAGGGCATCTCCGAGCACATCATCGACGACACCGAGGAGGCGCGGCAGGGGCGCGAGCGGGCGCTGGACGTCATCGAGGGCCCGCTCATGGACGGCATGAACGAGGTGGGCGACCTGTTCGGCGCGGGGCGCATGTTCCTGCCCCAGGTGGTGAAGAGCGCGCGCGTGATGAAGAAGGCCGTCGCGTACCTGGTGCCCTTCCTGGAGGCGGAGAAGGCGGGCAACGGGAAAGCGCGCGCCGCGGGTCGGGTCGTGCTAGCAACCGTCAAGGGCGACGTGCACGACATCGGCAAGAACATCGTCGGCGTGGTGCTCCAGTGTAACAACTACGACGTGGTGGACCTCGGGGTGATGGTGCCGGCGGAGCTCATCCTCGATACCGCGCGGCGCGAGGGCGCGGACGTCATCGGGCTCTCGGGGCTCATCACGCCGTCGCTCGAGGAGATGGTTCATGTGGCTTCCGAGATGGAGCGGCTCGACTTCCGGCTGCCGCTGCTGATCGGGGGCGCAACCACGTCGCCCACGCACACGGCGGTCAAGATCGAGCCCCGCTACTCGGGGCCCGCGGTGCATGTGCACGACGCGTCGCGCGCGGTGGGCGTCGTGAGCCGGCTGTTGAGCGAGCGCGAGGCGCCCGCGTTCCTGGAGCGCACCCGCGCGAGCTATGCGGAGCTGCGCGCCAGGCACGCCGACAAGCAGGCCCGGGCCCGCATTCTGCCGCTGGAGAAATCCCGCCAGAGGAGGCTGGCCATCGACTGGGCCTCCGAGCCCCCGGTGGCGCCGCGGACGCTCGGGATCCGCGTGTTCGCCCCCTTCCCTCTCGACGATCTGATCCCCTACATCGACTGGACGCCCTTCTTCCACGCCTGGGAGATGGCCGGCAGGTTCCCGGGAATCCTGGATGATCCCGTGGTGGGCGAGCAGGCGCGGGTGCTCCATCGGGACGCCCGCGCGCTGCTCGACGAGATCGTGAGCGAAGGGTTGTTGGAGGCGAGCGGGGTGGCGGGCATCTTTCCCGCCAACGCGGCGGGCGATGACGTGGAGATCTACACGGACGAGGGACGGAGCGAGACGCTGGCGGTCGCGCACGGGGTGCGCCAGCAGTTCGAGAAGGCGGCGGGACGCGCGAACTCGTGCCTGAGCGACTTCGTGGCGCCGCGCGAGACCGGCGTCCCGGACTGGCTCGGGGCCTTCGCGGTGACCGCGGGGGCCGGTCTGGAGGCGCTGTGCCGCCGCTTCGAGCGCGAGCACGACGACTATTCCAGCATCCTGGCCAAGGCCCTCGCCGACCGGCTCGCCGAGGCCTTCGCGGAGCAGCTGCACGAGCGGGTGCGAAGGGAAATCTGGGGATACGCGCCCGAGGAGGACATGGACGGCGAGGCGCTGATCGCGGAGTCGTATACGGGCATCCGCCCCGCGCCCGGGTATCCCGCCTGCCCGGATCACACCGGAAAGCGCACCATCTTCGAGCTTCTGGATGTCACCGCGCATACCGGCATCCGGCTGACGGAGAGCTGCGCCATGACCCCGGCGGCGAGCGTGGCGGGCTGGTATTTCGCGCACCCGCGGGCGCACTACTTCGGCGTGGGCCGCATCGGGCGCGACCAGGTCGACGACTACGCGCGCCGGCGCGAGATGGAGACGCGGGAGGCGGAACGGTGGCTGGCCCCGAACCTGGCCTACGACCGGTGAGCGTGGCGTTGCCCGACCTGCGCCCGGACGGGCATGCCCGGGAGGTCAACCGCCGGTGAGCGTGACTCTGCGCGACCTGATCGCCGACGGGCGCGCCCACGTAATGGACGGCGCCATGGGCACGATCCTCTACGGGCGGGGCGTCTTCGTGAACGTCTGCTACGACGAGCTCAACGTCGAGCAGCCGGAGATGGTGCGGGAGGTGCACGAGGAGTACGTCCACGCCGGGGCCGAAGTCCTGGAGACCAACACCTTCGGCGCCAACCCGGTGAAGCTGTCCGGCTTCGGCCTGGACTGGCGCACCGAAGCCATCAACCGGGCTGGGGCGGAGCTGGCGCGCGAGGCGGCCGCGGGAAGGGCGAGCGTGGCGGGCGCGGTGGGCCCGCTCGGCATCCGCATCGAGCCCTGGGGGGCGACGTCCGTCGAGGAGGCCGTGGATTTCTTCCGGCGGCAGGTGCAGGGGCTGCTGGAGGGCGGCGTGGACGGGTTCTGCCTGGAGACCTTCAGCGACCTGAGCGAGCTCGAGGCGGCCTTCCGGGCGGTGCGCTCGCTCACCGACCTGCCGGTGCTGGCCCAGGTCACCATCGGCGAGGACGGCGCCACGCCGGGAGGCACCACCATGGAGGCCGCCGGGGCGGCGATGGCGAAATGGGGGGTGGAGGTAGCCGGGATAAACTGCTCGGTGGGGCCGGCGATCATGCTGGACGCGGTGGAGCGCCTGGCCGCGAGCTCCGGGCTGCCCGCCTCCGCCCAGCCCAACGCCGGGCTGCCGCGGGTGGTCGAGAACCGCCAGATCTACATGGCCAGCCCGGAGTACATGGGCCAGTACGCCCGCCGCCTGATCGCCGCCGGCGCGCGCTTCGTGGGAGGATGTTGCGGCACCACGCCGGCACACTTGCGCAAGATCCGCGACCACGTGGCCACCGTGCAGCCGGTCCGCGTCCGGGCAGCCGCGCGCGCCGAGCCCGCCGGACTGCCGGGCCGGTCCGGGGCGCCGCTGGCCGAGCGGTCGGCGTGGGGAAGGAAGCTCGCCGCCGGGCAGTTCGTCACCACCGTGCAGATCGCCGCCCCGCGCGGCTGGCGGATGGAGGAGACCACCCGCAGGGCACGCGCGCTGGCGCGCGACGGGGTAGACGCGGTCTTCGTGGTCGGCGGCACCCGCGGACAGGCGCACATGGACGCCCTGACCACGGCCATGCTGCTCGGCGCCCGCGCGGGAATCGAGCCGCTGGTGCGCTACGTCTGCCGCGACCGAGACATGCACGGCATGATCCGCGACCTGCTGGGGGCGTCTGCCGCCGGCATCCGCAACCTCGTGATCGTGAGCGGCGAGTCGACCAGCCTGGGACCCTACGCCGACTCCACCGCGATCTCCGACATCGACTCGATCGGTCTGGTGAACGTGGTGCAGCGCCTGAACCGCGGCCTGGACGCGGGCGGCAACGACATCGGCGCGCCCACCGAACTGGTGGCCGGGGTCTCCCTCGACCAGGCCGCGGCGGACCAGGCCCTCGAGCTCAGCCGCTTCGCGTGGAAGGTGGACGCGGGGGCGGATTTCGCGGTCACGCGGCCCATCTTCGACGCCCGGCGCCTGGAGGACTTCCTGGCGCGCGCCGGCACCGACATCCCCGTGATCGCGACCCTGTTTCCCCTCGCCTCCCTGCGCAACGCCGAGTTCATGGCCAACGAGGTGCCGGGCGTCGAGGTGCCGGACAGGATCGTGCAGAGGATGCGGGCGGCCGAGCGGAGAAGCCCGGCGCGGGCCCGCGCGGAAGGACTGGCGATTGCGCGGGAGATGTTCGCCGGGGTGCGGCACCTGGTGCGCGGGGTGCGCATACGCCTCCCCGACGACGACCTGGGCCGGGCGTCCGAACTGCTCGGCTCACTCGAGGCGGAGCGGGGGTAGACGGGGACCGATTCGCCCCGCTCACTTGCATGAACGCGCGCCGGGCGGCCAGATGGCTGAATCGCATTGAACGCTCGCCGGGCGGCCGGATGGCTGAATCGGACGCCCGCGCCGGGCGGCCAGATGGCTGAATCGGACGCCCACACGGGAAAGGCCTGACGGACGGGATTGACCACGCTGCCGGCCCGGAACCGCCGTGGCCGGCTGGCATCATGGAGGACGCGGTGCAGGTTCAGGAACGCCACATGGGGTTGTTCGGGGCCACCGTCCTGGGGGTGGGCGCTATCGTGGGCGGGGGGATCCTCGCGCTCGCGGGTACCGCCTTCTCGGTCGCCGGGCCGGGCGCCATCGTCGCCTTCGGCCTCAACGGCGGCATCGCCCTCCTGACCGCGGCCAGCTTCGCCCGCCTCGCCCGCCGCTTCCCCGAGTCCGGCGGCACCTACACCTACGCCAAGAACGTCTTCTCCATCGAGCTGGCCTTCGTGGTCGGCTGGGTGGTGTGGTTCGCCTCGATCGTGGCCGGGGTGCTCTACGCGCTCGGCTTCGCGGCGTTCTTCATGGAGGGGCTGTTGCGCGCCCTGCCGCAGCTGGCCGAGACCCGGGTGGGCAGCGACGCCGCGCGCCTGGCCGCGGCCGCGATCGCCATCGGCGCCTACATGCTGGCGCTCGTCCGCCGCGCGGCGGGGGGCGGCACCGCGGAGACCATCGGCAAGGTGGTGGTGTTCGCCGTGGTCATCGCCGGCGGGGCGTGGGCGTGGGCCACCGGGTCGCCGGGTGAACTCGCCGACCGGCTGAACCCGTTCCTCACCGAGGGGGCGGGCGGGGTGGTGCGGGCGATGGGCTACACCTTCATCGCGCTCCAGGGGTTCGACCTGATCGCCGCGGTGGGAGGGGAGGTGCGCGACCCGCAGCGGACCCTCCCGCGCGCCATGTACCTGTCGCTCGGCATCGCGCTCGCGCTCTACCTGCCCATGCTCTTCCTGTTCGCCACGGTGGGGACACCGGCGGGGGCGGGCGGGGTGGCGGCGGTGGCGGCGGCCAACCCGGAAGGGCTGGTGGCGGCGGCCGTCGAGGAGTACATGGGGGTGGCGGGGTACTGGCTGGTCATCGGCGCGGGCATCCTGTCGATGCTCTCGGCGCTCCAGGCCAACCTCCTGGGCGCATCGCGGGTGGCTTTCGCGATGGCCCGCGACCGTACCCTGCCCCGCCGGCTGGCCCGCATGCGCGGGTCGAGCGGCACGCCCGCGACGGCGGTCGTGGTCACCGGCACGGTGGTGGCCGTGATCGCGCTCGCCGTCGGCGAAGTGCCCGCCGCCGGAGCCGCTTCGAGCCTCATCTTCCTCATCTCCTTCGCCATGGTGCACGTCGCGGCGGTGCTGGTGGAGTACCGCTCGGCGTCGGGGCGCATCCCCTTCCTGCCCATCGCGGGCGGGCTGTTCTGCGTATCGCTGGCGGCGTTCCAGATCTTCGCCGTTCCCTTCGCCGGCAGCATCGTAATGACCTGGATCGCCATCGGCACCGCGCTCTACCTCATCCTGCTGGCCCCGGCCGCGCGTCTCACCGACGTCTCCGCGGAGGCCACGCATCCCCACCTCACCCTGCTCCGGGGACGGAGCCCGCTGGTGCTCGCCCCCATCGCCAACCCGGCCAACGCCGCAAGCCTGGTGGACATCGCCGGCACCCTGCGCACACCGGGCTCGGGCCGCGTCCTGCTGCTCACGGTTCTCTCGCCCCCGGACACGGCGTCCGCGCCCGAATCCCGGGTCATCGACGCCCAGGCCGTGCTGGGCAAGTCCATGGTGCACAGCCTGGAGCATTCGCTGATCGCGGAAATCCTCTTCACCATCGCCCCCGACCCGTGGACCGAGATCGCGCGGGTCGCGGAGGAACACCGCTGCGAGACCGTGCTGCTGGGCCTTCCCAATCTCTCCGATCCGCTCGTCGAAGCCGCGCTGGAGCGGCGCATCGCCGGGATCGGCTGCGACGTCGTGGTCGCGCGCACCCCGTCGGGCTGGGGCATGGATGAGGTCGAGAGGGTCCTGGTGCCCCTCGGAGGGCATCGAGGGCACAGCCGCCCGAGGGTTCGCCTGCTCGCCAGCCTGGCGCGCACGAAGGGACGAGCCATCACGTATCTCTCCACGATGCTTCCCTCGGCATCGAAGGAGGAACGCCGCCGATTCGAGCGCGAGATCCACAGAATGGTGCGCGACGAGGCCGCGGGACCGTACGAAGTGGTCGTGGAAACCGCCGCGTACCCGGAAGACACCATCATCAAGCATGCCCGCACCTCCGACCTCATCGTCATGGGCATGCGCACCGAAGCCAACGGGCGGCGGAGCCTGCGCGGCATCCCGCACGCGGTCGCGGTGGGGTCCAGGACGCCCCTGATCCTGATCGGCAGCGCCCCGCCGTCCGCCCTGGTCCGCACCGGCAAGGATCTGCTGGCGCCTTCCCGCGGGGGAGAGCTTCGGTCGAACGGGTCGGACGGAGACGATCTGCAGGGTCCGGCGACATAGGGGGCCGACACACGGGTGCCGCTTCATCCATCCAGCCGAATGGGCAGGAACGCCTCATTGCCAAACGACGGCGACGCGGGACCCGGACCCCGATGCTCGCCTGTGCCCGCAATCCGTATCAGGCGTTGCAACGACGCCCCCGCAGCGGCCGGACGCTCATTCATCCTCTACTGGATGATCAGCGCGCGAAGGACACGCTGGAACTTCGGGCTCCAGCGGGCTGTGGAACTGAGCCTCGAACACGGACTCCCGCTCGTCGTGCTGGAGCCGCTGCGCGCCGGATACCGATGGGCTTCGGATCGCTTCCATCGATTCATCATTGACGGGATGATCGACAATGCACTGCGGTTCGAAGAGCGCGGCGTCGCCTACCACCCCTACGTCGAGCCGCGGGATGGCGCCGGGAAGGGACTCGTCGAAGCCCTCGCGGAGCACGCGGCGGTCGTCGTCACCGACGACTTCCCCGCCTTCTTCCTCCCCCGGATGGTGCGAGCGGCCGCGCAACGTTTTTTGTTGCGCGTCGAGGCGATAGACAGTAATGGCCTGCTTCCTCTGCATGCCACGGATGGGCCCTTCGCAACAGCCTACGCGTTTCGACGCTTCCTGCAGCGAGAGCTTCCTGCCCATCTGGAAGCGTCTCCGGACCCCGATCCGCTGCGCCTCCTGCCGATGGAAGGCGCGCACCCACGACCCTCTCTGGAACGCGGCTCAGAACCAGCTCCGGACCGAAGGCCGCATCCACAACTATCTGCGCATGATCTGGGGCAAGAAGATCCTGGAGTGGAGCGAGAACCCGCGCGAGGCGCTCCGCATCATGATCGAGCTCAACAACAAGTACGCGCTCGACGGACGCAACCCCAATTCCTTTACCGGCATCCTCTGGATCCTGGGCCTCCACGACCGCGCCTGGGGCCCCGAGCGCCCCGTGTTCGGCAAGATCCGCTACATGAGCTCCGCCAACACGGCGAGGAAGTACCGTGTGCGCGGGTACATCGAGAAGTACGCGAAGCTGCAGGGAGCATCCGCGAAGTCCGCGCAGCCCGCGGGAGCGTAACGCAACAGATTATGTTGCGCGCCCCCCTTCACCCCCCATCCCCTCCAGCGCCCGCATGATCGCGCGATAGCGCCGGTCCACGCTCCTGAACCCGAGATTCGCCAGGTAGATGTTGCGCGCCCCCGCTTCCCGCAGCGCCCGGATGCTGCGCGCGCAGATCTCCTCGGCGGTCGCCCCGGCTGCGAACTCGCGCGTGATCTCCTCGGCCGGAATCGGGAGAAACCGGCTGAGTCGGCTGAGGGTCCGCGGATTGGCGCTGCGGTAGAAGAAGACGCCGAAAAGGGCGGGGATGCCGACGCCCCGGCGGTCCAGCTCCTCCAGAAACCGCTCCACGAGGGGCAGCGAGTGGTGCGACACGATCTGGGTCAGGAAGAAGTCGGCCTCGAAGTCGCCGCGCGCGATGTAGTTCACCTGGACGGCCGGGTCCGCGTGCGGATTCGCCCATCCCCCCAGCGTGAGCGACGGGAACTCGCAGCGGATGAGGTCGCGCAGCTGGTAGCCGTGCTCGACGCAGCGCGGCGGCGGTCCAGCTGTGTCGCCGCCCACCACCGCGAGTGCCTCGCAGCCGCCCGAGACCGCGCGCCGGGCGAACATCATGCAGTAGTCCAGCGTGTGCTTGGCGGTCAGGAAGGGGATGATGCGCGACGCCGGCACCCCGCGCGCCAGGTTGGCGGCGACATGGCCGAGGCTCTCCTCCTCGGCGGCATCGACCGCGTTGTCGGTGAGGAAGATGTAGCGGTCGTCGCGGGCCAGGCGCTCCAGCGTGTGGTACATGTCGATCCAGGCGTCCATCCCCGCGGCGTAGGAGAGCCCGCTGCGGGGCGGTCGCAGCTCGACGGTGATGGTCGGTTCCGGGGCGCGCAGGCGGGCCAGCAACCCGCTCTCGCGCACTTCCCGTCCGGCCTCCACTAACCCTGCCGTTACGGCGGAATCGGTTGGGGTTTTATTTTGTTTGTTCACTTGAGCTTATGGGATTGACGGGTCCGTTTCCCGCTACTTGACTCCCGCCGAGTCGAGAACTTCAGCTGCGAGCTCTGCGGCGGGCTTCCAGAGCCTTCCGAAGCTGTCCCTCGTCGGCTCGCTGATAGCACTGAAGGACCGTCTTGGCGGTCTTCCAGCCGCCCAACTCGCAGAGTACCTTCAGCGGCTGGTCCATCAGGTCGCTGGCAAACTTGCGCCTCAGCGAGTGCCAGCCCCGTCCGGGCTTCGGTTCCAGCCCCGCAAGCGTCTGAGCCTTGTACCACCACGCGCGCACCAGAGACGGGCCCGCGCACCTCGAAGCATCCATCGGCGCGGGGAGCACCGGAGTGTCCTCATGTCCCGAACCCCTCTCGCGCGCTTCCTCCAAGGCGGCGAGGGCCTCGGCGGTGACCGGCGTGCAGTGCTCGTATCCGGTCTTCTCGTGCTCCGCTCTCCACCGGATGACTCCGCCTTCAAGGTCGATGTCCGTCCACCGCAGGTGACGGATGGCTCCGATCCGGTGTCCGGTTTCGTGCGCGAGCACGAGCGCAACATGGAACCGCCAATCGACCCGTCGAGACACCCCGAGCAGCGCTTGGTACTCCGCCTCGGACAGCACCACCCGCGTGGGGTTCTTCTCCGTGGGCTTCCTGAGGCCCTTCAGCGGATTCCGGTCCAGCAGCAGTTCGCCCCGCTCGTCCTTGGACTTGGAAGCCCAGTTGAGCACGGCGATCAGGAACTTCAGGTCGTGTTCGATGGTCCGGTCGGTCACCGGCCTGCCGCTTGCGCCGACCCTGCCCGCGCGCCGCGCCCGTATGAATCGGTCCCAGTCGCGCCGCGATAGCGTCGCGGGACTACGGCCCGGCCCGAAGAACTGGAGGAACATCCTCGTCGCGGCCCGGTCGGACCGCTGAGAGGACTCCGCCTTCGTGGGCGTCACCTCCTCACCGTACATTTCAAAAAGCGCTTCCAGCGTGAGCGGCTCGAGCTCGGCTTCCGCGTTGCCGTTCAGGTCCGGGCTTGCGAACCCGGCGGCGAATTCATCCGCCTCCCGCTTCGCTCTCACCCACTCGCGGTGTCCAAGCGATCGGGTGAGCCTCCGCCCGTTCTCGCGCCACTCCACCTGGAACAGGCCGGTCTTCGGGTCAGGGAAGACCCGGACCCGATTCCGGCCCCATTCTCCGGCGCCGTAGGAGCGCCGGCTTCGTTTCGTGCGTGCCATCATTCGATTCCTCATCGTGATGGACCGCACGATCTGCGCGAGGGAAAGGTCGCGCGGGCGGGGGGGTTCCGCCAGTCGCGGCCGGACCGACGCGTCGGCCCTCCGGGCGAGGTGCGCACGCGCGCCGAGGGCGCGATATTGGCTTGTGGGGTAGCCGCCGTCGCTGGCTTGACGCGGTTCGCGTTACTGGTCCCCGCGATTGCGGGGTTTCGGAGGAGCCAGATGTGTTTTCGTTTCACGAAAACCGCTGGCCGGGGGATGCCCCCGGACCCCCGAACGACACTTCCGCGCGCCACCAAAGGAGGCCGCCCGACATGGCCCGTCCCCGGAAGTGGGTCCGGGAGCCGGACGGGCGCGGCGATGCCGAGCAGCCCGGCGGCCAGCCGGTCGGCGAACGGGTCCTCCGCCGCCTCGAAGCGGCGCTCGATACCCTTCCCGGAGGGATCGCTGGTGCGGGAGCGACCCCTGGAAGGCAGGCGGCGAGTTGTGAAAACACACTCGGCGCTGTGCCGCACCAAGCCCTCTGGGCGGGGGGTCGCTCCCGCCACGGCACCTGTCGCCGGTGCGCCACCGCGCACCCGGCGGTGGTGCCGCCAAGACGTTGCCGCGCCTGCGGATAAGCAGTAATGCCGGTGTGAATCGCCGGAGGGTCAAAGTGTGAATCGTACCCCTGCGTCGTTTTCACACCCCGGTGCGGCTCGGGAGGGAGCGCCGGGGCCTTGGCGAGCCGCGCGTCGCTCCGCTTTCCGACCGGGCCGGGGATCCGGCCTTGCGACGAGGCCGCCGTCAGCCTCTACGCCGTCCGTCGCGATGCGGTTCGGACTGGCCACAGCGCCGCAGGACTTGCTGATGTCGCCGCACAGGTCGGGAAGGCCAACCCGGTCGCCGTGCATCGGGTTGGCGGCTAGGTCGGGGAGACCCCCGGACCTTGCCTCCGGGCCGTCCCTCGGCTGGTACAGCGGCATTTCGGGTAACCTACGGGCCGCAGGATCGCCTAGGATCGACGACCGCCGGTCCCCGAGGGACGGGTAGGCTGAAAAGCGGAGCGCGCGGCAGGGAGTCGTCACCAACGAGTGACGGGCCGCCGGTCGCTCCTCGCGGTCCTTGAGGCTGGCGACCAACAGCCCTGGCCTTCCCCGTGACCCGGTCATGCAAATCACGCGGGAATCTGCATGATTGGTAGAGACAAGCCAGCCCACGCAACGTTTAACGTCGCGGTCTGGCCAAGGGGGCGCTGCGCCCCCCTCGAACCCCCAGCATTCTGCGCCGCCGCCAAAGGCCGCGGACGGGTTGGCGAACACCGTTCCCGCAGCGCCATCGCCGGTACGCTCATGTACGGAGCGAAAGGCCGCGTTCGCCGTCCGCGCCGACGGCTGATGGGCTGGCAGAGGCAGGGGGGGCGAGTTCTCAACCCCTTGAGACGGGGACGGGACGAGGCCTACGTTGATGAGGACGGTGCAAGCGGTGGCACGGAGGTTTCCAAGCCGACCTGAAACGTAGCGTCGCGCCCGGTCCACCGAGTACCAGTGCGAAGGAACTACAGAATGAGAAGAGAGCGATTGCCCCGGCCCCGGCGGCTCGTGCATACGACCGGTGCTGCGTGGGTTTTCGGTGTACTGCTGCCCCTTGCAGCCTGCGGAGACAGCGGGGAATCCCTGTCCACACAAGCCCAAGTCGCCGACTCGGCGGGCATCGCAATCGTCACCAATCCGCCCAGCGACGCCGTCTACGCCACCGTCGCCCCGGAACCGATCCTCTCAATCGGTGCCGTCGAAGGCCCCGACGAGGAACTCTTCGGGCGCATCGCCTCCGCCACGCGCGACAGCGCGGGCAACTTCATCGTGGCCGACGGGCAGTCCGGCGATATCCGCATCTTCGACTCGGGCGGCACCTACCTCCGCACCCTCGGCAACTCCGGTGAGGGGCCGGGCGAGTTCCGGGCGCTCGCGGGCGCATGGCCCACGGCGGAGGGCGTCATCGTCGCGGTGGACAGGCGGCTTGACCGCATCACACAATTCGGCCCGCAGGGCGAACTGCTGGCCACGGCGACCCTCAGGGGGCCCGGCGAGCAGCCCCTGATCACCCCGATCCGCCTTGCGGGTTCCGACGCCCTGCTTAGCCGGGTGCAATCGTTGAACGTCCCCACGGTGGTGGGGCAGGGCACGTTCAGCTTGGAGGACGCCCTCGAAGGGTTATCGAACCCTCTCGGCAACAGACCCGAGTACTTGGTCCGGCACGACTTGGCGGGGACCTTGATCGACACCGTGGCGACAGTTCCCGGTCAGGCCACCGAGATTTCCACCCAAGATCGCGGAGCCAACATGTCGATCATGATGATTCAGGTTCCATTCTCGGCCGCACCCGTCGCCGCCGCATCCCCGACAGGGCGCGTTGCCGTAACCACCGGCCGGTCGTACGAGTTCTCCCTCCACAATCCCGGCGGAACCCTGGAGCGCATCGTGCGCCTTGCCAAAGAGCCGCCCGTCCGCACCGACGCGCACGTCGAAGCCTGGGTGCGCGGGGGCTCGGCATCCGGCCGCGAGTCCCCCGACGACGCGCAGGTCGAAGCCACCATTCGCCGCTATGAAGAAATGCCCATGCCCGAACGGCTCCCCGCTTGGAACTCGCTGCTCATCGCCGACAGCGGCCAGATCTGGGCGCGGCGCTTTGCGATTCGGGGTGGCGAGACGGTTCCCCGAGACGTGTTCGGCGCGGATGGCAACTATCTGGGCCAGGTCGAGGTCCCCGCCAACCTTCGCATTCAGCATATTGCCGAGGGGAGGCTGACCGTCGTATCCACCGACGATCTGGGCGTCGAGCGCGTCGAGGTGTACGAACTGCAACTGATGACTTCGGCGCGCGGTGCCGGAGGGCCTTGAAACGGAGCATCGGCCTTGCCCAAGATCAACAGGCCGGGCCGAACATCAGTGGAACGCCTTGGATCTTATCGGACCATTCGTTACAGGTCATAAATCCTTAACCAGTAACGGTTTCTGTAGCATCCGCCATCCCACGGGCGGCGGCACTCTGCCGCGTCGCCGGCTTTCGGCCTACCTCTAAACCCTCGGGGATCTGCGATCGTCGATTCTGGGCGATCCCGGCTGTCGGCGGGCCTGTCTTGACCACCCGGAAGCGGGCCCCCGTGCTGCACCGCAGTGTACATGTCACATCGGGGTGCTTATGCACGGAAACCGCGTTCCGGTGTGCACGCCTCCGGTTCCGTATGTCGCTGGCGCGCTTGCGCGCATGGCAGCGACGGGCAACCGGTGCGGAACGGGTTTGCCGCCGCCTTCGCGCGGGGCTCGCCGAGCTGGCCGATTGGACCGCCGCCAAGTGCGGAGGATCAGCCCCAGACATTCCGGCGGCGATCGAGGTTCCACATGAGCCGTATCCGCAAAACCTCGAAGCGGTTGGAAGTGTCGCTGTTGCCTGGTTCCTCGACCAACTCTTCGACATCCTCCGCGCCCCGGCCATCGCCGTCGCACCCGGAACCGCCGAAGCCGCAGTGGCTCACATTAGGAGCGCCTCCGAACGCCTCTGTCCCGTCCACCGCCAACTCGCCGATGCCAAGCGGGAGATCGCCCGCCTGATCGACATCCTGGCCGACAGCGAGGACTCCGGCTCAGGCCAACCCGGGCCGTCGCACGACGTGACGGTCCTCTCCTTCCTGCCCCGAGTCGGCCAGACCGTCCTCGCCCACGCTGCTCGCCGAGCCCGAAGCGCTGGCCGCGCTGGAAAGCTCGATGTCTGAGGTGACCCGCGCTTCGAGAGCCGCGTGTCCATCTCCAACGGCCACGTCCACAACCTCCGGAAGACTCGGGCCTACCGCACCGGCCGCCGCTGCCATGCGCGCACGCGCGCCTCCTGGGTCACCATAGCCAACCGGCGCAAGCCACGGCTGGGCCTGCGATCATCGCACGAACGCGTTCCTGCTGCACGCTCGGTTTCTCGCCTCCCACTGCGCCCTTTGCTTGGAGCACTCCCGACACTCCCCGCCACCCTTGGTGTACGTCCTTTCCGGGCGTTCTTGGAGGGTCTCTGGCTCCGGCTTGGAGGAGGAACACGGCACGAGCCCTCGGGTATGTCCCGTGCGCCGCAGTTGTACTTTTCGGCGTTTTTTTTTGCGAGGGAACCGGCTGGGGACATCTCGAGTCTTCCCTCGCTTGCCTTTCTACCCACTACCTGAAGGGGGATGATAACGATGAGGACATTCGTAACATTCTTGGGCAGCGGCTTGTTGATCGCCGGTGCCATGATCGCGTGTGAGGATGCAACTACGCCAGCCGACCCGGTTGACGAAGCCATCCTTCCCGGCCTTTTCCAGGCGATGGATCGGATTGCCCACGATGCCGATCTCGTAGTCGTCGCTAGAAAGGGGAGGACGTCCGCTTTGCGCGAAGGACCAACCTTTTCGCTTGGATCTGGCTATGTCGGCGAAGTGCATCGCCCAGACTTCGTGGAGGCTTGGGGGATGGTTGCGGCCGACGGCGACGATCCCGACTGTGAAGGCAGCGGGATCGGGTTTGCAAGGTGTGTCAAAAGGCACCTTGACGACGGTGAGGAATGCACCCTGCACAAAGAGATACCTACCACGCCCACTGTGAAGTGCCTGAAGACCCAATAGGGTGAAGAACGGCATCTTAGCCTAGTCGGGTTAGCAGTCCCACGGGGGGAGGCGGCTTCGGTCGTCTCCCCCTTAGGCTGAGGGGATGGTGGCTGCGTCGTCGTCGGACCTTGACCAACTACCCGACCGCGGTAGGTCCTCTCAAGCGGACGGCTAACGGCCGAGCGCAACTCAAGTCTAGAGAATTCCGGGCCGAACCTGCTCCCGATCACGCCCGCCGCCTCGCCGTGATCGAGACCACGAGCCCCGCGAAGGCCTTACCCGTTCCCCGGCCTGGGGAGCTTCTCAGCCCGGGCAAAAAGGGCTGTCCCGTCGTCGCCAAGCGACTCCGCCAGCGATTCGGTGCGGTCATGAGGTGGGCGATGGCCAAGGCTTCAGCGAAAGCGACTCATCGGGTCACACATGCCTGCGGGTCGATGGCCTTCCTGCCAAGGACAAATGGAAGAGACAAGCGACCCCTAGAGGGCTCGGGGCCGGGTGTGAAAACGCGCACGGCCCCGTCCGCGATTAGAGGTTGCGGCTGTTGGTAGGGGCTTGCGCGGCCTGCGGCGGGGCATAGCCTTCCCGATACGGGCGTGCCGCCCCGTACAGATTCGGACAACGAGACGATCTGCTGGTCCGTTGCAGCTTCCCGCCATTCTGATGCCATTTCCCCGCTGGTTTGGTTTAGTGAAATCAGATTAGGTCCTACGACAAGAAGGGCAGATCGTGCAGTCCCAGTTGAACTTACATGACTTCTTGCCGTGATTCGCGTCCCCCTGACCCTGACGTTACGTCAGGGTTCTGGAGGATGCGAGGGGTGGCGACCCGCAGAAGCCGGTACGAACCTCATTCATCGAACCCCCACCAGCCCCTCCACGGCGCTCGCTTCCGTGGGCAGCGCCATGGTGAGATTCTCGACCCCCGAGGCGGTCACCAGCACGTCGTCCTCGATGCGGATGCCGATTCCTGCGAAGCGGGCCGCGGATCCCTCGGCGTCCTCGGGGAAGTAGAGGCCCGGCTCGACCGTGAACACCATCCCCTCCTCGAGTGGCCGGGACCGGCCATCGACGGCGTAGTCGCCGACGTCGTGGGTGTCGAGCCCGAGCCAATGGGAGGTCTGGTGCGGGAAGAACCGGCGGAGCGCCGCGCTTTCCTCCGCCACGCCTCCGGGCCTGCCCAGGACGCCGAGAGAGACCAGGCCGTCGGCCAGCACGTCGCACGCGGCTCCGTGCACCGAGCCTACCGACACCCCCGGCGCCGCAGCGGCGACCGCGGCCGCGCGGGCTTCGTCCACAATCTCGTAGACGGCGCGCTGCTCCGGGCTGAAGCGCCCGCCGACCGGATAGCTGCGGGTCACGTCGGCGCAGTAGTGGCCGAGCTCGGCGGCCGCGTCCACCAGCACCGGTTCGCCCGCCCGCGCCCGGCGCCGGCTCTCCGCGTAGTGGAGCACGCAGGCGTTGGCACCGGACGCGACGATGGACGGATAGGCGGGCGTCGCGCCCCCGTGCCGGCGGAACACCGCCTCGATGGCGGCCTGGAGCTCCCACTCCCCCGCCCCGGGCCGAAGCTCCCGGACGAGCGCTCGGTGCCCGGCGATCGTGAGCGCGGCCGCGTTCCGCAGCGACTCCACCTCCCCGGCGTCCTTGCGCAGGCGCATCTCGTCCAGAATCCCGCCCGGATCGATGACTCCGCGCGGCCCCGCTCCCTTTCGCGCGCCGCGGGCTCGGGCATGCGCGAGTGCGCCCCGCACCAGCCGGTCCACCCAGGGATCCGACCCCAGCCTGAAGAAGACGTGGCTCGCTCCCCGGAGCAGGGTCCCCAGCTCCCGCCCGAGTTCCTCCAGAGGATGACAGGCGTCCGCACCCAGCCGCTCACAGGCGGCTTCGGGGCCGAGCCGCCTCCCGCCCCACAGTTCCGCCGTCTCATCGCGCGGCCGAACGAAGAGCACGCAGCGGCTCGATTCGGCGAATCCGCGCAGGACCAGGACGCTTCCCGGCTCCGTGAAGCCGGTCAGATAGAAGAACTCGGAGTCCGGACGATAGGGGGACGGGTCGGCGCCTCTCCGGCACGCGTCCGCCGCCGCCGGCAACACCATGGCGGCGTCTCCCAGCTCGTCGAGCACCAGCGCCCGGCGCTCGCGGAAGATGTCGGCCGCCGGTTCGAAGGCCTCGGCCGGCATCACGCGCGCGCCAGGGCGGCGACCGTCTCCAGCCCCGCTTCCACCAGCGTCCACTGCAGCCTCATCTGGTCTTCCACGGGCATGGGCCGGATGCCGAGCCGGGCACCCTCGCGGGTTACCTCCGCCGGTGAGCTGCGCCCACACGCCAGTTCCGCCTTCCAGCCGTCGATGCGGGCCTTCCACCGCACCGCCACCGGATCCGGAGGGCCCAGCGTCTCCCCGACCCCAGGCGTGATGAACAGCGGCATCTCCGTCACCAGCGTGAGCGTGTCGCCCCCCAGCGAACGCACCGCCTCCATCGAGCTGGGACGGAAGCGCCCCGCCGTGGCCTCGTCCCCGAGCCCCAGAAAGTGCGCGCGCATGGCGTTGTGGTTCGGACGCGTGCAGAAGCCGGGCGCGATGCGCGCGAATCCCTTCTCCCCTTCCCGCTCCACGTCGTGCAGCCGGTATCCCATGTCGCGCACCACATCCGCGCAGCGGGCGCGCAGGGGCCTGGTGCGATCGACCCAGTGCGGATCGATGAGGAACCAGGGTCCCGCCGAGAACCCCATCCCGTGCAGCGAGACGTGCAGGTCGAAGGAGCCGCTGGCGCTGGCCCACCACTTGTACGCCGCCCGGTTCTCGGGCCTGGCTGCCACGTCATCCGCGTCAGCGGGAAACCCGAACTCGATGTCGTCCCCGGGGAGTTCGCGCACGACGTGCGCCAGGTATTCGCCCAGTTCGAAGTCGAGCCCGCCTGCCTGCCAGGCGCGATTGCGCGCCTCCCCGTCGGGATTCACGTGCGGCACGATCCACCACTCGAATCGCTCGAGCATCGGATGGTCGGGGGCCAACCCGCCCAGCCATCCGCACAGCCTGGCGAGGAGCGCCGGTCCCACGGGCTCGTCGGCGTGACATCCCCCGAGCAGGCTCACGCGCAGGTGCCCGGAGCCGAACCGGAAGGCGTGGATGGGGCGTCCATCTCTGGAAGTGCCCATGCGCAGACCGTCCTCGGGACTCGCGGGACCTGCCCCGACGATCAGGGCCGGATCCGCGCGCTCGCCGCCGGCCCCGTGCATGGCTCCGGCGTCGCGCATGGCTCCGTGTTCGCGCGTACCGCTGCCGGGCTCGCGTACGCCCCTCGAGGATAGGCGCATGTCCCTCCGAGGCTACCTTCGCTGGCTGGTCACGGTCTCCTCTTCGTCGATCAGCCAGTGCACCATCCAGCTGCGGATGCGCTCCAGCCGGTCCACCAGCAGCCAGGGCTCGCCCGTGCGCGAGAGACCGTGGCTGGAGCGGGGATAGCGCACCAGTTCGACGGGCACGCGCAGCTTCTTGAGCGACATGAACCACTGCTCGGCGTCGGGCATCGGCGTGCGCCAGTCCTGCTCGGAGTGGATGAGCAGGGTGGGCGCGGTCACGTTCTCGACATAGGAGATGGGCGACAGGCGCCGGTACAGGTCCCGCTCCTCCCACGGGGTCCCGCCGAACTCGTATTCGGTGAGCCCCTGGGCGTCCGAGGTGCCCCACCAGCTCTCCCAGTTGGTGATCGAGCGGCTGGAGGCGGACGCGGCGAAGCGGTCGGTGGTGGCGGTCAGCCAGTTCGACATGAAGCCGCCGTAACTCCCTCCGGAGACGCCGAGCCGCTCGGGATCGATGGCGGAATAGGCGGCGAGGGTGGCGTCCACGCCGGCGAGGTAGTCCTCGCGGTCGACGATGCCCCACTGCTCGAGGGTGGCGTACTGGAAGGCGTGCCCGTAGCCCGAGGAGCCGCGCGGGTTGGTGTAGAGGACGTAGAAGCCCGCGGCGGAGAGCACGTGGAAGGTCGGGAAGAAGGTGTTGCCGTAGGCGCTGTGCGGCCCGCCGTGGATCTTGAGCACCATCGGGTAGCTGCCGCCGGGGGCTTCGTCCACCGGCCGCACCACCCAGCCCTCGACCTCGATGCTGTCGTCCATCATCCAGGCGATGCGCTCGGCGGGCATGAGGGTGACGTCGGAGAGCCAGTCGTCGTTGAAGCCGGTCGCCTTCTGTTCCGTGGAGCCGTCGCCGGCAGCCACGTACAGTTCGGTCGGGGTAACCGGGTCGGTGGCGGTGAACGCCATCACCCCGTCGTCGGAGGTAAAGGAGAAGCCCGACAGCCGCCGGTCGCCCGCGGTGACCTGCGCGAGTTGGCCCCCGGCGGCCGGAACGGCGAACAGGTGGGAATTGCCGCCGGTCCCCGCGGAGAAGCGGATCCTGGCGCCGTCCTCCGACCAGGAGGGCGTGCCCGGCTGCAGGTCCCAGTCCGCGGTGAGGTTCACGGGCACGCCGCGCAGGCTGCCGTCCGGCCCCACGTCCTGCACCAGGATATCGGTCTGCTCGCCGCGCGCCGGGCTCGACAGATAGGCGATGGAGCCGCCGTCCGGCGAGAGCGCGGGCGCCGACTCGCTGCCCGGGTTGGTGGTGAGCCGGCGAACCGACCCGCCCGTCACCGCCACCGACCAGATGTCGCCCGTGTTGTCGCGGTTGTACTCGTCGTCCTGGCGCTCGTTGCCCGTGAAGAAGATGCGCCGGCCGTCCGGCGACCAGGCGACCCCGCCCACATCGAACTGCAGGTCGGTGAGCTGCCGCGCGGTGCCGCCCTCGGCGGGGACCACGAACAGCTGGGTCCTGTCGCGCAGCGAGTAGTGCGGAAGCAGGGGATGCACGCCGTCGCGCTTGTAGCGCATGGCGGTGATCACGTGGCCGTCGAAGCGCCCCGCGTCCAGCGTGCTGGTGACCGCGTCGGGCGCGATCTGCCGGTTGTCGGCCCCGTCATCCTCTTCGTCCTCCTCCGGGGCCCGGGTGAAGGCGATGCTGCGCCCGTCCGGCGACCACACCGGCGCTCCCTCCACGCCCTCGATGTGGAAGGCCTCGCCACCCGGCCCGTCCACCCGCAGGAACCAGATCGGGTTCGGGTCGTCGCCCCGGCTGGAGCGGAAGGAGAGCAGGCGGCCGTCCGGCGACCATGCCGGCCCGCTCGCCTCGGAGGTCGGGTCGGAAAAGCGGATCGCGTCACCATCGGGCCTGCCGCCCGAGAGGGGCTGCAGCCACACCTCGCGGTGGCGCCGGTTCTCGTCCTCGATCACGCGCGTGACGGTGAAGGCGACGTACGCTCCCGTGGGCGACATCGCCGGCTCCGACACACCCACGATGCGGTAGTAGTCGGTGGGCTGGAAGCCGCGTTCCTGCGCCATCAGCGGCGAGGCGACGGCAGCAATCAGGGCCAGGCTCGCCGCCACGACTTTCGCGGAATGGACGGGTGGGGCGCTATCGTGTAGCGATGCATGGGGCAGGCCGAACATCCCGGACCTCCTGCGCTCAACGAAACAACCGGCGATCTCACTCAATATAGGAAGAGGGCCGGGGTCGCGGTAACGCGGGGCCGGGCGCCGCGGTTACCGGGCGCCGCATGAGCGGAAATGTCGGCTGTGGCAATAGTTCGGCTGACGGACCCGGATACGGCGTGTTCGACGGACAAGTTCGCAAAAGGGGGCAGGTGATGGCTGGAAGGAGAATGCGTCCCGGGATCGTGCGAACTTCGGAACAGGCGACCCGCTGCCGGACCGCCGGCACGTTGCTCGCACTGGCCGGCTCGCTGGCCCTGGCCTGCGCGGCCACCGCCTCCCCGGCCACCGCGCAGATCGTGCGCGGGCGGGTGCTCGAGGAGGGCGTCGGCACCCCCTTGCCCGGGGCGATGATCGTGCTCATCGACGGCGAAGGCACCCAGGTCGGACGCATCCTCACCGACGACCTGGGCAGGTTCACGCTGCGCGCGCCGCAGGCAGGAGCCTACACCCTGCGCGCTGACCGCATCGGTTATGCCAGCATCACCTCCCCTCCGCTCGAGCTGGCCCCCGGGGCCGCGGCCTTCCACGACATGGTGGTCCCGGTGCAGGCGATCGCGCTCGACAACATCACCGTGGAGGGCGAGCGCCGGTGCGTGCTGCGCCCGGAAGGCGGGCTCGACGTGGCGCGGGTGTGGGAAGAGGCGCGCAAGGCACTCGCGGCCGCAGCCTTCACCGACGAGACGTCCGTCTATCGCTACGTCACCATGAAGTACGAGCGGGACCTCGACACCGACGCCCGCACCGTGACGAACGAGCAGCGCAACTTCAGCGACCTCATGCAGCGCCAGACCTTCGTGTCGCGGCCCGTCGAGGAGCTCATGGCGGACGGCTTCGTGCAGGAGGAGGAGGACGGCACCTACTATTACGCCCCGGACGCCAACGTGATGCTCTCGGACGCCTTCCTCGACACCCACTGCCTGCGCGTGCGTGACGGCGAGGACGAGACGGCAGGCCTCATCGGGCTCGCCTTCGAGCCCGTGGAGGGGCGCCGCGGGCATATCGACATCCGGGGCGTCATGTGGCTGGAGCCGGAGTCCTCGGAACTTCAGTGGCTGGAATACAATTACGCGGATCTGGACGCCGACCTCCGTTCGCGGCATGTGGGAGGCAAGGTGATGTTCGCGGGACTCCCCAACGGGACCTGGGTGGTGCGCGAGTGGTACATCCGCATGCCCCGCCCCGGCATGCGGCCCAATCCCTTCACCAACATCCCGGAACGCTTCCTGGCGGGGATCCGCGAGACCGGCGCCGTGGTCATGCGCATCCTGACCCCGCTGGGAGAGACCCTGGTCGAGGCCGAGACGGGGACGATCGAAGGCACGGTGCTGGATTCGCTGCACACCCGCCCGCTGGAGGGTGCGCGCGTCTTCGCCGATGGCACCGATCACGCCGCCGTCACCGGGCCCGAGGGCAACTACCGGCTGACGGGCCTGACCGAAGGGGTGTACCGCATCGCCTACCATCACCCGGTGCTTGAGGAGGTGGGCTTCGCGCCCGAGCCGGTCGAGGTGGAGGTGCGCCGCGGTGAAGTCTCCGCGCTGCGGCTGCTCACCCCGTCCCGCCGGGAGGTGCTGCGCGACGCCTGCGCGGCAGCGGGACCGGCGGAGCGCACCGGCGTGCTCGCCGGCCGGGTGGTGGACGGCGCCTCGGGAGTCCCCGTGGACGGGGCGCTCGTCACCGCCACCTGGACCGGCTGGGACATCGGCACCATCGCGCCGGGCAGCAACCCGCGCGGCGGAGGCGACGCCACCGCCGGCCTCGTGCGGCTCGAGCAGAGGGACGGCCAGTACGAGGCAATCACCGGCACGGACGGGCGCTTCCTCTTCTGCCGCGTCCCCGCGGGACCCAGCGTGGTCGTGGAAGCCGGGACGACGAATGGTGCGGCCGAACCCGAGACCCTCGTCCTGGAGGAGGCGGGCCAGGCCGAGTTCATGACCGTGTACATCAGGAACCAGTAGTCCGTGGATGAATCCGCGCGCCCACCCGAGAGCAGTGAGGCGCCGGGCCGGCAAGGCGTTTTGGACGCCGGAGTGGTATCATTACCGGCGACCTGCAAGCGGCGCATCGACGGCAGGATTGCGCGCACCGCGACTCCCCCAACCGACCGCCCGACCATGCCCCTTCTTCTGCACTCCGTCCATGCCCGGCCCGGCGCCCGGAGCGCGCCTGGCTCTGCTCCCCGACGGATCCCGGCCCGTGGAATCGTGCTCGCAGGCTTCGCCCTGACGCTCGCCCTTACCAGCGTCCCCGCGCGACTCGCGGCCCAGGAACCCGACTCGTCCGCCGTGATTCCGCTCGACGAGATCGAGGTGACGGTGCTGCGCACGCCCATCCTGCTCGGGGAGGTTCCCTTCGCCGTGTCGGTCCTCGGCGAGTCGGCGCTCACGCGGGGCAAGGCCGGGCTCTCCATCGAGGAGGCGCTGCAGGGCCTGCCCGGCGTACAGGTGCAGAACCGCTACAACTCGGCGGTGGGCGAGCGCATCTCCATCCGGGGCTTCGGCGCCCGCGCCCAGTTCGGCGTGCGCGGGGTGACGGTGCTGGTGGACGGCATTCCCGCCACCCTTCCCGACGGGCAGTCGACCCTCGACCACCTCGACCTGGGCACCCTTGGCCGGGTGGAGGCGTTGCGTGGTCCCGGCTCTTCCGCCTACGGCAACGGGGCGGGAGGAGTGCTGCGCTTCGAGACCCGGCGGGCCGCCGACCAGCCCTTCCGCCCGGAGCTTTCATACGTGAGCGGCAGCAACGGCATGGAGCGGATGCAGGCCACCGCCAGCGGAGTCTCGGGCGAGCAGGAGTACCTCCTCAGCGCCTCACGCTTCAAGTACGAGGGCTTCCGCCGGAACCCGGTCGCGGACGACGGTTCCGTTTTCGGAGAAGCGCGCAAGCTGCACCTGAACGGGCAGCTGCGCTCGCCGCTGGCGGATGGCGAGCTCGTGGTGACCGCGAACCTGGCCAACCTGGACGGCGACAATCCCGGCTCCATCAACGATTCGCTGCTGGCCGTGGGCGACCGCCGGGCACACCGGGGCAACATCTTCCAGGGGACCAACAAGCAGGTCACCCAGGGGCAGCTCGGCGTGCGCTGGACCGGCGCCGCGGCAGCCGGGGAGGCGGACCTCTCCGCGTGGGGGCTCTTCCGCAACCTGGACAACCCCATTCCCCCAGCCGTCATCGACCTGAAGCGCAACGCGGCCGGAGTGCGCGGCGCACTCCGCGGACAGGCTGGGGAATCGGAGCAGTTCTCCTGGAACTTCGGCGGGGAGTACGCCCTGCAGCGCGACGATCGCCAGAACCACGGCAATGACGGCGGCGAGCGCGCGGACCTCAGGCTCGACCAGCTTGAGAACGTCCGCACCCTGGCGTTCTTCGGCCAGGGCGACCTGCGGGTAAGCGAGCGCGCCCGGCTGGTGGGCGGGGTGCGCTACGACCGGCTGGACTTCTCCGTGGAGGACGCGTTCCTCTCCAACGGCGACGACTCGGGAGACCGTCTCATGGACGCGATCAGCCCGTCCGTCGGGCTGCACGTCGCGGCAACCCGATCCGTGGGCCTCTTCGTGAACGTCGGCACCTCCTTCGAGAGCCCCACCACCACCGAGCTGGCCAACGACCCCAGCGGGCGGGGCGGCTTCAACCCCGAACTTGACCCACAGCGGAGCCTGAGCCTGGAAGTCGGCACGCGCGGCGTCTCGAACAACACCTTCGCCTACGAGCTCAGCGTCTTCCGCACCGGCATCACCGACGCGCTGGTGCCCATCGAAGTACCCGACATCGACCGCACCTTCTACGCCAACGCCGGCTCCGCCAGCCACCGGGGCTTCGAGGCCGCGTTCACGCTGGCTCCGGGGGGGAGAGCCTCCCTGCGCGCGACCTACAGCTACACCGACGCCGTCTTTGACGACTATGTCGTGGACGGAACCGACTACGGCGGCAACCAGATCCCCGGCCTCGCCCCCCACAGGGCCGAAGCCATCGCCTCGTTGCGGGTTCCCGGCGGGTTCTGGTCCGGAAACTGGGAGCTGCGCGCGGCCCACGTGTCGGCTCTTCCGGTCAACGACCGCAACACCGCCGAGACCGACGCCTACCAGCTTCTGGATGCTCGCTACGAGTCCGACCCCCAGTCGGCCTTCGGGGCTCTGGACGTCGCCGTGGTCATGGGCGTAACCAACATCTTCGACACGCTCTACACGGCGTCGGTGGTGGTGAACGCCTTCGGGGGCCGCTTTCATGAGCCCGGCCCCGGCCGGAGCTTCTACTTCGGCACCCGCTGGGGCGTGCCTTGAACCGACTCCTGGCCGGGTTGGGGCTCCTCACCAGCCTCTGCCTCGGCTCCGGTGACTCGCTGCACGCCCTGTCCCCGGTGCCGGTGGCCGACGCGGCGGCCATGCCCTCGGCGCCCGCGGCCCGGGCAGCACCCGTCCCCGGCGACGATCCCCCGGTGTACCGCTACGGGCTCACCCTCGGAGGCACCGCCTTCATCTCCCTGGTCTTCGAATACGAGTCCGGCAATCGCGCGGTGGAATTCGCGCTCGGGACCTTCTCGGGACGGGACCTGTCGCTGGCCGTCACCGGCAAGCAATACCTCGGCGGCGACCTGCGCGCCTTCGCCGGCGCAGGGTTCTGGGGCGTCGCCGCCTTCCCCGCCGATCAGCGCGCCGGGTTCGCCCTGATCGCGCGGGCGCCGATCGGGGTGGACTGGCACGCGCTCGAGCGACACGCCGCCGGATTCGAACTCAACCTCAACCGGGCGCTTGCCATGCGCCGCCCCGACCCGCTGGACGAACGCCCGCCGCGCACCCGCATCGTCCCGCTGCCGGCCTTCTACTACCGCTTCGCGGATCCCCGCTGAGGACGACCACGCTTCCGCAGTTTCCGCCGGCGAAGCTCATACCCGGTCCCCGCCACCGACCTCCCGCGGACCTGGGGCCCGTCACTCAATCCGGCCCTCACTCCACCGGCGTCATCCCCACGTACTTGAGCCCGCTTCCGGTGTTGAAGAGCACCGTCTCGTCGTCGTCGGAGAGCAGTCCCATCTCCTTCAGCTCCGGAACGGCCGCCAGCACTGCTCCTCCCTCGGGGCACGCGAAGATGCCGGTGCACTCGCCCATCGCGCGCACCGCCTCGGCCATCGCCGCGTCCTCGATCGCGACCGCGCCGCCCTCCGACTCCCTGATCGCGCGCAGCATCAGGAAGTCCCCCACCGCCGCCGGGACCCGGAGCCCCGCCGCGTAGGTCTCGGCGTCCTGCCAGTACTGCGCCGCCTCGGTACCCTCCTGCCAGGCCCGCACCACCGGCGCGCATCCGGTCGGCTGAACCGAAAACATCTTCGGGCGCTCGCTCCCGATCCAGCCCATCCGCTCCATCTCGTCGAACGCCTTCCACATGCCGATGAGGCCGGTGCCGCCGCCGGTCGGGTAGATCACGGCGTCGGGGAGCCGGAACCCTAGCTGCTCGAAGAGCTCGTACCCCATCGTCTTCTTGCCCTCCACGCGGTACGGCTCCTTGAGCGTGGAGAGATCCCACCAGCCCATGTAGTCTGCCCCCTCGCGCACGACCTTGCCGCAGTCGGTGATGAGGCCGTCCATCAGCACCAGGTCGGCGCCCAGTCCCTGAATCTCCTCCACGATGGTGGCCGGGGTGTCGTTGGGCGCGACGATGTGAACCGGCAGCCCGCCTGCAGCTCCGTACGCGGCGGCGGCGCTGCCGGCGTTACCCGCCGTGGGAATCGCCAGCTCCTTCGCCCCCAACTCCTTCGCGCGCGATACGGCTAGGCACAACCCGCGGTCCTTGAAGCTGCCCGTGGGGTTCATGCCTTCGTTCTTCACCCAGAGGCGCCGCATGCCGTAGCGCTTCGCGAGCCGCGGCGCGTCGGTGAGCGGCGTCCAGCCCTCTCCGAGGGACAGCTGGCATTCGGGAACCCGTACCGGCAGCACCTCCTCGTAACGCCAGAGATCCGGCCGCCGTCCCTCCAGGTCGCGCGGGCGGAAGTGGCGCCGGATGGTGTCCAGGTCGTAGCGCGCGAAGAGCGGCCTTCCCGCCGGCGAGAGGCCCATCAGCTGTTCGCTGTCGAAGACCTCGCCGGTCCAGGTGCACTCCAGATGGCTGGCGCCGCGCGCCTTCCACGGAATCGCGTTCATACAGTCGCCTTCCAGGGCTAGAGGTGGATGCGCCGCCCTCGGTCTGCCGGGGCGCGGGCCGGGCCGACCGGGTCCGGAAGCAGGTGCCCCGCCTCCGGATGTTCCGAAAAATCGGCGGGTCCCTTACGCTTGATGAAGATGCGGCGCAAGGTTACAGGCAACCAACTGACGCCGCAACACATCCAACAGACGTAGTTCGGGACGCCGGAACCGGTCTGGATACAACCCGAATGGGTCGAGCACAGAGGATATTCGCGCTTCGCAACGAGCGGGTACCGACGGATGAAGGGATGAACGAATCCCGGATGATCCGCAGGGCGAGCGAAGGTGACGCTCGGGCGATACGGTCGCTGTACGACCGCTACAGCCCCCGCGTGTACGCCGTGGTGCGCAGAATCGCCGGGGACGATCACACTGCCCAGGACTATGCCCAGGAGACCTGGGTGCGCGTCATCCGGGCGCTTCCGACGTTCCGCGGCGACTCGAAGTTCTCCACCTGGCTGCATCGCATCGCGGTCAACGCGGCGCTGCAGGCGAGGCGCAGGGAGAGCACCCGGCAGGACCGGGAGGTGTCGATCCCCGATACCGTCCCGGTCAAGTCATCGCCAGGCGATCCTCTGCTGGCGCAGCGGCTGGAGGCAGCGCTGGACCGCCTGCCGGAACGCATGCGGTGCGTGCTGATCCTCCACGACGTGGAGGGCTACACGCATAAGGACATCGGTGAGATGATGGGCGTGACTGCGGGCACATCCAAGTCACAGCTCTTCAAGGCGCGGGCGAAAATGAGACAATGGCTGGGGTCGGTTCACGAACCCCGACACGAACAGGAGCGGGAAGCATGGAGCATCTGAGTCTGGAAGCTCTGGCTCGCCTGGTTGACGAGGCACCCTTCAGGAGCGAGAGGCAGCACCTGGCCCGCTGCCCGGATTGCTCCCGGGAGCTGGAGCTGCTGCGCGAGCAGACGGAAGCGCTGGGGTCGCTGCCGGATATGCGCCCGGCGCCCGGAGACTGGCCGGCGCTGGAGGAGCGGCTGAAACGCGAGGGGCTCCTGCGCACCAACACTCCGGCGGATACGGTAATCCGCCTGATCGACCGGCGGCGCGGCTGGATGCAGGCCGCTGCCGCATTGGTGCTCTTCCTCGCGGGAGGCCTCTCGGGAGCGGTGCTGGCGCCGATCGATTTGGGGACACCTGGCGACGGACAGGTCGTGGCGGGAGAGGCGTCTCCGGCCGGACTCCCGGTCGCGGAAGCTTCAACGGTCGAGGAGGCGGCGGAGATTCTGCACCTCGCCGAGCAGCAATACCGCGACGCCACGTTGCGCTATCGGCAACTGACACGCGGTCCCGAGGCCGAAATGCTGATGGATCCGCGCCGCCTTGCGGTCATTGACGCGATGCTCGCCGTGGGCCAGGCGGCCGTCCAGGAGGCTCCCGACGATCCGTTTCTGAACGGATTCCTGGTGAGCGCGACAGCCGAGCGGGAGGCTGCACTGAACGCACTCTTCGCGTCGGCCGATCGATACTAGCCATGCTGCGTTTTCGCGCCTCCGGAGCCGCCCTCCTGATGCTGTCGCTTCTGCCCCCCGCGGGGTTGGGGGCGCAGGCCGGCGCCGTCCCGCAAGAGCGCGGCTGGATCGGCATCCAGGTCGAAGGACGTGCGCTTCCCGACGGCTCCGCGCGGGTGATGATCGTGCGCGTGGACAGGGGAAGTCCGGCCGACCGGGCAGGAGTGCGTCCGTTCGACCTCCTGATCCGCCTGGACGGGGCGGGTATCTCGCCGGAAGCCTTGCTGGAGCTGGGGGAGCGTCTCGGCCCCGGACTTCCCGTCGAGCTCACGGTGCTGCGCGGCAACCGTGAACGGACCCTGCGCCTGATCGCCGAAACGCGGCCCGATGCCATGGATCCGGCCGCGATGGAGGAGTTCACGGCCCGGGTCGACTCGGCGCGCCTGCAGATCCTGCGCATGGTGGACTCGCTCATGGCCGATACGACCTGGGCGAGAATCCGGACCGACATGGAGGCCGCCCGGAGGGCCATGGTCGAGCAGGCCGAGGCGGGCGGCGAACCGGAGGCGGCCGCGGAGGTGATGGAGCGGGTCCGTGAAATGATGGTCCGGGCCCGTGAGGCCATGCGCTCCCAGCGTTTCGGCCGTCCCCGGCCGCCGGTCGGTCCTCCCCCCGCACGTGTACGGATTACCGTCGACGAAACCGCGGCGAGCGAGCGCAGGGGCCGCGGCGGGCCGCCCGACCGCGGTCGCGTCGTGGTCGGCAGAAGGGGGTCCGGGGAGTACAGGGGCCCTGGAGGTCCGCCCCCCGGCGTTCGCTTCCGGTCTCCCTACCTCCTGGGCAACCGATTCGTGGCGGGAGCCGAACTGGAGGTGGTGGAGCCGGACGCTCCTGCCGGCACCGGGGGCAGAAGGCTTCAGGTCGTGCAGGTTCTGGAGGGCAGCCCCGCCGACCGCGCCGGCCTGGCTCCCTCGGACCTGATCGTGACCATCGGCGGAGAACCGGTGGGCAACCTCAGGGAGTTCCGCGTCCGTCTCGGCCGGCTGATCCTCCGGGGTCGCCCCGAAATGCAGATCGTGCGCGGCGACACGACGCTGGTAATCACCCTGCCCCGACCGTAGAAGAGACCTGCCGGAGGGCACCCCCGGCGGTGGTTCCGGTCCCGTCATTACCCCCAGGCCCGGAATCGACCGCCGGCTTGTGTCGGACCGGCTCGCCTACTCGTACCTGAGCGAGTCGATCGGATCGAGCAGCGCCGCCCGGCGCGCGGGCCAGATCCCGAAGAAGAGCCCGATCCCGGCCGAGAAGAGCAGCGCGACGGCCACGGCCGCGGGCGCGACCGCCGTTTCCCAGCCCGCCGTGTTCGACAGCAGCTCCGCGCTGCCGACGCCCGCCGCCACACCAAGAATCCCGCCCATCGTGCACAGCACGAGCGACTCGATGATGAACTGAAGCAGGATGTTCAGGCGCGTGGCCCCCATGGCCTTGCGGATGCCGATCTCGCGGGTGCGCTCGGTGACGCTCACCAGCATGATGTTCATGATGCCGATGCCGCCCACCAGCAGGCTGATCGCCGCAATGCCGCCGAGCAGATAGGTGAAGGTCTGCTGGGTTTCGTTGAACGACTCCAGCAGCTGCGCCGAATTGCGGATGGAGAAATCGGCTTCCTCACCGGGCGGAATCCTGTGCTCGCGCCGCAGGATGCGGTCGATGTCGGCGTACGCGGCGTCCATGGAGCCTTCGTCCAGCACCTTCACGCTGATGGAATTGAGCCGGTCGCGACCCCCGAAGACACGGTACTGGGCCGTGCTCAGCGGGATGTAGACGCGTTCGTCCGGCTGCGACCACGGGCTGGACTCGCCCTGCTCCTCCAGGACGCCGATGACCTCGAAGGGAATGCCGCGGATCTGTACGGTGCGCCCCACCAGGAGCGCTGCCGGCGTCTCCAGCTGGTTGGGGATCTCCGACCCCACGACGGCTACCCGGCGG
Source organism: Longimicrobiales bacterium (assembly GCA_965202805.1). Lineage (GTDB taxonomy): Bacteria > Gemmatimonadota > Gemmatimonadetes > Longimicrobiales > Gaopeijiaceae > BD2-11. Next base: position 1,130,147 of record OZ241869.1, read on the forward strand.
CGGCCCTGCACCTCCCCCTCGTCGAAGATCCTTCCGAGCGCCAGGTCGATGTTCTGGACGCCGAAATACTCGGGCCACGTGCCCAGCACCTCGTTGCTCGAGTTCCAGCGCAGATAGGAGAGCTGCTGGCGCTGCTCGATCTCGGGAGCGATCAGGAGCGTGCCTCCGGTCTGCATGCGCAGCGCCTCCGCATCCTCGTCGTAGAGGCGGGCACGCGCGCCGCCGTCGCGGATGCCCCGGAACATGCTCTGGCCGGGCCGGATGGTGAGCACGTTGGTGCCCATGTTCTGGATCTGCTCTTCCACGCGGCGCTGCGCGCCCTCCCCGAGGGACACCATGGCAATCACCGCCGCTACGCCGATGATGATGCCCAGGGTGGTCAGGAACGAACGCAACGCGTTGACCCTGATCGCCTGCAGGGCGACGACGACGATTTCCTTGATCAGCATTTCGGCTCTCCAGACTCCGTCAGCGCCGTCCGCCGCGCGGGGTACCGCCCCCGAACGGACTTCCGCCCATCCGCTCGCGCATCCGGTCGATGAACTCCTGCTGCTGCGCCTGCAGCTGGGCCGCACCGATCAGCGCGACCTCCTCCCCCTCTTGGAGCCCGGCCAGCACCTCGGTGTTGTCCCAGTCGTTCACGCCGATCAGGATGGGGCGCGGCTCGATGGCTCCGTCCGCCGAGATCACGAACGTGATCGCCGGGCGGGGCGCACCCTCCTCCTCGCGAGCACCGGCACCACCCCCGAAACCGGCGCCCATGCCATCCATCATGCCCTGGCCCGCAGGGCCCATCCCCATCATTCCGGCACCACCGCCGGCCCTCATGCCCATGCGCCCACCGGCGCCCGGTCCAGCACCTGCGTCAGCGCCCACGCCAGGGCGGCCCGCATCCGCTCCGGGAGCTCCGTTCATTTCCGCACCGGCACTTCCGCCGTTCTCCGCCCGGGCCTGCATCATCTGTTCGCGCATCTCCTCGCGCGAAATCTCCCCGCTCGCCAACCGTTCGCGCAGTTCCTGCAGGCGAGCGTTTCCGCCCATCCCGCCCATCGGCCGCTGGCCCGCGGTCATTCCTCCGCGAGCGCCATCCGGAGCCGCCATGAGCCCACCCGGCGGCCCGGAGCTCCCCGGCAACGAGGCACGGAGGTCCGCAAACACGGACCGGTCCATCTCGATCGCGTCCGGATCCATCCCGAGCACCATCGCCGCCGGCGCCATCTCCTGGAACTGTACGAGCGCGTTGTTGGGGATGAGCAGGGCGTTGGGCCGCTCGGCGACCAGAATCTCCACCTCCGCGTTCATCCCCGGCTTGAGCAGGCCGCCCCGGTTATCGATCATCACGATCACGGCGAACATGGTCACGTTCTGCTGGACTTCGGCCTGCGGTTCGATCTTGTCGACGATGCCGGCGAAGGTGCGCCCCGGGAATGCCTCCACCGTCACCGTGGCGGTCAGGTCGGCCGAGATCTGCCCGACATCGGTCTCGTCCACCAGCGTGCGCACCTGCATCTCGGCCAGGTTGGCCATCATGAAGAGGGTCGTGCCGCCGGACACGTTCTGCGACGCCGACTGGATGACCTGTCCCTCCTCGACGCTCTTCTGGATGATGGTGCCGGCCATGGGCGCGCGGATGGTCACGTCGCTCAGGCGAAGCTCGGCCAGTTCCATGCTCGTGCTGGCCTTGACCAGGTTTGCCTGCGCGTTCGCGAAGTCCAGGTTGGCCGACTCGTGCTCCTGCTCGGTGATCACTCCGGACTCCAGGAGCAGGCGCGAGCGCTCCAGCTGGGCGGTCGAGATCTCCACCCGGGCCTGAGCCACGTTCAGGTCGGCTTCTGTCTGGTTGAAGTCGTTGCGCACGTCGCGCGGATCGATCTCCGCGAGCAGCGCCCCCGGCTCGAGCTCGTCCCCGGTGTCCACGTGCAGGCGCAGAATCTCGCCCGAGGCCTTGGACTTGACCTCCACGGTGCGCACAGGCTCCATCAGGCCGGTTGCTTCCGCCACCAGGCGCAGGTCGTCGCGCAGGGCCGGCATCGTCGTGAGGCCGGGCGCCTCTTCCACCGCGTCGGCGCCGTTGCAGGCCGCCACTGCCAGCAGTGCGAGAAGCCTCACCCCTCCGTTCCTCAGTGCCTTCGTGCTCACGTTCATTTCCTCTCCAGAGAATCCTGCGTCGCAGGCTGAGGTGTCGCTCAAACGGTCGCCGCCACCCTCGGCTCGTTCAGGAAGTCGCGCGCGACCAGACCGTCGTGCAGATGAATCTGGCGCTGCGCGTATTTGGCGATGTCGTGCTCGTGCGTGACGATGAGGATGGTCTGCCCCTGCCGGTGGAGCTCCACGAAGACCGACATGATCTCCTCGCTGGTGGTGGAGTCCAGGTTCCCCGTGGGCTCGTCGGCCAGCAGGATGGCGGGCCCGTTGACCAGTGCGCGCGCGACCGCCACGCGCTGCCGCTGGCCGCCGGAGAGCTCCGGCGGGCGGTGGTCCATGCGCAACCCCAGGCCCACCGTTTCCAGCGCCTCGCGGGCCCGCTGGCGCCGCTCACGGGCGGACACCCCCGCGTAGATGAGCGGGAGTTCCACATTGTGCAGCGCCGTGGCGCGCGGCAGCAGGTTGAAGGTCTGGAACACGAACCCGATCTCGCGGTTGCGGACGTGGGCGAGCTGATCGTCGCTCAGGTCGCTCACCAGCTGCTCGTTGAGCCAGTACTGCCCCCGGGTGGGCGTGTCCAGGCAGCCGATCAGGTTCATGAAGGTGGACTTGCCGCTGCCCGAGGGTCCCATGATGGCGACGAACTCGCCCCGGCTGATCTCCAGGTCGACGCGGCGAAGGGCGCGGATGGTCTCCGCTCCCAGGACATAGTGCTTGGTAAGTCCGGACGTTTGGATAACAGGTCGGCTCACAGTTCGCTCCCCAGAATCGCCTCCAGTTGCGCACGCGCGACCGCGTAGTCGTATCGCGCCGTAACCAGACCGGACTCCGCCTGCACGAGGGCGATCTGACTCGTGATCAGGTCGAGGATCGTCGCAACCGACAGATCGAAGCGCTGCTGAACGACACGGAGGTCCTCGGCGGCCACCTCTCTCGCTTCGATGGCGAGGGCGATGGCCTGCTCGGAGGTCCTCAGTGCGAACAGTGCCCCGTCGAGCTGCGCACGTACGCCGCGTCTGGCATCCTCCTCCTGTACGAAGGCGACGCGTTCCTGATTCTCGGCGCGCGCGATGCTCTGGTCGCGGTTGAAGCCGTCGAACACGTTGTAGCTGCCGGAGAGGCGAAGATTCCACGAGGTCGTCCCCCCGTTGAACGCGGCCTCGCGGTTCGCCCAACTGTAGCCGGACGAGACGCGGAGCGACGGAAACCGGGAGGCCCGGGAGGAACCGGCGGCTGCGGAGGCGGCCCGGGCGGCGGCGCGGGCACTGCGCACGGCCGGCGAGCGGTCTTCGGCGAGGACGAACATCTCCTCGTCGCTGAGGGCGAGTGGACCCGGGTCCAGGTCATCCGGACGCTCCGGCATCACCGGCTCGGGCAGCCCCACCTGCCGCCCGAGCGCGAAGCGCGCCGCACGGGTGGCGGCTTCCGCCTGAAGCACGGACTGCATGGCGTTCGCCACCTCCAGACGGGCCCGCAGCGTGTCGGAGCGCGTTCCCGAGCCCAGTTCCGCGCGGCGGCGCGTATTGGCCAGGCTCTCCTCGGCGCGTTCCACGCTTGCTCGCGCCACCTCCAGCAGGTCCTGCTGGCGCAGGGCGGCGAAGTACAGATCCTTGGTCTGCAGAATCACACCGAAGCGCTGGTTCTCGACATCCGCCTCGGCGGCCGCGATATCGGCCCTCGCCCGATCCATGTTGGCAAAGCGCTGTCCCCCGTTGAAGAGGCTGTAGGAGAGCGAGAGCCCGGCGTTGTAGCTCTGGCTCGCGCCCACCACCGTGCGCTGGGTGGCCTGGTCAAACCGCTGGCTGCTGTTGGTCGACGCCCCCGAGCTGAGGCTCAGGGTCGGAAGGAAGCCTCCCCAGGCGGCCCGGTGCGAGACGCCGGCGTTGTCCAGGCCGGCGCGCGCCTGCGCCATCGACGGGTGTACCTGCAGCGATCTCGCGACCGCCTCGTCCAGCGTGAGCGGCTGCTGCGCCGCCAGCGTGCCCGTCAGCGCGAGCAGGACAATGGGAAGTCCCGCGATGCGCCGGGCGAATCTCATACGTGCTGTGACCATTGCCCCCTGTCCCGTTCTCTCCCGTCCCCGTCCCCACCGTCCTGCCGGGGGCGCTCCCGGTCGCCCTGTCCGCGGTCACGCTCGCCGTCGCGGGTTTCGGACCGTGACCTCTCCCGTTCCCGTTCGTCTTCCATCTCCCGGCGGCGGTCGAAATCGGTCAGAAGCGCATCGTACTCGGCGGCCTGCTCGGGGGTGAGCACGGCTTTGATGGAGGAGCGCGTAGACTCGATCAACTCCCCGTACCCGGTCCGGTATTCCGCACGCAACTGCCGCATCATCGTGCGCGACTGGCCTACGATCGAGTCCACCTGGACCATCTGTTCCGCGCTCAGTCCCACGCGCTCCACGATCAGGCCGCGACGGCGGGTCTCCCCTCCGCGGTCCTCATCCGCCTCCTCCGCCGCCACGGCCGTGGGCGCAGTGGGTTCCGCCTGAGCCGGGGATGTCCTCGACCACACCAGTCCGAGAAGGAACCCGGCCACCAGGGTCACAAAGAGCACGCCGCCGGCTGCTGCGCGCGTATTGCGTGCAGTCATCATCCACCTCCCTCGATGGCGACCAGGAACGCCACCTCGTCCACCTGATCGGCGACGAGGACCGCCGGCAGCGGCTCATCATCGACCCCGGACACCAGAGCCTCCTCGATGGCAATGCCGGCTCCGGGCGCCGTCTCGGCCGGCATGAGCAGGGAGGCCATCGCCGCGGCCGCCACAACCGACGCGGGGACCAGCAGCCTCCACCACGACGCCAGGACATCGCCCACCGTGAGTGGGCGCGTAGCGCGCCGCCTGGCCAGTTCCGGACCCGCAAGGGCCATCACACGGGCCTGGAAACGGGCCCAGTGGCCGGGATCCGAGTTCCCGGGGTCCAGTAGTTCTAGGGGGATTCTGCCGTTGTCGACCATGTCCCGGCCCCCGCCTGATGCTGCCTGGTTGCTCATTTGACTGCTTCTTCCGTGTGGTTCTTTCGTTATGTTTTTCGTGTCTTCCGTCCGGCCTGCCCAAGCGTCCTTTCGGCTATTCGTCCGGCTTCAGGAGTTTGCGCAACGACTTGCGCGCGTAGTGCAGGTGCGAGCGTACCGTCCCCGCCGGGAGCCCCAGGCGCTGTGCGATCTCTCTGTGCTTCCATCCCTCCAGGTCGTGGAGCAGCACGATCGTTCTCTGAACCTCCGGCAGCTCTCCGAGCGCGCGGGCGATCTCGTCGCGCAACTCCGACAACTGCGCCTCCTTCTCCGGCGTCGGGGTGCTGGAACGGGCGCTGAACGGAATCGGGTCCATCGCCCGCAACGCCTCCCGGCGCACGAGGTTGTTCGACCGGTTTCTGACGATCGTCATCAGCCAGCCCCCGAACCTGCCGGGGCTGCGACAATCGTCGAGGCGCTCGAGCGCGATCAGGAAAGCCTCCTGAGCCGCATCCTCCGCGTCCTCCGGCCGTCCGATCACGGAGAGAGCCACCAGATATGCCGCCCTGCGATAGCGGGTGACGAGTTGCCCGAAGGCGTCTCCGTCCCCCGACCGGGCCAGTGCAACCAGCGTGGCGTCATCCAAGTGATCGTTGCCTCAACGAGAATGACACGTGGACAGCGAACGTTGTTGAACGGCTAGCGCCGACGACGGCGTCGGCCTCTGCGTTTCGGCCTGGCCCCGCCGGACGCGGGCCGCTCGCGGATGGCCTCCGCCAGCAGCGCGTGCCACTCGGTCGGAAAGAGTTCCGCCAGATCCCGGGCGACCGTCACAAGCTCGCCGCGCGGCTTCTCCGACTCGTCCCCGGCACGAAAGAACCGCACCAGCATGAGCGTGGCGCCGACATCGGCGATCACGCCGCTTCGCGCCGTACCCGCCACCCGCGCGATCCAGGCCGCGCCCCCGGCGTCGGAGAAGCCCCACTCGGTGGATGCGGGCAGCGGAGGGAGGGTTGCCTCGTCCGGCGGATCCTCACGACCGGCGGGACGGGCGGGCGGCCGGCCGGGAGGTTGAGGGGCGGGGCCGGCAGGTCTGAGGCGAGCCGGGGGCGGCGGCGATCCGGACGCGTGAGACGCGGGCGCGGGGGCTCCGGAGCGCTTGTGCCGTCGGGAAGGCGCCGGTGTGCGGGGGGAAGGCCGTCCGCCCGGAGCCGGCGCCTGCGGTCGCGCGGACGGGGGCGAGGACGGGCGGGCGGGCGGCGGCGGCGTTTGACGGCCCGGAGGACGGGGTGTGCCGGGGCGCGCGGGCCGAGGCGGATCCGGTCGGCTCACGGGTGGGGCGGGACGGGACGGAGGCGGAGGTTCGGGCCGTGCCGGCGGCGGTGAAGGCGGTTCTGCGGGCGGGCGGCGGTCCGGTCCATCGTCCACGGGACCCTCCGATGGCGACACCGGCTTCACTCGCTGCCGGTCGACGGCAGGCTCGACAGCGAGAGCGCCTTGAGGATCTCATCTCCGTAGAACATGCGCACGTACTTGGCCTGGACCGGGGTAACGCGGCGCACCGCCCAGACCAGATGGACGTGGTTGGGCTCGGCGGGGATGGAGAGCAGACGCATGCCTGCCTCCGCGGGCGTGTTGTTGCCCTTGCGATTGTTGCAGGGCGAGCACGCCGAAACGACGTTGGTCCACTGATTGCTCCCGCCGCGGGAGATCGGCAGGATATGGTCGCGGGTCAGGAACTCGCGTGCCCGCAACCGGTCGCGGTGGCGGCCGCAGTACTGACAGCGGTAGTCGTCGCGCGCGAACATGAAGGTGTTGGTGACCTGCCGGCGGAAGCGCCGCGGCACGTGTACGTAGCGAACGAGGCGAATCACCGCGGGGAACGGGATGTTGCGGTGCTCGGAGCGGAACGCACGCGCCTCCTCCGCCTCGAGAATCTCCGCCTTCGAGTCGAGCACCAGACGCACCGCGCGCCGGGCGGGCACGATGGTCAGCGGCTCGTAGGAGGCGTTCAGCGCGAGGCAGCTCATCGCGAATCCGGTTCTTGGGACCTTCCCTGACTGCCGACGGCGGCTCCGGCGCTTCCGGGGACCCGGTCGGCCGCCTGACTGCGTGGGCGTTCCATGGCGCGCACATCCCACGCGCAGGCTGACAAGCGCCGCAAAGTACCGGGGATCGGGAAGCGGAGCAACCGCCGGGACGAGCCGTCGAGTCGGTCTGCCCCGGAATCATCGGCGCAGCGAAGCCCTACAGCAATGCCATCGGATCCCGGTCGATCAGAACCCGCGCGTCGGAGGGAGGCCGAAAGCCCGTCGAAAAGGCTCGCGTGAGGGTCCCCAGAGCGCGCGCGGAGCGGCTGCGCAGGAGGAAGTGCCAGCGCCAGCGACTCTGCAGGCGCTCGATGGGCGCGGGAGCCGGGCCGGTCAACTCGACCCTTGCGCCGGAGAGCCGGCGCTCCACCCACCCGGCCGCCTCCTCGGCCGCGGTCGCGGCGGCTTCGGGATCGGGGCTGGTCACGACCACGTTGACCAGGCGCGCGAGGGGCGGATAACCGGGGCCCGCGCGCTCGGCCAGCTCGCGCTCGGCGAACGCCTCGAAGTCGTGTTCGCACGCTGCCCGGATGGCGTAGTGGCCGGGCATGCGGGTCTGGATCAGGACCTCGCCGCCAAGGGTGCCCCGCCCGGCCCGCCCCGCGACCTGGCTGAGCAGCTGGAAGGTCCGCTCGCTGGCGCGGAAGTCCGGCAGGTGCAGACCTACGTCGGCATCCACCACCCCGACCAGCGTTACGCGAGGATAGTCGAGCCCCTTGGCGATCATCTGCGTTCCGAGCAGGATGTCGACCTCCCCGCGGCCCACGCGTCCGAGGATTTCGCTGTGCGCCCACTTGCGCGCGGTCGTATCCACATCCATGCGCGCGACCCGGGCTCCGGGGAAGGACTCGGTGACCACGCGCTCCACCTGTTCGGTGCCGAGGCCCCGCCGCGAGAGCGCGCGGGACCCGCAGCGGCGGCAGGTGTCGGGGACGGGCTCCTCGTAGCGGCAGTGATGGCAGAGCAGCCGCCCGGTGGCCCGGTGGAAGGTGAGCGAAACCGAGCAGGCCGCGCACACCGGCACGTCTCCACACTCCCGGCACTGGAAGAACGTCGAGTACCCGCGGCGGTTGAGCAGCAGGATCGACTGCTCGCCGCGTTCCAGGCGGGTACGGATCGCAGCCGTCAGTTCGGGCGAGAGCACGGTGCGGCCGGTGGTCGAGGGGCGTACGGGCCGGCCGCCGTTGGGCGGGGATGCGGCGGCGGTGGAAGAGGGTTCGCGGAGATCCACGACGCGCACCGGAGGCAGCTGGCCGCCGGTGGCCCGCTCGGGGAGGCGCAGAAGCTCGAACTTGCCGCCGGCCTGGTTCGACCAGCTCTCCAGCGACGGGGTCGCGCTGCCCAGCAGGCACAGGGCACCCTCCCGGCGGGCGCGCATGATGGCCACGTCGCGGGCGTGATACCTGGGGGCGTCGGACTGCTTGTAGCTGCCTTCGTGCTCCTCGTCCACGATGATGGCGCCCAGGTCGGGGAGGGGCGCGAAGATGGCGGAGCGGGCGCCGATGGCGATGCGCCGGGCGCCCGAGCGCAACTGCCTCCAGGCGTCGTAGCGCTCTCCGTCGGAGAGCCCGGAGTGAAGCACGGCGACGCGGTCACCGAAGTGCGCGCGGAAGCGGGTGACGGTCTGGGGGGTGAGCGAGATCTCCGGCACCAGCACGATCGCCGACCCTGCGCGCGCGTCCACGACCTCCTTCAGAAGCTCGATGTACACCAGGGTTTTGCCGGACGCGGTGACGCCGTGCAGCAGCACGGGCCGGGGCGCGGGCGCGTCCAGCGCGGACACGAGCCGCCTCAGCGCGGCGGCCTGGGCGGGGTTGGGCGTCAGGTCGGGAGGCGGTTCCGTACCGGTCGAGGCAAAGGGGTCGCGCACGACCTCCTGGTCGCGGACCTCCACGATCCCCTTCCCTTCCAGGGCCTTCACGACCCCGCGGCCGATGCCCTGGTCGAGGAGCGAGGCGAGCGGGATCGATCCGGCGGCCCGCTCCAGGGTCTCGTAGGCGGCCTGCTGGCGCGGCGCGCGCGCGAAGGCGGCATCCCGTTCGGCGAGCGACTCCAGCCAGCGCACGATGTGCGCGACCTTCCGGGTGCGCGCCATCGTCCCCGGTCCTCGACCCGTCCGACACAGCACCGAGGGAAGCGCGGTGCGCAGGACAAGCCCCAGCGGAGCGATGTAGTAGGCGGCCATCCAGCGGGCCAGCTCCAGGAGGTTCGGCGAGATCGACGGCTTGTCTTCGAGGATCTTCGAGATGCGACGCAGGCGGAGCTTGCCCGAACCCGGACGACCCGGACCCACCACCCATCCGACCCGTTTCGCCCTGTGGAAGGGAACCAGCACGCGGGTGCCCGGCACCGGCCGCGGCGCGTCCGGGCCCAGGGCGTAGGTGAAGGTCTGGTCGACGGGAAGCGGCAGCGCGACTTCGACGCGGGACGGCACTACGGCCAGGGCGCGGAGCCGCAAGGGGTCGTCAGCGGTGCGCGCGCGGATTCATCCACGGTCCGCCAGCAGGAGGAAGACCTCCTCCTGGGGGTCTGGCGTGGTCACTTCGGGTCCGTCCTCTGCGAGATGGACGTCAACCTCGCTGCGCACGCCGATGTCGTCGGGGATGTAGATGCCCGGCTCTATGGAGAAGCCGACGCCGGGGAGGAGAAGGCGGGTGTCGCGCGTCTCCAGATTGTCGATGTTGGGGCCGCTGCCGTGAAGCTCGACATCGATGGAGTGCCCGGTCCGGTGGACGAAATGGCGTCCGTAGCCGCGTTTGCGGATGAGCTGTCGGCAGACGTCGTCGACCTCGTAGCCGCACACCTCGTCACCCGCCGCAACGCGCTCGCGCAGGAACTCGACGGCGGCGTCGCGGGCATCGCGCACCGCCTCCCAGATCCTGCGGGTGCGGCGGGGGAGCCGGGCGCCCAGGTAGCCCATCCAGGTCTGGTCGGCCGGGATGTCCTCGGCGGTCGGCTTGCCCCAGAGGTCGATGAGCAGGAGGTCGCCGCGCCCGATCGGCTCGCCCTCGCCCACGGGTGCGTAGTGTGGATCGGCGGCGCGCGGGCCGATGGCGACGATGCAGTCCACCGCCTCGGCGAGACCCCCGTCGTTCAAGCGGGCGCGGATCCAGTCCGAGAGCGCGCCCTCGGTGGTGGGCTCCCCGGCCTTCACGGCGGCGGCGGCGCGCTCGAAGGCCTCGCGCGCGACGCGCGCCGTGGTGGCGGCGGAGCGGCGGTGGGTGGCCAATTGCTCGCCCGTCCAGCGCGAGTGGAAGAGCGACACCAGGTCGCCCGAGCTCACCGGATCCACCCCCACGGCCCGCAGCAGCTCCATCATCCCGCCGGGAACCCGGTCCAGGTAGGGGATGGCCGAGCCCGGCGAGGTTTCGATGGCGAGGCGCGGGCGGCCGCGCACCAGATCGGCGAGCGCGGATTCCATCTCGCGCCATGACGAATAGATCCGCTTGCGCCAGGGCCAGTGGCGCCACGACGACCCCTCGATGGCGTGGATCAGCGCAACCGGATCGCCCCGGTCCGGCACCAGCGTGAAGGAGCGGCGCGTGTTCCACCCGAGCCCGACCATCGAGGCCGCGATCGGGTTCTGGCCGTGGAACTCGAAGAGCAGCCAGCCGTGCAGCCTCATGTCGGCGAGCGCCGCCTGCACCTGCTCGACGCCTTCCCGGGTCAGAAGGGGGCTATCGGCCAAGGGGTCCTCCGGTCGGGGGTTGAGCTGCGGCGCGGAATCCTCATCGCGGGAGATGACGTCCGGCCAGGGTCTGCGAGCCGCGGCGAAGCGCGCCACGGGCCGCCAATAGTAGGAACGCCGCGCGGGCGATTCAATGCTCGATCCGGGTCCCGTCCCCGGTGAGTTCCCGGCGACCACCGGCTGGCATAACAGCCGTGCCCGGGATGATGCCGGTCGTGTGCCCGGAGTGATACTATTCGGACCAGCCAGTTGATACTATCGACATCTGCGTGATGCGGCCGGTTTCGGATCGCGGCTCGCTACCGCGACGCGTCCAATCCCGCCAGTGCCTGAATGACCGCCACCGCCCCGTCACCGGTCCGGGCGGGATCGTACCCTCCCTCGAGCAGGGCCACGACCCGGCCGCCGGCGTGTGCGGACGCCAGGTCCATGACGCGGCAGGTCATGCGGTGGAAGTCCTCCGGTTCGAGCAGCATCCCGCCGAGCGGATCGCCGGCCATGGCGTCGAACCCGGACGAGATCAGGACGAAATCGGGCTCAAAACCGGCCACGACCTTCGCCAGGGCCTCGTCGAACACCTCGTGCCAGGTCGTCCGGGGGGTGGCTGCGCGCAGCGGCAGGTTGAGCGTGGCGCCGCGACCGGCGCCGCTGCCGCGCTCGTGGAAGGCGCCCGTGCCCGGGTAGTGGGGCGACTGATGGAGAGACAGATAGAATACCGTCCCGTCCTCGTAGAAGATGTCCTGGGTGCCGTTCCCGTGGTGCACGTCCCAGTCGACGATCAGCACCCGCTCGGCGAGCCCGCGGGCCTGCAGGTGGCGCGCCGCGACGGCCACATGGTTGAACAGGCAGAAGCCCATGGCGCAGTCGGCGGTGGCGTGATGGCCGGGCGGCCGGCTGGCCACGAAGGCGGTCGCGGCCGTGCCGGCCGCGACCGCCTCGGCCGCCGTGATCACCGCGCCCGCGCTCCCGGTCGCCGCGCCCCAGGAGGCCGGGGAGACCACCGTGTCCGGGTCGAGCCGCACCAGCCCCTCCTCGCGCGAGCGCGCCACCGCCCGCCGGACGCGCCGCACGTGGTCGGCGGTGTGCACCCGGAGCAGTTCCTCCCCGGTGGCCGGGCGCGCGTCGCGCTGTTCCACCCGGTCGTGGAGGGTGAGCAGGTTGCGGCCCACCGTGGACGCCAGGGCGCGCAGGCGACCCTGGTGTTCGGGATGCCCCCACCCGGTGTCGTGCAGGGGGGCGTCGGGGTGGAGGTAGAAGGCGGTGGGCGCCCGGCCGACCATCAGCGGGCCGCGTCCTGACCGGCGGCGACCAGGTCGGCGGGCACGGCGGCCGGCGGCGTGGCACCGTTGCCGGGCCGCGCCAGGCGGTCCTGCAGGCTCCTCACCTCGGGCGCCCGCGACCTGAGCGCAATCACCGCGTCGCACGCCGCCGTCATCGCCGACATGGTGGTCAGGTACGGCACTCCGTTGGTGATGGCGGCCCGCCGCATCGTGAAGTCGTCGTACTGCGACTTCTTGCCCAGCGGGGTGTTCACCAGCAGTTGGGCTCGACCGCTGACGATCAGGTCCACGATGTCGGGCCGGCCCTCGTTCACCTTGAAGATGCGCTCCGCGGGGACGCCCAGACGATTCAGGTACGCGCAGGTGCCCGCGGTCGCCAGGATTCGGAATCCCAGGTCATGGAAGCGGCGCGCCAGTGGCGTCACCGTGGGCTTGTCGGAGTCGTTGACGGTGATGATCAACGTGCCCCCGCCCTGGGGCAGGTGATTCCCGGCGGAGGTCTGCGCCTTCGCGAAGGCCATCCCGAAGGAGTCGTCGAAGCCCATCACCTCCCCGGTCGAGCGCATCTCCGGCCCGAGCAGGACATCGACGTCGAAGCGGTTGAAGGGGAATACGGCCTCCTTCACCGCGACCCCGGGAACGGAGGGCTCCCCGGGCACGTTCAGGTCGGCGAGACGCTCGCCCGCCATCACGCGCGCGGCCAGGCGCGCCAGCGGGACGCCGGTGGCCTTGCCCACGAACGGAACGGTGCGCGAGGCGCGCGGGTTCACTTCGAGCACATAGACCCGCCCCCGCCGAATGGCGTACTGCACGTTCATGACCCCGACCACCCCCAGCTCGAGGGCGAAGCGGCGGGTGAGCTCGCGCATCTCGTCGAGCTCGGCGCCGGTCAGCAGATAGGCGGGTAGCACGCAGGCCGAATCCCCGGAGTGGATGCCGGCCTCCTCGATGTGCTGCATGATGCCGCCGATCACGACGTCGGCGCCGTCGGAGAGCGCGTCCACGTCCGCCTCGAAGGCGTCCTCGAGAAAACGGTCGATCAGGACCGGGTGCTCCGGCGCCGCCTCCACCGCCCGGACGAAGTAGCTGCGCAGCGAGGCCTCGTCGTACACGATGTGCATCGCCCGCCCGCCCAGCACATAGCTCGGCCGAACCAGAACCGGGTATCCGACCCGGCGCCCCACCTCGACTGCCTCCTCGACGCTGGTGGCCACCCCGTTGGGCGGCACCGCCGCGCCGATCCGCCGGCACAGGCGCTCGAAGCGCTCGCGGTCCTCGGCCCGGTCGATGGCGTCGACCGGCGTGCCCAGGATGGGGGCGCCCGCCTCGGCGAGTCCCTGCGCCAGCGAGAGCGGGGTCTGGCCGCCCAGCTGCACCACGACGCCGACCGGCTTCTCGCGCTCGACGATCTCCAGCACGTCCTCCAGCGTCAGCGGCTCGAAGTAGAGCTTGTCGGAGACGTCGAAGTCGGTGGAGACGGTCTCCGGGTTGGAGTTGACCATGATGGTCTCGTAGCCGGCCTCGCGCAGCGCGAGCACCGCCTGGACGCAGCAGTAGTCGAACTCGATGCCCTGGCCGATGCGGTTCGGGCCGCTCCCGAGGATCAGGATCTTGTCGCGGTCCGACGGATCGGACTCGTCCTCATCCTCGTACGACGAGTAGTAGTAGGGCGTGGCGGCCGGGAACTCGCCTGCGCAGGTGTCCACCACGTTGTAGGTGGGCCGGATGTCCCGGGCGTGCCGGCGCGCGCGCACTTCGGCCTCCGTCTCGCCGCGGAGCGCGGCCAGCTGCCGGTCCGAGAAGCCGTCGCGCTTCATCGCGCGCAGGTGGGCCGCGGTCACCTCCGCGACGCTCGCGTACTCCTGCTCGTCTTCGATCACCTGCATCAGCTGATCGAGGAACCATGGGTCGATGCCGGTGGCGCGATGGATGTCGTCGAGGGTCAGAGCCGGCTCGGCTCCGGCCCCTGCCCCATCCCCGAGCGCCGCCTCCAGCGCCCGCCTCAGCTGGAACGGACGCTCGGCCGTGGGGATGCGAAGCGCCGCCAGCAGGCTCGCGCGGTCGTCGCCCTCGAGCCCGTCGTCGGCCAGGGACCTGCCCGCGGTCCATCCGGGGCGGCCGACCTCGAGGCCCCGCAGTCCCTTCTGCCACGATGCCCGGAAGGTGCGCCCGATGGCCATGGTCTCGCCCACGGCCTGCATCTGCACCCCGAGAACGCCGTCCGTCTCCGGAAACTTCTCGAAGGCGAAGCGGGGAAACTTGGTCACCACATAGTCGAGCACCGGCTCGAAGGAGGCGGGCGTGGTGCGGGTGATGTCGTTGGGAAGCTCCGAGAGCAGGAAGCCCACCGCGAGCTTGGCTCCCACGCGCGCGATGGGGAAACCGGTGGCCTTGGAGGCAAGCGCGGAGGAGCGCGACACGCGCGGGTTCATCTCCACCACGAGCAGCTCGCCATCCTCGGGATTCACCGCGAACTGAATGTTGCAGCCCCCGGCTTCGACGCCGATTTCGCGGATGACGGCGATGGCGGCGTCGCGCATCGTCTGGTACTCGACATCCGTGAGCGTCTGGGCGGGCGCCACCGTGATCGAGTCGCCGGTGTGGATGCCCATCGGATCGAAGTTCTCGATCGAACAGACCACGATCACGTTGTCCGAGGCGTCGCGCACCACCTCCAGCTCGTACTCCTTCCACCCGATGACGCTGCGGTCGATGAGCACCTGGGTGATGGGCGAGGCGTCCAGACCCCGGCGCACCAGCTCCTCGAACTCCTCGGCGTTGTAGGCGATCCCGCCCCCGGTGCCGCCCAGGGTGAAGCCGGGACGGATGATCGCCGGGTAGCCGGTTTCGGCCACGAGCGTGCGCGCCTGCGCCATGGAGTTCGCGACCCCGCCCGCGGGCACCTCCAGCCCGATGCGGTGCATGGCCAGGGTGAACTCCTCGCGGTCCTCGCACATGGAGATGGAGCGGGCGTTGGCGCCGATCAGCTCGACCCCGTATCGCTCGAGCACGCCCCCCTGCTCCAGCTCCATCGCGATGTTGATCGCGGTCTGGCCGCCCATGGTGGGGAGCAGCGCGTCGGGGCGCTCGCGCTCGATGACCCGCTCCACCCACTCGGCGGTGAGGGGTTCGATGTAGGTGCGGTCGGCCAGCTCCGGGTCGGTCATGATGGTGGCCGGATTGGAGTTGACCAGCACCACCCGGTAGCCCTCTTCCTTCAGCGCGCGGACCGCCTGCGTCCCGGAGTAATCGAATTCGCAGGCCTGGCCGATGACGATCGGCCCGGATCCCAGGATGAGGATGTTTTCGAGGTCGGTCCGCTTAGGCACGTTCGGCTTCTGACTTCTCCGATTCCGTGCGCACGGCCTTGGAGAGCACCAGGGCGAAGCCGCCCCAAACGAACGCGCCGATCACGATCATCGTGACCCAGGTAGCCGTCGTCAAAGAGTGGGCTCCAGCGAGGGGAGGAAGGGTGAGATGAGGTCCCCGTAAACTGATTGCGCGCCCGGCCGTAAGCAACCCGGCGCCCGCGCCCCCCTGCGACAGGCTGAGCGCAGTTCCGGGTGGGGGTCGAGACCTCGCCTCGCACACGGGCCGGGGACTACGCCCCCCGCGCACGCCGGCGCGCCGCCTGGTCCTCCGCGCGCACCTCGAGCACGTCGGCGACCGCGCGCATCCCGTCAATGACGTTCTGGATGTGCTGGGGCCGCGGGATGCCGATGAGCTCGACCCCGCGCGCGACTTCCCCGCGGTGCACCCCGGCGGCGAAGGACTTGTCCTTGAGTTTCTTGGTCACCGATTTGGGCTTCAGGTCGTCGATGCCGTTGGGGCGCACCAGGCAGCAGGCGTAGATCAGGCCGCTCAGCTCGTCGCAGGCGCACAGGACCTTGTCGAGGTCGGTCTCGGGCGGGACGTCGGTCAGGTCCGGGTATCCGTGCGCCAGCACGGCACGGATGACCTCCTCCGGGTAGCCGTCCTCGCGCAGGCGCGCGACCCCGCGGTGCGGATGCTCGTCCGGGTGCTTCTCCCAGTCCAGGTCGTGCAGGAGGCCGGCCAGGCCCCAGGTCTCCTCATCGGCTCCGTACCTGCGGGCGTAGAAGCGCACCGCGGCCTCCACCGCGTACATGTGCTTCCTGAGCCCCTCGTTGTCGACCCATTCGTGCAGCAGAGCTACGGCGTCCTGGCGGCTGGGCATCGGGCGTCGTCCTTGGTTGGGGCGGGATGGCTGTTGAATCGGATGGCCGGCACTGGTCCGGAACGCTGTCCGGCGCGGGCGCGTGGCAGTGATCGCGGCGTTGCGTCACACGCTCGAAGAAGGGCACAGGCGCGACAGCGCGCACTTCTCGCAGCGGGGCTTGCGGGCCGCGCACACCTGGCGCCCGTGGAAGATCAGGAGATGGGCGAGCAGTGTCCAGCGCTCGCGCGGGAAGAGCTTCATGAGGTCGCGTTCGATGCGCACGGGATCCGGGTAGCGGGTGAAGCTCATGAGGTTGGCGAGGCGCTTCACGTGCGTGTCCACGACCACCCCTTCGTCGATGCCGAAAGCGTTTCCGAGGATGACGTTGGCGGTCTTGCGGCCGATGCCCGGGAGTGCCACCAGCTCCTCCATGGTGCGCGGAAGTTCGTTTCCGTGTTTCTCGGCAACCACGGTGGCCATGCCGATCAGGTTCTTCGCCTTGTTGCGGAAGAACCCGGTCGAGTGGATGAGCTTCTCCAACTCGCTCTGCCGCGCCCCGGCCAGGTCCAGCGCCTCCGGATAGCGCTCGAAGAGGGCGGGCGTGACCTTGTTGACCCGTGCGTCGGTGCACTGCGCGGAGAGGATGGTCGCGACCGCGAGCTCGTACGGGTTGCGGTGGTGGAGAGCGCAGTGGGCATCCGGGTAGCACTCGACGAGCAACTCGTAGATGCGCGCGGCCCGCTCCTTTCTGGCCTTCACCGACTCTCTCATGGCGCCCTCGCCGGTTTCGTGATTCGCGTCTGCGCGGACTCTCTCACCGCGGCGGTGCCGGTCGTGCCGTCGCGCCCGCCCGCCGTCATCCCGACTCCGCGGTCGTGATCAGCCGCCAGGGCAAGGTGCTCGCGAGGGGCGCGCGACCGGACGCGTCCGGATCGATGGCTCCCTCCGGCACCCCGGACCCGGCTTCACCCTTCGTGGGTGCGCCGGCTCGCAGCAACCCCCGTTCCAACTGCCGGAAGAGGCGCCCCGCGAGCTTGACCACCTCGCCGAGCGTCTCGATCGAGGAAAGCTCCTCGCCGCCCGGCAAGGTGCTTGCGAAGTCGTCGCCCTCCCGGCGCACGGTCGCGGCAGCCCACCGGCTCGCCTCCTCCCCGGGGATCTCCGGGACCGGCATCACTCCGAGTCCGGGGCGGTCCGCCCGCATCCCGCTCGCCACCATGAGGTGCAGGCGGTGGGCGGGGGTCAGCACCCAGAAGAAGCCGTCGAGCGACTCGGCGGGGCCGCCCGCCTCGGGGCGCGCCCAGAACAGGTAGTGCGGCAACTGCACGTAGCCCGCTCCGGCGGGAGCCGTGAAGGCCCAGTCCGCCGGCACCGGCGGCAGGCCGGCGCGCGTCACCTGGTGGGCGGCCTCGTTCCCGAGCAGGTACAGGTGTTCCCCGGCGCTCCAGAAATGGAAGGCGTGGAAGAGGATGACGCCGTATTGCACGAAGAGGACCGGATCCTCGTCTTCGATGCGGATGTCGGCGATCGTGCGCCCCGCCTGCTCCAGCATGCTGAAGGCGCCCGGGTCCCAGATGTCCGCGTCCCGGCGCTCCGCCTCCTCCCGGATCAACTCGAAGCGCTCCTCCGCGAAGGCGCGGCCCGGGAGAGCCATCTCGTACGGCGTGACGCGAGCGTACCGGTCGTGAATCCTCATCGGGGTCTGCCGGGCTTCCCGGGCTCCGGCGGCACCGGATTCACGCTGCGCCCGCGGGCGCCTTCACCCCTCTTCGCCCGACCCGGAGTGCGCGCGGCATCGGCACCCTCCGCCCGGCGCGCGAGCGCCTCCGACTCCCAGAGCTCCTCCGCCGGCCGCTTCAGGAACGCCTCCCACCATCGCCGCCGGCGCACCAGCACCAGCTGGAGTTCGCCCGGCCCGGCGTCGAGACCATCGATCCAGATGAAATGCGCGTCCCCCAGCCGCTCGGGCGCATCGATGCGAAAGACCTCGCCCCGCCAATCGAAACGCACCTCGCCGGCCCGCGCAAGCCGCTCCGCGGTCCACTCCTGCTCGATGAAGAAATCGGTCTCGACGCGGAAGACTCCGGGAGCGACCTCATCTCCCGACTGATAGTAGCAGGGATCGAAGTCGAGCCCCTCGCTCCGCTTGAACGACTCCTCCATGGCGTAGTCGACGCCGCCCAGTTCATCCTGATTCGCGAGCGACTCGAGGTGGTGCCGAAGCTCGTGGGTGAGCGTCTCCCACAGCTCGCCCTCCCAGTCGAAGCCGGGATCGAGCCGGGACAGCTCGCGAAACGATCCGTAGTAAAGGGCGACCACGGAGCGCGTGGTCTCGGGCCCCTGCCAGTCCGACGGGTAGGACTCCGTCGAGCACATGCCCAGCGTGTAGATGTGGGGAAAGACCGGATGCGGGAGGGCCTCCTGGCGGACCGAGAGCCCGTCCAGCCCGCTGGTGTACTCCTCCGGAATCTCGCGAAACGCGCGCCGGGCGGCCTTCTCGAACTCGCGAAACGTCATTCCCCTGCGGTATCCCGACACCCATCGGCAGGCCCGACGTCAACCGGCCGGACCGCCGCTCCCTCCCAGGGTCGTCCGCGTGATCCTCCTGTTGAGCATCCAAAGGATCAGAGTCACCACCGCCGCCTGGATGACCACGCTCCCGACGTTGTACGGGCTGAACAGCGTCCAGGTCTCCGCGAAGCTCTCGCCCCGGGCGCTCCACAGGAACCACACCATGAGCACGACGGCCTCGACCATCACCAGCCGGATCGCCCAGTCCCACCAGGCACCGATGCGGATGTCGGAATCGCCCGTGTTGATGAACTTGCGGCGCCACTCGGTCACCCCGTAGCGCACCACGGCGAAGGCGAAGAAGAAGCCCGAGAGCATCAGTCCGACGCCCCACACCCAGTCCTGGTTGTGGAAGAAGTCCATGTTGAGCGCGCTCGGGACGCCGCACAGCAGCGACGCGATGCCGACGATGGCCACAGCCCGCCCGCGCGGGATCCCTGCGTCGCGCAGAACCCGGCTGGCGAGCTCGATCATCGCCACCAGGCTCGTCCACGCCGCGAACACCAGCGCCAGGAAGAAGAGGATCATGAAGAACTGGCCGCCCGGCATGCGCGCGAACAGCTGCGGCACCCAGATGAAGGTGATGCCCTCGTTCCCCGCCCCCACGATCTGGCTGGCGGCGTCCGGCATCACCGAGAAGACCGTGCACAGCACCATGATGCCCGCCAGCAGCGACATGGAGTTGTTGCCGAAGCCGATCACGAAGGCGTTGAGCGCGGTGTCCTCGCGTTTTCGCATGTAGATCGCGTACGTGAGCACCAGCCCCCATCCGGCGCCCGTGTCCCACGCGTTCTGGGTCAGCGCCTCGAGCCAGATGCGGTAGTCGGCCAGCTCGCTGAAGTTCGGGGTGAAGAGGAACGCGAGGCCGGCGGAGGCGCCCGGCAGCGTAAGGGCCCGGATGGCCAGCACGACCACCAGGATGATGAGGCTGGGGATCAGGAAGCGGGCGGCGGTCTCGATGCCCTTGACTCCCCGCGACACCACGAACACCCCCATGCCCAGGGCGATGGCGTGGGTGATCATCGCCGAAGGCGTGGCGGCGAAGGAGTTCCAGAAGGCGTCGGGCACTTCCGTGGGAATCTCGCGCGTGATGGAGGCCCACAGGAAGCGCAGCGTCCAGCCCATCACCACGCTGTAGTAGAACATGATCGCGGCGGCCACCCAGGCGACCCAGGCGCCCATCCAACCGAATTTCGGCCCCAGGGTCTTGGCGAACGCGCCCACCGGCCCCTTGCGCACGGCCTTCCCCATCCCGAACTCGAGGATGAGCAGCGGCACGGACCAGAGGAGCAGGAAGCACACCCACGCCACAAGGAAGTTGCCCCCGCCGTTGGTGGCCGCGATGCGCGGGAAGCGCCAGATGTTTCCGGTGCCGACCGCCATCCCCAGCATCGCCAGCAGCATGCCCCAGCGCGAGCTGAACACCTCTGACCTGGACGCCATCCGCTTCTCCCGTGTTCGGTCGTTCCCGCCTGCCTGCTGTCGCCGGGCTGCCCGGCGCCTCAGCGCGCGAGCCGTTCCCGCAGGTAGTCTATCACGCCGTCCGCGTTCACGCGCACCTGCTCCAGGGTGTCGCGGTCGCGCACCGTGACCGTTCCGTCCTCGTTGGTCCCGCCGTCGACGGTGATGCACCAGGGGGTGCCCGCCTCGTCCTGGCGGCGATAGCGGCGCCCGATGGATCCGGCCGCGTCGTAGAAGCTGGGGAGGGCCGCGGCCTTGAAGGCGTCGTTCAGCCGCGTCGCGAACTCGGGCATGCCGTCCTTGCGCACCAGCGGGAAGATCGCCGCCTTGACCGGGGCCAGGCGCGGGTGGATGCCGAGCACCGTGCGCTGCTGGCGCCCCACGTCCTGCTCGTAATACGCATCCGAGAGCACCATGAGCACCATGCGGTCGACCCCGGCGGCGGTCTCGATGACGTAGGGGATATAGCGGCCCCCGCCCCCGGGCTCCACGTAGCGCATCTTCTTGCCCGAGTACTGCTGGTGCCGGGAGAGGTCGAAGTCGGTGCGGTTGTGGATGCCCTCCAGTTCCTTCCAGCCGATGGGAAACTCGTACTGGATGTCCACCGCCCGCTTCGCGTAGTGGGCCAGCTCGTCCGGTCCGTGCTCGCTGAAGCGGAGCGAATCGGCCCGGATGCCCAGCGTCCCGGTGTGGAACTCCATGCGCGCGTCGCGCCAGTGATCGAACCACTCCTCATCGGTTCCGGGCGTGACGAAGAACTGCATCTCGGCCTGCTCGAACTCGCGCGTGCGGAAGATGAAGTTGCCGGGCGTGATCTCGTTCCTGAACGCCTTGCCGATCTGGGCCACGCCGAAGGGGACCTTCTGGCGCGCGGTGGTCTGCACGTTGAGGAAGTTGACGTAGGAGCCCTGCGCCGTCTCGGGACGCAGGTAGACGGTGGCCGCGGCTTCCTCGACGGGCCCCATGAAGGTCTTGAACATCAGGTTGAAGAGCCGCGGTTCCCCGATCTCGCAGGCCTTGAAGGCGCCCGGAGCCTTGCTCGGCTTCCGGCCGCAGCGCGCGCCCTCCATTTCGTCGGCGCGAAAACGCTTCTTGCACGTCTTGCACTCCACCAGCGGATCGGTGAAGCCGTCGACGTGCCCCGACGCCTCCCACACGCGCGGATGCATGAGAATGGCCGCGTCGACGCCCTCGACGTCGTCGCGCTGGTGCACCATCGCGCTCCACCAGGCCTCCTTGATGTTGCGCTTGAGTTCGATGCCCAGCGGCCCGTAATCCCACACCGATCCGGTGCCGCCGTAGATCTCCGAAGACTGGAAGACGTACCCGCGACGCTTGGTCAGCGAGACGAGCTTGTCCATGCTATCCAGTTGAGGCATATCAGGTTGCACCTTGTTGGATCATGTTGGGCGGGAGATGTATCCGGCGTTGCGGTCCACGCAATCCGCAGGAGAGCCGGCCGGGATCCGGCATCTCGGCCGGGCGGCGGGCGCGGGTCGGGGCGGAATATCGGCAAGGCGCGGCGGAGCAGCAACCAACGGGCCTGTTGCTTCCATCCCAGGCCGGGCCATATTTCGTGGTTGACCGCTCGATGTCCAAACGCGCCCAACCGGCGCGGGCCTCGCCGGAGTGCAGGGGCGGTCTCGCCACGGGAACACGGAGCCGCAAGGCCCTTCACGCAAGGACGCTGAATCGATGTTGACCTTCACCGACAAAGCCCGCGAAATGGTGCTCTCCTTCATGGGAGACGAGCCCGACGGAGAGCAGGCCCTGCGGGTGAAGATGGATGGGAGCCCCGTTGCGCCCAGCTTCGAGTTGACGCTGGTAGGCAGCACGGACCGAGCGGACGACGACGTCACCATGGACGGAGGCGGGTTCACCGTGTTCGTGGACAGCGCCAGTGCTCCCAGACTGAAGGGCGCCACGGTCGACTTCATCGACGAGCTGAACCAGAGCGGGTTCGAGGTGAAGCCGTTGCCGGATGCCGACGGCCGCGGTGCCGGAGCGCCCACGGGCCCGATCGCCGAGCGCGTGACCGACCTTCTGAATCGCCAGGTCAATCCGTCCATCGCCGCGCATGGCGGCG
The DNA here is from genome assembly GCA_965202805.1 of Longimicrobiales bacterium. Taxonomy (GTDB): domain Bacteria; phylum Gemmatimonadota; class Gemmatimonadetes; order Longimicrobiales; family Gaopeijiaceae; genus BD2-11. Next base: position 1,152,599 of record OZ241869.1, read on the forward strand.
AGATCAGGCTCGTCGATGTCCAGGACACCGAGATCTATCTCGAGATGATGGGCGGGTGCCAGGGATGTGCGATGTCGCGCCTGACGCTGCGTCAGGGTGTGGAGAAGATGATCCACCAATCCGTTCCCGAGGTGACCGCGATCCATGACATCACCGATCACCAGGCCGGGGAAAACCCGTTCTTCTCGTAGGACGATGAACAGCTTGATCCGAGAGTTGAAGGCACTCGGCCACGCGTCGTCGTCCGCCGGCGGCGGCGGGGCCGTGGTTCTGCTGGCGGGCTCGGCCCTCCTTCTTTCCTCCTGCGCCGGTGACTCCGGGGAACCGGAGCGACTGCGCATCGCCGTGGCCGCCTTCCAGCACGAGACCTGCACCTTCTGCCCCGGCGGCGACACCGAGGTCGAGGACTGGCTGCGCGTCAGCGAGCCGGTCTCGGGGGAGGCGCTGCTGGCGTCGGGCGCCTACCTGAGCGGATTCACGAAACGGGCGCGCGAGTTCGGGGATGTCGAGCTGGTGACGCTGCCGTCGCCCCTCGGGGTGTTCGGCGGGTCGTCGCGGAGCTGGAACACGAAGGAGACCTTCGACCACTTCGTGGACATCATGCTCGCCGAGTTGCGGGCGCAGCTCCCCGTGGACGGCGTCTACCTGGCGCTGCACGGCGCCATGGCGGTGCGCGAGGTGCCCCGGCCGGAGGCCGAGGTCGCGCGGCGTTTCCGCGAGGTGGTCGGACCGGACGTGCCCATCGCCGGCAGCTTCGACCTGCACGGGAACGAGGACGGCGAGTTCCTGGAGCACGCCGACTTCGCCCTCGTCACCAAGCGCTTCCCCCACTACGACGCCTACATCCAGGGGGAGCGCGCGGCGCGTGCCCTGCGGCTGGCGGCCCGAGGTGAATACACGTCCACGACCGCCACCCGCAAGCCCGGCATCATCACTGCGACCGTGCTGCAGTGGACCGGCCAGTCGCCCGCCATGGACATCATGGAGCGGGCCCGGCGCTGGGAGTCGCGCGAGGACGACGCCTACGTGAGCGTGTTCTTCGGATACCCCTGGTCCGACGTCCCCGACGTGGGAGCCACCGTACACGTGATGACCGACGGCGACCAGGCGCTGGCGGACGAGATCGCCGACGACATGGACGACTTCATGTGGCGCGTCCGCGAGGACTTCGCCCAGGGCACCTATCCCGGACCCGGCGAGGCGGCTGCGATCGTGGCCGAGGCGGTCGCGCGCGGGGAGGTCCCCGTGGCCGTGGGCGACTACAGCGACCGTCCGGGCGACGCGACCCACATCCTGAGCGCCTTCGAGGCGGCCGGGATCGGCAGGGTGCTCTACGGCACCATCACCTCGCCCGCCACCCTTGAAGCGCTGGCGGAGACCGGGGCGCAGGCCGGTGATGCCTTCGACATGGAGATCGGCGGGTTCACCCCATCGGGGGGCGCGCCGCGGCGTATTACGGGCGTATTACAGTACGTGGGCGAGGGCTTCGGCTACGACCTGATCGCCGCCATCTCCTTCGGAGACGGCAACATCGTCTTCCTGACGCCGGCGTACGAGCAGGTGATGTACCCCGACGACTTCCGCTACGGCGACATCGATCCCGCGGACTACGAAGTGTTCGTGGTCAAGTCGCGCGTGCACTTCCGCCGCGGCTTCGACGAGACCGGCTACGCGCGCACCATCCTCGTGGTCGAGGCGCCGGGGCCCTTCGTGGGGACCACCTTCCTGGACGCGCTCACCTACGAGAACGTGGACCTGGGCGAGCTGTATCCGTTCGGGATGCCGGCCAACCGGAGGTAGCCGCGGGCGCTATCCCAGCCCCCCGGGGTCGTAGCGCAGCGGCTTCATCTCGACCCCGGCCCGGTCCACGGCCAGCGCCGCCTCGGCGCCTTCCGCGCACGGCACCCCGCCGATGTACCACTGCGCAGGATCCTCGGGGAGATCCTCGACGTGGAGGAGCCCCTGCGCCGCGCCCGGCGTGGGATCCACCGAGAACGACCGGAGCGGATGCGTGAGCCCGAAGCCGAGCGCCTTCAGGAACGCCTCCTTGCGGGTCCAGATGCGGAAGAAGAGGCGCCGCCGATCGTTCGCCGGGGCTGCGCGCATTCGGGCCGCCTCGTCGCGGGCGAAGTTCTTGTTCGCGATCTCGAGCATGAGGCGCACCCGCCGCATCTCCTCGATGTCCACGCCCAGGCGCCCTGCGGCCGCAACGGCGATCATGAGCCGGTCCTCGGAGTGGGACTGGTTGAAGGACGGCCCGCCGGCGAGGAAGGGCTTCCCCTTGTCCTCGTAACGGAAACGGATGTTCTCCGGGAGGGTGTCCGTCAACTGTCCCAGCACCCGGCGCAGGTGGGCCTGCGCGACGGTGTAGCGGCGGCGATGACGGTCGTACACGAAACGGTCGGCGCGCTTGCGCTCACGCGGGGAGAGCAGCTTGCGGGCGGCCGCCGTGACGCGGTCGGGGACATCCAGGCGCCCTTCCCAGATGTAGACGACGCCGGGATGCAGTTCGGTGCGTTCGATGGTCATGCTCGTGGTTGCCGGAGCTTCGCCGGGAGCTGCGGCAGGTTCGCGGGCGTCCGGGTCGCCGGCAGGTCCGGGGCCGGCACGCCGGACGGTGGCGCAAAGTCCGTTGCCGATCAAGAATAGAGCATGCCCGCGGGGCAGCCACGCCGCGCCCGCGGGAGCCGTTTCGCCCGCACTTCAGGAGCCGATCCGATGTCCGCCAAGACCCCTTCCCGCTCACCCCTGCGCGTCGCCGGGGCCCTCTCCGTTGCCGTACCGCTGGCCCTGGTCTCCTGCCAGGCGGAGTCCGCCCCGGGAGAACCGTCCGGCCAGGCGCCCGCCGCCGCCGAGACACCGGCCCCCGACTTCACGCTCGGCGCCGAAAACTCCCACAACCGCTGGAGCGCGACCATCCCGCCGCAGCTCACGGTTCCCTCGGGGGCGGTCGTCGAGGTCTTCACCAAGGAGGCGTCCGACGGCCAGATCACCGAGTCCACGACGGCGGAGGACCTGCTCACGGTGAACTTCGACCTCATCCATGCGCTCACGGGACCCATCTACGTGGAGGGAGCGAGCCCGGGCGACATCCTCGCTGTAACCCTGCACGAGATCGAGGTCCAGGGCTGGGGATGGGCGGGCATCTTCCCCGGCTTCGGCTTCCTCGCCGACGAAATCACCGGGCCCTGGATCCGGGGCTTCCCCATGGAACCCGGAGCCACGGAGGTCGCCTTCAACGACGACATCACGATTCCGCTCGCGCCGTTCGCCGGGGTGATGGGCGTGGCGCCCGACACCGACTCCATGCTGGTGACCATCCCGCCCCGCACCAACGGCGGCAACATGGATAACCGCCACATGATCGCCGGCACCACGGTCTACTTCCCGGTGCAGGTCGAGGGCGCGCTCTTCTCCATCGGCGACGCGCACGCGGCCCAGGGCGACGGCGAGGTGTCCGGTTCCGCCATCGAGGCGCCCACGCGCATCGTCTTCGAAGTCGAGGTCATGGAGAACACCCGCGGCATGGTCGAACCCCAGTACGAGAGCGACGACTACTACGCCGTGACCGGCTTCGCGACCACCATCGACGAAGCGGCCCGCAAGGCGACCCGCTACATGATCGACTACCTGGTCGCCGAACACGGGCTCACGCGCGAGGAAGCCTACGTGCTCTGCTCGATCGCCGGCGACATGAAGATCTCGGAGACGGTGGACGTGCCCCACATGCTGGTCAGCATGCACATGCCCAAGGGGATTTTCTGAGGTTGGTGGGATTCAGGGGGGGAGGGACCGCGAGCAATTCGGATGAACGGCGCTGGCAGCAGCGGCTCGACACTCAACATGAGCCCCGCTCACTCCCCGTGCAGCGGCATGACTCACTCGTCCGCCAACGCCCGTCCCACGGTGACGTGATAGACCGTCTGCTGGCGCTCGTAGATCACGAGGACCAGCCCCTCGGACTGCGCCTCCAGGAGCACGCGGCTGAAGATCGCTCCCAGTTCGCGGGACTTCCTGCCCGAGACCGACTCCAGCGCCAGGTCCACCATCCGCTCTACGTGCGGGGCGAACTCGGCGGGCACGCGGGCGAGAATCTCCGCCGATCGCTCGGCCGGGGGTGCGAACGCGGAGTAGGAGAGGTCCACGGTGGTGCCGAACTCGTGTGAGCTCACGCCGGCGGCCGCATTCGGGTTCCGGCCCCGCAACCGCGCCTGCCGCTCGGTCGTGCGCAGGGCGCTCGTGACCTCGATGCGGTACGGCGGAAGCCCCATCTCCGCGAGGCGGTCCTGGAAGCGCCGACCGAGCTCCTCGAGCAGGGCGGACACGTGGGGAACCATGTAGGTGGGGGAGGTGCCCGGGCGAACGATCCAGTAGGCGGTGCTGTCCTCGAGCTCAACCAGCCGCCCGGCCGCGACAAGGGAGTCCCGGGCGGCGCGGTCGGCTACCCGGTAGCCCAACTCGCGGGCACGGGCCACGTGCGACGCGTTGAGGAAGCGGCGGAGCGCGTTCTCCTGGGCCGTCGTCATCACCGGCAGCGGAGAGAGGATGTCGTTGGCCCTGTCCGCCTCCTCATCCGCGAGGCCGAGCGCCTGTGACAGGGCCTGCTCGATCTCCGCGACCGTTGCGGCCCTCGCCGCCTCTGTGGCCGCATCGACGGCGGCCTGCCTCTCCCGTTCCGCTCTGCCGCAAGAGGTGAGGAACAGGGCCAGAAGCGCCATCCCGGGGGCTCGCCACCGAAGCGCGGCCACGTTGCCGTTTCTCATCGAAGTCCTCCTGTCGAACGGGTCGCCGGAACGGTCGCCGGTGTACGGGTTTCGACGCTAGACGCGTGCATGACGCCAGGCAAGGAAAAGTGAGCGATGACCGAAGGAAGATCCCATCCCCGCCCGCGCGCCGTCGGGAGGGTTCTGCTCGGCGCGGAGAGGTCGGAGGAGCGGGCAACCGGAACCTGGCTGTGTCCATCTCATTAAACACTACAGAACACCGCCTCAACCTCGACCTGCCCTGAATCGCCGATGGCCATCGACCAGCTCCCACTCGCCCGCCGCCAACCGCATCGCGGCATCCCTTCGGCGCACGACCGCACCCTGGCCCCAACCGCCCACGCCCTCGGCGCACTCCTGCTTCTGACGTTCGGCCTGGCCGCCGGAACGCCCGCGAAGGCCCAGATCACCGGCTACGTGCTGAACGAGGAGGGCGACCCCGTCCCCGGCGCCGCCGTGGAGGCATGGGCGGCGGACCGCAAGATCGGCGGCCGGCTGGCCAATGAGGAGGGCTGGTTCCTCTTCCCCGCCGTGATGACGGCGCAGATTCGCGCCCTGTACGCGGGACAGCTCGGGTACCACCCCGAGGTGGTCCAGATCGAGCCCGATGTCGACTCCTACGAGATCCGGCTCACGCGCGAGCCCATTCCGCTTCCCGAACTCGTGGTGGATGCGCAGCGGGACCGCTGCGACGGCGGGGAGGAACGCGACGCACGCCGACTCTGGGAGCTTGCCGCCGCGCGCTACAACCAGGGTCTGGACACGCTGGGGGTGGCCACCTATCTGGCGTCGGTGGAGTCGATCCTGCCGGAGGGCGAGGTGGGGACGGTGCAGGCCGCGGGCGAGGCCGTCGCCCAGCGCGGCTCCTCTTCCCTGCTCCGCTTCAGCTGGCGGCGGCGCATCGAGCGCGAGGGATACGCGTACCAGATCCGCCGAACGACCCCCGACCAATCGTACACCTCCTGGGTGTATCCTCCGCTGGAGGCGGATTTCGCCCCGCACTTCGCGGGCGAGTTCTTCGGCGACCGGCATCGCTTCCAGTTCGACAGGTCCGAGGAGCCCGATGGCGACGGGAGCGTGACGCTGGTGTTCTGCGCGCGGGACGACGACCACCCGTCGATGGAAGGCACCCTGGTCATCAGCCCGGACACGACCATCGCCGTTGCCCAGTGGCTGTTTCGCACCCCCGAACCGGTCGAGCACGCTGGCGGACGCGCGGTGTTCGGCCCGCTCGCGGACGATCCCCGCGACTCGTACCTGCTGCCCATCGAGGGCGTCTTCTGGCGCCGGTCGCCGCCCGACAGCTTCTGGCAGCGGTACCAGAAGTTCGAGCAGTGGATGGTCGCGCAGGGAGATTCGGTGCCTTTCCTTCCCAAGAGGCCCGGCGGAAATTAGGGCGGGCTCCGGGCACGCCGGAGCGATTCCCGCTACTCGAACCGGCCTCCTCCCAATGAGACATCCCGCCGCCCGCCCGCGCGGTCCGCGAATCAGCCCCGCTCCGTTTGATGCCCGCGTAGTCCGTTTCCCGCGCACAGGCTTCGCATTGATGCGCAGCCTCGCGTGTTCCGTCGTCGTCGCGCTCCTTGCCTGCGCCGACGCCGTCCCCGAGGCCCCGCCGCCCGGCGACGGGGACTGGGTCGCCTACGGCCGCGACGCAGGAGGGTCGAAGTACTCCCCTCTCGACCAGATCACGGCCGCGAACGTGGGCGGGCTCGAGCTGGCGTGGAGCTGGGAGACGGGCGAGGAGCCGATTCCCGGGCCGCTGTCGCCGGTTCGCGGGCAGGAGGTGCGGCCGGGCAACTTCGAGACCACGCCGCTGGCCTTCAACGACACCCTCTTCTTCACCACGGCCTACAACCGCGTCATCGCTCTCGAGGGCAGCACCGGCAGGCCCCTCTGGGAGTACGACCCGCGCACCGTGGAGTGGGGGCAGCCGCCCAACGGAACCGGTTTCGTGCACCGCGGGGTCGCGGTGTGGAGCGGGGCGGACGAGCGGCGCATCTTCCTGAACACGCGCTGGCGCCTGATCGCGCTCGATGCCGCCACCGGCGAGCCGGTGCGGTCGTTCGGGCACCGGGGCGAGATCGACCTCACCGAGCAGCTGCTCTGGCCCACCAACCGCCTGCACTACACGCAGACGTCGCCGCCGGTGGTCTTCGAAGACCTGGTGATCGTGGGCAACGGCGTGTGGGACGGCTTCGTCTACCCGCGCGATCCGCCCGGCAACGTGCAGGCCTTCGACGTGCACACCGGCGAGTTGGCGTGGTCGTTCAACCTCATCCCGCAGCCCGGCGAGCCCGGCAACGAGACCTGGAAGGACGGCAGCTGGGACTACACGGGGCACACCAACGCGTGGGCGCCGATGGTGATGGACGAGGAGCGCGGGCTCCTGTATGCGGGCATCGGCACCCCGTCAAACGACTACTACGGCGGCCACCGCCTGGGCGACAACCTGTACGCGGAGGCGCTGGTGGCCCTGGACGCGCGCACGGGCGAGCTGGCGTGGCACTTCCAGACGGTGCACCACGGGCTGTGGGACTTCGACCTGCCGGGTGCGCCGGTGCTGCTGACGGTGACGGTGGACGGCCGGGCGGTGGACGCGGTGGCCGTGGCCGGCAAGACCGGCTTCGTGTACACCTTCGACCGGGAGACCGGAGAGCCGGTGTGGCCCATCGAGGAGCGCCCGGTGCCGCCGAGCGACGTGCCCGGCGAGGTCGCCGCCGCGACCCAACCCTTCCCCACCTCCCCGCCCCCCTTCGCCCGCCAGGGGTTCACCCCCGACGACCTCATCGACCTCACGCCGGAGCTGCGGCGGCGCGCACAGGAGCTCACTGCCGGCTACCGTTTCGGTCCGCTCTACGAGCCGCCTTCCATGGAGGGCACCATCGCCATGCCGGGCATCCTGGGCGGCGGCAACTGGGGCGGGGTGGCGCTGGACCCCGCGAGCACGGTCCTGTTCGTGAAGTCGTCCGAGGAGGCCAGCCTGCTCAGGATCGCGCCCGCCAACCCGGCCACCACGGTGGGCGACTACGCCATCGACCGCACGGCGTCCAGAACCCTGACGGTGGACGGGCTGCCCATCTCCAACCCGCCGTACGGGACCCTCACGGCCATCGACATGAACGGCGGCGCGATCCTCTGGCAGGAGGCGGTCGGGGAGCGCCCCGAGATCGCGGGCCATCCCGCGCTGGCCGGGCTCGACCTGCCCGCCCGGCTGGGGGTGGTGGGGGCGCCGGGCCCGTTCGCGACCGCCGGCGGCCTGGTGTTCCTCACCGGCGGCTCGGACATCCTGTACGCCTTCGACGCGGCGACCGGCGAGGTGCTGTGGGAAGGGCGGCTGCCCGCGCGCGCCTACGCCAACCCGATGACCTTCGAGACGCGCGACGGACGCCAGCTCGTGGTCATCGCGACGGGCGAACGCGAGGGGGCGGCGCTGCTGGCGTTCGGGCTCTAGGGATCGGGGGCACCAGCGGTGCGGTTCTCCCGCAGAAACTCCTCCGCTCCCTCCGGCAGGAACAGCTTGTCCGAGATGTCCGCAATCTCCTCGGCCTCTTCCCAGGCCTTCTGCAGCAGCCAGAGTTCGCCCTCGAGAGCGCGTCGCTCCTGCTCTTCGTGGAGCGCCATCTCAAGGGCGAGCTTGTGGGGCTTCGGCATCTTGTTGACGTAGCCGGGGACGCCCTTCCTGTCCTGGAAGCGCTGGCCCTCCGCGATTCGGGCCAGAAAGTGTTCCGGATGGCCTGTCGTCTCGATCAGACCCACGGCATCCTGCACCGTGTCCTTGCTCCCGCCCGTGCGGTTCATCCTGGGCAGGATCGCCCCGGCGAACCGGCGCGCCTCACTTCCCTTGTACCAGGTCTTCTTCCTCTTTTTCCGCACCTGAAGCCTGAATCCCTGTTCGTCGTCCGACGGACGGACACGAGTGCCGAGCAGGTCCTGCTGATTGAGCTTCACGACGCCCCCGCCGGCGGGGTGAAGCTTCACGAGGGTTCGCCGGCTGTTCCACAGGTTGAACCAGTTCGGAATCTGACTGATCACGCCTGCGCTCAGGCCCGCGGCAGCTCCGCCGACCACGATCCCGCCCACCACCGCAATCCCGGCCGCCCCGTACAGGATCGCCCGCCGACGGCGCCGCCCGAACTGGTCCCCGTAGCGCCAGGCCGCGAACTCGGGCCGCTGCGGCTTGCCGATGCGCACCAGCGTCAGCCCCTCCGGATGGCGCGCCAGGCCGATGTTGTCGGTGGAGACGCGGATGCGGGTGTCGCGGAAGAGGCGCTCGCAGTCCTCGACCGCCTCCCAGCGCTCCTCCAGCGGGGTGAGGTTCCAGCGCTCGCATTTCGTGCACACGACCCAGAGGCGGCCCCGCGCGGCGTCGAAGGCCAGACGCCGCCCGACCGGGAACGACTCCACGACCTCGTTGGTCCCCAGGGGCTTGTGGCAGAACATACAGGAGGTGTACACGGCGCTCCCTGTTGGCTCGCGCGTGAGTCGCGCGCCGGACGTGACGCGGGGTCAACCCGTCGGCGACTTGTTTTTCATGCTGCGATCGTGGCAAGGTGCTCCACCGGCAAACCTTGCGACTTCTCTACCGGATGTGCCCGCGTTCCGTTTCCCGACGGTGAAGCCGCCGGCCGGGCGCTGACGCCACTGCCTGCAGGAACTGATGCTACTTCTCCAGGATACTCAACTGATATCTACTGATATTATTACTGACAACTACTGACACGAGAGAACTCACATGGGTCAGGAAACCACGGCACTCATTACCGAGCCAATGGGGGTATTCGGCTTCCTGGCCGCGCTCGTGGCCCTGATTTTCTGGGTCTCGGAGCTGCCGCGCTTCCGCAAGGTGTTCGAGGTCGTGCCGCCCGTCATCTACGTCTACTTCCTGCCGATGCTGGCGACGACCGCCGGGATCACCCCCGCAGCGTCCCCCCTCTACGACTGGACGCGCCTGTACCTGCTCCTCTTCGCGCTCCTGCTGCTCATGGTCTCGGTGGATGTCGGGAGCATCCTGAAGCTCGGCGGGACCGCGCTCTTCATGGTGGCGGCCGGCACGATCGGGATCATCATCGGGGGACCGATCTCGCTCCTGATCTTCAGGGACATGCTTCCGCCCGACGCGTGGACCGGTTTCGCGGCGCTCTCGGGAAGCTGGATCGGAGGGACGGCCAACATGGTGGCGGTCGCCGAGAGCGTGGGGACGTCGCCCGACGCGATGGGGCCGGCGATCGTGGTCGACACGGTGGTCGGGTACGGGTGGATGGGGGTGCTCATCGCGATGGTGGGGTTTCAGGGCCGCTTCGACCGGCGTACCGGGGCGCGCACCGAAGTGATCGAGGAGACCAACCGCCGCCTCGAGGCCATCAACCGGGAACGGCGCCCGATGTCGCTGCGCGACGCGGTCATCATGATCGGGCTGGGAATGGCGTGCGCGGTGGGCGCCGGGAGGCTCGGCGCGATGCTCCCGGCCGTAGGCGAGCCCACCATCATCAGCGGCACCACCTGGGCCATCCTGATCGTCGTGACCGGCGGGCTGATCCTGTCCTTCACGCGATTGAGGCAGCTCGAGTCGGTGGGCGCGTCACACCTGGGCTACACGGCGCTCTACCTGCTGCTGGCCGGGATCGGAGCCCAGGCCGACCTGACGGCCGTACTCCAGACCCCCGTCTATCTGGCGGCCGGCGCGGTCTGGATCGCGATCCACCTGGCGGTGCTGCTGGTCGCTGCGCGCATCGTGCGCGCGCCCCTGTTCTTCGTGGCGACCGGGAGCATGGCCAACGTCGGCGGAGCGGCGTCCGCGCCGGTGGTCGCGGGGGTGTACCACCGGGCCATGGCGCCGATCGGGCTGCTCATGGCCGTCGCGGGCTACATCCTGGGGATCTATGGGGCGCTCGCGTGCGCGTGGCTGCTGGGTCAGGTGGGGGGATGAAGGGGATGGCCGGGCGACACGCCGGACCTGCGCACGAGGGGGTGGCGGTCGAGAGGTCGGCGGACTCGGTTGGCGCACCCCGGCTGACGGGGCGCTCCCCTGGCATGTGCCTGTTTCTCCTGGCCACCGCCTGCTCCCCTGCCCCGGCCGGCCCCGACCCCGCCCTTCTGGAGGCGATTGACTGGTACACCGGGGTGGCCGGAACCGTTGACGATGTCCGGGCCCGCGAGTTGCTGGAGCAGGCGGTTGCGGAAGGGGGGCCGCTGGCGCAGATGTGGCTGGCGCGCGTCCACTCGACGGGGCGGATGGGCTTTCCCCGCGACGAGGAACGGGCGCGCGAGATCGCCGCGGAGATCATCGCGGAAGTGGAGCGCGCGGCCGGGGCGGGCGTGCCGGAAGCCGTCTTCCTGATGGGAACGGCCTACGACGAAGGGCTGGGCAAGCCGGTCGATCCGGCCCGGGCCGCGACCTGGCATCGCCGCGCCGCAGAGCTGGGGCACGTGCTCGGAGCGCACAACCTGGGGAACCAGTACGCAGCCGGACGAGGTGTCGAGGAGGACCACGCCCTGGCGGCGGAATGGTGGCTGCGGGCCGCCGAGCGGGGGGACGCCATCACCCAGCTCAGGCTCGGCGAGGCGTACGAGGCCGGGCAGGGGGTTCCCCTCGATCCGGAGCAGGCCCGGGAGTGGTACGGGCGGGCCGCCGCGGCGGGAAACGCGCAGGCGGCCGAGGCGCTGGAGCGGTTGGAGGGTTAGGGCGTCGGCGTCGGCAAGGGCGGCTTGGGAAGCACTGTGGTGCGTTCGATAGGCATCCTTCTGGTTGCAAAATAACGCCGCAACCGTCATTTTTCCCGTCAATATGACGACTCTGCCGCGATTTCTCGACGTTCCGCAGGGGAGCTTCTTCCTTTTCGGCCCACGTGGGACGGGCAAGACGACCTGGCTGCGCGAGAAGCTTCCGGACGCGCTCGTATTGGATCTCCTGCGCGCCGAGGAGTTCCGTCGATTCGCAGCTCGCCCGGAGCGGTTGCGTGAGCTGGTCCGCGCCGCGCCGCCCGGCGGTGATGTGGTGGTTGACGAGATCCAGCGCGTCCCCGAGCTCCTCAACGTGGTGCACGAACTGATGGAGAGCGGAAAACGGTGGCGGTTCGTGCTGACCGGGTCGAGCGCCCGGACGCTGCGCCGCGGGGGGGTCAACCTCCTGGCGGGCCGCGCGATCATGCAGACGATGCACCCCTTCATGGCGGGGGAACTGGGATCCAGGTTCGACCTGCGGACTGCCCTGACGCTCGGAACCGTCGCGACCGTCCTTTCCTCCGACGATCCGGCGTCGGCGCTCGCCGCGTACGCGACTCTCTACGTCGAGCAGGAAGTGCGCGCCGAGGGCCTGGCCCGGGACATGGGCAGTTTCTCGCGGTTCCTAGAAGCCGCCGCATTCTCCCACGCGGCGACGCTCAACGTGAGCGAGGTCGCCCGCGAATGCGAAACGAGCCGGTCCACCGTCTCCGGCTACCTCGAGTTGCTCGAGGATCTCCTGCTGGCGTTTCGCCTTCCCGTCTTCACGCGGAGGGCGAAGCGACGCCTCGTCGCACATCCCCGCTTCTTCTACTTCGACTGCGGCGTATTCGGGAGCCTGCGTCCCTCAGGACCTCTCGACCGGCCCGAAGAGATCGCCGGTCCGGCTCTTGAGGGGCTGGTCGCGCAGCACCTGCGCGCGTGGCTGGCGTATTCGGGGGCGGACGGAACGCTGTACTACTGGCGCACCCGGGCGGGCGCCGAGGTCGATTTCGTTCTCTACGGGTCACTCGGCATCTGGGGTATCGACGTCATGCACGCCGACCGAATACGTCCGGCCGATCTCCGGGGACTCCGGGCCTTCGGCGACGAGTATCCCGAGGCCCGCCGGCTGCTGCTGTACCGGGGCGAACACCGGCTGGTGCGAAAGGGCGTGCTCTGCCTTCCGGTCGATGGGTTCCTGCGAGGGCTGAATCCCGCCAGGGCATTGGACGACATAGTCGGATAGCGGCCCCGGGCCGTGCTGCCGCGTCAGTACGGCGCACGCCGTCAACCCGGTATACCAGCCTTCAAGTCAGATCCCGCAGCCAGATTTCGGGCTGGCCCCTCAGGCTGACCGCTCCAAGGACTCGAAGATCGAGCGTCGCAATCGCGCGTGCCTCCAGGCGCTCGGCCACGGCCATGACGACGCCGACCACCAAGCCCAGGTTCTCGCGGCCTAATCCAGCAAACCGGCCAGTGCTGAAGCTCCCTCGAGGGCCGCGTCGGACCGTACCAGTTCCCGCCGCCTTGCGCCGGATAGCCACGTCACTCGGCTGCCTGTCGCGCTCCGTGTGACGGCGAGCACGTCTTCGATCTGCTCCGCGACGGCGCCGACATGGGAGATCACGCCCACCATCCGACCCTTCCCTGCCACCATCGAGAGCGCCTCGATGGCGGAATCGAGGTTGTTGCGGTCCAGCGATCCGAAGCCCTCGTCGAGGAAGAGCGATTCGAGGCGGCCGCCGCTCCGGGCCATCATCTCCACCATCCCGAGCGCCAGCGCCAGCGACCCGATGAACTGTTCCCCGCCCGACAGGCTGGCAGGGGAGCGCGCCTGCCCCGAGTCGTTGTCGACGACCAGCCACTGCTGGTCCGCCAGATCCCCGGGGTCAGCGAAAGCGTAGCGGCCCGCTGTCATCTCCTCCAGCATCTTCGAAGCGTACACCAACAGGTCCCGCGAACGCCGCAACGTGAGCCACTTGAGGAACGCACCCGGCTTGAGTGCGGCGTCGAGATCGCCCAGGGCGAGCTCCAGCGCCGCGACCTCGTCGGTGGTCCGTCGGAGTCTCACGAGATCGTCGAAGATTGCGGCGAACTGGTCCCGGCCCCGCGTTGCGTCCCGGGCGGCGTAGCCTGCTTCGCTGGCCGCTCGACCGGTGGATTGAACCAGAGCCTCCAGATCGGTGGGGTCGGCGGGAGGGTCCAGTTGCCCCGCGACCGTCCGGGCTTCGCGACGGGCCTCGTCGGCGGCAGCGAGAGCGTGGCGGCGACGGTCCACCGCCAGCTCCAGTACCTCACCCATCGTTTGGCGGACGCGACCGATGCCTTTCCCGAGCGTCGCCGCATCCACGGGGTAGTGAATGGCTGCCGGGATCGTGATTTCGGCAGCCAACTCGCGCACGGCTTCCGCAAGAGTGGTTCGGTGTTCGCCGAGTTCGCGAACGATGTCCTGCAAAGGCCTTTCGACTTCGGTCTTGCGGGTCTCACCGAGATGCTTCTGCGCGGTCCTCGCCTCCTCGATTTCCTTGAGCAGGCGGTCCCGCTCCCGTTGGCGCAACTGAAGGATCTTCTCGCGCTCCCGTGCCGTGTATGAGGCGCGGTCAACTGTTGCGGTGTCGACCGTCTCCAGCTCCGCTGGATCGGAGGGAAGAACCAGCCGAGGGCGGAACGCCGGGACGACGGATTGGATGTTCCCGTGGAGAGCGTCGAGAGCGTCGCCGGCGGCGGTGCGGGTGCTGTCGATGTGGCTCCTCGCGTGATCGAGTGTCTGCCGGGCGGAGTTTTCCTCAACCTGGGCAGCTGTTTGCGCCTTGCGTAGCTCTTCGGCCTCAATGCGGTGATCGCTCAGCTTCGTTTCGGCTTCGCGGAGGCGCTGTCCGGCCGGGGCGAGAACCTGCTCCGGGTCCGGCAGCGGGGCGTCCTGTAAGGGCGGAAAGGCGTCGTCCAGCCCGGCAGCGTCGCGAAGGTGGCCGAGTGCGCCGACGATCTCGGATCGGAGGGCGTCCAGACTCCTCGTGGTGCCTGCGATCCCTTGCCGGACGGACCTCTGCTGCGCCTTGAGATCGGCCACTACGTTGCTCGCCTCCCCGGCTTGTGACCTCGCTGTCTTGTCGGCCTCGCGCGCCGCATCCAGACCGGTGTCCTGTGGTGGTGTCCAGCATTCGGGGAGGTCGCGCTGGCAGACGGGACATTCGTCGCCCGGACAGAGACCATGGGCCGCAGCTGCGGCAGCGTTGGTGCGTTGCGCCTCGCTCAGTTCCTGCTCGGCTCGTCGCAGGCGCTCTTGCGCCTCCTGGAGATCACGCTGCGCGTTGACAAGCTGTGCCCGGACCCTGTCCAGCTCCTGCTCCTGCCCGGCCAACGCCTCCTCCTCCGAGCGGATGCGCGCCCGCAGGTCCCGGCACTTCTCGTACCAGCGCTCGGCCTTCGCCAAAAGCCCGGCGGCGGCTTTGGCCGCTTCAAATAGCGGCGGCTCCAGCCCCTGGTGCCGGGCCAGCTCATCTCCTGCCGATTCGAGGGCCTGCCGGGCCCGGGCTTGGCGCTTCTCCGCCCCGACCTCGCCGGCGATCGCTTCACGCAGCTTCCGGGCTGCCCTGACCGCCCGCTCTACCTCATTCGGGATCGCGTCCAGCGTGGCGAGGGTACGCGCGATCTCGTGATGGTCGGGGCCGTCATCCGTGGGAATGCCGTTCAGGTCTCGCTTCAGGCCGGCCTCCCGCCGCTCCAGTTCCGTCGCTTCGGCATCCATCCGGCGCTGCGCACTATCCAGGGGCGCCAGCCGGTCGGCCATTTCGTCCATCGCCAACGGGGTCACGCGCTCGCTTGCACGCCGGGCGGCTCCGACTCTTTCCTCGGATCGACGGATGACATCACGAGCCTGCCTGGACCGGTCCCGAAGATCGGTCAGAGCATCCGCCTCACGGCTCGCCGCGTCGGCCTGGGCGGTGAGCCCCGCAAGGTGCACCTCGGGATCATCCGGATGGCGCCCCACTTCGTCGTGCAGTCGCACAGCCAGCGTCTTGACTTCGGCCAGTCGCTGCCCTGCCGCCTCTCCCGCCGCCTCCAGATCCTGGGTGCGCCACACCTGGCGCAGGATCTCGGTGCGGGCGGACGGCGCGTCTTCGACCAGGAGGCGGGCGAAGCGCCCCTGTGGCAGGATCACGGTGCGCAGGAACGCATCGCTGTCGAGACCGATCAGCGCCCGTACCCGCTCGTTGACCGGCCGGACCTGCTCGACCTTCTCGATCGTCTCGCCCTCGGGCCCGTAGCGAACCAGCTGCGCCTGAGCCGGTCGGAGTCCGCCTGCACCCGACCTCCGGTCGACCCGCGCCACCTCCCACTCCTCACCGGCCACCCGGAAGCGCAACACCACGCGCATCACGTCCGACGTGTCGTTCATCAACTCCTGCTTGGATCGGCCCCCGAGAGAGGTCTGTCCGTACAGGGCGTACGTCATCGCCTCGAGGATGGAGGACTTTCCCGCGCCGGTGTCGCCGATCACCGCGACCTGGGTGCGGTTGCCGAAGTCGATCCCGACCTCGGCCCGGAAGGAACGCAGTCCCTCAATGCTGATTCGAAGTGGTCGCATTCGATCAGTCGCCCACCTGATGACCCGGTTCACCCGTGTGCGGTCTGTCGCGTTGCCCGGCCGCACCGCCTCCCGATCCGCCGCGCAATGCGGCGAGGACGTCCTCGGCACGCATCGTGAGCTCGGTCAATCCGAAGTCCGGTCCATCCTCGTCCCCCGCGCCGGCCACGGCCTCGCGAAAGAGTGCCAGTACCGTGTCCCGGGGCGCTTTCGTCGCCTTGCCCGTCGCCGCCGTGCCCCGCCATTCGACAAAGAGATCTTCAATGGAGGGCTCGTCGCTGTCCTCCGCCCCGGAGATCGCCTTGACGGACCGGTTGGCCACTTCGTTCACCAGGTTGAAGATCACGCACCCCGGGGACCACTCGGCCACCCGGTCGGCCAGCTCGGGAATCGGATCGTCGGACTTGACGACGGCCTTGAGGAAACACCCGTCCAATGCGCCGTTCGCCGCGCGCGCCTCCAGTTCGTACAACGTCCCGGCGAAGCTCTGCAGCGGCCGCCCCGGGGGCAGTTCCCGTTCGCGGATCCGGACGTCGTCGCCGATCGTGACCACGACCGCGTGCTTGGTCTGTCCGCCCTCGCCGTAGTCCAGCGGGATGAGCGACCCGGCGTAGCGGCCGCGCGCGCTGCCGGGAAGCTGCTGAGGGTCGTGGATGTGCCCGAAGGCGCAGTAGAGCGCGCGGTGCAGACCCTTCGTGTGCGTGGCGTGGTCCTCGCCGACCGTGAACCGCCGTTCGGAGTTCCCGGGACGCGCCCCGTCGACGTGCAGGTGCGCCGCGTAGAGGACGATGCCGTGCGGGCCTGCAACCTCGCGCGCGCCGCCGATCACATGGTCGTTGAGGTTGCGGATGCCATCGGCGTAGTCGCCCTCGAAGCGCGAGGCGTCGCCGGTGGCGTAGTCGGTGATCGCGCCCGGCGGGATGAAGGGAACGCAGGCGAGGGCGACGGGCACCTCCGCGAGGGCGTCGAACTCCAGGACGCGCGGCGAGGTGACGAACCACAGGCGGCGGGGCGAGGCCATGCCCGCCATATCGTCGAGTACGTCGAACAGGGCGCCCGAGTCGTGATTGCCGCCGATCACCACGGTCGGTGCGATCTTCGCAAGCCGCTGGAGGGCCGTGACACCGAGACGCAGCGCCGGGTACGGAGGCCGGTAGGCATCGAAGAGGTCGCCCGCGTGAACGATCAGGTCGGGGCGCTCGGAGGCAGCCACGTCCAGCAGCGCACGCAGCGCCGCCTGGTGATCCTCCATCCTGTCGTGGCGTCCCAGCTTCGCCCCGAGGTGCCAGTCGGCGGTGTGAAGCAGCTTCACGGCGCTTCCCTACAACTCGACCTTCGAGCCCGACATGGCGGTCAGGTTGGTGATGATCGTGTCCGTGCGCTTCCGGTCCCGCGCGTCGTCGGCTTCGGCCTCGTCGGGGTTGGTGGCGTACGGCGGGAAGGGAAAGCGCAGCGGGATCGGCTCGGGCACGATCGGCTGGGACAGCACCATGGTCCCCGGCATGAAGCGTGACGCGCGCTCGCGAAGCGCGGAAGACAGGAAGCGGTAGGCGTCGGCCTCGTTCGCGTCGAGCCGTCCGGCCACCTTGAGCGATGCGTTGCGGGGGAGCGCCGGAGCAACCGCTGAAGCGGCCTGTTGCGCGCCCACGAGGAGCACGCCCAGGGAGCGTCCGCGCTCGGCGATGTCGACGAGCAACTCCCGCAGCGGCGAGTAGCCCTTCGCGGGAGCATACTTGTTGAGTTCGTCCAGGACTACGAACCGCAGCGGAACGCGCCCCGTCCCCTGCTTCTCGCGCCACACCCCGTCCAGCAGTGAGCCCACCACAAAGCGCTGGGCGTCGTCGTGCAGGGTGGAGATGTCGACCACGTGCAGGCGGGCGTTCTCCGACGACACGGGCTTGAGGCCGCAACCGATCAGCGGCCCGATGTGCTTGCGGAGCCGGAGCAGGCGGCGCAGGTATGCCTGGCGCGTGCCCGACTGGGTGCGCCCGAACCAGGCCTTGAGGGTCTCGTCGTCGTCCCGGTTGGCCATCTTCTCGGTGAAATCGACGAAATCCCCGAAGTCCTCCAGAACGTGGCCGGCGCCCGCACGCACCGACTCCGGTTCTCGAGCCGCCAGCCGGTCCGGATCAAAGCTCGTGTCCTCCGGGACGGTCGGGAGGATTACCACCGCGCCCGACTCTCCGCCCTCCATGCGGCGAAGGTGTCGCAGAAGCTGAATGCGGAACTGCTGTTCTATGAAGCCGACCTGGGTCGAGCGGTCGTCCTCGGACGTGAAGCAGAACTGGAGGAGCTGGTCGCGGATGAACTGTTCCGGGGTCCAGCCGTAGGCGTGCACATCACCGGTGTCGCGGGACTTGACGCCGGGCACCCTCCCCGAGACGCCGGGCCGCCGGGGTGCGTAAAGGCGCACCGAGCGGAAAGGGCCGGGATCGGCGACGCCCAGGGCGCGCCACTGAGTGCGCGCGTCCGGCCTGCCCGGAAACTCCGAGTTCGGGCGATCGAGGTGGAGCAGATCCTCTCCCTTGGTGTTGAAGACGAGCGCGCGCACGTTCTGGCGCTCGGCACGCCCTCCAAGCAGCGCCATCCCGCCTTCGGTCTCCAGGAGCTGGTAGAGAATGTACAGCGCGTACGAGGTCTTGGTCGCGACGCCCGAGATACCCGAGATCGAGAAGTGCCCACCGGAACGCCCGTCGACGAAGCGCATGTCCGCGTAAAGGGGCTTGCCCCCCATGTCCACGCCGACGGGGAGCTTGCCGCGCTTCATCTCGTCCTCGAACAGGGCGATCGTGCGGTCCTGACCCACGGCGCGCATGGCCACCGAGCCCGCGTCCGGGGCCACGAAGAGCTCGGGAACGACGCGCAGCACCCGCACCTCGGCCAGGCGCACGTGCTCGGCAGGCAGGATGCGATCGACGACCCGGGCCGTGTCGGAGGGCAGCTCGGCGCCCTCGAACCGGCTGCGCAACTCGGTGACGATTCCGTAGTGGGTGACCTCTTCCCCGTCGGGGAGTTCGTTGCGCACCGCGACCAGCTGGTCCAACTGCACGTGCGCGCCGGGATCGAGCACCACCTGGAACTCGCGCGAATTGCTGCCGTGCGCGCCGTCCACCAACCCGATCCGCGGGTCCGGCACCGTGCTGTCGTCGTCGCTTCCGGTCATCTGGCCCTCCTGGTCGTTCACGCGGCTTCCTCCTCGCGGTTCAGCTGCATGACGGCCTCGCGTACGGCGCGCAGGGCGAGCCGGGAGTCGCCAAGCAGGTGGTGAAGATGGCGCTCAAGCTGCCCGACCGGCGTAAGGTTGACCGGGGCACGAGCATCCCGGTGCAGTGCCGACGCGAAGGCCGGGAGCCACTGGGCGGCGCTGTCCACGGTCGCAATGGCCTGGTCGCGCCCGGCACTCATCGGCACCTCGATGCGCGCGATTCCCGCCCAGGGCCCGGCCCACGGACCGGGATCGCCCACGCGAATGTAGCACGCGTACAGATCGTCCCTTATGGCGAACATGCTCGACCTCTCGCCCACACCGACACGCGGCACCCTTTGCCACTGCTCGATCACAAGCGTGCGGCGGTGGTGGGTCTTGACGTATCCGACCACCGGTGTCGTGCGGCTTCGGCGTATGCTGTGGAGTGGCCCGTCGAACACGGTCAGCCGCCCGTCCGCGAGGAGCCGATCGGCGACCTCGGCCTCGGTGTCTCGCATTATGCGCTGAAGGTGCCGCGCTGCGGCGTCGGGCTCGTCGCTGTCGACCGAAAGAGCCGCCCATCGCCATCCGCCCGCATGTGGACGCAGGCGCACCTGGTGTCCATCCGAAAAAATGACTGCTCTCCCGGTCGCTACGTGGGAGATCGCGGCGGGTCTGCCCGGCTCGATCAGCACTGCTCCCGCGCCCCACGCGCCCGCGATCCCCGTCGTGGTCTCGCCTGCGGGATTCGTCCGCGTGAGGTGCGCCTCGGTCCGGCGCACCCCGTCCACGAAACAGATGCGCGGAGGGCGACCCGCGTCCGGGGGTCTGTGGATGCGAAACGCGCCTCCATTCTCGACCACACGGCACTCCACCGTATGGGTCTCGTCCTCACCGGCACGAAACCCCGCGCCGTGGGACGCGTCGAAGGGCTCAACTCCGACGAAGGCGCGGTCCGGCGTACGAATATCCCGAATGTGAAACCCCCTCACGCCGTCTGGCGGACCTCCGCGAGCGGCGCCACCAGCGGCCGGCCGATGTGCTCGGCGATCCCGCGCACCTGCGCCATCATCTCGACGAACTGCTCCGGGTAGAGCGACTGGGCTCCATCCGAGAGTGCCCTCGGCGGATCGGGATGCACCTCCACGATGAGGCCGTCCGCCCCGGCGGCGACCGCGGCGCGAGCCATGGGCGTCACCTTGTCGCGAATGCCGGTGCCGTGGCTGGGATCGGCGATGATGGGCAGGTGCGAGAGCGACTGCACCACCGGGATCGCCGTCAGGTCGAACAGGTTGCGGGTTTCGGTGTCGAAGCTGCGCACCCCCCGCTCGCACAGGATGATGTTCGGGTTGCCCTCGGAGAGGATGTATTCAGCCGCGAGCAGCAGCTCCTTGATGGTGGCCGCGAGGCCGCGCTTCAGCAGGACGGGCCGCGGCGATCGTCCCGCGCGCCGCAGCAGTGGGTAGTTCTGCATGTTGCGGGCGCCGATCTGCACGATGTCGGCGTACTCCTCGACCGCATCGAGGCTTCTCACGTCAAGAGCCTCGGTCACTATGGCGAGACCGGTGGCTGCGCGGGCGCGCGCCAGAAACCTGAGGCCCTCGACCTCCAGCCCCTGGAACGAGTACGGCGAGGTGCGCGGCTTGTAGGCGCCGCCGCGCAGGATGGTGGCCCCCGCCTCCGCCACCCGCTCGGCCGCTTCCATGATCTGCCCCTCCGACTCGACCGAGCAGGGGCCGCCCATCACGGCGATCTCGCGCCCGCCGATGACGGTGCCGTTGGCGAGCGTGACCACGGTGTCTTCCTCGCGCCACTCTCGCGACACCTGCTTGTAGGGGCGGCTGACCGGGATGATCTCGAGGACCCCCGGGAGTCCCACCAGGCGGGCCTTGTCCACCCGCCCGTCGTTCCCGACCAGGCCGATTGCCGTGCGCTGGCGGCCGGGCATGGGATGCGCCTGGTATCCCATCGCGTGGATGGTGCCCACGGCCCCCTGGACGTCCTGGGCCGTGGCGTTGTGCTTCATGACGATGAGCATGTCCCTCTCGTGGATGAGATGTGTCTGCGAATCCGCAGAGCCGGGTTCACGTGCGGCCGCGGCGCGTGGCCGGGACGGCGTTCGATTGCAAGGACGGCGCGGCCTATGCAGACGCACCCGCTTCGAGGCGAACCCCTACCACCGAACTCACCCCCGGCTCCTCCATGGTCAGCCCGTAGATCCAGTCGGCCGCCTCGATGGTGCGCGGATTGTGGGTGATCACCACGAACTGGCTCTGCTGCTTGAACTCTCGCAGAAGCTGAACGAAGCGGTCAATGTTGCTCTCGTCAAGCGGGGCATCCACTTCATCGAGCACGCAGAAGGGGCTCGGCTTCACGAGGTATATCCCGAAGAGCAGCGCGAGGGCGGTAAGCGCCCTCTCTCCCCCCGACAGCAGATCGATGCGGCGGGTCCTCTTGCCCATGGGAGAGGCGTGGATGTCGACGGGCCCTCCGAGGGGGTCATCCGGGTCGCCCAGACGCAGGTCGCACTCTCCGCCCTCGAACAGGCGCTGGAAGATGTTGCGGAAGTTCCCGCGCGCCGCTTCGAAGGTTTCGAGGAAGAGCCTGGTGGCGGTCTGGTCGATCTCGCGGATGGCGGCGCGCAGGTCGTTGCGCGCCCGCTCGAGGTCGTCGCGCTGCCCGGTCAGGAAGTTCAGGCGCTCGTTCTGTTCCGCGTGCTCTTCGATGGCGAGCATGTTGACCGGTCCGAGGCGCTCGATCGACTGAACGAGCCCGGCCAGCTCCTCCTTCAGCTCGCCGGGGTCTCCCTCGACCGGTTCCGCCATCTCGACCAGCCTCTCGAAGGGACGCGCCCACTCCGTCTCCACGCGCTCGCGGATGAGAACGATCTTCCCGCCCAGCTCCTGCTCCTCCAGGTTCAGGTCGTGATGCCGGTCGGAGGCGGCCCGCTCGGCCGCGCGTGCGGCGTCGACCCTCCGGTCGGCATGCCTGACCTCCTCTCTCGCCCGCTCGAGGGTCGCGTCATCCTCCGCGAGCCTCCCGCGCGCGCGGTCGCGCCGCTTGAAGAGCCGCTCGACGGCCTTGCCCCCGCGTGCGAGCAGCGCCCGGGCTTCGGCCACCTCGCGGCCAAGCTGCCCTTCCTCCTTCTCCAGCCGCGCGAGCTGTGAGGAGGCCTGCGCCTCCGCCCTGCCCAGATCGCCCAAGCGCTCGTCGGCGCGCGCGAGTTCGCCCTCCTGCTGATTCGACTGGATGGCGAGCCGGGCCTCGTCCACGCGTGCGCGCTCCCAGTCCCCCTCCGCCACCTCGAGCACCTCGGCGGCCCGTTCTCCACGACGGCGCAGGGCGGCGGCTTCGGCGGTGAGGCCTTCCAGTTCCTCCCGCTGTGCGTGCTCCCGGCCGGTCGCGGCGGCGACGGCTTCCCGGGTGTCGCGGACGCGCCGTGCGAGGTCGTCGCTGTCCCGTGTCAGCCGGGTGCGACGCTCCTCCTGCGTGCTTCGGTCCGCCCGGGCGGCGCGCAGGTCGTCTGCGGCGCGCGACAGGGCCGCGCGCCGCTCCCCGAGCACCTTCTCCGCCCGCTCGACACGCGCCTGCGCCGCCTCGCGCGCCCCCCGGGCGCGCGAGGCTTCCCGGGTGGCGGCGACGGCGGCCTCCTCGAGGGCCGCGAGCTTGCCGCGGCGTTCGAGGAGGCCGGCCGTCCCCGCGGGGTTGCCCACGACCACCACGCCGCGCGCGTCCACCGACGCGGGCGGGCGGTCCCGCCCGGGCGTCCCGGCCGCTCCGGCGGAGTCCAGAGGCTCGATGCGCTCCACTCCGGCCAGAAGCACCCGCACCCAGGGAGCGCCCGGGCCCTCCGGGCGAAGCCCGCCCAGCAGCGATCCCGGTGGACCCGCCTCGGCGGCCTCGTCGAGCGGGAGGAGGACGATCCCTCCGCCCTCCGACCACTCCTCGGCGAACCACCGGCGCAGGCGCGCGGCGGCCTCGCCGTCCTCCACCAGCAGCGCCTGGGCCAGATGCCCCAGGTACGATTCCGCCGCGCTCAGCGCGCCGGCCGGGCCCGCGATGCACTGCGACAGCGTGCCGAGCACGAGATCCGGACGCGCCTCGCGGGCCGCCCGCACCACCGGCTCGTAGCCGACCCCATCCCGCTCCATGGTCTCGAGGGCGCTCCGCCGGGCCGCAAGCCCCGAGGCCTGGTCGGCCGCCTCCACTTCGGCGGCTCGCGCCCGCACCTGCGCACTGCGTGCCTCCTCGAAGTCCCGCAGCCCCTCGTCCACCTTTGTACGGGCCCGCGCTGCCGAAGCCTCGAGGCGGCCCATCCGGTCGTCGGACTCCCCGCCCTCCCGGCGCATGCCGGTCAGTGCGAGCTCGGTCTGCGAGGCACGTTCCTCGAGCCGGACCAGGCGACCACGCAACTCGTCCACCCGGGTGCGCGAGGCGCCCACGGTCCCCTCCATGCCGGCCACCCGGCGCAACAGTCTCCGTTCCCTGCCGCGCACTTCTGCGAGCGTCGCGCGCGCTCGCCTGAGCCGTTCCCTCGCGCGCGCCGTAACCTGCCGCGCCTGCCCCGCCTCCGCGCGCACTTCGGCCAGTTCGGCCGCGGTCCGGGCGCGCGACCTCCGCAGCTCGGCCAGTTCGCGCGCCAGTTCGCCGGAACGCCGGCCCGCCACCTCCTGATCCTCGCCGATCTGCCCCAGTCGCCGATCGGCGTAGACGATGCGCTCGCGCGCAACCGCCAGGTCCCGCTCCCAGCGCACCAGATCCTTCTGGATGCTGCCGAGTACTCCCGCCGCCTCGGTGCGCGATTTCTCGGCCTCCAGGCTTCGCACCCGCGAGGCCTCGCGCTCGGTCTCGGCCGTCCGGAGCTCGATCAGCGTCGCCTGCTGCGCCTCCTGCTCGCGCGCGAGCAGCTCCCGAACCTTCGTCAGGCGATCCTCGAACTCGACAAGGTCCGCCGACACCACCGCGACCTCAACCGACAGGCGTCGCTTCCTCAGGCCGTGGTAGCGCTGTGCCTTTCCCTTCTGGCGCGCCAGGGAGCGGACCTTGGTCGCCACCTCCGCGATAACGTCCTCCAGCCGCTCCAGGTCCAGCTCCGCCCGGGCAAGCCGCTGTCCCGCGATCCGGCTCCGGTCCTTGTACTTGCCGATGCCCGCAGCCTCCTCGAACAACCCGCGGCGCTCTCCCGCCCGCTCCGAGAGAATCGCGTCGATCATGCGGCTCTCGATGATCGCGTAGGCGTTGGCGCCCAGTCCGGTGTCCCGGCACAGCTCCTGGACGTCGCGCAGGCGACAGGTGGTGCGGTTGATCGAGTACTCGCTGCCGCCATCGCGGTACACCGTGCGGCCGATCTCGACTTCGCCGAAGGGAACCGGGAGCAGCCCGTCCTCGTTGGTGACCCGGAGGATGACCGATCCGCGGTTGATGGGCCGCCGATGGACCGTTCCCTGGAAGATCACCTCCTCCATGCGCGAGCCGCGTACGACCGTGGGACGCTGCTCGCCAAGCACCCAGCGAACCGCGTCGCTGATGTTGGATTTTCCGCAGCCGTTCGGGCCCACGATCGCGGTAATGCCCTCGTGAAACACGATGTCGGTCCGTTCGGGAAACGACTTGAACCCGTGCAGGCTGAGCGAGGCGAGCTTCATCGGGCGAAGAACCCGCTCACCCACGCCAGGAGGTTCTCGAACAGGTCCCGGAGCCGGCCGGCTCCGGGCACGTCGGCAATCCCGGCATTGTCGATCCCCATCAGGATCATCAGCGCCGCGAACAGGACCAGCACCACGAACGCCGCGATGCTGAGGCCCCGACCCCGTTCGTGGGAGACAGTCACGGGCTCCGGGCCGTCCGGGGGCTGCGCGCGGGCGGTTGCCGCGGCTGCCGGAGCCGGCTCCGCTTCGGCCACGGAGGGGTCGTCCTCTTCCGCGTCGTCATCGAATCCCTGCCACAGCGAGGCTCTGTACGTCTGCTTGCCGAGGCGGTTCCGTCCCTTCCCGGTCGCCATCGTGACGGAAGTACCATTGGGCGCCGGACCCAGCAGAGCGATGGCATCCCTGAGTCCCACACGTCCCAGCACGCCCATGGGTTCGCCCTTGCAGGCAAGCACGATCGAAGGGGTGCCGCGCGGATGGAAGGGCGATTCGGCAGCCTGATAGGTGACGACCATGACGCCGCGCTCGACCAGGGTCGCAAGAAGACGATGCCACGCGGGCCGGTGGAGCAGGCGGCGCGGACTCGCCACGGGAGTCCCCGCCGTGGCCACCCAGAAGCTCCCGTCGTTGGCGGGGCGCGCGATTCGCCTCAGGGAAGCGCCGTACTCGATGGCGTCGCTGATACCCTCGAGGTTTCCGCTGTTGAACGCCCGGTGCAGATGGGGCTCGTCGAAGCACAGGTCGACGAGCAGCACGCGTGCTCCCCGGGAGGCCCAGTTCCCCGCGATCGCCACCGCGGCGTGGACCGCCCAATCCTTGTGGCGTGCCCCGGAACTGGCCCGGACCTCGACCAGACGCCCATGCTCCGGGCCGACCGGAAGGTCGAGTTCCAGGATGTCGGAGAGGGTGTCCCGGGAATAGTCGAAGGGCTGCAACTGCAGCGCAGCATTGCCGCGTTCGGATCCCGCGGATGCGTCACCGCGGGGGGTCATGGCGGCCCGGCCTCCGTGTCTGCCGCAAGCTCGTGCCTGGGCGCGTCCCCCCAGAGCGCCTCCAGCTGATAGAAGGATCGCACCTCGGGGTGAAACACGTGGACGACGAAGTCGATGTAGTCGATCAGCACCCAGCGGGCTTCCCGGCCTCCCTCCGTGTGCGCGGGGTGGGTTCCCTCTTTGCGCAGCTGCCGGGTCACGTGGTCCGAGATCGAACGCACCTGGGTGTCGGAGGTGCCGGTGGCCAGGAGAAAGTAGTCGGTGGCCGCGGAGATGCCGCGCAGGTCGAGCACGACCACGTCGCTGGCCTTGCGTTCGAGCGTCAACCGGGCCGCCCGCCGGATCGCGGGCGGGAGACCGGAATCGCCGGAAAAGGCAGCTTCGACCATGCGCGGGCGCCCGGCGGGCTCAGCTCGTCCTTTCCACGTGCACGGTCACCTTGACCTCCACTTCCGCGTGGAGCTTGATCGGGACGTCGAAGACGCCCAGCGTCTTGATCGGTTCCGCAAGGTTGACGTGTCGCTTGTCCAGAACGAAGTCGAGCCCCGAGGTGACGGCCCGTTCGGCGATGTCGGCCGCGGTCACCGAGCCGAACAGCTTGTCGGTCTCGCCCGCGCGGGCCCGGAAC
The DNA here is from genome assembly GCA_965202805.1 of Longimicrobiales bacterium. Lineage (GTDB taxonomy): Bacteria > Gemmatimonadota > Gemmatimonadetes > Longimicrobiales > Gaopeijiaceae > BD2-11. The sequence goes on from OZ241869.1 coordinate 1,179,110, forward strand.
ACGAGGTGCATGCCCTCGAGCCTGGAGGCGCGCCGGCGGGCTTCCAGGTACGCCCTGCGGGCCTGCTCCTCCGCCCGCTTCCGCTCCCGCTCCAGCCGGCGGACATTGGCTGCCGATGCTTCGTAGGCGAGGCCGCGGGGCAGGAGGAAGTTGCGGGCATAGCCCGGTTTCACGTTCACGACATCGCCCGGTTCACCGAGGCGGTCCACGGCTTCCTTGAGGATCAGTTTCACCATCCACTCCTGGTTTCTCGAAACATGCGGGCCTGCGCCGTCAGACGCTACGCAGACCGGGGTTGTCGGTCACGTCCGCCGGGCCCGGGCGCGGATGTCCACCCAGGTGTCCACCAGCCCGATCAGCAGTGCCGCTGCGAACAGAAAGGGTGCCAGCAGCAGGAAGGCGAGCGCAAGCAGCCCCCATCCGAAGGCGGACACGCCGCGGGTCAGGGCGACCGCCACGCCGGCGCCGCGCAACGCATAGAGCGCGCCGGTGAAGGCAAGCAGGTTCAGCCCCGCCCGGCCCGTGGCGCCGTCGGGCTGCAGGATGAACATCACCGCGCCCGCGACCAGCAGCCACACCAACTGGTCGTTGAACCGGAAGTCGCGCAGCGGGCCGATTCCTTCGCTGTTTCCCCGCACCAGGCGGACGTAGAGCCACCATGCGGTTCCCAGCGCGGCGAGAGACGATAGCCCGAGCATCGCCGGAAACAGGTTGCTCTGCCACTCCGCCGCCTGGAACACCGTGCTGATTACGGTCCCGGGGAGCGGAGTTCCGTCCCGGAGCACGCGCAGGGCTTCCAGGGACGTGCTCACTCCGTCCCGCAACCTGGTCGCCACCATCCGGTCGATGATTGCCCAGCGCCGGGGGCTCAGCCCCAGGGCGGCCCATGCGCCGGCACCGGAAACCGCGATGGCCAGCAGCGCCCGGGGCAGGAACCGCCGTTCGGGCCACCGCAGCGTCACGGCGGCGAAGCAGCCGCCCAGGATGATCGTCCATCCACGCTCCACGTACCACAATCCGGATCGGGTCGCGCCCGCCAGGGCCACCACCATCCCCAGAGCGCCGGCCATCAGGGGCAGGACCCGCCTCGCGGGCGTGCTGAATACAAGACACGCGAACGGGATCAACACCAGGACGGGGGGCGCGAAGACGGAGAGCAGCAGGACGGCGAAAAACAGGGCTCCCGCTCGTCCCCAGCCCCTCAACGCCGTCCCCTCCCCACCAGGGGCCGGCTATCCCTCGTGACGGCGCACGTAGGGAAGCAGGGCCAGGTAGCGCGCCCGCTTCACCGCCCGTCCCAGCTTGCGCTGAAATCCGGCGGCCACGCGGGTGGTACGCCGGGGGAGGAGCTTGCCCTGCTCGGTGACGAAGCGCGACAGCGTCGCCACATCCTTGTAGTTCAGGATGGTGATCGGAGGACCTTCGATGCGCCTGCGGTGACCGCGCCCACCGGAGAACTCGGGCGGGCTCGTGCGGACTTCGGCTTCTTCTTCCCCGCCCTCCTCCTCGCCCCCGGCGTTGTCGTCTCCACCGGATTCCTCCGCGGCACTGGAGGCTGGAGGGGTCGCGGCCACCACCGACAGGCCCGAGGAAGGTTCGCCCTCGTTTACCACGAGGAGATACCGGAGCACGCCCTCGTCGAGCTTCATGATGCGCTCCAGTTCGGGCAGGCTCGCAGGATCGCCGAGAAACTGCGTCACGACGTAGTAGCCGGAGGTCTGCTTCTGGATGGGGTAGGCGAGCCGGCGGCCGCCCCAGTGGTCCACGACCCTGATTTCGGCATCCCCACCGGACACCAGGCCGTGGAATCGATCCATCTTCTGCTGGATGGCATCCTCGCCCACGGCGGGATGGAAAATCACAACGAGTTCATAGTCGCGCATGGTCTCTCCCATGGACCGCGTGTTGACGGGCCTCGCTCCCGGGAGGCTGTTCGCGGGAAGATTCCCTCCGGGGCCGAGGCGGGATCGGCAAGGGAATATACCCTTCCCGGCCGGAGCTTCAACCCGGAGGCCGTCGCGTGGGCAAGGTTCCGGCCCGGAGGGTCAGCTCCTCGCCGCCGCCTCCTGCACCGCGAGGATCAGCGACTTGTGGCGGCTGAACGCCCAGCGGGCCTCCTCGACATCGAGACGTTCACGGTTGGTGTGCGCGTAGCGTTCCTCCCCGGGGGCGAAGCCGATGGTCGGAATGCCGAACACGCCGCAGGTCCAGCCTCCGTCGGTTGCGAAGGTCCAGGGACGGCAGTGTGCGGCCATGCCAGGGTCGCCGCGGCGTCCCACCGCGCTCGCCGCCGCCGTCACCACCGCGTGGTCGGGTTCCATCAGGAAGCCCGGCGTGAGCAGGTTGCGGTCGGCAGAGCGGCCCGTGTAGGAGGTCTGGCGCTCCGAGGCAAGGCGGCACTCGATCGAGTAGCCGGCCGGAACGTCCGGGAGCACCTCGGCGATGGCGTTCTCGACGCGCCCGATGAGGCTCGCCTCGGTGTCGGTGGGCAGGATGCGCCAGTCGAGCACGACGATGACCTCGTCGGGGATCACGTTCGGGCTCTCGGGGCGCACCCGGACATCGGTAGGCGCGAGGCTCGCGGGCCCCAGAACGGGATCGGACTCCTGCCGCCGCGCGAGGCCGCCGATCCCGGTCAGCACGCCGGGCAGAAGGTCGAGCGCGTTGCGGGCGCGGTCAGGGGCGCTGGCATGGCTGGCGAGGCCGCGGATCACGACCTCGAGCTGCGCGCGACCGCGGTGACCCAGAGCGATATCGCCGTACGTCGACTCGCCGATGATCACCGCCGCGGGGTTCACCAGCCCCGACCGCACCAGGTGCTCCATGCCCCAGCCACCCCGCTCCTCGTACACCACCTGCCCCACGATCACGTCGCCCGGAGCGCGGTCGGCGAGGGCGGCGGCGGCGTAGACCTGGAGCGCCATGGGGCCCTTGATGTCCATCGCCCCGCGGCCGTGCAGGTGCCCGTCCACGACATCGCCGCAGAAGGGCGGGTGCTCCCACTCCTCGTGCGCCCCCTCGGCCACCACGTCCAGGTGGCAGGAGAGCATCACCGGGGGCGCATCTCCCCTTCCCTTGACGACGCCGGCGACGCTGCCCAGCCCGTCGACCTCCACCCGGTCGAAGCCCAGCACGCGCATCTCCTCCCGGAGGCGGGCGGCGACTTCGCCCTCCTCCCCGCTCATGGAGGGAATGCGGATCAGATCTCCGGCGAAGGCCAGGGCGTTCTCGAAGGTCGGCTCGCGGTTCATGGGCTCAGGCTCCGGGGGCAGGCACGGGGGTTATCCGAGAAGGGCTTCCACGAAGTCCCGCATCCAGGACATGTCGACTCCGCCCTCTCCGTGCACGCGCACGAACCAGGGGGCCAGGACGAGGGCCACAACGCTCATCAGCTTGATCAGGATGTTGAGCGAGGGACCCGAGGTATCCTTGAAGGGATCCCCGACGGTGTCCCCCACGACTGCGGCCTTGTGGGGCTCGGAGCCCTTGCCACCCATGGCCCCGCCCTCGATGTACTTCTTCGCGTTGTCCCAGGCGCCGCCCGCGTTGGCCATGAAGAGCGCCATGAGCACGCCGGTCACCGTCGCGCCGGCGAGCAGTCCGCCCAGCGCCTCCACACCGAGAAAGCGGCCGACCACGACCGGAGAGAGCACGGCGATGACCCCCGGGAGGATCATCTCGCGCAGCGCCGCGCGGGTGGAGATGTCCACGCAGCGCGCCGAGTCGGGTTTGCTGCGGCCCTCCATGATGCCGGGGATCTCGCGGAACTGGCGGCGCACCTCGGCGACCATCCCGGCCGCCGCGCGCCCCACCGCGGTCATCGTGAGCGCCGCCACCAGGAAGGGCAGCGCCGCGCCCAGGAAGAGTCCGATCACGACCAGCGGGTCGACGATGCTGATCCCGGTCTGCTGGAGGCCGACCTTGGTGGTGTAGGCGGAGAAAAGGGCGAGGGCGGTGAGCGCCGCCGACCCGATGGCGAAGCCCTTGCCGATCGCCGCGGTGGTGTTGCCGATCGCGTCCAGCGAGTCGGTGATCCTGCGGGTTTCCTCTCCGAGGCCGCTCATCTCGGAGATGCCGCCGGCGTTGTCCGCGACGGGCCCGTAGGCGTCCACGGACATGGTCACGCCCACGGTGGCCAGCATGCCGACGGCGGCGATGCCGATGCCGTACAGCCCCGCCGCCAGGAACGAGACGAAGATCGCCAGGCAGATGAGCAGCACCGGGATCACCGTGGACTCCATGCCCACCGCCAGCCCGGTGATCATGTTGGTGGCGGAGCCGGTGTCGCTCGCGCTGGCGATCCGCTGCACCGGCTTGCCGGCCGTGTAGTATTCGGTGGCGAGTCCGATGAAGATCCCCACCAGGGTGCCCGCGAGGATCGCCCAGAACGGCCCCATCGGGGAGTACGCGGTGTCGCCGTCGGCCAGCTGCAGGTCGAGCGATCCGACGATCAGGTACATCGTCACCAGGAAGAGGCCCGCGGCGACGAAGGTGACGTTGCGCAGGGCGCCGGCCGGGCTGCTGCGCTCCAGGACCTTCATGGCCGCGATCCCGAGCAGCGAGGCGACCAGCCCCGCCATCACCGTCAGCAGGGGCAGCGCGACCGTCTCCGCGACGCTGGCCGCGGTGAGCTGGGAGGTCGCCGCGATGGCGATGGTGGCGATGATCGACCCGACGTAGGACTCGAAGATGTCGGCGCCCATGCCGGCCACGTCCCCCACGTTGTCCCCCACGTTGTCGGCGATGGTGGCGGGGTTGCGCGGATCGTCCTCCGGGATGCCCGCCTCGACCTTGCCCACCAGGTCCGCCCCCACGTCCGCCGCCTTGGTGAAGATCCCGCCGCCCACGCGCGCGAACAGGGCGATGGAGCTGGCCCCCATCGCGAAGCCGGAAACGATCTCCGAGAAGCGCGGGAAGTCGCTCGTGCCAGGAATGGCGCCCGCCGCGAAGATCCAGTAGAAGATCCCGACCCCGAGCAACCCCAGGGCCGCCACCGAGAGACCCATCACCGCGCCTCCCGCGAACGCGATGCGGAGCGCCTTGCCCTGGCCCTCGGTGCTGGCCGCGGCCGAGGTGCGCACGTTGGCGCGCGTGGCCGCCTTCATGCCGAAGAAGCCGGCCAACACCGAGGAGACGGCGCCCGCCACATAGGCCACCCAGGTCCAGCCCGGAATCGCCACCGCCAGCAGGATGGCGACCAGCACGACGAACCCGGCCAGCACCGTGTATTCGCGGCGCAGGAACGCCATCGCTCCGTCGTGGATCTGGTCGGCGAGATCGACCATTACGGCCGAGCCCGGGTCCTGCCCGCGCAGGTAGGCGAAGACGCCGCCGGCCGCCGCGAGGCCGAGGACGCCGAACATCCAGGCCCAGTTCGCAAGGGGTACCAAGTCGTTCATCTGATCTGCTTCTGGTGAGGGTGGCGGTTCAGTTCCCGCCGTCGCGCGGGCGGGTCATCGGTTGTAGGCGTTCATCACGGGCTCGATGCCCTCGTTCATCCACAGCCGGGCTGCGGCGGGCAGCTCGTCCAGCAGGGCGACGACCACGTCCTCGTCATCCTCTTCCATCGGCGAAAGCACCCAGTCGGCCAGATCCATGCGCCCGGGGCGGGCGCCCACCCCGATGCGCAACCGGGGGTAGTCCGGGGTGCCGAGCACGCCGGTCACCGACCGAAGCCCCTTGTGTCCGCCGGCGCCGCCTCCGGGCCTGAAACGCAACCGCCCGACGTCGAGGTTGACATCGTCGGCTACCACCAGAAGGTCCTCCCCAAAGCCGAATTCAGCCGCATTGAGATTGAGATAGGGCGCCAGCGCGGCCCCGCTCCGGTTCACGTAGGTGACCGGCTTTACCAGGTGCACGGCGTGGTCATCGACGACGCCGTCGGCCAGCAGCGAGGCATCCGTCCTCTCGAAGGGCCCGAGGTCCCAGTCGTACGCCAGGCGGTCGATCGCCCACCATCCCACGTTGTGGCGCGTGGCGTCATAACGGGGTCCCGGATTCCCGAGGCCCACGATGACCTTCAACCAGGCTCCTCGACATCCTCGCCGGCTTCCTCGATCTCACCGACTTCCAGACCCTCCTCCTCCTCTTCAGGCGCCCAGGATGTCGCGATGTGACACACCAGGGTATCCGGGCCGGAGAGCAGCTCGACGTCCTCGGGGAGGGCGATATCGGCGAGCCTGAGCGATTCTCCGATGCCCAGTTCCGAAATGTCGGCCTCGATCGACTCCGGTATCCTTGCGGGCGTGCAGCGCACGTGCGCTTCGTGCACGGCGATATCCAGGCGACCGCCTGCGCGGGTGCCGGCCGGAGTGCCGGAAAGCGAGATCGGCACGTTCAGTTCGACCGCGATTCCCCGGCGCAGACGCATGAAGTCGACGTGGAGGACGTCGGGGCGAAACGGATGGGTCTGGATCTCGCGCACCAGCGTGCGCAAGGTCTCCCCGCCGCCGATGTCGAGCTGGAGAACGGTGTTGGCCACCGGGATGGACTCGAACAGATGGACCGCCTCCTGCTCGTCCAGCGAGAGCGGGATGGGTTCCATGTCCTTGCCGTACACGACCGCCGGGATACGTCCCGCGCGCCGCAGACGGCGGGCGACGCCCTTGCCGGTCTCTTCCCTGCGCCGGGCCTGGAGGGAGGCTTCTGCTACGCTCATTTCGGGCTCTTCGTGAATTTCAGGAGGTTGCCAGAGAGGATTTGGCCGCGCGCGTCGGCCACGCACTCGCCGGTGCGGGCTCGGCGTCACCGGCCTCTATGACGATCGGGGCCTCCCGGGCCGGCATCTTGAACAACTGGCTCACGGAGGCGTTGGAGTGAATGTAGCGAATGGCATCGGACAGCAGGCCGGCCACGGAGAGCACTTTCAGCTTGGGAAAGCGCAGTTCCGGAGATATGCCGATGGTGTTGGTGACCACGACTTCCTCCACCGGGGCCCCCTGAAGCCGCTCGGACGCCCTTCCCGACAGGAGGGCGTGGGTGGCGCAGGCGTAGACGGCGGCCGCTCCGCGTTCCTTCAGCGCATAGATGCCGTTGGTGAGGGTGCCCGCCGTGTCGACCATGTCGTCGACGATCAGGCAGGTCCTGCCCTCCACCTCGCCCACGACGTTGACCACTTCGGCCACGTTGGCGGTGCGCCGGCGCTTGTCGATGACGGCCAGGGAGGCTCCGAGCCGGCGCGCGAAGCCCCGGGCCATCTTCGCGGATCCCGCATCCGGCGCGATGACGACCAGATCGTCCAGGTCCATGTCGCTGAAGTACCGCGTCAGCACCGGAGCGGCGTACAGGTGATCCACGGGGATGTCGAAGAACCCCTGGATCTGATGCTGATGGAAGTCGATGCCCAGCAGCCGGTCGGCACCGGCGGCGACGATCAGGTTGGCGACCAGCTTGGCGCCGATCGAGACCCGGGGCTGGTCCTTGCGGTCCTGGCGCCCGTAGCCGAAGTAGGGGACCACGGCGGTGACGCGGGCGGCCGAGGCGCGCACGGCGGCGTCGACCAGGAGCAACAGCTCCATGATGTTGTCGGCCGGCGTCGTCGTCGGCTGGATGATGAAGACGTCGCGCCCGCGCGCGTTGCGGTCCAGTCGAACGAAGATCTCGCCGTCCGCGAAGTCGCGCACCGTGGCGCCGAAGGCGGACTCACCCAGCCTCTCGCCGATCTCCGCGGCCAGAGGCCGGTTGGCGCGGCCAGCAAGGAGCAATAGCGGACCGCGGCGGTATTGATCGTCCATGGAGGCGTCACCGTCAGCTGGCGTGGCGGGGGGCAAGTTCGGCGTTACGGTAGCCGTTAAGTGTAGGCATCCCGGAGAGGAGCGTCAACGCGCCATCGGCTCGGCGAAACGGCACGAGCGGCCTGGCAGCCCTGGGACGAACTCCCCCCGGCATTCGGGCGGATTCATCCACGGACTGCTATCCGACAATCTGCACGCGCCGGCGTCGAATCACGGGGGCCCAGTCGTCGACTCTGAGCTCCAGCCGAAGCTCGTAGATCCCCGGTTCCAGGTTTCTGAAATCGAGGTCGACGGAGCGGAAGTGCGCACCCGGCCGCCCGGGGCTCGGCTCGCTCCACTCGACGTTCAGCGGAGCCTCGCTGCCGCGCAGCCTCAGGAACTCTCCCAGCCGGCGGAAGAACGACCGGTCGAGCGCCTCGATCGCAAGGCGATACGCGATCCGGGCTTCACCGGTCCCGAGCCCGTAGGCCTCCCACGCGACAGCCAGCTCCTGCAGCCCGCCGAGCGCCAGGGATGGCAGGGCATGGTCCATCACGTCATCGACCGACTCGGGCACCCGGTCGAGGGCCTCGATGACCAGGAAGTCGGAGAGATCGGGGATGTCGTCCGGATGCGGGCCCAGGACGAGGTCTCCCCGCAGACGCGCTCCCTGACCGGCTCGGCGGTCGAGCGCTTCCACGCTGTAAACATAGCTGCCCAGCGGCACCATGAGCGACAGCGTACCGCGTTCCGACAGCATGCGGTGCACCGGCGGACGGAACTCGCCGACCGTCTCCGCCCAGGGCACCAGGAACAGTCCCGCCTGTACATCCCGCCGATGCTCATCCCCGGCCACGGGGCTGCCGGGGCCGAGCGCTGCTTCGGCCGTGTCCCGGGGCTCGAACCTGAACGGGGCCACCACCAGCAGCGAGTCGCCGCGGCGGAAGCGGGCGAGCACCGTGTGCATCGTCCCCAGCTCGGGGGCGTACGACGGTGCGTACGCGCTGCGAGGACGCGACACCGGGTCACCCCAGACGGTACCCGCCGGCAAGCTGAATCTGCCGGTCAGAACGCCGTCCGGCGCCATGTACCGCTCGGAGTGCGGAGGATGGCGCCCGGTTACCCGCGGGCGCATGCTCGATCCGCTGGTGGGGACGTATCTGGACCAGCTGGTCTCGTGCCCGTAGCGAATGGAAAGTTCGTCCAGCCCGGACGTCCAGGGAAGCCCGTGGGGATTGTGCGCGCGCCGCTGAATGCGACCGCCGGTGTGCCGGCTCATATGCTCGGTCCAGCGGTCGTTGCCACGCACCAGATAATAGGGGTCGGCGAGTGCCCACAGCCGGCGGCTCGCCGCCTCGCGCGTTTCCGGATCCAGCCCGTCGAGGCCGGACTCGTCCATCCTCTCCAGCAGCGGAGCCAGGGACAGCCACTCCTCGGCATCGCGCGAATCCATCGCTCCCAGGGCCGCGCGATAAGCGCGCTCCGCGTCCTCGAAGCGTTCCAGGCGATGGAGCGCAAGACCGCGCAGCGCCTCGCACCAGCCGGGCTCGGGCGCGGTGCAGGCGCGGGCGACCGCGAGAGCCTCGTGCGCCCGTCCCGCCTCCACCAGGTAATGGACGCGCTGGCCCACGATCCAACCGTCGCCGGGGAGTTGGCGCGCGGCCTGCGCGAGGGTGTCCAGCAGTTCCTCGCGCGCCACGGTGATCTCCACGGCCTCCGGATCCGGTTCCGAGTGATTGTCCCCGTGCCAGTAGCACATGCGGCCGATGAGCTCGTCGCACGGAGAGGAGCCGGGCTCGACGGACAGGGGCAGATGACGGACGCGCAGCCGCTCGAAGCGCCGCTGCGCTTCGCGGCTCCGGTCGTAAATCGTGGAGGAGTCGCGCTCCGCCACGGCTTCCTGCCGAGGAGGATCCGGAGGGAGATTGCGCTCCTGTCCGGGAGAAAGCGCGGCGATGGCGGCGGACGGTCCTGTGAGAACCGCGGCCAGCGCGAGCGGAACGGCCGTGAGCACCGGGATCGTGATGGTGGCTCCTCCTTCACGGCTGGAGCGGATTGGCCCGGGTGGATTCGAACCACCACCGCCGGTTCCAAAGACCGGTGTCCTGCCATTAGACGACGGGCCACTCACGACGGCTCCCGGAATCCTACTCGCGCCACGGTGCGGCCTCAAGAGCGACGGCGGGACGGCAGGCGGCCGGAAGGCTCCGTGGCAGGGCAGCAGCCCGCTCCGTGGCAGGAATCACGCCGGTCCGCCAGGCTTCGCCCTGGACAGGGCGCGGGCGCCCTACGACGGCTGAATGACGGGAAAGCGCGAAAGGGTGTTTGTCAGATGGACTTGTCCGGCCCCCGGCCTCCGTTTGATGCGGCGGCGGGCCCGCCCGGCCGACCCGGCGTCCCGGTACACCGCAAAGACCGTGCTGCCGCTGCCCGACATGAGCGCCAGGAGGGGAGACGTTGCCCGCAACGACATCGCCGTTTCCCGGAGGTCGGGGCGGGCGGCGAAGATGGACGCCTCGAAGTCGTTGTGGGCCAAACTCGCCACCGTCGCCCAATCCCGGCATCGGTCCGGTGTAAGGGGAATTGGCCGATCGGCGGACCGCTCCTTCACCCCGCCCACCCCCCGCCCCCGGGCGAGCAGGCTGTACGCCCATGCCGTCCCCACCCCCTCCGGCGACCCCACCAGCAGCACCGGACGGGGTGGTAGCGGGGGCAGCGGCGTGAGATGGTCGCCCCGGCCGCCACCCAGTGCCAGCGGCGACGGCGACAGGAAGAAGGGAACGTCGGCGCCCAGGCCGCGCGCCACCCGGGTGAGCGCAGCGACGCCGGCGGCGGGCTTGAACAACTGGTCCAGGCAGCGGAGCGTCGCGGCCGCGTCCGAGGAGCCTCCGCCCAGCCCGCCGCCGACCGGAATGCGCTTCACCAGCCGGATGGCCACCCCGCCCCGCTCACCGCGAGCGTCCAGGTACGCCCGCGCCGCCCGGTACACCAGGTTGTCGCGCGGGTCGCCCAGGTCGGCCCCGGCGACCTCCACGGTGATGCCGGCCGCGGCGCGCTCCACCCGAAGGTGGTCGCACAACCCGACCGCCGCGAAGAGCGTGTCCACGTCGTGGTATCCGTCGGCGCGGCGCGCGCCCACGCGCAGGACGAGGTTGACCTTGGCCGGAGCTTCGAGCACGACCGTGCTTTTCACCGCGCCGGGCCCTCCGCACCGAACGCCGACACCACGCCCACGACCAGGGCAGGTCGCACCCGCGCCCGGCACCGACGACTCGACGCAACCATCGATCACGCCCCGGAGGGCTTCCGGCGCCCCTGCCGGACCGCCTCTCCCCCGCCCTTCCGAGCGGGCCCCATCTCCCGGAACGAGAACCCCATGCGCCAGAAGTACCAGAGCCCGATCGCGGTCACCGGAATGAAGGTCGTGATGTGGTACCCCGCGGCAAACGCCAGCGCCGGATTCTCGCCTGCGCCGAGAACGTCGACCAGGGCGAACCGCACTGCCGCCTCGAACGGGCCGAAAAAGCCGGGCGCGGACGGGAGCGCTACCGCCAGCGCGGTAGTCCCGTTCAGAAAGAGCGCCTCCGCGAATCCCGCGTCGATGCCGAACGCGCGGAAGCCCGCCCAGAACGACGCCGAATGCCAGAGCCAGAAAACGAGGCTCCACATCGCGGCTCGCACCACCAGCCCGGGACTTCGAAGCGCACTCAGCCCGTCGATGAGCCCGTCCAGAATGGACAGCGCCCTGTCCCCCGCCGCGCCCGGCAGACGGGCGGCCAGCGGACGCGCGGCAGCCCGCACGACATCCGGACGCAGGAGCACCAGCGTCACGGCCAGGACCACGATCGCCAGCACGGCCAGGAACCCGGCCACCGCTCCTCCGACGAGTTGGCCCGCGAGCTCGGTGTCGGCGCGAAACCCCGGCAGCGACAACGAAACGACCAGCAGCGCCACGACCGTCAAGCCGTCAAACAGGCGTTCCACGACCAGGGAGGCCAGGCACGCCGAGGTCCGCATCTTCTCCATGCGCGCGAGCGACCAGGCCCGGGCGAACTCGCCGGCCCGCGCGGGCAGCAGGTTGTTGACCATGAAGCCGATGGAGGTGGCGGCGAAGCGCGGGCGGAGACCGGTCTGCGGGCGGAGCGGGGTGAGCAGCACCTTCCACCGCATGGCGCGCAACAGGTAGCCCGAGGTGGCGACGAACACCGATGCGAGCAGCCACCATGGGTCGGCGGCCACCACCTCCGCGGCGATCGCGCCCAGGTCCTCGCCGCGGAAAACCCACCACAGCAGCAGGACGCTGATGGAAAGCCCGAGGACGGACTTCCAGGACGATGTCACGGACGAGACCTCAGTAGCCGATGGGAGGCAGCCAGCCCTCAGCGCTCATCATCCGGGGGGCGCGCCGGATGATGTCCTTCATCTCCCTCACCGCCCGCTCGAGCCCCACCAGCACCGCGCGCGAGATGATGCTGTGGCCGATGTTGAGTTCCTCGATCTCGCCGACCGCGGCCACCGGGATCACGTTCTCGTAGGTGAGCCCGTGACCGGCGTGGACCGCCAGCCCTGCGGCCCGACCGGCGCGCGCCGCCGACACCAGCCGATCCAGTTGGGCGGGACGGCCGTCCAGGTCCGCCAGCGCGTACTCTCCCGTGTGCAGCTCCACGGCGTCGGCCCCCAGCTCGGCGCTCGCTTCGATCGCTTCCTCGTCCGGGTCGATGAAGAGCGACGTCCGGACACCGGCGTCGGCGAGGCGAGCCAGCGCGTCCCGCATGGCGGCGCGCACCTCCGCCGAACCGAGCGCCAGCCCGCCCTCGGTGGTGACCTCCTCGCGGCGCTCGGGCACGAGCGTGGCCTGCATCGGCGCGAGCTCGCATGCCAGCCCCAGAATGTCCGGCGCAGTCGCCAGCTCGAGATTGATCCCCGTGCGGGCCGTCTCCATGAGCAGCCGGACGTCCCGGTCGCTGATGTGGCGGCGGTCCTCGCGCAGGTGCACGGTGATCCCGTCGGCGCCTCCCAACTCGGTCAGTACCGCCGCGCGCACGGGATCGGGTTCATCCGTCCGGCGCGCCTGCCGGACGGTGGCGACGTGATCGATGTTGACATAGAAGCGCATGGCGTGCCTCAACCGGATGAAGGGACGACGTCCTCGGACACCGCCTGGGCGGCGACCTCCAGTACCTCGATCCCGCGGGCCTGGAGGCGGCCCAGGGCCGACGCGGGAAGCCGCGCAGTCACCGTGAGCGCCGAGTCGTCCCGCATCGTCTTCACAACCTCACCCTCCCGATAAAGCGCTGCAAGCGTGCCCCCGTCCGTCACCTTGAGCACTACCTGCACGCTGTGCAGCGCTGCCCGAATCCGGGCCAGGAGCACGTTTCGCAGCCGCTCGAGCGTCTTCGGCCGGCAGGCGGAGAGGAAGACGGCGGGGGTATGCTCGCGACCCCGCACGCGTTCCCTGAGCACCTCCTCTTCGCCGTGGGTGATGAGGTCGGTCTTGTTGAAGACGAGCACGCGGGGCGCGTCCAGCAGTTCTAGCTCTTCCAGCACCTCGTGCACCACGGCGAGCCGGCCCTCCCAGTCGCGTTCCGAAGCATCCACTACGTGCAGGATCAGATCCGCTTCCCGCGCCTCCTCGAGCGTCGACCGGAACGACGCGATGAGGTCGTGCGGGAGCTTGCGGATGAAGCCCACCGTGTCCGTGAGCAGCGCCTGGTGCCCCTCGCCCACGGGCACCACGCGGGTGGCGGAATCGAGGGTGGCGAAGAGCCGGTCCTCCACCAGCAGGTCGGCCCCCGAGAGTGCCTTCAGGAGCGACGACTTGCCGGCGTTGGTGTACCCGACGAGCGCCGCGCGGAAGGAGTTCGCGCGTCCCTTGCGCTGGGTGGCGCGCGACCGGGCGACGCCTTCCAGCTTGTGCTTCAGTTCCGCAATCCGGGTGCCGATCAGGCGCCGGTCGGTCTCGAGCTGGGTCTCGCCCGGCCCCCTGAGGCCGATCCCGCCCCGGATGCGCGAAAGGTGGCTCCACATGCGCTTCAGGCGTGGCAGCAGGTACTCGAGCTGCGCCAGTTCCACCTGCATGCGGGCTTCGCGAGTGCGCGCGCGCGTGGCGAAGATATCCAGGATGAGTTCGGCGCGGTCCATCACCCTGATCCCCAGGAAGTCCTCCAGATGGCGGGCCTGATCCGGCTTCAGCTCATCGTCGAAGATGACGAGGTCGGCCTCCGCGGCGCGCGCCGTCGAGCGCAGCTCGCGGACCTTCCCCTTGCCGACGTAGAAGTGAGGATGGGGACTGCGGATGCGCTGCTGCACCGTCCCCACGACATCCGCGCCGGCAGTATCCGCCAGGCGGGCGAGCTCCTCGAGGTGCTCGCGCGCGGTGGTCCGGCGCATGCGTCCCCGGGGCGCCCCGACCAGGATCGCGCGATCGATGGCGGGTCGGTTGTTGATGAATCGCTCAGGTATTGCGGTACCTCCGTGCGTGGCGAGCCTGTTCGAACTCGTTCCGCCTGCTTCCGCAGGCGTCGGGACGGGTCCCGGAGGTTGCAGGTTCAGGCATCCGGGTTTCGCCTACGTGGATGCGCCCGGGTGCGGTTTCGGGCTGCTTCCGTCACTCTGCGACGCGGTCCGGGCGCGCAGGGCCCGGAAGCGCTCGAGTCTCGCCGCGATATCGTGCTCCTCTCCCGCCGCGCCAGGGACGTAGAAGCGCCTCCCTTCGAGTTCGGCGGGCAGGTAGCTCTGGGCGGCGACGCCGTCCGGCGCATCCGGATCGTACTGATACCCGGCACCATACCCCAACTCCTTCATCATGTCGGTGGGCGCGTTGCGGAGATGCAGGGGCACCGGCGCGCCGGGCGTTTGCCGCGCCGCCTGCCCGGCGTCGAGCCACGCCCGGTAGACCCGATTCGACTTGGGCGCCGACGCCAGGTACGCCACCACTTCGGCGAGGGCCAGCTCCCCTTCGGGAGAGCCCAGAAAATGAAAGGCGTCACGTCCGGCGAGCGCTACGGGCAACGCTCCAGGGTCGGCGAGCCCGATGTCCTCGGAGGCCATGCGCACCAGTCGCCGCGCGATGTAGAGCGGGTCCTGCCCTCCCTGGAGCATGCGCGCGAGCCAGTAGAGGGCGGCGTCGGGGTCGCTGCCGCGCACCGCCTTGTGCAGCGCGGAGATGGTGTTGTAGTGCTCCTCGCCAGCCTTGTCGAAGTGCGGGAAGCGGTGCTGGGCCGCCTGGCGCGCGTGCTCCAGGGTGATGACGCGTTCCGGACCGGCCAGTTCGCTGGCCCGCTCCAGCACCCCGAGCGCGCGTCGCGCGTCGCCGTCGGCGCGTCCGGCGATCCAGTCCAGCACATCCGCGCCGGCGCCCTCCCGCGATCGTCCCAGACCCCGCTCGCCATCCTCCAGCGCGCGTCCGAGGATGCCCGCAAGCTCCTCCACCGAAAGCGGTTCCAGGACGAACACCGGCGCCCGCGACAGCAGCGGCCGGATGACCTCGAAACTCGGGTTCTCGGTGGTGGCACCGACCAGAACCACGATCCCCTCCTCGACATAGGGGAGGAACGCGTCCTGCTGCGCCTTGTTGAAGCGGTGAATCTCGTCGCAGAAGAGGATCGTTCCGCGGCCGTTTGCGGCGATGCGCTCGCGCGCCTCGGCGATGATCGCGCGGACGCGCGCCACCCCCTCCGTCACCGCGGAGAACGCGACGAAGGCCGCATCGCCGCGGTGGGCAAGGAGCCGCGCCAGCGTGGTCTTGCCGCTCCCCGGAGGCCCCCAGAGGATCAGGCTCGAGAGAGCGCCCCCCTCGAGCATCCGCCTGAGCGGACTGCCGTCTTCCAGCAGCCGGGCCTGTCCCGCGAACTCGGCGAGCGTGCGCGGGCGCATGCGGGCCGCGAGGGGAGCCGCCGTGCCGTGAGGGGATGCCCGCTCGACATGTACGCCGTCCGCCGCCCGCCGCGCCCGGTCCGATCTGCCGGAGTCGCCCCCGGTTCCGACACCCCCGAAGAGCGTGGGCTCGTTCACGCGGGCCTCCGCGGACTACCCGATGCCTGCGGCCGGGCATCGATGTAGAGCCGGGCCCGCCGAGCCAGAATCGAACGACGATTCAGCGCGGGATCCTCCAGAACCAGATCGAGGAGATGAGCGAGCACGGCGCCGAAACCGGGACCGGGCCGCATGCCCATCTCGACGAGATCGTGCCCGCTCAGAGCCAGATCCGCCACCGTGAGCGGCGGATCCATCGCCAACTCCGCCCGCACCGCCTTCCAGCGGGACAGCACGGCGCGCTCCGGGCTCGGTGTCCCCCGAGCGGCCTCGAGGCGCGCACGGGCGATCCGGATGCGGAACAGGTCGCGGCGGTCGACGCGGCGGGTTTGGCGAAGCCAGCGTCGCAATGCCGGCCCGGAGTCGGGCTCGGGGCCGGACGCGACCGCCCGCACCAGCGCACTCACGCCCTCGGTCCTGGCGCGGGAATAGCGCAGCCGCTCCATCAGCGCCGCCGCGCGCATCCCGCCGCGCTCCTCCGCGGGCAGCCCCTCGCCCACGCCCCGTGAGGGCAGGCCGATCCCGCCCAGGAGACCTGCCAGACGTGCCCATTCATGTCTCCTGGAGATGATGTCCACCATCTGCAGGGCGACGCTCCAGGTGTCGAGCCGGCCTTCCGCGCGCCGGCTCAGGCATCGCGCCAGCTCCGGGTAGAGGATCGGCAGAACGCCGGCCGCGGCGTAGAGGGAAAGCGCGCGCGACGGACGCGCGGAGTCGAGAATCTTCGTCAGCTCCTCCCGCACCCGCTCCGGAGAGAGGTCCGCCAGATGCTGCCTGTGCCCGCACAGTGCGGCCCAGGTGTCCGGCTCGATGGCGAGGGCAAAGCGTCCGGCGAAGCGCAGCGCGCGCAGGATGCGCAGGAAATCCTCGGTGAAGCGCGTCCGGGCGTCTCCGACCGTACGCAGAGTGCCGGCGGCGAGGTCGTTTGCGCCCTCGAAGGGATCGCGCATCTCGCGGCGCAGGGGATGCCAGGCGATGGCGTTGATCGTGAAATCCCGCCGCGCCAGATCCTCGTCGATGTCGTCGGCAAACTCCACCGTGGCTCTGCGCCCGAAAGTCTCCACGTCGCGCCGGAAGGTGGTGACCTCGTACATCCGCTCCCGGGTGAGAACCCCCATGGTTCCGTGTTCGACCCCGATCGGAACCACCCTGCCGAACACCGCCCGCATCTGTTCCGGTCGGGCGCGCGTGGCCAGGTCCCAGTCGTCGTCGCCGGGCCGGCCCGCCAGCGCGTCCCGCACGATGCCCCCGACCGCCCACGTCTCGAACCCGGCCCGCTCGAGTTTCCGAATCACCCAGCGGACCGATTCGGGGGCGGCCGGCGGCTCCCTCGTGCCCTTCACCGCCAGGCAGCCGCGCAGCGATCCAGAATCAAGTGCAGCCGGGAGGCGACGTCGGGTTCGTCGACGGCGGCTTCGCAGGCGTAGGTTAGAAACGCATCCGCCGCCAGGAGCCGAAAGGCCGCGCGCCGGTCGAGCCGCTTCGACACCTCGGCGTGGTCGAGCGCGGCGATGCCGAGGTCGGCGAGCCCGCCAACCGAAAACGGAAGCTCGTCGTCGACCGCGAGCCACTCCTTCAACCCGCTCGGTACGGGCGGACGGCGCGCAGCGAGCCAGGTGCCGAGCGC
This sequence comes from Longimicrobiales bacterium, assembly GCA_965202805.1. Taxonomy (GTDB): domain Bacteria; phylum Gemmatimonadota; class Gemmatimonadetes; order Longimicrobiales; family Gaopeijiaceae; genus BD2-11. Next base: position 1,196,483 of record OZ241869.1, read on the forward strand.
CGTCACCGCGTGTCGCCGCGGCCGCCCACGGAGAGTTCGCGTACAACGCCTTCGCCCGCCGCGAGCGCCTCGTCCAGCCGGCTGGGGTCGGCGACGCCCGCCTGGGCCATGTGCGGGCGCCCGCCGCCGCGGCCCCCGACCACCGCCGCCACCCCCCGCACCACGTCGTCGGCCTTGATCCCCCGGCGGATGAGGGCGGCGCCGACGAAGCTGAACAGGGTCTGCTTGCCGCCGGGGAGTTCGGCGGCGACCACCGCCACCCCACCCGGTTCAGCGGCCAGGAAGTCGTCACCGTAGCTGCGCACCTCGTCCGCCCGGCGCGCCCGCAGCCGCACCGCCCGGTAGGCCGCCCGGAATGGGTCGCCGTCGCCGAGGTTGAGCTCACTGGCCACCACTATGGTCTCGCGCCCGCTCGCCGCCTTGCTCATCTCGTCCAGCAGCCGCTCGAGCTCCTTCTTCTCCTCGAGAAGCTGCTGCGTGCGCCGAACCACGTTATGCACCGGCGTCCGGAGGAGGCCGGAGACCTGCTCGAGCTCGGCCTCGATGTCCTGATAATGCTGGAGCGCGCCGGGCCCCGTAACCGCCTCGATGCGGCGCACGCCCGCCGCAACCCCGGCTTCGCTCACCACCTTGAAGAGCCCGACCTCCCCGGTATGGCGCAGGTGGGTGCCGCCGCACAGTTCGATGCTCACCCCGGGAATCGTGATCGTGCGCACGCGGTCGCCGTACTTCTCACCGAAGAGCGCCATCGCGCCCGCGGCGATCGCCTCGTCGTACGTGGACTCTCCCGCCTCGACGGGATGGTCGCGCCACACCGCCTCGTTGACGAAGGCCTCGACCTGCTCGATCTCCTCCGGCGCCATAGGCCCGGAGTGGGCGAAATCGAAGCGCAGGCGGTCGGGCGCCACCAGCGACCCCTGCTGGGTCGCGTGGTCCCCCAGCACCGACCGGAGCGCCGCGTGCAGAAGGTGGGTCGCGGTGTGGTTTCGCTCGGTGTCGTGCCGGACGTCCTCCGGGACCTTAGCATGCACGGACAGCGGCCCACCGTCGAGCGGCGGAGGATCCCCCTGCAGCCGGCCGGCCAGCGCGGTCCGGCCCTCCACCCGCTCGACCCGCTCGACGGTGAGCTGCCACCCGTCACCCGTCACCGTTCCCCGATCGGATATCTGACCGCCGGCCTCGACGTAGAACGGGTTCTCGCGCAACTGCACGCCCCATTCAGCGTCGCCTTCGCGCGCGGCGATGACCTCGGTGGCCACCCCGCGCCGGTCGTAACCGACGAACGCCTGTCGGGCGTCCTCGTCCAATACGCGCCATGGGCTCAGATCGGCGCTGACTGCTGGAATACCCGACCTGGCTCCTCCACGAAGGGCCGCCGCCGGCCGACTCCGCTCCCTCTGCCTCTCCAGCGCCGCCTCGAACCCCTCCACATCCACCGAATAGCCCCGCTCCCGCGCCATCACCTCGGTTAGGTCGAGCGGAAAGCCGAAGGTGTCGTACAGGCGGAAGGCGTCCTCCCCGCCGATCACGCCGCCCCGCACCCCGCCTCCTTCCGCCAGGATCGCCTCGAAGCGCTCCATGCCACCCTCGATGGTGGTCAGGAAGCGCTCTTCTTCCGCCCGCGTGATCGACCGGATGTGCTCCGCCCGCTCGACCAGCTCCGGGTAGGTCTCGCCCATGGCCGCGATGACCGCGTCGACCACCTCCACAACGGTGGGCTCGCGGCGGCCCAGCAGCCAGGCGTGCCGTACGCCCCTCCGCAGGATCCGGCGCAGCACGTAGCCCCGCCCCTCGTTGGACGGATAGACCCCGTCGGCGAGCAGGAAGGACACGGCGCGGCTGTGGTCGGCGAGCACCCGGTAGCTCACCCCTTCCGGCGCCTCCGGGTCGTACGCCCTTCCTACAGCCTCGGCCGCGCGTTCCAGCAGCGGCCGGAAGAGGTCGATGTGGTAGTTGGAGTCCACGCCCTGCAGCACCGTGGCCAGGCGCTCCAGCCCCGCCCCGGTGTCGATGGAGGGCGCCGGCAGCGGGTGCTGCACCCCGGCCTCGTCCCGGTTGAACTGCATGAACACGAGGTTCCACAACTCGAGGAACTCGCCGCGCTCGCCCTTCTCCTCGAACTCGTCGACCGGGAGGTCCACGCCCCGCTCCCGCTCCGGCCGGAGGTCGTAGTGCACCTCCGAACACGGCCCGCAGGGTCCCGTGTCGGCCATCTGCCAGAAGTTGTCCTTGTCGCCCAGCCGGTAGATGCGCGACCGCTCGAGGCCCGCCACCTCGTGCCACAACTCGGCGGCTTCGTCATCAGTATGGTGGACCGTCGCGTACAGCCGGTCGGGTTCCATGCCCAGTTCGACGGTCAGGAAGTCCCAGGCGTAGCGTATGGCCTCGCGCTTGAAATAGTCCCCGAACGAGAAGTTGCCGAGCATCTCGAAGAAGGTGTGGTGGCGCGCGGTCCGCCCCACCTCTTCCAGATCGTTGTGCTTTCCTCCCGCGCGCAGGCACTTCTGGGAGGTGACCGCGGTCCGGTGCGGCGCGGCCTCCTCCCCCAGGAACACGCCCTTGAACTGGACCATGCCCGCGTTGGTGAACAGCAGGCTGGGATCGTTCCCGGGAACCAGCGACGAACTGGATACTACGCCGTGTCCGCGCTCTGCGAAGAACCCCAGAAAGCGCCGGCGGATTTCAGCAGTTTCCATCTGAAAAGGGCCAGGTGCGGGAAGGTGCCGCCGCCGGATACGGGACACCAGCCCCTAGAATAACGGCGCCCCGCAGCCGGGCTCAATACGCGCCCCGGCTCGCTGCCGTCGGGTGCTACGCCACCACGCGCGCTCCGACCTTGCCGACCGGGCTGCGGCGGGGCCCCGCGGGGGTCTTTGCCGCCGCGCCGGCTCGGGGGCGCTTTTTCGAAGGCGCAGCGCGCTTCCCGTCCTCCGCCGCGGCCTTCTCGTCGGGCCGATCCAGACCGAGCGCGACCCGAACCTTCGCCTCGATCTCCGCAGCGATGTCCCCGTTGTCCTCCAGGAACTTGCGGGAATTGTCCTTGCCCTGCCCCAGGCGCAGGTCCCCGAAGGAGAACCAGGAGCCGGAGCGGGAAACGACCCCCTTGTCGACCCCGAGGTCGATCAGGAGGGACGAGTGGCTGATGCCCAGGTCGTAGAGAATGTCGAACTCCGCCTGCCGGAAGGGCGGCGCACACTTGTTCTTCACCACCTTGACGCGAACCCGGTTGCCCAGGAATTCCTGGCCGTCCTTGATGGCGCCGATGCGGCGGATGTCGAGCCTGAGCGAGGCGTAGAACTTCAGGGCCCGGCCGCCGGAGGTGGTTTCCGGGCTCCCGAACATGACCCCCACCTTCTCGCGGATCTGGTTGGTGAAGATCACCCCGGTGTGCGAGCGATTGACCGCCCCCGTCAGCTTGCGCAGCGCCTGGCTCATCAGGCGCGCCTGCAGTCCGACATGCGAGTCGCCCATCTCCCCTTCGATCTCCGCGCGCGGGACCAGCGCCGCCACCGAGTCGATGACGATGACGTCGATGGCGTTGGAGCGGATCAGCACCTCGGCGATCTCCAGAGCCTGCTCGCCGGTATCCGGCTGCGACACCAGCAGCTCGTCGATGTCGACTCCGAGCTTGCGCGCGTAGCCGATATCCAGCGCGTGCTCCGCGTCGATGAACGCCGCGATGCCGCCCGCGCGCTGCGCGTTCGCGATCACATGCAGGCAGAGGGTGGTCTTGCCGCTGGACTCCGGCCCGTAGACCTCGCTGATCCGTCCCCGGGGCACGCCGCCGATTCCGGTCGCCGCATCCAGATTCAGGGAACCCGTGGAGATGGATTCGATCTGAATCCGGGACGAATCCGACCCCATCTTCATGATTGCGCCCCTTCCGTGGGCTCTCTCGATCTGCGTGAGGGCGTTGTCCAGCGCCTTGTTCTTCGAAGTGGTACGGCTCTTGCGCGCCATCGCTGTATGTCTCCGTCGGTTTCAGTGAACGAGGAGGTGCAATCCAACATACGAGACCCGAACAGAAAGCGAAAGGGGCTCGCGCGGCAGAAAGATAACGGGTCCCCGATGACACCTGGAATGTCTGTTCGGGACGATCGTGGACACCCCGTTGCGGAGCGACGGCTACTCCTGTTCTCTTTTTGGCGATGGCCTCGGCCAGCCCGGCTCGATATCGAAAACACCCGCTGGAGCTCTTCATATGACGACACCCAGGACCCTGCTCCTATCGCTGCTCGCGGCCGCGCTCGCGGCACCGCCGGCAACCGCACAGAACATCCCCGACCACGCGGACTTCACCCGGCTCCTCGAGGCCATCGTCCGCACGCCGCGGGTGGACTACGCGGCTCTCCAGAACCGCAACGCGGACCTGGCCGCCTACCTCGACCAGCTCGCCGGCACCGATCCGGCGGCGCTCGAGTCGGCTTCCGGCGAAGTCCAGCTCGCGTTCTGGATCAACGCCTACAACGCCTGCATGCTGGACCGGGTGGCGACGAACTATCCGATCCGGAAGAACGCCGGTCTCGTGGGCTCGATCCGCAACGCGTTCGCCGACCGCCCCGACAACTCCGTCTGGCAGATCCGGGACGTCTTCACCGGCGCCTTCTGCGACGTCGCAGGAGCCACCCGCTCCCTCGACGAGATCGAGCACGAGATCATACGGCCCACCTGGGGTGAGCCGCGCATCCACTTCGCGGTCAACTGCGCCGCGCTGAGCTGTCCCCCGCTGGCGGCCGAGGCCTACGTACCCGAACGGCTCGAGGATCAGCTCGATCGAGCCGTGCGGGGACTGGTGGCGAATCCCGAGCACTTCCTCATCGATCGCTCGGGGGACGGATCCCTCACGCTGAACCGGGTGCTGGACTGGTACGGCGGTGATTTCGGAGGAACGGAGGGCCTGCTCGACTTCCTTGCCCGATACCTGTCCGAGGAGGATGCCGAATTCCTCCGGCGCCCGGGCGTCGAGGTGCGCTTCTTCGAATACGACTGGACGCTGAACGACCTCGATCCGTGACTGGCGCCGCCCTGGGGGTGGTGATCCCGACGATCGACGAAGCGGGTCATCTGCCCGGACTGCTGGCGGATCTTGCCGACGTTCAGCTCCCGCTCCGCGTCGTCGTCTCCGATGGCGGTTCGGCCGATGACACCCTCGACCTGGCCCGCGCCGGAGGGGCCGTCTGCGTCTCCGGGCCCCGCGGGCGTGCCGCCCAGATGAATGCCGGGGCGCGCGCGCTCGACACCCCCTGGCTCCTCTTCCTGCACGCCGATTCCCGTCTCCCGCCCGTGTCCCGCTCGGCGCTCGTCTCCGCACTGCAGTCCCGCAACGGTCCGACGGCGGCCTATTTCCCGTTCCGTCTGCGCGGACGCGGCTGGTTCTGGCGCCTGGTGGAGACCGGGCAGCACGTGCGCGAGCACCTGACCGGCCTCGTGTACGGCGACCAGGGTCTGCTGGTGCGGCGCGAGGTGTTCGAAGCGGTCGGCGGCTACCCCGAGCTGCCTCTCATGGAAGATGTGGAGATGGTGCGCCGGCTGCGCCGCTCGGGCAGGATCGAACGCCTGCCCGGTCCTCTGGTGACCAGCCCCAGAACCTATCGGCGGCTCGGAAGATGGAAGGTCTGGCTGCGCAACGGGGCCGCCATCGCCCTGTATCTGGCCGGGGTCGCTCCCGAGCGCCTGGTGCGCTGGTATCCTGAACGCTTCCCGGTATCGGAGAACGGACGGAACAGGTGACGCGCGGCGTGGAGCGCACCCTGATCGCATTCGCGAAAGTGCCTCGGCCGGGGCGCGTCAAGACGCGGCTCGCCGCGGCCATCGGCGACGCCGAAGCCGCGTCCCTGTACCGCGTCATGGGACGCCGGGTACTGGACGGCGTTCGTGGCGGGGATTATCGCATCGTCGTCTACATCGATCCCGCGAATGAACTGGCGGCGGCGCGCGAGTGGCTGGGCGCGGCGGGCGTCGATTTCAGACCCCAGAAAGGCGATGACCTGGGCGAGCGCCTGGCCGACGCCTTCCGGCGGGAGTTCCGGCGCGCACGGCAGGTGTGCGCCATCGGCACCGACGCCCCCGCGGTGGACCGTCCGGTCATCGACCGGGCCTTCGCCGAACTCTCGACGAAGGATCTCGTGCTGGGGCCCGCGCTGGACGGCGGATACTACCTGATCGGCACGACCGGCTACCGGCCCGAACTCTTCCGCGAGGTGCCCTGGAGCACGGAGGAAGTCATGAGCGCGACGCTGGCCCGGGCGCGTGCCCTGAAGCTGCGCACGGCCGCCCTCGAGCCGTTGCCGGACATCGACACCGTCGAAGACCTGGAACGGGCGGGCGTTTCCCCGATGTGACGAAGCCCGTCCCGGCGATGGTGGCCGGAACGGGCTTCGTCGAACTTGCGCGAAACGCGCGAAGACGTCAGCCGCGCACCCGCGCCGGCAGTTCGTACGGCTGCCAGCGTCCCGGGGTCACGGGCACGTAGATCATCGGAATCGGATCCTCGCTCGCCGCGGCGGACTCCGCGAAGAGCGGGACGCCCAGCCACTCGCCGACCCGGGTGATGGTGCTGCAGTTCGGGTTGATCTGTTCGCCCACCTTCTCGTACGGGTAGCCCCCGTGCTCGATCTCGCTGTCGTTGTTGAACCACTCGGCATCGGCCGCGTATACGCCCCCCAGCGCATCGACGGCAATCACTTCCGCGCCTTCGGGCGTGGCCATCACGGTGCCGTTCTCACCCGTCGCCAGGCACAGAGTCCGCTCCATGCTGAGCTCGATCGGGATCTCGGTGGTGCGCTCGATGACGACCGTATCCGGCGGCGGAGCCGGAAGCTGAACGGGCTCCGGACGCGGCATCAGCTCGGGCCTGCACAGCAGACCGCTGCCGCCGGGGCAGAGCGCCAGCGAAGCCATCACCCCGAAGCGGGAGCTGCGGTATATGGTGGAGTTCTCGACGTGCTGGATCCCGAGCACATAGGCGCCGGCCCGAATCCCGCCGACATCCAGCTGCAGCCCGGTGTTGACGTCCCATCCGTCGTATTCGCCCATGAGGTTCAGGAGCACCCCCTGGGAGAGCTGGACGTGCAGCGCGGTGGCCGCGAGCCAACCTTGCGAATAGCGCCTCCCGTACCAGCCGAGATCGCTTCCGCTCCCGCCGAACATCCCCGTTCCGTACCCCAGCCCGAAGGTCAGGTCGTGCTCCGGAAGGGCGTCGCTGTCCAGGCCGGCGAGCTGGAAGGTCGCCATCGCGTAGGGAGAGAACGAGGTCGACATGTCGTCGACCAGACCTCCCTCGTATGCGTCGTAGAACCGGATGTCGGGGAATCCGAGGCGGGGGGGAATGTGATCGCGGCCATCTCCGAAGGAAGGTCCGCTGACGAAGCGCGTGCCCACCGCCAGCCCGAACCCCGACGACTCGGGTTTCACCAGCGCGATCCGGCCGAACGCGCCGATCATGTTCCCACCGTTCTCGGCATCGGCGAAATTCTGGAAGGAGGCGCCGACTTCGACGCGGTCGAAGAGGCCGACCGCAACCGACGCGTCCTGCAGCCATTGGCTCCACTCGCCCGACAGACGACCCTTTTCGATCCCTCTCCGGGATATGAACACGCGCTCGTCGACGCTGATCCCGAACCCCGAATAGGTGCCCGTGATCGCGAGATGCGGGAGCGTGGAGGCGGCCGGAACGTTGAAGAATCCGGAACCGTACCGCAGCGTGCTGCCCATCTTCGTGCTCTGAGCGTCGAGCGGCTGAACCTGAGCAGCCCCGGTCAGCGCCACGAGGAACAGGGCCATCCACCGCCCCCGGTTGTCACGTCCTCTCATCCTGTCACTCCTTGGATTTGTCCATGCGTCCCGGACCCGTGCCAGACCCCATCCGATCACGTACCGGGCGCAAGCATCGAAGTACTGAAAAGTAGCCTCCGCCAGTTCCGAAGGCCAGCGAACCCGACGCGGTTCACGCGTCGCGATTGTCGGTTTCCACGTCCTCCAGTCCGCGCATCCGCCGACCGATCGAGAACATCCAGCCCAGGAGCAGCAGCCAGGCCAGCGAATAGGCGATGAAGACGTACCAGTACGGCCGCAGCGACTGCTGGGCGAGCACCTCGGTGCCCACCTGCGCGTTCACGGGAGCAGAGAACGCCAGAAGCGCCGCCAGCGCGGCCAGAAGGACGACTCCCGGTCGGGAACGAAGAACACGCATGGCCGGCTCCTTAGGCTGCCCGAGGCTGTTCCCGCATTTCCAGGGCGTGCTGGTAGCGCAGGTGCTCGAGGCCGTATCTGAAGATGAAGATGGAGAAGAAGATGAGGGTAAAGGCGAGCAGCCCGACCATCAGGGTGATCAGCATGTCCGAATCCAGCGTGGGTCCTTCATCGACATTGAGCACCACCGGCTGGGGATGGAGCGACGGGAACCAGAGCACGCTGACGTGGACGAGCGGAATCAGCAGCGCTCCCAGGACTCCGATTACCGCCGCCATGCGCTTTCCCGCCTGCCGATCCTCGGCCGAAGCGCGCACGAGGAAGTAGCCGACGAAGACGAACCACATGAGCAGCGTCAGGGTCAGGCGCGGCTCCCAGGTCCAGGGCGTCCCCCAGGCGTACGCCGCCCAGAGCGGCCCCGAGGTGAGCATGATCGCTCCGAAGACCAGCCCTCCCTCGGCCGCCGACTGCGCTGCCCAGTCCAGCCTCTCGTCGCGCAGCCAGAGATAGGCGGCGCCGCACAGTGCCGTGATGCCGAAGGCGAGGAAGGTCACCCAGGCGGAGGGGACGTGCACGTAGAAGATCCGCTGCACGATTCCCATGGTGCGCTCCGTGCCCACCCAGAAGAAGACCAGCCAGTGGAGTACAAGCACGCCAGCGACCCCCGGGACCCCCATTGCCATCGCCATCCATCGGATGCGCGTCAGTGACATCATTCCTCCACCACGTATCGGAACAGGATCGTGCCCGCCGCGAGCGCCAGCACCGCAAAGGCCGCCAGCAGGTAGAGGCTGCCCTCGACCTCCTGTGCGGGACGCGAGGCGAAGATGCGTCCCGTGGCCGTGACTCCGAAGATGACCACAGGAACCAGAAGCGGAAAGATCAGGATGGGAAGAAGCGTCTGCCCCATGGTGGTTTGCGCCGATATGGCGCTGAAGAGGGTGGTGACGGCCACGAATCCGAGCGTCGCCACACCGAGCACGCCGGCCAGCAGGAGAGGATCGCTTCCGTAATCGAACCCGAAGAACAGCCAATAGGCCGCGAGCGCGATCACCTCGATCAACGCGACCAGCACGAAGTTGGAGATCACCTTGGCCAGGTATATGCCATCCAGGGGAATGGGGCTCGTGAGAAGACCCTGGATCGCGCCCTGCTCCCGCTCCATCTCGAAGGTCCGGCCCATTCCCAGCATGCCTCCGAACAGGATCGTCATCCAGAGCAGGCCGGCGGCCAGCTGCTGCATGCGCACCAGCCCCTGATCGATCGAGAAGTGAAAGAGGATGGCCACCAGCACGGTCAGCCCGCCCATCGCCGCCAGCCTTTCCCGGGTGCGCAGCTCCAGCAGGAGATCCTTGCGCACTATGGCGCCGACCTGTCGGAGATAGGTGGTCACGCCCCCTCCTCCACGGCGCGCCGATAGGATCTCTCCAGACCGCCGGCGTCCAGTTCGGCGCGTCCGGCCTCGAACACGAACCGGCCGCGGACCTGGATCGCCACGCGATCGGCCAGCTCAAGCCCCCTCCCCAGGTTGTGCGTGACCATGACGACCGTGCGGCCCCCGTCCTTCAGCGCCGAGAGCAGCTCCTGGAGCATGGCGCCGGCGTAGGCGTCGAGTCCGGTATACGGCTCGTCGAGGAGGACGATCTCCGGGTCGTGGAGCAGCGCGCGCGCTACCGCCAGCCGCTGCACCGTACCCCGCGACAGCGTGTCCACACGGCTGTCGGCGTGGCGCTCGAGGCCGACGTCGCCCAGGCGCTCGGGCACCCGGGAATCGAGGTCTTCGAGGCCGTGCAGACGGCCATGGAACACGAGGTTCTCGCGTGCCGTCAGGCGACCGTACAGGAAGCTCAGGTGAGACAGGATGCCCATCCGGCCGCGCGCCGCCCGGTCCCCGATCGTGAGGGGGACGCCGGACACCCGCACCTCCCCGGCCGTGGGGCGAAGTCCTCCCGCGAGCAGCCGCAGGAGGGAGGTCTTCCCGGCGCCGTTGGGACCGAACACCGAGAGGAACTCGCCGGCGCCGAGGCGGAAGGAAACGTGATCCACGGCCCGCACCGGCCCGTAGTCCCGAACCAGCGACGCCGCCTCCAGCACCGGAGCGTGGGTGCGTGGGGCGGCGGAGGGAGAACCGGGCATCAGGTCATCAGCCCCGCTCGGCCGCGGCCCCCTCCCCGCGCTCCGACTTCAGGCGGCTGCCGCAGGTCGCGCAGAAGACGGCCTCCGCGACGTTGGCGGCGCCACAGCTGTCGCACAGCGTCCCGGCTCTCAGGGCCGCCCGATAGGCGGCGATTTCCTGCTCGAGGTCATTCGCCACGGCGTCCGTCGCCGGCGCGGAACTCTCCGCCCGTTCCCGGCTCCGACGCACCTCCCGCAACGCATCCAGCGCCTCGCGCCCCAACTCGTCGCGCAATCGGCGGTAGTCGCGTTCGTCCACCTTGCCGGTCGCGTAGTCGTACTCGACGTCGCGCAGCGCCACAAGGCTCAGGTGCCTGCGCGCCTCCGCCTCGGTGAACTCCTCGTCCAGGCTCGCGAGGGACGCCTTCTCCCCGCTGAACACCGGTTGAACGACGTAGAGGACCACCGCCGCCGTGACCAGGACAGCCCCCAGCAGGATCATCATGCGCTATGCGGGGGCGAAGCCGGGGACCAGGAGCGAAACGGGACGGCAGCCCGGGTCAGACCCCGGCGAGCCTGGCGCTCGCGGGCGCCGCCTCGACCTTGCGCCGGGCGGGTCCGCCCGCGCCGGGCCAGAGGGCGATCAGGGACCCGAGCGTAATGACCAGCCCGCCGTACCAGATCCAGCCGACCAGAGGCCGGACCAGGATCTGGAAAACCGCCCCCTGGGCTGACGACTCGTTCCGGAGGGCGCCCTCGAAGTCCTCGACCCCGGCCAGGATGACGTACACGTCCTCGAGCGGGGTGGAGCGGATGCCTACCTCCCGGATGGGCTGGTCCGCCGTCGAGTAGATGCGCTGCTCCGCGGTGATGGTGCCGAGCCGGCGGCCGTCCCGGGAAACGTCCATGAGGGCCACCCACTGCCACATGTTCGGCGTGCGCGACGAAGACAGGCCCTGGTAGGTCAGCACGTATTCGTGCCCGTAGGGCGAGGCCGCCCGGATCTGGTCGCCCGGCTCGACGCTCTGGTCGATCTCGGTGTGGAACGAGGCTCCCGCGAAGCCGGCGAACATCAGTACGATGCCCACGTGCACGATGTAGCCGCCCCAGCGCCGGCGGTTGCGCGCGATCAGGTGCAGGAAGGCCCTGCCCGGCCCCTCGCCCTCGATGCGCGCCCGCGCCCGGGTACCCTTCCAGAACTCGGTCGCCAGGATGGTGAGGACGAAGCCGCAGATGGCGAAGGTCGCGAGCGCGTAGAATCCCCGCATGCCGGCGATCATGAGCCCGGCCACGACGGCTGCCGCCATCAACAGCGGCGACAGGAAGTTGCGCTCCAGGTTGCGGCGCGTCGCCCTCCGCCAGGCGATGACCGGCCCGATCCCGGTCAGTGCCAGCAGCACCAGCCCGATCGGGATGTTGACGCGGTTGAAGAACGCCGGCCCCACGGCCACCTTGGTCCCCGCGAACCCCTCGGAGATCAGCGGGAAGAGCGTGCCCCAGAGCACCGCGAACGCCGACCCCAGCAGGATCAGATTGTTCATCAGGAAGGCGGATTCACGCGAAAGGAACGACTCGATGGTGCGTTCCGCGCGCAGATCGTCCTTGCGCCACAGGATGAGGAGCAGGCACGCGAAGGCGGCGGCTCCCAGAAACGCCAGGAAGATGAAGGCGATGCGCGTGTTCTGGGCGAAGGAGTGAACGGATTCGATCAGCCCCGACCGCGTGAGGAAGGTCGCGAAGATGGTGAGCAGGAAGGTCAGCGAAACCAGCGACAGGTTCCACATCTTCAGCATCCCCCGGTGCTCCTGGATCATGACGGAGTGGAGGAACGCCGTTGCGGTGAGCCAGGGAAGGAGGGATGCGTTCTCGACCGGATCCCAGAACCAGTACCCGCCCCAGCCCAGCTCCTCGTAGGCCCAGCGCATGCCGAAGATGATCCCGTTGGTCAGGAAGAACCAGCTGAGCAGGGTCCAGCGCCGGGTCACCACCAGCCAGCGGGAGTCGGTCTTGCCGGTGATCAGCGCGGCGATGCCGAAGGCGAAGGGCACCGAAAAGGAGGTGAACCCCAGGTAGAGCGTGGGGGGATGGATGGTCATCCAGTAGTTCTGGAGCTGCGGGTTCAGCCCCTGTCCGTTCGCGGGCGTGAACGGGAGTTTCTCGAAAGGGTTGACGTCGGCGAAGAGGAGCACCCCGAGGAAGAACGCCGTGATCGTGAGCAGGACGCCCACCACGGAGGGCATGAACTCGCGGTTCCTGCGGCGGTTCTGGAAGACCGCGATGGCGGAGAAGAGGGTGAGCAGCAGCACCCAGAAGACCAGCGACCCGCGCTGGCCCGCCCAGAGCCCGGTGACCTTGAAGTAGGTTTCCAGCTCCCGGCTCGAGTACCCCCACACGTACCGGTACTCGTAGTGTTCTCCGACAAACGCCAGGATGATGCCCAGCGAGGTGAGGCAGAGCAGGAAGAAGACCGCGTAGACGGACCGTTCGGCCGAAAGGACCAGGTCGCCGCGCTTCCGGTGCCCGCCCACGAAGGCGAGCACGATGCCCCAGATCGATACCGGCAGAGCCACCCAGAGGGCGAACTCCCCGAGCAGGATCATCCGGCCATCTCGTCCGGCATCGCCTCGTAGCGGCTGCCGCACTTGGTCAGCACCGTGGTCGCCTCGAAGACCCCGTCGCGGCGGAAGCGTCCTTCGACGACGACTTCGGTTTCGTCGCTGAAGGTGTCCGGGAGGATGTCACGGTACTCCACGCGGAAGCTGGCGTCCTCGCGGGCCAGGTCCATCACCGAGAAGTAGTGCTCGAACGCGCCCTGGGCCTTGTAGCTTCCCTTGACCACCCGGCCGCTGACCTTCACGCCGATGTCGTGGAAGGTGTCGTCCTCGGCCACTTTGGCCATGAGTTCGACCGGGGTCAGGTAGTACACCATCGCCTTGTCGAAACCGGTCCAGATGAGGAAGGTCACGACCATGGCGACGCCGACCAGACCGATATAGAAGCGGCTGTTCTTCATCCGCTGCGCTCCTGTGTCCCGTGTGTCCCGGACCCGGCCCGACTGCCTCGAGCCCGGCCTTGCCAGCGTTCAGAATATAGGATGGGCGCGCGGTTTCTCAAACCTGGCGGGGTTGTTCGCCTTCGCGGGCCCAGTTGCGCGCGGCCCCGACCGCCCTGTGCCACCCGGCGATGAGCGCCTCGCGGTGTTCCGGGCGCATGTCGGGCGAGTAGATCCCGGGTTCGCCGGAGGAGGCCGCGAACACCTCTCCGTCCGGCCAGAGGCCAGCCGCGATCCCCGCCAGCCCGGCCGCCCCCAGCGCGGTGGTCTCCACCCGCGGCGCGCGGCGCACGGGCACGTCCAGCACGTCCGCCTGGAACTGCATCAGCCACCGGTTGCGCGCCGCCCCGCCGTCGGCGCGCAGCTCCCGGGTGGCCAGCCCGGCGTCCTCCTCCATGGCCCGGATGACGTCGACCGTCCCGTACGCCATCGACTCGAGCGCGGCGCGGGCCAGGTGGGACGCGGTCGTCCCGCGCGTGATGCCCACGACGGTGCCGCGCGCCTCGGGGATCCAGTGGGGGGCCCCCAGCCCCACGAACGCGGGCACGAAGTAGACCCCGGCGTTGTCCGCCACCTCGCGGGCGCGCTCCTCCGACTCGGCGGCGTGGTCGAGGATGCCCAGGCCGTCGCGCAGCCACTGAACGGCCGCGCCCGCCGAGAAGATCGATCCCTCGAGGGCGTACGCCGGGCCGCCGCGGGCGTCGCAGGCCAGCGTGGTCAGAAGCCCGTTCTCGGAGGGCACCACCTCCCGGCCCGTATGCAGCAGCAGGAACGCCCCGGTGCCGTAGGTCACCTTGGCCAGGCCGGCGCGGGTGCACCCCTGCCCGAAGAGGGCGGCCTGCTGGTCCCCGACCACGCCCGCGACCGGGACTTCCGTCCCCAGGTGCTCGCCGCGCGCGACCCCGAAGTCGCCGGAGCTGGAGCGCACCTCGGGCAGGATGCCCGACGGCACTTCGAACAGGTCGGCGAGCGACGGGTCCCAGGCCCGGCGGTGCAGGTCGTAGAGGAGGGTGCGCGAGGCGTTTGTGTGGTCGGTGGCGTGTACCGCGCCGCCGGTCAGGCGAGCCACCAGCCAGGCGTCGATGGTGCCCGCGGCCAGGTCGCCGGCCTCCGCCGCCGAGCGAAGCTCCGGGCGCTCGCGAAAGAGCCAGGTCAGCTTGGTTCCCGAGAAATACGGGTCCAGGACCAGCCCCGTGCGCCGGCGCACCTCGGATTCGTGGCCGCCGCGGCGCAACTCGGTGCAGATCGACGCCGTGCGGCGGTCCTGCCAGACGATCGCCCGGCACACCGGCTCGAGCGAGGCGCGGTCCCACAGCACCACGGTCTCGCGCTGGTTCGCGATGCCGATGGCTTCGAGGCGCGCCTCCCCCCCGGCGTCGTCCAGCGCAGCGCGTGCGACCCGCCGGGTGACCCGCCAGATCTCCTCCGCGTCGTGCTCGACCCGGCCCGGCCGGGGAAAGTGCTGGGTGAACTCCGAGTAGCCGCGTCCCAGGATCCGTCCGTCGCTCGCCACCACCAGGGCGGTCGAGCCGGTCGTGCCCTGGTCGAGGGCGAGCACCGCGGGCTGTCTGCTCACAGCCGCGCTCCGGTTCCCGGCTTCACCGCATCCCTGGACACCGCTGCTCCATCGCCGAAGCCATAGGGGATGCCGGCGGCGCCCAGCAGGCCCACGAGCAGCGGCACGGGCAGCCCCACCACCGTGAAGTAATCGCCCTCCAGCGACTCGACCAGCACCGCGCCGGCGCCCTGTATGGCATAGGCTCCCGCCTTGTCCATCGGCTCCCCGGTGGCCACGTAGGCCCGGGCCTCCTCCTCGGCGAAGGATCGCAGCCACACCGTGGTTCGCGAGACGCCGGCGTGCACGCACCCGTCGGGCTCCACCAGCGCCAGCGCACTGACCACTTCGTGAGCCCGGCCCGACAGGCTGAGCAGCATCGCGACCGCGTGATCGACATCCCCCGGCTTGCCCAGGATGGTCCCGTCCCGCACCACGACCGTGTCGCCGCCCAGAACCAGCCTCCCCGGCCGGCGCCCGGCCACCGCGCGCGCCTTCCCTTCCGCCAGGCGCCGGGTGTGCGCGACCGGGTCCTCTCCGGGCAGCACCTCCTCCGGGATGTCCGCCGGGTCGACGTCGAACGGGATCGCGAGCATCGAGAGCAGATCCGCCCGCCGGGGCGACCGGGATGCGAGCACGAGACGGAGATCCCGCCCATGCACCGGCCGCCCGGTCACCGTTCGAGCACCAGCGTCACGGGACCGTCGTTGACGAGTTCGACATCCATCATGGCGCCGAACACGCCGGTCTCGACCCGCCCCGGGGCCCTCTCGCGCAGGAGCGCCACGAAGTCCTCGTAGAGAGGCACCGCCACATCGGGCCCCGCCGCCCGGATGAAGCTCGGCCGGCGTCCCTTGCGGGTATCCCCGTACAGCGTGAACTGGCTCACGACCAGCACGTCGCCGGAGACATCCTGGAGCGACAGGTTCATCCTGCCGTCCGGATCGTTGAAGACGCGCAGCCCCAGCACCTTGTTCGCCATCCACTCGAGCGCGTCCGCGCCGTCCCCGCGGGTGAATCCGGCCAGCAGCAGGAGCCCGGGACCGATGCGCCCCACCACCGCGCCGTCGACCGTCACCGAGGCGCGCGCCACCCGCTGGAGCACGATTCTCACCTCGCGCCCCCCTCGCCGCCCAACCCGGAGGGCGCAACCCCCATCCATCCCCGCGCCAGGGCCATCACTCCACCGTCACCGACTTGGCCAGGTTGCGGGGCTGGTCCACGTCGCAGCCCCGCAGGACGGCGATGTGGTAGGCGAGCAGCTGAAGGGGCACCGTGGTGAGCACGGGGCGCAGGAAGGGCAGCGTGTCCGGGACGCGGATGACGTGATCCACCTTGTCCTCGAGCTCTGCGTTTCCTTCGCTGACGACGGCGATCACGCGCGCGTTCCTCGCCTTCACCTCCTCGATGTTGGACACGACCTTCGGGTAGACGGGATCGCTCGGGGCCAGGATCACGACCGGCATGGCCTCGTCGATCAGCGCGATCGGGCCGTGCTTCATCTCCGCCGCGGGATAGCCTTCGGCATGGATGTAGCTCACCTCCTTGAGCTTGAGCGCGCCCTCCAGAGCCACCGGAAACTGGTAGCCGCGGCCCAGATAGAGGAAGTTGGGCGCATCCTTGCAGGTGCGCGCCAGTTCCAGAATGGAATCGTTCAGCTTCAGGACTTCCTCCACCTGTCCGGGGAGGGCCTGCATGGCCTGGACGATGCGACGCCCTCCCTGCAGCGAAATCTGCCGGTGCCGGCCCATCCACAGGGCGAACAGGGCGAGCACCATGAGCTGGCTGGTGAAGGCCTTGGTGGAAGCAACCCCGACCTCGGGCCCGGCGTGAAGATGGCAGCCGTAGGGGGTTTCGCGCGCGATCGAGGAGCCCACCACGTTGACGATGCCCATGGTGCGCGCTCCCCTGCGTTGCGCTTCCCGCAACGCGGCCAGCGTGTCCGCGGTCTCTCCGGACTGGCTGATCGCGACCACCAGGGTGCGCTCGTCGAGCACCGGGTTCTTGTAGCGGAACTCCGAGGCGTACTCCACTTCGACCGGGATGCGCGCGAGATCCTCGAGCATGTATTCGCCGATCAGCGCGGCGTGCCAACTGGTTCCGCATGCCGTCATGACCACGCGATCCATGGAGAGCAGCCGTTCCCGGTGCTGCTCGATCCCGCCCAGGCGAGCCATCCCGTCGGCCTCCAGCAACCGTCCCCGAAGCACGTCGCGCAGACTGCGCGGCTGCTCGAAGATCTCCTTCAGCATGAAGTGCTCGAAGCCGCCGCGCTCGATCGCGGTCAGGTCCCAGGTCACCTGGTGCACGGAGCGGCGCACCGTCCCCCGCCCCATGTGGGAGACGCGGTAGCCGGTGCGTTCGAGCTTCGCGCAGTCGCCGTCCGCGAGGTAGACGACGTCGCGCGTCTGAGCCACGACGGCGGCGGCGTCGGAGCCCACCAGGTACCGCCCCGAACCCCCCAGCCCGAGCAGGAGCGGGCTCCCGTGGCGCGCCGCGACCAGCGTGTCCGGCTCGTGCGCGGAGATCGCCGCGATGCCGTAGGTGCCCTCGACGCGTTCCAGCGCAAGCGCGAGGGCCTCCTCCAGCGGGGACCCTTCCTTGAGGAAGTGATCGACCAGGTGCACGACCACTTCGGTGTCGGTATCGCTCCGGAAACGGTATCCGCGCGCCTCGAGCTGTCGCCTGAGGAGGGTTGCGTTCTCGATGATCCCGTTGTGCACGAGGGCCACGCCGCCATCCCGACTGACATGGGGATGGGCGTTGCGCTCGGTCGGGGCGCCGTGGGTGGCCCAGCGCGTATGGGCGATGCCGCAACTACCCACCGGCGAGTCGCGGCCGATGGCCGCTTCCACCCGCCCCAGCTTTCCCGCCCGCTTCACCACGCTCAGCCGGCCGTCGCCGTTGACAACCGCGAGACCGGCCGAGTCGTATCCGCGGTACTCCAGACGGCGGAGCCCCTCCAGCAGGACGGGGGTCGCGTCACCCGGACCCACGTATCCGACTATTCCGCACATGTCGTCTTCGTTGATGGTGTCATTCGGGCGCCCCGAACCACCGTCCTGCAGCCAGGGCGGAGGCGCCACCCGGAAGCTACCGCGTACGCCTCCTACGGGGAACGCGCCAGCCCGTCCAGCCCGGCGCGCGCCTCCTCCACGAGCTGCCCCGCCCGCGGCCCGGCCGGCGCTTCCGCGATCAGCCGCACCACCGGCTCCGTGCCGGAGGGCCGCACGTGCAGCCACTCGCGGCGGTCGGGCCAGGTCAGCCGCAGCCCATCGGTGCGGTCCCGGTCCGCGCCGCGCCAGCGCTGCTGCAGGCGCGCGTAGGCGGCTTCGAGCCGTTCCCTGGGAAAGGCGACCTTTTCCTTCACGATCCGGTAGTCCGGATAGCGGCGAACGGCGGCGGCCAGCGAAATCCCTTCGTCGAGCAGATGCTGGAGCACGAGCGCGGCGCCCACGAGCGCGTCCCGGGTGTGGTGCAGCGCCGGCACGATCACTCCGCCGTTCCCTTCCCCACCCACCACGGCTCCCTCCGCCTGCATGCGGCGCACCACGTTGATCTCGCCCACCGGCGCGCGCACGGTCTTCGCCCCGGTGGCGGCCGAGGCGTCCTCGACCACCTGGCTGGTGGAAAGGTTGGTCACCACCAGCCCGGGCCGCCGCCTGGTCACCGCAGCGGCTGCCAGGGCCAGGGTGAAGTCCTCGCCGACGGGATCACCGGCCTCGTCCACCAGCGACAGGCGGTCCACGTCGGGGTCCACCGCCATTCCCAGGTCGGCCCCGCTTTCCCGCACCAGCGCGCCCAGTGCCCCCAGGTTCGCTGCCGTCGGCTCGGGATCGCGCGGAAAGCGCCCGTCCATCTCCAATCCGATGGCGTGCACGCGGCATCCCAGACGCTCCAGCAGCTCGGGCATGACCGCGCCCCCGGCCCCATGCACGCAGTCGAGCGCGACGGGGAAGCTGCGCGCGCGCAATGCGGCAACGTCCACGAAAGGAAGGTCCAGCACCGCCTGCAGATGCCGCCGGGCCGCACCCTCGTCCCAGGTGACCTCCCCGACCCGATCCCACGATGCGCGCGGAATCTCCTCCTCCAGCAGCCGGCGGAAGCGGGCCATCCCGGGTGCGTCCAGGAACATGCCCTCTGCGGTGGCGAACTTGAGGGCGTTCCATTCGGCCGGGTTGTGGCTCGCGGTGACCGCGATTCCGCCTGCCGCATCGGCGTCCCGAACCGCCATCATGAGGGTCGGGGTGGGCACGATGCCGATGTCGGCCACGTCGCACCCCACCGAGGCCAGTCCGGCGGCGGCGGCCGCGGCGAGCATGCGCCCGGAAGTCCGCGAGTCCCGTCCCAGGATCACGGATCGCCCTCCGCCCTCGCCGCGCAGGAACGCACCGTACGCCGCCGCGAGCGCGGTGACCAGCTCGGGCGTGAGCGGATCTCCCACCCGGCCGCGAAAGCCCGAAACGCTGACCATGAGCCCACGCGGAAGAATGATCGGCATGGCTGGCGGACTCCCTGTTGGGCGGCGGGACTCGCCTTGGTCCCGTCGCGCGGACTAGATTCGAGCGTGCAACCGCTGTCCAGAACCCCTTCGGACACATCCCGGATCCATGACCCAGCCCTCCTCAACGATAGAACCGCCGGATCATCGGCTTGCGACGCTCGCGATTCACGGGGGACAGGCGCCGGAGCCGCACACCGGCTCCATCATGCCCCCCATCTTCCAGACCTCGACCTATGTGCAGCCGGGACTGGACCAGGGATGGCCCTGGGAATACGCGCGCGTCCAGAACCCTACCCGCGAAGCCCTGGAACGCAACCTCGCCGCCCTGGAAGCGGCAGCCCACGGCATCGCCTTCGCGAGCGGGATGGCCGCCATCGACTGCGTGGCCCGCCTGCTTTCGGAGGGTGACCACGTCGTCTGCGAGGAGAACACCTACGGCGGGACGACGCGGCTGGCCACGCAGGTCCTGAACCGGGCCGGCCTCGCCTTCTCGTTCGTGGATTCGAGGGATCCGCAGCGCATCCGGGACGCGCTCCGGCCGAACACGCGGCTGGTCCTGCTCGAAACCCCCACCAACCCGATGATGCGCCTGTGCGACCTGCGCGCGGCCGCCGAAGCTACCCGGGACGCCGGCGTGCTCCTCTGCGTCGACAACACCTTCGCGACGCCCGTGAACCAGCGCCCCCACGAGACGGGCGCGGACATCGTGATGCACTCGACCACGAAGTACCTGAACGGCCACAGCGACATCATCGGCGGGGTCCTTACGGTGCGCGACCCCGACCTGGACGACCGTCTGCGCTTCCTGCGCAAGTCCACCGGCGCCGTGCCCGGCCCAATGGACTGCTGGCTCTGCCTGCGCGGCACCAAGACCCTGAACGTGCGCATGCGCGAACACAACGCCAACGGGCTGACGGTGGCGCGCTTCCTGCAGAGCCACCCGGCAGTCGACGAGGTGTACTACCCGGGCCTTTCCTCGCACCCGCAGCACGAACTGGCCGCGCGCCAGATGACCGGGTTCAGCGGCATGGTGTCCGTCACCCTGCCGAGCGAGGACGCGGTGCGCCGGCTGGTGGAGGGCACGCGCATCTTCGCGCTGGCGGAGAGCCTGGGCGGGGTGGAATCGCTCATCTCGGTGCCCGCGCTCATGACCCACGCGTCGGTACCCCGCGAGCGCAGGGAGGAGATGGGGGTCAGCGGCCGCCTGGTGCGGCTGTCGGTGGGAATCGAGGACCCGCGGGACCTGCTCGAGGATCTCGACCGGGCCCTGTCCCGCGGATCCGGCGGTTGATGGACTCCCGGAAATATGGCGGAAGGGCGCCGAAACCTCGGTTCCGGGCAGGGCGTACGAGAACCGACCACGGCGGGGGGGAGCCCGGCGCGGCCAACACGGATACCAGGACGCGAGGCGTCCGCTAAAGGAGAATCACCATGGACGGTTCTGACGCAGACCGTGTCAACGGCGCGGCCGAGAACGCCAATGGAAACAACGGCGGCGCACCCCACGCACACGCGCGCCGCATACTCACGGGCATATCGTCGCGTTCGTGGGAACACCCCGCGGATCGCGCGGCCCTCGCCGCACTGCGCAAGCTTCCCGTCTTCGACGAAGTCCTGAAGACCCTCTTCGGCTTCTTCGGCGAGAAGCCCATCCGGCTGGCCTTCCAGGCGAACGCGCTGCGGGTGAGCGAGCACCAGTACGGGCACATCTACGAGCGATACCGGGACATCGTGGAAACGCTGGACACCGAGGAGTACCCGCTCTACGTCTCCCAGACACCGATCGCCAACGCCGGCGCCTACGGCATGGACAAGCCCTTCATCATCCTCAACTCGGGCACCGTCCTGATTCTGAACGATGATGAGCTGTCCTTCATTCTGGGCCACGAAGTGGGCCACATCGTGAGCGGCCACGTGCTCTACCGCACGATGATGGTGCTGCTGATCCAGCTTGCCAGCCTGGGGTTCCCGATCGTCGGACTCGCCGCGCGGGCCGTGCTCATGGGGCTGCTGGAGTGGTCCCGCAAGAGCGAGCTTTCCTCGGATCGCGCCGGGCTGCTCTCCATCCAGGACGCGGATGTCGCGATGACCGCCATGATGAAGATGGCGGGCGGCGGCACCTCCTCCAACCTCGACCTCGGCGAGTTCGTGCGCCAGGCCGAGGATTACCGGGAGGGCGGAGATGTGGCCGACCACGTCTTCAAGGTGCTCAACCTGCTCGGCGTCACCCATCCGTTCTGGGTGCTCCGGCTCTCCGAGGTGCGGAGCTGGATCGAGAGCGGAGAGTACGATCGCATCGTGGCGGGAGAGTATCCGCGCCGCGACGACCCCGACCCGTCCTACCGCGACGACATCTCGTCGGCGGCCGAGGCCTACGCGGAGGAGGCCCGCAGCTTCATCGGATCCATGCGCGGGGCCGCCCGCAGAATGGGCGACTCGATCAGGGACAACATCCGCCGATAGCCCCGGAACCACTGGCATGCGCATTCTGATCGTCGGCAACGGAGGGCGCGAGCACGCACTGCTCTGGAAGCTCCGCCGGGACGCACCCGACGCCAACTTCCACGCTACGCACCCCAACGCCGGGATGGCGGGACTGGCGCGGGCGGTCGACATCTCCCCGACGGACGTGCGGGCGCTGACTTCGTGGGCGGAGACCCAAAGGATGGACCTGGTGGTGATCGGCCCGGAGGTTCCGCTCGCGCTGGGTCTCGCGGACCGCCTGGAGGCGGCGGGCGTGCCCGCGTTCGGACCCTCGCGGGCAGCCGCGCGCATCGAATCGAGCAAGGCCTTCGCCAAGGATCTCATGAGCGCCGCGGGCGTGCCCACCGCCGACTACCGCGTCTTCACCGACGCGGGGCGCGCCGAGGCGTACGTGTTGGAGGGGGGCGGGCCGTGCGTGGTGAAGGCCTCCGGCCTGGCGGCGGGAAAGGGCGCGATCGTGTGCGACGATCCGGATGAGGCCCGCGTCGCGATCCGGCAGATGCTCGTGGAGGGCAGCATGGGCGATGCCGGACGCGAGGTCGTGATCGAAGAACGCATGACCGGCGAGGAGCTCAGCGTCTTCGCACTCGCCGACGGGCAACGGGCCGTCCCGCTGGTGGCCTCTCAGGACCACAAGCGGATCGGCGAGGGCGACACCGGACCCAACACCGGCGGCATGGGGGCGTACGCGCCGGTCTCCCTGGCCACCGCCGACCTGATCGCGCGGGTCGGCGACGAGATCCTGGATCCCGTGCTGGACGCCCTCGCCGGGGCCGGCTGTCCCTTCCGCGGCCTCCTGTACGCCGGTCTGATGCTTACCGAGGAGGGTCCCAGGGTGGTCGAGTTCAACTGCCGCTTCGGGGACCCCGAGACCCAGGTGGTGCTTCCCTTGCTCGACGGTTCACTGCTGGACCCGATGATGGCGGTCGCCGACGGCAGCGGACTCGCAGGATACCGTGCCGCCACCGCCGCAGGGGCCGCGGTGACCACCGTGCTGGCGGCCGGGGGGTATCCGGGGTCCTACCCGACGGGCGCCGGCATGGACATCCCTCAATCGCTGACGGACGACCCCGACGTCGTGCTCTTCCACGCGGGCACCCGCCGCCGCGATGGTGCGGTGCTGACCGCGGGAGGGCGCGTGCTCGCCGCGACCGGACTCGGCAACACGCTGGCGGAGGCCGCGGAGCGTTCCCGGCGCGCCGCGCGCGAGATCCGCTTTGAAGGCAAGTACTTCCGTTCCGACATCGGATGGCGCGAACTGGCGAGAAGCTGACTCGCGCGCGGATTCCGGAGCCGGGCAAGGCCGGGGCACAACATGGACAACCCGACCCAGGAAACGAGACCATGATCATTACGACCACGCCAACGCTCGAAGGACGTCCGGTGCGCGACTATCTCGGCATCGTCACCGGGGAGGCGATCATCGGGGCCAACATCTTCAAGGACCTGTTCGCCGCCGTCCGGGATGTCGTGGGTGGACGCTCCAGCGCATACGAGCGCGCCCTGAGCAACGCACGCGCGCACGCCCTGCGCGAGATGGCCGAGCGCGCCGCCGACCGGGGCGCCAACGCGGTCGTGTCCGTCGATCTGGACTACGAGGTGATCAACAACATGCTCATGGTGACCGCCGCGGGCACCGCCGTGGAGACATGAGCCGCATCTCTTCGCCCTCACCCGCCTCCAGCCGCCAGGGTCAGACTGCCCGAGCTTCCTGAAGCAGAGACGATCGCGCGCGGCCTCGCGCCGCACCTCTCCGGCCGGACCATCTCCGGCGTGCGGGTACGGCACCCCGACCTGCTGTCGGAACCGGCCGGCGCCTTTGCCCGCGGGATGAGGGGCGCAGAGATCGACCATGTGGGGCGAAGGGGCAAGAACGTGGTGTGGTTCTGCTCCCCGGATACGGTTCTGGTCATCAACCTGGGAATGACCGGCCGCCTTCTGTTCCATCCGCGCGACGACCCCACACCGCTCCCCGTCCACACGGGCGTCATCTTCGCCCTGGCCGGAGGCGACGCGGCCGTCTACAGCGACGTACGCCGTTTCGGGCGGTTGCAGCGCTTCTCAGGGCGCTCGTGGCGGCGCTGGTCGCGCACGCTGGGACTCGAACCGCTCAGCCGTTCGTTCACCGCCCGCCGTCTGGCAGGCGAACTCGCGCGCTCCCGCTCCCCGATCCGTTCGTGGCTGCTCGACCAGAGGCGCGTGGCCGGGATCGGAAACATCTACGCGAACGAGGCGCTGTTCCTGGCCGGCATCCATCCGGCCGTGCCGGCGCGCGCGATTCCGGCGGCGAAGGTCGCGCCGCTCCACCGAGCCATACGCAGGGTGCTGCGAGCCGCCATCGCCGCCTGCGGCACGACCCTGCGGGACTACCGCGACCCTGCCGGGCTGGAAGGATCGTTCGGTCCCCGTCTGGTGATATACGGTCGAGAAGACCAGCCTTGCGTAAAGTGTCCAGGGGTCGTCCTGAGGACGGTGATCAGCAACCGATCGGCGTTCCATTGTCCCCGCTGCCAGCCGCCGCCTCAATGACCAGCAGCCCGTGGATGAATCCGCCCGAGCACCGAGAGCGGCGAGGCGCCGGACCGGCAGAGCGCTCCCGAGGCGCCGGGCCCGCAAGGCGCTCCCTAGGCCGGTCGGCAGCACGTTTCCGCAGGCGAGCGGGGTGGCTCCTGCCGGCCGCGATTCCGGCTGCGCTCAGCCTGGTTGCAATGCCGGCTTCGGGTCAGGACGGCATCGTCCCCGACCTTCCCGTGCAGGAGCTGACGCTCGATAACGGCCTGCGCCTTCTCATTCTCCCGCGGCCCTCGGCTCCCACGGTGGCGTTCGTCGTCGAGTACGCGGTGGGCGGCGTGAACGAGACGCTCGGGTCGACCGGCACGGCCCATCTCCTCGAGCACATGCTCTTCAAGGGCACCACGACGGTCGGCACCCGCGACGTGGAAGCCGAACTCGACCTCTTTGCGCGCATGGACGCCGCCCACGACTCCCTGCTCGCCGAGTCGTCCACGGCGGCGCCCGACACCACCCGCCTCCGGGCTCTCAGGGACCGCGTGGAGACCTACGAGGGCCAGGCACAGACCCCGGTGGTATCCAACGAGTTCAGCCGCATCTTCAACCGCAACGGAGCCCGCAACCTCAACGCGACCACCTCCTCGGAGGCCACCACCTATTTCGTCGAGCTGCCGGCGAACCGGGCCAGGCTCTGGTTCCTGCTCGAGAGCGACCGGGCCCGCAATCCCGTCTTTCGCGAGTTCTACACCGAGCGCGACGTGGTCATGGAGGAGCGCCGTACCCGGGTGGACACCAACCCGGGAGGCCTGCTCCACGAGGTCCACCTGGCAACGGCGTTTCTGATGCACCCCTATGGGGTTCCGGTGGTCGGGTACATGTCCGACCTGGAGCGGCTGTCGCGGCGCGACGTCGAGGAATACCACCGGCGCTACTACGGCGCCCGCAACGCCGTGGTCGCGATCGTGGGCGACGTGGTGCCGGATTCGATCGTGGCCTGGGCGCGGGACTACCTGGGCGACATCCGGCCCGGTGACCCCCCGCCCCCGGTCCTCGCCGTCGAGCCCCCGCAGCGCGGCGAGCGCCGCGTGGAGTTGGTGATGGACGCCGAGCCGCAGCTGCGGGTGGGGTGGCATACGGTGAGCGGGCATCACCCGGACAGCCCGGCGCTGACCATGCTGGCGTCCGTGCTGTCGGGGCGGCGCACCGCCCGCCTATACCGGCGCCTGGTCACGCAGGACCGCCTGGCCGCCGCGGTCACGGCATCCACCGTACCGGGATCGCGCTTCCCCGGACAGTTCGTGGTTCACGTAACGCCTCGCGCTCCAGGCACGCCCGCCGACATCGAAGCGGCCCTCTACGAAGAGATCGAGCGCCTCGCGCTGGAACCTCCCGAACAGAGGGAACTGCAGCGAGTGCGCAACCAGCTGGTGGCGTCCGGCGTGCGCCGGCTGCAGTCCAACCTGGGACTCGCACTTCAGCTCGCCGGCTCGGTCACCCGCTTCGGAGACTGGCGGACCACCTTCGAGCGGACGGCCCTGCTCTACGACGTCCAGCCCGCCGACGTGCAGCGGGTGGTGCAAACCTACTTCACGCGCGACAACCGAACCGTCGCCACCCTCGTGAAGCGCACCGCGGATACGGACCCGTGATCAGGCCGGGGCCGGGGAGCCCGGCAATGATCGCCACCCTGCTCGCGGCGATGGCCGTCGCGGCGGAGGGAGTGACCGCGCAGAGGCCACCCGCGGACCGGGAGGCCATCGAGGCGCTTCGGTTCGACCCGCTGTCCTTCACCCCGCCCTCCGCGGCGGAGCACGAGATCGAGGGCGTGACGGTCTTCTTCCTGGAGGACCACTCCCTGCCCCTCGTCAACGTCTACGCGCGCTTCGCGGGCGGCTTCGGTCGCTTCGAACGCGAACTCTACGCCGCCACCACTGCCCTCCCCTCGCTGCTGCGCTTCGGGGGAACCATCGAACTGCACCCCGATTCCGTGGACGAACAGGTCGACCAGCACGCGCTGCAACTGGCATTCGGATCCTCGGGCGGGAGCACCTCCGCCACCCTCAACACGCTCACCGCCAACCTGGAGGCCGGCCTTCGCCTGTGGAAGGACATGCTCCTCCATCCCCGCTTCGATTCGGTGCAGGTGGAGGTGTGGCGCGGCCAGGAACTGGAGAGCGCCCTGCGCCGCCCCGACGACCCCGGCCGCCTCGCCTTCTCCGAGTTCAACCGGCTGATGTTCGGCGACCACCCCATCGGCTGGGAAATGGGACCCGGCGATCTCGAACCGGAGGATCTCTCGCGGGAAAACCTGCTCGCCGCCCATGGACGCATCCTGTGTCGGGACAACCTGACGCTGGGCGTGTCGGGCAACCTCGAGTGGGCGGCGATCGAGCGCCACCTGCACGCCTTCCTCTCCGGATGGCCCGCCTGTGAGGGGACGCTGCCCGAGCCGCCGGTACCCGACATCCTGGACAACCCGGGGGTCTACCTGATCCCGCGGGAGCTGGACCAGACGACCATCGTCATGGCGCACCGAAGCTCCATCCGCCAGGCGGACTCGCGCGACTACTTCGCCTCCCGCATCGCCAACTCCATCCTCGGATCCGGCGGCTTCTCGAGCCGCATCCTCAACCGGGTGCGCACCGAACTCGGCCTCTCCTACAGCGCGGGCTCCTTCTGGACCACCCCCGACGACAACGACGGCATCGTGGGCGCCCTCACGCGGACGAAGGGCGAATCGACCATCGCCGCAACGCGGGCGATCCTCGAGGTGATGGAGGAGATGCGCAACGCGCCGCCGGCGCGCGACGAAGTGGAAGACGCGGTGGAGGCGGCGAGCAACGGCTTCTCGTTCAACTTCCAGGGGGCGATGCAGGTCGTAGCCCGACGCGTGCTGCACGAGGCCCAGGAGCTACCGGAAGACTGGCTGGAGCGGTATGTGGCGGGGGTGCAGCGGGTTTCCCCCGGCGACGTTCACAACGTCCTGCGGAGGCATCTGGACCCGGAGCGGATGGTCATCCTCATTCTCGGGGACCCGGCCCGGTTCGACCTGCCTGTCGAGACGCTGGGGGAGGTGACGGTCTGGGAAGTGGAGGGAATCTCCGACCCGGTTCCGCCGGTCGGACCTCCGCCCGGGTGACGCGGGGACATTTGGGCGCGCCGTCCTCCCGGCTACCTCACGCCCACATGGATCGCCGCGATCCCGAAGGTCAGCAGTTGCCAGCGGACGGTCCGGAATCCCGCATTCAGGAACTCCCGGCCCAGTGCCTGCGGGCCCGGAAACTCACCGACCGAAGCCGGCAGATAGCTGTATGCCCACCGGTGCCCGGACACGATCCGTCCGACCGCCGGCAGGATGTGCCGGAAGTACCAGAGATAGGCGGCGCGGACGATCGGGTTCGGGGGGATGGTGAACTCGAGAACGACCAAGGGGCTCCCGTCGCGCAGCACCCGGCGCAACTCCGCCAGCCCCACACCGAGGCCGGAGAGATTCCGCACCCCGAAGGCCACCATGGCGCCGTCGAAGGACTCGTCCGCAAAAGGCAGGCGTTGCGCGTCCCCGCACAGCGGATGCACGGCCAGACGGGCGCTCTTCCTCACCCCCCTGCGCAGCATGGGCTCCGCGAAATCGAGCGCCACCACCCTGCCCCGGAAGTCCCTGCGGGTGGCCAGCTCGATGGCCAGGTCGCAGGTGCCCGCGCAGGCATCGAGGTACCGGGCCGAGTCGTGACGGGAATAGTCGAGCGCGCGCACGGCCCTCCGACGCCACCACCGATCGACGCTCAGGCTGAGCACGCGATTGAGGAGGTCGTATCGCGGCGCGATGCGCGAGAAGATGTCGTGCACCTGGCGCGCGCGATCCTCACCCGACGACGGCTGCGCTTCGGAAACGTTCATCATCGATTCTCGTACGGGACCGGGCGAACCTCATCCGGCGGATGTCCTTGAACTACCAGAGCGTCGAAGACGCGGAACTCGTCACCCTCGCCGCCGAGGGTCGGGAGGGCGCCTATCGCGAACTGCTCTCCAGATACGAACGTCCCGTCTTCTCCCTCATCTACCGCATGGTGAGGAACCGCACCATCGCGGAAGACCTGGCGCAGGAAGCCTTCATCCGCACCTTCAACGCGATCGATACCTACAATCCCCAATACAAGTTCTCCAGCTGGATCTTCAAGATCGCAAACAACCTGACCATCGATCACCTGCGCAAGCGGCGCGTGCCCACGGTTTCCATGCACGGTGCCCCGGACGCGGTCACCCCTGAGGCCCAGGCGCGCACCAGCCTGGTGGTGCGGTCGCACGGAGAGAGCCCGGAGGAATACGTGCAGAACCGGGAACTCGCCAGCCAGATCGAGGAGGCGATCGGAGAGTTGCGCGACGAGTATCGGGTGGTCGTGCTGCTCCGCCACATCGAGGGACACACCTACGACGAGATCGCCCGCATCATGGAGATCCCGCTGGGCACGGTAAAGACCTACCTTCACCGGGCCAGGGCCGAGCTCAAGCTCCGGCTCGCCGAGGCATGATTCGATGCTCAGGGACGCGAAACTTCCCCGGGGCTCGTGCCGTACGCCGGGAGAGCCGATGCACGGCACGGATGTTTGGACTACGATGACCCCGGATCCCGGAGATCCCGCGAGAATGGGAACGCCACGACAGACGGAGGCAGGGGCAGGCCGCAGATGAATTCGGACCGATCCAGCTGCTGCGGGCGCATGGACGATGACGCGATCCAGAGCCTGCTCGACGCCGTTGACGGACGTGTCGACGCGGAAGCCGAATCCGCCCGCCGGCAACTGGCGGAGTGCGCCAGTTGTCAGGCCCGGGTGGACGCCTGGCGGGAGGTCTTCGGTGAACTCGGCCGGCTGCGCCGGTTCGCCCCTCCCGGGCGCTTCGCCGAGCGGGTCCTGTCCGGGATCGATCTCCCCGGCGAGGCCGCGAGTCCGTCCCGGGCGTGGTCCTGGGGCCGGCTGCGCCGCTGGCTGTCCCGGACGGCCGCGGACGCGCACCTCTCCGGGCGCCGGCTGCAGGGGCTCGCGGACGGTGCGCTTTCGCGGAAACGCGCTACGCTGGCGAAGGCCCACCTGGCGACCTGCGCGGACTGCGAGGTCAGGCTGGCGGGCTGGCGGCGTCTGATCGCCAGGCTCGAGGCCCT
This sequence comes from Longimicrobiales bacterium, assembly GCA_965202805.1. Taxonomy (GTDB): domain Bacteria; phylum Gemmatimonadota; class Gemmatimonadetes; order Longimicrobiales; family Gaopeijiaceae; genus BD2-11. Next base: position 1,226,052 of record OZ241869.1, read on the forward strand.
GCCCTCCTTCGCGCCGAGTGCGGGCTTCGCGGAGCGGGTGATGGCGCGCTGGCAGGAGATGGCCGAAGCGACCCCCGGCCGGAGCCGGGCTGCGCGAAGATGGCGACTCCTGCCTCGTTCGCCGCGCGGGTGGGTGCTCGCGGGGACGCTGACCGGCATGCCGGTTGCCGCTTTCGCCGCGGCGGCGGCTTTCCTCTCCACCGTCCCCCAGCTTACCACCGGCGGCCTCATCACCTATCTGTGGTGGCAGGCTCGCGACGCCCTGTCGGCGTTCGGAAGCTCGGTGCTGGCGGCGGTCATGCAGAGCGGGGCAGCCTTCCGGGCCTATTCGCTCGCAGATTACCTGATCGCGTCGCCCGCTACCGCGGTCGCGGCCGCGGCGGGCTTCACCACCCTGATGCTCAGCTCCATCTGGGTTCTTCACCGCAACATAGGCTTCCCCCGTTTCGCGCTTCGCCATGTTCACAGCTGACCCCTCCCGCCCCGCCGGCCTGACTCCGGTGTTCGGCGCCGTGCTCGCGCTGTCTGCGGCGGGCGCGGCCCAGCCCGCCGGCGCGCAGGAGCGGCAGGTGGTATCGAACCGCGTGACCGTGTCCGACGCGGATGCCACCCTGTCGCTCGAATTCGATTCCGGCCCGGCCCTTGAGATCTCCTTTCAGAACGGCGAAGTCCGGGTGGACGGTGAAGAAGTCGGGAGCTACCAGGCCAGCGGGGAGCTCGCGGCCTCGTGGCGGTCCCTGCTCTCCGAAGTCGTTCCGCTGGACGACGGGCCCCTCGCTGAAGCCCTGCTTGCGTGGGAGCCCGGCGCGCAGTTGACCGGTGACGCGCGGGCCGTCGCCGAGCGTGTCGACCGAGCGCTTCAGGAGGCGCTCGCCGCCCCATTGCCGGGCGGCAGCGTGATGCCTCAGGTTTCCGGAAGCGCCGAGATGGGAGGCATGGCTCCAGCCCTGGTTCCCCCTCTGCTGCGCCTTCTCCTGCAGCGGGGGCGGGTGCTGGAAGAGGCGCTCGAGGACGTGGATCTGTCGGAGCTTTCGCTTCATCTGGGCGAGGACGTGACCGTTGACGAAGGCAGCGAAATCGACGGAGCCCTGCTCGTGGTGGAGGGCGACGCCACCATATCCGGGGAGGTCCCCGGCGACGTGGTCGTGGTCGCGGGGACGTTGCGCATCGAAGATGACGCGGTCATCCGGGGAGAGGTGCGTGTGATCGACGGGCGGCTCGAGCGCGATGGGGGAATGGTGGAGGGCACCCTCCTCACCGTGGACGCCGACGACATCGCCGGAACAGGGAGAATGACGGACGAGGCGGCCTCGGGGAACGAGGAGCGCGACGCGCCCTCGCGTCAGGCCGAAGTCCGCGCCCGGCCTTTCCGGCATGTCACATCCGGCCTGAGCGGCCTCTTCGGGGACGTATTCTGGCTCGCCGTCATCCTGGCCGTGGGGACTGCGGTCGTCCACTTCGCCGGAGACCGGCTGCAGAACGTGGCCGACGTGGTGAGAGCTGCTCCGGGACGGGCCGCGCTGGTCGGGATGGCAGGCGGCTTCCTCCTGCTGCCGGTGTGGGTGCTGGGAGGCCTCGCTCTCCTGGTGTCCATCATCGGCATTCCCCTGATGATCGCCTGGTTGCCCCTCTTCCCCCTGGCCGCACTCCTGGCCCTCGGACTGGGGTACCTGGCCGTGGCGAGCGTGGTCGGGGAGTGGCTGGCGCGCAAGGGCATCCCGGCTCTGGACCGCTTCCGGCCCTCGAACCGGTTGCACGTGCTGGCCGTCGGCTTGACGGCGCTCGTTCTCCCCTCCGCCTTCTCGCACGTAACGCAGATGGGCGGGCCGACGCTCGGCTCCTTCCTGAGCGGGCTGTTCACCCTCGGCGCGGTCGCCATCGCGACGGTCGCGCTTGTGCTCGGTTTCGGCGGCGTGCTGCTCACGGGGGCGGGTCGCACCTCGGACCCGCGGAGGATGGCGGCCACGTATGGCGGGGGGATCCGGGCGACACGGGCGTGGACCCGGAGGCGTTCCCGACGAGGGTCGCGCAAGGATCCGGAACCCCCTGGCGACGGCGACACCCGTGAATAGCGCCAGCCCGTGGACGAATCCGCGCGCGGGACTGCTCTGCGCGGCGGTCGGAGGGCTGGCGTGCACCGCGACCGGGCTGACCGCCCAGGACTTGAGCACCGTGACCGCATCGCGCCAGCTGGGAGGCGAGCGCGAGGTTCGCGTCCACGTGCACTACGGGGCGGGCGTTCTGCACGTTCGACCGGGAGAGCCGGGCACCCTGTACCGGATGGAGCTTCGATACGATCCGGATGTCATGGAGCCGCAGACCCATTACGAGGAAGGACTGCTCGAGATCGGCATGGATCGGGTCGGCAGGGGCATCCGCATGGGCTCACGCGACGGATCGGGACGACTGGACCTGGAGCTGTCCCCGGAGGTGCCTCTGCTGCTGGACCTGGAGTTCGGGGCGGCGCGGGCGGAGCTGGACCTGGGAGGGCTCGCGGTTCGGGAGCTGCATGTCGAGACGGGGGCATCCGATACGCGCCTCGAGGTGTCGGCGGCCAACCCCGTGCAGATGGACCTCGCCTCCTTCGAGGCGGGCGCGGCACACCTGGTCGCCAGCGGGCTCGGCAACCTCAACGCCGAACGCATCCGGCTGGAGGCGAAGGCAGGCAAGGCAACCCTCGATTTCGGCGGGGAATGGCAGCGCGACGCCGAGGTGGACCTCGACCTCGACCTGGGCGCGGTGGAGCTTCGCTTTCCGCGGGGGCTCGGCGTGCACCTGGTGGTGGATGCCCTGCTGACATCCGTGGACGCCCAGGAAATGTTCAGGCGCGGCGACAGCTACTTCTCCGCGGACTGGGATGGCGCCGAAACGCGGATCACCGTGGAGATCGACGCGCACGTCGGTTCGATCGACGTGGCATGGACCCCGTGATGCACTTCACGACCAGGATAGGGGCGATAGTCCCGGGGAGAAGTTCGACATGATCAGCACCCTGGTTACGCTGTTTGCGATTGGTCTGGTTACGCTGCTGGTCGTAGGCGTCCTGCTCGCGGTAGCGGGCACGGTGTTTTCCATCGGCTTCGGCCTGGCCAGCTTCCTGCTGTTCAAGGTCGCCCCGATCGCACTCCTCGGGTATGTCGTGCTCAGGCTGATCGCGCCCCGCAAGCGCAAGGAACTGAGCGAGGCCGACCGCAAGTGGCTGGAAGGGTAGCCGGGCAACCTTCCGCAGGGTTGGACCGGCACGGCCGAGGCGGCCGGAAAGACGGCGGCTGCCGCCGTGGGGTTCGCGGGCGCGGTCGTTCAGCCGGATGGTGCTCGCGGTCGCCAGGCGATGGCCTGCTCGACCTCGGCCAGCAGATCAGGGTCGGCGAACTCTCCCACCGGAGAAGTACCCACCTGCTCGAGGTCGACGCCGCCTGCGAGAAGCGGCGCGAGCGACTCGGGATAGTCTCGCACCATCACGTGGGCGGGCATCCGCCGGATTCGGTCCCGGCCGACGCGCGGTAGCGGAGACCACCTCAACCGGGCCCCTCGCGCAACGCCGCCATCACCCCGTCGCAGATGCGGTTCAACGCCTGCGCGACCGCTGAATCCGGCCGGCCCACCACCGTGGGCAGCCCGTCGTCGCCGGAGCGCCTGACCGCGGGGTCCAGGGGGACGGCACCCAGGAAGGGGACCTTCTGCTCCCTGGCCAACACTTCGCCTCCCCCCGTGCCGAACACGTCCACCGCTTCGCCGCAGTGCGGGCAGGCCATCCCGCTCATGTTCTCGATGACGCCGATGATCCGCGTGTTGACGCGCTCGAACATCTTGATGCCGCGTCGGACGTCGGTGGTGGCCACCGCCTGCGGGGTCGTAACCATGATGGCCCCGTCGAGGTTGACGCTCTGCACAAGCGACAGCTGCGCATCGCCGGTCCCGGGAGGCATGTCGACCAGCATGACATCCAGGGTGCCCCAGCGCACCTGCTCCAGGAACTGCTTCAGGACGCCCGCGATCAGGGGGCCGCGCATGATCGCCGGCTGCTCGTCGGCAAGCAGAAAGCCCAGGCTCATGAGCTTGACGCCGTGGGCATGGAGCGGCTCGATCATCTCCTTGCCCTTGCCCCCGGACACGCTCGGCCGGCGACGCTCGCCGAACATGACCGGAATGTCGGGGCCGTAGATGTCCGCGTCCAGAAGTCCGACCCGCAGGCGGCGGCGAGCGAGCGCGGCGGCGAGGTTGGTGGTGACCATCGATTTGCCCACGCCGCCCTTGCCGGAACTCACGGCCACCACGTAGCGGGTCTCGGCGAGGATGCCGGGCCGTGGGGTGGGAGCGGGCACCGAGCCGGGGACGAGGCGGGAGGGCCGCGACGGCGCGGGAGCCGGCGCCGGCGAGCCCGCAGTCGCGGGGCCACCGGCGGGCGCGGCCTGGCGGGAGGGGGCGCTTCTGGGGAGCTGGACGTTGACGCGCACCCCGGAGACGCCGCGCACGCCTCCGGCGGCGGTACGGGCGGACTTCACAAGCGAACCGGGATCGTCGGTCCTGAGATGGAAGGCGAAGCGTACCAGCCCTTCCTCATCGATCTCGAGCTGCTGAACGTGTCCGCTGGAGACGATGTCGCGACCGCTGGCCGGGTGTCGCACCCCGGACAGGGCATTCGTTACCGCATCAATGAGAGTTTGGTGGGACATGCCCCGCCCAGGCCGAGGTTCAGGTGGGATGTTGAAGTGCCCGTGGAATCAGACGGCGGCTACCCTGGTAACCCCCGGAATCCGGTCCTTCAGGCGCCGCTCGATGCCCTCTCTGAGGGTGAGCATGGAGATCGGGCAGCACTCGCACGCACCCATCAGGCGCACCATGACAACACCTTCCGCCTCGTCGTAGTCGATCAACTCGACATCGCCCCCGTCCTGGTGGATCGCGGGTCTCACGGTGTCGAGGACCTCCTCGATCTTCTCCGTCGCCAGCATCACTCGTCGCTCTCCTCGCTCATCCGATCGCGCTCCCGACCCTGAGCGCACACGGACTCCGGAATCGCCCGAAGTTTAGGCAGCGCGCGATGGCGTGGTCAACCTTGCTTCGGGTCGGGTAGCGGCCGCGACCGCTGATGGAGCACCCACAGGATGGCGGCGGGAATCACCTCCGCGGCGGTCATCCAGAGCCGTGCGGCGATGGCGAGCACGGTGGCCGGGGCGCTCCCCAGCGCAGGCGCGAGAAAGGCGATCAGGAACCCTTCGCGAACGCCGACGCCCGCCGGGGCGAAGAGCATCAGGTAGCCCGCCACGTAGGCCGCCGCAAAGGCGGAGCCCGCGTGGACGGGCGACAGCGCCATACCCAGGCTCGCGGCGAAGATCCAGAAGGATGCGCCCATGGCCATCCAGGCCCCCGCAACCTGCAGCAGCCAGCGCAACACCAGTGCGGCGGTCAGATTTGCGGGCGGGCTCGTCCGGACCAGGCGGAACCACAGGGCAACCGCGGCGCGGAACAGGGAAGGAACGGCAAGCACGAGCAAGAGCAGGCCGGCCGCCACCCCGGCGGCGGCAAGTCCCCAGCGCGGGAGCGGCGCGGGTCCGCCTGCGAACGCGCCCAACCCGATTGCGCCGGCCGCCAGCAGCCCCACGCCCTGCAGGACCACGGCAGAGGTGGCCGAGACGGCCACGGGAACCCCATGCCCCTTCGCGAGCGCGGCCATCCCGGCGATCGACCAGATCTTGCCCGGCACATACCGGCCCATATTGGCGATCATGAAGATGCTCACCGCGTCGCCCGGGGACATGCGCGGTCCACCCAGGCCGGTCACCACCCCACCCCAGATCAGTCCGCTGAGCGCGTAGGCGGCCAGCAGGAGCAGCGTCGCGGCGATGAGCGGGATCAGCCGCGGCCGGGCGAGCACCTCCTGCCATTCCCTCAGTTCGGCCAGGGTCAGCCCCACCCGATCGAGGATGAACCAAGTGACGATGACCGTGAGGGCGACGCGCGCCGCCAGGGAAAGCCACTTCTTCAGGGCTTCGCACTCCCGGTCGCGCGCCGCGCCGACCAGATCCGCAAGGCGTTCGCCGCGAGCAGGCCCGCCAGGATGACGAAGCCGAGCCAGAAGCTGCGCGCCACCACGTCGGAGCGGTACCACAGCTCGACCTCGGACTCCCCCGCCGGCACGGGAACGGCGCGCAGGGTGTGGTAGGCGCGCAGCACGGGGGCGTCGCGGCCGTTCACGCGGGCGTGCCACGCGGGATACCAGTTGTCCGCGATGGCGAGCAGCGCCGGCGCCGAGGAGCGTACGGCGAGCCTCATGCGGTCGGGGCCGCGCTCCACCCAGTCGACCTCTCCGGCAACCGGCGCCCCAGGCAGGTCGACCGGCGGAGGTTCCGCCAGGACCACCTCCGCCGCCGGGTCGAATCCGGGAGAGAGCATGTACGGCACCGCCTCGTCGTCGGACTTGACGACGGCGCTGCCGACCAGCCGTGCGCGTGGAAGGCCGGCCTCCACGAAGACCGTCTCGTAGGTGCGGCCATCGGGCAGTTGCGTCCGGCTGAAGACGCTGCCCTGCGGCGAACTCCCCATCTGCAGATCGGGCCAGAGCAGGTAGCGCACGTTGAGCAGCCTGCGGATGTTCTCGTTGCCGTAGAGGTTCATCGGCTGTCCCGAGCCCACCATGCCGATGAGATCGCGGTAACGGGCCAGATCGTTGGGATGGTGCCCCGCGGCGAGCTCGATGCCGTGCAGCGCGGGCATGAGGTCCTGGCCGGCGTTTCGGAAGGACAGCATGCGGTAGGGCTCCGGGCTGCCGGCCTCGCGGTCCAGCACCGCCTGGATGTTCGCGTCGGGGGCCGCCCAGCGCTCGAAGTCGAGGGTCTGGATGAACACCCGGTCTATGCGGTAGGCGTCGAGCACGACCAGGGCAACGAGCGCGCCCACAACGATCCCGGGCGCCAGATACCGCTTGCGTAGCGCCCACACCAGCGCCGACAGGGCACCGGCCAGAAAGACGGCGATCCAGGCCCCGGTCCCGATATGGGGCAGCGCGGCCGCCAGCACCTGGCGCCTGGCCTCGGTGATTCCGGGATAGAGGACGGAGGTCCACAGCGACGTCAGCGCGCCCGCGGCTGCGAGCAGCGCGATGGCCCCCAGCGTGCCGGTAATGATCAGAACCAGCCGCTGGACCCGCCGTCCCAGCTCGGGATCCCGGACGCTTGCGAAGAGGCGGTCCGCCCCCAGGGCGGCCAGCGTAGACGCGCCGAAGGCAAGGAGATAGGCCGCCTGCGACGGAGCCCGGAAGAGGCTGATCCCGGGCAGCACCTCGTAGGCGATCCGCCAGACGGGCGTGTTGGCGCCGAGCGCGAAGAGCACGGAAACCCCTGCCACTCCGGCGAAGAACCAGCGCAGCCCGCGGCGGGACCCGCCCACGAGCGAGATCGCGGCCAGCAGGAGCAGCACCAGGCCCGCGTACTCGTGGTTGTGCTTGAACGGGTTGCGGCCCCAGTAGGTGTTGTCCGCCCAGCTTCCCGTACCGCCGATGTTGGCCCCGGAGAATTCGGGGATCACGAGGGAGAACGCCTCCTCCGGGTGCAGGGACCAGGAACCGGACCACTCGAGGGCGGCCTGCTCGTCGAGCGCTTCGGAGGTCGCGGTGCGCCGGGAATCGGCGGTGACGTAGTCGATGGCCGGCAGGAGCTGGCCGCCGGCGATGAGCGCGCCCGCGATCGACGCCGCGAGAAACAGCCCGAAGCGCGAGACCGCCCGGGAACGCGAGCCGCGCCGCGGGTCGGCGGCGCTTGCGTCCCGGGCGTCGTCGTCCGCCGGGGACACCGCTTCCGGGCCCGCGCCACGAAGGATCTGAATGCTCCGGAAGATCGCGAACAGCCCGGTGGCGCCGAACAGGAAGTACGCCATCTGGAAGTGCGGCGTCAGGATCACGAGCGCGATCACCAGGGCCAGCCAGGTGAACGACTTGAGGCCGGGACGCAGGAAGTGGCGCTCCGTCGCCCAGAACAGGAGCGGGGTCAGCGCGGTGACGAACATCTTGCCGTCGTGACCCGCGAACACGAGCCCGACGAAGACCGGGGCGAGCATGTAGCCGGTGCCGGCAACCAGCGCCGCCGCCCGGGAGACCCCGAGCGCGCGCACCCACAGGAACATGAAGAAGCCCGCCGCCGCCACGTGGACGACGAGCTTCCACCCGAGCGCCCGGTAAGGCTCGACGAGGATGAGCAGCAGGAGCGAGGGCGGGTAGAAGGAATCGCCCCCGCTGAGCGCTTCCACGAAAGGCGTGCCACCGAGGAACTGCGGTACCCACCCCGGGATGCGGCCCAGCTCCGCCAGGGCGCGGGCGTAGATGGCGCGTCCCGTGTAGCCGGCGGCCAGCGTGTCGCTCCCGTAGAGCATCGCGTCGCTGAAGATGAACGCGCGGAAGAGGAAGACCGTGAGCCCGAGGAAGAGCGCGCACGGAAGCCAGCCGGGGATGGCGGGAGCGCCGCCGGAGGCCAGCGCCGCCCGTGACGGGGCGCTCCTGCCCGCGGACGTTTTCTCTGCGCGCGGCTTTCGCGCCCGCTTTCGGCTGCGTCGTCGCTTCGCGCTCATCGCTCCCGCTCCACCGCTCGGCCTCGCTTCAGCCCGCACATGCCGCTCAGCCCCGTTCCCGGCGGCGATGCCCGGCGTGATCGCTCTTCGCGCCGGACAGCTGGCGCTTCAGCGCCTCGACCTCGTGCCGGACGTGGGCGATCTGCTCGCTGATCAGGCCGAATCCCGCGAGCAGGAACCCCAGCGTCTCGAGCAACACCACCAGCTGGATCAGCAGACGGTACCCGAACGGGGGCACGTAGGGCTCGAACCCCAGCGCCGGGTGCAGGTAGCGCAGATAGAGCGCAGCCGCCGCGACCAGCCCCCCCAGGACCGCCAGCGCCAGCCCGGAAGCACCGAACAGCAGCAGCGGCTTGCGCGAAAAGAAGACCAGAAAGGCAACCGACGCCAGGTCCGTGACACCGATCACGACGCGCCACAGGCCCCGGTACTTGGATTCGCCCGCCCTGCGGTCGTAGAGCTTGATGTCGATCTCCGTGACCGTGGCGCCCCGTCCGTGCGCCAGCACCACGAAGAACCGATGCCAGTCGTGCCTCAGCGTGAGCCCGTCCAGGATTTCCCGGCGAAACCCCTTCATTGCGGAGTTGAGGTGGGTGACCGGCACGCGGAACAGCAGGCGTGACATGCGGTTGTAAATCTCGGACACCGCCGCCTTGTCGTAGTGCCCGATGCGCCGCCCGGACACGATGTCCCATCCCTCGTCGAGCTTCTCCAGAAAGCGCGGAATGTCGCGCGGGGAGTGCTGCAGATCGGCGTCGAAAAGGATGATGCAGGGGCGATCCGTGGCGTTGACCCCGGTGACCATCGCTTCGGTCTTGCCCCGGTTGCGCCGGTGGCTGACGACGCGGAATCCGTCCCAGTCCGCCGCCTCGCGCCTGGCCACGTCCGCGGTCCCGTCGGTGGAGCCGTCGTCCACGAGCACGACTTCGCCGTCGAGATGGAACTCGCGGAAGGCCTCCCGCAGTTCGCGCACCAGGTCGGGCACCACGGGGGCCTCGTTGTAGGCGGGGATGACGACCGCGAAGTCGCTTCTGTCCTGCCGGATCTCTGGTTTCAGGTTCTGCCCCGGTCAGAGGATGGTGGTGCCGCCTTGCGCCGCATGGCCGGCGAGCGCGGTCAAGATGGTCCCGCAGGACACGGTACGCCACTCGCGGCGACCTCGTTCCGCACCGTTGCGGGGCTTCGGAGGCACGCCGGACACGGGATCCCGGAGCCCGGACGGGAGGCCGGCGAGAGCCACCGGCCCGGCACTTGCGGTGGCATGGCGAATCGCGAGATTTGTCCGACAATACCCATCCCGCACCCGAGGCTGTCATGTCCATGGCCGGAACCGTCCGAGTCCCTCCGCCCGTCAACGAACCCGTCTTCGACTACGCGCCCGGCGACCCCGCGCGAGCGGCCCTCAAGAGCAAGCTCGCCGAGATGTCGGGCCGGGAGATCGAGATCCCGCTGATCATCGGCGGCAAGGAGGTGCGCACCGGCGACCTTTCCACCTGCATCCTGCCGCACGACCACGGCCACGTGGTGGCGCGCTACCACCTGGCCGGCCCCGCCGAGGTCGAGGCGGCCGTGCAGGCGGCCATGGAGGCGCGCCGCGAGTGGGCGTCGTGGCCCTGGGAGGCGCGCGCCTCGGTGTTCCTGACCGCAGCTGACCTCCTCGCCGACCGCTGGCGGTCGACGATCAACGCGGCCACCATGCTCGGCCAGAGCAAGACCTGCCACCAGGCGGAGATCGACGCGGCCTGCGAGACCATCGACTTCTTCCGCTTCAACGCGCACTTCGCCCAGCAGATCTACTCGGAGCAGCCCCATTCGCCGGGGGGCATCTGGAACTGGGCCGACTACCGGCCCCTGGACGGATTCGTCTACGCGGTGTCGCCGTTCAACTTCACCGCGATCGGCGGGAACCTGACGGCGTCGCCGGCCCTCATGGGCAATTCCGTGGTGTGGAAGCCCTCGCACAGCGCCGTCTACTCCAATTACTTCGTGATGCGGGTCTTCGAGGAGGCGGGGCTGCCGCCCGGGGTGGTCAACTTCGTGCCGGGCGACCCCGGGATGGTGACCCGGGTGGTGATGGGGAGCGAGGACTTCGGGGGCATCCACTTCACCGGCTCCACGGCCGTCTTCCGCGCGCTCTGGCAGGCGGCCGCGGGCAACCTGCCCCACTACCGGTCGTACCCGCGCATCGTCGGCGAGACCGGGGGCAAGGACTTCCTGATCGCGCACGCGTCCGCCGACGCCGAGGCGCTCGTCACGGCCATGCTGCGCGGCGCCTTCGAGTACCAGGGCCAGAAGTGCAGCGCCCTGTCGCGCGCCTACATCCCGGAGAGTCTCTGGGAGCGGATCGGCGACCAACTCGTGGAAGAGACGGAGGGCATCACCATGGGCGATCCCGCCGACTTCGGGAACTTCATGAGCGCCGTGATCCACCGGCAGTCCTTCGACAAGATCGCCGGATACATCGAGGGCGCGCGGAACTCGAACGAGGCCGCGATTCTGGCCGGCGGGGAGGCGGACAACGGCGCCGGATACTTCATCCGCCCGACCGTGATCCGCGCGCACCGGCCCGACTACCGCACCATGTGCGAGGAGATCTTCGGCCCGGTCCTCAGCGTCTTCGTGTACCCCGACCGCATGTGGAGCGAGACGCTCGAGCAGGTCGACGGGACCTCTCCCTACGGGCTCACGGGGGCGGTGTTCGCGCGCGACCGCAGGGCCGTGGAGGATGCGCTCCACTCCCTCCGCTTCGCGGCCGGCAACTTCTACGTGAACGACAAGCCCACGGGAGCGGTCGTGGGGCAGCAGCCCTTCGGCGGCGGCCGGGCGAGCGGCACCAACGACAAGGCCGGGTCGAAGCTCAACCTGCTGCGCTGGGTCTCGCCGCGCAGCGTGAAGGAGACCTTCGCCCCTCCGACCCGGTACCGCTATCCGTTCATGGCGTCCTGACGGGGCCGGAGCCGGACATGGACACGACCCCGTCGAACGGCGCGAGCGTGGCCTTCATCGGCGCCGGAGCCATGGGCGCGGCGATGATCGGCGGCCTTGCGGGCGGAAACGACATCGATCCGGGCCGGGTGATCGCGAGCGACCGCAACGAGGACCGGCTCGCGCTCGTGCGCGATCAGTTCGGGGTCGGGACCACCCTCTGCAACCGCGAGGCCGCCCGCACCGCGGATGTCGTCGTCCTGGCGGTCAAGCCTCAGGTCCTGCCCGCCGTGCTTGCGGAGCTCAAGGGCCGGATTCGCGAGGACGCATTGACGCTCTCGATCGTGGCCGGCGCCTCCATCGCCTCCATCGCCTCCCTGCTCGAGCACCGCGCCATCGTACGAACCATGCCGAACACGCCGGCCCAGGTCGGGGAAGGCATGACCGTGTGGACGGCCACCCCGGAGGTCTCGCGGGAACAGCGGGTGCAGGCGGGGACCATCGTCGGGTCGCTGGGACGAGAGCTGTTCGTGGACGACGAGAGGTTTCTCGATATCGCGACGGCGATCAGCGGCACCGGGCCGGCCTATGTGTTTCTCATGATGGAGGCGCTCATCGACGCGGCGGTCCATCTCGGGTTCTCGCGCAAGGACGCGCGCGAGCTGGTCGTCCAGACCATCCGCGGAGCGGCGATCTACGCCGAGCAGCAGCCGGTCCATCCGGCCGAACTGCGCAACCGCGTGACCTCGCCGGGGGGCACCACGGCCGAGGCGCTGTATCAGCTCGAGAAGGGGAGCTTCCGGACCATCATGTCCAAGGCGGTGGTGGCGGCATTCAGGCGGAGCGTGGCGCTGGGCGAGATGAGCACGCAGTCGTAGTCGGCGATACCGGGGGGACGCGGTCCCGGGCGTGGCGACAGCGAAGCGAACGAGGCGGAGACCGGCGCGCGGGCGCGCAGCCCGCAGACCGGTGGACTACCCTGGAAGGAGCCTCAGCCGGGAGATCGTGCGCGCCTCGACCTCGGACCGCTCGAGCGGCAGGCGCCACAGTTCGCCTCGCTGCCAGCGCTCCAGCTGATCCCAGCTGTGGCGGTTGGCCGGACGGCCGGACTGCCCTCCGGGCAGGATGAACGCACCCCCGCGGCCGAGGTCTCCGAGGTCGGTGACGGACCGCTGGCTCGGCCCGCTGGTGACCTCGAACAGGGGGAAGTTGCCCCCGAACGCGGCCGCGTCGACCGTGTAGCCATCGCCTGGCCGGGGCAGATCACGCCGGCCGAAGCCCAGCAGGCCGCCGATCACCGGCACGTCCTGGAAGGGATGCGAGATGCGCAGGAGGTGGACCTGCCCCCACGGTCGACCGCTCGCGTCGGCCGCCTCGAGCGCGGCCCGCGCGGCCAGCGAGTCGACGCCCGCCCCGCCGGCGTCGAGCGCCCGCCCCACCATGTACTGCGGGAAATAGCCGAACCCGCCTGCCGCCCTGTAGAAGCGGGCGCGCAGTGCGGTCCCGAGCGCCTCCGCCCAGGCATGGAAGAGCGTCGCCTCGGTGCTTGCCACCGTCGCCCGCCCGTCCCACGCCTCCAGCGCGGCCGCCAGGCTGTCCAGCCCCGCCCGCCGGAAGGCCGCGCTCGTCCGGCCCCGGTAGCGGGCGATGAAACCGCTCTGCACGTCCAGCTGGATGGCCCGCATCGACTCGGCGTCGTGGTCGCCCCGCGCCTCGATCAACTCGGTGATGCGCTGGGCGCGGTAGGGATCCTCCCAGCGGTCCGGCGAGATCACCAGCGAGAGCGAGTCCCGGCTCTGGCGGTTGTTCGCCGTGGCGATGAACCCCGAGGCCGGGTTGAGCAGCCGCGGATTGCGCTCGTAGGGCAGCGTCCCGATCCAGTCGTGTTCTCCGGTCCAGCCCGGCACCGGCAGGAGCGGCGGCCGGCCCGAGCGGCGCAGGGGAACGGCGCCGGCGAGCTGGTAGCCGAAGTCGCCCGCGGTGTCGGCGAAGACCACGTTCTGGTAGGGGCTGGCGAAGTGCGCCAGCGCGGCGATCAGCTCCGACGCGGAGTTGGCGAGGTTCGTCGCCAGGATCCCCTCGAAGGTGGTCGACGGGTCGTGCGCACCCCAGCGGAAGGACAGAAGCTCGCCTCCCGGCACCGGATCCACCGCCGTCATGACCGGGCCGTGGCGGGTTTCGCGCACCAGCAGGCGCACCGGCTGGTCGCGGCCGCGCACCCGGATCGCCTCCTCGCGAACCCGGAAGGGCTCGCTGCCCTCCGGCGTCATGTAACGGGTGGTGTCGGCCGGATCCACCCGTTCGATGAAGAAGTCGGAGTCGTCGACCATGGCGTTCGTGAAACCCCAGGCAATCCCGGCGGTGTGTCCCGCGATCACCCCGGGGGCGCCCGGCAGGCTCTCCCCGACCACATCCAGACCGGGCGCGTGCAGCCCGATCAGGTACCAGATGTTGGGGTGGTCCAGGCCCAGGTGCATGTCGTTGGCGAGGAGGGGCATGCCGCTCGCGGTGCGGGACCCTCCGACGACCCAGGAGTTGGAGGCGCGCACGGTGCTCGCCGCTTCGAGCGCGGCGCGGGCCGCCGCGGGCATGCGCGACGAGGCGACCACGTCCGCGGAAACGGCGGGCGGCAGGGCGTCCGTGGAGCCGGGCTGCCGCGGAGTGCGTCCCGCATCCGGTGACGCGGCTCCGCCCGGTGCGCTGGCGCTCGTCCGATCCGGAAGGGCCACCGCGGGCACCGCAGGATCGCCGCCGACCTCATCGGGTGCAGCCGCCTGCGCAGTATCCTGCAGAATCGTGACCCCCCATTCGGGATAGCGGGGCAGCAACTCCAGCACGGCCTCGTCGCCCGCGGTCGCGCGCGCGCCGGCCAGCGACATCGAGACCCCGTACTGGGACAGGTCCCAGGCCATGATCTTCTCGACGGCGAGCGAGTGCTCGATCTCCCAGGGCTCGAAGGTCGCGCGGAGCAGGACGAACTCCGGCGGCAGGAGGCCGCGCCACTCGTCCACGGCCGCGTTGACCCCGCGGGCGTAGGCCTCTGCGAGCGCTCGGGTGCGGGCGCTTACGGCCGTCTCCCGCCCGGCCCGCGCGAGGCCCAGCGTGCGCAGAAACCGGTCGGCGTCCAGGGTTTCCTCGCCGAAGAGTTCGCTCAGGCGTCCCTGGGCGACCCGCCGGAACATCTCCAGCTGCCAGAGACGGTCCGTGGCGTGCAGGTACCCCTGCGCGAAGACCGCGTCGGCCAGCGAACCCGCCCACACGTGGGGCACGCCGAGGGAGTCGCGCAGCACCTCCACCGGCTGCTCCAGGCCGGGAAGCACGAGTTCCCCGGACGCCGGCGCGGGGCCGGTTGCCAGGCGCCTGACCCCGATCACGCCCGCCAGGGAGGCGAGCAGAATCGCGGCCAGCGTCCCGAGCAGGATTCGCCGGGGCAGGCGGCCCCTGCTCAGCGCGACGCCTCCAGTGCCCGGTTGAAGTCGCGCTGCAAATCCCGGACATCCTCGAGCCCCACCGAGACCCGAACGAATCCGTCGGGGATGCCTGCCTCCGTCCTCTCCTCCGGGGTCAGGCCGAGGTGGGAGGTGAAGCGCGGCTGCGACACCAGGGTCTCGACGCCGCCCAGGCTGGGAGCGACCCTGGCCACCTCCAGCCCCCGGCAGAATGCGTCCGCGCCCGCGCCCCCGCTCCTGAGCACGAAGCCCACCATGCCGCCGAACCCGTCCAGCAGCTCCCCCGCCAGCGCGCGGTCGGGATGACTGGCCAGGCCGGGGTAGGAGACCCGCGAGATCCCGGGGCGGTTCTCCAGCCAGGCGGCGAGTTCCAGGCCGCTGCGGTTATGGCGCGCCATCCGCACGGACAGCGTCTTGATCCCGCGCTCCAGCAGCCAGGCCGCGTGGGGGTCCAGCGCCGGCCCGTAGAGCACCAGCATGCGCTGCACGCGCTCGATCAGCTCCCGGCTGCCGGAGACGACGCCCGCGATCAGGTCGGAATGGCCCCCCAGGTACTTGGTCGCGCTGTGGATCACCACATCCACGCCGAGGCGGGCCGGCCTGAGGTTGATGGGTGACGCGAAGGTGGCGTCCATCATGGTGACCGCCCCGGCCTGGCGCGCGAGGCGCACCGGGATGCGGGGGTCGAAGACGCGCATCACGGGATTGGTCGGGGTCTCCAGGAAGAGGATGCGGGTGTTGTCCCGCATCGCCGATTCCCAGGCGCAGGCCTCGTCAGGGTCGACGAAGGTCGTGGTCACCCCGCGGTGCGGCATTTCGTCGGCGAGGAACGTGCCGGTGGCGCCGTACAGGTGCTTCGAGGCCACGACGTGGTCCCCGGCGCGGGTGACGGCGAGCACGGCGAGCGCGGTGGCAGCCATCCCGCTCGCGACGGCCAGGGATGCCTCGGTGCCCTCGAGCGCCGCCAGCTTGCGGGCCACCGCGACCTGGTTCGGGTTGTTTCCGTAGCGGGAGTAGCGCAGCTCGGGCGCGTCGCCGGGCGCGTTCCAGAAGAAGGTGGAACTCTGCACCACGGGCAGCACGACGGGCTCTCCGGGGCGCGGCTCCGGGCCGCCGGCGTGAACGCCCAGCGTACCCGGACCCCAGGCCTCCCGCGCCTCCGGGGAATCGCTCATTCCATCCTCCGAGACTCCTTTCATGCCATCCTCCGAGACCCTTTCATCCCATCAGACTCCGCATCAGACCGCTCAGCGCCAGGTAATCTCCGGACCCGGGCCGCCGGAATACAAGTCCGCGCCGCACCAGTGATTCCAGGGTGGCGCGATCGACCTCGTCCGGAAGGTGCGCCGGGACGTCCCCCGGTGAAAGGGCTTCCCGCTCCTCCAGCGAACCCCAGACCCGGGCATCGGCCTCGCTCCACACGCCGACCAGCCGGCATCGCCCGCGCCCGGTTTCGGCCACCGCGGCAAGGCGATGGCGTTCGAGGACGGCCTGGATCGGTTCCAGATGCAGGTCGCTCACGCCGCGCAGGATGAAGAAGGCGCGGGTGGCTTCCTCCGGCGGCTGGTAGTGCAGGAGAAGCTTCGCCACGACCTCGTCCGCGCACGAGAAATCCAGGACGTGAACCTCGGAGAAGTCGATGACCGAGAGCGCCGTCGCTCCCGCGCTCGCGAGCTGGCTCTCGATGGCCCTCCGCACCGCGCGCCCCGTGGGCCGGGTCACCAGGTGCGCGTAAAGCGACGCCACCTGCCGCTCAACCAGGCGACGGAGGTCGATCGCCACCGGATCCACACCGAATCCATTCATGAAGCCGGGCCCGGGTCCGTCATGCGGCTCTTCTCCTTGCCCCGCTCTCTCGCGGGCAGAACGATGTTGATCTGGGCGCCCGGGAAACGGGTCAGCCCCTGCTCCAGCGCGGGAGTGTCGTCCCAGTCCGGCACGTCGGCGATGCGCGCGGTGCCGCTGCGGATGGAGATGAGCCCATCCCAACGCCGCACCTGCCTGCGGATCTGCTGGATTCCCTGGCCCCTGCCGGAGTCCTGAAAGCGGGTGACGCCGTGCAGAAAGGCGGCCTCCAGCGCCCGGCCGTCCCCCCATCGCCTGCCGAAGCCGCCGGCGTGCTCCGCCGCCAGCGATCCGCGGAAACCGCGCCCCAGGTCGGACACGGCGATCACCAGCATCCAGCGCTCCCGGCGCTTTGCCCAGTAGTAGGCCTGCGCGGCCACCCATCCGGGAGCCTCCGCGTGTTCGATGATGTTCTGGCAGACCTCCGAGAGCACGACCGAGAACTGGACGACGGTCACCAGGGGGTATCCCAGAGTGCGGGTCAGGATGGTCCCCGCGCGCGACTGTACGCGATCCACGACCGTATGCACATCGCTGTTGGTGGTCACCGGAGTGATCTCGAGCAGAACGTCGGAGCTTGCGGCGAATTCGCGCGGGCGCCGGGCCTGCATCGAAAAGAAGCGCCGGGCGTGTTCGAAGAAGCGGATGCGCGCCAGGTATCCGAGGACCGTCGTGTGCCTGGGAAGCCGCAGATGGGGCGCCTGCCCCAGCCTGCGCTTGAGGAGCGCGCCCGCGCTCAGCAGGCCGACCAGGCCCTGCGGGTCGACGAAGCGAAGATAGCCCGCGTCGAAGAGCGCCTTGCCTTCCGCGACCTGTGCGCATTGCTGGAAGACGCTGTCGACGGTGGAGTAGTCCAGCGATGAGGGCACGCGGATTACATGCAACCGGCGAACTCCGGAGTTGGCGCGGCGGGACGGGCGCGGACGGCGCGGCTCATCCCCGGGCGATCCGTCCCTTCAGGTGGAGGTGCAGCCCGCGCGCGCCGCGATGTTCGACGTTCCGGGCGGCCATGGAGTTGGCGGTGACGATCGCGCGCTCGAGGCGGTCGCCATCGAGCAGTCGAGCGAAGAAGGTAGCGCCCCATACGTCCCCGCAGCCAGTCACATCCCCCTGGCGCGGGCCGCCCGGGATGTCGATCCGCCGGGTCGTGGCGGGGGCGGGGCTGGCCACCTGTCCGCGCATGCCGGGCCACGCGGAGGTATCGGACGAGAAGGCGGGCGCGGCCACACAGGCCGCTCCGCGCGGTCCCAGGGTAACGGTGATCAGCTTCAGGTCCGGCCCGACCACATGCGCCGCCAGCCGCCACGGGTCACCCGCCTCCCGGCCCAGCAGGGCGAACTCGTCGTCGTTCATCTGCACCGCGTCGAAGCAGCGCAGCCAGGAGTCCCACAGCGGCAGGGGACGCGGCTCGCGTTCGCCGTGCCGCCCGATCCCGAGGAAGAGGGAATGGAGGTCGGCGTAGATCGGGCCCTCGAACGCCTCGCGCAGCATCTGCGCGGTCTCTAGCTCCATCTCGAAGCCCGAGATGAAGTTGACGTAGAGCGCGTCGCACTCGCCCGCGAGAGGCCAGAACTCCTCCCATCCCCATGCCGGCACGCCCCCCGAAAGGCGCTCGCAGCGACGCTCGTCGTCCTGGTAGCGGAGTTCCACCCGGTTGTTGGGTTCCGGGACGACACGGACGGCGCGGTGCGGGCTCACGCGGGGGATCTCGCCCAGGAACCGGAGCGCGGGCTCGGCGAGGTCCTGGCCCACCTTGAGGATGGGGACGATGCGCCAGTGCGGCGGCAGCGCGGCGGCGAGCGCCTCCAGGGCATAACTCACCCCGCCCCACTCCTCCACGGGATGACCGTGACCGTCGCGCAGGTAAATGGTGTCCCAGACGAGCGTGCCGACCACGCCGAGGAGGGGGCGGCGCGACCCCGAACGGGACGATCCACGCCGGGGGCGCGGCTCAACCCCGGGTCCGGCCGGGCTCACGTCTCTTCTGCCCGCAAGCGGAACACCCCCGCCGCCCCCACCACCCCCGCCGTCCCCGGGAGCGCTCCCGGCACCACCGTGCAGGCGTCCACCGCCGAGCGGAAGCGGGGGCGGGCGAGCTCCGCGGCGAGCGGACCGAACAACAGGTCGCCGGCCTCGGCGACCCCGCCCATCACCACCACCGCGTCCGGGGCGAGCAGGTTGACCGCGCTGGCGATCCCGGCCGCGAGCATGCGTGCCGCGCGCGCCAGCACGCCGGTCGCGTAGGCGTCCCCCCCGACCGCCGCCTCGTGCACGGTGGCCGCGGTGATGCGGTCCAGGTCCCCCGCCACCAGCTCCGGCAGCGTCGACCGCGCCCCCCCGGCCAGCCCCTCGACCGCGGTGCGCGCGATCCCGGGCCCGGAGGCGTAGGCTTCGAGGCACCCCCTGGCCCCGCAGGTGCAGCGGCGACCGCCGTACCTGACCGTCATGTGCCCGATCTCCCCGGCGGCGCCCGTGGCCCCGACGAAGGGTCGCCCGTCCATCACGATCCCGCCGCCGATTCCC
Organism: Longimicrobiales bacterium; assembly: GCA_965202805.1. GTDB lineage: Bacteria > Gemmatimonadota > Gemmatimonadetes > Longimicrobiales > Gaopeijiaceae > BD2-11. The sequence continues at coordinate 1,245,356 of OZ241869.1, forward strand.
GTGCCCAGGGTGATCCCCAGCACCGACCGGAAGCCGCGTCCCGCCCCCTGCCACCACTCCCCGCAGGCGGCGCAGTTGGCGTCGTTCTCCACGACGGTGGGCAGGCCGGTCGCGGCCTGGACGCGGTCGCGCAGCGGGAGCCCGAACCACCCCAGGTTGTGCGACTCCACCACGATCCCGCGGGCGCGGTCGAGCGACCCGGGCGCCGCGACGCCCACCCCGGCGACCTCGGCCCCCGGGCCCTCCGCGCGCGCCAGCTCGTCGACGGCCGCGCGGATCATCCCGCACACCCGATCGACCACCGCCTCCCCGCCCCGCCCGCCCGGCGTGTCACCCGTCCGGAGCGCGCGCGGGCGGCCACCCGCCGCCGGCACCATGCCTACCGAGAGGGTGGTCCCGCCGATATCGACCCCCGCGATCCACTTCGCCACTACGGCAATCCCGCCAGGGCGGCCATGCCGGCCACCCGCGAGGGCGCCTCCCCCGCCGCCGGCCGTGGTCCCGGGCGTCGTACTGTCATCTACTGACATCTACTGGTCAATTGAGAGCACGGCCAGAAACGCCTCTTGCGGGATCTCCACCGATCCCACCTGCTTCATCCGCTTCTTCCCCTCCTTCTGACGCTCGAGCAGCTTGCGCTTGCGCGTGATGTCCCCGCCGTAGCACTTGGCGGTCACCGCCTTGCGCAGGGCCTTCACGTTGGTGCGCGCCACGATCTTCGATCCGATCGCCGCCTGCAGCGCCACCTGGAACTGCTGGCGCGGGATGAGCTGCTTCAGCTTGCGCACCAGATCGCGCCCGTAGAGCTGCGCGCGGTCGTGATGGATGATGACGCTGAAGGCGTCTACCGGATCGCCGTTCACCAGCACGTCCAGCTTCACCAGGTTCTCGGGCCGGTACTCCGCGAACTCGTAGTCGAGCGCCGCGTAGCCGCGCGTACTCCCCTTGAGGCGGTCGTAGAAGTCGAGCACGATCTCGGCCAACGGCAGCTCGAAGTCGATCTCCACGCGCCGGGGATCCAGGTAGCGCATCCCCTTGAAGGTCCCGCGCCGATCGTGGCAGAGCTTCTGCACGTTGCCGATGTATTCGGCGGGAGACACGATGTGCGCGTGAACCCAGGGCTCGGCGACGGCCTTCAGCTTGCCGCGGCCGGGCAGGCGGGTGGGGTTCTCGATCGCCAGTTCGCTGCCGTCGGTGAGCGTGACGTGATACTCGACGTTGGGCACGGTGGTGATCAGGCTGACGCCGAACTCGCGGTCCAGCCGTTCCTGGACGATCTCCATGTGCAGCAGCCCCAGGAAGCCGCAGCGGAACCCGAAGCCGAGGGCGGCTGAGGTCTCGGGCTGATAGTGCAGGCTGCCGTCGTTCAGCCTGAGCCGGTCGAGGGCGTCGCGCAGGGACTCGTAGTCGTCGGCGTTGCTCGGATAGAGCCCCGCGAACACCATGGGACGGACCTCCTTGTACCCCGGCAGCAGCTCCTCCGCCCTTCGGGCCGCGTCGACCACGGTATCGCCCACCCGCGTGTGCGAGACGGACTTGATGGCCGCGACCAGGTAGCCCACCTCTCCCGGGTAGAGGGCGTCGCGGCGCACGCGCGCCAGCCGCGTGTAGCCCACCTCGGTCACCTCGTAGGTGGCGCGCACGGTGCCGAAGCCGATGTCCATCCCCGGGCGCAGCACCCCGTCCATCACCCGCACGCTCGGGACCGCGCCCAGATACTGGTCGTAGTAGGAGTCGAAGATGAGCGCGCGCAGGGGCGCCCCGGGGTCGCCCTCGGGCGGGGGCACGCGTTCGATGACCGCTTCCAGGATCTCCGCGGCGCCGGTGCCCTCCTTGGCGCTCGCGAACAGCACCTCGGAGGGATCCACCCCCAGCAGGTCCGCGAGCTCGTCGCGGCGGCGCTCCGGCTCGGCGCCGGGAAGATCGATCTTGTTGATCACCGGGATCACTTCCAGGTCCGCGTCCAGCGCCAGGAACAAGTTGGAGATGGTCTGGGCCTGGATGCCCTGGCTGGCGTCGACGACGAGGATGGCGCCCTCGCAGGCCGCGAGGGAGCGTGACACCTCGTAGGTGAAGTCGACGTGTCCGGGGGTGTCGATCAGGTTGAGCTGATAGCGTTCGCCGTCCCGCGCCGCGTAGTCCATGCGCACGGCGTGCAGCTTGATGGTGATGCCCCGTTCGCGCTCCAGCTCGTTGGAGTCGAGCACCTGGGCGCGCATCTGGCGGGGGTCGAGCGCGCCGGTGAGCTCCAGGAGACGATCGGCGAGCGTCGACTTGCCGTGGTCGATGTGCGCGACGATGCAGAAGTTGCGGATGCGGTCGAGCTGCACGGCTCCCCCTCAGCCCCGGCCGCGCAGCACGCGCCGCATGACTTCGAGCGCGCGCTCCACGTCGGGCGCGGAGATGTCCCGGTGGGTGACGGCCCGGACTCCGGCCTGACCCTGGGGAAGGAGATGAAGCCCGCGGGCGTGGCACCGGGTGGCGAAGTCGCCCGCCGGCATCGCCGATACCCGAAACCGCACGAGGTTCGACTGCGGCCCGCCGGGGGCGGCCTCCAGGCCGTCGATGCCGGCGATGCCGCGAGCCAGGGAGCGGGCGCGCGCGATGTCGGCCGGCAAGCCGCCGCGGTGGTGTTCGAGCGCATGCAGGGCGGCCGCGGCGAGGATGCCCGCCTGGCGGAAGCCGCCGCCGAACTGCTGCTTGAAGCGCCGCGCCCGCGCCACCAGCTCCTGCGAGCCGGCCAGAGCGGAGCCCACGGGAGCTCCGAGGCCCTTGCTGAAGCAGACGTTCACGGTGTCGAAGGGCGCGGCGTACCGGGCCTCGGAGACGCCGGAGGCCGCCGTGGCGTGCCAGAGGCGGGCCCCGTCGAGATGGGTGGCGAGGCCGTGGCGGCGCGCGGCCACGCACACCTCCTCGACCTGGCCGAGCGACCACACCGTGCCCCCTCCCCCGTTGTGGGTGTTCTCCACGCACAGCAGCCGGGGCGGCGATTCCAGGTGGGTCGGGTTGAAGGGATGCTCCGGCTCCACGGCGTCGTCCACGTCGGCCGCGGTGAAGACGCCGCTGCGTCCGGGAAGGGGCTTCATGGACACCCCGCTGAGCGCGGCGGGAGCACCCGATTCGCTGCGCACGATATGGGCGCTCCGGTCGATCAGGACCAGGTCGCCGGGCTCGGTGTGGGCGCGCACCCCGATCTGGTTGGACATCGTGCCCGTGGGGACGAAGACCGCGGCCTCCTTGCCCAGCAGCTCCGCGGTGCGCGCCTCCAGCCCGTTCACCGTGGGGTCGTCGCCGTAGACGTCGTCGCCCACCGGGGCGGCGGCCATGGCCTCCCGCATGGCCGGGGTGGGGAGGGTCACGGTGTCGCTGCGCAGATCGATCATGACCCGCGATACCCCGGGCGGGGCGGGTGGTGTCGCATCACCGCTGCGGCCCCGGAGCGCCGAAACCGCGACCGGGCGATCCACCCGAAGGCGCCAGCGGCACACCGGCGATCTGCCGTCGCAGCGCGCGGATGCCCGCCGGACCGACGCGGCAGCACCCGCCGACTCCTGCCGCGCCGCGCGCGATCCAGCCGCGCGCCTCCAGGAACGGCTCGCCGGCCTCTCCGGCGTCGGCGGGCCAGTGCCACGTGCCGGTGTGGGCGTCGTACACCTCCCCCGAGTTGGGATAGACGATCACGGGAAGATCGGTCTCGCCCCGGATTCGTCCGATGAGTTCCCCGACGTCGGCGGGCGCGACGCAGTTCACCCCCACCGCCCCCACCCTTTCCGCCCGATCGCAGAGGCGCGCAGCCTCCTCCACCGGCGTGCCGTCCCAGAGCCCCGCGCCATCCGCGCAGCAGAAGCTCATCCACACCCACGCTTCCGGCGTCTCGGCCAGAATCCCGAGCAATGCCTCGACCTCGAGACCCGAGGGGATGGTCTCGCAGAGGATCAGGTCGGCGGCCGAGCGCGCGAAGAGCCGGAAGCGGCGCCGGTGGAACTCGTCCAGCACGCCGCGCCCGACGCCGTACCGGCCATCGTACTCCGACCCGTCCGCGAGATACGCCCCGTATGGGCCGGCACTCGCCGCCACCAGCGGCCGCAGCCGCCCGCTGCGGTTGGCCTGAACCGCCCAGTACCGGTCGCGCGCCTCTACGGCCAGCGCGATCGAGAGCTCCAGGAAGCCGGCCGCCTCGGCATCGCCGTAGCCCTGCTCGCGGAAGCCGGGGAAGCTCGCCTGGTAGCTGGCGGTGGAGACGCAGTCCGCACCTGCGGCAAGGTATTCGGCGTGGGTGCGCCGGATGGCGCCGGGGTTCGAGACGAGCAGTTCGGCGGACCAGAGCCGGGTGCCGAGCCGGTGTCCCCGGGCTTCGAGCGCCGTCGCCAGACCCCCGTCGGCGATCAGAGGCCTTCCGCGTGCCAGAAACGGCGCAAGAGGTCCTGTCCGCTCCGCCGGGCTCATCCCTCCGGGCTGAGCAGCGTCGCGAACATCTCCGCGTTGTATCCCACCAGCAGCCGATCCCCACTGCGCATCGTGGGCGCGCGCAGCTTTCCGAAGCGGCTGCAGAGGAGGCCCACCAGATCCTCGTCGGCGGGCCGCGCGGCGTTCAGATCGACGTGCACGATCTTCTTTCCCCTGGCGACGTAGAGGTCGCTCACGCCCTCCAGCACGCCCAGGACCTCGTCGCTCGTCACGGGATTGCGCGTGGCGTTCCGCAGTTCCTCCGTCGCGATCTCGTTCTGCGCAAGAAACTCTTGCGTGCGCTTGCAACTGTTTCAGCCCGGGCGGTGATACCGCCATTCAACGGACGACGTGGCCATGGGTCCCTCCGGCGAGTGTGGCGGCGCGAACGGAAAAGAGTTCAGAAGGGCAGCGCCGGTGTGCCCTGACCTAATGTCGAACACCCGGGCTTGCGGCGCTATCGCGGCGGTCCGATTCTTGGGGCGCATCCGGGACCCGGGCCGACGCCGCCCCGCGACACCAACCGTGGAGACCAGGATGACCCTTTTCCGATGTGCCGCGCTGGGTTGCCTGGCGCTCCTGGCCGCCGACGCCGGCGCGCAGTCCCTCGAAGACGCCAGATCCGCCTACGCGGAAGGCCGCTTTCTCGAGGCGGCAGAGCTCGCCGAGGCGCCTGGGACCTCCGACGGCTACGCGCTGGCGGCGGAATCGCTCGCGATATACGCCCACTACTTCACGTCCGGGGATGAGTGGGAGGAGATGGTCGCTCGCGCGATAGAGATGAGCGACGAGGCCATGGGCGCCGACTCCACCAACGCCGAGGCACACTATCAGGCGGCCCACGCCCTCGGCCGCTACGCTCAGGGTATTGGTGCGTTCACGGCGCTACGCCAGGGCCTCGCGGGGAGAATCCGCGAACGGCTGGATGCAGCGATTCGCCTCGATCCCCATCTCTGGGAAGCCAGACTGGCGCTCGGCGGATGGCACGCCGATATCGCGGCCGAAGGGTTCATCGCGCGACGGATGTACGGAGGGAACAGACCGGCCGCCATCGTCCTGTTCGAGCAGGCGCTGCAAATGGCGCCGGAGTCGAGGGTCGTGCTCTACGAATACGCGATCCGGCTGCCCGACCTCGACGAGGAGAACGGCGAGGAACGGGCGCGGGAGATGCTCGACACGGCGGGTCAATTGCCGATCGTCGACGCCTACGACGGACTCATCCAGGAGCTGGTGCTCGAGGCCATCGCGAACCGGGAGGGCGGGTAGCCCGGCGGCCCGGGCGGGGACCATGCGCATCGCGATCACCACCGGCGGCGGAGACGCGCCCGGCCTCAATGCCGTCATTCGCGCAGCGGTGCACGCGGCCCGGGCTCGGGGCTGGGACGTGTTCGGGATCCGGAAGGGCTATTCGGGTCTCTTCCAGGCGGGCTACGGCGGGGTGGTGGTGCTCGACGAGGCCGCGGTCCGCGGGATCACCCACGAGGGCGGCACCATCCTCGGGACGACCAGCCAGGGCAACCCGTTCTCGTTCCAGGTGACTCAGCCGGACGGGTCGGTGCGCACCGTGGACCGTTCCGGCGAAGTCATCGATCGCTTTCGCGAGATGGGGATCGACTGTCTCATCGCCATCGGCGGTGACGGCTCGCTCCGGATCGCGCGCGACCTGGCGCGCCAGGGCCTCAGCGTGATCGGCGTACCCAAGACCATCGACAACGACCTGGACGCCACCGTGGTCACGTTCGGCTTTCACACCGCCGTGCAGACCGCGACCGACGCCATCGACAAGCTTCATTCCACCGCCGAGGCGCACGAGCGCATCATGGTCGTGGAGCTGATGGGGCGGCATGCCGGCTGGATCGCGCTCTTCGCCGGCCTCGCGGCGGCCGCGGACGTGATCCTCATCCCGGAGATCCCCTACCGGCTCGACCGAGTGGTGGCGGCAATCGAGGCTCGGTGGAGCGGGGGCCACGAGTACGCGATCGTGGTCGTGGCCGAGGGCGCCCTTCCGGTAGGGGGCGAGGCCTCCTATCTGGACGACGGGACCGGCCTGAAGCGGCGACTGGGAGGGGCCGCGAAGCTGCTGAGCCACCAGCTCAGGGAACGGACCCGCCACGAGACCCGCAGCCTGGTGCTCGGACACCTGCAGCGGGGCGGCGCGCCGACCGCCTACGACCGCATCATTTCCCTGCGATTCGGATCCGCGGCCATCGAACTCGCGGAGCGCGGGCAGTTCGGCTGCATGGTCGCGCTGGAGCCGCCCGACGTGAAGGCGGTGCCCCTCGCCGAAGCCGTCAAGCGCCTCAAGATCGTGCCCGTCGATGGGGACGTCGTGCGGACCGCCCGGGCCCTGGGGATCTCGTTCGGCGACTGATCTGACGAGACCGGACGGTCCCCGTCCCCTTGCCGCTACCCGAGTCGTGATCGCTGCTTGACAAGCCCTTATCCCGCTCCGCACTTTGTTCGAGAGTCGAACAAAGTGCGGCGTGCTCCCACGCTGTTCAAGGCGCATTCACCGGCGGCGCCCCCCCGGGTCCGGAGCGAATCATGACATCGAACACCTCCCTCGCACCGCCAGCCCTGGCATGCGCGCTCCTCCTGGCGGCTTTGGGCTGCTCCCGCGATCTGGGTCCGCTCGAGCCGGCGCCGTTTCCGACGAGCGGGGTTGTTTTCGAGGATGATTTCACCGGCGGCGTGCAGTTCCAGGCGTTCTCCACGTCCAAGGTCGACGCGCTCGCCATCGACCGTGTGGAGCGCTACCGGGGCGTGACCTCGCTCAAGTTCACGGTGCCCGGGCCGGGAGATCCCTCCGGCGGGTACTCAGGGGGCGCGTTCGTCTCCGCGATTCCCCGTGACCTGACCGGCTTCAACGCGCTCACCTTCCGGGCCAGGGCGAGCACCAGCGCCATCCTCAACTCCGTCGGATTCGGCAACGACAACACCGGCACCTCGCGATTCGTGGCGGATGTCGGCGGTCTTCCGCTCTCGACGACCTGGACGAAGTACGTCATCCCGATTCCGCTCGCTTCCAGACTGGACCGGGAGCGCGGCCTCTTCTTCCTCGCGGACGCGCCCGAGCATCAGGTAGGCTACGAGCTCTGGCTCGACGACATCCAGTTCGAGAGCCTGGGAACGATCATCAATTCACGCCCGGAGATCGCAACCCGGACGGTCAATGGAGAAGTGGGCGGCACACTCGACGTGACGGGCACGCAGGTCACCTTCGACGTGAACGGCAGGGACGTGACCGTGAACGCCATGCCCGGCTACTTCACGTTCCGGTCCTCGGACGAGAGCGTTGCCGCCGTCAACCAGGAGGGAGCCGTCGTCCTGGTCGGGGCGGGCACGGCCACGATCACGGCGAGCCTCGGCGGAACCGCCGCGCACGGCACGGTCACCGTAAACGTCGCGGCGCCGCCCACGACGGGCCCGCCGACGCCGGACTTCCCCGCGGACAACGTCATCTCGCTCTTCAGCGACGCCTACGACGACGTGCCCGTGGACACCTGGTCGGCCGACTGGGACCAGGCGGACGTGCAGGATGTCGTGATCGACGGCAATACGCTGAAGCAGTACTCCAACCTGGTGTTCGCCGGCGTCGAGTTCACCTCGCAGCCGATCGACGCATCGGCCACGACCCACATGCACCTGGATCTCTGGACCTCCGATCCCTCGGCGTTCCGGATCAAGCTGGTGGACTTCGGCGCGGACGGCGCCTTCGGCGGCGGCGACGACAGCGAACACGAGATCACGCTCAACGAGGGTTCCGTGCCGTCCATCGGCGTCGGAGCCTGGAACGTCCTGGATATCCCGCTGGCCGACTTTGCGGGACTGTCATCCACGGGTCATCTCGCGCAGCTGATCATCTCCGGCGCCAGCCCGACCGTGTACCTGGACAACATCCTGTTCTACAGTTCGGAGCCGATGGTGCCTGTGACCCCGGCGGCGCCCGCGGAGCCTGCGCCCACCCCGACGGCCGCGGCCGGCGATGTCGTCTCGCTCTTCAGCGATGCGTACGACGACGTTGCCGTGGACACCTGGTCCGCGGAGTGGGACCAGGCCGATGTCGAGGATGTCCTGATCGCCGGCAATGCGGCCAAGAAGTACACCAACCTCGGCTTCGCCGGCATCGAGTTCACCTCGCAGACCGTGGACGCCTCGGGCATGAGCCACTTCCACATGGACATCTGGACGCCGGATTCGTCGATGGATCCCGCCGCCTTCCGGGTGAAGCTGGTGGACTTCGGAGCCGACGGGGCCTGGGGAGGGGGGGACGACGTCGAACATGAGCTCGCGTTCACGGAAGCCTCCGACCCCGCGCTGGCCACGGGGAGCTGGGTCGGGCTGGATGTCCCGCTCCCGGCCTTCGAGGGACTCACAACGCGCGGGCATCTCGCCCAGATGATCATCTCCGGCGATCCGAACACGGTGTACGTGGACAACGTCTACTTCTACGCCGTTTCGATGGAGCCTCCCACGGAGCCGGCCGAGCCCGCGCCGACGCCGTCGCCGGCCGCCGAGAACGTCATCTCGTTCTTCAGCAACGCCTACGAGAACGTCACGGTGGACACCTGGTCGGCCGATTGGGACCAGGCGGACGTGGAAGACGTTCAGATCGGCGGGGACGACGTGAAGAAGTACACGAACCTCGCCTTCGCGGGCATCGAGTTCACCTCGGCCACGGTCGATGCCTCGGGCATGACCCACTTCCACATGGATGTCTGGACACCGGATCCCACGGCGGACCCGGCCGCGTTCCGGATCAAGCTCGTGGACTTCGGGGCCGACGGGGCGTGGGGAGGCGGTGACGACGTCGAGCACGAAATCGCGTTCACCCAGGCGTCCGATCCCGCGCTGACCACCGGGAGCTGGGTCGCCATCGAGGTGCCCCTTTCCGCATTCGAAGGGCTCACGACCCGGGGGCATCTGGCCCAGATGATCATCTCCGGCGACCCGAACACGGTCTTCGTCGACAACGTGTACCTGCACAACTAGCCCAGGCATCCCGGGGACGGGGGAGACAATGTCCAGCGCGATGACCGCTCCGCAGGCGGCGGGCTCCAGAGCACGCGGGCCCTCGCTCTCGAACCTGATGCTCAAGCTCATCTGGCGGCGGAAGGAGATCTCGCGGGCCGACATCGCCCGGGTGATGGACCTGTCCAGATCCACCGTCTCAAGGATCGTCTCCGACCTTCAGTCCACCGACCTCGTCGCCGATGTCGGCGTCGGGCCCAGCCGAGGCGGACGCCGTCCCGTTCTGGTGGCCTTCCAGGACGGCGCGCGCGTGATTCTCGGGGTCGATGTCGGCGCCAGCCATGTCTCGGTGGCGCTGACCGACCTGAGGGGACGCGTGCTGGCCTGGCGGGAGCGAGGACATCCGGTGCGCTCCGACCCCGCCGGCACCCTGCGGCTGATCGGCGAACTGTGCGACGCCTGCCTGGCTGCCCGCGACCGGCCTTTCTCCGACCTGGTCGGGATCGGTGTCGCCGTGCCCAGCCCGGTCGATCCCCGCAATCCGGGCCGCATGTTCGACCGGATCTTCCCGGCATGGCGCGGACACAGCGTCGTGGACCATCTGCAGACGCGCTACGACACCGCCGTGGTCGTGGACAACGACGCCAACCTGGGAGCCGTGGCCGAGCACCGGTGGGGATGGGGCGTCGGCGTCGACGATCTCACCTACCTGAAGGTGTCCACCGGGATCGGTGCGGGACACATCATCGGCGGCAGACTCAACCGCGGCTCTGCCGGGATGGCCGGGGAGATCGGACACCTGGCCACCGCATCGGACGGTCCACCCTGCGTCTGCGGCAACCGGGGATGCCTGGCCACGTTCGCGGGAACCCTCGCCGTCCTGAACCGCGTGGAAGCCCTGCTCCCGGAGCATGCCGACAGCCTGCTCGCCGACCGCCGGCTCAGCATCGCCGCCTTCGAGGAGGCGGCTCTGGCCTCGGACCGGCTGGCACTGCGGGTCGTCCACGAAACCGCCCAACACCTGGGAACCGCCATCGCGGGCGTCCTCAACCTGATGAACCCGGCCACGGTGATCCTCGGAGGCAGCCTCGCGCGTCTGGGCGACCTTCTGCTGGAACCGCTCCGGGACGCGGTGTCGCGCAGAACGTTTGCGGGCTCCCTCGCCTCCGCAACCATCCGCACGAGCGCCCTGGGCCCGCAGTCCATCGCGCTCGGCGCGGCCACCCATATCCTCGACAGCGCCCTGGCCGATACCCGCCTCTTCCTGCGAGCAGCCGCCAAATGAACGCCTTACGCAAGCATCTGCGAGAATGCCGGGTCCGGTTTCGGATTCCGGTCCGTCCCGTCCTGCTGGTCCCCGCGCTGGCTCTCATCGCGGCGTGCGAAGCGGACGAGGGCCCGATCTGGACGCTGGTCTGGGAGGACGAGTTCGAAGGAGCCGCCGGCCAGCTCCCCGACCCGCAACGCTGGACCTTCGACATCGGGGGTCACGGCTGGGGCAACGCGCAACTCGAGTACAACACGGATCGCGCGGAAAACGTGTCCCTGGACGGAAACGGCAACCTGGCGATCGTCGCGCGACGGGAGTCCTACCAGGGCAACGGCTACACCTCCGGCCGCATCAAGACCCAGGGACGTTTCGAACAGGCCTATGGCCGCTTCGAGGCCCGCATCCGCCTGCCGGTGGGCGCCGGCATCTGGCCCGCGTTCTGGATGCTTGGCCACGACATCGACGCCGTCGGCTGGCCCGAGTGCGGCGAGATCGACATCATGGAATACCGGGGCCAGGAGCCCGGGGTCATCCACGGGAGCCTCCACGGGCCGGGCCATTCGGGCGGCCAGGCGGTGACCCGGCGCCATGCCCTCCCCGACGGGCGCTTCGACACCGACTTCCATGTGTTCGGGATCGAGTGGGACAGCGAGTCGATCTCCTGGTTCGTGGACGGCGAACGATACAACGTGGTCCGCAGTGGAGACGTCTCCGGGCGCTGGGCGTACGACCACCCCTTCTTCCTCCTGCTCAACGTCGCCGTGGGCGGGAACTTCATCGGTCCGCCGAACGACGCCACCGTCTTCCCGCAGACGATGCTGGTGGACTGGGTTCGCGTCTATGAGCGAGCCGGATGATGAGCCAGGAGACCGCTCCCCGCGACCGCATCTCCTTTCCCCACAAGATCGCCTACGGGATCGGCGGCTTCGTAAACAACCTGCTGGCGCAGGGCATCGGCAACATGATGATCGTGCTGACGCTGGCGCTGGGGATGGACTTCCGCGCGGTCGGCCTGCTCGGCAGCCTGCCGCGCGCCTTCGACGCCGTCACCGATCCCCTGGTCGGGTTCATCTCCGACAGGACCAGATCCCGATGGGGCCGGCGCAGGCCGTTCCTCTTCGCCGGGGCGATCGCGTCGGGGATCGTCTTCGTCCTGCTCTGGCAGATGCCGGCGCCGACCCAGTTCCGGCTCAAGCTGGTCGACTACGGCGCGGACGGGGTCTACAGCGGCGGCGAGACGGGCGAGCCGGTGGGGCTGCTGGCATCCGTAGGGGAATCGCTCAGGGGCATCGTCAGCGTCGAACTGATCGACGATGTCGAGGACGAAGTCACCGTCCTGCCCCCAACGCTGGTCACCGGCGCCTGGGTGAGCATCGACATACCGCTTGCCGACTTCGACGAGCTCGCGACCCGCGAGCATCTTTCGCAGATCCTGATCTCGGGGGACCTGACCGAGGTTCATGTCGACAACGTCTACCTCTACCGCAGCGCCGACACTGCCCGGGCGGGGCCCGCGGGAGAGGACGTGGAGGGAGTGGCCGCGCCGAACACAGCCGCGCCGGCGCCAACGCCGGCTGCGGAAGACGTCATCTCGTTCTTCAGCGGCGCCTACGACGATGTCCCGGTCCAGTTCTGGTCCACGGACTGGGACCAGGCGGACGTCGCGGACACCGAGGCCGGCGGCGACGCCGTCAAGCACTACACGAACATGCGCTTCGCCGCGATCGACTTCGGCGAGACCCCCGTCGACGCCAGCGAGATGACGCACGTCCACATGGACGTCTGGACCCCGGAGCCCACCGGCGAGGGCCGGAGCCAGAGCTACTACTTCTGGTACTTCCTGATCGGATCGCTGGTCTTCTTCCTGGCCTACACCGTCTTCGCGACACCCTGGGTGGCCCTCGGATACGAGCTGACGCCCGACTACAACGAACGCACGCGGCTGATGGGGGTGCAGAACTTCGTCTCCAACATCGCCTTCGTCATCGGGCCCTGGTTCCTCGTGATCATGACCAATCCGGCGTGGTTCAGGAACCAGATGGCCGGGGCCAGGTTCCTCGCGCTCGCCATCTGCATCACGACCATCGTGCTGGGCGTGCTTCCGGCGATCTTCCTGCGGGAGCGGGTGCCGACGAGAGATGCCGCAACGGACGGCAGCAGCTTCGGGGAGAGCGTGATGCAGTTCCTCAAGGGGCTGCTGCAGACGGTCAGGACGGGTCCCTTCCTTCTGCTCTGCGTCGCGACGTTCCTGATCTTCAACAGCTTCATCATGATCTCCCAGTTCCAGTTCTGGGTGTTCGCCTACTACATCTCCGGCGGGAACATCGGCGACGGAGCGGCCCTGGCCGGGCTGGTCGGGACACTGGGCATCGTCGCGGGCTTCGCGGTGATCGTGTTGGTCACCTGGCTGGGCACCAGAATCGGGAAGAAAAACGCGTTCTTCGTGTCGACGGGCATCTCGATGTTCGGCTATGCGCTGAAGTGGTTCTGCTATTCGCCCGAATATCCGATGCTGGCGCTGCTGCCCGCCCCGTTCCTGGCCTTTGGTCTGGGCGGACTCTTCACGCTCATGGGATCCATGATCGCGGATGTGGTTGATCTGGACGAAATCAGCACCGGCGAGCGGCGCGAGGGGATGTTCGGGTCGGTCTACTGGTGGGTCGTCAAGGTGGGCCAGAGCCTCGCGATACTCGCGGGAGGATTCCTGCTCTATTCGACGGGGCTCGACCCGGCGCTGGGAGCGAACCAGCCCGAAGGGACGATCTTCTGGCTGCGTTTCTACGACGCCTTCGTGCCGCTCGCCGCATCGGCCATCGCTGTGTACGCCGTCTACAGGTACCCGATCACCGAAGAGAGCGCGCTCAGGGTGCGGGACGAGCTGGAGCGCAGGCGGGGAGCGAGGGCGACGGCCTGACCGGGGTCGGCCACCTGAGTCGGCGTGCGTCCGCGGACGAGTCGAGTCACGAGCGGCCGGCGGCGCCCGCGCGCGACCTCATCCCGTTCGGAGACCGTAGCCGCGGGGAAAGAGCATCCTGGCGGCCGCCCCGGGCAACCCGTTGCCGCGCGGATCTCCGTCCGCCGGCATCTCCGCCGGCCAGGACATCGGCAGCCGCCCCTGGAAGTCATGGTCCCCGAAGAGGACGTCCGCCACGCCGCCCCCCTCCGAGCCGGGCAGCCACGCGGCCACGAATGCGGACGATTCGGCCAGCTCGGCGTTGACCACCAGCGGCCGCCCGGAGATCAGCACCGCGACCAGGGGAATGCCGCGCCCCGCGAGCGCTCGCATCGTTCGCAGGTCCTCGGGGTGCAGCCTCGCCAGTTCGAGCGTGTTGCCGTAGGGCCGAAGCACGCCGGGCCCCGCCGGAAGATGGTTGGCGCCGGGCCGTACCGGCCCCGGCTCGCGGATATCGCCAAGCCCCTCCGCGTAGGCATGCTCCCCGATGACGACGACCGCCGCGTCGAAGTCATCCGGCGACGCGTCCGCTCCACCGTTCCGGCATAGCACCGCGCCGGGCGCCTGCGCGCGGATCCCCTCCCAGATCGAGGTTCCCCCCTCGATCGCATCGTTGCCCGACACGCCCTGCCACGCGACGGTGAAGCCCCCGCACTGCCGTCCGCGGTCGTGCGCGTTCCGGCCGGTCACGAGGATGCGCGCGCGGCTGTCGAGGGGCAGGACCGCGTCTTCGTTCTTCAGCAGCACCAGAGACTTGCGCACGGCCTCGCGGGCCACTTCGCGGTGCTCGCGCGATCCCAGCCGGCCGTCGTTCGACCCCCGGCGCGCCCACGGCCTGGGCCGGTCGAACAGGCCCGAAACGAACTTGACCCGCAGGATGCGCGCGACCGCGTCGTCAATGCGCGCGACCGGCACGGCGCCGCGTTCCACCTGCACCGTGAGTCCGGCGATGAAGCGCTGCCAGCTCTCCGGCACCATGAACATGTCGATTCCGGCATTCACGGCCATCGCGATGGCCTCTCCATGGTCGTCGGCCAACGGGTCGACGCCGTTCCAGTCCGATACCACGAACCCCCGGAATCCCAGCTCCCCCTTGAGAACGTTCTGAATCAGGTAGCTGTGCGCGTGACACTTGTCGCCGTTCCAGCTGCTCAGCGAGACCATGACGGTGAGCACCCCGGCCTCCAGCGCGGGCAGGTACGGCGCGATGTGCAGGCGCCGCAACTCGTTCTCGTCCGCCACCGTGTCGCCCTGGTCGACCCCCGCCGCGGTCCCGCCGTCTCCGACCCAGTGCTTGGCGCAGGCCGCCACGCCGTTCCGGCCGATCCGGGCCAGCCCTGCAACGGCCGCGCCGCCCACGTCATGCGGAAAGCCGCCCCGGCGCCGTTCCCCGCCCCCGTCCTGCAGCCCCCTGACGATCCGTGCCGCGTACCGGGCCACGATTCCGGCATCGCCGGAGTAGCTCTCGTAGGTGCGGCCCCAGCGCGGGTCGCGGGCCACTGCCAGGGTGGGCGCGAACGTCCAGTCCACCCCGGTGGCCAGCACTTCCCGGGCGGTCACCCGCCCTATGCGCTCGATCAGGTCGGGTTCGTTCGCGGCGCCGAGTCCGATGTTGTGCGGGAAGATGGTGGCTCCCAGGACGTTGCCGTTCCCGTGGATGGCGTCCACGCCGTAGAGGATCGGGATGGCGAGGTGGTCCTCGTCGTCCGCCATCGAAGCGGCCCAGTAGGCGTCGTTCATCGCCACCCAGTCGGCCGGGCGATTGCGGCCCGGACACGAACCGCCGCCGCTCAGCACCGACCCGATGTGGAACGCCCTGACCTCCGCGGGGCTGACGTGCAGGCGCTCCGGCTGGGTCATCTGCCCGATCTTCTGAGCCGTGGTCATGCGCGCAAGGAGTTCCCTGACGCGCACTTCGGTCTCAGACCAGCCGGGCGCCCCCATTCTCGGGCGCGCGGGCAGGCTCATGGATCGGCGACGGGGACCTGGGAGTTCACGCAGCCGGGCAGGCTCGTTCCTACAACCCGATGTGCAGATAGGTGCGGACTTCCCACTCACTTCCCTGCCGGCTGCCGCCAGCCATGGGGTTGCACACCTGTTTGCCCGCCTGGTCGGACATCATGGCCGGACAGAACCTGGGAGAATACTCGTCCAGGCTGCGCCACGTCGCGCGCACGCCGAAGCGGGTCTGGGGAAGATCGAACCAGCCGGGCACGCCGAGCACGTAGGAAACATCCCCCATGACCTGCATCGGGAAGGTGTGGTTGTAGTCCCGGTGGTAGTCGTAGGGGCCCCAGTCGTTGAAGCGAAGGAAGCTCTGGATCTTGACCGGTCCCGTGATCATGCGGATGTCGCCTCCCAGCCGTTTCACAAGCCGCTGGTCGCTCCCGTTGGGCTCCGCCGTCCCGGTATACACGTTGGCCACGAAGCCCCCGCCCCCCGGACGCTTCGAAACCAGGCGCGCCCGCAACTCCCAGAGATCTCTGGCCGCCGGCGCGCTGGGGAAGGCGAAGGCAGTGCGCCCGTCGGGCAGAATGCCGATGCCGGCGTCCTGGGTCGTGGCGAAACTCCGGTACACGAAACCCACCGACGCGGCGAACGGGGCGTCCTCGCGGATATCGCTGTCCCAGTTGTACATCCAGGTGGCGGGAGTGGGATCGTAGGTGATGAGCAGCTCTGCCGCGGTGCTCTCCCGGTTCCCGCCGCGGACCGCGAACGGGTCGTCGAGGATGTTGCGGGGACGGGCGGGCGCCGGGAGCCCGGCGGGGATCGGTCCCACCAGGGGCTTCTGCCACATGAAGTTGGGCGCCACCTGCCAACTGCCGGAGTTGATGGCCAGACCGGTGAGGAAGCTCCACCGGTTGCCGATGCCCGAGTCCTTCAGGTGCCATCCGGTGAAGGTGAGCGTCTGCGTGGGGCCGCCATCGGCAACCAGGCCCATGGCCGCTCCCTCGGCGTACCAGTTCCAGCGTCCCCTGGTCACGGTGAGCTTCGCCTTGGCCCCCAAAGCGTCGGATGCCTGGATCTCGTCCCCCAGCACCCGGCCGTTCTCGGCGATCTGGAAGGCTTCCCCCACCTTCGTGGAGCCCGACCAGATGCCACCCAGATCGAGCCCGACTCCACCGCTGGAGGCGGCCGCGAGGTGAAGCGTCGCCTTGCGGGTGGGCGGCAGCGGAATCGCGAACGAACTCGCGACCGACTGCTGCTCCGCCAGGTCCTCCTGGAAGATGCCCGTGACCTGGAAGGGGCCCGTCTGCCGCTGGTACTTGGCGAGCACGGCCGGGTTGGCGCCCCACCACAGCTCGGGACCGATGGCCACCTTGAGGCCGCTCAGGGCGCGCTTGCCCATGACCTCCATCCCGAGCGGGGCCACACCGTTGTATATGTCGATGTTGGGCCCGTAGTTGGCCTCGGGATACAGGCCGAAGAAATCGCCTTCGTATCCCCAGTGATAGTGGCCGGTGCGGTAGAAGCCGTCCAGCCGGAACCAGCGGTCGTCCCAGGACACGTTGGCCCGATAGACCTTGACGCGCTCCAGATCGTTCAGCGCCAGCGGCTCGCCGTCGGAACTCACCATGCGCGACCGGCCGCGGTTCTCGTAGAAGATCTCGTCAATGGGGTTCGACGGCACGTCGCCGAGCACGTTGAACGACAGGGTGGCGAGCATGTTCTGGGTCGGGCGCGCGGTGAGGTCGGCGTAGAAGGACTGCTTCTTGTCGAATCCCATGAACCCCGGACGCGCGATGCTTCCCGGGACCGGGTTCGCGGGTGTGCTCAACAGTGAACCGCCCGTGCTGTAGGTTTCCAGCTCGATGCGAAGGCCGCTCAGGTGCACGCGGTCACGCGCGGACGCCAGCAGCGCGGCGCGGTCGCCCAGCGCCTGCAGTCCCGCGTCGGCCGCCTCGATGGAGCCGAAGTGCTCGCGGATCGTATCCAGATCCGTACCGGGCGCATACGGGTCGAGCCGGTAGGCCTCCTGCAATGCGTAGTAGGCCGCCCGCGGGTACAGGTCGTAGAGCTTCCGGTGGTCGGCCGGCCCCTTGGCCACGATCCCCCACCACTCCTCGTTCATGTTGTTGTCGCCCGCCACGAAATCCTCGGGATAGGCGTCGTTGGCCCAGGACGCGTTCGTGTCCTGGATGTCCAGGCGGTCTTCCTGGCCGAACTTCCACCACCCGTCCGTCCACTGGAAGGTCAGGCCGCCGATGGAGTTGCCCACGAGGCCCTTCCCCGCCGACTGCTCGTAGATCTCCTGCCACTGGCCCACCAGGTAGCGGGCCTGGGTGACCTGGTCCTCGCGCATGCGCCGCGCGTCCCACACGTCCGCGCCGAACTCGGTGAACATCACGGGCACGCCGACAACGTCGTGGACGTCCTGGAAGAGCTGGCCGAAGGAGATGCCCCGGTACACGTTGGTGCCGAAAACGTCCAGATCCGGAATCTCCTCGGCGATGATGTCGAGGTACTGCAGATCGCCGTTGGCCATGGCGATGGGCCGGGACGGATCCATCTCCTTGATCCTTCGGGCGACGTCGCCGAAGAGCGAGTACATGTAGCGCGCACGCACGGCGTCCGCCTCGCCCTGGGGCAGATCCTCGGTTTCGGCTGAACTCCACACGAGGCCGTAGTTGTTCTCGTTGCCCAGCAGCCACATGAGGACGCCCGGGACGTCCTTGAACTCGTCCACCATGGCCTCGATCTCGGTCATCACGACTTCCCGCGCGCGCGGATCCGAGTAATCGGTGTTGGCATTGAAGACGCCGCCCACCGTTACGCCATAGCGGGCCACCGCGTGGTTGAGGACGGTGAAGATCCCGTAGCGCTCGTAGATGTGCCGGACCCATTTCGGCTGGATGCCGACGTATGCGCGGATGGCGTTTCCACCCATCGCCTTGAGCACGGTCATCTCCCGCTCGAGCGCGGCCTCGATGACCTCGTCGGACTCCGACCAGAAGTTGTAGTTGTAGGTCGTTCCGATGGGGAAATAGTCCCAGTTCACGCCCAGCACCATGAAGTCCTCGCCGTCCACCTGCAGCCGCTGGCCGGAATCGTCGGTGACGATGCGGATTTCGGGGAGGTGGGTCTCGTCGGTCTGGCTCGAGGCCGGAGTGGCGGCGGCCAGCAGGAAAACCGCCGCCATCGGGGCGCCGATCCAGGATCGGACGACGAAGCCGGCTGAGTGGTGATGTATCCGGTTCATGGCAAGACTCCTCCGATGGGCTCCAGCCCGCGCGGGGCGTGCCGTTCAGGACGGCGCAATCTGCCCCGGCGCTCCGCGCGTAACTTTGTTCGCCATCCGAACAAAGTGAGGAGTCGTCCCGGGCCCTGTCAAGCAGAAAACGCGCGATTGTCGTCAGGCAAGGCGAGTCCCGCGAGCTCCAGCAGCCGCAAGGCGTTCGTCGAGGTGGCGATGCCGATCCTGAGGCGATAGTCGAAGGTGAGGCCCTCGCTCCCGTCGCCGACGGACTCGGTCAGGTGGACGGGGACGGCGCTCACGTTCAGATCTTCCGCGTCGGCCAGCGACAGGTCGTGAGTCGTGACGGCGCCGATGGCGCCCGAGCGGAGCAGCCTTCGCAGGACGGTTCGCGCGGCGATTCTGCGTTCGGCGCTGTTGGTGCCCTGGAGGATCTCGTCGAGGAGGTAGAGGACTCCGGGACCCCCGGACGCTGCGCCATCTGCCGATGCCCCTTCTCCGGCACCGGGTCCGGGCGCCGCGCCGGCCGTTTCGGCCGCATCCACGACCTGCTTGAGGCGCCGCAGTCCGGCCATGAAGAAGGACACGCCGTCGGCGAGGGAGTCCGCGACATGCATGCTGGTGACGACGCGCAGCGGTGGAATGCGGAGAGCTTCGGCGCACACCGGTCCACCCGCCTGGCCGAGCACGGCATTCAGGCCGACGGCCTTCACGAGCGTGGACTTCCCGGACATGTTCGATCCCGTCACCAGGAGAAACGAGCCTGCCGGGCCCACCTCCACGTCGTTGCGCACGCAGAGTTCCGGAGCGAGAAGAGGATGGCCCAGCGCCCGCCCCCGGAGCGTGGTGGCTTCGGCGTCCAGCGTGGGCATGGTCCAGTCGGGATGATCGGCGGCGAGCGCCGCCAGGGCGGCCAGCGCCTCGGCTTCGCCAACGGCGTCGATCCACCCGCGGACGCGAGCGCCCGACCCCTTCTTCCAGCGTTCGAGCGCGGCCAGGACATGGACGTCCCAGAGCAGGACCAGGGAAAGGGGAACGTGGAAGAGGGGCGACCTCCTGACTTCCGCCATGTCCAGCAGCCGGCGCAGCGTCGCGATCTCCCGATGGGCGGGTCTCGTGCCGGCGCCCAGCCGTCGTCGGAGATCCGTCGCGTAGCGTGACTCGAGGGGTGCGTCGGCCAGGAGGCCGAGCAACGGCCCGTAGTGCCGCACGCCCGATTCGCCATCGTCGGCCTCGGAGCAGGCCCGGTTGATCGCCTTCCACGCCGGCGCCATCACCAGAGCCGACACCAGCAGCGGCCAGGCGACGACAGCCGTGGGCGCCATCCCCAGAGAGTAGAGAATGATGGCGGCCAGATTCACCGGCGGAAGCAGAATCGCCGCCGCGCGAAGCCAGGTGCGCCCGGACAGCCAGCCCGGACTCTCGCACCAGCGCAGGAAGTCCTCCACCTCCTCCACCGAGTCGCCGTTCATCAGGCGGGCTTCGGCCGCGATGCGGTCCCGGAGATCGAAGGCGCCGTCCATCTCGCGCACCGCCTCCTGCCGCAAGGCGATGGTCTCCGGGTCCGCCGGAGCGAGAAGCCAGGACCAGAGCGTCGCCCGGCCGGGCGCGGTTCCGCAGACTCCCGTCAGGTGAACGAGCGACGCGCGACCGTGCAGGTCCAGGTCGTCCGCGTAGTCGTGGTTCCGCGGCACGGCCGGACTGAACGGCCGGGGCAGACCGGACCACCGGCGCTCGACGCGCGCGATCCCCTCCCGATTGAAGTCGGCCATCAGCTCGGCGCGGCGCAGACGCCGCCGGGCGGCCCGGTGTCGCGCGACCAGGATCGCGAAGGCCGCGACCGCGCCCGCCACGAGCAGCCAGGCGGCCTGGCCGCGTCCCTGGGAGATCAACAGCCAGGCGCCGACCCCGGCGGCCGCGAAGACCCCCAGCCGGAGCCGCTCGAGCAACCGGACCACGCCGGCCCTCCCGGCCGCCTCGCGATCGAAGCGGCGGGCGCGGTCCGCGTATCGGTCGGCGGGCGGTTCGACAGCTTCCGCGCCGGGTGAGGTTGGCTCCGTTCGGGTGCTCACGAGTTGCCGCCGGCTCTCTTGCCGACGCCCGCGACCCTCTTCCTCTCTTCCTCCAGCTGTTCAAGCGTCACGCCGTGCGTGATCCACGACGGAGCCGGATCGCCCTTCAGGTAGTGGCCGAACCACTCCAGGATGCGGCGGTGATAGTCCTTCTGGTTGGCTTCCTCGCGCAGTCCGTGATCCTCGCCCTCGTAGACCAGCAGCACCATCTGTTTCCCGGCGCGGCGCGCGAAGTTGTAGAACTCGGTGCCCTGGTCCCAGTCGACCACCCCGTCGTCGTCGCCGAAGGCCATGAGCAGCGGCGTCTCCAGATTGTGGACCTCGTGGATGGGCGAGTTGCGCCGGTGGGCCTCGGGATCCTCCCAGAAGGGAACCTCCATGCGCGCCTGGCCGGTCTCCCAGTGGTCGACCTCCGGGATCCCCGGGTTCCAGTGGATGGCGCCCATGAAGCTCACGAAATCGGTGAGCGGCGCACCGGCCACCGAGGCGGCGAAGATGTCGGTCCGAGTGGGCAGGAAGGTCGCCTGATAGCCGCCCCAGGAGTGCCCGATGAGCCCGACCGCGTCCGGATCGGCCACCCCCATGTCGACCACCCTGGCCACGGCCGCCCGCACCGACTCCAGCGCGCTGACGCCCGGGTCGCGCGCCCGGTAGACGATGTCCGGGAGGAGCACCGCGTAGCCGTGCTGGGTCCACGCCGTGAAGTTGTAGTAGTCCCGCTCGCTGGGCGGGCTGAAACGGTGCATCCCGGGCGAGAGCATCTCGTAGGTGTAGACGATGGTCGGCACCGCCTGCCCGGGCTCGTAGCCCGCCGGATGGAGCAGCACCGCCTGCAGATCCCGCCCGCCCTCGCTCGTGAAGTCCACCAGTTCGGCCCGGCCCCACGCCACCTCCGCGATGAACGGGTTGATGTCGGTGACCCGGACCGCGTCGGCCAGGCCGGGACCTCCGACGAAGTAGTCGGGCGGGTCGTCGAAGGCCTGGGCGCGGTAGAGGAGGACGTCGGCGCTGTCCGCCCGCGCGAGGCCATCCACCAGGCGGTCCTCGAACACCAGCGTCTCCGGCGGCCCGGCCCGGCCTGACGCGAGGCGCGCGTAGCCCCGCTGCTCGGTCTTCTCGTCGTAGAGGGTCAGGTAGAGCGGGGCTCCGGGATCGATGCCGGGAGTGTCGTCGTCGGGCAGACGGGCGACCCGGTGCGTGACCCCGGTCTCGGCACCGCCGGTGAGCCGCGTCGCGCCGCTCCCGTCCAGCGCCACCCGCCAGATGTCGTGCTCGTCGTACAACAGCACGCCGGCGTCATCCTCCAGCCATCCCCCGGGCCCGAAGCCGAAGGGCGGGATGACATCGGTGGGGACGTCGTATTCCGTGTTGGCGAAGGAGGTCGGCAGGCTCGAGGTCAGGTCGCGCCGCTCCCCGGTGGCCACCTCGAGGCTCCAGTAGTTGGCGCCGTCGTACCAGACCAGCCAGCCGCCGCCCGAACTCGGCCACTCGTAGCGGACCCGGGTGAGGAGTCGGCGCCGTTCCCCGCTCCCGACCTCGATGGACCAGACATCGTGATACGGACGGCCGAACATCGCCCCGAAGGGATAGGGCCCGGAGATGTCTTCGAGGGCGAACTCCCAGCCCTGAAGCAGCGTCGCGTCCGCCATCAGGTCGGAGCCGACGGTTACGACCCGGTGCTCGTCAAGATGCCAGACCGCCGGCAGAGTGCGGGTCGCGTCCCGGGCCTCCGCCGCCCGCTGCTGCGGGAAGATGCGGACGTCCCGGCTGTGCCAGATCTGGAGTCCGGGAAGGTCGGGTTCCTCCTCGGGAGGGTCCGCAGGCCGTGGTTCCCCGGCGCCTGCCTCGCCGCCTTCCCCACTACCGGAGTCATCCGCGGCATCTTCCTCGCCGGGTCGGAGCCCGATGGAGATCATGGCCCCGTCGTCGGACCACCGCGGTGCCCGGTTCACGATCTCCAGCGTGTCGGCGATGCCGGTCACACGCTCGTCCAGGACGACCATCTCCAGCCCCCGGTCGAGGCCCCGCCACGCCAGTACGTCGTAGGAGGAACCGTCGGCCGAGGCATCCTCCCGCGAGCGCAAGGCCGCCAGGTCGGTGGAGTTCGCCCGCCACCCCAGCCCCCGGTAGCGGGCGCCCGACGCGTCCGCCGACCGCAAAGTGCCCGAGCCGGCATCGTAGACCTGCACGCCGTTGCCCAGGTCGGTCCCGGTCGCGATCACCATCGCAAGCAGCGACCCCGGGGAACTCCACTCCATCTCGGCGACGTTGCCGAAGCTGGCCTCCGATCCCGTGGCCAGCGTCACGATCCGCAGGTCGGCACCCTTTCCCTCCGGGTCGTCGGGCGCATCTCCGCGCAGCGCGAGAAACCGTCCCGACGAATCGAAGCTCCGCCCCGAGACCGCATCGAACTCGCGCATCTCCCCGGTGGCCAGGTCCAGCAGCGCCGTCCCCTCCCGGAGTGTCTCGCCCTCCTCCTCGAGTCGTTCCCTCTCCTCCGGCGAGAGCCCCACGGTCCACGTCAGCCAGCGCCCGTCGGGGGAAAAAACCGGGGATCCGCCCCACGGGAAGACGCGCGTCGAGTCCTCGCCCATCCGCCGCACCCGCAGCTCCGCAGTCTCGTCGACGCGGCTTACCTCGTACGCGATCCAGTCTCCATGCGGCGAAAGCACCGCCGG
This sequence comes from Longimicrobiales bacterium, assembly GCA_965202805.1. Taxonomy (GTDB): domain Bacteria; phylum Gemmatimonadota; class Gemmatimonadetes; order Longimicrobiales; family Gaopeijiaceae; genus BD2-11. The sequence goes on from OZ241869.1 coordinate 1,268,940, forward strand.
CCCAAGGCTCTCCCAGCGTCCGTAGTCCTCGGGCGCGACGCGGGGAAGGTCCTGGGCGGAGAGCGGAAGCGCAACGGCGAGCAACCCCGCGGCCAGTCGGCCCATGGCGGAGCGAAGGCCGCGAGGCGAAAACGTTGGGCCGAGGATGGACACCGGGGAGAAGGCTGCGGATGAACTCACGGGAATCTCCTTGATCCAGGCGATGTCGGGGCAGCAAGGCGCATCGTGTCCCGCCGGGGGGTGGCGCCGTCCCGGGCCACGGTCCGGTTGCCGCGGCGCAGCAGGGAAGATAACCACCGCGAGCACTCTTTCCTCGGGCTCGCCGGCTCCATCCGCTGGCGGTCAACCAGGCTGTGCAGGTCGGACCATCGATCAGGCGTTCCCTCCTTCAGCCGGTCTGCGGCAACTTCCCTGTCACCCGTCGAAGCCCCTTCCGCACGCGCTCGACCCGCCGCCGGTTCACGCCGAAGTCGTAGAGCCCGACGCGCGAGGCCGAGCGAACGTGGACGACCCCGTCATCGGGCGAATACCGGAACTCGAGGTCGTCGCGGAACCCGAAGATCCGCGTCCGGCAAACCGCGTGCAGGCAGGTGTCCGTGGCCGTGACGATGCGCGTGCGCGGCATGGAGCGGACGACCTTCTCCAGTAGGCGCAGCGCACTGGCCGGATCGCCCGACACGGAAAACGGCGCCACCCGGTGAATCCGCCATCCGCCGGGCCGGCTGCTTACGTAGTTGAGCAGAAGTGGATGGAACGACCGCTCCGGGGGTCCTGTTTTGGACGGCATGGCGCCTGGCTCATCCACCCACGGCTCGCGTCCGGACGGCATGTGCATCCTCAGAGCACCGGGCCGGCTGGTTGCTCCGTCCAGGAATCCTCCAACATCGGCACCACCTCCGCCAGCCCCGCCACCGCCTCATCCAACTGGGTGTCGGTGACGTAGGGTGCAGGGCCCAACCGCAGGGTGCTGCCCCGGAAGTCCACGTGGACACCGCGTGCCCGCAGCTGGCGGCAGATCTCCGCCGCAAGCGGCGACTCCAGGGCCAGGAAGCCGCCACGACGCGACAACGGCACGGTCCGGTCGCGCGCCAGGACTGCGGGATCCAGGTCCAGCGCGTCGATCCCCGACGCCAGCCGTCGAATCCGGCGCAGACCCATCTCCCGCAACCGGCCGACTCCCAGTCCCTGCTCGCGGAAGAACGCGAACACCGCCGCGGCGCGGTAGTGGCTGACCGGATCGTAGGTCGCCCCGGCAAAACGAAGGTGTCCCTCGGCGTACGCGACGCCGTCGCCCGGCGCATGGGCACGGGCCGCGAACTCGGTGAACCACCCGGTCAGAACGGGCCGCAGCCGGCAGTCCCGGGGGAAGCGCAGGAAGCAGTTCCCTTCCCCCAGCTGGCAGTACTTGTACCCGCCTCCCACCACGAACGCGTTCTCGAGCCCCATCTTCACCACCGAGAACGGGACCGCGTTGAGCGCGTGGTAGGCGTCCACGAGCAACTCCGCACCCACCCGCCCGCAGGTCTCCGCCAGCTCGCGCAGTCCATCCACAATGCGGGCATCCCGATAAAGCACGGATGACACCAGCACCGCCGCCGCTCGATCGTCCACTGCCCGTGCGAGCCCCTCGGCCAGGGGCACCTCCCCGCGCGCCGGCACCCTGACGATCTCGAGCCCCTCGCACTCGAGCCGGTCGAGCTGTCGCCGGATGGTATGGAATTCACCGTCCGTGGTGACCAGACGGGGCCGGTCGCGCAACGGGAGCGCCGACAGGAAGCGGGTCACCAGCTCGTGGGTGTTGTGGCCGAGCGCGATGTGCCCGTCGGGGTCGTCCAGCAGTTGCCGGTAGCCCGCGCGCACCTTGTCGGCCATCCCGAACGCCCGCTCCCATTTGTCGTCCACATGCTCGGCGGCGTCGAGCCAGGCCTGTTGTTGAGCCTCGAAGGCGACATCCGGCCAGGCCTGGTGCGAATGCCCGGTCAGCAGCACGCGATCCGCCACGCGAAAGCGCGAGTAGTGGCTTGCCAGAGTGACGGATCCGCGCTGATTGCTCAAGATGACACCCTGGCAGCGGTTTCGATCGCGGCGTGCCGTCGAGGAGTTCGCAGCCACCCGTGCCTTCGAGGCTCCGCCGTCAGATGCGGCGCTCGCGTCGGGAATCGCACGTCGCCGCTCGCCAACAACATACTGAACGTCAGGCTGAATTCATTCGTCACACTGGACCGAAGACAGGCGATGGTGGCTGCAGGGCTGGGTTTCCGAGGCTGCGCGGTGTAGGCTGACTGCAACCCAGTACGCCCGCACCCCGGGAGGAAACGAGATGGTTTCGCGTGTTCATCCATGCAGGACGTTCCTCTACGCCGCCATGCTCCTCCCGGCAACGTTGATTCCGGTCGGCACCGCGCACGCGCAGCTCCCGTCGCCGCCGGAGTTGGCGACGCTCTCCGTACCCCGCTTCGACATCGCCACCTCCCCCATCGAACTCACCGGCCCGGTGCGGCCCGGCGAATACCTCGGCGTGGTCGGCCCGCGCGCCGCATGGCTGGGGCTCGAGACCGGTGAAGCCGAGCTGTGGGTCCATCCGCTGAAGGTCGGCAACGGCTTCCGCCTGAGCTTCTCTGCCTCCGGCAACGCCGCGCCGGTTCCGGGGAGCGAAGTGGCGCGTACGGTTCGGGTGCGGCCCGAACTCACCACCATCACCTACAGCCACGCGGCCTTCCAGGTGCGCCAGCACATCCTCGCGCCCGCTGACACGGCCACTTCCGGCCTGCTCGTGCTGCTGCAGGTCGACGCTCCCCAACCCCTCGAGATCATCGCCGAATTCGAGCCCGTGCTGAACTACATGTGGCCGGGCTCGCTGGGCGGACAGTACGCGTACTGGGATGCGGAGCGCCGGCTTTTCGTTCTCTCGGAGAGCCTGCAGACCCGCAACGCGGTCGTGGGCTCGCCCTGGGCCACGAACTCGGTCGAGCACCCCGCGCACCAGTTGGGCGAGGCCCCGCGCACGATGGTGATCCCCGTAGACCCGGAGCGGGCGAGGCGCGAGTTCATTCCGATCGCGATCGCGGCCGGCACCGGTCTCCGTGAAACCGTCTTCGAGAGCTACCGGGGACTGGTCGCGAACGCCGAGGCGCTCTACTACGACAAGCGGTTGTGGGCCAGTCGGGCCCTCGAGTCCACCGTCTCCATCGAGACCCCCGATCCCGAGCTGGATCTCGCGCTCGAGTGGGCGAAGATCAACCTGGAGGAACAGCGGGTGTGCAACCCGGATCTGGGGTGCGGCTTCGTCGCCGGGTGGGGGTTGTCGCGCAACGGCACCCGCCCCGGGTTCGGCTGGTTCTTCGGCGGCGATGCGGCCATCAACACGTTCGCCATGGACGCGCTGGGCCAATGGGACCTGGTGGCCGAGGAGCTGGCGTTTCTCGCCCGCTACCAGCGCGCCGACGGCAAGATCACCCACGAAATCTCGCAGGCCGCGGCGCACGTCGACTGGTTCGGCGAATACCCTTACGCGTACTACCACGCGGACACCACGCCGTACTGGATGCTCGCGCTCTACGAGTACTGGCGGGCCAGCGGCGACGACGAGCTGGTGCGCGAGCTGTGGCCGGCCTACCGGCGTGCGTGGGCGTGGTGCCTCAGCGCCGAGACCGACGGCGACGGCATCATCGAGAACACGGTGGGCGGTCTCGGCGCGGTCGAGGTGGGGGGGCTGGGGGAAGCGATCCATCAGGATGTCTACCTGGCCGCGGTGTGGGTGGCTGCGCTCGATGGGGCGCGCGTGCTGGCTCGGCACATGGGCGACGACGAGATCGAGGAGGACGCGGGGCTCCTCGGGATCAGCGCGCGGTCAACGATGAACAGCGGATACTGGCGCGAAGCCGAGGGACATCACGCCTTCGGCATCCTTCGCGGAGGCGGCACAAACGACAACCTCACGGTGTGGCCCGCCACCGCGGCGGCCTTCGGACTGCTCAACGACCGCGAGGCTCGCTCGACACTTGCCCGTATCGCCGGCGACCGCGTCTCGTCCGACTGGGGCGCGCACATGCTCTCGACCGAGAGTGACCTCTATGACCCGCTCCAGTACAACATGGGCACGGTGTGGCCCTTCGTGACCGGGTTCGCGGCGTGGGCGCAGTACCGCCACCGCCGTCCATGGGCGGGCTTCCATCTCATCGACGCCGTCAAGCAGATGACATTCGACTGGAGCCTGGGCCGGCACCCGGAGCTGCTATCGGGGAGCTTCTATCAGCCCCTCGACCAGACCGTGCCGCACCAGTTCTTCGCGACCTCGATGCTCGTGACGCCGCTGCTCAGGGGCGTCGTCGGCTGGCGGCCGGACGCGCCCCTTGGACGGGCCCGGCTTGCCCCGCAGCTGCCGCCCGACTGGCCGGAGGCGACGGTGCGCGGCCTGCGCGCCGGCAACACGACGCTGGATGTGGAGATTCACCAGGACTGGACGTCCGCCGGGGGCCGGCAGCGAGCGATCATCCGCTGGCAAGGTCCCCGGCTGGATCTCGACTTCGTTCCGGATGTGCCCGCGGGAGCGCGGAATCGGTCCGTCACCGTGGACGGCGTCCCCACGTCGTCCACAGCAGCCGTCCGGGTCGAGGTGGGTCGCGACGCACCCGTACCGGAGGGTCCCGAATCCGAAGGCGTGGACCAGGACGACGTCACCGAGATCGAGGTACGATGGGAGGGCGGACTGGCGGTGGCCCCGCCCCGCATCGACCTGGTGCCGGGTCAGCGCAGCACGGGCCTCCGGATCATCGACCTGGTGGCCGACGGGGATGGTTGGCTGCTGACCCTCGAGGGCACACGGGGACGCGACTACGATGTTGAACTCTTCGGCACGCCGATCGACGCTGCTCCGACCGACGCCGCCGCGAGCGCATCCGGCCGAACGGAGGGTACGATCCGCGTGAGCTTCGCCGGCGAGGGGAGCCGCGCGACGACGGTTGTGAGGCTCAACCCCGGGGCATGAGCGGTCGCTGACCCCGTTGCCCGGGCACTCTGCCGCTCACAGATCCGTGACCAGGCGGAGACCCGCCTCAATTCGGCTCATGAGCACTGCCGGAATCTGTCCGGAGCACTCGGCAGGATGGTCCTCATCCACGGTCACGAGCTGGGTCACGTTGGCGACGGAGTCCCTCGGCAATCATCGTCCGGAGCCTGCTTCGGTTGACCGTGGCATAACCGCAACCCGTGCGGTGAAGCCTGGCGCAACGTATTAGTTATTGGCTAGGGGGCGGTGTGTGGCTGCGGACACGGAGCAGACCTCTCCCGACCGTCTCGAGGACAGCGTATGAAGCGACTTTCCCAGGGCTCGGTTCTCCTCGCAACGTGGTCCCTGGCCAGCCTTGGACTGATCCTGGGCGCCGGCAGACCCGATGTCGTCCGAACCGCATCCCTCCAGAGCCTTGCAGGCTCGGAGGTCTCGTTCGCGACGGGGTCCCCGGCGGCTCCCTCCCCCGCGCTGCCGTCACCCGCGCTCACGGCCGTAGTCCGGCAATACTGCGTCGTCTGCCACAACGACGCGCTCCTCACGGGCAACCTCTCGCTGCAGCACTTCGCCGTGGAGCACGCCCCGGAGAAGCGCGAGACGTCGGAGAAGATGATCCGCAAGCTGCGCGCGGGGATGATGCCGCCGCCCGGGATTCCGCGGCCGTCCGCCGATACCCTGCTGTCGCTGGTCGAAACGCTCGAGTCGTCCGTGGACGAGGCTGCCCGAGCGGCTCCCAATGTGGGCACGCGGCGGTTTCAGCGTCTCAGCCGGCCCGAGTACGAGCGCGTCGTCCACGAACTGCTGGGAATCGAGGTGAACGCGGACAACTGGCTCCCGGCGGACCTGCTGGTGGGGAGCTTCGACAACATGTCCGCGGCGCAGGGGCTCTCGACGACGCTGCTGGACTCCTACCTGAAGGCCGCCATCGACGTCAGCCGGCTCGCCATCGGCAACCCGCAGGCCCTTTCCTCCACCACCAAGCACCGCAACCCCCTGGAGGTGTCGCAGCACGCCTGGGAACAGGTCGAGGGCGCGCCCTTCGGCACCAGGGGCGGAATGGTGGTGACGCACGACTTCCCCGCGGACGGCGAGTACGTCTTCCGGGTGGAGACGGAGTTCGGCAGCGGCAACCAGGTCGCCGCCGAGGACATCGACATCTCCATCGACGGGGAACCGGTCGCGCTCCTCAGGCTCGAGTACAACGCCGTGCGCACCGTGCCCGCCATCGAAACCGAACCCATCTTCGTGCGGGCCGGACAGCGCAAGGTCTCGGCGGCATTCGTCAATGTCATCGAGGGTCCCTACGAGGACCGCTTCAGCCCCGCTGCATGGTCGGCCGCGGGCACGGCGGGGGGCAGCTACGGAGTAACCGGCCTCACGCACCTGAAGGAGCTGCTCATCACGGGGCCGACCAACGTCTCGGGGGTGGCGGAGACCGAGAGCCGGCGGCGGATCTTCACCTGCCGTCCATCCGTGCCCGAGGAAGCCCGTGCCTGTGCCGAGTCGATACTCGCCGGGCTCGCCACGCGCGCCTACCGGCGGCCCCTGCCGGCCGCCGATGTCGCCGACCTGATGAGCTTCTACGACGCAGCCGAGGCCGAGGGAGGCTTCGAGACCGGGGTGCAGATGGGCCTGCAGGCGATCCTGGTGTCCCCGGAATTCGTCTTCCGGCTGGAGCGCGAGCCCGCCGGCACCCGGCCGGGCGAGGGCTACCCCCTGAGCGACATCGACCTCGCCACCCGCCTCTCCTTCTTCCTGTGGGCGACGGTGCCGGACGAGGAGTTGCTCCAGGTCGCGGGGAGCGGTCGGCTCTCGGATCCGGAGGTGCTGGAGGCGCAGGTCGAGCGCATGCTTCGGGACCCCCGCTCCGAGACCCTCGCCACCCGCTTCGCCCACCAGTGGCTGAGGCTGCAGGACGTGGGCAAGGTGTGGCCGGAGTCGTACCTCTACCCCGACTTCTCGCAGCAACTGGCCGATGCCATGGTGCGGGAAACCGAGCTGCTCTTCGATTACCTGGTTCGCGAGGACCGGAGCCTGCTCGAACTTCTCGATGCGGACTACACCTTCCTCAACCGGCGGCTCGCGCGGCACTACGGGATCGAAGCGGACTTCCGGGGCGACGACTTCCGCCTCGTTCGCTACCCGGACGACCGCCGCCGTGGCGTGCTCGGCCACGGGAGCGTCCTGCACCTCACCTCCATGTCGGGCCGGACCTCGCCCGTGTTGCGCGGGAAGTGGGTGATGGAGGTGCTGATGGGAACGCCGCCACCGCCCCCGCCGCCCAACGTCCCGACGCTCGAGGGAAGTCCGGACGCCGAGGGGGACCGCATCCTGACCACGCGCGAGCGCATGGAACTGCACCGGTCCAGCCCCGTATGCAGCTCCTGCCACAATTTCATCGATCCCATCGGCCTGGCACTCGACAACTTCGACGTGACCGGCCGCTGGCGGGTGCGCGAGAACATGGCCCCGCTGGACACTCGCGGCACCTTCTACGACGGCACCGCCCTGAGCTCGCCTTCGGAGCTGGCGGCGGTGCTCCTCAAGCGTCCGATCCCGCTCGCCCGCAATTTCACCGAGCATCTGCTTTCGTACGCAATCGGGCGGCCCGCCGACCATCTCGATCAGCCGACCATCCGCGCCATCACGCGGGCGGCGGCGGACCGAAACTACAGCATCTCGTCGATCGTGGTGGGAGTCGTCAGGAGCGCTCCCTTCCGCATGCGACAAACCCAGGAGGTTCAATGAAAGACATCACGTTGGCCACCAGTAACCCGGCGCTTCCAGGTCGGCGTACGGCTTCGGTTCATGCCGCCGTCCTGGGCCTTGCGCTCCTGCTGGCCGCCCCTCTGGCCGCTCAGCAGGGCCAGATCACGGGGCTCGTCACCAACGCCGCCACCGGCCAGCCCATCTCCTCGGCCCAGGTTTTCATCCCCGAGTTGAACATGGGAGCCCTCTCGGCTTCCAACGGCCGCTACCTCCTGCTGGGTGTGAACGCCGGCACACATACGGTGCGCGTCGAGCGCATCGGTTTCGCCGCAGCCACCACCGAGGTCACGGTCATGGTCGACCAGACCGCCGAAGCGAACTTCCAGCTCCAGGAGGTGGCCCTGAACCTGGACGAGATCGTGGTGACCGGGACCGGTGCCCCCACCCAGCGGCGCCGGTTGGGACAGACCATTACCTCGGTCACGTCTGACGAGCTGGCGATCGCGCCCATCACAAGCCTTTCCGACGCGCTGGTGGGGCGGCTCGCCGGCGCCCGCGGCCTGATCTCGGGAGGTCAGACCGGCGCGGGGAGCGCGATCACGCTTCGGGGCACGTCGAGCATCAGCCAGCGGCAAAGTCCTCTCATCTACGTGGACGGCGTCCGCCTCGACAACGCGCTTGAGGACGCCCAGTCCGCGACCACCGATCGGTTGCAGGACATCAACCCGCAGGACATCGACCGGGTTGAAGTCATCCGGGGCGCCGCCGCCGCCACCCTCTACGGCACCGAGGCCTCGAGCGGCGTGATCCAGATCTTCACCAAGCGGGGGCAGACGGGCGCGCCGGTGTACGCCTTTTCCACCGACCTCCAGCACCTGAGCTTCCCGCGCGCCTTCCCGGACAACTGCGGATACAACCGCGCCGAGCACCAGCTTCTCTGTGACAGTCCCTGGGACGCGAACAAGGTCCTGGGATACCATCAGAACTACAACCTGTCCGTTCGGGGCGGGACACCCGGCCTGCGCTACTACCTGTCCGGGCGCCTGATGGATGAGAGGAATCCCTCACCCAACAACGAACTGGCCAACCAGTCCGTGCGTGCTTCCTTCGACTTCACCCACACCGAGAAGCTGAGCAGCCAGGTCGGGGTGAACGTCGTTCGGCGCAATCTGAGGACGGCCACCCCGGGCTGGGGCGACCTCTTCGGAAACCTCATGCTGGGGAATCCGCTGCGCGCGACCGAGACCAACCCCCACGGCGCGTACACGCCGCTCCTGGCCAGCCGCATCACGGAGAACTTCCAGGAGTCCGTCAACACCATGCTGAGCGGCTCGCTGGTCTACCAGTGGGCCGACGGCCTCAGCTCCACTCTTCAGGTGGGACACAACTTCATCGACAGCCGCTTCAGCGAGTTCTTCCCCCAGGGCGTGGTCGCGGAGTCGGTCACAGGGTACAAAAGGGTGAGGAACTCGAGATTCGCCACCACGACTCTGGATTTCAGCACTCACTGGGAGACCCAGATCAGCGACCGGATGGTCGGAAACGTGACCGTGGGCGGCCAGAGCTTCCGCGAAGTGCAGGCCTTCGAGGTGGCCTCCGTGCGCGAGTTCGGATCGCCCACGCTCAAGACCCTGAGCGGGGGAGCCCAGATCACCGGCGTGAGCGAAGGCTATGAGGAGGTGATCAACGCGGGCCTTTTCGTACAGGGTCAGGTCGGGCTCGACGACAGGCTGTTCCTCACCGGCGGCGTGCGGGCCGACGGCAACTCGGCCTTCGGTGAGGACTTCGGCCTGCAGGTCTATCCCAAGGCCGGCGTGTCGTGGGTCGTCTCCGAGTACGACTTCTGGAACGTCGGCTGGATGAACGAATTGAGGTTGCGCGCTGCCCTGGGAGCTTCCGGCCTTCAGCCGGGCGCCTTCGACGCGCAGCGCACCTGGAACCCCAACAGCAGCGTCATCGGCGGCTACCTGACGCCCGAGAACCTCGGCAACTCGGAACTCAAGCCCGAACGCTCCACCGAGATCGAGATGGCGATCGAGACCGGGATGCTGGACGGCCGTTTCGGGATGGAGCTGGTCTACTTCAATCAGACCACCAACGACGCCCTGCTCCCGGTGCCGCCTTCGCCGGGTGACGGTTTCGTCAACTCGCAGCTCCGGAACCTGGGCACGCTAAAGTCGTGGGGGCTCGAACTGACGGCGAATGCGCGCCTGATTCAGAGCCCGGACTTCACCTGGGATCTGACGCTGAGCCCGACCTATCTCAAGCAGTGGGCCGACGATCTGGGCGGGCAGCCCGACCGGCGGCTCGGCCGGCGCCGCCGCTTCCACTCCCTCTACGAGGGCATGTGGCCAGGTATCTGGATCGCCCCCATCGTCGATCCCAACCAGCCCTACATTCTCTCCGGACCCATCGACGAGATCCGCAGCCGCCGGGACATCGCGCCCAACATCCTGAAGGCGGCCGACGGCACCGACTCGCTGGCGGTAATCGGAAGACCCCAGCCGAACTGGACCGTCGACATCCGCAGCGCCATGCAGATCGGGAGCTTCACCTTCCGCAACATCCTCGAGGCGGCGGGCGGCTTCATCGTATCGAACGAGACCGACCATCTGCGCAACGCGCTCGGCAACGGCCCATTGGTGGCCACGCTGGAGCACACCCTCAACGACCCCAACGCCAGCACCGAGGAGAAGCAGCGGCTGGTCGACGAGTACGGACGAAAACACAACGGGGTCATCTCCAACACCGTATATCCGGGCGATTACCTGCGCTGGGCCGAGGCCACGGTCTCCTGGCAGCTGCCGGACGCGCTTGCCGAGCGCATTGCCGCCACCAGCGCGCAGATCAGCCTGGGCGTCAAGAACCTCAAGGTCTTCAGCGACTATCTGAGTTCGCCGAAGAACGGCTGGATCGATCCGGGTACCCGCGGCATCGAAGCAGGCACCGACGGAGACGACTACTTCACCCAGAACGTAGACTACCTGAAGGTTCCGGCTCCGAGACGAATCGTCTTCTCCCTCAGGGCCCAGTTCTGACCGGGCCGAACATGCGGAGGCAATCATGAACGTGCATGAGAGACAAGGGAGTCGACCGATGACAAAGAACGGAAACGCAGGTGCCGGAAGATTCACGGGAACACCACGACTGAGAGGTCTCGCGGTCCTCGCTTCGGGAGTGCTGCTGACTGCGGCCATCGGATGCAGCGACTTTCTGGAGGTGGACAACCCGGCCAGCCTGCTGGACGAGGATCTGGAGCGGAAGGAGCTTCTGGGAACGCTGGCCAATACGCCGGAAGGGAATCTCGCCGGCACCTACTCCAGCCTGCTGACGCGACACGGGCTCCTGAGCGACGAACTGTTCCATCCCACCACGCAGCTCGAGAACATCGACGCCATGCGAGGAAACCGGCTCGCGTCCAACTCCGCCGTCGAAGGCCACTGGCGCGGGCTCGCGCAGGCACGCTGGCTCGCGGACGAGGTGGCCGAACGCCTCGCTGCGGCCGGAGGCAACGACCTGGGTGTCGCGCACGCGCACTTCTTCGGCGGGATGACCCGCATCACCATGGCGGATCACTACAACGTGATCGTGTACGGCGCGGAGGACCAGCTGCGCGGCCCGATCGACGTGATCGCGGAGTCCGTCGAGCGCTTCCAGCAGGCGGCCCAGGTAGCGCAGTCCGCAGGGGATGCGAACTTTGCCGCCGCCGCGATGGGACAGGTCGCGCGGGCCTACCGCTCGCTCTACTACGAGCGCACCCACCTCCAGGGCCAGATGGACCGCAGCCTGTTCGACCAGGCCGAATCGGCGGCCCGGCAGGCGCTTTCAACGGCCCCGGACTACAACTTCTCGCTGCGCTTCGGCGCCCCCGGCGGCTCCAACTCGGGGGCCTCCCTGGGGGGGCCGTACGGAGGCACCAATCGGATCGACGAGATCTATCTCTTCCTTCCCGACCCCGTGACCGGAGATTGGGACCCGCGCATCGCGCACGAGGAAACGACCCGCGAGGAGCCGCTCGGCACCAGTTCCTACAACCTGAAGTACACCGCGCGCGAAACGCCGCTCCCGCTCAGCCGCGCCGCCGAAGCGATGCTCATCATCGCCGAATCCCGCCTGCTGGCCGGCGATCTGGCGGGCGCGGTCGAGTGGATCAACAACACGCGCGCGGCGGCGAGAACCCGGACGATGTCGTCGGACTGGGGCGACGCCTCACGCGGCTGGCCGCCCATGGGCCACGCGCTCTCCGATCTCAGGGACTTCGCCAGCATGGATGCCGGCGAGATCATGGCCCAGCTCCAGCACGAGCGCAGGGCCGAGTTCTGGATGGAGATGAGGCGCTGGCAGGACATGCGCTACTACGAGATCTTCCCCTATCGCTGGTTCGACCAGAACAAGGCGATGGGGATTCACCTGCGCTGGCCGCCCTCCCCCGAGGACGTGAACGCGAATCCCAACCTCACCAACGAAATCGCGCAAAGGCTCTATACCAACTGAGTCGCCGGATGGAGGAAGCTCGTCCATGAATTTCATCACCGGAAGACACCTTTCACGCCGCACCTTCGTGAGGGGTGCCGGAGCCTCCGTGGCTCTGCCCCTGCTCGACGCCATGGTCCCGGCGGGCAGGCCCTGGAGCGATGCGGCGCAGTCGCAATTCACGCGGCTGGTGTGCGTCGAGGAGTCGATGGGGTGCGCGGGCGGCAACGACTGGGGGGACGCGCAGAACCTGTTCGCGCCGGCGAAGGCGGGGCGCGACTTCGAGTTGAAGGCGGAGAGCCAGCTCAAGCCCCTGGAAGCCTACCGGGACTACCTGACCATCGTCAGCAACACCGACGTGCGCATGGCGGAGCCGTACCGGGCCGAGGAGATCGGCGGCGACCACGACCGCTCCACGGCGGTCTTCCTCACCCAGGCTCATCCGCTCCAGACCCAGGCCGACGTCTACCTGGGCAAGTCGCTGGACCAGGTGCACGCGGACCGCTTCGGGCAGGACACCGCCCTGCCCTCCCTCGAGATCACAACGGAGCAGATGGACCGCGGGGGCGGGTGCGCCTACAACTACCACTGCGCGTACACGACCACCCTGGCGTGGGCGTCGCCCACCCAGCCGCTTCCGGCGATCCGCGAGCCCCGTCGGGTGTTCGAGCAGCTCTTCGGCGCCGGCGACTCCCCCGGCGACCGCGCCGTGCGGCTGCGCAACAGCCAGAGCCTGCTCGACTGGGTGCTGGTCGAACTGAACGACCTGAAGCGGGAGCTGGGGGCGCTGGACCGCCAGGCGCTCGACCAGTATGCCACCCACATCCGCGAGCTGGAGCGGCGCATCGAGCTGGTCGAGGCGCAGAACTCGAGCGGCGAGGAGCGGCAGATGCCCGAGGCCCCGTCGGGCATCCCGGACCGCTGGGAAGACCACATGCGGCTGATGTTCGACCTTCAGGTTCTCGCCCTGCAGGCGGACCTGACGCGGGTCATCACCTTCAAGACGGGCTTCGACCTGCAGAACAGCACCTTCCCGGACAGCGGCACCAGCAAGTCGTTCCACGCTTCGTCGCACCACGGCAACGTGCCCGCGGCCATCATGGAGTTCAACGTCATCAACACGTATCGCCTGGGGCAGATGGCGTACTTCCTCGAGAAGATGAAGGACACCATGGAGGGCGAGGCGTCGCTGCTCGACAAGACGGCCATCATCTGGGGATCCCCGATGGGAGACCCCAACCTGCACAACCACCGGCGCTGCCCGTTGCTGCTCATGGGCCATGCCAATGGGGCGCTCGAAGGCAACGTGCATCTGAGGGCCCCCAAGGGGACGCCGATGGCCAACGTCTTCGTGAGCCTGATGCAGCGCATCGGGCACGACGACATGCGCGCCTTCGGAGACAGCGCGGGCGAGTTCCCGCTCAGCTTCCCGGCGGGCCGGTCGGTGAGCACGCGGAGGGAGCCATGAGGCTCGGACGCGGGATGGGGGGCGCGGGCGCGGTTCTGGCGGTCGTGCTGGCCGCGGGCGCGGCGCCCCCGCAGGATGGGTTGCTGGATGCGGCCAGGCGCGGCGACGCGGATGAGGTGCGGGCGCTGCTTGAGGACGGCGCCGATCCCGACTTCGCGCAGGGAGACGGCCTGACGGCGCTGCACCTGGCCGCCCGCGAAGGTCACCTGGAGATCGTGGACATGCTGATCGGCGCGGGGGCCGAGACGGGGGCGGCGACGCGCATCGGCGACTACACGCCCCTGCACCTGGCCAGCGGCGCGGGACATGCGGAAGTGGTGGGCGCGCTCCTGACCACGGGAGCCGACCCGGGGGCGGTAACCACTTCCAGCGGCGTGACCCCCCTCCACCTGGCGGCGGAGGCGCGCGCCGGCGAGGACGCGGTGCGTCGGCTGCTGGAGCACGGCGCGCCGGTGAACGCGCGCGAGCGATCGGCCGGTCAGACGCCCCTGATCTTCGCGGCCGCGGCCGGACAGGCGGCCTCCGCGGCCGAACTGCTGCGTCACGGCGCCGATCCCTCGATCGCCACCGAGGTGGGGGACGTGCTGCGCCGCATGGCGACCAGCAGGGCGGCCCAGGGGCGTCTGCTGGAGGCGCTGTCCGAGATCCAGCGGGCAACCGAGGGCGGAACCGCCCGGGAGCCGACCGCCTCCGAAGTGCAGGCCGCGCTCGCCGTGCAGCGCGAGTTCCTCGCCTCCGGGGCGTTGCAGGAACAGCTGGCGGACTTCCACCCCGACGACCTTTCCAACGTGGTGCCCGCGTGGGACACACCTGCCGGCTACGTCAGCGAGAACGAGATCGTCCAGCGGCCCATGTACGAAACCCTGGTCGGCAGGACCGGCGGGATGACGGCGCTGCTGCACGCCGCCCGCGAGGGCCACCTCGAGGTGGCGCGGGTGCTCCTGGACGGCGGCGCCGACATCGACCAGGTCGCGGGCGACGGGGCCAGCCCGCTCACCCTCGCCGCGCTCAACGGCCAGTTCGACATCGCGATGCTGCTCATCGAGCGCGGCGCCGACCCCGACCTGGCCACCCACACCGACGGCATCGCTCCCCTGTTCGCGGTGCTGCAGACCCAATGGGCGTTCAAGTTCACCGACCACCCGCATCCGCGCGCGCACGACAACGAGGCGACCACGCACATGGATGTCCTGAACGCGCTTCTGCAGGCGGGCGCGGATCCCGACGTCCCGATCCGGACACACCTGTGGTACTCGGACTTCCTGCGCGGCAAGCTGGGGCTCAACCTGACCGGGGCCACCCCCTTCTGGCGGGCGGCGCTGGCCCAGGACCTGCCCGCCATGAAGGCGCTGGTGGCCCACGGAGCCGACCCGGACATCCCCACCACCTGGCCGGAACCGGGGATGCGCGAGGGGCGCCAGAACGACGGCCGCCTGCAGGAGGACTCCGGGCTGCCCATGATCCCCGAGGGCACCCCCAACATGTACCCCATCCACGCCGCGGCGGGCGGCGGGTACATGGGGCTCGGCGCATTCCTGATGAACCACGTGCCGAACAACTTCCTCAACACCGTGAAGTACCTGGTCGAGGAGCACGGCGCCGACGTCAACCTCCCCGACTCGTGGGGCTACACGCCGCTGCACTACGCCTCGGTGCGCGGCGGCAACGACCTCATCGAGTACCTGGTGTCACAGGGGGCGGACGCAGGAGCGATCAGCCGGCTGGGGCAGTCCACCGCAGACATGGCGCGCGGCGGGCGGGCAGGGTACTTCTCCAGGCCGTCGTACCCCGAGACCGTCGACCTGCTGCTGGGGCTCGGGTCCGAGTTGCGGTGCCTGAACACCCATTTCCGCGGCACCGGCGACTTCTGCCCGGGGGCGGGAGTGGAGCCGTTCGAGACGGGCGAGATCGTCAGGCCGGGCAGCCCGCCTCCCGGCGGAAGGCGGTGAAGCAGCGGGGAGTGCGGGGATAGCGGAGAGATCGCGTCCCGGCCGCGACCGCATCGCGGACAAGCCGCCCGGCCGGCGCCCTCGCGGGGGATAGTCGGCCGGGCGGCCTTTCGTCGGATGGGCGGCCCGGAGGCCGGAGCGGCCGTCGCCGGGACGGACCGCGACCGGTGCGGGGCGACCTCGGTGGGGCCAGCGCGGGCAACCCCCGGTCGGCCTCCGGTTCTACATGACCGGCGGCCTGCCCGGTGGTCGCGTCCGGGTCCGCGCCGGAGGAGGTCCTGACGACCGCGGCGGAGGACCCGAGCACACGGCCGGAGGCGACCGGTTCGCCGGCGGGCAGCCCGGGCTCGACCCAACCGCCGAACCCACCGGCTGCGGAGGCGGCCGACCGGCGGACGGAGGCGGCGGTTGGCCCGGTGGCGGGTTGCCGGGCGGCGTACCCGCACCCGGCCGCGCCCCGGACGGAGGCGGCGGTTCGCCGGGCGGCGTACCCGGGCGCGCCCCGGGCGGCGGAGCGGACCCGGCGGGGGGCGGTTCGCCCCGCCGCCGCAACACGGGTCGCTCGTCACCGCCTTCGGCGGCGCGGGCCGCGGGCGGCGCAACCGCATCCGGCCGCGCTGCCGCATCGGTGGTAGCCGCGGCATCGGGGAGCGACCCGTCCGGCCGCGAGGAAGCGGCGGGGAGCAGGGCCGCGGGCGGCGCAACCGTCACGCCATCCTCCACCGGTTCCCGCGACACCACGGGATCGGCCCCTTCCACCCGCACCTCGCCGACCGCGGCGGCGGGCTGCCCCTCCGGGACGCCGCCCGGTCCGGCGGGGCGCACCTCGACCGGCACACGCCCGCCCCCGCCCGGGCGCGGCTCCGCCGCCAGGGTCGGAACCCCCAATCCCGGCCGGGCAACCCGTGCCGGCAGCCCCGACCCTTCCGGCGCCGCCGCGCCTTCCGCCCGTACCCCCGTCGTCGACTGCACAGGCTCGCCAAGTCCCGGAACCCGCGCGGTGGGTGCGAACCCCGGCTCGCGCACCGTGTCCCCCCCCGGCCCGTTCTCCGATCGCGTGCGGATCAGGGGCGTCGCCGCTTCGCCCGCGGCGCGCGGCTGGAACTCGAACATGGGACGCGACGGCTCGAGCGGCCGCGTGTACACCACCCGGTCACCGCTGTAGCGGTACACGGGGTAGTAGTAGGGATCGTCGTGGATCACGACCCGGAAGTCGGTGCACCAGCGCGCGTACGGGTTCCAGTCGAACATCGGCCTGAACCCGTGACACTGGTAGCACAGGAAGCGCGGATAGTCGTGGGGACGGTCGATGTCGTAGGCGACGAAGTCGAGGGCGTATTCCCGTGACCCGCTGTCCGGAATCAGCGCCGCGACCAGGTCCTCCATCATCAGGAACGGATCGCGATACGGGGCCTGCGCCAGCGCCCCGAGGTTCCAGCCGCCCTGATACCTGGAGTAGGCGAAACCCGAGAACTCCAGGGGCGCCGGCGACGCGACCACGAAGAGGTAGCCCTTGCCCTCGTCTTCATCCACCTGCCAGTAGCGCGACTCGGGGAAGAGCACGCGGTAGTCGCGGCCGCCCAGCGCCACGTGGTCGTCGGTGGGGGAGCCGGGATGGAGCAGGCGCGCGAAGCCGTTGGTGTCGACGTGGAAGATGCTCACGTAGGCATCGCGCGAGGCGCGGTAGAAGACGCGCACCAGATCGCCTCGCCGCAGCACCGGGCTCGTGCCGCGGTCCAGCCAGATGCGCGACTCCAGGGGTTGGTCGCGGACCGCAAACTGCTCCTGGGCGGGCATCTGCGTCGCGCAGAGGAGCGCCAGCCCGAATACCGGGCCGGTGGCAAGCCTTCCGAAGCGCATCGTCGTTATCTCTTCCCCCAAGCGGCGCGGGTGACCGCGCGAGACGAACCCCGAAGCTCGTTTCCTGCACCATGCGTGCCAGCGCGCGAGCCTGTCGCCTTCCTCTAACCTATCCGACCCTGAAGTCCTTACCGCAAGTGCACATGAGCCTGATCTCCTCCCCCCGGGGTCTCGAACGGCACACCGCGCACGCCCGGCCGCATGACCCGACCCCCGGCGGGCATGGCATCCTCCCCCCCGGTTTTCTACACTACCCGTCATGAACGAACCCAATACGCCCGCACCCGACCCCCGCCTCGCGACCGCTCCGGGCCGGCGGCGCGCCGACCTGATGGACCCGGTCGCGCTGTCTGAGGTCGGCGGCCTCGAGTTCATCGCGCGCGAGGTCGTGGAGGGATTCTACATGGGGCTGCACCGTTCGCCGCACCGCGGGTTCTCCGCGGAGTTCGCGGAACATCGGGCCTATCAGGCCGGGGATGATCTCCGCTACATCGACTGGCGCATGTACGGACGCTCGGACCGATTCTACGTGAAGCAGTTCGAGGAGGAGACCAACCTGCGGGCATACCTGCTCCTCGACAACAGCCTCTCGATGGCGTGGACCTCGCAGCCCGAGACGCTGGCCACCAAGTCGTGGTACGCGAAGCACCTTCTGGCCTGCATCGCGCTTCTGCTTCTGGGTCAGGGGGATCTGGTCGGCTTCGCGTCCTTCCACCACGAGATCCAGGCGAGGCTCGGACCCAGCGGAGGACGCAAGCAGTGGCACGAGATCATTCGGCGCGTCTCGCCGCTGGAGCCCACGGGGCTGACCTCCCCGCATTCAGCGCTGCGCGACATCGCCGGACGCCTGCGACGCCGCGGGCTGGTCGTGCTCCTGTCCGACCTCCTGATCGACCCGGAGGAAACCCGGGTGGCGCTCCGCTTTCTGAAGCACTACGGGCACGAAGTGCTCGTCTTCCACGTTCTGGATCCGGGGGAGCGCGAGCTGCCTCCCGCCGGGGACGTGCGCTTCTTCGATCCCGAGAGCCGCGAGGAGATTCAGATCAGCGTGCCGGACATGCGCCGCGAGTACAGGGAGGCGGTGGAGAGCGCGATCGCCGAGTGGGAGCGTGCCACAAAGCCCTACGGGATCGACTACTGCATGATCGAAACCAGCCAGCCCTTCTCGCTCGCCCTGAGGGCCTATCTGCGCAAGCGGCAGAGGCTGGGATAGGAGCCGGGCGGCGTGGGCTTTCTGAACCCCCTCTTCCTCGCTGCCGCGGCGGTCGTTGCGGTCCCGCTGATTCTTCATCTCTTCCACCGCCACGAGTTGCGCCGGGTCCCGTTCCCCGCGCTGCGCTATCTGCTGCGCGCCACGCGCGATCACGCGCGCACCATTCGCATCCGCCAGCTGCTCCTGCTGCTCCTCAGGGTGGCCATCTGCCTCCTGCTCGTGCTGGCGGGCAGTCGGCTCTTCTGGAGGGGCGCCGGCGGCACCCACCAGCCCACCGCGCTGGTGATCATCCTGGACAACTCGCTCAGCTCGGGGCTGGTTCAGGGAGAACAGCGCATGCTCGATCGACTGAAGGCGCTGGCCCTCGAGACCCTCGACGAGGCCGGGCCCGAGGATCGCATCTGGGTGATGAGGGCCGGAGAGCCCTGGGATGTCGCGGTCCCGGGGTCTCCCGTCGAGGCTCGCGCGCGCGTGCTTGAGACGCAGGTGAGCAGCGGACGGGGGGATCTCGGCGGCGCGATCGAAAGAGCCGGCGCCCTGGTCTCGGCGGCGCCCCTCGACGAAACCGAGATACAGCTGCTGTCGGACCTGCAGGCCACCGCGTTCCCGGACGGCGCTCCCCTGGCGCTGCCCGCCGACACCCGTCTCCTTGTGTACCAGCCACCGTCCTCCACGGAGGACAACCGTTACCTGAGGGAGGTACTCGTGGGCGGGGGTCTCGCGCCCATGGCGAACGAGCGTTCCCAGGTGTCCATCGCGGTCGGCGGCACGAGAGAGGGCGCCGATACCCTGGCCGTGCGGCTGGTGGCGGGAGGGCGCACCGTCGGCGCGACCACCATAACGGCGGGATCGGAGGCGCTGCTCGGCGTGGGCCCGTTCGCCGGGGGCGTGGTGGTGAGCGGGTACGCCGAGATCGACCCGGACGCGCTACGCGGCGACGATCGCCGCTATTTCTCGGTCTCGGTGCGTCCTCCGGTGGCGGTGTCCCTCCGGGGAGAGGACGGATTCTTCCTCGAGCAGGCGATCGAGGTGCTGGCCCGGGCGGGGCGGGCACAGCGGACGGCGGACGCGGCGGCCGAGGTTGTCGTGAGCATCGGTGGAGAGGGGTTGGATGGGCGGCCCGGCAGCGCCGCCGCGGTCGTGCTTCCACCATCCGACGGAGCCATGCTTCCCGCCCTCAACCGGCAGCTCCTGCTGGCGGAGATTCCGTGGCGCTACGAGAGCGAGACCGGCGCCGGGGAGATCGGCGTGGCCGACAGCCGCCTGCCGGTCGCGCTCGACGAGGTGCGCATCCTCCGCCGCTATCGCCTGGTGGCCAACGGAGAGGAGGAGGCGGGGCTGGTGCAGGCCACCCTCGACTCGGGCGAGCCCTGGATCGTGACCGGCGATGCGCCCGGCGGACCCTACCTGCTGGTCGGCTCTCCGATGGACGCCGAAGCCACCAGCCTGGCCGTATCCGCCCCCATGCTGCCCCTGGTCGAGTGGATGGTTTCGCGCTGGCCCTTCCAGAGCGAGGACAGATCGTTCACCGTCGGCGATGTTCTGCCGATCCCGGCCGGCGTTGACGCCATCGCCGACGCCGGCGGCGCGCGGACGCCGGCCGCGGTGGGCGCCCGGTTCGTCGCGCCCGCTCCGGGGCTCTATCGCCTCCTGGCCGGCGACTCCCTGGTGCAACAGGTCGCGGTCAACCCGCCCGAGGCGGAGTCGATCCTCGAGCCGGTCCCGGACGGCGTCCTCGGCAGCCTTCTGGGGGACGACTACGACCGGGCGGACGCGTCGTCCTGGCGCCGCTCGATCTTCGCCAGCCGGCAGGGCACCGAGGTATGGCGCTGGCTCCTGGTCGCGGCGCTGGCCCTCCTGCTCGTGGAGTCCCGGGTTGCCGCGACCGGCCGGCGCGCCCGCTCCCCGGGCCACGCGGCCATGACCGCCTCCCGCGGACCGTCCGCCCCCGGCCCCCTTTCGCGAGCCGGATGAACGCGGCCGACAACGCCATTCTCGACCTGATCGAGGCGACCACGCCCTTCCGGTCGCTGCGGGCGCGGCTGCCGGCCGCAGGCAGCGAGTTGCGTCTCGGGGGCACGGCCGGCTCGCTGGGACACGCGGTGCTGGCCGCCCTGGCCCGCGCGACGCGGGACCGCCTGGTCGTGCTCCTCGCCCCGTCGCCGGACGGGGCGGTCGCGGCCGAGGCGGATCTGGAAGCCCTCGTGGGCTCCGATTGGGTCGCGGCCTATCCCCAGCGGGAGTCCCTCCCCTACGAGAGCGACGACTTCCACATCGAGATCGAGGGGCGTCGGGTCGAGGCCGTGGAGGCCGTCTTCGGCAACCGCTGCCGCCTGCTGGTGACCACGCCGCGCGCCCTCCAGGAACGAGCCTCCTTCCCCACCCGGCTCACCCACCTGCACCTCACGCTGAAGACGGGCGACGAAGTGGGGCTCACCGCTCTGGCGGGCAAACTGGCGGAGCGCGGGTTCCACAAGGCTCCCCTGGTGGAGGAAGTCGGTCAGTTCGCAGTGCGCGGGGGCATCGTGGATGTCTTCTCCTTCGGTTCCCCCGATCCGGTGCGCGTCGAGTTCCTGGGGGACGAAATCGGCTCCATGCGCCGCTTCGACATCCTCGACCAGCGCTCCAAGGGGTCGATCGCCGAGGTACGCCTGCTCCCGGTCAGGCTGGACGACGGCGGGGGACCGGGCGCTCCGGGCGCGCCCCGCTCCCTGCTCGACCTGCTGCCCGCGGACACCCTGGTCGCGCGCTGGGCGGCCCACGACCTGAAGGACTCCGCCGACCACACGTGGCGAGAGGTGGAACGCCGCCACGCCGAAGCCGTCGCGGGTGGGGACGACCCTCCCCCGCCGGACACGGTCTGCCTCCGCCCCGGCGGCCTGCTCGAGCGGCTGGCCGCCTTCCCCGGGCTGGCCCTTTCCCCCGCCGCCGACGGCCGGATCCTCTTCGACTCGGAGTCGCCCCCCGCCATCTCCCGTGACATGAAGCGGTTGAAGCAGGTGCTGCGCGACGGCGCCGCCCGCGGCGACCGCACCCTGATCCTCTGCGACAACGAGGGGCAGATTCAGCGCCTGGAGGAGATCCTCGGAGGGCAGATGCGCCTGGCCGCGGGCACCCAGCTCGCCGTGGGAGCGCTGGAGCGGGGCTTCACGCTCAACGACTCGCTCCCGCGCCTGCGAATCCTCACCGATCACGAGATCTTCCTGCGCACGCGCCGCATTCGCCGGCAGCGGCGCTTTCGCGGCTCGGCCTCGCTGGAGAGCGTCGCGCAACTCGCCCCCGGGGACGCGGTCGTGCACATGGACCACGGCATCGGCCGCTTCCGGGGGCTGGAGCACGTCACCATCGGAGGCGAGGAAATCGAGTCGATTCTGATCGAGTATGCGGGCGCCGAGTTCCTGCGCGTTCCCGTGTACCGGCTCGATCTCCTGGAACGCTGGGTCGGCAGCACCGAGGAAGCGGAGCCGCCGCCCGTGCATCGCATCGGGGGGAAGCGCTGGAAGAATCTGCGCGCCCGCACCGAGCAGGCCATCCGCAAGGTCGCCACCGAACTTCTCGAGCTCTACGCCCGCCGCGAGATGGCCGGGGGTCACCCGTTCGCTCCGGACACCCGCTGGCAGAAGGAGATGGAGTCCTCCTTCCTCTACGAGGACACGCGCGATCAGCGGCGCGTGGTCGAAGAGATCAAGCGGGACATGGAGGCGGCCGCGCCCATGGACCGGCTGGTCTGCGGAGACGTGGGCTACGGCAAGACCGAGGTGGCGATTCGCGCCGCCTTCAAGGCGGTCCAGGACGGAAAGCAGGTCGCCGTGCTCGCGCCAACCACGGTGCTGGTCGAGCAGCACGCGCGGACCTTCGGAGAGCGTCTCGCCGACTACCCGGTGACCGTGGGGGCGCTGAACCGGTTCCGGAGCGCGAAGGAGACGACCCGCCTGCTGGAACAGATCCGCGGCGGAACGCTCGACGTTGCCATCGGCACCCATCGCCTGCTTTCGAAGGATGTCGTCTTCCGCGACCTCGGACTCCTCGTCGTCGACGAGGAACAGCGATTCGGGGTCCGCCACAAGGAGCGGCTCAAGGAGCTGAGGGCCTCGGTGGACGTGCTCACCCTCACGGCCACGCCCATACCGCGCACCCTCCAGCTCTCCCTCGCGGGCCTGCGCAACCTTTCGCTCATCCGGACGCCGCCCCGCGACCGGGTCCCCATCACCACCCATGTCATCCCCTGGAACGACCACATCCTGTACGACGGCCTGTGGCGGGAGCTCGACCGGGGCGGCCAGGTCTTCTTCCTCCACAACCGCGTGCAGACCATCCACAGCACCGCCGAGAAGGTGCGCGCGCTTGCGCCCGGCGCGGCTGTCGCGGTCGCCCACGGCCAGATGGGCGGCCGCCAGCTCGACCGCGTGATGCTCGATTTCGTCAACGGTGACCTGGACGTGCTGGTCTGCACGGCCATCATCGAGAACGGCCTGGACGTCCCCAACGCCAACACGCTGATCGTCGACCGCGCGGACCGCTTCGGGCTCGCGCAGCTCTACCAGATTCGTGGCCGGGTCGGGCGCTCCGACCGCCACGCGCACTGCTACCTGGTCGTCCCCGACGGCGTTTCCAGAGACGCGATGCGGCGCGTGCGCGTGCTCGAGCGCCACACCGACCTGGGCAGCGGCTACGCCGTGGCGATGCGCGACCTGGAGATGCGCGGCGCCGGCAACCTGCTGGGAGAGGACCAGTCGGGGTACGCGCAGGCGGTCGGCGTCGATACCTACATGCGTCTGCTGCGCAAGACCGTGGAGCGAATGAAGCGGGGACGAACCGAGGAGCCCGCACCGCGCGATCCGGAGATCTCGCTCGCCGGATCGGCCTACCTGCCGGACAGTTACGTGCCCGATTCGGGGCAGAAGCTCCACCTCTACCGGCGTCTGTCGCG
This sequence comes from Longimicrobiales bacterium, assembly GCA_965202805.1. Taxonomy (GTDB): domain Bacteria; phylum Gemmatimonadota; class Gemmatimonadetes; order Longimicrobiales; family Gaopeijiaceae; genus BD2-11. Next base: position 1,292,550 of record OZ241869.1, read on the forward strand.
CATCACGACCAAGACCGGACTCGACGAGTTCGCCGCGGAGTTGCGCGATCGCTTCGGGGCGCTGCCGCCCCCGGCCGACCGCCTGCTCGACGGCCACGTGCTGCGCCTGCTGGGCCGCGGGATCGGCCTCCGGCGCATCCTGGTGCGCGGACGGCGCGCACGACTCACCTTCCGTGACGACATGGTGCCCCGGCTCGCCGCGCTGGAAGAGCCGCTCCGGGACCGATTGGTGGCCGTGGAGGTACGCAGGATGTCGCCCCTGTCGCTCGTGCTCCGACAGGAGGGCGCGGATCCGCTGACCGCGACGCTGATCCGGGCGCTGGCCCGGCTGTCGGCGAACCGCGCCAGAGCCGCCTGACGCGATACCGGGGACGTGGGCGAGCGAACTCCGGGGAATGGGCATAGTATGTACGCAGGCCTGACCATCGGGAGTGAAACATGAAGGGTTCCGCACACACCGTCCCACGGATGCTTGGCATCGTCTGCCTCGCGGCTCTCCCCGCGATCGGCGGGTGCGGCGATTCCGCTCCGGGAGACGAAGTCGTCGCCCGCGCCGCCGGCTACGAGCTGTCCGTGGACGAGACCGCCGATCTGCTCGCGCGCCAGACGCAGCTTCCCGACCAGGCCGACGTGGTGGAGGCCATCGCCGGTCTCTGGATCGACTACACCCTGTTCGCCGTCGCCGTCCTGGAAGACTCGACCTTCCAGCACATCGACCTGCTCCCGCTGGTGAGGCAGGAGATCGAGCAGGAACTGGTGGCGCGCCTGCGCGAGCGCGTGATCCAGGTGGACACCGCCTTCACCGAAGAACAGCTGCGGCAGATCTACGAGGAGCAGTCGGCGGGGGCGGAGGTGCGCGCGCGCCACATTCTCCTTTCGCTCGATCCGGGAGCGGACGCCCCCACCGCCGACAGCGTCATGGAGTTCGCCGGCGGCCTGCGCGAGAGGATCCTGGCGGGGGAGGACTTCGCGGCACTGGCCGGTGAGTTCAGCCAGGATCCGGGGACGGCGACCCAGGGCGGAGACCTGGGCTCCTTCCGGCGCGGCCAGATGGTTCCGGCCTTCGACTCCGCGGCGTTCTCGCTGGAGCCCGGAGAGCTGAGCGGCCCCGTGCGTACGGGCTTCGGCGTCCACATCCTGCGGGTCGACGAACGGACCCAGCTCCCCTTCGAGGAGGCGCGCTCCCAGTTCGAGCCGCAGCTCAAGCTCGGTCTCGTCAGCCAGGCCGAGGAGGCCTACCTGGCCCGGGTCATGAGCCGCGCGGAAATGGAGCCGGTGGATGGAGGCGCCGAGATCGCCCGCCAGCTGGCCGCGCGTCCCAGCCAGCGCCTCAGCAACCGGGCCGCGGCCCGTGAACTCTTCCGCTTCGAGGGGGGAGCATACACGGCGGCCGACTTCCACCGCTTCCTGGCCGAGCAGGGACCACCCTTCCGCGCGCAGGTGCGCACCGCCACCGATGACCAGCTGACCGGGCTTCTCGGGAACCTCGCCCAGAGCAAGGTCCTGGTGAACGAGGCCGAGCTGGCCGGCATCTCGCTCAGCGACGCCGAACAGGACTCGCTGCTCGTGGTCGCCCGCACCCGCTTCACGCGCGCGGCCCGCGATCTGGAGCTGACCAGCGTGACGCCGGCGGAGGGGGAATCGACGCGGGACGCCGTCGAGGCCATCGTGCGCGGCGTAATGCAGCGCATCATCGACGGAGACGAGAACATTCCGGCCCTCGGACACCTCTCGTTCGCGCTGCGGGAGGAGTACCGTTCCGACGTGTACGAGAACAGCTTCAACGCCGTGACGCAGCGCACCAGCGAGTTCAGGGTGATCCGGGGCCGCTCCCAGCCGATCCAGCCCCCGGACTCCCCGGCCGCGGCTCCCAACGCGCCGCCGCCCGGCAATTGAAGGCGATGCCCGCGCACGTGGCCCGGCGACCTCGGGATCCCGCGGCCGCTCGCTCCGGAACCCGGCGCCAGCACGGGGTTTACACGGGATCGAAGCACGGATGTGCGTTCCGTCCTCCGCTCGATCCCCCGATAGCCGCAGGTCCAAACCGCATGGCGAAGCCTCTTCTTCCGACCCCTGGCCGCCCTGCCCCGCGGCCTCTCCTCATCCTCGCGCTGCTCTTCTGCCCCGCCCTGGCGCGGGCACAGGAGCCGGGACGCCTCCCGGAAGTCGTCGACGGCGTCGTGGCGATCGCCGGCGATTCGGTGATCCTGCGATCCGAGGTGCAGGAACGCCTGCTCCAGATGCGCGCCAGCGGGGCGCCCATGCCGGAAGATCCGGCGGGCATCATGCGCCTTCAGGATGAAATCGTCGAATCCCTGGTCAACGAGCAGCTTCTCCTGCAGGCAGCCGAGAGCGACAGCACCATCATCGTCTCCGACGAGGAACTGGAGGCCATCGTCCAGCAGGACCTGGACGAGCGAATACGCAACGTAGGAGGAATGGGGCAGCTGGTGGCCCTCCTCGGCGAACAGGGACTGAACCTCATCAGCTACCGCGAAATGCTGAAGGAGCAGGCGCGCCGGCAGCGCCTGCAGTCCCTCTGGGTGGGCAGGCGACGCGCGGACATCGGCCCCATCGTGGTGACCGAAGGAGAGGTGCGCGACTTCATCGACGCGCAGCGCGAGCAACTGCCCAAGCGCCCGGCCTCCATCATCTTCCGCCAGGTCCTCGTGCGCGCCGAGCCATCCGACTCCACCCGTGAGGCGGCCCGGCTGGAGGCGGAGCGCCTGCTGGGGCTCATCCGCGAGGGAGAGGACTTCGAGGAACTCGCCCGCCGGTATTCCCGGGATCCGTCGAGCGCGGCGCAGGGCGGAGATCTGGGATGGTTCCCCCGGGGACGCATGGTGCGCGAGTTCGAAGACGCCGCCTTCGGGATGTTCCAGGAGGGACAGGTGAGCGACGTGGTCGAGACCGACTTCGGCGCGCACATCATCCGCGTCGACCGCATCAGCCTCGGGGAACGGAGGGCGCGGCACATCCTCATCACCGCGGAAACCAACGCAGGCGATGAGGAGGCCGCGCAGGTTCTGGCGGATGAGCTTCTCGAGCGGGCACGCGGCGGCGAGTCCATGAGAGCGCTTCACGAGGAGTACGGGTACAAGGCCCAGCCGCCGCTGGATTCGCTCCAGATCTTCACGCCCCAGCTCGGATCGCTCCCCCCCGGATACGTCAGCGAGATCGGGTCGGCCGCGGATGGGGATGTCGTCGGCCCCATCGAATTCGATGACCGCGGCAAGGTGTTCGCGGTGGTCAAGGTGCTCGAGACGCGGCCGGAGGGCGACTACACCTATGACGATCTGCGGACCCGCGTGGAGGATCAGCTGCGCGAGACCAAGGTGCTGGACGAGATCATCGAAGAGTTGCGCGCACGGGCGCACGTCGAGCTTCGGCCCTGATCCCCCGTTGCCCATCGTTCCAGGACTGACGTGACCGCTTTTGCCCCCGCTCCACCCGCGCGACTCGCCGTGACCCTCGGGGACCCGCGCGGCATCGGGCCCGAAGTGATGTCGGTGGCCGCCCGCCGCTTCCTGGACGAAGACCCGGGCGTCGAACTGCTCGTGCTGGGACCGGCGGGGGCGGACCCGGGGGTGGGCGAGTATCGGGCCATGGGAACGTGGGACGGCTCGGAGGTGAGCGCGGGAGCGTTGTCGTTCGCCGCGCTGGAGAACGCGGTGGGGCTGGCGATGGAAGGTGTGGTGGCCGGGATCGTGACCGGACCGGTGCACAAGCCCGCGCTGCAGGCGGCGGGGAGCCGCCATCCCGGGCAGACCGAGTTGCTGCAGGCGCTCGCCGGGGCCGACGGATCCGGGATGCTCATGTGTGCCGAGCGGACGCGCCTGGGGGCTCCCCTGCGGGTTCTGCTGGCCACCCGGCACATCCCGCTGGCGCGGGTCGCTTCGCAGGTGACGGTAACCCTGCTCGTTCAACAGACCCGCCTCATGCTCGCGGGGCTGCGGACGGACTGGGCCATTGCCGAGCCGCGGGTCGCGCTGTGTGCGCTCAACCCGCACGCGTCCGATGGCGGCCTCTTCGGCGATGAAGAGGACAAGGTGTACGCGCCCGCCCTCGAAGCCCTGGCGCGCGAGGCCGGAAGGGTGGCCGGTCCTCTCCCCGCCGACACCGTGTTCGTGCGCGCGCTGCGGGGCGAGTTCGACGCGGTCGTCGCCCCCTACCACGATGTGGCGATGGCGGCCCTGAAGACGGTCTCCTTTGGCACAGGGGTGAACGTGACCCTGGGGTTGCCCTTCGTGCGCACCTCTCCCGACCACGGCACCGCCTTCGACATCGCCGGCCGGGGAGTGGCGGACGCCTCCTCCGCGCTGGAGGCATTGCGCCTTGCGAGCCGCGTCGCCGCCAACCGGTCGGCCACCACCCGTGGCGCCGGAGGGCAGGGAGACCGGACCGCGCCGCTGTCCGCGACCGCATGACGCTACCGCCGGTCGCGGGGCACGAGCGGACTCGTGCGACCTTCGCCGGAGCGCACGCAAGAGATTCCCTCCCCGCCGCGCTCCTGCTCCACGGCCTGGCGGGAACCGGCAAGCAGCGCATCGCCCTCTGGCTGGGCCAGCTGCTTCACTGCGAAGCGCCGGACGCCCGGGGCCCGTGCGCCCGCTGCCGTTCCTGCCGGATGGCGGTCGGGCTGCAGCATCCCGACCTGCACTGGTTCTTCCCCCTGCCCCGCCCCAAGCGCACCAGCGGGGCGGAGCGGATGGTGGCCGCCCTAGAAGAGGCGCGCGCGGCCGCCCTGGAGGCCATCCGGGGCGAGCCCCTCCGCCCCACCCACGGCGGCCGGCCGCAGGGCATCTACCTGGGTGCGGTCACCACCATCCGGCGCATGGCTCTCAAGCGGCCGTCGCTGGGCGAGCGGCAGGTCTTCGTCATCGGCAACGCGGAGGAACTCATCCCCCAGGAAGCCAGCGACCAGGCCGCCAACGCGCTGCTCAAGCTGCTGGAGGAACCGCCCGCCGGCACGACCTTCATCCTCACGTCGAGCGAGCCGGGCCGGCTGCTCCCCACGATCCGGTCGCGCACGGTCCCCTTCCACCTGGGCCCCCTGCCCCGCGAACGGGTGGAGCGCTTCCTGGTGGAGGTCGCCGAAGCGCCCCCCGCCGACGCCCGCCTGGCCGCGGCGCTGTCACGCGGGTCGATCGGGCGGGCGCTGGCCTTCCTGCCGGCGGACGGCGAGCCGGGACCGCTCGAGCTCGAGCGCACGCAGGCCCGCGGCCTGCTGGAGGCCACCCTCGATGGCGGCATCGGCGCGGCCGCCACGGCGGCGAGCCGGGTCGGGGTGTCAGGCGCGCGCGGATTGCTGGGTCTGTTCGGCGCGCTCGAGGACTGGCTGCGCGACCTGGCAGCCGTGGCGACCGGCGCACCGGCCTTCAACCACGATGCCGGCCCGTTCCTCGAGCAGGCGGTCGCGCGGCGGAGCATACACCCGGAGGGAGTCGCGCGCGCGGTGGCGGAGGTGGAGCAGGCCAAGCACCTCGCGGCCACCAACGTCAACCCCCAGCTGCTCGTCTACGGCATGGTGCGCGACGCATCCGCGGCCCTGGAGACACGCACATGAGCGATTCGCCGAAACTCACGCACCTCGACGCACGCGGCCGACCGCGCATGGTCGACGTCAGCGACAAGCCGGGCACCCGGCGCACCGCCGTGGCGGAGGGCCGCATCCGAATGGCGCCCGCGACCCTCGCAGCCATCGAGGAGGGTACGGTCGCAAAGGGCAATGTCCTGCGCGTTGCCGAGGTGGCCGGCGTCATGGCCGGCAAGCGAACCGGCGAACTCATCCCCCTGTGCCACATTCTCCCCGCCGCCTCCATCCGGGTGGAAGTGGCGCCCGACCCCGACCTTCCGGGTGTTCGCGCCCGCGCGGCCGCCCGCATCGAAGGCCGGACCGGAGTGGAAATGGAGGCGCTCACCGCGGTGTCGGTGGCGCTGCTCACGGTCTACGACATGGCCAAGGCGGCCGACCGCGGAATGGTCATCGAGGGAGTGCGCCTGCTGCGCAAGGAAGGAGGACGCTCCGGCGTCTGGCAGGCCTAACTTAGCCAGGCCTGGCCTTCAAAACGCCTTGCCGCCCCGGCGCCTCGCCGCCCTCGCCGCTCGCGCGGATTCGTCCACGGACCATGGGCAGCCCGCGGACTGCTAATCCCCCGCCAGCGCGCGGCGCAGCCTGGGCACCACCACCTTCTGCCCGATCTGCAGATAGCGCGGGCGCAGCCCGGGGTTGGTGGCGATCAGCTCCGAAAGCCGCACCCCGTACATCTGCGCGATGTGGCCGAGCGTCTCGCCCGCGCTGATCGTGTGCTCCACGATGGTCAGGCGCTGCTCGGTCGGGATCGCCGCGTAGTTGCGCTCGAAACGGGACTCCGTGCCCGCGGGCAGCCGGAGCACCGCCTCGATATGGGCGGGAACGATCCGGAGCGGGAGATGCGGGTTCAGGACCCGGATCTCCTCTTCGGGGACACCCGCCGCCTCCGCCACCACGTCCAGTGAAGTCGCGTCCGGCACGGTCACCTCGTCGTATTCCAAGACGGGCTCGAGCGCCAGGTCGGTGATGCCGAAGGTCCCGGGGTCTTCCGCGATCGTGGCAACCGCCAGGAACTTGGGGATGAAGTGCCGCGTTTCCCGCGGCAACCGGTCGCGGATCCCCATGAACGCACTGTCGCCGGTCGCCCCCGAACGGTACTGGCGCAACAACCGGGCGACGCGGTTGGGGCCCCCGTTGTAGGCGGCCAGCGCCAGGAACCAGGAATCGAAGCGCTCGTGCAGTTCGGCGAGCATGTCCAGCGCGGCCTCCGTCGCCGCCACCGGGTCCCGCCGCTCGTCCACCAGCGAGCTCACCGTCAGCCCTCGCTCGCGCGCGGTGCCGGGCATGAACTGCCACATGCCGGCGGCTCCCACGCGGCTGTACGCGCGAGGATTGTAGTGGCTCTCCGCGATCGGCAGATAGCGGAGGCTGCGGGGCATGCCCCGTTTCTCGAGCGCGGCATCCACCATGCCCCCGTAGCGGCCCATGCGTTCCAGCGAGACCCGAAGATAGGGACTGTGGTCACCGAGCCAGTAGTCGAACCACTCGTCGAGATGGTCCGCGAGTTCGTGGTGCGCGGCGGCGGGCGAGCCGGTAACGGCGTCCGCGGGGACGGGCTCCGGTTCGGGCTCCGCGGGCATCTCCGGCTCGGGCTCCGGCGCCGGCTCGGGCGTGGGCTCCGGAGCGGGGGATTCCCTCACCGGATCCGGTTCCTCGGCCGGCGAGGCGGGCGTCGCTTCCCCAGGCGCCGGCACCCCGGCCGCGGAGGGAGCCACGGGCGTCTCCACAGGCACCCGGTTCGGCCCGGGGAAACAGCCCGACGAAGCCCACACGGCCCCGGCGATGAGAACAAGTTGCGCGCCTCGAGTCATTTCAGAGATCCCCGTGAATTCAGTACGGTTTTCCGCGATTGCGACTTCCCGCCAATTCATGTGTGGTAGTTGGGGGCTTCGCGCGTAATGGTCACATCGTGTGGGTGGGACTCGCGCAGGCCGCCGCTGGTGACACGCAGCAATCTGGCCTTCTCCCTCAGCTCGCCGAGGTCGGCGGCGCCACAGTACCCCATTCCGCTCCTCAGCCCCCCTACCAATTGAAATATCGTGTCCGCCACGGGCCCCTTGTACGGCAGCCTGGCCTCGATTCCCTCCGGCACCAGCTTGCTGGCGCCTGCATCCGATTCCTGGAAGTAGCGGTCGGCGGAGCCTTCCTCCATCGCCGACAGCGAACCCATCCCCCGGACGATCTTGAAGCGCCTGCCCTCGTAAAGAAAACTCTCGCCCGGCGATTCCTCGGTCCCTGCGAACATGGACCCCATCATGACGCAGTGGGCTCCTGCCGCCAGCGCCTTGACCATGTCGCCGGAGTAGCGAATGCCGCCGTCGGCGATGATGGGCACCCGCCCGTCGGCTCCTCCCACCGCGTCCATGATCGCCGTCAACTGGGGCACGCCCACGCCCGTGACCACCCGGGTGGTGCAGATCGAACCCGGTCCGACCCCCACCTTGACGGCATCCGCTCCGCGCTCGACGAGAGCCCGGGCCGCCTCCTCGGTGGCCACATTGCCCGCGACGATGTCGACGTCCGGGAAGGCCTCGCGCGCGCGGCTGAGCGCGTCGAGCACACCCTGGGCGTGTCCGTGCGCGGTGTCGATCACCAGCGCGTCCACTCCGGCGCCAACCAGCAGTCGCGCCCGTTCCATGTCTTCGGGCGCGGCGCCCACTGCCGCGGCCACCCGCAGGCGCCCGTGTCCGTCCTTGCAGGCGTTGGGGTGCCGGCGGCGCTTGAAGATGTCCTTGACCGTGATGAGCCCGCGCAGCCTGCCGTCGTCGTCCACCACCGGAAGCTTCTCGATGCGGTGGCGGTGCAGGACGCGCTCGGCTTCCTTGAGGGTCGTGCCCACGGGAGCCGTGATGATGCGGTCCCGGGTCATGACGTCCCGGATATCCCTGTCCAGGTCGGTCTCGAACTGCAGGTCCCGGTTCGTGACGATTCCGACCAGCCGGCCGTCCTCCTCCACGATGGGCACGCCGCTGATCGAAAACCGGGCCATCAACGCGTGCGCCTCACGCAGGGTCGCGTTCGGCCCCAGGGTGATGGGGTTCAGGATCATCCCGCTCTCGGAGCGCTTGACGCGGTCGACTTCCTGCGCCTGGCGCTCGGCGGGCATGTTCTTGTGGATGACGCCGATCCCGCCCTCGCGGGCCACCGCGATCGCCATCTGCGACTCGGTGACGGTGTCCATGGCCGCCGAGAGCACGGGGATGGGCATGGAGATACGGCGGCTGAGACGCGTGTCCACAGCGGTGTCCCGCGGATGGACGGTGGAGTGTCCCGGCACAAGCAGGACGTCGTCGAAGGTCAGCCCCTCGCCGAATTCGGTCATGCCGGAGCGCCTCCTTGCCGGCGCGACCGTCTCCGTCCCGGAACTCGTCCCATGCCACCCCGGAGAAAGGGGTCCGCCTCAAACCCGGAAGTGCAGAACATTGCCGAGTCTACCCGGGTTCGAGATGAAGTGTCAAGCGCCGCGCCGCGACGCCGGGGCCGCGACCCGGACGGCTACTCGGAGGGGACTTCATCCTCGCGCGCCGAGGTGCCCCGGGTATCGTCCTCGCGACGGATCGCACCGGCGCCCTCCCTGCGTTCTCCGGAGCCTCCCGTGCGCTCATCGGAGCCGTTCAGATCCCGCAGGAACTTCTGTCCGGCCGCCGAGACGTTGGAGAGGCCGCGATCCGCGGCCGCGAGGAGCTGAAACGCTTCACGGATGACGGCGGGTCTCACGGTGCGCTTGCGCAGGCTGTCCTCGAGTCTCTCGGCGAAGCGCTGGAAACCGGTGGGCTCCGGCTCCCCTTCCCGGTCACCGTACTTCTCCTCCAGGAACTCGATGTAGTCCAGAACCTGGTAGATCTGCCCGTCGGGCAGGCTCTCGATCTTCCTCAGCAGGCGGTTGCGCAGGGCATCATGCATTGGCGGTCATCCTTTTCCGAATCCTGGGCGTCCTACGGAGGGCTCACGTGTCGAGTTCCGGCGCCGAAGGATGGCGTCCGGACACCGATGCACCGCTCCCGCCGATGCCGACGCGGGCGTTCCCGATGCAGGCCGGGGAACACTTCCCCCGCAAACCTTGCTGCGGGTCCGGAACCGCGTATCCTTCTGGCAGGGCCGGAGCGTCCCGGCAATCATCCGCGACACCATCCCGTGATGTGCGCGGTTTCAACATACAACCGAACGCGGGACTTCGCGTAGATGGCCTATCTGCCGCTGAAAAGCGTTTCCATCACCGGCGAAGCGAGGGATGTCTACCATCGCTGGCTCCAGGGGATCGACGACGAGCTGTCGAACCCCGACTGCGACCGGCGCGACCTGTGCCGGCGCTTACTGACCGACATCTACCGGCCGCGGGGCATGAACGCGTCAACCCCGGGGCGATTCTCCTCCGGGTTCAAGCCCGCCGAGGCCGAGCGCGTCCGGCACCTGCACATGGATCCGGCCAACGTCACCGTCGAACCGGAGCACTACGCCGACATCGATCCGGAGCGCTACGCACGGGTCAAGCCCCTGCTCTGGCTGTGGGAGATGTTCGACAGGAGCCCGATGGGCGAAAACCTGTACCTGGGCGTGCTCTTCCGGCGCATCCTTGCCCGGCGCATCTTCCGCCGCTGCGGCAGGGACTTCAAGGCATTCCACCAGGTGAAATTCTCCTTCGGCTACAACATGGAGGTCGGGGACGGCGTGGTCGTGCACCGGCACGTGCTTCTCGATGACAGGGGCGGCATCCGCCTCGGCGACGGCGCCTCGGTGTCGGACTACGTCAACATCTACAGCCACAGCCACGACGTGGTGAACGCTCCCGAGATCACGAACCGGATGACGGTGGTCGGGGCCGGCGTGCGCATCGCCTACCATGCCACCATCCTCACCGGCGTGACCCTCGGCGACGACAGCATGATCGGCGCGGGCGCGGTAGTGTCCAGGGACACGAAGGCCAGCGCCATCTACGCGGGGATTCCCGCCAAGCTGGTGCGCAGGAAGCCCGATCTGCCCAGGAGATCCGCACCGCCGGACCCGTTCGCGGGGATGTTCAACGGGTAGGGCCGCCCGGCCCCGGACCCTGCCTCCGGGCCCGTCGGGTCTCTCGGCCGGCACAGGTACTCCCACATGCTCCAGCGCTTCGACGAACGCAATCGGGACCTGATCGTCAACGTCAACGGACGCCTGCTGCACCGGGACCAGGCGGGGGTCAGTCCCTTCGACTCGGTCGTGCAGGGCGGCGACGCGGTCTGGGAGGGGCTCAGGCTCTACGAGGGTCGGATCTTCAGGCTGGAGGAGCACCTGGCGCGGCTGCGGTCCTCGGCGCTCGCGCTCGCCTTCGCCGGGATTCCGCCGGACGAGGAGATCGTCGAGGAGATCCGGCGCACCCTCGCCGCGAACCGGATGCGCGACGGGGTGCACATCCGGCTGACGCTCACGCGGGGCGTCAAGTATACGAGCGGCATGGATCCCCGCCTCAACCGGTCCGGCCCCACGCTGATCGTGTTGGCCGAGCACAAGGCGCCCGTCTACGAGCGGTCCGGACTCCGGCTGATCACGAGTTCGCTCAGGCGGTTCGACCCCGATGCGCTCGACCCGAAGATCCACCACGCCAACCTGCTCCAGTCCATCCTCGCCAAGATCGAGGCGAATGCCGCGGGCGCGGATGACGCGCTCATGCTCGACCGGCGCGGCTTCATCGCCGAGACCAACGCCACCAACTTCTTCCTCGTGACCGGCGGAGTCGTGACGACCGGGCGGGCGGCGGCATGTCCCGAAGGGATCACGCGCGCGGCCGTCCTGGAACTGTGCGCCGACAACGGCATCCGTTACCGGGTGAAGGACCTCTCGCTGACCGAAGCCTACCGCGCCGACGAGGCCTTCTGCACGGGTACGATGGGCGAGCTGGCCAGCGTGACCGAAATCGACGGGCGTACGATCGGCACCGGCGAACCGGGCCCGGTGACGGGACGGCTCAGCGGGTTGTTCCGGGAGCTGACGGCGCGCTCGGGAACGGCGATCTGAGCCACCCCCCCGGCCATCGTCATCCTCGCCCGTCACCTTCCGGGGCCGAGGCGTCGCCATCGTCCACCGAATGGAACGACTCCCCCTGCCACCGCCGCTCCAGCCGCCGGAAGGTCTCGACCAGTTCGCGGCGCATGCGGGCGAAGCGCATTCGCACATCGGGCCGCCCCTGAAGCTTCAGGAACAGCATCGTGTCCTCCTTCACCTCCCGGGCCAGTTCCACCCACAGGATGGCCAGATACCCGCACAGCGGCGCCACCACCGCCGCGCCCAGGGCGGCGAAGGGACCGCCGGCAGCATAGCCCAGGACCACCCAGAGCACCCAGGCCGCGAACACGCCGCCGAGGAGCGTCGCGAGCTTGAAGGTGGCCCTCACCTCGTAGTCGGGACGCAGGCTCCGGACCACGACCCCGGCCAACTGCGTCACGGGCACCCAGAATACCGATCCCGACAGGGCGAACGGCAGCCCCAGCAGGAGCAGGCTCCCCCGCACGGCGATGTAGCGCGCGACCGGCACGAGACCGTAACGGGGCGGCACGTCCCCCTCCCCCGCCCCAACCCGCGCACTCAGGGCGGCGTAGTGCTCCACCATGCGCCTGAGTTCGCGGTGCTCGCCCGGGGCCTCGCGCCGGATCCACTCCAGCCCGGCGGCGAAACGCTGCAGGCGGGGAAAACGCGAGCCCAGCGCCTCCCGCGCCCGCCACGGGACCCAGCGCGACTCGCGCACGTAGAGCTGTTCCGCCACCTCCACCAGCGCCCGGTCCTCGTGATGAACGAAGTTGAGGGTGCGGGCGCGGATCCCGGCCTCGATCCGCTCGGTGAGCGCTCGCGCGGCCGCCATCGGGTCCTCGCGCCAGGCGTCCCTCAGGTCGGCGCACTCGAAGGCGGGCCCGAAGCGCACGGCCACCGCCGTCCGGGCCCGCTCCTTGCGCGAGTACGTGATCCCCACTGGCACGATCGAGAGCCCCAACTCCCATCCCGCCTCCGCCTCGGCCTGCAGCGCGATGCGGGCGGCCCCCGTGCGGAACTCGACCAGATGGGCCTCGGAGTGGCTCCGGCCCTCCGGGTAGATCTGGATCGCACCGCCCTCCCGGAGCACCCCTGTCGCCGCGCGGAACATGTCCTGGTTGCGGTGCATCGCGCCGGGGTCGTCCTGGCGACGGTAGACCGGAATGCCGCCGAGCGCCCTCAGCAACGGCCCGAGCAAGAGCCCGTCGAAGAGCGGCGCCCGCGCCAGCGGCCGGGGCAAGCGCTCGCTGCAGAGGAAGATGAGGAGGGGATCCAGCAGGCTGTTGGGGTGATTGGCCGCGACCAGCAGCGGGCCCGCAGGCAGGGGAGGTCCGTGGTGGTCCACCCGGTAGAACACGCCCGCGGCTGCGCCCGCCACCCAGGTGATCAGCCTCGCGATGCGGCTTTGTGGCCTCGCCAACCGTGCCTCCTCCCGCTCAGGTTTTCCGCCCGACGCCTTATCCTGGCTGCCGCCGCCGAACTTCGCACCCCGTTCCGGCGCCGCAAGGGCGTGATCCGTTCGCCAAGCGACCGTGGACCTGCGAACGGCCAGCTATCGCCGGTCGAACCGGTGTGACAGATTGGGCCCGGAGCCGCCGAATGACCACCAGCGAGGAAGCGAGATGCCCGGACCCGATCTCTCACGCCGGAGTTTTCTTCAGGCTGCGACGCTCGCCATCGGCGGGCTGAGCACGGGCGCCTGCCGCCTGGACGAACCTGCGCCAAGCCCTCTCCGCATTCTCATCCTGGGAGGAACGGGCTTTGTGGGACCCCACCAGGTGAGGACTGCCGTGGCGCGCGGCCACGAGGTCACCCTCTTCAACCGGGGCATCACGAACCCCGGGCTCTTTCCCGACCTCGAGACCCTGATCGGGGACCGGGACGGCGACCTGGCCGCTCTGGAGGGCCGCGACTGGGACGTGGTCATCGACAATTCGGCCAACCTGCCGCGCTGGGTGCGCCTCTCGACCGAGGTGCTGCGCGGCTCCGTCGGGAAGTACCTCTTCGTGTCCTCGACCGGCGTCTACATCCCCTACCTCACCACCGACATCCACGAAGACGCCCCGGTGGACACCATCGAGGACCCGGAGACGGAGGTCGTGAACGGCCGCACCTTCGGCGCCCTGAAGGCCCTTGCGGAGGGCGAGGCCCGCGACGCCTTCCCCGAGGCCCACCTGGTCCTGCGCCCGACCTACATCGTCGGACCCGGCGACCCGACCGACCGCTACACCTACTGGCCGGTGCGGCTGGCGCGCGGCGGCGAGGTGCTCGCGCCGGGGACCCCCGACGACCCCATGCAGCACGTGGACGTCCGCGACCTGGCCGCGTTCATGATCGACGCCGTGGAGGACGACCTGACGGGCACCTGGAACGTGGTGGGCCCGCGCGAACCGCTCACGATGGGCAGCCTGCTCGAGCGCACGCGCGCCGCGGTGGGCTCGGACGCCACCCTCACCTGGGTGGACGCCGCCTTCCTGATGGACAACGGCCTGTCGGCCCTGACCTACTGGACCGAACCCGCGGGCGACTACCTGGGCATGATGCAGGTCAACGGGGACAAGGCGTTCGACGCGGGGTTTGCGATGCGGCCGCTGGAAGAGACCGCGCGCGACACGCTGGAGTGGTTCAACGCCCAGGATGCGGAACGGCAGGAGTTGCGGTCGGGGCTGACGCCGGCGCGCGAGGCTGAGTTGCTGGCGGCGTTTCGGGGGTGAGAGCGGGTGATGATACTACGCATCAGCCGAGGTGATACTACTCGTAGGGTCTGAGTGATACTACCCGACATCACGATGTGATACTACTCGGGCAAGACCCTCATCCCCAAGCCAGCTCGGTTGCCACGGTAGGTGCCATGGACCGCTGGCGTGGAGCACAACGTGGAGGAACGGCCCCGCATCGAAGGCAATCTGGCGACGGTGTTGGACAAAGCACGGACGGAAGTCGGTGGTCTCCTGCGACGACGGTCCCGTCTCATGGGCACTCGCTTCCAGGAGATGCCGGAGTACCCCGATTTCGCCTGGCGCGAGGCGATGCACAACGCGGTCGCCCCACCGGGACTACGCGATCCAGGGGGCGGGCACTGAGATCTGGATGTTCGAGGATCGCATGGAGGTGGTGAGCGCGGGCGCTTTTCCGGAGGGCGTGACTCTGGAACAGGTGCTCCGGCTGGAGCGTGTCCACCGGAGCCGTAACCCGCGAATCGTGCGCGTCCTGGTCGATCTCGGCTACGCCAAGGATCAGGGCGAGGGCATACCGCGCATGTTCGCGGAGATGGAGGACGCCTTCCTGCCTCGCCCCGTTGTGGAGGTGCAAGGACAGCAGGTGATGGTGACGTTGCGCAACACGTCCACCCTGACCGCTGCCGACCGCCGATTCGTGGCAGGGCTCGGAGACGCGGAGTTGAGCCGTGGCGAATTCCGCGCGCTGCTCATGGCGTACCGGCGCGACCGGGTGGACAACGCCCGGCTGCGCGCCGTCATGGGACTGGACACGCTGGCTGCGAGCCAGTTGCTGCGAGGACTACGGGACCGAGACCTGCTCACGTTGTATTCGCACGGAGCGGCCAGCTACTACACCCTGTCCCCCGCGTTGCGCGAGCATATCGGGGGGAGCTCGGCGCGGATCGGGGGGAGCTCGGCACGGATCGAGGGGAGCTCCCAGCCAATGTCCAACGCGCTATCGAGGATCTGGGCACCCGACCACGCAAGGAACACCTCCGCACCGTCATCAAAGCAATCTGCGTCGCGAGGGAATGGACGACGTCGGGCGAAATCGCGCGCTTCCTGAACTTCTCCCAGCGGAAGCTGGGTAGCCGTCATCTGCTGCCGATGGTTGAAGCCGGTGTGCTGCTCCGGCGGTATCCGGACAGCCCGACGCATCCCGAGCAGGCATACCGGGCAAGCCGCGGCCGGGCCAGCGACCGGAGCGGGGCGTAGTGGAGGTGAAATCGCCCGAGGACGACACGCTGGCCTGAGGTTCGCTATCGGATCGTTGCTAGAGCCGAAAGACCCTTGCGATCAACAGACTCGGCTACCGCCACGGCACTGAGTTTTTTGGCGGAGAGCTGTTCGTCGATGCCCACTGTGCCCACCGCTAGTGCGTCAAGATTCGGCCCCAGCTCAGGACGCTCTATCTCATCCCAACCCCGCACCGAGAGTGCGAGTTGGAAGTCCGTTCTCAACGCGTAGTTCACGGCAAGGCAATTATCGTCAAGAAACCGAGCCCGATCGCGACCCTTTGGCAGCGATAGCGGCAGACATTGAGTATACCGGAGACGCAGCTGTGGATCGACATTCATGAGAAGCTCTTCCAGGAAGAGCATCAAATCAAATGACTTGCGGTACACGTAACATTCGACGTACCAGTGTTTGCCCCGCACCACCGCAGAAAGATCAGGACTTCGCGCATTGTCTCCAGATTTACCCCATCGAACATCACGGCCTACCTCGCAAAGGTGCTCAGCTACTTGCAACTGCCACACCAATGCCCAGAAATCGGCTATCTCTGCTGTGTTGAGAAATGACCTGCTCTCGTTCTTCCAATTGGGCAGCTGATTCGCGCAACAAAGCAACTCTTCCAGCCGCTGAAACACATTCTCCGCCTCATAGACTCCCAGACGCCAGGCAAGATAGTGGCAAAAATACGGTGGACGCTCGCTGGAGTTCCTGAGCATCTCGCT
Source organism: Longimicrobiales bacterium (assembly GCA_965202805.1). GTDB lineage: Bacteria > Gemmatimonadota > Gemmatimonadetes > Longimicrobiales > Gaopeijiaceae > BD2-11. The sequence goes on from OZ241869.1 coordinate 1,308,821, forward strand.
CAAGAAGATTCTCCCGATTGCCGGGTAACTCCGAAATCTACATTCGACGCGCCGCCAGTCGATTAGTTGGTGGACCAGCTTGCGCTGTGCAGGCTGGTAGGAAGGAATTGCCCATCAATTCCCCCCTACCCCGGCATCCTCCGGAACAGCCTAAGCACCGACGAGAACGCCAGCGCGTACATCACAGCCCCCAGCAGGAACGGCGCGCCCGGAAGCTCGATCGGCGCGCTCGCCGAGGTGAAGTAGCTGAATAGCCCCGCGGTGAAGATCAGGGGCGCAACGATGCTGGTGAGGCTCATCAGGGACTGGATGCCGCCCTGCACCTTGCCCTGGTCCTCGGGAGGGACGGCGCCGGCCACCAGGCTCTGGATGGCAGGGCCCGCGACGCCCGAGATCGAACCGAAGACGATGCACGCGAGCAGCATCCACCCCGCCGTGGCCAAGCCGTAGCCCAGGAAGGTGACGACCGCCCAGACGAGGCCGTACAGGATCGCCCGGCGCTCGCCGATTCGCTTGATGACCGGCTGGACCAGTCCGCCCTGGACGATCGCGGACATGATCCCCACCAGGGCCAGCGACAGCCCGTTCGCCCGCTCGTCCCACCCGAACTTGTGACCGGTGTAGAGAACCCAGACGGTCTCGAGGCCGCGCTGGGCCAGAATGACGAAGACGAATGCGGCGGTCAGCCCCGCGACCAGCGGATACGACTTCAGCACGTGCAGGCTTCCCACCGGGTTGGCCTTGCGCCAGTTGAAGGCGTCGCGCTTCTCCGGGGGAAGCGATTCCGGCAGGACGAAGAAGCCGTACAGCCAGTTCACCAGCGCGAGTCCCGCCGAGGCGAAGAACGGCAGCCGCAGATCGATGCTTCCGAGCAGGCCGCCGATGGCGGGGCCGAAGATGAAGCCGAGCCCGAACGCCACGCCGATGAGCCCGAAGTTCCGGGCCCGGTTCTCGGGCTTCGAGACGTCGGCGATGTAGGCGTTTGCGGTGGTGGCGCTGGCCCCCATCACGCCGGCGATGAGGCGGCCCGCGAAGAGCCAGCCCAGCGTCGGCGCGAAGCCCATGATGAGGTAGTCGATCCCGAGCCCGAAGAGGGAGATGAGGATCACGGGCCGGCGGCCCACGCGGTCCGAAAGCGCTCCCAGCAGGGGCGCGAAGAAGAACTGCGTCACGGCGTAGGTGGCCGCGAGGATGCCGTACCAGCGCCCGGCCAGCGCGGCGCTCCCTCCGGCGAACTCCCTGATCAGTTCCGGGAGGATGGGGATGATGATCCCGATCCCCAGCATGTCGATGAAGACCGTGATGAGGATGAAGACCATCGCGGCCTTGCGGCGCGATCCGCTGGCCTTCACGGGGAGTTGACTGTCTCGGGGGTCGGGGATGGCGCGCTACGCCGGGCCGGCCCTCAGCAGGACACGCAGTTGTTGTTGTTCTTCGACCCCAGCCGCTCCAGCAGTGCGATGGTGGACGGGAACGGCTGTACGCGCTGCACCGGACCGTTGGCCATGTCGGCGGTGGTCTGCCCCTTGCGGCTCAGCACGGTCACGTCCCCACCGTGCTCCACGAGATAGAGCACCAGCTCGTCGTCGCCCCGGGACGCGGCGTGATGGAGCGCGGTGTAGGCGTTGGCGTCGCGCACGTTGACGTCGGCGCCGGCCTCCTCCACCAGGAACTTCACCGCCGCGAGCCAGTTGTCGGGGACGTAGCGGTGCGCGTTGCCCGCGAAGGACTGGCCGTAGCCGACGCCGGAGGCCGCGTGGATCGGGTAGATCGCGGGTCCGCCGACGGGCACGGGCGGCACTCCGGAGAGATCCTCGTCGTCGCCGCCGCCGTAGCGTCCCCCGGGAGGAGGTCCGGGCTCGTCTTCGTCGGTCTCGCCCTCGGCGTTGGCAAGCGCGGGCCCCGCGGGCTCGTCCTCGCTGGCGGCCTGCTCACCGGGCTGACCCTCGGCTTCGTCACCGGTTTCGGCGGCTGGGGACCCTCCAGCGGCTGCCTCGCCCTCCCCGGCCTCGGCGCCCTCCGCACCAGCTTCACCCTCGGCCATCTCCTCGCCCTCCACAGCTTCCTCACCGGCCTCGGCGACCGCTTCCTCCGCCAGCGTCGGCTCCGGGGGCGGCGGGGGACGGCGCCGGCGGCGCTGGGGCGGCTTCATGGTGGGGATGTCGGGATCGGCCCCGTGCTCCATGAGCAGCCGCATCGCGTCGACATCGAGGGCGTAGGCGGCCCGCCAGAAGGGCGTCGCGCCCTGCAGGTTGATGCCGCTGCCGCGCAGCACGCCGAAGGTGTACTCCATGAACCAGAGGTGGGCCTTCAGGCGCACGTTGGGATCCGCCCCGGCTTCCAGCAGAGCTTCCAGCATGTCGAGGTGGGTCGCGTTCTGCCGCAGATGCTCGGTGGGGTGCGCGTACGACGCCCGGGGCGCCCACTGCCGCTCGAGCACCGCGAAGAGCGGGGTGGTGCCCGCCTTGCTCGCCAGGTTGGGGTCGGCGCCGCGCTCGAGCAGCGTGAAGGCCAGGTCGAACTGACCGTTCACGGACGCCATGAGGATCGGCGAGGTCCGGTCGCCGTCGGAAACCTGGTTGACGTCCGCGCCGGCGTCGAGCAGCGCCAGGGTCGCCTCCTCGTGACCCTGCCGGATCGCGTGCAGGAGGGGCGTCAGTCCGCCCCAGGCGCCCACCATCTGGGCATAGGACATGGGACGCGGCTCTTCGTCCGGGCGCGGGTCCCCGTCGTCGTCACCAGCCGACTCGGCCTCGTTCCCCTCGGCTTCCTCCGATGCATCGCCGGACTCGTCGCCTTCGCCGGACTCGTCGCGCTGCTCCGCCTCGCCGGACTCCTCGTCCTGTTCGGCGGCATCGTCTTCAGCTTCGGGCGCCGCGTCGGCCTCGGTCCCGGATTCTCCGCCCTCTTCCTCCTCCGCCTCGATCTGGCCTTCCTGGTTGGCCATGGTCCGCCCGTCGTTCGCCGGATCGGGCACGTCGGGCCACCTGCGCCGGATCTCGCGCGAGGCCTCGATGGCCGCCTGCACCTGGCTGGGCGTGGGCTGCCAGTCCGGGCCCCCGCCCTCCTTCTCCTTGAAGTCGGCCAGGAACTCGTTCAGGCGGCGCTCGGCGGCGGCATCCGCCCGCTCCTGCTCCGCCACGTCCACCGACCAGGCTGCGAGCGACAGGTCGGCGCCGGCTCCCAGCAGCACCTCGATGGCCGCGACCCGGTTGTTGGCGGCGGCGAAGATGAGGGGGGTCTGCCCCCACGCTCCCTCGCGCCCGTTCACGTCGGCGCCGGCTTCGGACAGCGCTCCGACCACGTCCGGATCGCCGGTGGCCGCCGCCAGATGAAGCGGCGTGGCGCCCGAATTGGTCGTGCTCGCGTTGGGGTCGCTCCCCGCGTCCAGAAGCAACTCCACCACCGTCGCGCCCGCGCCCCGGGCAGCCAGGTGGAGGGGCGTGTAGTGTCCGATTCGGGTGCCCGCATCCACCCGCGCGCCCGCATAGAGCAACACGTCCGCCAACTCCGCGTCGTCTCGCTCGGCGGCCCAGTGCAGCGCGGTCATGCCGTCGCCCTGGGGCGCGTTCACGTCCGCGCCCTCGCGCAGCAGGCGCCGCACCGCCTCCACGTCGCCCCGCGCCGACGCGTCCGCCACGGGCGCGTCCGACCAGCCGCCGCCGAGAAGCAGCAGCGGCAGGATCGCCATGCCCGGGAAGCGGGCCCGCACCGGCCGCCCTCCCGGGAACCTCCCCGGCTTCACGACGTCACCGGCACGGTCAGGGAGAACTCGCCGGTGGCATCTCCGAAGGTGACCAACTCCTCGTGGCCGAGCTTGTGCAGCAGCGTGGTGAACACGTTCGCCATAGGCGTTCCGTCCGGGGCCTTCAGGTGCAGGTTGCCTGCCAGCTGGCCGTTCGCCCCGCCCAGGATCACCAGCGGGCAGCGGCGGTGGTTGTGCAGGTTGGCGTCTCCCATGGGCGAGCCCCAGATCACCATGGACCGCTCCAGCAGGCTCATCTCCCCGTCCATCGTCTCCTGCAGCCGCTCCAGCAGGTACGCCAGCTGTCCCGTGCGCCACTGGCAGATCGTGTTGAATTCGAGGATGGCCTCCTCGTTGCCGCCGTGGTGGGAGGCGGGGTGGAACGCCCGGTCCGAGCCGCTCTCCGGGAACCTCCGGTTGGACGCGTCCCGTCCCATCTTGAGCGAGGTGACCCGCGTTGCATCCGTCTCGAAGGCCAGCACCTGCAGGTCGATGAGGAGACGCATGTGCTCGGCGAAGGAGTCGGGCACGCCGGGGGGCGCACCGGGCAGTTCACGCGGAGCCCCGCTGGTGTTGCGCTCCTCCACCCGCTCGATGCGCCGCTCGATCTCGCGGACGCTGTCGAGATAGCGGTCCACGCGCTGCAGGTCGACCGCGCCCAGCTGACGCCTGAGATCGGCCACCTCGCCCACGACCCAGTCCAGGATGCTCCCGTGGGTCCGGCGCCGGCGCGCGCGCTCATCCGCGCTTCCCCCCGCCCCGAAGAGAATGTCGAAGGCCGTGCGCGGGCTGCGGATCATCGGCAGCGGCACGTCGGGCGACGCCCAGCTGATGGAATCCATGTACGAGCACGAGTAGTTGTAATCGCAGCCGCCTCCCGCATCGGTGGGCTCGATGGAGAGCTGGAGCGAGGGCAGCACCGTCTCCTGGCCGAAGCGCTGCGCGTGCAGCTGATCCAGGGAGGTCCCGCAGTAGATGTCGGACCCCTGGGTCTGCTTCGGATGCGATTGCGTCAGGAACACCGCGCTGGAGCGGAAGTGGTCCCCGCCCACCTCGGGGGGCGCGAACGCCTCCGCCATGCGCACGTCGGTGTTGCTGATGATGGTCATGTAGTCACGCCACGGCTCGAGCCCCTTCAGCACGTTGACGTCGCTGAGCTCGAAGTCCCGCCCCTGGGTCACCGGGGCGAAGAGATGCTGCCGCGCGCCCCACTCGTTGCAGCCGGGGACGCCGTGCACCTCCTCGATGCAGATCAGGCGTGTCGGCTCGCCCGCCGCGCGCCCGCGCGCGATGCCGGCCGGGATCATCGCGTCCAGCAGCGGAAGCGAGAGTGTGGCGCCCGCGCCACGCAGGAAGGTTCGGCGCGGAAGAGCCTTGCCAGTCAGAAAATGCATGCCACGATCCACGATGAAGGATGACGAACGCGAACCCGCCCGGGCCGCCGACGGTCGACGGCCCGGCGCGCGGGCATATCAATCAGAATGTATCCCGAATCCCGGTGTTCTCGCCATCGGCGAGCGCCAGGGCCTGCTTCATGCGGAAGGCATCGCTCATCACCACTCCGATGACGAAGGACGACATCCGGTAGTCGTTGCGCTCGGCCTCCCTCGCGATGGCGCGCACGGCAGGCTGGTCCCGATAGTCGATGCCCCGTCCCAGCGCATACGCCATCAGGCTCTGGGTGAACTGCCGGACCAGCGGAATGGGGCGCTTCAGCAGGACGCGCGAGAGGTCGGCCGGGGTCTCGATGTCCGTGCCGTCGTAGTAGGTGCTCCGCGTGTCGAGCGGGGCGCCCTCCTCGCGGATGCGCCACTTGCCGGTCACGTCGAAGTTGTCGAGCGCAAGCCCGATCGGATCGATCAGCTCGTGGCAGGAGGCGCAGTCCGGACTGTCGCGGTGGGCCTCCAGCCGCTCGCGGGTCGTCAGCACCTTGCCGTCGCGGGCGCTCGCGGTCTCCTCCAGGTCGGGAATCCCGGGAGGAGGAGGCGGCGGCGGCGTGCCCAGCAGCACCTCCATCACCCACAGGCCGCGCAGCACGGGCGAGGTGCGGTTGCCGAGCGAGGTCTGGACCAGCATGCTGCCGTGGCCGAGGACGCCGCGCCGGCGATCGTCGGGGTAGTCCACCCGCCGGAAGGCCTCGCCCCGCACGCCGTCGATGCCGTAGTGCCGCGCCAGCCGCTCGTTCACGAAGGTGTAGTCGGCGCTGTAGAGCTCGAGCAGGCTCCGGTCCTCGCGGATCAGGTTGTGGAAGAAGAGCTCGCTCTCGCGCCGCATCGCCTCGGCGAACTGGCGGCTGTAGTTCGGAAAGCGAAACGCGTCCGGGCTCACCTTCTCCACGTCCTGCAGGCGCAGCCAGAGCGACGCGAAGCGGGTGGCGAGCGCCTCCGAGCGCGGATCCGCCAGCAGTCGGCGCGCCTCGGCTTCGAACCGGACGGGATCCGAGAGTGCCCCGTCCCGGGCCGCGGCCACCAGTTCGGCATCCGGGCCGGTGCCCCAGAGGAAGAAGGACAGGCGCGCGGCAAGGTCTTCGCCTGCGAGCGGATAAACCTCGCCGGGGGCCACATCCTCGGGTTCCCGCTCCATGCGGAAGAGGAAGTGCGGGCTGGAGAGGATCGCCTCCAGGGCCGTTCGGACGCCGGCCTCGAAGCCTCCGTCCTCGGAACCCATCTCGTAGAAGACGAGGAGATCGCTCACTTCGCCCGCGTCCACATCGCGGCCGTAGGCTTCCGACGCCAGCCGCGACACGATCTCGCGGGCGCACGGCTGCTCTTCGGCGGCCGCGGTGGGCCGGCACGAGAAGACGCGCCGCCGGGCATCGAAGTCCGAGACCCCGGTCGGGTTGTGCGGCCCCTCGACCGTCAGGCTCATCATGTGCGGAAGCGAGGTGGTGCCGTAGCTGGTCTCGGTGCCGGTCAGGGACCAGTCGTGGGGACGGATCAGATCCTCGTAGGGGCCGTCCATCCTGCGGATGAAGGCGGCGGTAAGGCGGTGCTCCCCCGCGCGCAGGGGGATGGGATCGGTGCGCACCGGGAAGCCCTTGCGCCCCTGGAAGTCGATGTCGCCCCCGTAGCGCAGCAGCGCCACCCGCTCCCCGTTGACGGAGATGTCGATGTCGTGGTCGCGCTCGCCCCATCCCGACATGAAGCTCATCGAGAAGATGTACTCGCCGTCGGCGGGGAAGGAATGCAGCACGCTCACCCCGCCGCGGGTGCCGAAGGGCGCCCCTTCGACCCGCTCCCATTCGTGCTGGGACACGGAGGGCGGATTGTTGTAGGTGACCGAGATGGTGGCCGCGTCGCGGTCGCCGATGGCGCGGCGGGCGATGTCGCTGGCGCCGGCCAGGTACGCGTCCATCAGGGTGGGGGTGAGCGTCTGGGCTTCGGCGTTGTTGTCGAAGCTCTCGCTGATGCGGTCCGGCGGCAGCCAGTCCTCCGGGTCGACGGTGAGGCCCAGCAGGTCATGGATCACACGCGCGTACTCGGCGCGGTTGAGGCGCTGGAAGGGGCGGGTGCCCGCGTACGGCCTGGCCGCCGCCGCCTCGTCCACCACGTCCTCCAGGTACTGCGCCAGCGCCTGCAGGGTGTCGTCGGGGGGGCGCCGCTGGCCGGGGGGCGGCATCATCCCCGCGCGCAGCTTGCGGATCATGCGCTCGGCGACCTCGGCGTTCTCGTCCGCGCGGGTGACGTCGAACCCCTCCAGCGACAGGTTGCCGCGCATGCGGCGCTCGCTGTGACAGCGGGTGCAGTAGCGCTCGACGACGTCTTCGACCGGGGCGGAACCGAGGTCGGCGGGGAGAACGGAATGGGCGCCGCCGTATGCGAGATATGCGTCCGGGGCAGAACCATATGACGCGTCGGCCGGACCGGCGGGCCCACCGTCGCCTGCTCCTCCCGCGACCAGCACCACACCCCCCAGCGCCACCGCGGCGGCCAGAACCTTCATCACGCCTCCTCCCTCAAGCGGGCGCTCCTCCAGAGCATCCGCCTAATCTAACCGAGCGCGACGTGCGGAAAAGCCCGCGACTTCCCACTATGTTCGGATTTCAGGCTCATCTTCTAGACAGGGCAGAGGGATTCATGAACGACCGAGCAGGCGGATCGATGAACGGTGGATGGCGGCTTTTCCCCGGTTCCCTGGCTGTTGCGCTCGCGTTCCCGGCTCAGGCGGCGGCCCAGGAGGGCGCCATCGAGGGCCGGGTGACGGACATGGAGACGGGCGAGCCGGCAGCTTCCGCATCCGTCCAGGTCCTGGGCCGGGGCGCGACCACTGCCATCACCGACGCCTCCGGCGAATTCCGCCTCGTCGTGCCGGCCGGCCGCCATTCCCTGCTGGTGACCCTCATCGGCTACGAAAGCGCGCGCACCGACGGCGTGACCGTGGAGGCCGGAGCCGTCGCTCCGGTCGCCATCGAGCTTCGGTCGCGCGCGCTGGTGCTCAACCAGCTGGTGGTGACCGTATCGCGCCGCGAAGAGAAGGAGCTCGACGCCCCGGCCTCCGTCTCCACCCTGACCAACCAGCAGATCTCCCGCATCATCGCGCGCACTCCCGCGGATCATGTGAAGACGCTCCCCGGGGTCGACCTCGCGTCCACCGGGCTCACCCAGAGCTACGCGGTCGTGCGCGGCTTCAACAACGTGTCCTCGGGACGGTTGCTGAGCATCGTCGACAACCGCTATGCGCGCATCCCGGCGCTCCGCATCAACGCCATCAACATGATCCCGACCACCGACATGGACATCGAGCGCATCGAGCTGGCGCGCGGTCCGGGCGCGGCGCTCTACGGTCCCAACGCGGCGGAAGGCGTCATGCACATCATCACGTACTCGCCCATCGACAGACCGGGGACGACCGTCTCTCTCGGCGGGGGCGAGCGGTCGGTCGTGCAGTTCCTGCTGCGCAGCGCGCACGCGGTCTCGGACCGGTTCGGGTTCAAGGTTTCGGGGCAGTATCTCCGGGGGAAGGACTGGGAATACGAGGACCCCTGGGAGGTGCAGGCGCGAGAGGAGCAACCCGACCATCCGCGCATCGGCGTGCGCAATCCTCTCAACGAGCGCTTCTTCGGCGACCTTCGCGCGGACTATCGCTTCGCGGACGATGGCGAGTTCATCGTCTCCGGTGGGCTCAACAAGTCCCTGAGCAGCATCAACCTCACCACCGTCGGCTCCGCCCAGACGCACGACTGGCAGTACCGCTACGCGCAGACCCGGCTGCTCAAGGGGCGGTTCTTCGGGCAGTTCTTTCTGAATCAGACACACTCGGGCGACAACAGCTACCTGCTGCGCAGCGGTGACCCCATCGTCGACCGGTCCCGCATCGTGGCCGCCCAGCTGCAGCACGGCTTCGATCCCGGTGAGCGCCAGAGCTTCACCTACGGGATCGACTGGCAGCGCATCGAGCCCCGCTCCCGGGGCACCATCTACGGACGCAACGAAGACGACGACATCCTGGTCGAGGCGGGCGCCTATCTGCACTCCGAGACGCGCCTCGGCGACAGGTTCGACCTGGTGACCGCGTTCCGCGTCGACGATCACAACCGTCTGCCCGGCTTGAACTTCTCACCCCGTGCCGCGCTGGTCTTCCGGCCCGCCGAAGGTCACAACCTGCGCCTCACCTACAACCGCGCCTTCGCCAATCCCTCCACAGCGTCGCTCTTCATCGACATCCACACGGGCAGGCTGCCGATCGTGCCGGGCATCGGCTACGACCTGCGCGCCCTCGGCGTCCCGGGAGACGGCATGAGCTTCCCGGCCCAGTGTCCCGGCGGACTCATGGACTACTGCATGCACTCGCCCTTCATGCCGGGCCGGCTGCCCGCGAACGCCGCGCCCTTCTGGGATGCGCTGGTGACGCAGTTCGCTCCCGAGCTGCTGCACCCGTTCCTGACGGGCCCCGGGAATCGGCCCGGCGACCCGGCGCTGGGCACGGTCTTCCGCCGCTTCGATCCCAACGCGCTCGGTGTCGAGGGCGGCGACATCTTCCCGCTCGACCCGGGACCTGAAGCGATTCCTCCTCTCGTCGCCACGACCTTCAACACGGTCGAGGCGGGATACAAGGGACTGATCCGGGATCGCGTAAGGGTGGCCGCGGACGTGTACTTCGCCAACGTCGAGAACTTCGTGAGCTCCCTGGATGTCGAAACCCCGAACGTGTTCCTGGATCCGGCCTCGGCGGGTGCTTTTCTGCAGAGGCGGCTCGGCCCGCTGGTCCAGGCGGGGCGGGTGGCGCCCGACCAGATCGCCGAACTCACAGCCGGCCTGGCGGCCGTGCCGCTGGGGGTCGTCGCGGCGGACCGGCTCGACGCGCCCGCCATCATCCTGAGCAGCCGCAACTTCGGATCGGCAAGCTACTGGGGAGCCGACCTCTCCGCCCAGTACCTGGTCTCCGACCGGCTCAGCCTGACCGCCGGGTACTCGTTTCAGAACACGGATTGCTTCGACTTCGACGACGATGGCCACTGCCCCGGCCCGGACGACCTCGCGCTCAACGCCCCGCGCCACAAGGGCTCCCTGGGCTTCGCCTACACCGACCGCGCCGCGGGCTTCATCTTCGACGGACGCTGGCGCTTTTCCGACGCCTTCGACATGAGCTCGGGGGTCTTCAGGGGACGGGTGGACGCCTATCAGGTAGTGGACGTTACAGCAGGTTATCAGCTTCCTTTCCAGCCCAACACGCGCCTCGAACTCACGGTCTACAACGCGCTCGGCAACCTGCATCGGGAGTTCGTGGGCGCCCCTGAGCTGGGCCGGCTGGCGCTGGTGAGGGTGCGCTACGACCTCTGAGGGGAAGGCAGGCCGGAGCCGTGCCGAATCGCCCGCTGAGAAAGCGCCGAATCACCCGCTGACTTCTTGCCATTTCACCCGTTGCAATCGTGCCGAAACACCCGTTGACTTCTTGCCGAATCGCCCGTTAGATTGATTGCCATTCGTATTTAGTAATCAATCTTTGCAATTGCTTGGGCGATTCACCCCGACTTCGGATCAGTTCGGTGCAATACCTTCCCAGAATCGTCGACAGAGAACTGGTCGATCGGCTTGCAGGCACGGGTGCCGTTGTGGTCGAGGGCCCCAAGACCTGCGGAAAGACCGCCACCGCCCGAAACGTGGCTGCGAGCGAAGTACTGCTCGACGTAGACCAGAACGCCAGGCGCATGGTCGGCGTCGATCCCTCGTCCGTCCTCAAGGGCGAAACTCCGCGTCTCATCGACGAGTGGCAGACCGAGCCCGCCATCTGGAACCACATCCGGCGCGCCGTCGACGATCGAGCCTCTCCCGGACAGTTCATTCTGACCGGTTCGGCCGTGCCCGCGGATGAAATAACGCGTCACACCGGGGCCGGACGCCTTACGCGCCTCCGCATGCGTCCGATGTCGCTCTTCGAGGCGGAGCATTCGTCGGGAGAAATCTCGTTGCGGCGACTGCTCCACGGGGATCTGCAGCGCTCGGCAAGGTCCCGACTCAACGTCGGCAAACTGGCAGAGATAGTGTGCGCAGGCGGCTGGCCCGGTCACGTCGGCCGCCCTCTGCCCCAGCGCCTGCGCATGAACCGGGATTACCTCAACGAGATCCGGCGCGTCGATATCTCGCGAGTCAGCGGGGCGAACAGAGACCCCGTCAAGGTGGGACGTCTCCTGCGGTCCCTGGCCCGGAACGTGGCCACGCCCGCCGCCATTTCGACCCTGGTTGCCGACGTACGCGGCAGCGGAACGACGATGAAGACGGACACCGCCGCCGAGTACCTCGAAGCCCTCGAACGGCTCCTGATCGTTGAAGACCTCCCCGCATGGCAGCCCCACCTGCGTTCCAGAACGACGCTCAGAACGACCCCGGTGCGACACTTCGCGGATCCCTCGCTCGCGGCTGCCGCCTTGCGCGCCACGCCTGTGCGACTCATGGAGGACCTCGAATACTTCGGTCTGCTGTTCGAATCCATGGTCGTGCGCGATCTGCGCGTCTACGCCCAGACGTTGGAGGCCGAGGTCTTCCACTACCGGGAAAAGGGCGGCCTGGAAGCAGACATCGTCGTCGAAGCGGACGATGGACGCTGGGCGGCGTTCGAGGTGAAGCTCGGCGACCGCTGGGTGGAGGAAGGTGCGGCGACGCTGCGCAGAGTGGCCGACCGCATGAAGCGGGGCGGCCGGGGCGGGCCCGCCGCGCTGGCCGTGATCATCCCCAACGGCTACGGTCATGTGCGCCCCGGAGAGGTGGGGGTCATTCCGGTGGGAGCGCTGGGTCCATAGCCGCCGGATGGGCTGGCAACGCCCCAATGTCGGATGGCTTTCAACTACGGGAGCGGATCTCATGGCGAATCTCTTCCAGTCGAGGGAGCGGGTTTCATGCTGAGTCATTTCCAGCTTCAGGAGCGCGGGTCGTCCGTCCGGACCGAGGTGCTCGCCGGGTGCACCACGTTCCTGACCCTCGCGTACATCATTTTCGTGAACCCGATGGTTCTCGGGGGCGCGGGGATGGACACCGGGGCGGTTCTGGTGGCCACCTGTCTGGCGTCGGCGTTCGGCTGCCTGGTCATGGGACTGTGGGCCAACTATCCCATCGCCCTGGCGCCGGGGATGGGGCTGAACGCCTACTTCGTGGCGATCGCCGTGGGCACGCTCGGGCTGGCGTGGCAGGTCGCGCTGGGAGCGGTGTTCCTGTCGGGGGTGCTGATGTTCATCCTCTCCGTGCTCCCGGTGCGCAAGTGGGTGGTGGACAGCATCCCGCGCTCGCAGAAGATGGCCATCGCGGCCGGGATCGGGTTCTTCCTGGCGATCATCGCCCTGCAGAACGCCGGCGTGGTAGTCGACAGCGAAGCGACCCTGATCACGCTGGGCGACCTCGGCCAGTGGACGGTGCTGCTGGCGGCGCTGGGCTTCCTCGCCATGGTGGCGCTGGAACACCGCGGGCTGCCGGGAGCGGTGCTGCTGTGCATCCTGGCGGTGGCGGTCGTGGGATGGGCGTCCGGCCTGTCGCCGGCGCCCGAATCGGTCGTGTCCGCCCCGCCCTCCCTGGCGCCGACGGCGTTTCAGCTGGACGTGGCGGCGGCGATCGAGGTGGGGCTGGTGGCGATCGTGTTCTCCTTCCTCATGGTCGACCTGTTCGACACCAGCGGCACCCTGGTCGCGGTGCTGAACGAGGCCGGCCTGACCGACAGGGACGGGCGGGTCCCGGGGCTGCGGCGCGCGCTGGTCGCCGACAGCTCGGCCACCATGGTGGGCGCGCTCCTCGGCACCTCGACCACGACCTCCTACATCGAGAGCGCGGCGGGGGTGCGGGCCGGCGGGCGCACGGGCCTCACCGCGGTGGTGGTGGCGGGCCTCTTCCTGGCCGCGCTGGTGCTCGCGCCGGTGGCGACCGCGATCCCCGCCTTCGCCACCGCCCCGGCGATCCTGTTCGTGGGCTGCATCATGGCGCGGGCGCTGCGCAACGTGCCCTGGGACGACCTCACCGAGTGCGTCCCGGCCATCGTGACCGCGCTGGCGATGCCCTTCACCTACTCGATCGCGACCGGCATCGGCATGGGGTTCATCGCCTACGCGCTCATCAAGCTGTTCTCGGGGCGCGCCTCCGAGTTGAACGCCGCCGTGGTGATCGTGGCGGTGCTGTTCGGGATTCGCTTCGCGATCACGTAGGCGTCGGGAGTCGGTATTTGTCGCGGAACGCGATCCACGCCACCCGCAGTTCCCCGGTGCATGATTACAGGCATCATACAGGTATTCATACAAGATACAGACAGGATTCCGCCGATGGACACTCCTTCCCGTTCCTGCAGACTCGGATCACTGGCCGCAGTCGTAGTCGTAGCTACCTCCTGCGCCCCACCCAATCCATCCGCCGACCCCCAATCCGCCGGTGACAGACCCTCCGTGTCCCCCGACCCCGTCGAGCTCTTCGACGGCCGCGTCATCCCGGGGATGCCCGAACTCCTGGGAATGCGCGCTCAATACGAAGTGCGCCTCGACTGGCTCGCGCGGAAGCGTCCCCTGCTGCTCGAGCAGATGCGGGAGCACGCAATCGAAATGTGGATCGTCGTGAGCGAGGAATTCCATCCCGACCCGGTCACACAGTACGTCGCCCCTCCCCTGCGCTACACGCGCCGGCGCGATGTGATGGTGTTCGTGGATGCCGGCGAGGAAGGGCTCGCGGCCTACTCCGACTACTGGCGCCCGACGGAGGACTACCGCCGCTTCTTCCAGCCGCTCCCGGCGGCCCGCAACGCCCGTGGGATCCAGGACACCCGCGCCGGGCTGGGGGCGCTGATGGAGCGCTACGACCCCGGCACCATCGGACTCAACATCGGCGGATCCCGCGGACACGACAGCGGCCTCACCCACGACAGCTACCTGTTCCTGGCCGAAGCGCTGGGACCCGGTGCGGAGTCCCGCCTCGTCTCCGCCTCCGGCCTCATCGAGGCTGTGTTCGACACGCGGCTGCCCGAAGAGCTGGAGCACTACCGCCAGCTCGTGCTCGCCACCGATGTCATCGCCCAGACTGCGCTCTCCAACGTGGTCATCACCCCCGGCGAGACCCGCGCGGCCGACATCAAGTGGTTTTTCGAGGAGACCATCGCCGAGCTCGGCGTGGGCGGCGTTCCCTGGTTCGAGATCCACGTGGCCGTGCAGCGCTACGATCCGGACACCGGCGAGATGATCCCCTACGTGCATCCCGCCCCGAACGACCTCATCTTCCAGCGGGGCGACATCATCCACCTCGACTGCGGCTTCGACTACATCGGTTTCGCCAGTGACTGGCAGAAGGTCGCGTACATCCTGCGCGAAGGTGAGGACGATGTCCCGGAAGGACTCAAGGCCGCGCTCGGGAACGCCAATCTCGTGCACGAGGCGTTCGCATCCGAACCCCGTCCCGGGATGACCGGCTGGGAGGCCACGCTCGCCATCGCCGCCAGGCTCGAGGGCGTCGACTTCCTCCCCAGCCTCTACTCACACCCCATCGGCTACCACGGACACGCGCTGGGCCCGAACATCAACGCCCGCGACATGGACCTGTCCTCGCCCCCCGAACGGGACTCCCATCTCAGGAACGGCGCCTATCGCTCCATCGAGTTCAGCGCCACGTCGGCGGTCCCGGAATACGGCGGCGGCACGGTCAGGATTCCGATGGAGGATGACGGCTACCTCACTCCTGACGGTTACGAGTACTTCCGGCCCTATCAGACGGAATGGTACGTGATCCGGTGAGGGCGGTCCCCCGGTTTCCGGTGGCATCCGTTGACTCGAGGATGCCGCCACAACATCACGTCCGGATGGACAGCCGAGTCGGAGGAAATGATGCGACAGGGCACGGCGCGATTCGCAAACGCGGACGAGATGTTCACCGAGCTTGAAGAAGCCGGCGGCCAGTAAGCGGGCGCGCCCGCCTCGACGCGTAGATTACACGCGGGGGATTCCTCAAGGACTGGAAGCGGCTTTCGCCTCAACCCCGGTCCCCGTACGCCTCGGTGAGCTGCTGCACCACCGACGGGTCCGCCAGCGTGGTGGTGTCCCCGAGGGCGCGCCCCTCGGCGATGTCGCGCAGCAGGCGCCGCATGATCTTCCCGGACCGCGTCTTGGGCAGTTCGGCCGTGAAGAGGATCGCGTCGGGGCGCGCGATGGGACCGATCTTGGTGCGCACGTGCTGCCCCAGCTCGCCCATCAGTTCATCCGAGGCCGGGAACCCCTGCCGCAGGGTTACGAACGCCACGATTCCCTCGCCCTTCACCTCGTGGGGCCGCCCCACCACCGCCGCCTCCGCCACCGACGCGTGCTCCACCAGCGCGCTCTCCACCTCCGAGGTGCCGATGCGGTGTCCGGCCACGTTGAGCACGTCGTCCACCCGGCCGAGCACCCAGATGTAGCCATTGGCATCCTCCTTGGCGCCGTCCCCGGCGAAGTAGATGCCGTCCCACTTCGACCAGTAGACCTCGCGGTAGCGCTCGTCGTCGCCGTAGATGGTGCGCAGCATCGCCGGCCACGGCCGGTCGATCGCCAGGTATCCGGCCTTGACCCGCTTGCCGGCATCGTCCCTGAGCGACACCGAAATGCCCGGGAAGGGCCGCGTCGCGCTCCCCGGCGTGGTCGCGGTCACCCCGGGCAGCGGCGTGATCATCATTCCGCCGGTCTCGGTCTGCCACCAGGTGTCGATGATGGGACAGCGTCCCGCGCCGATGGTCTCGTGATACCAGATCCAGGCCTCGGGGTTGATCGGCTCCCCCACCGTGCCCAACAGGCGCAACTGCGACAGGTCGTGCCCGGCGGGCCATTCGTCGCCCCACTTCATGAAGGCCCGGATGGCCGTGGGCGCGGTGTAGAAGATGGTCACGCCGTACTTGGCGCACAGCGCCCAGAAGCGGTCCTTGCGCGGCCAGTCGGGAGCCCCTTCGTACATCACCACGGTCGCCCCGGCGGCCAGCGGACCGTAGACGATGTAGCTGTGCCCGGTCACCCAGCCCACGTCGGCGGTGCACCAGAAGACATCGTCCTCCTTGAGGTCGAAGACGCACTTCGCGGTGGCGTGCACCTGGGTCAGGTAGCCGCCGGTCGTGTGCACCACGCCCTTGGGCTTCCCGGTGGTCCCGGAGGTGTAGAGGATGAAAAGCAGGTCCTCCGCGTCCATCGCCTCGGGCGCGCAGTCGGCGCTCGCCCCTTCCATGAGCTCGTGGTACCAGTGGTCGCGCCCGGCCTTCATCTCCACCGGGGTGTCGGCGCTCAGCTGCCCGCCCCGCCGCACCACGATCACGTTCTCCACCGAGGGGCAGTCCGCCACCGCCACGTCGGCGTTGGCCTTGAGCGCGACGTAGCCGCCCCGCCTCCAGCCGCCGTCCGCGGTGATCACGGTCGACGCCTGCGCGTCGTTGATGCGCCCCGACAGCGAATCCGGGCTGAACCCGCCGAACACCACCGAGTGGGCCGCGCCGATGCGGGTGCAGGCCAGCATGGCGATGGCCGCCTCGGGAATCATGGGCAGGTAGATCGCCACCCGGTCGCCCCGCCGCACCCCCAGCCCGCGCAGCACGTTGGCGAACCTGCACACCTCGCGGTGCAGGTCCCGGTAGGTGAAGGTGCGCGTGTCCCCGGGCTCCCCCTCCCAGATGAGCGCTGCCTTGTTGCGCCGGAAGCCGTCCAGGTGCCGGTCGAGGCAGTTGTGCGAGACGTTCAGCTTGCCGCCCAGGAACCAGCGCGCGTGGGGCGGATTCCACTCCAGCACCGTGTGCCACTTCTCGAACCAGTCGAGCTCCTCGGCCCATCCGGCCCAGAACCCCTCCGGGTCGGCGTCGGCGCGTTCGTAGACCCCCGGGTCCGAGAGGTTGGCCTGCGCGCGGAATTCATCGCTCGGCGGGAAGAGCCGGGTCTCCCGCAAGAGGTCGTCGAGCACTCCGGGTTTGCCGCTCATCTCGGGTCTCCGCTGCCTTGGTGACGCGTCACGCTTGGAACTGATATCTAGTGTCATCTACTGATGACTAACTGGTGATTTTTTGGGGCGCCGTGATCCCCGGTCATGAATCTTCAGCCCCAAGAAACTCCGCCACAACCCGGCTCGACAGCAACGCCTCGAACGACTTCACCGTGGCCGCGCTCAGCGTGCGCACCACGCGCGCGCCGGCGTCGATCGCCACATCGGGGATCACGAGCCTGAACCGGCACTCCGTGCGGGCGTCCTCGGGACGGGCGTTCCGGTGCGGCACGGTCGCGCGCAACGTGACCGGGGCTCTGTGCCCCCGGGTCACCTCGCGGTTCGCCACCCGCGCCAGTTCCCTCAGCGTCTCCGTGAAGTCCTCCAGCGCTCCCAGAGATGGCCCGCGCACGGCGAGCGTCAGGTTGCCGCCGAGCCCCTGCGAGGTCTCGTCGAGGAAGACGTCGACGCTCGCCGGATCGCGGCCGCGCGGCTGGTGGAAGAAGAGATAGGCGCTGCGCGTGGACTCCCCGGCCCAGCGGCCCTCGAACTCGTGGCTGGTGGTCTTCTGCATCCCGGAAAGCGTCCAGCCGGCGTCCTCCACCCCCGCCCGA
Organism: Longimicrobiales bacterium; assembly: GCA_965202805.1. GTDB lineage: Bacteria > Gemmatimonadota > Gemmatimonadetes > Longimicrobiales > Gaopeijiaceae > BD2-11. The sequence goes on from OZ241869.1 coordinate 1,326,559, forward strand.
ACGGCATCGATCAACGGCTCCAGCGTGAGCAGCGCACTCTCGTGGGGATCGGTCATCATCGCTCCCGCCGGTTCGCTTCCGGTTGACACATTTTCGCCCCGCCCAGTACGTTGGTTGGTTAAGAAGGATACGTTCTACACGTCCGGTTTCGGCACGCTGTGCAGCCGAGGACGGGCCGAAGCTCACTTGCGATGTCGACCCAGCCCCAGCAGAGCGACGTCATCCTGCGCGAGGCGATGGAGCGGAGCGGTCAGCGCTTCACCGCCCAGCGCGCAGCCGTCTTCCGGTTCCTGCACGCCACAGACACCCATCCCACCGCGGACGAAGTCTACCGCACCGTGCGGGCGGACCTGCCCGGCATCTCCCTGGGCACCGTCTACAAGAGCCTCGAGACGCTCGTCGGATGCGGGCTCGCACGCAAGCTCGCCGGTGGCAACGGCTCGGCCCGCTACGATGGGCGCATGGATCCGCACTTTCACGCGCGCTGCCTCGAGTGCGGCCGGCTGAGGGACGTACCCGGTCCGGCCCGGCCGGAGTCCTTCGTGGACATGCCGATCGCGATGGGCGGCTTTGCCGTCACCGAGCTGCGGCTTGAGGTGGTGGGCTACTGCGACGGCTGTCGTCCCGACTAGCCAGCCTGCCGGGAGGCCCGGCTTAGCCCGCCTGCCAAAACGCCCGGCTGGAAGCCCTTCCCCGGGCCGAGCGCAGACGCCGGCGCAACTCCACGTCCGACGATGTCGCGAGCGTCCGCTGTGCCGTCCTGAGCGAATTCCAGCGCACGTCGGCCAGCTCGATCGGCTCGCCGGTCTCGTCGCCTTCGAGCGTGAACACGAACGAGTAGCGGCCCTTGTAGTCGTGTCCCGGCCGCTCCCGCACGCTCGCAACCCACGTTCGCCCGCTCTCGTCCTGGAAGCTCCTCATCTCGGTCCGCTCTCCCTCATCTCCAGCCGCTCTCCGCGCTCGATCCGCCTTCGAGTCGGCGGCCCGGCCGTCTCAGCAACTCCGGGAACTCGTATACGATAACCCCTTCGTCGGTTACATCCGAACTCACGCGCTGGCTGTCCTCGAGCTCCATGCCGTCCAGGAGCTTCTTGGCCGCGTCCGGTGACAGGTCCATGTACGCCGCGACCTCGCTCGCCGTCAGCCGTCCTCCCCGCTGGCTGGCCAGGCGGAGGACGCCTCGCGCGAGCTGATCGGGCGATCCCCTGCGCCAGCGCAGCCTCTTGATCCCCGACCAGATCAGCGCCGCGCCGCCGGAGACGGCCGCGGTTCCACCGGCGAGCATCAGCATGGGCACGAAGGCGAGGCCCGCGCCGAGAACCATGGCGCCCGCGGACAGCCAGCCGGCGCCCATGAAGCCCAGCAGGGCTCCGCCGCCGATCCGGATCCAGCCCTGGACCGAACGATCTTCGGGGGGCAGAAACGCGGTTGGCGCGGATGAATCGCCATAGGCGGCGAGGGCTTCGTCCCCGGCTCGAGACCCCACGCTGGCGTCCGGATGCGGGAGGGCGCGGTAGGAGGCGTGCCGCCAGTTGAGCCCGCACCGCGGACACAGGCGGTGCTGGAACCTCATCAGCCAGTAGATGAGCGCCCCGATGCCGGAAGTGACCAGACCCAGGACCACAAGCAGCGCGACGTGCTGGATCTTCGAGAAGTAGTGGTCCCCGTACCCCTGGTGCCCGCACCGGGGACACGCCTTCACCCAGGTCATGGGGCGTCCGGCGGGATTCTCCGCCCCGCACGTCGTGCACCGTCGCGCCGGCGCCTCCAGGACGGCGCCGCAGGTGTTACAGCGCAGGGATGATGCCATGCTCTCTCGTGTTGCAGGATCCGTAGACCGTACGACGTTCCCCCGATACGGATTCGCGGAATGCGTTCCAGGGTCCGAACTTGCACGGAAGGGAGCTTTCGGCCGGCGACGGATTCTAACCCCCGAACCGCGAAAAAGGCTCCCCCCCGGGACCGGCATGCGGCCACGACGGCGGCCGATGACGGCCGGCGGCGCGGGCAGGTTCGGGAAGCCCGGACCCTACCGGACCAGCAGGATCCGGCTGTTCGCCGGATAGAGCCACTCCACCCCGCGCTCCGTCACCACGGCGTCGTCCTCCAGCGGGATGCGCACCTTGGCGTTGTCCCACTCCGGGTTGGCCGTGTAGGCGAACAGTTCGACCGAGATGAGGGTGCCCGGGCGAAGCTCGTAGGTGAGCTGGGTCGGGTTGAAGAAGGCCAGCGAGGGGCCGATGCCGTGGCCCCAGTTCCCCACCGAGTGCGGACCGATGACGACATCGGTGACCGCCGGATCTTCGGTGGGCTGGTTGAACTCGATGCGGTTGAAGCCGGCGGCCTCGATGGCGGCCCATGTCGCGTCCAGCGCCTCCTGGGCGGTGGCCGCAGGCTTGATGGCCGCCTTCATGACGTCGCGCACCTCCACCGCCCGGTCGAAGGCGCGCTGGAGTCCTGGCGGGGCCCGGGTTTCGCCCTCCCGCAGCACGTACGCGATGCGCTTCATGTCGGTGTAGAAGTCGAGGTAGCCCACGCCCCAGTCGATCATGAGCAGATCGCCCCGCTGGATGATGCGCGCCGAGGAGGTGGACTCGATCCCCAGCCGGCCGGTGATGTAGACGGAGGGCATGTCGAAGGACGACTCGAGCCCCCGCTCGAGCAGCCGGTCCCAGATCCACCAGGCCACGTCCTCGAGCGCGGTCACGCCCGGCACGATGACCTCGTTGGAAAAGGCCCGCTCGGCGATCTCGCGGCTGATCTCGCCGGCCTCGGCGAAGGTGGCGATCTCCATGGCCGTGCGGCTGGCTCGGAAGTCGGACACGAAGCGCTCGGCGGAAACCAGGCGTTCGCCGTAGACCGGACCCAGCGTCTCCTTCAGGTGCAGGTAGGAGGTGTGCGAGAGGCCGTCGGCTCCGCCGATGGCGGCGGCCATGTTTACGCCGATGCGGTCCGGGTCGCGCTCGGCCACGAATCCGGCGAGCGCGGCCGCCGGGGCGAAGCGGTCGTAGACGCCGCACTGCTCGAGCATGTAGCCGCCCACGCCCAGCGCCGCGCGCTCGACGCGCCCGCCGTCGCCCGGGTTGGTGAAGACGTAGTACGCCCAGTCGCCCACGTACCCCCGGCCCAGGGCCTCCCAGAGCGGATCCAGCAGCCCCTCGCGCATCACCACGATCCACATGTCCAGATCGTTGTCCTGCATCGCCCCGGGGAGGACCAGGTCGAACTTCTCGGCACGAATCTGGCACATGCGCTCCCAGCGGCGGCGCGCCTCCTGTCCTTCAACGGGAGATGCCGCGGGGATGCCGGCTGCCAGCAGTGTCGCGGCGAGGAGCAGCCCGCGGGTTGAGGGCCGCGCGGCAGGCCGTCCGGCCGATGCGGAGTCGCGCGCGCACGCGGTTGGAGACGGCAAGTGTAGAGACGGACGGGCCGATTGGGTATCTTCGGTCACGCGCATGGCAACGTTCCTGAAAGGTGCGAAGTCTCAAGTACATGGTCTGGATGCACACACGCGGGGAATCTCGGCGATCGCCCGCTCTCTGGCAAAGGCGGCGAACGCCACTCCTCCTGACGCTCGTTCTCGTGGGCATCCTGGTCCCCGCGATTCGTCCCGCGCACCTCTGCGCGCAGCGGATTCCCTCGGCCTACCGCTTCATCGAGACCTCGCAGGAGGCCGGTGCATCGATGTTCACGGTGGAGCCCCGGGCGGGGATCTTCGGGTTCGGGCCCAAGGGCGGCCGGATCATGGGCTCGTACTATCAGATCCGCGTCGGCGGACCGTTCTCGGTCCAGGGCAACCTGGGGTATCTGCCCACGACCCGCGATGTCGTAGACCCGCGCCGGGACGAGGGGGACCGCAAGATCGGCGAGGCGGACGTGACCATGGGAACGGCCGACGTGCGCCTGCAGTTCACCCTGACGGGTCCCAGGACCTGGTACCGGATGGCGCCCTACCTGTTCGCGGGCGGGGGCATCGCCCTGGACCTGGCGCCGGATCAGGACATCGACATGGTGCTCGAGGAGGATGACCGCTTCTCGTTCGGTCCCTCCTTCCTGGGAAGTTTCGGCGCCGGGATCAAGTTGTTCCCCGTCGACCGCATATCTGTACGGGTGGAGGGCATCGTGACCTACTGGAAGGTCAACACGCCGCGCGGCTTCCTGCGCACCGACCGCCCACTCCTGCCGCCACCTGAGGGCTCCGACGAGCCCGCCATCCCCGAGGACGGTTTCTGGGCGGTCGGGAGAGGGCTGTCCCTCGGGATCGCCTGGCGGTTCTAGCAGCCCGTGGACTACCAGGAGGTGAACGATGGCTGACAGGCGGGGAGCCCGGAGAGATCGGACTCCGGCTACGCGATTCGAGTCCCGCTCCGCCGACTGGCTCTCCGGCGCCGAGGCGCTGGCGCGGATCATGGAGCGCGCGCGGGCGCTTCCGGCGCTCCGGCTGCCGGTCGAGGCCGCGCGGGGCATGGCGCTGGCGCGACCGGTCGAGAGCCCGGTCACCCTGCCCCCGTGGGACAACTCGGCGATGGACGGCTACGCGGTGCAGGGCGACTCCATCGCGGGAGCCTCACGCGTAGCCCCCCGCACCCTGCGCGTGACCGGCGCCCTGCAGGCGGGCGAGGTCGGCCGGGTGGCGGTGGGAGCCGGAGAGGCGGTGCGCATCATGACCGGCACACCCGTCCCGAAGGGAACCGACTGCGTGGTCCGGGTCGAAGACACCGACGCCGAGCGCGAACCGGGACGGGTGGCGGTGTTCTCCGATCGCGACCGGGGCCGCCACGTGCGCCCGGCCGGACAGGACATGCGGGAGGGCGAGACCGTCCTCCCCCGCGGGACCACGCTGGGGGCCGGCCAGGTCGGCGTGCTGGCCGCGTGCGGGCTCACCTCGGTGGAGGTGCACCGGCGGCCGGTGGCGGCGGTGCTCTCCAGCGGCGACGAGATCGCCCCGGCGGAGCGGTTCGCGGAGGTGGCGGCGGGGCGTGCCATCCCCGACACCAACGGTCCCATGCTGGCCGCCGCGGTGGCGGAGGCGGGGGGGGAGGCGGTGCGGCCGGGGATCGCGCGCGACACGGAGGAGAGCGTGCGCGAGCACCTGCTGCGGGGCGGCGCGCAGGCGGACCTGCTGATCACCATCGGCGGCGCCTCAATGGGTGAGGGCGACCTCTTCAAGCGGGTGCTGGACGAGCTCGGCTACGAGCCCGACTTCTGGCGCGCGCGCATCCGCCCGGGCAGCCCGTTCGGCTTCGGACACCTGCCCGTCGATGGGCGGAAGCCCGTTCCCGTATTCGGGCTGCCCGGGAATCCGGCGTCGGCCTTCGTCACCTTCCATCTCTTCGCGCGGCCCTTCATCAGCGCGCTGGCGGGACATCGCCACCCCTTCCCTCCCGTCGTGCGGGCGCGCGCCGGCGTCGCCATGGGTGGCCCCGAGGGGCTCGCGGTCTACCCGCGGGTGCGCCTGCGGCCCGCGTCCCGGGGCGGGTGGAGGGCGGTGCTTGCGGGCCACCAGAGTTCCGCGCTGGTGGCGCCCACGGGCCGCGCCGACGGGCTGGCGGTGATCCCCGAGGGGGTTGGGCGCATCGGCGAAGGCGAGGAGGTCGACGTGTTGCTGTTCGGCCGCCCGGGCTGGCTTCGGGGCGAGGCCGGTCCCCGCGCGGGGTGATGCCGCCGGACACCGCTTCAACCGGCCCATGAGAGGCTCCCCCGCGCGCGCTCCCCGGCTGGCGCGCGCCCATACCGGCGAGCTGGACCTCCTGGCCCTGGTGGTCATCTGGGGCGTCAACTTCACGGTGGTGAAGGTGGTGCTGGAGGAAGTCGAGCCGCTGGTCTTCAACGCCCTGCGCTTCCCTTTCGCCGCGCTGACGGTGTGGATCCTCCTGCGCGCGCAGGGGCGGCGCCTGATGCCGCGCCGGAGGGACTGGGCCCGGGTGGCGTGGCTGTCGCTGTTCGGACACCTGGGCTACCAGGTCTTCTTCATCTTCGGGCTCGCGCTCACCCTGGCCGGCAACGCCTCGCTCATGCTGGCGACGGTTCCGGGGTGGATCGCAATCCTCTCCCCGGCGCTGGGTCACGAGCGCTTCAGCTGGGTGGTGCTGGGCGGTGTCGCGATCGCGATGACGGGGATGACGCTGGTCATCCTGGGAGGATCCGCGGGCATGGCGCTGGGCGGAGAGACGTTGCGCGGGGACCTGTTCATGCTGGCCGCCGCCGTGGTCTGGGCGCTGTACACCGTGCTGGGGCGCCGCGCGGTGCGGCGCAACGGTGCGCTGGAGATGACGGCCTGGACCCTCTGGCTGGGCACCCCCGCGCTCGTGCTGATAGGACTTCCCGGCCTGCTGCGCACCGACTTCGGATCGGTCTCGGCGGGGGCCTGGGCGGGCATCGCCTACGCGGGCGTGCTGGCGATCGGGATCGCGTACTTCATCTGGTATCGGGGGGTGCGGAGGCTCGGCAGCAGCCGTACCGCCGTCTACTCAAACCTTGTGCCGGTGGCCGCGATCCTCACCGCGTGGCTCTGGATCGGCGAGACTCCGCGCGCGTTGCAGCTGCTCGGGGCCGGCGTCATCCTGGCCGGCATCGCCGTCGTACGCCTGGCGCCGCCGACCCGGGCGGGCGACCGGGCGCGCCGTCGCGCGCTGCGGGAACGCCGGCGAGCGGAGAAAGCCGCAGGATCCAGGAGGACGCCATCATGAATTGCGAGTCAGGACATCCGCATTTTCGCAAGAGCTTGTCGCAGCACGCCGTCTTCGGACGCGCAACGGATTTTGTTGCGTGCCGGCTGCCCCGCTCTCTGCCATCCGTCCCGGCGACCCGATGTGCCGGGGCCCGCATGAACCGTCCATTCGGACGCGCCGCACCCCATCCGCTTGCGTGGATGCTGCACCTCGTAGCGGCCCTCACGGCCGGCGCTGCCGGGTCCGTCGTCGCCCAGGACTCCCCGGACGAGTACATCGCCGTCATCGAGGGCGTCCAGAGCCCAAGCCGCCAGGGGCTGGATGTCCTTACGCTGCCCGAGGTGATGGAGCGGTTCGGCGTGCCCGGGATGAGCGTCGCCGTCATCCGCGACTTCGAGGTGCACTGGGCCAGGGGGTATGGGGTCGCTGACGTGGTGACCGGCGCGCCAGTGGACACCGAAACCCTCTTCCAGGCCGCCTCGATCTCGAAGCCGGTGACCGCCATGGCGGCGCTGACCGCCGTTGAGGAAGGCCTGTTCGCGCTGGACGACGACATCAACTCGATTCTGCGCTCGTGGTCGCTGCCGGGACGCGGCTTCACGGACGATCGCCCCGTGACACCGCGGCTCCTCTTCAGCCACACCGCCGGGCTGGGCGACGGCCACGGCTTTCCCGGCTACGCCCCGGACGCCCCGCGCCCCACCCCGGTGCAGATCTTCGAGGGAGACGCGCCTTCGAACGTGGGACCGGTCGAGCTGGTGCGCCCGCCCCTCGCCGCAATGCACTACTCCGGCGGCGGCACGACCATCATGCAGCTGGCCCTGACCGACGCGCGCGGCGAGTCCTTCCCCGATCTCATGCGCCGGACCGTCCTGGAACCTGCGGGGATGACGCGCAGCACCTTCGAGCATCCCCTTCCCTCCGCCCTCGACGCGAACGCCGCGCGCGGCCACCGGGGCGACGGCCTCCCGATGGGACTGGAGAAGTGGCACGCGTACGCGGCGCTGGCCGCGGCCGGGCTGTGGACCACGCCCACCGACCTGGCGCGCTTCGCGATCGAAGTGCAGAAGGCGGCCCGCGGCGACCCGGACCGGGTGCTTTCGCGCGCGAGCGCGCAGGAAATGCTGAGCCCGGTGGGCGTGGGCTCCTACGCCGTGGGCTTCCACATCGAGCAGCGCGGCCAGGGCTGGTATTTCAGCCACTCCGGAGGCAACTGGGGCTTCGTGTGCTACCTGACGGCGCACAGAGCCAGGGGGTACGGCGTGGTGGTGATGACCAACTCTTCCGGGGGAGGCGGGCTCTATCGCGAGGTGCTCGAGCGGGTCGAGCGGGCGTACGGGTGGGATTCCCTGGACAAGCCGGTGCTGCGGTAGGGGTTTTGCCGCCCACCCGACATGGTCGGCAACCCGCGGGATCGCCGTGCGCCGCGAGCCGGCGGGGACGGTCGGACGCCTATCCGCTCTCGCTCTTCAGCCGCCGAATCTCCGCGGCCAGCGCCGGCGCCACCTCGAACACGTCCCCCACGATGCCGTAGTCGGCGACGTTGAAGATGGGCGCGTCGGCGTCCTTGTTCACCGCGACGATGGTGCGCGCGGTGCGCATCCCGGCGAGGTGCTGGATCGCCCCGGAGATGGCGAGCGCGAAGTAGAGCGTGGGCGCGATGGTCTTGCCCGTCTGGCCCACCTGTTCGGCGTGCGGGCGCCACCCGGCGTCCACCACCGCGCGCGAGGCTCCCAGGGCCGCGGCCGGTCCGAGCGCGTCGCGCACTTCCTCGATCACGCCCCAGTTCTCAGGTCCGCGCAGACCGCGGCCGCCGGACACCACGATCTCCGCCTCCGCCACGTCGACGCTTCCACCCGAGGCGGCCCGGAACTCCACCACCCGCCCCCCCACCGGCGCTCCTCCCGCCGGAGTGAACGCCTCCACCCGACCGGCCGCCGCGCGGGTGCCCGGTGGAAACACAAGGGGACGGAGCGACACCACCGCCGGGGTGGCGTCGAAGGTAACGCGCGCGAACGCCTTCCCTCCGTACACTGGCCGGGTGACGACCAGCCCGCCGTCCACCACCTCCAGAGCTGTGACGTCCGAGGCCAGCGGCACGTCGAGGAGCGCCGCCACCCTGGGCGCGAGGTCGGCCCCCAGCGCGCTGGCGGGAAAGAGGACCGCCCGGTACCCGCCCCCGGCGATCATGTCGGCGACGATGCGCGCATAACCCTCCGGCTGGTACCGCGCCAGCTCGGCGCCCTCCGCCACCCGGATCACCTCGGCCCCGCGCGCGCCCAGCGGCGCGCAATCGGCACCCAGCCCCGGCCCGCCGACGGCCAGCGCATGGGCGTCTCCACCGAGTTCGCGCGCCAGTTCGGCCGCCGCCCCGACAACCTCGTGGGCCGTGGCGCGCACGCTGCCGTCGCGGTGCTCCACGAACGCGGCTACCACGCCTGCATCGGACTCCATCTCCGCCTCCGACCCGTACTCGGGCGTTGTCAAGGGTTCGGTCATCACCGCGGCGGCGCCTACAGGGCCCCCGCCTCCTCCCGCAGCAGCCGCACCAGCTCGGGAACCGCCTCCACGCCCTCTCCTACGATCCGTCCCGGCGGCCGGGGCGAAGGCGGTTCCAGCCCGAGCACCCGCAGGCGCGCGGCCGGGAGCCGGGCCGGCCGCCGCTCCAGCGGCTTGCGGCGCGCGGCCATGATGCCCTTGAGGGTGGCGTAGCGGGGCTCGTAGGTCCCCTTCGTGATCGTGACCACGCACGGAAGAGGCAGATCCACCACCTCCGTTCCTCCCTCTACCTCGCGGTGGCAGCGGACATGCCCCTCCCCCGCCTCCAGGCGCGTCACCGCGGTCGCACAGGGCCGTCCGAGCAACGTGGCGAGCATCGGGCCCACCTGCTGCTGGTCGTCATCCGCCGCCTTCACCCCGAGCAGGATGAGCGGGGCATCGGCTTCGGCGAGTTCCGCGGCCAGCGCCTTGGCCGTCGCCAGCCCGTCCATCGTGACCTCGCCTTCCAGCAGCACGGCCCGGTGCGCGCCCATCGCCAGGCTGTTCTTGAGGCTCTCCGTGGCGCCCGCGTCTCCCACGGTCACCGCCGTCACCGCGCCCGTCCCCAGGCCCTCCGTCACCCGCAGACCCGCCTCCAGGGCGAACTCGTCGTAGGGGCTCACGATGTACTTCACTCCGCGAGTATCGATGGAGACGCCATCGTCACCGACGCGTATCTGCGTCTCGGTGTCGGGCACCCTGCGGATGCAAACGCTCACGTTCAAGGCCTCGCAACTCCTGCTGAGGGTCGGATGAAAAGGAGATCCGGCGGGCGCGCGTTGCCCGTCGCCGCTCCCGGAGTGGAGAGAACCCCACGGTCGCGCGAGCCCGGGAGCCCACGGAAGGTACACGAGACTCCGCGCAGGGGAATGGCTCCCGGGGGTCGGCCGCCGACAGGGGCGGCGCCCATCCCGCCAGGTCGGCGGAGGGCCCTCAAAGCGTCGCCCCCAGCACCGCGAAACAGACGGCCGCCGCCCCGCCGGCCAGCAGCGCGTAGGGCAGCTGGGTGCGCACGTGGTCGATGTGATCGGTGGCCGCCGCCATGGACGAAATGATGGTGGTGTCGCTGATGGGCGAGGAGTGGTCGCCGAAGATGCCCCCGGAGAGCGCCGCCGCCACGAACGGGGCCAGCGGCATGCCCAGCGTCTCCGCGACCGGTACCGCGATGGGCAGCATGATGGCGAAGGTGCCCCAGCTCGAGCCGATCGAGAACGCGATTCCGCCCGCGACCAGGAACACCAGCGGGAGGAAGAGCATCGGAGGCAGCACGCCCTCGGTGACCTGCGCCACGTACTCGCCGGCCCCCAGCGTGCGCGCCACGGACCCCAGCGCCAGCGCCAGCAGCAGGATGAGCGCCAGCGGCATCAGCCCTCCGGCCCCCTTGAGGCCGGTGCGGGTGAGCTCGTCGAGGGTCGCCCCGCGCTGGATCAGAAGCAGGAACCAGGCCGACGCCAGCCCGGCCAGCACCGCCCACAGCACGCTCGTCGACCCGGACCCCTCGAGCATCGATCCGCCGCCGGTCACGTACAGGCCCAGCGGCATGGTCAGCACCATCACCGCGATCGGCACCAGCATGTTGCGCGCGCGCGGCGCGATGCGGCCGACCGGCGTGGGCGAGAGCACGGTCTCGTCCACCATCGGCTGGGCGTTGGGCCACAGCACCTGGCCCTTCGCCGCGCGCTTCTCGGCCCGCTTCATGGGACCGATGTCGATCTTCCAGAGGATCGACGCCCCCGCGAGCAGGAAGGCGATGAGGGCGTAGAAGTTGACCGGAATCGCGGCGATGAATACGCCGAGCGCGTTCTCGACGCCCAGCTCGTTCAGGATCCCCAGGTTCAGGGCTCCCCAGGCATTCAGCGGGATGAGGATGCAGATGGGCGCCGAGGTGGAGTCGACGATGTAGGCAAGCCGCTCGCGCGAGATGCGAAAGCGGTCGAAGAGCGGGCGCGACACCGCCCCGGCCACGAGCACCGTGATGTTCGACTCGATGAAGATCACGATGCCGATGATCCACGCCAGGAACTGGGCGCGGCGTCCGTCGGTGACCCAGCGGTTGCCCTCGATCCAGCGCACGAACCCGCGCACGCCGCCCGCGGCTTCCAGCGTCGCGATCATCGCGCCGATGACCAGCGTGAAGAGGATCACCCTGGCGTTCCCCGGGTCGCCCAGGACAGCCACGGTCTGCTCGATGGCGGTGGCGATTCCGGCGAGCGGGTTCCAGCCTTCGAGGATGGTGTAGCCGATCCAGATGCCCGCCGCCAGCGACACGTAGACCTGCCGGCTCCAGATCGCCAGCACAATCGCGAGCACGGTGGGAAGAAGCGAAATCCAGCCGGGTTCGTTCATCTTGTCCCTCGTGCGCGCGTGGAAACGTGAGGATTGCCCTGGAGAAAGAAGCGCAGTTCGCGGTCGCGCGCCCGGGTCACCCCGATGCGCGGGGACCGTGCGACGCTCCCGACCGGAACAGGTTCCCTCGGGATGAGGCGCAGGGGCGCCCGGTCCAGGAGGTGGCCATCGAGCGCCCCGGTGACTCCGAGCGCCTGGCAGAGCCGCGCCGGACCGGAACACAGGTCCCGGTTCCGGCCCCGCCGCGCCGCCATGGTCGCGTCACCCGCCACCGGCTCGAGCGCGCGCACGAGCACCGCGGCCGGGAAGCCCTCCTGCCCGGTCACGACGTTCAGGCACCAGTGCATGCCGTAGATGAGGTAGACGTAGGCGATTCCAGGGGGACCGAACATGGTCGCGTTGCGCCGGGTGCGGCCGATGCGCTCCGCCGCGTGAGATGCCGCGTCGTGGGGTCCGGTGTAGGCCTCCACCTCCACGATGCGGCCTGCCGTTCGGACCCCGCCCACCGTCGACTCCACCTCCCAGCCCAGCAGGCCGGGCGCCACCGCGCGCGCACCGCCCGCCAGGAGGCCGGCGAGCGCCTCGTTCACGACGGCAGTACCCGACGACACCACCCCGCTCGACCGGGCCCGCCCCTCAGGAAGACCCGCGCCGCCGTCCCAGACGGGTCCGCCGTGCCGCGGCAGTCGCCTGTTTGGCGGCCTCTTCCTCTGCCGGATCCACCCTGGACCGGCGGTCGAAGTCCTCCTGCCAGGCTTCGACCAGCTTGGCCGCCCGGCTGCGCGGCAGAACCCCCTCCACCTTGTCCCGGGAGTCGTGCAGCACATGGAAGACCCGGTCGCCGAAAGCCTCGATGAGGCGTTCCGCGGTCTTCGCGCCCACGCCCCGATAGCGGTTGGCCAGGTAGCGCTGAACCGCGCTGGCCTCGGTGGGCAGTCCGAGGCCGGCGGGATCGAACGCGGGCTTCGCGTCCGCGCGCCCGTCCTCATTGGCGCGCTCCTCGCGCTCGCGCTCACGGGCCCGCCGACTCTGGCGCCACATCCGCAGGCGCGGTGAGCGGGGCGTGCGCCCTCTCTTCTTCGCAGCCGGAGCTTCCGCGGCTGCCGCCGGCTCCGACGACGCCGCTTCCTGAACCTCCGCAGACCGGGAATCGTCCTTCCCGGCTTCCGAGACCGCTCCCGGCGACCTGGACGCAGCCACCGCCGCTCCGTCGGGGGCCCCTTCCTTCGACCCGGCGGGCGTCGCGCTCACCCCCGGGGCTGGCGCGGAGGCGGCTTCGTCCTTCCGCGCCCGGTCAGACCGGGGAAGCCGCACGACGAAGTTGCCCGCCTCGTTGCGGCGAATGCGCACGACCTCGTGCTCGTGGGCCTGCGTGAGGAACTTGCTGAACTTGCTGAACCCGAGCCCGGCTTCGTCGAAGCTGCGGTCGAGGTCCAGCATGCGGCGCTTCACATCGGAATCCCGCGTCCAGTCGTTGTCCGGGCTGATGTCCGGCAACGCCCTGCGCAGGAGCGCGTATGCGTCCGCAAGCGGGTCGGCCCCCTCCGCCCCGTTTCCGGAAACGCCCTCCCGGCGGGCTTCCCGCTCCGGCGACCCCGCCTCGCTGCGCGCTGCAGCCGCGCGCCTGCGCTCCGGACCACCGGAACCGCCTGTCCGGCTGCGCGGGCCGGCATGCCGTGGGGCGGAGCCGTCTCGCGGGCGGGCGCCCGCGGGAAGGATCTCGTGCTGGCCGTTCTCGAGCTTGCGCAGGCGCACGAGCCCGCGGGAAGCCGCCTCCGCGAGAAACTTGCTGAACTTGCTGAACCCGTACTTCGATTCCTCGAACCCCGGGTTCATCTCCAGCATTACCTGTTTGAGGCGGTCCGAGCGCATGACGTCTCCGCGCTCGATCATCTTCTTCGACGCCTCGTTGACCAGATTCCACGGGTCCACGGACTTGCCCTTGTCTCCCGCAGACGCCTTCTGAAGTCCGGTGATCGACGAGTACGAGTAGTATTCGTCGCAGTTCTGGACCAGGATATCGGAACTGGATTCCTGGATGCCTACCCCGATCACGTACTTCCCGTACTCCTTCAGCTTCAGGACCAGGCTGGAGAAGTCGCTGTCTCCCGTAAGGAGAATGTAGGTCCCGATTTCCGGGCGAATGAAGACCAGCTCCATGCCGTCGATCGCCATGCGGATATCGGTGGCGTTCTTCTTCGAACTGCCGTAGGCGGGAGCGAAGATCAGGTCGACCGACGCCTCCGAGAGCGGCACGATGTACTGGGGATACCGCCGCCAGTCGGCGTATGCCCGCTGGACGGTGACCTTGCCCTTGATGATGTCGGAGTTGAGGAGCGTCTTGATCTCTTTGGAGAGATCGCTCCGGATGCCCATCGTCACGTTGTCGAAGTCGATGAGCAGCGCCGCGTTGGGCGCGGAAGACAGGACCGGGCCCGCCCCTTCGACATGCGGGGCGCGCGTGAAGTGATTGATCATTCGATGTTCTCTCGCAACCGAAGTTCCGGCCGCCGAGCCTCCCTCTCCGGTCCACCCTCTCTCCGGCGGCGCACGCCGGGATCGGTCGTGGAGCGGGGCTGGGAAGCCAGGGACCTAGCCGGGCCGGCGCAGGATCCCGGCCCGCAACAGGCGAGCCAGTTCTCCGCGTCCGGCCTTCCCGGCTGCCGTCGCCGGGAACTCGTCAAAAAAGTGGATCCGATCGGGCACCTTGTAGGTGGCCAGCGAGGGGCGGCACCATGCTCTCAGCTCCTCCTCCGAGACCATGGCCCCTTCGATCATGTGCACGCAGGCGCAGACGGCCTCGCCCAGAAGTTCGTCGGGCAGGCCCACCACCACTACATCCCGCACCGCCGGGTGTGTCGCGATTCTGTTCTCGACTTCCCGGGGATACACATCGAACCCAGCCTTAATGATAACATCGCCCTGGCGGCCCACCAAATGCAGGTAGCCGTCTTCGTCCACGATGCCCATGTCGCCGGTGTGCAGGAAGCGGTCGGCGTCGAAGTGCCGCCGGGTGTTGTCCGGCTGCCGGTAGTAGCCGCGCATCACGCCCGGGCTGCGAACCCGGAGTTCTCCCAGGCTTTCGACCGGCAGCACGGATCCGTCGCCGTCGCACACCCGCACGGACACGTCGGCCAGCGGCCGCCCCACGGTGAAGCGCTGCTTCTCGGGGGGATCTTCGGGGCGAGTCATCGAGACGGTGGATCCGGCCTCGGTAAGAGAATACGCAACGTGCAGGTTGGGACAGAGCTCCTCTCGCACCTGGCGCAGCGGGAGATCGCCGATGGGCCCGCCCGTGACGATGCCGGTTCGCAGGCTGGAGAGGTCGCGCGGTGTGCGCCGCTGGGCATGCAGCTCGGTGAGGAAGTGCGTGGGCACGCCGTAGTGCACGGTGGCGCGGTGCTGTTCGATCAGATCCAGCGCCTGTTCCGCGTCGAAGCTCTCATGCAGCACGATCGACGCGCCCGCGCTCGCGGTGCCGAGGATGGCGGGGCCGAGCGAAAACGCGTGGAAGATGTCGCTGGCCCCGATCACGCGGTCGGCCGAAGTCACGCCCAGCTCCTCTACGGTCCGGCGCCCGGGCTCTACCAGGTTGCCGTGGGTCAACTCCACGCCTTTCGGCTTTCCAGTGGTCCCGGCCGTGTAGAGAAGCGCAAACTGGTCGTCGGCCGCGAGTTCCGGCTGTGGGCACTTCTTCCCCCGTCCCGCCGAGACCAGGTCTTCGAAGGGATAGATCTGGTCGTCGTACCAGAGGTCCTCTTCGCCAACCGTGATCACGTAGCCCAGCTCCGGCAGCTCTTCCAGCACTTCCTCCGCGAACTGCAGGTAGTCGATGCCTTCGAAGGTTTCGGGCGTCACCGCGACCGCGGCCTGGGAGTGACGCAGCCGGTAGCGCAGCTCCAGCGGCGGGAGGCGGGGATTGAGGGGCACCACGACGATCCCGAGCCTGGCCGCCGCGAAGGCCGCCACGATGAACTCGGGACAGCCGGGCAGCAGGATCGCGAGCCGGTCGCCCCGCTCGATGCCCAGGCGGTGCAGGGACGCCGCCAGGTCCCGGGCCTGGCTCTCCACCTGCCCGTAGGTCATCATGCCGTCCTCAAAGAAAAGAAACGGCCGGCCGGGATCGGCGGCGGCGGCCGTTGCCAGCACGGCGCCTGCTGTGGCCGGTGACCGGCCCGGAGAACGGGTGCGGTCGGCGTCGCGGTCCATTCAGAAGATGCGTGTCGGGGGAATCATCGTGCCTCGCCGAGTACGGCCAGCACTACTTCGTCGGGCAGAGCGTGCGTCCACCCGCCTGTACCGTCCACTCGCCCGATCCGGTCCAGGAGGACGTAGGAGGGAGAACCGGCGCGTGTCTTCTTGTCGGCAGGAGTGCGCGCCAGGACGGCGGCGGCATCGGTGCCCGGCGGGAGGACGGTGGGCAGGCTGCAGGAGGCGAGTGTCTCGCTCAACCGGTCGGCGGTACCCGCCCTGGTACGCCCGATGCGCTCGCCCGCGCGCGCCTCCAGAATCATGCCGAGGGAGACGGCGGACCCGTGCGGGAGGGTGTAGCCCGATTCGGCCTCGAGCGCGTGCCCGAGGGTGTGCCCGAAGTTGAGGAGTTGCCTCAGCCCCCCTTCCCGTTCGTCCTCGCTGACCACGCGGGCCTTCAGCTCCACCGACCTGCGCACCACCGCCTCCATGGCGGCGCCCTCTCCCGCCAGCACCCCCGCGGCGGAGCGCCCGACCTCCTCGAAGTAGCCCTCGTCCAGGATCGCCCCGTGCTTGACCGCCTCGGCCAGCCCCTGGGCGCGCTCCGCCGCAGGCAGGGTGTTCAGGTAGTCGGGATCGGCGACCACCACCCGGGGCGGGTGGAAGGCCCCGATCAGGTTCTTGCCGGCCCGGGTGTCCACCCCCGTCTTGCCCCCCACGGAGGCGTCGACCATGGCGACCAGGCTGGTCGGCACCTGCACCACCGGGATACCGCGCAGCAGGGTCGCGGCGACGAAGCCTCCCAGGTCGCCGGTCACCCCGCCCCCGAGCGCCACCACGCAGCCGTCGCGCCCGAATCCGGCGGCCAGCAGCTCGTCCGAGAGGCGCGACCAGCTCCGCCGGATCTTGTGCTCCTCCCCCGCGGGAAAGGTGAACAGCTCCGCGCGCGCCCCGGCGGCGGCCAGCACCCCCAGCAGGGCGCTGCCGTGCAGGCGGGCGACGTTGGAGTCGGCGATCACGGCGTAGCGGTGGGCCGGCGCGTACTCGGCGAGCAGTTCCGGCATCGCATGGCGCAGGCCGCGCCCCACGAGCACCGGATACCCCCCTTCCCCCTTCGTGCGCACATGCACGGCGTGCGCCGCGGCCGCGCGCGAACTCATGCGCCCCCCACGATCCTGGCTGCCGGCGGGTCCGGGACCGCACCGACCGTCAGCACCGCCGCGGGCCGACCATCCAGCATTTCGGGCTCGAGGGTCGCGTCGGTCAGCGCCGCGGCCACCGCCCGGCCGCGGGACACGAATGCGTCGCGCGCCGCTTCGTCCTCCCAGACCGACCACCAGACCAGCCCCCGGTTTCCGTCGCCGCCTTCGATCAGGGCGAACTGGTCGCCCTCCCAGCCGGCTATCGGCCGCGCATCCCCCGCGACCTCCTCGAACAGAATCCCGATCTCCGCCAGCCCGAGCGAGTTCGCGTAGGTCACCGCGGCGCCGCCACCGGTGATCTCGATGTCGACCGGAGCATCCGGTTCGGGCCCGAATGCCCGCTCCGGTTCCAGCACCTGCTCGGTGGAGTGCGGAAGCAGCTCTCCGAAAGGAGGCGGCCGGCCGGGGCGCTGCTGCCACAGCGTACGGACATACTCGGTGCCCTGCACGTAGGGAAAGATGAGCGACTCGCGCACGATTCCGGGAGCGGATGCCAGCACCGGCGATGAGCTGGCGCCGGCCGCCAGCAACGGTTCCATCACGTCGATGAAGTTCGGGATCCCCACCAGATCCACCTCCGCTCCCTGCTGCTTCTCGAGCGCGTACTCGAGCATCACCAGGGTGGCGTGGCCCTCGGCGGCCGCCTGGGCGGCGATCTGGCGGTCGTTGCCGCGCGCGCGCTCGGTCAGCGCGTCGAGGTCGACCGACTGGTCCTGGGCGGCGTGGACGAGCTCGTGGACCAGCACGCTTTCGACCGTCTCCTCGTCCTGGCCGGATCTCACGTAGAGCGCCACCGAGTCGGGGTCGTAGAAGCCGGCGACCTGCTCCGTATAGAGCGCCAGGAAGAGCGCGCCAAGGTCGAGTGTTTCCGGCACGAGCCCCAGAAGCGCGTAGCTGTCGCGGATGCGCTCCACTTCGCCCTCCTGAAACTCCTCATCGAGCTTGAAGGTCAGATAACGGACCAGCTCCTCCTCGCTTCGCCACTCGACGCGCACCGGTCTGGTAAAGCTGAATCCCGAGCGCTCGCTGATGTCCTGGAGCAGCCCGTCGACCGTCTCCTGCAGGGCGGCATCCGAGGAGACGACCAGCCCGCTGGTGGGCGGTTCCTGGCTGCAGGCAACGCCGGGTACGACGATGACCAGCAGGAGCGCCCACCAGCGTTCCGGCAGCGCGGCAAGGCCTTGCAATCCATGGATGAATCCGCGCGAGCCCGGAGAGCGGCGAGGCGCCGGGCCACAGGGAGTTCGTCCGCGCGATGCCAGCCTCATCCGTGTCGCCCGGAACTCCCTGCGCGTCCGTAACGATCCTCGAGCCGGACCACGTCGTCCAGTTCGGGCGTCGACGCCTCCAGGATGTCCACGTCCGTCACCGCCTCCATGCGGTGCACGGTTCCGGGAACGATGCGCACCGCATCCCCCTCCCTCATCATCCGTTTCTCCAGTTCATCCGCCGAGGGCCCAAGCCACAGAAGCATCGATCCGGCCAGGAGGTACAGCGTCTCGTCCTTCTCGCGGTGGTACTGAAGCGAAAGCGCTTCGCCCGCGTTCACATGCAGGATCTTGCCCACGTAGCGCCCGGTGTGGGCCCAAATGAGCTCGTAGCCCCAGGGCTTTTCGACCCTGACGCAGAGTGTCTTCATCTCCAGGACTCCGCCAGTTGCCGCATCGCACGGGAATCTATCACCCGGGGCAAGTGCGCGAGCACCCGCGCCCGTCGGAGAATCCCCCTGCAACAAACGCGCCCACCACCTTCGCGGGCGGCGGGCGCGGACTGATGCGACATGCCGGCGCCGACGTCAGCCTCCGAAGAACTCCTTGAACTTGTTCCTGTAGTCGTCGCTCTGCTGCACCCACATCTCGGTGATCGACGTGATGCCATCCGGCTCCAGCACCACCAGGTAGTGGGTGAACGACCCGAAATCGCCGACCTGCCCCGCTTCCAGCCGGTCCATCCCGTTTCCGCGAGCATCCAGCGTGATCGTGTTGCCCCGGGACGAAGTGCCGACGCCCGTAGGCGAGATGGCGGCAAGGTAGCTCTGGTAGTGCAGTCCCGGCGGCGGCGGCGGCAGCCGGTTGAGCTCCACCAGCAGCGAACTCTCATAGAAGGACCCCGAACCCGAGCCACCACCGGAAAAGGGCTTGATCTTGCCGTCCGAACCCAGGTGGCCGAAGGTCATGGCCCCCTCCGCCATGAGGTTTTTGGAGGTCAGGTACTCCTGGAACAGGAACGGGCCACCCGTGGGGGAGCTCGCCTGCCCGGACTCGGCGCTCACCGCGACGTGCGTAAAGTCGGCGAAGCTCTGATCCATGGACACTTCCATCTTCGCGTGGTACACGTCCTTCGAGGATGATGGCGAGAAGGTGGAGCCCATCATCGTCATGTCCATGTCCATCGCGGGATAGATCGTGGCGTCTGCGGCCGCGTAGGAACCGGAGCCCGCGTCGTGCAGCCAGAGCTGGTAGGAACCGCCGGAGAGGGGCGAGAAGCCGCTCAGCGTGACGTCGATCTGGCCTGGGGCGGCGAAGGAATTGGCGCCCCCGGAGAGTTCCGGCGCGTTGGGCACCACGCCGGCCGGGAACGGCCCCATGGCGTTGTTGATGACGTTCCCGTCGGCGTCGATGTCGGGACCGAGCTGCATGCGGACGGTGGGGTTGCCGGCCGGGAGCGCGTCCGCGCTCGGCGCTCCCTCGTAGAGGAGCAGGTAGTTGTACTGCCCGGGCGCGACGCTGGCGCCCACCTCGTTCGAGCCGAAGGGGGTGTTGGCCGCGGTGAACTCGGCGGCCGTCGTCTCCTCCGCGCCCGCCGCCGGTACGGGCCACAGATCCCCGGGCGTGGCCCTGATGATGCAGTCGAGGGCTCCGTTGCCGTCGGCGTCGGTCTCGATGGTACCCAGCGCCACCGGATTGACCGGCGCGCCCACGCGGGTGATCGAACTGTAGTTGCATGTGACATTGGAATAAATCAACTGCCGCCCGGGGAGGAAGGACAACTCGTCGGGAGCGTCCACCGGGATGCCCGTCAGCACCTGGTTGTGGTCCAGTTCGCCGTTCACCTGAAGCGCCATGCGCGCCAGGACAATCGTATAGACCGTGGAAGGCTCGAGACCCGTAAGCTCACCCCACATGTCCCAATCGCCGGGCGCAAAGGCCGGGTTGCTGGAAATCGAAATCAGTTCCCACATGCCGAAGTGATTGCCCACCGCAGCCGAACTCTCCCGCAGCGCGGGGAGCCGGGGATCCTGCGAGGAGTTGCGAACCGAAACGCCCATGTCCACGGCAGCGGAGGTGAACTGTCCGTTGTTCACGTCGCGGAAGAACCCCGCCGCCCCCGTCCCCCGGTCAAACCCGTCCGGGACCGAGAAATCGAACCCGGAAACGACCGCCTTTGAGAGCGCGACGGATCCGGAGGGGTACACCGCATCCCCCGGCGCCATCACCATCTTGAGCACCGGCCGGTCCTCGGTGAGGTCGGTGACGTTGTCGGTCTGGCAGGCGGCCACGAGAAGCGCGCCGCAGAGGGCGACACCCGCCGCGTGCAGCCGAATTCGCTTGCGTACTGGATTCATTTGGATCGCCTCCTGCCCGCTATGGGTTGAGACCGGGGACGTACGTCAACCCGATCGACAGGCGGATGTTGTGGATCATGTCCTGCTTGTCCGGGAGGTCGGTGCGTTCGGCATCCGGGAACCGACAGGCGCCGTCGCTTTTGCAGTTGCGCAGTCGTTCCTCCACCGGGTTCAGGACATCGCGGTCGAAATCCCTGTAGATGACGTCGCGCACGTCGATCTGGATGCCGGCCGCTTCGGTCACGGCGTAGCGCACGCCGGCGCCTCCCAGCACCATCTGATGGGTCACGCGCCGGAAGTTGTCGTTCGCCTGCGTATCCAGGTACAGCGTGGCTCCACCCCCGCCGACGACGACATATGGGTCCAGCGAGCTTCCGGGCATGACGCTGATGTGCGCGTTCAATCCGTAGTGCAGCGCGCTCAGCGTCTGGCCGACCTCGAAGATGCGGGTGCTGTCGGCGCCGAAGTCGACGGCGGCCACGTAAAAGCTCCCGTCGGTGTCGGCTCGGTGAAACTGGATCGCAGGCCCCAGCGCGATGCGTGGCGTGAGCTGATACAACGCCTCGAGCGCGAGCATGGGACTGTTCATGAGCGAGCTCGATGGGGCGTACATCTGAGTGCCCGCGGACACCTCCACGCTCCAGGCGCCCTGCTCGGACTGGGCATGCGCGGCCGAGGGCAGCGCGATCACCAGCCCGGCCAGCGCCAACCGGTTCAGTACTCTCATCAGTCTGTTTCCTCCCGTCTTGCCACGGGGTCGCACGGCCAGGTCTCCCTCTTCGACACCGAGCCGCATCAGAACTGCAGCTGGAAGCTGAAGACCTGAATGTTCTCCAGCTGCTCCATCGACGTGTAGGCGTAGTCCACGCTCAGCGTGCCCAGCTCCCCTACCGGCAGCCGCAGGCCTCCACCCGCCGCAGCCGCGTGCATGAGGCCGTGGTCGATCTGGTCTTCGTTCGCGAAGCGCTTGCCGGCGCGCACGAAGGCCAGTCCCCTGAAGCCGTACTCAAGCCCGAGCGCGGTTTCCTGGGGCGCGTCGACGGGGTCGTTGATGTCGGCCATCAGCCGAAGCGACTGGTCCGCGTCCGGAGAAACGATCGCGTCCGCGCCCCCGATCAGGTCCAGCATCACGCTGAAACGGAACGACGTGGGGAGTTCGAGATTGTCGGTCGCCGCGGACAATTCCATAACCCGGATGAAATCGACGACCTGGCTCTCGGAGAACGACGTGTTCACCCGGCTGTTAAGGAGGTTTCCCTCGAATCGGCCCGAAGTCCCGAGGTTGGTGAGCGACGCTCCGAGGGTAACGCCGTAGAGCCCGGTGCGGAACACCGTGCTCATGTCGACGCCGACGTAGCTCGCCGTCGCGTTGGTGATTCCTTCCTCGACGACCTTGCCGGCAAGCCCCACCGTCAGGCGGTCGGTGATCGGCTGCGCGAAGTGCAGCCCGATCGCGGTCCCTGTCCAACTGAAGGACGCGGCGGTCGGATCCTGTTCGCCTCCGTAGCCGGCGTTGGGCCAGTACTCGCTCTGCCAGGGCATCTCCCCGGAATCGAGCGTGTTCACGCTTACGCCGATGCGGGTAAACCCGAAAGGCATCACCACGCCCACGAAGGTGTGCTGGATGTCGAGATCGGTGAACAGCCGCGCGGTCGTCATTCCGGCGGAAAAGCCGTTGATGCGGGACATGGCCGCGGTGTTCCAGTAGAGCGACGTGACGTCGTCCGCCGCCGCTCCGAAGGCGCCTCCCAGCGCCTGGCCTCGCGCGCCGACGCCCAGCGCGAGAAAGGCGGCGCCCCGGGTTCCGACCCGGGTCACGATCTGTTCCGGCGTCGAGGTCAGCGTTTCCTGAGCCTCCAGCATGTCCGCCGTCGCCACGAGCGTGAGCGCTAGCAGCAGTGCACGGTTCATTGATCTATCTCCTTGGCCTCAGAGGCTCAGCGAATGACGACGAACTTGCCCATCTTCTTCTGGCCGCCGGATTCGAGGACGAAGATGTACAGCCCCGCTCCCAGGTTCGTCCGTTCGCGGGTCTGCATGTCCCAGTTCAGGTCTCCCCCGCAGTCCAGGGCGCCGCAGTAGGCGTCGATCCCCTGGAGATCCTCGGGGCCATAGACGAGCTCCTGGATGAATCGTCCCGCCACGTCGAAGATGCGGATGGTCCCTTCCTGGGGAAGGTTGGTGAACTTCAGGACCCGCGCTTCGGTCGAGCGCTCGAACGCGCTCCCGTACAGGTAGGGGTTGGGCACCACGTGGACATTGTCCAGGGAAACCGGGCCGCTCGTCGCCGCCTCGGCCGCCGTTATCGCCCTCTGCACGTCCACCACCACCTCGTCGCCCGACTCAAGGGGTACCAGCCAGGGGACCGTCAGCGTGACCTGCTCGGTCACCGGGATATAACCGGACTCGGTCGACCCTCCGGTGGTCGGATCGCAGGAAGGGCGCGGGGCGTCGCAGCCGAAGGTCACGTCGAAGGTCACCACCGTGGCCGTCTCCGTCGCCGGCTGCCCGGCCGCATCCAGGACCGTGTTGCCCTGGTCGTCGGTCACCTCCCGGGTCACGGTCTCGACGAAGTAGATCTGGTCGCCCGGCACCCACACGCCCGCCGGAACGTCCACACGGGCCGTGTCGACCCCCTGTCCCACAAGCACCTTCTTCTGATGGTCGACCTTCTGAGTGTCGGCAACCGCGACCTGCACATCGCGGCCATAGGTGTTGTTGCGCACCGAGAACGGCAGCGAGTAGGACTTCAGAGTCTCGATCTCGGGATTGACCTTCTTGACGGCCGCGAGGACATCTTCGCCCGTGCTTGAGGTTGAGGCCGCCGGCCGCCCCGACAGGGATGCCGCCACGGTGGCCTCGATCGCCGCATCCGGAAGTTGGAAGGGCGCGCCCGCGCCCCAGGCGTCCGCGTTCCAAACGATCGCGTACTCGCCGTACTCGTCTCCGCCCACGTACTCGGAGGGACCCGTCAGCCACCACACGCTGGGCCGCACGCGCGTTGCGATGGTGTCGGCGGACTCGGTGGTGAAGACTCTCGACTCGAGCGTACCTCCATCATCGGCGTTAACCGACACCGTGAAGAAGGGAAAGTCCTCCCGGCTCAAGAAGGTCCCCGGAGTCGCCTCGGCACCCTCCAGGGTCGTCGAGGCAAGAAGGGGCGTCGACCCGGCGGCGACCACCATGCCGAAGCCTCCTTCGAACACCTTGGTACGCTGCATGGAACTCTGCATCGCGCTGTCGACCGGGAGTTCGTCCAGCCCCGATATGGTAACCTTGCCCGACCGGTTGAAGTCCACGCTGGCGATCACGACCTCCTTCGGCTCCCCCTCCATGCCCGTGACCGTGCGCACCGTCTGTGCGGCCACGGTGGTCTGGGTGGAGGTCGGCGAACCGGTGTCGTCCAGGTTGTCCACCTGGTTGACCACCAGCTTGTCGCCGAAGACGACCCGGTACTGGCCGGAAACAGGGGAGGTTCCGACCACCGAGAATTCAACCGGTACGGTCGAGTTGCCGCTGCGCGAAACCTCGTTCAGTTCGGCCCGGCTGGCGCCTGCCGCCAGGTTGAGGGGCGCGTACACCACCGCGACGTTGGGGTTGGTGCCCGACGCGGACACCGGCCCGATCAGCTCGGGCGCGAACTCCACCTCCTCGGCAAGCAGCGAATCGACGTGCGTGCCACGCACCACGTTGAACGTGGCTCCACGCGTCTCCGTGACGATGGAGTAGGTATAGGTCACGCCGGGAATCAGCGCGAAATCGTTGAATGTGTTGGGCAGGGTGCCGTCGTCCTCGGCTTCGAAGGTGATGTACGGCTGCCACCCGAAGTTCGTCCATTTGGAAGTCGCGTCGACGACCGGGTCGCCGTCGCAGTCCCCATCCTGGGTCCAGGTGGAACCCCCGTCACAGGACTTGAAGATGTGGATGGCCGCAACGTTGTTCTCGGCACGCGCGGCGACCGAGTCCGCCAACCAGTAGTTGCGCGCGATGTCCGCGCTGACGTCGAGGTTTGCCAGGTAGGGGTCGATCCATTCCTCCGGGGCATCGTCGAAGAAGAGCGAGATGCGGTTCCCTTCGACCTCCCCTGTGGACGCCGCCTGGCCGCCGACCACATCCACCGCGGAGATCACCGGCGGCGGGGCCGTCTCCGGCCCGAGGTACATCTGCTGGTAAAAGCTGATGGCGTTGTCGAGGGCGGATTCCATCGATACGGAGTCCGCAGCGCCCACCAGCGCCACCACGAAGGGCACGGTGTCGCCCGGGGCCATGTGCACGGGACCCACGGCGATGTCGGCGATGTTGCCGTAGCTGTTGGTGTACCCGGAGGGGAGCGTGTCCGCCCAAAGCGTCACGCATCCGCGGCTGCCGCAGGCGTCGGCGTAGATGGTGTCCGGCTGCCCGTCGTGGTTCCAGTCCCAGGCGGGCGCGCCCGCTTCGCCCTCGCCCGGCACGTACTTGTTGTAGACGCCCGTGCGCTCCGGCCATGCCTCGGGCCGGAACGTGCGGTGGTAGGTCCGGTCGTCCAGGTCTCCCGGCGTCTCCCCATCCAGCGTGTATTCGCCGATCGAGGCGAAATGGCCGAAGTGAGCGCGCAGGCTCCGACCCCAGGTTCGCCCAATGCAGCCTCCGAACCCGCATTGGCGCTGGTGCTGAAACATGATGGTGTCGCCCGCGCGCGGATGCGAAGGATTGTAGAAGTCGCTCGACGGGTCGCTGAACAGCTTGTAGCGGGCGTCCCCGATGGGGGTCTTGAGGAACACGATGCCGGCACCCGCCGCGCCCAGGTTCCAGTCGAAACCCCCGCAACCCGAGCCCGGTGGATCGATCGCGTCCTCGCATCCGCTTCCGGTCTCCTTCCAGAGCATCGCGCTGCGCACGGGGTCGAAATAGTGCGCGTCGCCCTGTCCCTGCAGCAGCGGGTCGACGTTGATGCCGATGTAGACGGAATCGTAGGTCATACCCACGCCGTATACCTTCTCGGATTCATTGACGATAATGGACTGGAAGTAAACCACATTCCCGACGGTGGGTAGCCCGAAGTAGAACGCGTCGTAGAACTGGGTGAGCCCCAGCGGCCAGCCGCCGTAAATGGGCGCTCCCGCGCCGCCGGGAACGACCGTGCCGTAGCGTTCGATGGCGTTCCGATAGTGGTCGCTCAACTCTCCGTAGGTCTGCCAGTCGCCCAGGAATTTCTCGGTGCTCTGCAGCTCCTCGGGCACGCGCCAGAACGCGAACGGATCATGGTCGTTGGGGTTCATCGTGTCGTACATGGCTCCGAATTCGGGCGCGGACGACTGGAGCTCCAGGTACGACTCGGCGGGAACCGGGTGGCTCCCCTTCCAGCCGGCCGCGGGATGCGTGGCCTCGCAATCGGAGGTAGGGGTAAGCTGGAATCCCGGATTCATCAAGCCGGCGCGAACGCCGGAATGATTCGTGCAGGTAGCGTCCTCGGTCGTTTTCGCCGCCAGGTTCAGCAGATCGACCGGGCTCCGGTCTGAAGCCCAGATCTTGTTGCCACCCCCGTTCACAAAACCACCGATGAGCAGCGTGGTCATGTTGACCGTGAAACCGCCGCCAGCGAGCCCGCTCGTGGCCGGATCGATGACTTCGGGCAGGTCGCTCGCGGGCGCACCCCACTTCATCCCCATGTCGAAGATAGCTGCCGAATAGCCCCCGGTTATCGTCCGAACCCACCAGTTGGCGCAGCCGAAGTGGTTGCGGTTCATGAACCCGACGATGTTCTGAAAACACCAGATGTTGGATCCGTTTGCACGAACTCCGGCCGCGCCTTCGTCTCCGAATGCCCGCAACTGGAAGAGGTTCGGCCGAGTCGGAACCAAGAGGTCGGAACCCGCCCCTCCGGCGTCGATGACTGTCACCTCTTCCTGGGCTTGCGCCCCATCAGGCGTACCCAGGGGGATCAGGACCACGCCCGCGATGAGGAGGCTTCCCCTAAGCGTGAGAAGTTTCTTCATTAGAACTCCGATTGGACAAGTTTGGCGTCTCGTTGTGTTCTGACGGCTCCGGGGCGCCCTAGAAGGTGACCCTCATGCCGGCGGTGATCGTCCTCCGCTGCCCGAGGAACTGCGGTCGGTCGAAGAAGGTGGAATCCGTGTTGGTTCCCACCGTGTTCCCCGCCCGGCGGCGGCTCTGGTCCTCGGCGCCGTCGGTGCACTTCCCGGTCGACTCGTAGACCTGAATGCAGTTTGCGCGGTCGGTCAGGTTGTTGACGTTGACAAAGAACCCATAGCGGACGTTGTTGATGGTCCAGTCTTTGCGCGCCTGCATGTTGAGGGTCATGAGCATGGGCGCCCGTCCGCTGTAGCGGTCGAACTGGTTGAGTTCGCCGAAGCCCGCAAACGACAACGTGGGCGTGTACGGCAATCCGCTCGAAGCGGAGAAGATCACGGAGAGGTTGGTGTTGGCGAGCAGGTCGCCGAACGGGATGTCGGGCACGTCGTCGCGCACCGCGAGCCGGAAGACGCCGGTGAACTTGTGGGGCTGGTCGATCTCGCATGGGATCTCGTCCCGAACGAAGGGATCGCCCTCCTCCGTCTGGGCCTCGAATTCCCGCTCCGGGTCGGCCGCATTCGTGCGGCAGGCCGAGAGACCGTAGTTGACGTCGAAACCCCAGTAGTTCTCCACACGCCGGCGCAGCGCGACCTCAATTCCCCGCGTGGTCGCGAAGTCCTGGTTCGTGAGGATGGCGTAGTCGAGCGCCGAGAAACCGTAAGTGGCGCCCGGATCGATCACCAGGTAGGGTTGGCGGCCGACGCGAGCGACGCCGGTCAGGCCGCTCTGGTCCTTCGAGAAGATGACCGCCGAGAGCGCGTACTGGCCGTCGATCTCCTGCGAGTATCCGATCTCGTAGGTCGTTGCCTGTTCGGTGACCAGGTGCGGGTTGCCGAGGAAGGGCGTAGTGCCCGCGGAAGCGTTCACGAAGATAGCGGGTCCGGCGCTGGTCCCCTCCCGCGCCGTGCCGATGCCCGAGTTCCTGTAGTTGTTGATCAGGATCGGGTTCTGCGAGAGACGCTGGAAGTTCAGGAACAGGCTCGAGCTCTCCGTAACGGGGAAGCTCACGCCGATCCGGGGGGAGAACTGCGAGCGGGTATCGGCCTCCGAGAAGTCGTCGGAAGATGCGATGCGCGTGGCTTCGTCGCGGACCTCGAAGGTGCAGCCGGCCAGCGTCCAGCTCGGATCGGCCGAAACGGTGGACGTGCTGAAGGTTTCGGTGGCCGGGTCGTATTCGCGAACCGAGACGTTCTGCCACTGCGACGGGTTGCTGCATACATCGAGCGCGGTGGTGCCGTTGGTCGGGTCGACGGGGTTGGCGAAGAAGAGCCCGGTCGCTCTCCCGTAGTCGAAGCGCGCGCCCAGCTTGAGCGTCAGGAAATCGTATTCGATCTGATCCTGGATGTAGACGGCTCCGTCCCAGGGCTGGGCTTCGAAGAGCTGATGCAGCTTGACGACGTCGTTCACGCCCACGTCCTGCCATTCGTCGTAGGTCAGGTCGTGGCCCTGGTAGAACACGCCGCCGGAGATGTTGTGGTTGTCGGAGACCTGCGACTGGAAGTCGAAGCGCCCGGTCGTCGTCAGGACGCTTTCGCCTCCCCAGAAGGCATCGGTCCCGGCGGTCGGCGTGTTGCTGTACACGGCGGGCCCCGGAGCGACGAACCCCCCGTTGAAGTTGGGGTCTTCGTAGTGGTTCTCGAGGCAGACGCCGCTGACGACGTTGCAGGTCTCGCGGCTCTGGTCGAAGCGCCCCACGGTGATCTTGTAGGCGGAGCGCCCGAAGGTGTGGTCCCAGCGCGCGATCAACAGGTTGCGGTCCAGCCGGAGCGAGTTCTGAGCCAGGTTCTGGTAGTCCAGCGTCCGCGGCCGCGCGAGGTAGTAGGCGCTGTCGGTGGCGGTGGTCATGTATTCGAGCGGGTTGACGGCGAGGGTCCAGTCGAAATCGAAGGGCTTGAACTCGCGCTCGTACCCCGCCCAGGAGACGTTCAGCTTGGCCGCCGGGGTCGCGTAGTAGGTGAGCTTGGCGTAGCCGTCCCGGACCTCGTCGAATCCGGTCGACCGCCAGCCGGGGATGACGTCGTTGGCGTCGGGCGTGTTGAACTCGGTGGACGGGTTCGACGGGTCGAAGACGTCGTCGTCGAACTCGTACGCACGGGCCGCCCCGTACCTCTGCCTGCCGGCGATGAGGAAGCGCAGGTTGTCGCCGGTCATGGGGATGGGCCCGGAGATGACGCCCTCGAACATGTCGAACCCGCGGGTCTGGTCGTACTGGTTGCCCAGCCATCCACCCACCTGGGAGGACCGGAATTCAAGCTCGCCCTGGAGTTCGTCGCTACCCTCGGGCGTGGCGTAGTTGACGACTCCCGAGAGGGCGTTTCCGTACTGCACGTCCAGCTGCCCGGTGAAGATCGCCACCTGCTCGATGGCCTTGTTGGTGATGTCGAAGGCCGGGCCGCCGAGCGCGAAGTTGTTGATCGGGATGCCGTCGATCATGACCGTGGTCTCGGCTCCGCGGCCGCCGCGGATGCGCAGGGCCGTAACCCCCTGCCTCTGCTGCGCGAAGGAGACCACGGTGGTGTTGTCCTCCGGAACCTGCAGGAAGCCCTGCTCCAGCTCGAGCACGCCCATGATGTCGGTCACCGGCAGCGCGTCGATCTCGTCCTTGGAGATCATCTCGAGCGAACCGGTCTGGCCCTCCACCACCAGCGGAGTGCGACTGGTGGAGACCACGACCTCACCCAGTGCGATGGCCTCGGTGGCCAACTGGAAGTTCTGCTGCACCGTGACGTCGATGGAGACGGCGACGTTCTCCCGCCGCTCGCTGGCGTAGCCGATGAGTTCCGCGACCAGCGTGTACGTGCCGGGGGGAACGTTGATGATGAAAAAGCGCCCGTTTTCCTGGGTCAGCGACCCGCGTCCGGTTCCGTCGAGGAAGACCGAAACGTTGGCAAGGGGCTCGCCGGTGGCCTGATCCGTGACCACGCCGGTCATTTTTCCGGTCTGGGCGGCTGCGGGCGCGGCGGAGAGCAGAACCGCCGCCACGGCGACCCCGAGCAGTGCCGGGATCGTGGACAGAATACGTGTCATGGTTGCCTCCTTTAACCAGCGAAAAGCGGGCGCCGCCTGACAGGCGCGCCCGCTCCCGAAGCGCTGACACGAACGATTGATATTCGTGTCAGGGCGTTTCGAATTCGTTATGGGGTTGTTGGAAGATGTCGACCGAACGATGGATTGTGTCACAGGCAACCTCCATGGTTGAGAGTGCACTCGCAAAAGTGCGTCCGAACCATGTACAGGACGGCCGGCGACCTGCTCCCCAACCCTTTTTCGGTACTCCCCCCACCAAGTCGCTGACCTCGGTACGTCAGCCCGGATTTGAGCATTGTAACACAGCCGCCAAGGGTTGCAAAGGGGTGTCCCGGCCCGGGATCCGGGACGCGCGAGGCGGGGTATCTGCAGTTGGGATCGGCGGAATGCGACGAGATCGCGGTTACCTTCTCGTTACATAAGCCTGATCGGACCGTGACAATCATGCTTCCCGCGAAGCCAGCCCCCGGATGAACATGAGAGCTTTTGCTTCGGCAATTCGAGCGATGCTCGCGGTGCCGGCGGTGTCGTGGAGCCTGCTGGCGTCGGGAGCGCTTGCCTGCGGCCTCATGTGGGGGTCCTGGCAAAACCTTTGCGGCGACTGCCCGTCCATCGCCCAGATCCACAACTGGGAGCCCCGGCAGACCTCGAAACTGCTCGCCCGCGACGGCCGCATCATCTCGGAGTTCGGCATCCAGCGCCGTACCCCGGTGGCCATCGGTTCCCTGCCCGCCTATGTCCCGGGAGCCTTCGTCGCGGTGGAGGACAAGCGCTTCTACAGCCACGGCGGCGTGGACCCGATAGGCATAACGCGTGCCCTGCGCGACCTCGTCCTCACCCGATCCCTGGAGCACGGCGGCGGAAGCACGCTGACCCAGCAGCTGGCGCGCAACATATGGGACGAGGACATCGGCTTCGAAAAGCGGCTCGTACGCAAGCTCAAGGAGGCGCAGGTGGCGCTGGAGCTCGAGCGCGCCTATACGAAGGACCAGATTCTCGAAGCCTACATGAACCAGGTGAACTACGACGGCGTGTATGGCATCGAGGCGGCCGCCCGCAAGTATTTCGGCAAGCCGGCGACGCAGATAAACCCGGCGGAGGCCGCGCTCCTTGCGGCGATTCCGAACCGTCCGCGCCGCTACAACCCCTTCCTCAACCCGGAAGAGGCGGGATTGCGGCGCGATCTGGTTCTGCGCCGAATGGCCGAGCAGGAGATCATCAGCCCGGCGGAGCTGGAACGGTGGTCGGCGGTCCCGCTGCCGACGCCCGGCACCCGCAGCGGAGGCCCGGTAGCGCCCTACTTCGAGGAATGGATCAGGCAGATCCTGGACGACCGCTACGGCAGCCAGCTGTACACGGCGGGCCTCGAAATCCAGACCACGCTCGACCTGGACATGCAGTTCCTGGCCGAGCGGGCCATGGAGTGGGGATTCGGGCGCATCGAGGCACGGCCCGGGTTCGGTCATCCGCTGTACGGGGAGTTCGCCGAAGCCACCGAGGCCTTCGAGACCCCGTACGTCCAGGGGGCGATGATTGTCCTGGAGCCTTCGACCGGCGAGGTGCTCGCGATGGTGGGCGGCCGGGATTTCGTCCACTCCAAGTTCAACCGCGCAACCCAGGCCATGCGCCAGCCGGGCTCGTCGTTCAAGCCCTTCGTCTACGCGGCGGCGGTCGAGAGCGGCATCCCGCCCTCGCACGTGGTGGTCGACGCGCCCTTCGCCTACATGCAGGTAAGCGGCGAGCCCTGGCTGCCCCAGAACTTCGACGAGATCTTCAAGGGGCGCATGACCATCCGACAGGGATTGCGGGAATCGCGCAACATGATCGCCATCCGGCTCGGATGGGACGACGTGGGTATCGAGACCGTCGCCCAGATGGCCACCCGTCTCGGCCTGAGCAGCGACATCCCGCGCTTCCCCTCGACCACCATCGGCTCGGCAGAGGTGCTTCCCATCGACATGGCCAAGGCGTACGCGTCCTTCGCCACCCTGGGTACGCGGGTCGAGCCCCACGGCATCCTGCGGGTGGAGAACTCCGCGGGCGAGGTACTCTGGGAGCCGCAGCCCGAGAAGACGCCGGTGATGGACAGCCTGGAAGCGCGGGTCATCGTGCACATGCTGGAGGACGTGGTCGCGGCTGGAACCGGCTACCTGGCGATCCGCGTGGTCGCCGGGCTTTCGCACGACGTTCCCGCAGCCGGCAAGACCGGCACCACCAACAACTCGACGGATGCGTGGTTCAACGGGTTCACACCCGACCTGCACGCGCTCGTCTGGTACGGGATGGACCAGCCGCAGGAGATCCGCCCGGGATCCACCGGCGGCGGGGACGCGGCTCCGGTGTGGGGCACCTTCATGCGCAGCGTCTACTACGGGTGGGAGGGTGACGAGACCCACCCCGACATCCCCCCGCTGCGGGAAATCCCCGCGCGCTGGCCGCTGCCGGAGACCCTCATCCGGCTCCAGGTGGACAACAAGACGGGTTTGCTGGCGTCGGAGTGGTGTCCGGAAGTCCAGCGCTACCAGGAGATCTTCATTCCGGGCACGGAGCCGACCGAGCCCTGTGACGCCTCGCGGATCTTCGGCGGCGTGCCGGAGCCTCGCTGACGACCGGTCGCGCCAGCCCCTGCGATCCGGTCCTGCGTCGCTTGCCAGGCTGTTGGCGGTCAGAGTTGCTCGACCCCGGCGGCGGTTACCCGGTGGGACACCAGCGGCGGCTGTGCCGGGGGCGGCTCCGGAGCGATCGGGATCGCTCGCTCGAGAATCTTCGAAGCCCTGTCGGCGTCCGAGGGCGAGGCCGCGTAGACGACCCCCAGGGTGCTGCCGGCGGTCACCTCGTCGCCGACACGGATCTCCAGCCTGAACCCGACTCCCCGGTTGATGGTCGCGCCGAGCCGCGTCCGGCCCCCACCCAACTCGACCACTCCGCGGCCCAGCGCCCGCGGATCGATGGCCGCCGCGAATCCGCCCGATTGCGCGCGGACATAGCGGCGAACCCGCGCGGAGGGCAGCCTCTCGGGACGATGGATCGCCCGGGTGTCGCCCCCCTGAAGGGCGACCACGCGCGCGAAGCGTTCCAGCGGACGGCCCGAGTCCAGCGTGGCCGCCGCCTGCGCGCGGGCGCTCGCGGCATCGGGCGCCAGACCTCCTGCGACCATCATCTGCGCGACGAGGGCAAGCGTGACCTCCCTGAGATCCGCGGGACCGCCGCCCGCCAGGCAATCCAGCGCCTCGGCCACCTCCAGCGCGTTGCCGACGGCCCGCCCGAGGGGACGATCCATCGAGGTCACCAGGGCGACGGTCTCGACTCCGGCGCGCATGCCCAGGGTCACCATCGTTCGCGCCAGCTCCAGTGCGCGGTCGACCTCGGGAAGGAAGGCGCCGGAGCCCGTCTTCACGTCGAGCACCAGCCCGGTCAGTCCCTCCGCGAGCTTCTTGCTCATGATGCTGGTCGCGATGAGGGGGATCGACGACACCGTGCCGGTCACCGAGCGAAGATCGTAGAGCCGGCGGTCGAGGGGCGCGATCTCCGGGGTTTGCCCGATCATCGCGAACCGCTCGTGCTCCACGATCGACACGAAGTCGTCGAGCGCGATGTCGGTGCGGAAGCCCGGGATCGATTCGAGCTTGTCGAGGGTGCCGCCCGTGTGGCCGAGACCCCGGCCCGACATCATGGGCACGTAGAGCCCGAGTTCCGCGGCCAGCGGAGCCAGAACCAGCGAAACCTTGTCGCCGACGCCGCCCGTAGAGTGCTTGTCGACCCGGGGGCCGTCGAGATGGGAGAGATCGAGAGAAGCGCCCGAGGCGATCATGGTGTGCAGGACGGCATCCAGCTCGGTGCCCGAAAGGCCCCGGAACCAGACGGCCATCAGGAAGGCCGCCATCTGATAGTCGGGGACGTCGCCCTCGAGATACGCGCGCAGGAAGGCCTGCAGCTCTCCGGCCTCCAGGGCCTGGCCGGCGCTCTTGCGCTCGATGATGCGAATCGCGCTCATGGGCGACGCGGGTGGTCGACGGCGACCGGAACGGGGTGCGATGTTGTTGGGGTCATATTGGGGTGACAGGTCGGGCAGAAGCCGGGCAAGGGCTTTCACAAAGGGAGAAACACCTCGCATGCGGGTGCTCGGGATCGATTATGGCGAACGGCGAACAGGTGTCGCAATCAGCGATCCGACGGGCACCTTCGCCATGCCCCTGACCACCCTCATCCGCCGTCGCGGGAAGCGGCCGCCCCTGGGCGCCCTCCGGACGCTCGCACGTGATCACGGCGCGACTGCGCTGGTGGTTGGGCTCCCGCTCGCCGCCGACGGGACCGAGACGGAGTGGTGCGCGGAGGTGCGGCGTTTCGGGGACCGCCTTGGAAGCGGACTGGCACTCAGGGTGTACTATGTCGACGAACGCATGACATCCGCCCGCGCGGAACGGGTCGTGCGCTCGCTCGCACTGCCCCGGCGCAAGCGGGAGCAGAAGGAACGGGTGGATGCGGCGGCCGCTGCGCTGATTCTGCAGAGGTGGCTGGACGCGGGAGGAAAGAGCGCCTCAAGTGACTAGATGGGTGAAGGCCGCGGCGGAGGCCGCCGGATCCGCAACCCGCGCGGCCATTCGGCGGGGCGCGGCCCTGGCGCGGAAGGCCTGGCATGGGTGGGCGGAAGGCGCTCCGGGCGCCGCAGCCTCGATGCTCCGGCGGGTCGTGGGCGGAGTGGCTGCCGCGACCCGCGCGGCCATTCGGTGGGGCGCGGCCCTGGGGTGGCAGAAGATCGTGGTGGGATCCGCTGCCGTCGTGATCCTGGTCGCCGGCATGTCGGTGCTGCTGTGGCTGGCGGAGCCGGTCGATACGCCCGGGGACGCGCCCGCGACCGGCGAGACCGTGGTGTTCACGGTACCGCCGGGCGCCACCTTCGGGCAGATCACCGACGCGCTGGTGGCGCGCGGACTGATCAGGCGACCCCGGCTCTTCCGCGCCTACGGGCGGCTGCGCCGGGACGAGCGCAACGTTCGCTCCGGCACCTACGCGCTCGCCGCCGGAACCGGATGGGCAAGCCTGCTCGACGCCCTGGTCGAGGGCCGGGTCAGGATGGTGGCGGTCACCATTCCCGAAGGTTTCACCCTGCCCCGGATCGCGACCCGCATCGCCGGCATCACCGAACTCCCCGCCGACACCGTGCGCGTCAGGCTGGGAGGGCAGGAAGCCCACAAACGCTGGAGTCTGCCAGGCCCGGGATTGGAGGGCTACCTGTTTCCGGATACCTACCTCTTCGCCGGAGGTGTCCCGCTGGACGCCGTCGTCGAGGCGATGAGCGAGCGCTACCGGGACTACTGGACTCCCGCGCGGGAGGCCCGGGCCGCGGAACTGGAGCTGTCGGAGCGGGAGGTGGTGACGCTGGCGTCAATCGTCCAGGCGGAGGCGCGCATGTTCGACGAAATGCCGGCGATCTCGGCGGTCTACCACAACCGCCTGCGCATCGGCATGCTCCTTCAGGCCGATCCCACCGTGCTGTACGCGCTCGGCGGCCACCGCCCGCGCCTGCTCTTCGCCGCCATGGACTCGGTGGCCAACCACCCGTACAACACCTACACCCGGGGGGGTCTGCCCCCCGGCCCCATCGGGGCGCCCGGAGCCGCCGCGCTGGACGCCGCGCTCCATCCGGCCGAGGCGGACTACCTGTACTTCGTCGCCAACGCCGACGGCTCGCACACCTTTTCGCGCACCCTGGCCGAGCACAACCGCGCCGTCGCGCGGGCGCGGCGGGCGGCCGCCGGGGCCGGTCCGGGCGGCGGATGACCGGCGCTCCGGACCGGCTCCGGCGCGCGCTCCGCCTGATGGTGATCACCCACCCGCGCCCGGGCTGCGGGCGGCCGCTGGACGAGGTGGTCGAGGAGGTGGTGGCGGCCGGCGCGGGCGCCCTTCAGCTGCGCGACAAGGTGGCGCCGCCCCGCACGCTCCTCGGTCTGGCCCGCCGGCTGCGTGCCGTCACCGCCCGCCACGGGGCCCTGTTCATCGTCAACGACCGGCTCGACGTCGCCCTGGCGGCAGGTGCGGACGGCGTCCACCTGGGCCCCGACGATATCCCCGTGGCCGCGGCGCGCCGGGTGGTGCCGGACGGCTTCCTGCTCGGCCACTCGACCGACGATCCCGCCGAGGCCCGCCGGGCGGAGGCCGACGGGGCCGACTACCTCGGCTGCGGGACCGTCTTCCCCACCACCAGCAAGGAGGACGCGGGGGCGGTGATCGGGGTCGGCGGACTCGCCGCCGTGGCGCGCGCGGTCCGCATCCCCGTGCTCGCCATCGGCGGCGTGACCGCCGGCCGCACCCCGCTCCTGGAGAGGAGCGGGGCGGGCGGGGTGGCGGTCATTTCGGCAGTGATGGCGGCCGACCGGCCGGCGAGCGCCACACGCCGGCTGCGGGAGGCGGTGAAGGGGTGGGGCTGACGAGCGCCGCCCCGACTACATCCCGCCCGCTTCCAGGAAGCCCGCCACCTCATGCCCGAAGACGCAGAACTCGCCCAGCGTTCCCGAGTCGGGACCGTGCCAGTCCGAGCCGCCGGTCGCGAGCAGGTTCCATGCCCGCGCGATCCGTTCCAGGGAGAGGATGCGCTCGGGTGAAGTTCGGGGCCGATAGACCTCGATCCCTCTCAACCCCGCCAGCTTGAGCCCCGGGATGAGCCCTTCCAGCAGCTCGAAAGGGGGATGGGCCCAGACCGGAATCCCGCCGGACTCCAGGATGATCCGGATGGCTTCCTCAGCCGAAACGAAGGCGGTGGGGACGTACGCGGGATGCCGGTTGCCGATGAGCCGGTCGAAGGCGTCGGGGACACTGTCCGCATACCCTGCCCCCATCAGGGCGCGCGCGAGATGGGGCCGGCCCAGGCTGCGGCGCGAGGGCCCGGCGATTTCGACCACCGACTCGTACCGGACGTGAACGCCGCGGGCGGCCAGGCGCTGGATCATCTCCTGCATGCGGTCTTCGCGCCGGTGGCCCGCCCTACCCTCGTACGCGCGCAGCCGCGGCGCCGAGGGGTCCACGAAGTAGCCCAGGATGTGCAGCCCCCGGCCCGCGTGGACGGCGCTGATTTCGATGCCCGGAACGATCTCGATGGGGACTCGCGCAGCCGCCCTCCGGGCGTCTTCAAGACCCTGGGTGGTGTCGTGATCGGTGAGCGCAATCACATCCAGCCGCCCGGCCGCGGCGGCCTCCACCACGCCCGAAGGAGGCTCGGAGCCGTCCGAGGCCTGGGAGTGCAGGTGGAGGTCCAGGCGCACGGGGTCAGCCGGAAGAGGTGGTGCGCCCCGACTCCGTAAGGACGATCACTTCATCGGCGAGGACCTTGAGCACGCCGCCCGAAACCGGATGCCGGGCACTGCCTCCGCCCACGAGGTCCACATCCACCTCTCCCTCTCCGAGCAGGGCCAGGAAGGGGGCGTGGCCGGGAAGGATGCCCACCTTGCCGTCCCACGCAGGCGCGACCAGCGAAGCGGCCTCGCCCTCGAAGAGGACCCGCTCCGGGTTCACCACCTTGAGGTTGAGGGCACCCACGCTAGCCCCCCAGCTCCTCGCCGGCGGCGACCACATCCTCGATCCCGCCCTTCATGAAGAAGGCCTGCTCGGGGAGATGGTCGAACTCGCCGGCCGCCACCCGCTCGAACGACTCGATGGTGTCGCCGAGCTTGACGTAGCACCCGGGAATCCCCGTGAACTGCTCGGCGACGAAGAAGGGCTGCGACAGAAAGCGCTGCAGCCTGCGCGCCCGGTTGACGATGATCTTGTCCTCTTCGGTCAGCTCGTCCATGCCCAGGATCGCGATGATGTCCTGCAGGTCCTTGTAGCGCTGGAGGATCTGCTGGACGCCGGTCGCCACTTCGTAGTGCCTCCTGCCCAGGAACTGGGGATCCAGAATGCGCGAGTTGGAGTCGAGGGGATCCACCGCGGGATAGATGCCCAGCTCGGCGATCGAGCGGGAGAGCACCGTGGTGGCGTCCAGATGGGCGAAGGCGGCGGCGGGCGCGGGGTCGGTGAGGTCGTCGGCGGGAACGTAGATGGCCTGCACGGAGGTGATGGAACCGTCCCGGGTCGAGGTGATGCGCTCCTGCAGCTCCCCCATCTCGGTTCCCAGTGTGGGCTGGTACCCCACCGCCGAGGGCATGCGCCCCAGCAGCGCGGAGACCTCCGAACCCGCCTGCGTGAAGCGGAAGATGTTGTCGATGAAGAGCAGTACGTCCTGCTTCTCCACGTCGCGGAAATACTCGGCGATGGTGAGCCCGGAGAGACCCACCCTCAGGCGTGCGCCCGGAGGCTCGTTCATCTGACCGTAGCAGAGCGCCGTCGAGTCCAGCACGCCGGAATCCTTCATCTCCAGCCAGAGGTCGTTGCCCTCGCGCGTGCGCTCCCCCACGCCGGAGAAGACGGAGCGCCCGCCGTGCTCCATGGCGATGTTGTTGATGAGCTCCATGATGATGACGGTCTTGCCCACGCCGGCGCCGCCGAACAGGCCGGTCTTGCCTCCCTTGACGTAGGGCGCGAGCAGGTCGACCACCTTGATGCCGGTCTCGAAGATCTCCGTCTTGGGCTCGAGGGCGTGGAACCGCGGCGCCTCCCTGTGGATCGGCCAGCGCTCGGGCGTGGCTCCGTCCTCTCCCCGCACCGGACCCATTTCATCGA
Source organism: Longimicrobiales bacterium (assembly GCA_965202805.1). Taxonomy (GTDB): domain Bacteria; phylum Gemmatimonadota; class Gemmatimonadetes; order Longimicrobiales; family Gaopeijiaceae; genus BD2-11. The sequence goes on from OZ241869.1 coordinate 1,364,826, forward strand.
CGGGCTCGCCGATCACGTTGAGGATGCGCCCCAGCGCGGCCTCGCCGACGGGCACGGTGATGGGCTGCCCGGTGTCGACGACCTCCATCCCGCGGGTCACGCCGTCGGTTGAGGACATGGAGACCGCGCGCACCTGCCCCCGGCCGATGTGCTGTTGAACCTCGGCCACCAGCGAAATCTCACGGTCGTCGCCCGAGGTCGCCTGGAGGCGCAGGGCGCTGTAGATCTCGGGAAGGTGCCCGGCCTCGAACTCCACGTCGAGCACGGGACCGATCACCTGCACCACTCTGCCGACTTCTGTCTGGGACATGATCTGGGTCGTCTTATCGGTTCTCTGGATATGGACTCCGGTCCGCCGGCCGCGGCCGAAAAGCCTGACGTTACGTAAGGGTTATCCGACGCCCTCCGCGCCGCCCACGATCTCCGCGATCTCCTGCGTGATCTGCGCCTGGCGGGCCCGGTTGTAGGTGCGGGTGAGATGTTCGATCATATCTCCCGCGTTGTCGGTCGCGTTCTTCATGGCCGTGCGGCGGGCGCCCTGCTCGGCGGCCGCGTTCTCCACCAGCGACCGGTAGACCATGTTGCGCAGATACAGGGGAATGAGTTCGCGCAACACTCCGACCGCGGTGGGCGACAGGATGAACGCCTCGGCCGACAGGGCTCCCTCGGACGGTTGCAGCGGCAGCAGCCGGCGCGTCCGCGGAGGCGTCGACATGGCGGAGCGGAACTCCGAAGAGATCAGGTACACCGCATCGATTTCACCCGCCTCGAAGGCTTCGCGCAACGATCCGGTGAGCGACTCGGCATCGGTGACGGTCGGGTCGTCGCTGATATCGGTGCGGCTCGAGGCGATGGGCTCGCCCCGGAACCGGAAGTAGGCCAGCCCCTTGCGGCCGGCCAGATGCAGATCGACCTCCACCCCGTCGCTCCGCAGCTCTTCGAGCAGTTGACGCCCCTCGCGAATGAGGTTGGCGTTGAAGGCTCCGGCGAGCCCCCGGTTGGCGGTCATCAGGAGGATGGCGGCGCGACGGACCCGCTCCGGCCTGCGAAGCACCGGCAGGTGCTCGGCGAATTCCGGGGCATGGAGGCTGGAGACGATGGCGCTCAGAGCCTCGCTGTAGGGCCGCGCCGCGTTTACCCGGTCGGTGGCCCGCTTCAGCTTGGAGGTCGCCACCAGCTCCATGGTCCGCGTGATCTGGCGCGTATTCTCTACCGAGCGAATGCGGCGCTTGACATCGCGGGCTCCCGGCATGTCAGCTCGCCCCGCCGTTGCCGGCGGCGTCGGCGTCGGCCAGGTACATCCCGGACCAGGCCTGGATCGCGTCCACAAGGCGGGCCTCGATCTCCTCGGTGAGAACTCCCTCGGAGCGCAGGTCGCTCAATACATCCTTCGCGGAGGTCCCCAGGAATTCGTGGAACCCGCGCTCCCACTTGCGCACCTGGGCCACCGGGATCGCATCGAGAAAGCCGTTGGTGACGGCGTAGATGGTCGCGATCTGGTTCTCGACCGGCATCGGCTGGTACTGCGGCTGTTTGAGCACCTCAACGGTGCGCTCCCCGAGGGCCAGCTGCTTCTGCGTGGTCGCGTCCAGATCCGAGCCGAACTGGGCGAAGGCCTCCAGCTCCCGGTATTGCGCGAGGTCCAGGCGCAGGCGCCCCGCGACCTTCTTCATGGCCTTGATCTGCGCGTTTCCGCCCACGCGCGACACCGAGATGCCCACGTTCACCGCGGGACGCACCCCCGAGTAGAACAGGTCCGGCTCGAGAAAGATCTGTCCGTCGGTGATCGAGATCACGTTGGTGGGGATGTACGCGGAAACGTCACCGCCCTGGGTCTCGATGATGGGCAGCGCCGTCAGCGACCCGCCGCCTTGCTCGTCGGAGAGCTTGGCGGCCCGCTCGAGCAGCCGCGAGTGAAGGTAGAAGACGTCCCCCGGATACGCTTCGCGGCCGGGCGGGCGCCGCAGCACCAGCGAGAGCTGGCGGTAGGCCTGGGCCTGCTTGGAGAGGTCGTCGTAGATCACCAGGGTCGCCATCCCCTGCCACATGAAGTGCTCCGCCAGCGCGCAGGCGGCATAGGGCGCGATGTACTGCATGGGCGCGGGATCGGAAGCGTTGGCCGCCACCACGATGGTGTAGTCCATCGCCCCGTGCTCGCGGAAGGTCTCGACCACGGCGGCGACCTTTCCGGCCCGCTGGCCGACTGCGCAATAGATGCAGATGACGTTGGTGTCGGTCTGGTTGATGATGGTGTCCACGGCGATGGCGGTCTTGCCGGTGCCGCGGTCCCCGATGATCAGCTCGCGCTGCCCGCGCCCGATCGGGATCATCGAGTCGATGGCCTTGAGCCCCGTCTGGAGCGGCTCCTTGACCGGCTGGCGCAGGACGATGCCGGGGGCGACCACGTCGATCTGGCGGCTGCCCTCGATGGGGGTGATGGGGCCCTTTCCGTCCAGCGGATTTCCGAGCGAGTCCACGATCCGGCCGATGTACCCCGACCCGACCTGGACATCCAGCACGCGGCCGGTGCGGCGCACCTCGTCGCCCTCGTGGAGCTGCGTCCAGTCGCCCATGATCACGGCGCCGATGTTGTCTTCCTCGAGGTTCAGCGCCAGCCCGGTGACGGTCTCCCCGGTCTCGCTGGAGGTGACGTCCAGCATCTCGCTGGCCATGGCGTTGGTAAGCCCGTAGATGCGCGCGATGCCGTCCTTGACCTCCAGAACCTCGCCGACCTCCTCGGCGTGCAGCTGGTCCTCGTAGCGCTCGATCTCGGAAAGCAGAACGTCCTTGATCTCGCTGGCCCGAAGTTGGGAATCAGTATGAGCCATGCCCAGTCCTCTGGTAACTCGAAGGCGTCAGCCTCCGCCGTTGGTTGTTCCAGTGCCGCCCAGGGATGCCGCCAGCAGCGAGTGGCGCATCCCTTCGAGGCGACGTCTCAGGGAGCCGTCGTATACCTTGTCGCCCGCGCGCACCACCACCCCGCCCAGGATTTCCGGGTGGACCCGGAAGTGGGGAATCGCGGTCCGGCCCAGCAGCCGCGAGAGCCGGCCGGCGACGCTTGCCTGCGCCGCGTTGTCGAGCGGGCGAGCCACCGTGACCTCCACGTGGACCCGCTTGCGGTGTTCGTCCAGAAGCTCGTTGTAGCAGAGCGCGATCTGCTCGAGCAGCGCCTGCCGGCGCTTGTCGACCGTGACCAGCACGAAGCTGAGAAAGTGTCCCGGGACGCGATCCGCGAGAGCCGTGCGCAGCACCACCTTCTTGTCGGCGGCGGCGATGCGCGGCGTGGCCAGGAAGGTGCGCAGCCCCGGGCTGTCGTTGAGGACCGCGACCAGGGCGGCGAGCGCGTCCTGGTAGGCCTCGACACCTTCGTGACGCTCCGCCAGCGCGAAGAGGGTTTCCGCGTAGTTCCTCGCGACCGTCTCTTCCCTCACGCGTCGCGCCCCTTCGCCGTGTCGGAGAGCGACGCCAGGTAGTCGTTCACCAGCGCGCGGTCCTCCGGCGCGTCCAGACGCTGCCGGACCAGCCTGGAGGCGGCCGCGAGGGCAAGGCCCACGGTCTCCTTGCGGATCGCCTCGAGCACGGCGTCCCGCTCCACCTCGATCTCGCGCCGCGCGCGCTGAACGATGGCGGCGCTCTCTTCCCGCGCCTTCGCCTCCATCTCGCTCCCGAGGCGGGCCGCAGCCTCCTTGGCTTCGGCGATGATGTGCCGTGCCTCGTGGCGGGCCTCATGCAGCTGCAGCCTGTGCCGGTCGAGCGCGTCGGACGCTTCCCGGCGCAGCTGCGCAGCATCGTCGATGGAGTTCTGGATGTTCTGCTCGCGGGCCTCGAGCGCCTTCAGGATCGGACCCCAGGCGAACCTCGCGAGCAGCCCGAGAAGGATCAGAAAGACAATCAGCGCCCACAGGCTCAGGCCGGTGTTGATGTCGAAAAGCCCCGGGCCTTCCTGCGCCACGAGGGATGCCGGAACGGCGTGGAGTGCTGCCATCGCGGCAGCCACCGGTAAAGCTCTCATAATCGCGCCACCAAGGGTTCCCCGACGGGCACCCGGGCCCGGCCGGACGCGGGTCCGGCGCAGGTGACGGGCGTCCGTCACCGGGGAAACCGGCCTAGAGGGTCTTGTACAGGAATGCGAGCACGAGGCCGAAGAGGGCCGCGCCCTCGATCATCGCAGCCAGGATGATGCCAACGTTGAAAATCCGGCCCGCGGCCTCCGGCTGGCGCGCGATCCCTTCGGCCGCGCCCTTGCCGATGAGCCCGATGCCGATGCCCGCTCCGAGCACCGAGAAACCGAACCCGATGCCGGCGCCCAGAAGGCTCAGGTAGTTCCTGGCCGTCTCCATGTCCATGGCGGCCTCCTGGACCGCAGTCAGCGTCGCGTGCAGCATGGTAAGTCGTCTCGTCCGTGGGTTTGTGGTGAAGACTCGTCGTAAAGCGCAGAGCGCCCGCCCTCAGTGGGCGTGGCGGATCAGGCCGATGAAGACGGCCGTGAGCATGGCGAAGATGTAGGCCTGGAGGAAGGCCACGAACAACTCGAGGACCATCATCAGCGTGGTGGCCGTGACCGAGGCCCCGGCGACCACCCACCTTCCGAAGGTGAGCTCTGCGAAGATGAAGATCAGGCCCAGGAGAGAGAAAATGAGCGTGTGTCCCGCCGTCATGTTGGCGAAGAGCCGGACCGCCAGGGCGAAGGGCTTGGTCAGCTTGCTGACCAGCTCGACGGGGATCATGACCAGCAGCATGATCGGCTTCATCCAGCCGGGGATCCCCTTCGGCACGAAGAAGATGGTGCGCGCGTAGCCGGCGGGGCCGAGCGCGCGGAACCCCGATACCTCGACGACCAGGAAGGTGAGGATCGCCAGGACGGCGGTGACGGAGATGTTTCCGGTTGCCGACGCCCCCCAGGGCACCAGCCCCAGAAGGTTCATGGTGAGGATGAAGAAGAACAGCGTCAGGATGTAGGACGTGTACCTGTCGGCCCCCTTGCCGATGTTCTTGCGCACCACTTCGTCGCGGAAGTAGAGCACCAGCGCCTCGATCGCGTTGGCGAACCCCGAGGGCGCCTCGTGCAGGCCGCGCCGCCTCGCCGTGCGCCCGACCATCGTGAACACCAGCGCGCAGATGACCGCGGCCAGCAGAAGGAACACGACGTGCTTGGTGGGCGACAGATTGACCGCGAGGGGCCCCAGGTGGAGGGGCTCCCACTCGGGCAGATGCAGGGGCGCACCGAACGGATGCTCGATTTCCGGGGCGTCCACGATGTGGTGCATGAGGGTGCTGCCGAGATCCGACCCTCCGCCCTCGGCCCCGTGGGCGGGCGCACCGTGCCCTTCCTGCGGCAGTGCGGTCGGGATCATGGAGTCCTCCCCATCAGGCAGCTTCCGCCGCGGACCGCATGCGGGCGGCGAGAAAGACCGGCTCGAGCATCAGGAGCACGAAGAAGAACCCCGCGCAGCCCAGCAGGGTGGTGGCGGGGGAAAGAGCGGGAAGCAGCGTCACCGCCAGCCCCAGGGCGATCACGATGGCCATGCGAACGACCGCGGCCCCGATCCACACCACCAGGCCCTCGGCGGGCCGCACGGCGTGCCTGCAGAGCAGGGCGAAGGCAGCGACCTGAACCGGAAACGTGATGGCGGCCGCGACCAGAAGACCGGCCCTGCCGGGGCCGTCGAGCCAGGGGAACATCACGCCGTTTGCCGCGGCCAGGATGGCGAGGGCCGCCCCCGCGTACTTGAGCGTCATCGCTCGTGTTCTTCCCGTTCTCTCTGCCGGCGTGGTTCCAGGACGACGTGGTAGTAGAGGCTGTACAAGCCCGCGGCCGCTCCGACGAAGGCGCCCAGGACGGTGAACACCGGGACCGTCCCCAGCCGGTTGTCCAACAACCAGCCCACCCACAGGAAGAGCCCGGTGGCGAGCGCCAGGGTGAGTCCCTGCCCCGCAACGCGGGCTGCATCTGCCCGAGGATTCCACGGATCTCCTGCCGGAGCTCGCGGGGGCTTGTCGTCGCCCACCTGGTCAACCTCCACGGGTGCGATCCCACCCCGGAAAACAGCCGACAGAAGCTAGAAGGTTGGCGCACCCGACGCAACCTCCGAAGGAGCCTTCTCCGGTGTCCCCGCGAAATGGCCTGCGCGAAGGCACTTGCGCCGCGCGCGGCTGGCGTGGCGGGGGCCCGTTCCCCTACCTTCGGCACGCCCGGATCCTGTACCGGAAATCGGTTTATTCCCGCTAGGTTTGCCGAATCTGCGATCGCGCGGATGCGACGGTCATCCGCAGCCCATCCCTCGATTCGACCCCGGAGCTGCAACCCGACATGAGAGCGCTCGAGAACACGATGGTGGACGACCGGGATCTGCTGCTGCTCGATCGGGTCGGCACGGTCACGCAGGCGCTGCGCAACGAAGTCGCGAAGCGGATCGTGGGTCAGGAAGCGATCGTTGGCGGACTTCTCACGGCTCTGCTTGCGAACGGCCACGTTCTCCTGGTGGGCGTGCCGGGACTCGCGAAGACACTGCTGGTCTCGACACTCGCCGACGCCCTCGATCTGGAGTTCGGCCGCGTACAGTTCACGCCCGATCTGATGCCCACGGACATCACCGGGACCGAGGTGATCGAGGAGGACCGGACTTCCGGGCGGCGGGTGTTCCGCTTCGTGCGCGGACCCATCTTCGCCAACGTGGTGCTCGCGGACGAGATCAACCGGGCGCCGCCCAAGACCCAGGCCGCGCTCCTTCAGGCGATGCAGGAACGTGCAGTCACGGCGTCGGGCGAAACCATGCCCCTTGCTCCTCCGTTCTTCGTGCTGGCGACCCAGAATCCCATCGAGCAGGAGGGCACCTATCCTCTTCCGGAGGCGCAGTTGGACCGCTTCATGCTCGAACTGCGCATCGGCTATCCCGATCAGCGGGAGGAGGAGGAGATCGCCATGAGAACCACCGGCGCGGACGACGGCCTCGTCTCGCCTGTCGTCGCCGCGGGAGAGCTGATCGAGCTGCAGAACCTGGTGCGGCGGGTGCCGGCGTCGCCGGCGCTGATCTCCTTCGCTGTCCGCCTGGCGCGCGCGACACGCCCTTCCCCCGACGCGCCCATGGTCACGAGAAAGTACGTGAGCTGGGGAGCGGGGCCGCGCGCCTCCCAGTTCCTCGTGCTGGGCGCCAAGGCGCGCGCAGCGATGAACGGGGAAGCCATGCCCTCGATCGACGACGTGAGCGCAGTGGCGGACGACGTCCTGGCGCATCGCCTGGTGCTGAACTTCGAGGCGGAGGCCGACAGGCGGGGCACCCACGACATCATTCGCGAGCTGCTTGAGGAGAGCCGCCAGTGGAGGTAGATCCCAGCAGTACCAGCGCTTCCGAGCCTCCGTCACGCCGGCGGAGCCGACCCGCGGAGGTCGGATCGGCGTCGGGCCTCCCGCGGACGGGAGCCCTCAATTGACCACAATCCTGCTGGGCCTCGGGCTTCTGCTGCTCGTCGGGTCGGCGCTGTTGACCGCGGCCCATACCGCGTGCGTCACGGTGGGCGATTCGCGCATCCGCACCCTCGTGGACGAAGGCTTCCAGGAGGCCGACAAGCTGTCGCGCCTGCGGGAGGAGCCCGATAGGTTCCTCGACTCCTACGTGCTCTTCGACACGGTGTTCAACGCGGGCGCCGCCGGGCTGTGGGTCGGGGCGTCGGCGAGTGGCGGGACGGGCTCCGTGGTTGTCGCCGCGGTCGTGGCCATCGGGACGGTTCTGGTCGCCGGCGAGCTGGTGCCACGGGCAGTGGCCCAGGCCAGGCCGGTTCGGCTGGCGCTGGTCAGCGCGCCCGTTCTGCTGCTGCTCGAGCGGCTCTCGCGTCCGCTCCTGTACCCGGTACGGCGATTCGCGCGCTACTGGACCCACCGGCCGGGCGATGAGGGCCGCTCGGTCGAGGAGCGGGAGGTCAGCGAACTGGCCGAGCTGGGTCAGGAGGAAGGCGTCGTGCTGCCGGAGGAGCACGAGCTGGCGGAACGGGCCTTTCGCCTGGACGAGACCACCGCCTGGGACGTCATGACGCCGCGCGTGTCCATCTTCGCCTGGAGCGACTCGCTGAGGCTCGACGACATCATCGAACAGTTGCCCGAGGTGCCGTATTCGCGGGTGCCGGTGTTCGGCGAATCCATCGACGATGTCACCGGCATCCTCTATGTGCGCGAAGCCTATGCGGCCCACTCCGGCGGGCAGGCGAAGGCGCGGCTGTCGGAGCTCGCGCGGGAGCCCTTCTTCGTCCCCGGTTCCCTGCCGCTCACGCGCCTGCTGCGTGATTTCCAGGGCCGGCGCATTCACATGGGCATCGTGGCCGACGAATTCGGGGGCACCGACGGTCTCGTCACGCTGGAGGACATCCTGGAGGAGCTGGTCGGCGAGATCGTGGACGAAACCGATCCGGCCTCCGAGCCCATCGTGCGCGTATCCCGCACGGAAGCGATCGTCGAGGGCTCAACGGAACTTCGGGAGATCAACTACGCGATGAACGTCTCCCTGCCCTATCTCGAGCACCGCTCGCTGAACGGATTCCTGGTGGAAAAGCTGGGCCAGGTGCCCGCTCCGGGGGAGGAGGTGAAGGTGTCGGGTGTCGAGATCGAGATCATGGAGGCCTCCGAGACCCAGATCCTGCAGGTCAGGCTGCGGAGGATGCCGGCTGCCGGGGGCGAGGGCGAGTAGGAGAATGGCGTTGATCCTGCCCTTCAACGGGCACACTCCCAGGGTAGCCGAGAGCGCCTTCCTGGCTCCCACGGCGGTCCTCATCGGCGACGTGACGGTGGGAGAGCAGGCCAGCGTCTGGTTCGGGGCGGTCCTGCGGGGGGACAACCCGGAGCACGGAGTCGTGATCGGCGCGCGCAGCAACGTCCAGGAGAACTGCGTGGTGCATGTGGGCCACTGGGGGCCGACGGTGGTCGGAGAGGACGTGACCGTCGGGCACGGGGCCAAGTTCGAGAGCTGCGCGATCGGGGACAACACGGTCGTCGGGATGAACGCCGTCATCCTGCAGGGCGCGCGGGTGGGCCCCGGCTGCGTGCTGGCGGCGGGCACGGTGGTGCTCGAGGGCGCCGACATCCCGGCGAACAGCCTGGTCGCGGGCGTACCCGGGCGGGTCAGGAAGACCCTGGAGGGGGCGTCGGCGCGCTGGGTGGAGGGAGGCGGGAGCCACTACGTGCGGCTGTCGCGGCGGTACATGGAGGAGCTGGGCCTCAAGGCAGCCCGGACAGCCGCAGATACCAGTCGAGCAGGCCCTCCCCCCACCAGTGAGTGACGGCGGCGCCGACCGCCAGGAACACGCCGAGGGGCACCAACTGCCGGGTTCCGAGCAGGAGGCGGAGCTTGAGGTAGGCCAGGAGGCCGGCGAAGGCCCCCAGGAATACCGTCAGGACCACACCCCAGGGACCGGTGAACGCACCCACCAGCGCCATCATCTTGACATCTCCTCCTCCCAGGACGGCCTCCGGAGCCACGGGCGCGGAGGCCGATTCATGCGCGCGGGCCGATTCATGCGCGCGGGCCGGCACTGCGGGGAGCGCTTGTGGTCCAGCGTCCGCTTCCACCCCCAGCCCCTCCACCCAGGCGACCAGGACGGCCAGCCCGGCCGCGCCGGCCGCCACCGCCGCGGCCGCGCCGACCGCCCCGAACCACCACCCCGCCAGCACCATCACCGGAAGGGCCGGCAGCAGCGCCGCCAGTTGGCCGCGCGGCCGCGCCAGGACGCGCACCGCCCGTGCGTTCCGAGTCCGCCGGCGGCCCTGGTCGTGTTCCCGGGCGGCCGCCTCCAGCCGGCCCGGACGCACGCGCGCGAGCACACAGGTTCCCGCCGTCCCCACCAGCCACATCCCCCCGAACCCCGCCGCCGCCCCCGCGGCCGCGCTCCCCGGCGTGATTCCCCCGGGCGCGAGCGACAGAGCCAGTCCGGCCGCCGCCCCGCCGAGCGAGAACTGGTCGGGGATCAGGTAGAGGCGGGCGTCGGTAAGGGCGATACCCAGCAGGACGAGCAGGAAGAAACCGGCGGTGGCCGCCTCGAGGCTCAGGCCGCGGGTCAGGACCGCGAGCACACAGATCGCGCCGCCGGCCCCCTCCACCAGCGGGTAGGAGAGGGAAATGCGCGCATCGCACCCCCGGCAGCGGCCGCGCAGCAGGAGCCAGCTCAGCACCGGGATCTGGTCGTGCCAGCGAATGGGCGCCGAGCACGTCGGGCACGCCGAGCGCGGCCGCACCACCGACGCCCCGCGCGGCCAGCGCGCCACGCACACGTTGAGGAACGACCCGAGCGCCAGGCCGGCCAGCGCGGCGAGGAAGAGCGCCACGGGATCGGTCATGCGCGCGTGACCGCGAAAGGCCCACCCCGCCGCCGTCTCCGGGAACGGCGGAGCGCGCGCCGGGGCCGCGGGAGGTAGCCCGCGACCGCTGCCGTCGCGACCGCTGCCGTGTCGATCACGCCCGCGTGAGCGCGTAGAGCACGACCGCGCCCGCAACCGCCGCGTTGAGCGAATCGGCCGCTCCGGCCATCGGGACGCCCGCACACGCGCTCGCCACCTCGCGGATTTCCGCGCGCACACCCGCGCCCTCGTTGCCGACCACCAGCATCCACGGCGGTGTGACGGAGAGGGCGGCCGCATCCTGCCCGGCGGCGGCGGCCACGATCACCTGCACGCCGCCCGCCCTGGTACCCACCTCGCTCCAGGGCGCGCGCACCACCGGGATGCGGAATACGCTTCCCGCGGACGCGCGCACCACCCGGGCGTTCCAGGGATCCACGGTCCCGTCGAGGGCGATCACGGCGGTGAGGCCGAAGGCGCGCGCGGTGCGCACCAGGGTGCCCAGGTTGCCCGGATCCTGGATTCCGTCGAGCGCCAGGAAGCGTGCGTCGGGGGCGAGATGGAGCGCCTCCGGAGCAGGTGCCGGTTCTTCGCAGACCAGCAGGATCCCCTGCGGGCTCGCCGTGGCCGACACCGCCGCCATCTCCCGTTCTCCCACCCAGTCCGGGGTCACCCGGTCCGCCTCCAGTTCCGTGAGCAGAGCCTCCCCCGCAGGAGAGCGCACCAGCGCGGGCGAGCAGACCGCGAAGCGCACGGCCGCGCCGGACGCGAGCGCCTCCCCGGCGGCGCGCACGCCTTCCACCAGCACCAGGCCCTCGCGTACGCGGCTCCGGCCGCTCCCGAGCCGCGCGAGCAGCCGCGTCCGGCGCTTGCTCAGCACCCCCCGGCCGGAGCCCGTCACCTCACCACCTCACCGGATCTTGCATCGGTCACCCCTGCGCAACACCTGCTCATTCCTCGAAAGCCGGGTATGTTCCTCGGGTGCCGGTCGCCCGACCGCACCTGAGTCCCCGCGTCGATCTTCCGCCACCGTCCCATGCCAGCTGCACCCGGATCACCTCCCGGCCCGCCGCCGGTCGCGCTCACCATAGCCGGGAGCGATTCCGGCGGCGGCGCGGGCGTCCAGGCGGACCTCAAGACCTTCCACGCATTCGGCGTGTTCGGGACGTCGGCCGTGACCGCCATCACCGCCCAGAACACCCTGGGGGTGAGCGCGGTCCATCCCGTTCCGCCGGCAGTCGTGCGCGCGCAGATCGACGCCGTCGCCGTCGACCTTCGCCCACGCGCCCTCAAGACCGGAATGCTGGCGACCGCCGAGCTGGTCGACGTCGTCGCCGAGGCCATCGCCGCTCACAGCCTCGGCGCCTATGTGATGGATCCCGTGATGGTCGCCGCCAGCGGCCATCGCCTGCTCGAGCCCGATGCCGAGGCGACGCTGGCACGCCGGCTGCTTCCGCGGGCCGCGCTCGTGACGCCCAACCTGCACGAGGCGGCGCTGCTCACCGGCACCGAGGTCGACTCTCTCGCGGCAATGAAGGCGGCGGCCCGTCACCTGGTCAAGATGGGGGCGGGAGCGGCGCTGGTGAAGGGCGGCCACCTGCCCTCGGGCGAGGCCGCGGACGTGTTCTGGGACGGGAGCGGGGAGCTCATCTGGCGCCGTCCGCGCATCGCGACCCGTCATGTGCACGGTACCGGCTGCACGCTCTCCGCGGCGGTGGCGGCCGGCCTGGCGCGCGGAACCCGGCTCCCTCAGGCCGTGGACGCGGCCATCGACTTTGTCGCGCGCGCGATCGCGTCCGCGCCACGGTTGGGGGCGGGCGGCGGCCCCATCAACCATTTCGCCGGGGCGCGGACGGGCGGCAACTGAGTTCCGGGAGACCCCCCGGCCGAGTCGCCTCCCTCCACCGTTCCCCGAGTTACCCCGGCTCCCATCTTCGATCCGGGCGCGGATGGCTGTATCGGGGATGCAAAGAGGCTGGTGGGCGATGGCGGCAGACGATGCCATCACCCCTCCGTCGCGTGTTGGGCCGACGGTGCGCCGACAGTCAGTAGAGGACAAGGACTGCCAGCAAGAGGAGTACGGCGCTCAACTGGAGACCCACCACCAACCTCCGTCGGCCCGGAGACATGTTCCGGCCAATGAAGGGGAGCAGGCAAAGCGCAACGAGATTGCTCCCGAGGCATACCACGATGACGCCGCGTACTACGGTCTCGTCCACTTCTCGTACCTCCTCTGACCGCTCCATCTCCCGGCTCGCCTTATCGCGTGAGCGCGTGTCAGACGGAAAACGCACCCCCCGCCAGCATCCCCCGGATCACCCGCTCCAGCACCGCACCCGCCCGGTTCCCCACCTCCAGCACCTCCTCATGGGAGATGGCGTCCGCTCCGTCGGCGCCCGGCGCCATCCCCACCCCGCACGCCATGTTGGTGACCATGGCGAACGCCAGCACCCGCACGCCGCGCGCGCGGAGCGTGAGCACTTCGGGTACGACCGACATCCCCACCACGTCCCCGCCCATCCGTTCGACCATGCGTACCTCGGCCGGGGTCTCGAAGCTGGGGCCGAGCAGCGCCGCGTACGTGCCTCGCGCAAGACGGACGCCCAGTCGTGCAGCCTCTGCGAGCGCCGCCTGCTGCAGCTCCGGGTCGTAGGGGACGCTCATGTCGGGGAACGGGGTTGCGTCCCCCGCCGGGGCGGGCGGCGGCAGCGGTGTGCGCGCGAGCAGGTTGACATGGTCGTCGATCACCACCAAGGTACCCGGCCGCAGGCGCGTGTCGACACCTCCCACCGCGGCGGTGATGACGGAACTCCTCACTCCCAGGGCCGCCGCGATGCGGGCCGGCGCGGAGATCACCCACGGCGGATGGCCCTCGTAGAAGTGCAGCCGCCCGCACTGCACGACGACCGGCACCCCCTCACAGCGCCCGAAGAGGAAATGGCCCGCGTGCCCCGCAATCCCCGCCGATGGGAGGCCGGGAATCTCCCCGAACGGCACTTCCTCCTCGACGTCGACCAGCCGTTCGAGCCCGCTCAATCCTGAACCGAGCAGCAGATGCACCCGCGGAGCCGTGCGCATGCGGGCGCGCAACGACGCAACCACGGCGCCGAAGTCCTGCGCCGGCGCGATACCCGGCTTCACGGAGCCCTCCGCGCGACCTTCACGGAGCCGTCCCCACGACCCTCACGGAGCCATCCCCGCGACCTTCACGGGACGGCCTCCGCCCGGATCAGCCGGATCAGCCGGATCAGCCGGACCACCCCCGACCCGAGCGGCCATCCCCGGCCTCATAGGATCATCCCGGCCACGGTGGCGGTCATGAACGCGGCGAGCGTACCCCCGACCATCGCCCGCAGCCCGATGCGCGACAGGTCGCGCCGCCGCGAGGGCGCGATGCCGCCGATGCCGCCGATCTGGATGGCGATGGAGGAGAAGTTGGCGAAGCCGCAGAGGGCGTACGTGGCGATGACGACCGAGCGCGGATGCAGGGTGGAGTCCTCCCCGAGCAGGCCGGCGAGCTCGACGTAGGCCACGAACTCGTTCAGCGCCGTCTTGATCCCCATCAGCGAGCCCACCTGCGCGGCATCGGCCCAGGGCACCCCCATGAGCCACGCCAGCGGCGCCAGGGCCAGCCCCAGCACCGACTGCAGGGTGAGGTCCGGCAGGCCGACCAGGCCCCCGGCCCAACCCATGAGCCCGTTGATCAGGTAGATCAGCGCCACGAAGGCGAGCAGCATGGCCCCCACGTTGAGCGCCAGCCGCAGTCCGTCACCGGCCCCGCGCGCCGCCGCATCGATGACGTTGACGTCCGGCTTTTCCACGTCCGTCACCAGGCGGCCCGCCGTCTCGGGCTCGCCGTCCTCCGGATACATGAGCTTGCCCATCATCAGCGCCGCCGGCGCGGACATGACCGACGCCGCCATCAGGTGCCCGGCGATGTCCGGGAAGTATGAGATGAGGAAGCCGACATAGGCCGCCATCACCCCGCCGGCCACCGTCGCGAAGCCGGCGGTCATCACCGCGTTCAGCTCCGACATGGTCATCTTCTCGACGAAGGGCTTGATGAGGAGGGGAGCCTCGGTCTGGCCCACGAAGATGTTGCCCGCCGCGGAAAGCGTTTCGGCCCCCGAGGTGCGCATGGTGCGCTGCATCACCCACGCCATCCCGCGGACCACGAACTGCATTACTCCCAGGTGATAGAGAACCGTCATCAGGGAGGCCAGGAAGATGATGGTGGGGAGGACGGTGAAGGCCACGTAGGCGCCCGGGTTGGCGACCTGGCCCGGGATCGGGTTGAAGTCGCCGCCGCCCGGCTCCCCGGTCCCGATGGGGATGTTGTTGTCGACCAGGTTGCCGAAGATGAAGCGCGCGCCCTCGAGCGTGTATCCGAGCAGCCCCACGACCACGGTATTGGCGCCCTGGAAGATCGCCAGTCCGATGGCCGTCTTCAGGATGAAGAAGGCGAAGACCAGCTGGAGCGAGACCCCCCAGGCCACGACGCGCCACGGGATGGCGGCCCGGTTGATGCTGAAGGCCCAGGCGAGCGCGCCCAGAGCGAGCACGCCGAGCAGCGACCGAAGGCGCTCCGGAAACGAGGTGTCCAGCCCCTCGGATGCGATCGAGATCCCGAGCCCGGGACCCTGCTGGGCGGCGGCCGCCACCTCCGGCGCGGGCGCGTCCCCCGCCCCGGCCGCGCCCAGCGACGAAGCCGCCAGGCCGGCCCCGACCAGGAGCGCCCACACCACCCACAGCATCCGGAGCGCGGATCCGGGACCGGCGCGAGGTCCGGCAAACGCCCCGCTCATGGCGCCATCCCGGCATGGGATTTCATCCCGGCGGCGGAGGGGCCCGGAGGACGGAAGTCGGAAGGCGTGGGAAGGAAGTCGGAAGGCGTGGGAAGCATGTCGGATCCGGTTTGGGTGGACGGGCTCGACGCCCATCATAACCCGATTGCCCAAAAACCGCCCAGCGGGCCGAAAAGTCTGCCATTTTGTCAGGTCCCGGCGGGAAAGTCTGCCATTTTGTCAGGTTTCTCGTCGAAAAAGGGGCACGAACGTTGCTCAACACCCGGCGACACCCCGTTATCGGAAACGCACAACATCCAAGGAGAACAGATGAGCAAGGTCATCGGCATCGACCTGGGGACGACCAACTCGGTGGTCGCGGTCATGGAGGGCGGCGAGCCGGTCGTCATCCCCAGCGCGGAGGGCGGGCGCACGACGCCGTCGGTGGTGGCATTCACCAAGGACGGCGAGCGCCTGGTTGGCCAGGTGGCCCGCCGGCAGGCCATCACCAACCCGAAGAACACCATCTTCTCCATCAAGCGCTTCATGGGACGCAAGTCCTCCGAGGTCAGCGAGGAGCGCAAGCTGGTCCCGTACGAGGTCACCAGCGACGCGGGCGGGCGGGTGCAGGTCCGGATCCCCAACGCCGGCAAGACCTTCAACCCGCCGGAGATCTCCGCGCTCATCCTGCAGAAGATGAAGCAGACGGCGGAAGACTACCTCGGCCGGAAGGTCAGCCAGGCGGTCATCACCGTGCCCGCCTACTTCAACGACGCCCAGCGCCAGGCCACCAAGGACGCCGGCAAGATCGCGGGCCTGGAGGTGCGCCGGATCATCAACGAGCCCACCGCGGCGGCGCTCGCGTACGGGCTGGACAAGAAGAAGGACGAGAAGATCGCGGTCTTCGACCTGGGCGGCGGAACCTACGACATCTCGATCCTCGAGCTGGGCGACGGCGTCTTCGAGGTGAAGGCCACCAACGGCGACACCCACCTGGGCGGTGACGACATCGACCAGGTGATCATCGACTGGCTGGTGACGGAGTTCAAGAAGGAGCAGGGCATCGACCTGTCGAAGGACTCCATGGCGCTGCAGCGGCTCAAGGAGGCCGCCGAGAAGGCCAAGATGGAGCTTTCCTCGACGATGCAGTCCGACATCAACCTGCCCTTCATCACGGCGACCCGGGAGGGTCCCAAGCACCTCAACTACTCGCTGTCGCGCGCCCGCTTCGAGCAGTTGGCCGACGGCCTGCTGCAGCGGACCATCCCGCCGATGAAGGCCGCGCTGAAGGATGCGGGGCTCACGCCCGACGACATCGACGAGGTCATCCTCGTGGGCGGCTCGACGCGCATCCCGAAGATCCAGGAGATCGTGCGCAGGTTCTTCGGCAAGGACCCGCACAAGGGCGTGAACCCGGACGAGGTCGTGGGCATCGGCGCGTCCATCCAGGGCGGCGTCCTGGCCGGCGAGGTCAAGGACGTGCTCCTGCTGGACGTCATCCCGCTGTCGCTCGGGATCGAGACCCTGGGCGGGATCATGACGCCGCTGATCGAGCGCAACACGACCATCCCCACGCGCAAGTCCGAGGTGTTCTCGACCGCGCAGGACAACCAGACCACGGTGGAGATCCACGTGCTCCAGGGCGAGCGCAAGATGGCGCTCGACAACAAGACCATCGGCAAGTTCCAGCTCACCGGCATCCCGCCGGCGCCGCGCGGCATGCCGCAGGTCGAGGTGACCTTCGACATCGATGCCAACGGCATCCTGAACGTCTCGGCGAAGGACCGCGCCACCGGCAAGGAGCAGAAGATCCGCATCGAGGCCTCGAGCGGGCTCTCCGATGCCGAGATCGACCGCATGGTGCGGGATGCCGAGAAGCACGCCCGGGAGGACGAGGAGCAGAAGGAGAAGATCGAGGCGCGCAACCACCTCGATTCCCTGGTCTACCAGGTCGAGAAAGACACCGGCGAGTGGGGCGACAAGGTCGGCGAAGGCACGCGCGAGCGGCTCGACGAGGCGCTGGCGAAGGCGAAGGACGCGCTCAAGGGCGACGACCTCGCGACCCTCAACTCGGCCCGTGACGAGCTGATGCAGGCCTTCAGCGCGGCCGGCCAGGAGATGTACCAGGCGCAGGCCGCCGAAGCCGGTGCGCCCGAGGATGCCCCCGACGAGGAGGCCGGGGACGGAACCGGAAACGGGGCGGCCGAAGACGACGACGTCATGGAGGCCGACTACGAGATCGTCGACGACGAGAAGTAGTCCCCCGGAGGCGTCCGTGCGGCGCCGCGCCGGGCCATGTTCCCGCCGGGACAACTCTTGGGCGGCGCGGCGCATCGAAAGGGGCGCGCACAAACAGAGAGAAACCGGTGGCGCGGGGATGTGTAGCAGCAGTCAGCATCCCTCGCCCCGGCTGCAGAAATACCACAGGAGGCCAGGCATGTTCGATCCCCTGAAGACCAAGATGAAAGTGATCTTCTACGTCGCCCTCGCGTTCCTGGTCGGCGTGGGCGTCGCCTCGGGGATGGGATGGACGCAGGACGCGGTCGCAACCCCCGCGGTCTCGGTCGCTCCCCAGATCCCCGCCGAGGCGATTCAGCCGGCGCGCGACCTGAGCGATTCGTTCGTTCGGGTGGCGGAGGTGGTCACGCCCGCGGTAGTGAGCATTACCACCCGCCGCGTAGTGCGAGCCACCGCCAGCGACCCTTTCCGCAACTGGTTCGGCACACCGGACCCCGAGCCGCGCGGCGGCAGCGGCAGTGGATTCCTGGTTTCGAGCGACGGCTACATCCTGACCAACAACCATGTCGTGGAGGACGCGGACGGCATCACGGTCCAGTTGGAGGACCGGCGCTCCTTCGAGGCGACCCTGGTCGGGGGTGATCCCACCACGGACGTCGCGGTGATCAAGGTGGAGGGCAGCGACCTGCCCACGGCCAGCCTGGGCGACTCCGACGGAGTGCGCGTAGGCGAGTGGGTGCTCGCGGTGGGCAATCCCGGCTTCGGGCCGGCCGGGGGGAACACCTCGTTCAACCACACCGTGACCGCGGGCATCGTCAGCTTCAAGGGTCGGCCGCTGGGCATCATCGGCAACGAGCTGCGTAACGACCCCGAGTCGCAGGAAGCCGCCCAGTACGCGATCGAGGACTTCATCCAGACCGACGCGGTCATCAACCCCGGGAATTCCGGGGGGCCGATGGTCAACCTCGAGGGGCAGGTGATCGGCATCAATTCCGCGATCGCCAGCGGAGACGGCTACTACCAGGGATACGGCTTTGCGATTCCGATCAGCCTCGCGCGCCGTGTGATGGAGGATCTCATCGAGTACCGCGCGGTGCGACGCGCCTTCTTGGGCGTGCAGATCGGGCCGGTGGGGCCCGAGGACGCCGAAGTGTACGGGCTCCCCGAGGTGAGCGGCGCGCTGGTTCAGGACGTCACCGAGGGCAGGGCAGCCGAGGACGCGGGGCTGCAGCCGCAGGACGTGATCGTCGCCATCGACGACGACCCCGTCGACTACTCGAACCAGTTGCAGCAGCTCGTGGCGCGCAAGCGGCCGGGAGACCGGGTGCGCATCGCGTACTACCGCGACGGCGAGCGGCAGGAAACCGAGGTCCGGCTGGGCGAGTCCCCGCTCAACGAAGCTGCCACCGCGGCGGCGCCCGAGCGGACGACGCGTGCCGAGGAGAGGCTGGGGATCGAGGTCGTGGACAACAGCCCCGAGCTGGCCCGGCGCTATCAGTTCCGCATCGACGATGGCGTGCTCGTCAGCGGCGTCACCCGCATGGGTCCCGCCGACCGGCGCGGCGTCCAGGCCGGCGACCTGCTTGTGCGCATCAACCGGCGGCAGGTGGAATCCGCGGATGAAGTCACGGAACTCCTGGCCGATGTCCAGCCTGGCGAAATCGTCACGCTGGTTCTGGCCAACCCGGTCACCGGCCGGCAGCGCTTCACCAACATCCGCATGCCGGAGTGACTCTCCCGGAGAAGAAGAGGCTGCAGGGACCCGGGTTCCTCCGCGCGCTGTTGTAGTCCCGCCGGCCGCTCGCTTATCTTTTCAGGCTTGTGTCATGCTCCGGGGGTGGCGCGGAGGAGAACTCCGCCCGGACCCGGGCTTTCCGCGAAAGTGGCGGAATTGGTAGACGCGCGGGATTTAGGATCCCGTGGCCGCGGGCCGTGGGGGTTCGAGTCCCCCCTTTCGCATCCTCTCCTGACCGGAGCCGCACTCCCCTCGCTCAAGCGAACCTCCCGAACAGCCATGACGAGCCTCGAACCTTGACCATCGACCCCGCGCGCCTGCGCGTATCCGTCACCGAAGGCGAGCGCTGGCGGCGCGAGCTCGCCATCACGGTTCCCGCCGACATCGTCGGGCGCGAACGCGCGCGCATCATGGGCGGCCTTTCCGGGCGCGTGCGCATGGCGGGCTTCCGCAAGGGCAGGATCCCGGCAAGGGTGCTCGAGCAGCGCTACGGGCCGGCGGTCGAGCAGGAGACGCTGGAAAAGCTCCTGAACGAAGCGACCCGGGCGGCCATCCGGAGCGAGCAGCTGCGGCCCATCAGCGATCCCGAAGTAGGCGCGGTGCGGAGCGAACCCGGGGCGGATCTCTTCTTCGAGATCTCGTTCGATGTCGAGCCGCGCATCGAAATCGAGCGCAGCGGCGGGTTCGTGGTGGAGAGGCCGGCGGTCGCCGTCGGCGACGCGGACATCGACGCGGTCCTGCTCCGCCTGCGGCAGCAGAACGGCGCCTGGCGGCCGCTGGAGGACGGATTCCCGGAAGCGGGCAACGCGGTTTCGGTGAGCATCCTGCAGCTGGAGCAGGAGGACGCCGAGGCGAGGGACTACGAGTTCATTCTGGGCGAGGGCGACGCGATTCCGGATGTGGAACGCGCCATCGAGCAGCTCGAAGTGGGCACGGAGGGCGACTTCGTGGTCCGGTTCCCCGACGACTTCCCCAACGAGGAGCGGAGGGGCGAAGAGGAGCTCCTGCGCATCCGGCTCGTCAGCCGCAAGGTTCTCGATCTCCCGGAGCTGGACGACGACTTCGCCGCCAGCCTGGATTTCGCGAACCTCGACGATCTCCGGGACAAGGTCCGGGCGGATCTGGGGCAGACCGCCGCCGGCCAGGCCGAACAGGTGGTGCGCGCGCGTCTCATGGAGTTCGTGCTGGAGGCCAACTCCTTCGAGGCACCGGACTCCATGGTGGACCGGTACCTGGAGGCGGTGGCGGCCGACGGACCCGAAGGCGTTCCTCCCGAAAAGGTGGAGGAGATGAAGGCCGCCGTCCGGCCGCGCGCGGAGAACGCGGTTCGCACCATGCTGGCGGTGGAGAGCCTGGCCCGGGCGAACGATCTGGTCGCCACCCCGCTGGAGGTGTCGGAGCGCATCGACGAGATCGCGCGCAGGAACGGCGTGAAGCCGGAGACGGTGGAGGCCCAGCTGCGCAGAAACGGGCGCATGGAGTCGCTGGAGCGCGAGATTACCGAGGGGAAGGTGTTCGAATTCCTGAAGCAGCAGTCCGAGATCATCCAGGCCGGCTGAGCCGGACCAACGGAGAACGACAACCCGATGCCTATTTTTCCTCCGTACGTCATCGAGCGGACGAGCCGCGGAGAACGAAGCTACGACATCTTCAGCCGCCTGCTGATGGACCGCATCGTCTTCCTGGGCTCGCACATCGACGACAACGTGGCCAATGTCATCCTGGCTCAGCTTCTCTTTCTGGACGCGGAGGATCCCGAGCGGGACATTTACCTGTATATCAACTCGCCGGGCGGAAGCGTCTATGCCGGACTCGCCATCTTCGACACCATGCGGCACCTGCGGGCGCCGGTCGCCACCTACTGCGTGGGCATGGCGGCTTCGATGGCCGCGATCCTGGTGGCCTCGGGAGCGCCGGGCAAGCGGAGCGCCCTGCCCAACTCGCGCATCATGATTCACCAGCCGTCCACGGGGGCGCAGGGCACCGCGGCCGACATCGAGATCGCCGCCCGCGAGGTGCTGGACATCCGCGAGCGGCTCAACGGAATCCTCGCGGACTGTACCGGGCAGCCGATCGAGAAGATCGCGCAGGACGTGGACCGGG
The DNA here is from genome assembly GCA_965202805.1 of Longimicrobiales bacterium. GTDB lineage: Bacteria > Gemmatimonadota > Gemmatimonadetes > Longimicrobiales > Gaopeijiaceae > BD2-11. The sequence goes on from OZ241869.1 coordinate 1,386,007, forward strand.
ACCGCTTCATGGGCCCCGACGAGGCGCGCGACTACGGCCTCATCGACCGGGTGCTGGTGGGCCGGGAGGAAGAAGCCGCCAAGGCCCTGCGCCTTGAGGAATAGAATCGCAGCCGGATCCTGAACACCCGCATCGCGGAGCAGACCCGTGCCCACGACCAGCGACAAGTTTCCCCGCTGCAGCTTCTGCGGAAAGACCAAGGACTCGGTCAAGAAGTTCATCTCCGGGCCCTCCGTCTACATCTGCAACGAGTGCGTCTCGCTCTGCAACGAGATCCTCGCGGAAGAGGAGGAGCGCGAGGCCGTGTCCGTGGTGGTGCCCACCATGGTGCCCGCGGAGATCAAGGCGACCCTGGACCAGTACGTCATCGGGCAGGAGGAAGCCAAGCGGGCGCTGGCGGTCGCCGTCTACAACCACTACAAGCGGGTCAACCACCAGGGACAGATCGACGACGTCGAGATCGACAAGGCGAACATCCTCCTGGTCGGGCCCACGGGCGTGGGCAAGACGCTGCTGGCGCAGACGCTCGCACGCATCCTGAAGGTGCCCTTCACCATCGCCGATGCGACCACGCTGACCGAGGCGGGCTACGTGGGCGAGGACGTCGAGAACATCCTGGTGCGTCTGCTTCAGGCGAGCGACTTCAACATCACGGCGTGCGAGCGCGGGATCGTCTACGTCGACGAGCTGGACAAGATCGCGCGCAAGTCCGAGAACCCGTCGATCACCCGTGACGTCTCGGGCGAGGGCGTGCAGCAGGCGCTGCTCAAGATCCTGGAGGGAACGGTCGCCAGCGTGCCTCCCCAGGGCGGACGCAAGCATCCTCAGCAGGAGTACCTGCAGGTCGACACCCGCAACATCCTCTTCATCTGCGGCGGCGCCTTCGACGGGCTGGAGGAAATCGTCGAGGCGCGCATCGGCCAGCGGCGCATCGGCTTCGGCAAGAGCTCCCCGGAAGGCACCGGCGACCACCGGAACCGCGACGAGCTGGTCAGGCTGATCGAGCCCGAGGACCTGCAGCGCTACGGGCTGATCCCCGAGCTGGTGGGACGCCTGCCGGTCTCCGTGGGTCTGTCGGAGCTCGACGAGGACGACCTGGTGCGCATTCTCGAGGAGCCCAGGAACGCGCTGGTCAAGCAGTACAGGAAGATGTTCGAGCTGGAGGGGGTCGGGATCACCTTCGATCCCCAGGCGCTGCGCGAGGTGGCGAAGAAGGCCTCCTGCCGGGGCACCGGAGCGCGGGGGCTGAGGGCGGTGCTCGAGGAGGTGATGCAGGACGTGATGTTCGAGGTGCCGTCGCGGCACGACGTGCGCGAGGTGGTGATCACGGTCGAGTCCGTCACCTCCGGGACTCCTCCTCTGCTGGTGCTCGACGGCGAGCAGCAGAAAAAGGAGGCCTGAGCGCGCCGGACGGGCGGCGGAGGGCCGTGCGCTCGCACCCGGCGCATGGGCGTCCGGCCGCGGGTGCGCGGCGGCCCCCGCCCGGTCCGGTCCGGGAGTGTTCCGGGGACGGCCCCAACCCGCGGGAAGCCATGATCATTCGCAGCGTCGAGTTCGCGGGCAGCCACGTCGATCCGGGCGTGTCGGTCGCGCCCGAACTTCCCCACGTCGCCTTCTGGGGCCGCTCCAACGTCGGGAAGTCATCGCTCATCAACGTGCTGCTGCGGCGCACCCGCAAGAAGGTGGCGCGCGTATCGGCGCGCCCGGGCAAGACCCAGACCCTCAACTTCTACATCGTCAACCGCCGCTTCGTGCTGGTCGATCTGCCGGGCTTCGGCTACGCCAAGGTGCCGCGCACCCTGCGCGAGAGCTGGCAGCGGCTGGTGCGCCGCTATCTGAAGCGGAGCCGCGAGCTTGCCGGGGTGGTGCTCCTGATCGATGCCCGGCGCGATCCCTCGCCCGCCGACCTGGCCGCCGTCGAGCTCCTGGGTGAGGTCGGCTTGCCCGCCCTGATCGTAGTCACCAAGATCGACAAGACGGGAAAGCGCGCCCGGGAGCAGCGAGTCGCAAGCCTGCGCGAACGGCTCGCGGTGTCGGGGGACCAGTTGCTGGTGTCCTCGGCACGCACCGGCGAGGGCCGCGAGGAACTCCTCGGCGCGATCGACGATTTGCTGGAGGATGGCGGCGAAGGCCCGGATGGCCGCGGGAGCACGGAGTAGTGGCGTTTGCCGGGGACGCCGGGGCCAGGAGGACGATCCATGCGCAAACACACCCTGGCAGCCCGCACCCTGCGGCGGATGTTGGCGCTGGCATGCCTTGCCGTGGCCGCGGCGCCGGCCGCCGCGCAGGAGGTGGAGGATGAGGATCTGGTTCCGGCCGGGTTCGGGACGCTGTTGCAGGACGAGGTCTCGCTTTCGCTCCGCTCCGGGGACCTGCTGATCAAGGCCACTCCGCTGGCCGAGGAGGTGACGCGCCTCACCGCCCCCGACACCCACGCCCGCCTCTCGGCGCTGGCCGGGGTTCATCGCGAGACGCTCGAATTCCAGACCCGGTCGACCGACCCGGTCCTCTTTCTCGTGTCGGTGTTCAGCTACCAGCCCGACGTCACCTACCAGCCCGAGGACATCAACATCGTCAACCAGGGCATCCGCGAGCGGCCGCTGGCCATTCAGGCGATCACCCCGGGATGGGGCGTGCAGCGGCTGAACCAGCAGGAGACCCAGATGGCGATCTACGCCTTCAGCCCCTTCATCAACCTCGACCTCGACCTGGAGATCGAGTACAGGGACGCGCGCAACGCCGGCTGGCAGCGGATTCTGACGGTGCTGGAAGCCGAGCGCGCGAAGGTGCGGGCGCGGGCGGGGGGATAGTTTCCGGCTCGCGGACCGACGCCGGGCCAAACCCGCGCGCGAGACAGACCCGGGGGACCGGACGTTCCCGGATCGGGCGTTCCCGGATCGAGCGTTATTCGAGCCCGTAGCGGCGGATCTTGCGGTACAGGGTTCGTTCGGCGATGCCGAGCAGGCGCGCGGCGTGCCGGCGGCTGCCGTCGACCTCGTCGAGCGCGGCCAGGATGGCCTCCCGCTCGATGTCCTCCAGGGTCATGCCCGGCTGAAGGACGATGCTGCCCGGCGGGGGTTCCGGGTGGGACGGTGGTTCGGCGGTTTCGGACGCATCCGCGGCGGCGGCGGTCGGGCTGGCCGGGAGCTCGCCGGTCGCGGGGGCATCGTCCGGAGGCTGGTCGACTGCGGAAGCGCCCACCGGGGGTTGGGAGGCCGCGGGGGCATCATTCGGGGCTTCGTCGGCCATGGGGGCGGCGGCTTCGTCCCGGCCGGAGACGGCGTCGGGGGACGGGAGCGGCGGGGTGTCCGCGGCCGGACCGAGTTCGGCGGGAGGAGGTTGTTCGAGCCCCGTGCCGGGCAGGTCGGCGCGAGGCGAGACGATCTCCACGCGGCCGGTCTCCCCGGGCAGCAGCGCCTCGTCGAAGCGGTGCTCCTCCCGGTAGGCCTCGAATTGCCGGCGCAGATCGTCCATGTCGACGCGAAGTTCGACCAGGGTGCGGAAGACGAACTCGAGCTGGGGACGAAGCTGGCCGGCGTCTCCGCGTTCGGCTTCCCGGGCCGGAGACGGGACGGGCAGCAGGGGCGATGAACCGGGGGAGCGCACCTGCTCCGGGATGTCGTCGGGGCCGATCTCCCGGCCCGGCGAGAGCACGACCATGCTCTCGACCAGGTTGCGCAGCTCGCGGACGTTTCCCGGCCAGGCATACTCGCACAGAATCCGCATGGCGGCGGCGCTGATGCCCGCGAAGCGGCGGCCGTTGCGGGCGCTCACCTCCTCGACGAAGGCCTCCACCAGCCGGGGGATGTCGGCCTGGCGCTCGCGCAGTGGGGGCAGTTCGATGTGCAGGACGTTGATGCGGTAGTAGAGATCGCGGCGGAATCGGCCCGCGGCCACCTCGTGGCGCAGATCCTGGTTGGTTGCCGCGATCACGCGCGCGTCGACCCGGATGGGCGCCTCGCCTCCCACGCGCAGGAACTCCTTCTGTTCCAGCACGCGCAGGAGCTTGGTCTGGATGGCGGGCGGAATCTCGCCGATCTCGTCCAGGAAGATGGTGCCCTGGTGGGCCAGCTCGAAGAGCCCCCGGCGAGAGTCGATGGCGCCGGTGAAGGCCCCTTTCTCGTGGCCGAAGAGCTCGCTCTCGAGCACGGTCGGCGAGAGCGCGGCCACGTTTACCGCGATGAAGGCCTTGTGCCGCCGGGGGGAGAGCGCGTGCACCCCGCGCGCGAAGAGTTCCTTGCCGGTGCCCGACTCGCCGGTGATGAGCACCGTCGAGTCGACGGGAGCGATCTGCACGACCCGTTCGAGCGCCTCGCGGATGGCGTCGGTTTCCCCCACGATCCCGGTCAGCCGCTGGAGGCGGCGCCGTTCCAGGAGGGTGTGCGCGATGAGGAGCACTTCGTCCGGGTCGACCGAAGGGGCGAAGGTTTCCGCCAGGCCGAGGGCGGCGAGTTCACGCGCGCGGCCGGGCGCAGCGACCCCGAAGACGGGGATGTGCAGCCGGTCGCGCGCCTGCGTCGCCAGGTCGCCCGCCGACGTGGCGAGGGCGTCGGTGAGGACCAGCAGCACGCCGGCGCCGGGGTCGAGCTCCTCGCGCGGGGTGACCAGTTCCACCCGGTAGCCGGACGACTTGAAGGCGCCCCGGAGCGCACCCGCGGTGGGCAGGTGGTGGGTGCTGATCAGGACGGTGTCCTTCACGGGGCTGCGGGGGTGCGGGGAGCGTGTGAGACGAGCACCGCGCGCGGGGGTGTGGGGTCGCCGGTCACCTCATGGGCCTCCGTGTCGTCAGCGGCGGATCGAGCCGTGCCGGTAGAAGGGGGGGCGGACCACCACGGCGGGGACATCCGCCCGGCGGATGCGCACGGCCACCTGCGTGCCCGGGGCGGCGAGGGGGGTGGGGAGGTAGCCCATCGCAATTCCCTCTCCCAGCGACGGGCTCACCGTGCCGCTGGTGAGGATTCCCGCCACCTCGCCCTCCGCCACGATCTCGTACCCGGGCCGCGGAAAGCCGCGTTCCAGCAGGCGCAGCCCCACGAGGCGACGCGGAACTCCATCGGCCTTCTGGCGCGCCAGCGCCTCGCGGCCCGAGAAATCGCCCTTCCCCGGCTTCACCACCCAGCCCAGCCCCGACTCGAGGGCGCTGTGCTCCTCGTCCAGATCGTTCCCGTAGAGGGCGTAGCCCATCTCGAGGCGCAAGGAGTCGCGGGCGCCCAGGCCGACGGGTTCCAGGCCCTGGCCGGCCCCGGCCTCGAGCAGCGCGCGCCAGACCCCCGCCGCATCGCCGGCTTCCAGATACAGCTCGAAGCCGTCCTCTCCGGTATACCCTGTCCGCGCCACCATCGCCGGGACTCCGGCGACCTCGCCGGTGGTGAAGCGGTAGTAGCCCACGGCGTCCAGGTCGGCGCCGGTGAGGCCGGCGAGAATGCCCGCGGCCGAAGGCCCCTGCAGCGCCAGCAGCGCGGTGCGGTCGGAGACGTCGTCCAACGCGCAGTCGAAGCGGGACGCGTGGCGTGACACCCACGCCCAGTCCTTGTCGCGGTTGGCCGCGTTGACCACCAGCAGGTAGCGGTCCTCGAAGCGATAGACCAGCAGGTCGTCCAGCACGCACCCATTCTCGTCGCAGAATGCGGAGTACTGCGCCTGTCCCACCTCCATGCGGCCGGCGTCGTTGGTGGTCAGCCACTGCACCAGCTCGAGGGCGCCGGCGCCGCGCAGCTCGAATTCACCCATGTGCGAGACATCGAAGAGACCCGCGCGCGCTCGCACCGCGGCGTGTTCGGCGCGGATGCCCCGGCTGTACTGCACCGGCATCTCGAATCCCGCGAACGGCACCATCCTGCCGCCGGCCCGCAGGTGTTCCTCGTGGAGCGGGGTGCGCGCGAGCCCGGCGCTCATGCGGTCCATCCTCCGGCCACCCACTCCCGCCTCCTGTCACTCATCATCGCCATCCTCTCCCAGCAGCGCGATCAGGAGCGCCTTCTGGGTGTGCAATCGGTTCTCCGCCTCCCGGAACACACGCGAACGGGGGCCTTCCAGGACCGCCTCGGTGACCTCCTCTCCGCGGTGGGCGGGAAGGCAATGCAGGAAGATCGCCCGTCCGGAGGCCCGCGCCATCAGGGCGTCGTCCACCGTATAGCCCGAGAAGGCGCCGCGGCGAGCATCCGCCTCGCCCTCCTGTCCCATCGATGCCCACACGTCGGTGGTGACCACATCGGCGCCCTCGGCAGCCTCTCGGGGTGACCGGGTGAGGCGCACGGGTGCGGTCGCGCGGGCGCTCGCCGCGATCTCCGGGTCCGGGTCGAAGCCGGGGGGACAGGCCAGCGCCAGCTCGAAGCCGAGAATGGACGCGGCGTTCAGCCAGGAGTTGGCCATGTTGTTGCCGTCCCCGATCCAGGCGACCCGGATCCCGTCGAACCCCGGTCCGAACTCCTCCTGCATGGTCATCAGGTCGGCGAGCAGCTGACACGGGTGCAGGAGGTCGGTGAGGCCGTTGATGACCGGTATCGGCGCCCAGCGGGCCAGTTGCTCGACCTCCTCCTGGTCGAAGGTGCGGATCATGATGCCGTCCACGTAGCGCCCCAGGACGCGTGCGGTGTCGGCGAGCGGCTCGTCGCGGCCGATCTGCGTGTCCACGGCGGAGAGGAAGAGCGCCTGTCCGCCCAGCTGGACCATGCCCACCTCGAACGCCACCCGGGTGCGCGTGGAGTTCTTCCGGAAGACCATCGCCAGGGACTTGCCCCGGAGCGGCGCGCCCTCGCCCCCTCCCGCCTTCAGGCGCCGGGCGTGATCGAGCAACGACACCAGCTCGTCCCGGGTGCAGTCCCGGAGGGACAGAAAGTCCTTCTTGCGGGCTCGGGTCATGGGTTCGGGGAAGGCGATTCCCGGTCGGCCGTAGGGAGGGACAATTGGCTACTCGGGTCTGCCATTTTGGCAGACGCGCCCCCAAGCTACCACGGACGGCGGTCGCTGGGAAGCCGCGAAGGGCATGAGGTCTGCCATTTTGGCAGACGCGCCGCCGGTCGTCCCGGGAGCGGGAGGCACGGAAGCGTTCTCGGGCGCGTCTACAGGATGTAGCGCCGCAGATCCTCGTCCTCCGCGATCTCTTCCAGGTGTGTGCGCACGAACTCGCGGTCGACGATGAGCGGGCGCTCCATCTCCTCGCTGGGCAGCTCGAAGAGCACCTCCTCCAGCAGCGTCGTCATCACGGTCTGCAGGCGCCGGGCGCCGATGTTCTCCATCCGCTCGTTCAGGCGCGCCGCGATGCGCGCGATCTCCTCGACTCCGCCGGGGGTGAACTCGGCCCGTGCCCCCTCGGTTTCGATGAGCGCCTGGTACTGCACCAGCAGGGCGTTTCTCGGCTCCTGCAGGATGCGCTTGAAGTGCCCTTCGTCGAGGCTGTGCAGCTCCACGCGGATGGGAAAGCGGCCCTGGAGTTCGGGAATCAGGTCGCTGGGCTTGGAGACGTGGAAGGCGCCGGCGGCGATGAACAGGACATGGTCGGTGCGGACCAGCCCGTACTTCGTCTGGACGTTGCAGCCCTCCACCACCGGCAGCAGGTCGCGCTGGACCCCTCCCCGGCTGACGTCGGGGCCGTACCCCCCGCGGTCGCCCGCGATCTTGTCGATTTCGTCGAGGAAGATCATCCCCATGTCTTCCGCCCGGATCAGCGCCTCGTTCACGACTTCGTCCATGTCCACGAGCCGGTCCAGTTCGTCCTGGATGAGAATGCGGCGCGCTTCCGCGACGGTGACGCTGCGGCGCTTGGTGCGCTTGGGCAGCATCTCCTGGAGCATCTCGGAGAAGTTGTACTCCATCCCCTCCATGCCGCCCATGGGCACCATCATGCCGTCGATGGCGGGAGCCTGGCTTACCTCCACCTCCACTTCGCGCTCCTCGAGTTCGCCGTCCCGGAGCAGGCCGCGGAGCTTCTCGCGGGTGCGCTGCCGCCGCATGACCAGGCGCTCATCCTCTTCGCTCAGCGCCTCTCCGGTTGCATGCTCCTGTACGCCCCGGGGACCGGCCACGAAGACCTTCGGGACCCCGTCGGAGACCACCACGGGTCCCGCCGGGGGAGTGCGCCCATCCGCCGGCGGAAGCAGAAGATCCAGGAGCTGTTCCTCGACCCGGCGCTCCGCCTCCTCCTGGACGCTGTCCTCCCGCTCGGCGCGCACCATGTTCACCGCCGTGTCGACCAGGTCGCGGATCATCGACTCGACATCCCGCCCGACGTATCCCACTTCCGTGAACTTGGACGCCTCGACCTTGACGAAGGGCGCTCCGGTGAGCCGGGCCAGCCGGCGCGCGATCTCGGTCTTGCCGACGCCGGTGGTGCCCATGAGGATCAGATTGTTGGGCAGGATTTCGTCCCTCAGTTCGTCCTCGACGCGCTGCCGGCGCCAGCGGTTCCGCATCGCGATGGCGACCGCGCGCTTGGCCTCCTCCTGGCCCACGATGTACTTGTCCAGTTCGGTCACGATCTGGGTGGGCGTGAGCTGCTCGAGCCAGTCGGGCGCCGCGTCCGTCTCGGTCGCGGCTCTGGAAGGCGCCGCGGTCTCCGTCGTTGAAACAGCCATGGAATAACCTCTAGGACTCCAGGTCCAGAACCGTAATCTCTTCGTTGCTGTAGACGCAGATCTCGCCGGCGATCGCCAGGCTGGCGCGCACGACCTCGGAGGCGGAGAGCGAGGAATGCGCCCGGAGCGCGCGGGCCGCGGCCAGGGCATAGGCGCCTCCCGAACCGATCGCCACGACCTCGTCGTCGGGTTCGAGGACGTTGCCGTCCCCGCCGATCAGGAACAGGTGTTCGGCGTCCGCCACCACCAGAAGGGCATCCAGACGGCGCAGGGCGCGATCCGTCCGCCAGTCCTTCGCCATTTCGACGCACGCGCGCGTCAGGTTGGCGGGGAATTGCTCCAGCTTGGCCTCCAGCGTCTCGAAGAGCGTGAAGGCGTCCGCGACCGCCCCCGCGAACCCCGCCAGGAAGCGGCCGTCCTTGAGCGTGCGAACCTTCCGGGCCGCGGTCTTGACGATGGTGTCCCCCATCGTAACCTGGCCGTCGGCGCCCATGGCGACCCGACCCTCCTTGCGGACCGCAAGCACGGTGGTGCCGTGGAAACTCTGCGTGGTCATGTGTTCTCGATCCGGGTGAAGGCGGGCCGTCACGCGTGGCCTGGTGTGCGAAGGGCAGGACCAGCGAGGGAAAGATGCATCCGGTGATGCAAAGAGTACACCCGGAGGTCGGGCGCCGTGCGGTCAATGCAGAGCCGGGACCCTCGCGGACCGGTCTCGACGGGTCAGGCGCGCGGGTGAGCGCCGCCGTAGATGCGCTTGAGTCGTTCCTTGGATGTGTGCGTGTAGATCTGCGTCGTGGAAAGCGAGATGTGGCCCAGCAGTTCCTTGACCGACACCAGATCGGCCCCGGAGTCGAGGAGATGGGTCGCGAAACTGTGCCGCAGCGAGTGAACGGAAAGCCCCTCCGCTTCGGCGCCGCGTTCCAGCGCACTGCGTACCACGTACTGGATGGAGCGTCGTGAGAGGCGGCGGCCGTGACGGCTCAGGATGGCGGCGCGGCGGTCTCCCTCGTTCAGCGACACCACGCGTTCCCGGTGCGGCTCGTAGCGCCTGAGCGCCCGCACCGCGGCCCCTGTCAGCGGCACGATGCGTTCCTTGCGCCCCTTCCCCATCACGCGCACGCGGTCGGAAATCAGGTCGATGCGGTCGCGGTCGAGCCCGTGGAGCTCGGCCAGGCGCACCCCGCTGCCGTAGAGGATCTCGAGAATCGCCAGGTTGCGGGTGCCGAGAAAGGTGTTCTCGGCGGAGCGCGCCTCCGCGGCGCGAAAGACGGCCCGCGCGTCGGCTTGCGACAGATGTCCGGGAAGGGGCTTGTCGGCGCGGGGCGTGCGGAGTGCGCGCGCGGGATTGCTCTCGATGTGCCCTTCCAGGTGCAGGAAGCGAAACAGGGAGCGGAGGGCCGAGAGCTTCCGCGCCGAGGTGCGCCGGGAGAGCCTGCGGCGGCGGCAGTGTCCCAGAAAGCCTCGCAGGGCGAGCCGGTCGACGTCGGCCCAACTCCAGCCGGCATGCCCGGTGTAGTCCGCGAAGAAGCGCTCGAAGTCCCGAATGTCGCGCCGGTATCCCGAGACCGTGTTCGGGGAGAGCTGCCGTTCGTCGGCGAGGGAGCGCAGGAACTCGCCGGCCTCGGGACTGACGCTCACGCGGCCCTGCGGTCCATCATCGCCGCTTGCGGGTCCGCGCGGCGCGGGTGCGGCGCGCGCCCTTGCCGGCGGCCTTGCGCGCGGCGGCCCGGGCCAGCAGCTCGAGCGCCTCGTCCACTCCGAGGGATTCGGGATCGCGGCCCCTGGGGATGCCGGCGTTCACCTTGCCATCGGTGACATAGGGCCCGTAGCGCCCCTTGTAGACGTTCAGTGGCTCGCCCGTCGCCGGGTGTTTTCCGACGACGGCGAGCACGGCCTTGCCCGGCCTCGTGTCGAGCAGCGCGAGCGCTTCCTCCAGCGTGATGTCGAACGCCCGCTCCAGCGACTGGAGGTTGCGGTAGGTCTTCGCGCGATTGACGTACGGTCCGTACCTGCCCATGCCCGCGGTAACCCGCTGCCCGGTCCCGGGGTCCTCGCCGAGGACGCGGGGGAGCGCCAGAAGCCGGAGAGCGAAGGCCACATCGATCTGGTCCGGCGACATGCCTCGGGGGAGGCTGACGCGCCGCGGCCCGGCGTCGTCGTCGCCCAGCTGAACGTAGGGGCCGTACGGCCCGGCGCGGACGTAGACGTTCAGCCCGCTTTTCTGGTCACGGCCCAGCGGGCTCCTGCCGCGCAACCGCGCTTCGATCAGCTCCGAGGCCTTTTCCGGGGTCAGTTCGTCGATCAGGAGGTCCACGGGCAGCGCGGCTCTCGGCTTGTCCCTGCCCTCGCCGCGCTGGAGAAAGACATGCTGCTTGCCGATGCGCACCAGGAGCGGCTCGCCGGTCACTGGATCCTCGCCCACGCGCAGGGCGGGATAGTCAATGCGCGGCAGCTCTTCCTCGATGCGCTTCTCCAGCCCGAGCGCGTCGTCGCCGTCGCCGCGGAAGAAGTCGGAGAGGAAGCGTACGTGGTCCACCGACCCGCCTGCGATCCGGTCGAGGGCGTCCTCCATTCCGGCCGTGAACCTGAGGTCGACGTAGTGCGGGAAGTGGTCGCGCAGCAGCTTGGTGACGCAGAGGCCGAGATAGGTCGGGACCAGCACGCCCTTCTTTCTGATGGCGTATTCGCGGTCTCGCAGCTTGGCCAGGGTGGGTTCGTAGGTGGAGGGCCGCCCGATGCCTTCCTCCTCGAGCTTGCGCACCAGCGCGGCCTCGGAGTAGCGCGGGCGCGGCTGGGTCTGTCGGCCCCGGGTTTCGACGCCCCTGATCTCGACCGCTTCCGGGCCGCGACGGGCCACGTCGCCTGCCGGGTCGGCGGATGTGCCGGAAGCGTTCGCGCGTCGGGCCCGGGGGTCATCCACGCCGATCAGCTGGCCTTCGACCACGCGCGGAAGGATGACGTCCTCGCGGTTCGTGCCCCACACGCGCTGGTAGCCCGGGAAGCGCACCACCGAGCCCGCGGCACGGAAGACATGGGCGGAGTCGCCGGCGCCGACCTGGAGCTCGATGGTGGTGCGCGCGATGCGTGCGTCGGCCATCTGCGAAGCCACCGCCCGCCGCCAGATCAACCCGTAGAGCCGCAGCTGATCGCGGTCCAGAAAGCGGCTCAGCGACTCGGGGGTCCGGCCGATCTCGGTCGGGCGGATGGCCTCGTGGGCCTCCTGGGCGTTGCGGGAGCGGGTCGCGTAGGGCCGCACGCCCTGATGGTACTCGTCCCCATAGCGCGCCCGGATGAAACGGGCGGCGTCCGCGAGCGCCTTCCGGCTGAGGCTCACCGAGTCGGTACGCATGTAGGTGATCAACCCTTCCCGGTTGCCTCCACCAAGGTCGATCCCCTCGTACAGCTGCTGCGCGAGCGCCATGGTGCGACGGGGGGTCATGCGCAGCATCGAACTCGCGAACTGCTGCAGGGTCGAGGTGCTGAATGGGGGAGAGGGTCGGCGGGTGGTGTCCTTCTCCTCCACGCGCCGCACCCGCCAGGGACGCGTCTCCATCGCCTCCCGGGCGATGGCGGAAGCGGCACTCTCGTCGAGCACGACGACCTTTCCCTTGAGGCGCGGAGCACCCGTTGTGGAGTCGAAGTTCTTCGCGGTGGCGACGGACTTGCCGCCGGTCTCGATGAGGTCGGCTGTGAATCCTCCATCATCGGCGTCCTCCCGGGACCCGAGGGACGCCCTCACCCCCCAGTACTCCGTGGACTTGAACCTTTGCCGCTCCTCCTCCCTCTCCACCAGCAGGCGAAGGGCCACGCTCTGGACGCGGCCGGCGCTCAGCTTTGCCCGCACCTTCTTCCAGAGCACCGGCGAGAGCGAGTACCCGAACAGGCGGTCGAGCACGCGGCGGGTTTCCTGGGCCCGAACCAGCTGTTCGTCCACGCTGCGGGGCTGGGCGAGGGCGGCCTGGATGGCGGCGCGGGTGATCTCGTGGAAGGCGATGCGTTGCACGGGAACGCTCGGCTTCAGGACCTTGAGCAGGTGCCAGCTGATGGACTCGCCCTCGCGGTCTTCGTCGGTTGCGAGGATGAGTTCCTCCGCTCCCCGCACCTTCTTTCGCAAGGCGGTAATGTGCTTCTTCGATTCCGCGGGAATCACGTAGACGGGTTCGAAGTCCCCCTCGACATCGACGCCCAGCCGTCCCCACGACTTCGAGCGCAGGCGCGCCGGGATTTCCCTCGCGGAGCGGGGCAGGTCGCGAATGTGGCCGAAGCTTGCCGCGACTTCGTATTCCCCGCCCAGAAAGCGCTTGATGGTTGCGGCCTTCGCGGGAGACTCGACGATGACGAGCTTCATGGCGGGGGAGCTGTCGCTGGGCTGGAAGTGGGCGGGTCGACGCCTTGGCGCGCGAGGCGTGCGATCCGATTCGCAAGTGCGGATACGGAATACTCCTCGCCGTCCAGTGTCAACCGGGCGAGACGGTAGTACGACTCGCGTCGGGCAAGCAAGCGCCGGGCGCGCTCGACCGGTTGGGCGACGTTCAGGAGAGGTCTTTCGCCCTCCTGCTCCCGGGCCCGCGCCACCGCCGTCTCAGCGGTGACCCTGAGCCAGACGGAGAGGGTGTCGGCGGCCAGCCCCTCCATGTGGCCGGGCTGGGCCGCCCAGCCGCCCCCGGGCGCGAGCACGGTCCGGTCGCGGAGGAGGAGGGGTCGCGCCACCCGCGCCTCGATCGCCCTGAAGCCGGCTTCGCCGGACCGTGCGAAGATGTCCGGGATCTGCTGTCCGGTCTCGCGCCGGATTTCTTCGTCCAGGTCGACGAACCGCCAGCCGAGCAGCCGCGCCACCTCGCGACCTACGGCCGACTTCCCGCTGGCCATGAAGCCGACCAGGACGATCCGTGAAGGTGCGGGCGGGGCGCCCTCGCCGCCGGCCGGGTCAATCATGATGTTGACGGCGCTCGCGCAGGTAGGCGCTGTAGCTCTCGTAGTTCCGGCGCATCTCGGAGAGGCTGTCGCCCCCGAACTTCTCGATGAGGGCGTCGGCCACCACGAGCGCGGCCATGGCCTCCCCCACGACCGCGGCGGCGGGCACGGAGCAGACGTCGCTCCGCTCCACGGCGGCATCGGCCGGCGACCCGTCCCGCAGGTCCACGCTGGGCAGCCGCTTGCGCAACGTCGAGATGGGCTTCATGGCGGCGCGGATGACCAGCGGCTCCCCGGTGGTGACGCCGCCCTCCAGGCCACCGGCGCGGTTGGAGGGCCGTGCGTATCCGCTCGGCGGCCGGTCGCCCGGGGCGGGGTGGATGGGATCGTGTACGCGCGACCCCGGCCGTCGGGCGCCCTCGAACCCGAGGCCCAGTTCGACTCCCTTGATGGCGTGGATCGACATCATCGCGCCGGCGAGGCGTCCGTCCAGCTTGGTGTCCCAGGAAATGTAGCTCCCGAGCCCCACGGGTACGTGCCGGACCACCACGTCGAAGATGCCTCCGAGGGTGTCTCCTTCCTCCTTGGCCCGGTCTATGGACGCGATGATGCGGACCGCGGCATCCGGATCCAGCGTGCGTACCGGCGAGGCGTCCGCTGCGGCGTTGAGGTCGTCCGGAAGCTCGTCCGGAAGAGTGGCCTCGATATCGCCGATCGAGATCACGTGCGACCCCACTGTGATCCCGAACTCCCGGAGCAGGGTCTTGGCGACGGCGCCGCACGCAACCCGGGCGGCCGTCTCGCGGGCGCTGGCGCGCTCGAGAATGTCGCGGGTGTCCCGCCGGTCATACTTGAGCACGCCGACCAGATCGGCGTGTCCCGGACGCGGCAGATGCATGCGGCGCAGCGCCTTGGGGTTGCCTTCGGGATCCGGCGGAGCATGGCTCATCGCCGTCGTCCAGTTCTTCCAGTCGCGGTTCCAGAGCAACATTCCGATGGGCGAGCCCAGCGTCTCCCCGAGGCGCACGCCGGAGATGAGCTCGATGCGATCGGCTTCGATCTGCATGCGGCGGCCACGGCCGTAGCCGGCCATCCGGCGCTTCATGTCCGGATCGACGTCGCGTTCCGTCGAGAGGGGCAGCCCGGCCGGCAATCCTTCCAGAATCGCCAGCAGACCCCGCCCATGGGACTCGCCGGCCGTCCGAAAACTGATTCGCCTCATGTGGTTGAATCTCCCGGATAGAGGGTTGGCGGAGTCATAGCCAACCCTCACTCGGGCGTCAACCCGGGGGTGCGGCGGCACCCGGAGCAACCTGCGCCCGTGGGCCCTGCCGGGTCCTGGATACCCGGACTCCTTCGGCGCCCGCGCGAACGGCGCCGACCGCCAGGTCCGGGCGGGATGCGCGCGCGGACTCATCCACGGACTACCAGGGCTCGATGTATGGCGTCACCAGGATGACCAGATCGCGCTGGATCTTCTGCCGGCGGTCGACTCGAAAGAGGGCGCCGAGCACCGGGATCCTCATCAACAGGGGAATCCCCGAGCGGCTCTCGATCTCCTCGGTCACGGTCAGCCCGCCGATGACCACCGTTTCCCCATCCCGGACCAGCACGCGGGACGCCGCTTCCTGCGTATGGAAGACGACGCCGGCATCGGATGCGGCCGGGGTGAATTCCGCGAAGGAGCGTTCCGCGTGAAGGTCGAGCAGGACGTTGCCTCCCTCGGTGACGTGCGGGGTCACCTCGAACACGATGCCCGTCTCCTGAATCTCCACGGCAGCGGTGGGCACCACAGGGGACGGCAGCCCTCCCCCACCCCCGGCGCCCGCGTCCAGTACCCTGATCGGCGTGCGTTCACCCACCAGGATGCGGGCGGTCTGGTTGTCCAGGACGGAGATGTACGGGGCCGCCTCCATGCGCGACAGGTTGAGCGTCTCGAGCGCTTCCAGGAATGCCAGCAGCGTGTGTCGTCCCAGGAGCAGCGAGGTCAGCACCGAAAGCGCGGAGCCCGAAATGCGAATTCCCGCGTTGCCGAGCGCGGAGATGGAGTTCCCGTCCAGCAACACCATGTCCTCGTTGACGGGTTCGTCCGATGGTTCGCTGCCGGAAGCCTCGCCGCCCGCGTCCTGCGAGTTTTCGCCCGGGTCCGTTCCCCCGAATGGGAGATGCAGCTGGTTGCCGCGGGAGTCCCGCAGGTCGTAGGTGACCCCGAGTTCCTCCAGCCCGGTCCGGTGCACGAAGACGATCCGGGCGGAGATGGTGATCTGGGGAGCACGTGTGTCGAGTTCCTGGAAGAGCGGGTCGACCTGGGCCAGCACTCTGGGCACGTCCGTCACGATGACGCTGTTCGTGGCCGGCGAGAGGGAAGCGCTGCCGCGGTCGCTCAGAAGCGACTGAGCGGATGGCAGCAGGTCGGCAGCGGCCGCGTAGCTTATGTGAAACACCCTCGTCTCAAGGGGCTCCACGTCTTCACGCCGGTTCAGGTTCTCGATGTTGTCGACCCTCAGAATGCCGTTCTCCAACTCGCGCGCCGCCAGCCCGTGCGAATCGAGAATGACGCGCAGGGCTTCGTCCCAGGGTTGTTCCCGGATGTCGGCCGAGACGATGCCGGTTACGTCGGCCCCGGGGACGATGGAGATGCCCGCGAACTCCGAGAAGGTGAAGAGCACATCCCGGAGCGGAGCCGCGACGAAGGTGGCGGTGATGCGCGGCTCCCCGGGAGACGCCTGGGCAACCTGCGGTGCAAGCATGGCGGGGGCGGCCAGGTCGGCGGAATGGACATCCTCCCGGGGACCGGGCGCCGGCGCGGACGCCGCTCCGTAAAGGGGAAGAACATCCACCGAGGGGAACCCCAGGCACATCCAGGCAACCAGCATCCGTTTCATCGCCCCGCTCTCCCTCGTTGTCGATTCAGGCGCAGCTCCCGTCGCTCACCAACTCCGAATCGGGTGATCTCGACGATCACGTACTCCTGCTCGACCCGGAGGACTCTCATGTCGCCCAGAACGACATCCTGTCGAAGGCGAAACGTGCCTTCGCCGCTGCCGCTCGAGGCCGCTTGGGTCGCTGTCCCCGAACTGATCAGAGCGACGCTCTCCCGCGGGTTGAGGGAGTGGATGACGCCGATAAGCCGCAGCTCCTCGAACCTGGTTCCCGCCGAGCTGTCGGGCAGAAGCCGCACAAACGGGTCGCGCCGGTCGCCTCCGGGATAGACGAAGACCTCCCGGTCCGGACTCGGTTCGCGATCCTCGGCGCCAGACGCCGCAGGGACGCCTTCCGCGCCGGGCAACGTCGGAGGTCGAGCCTGCCCGATGAGCGCCCGAGGTCCCAGTGCTGCGGCTGCGAGAGCAGACACGAGGCGCAGTACGGCATTCATCGGGCGACCTCGATCGGCGGCCCGTTCGACCCGGCGGCAGGCGTCCCTGACCGGGGACGCACATACGTCTCGATCCGGAACTGAGCCCGCACAGCCGAATCGTCCTCCATGGACGGGTCGGGAACCGAAGTCATCTCCACCGCCGTCGGCGTAACGATGCGCGGCAGCGACGCGACGGCCGTAAGAAAGCGTGCCACCTCGTGGTAGCGCCCCACCACGGACACCTCATAGCTGCGCTTCGCGTAGAACGGACCGCTCCCTCCTTCTCCGGGACGAATGAAGGCCAGATCGCCCAGCCCCGAGCGCCGGGCTTCGGCCGCCAGCGACTCCAGGAGCGCCGGGAGCTCCTCGCTGCGGGGGATCAACTGCTCCAGCTGCGCGATGCGATCCGCGTAGCGTTCCAGCCGGCTCGCGAGTTGCGCAGTCCCCTCGGGCACCAGGCTCCGCCCAAGGTCGTTCGCGGCCTCCAGCTGTTGCAGCCGCCGCTCCAGGCGCTCGGCCTCCCCGGTCCGCCCACGGCGCTCATGGTAGAGCAGGGCGGCGGCCAGTGTCACCAGGACCGCGCCGAGCAGCGCGGGCCGCCGACCCGGGATGCCGATCTTCATGACGGGTTCTCCATTGTGCGCCGGGGCTGGTAGGCGACCCAAAGGACGAAGGCACTGAGGACCCACTCACCGCCGCCCGGCAATCGTTCGGCGACCTGCTCGGTGCCGGCCAGGCTGACGGAAGCCAGGAAGGGAGAGGCTTCCAGCCGGTTCATGAAGCGCGTCAATGCAAGGGTGTTTGCGGTCCGTCCCTCGATCTCCACCTGGAGTTCATCCCCGGCGCCCGCTTCCGCGATGCGCGTCAGCCAGGTGAAGTCCGGCACGGCAGCCGCCACGTCATCGAGGATGTGGGGCCAGACGTACCGCCCATCGTCGAGTTCCCGGATGATCCGCATCCGCGCGGCCACGGAATCGCGTCCGGCGCGCAATTGCTCTGCGGTGGAGATGAGGCCGGCCAAATCGGTCGAGTCGCGCACGGCCTGGGCGACTCGATCCTCCAGAGCCCGGTGCCGGTCGCGCGCACCGGGGTGCAGCACCGCCAGTACGAGGAGGGTGACCAGCCCGGGAACGCTGGCCAGCAGGTGCCACAGCGAGGCCGCCCTCGAAGCCGGCGCTTCCACCGACGAGTGCGGTGTGCGCGCGCCTCTGCCCGCGTCCTGCGGCATCAGGTTGATTTCGATCACCGGTCGCGGCTCCGTGCCGATGAGCGCAGCGCCAGTCCCACCGGCAGCAGCAGCATGGGTGCGATCTCCTCCAACTCGACGCCGACGCAGGCATCGGGACGGACGGGGAGCTGCTCGAAGGGGTTGGCGACATGCGTCTCGACCGAGAGAACGCGGCCCAGCGCATCGGCCAGGCCCGGAATCCGCGCCCCTCCGCCACTCAGGTAGACGCGCCCCAGACCCAGGTCGGCAGGCCTCGTCTTGAGGAAGGCCGTCGCCTGCTCCAACCCCACGGCCATTTCGTCCGCGGCGACTTCGACGACCGACTGGAAATCCGGCGATGCCCGCTGGCCGCGAATGATGGCTTCCGTGGACCGCGTGTCGAGGTCCAACTCCCGCTTGGCCGCCCTGCACAGAGAGTGCACGCCAAAATGGAGATCGCGTGTGACCGCAGGGATTCCTTCCTCCACAACGACCACGGTGGTCGTCTCCCAGCCCATGTCCGCGACCATGACGATCCCCTCGGCCGCTTCGGGATGGTTGTGGATCAGGGCATTCCCAAGCGCAAAGCCATCCACATCCAGCACTTCGAGCACGAGTCCCGCGGCGGACACGATGTCGGCAGCGCCGTGCACGAGGTCTCGTTTGGCCGCCACCAGGAGGACATCCATTGGATCTCCGGAGGTGAGGATCTGGAAGTCCAGTTCAACGCTGGCGGTATCGAAGGAAAGATGCTGTTCGGCTTCCCAGCGGATGACCTCCCGCAGTTCGGACGGCTTCATGCGCTCCAACTCGACTCGCTTGACAATCACATCGTGACCGCCGACGCCGGTCACAACCTGGCGGCTCCTCAATCCGGAATCCCGGAACAGCTCGGCGACCGCTTCCACCACGGCAGCTCCGGCGTGCGCCTCGCCGCCCTCCTCCGTCAACGCGCGCATCGCGATTCGAGAGACTTCGGGAGCATTCCCGGCATGGCTCACCTGAACGACCTTCAGGTATCGGCTCCCGACATCGAGACCGATGGACACCTGTCCGCGCCTGAACCAGCTCATCGGCCCCAAACGCTAGACCGGCTCGATCCAGGAGCCCGCCGGCATGGCTCGCATCGTCCGTAGTCCGGCATGGCTGAGCGCGCGCAGCCCGGCGCAGGCGGACCCCTCCACTCGAGCCCGGCCTTCCAGGAGCACCTGGTCGCCGGATCGGATCCATCCCGCGACGAGGACGTCGTCGGCGAGGCGGACCGTCCCGCCCGCCAGCACCAGTCCCGCGAAGGTCGCGTCCGCCGAGAAGCTTGCTTCCCCGTCGACCACGAGCACCCCCTGCCCCTCGCCTCCGGTCACCTGCAGCGACCCACGGACCACGACGACCGGAAGGTAGGTTCCACAGCTCCCGGCGGGATTGAGGGGCGTGCCCCAATTGCCCGCCGGAGTTGCCGGACAACCGCTGCCCAGATGGACGCGCGTACTGCCACCAGGGACGCCGAGCGTGATGTCCGCCAGTCCCTCCAGATCCTGGAGCGACAACGCCCCAAGGTTCAGGGACGGCGGATTCAGGTCGACCGCCAGGCGCTGCCGCCGGGCCGGCTCCAGCGTCGAAGCCGGGGGCACCCAGGACGCACTCTCCGATACACTGCCATGCGGAAAGAGCGAATCCGCCAGAGGCAGGTGTGGCGCGCACTCCGTAGTGCTCCAGGTTAAAGGAACAGCCGTGACACGGTCCCCCGCTATCAGGGCCGAATCCATGACCGCTGCATGGGCCCGGGACGCGACCGCGGCCGGGAATGCAGCGAGCCGGGCACCCGGATCGAGCGCCCAGGTCAGCCGCCCCGCCGTCGTGCGCGCCTCGCCGTCTACCCTCCCCTCCCCCGCGAGCAGGTAAATCTCTCGCGTAAGACGATGCGCCACAACGCGGTAGCCACCTCGATCCCCGTGCGCACCCTCCACCACCGCACTGTCCCCGACGGGAGTGGCCGCAAGCACTTCCGCCGCCGACCCGGCCACAGCGCGGACCCCGCCCTCGGCCGCGAGCCGCGCGACCAGCAGGTCGCGTTCCGCTCCGGCAACCGCAAGTTCCTGCCGCGCCAGGTAGTGGAGGAGGTGCCCGAAGGCGGTGGCGGCAAGCAGTACCATGAGGATCACCGGAATCGCAAATCCCGCATCGGCCATATCTCCCGAGGCGGCAACGCTCCTCACGGCCATATCTCCCGCGGCCATACGCGCACTGAATCGATGGCCGTCGCAGCGTCGGCCGTTTCGAAGGCCAGCCGCAGATCGACTCCGACCCCATGGCCGGAAACTCCCGAGGCGGCACCGGCACCTGTTCGCAACACCTGCGCGGTGAGTGGCTGGCGACCCCCTCGACCCGGTCGGTAGCGGAAAGCCCCCGCGGCGACGTGGTAGCTGCCCCGCTCGAAGATTCGTCCCACGACCGCCCCGGGTACGGCCGGATTCAGCTCCCAAACCTCACCGCCGCCGCCATCTTCGCATGCGCCGGGACGAGCCCGGGCCCGGACGAGTTTCGTGACGCGCCACACCCCGTCCGTTCCGAGGACCAGCACGGAGTCCTTGGCGGAGTCGGGTCGGCGCAGCCCGGTGTAGCGCACCACCCACTGCGGCGGTGCGACGCTGGCACACCGAACCGCCGTTCCGCGGACCGCCCTTACGACAACGGAATCTCCGTCGCCCCCCGCCACCCAGTCGATCCCGGCAAGCCCCGTCCTCAGTTCCTGCGCGAGCGTGTACCGCGCAATTCTTCCGGTCTCGCGCACTTCCGAGTCCGTGGTCACGTTCGCCAGGGCATGTCGAAGGGTTACCAGTGTCCGCAGCGCCGCCCCCGTGACCGCGATCATGAGCAGCATGGCGGTAAGAGCCTCCACGATCGAGGAGCCGCGACGGGAAGCGAGTACCGGCGGAGGTGACGCGCCCATCTCAGGGTACCGGCACCGTGGCCGTCACGCGCAGCAACTCCGCTCTCGTGGTGTCGTGTGCGCTGGCCCGGACGACTACCTGCAGAAGACGGCCACCCAGGGGAACCGGATCGTCCCAGGCCAACACCCCCCACGGGTGCTGGCGCGTCCCGCCGCCCGATGCCCCGAAGAGTCCAAGAGAGTCGGCGATTTCGCCCGCCGCCACGACCGCCGCGGCCAGTTCCCCGGCGCGCCGCCAGGTATGGAGCGATCCGGTACCCAGCGCGGCCGTGGCCAACAGCCCCGTGCACAGGAGCACAATGGCCAGCATCGCCTCGACGAGCGTGAAGCCCGCAGGTGCCGCCCTGGCGGGACGCGGCCGGGTCGACCCACTCATCGCCGCGAGACCCGCCCGTAGGTGGAAACCACCAGCGACGCGGATGCGGCGCCCCGCCCGAAGCGAAGCGTGCGGGCCGCCATCCGGCCCAGCCCGAGCGCATTGAACTCGATGGTTGCGAGCGTGTCTCGCCCCGACATGTCGAGCGACACTCCGTAGCGGTCTCCCAGGTCGATGCGCTCCCGGAAGGTGCCCCCGAGGCTGCGCTCGATGTGCCCGCGGCGAGGCAGTATCGTGACCGTCGAGGCACCCGACCCCAGCGCGTCCACCCGAGCACGCGCAAGAAGTGCCGCGCCGGCCTCGCGTGCCTGGGTCACGGCCCAGCGATCCCGGTGCCGCTGCAGGGCGGGCAGCCCCAGCGCAATCCCGATGCCGACGATCGCCAGCACCAACAGGCACTCGAAAAGTGTGAATCCCCCGTTCATGCCATGAAAGATGGCGTCGGGGAATGCTGCCGGGGATGGCGTTCCGGGACTACGGAATGTCGAATCCGGGACTGCCCGGAGTCGGGGGCCGCTCCGACCGCGATCGCGATCGCGACCGCTTGGGGATGATCGTTACTGAAACTGCGTGGGGATCGTCAGAACCTGACCCGGATAGATGCGGCTGCCCAGCAGGTTGTTCGACCGGCGCAGCGCCGCGATCGTCGTGCCGTGCGCCCGCGCGATGTCCCAGAGAGAGTCTCCCCGCTGCACCCGGTAACTCAGGTTCATGGCCTGCTGCACACCGACTCCGCCACCCGCCGGGATGGTCAGAACCTGACCCGGATAGATGCGGCTGCCCAGCAGATTGTTCGACTGCTGGATCGCGGCGATCGTCGTGCCGTGCGCCCGCGCAATGTCCCAGAGAGCGTCCCCGCGTCGCACGCGATAGCTTCCGGAGGCGGCACCGGCCGACGATGGCGCGCCGGCCGCAGGCATGGTCAGGAGCTGGCCGGGATAGATCCGGCTGGTTCGCAGATTGTTCGTCCGCTGGATGGCCGCGATCGTCGTGCCGTGCGCCCGCGCAATGTCCCAGAGAGCGTCCCCGCGTCGCACGCGATACGGTCCGCTGCCCGCGGCTGCGGCTCCGGCATCCTCGGTTGCGGCTGCCGCCCCGGCTTCGGGTGTCGCCGCCACCCGGGTCTCCGCCGCCTGGGCCGTCCCGGTCGCCAGGCCGTCCACGTAGCGGGTGTACGGCTCGGGGTACAGGGCGATGTGATAGTGGGGGGGGCGGGATTCGCGCGTGGCCTCGAGGACGCCGTTGGCTTCCAGGGAGAGCAGGACATCCTCCAGCCACGCCCGGCAGGGGCGATGGTTCGACCGGCGCAGGTCGACGGCCATGCCGGTGGGATGAACCGAGCGGCTGGAGGCGTTGGGGGGCTGCCGGTTGAGCGCGCGCGTCAGGCTCGTGACGACCATGACCTCCCCGCACGCCCTGCGGTACTGACCCGCAAGCCGTTCGACGAAGGTGCGAACCTGGGGACGGGCATACGGGAAGCTGACCTCGTCGTCGATATCATAGTCCCGGTTCCCGTGCAGAGGCACCAGGTAGCCCAACTCCACAAAGCGGTGCACGTGCGCGGGGGTCCGCAGGTAGGTGAAGTCGTGGGCCCGCGCCTGGACGTTCTGCTCCGTCAGCGAGCGGGACGATCCGCGGAGGCTCTGCGCGGCGACAGAGGTGGGAGCGAGGGCCACGAGAATCGTGACCAGAAGCGCGCCGAAGCCTGAAATGGTTGCCAGAGTGCGGTTTCGTCCCATCGTCTCCCATCCCGATCCGGGCTGCACCATGAGGGTGATCGGGTCGCCCCACGCCGATCATCTCCACACTTCATCTGTTTACAGCGCGCAGGGTGTATTCTATACGTCGAATCGCCGTCGCCCGCAAGGGCGGGCGGGGCTATCCGGCGCCGGCGAAGTTGGCGGCCACGACATCCCAGTTGACCGTGTTCCACCACGCCGTGAGGTAGTCGGGGCGGCGATTCTGGTATCGCAGATAGTAGGCGTGCTCCCACACGTCGACGCCCAGGATCGGGGTCTCCCCATCCATGAGGGGACTGTCCTGGTTCGCCGTGGAGCGCACCGCCAGACCGGAATCGGTGGCGACCACCCAGCCCCAGCCGGATCCGAAGCGGGTGATGGCCGCGGTGTTGACCCGGCTCTTCAGCTCGTCGACGGAGCCGAAGGCGGCTTCGATCGCGGAGGCCAGATCACCGCTGGGGGCATCGGCGCCGCCGGGGGTCATCAGACGCCAGAACAGCGCGTGATTGACGTATCCGCCGCCGTTGTTCCGCACTGCGCCGCGGATGGCCCCGGGGACATCGCCCATGTTGCCGAGCAGGTCCTCCACGCTGCGTTCCTGCAAGCCGGGATGCGACTTGAGCGCTGCGTTGAGGTTGGCGGTGTAGGCCGCGTGGTGCTTCGAATGGTGTATCTCCATCGTGCGCGCGTCGATGTGCGGCTCGAGCGCATCGTAGTCGTAATCGAGGTCCGGAAGAGCGTGGGGATGGGCCATGGTCGGAGGCTCCGCTGCATGAAGGGGACGTTAGCCCGGGCACCTTGCCGATGCCGGGCCAGGGACGTCGGGAGATCGGCATCGTATCTTACAGGCAAGAGGCCCGGAGTTCCACCATCGGCCACGGGAGGATCTGGAGCTGGAAACGAACCCGCCGCGCATTCTTCTGGTCGACTGCGACAGCTTCTTCGTGCAGGTGGCGCGCCTCGAGGATCCCGATGGCGCGGGACGCCGGCGGCTGCTCATCGTCGGAGGGACGCCGGAGGGTCGGGGCGTGGTCGCGTCGGCTTCCTACGACGCGCGCAAGCACGGGGTCCGCTCGGCGATGCCCACGGCGCAGGCGCTCCGTCTGTGTCCCGAAGCCGCGGTGGTTCCGGTGCCGAGGGCGGCGTGCGTGCGGCGCAGCCGGGAGGTCCGGCGCGCGCTGGAAGCGCTGGCGCCCGTTGTGCGCCCCGCTTCGATCGATGAGTTCTACCTCGATCTCTCGGGCACCGAGCGGATGCTGGCCGGCGAGTCCTTCGAGGACACCGCCCGGCGCATCCGCGATACGGTGCTGGCGCGCACCGGCATTTCGGTTTCCGCGGGAGGCGGCACCCGGCGCCTCATCGCCAAGCTCGCCACCGGGCTCGCCAAGCCTGCGGGCGTCTGCATCGTGCCCGCGGGACGGGAATCGGAGTTCATGCGCCGCTTCGACCTGGAGGACATTCCGGGGATCGGCCCCGCGTTTCTCGCGGAACTCGAGCGCCGCTCGCTCCGGTCGGTCAGCGACGTGCTGCGGGTCCAGCCGGAGTGGCTCGAGCGCTGGTTCGGCGCCCGGCGCGCCCGCTGGCTGCACGACCGGGTGCGGGGACTGGACGGCGAGGGCACGCTCCCGGTCCGCGAGCGGAAGTCGGTGAGTGTGGAACGGACGTTCGCCACGGATGTTGCCGACGACGATGAACTGGACGGAGTGCTGTCGCGACAGGTGAACTCGGTTGCGCGGCGCGTTCGCCGACTCGGCGGGGGAGCGCGCACGATCACCGTCAAGATCCGGGACCGTGACTTCGCGACCCGTCAGTGCAGCCGTACCCTGCCCCGGCCCGTGGAATCGGACCAGGCCATTCTTCGTGTCGCGCGGGAACTCCTGGCCGAACTCCGGTCACGGCGCCGGACTCCCGCACGCCTCCTGGGGGTTGCCGCCAGCGGACTCTCGAGCGAAGCGCAAGGAGCGCAGCTCGCCTTCTTTCCGGAAGCCGACGATCCGGATCCGGACCGCGCCCGACGCATCTCCCGGGTAATGGACCTCGCCCGGAACCGGTTCGGCGATGGCGCCCTGGGTCCGGGGCGCAGCCTCGATCCCCCGGACCCGCGGTAGCCCGCTCCCGGGACCAGTCTCCCCTCTCGTGCGATGTTCCCGGGCTAACGCTCCCACGGCTTGCGCGCGAAGTAGCTGTTGGCCTCGGCAGCCACCCTCGGAGCAAGCATGATGAGGGCGATCAGGTTGGGAACGATGACGATCGCCAGGAAGATGTCGCCCAGGTTCCAGATCACCGTCAGGGGCAGCACCGCGCCGATGAAGTGCATGATCACGAACGCGAGCTTGTAGGGCAGCACGGCGTTCGCCCCCAGCAGATAGTGCGCACAGCGGTCGCCATAGTAGCTCCACGAGATTGCCGTCGATATCGCGAACAGGAGCACCGAGAAGACGACGATCATGTGCCCCCAGTCACCCAGGCCGGCCAACCCTCGGCGGAAGCCCTCCATGGTGAGCGGCGCGCCGCTCTCGAAGGCTCCGCCGTAGAGGGAGGCAAGGGCCTGGCCGTCATCTCCCCTGGCAACGCCTTCGGAAGGGACAACGGTGCCGGTGAACGGCGTCGTTTGCGCCTCGTCCACGTACAGCATGTCGACGAAGGCGTCGTGCCAGGCGATGTGCACCCCGCCCGGATCCGCGGGGGCCCCGTTCTCGAAGCGGATTTCGGCCGGCGCGTCCGCGGCCTGGTTGTTGCCCATGGCATCCACGGTCACGTAGCCGAGGTCGCCGCCTCCAAGGGTGATCTCCGTCGGGATGCGGGCGTTCCAGACGCCTGTCGTGATGATCACCAGTCCGGTCATCGAGCAGATCACGATCGTGTCGATGAAGGGCTCGAGCAGCGCAACCACGCCCTCCGATACCGGCTCGTCGGTCTTGGCCGCAGCGTGCGCGATCGGCGCGGAGCCCTGTCCGGCCTCGTTCGAGAAGAGGCCGCGGCGGACCCCCCACATGAGGGTCACGAGGAAGGCGCCCACGCCGGTGCCGGCCACGCCCGCGGTCGGGTTGAAGGCCTCACGGAAGATGAGACCGAGGGCGGGGACGATGTCGCCCGCGTTGAACATCAGGATGACCAGCGCCCCGAGGCAGTAGACCGCGGCCATCACCGGCGCGAGGATGCCGGTCACCCGTCCGATCCGGGTGATTCCTCCCAGGATGACCAGGGCTACGACGCCGGAGGTTACCAGACCGCTCACCGTCGCCGGGATGCCGAAGATGGTGCGCATCGAATCGGAGACCGTGTTGGCCTGAATCGCGTTGCCGGTAAGGAAGGCGGTCAGCCCGAGCATGATGGCGAAGAAGACGGCCATCCACTTCCAGCGCGCCCCCAGCCCGCGCTCGATGTAGTACATGGGGCCGCCGCTTACCGTCCCCTCCCACTTGTGTGCATCGTGATCGGGCGCTTCCACCTCCCTGTATCTCTGGGCGAGCGTCACCTCGGTGAACTTGGTGGCCATGCCGAGCGCGGCGGTGACCCACATCCAGAAGAGCGCGCCCGGCCCTCCCCAGTGGATGGCGATCGCCACGCCGGCGATGTTGCCGATGCCGACGGTCGCGGACAGCGCCGTGGTCAGCGCCTGGAAGTGAGATACGTCGCCCGGCTCGTCGGGGTCGTCGTACTTGCCGGACGTGACTGCGAACCCGTGACCCAGCCTGCGCACCTGCACGAAGCCGAGGCGCAGGGTGAGGAAGACGCCCGCACCCAGGAGCAGGATCACCATGAAGGGAACCGTCTCGTCGCCGACCGAGATGCCGAGCTCCACGATGTAGCGGTTGCCCAGGTCGGACAGTGTCTGAAAGAAATCCACGGAGGCTCCTCGGCTGCGGGACGGATCGGGTGTCGGGATCGGGAAGGATGCCCTGCGAGCGGACCGTGGTCAACATCGGCCCGCCCGCCAGAGGCGGAGAGTGCAGCGTCGGATCGCGCGAGATCGGCCCGAAGGCCATGGTGGCGACTGCTCGCCGATTCGGACGGGCGCCGTCAGCGCGCCGGCAGCGCGAGCGCCTCCCCGAGGCGGATTTCCCTCCCCGATTTCAGCCCGGGCACCCATTCGTGGCTTCCGCGTTCGAGGAGCACGACCACGCAGGACCCCAGGTGGAAGGCCATGACCTCCTCCCCGCGCGAGACCGTAAGCGGGGGCCGGTAGACGCGGCGGCGCTCGGACGGCGGGCGGCGGTTGGTCACCCAGCCCCCCTCCCCCCCGCCCCACCCCGGATCGAACGCGGTGGAGATGCGGCCGACGTTGTACGCCCCGACAGCCACCAGCGCGATCCGCCCGGCGTCGCCCGCGAACGAGCAGACGACGCGTTCGTTGGTGGCGAGCAGGTCCGGTATCTCGGCCACCGCGGTTGCGTTCACCGGGAAGAGTCCCCCGGGGACGTACGACGCCGAGCGGAGCCGACCCGCCACCGGAGCGTGAATGCGGTGGTAGTGTCTGGGCGCGAGGTAGATGGTGGCGTAGAGCCCGCCGTGGAAGGGGGCCGCGGCCTCTGCGCCGGCCAGCAGGGCGGCCGCCGTGTAGCGCCGTCCCTTCGCCTGCACCAGCCGACCGTCCTCCACCGTGCCGAACCGGGTGAGTACGCCGTCGACGGGCGACGTCACCGTGCGAGCGTCCGACGGCCACACCCGGGTGCCGGGCGCGAGCCGCCGCGCGAAGAATGCGTTCAGGCTGGAGTACCCGGCAGCCGGCTGCCGTGCTTCGTCCATGCGCGCACCGACGATGCGCGCGAAGCCTCCGATGAGGGGTCCCCGCAGCGGGCGGGGGATTTCCGCATCCGCAAGCCGGCCGAACGCACGGCTGGCGACGGCGCGCGGGGTCCGGGACAGAAGGGCGAGCATGAGGCGTCCGCCCGGCGAGCCTCGCGATGGTGCTTCCCGTCTTGAACTCTCCACTCGCCCCCGTCACCGCACAACGTTGATCATGTCGAAGATCGGAAGGTACATCGACACGATCATTCCCCCCACCACGATGCCCAGGAGGGTAACCATCGCCGGCTCGAACGCCGCCAGCAGGGCCTCCACCGCACGCCCGACTTCATCGTCGTAGAAGTCGGCGATCTTCGCCAGCATTTCGTCCAGGCCGCCGGCCTGCTCGCCGACGTGGATCATCTGCAGCACCATGGGCGGGAAGACGCCGGACGCCCGGAGGGGCTCGGCGATGGTGTTCCCCCCCGCGATCGATCTCCGGGCGTTCATGACGGCGTCGTGCACCACGCGGTTGCCCGAGCCCGCGGCGGTGATCTCCAGCGCCTCCAGAATCGACACCCCGGAGGCGACCAGGGTGCCCAGCGTACGGGTGAACCGAGCCATCGCCATCTTCAGAAACAGGCGACCGACGACCGGGAGAGCCAGGAGCACGCGGTCCAGGGCCAGGCGGCCGCGCGGGGTGGCGCGGGCGCGCGCCAACCCGATCCAGGCACCGCCGGCGAAGAGGGGTGGAAGCCACCAGTACGCCCGCAGGCTCTCGGAGAGGCCGATAACCAGCCGGGTGGGCAGCGGCAGGGGAAGATCCGACGCGGCGAACATCTCCTGAAAGGTCGGGATTACGAACTCGAGGAGGACCAGCAGCGCGCATGCGGCCACCGCCACTACCACCGCCGGGTAGATCAGGGCGCCGCGCATCTTGCGCGAGAGGCGGTCGGTCCTTTCGAGCGCGTCGGCGAGGCGCGCCAGCACCGTATCCAGCACGCCCCCCGCCTCCCCGGCGGCAACCATGCTGACGAACAGTTGATTGAAGACCGCGGGATGCTCACCCAGCGCGCCGGCCAGCGTTCGGCCTGCCTCCAGGTCGCTGCGCACCTCACCCACAACGGCCGCCAGTCTCCGGTTGCCGGCCTGTTGCGCGAGCACCCCCAGACTCGGCGCCAGGGGCAGGCCGGACTGGATCATCGTGGCGAACTGGCGCGCGAACACTGCGATATCCCGCGGCGGCACGCGCTCCCTGAGCCGTGACACGACCCGCCGCCACCCTGCCCGGGCGACGGGGCGCCGGTGCGATCGATACACCGGGCTGCCTACGACTGCCAGGGGGACCGCGCGTCGCCGAGCGACTGCAGCAGCTCCGCTGGATCGGGGGAGCACCTGATTGCGGCATCCGTCGACACCTCCCCGCGCATGCGCAGCCGCCGCAGTGCATCGTTCATGGTCTGCATCCCGTGCTTTCTGCCCGCCTGCATCATCGAGGGAATCTGGTGGACCTTGCGGTCCCGGATGGCGGCGCGCACCGCGGGCGTGCAGATGAGCACCTCGCACGCCGCAACCCGCCCCCGCGCGCGCTGCCGCGGCAGGAGGTTCTGGGTCATCACGCCTTCCAGCACCAGAGCCAGCTGGGCGCGAACCTGCGCCTGCCGGCCGGACGCGAAGACGTCGATGATCCGGTGGACGGAGGCCGCGGCAGAATTGGTGTGCAGGGTGGCCAGCACCAGATGCCCGGTCTCCGCAATCGTCAGCGCCGCCGCAATGGTCTCGGGATCCCGCATCTCGCCGATGAGGATGACATCCGGGTCCTGCCGGGTGGCCGACCGGAGGGCGGCTGCGAAGCTCTTCGTGTCCGGGCCCACCTCGCGCTGGCTTACGACGCAGCCCCGGGACCGGTGAACGAACTCCACCGGGTCTTCGATGGTGACGATATGGCCCTTTCGGGTCTCGTTGATCCGGTTGAGCATGGCGGCCAGCGTCGTCGACTTCCCGGACCCGGTGGGCCCGGTAACCAGCACCAGGCCATGGGGTCGCTCCACCAGGCGCGTCACCACGCCCGGCAGGTGCAGGTCCTCGAGCCGGGGGATCTCGTTGGGAATCCTGCGCAGCGCCATGGCCGGTTGTCCGCGCTGGCGGTAGCAACTGCAGCGGAAACGCGCGAGATCTCCCAGATCGAATGCGAAGTCGATCTCGCACCCCGCCGCGAGCCGCTTCCTGCGGGCGTGCGTAAGCACCGAGTCAACCAGCTCTGCCGCCTCACGCGGAGCAAGCGCACTGCCGCGGCGGGCGTCGGTGAGCGCGCCGTCGATGCGCAGCCTGGGCGGAATCCCGGCCGCGACGTGCAGGTCGGACGCGTCCCTCTCCACCATCTCCTCCAGCAGCGCGCGCAGCGTGGACGGAGGGAATCCGCGCCCGCCGGCGACCGGATCCGATGCGGGTTCCGGCGATGGAGGAGTCGGGTCGGTCATTGTCGCACGAAGAAGCTGCCGCGCATGGATTCGAGCGTCGCCGGCCCGATGCCGCGCACCTCGATCAGGTCTTCGATCCGCCCAAAGCCACCCACTTCGTCACGGCGCGCGATGATCCGCGCCGCAAGCGCGGGGCCGATGCCGCGCACCTGCTCGAGTTCGCCGGCGGTGGCCCGGTTGAGGTCGATCGGGCCCGCTGCCTGGTGGTTCGCGGATGAAGCGGCGCTCCTGGCCGCCGGAGGTGACGCGGCGGCGGCTCGCCGGGCTGGCCGTCGCTCGCCGCCCCGCTCCAGGGTCAGAAACGGCGCGAGCCTCTCCACCGTCGCCGGCCCGATGCCACGCACCCGGGTGAGCGCTCCGACATCCGCGAAACGACCCTCCGCAATGCGTGACGCGACGATCGCCCGCGCCGCCGCCGGCCCGATGCCGGGCAGCCGGTCGAGCTCCTCCTCGCCCGCCGTGTTCGGGTCCAGGCGCTCACCCGGGGCAAGCGGCATCGACCGCCGCTCCTCCTCGTCGACCATCTCCTGCGAAGCCGCGGCCAGCGCGTGCGCCGAAACGCTGTCGGCCTCGAGGGCGAGCGGAGGCCGGACGGCTTCCAGTCCCGCCCGCGCGGCTCCCGCCAGAAAGAGGACGCCCGCCGTGATCGCCAGGGTGCGTGACTCGTCGCGTGTCATGGATGGACGATCATCCGAGAGCCGGGGCGAAGGAATGGCAGTTCGGGACGTCCTGCCCCGGATCCGCGCGCGTCGCGTTCCGGCATCGAGGCATCGAGGCATCGGGCGCCCCGTCCGCCGTGGCCCGGCCATCCTCAGGGAAGTCCCGCGAATGCTCCCGCGTTGTACACGAACTGGCCCCAGAAGCCGATCTGAAACTGGGTCGAGCCCAACCGCTGGCCGATGTTCGACTGACGGTTGGTGTAGCTGGCCTGAAAGCCGATCTGCAGGTCGGAGACGACGGTGTCCAGCGTGAGGTTGAAGGTGGCGTTGCTCTGGTCCACGAAGGGCACGCACTCGTCGTTGCCGGAGGTAATGCGACAGTCGGTCTGCCCTGCCTGATTGTATCGCAGCGACGCCTGGATGGGGCGTTCCAGCCGCGCCCCCAACTCGCCCGGAGGCGTGAAGCTGCCGCTCATGGTGAAGACGTGGGTGTTGCGGCGGCGGCGCGTGTCGCCGGTGGGATCGGTGCCCTCGCCCCGGGTCATGGTGGTTCGGTAGCTGGACGAAAAGCCGCCTCCCCAGCGCACCGACACGTCGAGCGGGATGGTCGCGTCCTCCTGCAGCCGCTGCTGCTGCGCGCCGGTGCCGAACGAGAGCCGGCGGGTGTCGACGCGGTATCCCGAGTTCAGTGTGAGGCGCTCGACCACCGGTTGCATGAAGGACGGCAGGGGTATCGAGGACGCCCTCAGGACGATGTTGGGCCAGCTGCGGGTATTGGACGCGCGATCGCTGCGCGTGTCGAAGGTTGCGATGTCGGTGACCGAGTAGTCCACGTTCGCGGTGATCCCGGAGAGGAGCGTGAGCCCCGAGCCCATGGCCCAGCCGTTCCGGTCCACGAGGGTGGCCGCGGTGGTGCCGTCCACCACCCGGAATCCCTCCAGGTCGCTCAGCCCGAACTGATAGCGGACATCCGGGTCCAGCACCTCGCGGTTGAAGCGCGAGGTGATGCCGTCCTGCCAGTTGACCGTCAAGGGCGAGAACGCACCGGCGAGCCGGCGCATCGTTCCCCGGGGGGGAGCGTCGGCCGCGCCCGGCCTCGGGGGCCCGCCGCGCGCGAGCGTCCCCGGGTCGAAAGTGACGGAGGCGCTCGCGCTGCGCTGGCCGCCGACGTTGCGCTGCAGCTCCCGCAGGGTGTCGGCCTCCACGACCTGGCGCCGCACCAGGGTGGCGTTGCGGTCGGAGTTGTAGGTGGTCGTCCAGGTGAGCGTCCACTGCAGCCAGTCGGCGGGCCGGGGCCCCCAGCGCATGTTGGTGCGCAGCCGCCGATTCGTCTCCCAGCCAAGATCGACGCCTCCCGGTGACCACCGCTCCCGCGCCAGCAGCGGCCGCACCGCCGGGTCCCTGACCGCGAGTTCCGGAGCCAGCAGATCGCGCGTGGAGGTGAAATCGGTGGTGGCGGTCACGGACTCGAAGGGACGGAAGATGACGCGCGCATCGGTGTCCAGGCCCCGGCGGGGAGAGCGCGTGCGGGTCGCGCCCGAGTCGGCGGCCAGGCGCAGAATCTGCTCGTAGCGCAGGGTCTGGTTGCGCTGATTGGCGTAGGAGGCCCCGAACCCGATCCGCTCCGGGCTCCAGCGCAGGCGGCTCGCCAGCACCCGCTCCTCAAGCGACTCCGGAAGCAGCGCGCGCACCACGCCCCCCAGGAAGCCCGGAACCACCGGCAGCGTGCGCGGCTCCAGCGCCCGGTCGTAGCCCACACGCGCATCCACCACCCGCGAGTCCGACTCCGAGGTCGCCGTCGCCGACTGCGACGACGAATACCCGGCACGGGCGCTCAGGCCGTCCAGGAAGATGGCCGCCCAGGGGTTGGCGGAGGGCGTCCGCTTGCGGAACGACACGCCCACGCGGGTCCGGTCGAAGGCAACCTTGCGGAGCCCCTCGAGCCGGTCCGCGCGGATATCGCTCCTCAGCAGGAACGTGGGATCCTGCCCGGAACTGGTATGAGACACGTTCAACGGCAGTTCGATTCCCCAGGAGGCGGGGGCGAAGCGGCTCAGCTGCAGCGTGGAGTTCGCCGTCCACTGCTGATCGCGCTGGTAGCTGGGATCGCCCTCAAGCTGCCGGAAGAGGGCGCCCCGGTCGGAGACGGAGACGCGCGTGGTCATGAAGTCGGACGCGTTCAGGTCCAGGTTCAGGTGGCTGGCGAGTCCGCGGTCGGTCACGGCGGCGGAAAGACGGAAGTCGTTGACCCACACCTCGCCGTCGTCGGGGAAGTCGCCCTCGTTCCATACCCCCAGCGAAAGCTCGCGCACCTGCGACAGGTTGGGCGCGCGCGCGCGGTCCTGAAGCACCACCGCGTAGGTCGAGTCGGCGTTCCATACCACAAGCGCCGGCGCGCCCGCGGGCGGGGGATCCTCGATCAGCCGCTGCTCGGCCTCGCTGCGCAACTCGAGCCAGCGGTCGAAGTCCACCAGAATCTCCGGGAGCCAGTCCTCGGCCCGAGTCCCCTCGGGATCCACCGCCGGCTCCAGCCGCGTCCGGTAGAGATAGAAGTTGTCTTCGTCACTCCCCACCTTCAGGAAGAAATACGTGGGACGGTCCATCCCCCAGTCACCTCTGCGCGCCAGCGCCCAGATGCGCGCCTGCCGGTAGGTGAGGAAGTTCCTGGGGCGCTGCGGAAAGCGATGATACACCTCCGTCCTCTCCCCGGGGGGAAGCCCCCTGTAGGTGATGCCAAGCGCCTTCTCGCTGAACTCCACGCCCTGCGCCCCCAGAGCGCTGGCGGGATCGTCGAGCTGTTCCACCACGCCGGGGGGCGGGTGGTAGGCGGCGCCCACCTCGACCGCGCCCACCGGGCTCACCTCGATGGTGCCGCCGGTTCCCGGCTCGTCTCCGGCCATGCCCGTGAGCACCCCCTCGCCCGCGCGCTTCACCCAGCGCGACCCCACCAGGCGCATGCGCGCCAGCACGGCCGCGCCCTCGGCGTTCCCCGTGACCGTGAGGCGCAGGTGCTTGACGGCGCGGAAATCCCCGTCGGTGAACATCCCGCCCGGATTGATCGCGTGCGGCCCGCGCAGTGGAATCCGGTAGAGACGGAAGTGGGTTCCGGTCCCGATGGTGTCGCGCACCAGGTAGGGGGAGGATCCGTCGAGTTCCACCAGGTAGCGCATGTAGCGCTCGTCGATGTCCAGGTTGCCGTCCCCGTCCAGGTCTTCCGAGTCCGGACGTCCGTTGCCCCGGGTGCAGTTGACGCGGGGGTCCCCGATCCGGTAGACCACCGCCCGGGTCGCCAGGCACGCCTCGTCCCACAGCCCGCGCTGGTCGAGTTCATCGCTCCAGATCTCGCCCCTGCGCGGGTCGGCCTCCTGGTCGAGGGCGCCCAGCCCCCACGCGTTCCCGCCCTCCCGGGTGCCCCCGGTGAGCCCGTTCGCGTCCACGAACAGCGCGTCCTCGCTCACCGTCCCCAGATCGAAGACGAGGGTGAGCGCCTCGCCGCCCGCGATATAGAGGTCGAGAAACTCGGTGCGCGTCAGGTCGAGGCCGGTGCTCGCGAGATTGGCGGTGATCGAGCGCCAGCGCCTGCGGTCGAAGGTGCCCCCGGCGGCGCCGTCGCCGACCCCGAACGTGAGCAGCAGCCCCGGCTCGCGGAACTCGTTGCCGGCCACGTTGATCTGTCGGTCGATGTCGTTGCGGGGCAGAAAGCCCTCGAAGACGCCTGTGCTGTCCCCGCTCTCCCCCTCGGTGATCCAGGTGTGCTGCCACTGAAGGGAGGCGATGTCGCCCGGTCCGAGCTCCGGCGGAAGAGCCTCGAGCGCTCCGTCGCGGAACAGCGGAGCGCTACCCAGCCGCCAGCCCGTGCTCAGGTTGGAGAGGGGGAGGTCGCTCGTGGAATCGAAGTCGTGCAGGTAGACGTCTCCCTCGATGTTCGGGCTGGGCAGGGAGAGCGCCATCTCCCCGTTCAGGCGCAGCCGCGAGATTCCCGAGTGCGTCAGCCCCGGGATCCGGTCCAGCGCCCGGTCCAGCGCCGGCAATTCCATGTCCATGCGCCCGTTCAGGCCGCCCAGGAGGATCGAAGCCGGCTCGACGCCCAGCTGAGGCCGTCGCAGGAGCCCTCTCTCACGCTGGTACAGACCCAGGAAGTTGAGTTCGCCCGCATCCCCGAGCGCGTAGCCGGCGTTCATGCCGAAGACCGAGGTCGGGGCGATCTGAAAGAGGGCCTGCTGCTCCCAGGTGGCCCGCAGGTCCCCCTGCGGGTCGGTGGCGAAGAGGTTCTCCGCGTCGAGCAGCGTCACCTGTCCCATGTCGTAGTCGATGACGTAGTCGGTGCGCGCCTCGAGCGCGCGGTCGCCGAAGAAGAGCCGCTCGCTGCCGTCGCGGATGCCGAGCGCGCCCAGCGAGAAGGAGGAGACGAGCCCCTCGCTGCGCACGCGGAAGGGAATCGTGAGCCAGTAGAGCCCCGCGTTCTCACGCTCGTAGGGATCGACCGCGTCGTAGATCTCGGGGTTGGCGTCCCCCGCCAGGATCTCGGAGGTCTCTTCAGCGGAGAGCCCCAGGGAGTATATCGGAGGAGGCTCGGCGAAGGGCCGGAGGGTCGGGAAGATGATGAAGGTGCCCGAGACCGCGGGCTGCTCCTCGAAGTCGTCGGCGGCGGGCTTGTAGACGTAGGCGCGGTCGATCACGTCGACGGGAGACTCCTCGTCCAGCCCCAGGAGCTTCAGATAGGTGATGTCCTCCCCGCCGAGGCCCCGGGTGAAGGTCCTGCCCGCGCTCAGTTCACCGACGGAGATGTCGAGCGAGACCGACGGGATCTCGACGTCGTTCGAGCCCGACACCCGGTAGACCTGGTGCATCTCGAGATCCCAGGTGGGCCGGCCCGGCTGGTGGTTGGGCTCCGAGGCGCGCAGCAGCGAGAGGCGGGGACGCCCTCCCTCGTTGTGAATGCGCTCCGGGTTGTAGTCGCCGATCGTGTCGCCGGCCGCGGTGACATAGGTCACCGCCAGCATCTCGTCGCGGCGCAGCGGGCTCCGCAGCGCGATCCACAGGCCGCTCGGGTGGACGAAGTAGTCGACGCCCGCCTGCAGGTAGCGGAACCACCCCGACTCGGTCACCGTGTCGTCCCCGAGCGTCGCCGAGGCATCGGCCTGGATGTAGCCCTCCACCTGCTGGCGGGTGACGGGATCGTTCTCGAAGCGGTAGAGCTGGATCGGTTCCGCTCCGGGAATGGCGGAGGAAGGCACCGAGGCCGGATCCGCCCCCAGAATGTCGATGTGCGGGTAGTCGAAGAGGTTGCGCGGGTCGGCCAGGAAGAAGAACTGGCCGCGCACGTAGTCGGCGTTGTCGACCACGATGGTGTCCTCCTGGACGAAGGCGCGGTCGGTGCCCGCCCCGGCCAGGCGGAATTCCCGCGAGGACAGGTCGCCCCGCTGTTGCGCGAAAACGGTCTCGAAGTCGACCGGGCCCAGCTGGCCGGTGGCCCGCAAGCCGAAGTTGCCCGCCGGAATGCCCTCGGTGAGAAACCGCGACTCGGGCAGCCCGAAGGTCACGTCCCCGACCTCGACGCCCTGGAGAATCTCGTCCTCCACTCCCTGGTAGAAGACGTTGATGTTGTTGGTGGCGGAGAACTCGCGCGTCTGGTCGTAGTCGACGTTGACTACGATCCGGTCCGAGATGGTGCCGGCCATCCGGACGCCGAACTGGAGTTCGGGCACGAGCCGGGGCAGGAGCCCTGGCTGGCACCCCAGCTGGATGCCGGCGTCGCAGGGGCGGAAGCGCGTCCAGTCGCCCCCGAACTCGCCCCGGCCCGTGATGTTCACGTCCAGATCCCGGAACTCGATCGGCCCGGCCCCGGGGATGATTGCGGCCTCCGGCTCGGGCGGGAGTTCGGGGAGGAAACCCGCGGGGCCGGCGTCCGGGGTGTCCTCTTCCGGGGAAGCGCGCGTGATCCGGCCCGCCAGCACCGCGCCGGGCCGAAGGAGAGACGCGGCGCCGGGGCCCGGCGTTCCGAGCACCGCGGGCCGCAACCAGGGGGAGCCGTCACCCGGCACGGGCTCGAACGCGACCGGGAAGAGGAGGGGGACGCGGGCCAGCCCGAGGGGGACCAGCACCGGCGGGGCGCGGGGCGCGGAGGCAAGCGCGGGCGGCGGCGGGAAGAGCCCCTGCCATTCCCCCGTGTCCGGGCCGGCGGCCTGGGCGGCGGCCGCCGCCGGTGTAAGGGCCCCGAGCGCCAGAAGCAATGCGGCAGCCCGGCGCGACATCCCACCGGGACCACGGGCCCGCGGCCGGTGTACGGTGCGAGTTGAGGGAAGCTCGCTCAACGCCCAACCCGCAACCGGCTACGGATGAACATTCTCACGCGCTATCTGATCCGGGCGCACGTGGCGCCGTTCTTCTTCTCGCTCACTGTGCTTACCGGCCTCTTCTTCCTGAACCTGGTCGCTCTGCGGATGGGCGCGCTCATGGGCAAGGGACTGCCGTGGCAGGTCTATGCCGAGTTCATGCTGCTCTCGCTCCCCCACACGCTCGCGCTCACCATTCCCATGTCGGTGCTCGTCGCCGTGCTCTACGCCTTCTCGGAGCTGGCGGAAGCCAACGAGATCACCGCGATGTCCGCGGGCGGCGTGCGCCCCGCCCGGATTCTGGTTCCCCTGCTCGCCGCAGGCACGATCGCGGCCGCCCTGGTCTTCGCGCTGCACGACCGCGTGCTCCCCGAGTCCAATCATCGCCTCAAGAACCTCATGGTCGACGTCCAGGGGAAGAGCCCCACGTTCCGGCTGCGCGAGCAGGTGATCAACGAAATCCAGGCCGTCAACGGCGCCACCCGCTACTTCCTGCAGGCGCACAGCATCGACCCGCTGACCAATGAACTCGAGGATGTCACCATCTTCGACGTTAGCGAATACGACCAATATCGCACCATCTATGCCGACCGGGGCACGATGGCGTTCGACGAGAGCGGCACCGATCTCTTCCTGACGCTCTTTGACGGCAATGCCTACGAGGTCAGCGACACGCGCCCGTCCGGCTTCCGGCAGCTGGCCTTCGCCCGGCAGATCATTCCGATGCGCGGAGTCGCGGACGTGCTGGAACGCAGCGACAGCGAGCAGCGCGGAGACCGGGAGATGTCCACGGCCATGCTGGCGGAGGAGGTGCGCAAGGCCCGCGAGGAGCTGGCTGAAGTGCGGGGCGCCAGTCTGGCGCGCTCCCGCGGCGCGATGCGCGAAGCGCTGGGACTCGAGGCGGTGGAAGGAGAGGAGATCGACGATCTGCTGCCTCCCGGAGCACTGGAGAGCCAGCGGCGCATCATCGGCGACCTTGGCCTGACTCCGCCGGATCAGCTCACCGAGGCGATCACCGCCAACCTGCGCACCAACGCCGTGCGCGAGGAGGTGCTTCTGCTCAACGAGAACCGCTACCGCGTGGAGTGGCACAAGAAGTGGGCGATCGCCACCGCCTGCTTCATCTTCGTGCTCGTGGGGGCTCCTCTCGCGATCCGCTTTCCCCGGGGCGGCCTCGGCACGGTGATCGTGCTCTCCGGCGGCATCTTCGCCATCTACTGGACGACCCTGATCGGGGGCGAGTCGCTCGCCGACCGGGGCCACCTGGAGCCGAACGTCGCGATGTGGATCTCCAACGTCATCTTCCTGGTCGTCGGCATCCGGCTGGCGTCGCGCATGGGACGCGCCGTCTCCGCGCCGCGGGATTCGGGCCAGGGCGGCATCCGGCGATTGCTGATGAGCCGGGTGAGGCGCAACCGGCGGGCAGGCGCGGGGATGGCGGAAGGAGCCGCGGACGCATGAGGCTCCTCGACCGGCTGGTCGCGACCAGCTTCCTCCGCATCTTCGTGGCCTTCGTGGCCGCGGTGCCGCTCCTGTTCGTGGTGGGGGACCTTACCGAGAATATCGACGAGTACCTGGACCGAGGGCTCCCGATGGTGGAGGTCTTCCGGGCCTACGGATTCCAGATCCTCCAGTTCGTGTTCTGGTCCTTCCCGATGGCGACCCTGATCGCGGCCGTCTTCACCATTCACGCCATGACCGTGCACCGGGAGATCGTGGCCGCCAAGGCGGGCGGCGTCTCCTTCCATCGGCTCGTGGTGCCGGTGCTGGCCCTGGGCGTCGTGCTCGGCGGGGTGTCGTTCTACATCAGCGACATCGTGCCCCGCGCCAATCGCGCCGCCTTCGACATCCTCGAGGAGCGCAACTTCAGCCGCGACTGGCGCATCAACTTCGTGTACCAGACCGAGGAGGGGCACAGCCTTTCGGTGCGCCGCCTGACCGTGATGGCGGGCGAGTTGCAGGACGTGGTGCTGGAGCACCGCCCGGTTACCGCCGAGCCCGGCACGGGCCCCTCCCTGCACGCGGTCGCGGACCGCGCCTACTTCAACGACGAGACGGGCTGGACCTTCAGCGACGGCTACGTCCGGCGGCTGCTCCCCGATGCCCGCGAACAGACCTATCGCTTCGGCAGCATGAAGACGCGCGGGTTCTCGGAACGGCCCGATGAGCTGCTCGAGGCGTCCCGTACCGGGAACCGCATGTCCGACGCCCAGAACGACCGTCTGGCGCAGATGACGCGCGCGGACATCGATCGGCAGGTCGGGATCATCGAGCGCAGCGGGGGCAGCGCCTCCGAGTACCTCGTCGAGCGCGAGCAGCGCAGCGCGCTCGCCCTGGCCACCTTCGTCATGGTCCTCTTCGGCCTGCCCCTGGGCACCTCCTCCCAGCGGGGGAGCGCGGCCTACGGTGCCGGGGTGTCGATCGCCTCCATCACCCTGTACCTGATCCTCTTCCGGGTTCTGGGGGCGGCGGCGGGCGCGGGCGTCCTCTCGCCCACCATCGCCGCCTGGACCCCCAACGCCGTGTTCCTGGCGATGGGCGCCGTGCTCATGACCCGGGTGCGCACGTAGGACGCAGGAATGCAGCCCCGGTGGGACAACGCAGCCCCGGAAGGGTGGGTCCCTCCCGGGGCTGACGGATGCGGTTTCGGGCCGCGCGGGCCCGGCCGATTCAACTGACCGGGCGCTCCTTCGGCAGGATCTTGACCGACCACAATCCCGAGTTGATGTCGGCGAAGAAGACGTTGCCCTTCCACGGCATCACGCCCCACGCCGCCGGGGCGTTGGGGATGTACCCGAGAGGATCGTGCGCCTTGAAGACCGAGATCTCGCGTCCCTGGGTATAGAGGTTCCCCATCAGGTCGCCGGAAATGTCCACCATGCGGAGGCCGCCCTCGTAGTAGGCCTCGTAGAGGATGTCGTCCTCGACCCACATGTTGTGGGTGCCGTACTCGGACACCTCGTAGCGGGCCACCATCGAGGGCGACTCGGGGTCGGTGAAGTCCACGATCTGGATGTAGCCCGTGGTCGCGCGAGGATAGCCGCCCCGTCCCGTCTCCGGGTCGTACTGGATCCGGTGGTCCGGTCCGGTGCCCGCCCAGGCGAGCCCTTCGCGGCCGACGATCTCGTCGCCGGCGATGAGGTAGAACTTGCCGGTCGACTCCTGCAGGTACGGGAACACCGCGTGCGTCTGGCCGGAGGGGAGCGGGATGTTGGTCACGAAGACCGGGTTCTCGGGGGAGCCGCCCCAGCGGCCGTTGCCCACGTCGACGACGACGATGCCGTTCTCCCACTCCGCGGAGTAGGCGATGCCGTCGTGCACCCAGACGTCATGCACGCGGCTGTCGGGATGGTCGTACTCACCCACGTAGCGCGGGTTGTAGATGTCGGCCATGTCCAGGATGACGTACTTGTCGCCCGCGGAGAGGACGAAGAGGTGCTCGTTGGTGGCGAACATGTTGTGCACGCCGCCGGTGACCCCCTCGTCCCAGGTGGAGGCGATGGTGGGGTGCGCGGGGTTGGCCAGGTCGAGGATGACCACGCCGTTGCGGCGATTGGAGGCGCCTTCGCGCGAAATCACGCCGTAGCGGCCGTCGGGGGACGCCTTGACGTCGTTGGTGGTGCGCGCGTCGACGAGGATGGAGTCGGTCTTGACGATGTTGGCGGGGTCCGTGATGTCCCACACGAAGGTGACCCCGTTGCCCATCTTGGAGCCCGTGAGCGCGTAGTCGCGGCCGTCAACCCCCTCCCAGATCCACAGGTCGGTGGTGAAGACGCGCGATTCACGCCCCTGCCCCACGATCTCGAGCTCCTGCACCGCGCCGCGCCGGCTC
The DNA here is from genome assembly GCA_965202805.1 of Longimicrobiales bacterium. Taxonomy (GTDB): domain Bacteria; phylum Gemmatimonadota; class Gemmatimonadetes; order Longimicrobiales; family Gaopeijiaceae; genus BD2-11. The sequence continues at coordinate 1,427,155 of OZ241869.1, forward strand.
ACCCGCACGGACTCGCGCGCCGACAGGTGGCCGGCGGTCGCGACCACCGTGTAGAGCCCCGGCCAGTCGGCCACGAAGCGGCCGTCGTCGACCTGCCCCGGCCCGGCGGGCGCCACGATGCTGTCGTCGGGCATGTACGCGAGCGACCAGGTGACCGGCGCGCGCGGGACTTCATTGCCGGCGTCGTCCACTACGGTGGCGGTGAACTCCACGACGTCGCCGGTGAGGAGATCGCCCCCGCCGCCGGCGAGCTGGATGGCCGTGGCCGGGAAGGCCTCGACGGTGCGCTCGACCGAACCCCGCACCCCCTCGACCGTGGCCGTCACGGTAACCGGGCCGGGCTGGTGGGCGGTGACGTTGCCGAACGCGTCGACCGCGGCCACCTCGGTGTCGGAGACCGACCAGGCGACCTCGGCGGTCGGGCGCGCCGACCCGTCCGCGTGGAGGGCGGTCGCGGTGTAGCGCACCGTCGTCCCGGCGTAGAGCAGGTCGCCGGCCGCATCCACCTCGACGGTCGCCACCTCCGGCCAGTCGACCACCACCGGAATGGTGAGCTGGGCCACCGGCGCTCCGCTCGCGGGCATCACCACCATGGCGCGCACGTCGTACTGGCCGGCCTCGAAGGCCTCGATGTTCCCGTCACGAATGCGCAGCGCCCGCCGCGGCGCGCTCACCCGGATGGGAATGGCCACCACGGCCCCCGCGGCGTCGTAGGCGGTCACCCGCAGCGGCACGACATCCCCCACCCGCAGGGACAGCTCGGTCGGTTCGGCCTCCAGCCGGGTCACGACGGTGGGATCGGGTTCGGGGGTCTGGGCGTTCGCGGGCGTCACGGGAAGAAACGCGCCACCGGCGACCATGGTCACGAGGAGGAATCTGAGAGAACGCATGGGGTCTCCTTGAAGCGGGCACAACAGCCTTCAGCAGTCAGAATAGCGCGCGCGGGCGAGTCGCGGAAAGAGCCCCGGCGCCATCGACAGGATCACCGGCGTGTATCTGATGACGCCCTGATCGTCGATCGTCGCCAGGAGCCTGCCGTCGTGCCAGAACTCGACGGCGTCGGTCTCGCTGACGAACGCGTGATAGCGCATGAATGCGCCGGCATATATGGTGCGTCCGCGAATCGCGGCGGCTTCGTCCGACGTAACCTCAACCCGTTGGACCGTTCCCGCCGCGACCGCGTCCGCAGGACCTGCACCGCGGGGCGGCGGCGACGGCACGCAACCGGCCAACAAGAGCATCACGCACAGATACCTGGTCACCTGTGTTCCTCGGCAGCGCCTGATTCGGGTTTCCCCCGGCGCAAACACCTTCTCTCGTCCGTTCCCACGCGCGCGCTTCCACCGCGAGACGGTACTTCCGCACCGGGACGACCGCCAGCGTTGACACGACCGGACCGGGAATGAACCATTAGCGCCTTCCGGCAACCGGCAGCACGAGGCAGTATGGAGACATCCCCCGACCTCACCCCCACCGAAGCGCGCGTCCTCGCCGCCATCGACATGGACGGGCTCCTCGGCACCATCTCGCGGCTGGTGGCGATCCGCACCGACCGGGGCCGGGAGACGCCCGCGCAGGAACAGATGGCGGAATGGATGGGGGCGGCCGGCATGGACGTGGACGTCTGGGAGATCGACTTCGACGAGCTGCGCGCCCACCCCCGCTTCAGCATCGAGATCGAGCGCGGCCGGTCGCTGGGCGTGGTCGGCTCGCTCGGGCGCGCGGACGGGCCGGGACGCTCCCTCATCCTGAACGGCCATGTCGACGTGGTTCCCGCGGGCGACGAATCGAGATGGACGGTCCCGCCCTGGCAGGGCACCATCCGCGACGGCAACCTCCTCGGCCGCGGCGCGCTGGACATGAAGGGCGCGCTCTGCTGCGGTCTCTACGCCGCGCGTGCGATCGCGGACACGGGCGTGGAGCTGAACGGGCGACTCCTGCTCCAGAGCGTGATCGCCGAGGAGGACGGAGGCGCGGGCACGCTGGCCGCCATCCAGCGCGGCTACACCGCCGACGGCGCGGTGGTCATCGAGCCCACCCGCCTGTCCCTGGCGCCCGCCCAGGGCGGCGCCCTCAACTTCCGCATCCACGTACGCGGACGCTCCGCACACGGCGCCCTGCGCACCGAGGGCGTCAGCGCCATCGACGGCTTCATCCCCATTTACCGTGCGCTGCAGGCGTTGGAGGCAAGGCGCAACTCAGGGGTCCGGGACCCGCTCTTCGCCCACTACGAAGTGCCCTTCCCCCTCTGCGTGGGAACCGTGCGCGCGGGCCAGTGGGCGTCGAACGTGCCGGAAAGCCTCTGCTTCGAGGGGCGCTACGGCGTGGCCGTGGGAGAGGAGCCGGCCGAGGCGCAGGCGATGTTCGAGGAGGCCGTGGCGGACGCCGCCCGCTCGGATCCGTGGCTGGAGCGCCATCCCCCACGGGTGGAGTGGTGGGGGGGACAGTTCCACCCGGCGGCCACGGACCCGTCCGACCCCATCGTGCGCACGGTCGCGGACGCCTTCCGGGACGTCGAAGGGCGCGAGCCCCGCATCGAGGGGATGCCCTACGGGGCCGACATGCAGCTGCTGGTGAACGTGGGCAACACCCCTACGCTGATGTTCGGCCCGGGCGACGTGCGCAACGCCCATCGGCCCGACGAATGGGTACCCATCGCGGAACTGGAAACGGTGACGCGCACCCTCGCACTGGCGGCGCTGCGGTTCTGCGGCCACGCGGGCTGACGCTCAGCCCTCCTCCCCCTCCATCGCTGCCCCGATCGCCCTCGCATACCATTCGAGGGTATCGATGAAGCGCGCGAACGCCTTCTCGTACCTCTCCTCCCGCGGCTCCCCGTCGTCGTCGAAGCTTCGGCCCACCGTCGTAACCGCCATGTGTGCCACGGGCAGAGCCTTGAGGCGGAGGAAGAGGAGCTGCAGGTGGTTGTGGACCTGGACACCCCCGAAGGCGCCGGCCGAGAGCGTGACGATCCCCACCGGCTTCCGCTCCCACTCGCCATAGATATAGTCGAGCGCGTTCTTGAGCACGCCGGGGATGGAGCCGTTGTACTCGGGGCTGACGATCACGACGGCGTCGGCCGCTCGAATCGCTTCCGAGAACGGGACCAGTCCGGGCGGCGGATCGTCTCGACGGTAGAGCCGCTCCTCCATGATCGGGAGGTCGAAGTCGGCAAGGTCGAGAAGCGGGGCCTCCGCCCCGGCGCGCCGCAGCCGGTCGCCGGCGAATCGGGCCACCTTGATCGACTGGCGGCCCCTGCGCACGGAGCCGACGAGCACGGGGATTCGCAGCGGGTCGTTCATGAAGCGCCCTCCGGCCGGATGAAGGATTTGCGGGCTGCGCGCTCAGCCGGCGCGAGCGTCCGCTCGGAGCGGAAGTGCCCGGGCGGAACGTGAAGGCAGGTTGTCGAGGTGTAAAGTGAAGGGATCGGAGTCGTCGACGACTCCGGCGGCGCGTTGCCCCCCGTGATTCCGGTCGTCATCTACAACGGCGAACGACGCTGGACCGCGGCCATCGGAACGCGGGACCTGTTCGCGCCGGTACCCGAGGAACTGGTTGGATACCTGCCGCAGCACCGGTATTTTCTGTTGGACCTGAGAGCGCTCGAACCGTCCCGGCTTCCACCCGAGAACGTAGTGTCGCTGGTCGCGATGCTCGAACAGGCCAGGAGTCAGGGGCAGCTGGAGCGCTTGGGGGCCGCACTCGCGGATTGGCTCCTGCGTATCGGAGAGAAAGCGCTGCTGGACGCGTTTGAAGCGTGGATTACGCAGGTGCTGGTGACGCGGGAAGACCCTGCCGGGATGAGCATGGAGTTACGGAGCTGGAAACAGTTGGAGGAACCAATGTCGACACTGGCCGAGCGCGTGAAGAAGTGGGGCGACGAGCTGAATCAGGCGTGGCTGGAGAAAGGTATCGAGCAGGGGCGGCGCGAAGCTCGTGAACTGCTGTATCGGCAGGTCGTCCGCAGGTTCGGAACCGCTACCGCCAAGCAACTGATGCCGCTGCTCGCGGAAGTATCGGATCCCGACCGGATAGCGGCGATTGCCGATGGCGTCGTCGAATGCCGAACAGGCGACGAGTTCATTGCCCGGGTGAAGGAGTGTTGAATAATTCTGACCTGAATCAAACCGGACGGATGTCCGGAGCCGTACGCATCGGAGTTGACCGTTGCGCTGCAATTGGACTTCCCTCACCCGGCCCAGATGTCCCCCACCGTGAACCCCTCGGGGAACGGATCGGTGTCGTCGACGACGTATTGGGCGATGCCGGTGATCCACGCGGCGCCGCTGAGCGTCGGGACAACCGCGGGCACGCCGCCCACTTCCGTTTCCTCGATCAGCTCGCCGGTCCACACCGTGCCGACGATGCTCTCGTGGCGAAACTCCTCGCCCAGGCCGAGCTCTCCCCTGGCGTGCATCACGGCCATCTTCGCGCATGTGCCGGTCCCGCACGGAGAGCGGTCCAGGCATCCCTTCCAGCTCTCCGGCCTGTCCCAGCTCGGGCGGCCCGTTGAGACGGTGACCGCGTTGCGGCGGTGGGCGTCGCCCAGGGGTGGCCCGGAAAGCTGTGAAATCGATACGCCCCCGATCTCCGGGGTCAGAGGATGGGCGACGGACAGCTGCTCGGAGGCCGCCACGCGCAGCATCTCGCCCACCCGCGTGATCCGTCCCCCGTTCTCGGGCAGGAGTTCGATGCCGAACTGATCGGCGTCCGCGATGACGTAGAACATCCCGCCGTAGCCCACGTCCACGGTCACCTTGCCGAGACCGGGCACGTCCACGACGGCGTCAAGGTGCACCGCGAAGGCGGGCACGTTGCGGAAGGTGACGCTGGTGACCTTGCCGCCATGCACCTCCGCGCGCACCCGGATGAGGCCCGCGGGAGCTTCCAGCAGCAGCTCCGTCACCGGTTCCTGCGAGGGGACCATGCCCGTCTCGATGAGAACGGTCGCAACGCAGATGGTGTTGCTCCCGGACATGGGCGGGTATTCGGTGTGCTCCATGATGACGTAGCCGGCATCGGCCTCGGGGAGCGTCGGAGGCAGGATCACGTTGCAGCAGAGCGCGGGATAGCCCCGGGGCTCGCGCAGCATGCGTTTCCGCAGGCCGTCCCCGTGGCGCGCCAGCCACTGCGCCTTCTTGAACATCGACGTGCCGGGAACATCCATGACGCCGCCTGTGATGACCCTGCCGGGCTCGCCTCCGGCGTGGGCGTCGACTGCGGTGACCATCTTCGATACGCGCATCAGTTCACTCCTTTCTCACGGGCGCCGGGATGCGAGGCCCGGTCGCAGTCAGGGGCGCCGGCAGCGTGAGCAGCGGCAGCGCCTTCTCATGGCTTCGCGGGCGGTGACATGTAGGGCTCGGTCGCACTGGCCGGGGGCGGAGGCGTGAGCAGGCTCACCACCACCATGAGGACCGCCGAGACCAGAAAGCCCGGGAGCACCGGATCGATGGCGTCGGCCGGCCCCCACCCCTCCCAGAGGAGCGCGGTTGTGACACCGCCCACCATGGCGGCGGCCGCCCCTTCCCGGGTCGCCCGCCGCCAGTAGACCCCGACCACGACCGGAATGAAGAAGCTCGACGCCATGAGGGCGGTGAAGAGCAGCACGATGAACTGGACCAGCTCGCCCTCCCCCACCCCGCTGAGGAGCAGCACGACCGGGATGGTCCCTACCACCAGGATGCCCAGCCGGTCCACCCACAGCCGGCGACCGGGCGGCGCATCGGGTCGGAAGAGCCCCTGGTAGATGTCGTAGGAGAGCGCGGACCCCGCCACCAGCAGGAGCGAGTCCACCGTGGACATCATGGCCGCCGTGATCGCCGCCAGCAGGATCGCGCCCAGCGTCGCCGGGAGCACGGCCGTGGCGAGCATCGGCATGGCGAGGTCGCCGGTCGGCAGGTTGGGGAACAGCACCACCGCCGCCAGCGAGAGCACGAACACCAGCAGGTTCAGGGTGGTCACCGCGATGATGGTGAGCAGGATGCCGCGGCGAATGGTGCGCATGTCGCGCATGGCGTAGAGGCGGATCAGCTTCTCGGGGGTCGCCACCCCGCCCAGCAGGAACGAGAGCCCCATGGTGAAGAGCAGCAGGGCGGGCATCGCCTCCCAGCTGAAGGTCAGCGGGTTCACCGCCTCCACGTAGGTGAAGAGCGGCTCCACCCCGCCCACCTGGCGGATCGCCAGCGGCACCGCGCAGATCGCGCCCAGCACCATGATCACCAGCTGCAGCAGGTCGGTGTAGACCACGGCGATCATCCCGCCGATCACCGTGTACGCCAGCAGAATCGCGGTGAAGCCGACCATCCCCCAGCTCACCGGCACGCCGAAGACGATGTTGGCGATCAGCCCTCCCGCCACGATCTGCGCCTGGATGTAGACCACCGTGGCGATGAGGATGATGACGGCCGCGAGCGCACGCACGCCCTTCGAGTAGTAGCGGGTCTCGATGAAGGCGGGCAGCGTGAGCTGCTTCACGCGCGTGAAGCGCGGCGCGAGCACCGCCGCCATGAACCAGTAGGCCAGCGGCAGCGCCAGCACGAGCCACCCGAACGACCACCCAGCCACGTACATCACCCCGATGGTGCCCACGAAGGTGCCGGCGCTGGTGTGGGTCGCGGCCATGGTCGCCCCGCCCACCAGCCAGCCCAGCTTCCCCCCCGCGATCCAGTAGTCGGCCTCGCTGCGGGTGGCCCGGAGCGCGTACCACCCGATCGCGAACACCACCACGAAGTAGAGCACGAAGGTGGAGAGCTGGACGTTCACGGGGCGCCCTCCGGGCCTCGGTGGCGGGCCGGCCGCGCGCGTCGGAAGCGAATGCCGCGCCGGACGTTCACGGCCCTTTCTCCCGCCGGTCTTCCCGCAACATCCACACCAGGTATGCCGCCACGATCAGCGCGGAGACCAGGAAGAGGCCCCAGAACACGAAGCCGGCCTCCAGTACCGCCCTCACGAAATACTCCCGTTGCGCTCCGGGCACTCCACGTCCGATTCGGGACCGGCGCCGCATCGGTGCTCCGGGCCCCGTGACCGCCCCGCTCGACCCGGGCTGCCGGCCGCCCTCACCGGGCCCTCCTCACGAAGCGCAACCCCACCATCCCGCACGCGATCACGACGATGAGCACCAGCAGCTCCAGCACCCCCGGCAGCGACAGCCCGAGGCTCCCTTCGGGGCGAGCGCGCACCTGCACGACGGCCGGAAGCACCTGGAGGCTCGCACGCGCCATCCCCGGCGTCGAACCCCCGGTTGGCGTCACGGGAAAGATCTCGCGCGCCTCCATCCCCCCGGGAAGCGCCACCTCCGCCTGGAACACGCCCGGGCGCGCCTCCGCCGGAGCCCAGTCGACCGCGAGCATGGGGAGCACAACCCGCACACCCGCGCCGTCCTCCAGTACCGCATCCTCTACCCGGTAACCCACATCCAGCGACACCTGTCCCGAGGACGCGAGCGCCGCCGGCACCTCGATCTCGCCCTCCAGCCGGGGCGCCCCGGCATCCGTCATGCTGAGCGGCAGGACCTCCCCGTCCACCTGCGCCGAGATCTCCTCCACATGCGCGGGAGCGAACAGCAGCAGCGTGAACGGGACGACGCGCGTGTCCGGCCCCACCTCCAACCGGTAGCCCATCGAGACGACGGCCGCTCCGGTCTCACGCGCATCGGCCGACACCGCCACCCGGATCACACGGCCGCCCGCGTCGTCCCCCCCGGTCTCCTGAATGCCTCCGCTGCCGTCCCATTCGGACATCGCACCGCCCGCGCCAGGCAGGGACGCCGGGCCTGCGATGCCGGACGCCGTGGCCGATCCGATCATCGGACCGCCCGCCGCGGACAAGGCCGCCGGACCTGCGCTGCGGGCCGCAGCGTCCCATCCCGACATCGGAGCGCCCGCAGCCAGAGGCGAATCAGCCGCCGCCGATCCCGCGCACGGGGCTGCTGTCAGCACCGCGGCCACCGCCGCGACAGCCCCGCTCAGGGCCATACCTCCCGCAGCACCCGCAGCGTATTCCCGCCCATCACCTTGCCGATGTCCTCGTCCGAGTACCCTTCCCGCACCAGCCAGCGCAGGATGTTGTGCGACGCCTCGGTGGGGTTCTCCACCCCCTTCACGTACTCGACCTCGTCGAACGGCGGATTCGGGTTGGGCGCCTGCTCCGCCGCCGAGCGCGACTCCTTGATCGACAGGTTGGCCGCGTACACGTGGTGCAGCCCAACGTGGTCCCCGTAGACGGAATCGGGGCCGAAACTCACATGGTCGATGCCCACGAGCGCCTTCACGTACTCGAAGTGCTCCATGAAGGCCTCGATCCCGTGCACCGTGTTGTTGCGGGTCAGGGTGGTGTGGGGGGCCGCTTCGATCCCGATCACGCCTCCCCCGGCCGCGCACGCCTCGAGCACGTCGTCGGGCGCGAGGCGGTTCGACTCCCAGAGGGCGCGCGCGCCGATGTGCGAGAGCACGATGGGATGCTCGCTCCACTCGATGGTGTCGAGCGTCGTCCGGTCGCCGCAGTGCGAGCAGTCGATCAGCATCCCCAGCTTGTTCATGCGCCCGACGGCCCGCCGGCCGAACATGGTCAGCCCGCCGTCGCCCGGCTCCTTCAGCCCCGAGCCGAGCGCGTTGGCCTCGCTGTAGGTGACCCCGAGCGCCCGCACGCCGAACCCGAAGAGCAGATCGATGCGGTCGAGCTCGTTTTCGATCATGGCCGCGCCCTCCATCGACGCGACCCACGCCACCTTCCCCTCCCGGTGCGCCCGCAGGATGTCGCCCACCCCCAGGCAATGGATGAGGAAATCCTGGTGCGCCAGGTCGCAAAGCCGCATCCCGAAGTCGTGCAGCACGTCGTCCCACTTCCAGCCCCCGTGCGACTGGATGGTGCAGATACCGTCCAGCAGATTGTCGAAGACGGCGTCCCAGCACGAGTGCCTGAGGCCCTCGAACGCCGTCGCCATCCGCCCCGCGCGCACGTACGCCGGGGTCTCGCGCACGTCCCGCGGGAAGACGCCCGCGTGCTCGTGCAGCGAGATCATCACCAGCTCGGAGGCCAGCCGCGCGGCGCGCGCTTCCTCTTCGTCCGAAAGCGGCACCAGCCATGGCTCGACGCGCCCGACCTGGGCCGCCAGGTCGAAGGGCGTGTAGTCGGCGCCCGGCTCGAGGTAGGAGAAGGACCGGTATCCGTCGCTGGTCTTGTCGGCGCCCATAAGCGCTCCGGGAAGTGGGTGGGTTCGGCGCTGGAGAAGACGGTTCGCCGCCGGGGAAGCCGGACGCAACCCGATGCACCGGCTCCGCGAGCCCACAACATGGAGTCCCGGCGCACCGGGGGCCAGCCATTGCCGCGGGAGGTGCCCGCTATTGCCAACGGCGCGCCCGAAGGTGTATTTCAAGCGCGGCAATTCCACGCTGATCACGCCCCATATCCCTCCCACCCCTGGAATCCCTCCGAATTGACTCGCTGGACCCGCCTATCCCGCGCCATCGACGGGGTCAACAACCGCATCGGGCGATGGACCTCCTGGCTGTGCCTGCTGATGGTGCTCGTCACGGCCTACAACACGGCCGTGCGCTACCTCGGCGGCTACTTCGGCTTCAGGCTGAGCTCCAACCTCTACCTGGAGCTCCAGTGGTACCTGTTCAGCCTGCTCTTCCTGCTCGCCGCCGCCTCGGCGCTCTGCAACGGCGAGCACGTGCGGGTGGACATCCTCTACAGCCGCCTGTCGGCCAGGGCCCGCGCCTGGATCGATCTCCTCGGCACCGTCGTGCTGATGATCCCGTTCTCGGCGGTGACGCTCTGGCTCTCCTGGCCCGCCATCCGCAACTCCTGGGCGGTGCGGGAGATCTCCTCCGATCCCGGGGGCCTGCCCCGCTATCCGCTCAGAACCTTCATCCTCGTCTGCTTCCTGCTCCTCATCGTCCAGGGCATCTCCGAGATCATCAAGAAGACCCGGATCCTGCGCGGACTCAGAATGCAGGGGAACGGCGCGCCCGACGAGGAGACCGACTCGGAACCCCGCGTGACGGGGGGCATCGCCTAGATGGAGAATCTGCTCGCGCCGCTGATGTTCATCGGCGTCTTCGCGATGATCTTTCTGGGATACCCGGTGGCCTTCGCGCTGGGCGGCACCTCCCTGATCTTCGCCTTCATCGGCATCGCCATGGGGCTCTTCGACTGGGGGCTGATGTACGCCCTGCCGCAGCGCATCTTCGGGGTGATGTCCAACCTCGTCCTGGTGGCGATCCCCTTCTTCATCTTCATGGGGGTGGTGCTGGAGAAGTCGCGCCTGGCGGAGGACCTCCTCACCACCATCGGCAAGCTCTTCGGGACGTTGCGCGGCGGACTGGCGCTGGCGGTGGTCTTCGTGGGCGCGATGCTGGCGGCGGCGACGGGCGTGGTGGGGGCGTCGGTGGTCGCGATGGGGCTCATCTCGCTCCCCATCATGCTGCGCTACGGCTACTCGAAGACGCTCTCCACCGGGGTGATCCTGGCGTCCGGAACCCTCGGACAGATCATTCCGCCCAGCGTCGTGCTGATCGTGCTGGCCGACCAGCTGGGCATCTCGGTGGGCGACCTGTTCCTGGGCGCGCTGATCCCGGGGCTCTCGCTGGCCGGCATGTACGCGATCTACGTGGGGCTGGTCGCCAAGGTGCGCCCCGCGTCCGCGCCCGCCCTCCCTCCCGAGGTGCGCGACGCCGCGGGCTGGAAGCTGGCGCGCCAGGTGCTCACCGTGCTGATGCCGCCCCTGGTGCTGATCCTGCTCGTGCTCGGGAGCATCTTCGCGGGGATCGCCACGCCCACGGAGGCGGGGGCGGTGGGGGCGGTGGGCGCGATCGGGCTCGCGGCCGCCAACCGGCGACTGTCGTGGAAGGTGCTCCGGGAGGCCAGCGAGTACACCACCTCCCTCACCGCCATGGTGATGTTCATCCTGGTGGGCTCGACCGCCTTCGCGCTGGTCTTCCGCGGGCTGAACGGCGACCTCTGGATCGAGCACCTGCTCACCACGCTGCCGGGCGGGCGCATCGGCCTGCTGATCGTGGCCAACCTGGCGATCTTCGTGCTCGGCTTCTTCCTCGACTTCTTCGAGATCGCCTTCATCATCATCCCGCTGCTCGCCCCGGCGGCCGCCCTGCTGGGCATCGACCTGGTCTGGTTCGGGGTGATGATCGGGATGAACATCCAGACCTCGTTCCTGACCCCGCCCTTCGGCTTCGCCCTCTTCTATCTGCGGGGCGTGGCCCCACCCGACGTGCGAACATCGGAGATGTACCGGGCGGTCATCCCCTTCATCGTGATCCAGCTCATCGGGCTGGTCCTGATCATGACCTTCCCTCAGATGGTCACGGGGCTCCTGAACCGATAACTACTGGTATCTACTGGCGTTTACTGGTAATAGCGGCCGAAGCGCGATCCGGGGGGCTTTGTGATGTCACCGCCGCGAGTGCGCCCGGCGGGTTACGCGCCCTGCCCGAACGCGGCGCTGGCGTAGGCCCACTCCGCGCGACCGAACCACTCGAAGGCCTCCGTGCGGAACGCCGACCAGTGGTCGTACACGCGGCGGTAGGTGGCGTCGGCAGCGGCTCGCTCCGCCAGAATCTCCTGTGAAGCCACGCGCGACACTTCCATGATCTCGGGAGAGAAGGCGCGCAGCTGGACCCCGCCTTCGACGAGGCGCCGGAGGGCGGCCGGATTCCTGGAGTCGTACGTGGTCTCGACGCCGTGCGCGGCCGAGCGCACCGCCACCCGGAAGGCCTCCTGATACGTGGAGGGCAGCGAGTCCCACGCGTCCCGGTTGACCTGGAAGGTGGTCGAGGGTCCCGGCTCCCACCAGCCGGGGTAGTAGTAGAACCGGGCGGCGTTCTGGAAGCCCAGCTTCTCGTCGTCGTAGGGCCCCACCCACTCGGTGGCGTCGATGGCGCCCCGCTCGAGCGCCGGATAGATCTCCTGGGCGGCGAGGTTCTGGACGGTCACCCCCAGGCGGTCCATGACCTCCGCGCCCAGCCCGGGGATGCGCATCTTCAGCCCGTTCAGGTCCGCCGGGGTGTTGATCTCGCGGCGGAACCACCCGCCCATCTGCGCGCCGGTGTTTCCGGCCGGCAGGGGGATGATGTTGAAGTCGGAGAAGATCTCGCTGATGAGCTCGAGCCCGCCCGCGTCGTACAGCCAGGCATGCTGCTGGCGGGAGGTGAGGCCGAAGGGCACGCAGGTGTCGAAGGCGAGCACCGGCGCCTTGCCCGTGTAGTAGTAGCTCGGGCTGTGTCCCACCTGCACGGTGCCCTGCTGCACCGCGTCCATCACCTCGAAGGCCGGCACCAGCTCGTTCGCCTCGTAGACGCGCATCTGGAAGCGCCCGTCGGTCATCGCCGCCATCGACTCGGCGGCGCGGGTGGCGGTGTCGAAGATGGCGTCGACGGTGCGCGGATAGCTGGACGCCAGCCGCCAGCGCACGTTCGGGTTGGTGATCACGGCGGGAGCGCCACCCGCACCGGCGCTTTCCTGCTCGCCGCCACACGAGGCGGCCAGCACCCCGGCCGCGGCGGCTCCGACCGCCGCCTTGCCGAGAAACGCCCTTCTCTCCAGGGTCGACGGCGCTTCCGTCAGGTGGCCGCCCTCGTGATCCGCCGCGGCGGCCTCTGCGCCCGGCCGGCCGCCTTCGACCGTTCCGCTCCGGGAGTCGTTGTCCATGGGTACCCGATCCTTTGTGCTTTCTGCGTGTTCGGTTGCGCGCCCGGGCGCCTTCTCGCCGCCGGAGCACGCGCAAGTTAGCCAGAAGTCATGCGGGGCGCACCGCGCAGGTGGGCCCCGCCGCCCGCAGGCCGCCTCGACTCCGCCTCAGCGCCGCTCCTCGGCGACGACCGACGAAGCGATCACCATCCCCAGGAACTCGTCGATGGCGCCTCCCTGGATCCAGCGCGCGACCACCACCAGGTCGTTCTCGCGATCGACGTAGACCAGGTTGGTCCCCGCCCCCCGGTGGCTGAACGACGACTCCGGCGTGCTCGCGTACGAACGCTGGCCGGTGTTCAGGAAGAAGTTCATGAACCCGTACATCTCGTTGACCGTGCCCGGCGTCTCCGCCATGTCCAGCCATTCCTCGGAAAGGAGCTGCTCGCCGTCCCAGTTGCCCTTGTGCAGCGTGAAGTAGCCGAAGCGGGCCTGGTCCTCGGCGCTCAGGTTCATCCCTCCGCCCCAGTGGGTCCCGCCGCTCACCGACTGCATCATCTCTCCGTCGACGTTCACCCACGAGTTCCCGTAGCCGTACCAGCGCCAGGTGTTGGACGCGCCGATGGGGTCCATGATGTGCTCGCGCAGCACCTGCGGCAGGGGCCGGCGCCAGACCTGGAGCGCCGCCAGCGCGAGCAGGTTCACGCGCACGTCGTTGTACTTGTAGGCCGTGCCGGGCGCGTTGCGCGCGCGGTTGCGGTTGGCCGCCACGTCCCGTCCGGGCCGGTCGCCCCAGTCGGGCTTGCCCCAGAGGGTGCCCTCCCAGTCGCTGGTCTGGCGCAGCAGATGATCCCAGGTGATCCGGCGGTTGTGCTCGGAGTCGAAGAGCGACACCGGGGTCGGAACGCCGCGTCCGTCCGCCTCGCTGCCGGGCTCGCCGTCGCCCACCGGCAGAATCAGCGGGGGCATGTACTCGTGCACCGGATCGTCGACATCGCGGATGAGACCGCGGTCCCACGCCAGCCCCACGGTGGAGGAGAGGAAGCTCTTGGCCACGCTGAAGGTCGGATCGACGCGCCGGGTCTCGCCCCACTCGGCGACGATGTAGCCGTCCTTCACGACGATGCCGCTCTGCGGGCCCCGCACCTTGAGCGGACCGATGGCCTCGTCGAAGGGCTCGGTGTTCCAGCTGAGCGCGTGCGCCACCTCCAGGTCGCGCGGCGCGGTGCTCTCGCTCGCGATGGCGAAGTCGACCGCCTGCTGCAGGAGCTCGGGGTTCATGCCCATCGACTCGGGGGACCTGCGCTCCCAGTCGCCCGCCGGGGGAAAGTAGGCGTCCTGCGCCTGCAGGCCGGTGGCGCCCAGCAGAACGACCGCGGCGGCGGCGAAGAGTGGTGCAAGGGCGGGATGGGGCCGCTGTGCTGACTTCATGGGAATCACCTCGTTCGGGGGCGAGAGACGGACGGTTCGCACACGGGGAATGCCGGTTCGCGAGAGGGGATATCATACGTCGCGGCGCGCGAGACGCGACAGGTGACGGGGAGAGCCTGGCCTGGACGCGGTCCAGCGCGCGTGCTTCCGAGAACGCCCGCAATCGCCGAACGCCCGCAATCGCCTGCCGGCCTCCGCGCCTTCGCCTGGGCGCGCCCACGGGTCCGGATGTCGAGGCGTACGGGTGACCCACCCTACGACACCTCGCCCACCTGGTGGCCCAGCTCTCTCAACTCCGCGACGATCTCCGCGACATGGGCGCGCCCGCGCGTCTCGATCTCCATCTCGATGCCGACGTGGCCGACCGAGATGTCCCCGAAGGCCCTCGTGTGTTCGATGTGGAGGACGTTGGCCCCGGCGATGGCGACCACCGCGGTGACCTCGTTCAGGTAGCCCGGCCGGTCCCGCACCACCACCGAGAGGCGCGCCAGGCGACCATCGGCCCACAGCCCGCGGTCGATGATCTTCGAGGCCACGTTCATGTCGATGTTGCCGCCGGAGAGGATGCACACCGTCACGTCCGCGGGACCCAGGCGGATCCTGTCGCTCAGAATCGCCGCCACCCCCACCGCCCCGCCGCCCTCGACCACCATCTTCTCCGACTCCATCAGGAAGAAGATGGCGCGCACGATCTCCTCCTCGTCGACCACGACCACGTCGTCCACCAGGGCCTGGATGTGCGGGAAGGTGAGGTCGCCGATGCGCTTCACCGCGATCCCGTCGGCGAGGGTGTCCGAGCGTTCCAGGTGGACCGGTCGCCCCGCCTCCAGCGACGCGACCGCGCCCGGCGAGGCCGCCGCCTCCACCCCGATGACGCGGGCGTGCGGCCGGCGCGCCTTCACCACGGTCGCGACCCCCGAGATCATCCCACCGCCCCCGATGGGTATCACCAGCGTGGTGAGGTCGGGAACCTGCTCCAGGATCTCCAGCGCCATGGTCCCCTGCCCCGCCATCACCGCGGGGTCGTCGAAGGCGTGAACGCCGGTCAGGCCCTCCTCCTCGACCAGCTTCTCGACGCGCGCCATGCCGTCGGTGAGGGTCGCGCCGGTCTGGATCACGCGGGCCCCATAGCCGCGCGTCCTGGTCACCTTGATCAGCGGCGCGGCGTCGGGCATCACGATGGTGCACGGGATTCCCAGCCGCGCCGAATGGTACGCGAGCGCCTGGGCGTGGTTGCCCGCGCTGGCCGCGACCACCCCGGCCTCCCGCCCCGCCGGCTCCAGCAGAAGCAGGCGGTTCAGCGACCCGCGGTCCTTGAACGAGCCCGTCCGCTGCCGGAATTCGGTCTTGAAGTGAACGCGCCCGAGCCGGGACCGGTCGAGCCCGAGGGAGCGCGGGCAGCCGGTCTCCACGATCCCGTCCCCGATGCGTCCGCGGGCCTCGATGATGTCGTCGTAGGAGAGCATGTCACAAACCTGTGCGGCGCCGCCGACAACTCAAGCCCCCGGGCCCCCTTCGGCCTTGTCCGGGCAGCGCCGTTCCGGCTAGCTTTGGGCCGTCGTCAGAACCCCCTCGGGACTTCATCCAGCCGGAGATTCCTCCATGATCGAATGGATCATTCCGTTCGCTCTCTACCCCACCCTGGCCGCCCTCTACTACGGCGGCGCCCCCATACGCTTCGAAGGCCCCGACAACGCGCGCCAGCTGCTGGGCGTGTTTCTCGGGCTGGTCCTGTTCGTTGCCGTTTGGGGCGTGCTCAAGACGGTCATTCAGCCGATGACCGGGCAGATGATCGGCCTCGCGTTCGCATCCCTCCTCGCGTCGTTCGCGCTGCGCCCCGGCTGCAGGCTGGGTTGCCGGCTGGTGGGCGTTCGGGTCGTAGACGACCAGTAGCCTTCCGGCGCGCGTCAGTCCATCTGCCAGACGACGAGCAACTGCACGACGCTCTCGTCGCGGGTCGTTCCCAGCTTGTTGGTCCAGAGCTGGTACTCAACCCCCACGTGAAGGACGTTCGCGGCCCCGGTGAGCGCCTGGCCCAGATCCCATCTGAGCTGAGGCTGGGCGAGGATGCTCCCCGGGTAGTCCCTGCCCAGTTCGTCGGTGACGGCCCCCATGTACTCGGCGTGGCCGGTGAACGAGAACGACTGACTGCCCAGCTGGAAGACGGATAGCCAGCTTACGTCGAAGTTGAAGCTGTCCCCGGTGCTCGGCGCGCCGCCCGCGTCCAGACCGCTGCTGGCGTCGATGAAGGCCGCCAGGATCGTGTTCACGAAGATGAATCCGGGCACGCTCCAGCCCAGTTCCACGCCCGGCAGGTATCTCAGGACTTTCGACTGGATGCCCAGGTTTACGCCGGTGACCAGCCGCACATCGTTCACCGGCCCGAAGCCCGCGCCGCCCGCCGCCAGTGAACCCAGACTCAGCGTCGGATACCACTCCCCGTAGAGATCCCGATCGTTGAACTCGTCGGCGACCCCGTCGGTCGAGTAGTCGAGGAAGAAGAAGGAACCTCCCGCGCGCCATCCACCGGCGTGTTGCAGCGTGAAGATGTGGGTCGGCACACTGGCGGCGGAGAGCGGGTTCAGGATGCTGCCGCGCTGGTAGTGGAGCTCCAGTTGCGCCGATGCGGGCGCGGGGAGGAACGCCGCAGTTGCGACGACAGCCGACAGGAGGGTTGAGGATCGACGACACATGGTGAATCTGCCCTCCCGGAATTCGCTCCCGGCCCGAGTTTCCTTCATCTCCCTGGCAGGCGCATTCTACGGGGCGGCAAGACATGCGGCCAGCGAGCGCACGAGGCGGACGGACCGCCGGATGACGCCGTGTCGGCGGATGGAGCGGTCTCGACGGACGACGGACGGCCCCGGGCAAGCGAGCCCGGCGGAAACGTAGTATCCTGATGCGATACACCCGGCAGGACGCGCCAGCCCGCTTCGCCGGGCCCCCACGGCGTTCAGGGACTCTCGACACAAACAGGTCATGTTCTTCCCAGACAGCAGCCCGGCCCCTGCACCGCCCCGGTCCACCACCGCGTTCGCCGCTCCCGGATTCTTCTTCGTGCGCGCGCTGATCCTCGTCTTGATCGCGTGCGGCGCCGACGCGGTCGAACCGCCTCCCCCACCCGTCGAACCCGATCCCGTCGAGCCGCAGCCGGTGCCGGATCCACCGGCGATCCAGATTCCCGCCCGAGGGACATCCGCAACGCTCGACGTGGCCACCTGGAACCTCCTCTACTTCGGGGCCGCGAACCAGGGACCCGCGGACGAGCCCCTGCAGATGGCGCGCGTGCGGGACGTCATTCTGGGAACCGACTTCGACGTCTGGGGCGTGCAGGAGGTGACGGACGCGGATGCCTTCGCGGCGTTGCTGGACCGGTTGCCCGGATACCAGGGGTTCCTTGCCAGCGACGCCTCCGTCTCCGGCGGATCGGACAGCTACAACCGCGGGGAACTGAAGGTCGGGCTCATCTACAAGAGGGCGCTCGCGGAGGTGACCGGGGCGCGCGTCATCCTGACCGAACTGGACTACGAGTTCGCGGGCCGCCCGCCGCTGGAGGTGCAGCTGCGCGTGACGCTCGGTGGCGCGAGCCGCGATATCGTCATGATTGTCCTGCACGCCAAGGCCGTGGCCGACGAGACGTCATGGGAGCGGCGCATGGCGGCGGGCGAAGGGCTGCAGGAGTATCTCGACGCCACCTGGCCGGACCGTGCGGTCCTCGTGCCCGGGGACTGGAACGACGATGTGGACGAGTCGATCACCAGCGGGCGCGACACACCCTACAGGAGCCTCGTGGATGCCGCCCCGGAGTGGGTGTTTCCGACGGCCAGCCTGAGCGCCGCCGGGGCGCGGTCGATGCCGCGCTACACCGAGGTGATCGACCACATCCTCGCGTCGGACGAGGCGATGGCGTGGTACGAGGAGGGTTCGGCGATGGTGTACGAGGTGGACGACATCATCCCCGACTACCTGGACACCACCAGCGACCATCTGCCGGTGCTGGCACGGTTCGCGCCGGGGGGATGAGGCGAGTCGGGCCCGGACCTGCCCTGGCTTTCGGCGCAGGGCGAGTCCGGGAGGGGGTGCGGCGGAACAGTCGAGGCCTACTCGTCGATCAGGCGTCGCTCGCGCACGTCCCTGGCGCCCATCGCGATGCCTGTGCCGATGCCGGCGCCCACCAGCAGGGCGGGTGCGGCGGTAATGACCGGCAGCATGGCCAGGGCGACGGTGACCACGGCACCGGTCAGGATCCCCAGGCCGCGCTTCTCCACCCACGACGTGTAGCGAAGCCGTCGCCGCACGAAACGCCGTGACTTCAAGTGTGCGTAGAACCCGACCACGGCCGCGATTCCCAATCCGATCAACCCAAACATGACGACACTCCTTTAACAGGCGTCCTGGCCCCCGGGCTGTGCACCTTACGCGCGATCCGGGGATCCGTTTCGCGCCGGGACGGGTTCGAATAAGTATGGTACAGCTTCCGGCAAGTACAGGCTGCGGCGCGCAGCGAACGGCAGCCACGAGAAGAGCGGCGTTCATGAGGGACTGCATGTTCGGAGTCGGGCGATGACGCGGATGGCGGCGGCGCGGCTGCTGCTCCTGCTGGTCGTGGAGGCAGTGTGGCTCACCCCCGTGGGCGGTCCGCGCCTCCCCTTCCCCGGGTCCGGCCGGGGCGTGTTGTCGCAGGAGGCGCTGGCGGCCGCCTTCGCGGCGCAGGAGGAGATCAGTCCGGAGCTGCTGGCCATTCCGGGCGTGGTGGGCACCGCTGTCGGGCTGGGCGCCGGCGACCGTCCGGTGGTGATGGTCTACCTGGAGTACGCCGCCGTGGCCGGGCTTCCGGCCAGCTTCGCCGGGTACCCGCTGGTGCGCGAGGTGACCGGGCGCATCACCGCGCTCGGCGATGTGCCGCTGCCCCCGGCCGGGGCCGACGGCCCGGTCGATCCCAGGGGCCCGTTCCCGCGCCCGGTGCCCATCGGCGTGTCGACGGGGCGGACGGGGGTCACCGCGGGCACCATCGGGGCGCGCGTCACCGACGGACGCCGGACGTACGCCCTCTCCAACAACCACGTCTTCGCCAACCGCAACGACGCCAACCTGGGCGACAACGTGATCCAGCCGGGCGTGGCCGACGGAGGGAGCGACCCGGAGCACGCCTTCGGCACGCTGGCCGACTTCGAGGAGATCGGCTTCTGCCGCGCCCTGGCCTGCCCGGAAAACCAGGTCGACGGCGCCATCGCCGAGACCTCGCCCGACCAGCTGGCGGCGGCCACCCCCTCCAACGGCTACGGCGCGCCCCGAAGCGGGATTGCGGAGGCGTCGCTCATGCTCGCGGTGCAGAAGTACGGCCGCACCACCGGGCTCACCCGCGGCAAGGTGACCGGCATCAACGCCATCCTCGACGTCAACTACCGCACCGGCAGAGCTCGGTTCGTCGACCAGCTCGTCATCACCGGCGAGGGGTTCAGCGCGGGTGGCGACTCGGGCTCCCTGATCGTGACCGACGGACGCGGGCGCAAGGACCGCCGGCCGGTCGCACTGCTCTTCGCCGGCAGCCCGAACACCACCATCGCCAACCCCATCGACCTCGTGCTCGACCGCTTCGGCGTCACCGTCGACGCAGGGTAGGGCGCCATGGCGGTGAGCATCGAGGACGCGCAACGGCGCCTCTCCCGCCAGGTCATGGGACGCCCCGGCGTGGTGGGCACCGCGATCGGGGTGGCCGCCGGGAAGCCCTGCCTCAAGGTGTATCTCGCAGGCGGCGGGGACGGAAAAGGAGCCCGTATCCCCCGCAGCTGCGAGGGTTACCGGGTGGTGGTCGAGAAGACGGGCACCATTCGCCGTCTGTCTTCCTGAGCCCCTGATCGCGGTTGGCACGACTCCGGGTGCCGGAGGCCCCGCAACCGCGACAAAACCCCTCACGGCTGCGACACGATTGTGTGTTGCGCCAAATGTTTCCAGACCCGTGCCGGGGGTATGGCCCATCGCCGAAGGTGTCGCTAACTTCGGCGCATCGTTCACGAAGATGAGCCTGAAAATACGAGGAGCCGGTCCAGGATCGGCCCCGCGACGTCATCTCGCACGAGCCACAAGGGCCACCGAATCACGCACCGCTGGAGACGGAAATGAACAAGCGCCGGGAGACACCGGGCAGGGACGCGCATCGCTTCTGGCTGGTATCCGCCATGGGCGCACTGGTGGCGCTTGCCGGGTGCGGGGGAGACGAGCCTGATCCGGTGGTGCCCCCGGCGGGCCCGCCCGATGCTCCCCGCGCGGCGGCCATATCGATTTCACCCGGTTCCGTCACTCTCACCTCCGTCGGAGAGACCGCTTCGTTCACCGCGAGCGTCACGGACCAGTTCGGCGCGGCCTTCAGCGGGACCGTCGCCTGGACGTCCACCGATGCCAGAGTATTCACGGTGAACTCGAGCGGCGTCGTCACCGCCGTGGGCAGTGGGTCGGGCACGCTCACCGCCGTAATCTCGAGGTTCACCGCCACAGCCTCCGTCACGGTCGACATCAACCTGCCGCCCATGGTCCGGGCGGGGGTCCCCGTGGGGATCACCGTCGAGTTGGGGGCGAGAGGCGGAACGCGTCCATGGCTGGCCGCCACCCGCTTCGAGGATCCCGACGATGACGTACTGGATCTGACGTATACGGTGGAGGTGGAAGACACCACCGTGGCGTGGGCGGAGGTGTGGGTCGACAGCCAGCGCAATCCTTCTGTGGTCATGGGCGGCAAGGCCGTCGGAACCACGAGGCTTACGGCCACGGCGACCGATCCGGGTGGGCTCTCGGCCAGCGTGTACATCATCCTGGATGTCGTCGACTCCGACTTCAGTCCGACCAGCCCCCTCAGGGTCGGCAACGGCAGGATAGAGATCCCGGCCGGAGCCCTGCTGGAGGGTTGTACCCCACCGCTCGTCAACCTGCCGGACCCTTCCGGCTACATCTTCACCTTCCACAGTTCCAGATGGCAGACGCGGAGCGATTCGACCGCCGCGTGGTCGGATGTCGAGGGCACCGAAGTGACGGATGGGACCCTGTGCGTCCACGCCACCGGGAACCCCGGGGAGTACCGGCTGGTCGCGGACATCACCCTCGTCCTCGGCGAGAACCTCGACCCTCTCCGCGGATGGTACCGCTCGGCAAACACGTTCATCGTCGAGGAACACATGGGCGGGAACCGGGCGCCGGAGTTGAGCGCCACGGCGCCGCGGCGTCTCGCGCTGTCGCTGGGCGGCGGACCCCAGCTCGTGGCGACCGCGCAGCACATCAGCGATCCGGATGGTGACGACCTCGAATTCTCGGTCGAGGTGAGCGATACGACTGTGATGTCGGTGCGCGAAGTGACGGACGGCGCCGGAAGCACCGTCGTGGTCGCCGGCGGCCTGAGCGAGGGCAGCGGCACGATCACCATCACGGCTACCGATCCCGAGGGCCTTGCCGCGGAGCTGTCCATCGCAATTGAGATCGATGACTCCGGGTACACGGCGTACAATACCATCCAGGTGGCCAACGGATTGATCGTGGCAGCCGGGACCGCATTGCCAATCTGCTCGCCGCCCTTCATCGGGCTGCGTGGCCCGGACGGCTGGGTGTACACCGTCCATTCCTCGAAATGGCAGAGCAGAAGCGATTCCTCCGCGGACTGGGCCGATATCGAGGGCACGGAAATAGCAACGGGGCAGATCTGCCCCTACACGTCGGAGGCGCCCGGCGACTATCGCCTGGTGTACGACGCCACCATCGCCGTCTCGCCGGACGAGTCGTTCCGGGGCAACTACGCCAGCCAGAACTTCTTCACGGTAGCCAGCGGCGGTTAGTCACGGGACGGCGACGTCCGGGCCCGGGCTCCACACGCAGGCAACCTTCCTGCCGGGTCGCGCAGTCGAAGGATCGTGGATCCCCATGCCTCCCGCCGCAGCGTGATCGTTGACACGCGTGATCGTTGACACCAACGCGCTCAGCCACTACCCGTAAGCTACGACGTCTTTCGTGGCACGACGCCCGGACCCCCTGTCTTCAACGAAGAACGGTACGCGAAATGAGAAGCCGACCCGCCCGCAGCCATCGCATCCTGCCCTTCGCCTCCGTCATGACGCTGGGATTGTTCGCATGCGCCGAGGATGACGCTGCGGTACCGGCCGGGGCCGTCCCCGGGTACCAACTCGGCGAGCCCGAAGTGGTTTCCGGGGACTTCGCGTCCGTGAACGGCTTCCGCACGCGTCCCGACGGCAGCCTCCTGGTAGCCGATGCAACAGGCGGGGAGCTTGTGCTTCTCGATCCGGAGCTGGGAACGCGGACGGTGGTGGGAGGCCGGGGCGAGGGTCCCGGAGAGTACCAGGCGCCGAGCCGTATCTGGGCTCTTCCCGGGGATTCGACGCTGCTGCTGGATATCGGCAACAACCGTCTCACCGTGCTGACGCCCGATCTGTCGTTCGGCGCGACGCGACCGATGTTCGAGATGGACCCCGAAGGCGGAATCCTGCTGGTGAACCCGCAGGTGATC
The DNA here is from genome assembly GCA_965202805.1 of Longimicrobiales bacterium. Lineage (GTDB taxonomy): Bacteria > Gemmatimonadota > Gemmatimonadetes > Longimicrobiales > Gaopeijiaceae > BD2-11. The sequence continues at coordinate 1,449,743 of OZ241869.1, forward strand.
GACGGCTCCGGGCGCATGTATACCACACGCGGGTTCTCGATGAACCTCGGCAATCCGGGTGCCGGGGATGGATCCGGTTCCGATTCCACCGCCGTCGTGCGGGCGACGCTCGATGACCTGACGCCGGACACGGTGGCCCGACTCGCGGCCAGGTCCACCTCGCGGATCGAGGTGAGAAGCAACCGGGGCAACGGGATGGCCAGGATCCAGGGAACTCCCTATTCGTCTTCCGACAGTTGGGGCGTCGCCCCGGACGGAAGCGTGGTCGTCGCGCGGACGGCGGATTATCGCCTGGAGTGGATCTCCTCCGACGGATCCGTCCGCAGCGGGGCGCCGGTCGCATGGGACGCGGTCCCGGTGGGCCAGGCCGAAAAGGAGGCGTGGGTCCGGGAGCAGAGTAGCCGGTCCGTCCAGACCGCGACCTTCATGACGGGCGGCGGGGGCGGAGTTTCCCCGAGTTCCGGGATTGGGGGCGCCGCCGCCCGCAGCATGAGCTTCGGCGGCGGAAGCGACGATGTCGACGACTACGAATGGCCGGAGACGCTGCCCCCGTTCACGGGGAGCATTCTGATCGATCCGGAGGGCCGCGCCTGGCTGCGCCGTCACCAACCCGTCGGCGCGCCCTTCCTGTACGATGTCTTCACCGCCGACGCCGAGCACGCCGGCACGGTGGAGATCGCAGAAGGGCATACCGTCAGGGGGTTCGGCGACGGCGTCGTCTACGCGACCTTCAGGGACGAGGTCGACCTCGTGTACATTGGACGGTATCGCCTCCCGGAGATGTAGCTGTTCGGCCTCGGGAGCGCCCTTTCGGCCGGCGACCGCCCCATCTGCCTCCCCAACCCGACGCTGACATGTCCGACCTGACCTCCCTCGCGGAGCTGATTTCCCGGCGCCGCTCCATCAAGCAGTTCACCGGCCGCGCTCCCTCCCGGGAGGAAATCGAGGGGCTGCTCGAACTGGTCGCGCAGGCGCCCAACCATCGCATGACCCAGCCCTGGCGCTTCCACGTGCTGGGCCCGGCCGCCCGGCGCGGCTACGGGGCGGCGCTGGGGGCGCGCAAGGCCAAGCGGGTCGCCGACCCGGACGCGGCCCGGGAGGTCGTGGAGAGCGTGGCCGCCCGCCACGAGGCGCTGCCCGCGATGATCGCCGTCGCCGTGGTGGTGCACGAAAACCCCGAGATCCGGGAAGAGGACTACGCCGCGACCTGGATGGGCATCCAGAACCTGGCGCTGGCCGCCGAGGCGGCGGGGCTGGGCACGCACATCAAGACCGGCGCGGTCATGGACGATCCCCGCTCCCGGGCGGCCGTCGGGCTTCCCGACGACGAACGCATCGTGGCCATCGTCAACCTGGGCGAACCGGCGGCCGTCCCGGACCCCAAACCCCGGGTTCCCGCCGCCGACCTGACCACCTGGGTGGACTGAGCGGCCGGCCGGGACCCGCGCCGCATCGGACCGGCGCGCCCGGAGGCCCGCTCCCGGGGCAAGCCTTCGGCGGGCAGCCCCGATTCTGACAAATCCCTTGCACCCGGGTCGTTGAGCGGGGCTGCCGTGCCGATATCTTCAAGGCATGGCACGGCATCGCATGGCGACCCGCCCCCGCCGGCTGGTCACGTTCACGCTCCTCGGCCTCACCGGGGCCCTGACCGCCGTCCTCGGCTATGAAGCCTGGGACGGCAGCCGCTCGAGCATGCAGCTGGCCCGGGAGATCGTTCACGATCATGCCCTGTTCGCCGCTTCCAACTTCGCCATCGAGGCTCGCGGCGAGGTTACGTTCGAGTTGCTGGAGGAAGGGATCGAGGTAATCGACTGGAGCCTGGGGCGCCGTGGCGATCGCCCGCTGACCATGGGTGGCCTGCGCGGGGCGGCGCGAGCGCAGAGATGGGACGGGATGGATCAGGTGTCGCTGTTCTTCCGGCTCGGTCCCGACGAGGGCGATGTCTCGGTTGCGGGACCGGCGGATTCCGCCGAGGTGGCGTGGGCCCTGCGCGAGGCGCGGGAACACAACCGCCGGAACCCCGATGATGACGGCCTGCGAACGCTGTTCGCCCCGGGAGGAGGCAGCGTGCTGGTGCACCAGCTCGTCTACGAGGGCCGGGGGGAGTACGCGCTGCAGGGAATGATCCTGTCCCCGAAAGCGTTCGGCCCCGCGTTCGAGCGCGCGTTTGTCGACGAGCCCCTCCTTCCGGAAGCCTTCTCGGGGGGGCGCCCCAACGGGGACATCTTCGTGGCCCGCGTACTGGATCCCCATGGCAACGTCGTCTACGAATCGTCCTCCGACCCGCACTCGGAAGGCGCCGTACGGCAGGACCTGGACGAGAGCCTCGGCGGGATGGTGCTGGAACTCGACGTGCGCGCGGAGGCCATCGGTCAACTGGTGAGCGGCGGGGTCCCGCGGTCGCGCATGCCCGACATCGTCGCGCTGCTCCTCCTCACCTCCGGTCTTCTGGTAACGGCGGTGTGGCAACTTCGTCGCGAGGCGGAGCTGGCCGACCTGCGGGAAGACTTCGTGTCCAGCGTATCCCATCAGCTGCGCACGCCCCTCACCCAGATCAGGATGTTCGGCGAGACGCTGATGCTGGGCCGGGTGCGGAACAGGGCGGAGCGGTCGCGGGCGACGGAGATCATCGTGGACGAGGCGAACCGGCTGACGCACCAGGTCGAGAACGTCCTGCTCTTTTCCCGGGGCGAGCGGGACGCGCTGAACCTGAACCTCGCCGAGGCGGACGCGGGTGCACTGGTGGAGCGTGTGGCGGAGGGCTTCGAGCCGCTGGCGCGGGCCGCGGATGCGACCATCGAGCGACGCATCGAGACCGGCATCGTCTGCACCATGGACGTCGAAGCGACTCGCCAGGCCGTGCTCAACCTGCTCGACAACGCGGTCAAGTACGGACCGGCGGGGCAGACGATCGTGGTCGGCGTGCAGCGCGCACGCGGTGAGGAAAACCCCTTCGCGACGATCCGGGTGGAGGACGAGGGGCCGGGAGTACCCCCGGGTCAGCGGGATCGGGTCTGGGACGCCTACGTGCGTCTCGACCGCGACCGCGCCTCCGCGACCGCGGGCTCCGGCATCGGCCTGGCAGTGGTTCGCAGGGTGATCGAGGCGCAGGGAGGAAGGGTGCGCGTCGAGAGAGGCGGAACGACCCCGGGTTCCGGCGCCCGGTTCATCATCGAGCTGCCGCTGGCCGGCGCGCCACGGGAGGCTTGAAGTGGCGCGGATCCTGATCGTCGAGGACAACGCCCGGCTGGCGTACGGTCTCCGCAACAACCTCGAGATCGACGGTCACGTGGTGGATGTGGCGGAGGACGGGCCACAGGGTCTGGAGGCCGTGGCCTCGGGAGAGCCCGACCTCGTGATCCTCGACCTCATGCTGCCGGGGATGAACGGCTACCAGGTGCTCCGCTCCCTCCGCGACCAGGGAAGCGGCGTCCCCGTGCTGATCCTGACCGCCAGGGGCGAAGAGGCGGACAAGGTGATGGGGTTTCGCCTGGGCGCGGACGACTACGTCACCAAGCCCTTCGGAGTCCTGGAACTCCTCGCGCGCGTAACCGCGATTCTGCGAAGAGCGGGGCGCGACGGGCAGCCGAACCAGGTGGAGACCTTCGGCAGCGTCGAGATCCGCCTCGAGCAGCGGTCGGTCCTGCGCGACGGCCGGGAGGTGCAGCTCACCCCGAAGGAGTTCGATCTCCTGGTTGCGCTGGTGCGGCGGCGCGGCGCGGTGGCGACCCGGACAGCGCTCATGAAGGAGGTATGGGGTCATCGCGCGGCCATCGTCAGCCGGACCGTCGACACGCACATCGCCGAGCTCCGTCGCAAGCTGGAAGAACATCCGGGCGAGCCCCATCACATCCTGACCGTCCACCGATCCGGATACAGGCTCAGGAGTTAGCGGAGACTGACATTTACTGATATCTACCGATAATATACGACATACCGGTGACAACCTGCTGACCCGGCACCGACCAATCGCCTCGCCGAGAGGTGATCTTGAGATGTCTGGCGAACAGCAGGCCCTGCGGCGCCGGGACACCAGACACCCTGGAGGCACGACATGAAACACGACGACACTGGATTGGGACGAGTCCTGACGAGGCGCGAGGCACTCGCCGCCCTCGGTTTGGGGGGTGGGGCGCTGGCCACGGGCCGGTGGGCCTTCGGGATGGGCTCGGACGCGGCGCCCGCCGCCCGTCCGGGCGAGATCGCACAAGCGCTGCCGGCGTGCGTGGTGCGGCCGGAACAGACCGAAGGGCCGTTCTTCGTCGACATGCAACTCGACCGCTCCGACATCCGGTCCGATCCGTCGACCGGCGCCGTGAGCGAGGGCGCGCCGCTGACGCTCGGGTTCAACGTGTCGCAGCTCTCGGGCGGCGCCTGCACGGTGCTGGCCGGCGCGCTGGTCGACGTGTGGCAGTGCGACGCGGCGGGTGTGTACTGGGGCGTCGACGACGACGAGGCCCCCGCCGGAGCGAAGGAACGCCAATTCCTGCGGGGCCACCAGCGCACGGACGAGAACGGCGTGGCGCGCTTCACCACGATCTTCCCGGGCTGGTACCGCGGACGGGCGGTTCACGTGCACTTCAAGGTGCGCACCGACGTGGCCGGGCAACCGTACGAGTTCACCTCGCAGCTCTACTTCGACGAGGCGCTCATCGACCAGGTGCACGCTCAGGCGCCTTATGCTGCGCGGGGACGGCGCGCCATGACCAACGCCGACGACCGGACCTTCCGCAACGGGGGCGAAAGCCTCATGCCCCGGGTGAGCGAGACCGGTGCGGGATACGCCGCGACCTTCGACCTCGGGCTCGATCTCACGGATGCGGCCACCGGCCGGCCCGATGGCGGCGGGGGCAGGCGACGGGGACCGGTCTTCGTCTGATGCCCATGGAACTCCGCGGGGCGGCGTGGCTGTTGCTGGCCGTGGCGACGTCGCTGATTCCCTCGAAGGCGAGCGCGCAGCAGCCGGCGCCCGACGGCGGTCCGGAGGATGCCCTCCTGCGCGTCTTCCTGGACTGCGACCCTTGGATGTGCGACTTCGACCACTTCCGCCGGGAGGTCTCGTTCGTGAACTACGTCCGGGACAGGGCCGACGCGCAGCTCCACGTGCTGGTTACCTCGCAGGAGACGGCGGCCGGGGGCGAGGCCTACGAGATGTTCTTCATGGGACTCGAGGAGCGGGCCGGGCAGCAGGACACGCTCCGCTTCGTCTCGCAGGAGAGCGACACGGACGAGGAGCAGCGGGCCGGACTTACGCAGACCTTCAAGCTGGGCCTCGTCCGGTACGCGGCGCCCACGTCCGCCGGTCCGCTGCTCGACATCCGCTACGAGGCACCCGTCCAGGCTCGGCAGCAGGCCTCCGCCGAGACGGATCCCTGGAACCTGTGGGTGTTCAGCATCCGGGCCGGTGCCGAGCTCGATGGCGAGAGCCGCGAGAGTTCGCAGGCGTTCGACGGGTCGTTCTCCGCCAGCCGCACGACCGAGGACCTCAAGATCGACATCAGTTCGTACGCCGAATACGAGGAGGAGGAGTTCGAGCTGAACGAGGGCGAGGTGCTCGTGAGCACGGCGCGCAACATCAACCACGAAGGCCTCGTCGTCTGGAGCATCGGGCCGAACTGGTCCGCCGGCGTCCGCGCGTCCGTCCTCACGTCGACCAGAGTCAACCAGGACCTGGCGCTTCGAGCGGCCCCCGCACTGCAGTACAGCATCTTCCCCTACGCCGAGTCGACGCGGAGGCAGATCACGTTCCTGTACTCGCTGGGATTGGCCTCCTTCGACTACGAGGAGGTGACGCTCTTCGACAAGACCGGGGAGACCCATGCCGAGCAGCGAATGGAGGTGTCAGCCGAGTTCCAGCAGCCCTGGGGAGAGATCAACAGCGCCCTCGAGGCCTCCATGTTCGTCCATGACCCCTCGCTGCACCGGATCGACCTGTTCGCGCGCGTCGAGTACCGGATCCTGAGAGGTCTGAACCTGGACCTGGAGGGAAGGGTGGCCCGGGTAAAGGACCAGATCTATCTGAGCCGCGAGGGCATTCCCGATGAGGAAATCCTCCTGGAACGCCGCCAGCTGGGAACCGACTTCGAGTACGAGCTGGAGATCGGGTTCAGCTTCACATTCGGGTCTGTCTTCAACAACGTGGTCAACCCGCGCATGGGGTCGAACCGGGGACGCAGGTTCTTCTAGGTGATCCGTTTCGTGAGAGGCTACCGCAGCACCGGCCTCCCGGCGCGCGTGCCCAGGTACTCGCCGCCCTCGATGGTGAGCACGCCGTTGACGAACACGTACTCGATGCCGCCCGAGGGAACCGCCGCGTTGGTGTAGTCCCCGCGGTCGATGACCGTCTCCGGGTCGAACACGGTGATGTCGGCGTCGGCTCCCACCCGGATGCGACCCTTGTTCGCCATCATGGGCACGTAGCGCTCCAGGCGTCGCGCCGGCTCGATGGTCATCTTGCGGAGCGCTTCCATCAGGGTCATGACCCCGTCCTCGCGCACGTACCTGCCGAGCACCCTGGAGAACGACCCGGTCGAGCGCGGATGGCTCACCTGCGCGCCCCCGTCGCTCGCCACCATGGTCAGCGGGCTCGCGACCGCCGTGAGCGTCATCTCCTCCGTGCGCACGTGGCTGATGACGCTGCCGCCCTGCGCCCGGTAGCGGCCGAAGCTCTCGCGCGTCAGCCGCTCGCCGGTGGCGCCCCACTGGAAGACGGTGAAGCGCTGGTCGTCCCATCCCTCCCAATCGTCGTAGAGGGCGGACTCGATTCGGCTCTGGCTGGCGCCGTAGGGATAGGCTTCGGTGGTCACGTCGCTGCCGGCGTCGATGGCCTCCTGCACCACCGCGAGGAACTCTGCGGTGGCGGCGCCGCCGGTGGAGTTGGCGTGCACGATATGGAGCGGCGCTCCGGCCTGCGCAGCCAGGTCGATGGCGTAGTGGGCGCCGTCGGGCCAGCCGTACGTGTGCACGTGCGCGGACGCCCCCACCTCGCCCGCGACGGACATCGCGGCGAGAAGTTCGTCGTCGGTGGCGGCCGGCGTGTAGGGAAACCCGAATCCCACCGCGGGCGCGCCCTGCTCCAGTCCCTCGCGGATGCGGCGCGCGATCTCGTCGATCTGCTCGGGCGTGGCGAGGTCGTCCTTGCCGGCGTCGGCGGGCAGGAAGTCGCCCGTGTCGCCCATGACCCGCATGCGCACGGGGATGTGCCCGATGCTCGCGCCGTAGTTCACGGGCTGGCCGCCCTCGCGTTCGGCGTAGAACGTGGCGACGTCCCCGGTGCCGACCTCGAGCTCCAGGCCGGTGGTCACCCCGTCGTGGGCCATGAAACGGTAGTTCTCGTCCGACTGGCCGTGCTGGTGCAGGTCGACGAAGCCGGGCGCGACCACCAGGCCGGAGGCGTCGATGACCCGGGCGCCTGCCAGCGGGTCCTCCGAGATCGCCTCGATGCGGTCGCCGGTGATGCCGACGTTGAGCGTCGCATCGGTACCCGATTCCGGATCCATGACCCGGCCTCCGGAGAGCACGACGTCGTAGGAGGGCGTGGCCTCCGCGCATGCGCCCGCCGCCAGGGCCAGGGCGAGCGACGCCGCAGGCATCTTCCCGAACATTTCTCTCGTTGCGCACATCTCTGGTGCTCCTTCGCCGGGTTTGTCGACTTTGGGGTGGTTACACCCAGCCGTCCCCTGGAACATACGGAGAGGATCCGGCTGAGACAGGCTCGGCCGGTCGGGGGCACGTCTTCGTCGTGCGGGCCGCGAGGAACAGACTTTGACGAAGCGGATGCATCCGAAGCACTATTCCGGGTCCGATCGCGCGTCCGCCGGAAGGAGTCCGTCATGACAATCCAGTCCCCCCTTCCCTCTCTTGCGTCGCTGCTGCTCCTCGCCGGCGTGGCTGCCGCATGTTCGCAGCCGGCGTCGGAAGCGGACCCGCGCGTCGACGAGATCTTCGCCCAGTGGGACTCGGCGGAGAGTCCCGGGTGCGCGCTTTCGGTGGTCGAGGGCGGGAGCATGCTGCTCTCGCGGGCGTGGGGCATGGCGGATCTCGAACACGGCATCCCCAACACCCCGTCGACCATCTTCGAGGGAGGATCGCTGGCGAAGCAGTTCACCTCGGCGGCGGTGGTGCTGCTGGCGCTCGACGGCAAGCTGTCCCTCGACGACGACGTGCGCACCCATATCCCGGAGGTGCGCGACTACGGCGAACCGGTCACGCTGCGCCGCCTCATGACCCACACCAGCGGCATGCGCGACTGGGGCTCGGTGGCGTCGATCTCCGGCTGGGGGCGGGGGGAGCGCTCGCACCGGCATGCGCACGTACTCGACATCGTGAGCCGTCAGAGCGCGCTCAACTTCGTGCCCGGCCACGAATACTCGTACAGCAACACCGGGTACAACCTGCTCGCGGTGGTCGTGGACCGGGTGAGCGGGATGCCCTTCGCGGAGTTTTCCCGCGAGCGCATCTTCGAGCCCCTGGGGATGAGCGATACGCAGTGGCGGGACGACTACCGGCGCCTGGTTCCGCGGCGCAGCACGGCCTACTCCGCCGCCGAGGACGGTTTCCTGATCAATCGCCCCATCGAGTACGTGCACGGGAACGGAGGCATCCTGAGCACGGTCGGCGACCTGCAGGTCTGGAACGCGGCGCTCACCGACGGGCGCCTGGGCGGCGATGAGTTCGTGCGCATGATGCACGACCGGGCCGTCCTCAACGACGGGCGTACGATCTCCTACGCCGGGGGTCTCCAGCTGCGCGACTTCGCGGGCGTGCCCTCGATCACCCACACCGGGTCGACCGCCGGGTACCGGGGCTTCATCGGGCGCTATCCCGACCAGCAGCTCTCGATCGCGATCCTGTGCAACGTGGGCAACGCCAACCCCGGGGCGCTGGGCGGGCAGGTGGCGCGCGTGTTCCTGGGTGACGCAGCCTCTCCCGACCCGGAACCGGGCGAAGGGATGTCGCTTTCGGCCGGCGAGCTGGAGGCGAAGGCCGGGCTCTACCGCGAAGTGGACACCGGCGACCCGCTGCGCATCACCCTGGAGGACGGCGCGCTGCGGGTCGGGAACCAGCGCCTGGTCGCCCAGTCGGCGAGCGAGTTCCAGGTGGGGGCGAGCGAGCGCCGTCTCGTCTTCGGGGATGCAAGCGGCGGCGGACGGGCCGGCATCGACGAGTACACCGGGGAGTACTACGACAACACCTACGAACCGGTTGACGAGTTCGCGCCGGCTTCCGGGCAGCTCGATGCCTATACGGGCACCTTTCACAGCGCCGACGCCGAGACGACCTTGATGGTGGCCGTGGAGGATGGTCGCCTGGTGGCGAAGCGCAGGCCGGATGCAGTCTTCGAACTGGAGCCCGTCTACCAGGACGCGTTCGATGCCGGCGGCCTCGGGCGCATCCGCTTCGACCTGGGCGCCGACGGACGCGCGGAAGCCTTCGGTATCCGGCAGGGACGCGTCTACGACATGCGATTCCAGCGAGTCGCCGACTCTGGAGAATGATGATGGAGCGAAGCAGGATGAGTCAGGAACGAAGGCCCGAGGTCGTGCCCGCCGCCGCCGGTCCCGGCGAGGAGGTGACGGTGTCCATGGACCGGATTCCCTACGCGGCCGTCTACATCGGCTTCGGCGCGCTGGGCGGCAACCACCAGCTGCTGACCCAGGAGGAAACCGACGCCAACGGGCTGCTCTCGGCGACGGTGCGCCTGCCGGACTGGGCCACTCCCGACCTCAAGCACTTCTTCTTCCTGGCGGGCTTCGACCAGCGGCCCTTCGTGACTTCGCACGAATTCCACGTCGCGGACGAGAACGGCGTGTTCCGGGTGGAGGGCGAGATCACCGACGAAGGGCTGGCCTGTCCCTCCATGCGCAACGGCGACGATCGCCTGTACACCCTGGAGGGGAACACCGAAGGGATCGCGCCCGGCGATCGAGTGGTGCTGCAGGCGACCCTGGCCGCGGAGCCGGCGTGCGAGGGGGGCGTGGCGATCGAGGTGCGCGATGCGCGGGTTCGGTAGAGGCGGGACGGCGATCACGCTGCTTCTCCTCTCCATCGCCTGCGAGGCACCGGCCCCTGCGCCCGGGCCGGAGGCAGCCCCCGACATCGACGTCGTCGAGCTCACCGCCGGGCAGATCCAGGCCGACTACGCCGAGGGCCGCTACACCGCCGTTCAGCTCACGCAGGCCTCCCTGGGCCGCATCGAGCGCTTCGAGGACCTCTACAACGCGTTCATCTCCATGAACCCGGACGCGCTCGCGACCGCCGCCGTTCTGGACCGCGAGTACGCCGCCTCGGGCCCGCGCGGCCCGCTGCACGGGGTGCCGGTGGTCATCAAGGACAACATCGACTACGCGGGGCAGGTCACCACCGCCGGCTACGACGGCTTCAGCGCAGCCGCCGGGGGCGTGGACATGATCCCCGACGACGATGCCGCGGTCGTGACCCGCCTGCGCGAGGCGGGTGCCGTCATCCTGGGAAAGACCAACCTGCCCGACTTCGCCGGACACGGCACCCGCACCGAGAGCTCGGTGGCCGGGGTCACCCTGAACGCATACGACGTCACCCGCGTACCCGGGGGGTCGAGCGGCGGCACCGCCACGGCCGTCAACGCCAGCTTCGCCGTGCTCGGGCTGGGCACCGAGACGGGCGGGTCGATCCAGAACCCGTCGGCGGCGCAGGCGCTGGTGGGCGTGAAGCCCACCTACGGGCTGGTGCCGCTGGAGGGCGTGGTGCCGCTGAACGGCAGCTACGCCGACGTGGTCGGGCCGATGGCCAGGACCGTGCGGGACGCCGCCGTCGCCATGGACGTGCTCGCGGGGCCCACCCCGGAGGACCTGGCCACCTACGCGGCCGCCGGCCACATCCCGGAGGAAGGCTATGCCGCCGCCCTCGACCCTGCGGCCCTGGCGGGCGGGCGCTTCGGGCTGGTGGGCGAGGGATGGCGCGACACCTGGCTCCCGCTCGCCGAGGAAACCGAGGCGATGTACCAGGAGGCGATCGAGGCTCTCCACGCGCGCGGAGCCGAGACCGTGGAGGATCCGTTCGCGGGCACCGGCTTCGTCGAACTCTACGCGGAGCGCCCGCGCGTCCCCTCCGCCGCCTCCTACGACATGCTCAACTACTTCCGGGGACTCGGTCCCGGCGCGGCGTTCCACAGCGTCGAGGAGTGGGAGGCCCTGTCGGGCAGGTCATTCCGCGACCGCGAGGACGACGACCGTCCGCCTCCGGCACGCCCCAGCGCCACCGAGGAGGGCGACGCCTTCCAGGGCTGGCGGGCGGACATCCGCGCCCTCTTCCGAAGCGCGTTGGAGGAGCATGACCTCGACGGCCTGTTCTTTCCCCAGGCGGGCGCCCCCATCGGCGATCTGGTGGAGGATCCGGAGCGTCCCGACTTCAATCCCAACAATCATCCCGAACTTCCCAGCAATGTCATAAATGATATTGGCCTGCCCGTAGTGACCGTGCCGTTCGGCTACTATCCGGACGGGACGCCCTTCGTGCTCGCCTTCATCGGAGATCTGTGGACGGAGGCCGAGCTGCTGGGCTACGCGTACGACCTCGAGCAGGCCACGAAGGCGCGAATCCCACCCATGCTGAGGTAGATCCGGTCCCTAAAGGCTCGACTCCCGGATCCCTCTCTCCGAGACGAACTTGCGATACGGGGCAAACGCGGCGTCGATCATCTCGCGCGTCAGCCCATAGTCCGCGATGTGGTACCGATGGCGCTTCTCGGTGCGGCGGCGCTCGGCCTGCTTCTCCAGCCAAGCGTCCATTTCGGCGACGGCTTGCCGTTCCAGCGTCCAACCGAAGTGGTCGTAGATGCGGCCCACTACCGCCAGCGGATCCTGGACCAGGTCGTAGAAACTGATATCCGCCCAGCGGTCTTCGAGTTCGGGATGGGCCGTACGGAAACTCACCGCACCGTCCATCATACGGCTCATGAACTCGAGCTGCTCCGCGCCAAGATCCCCGGGCGGCCGAGGCTCGCAGGAGAGGCTGCGGACCCGGTCGACCAGGCTGGTCCAGGATCCCATGAACCGGGCGGGCTCGCGGTGGGTCTGAATGAACAGGGCGTCCGGATACGTCTTGATGAGCGCTTCCAGTTCGAAGAGATGGAAGGGCGCCTTCAGCACCCACTGCCCCCCCTCGCCGCCACCCGGTCGCTGCCGGCGCTGCCACGTATAGCTCTGCATCGCGCGCCGGTGAAAGGCGTAGCTCTCCGACATGTCCCTGCCGGCAAGCCATCGCGCGAAGTCGGGGATGTCGAACCAAACGGTTGCGCCCCAGGCCGCGAACCCCATCCTGAGGAGTCCGAGGTCCTCCTCCGGTTCGTCCACGTCGAAGGGATGCACCCCCTTGAACATGTCGAGGATCCCCGACGCGTCCAGAAGTTCCTGCGCGAAGGCTCGCCGCGGATCATCCGCCGAGCCCGCCCGCGTGGCGTAGTCGCCGCCTGCCAGGACCGGCTCCACATACTCGTAACCGCGCAGCGTCCAGAATCTCGGGTCGCGAGACATCAGGCGGTGCAGGAACGTCGTGCCGGTCCGGTTGACCCCCACGATGAAGACCGGCCGCTTGACGTCCTGTTCCGCGATCTCCGGGTAGCGTCGGTGCTCGGCTTCCAGGGACGCGTTGTTGCGCAACCGGCGGGTGAGATCGAAGGCGACATAGTCGTATCTCTCGGTCCGGGCCCCGGACTCCGGGGCGGCCACCGCCTGCACGAACCGCCCGAGTCCCCTGAGCTTCCAGGCAGGGAAGGCCACGTCGAAGGGGACGTCGTATTCGCGCGCGCACGATTCGGCTCGACGCACGAGGTTGTCGTAGTCGAGGCGGCTCTCTGGTATGCGGTAGGGCCACCGCTCGCGATGGGCCCGCAACCAGTCGAGGGAGCGCCGGAGCATGGTGTACGCGCTCGGCCACTGAACCGGGTCCGGGCAGTCGGCGTTCACGGCACGGTTGCAGACGAGACGGGACGGCGCGGTGGCGTTCCCGCCGAACCAGTAGGGCGCGCCGTGATCGATCAGGTTCCAGAATCCGTGGAGCGGTGACCGCTCTCCCCGGGCCAGACAGGCCCGCTTGAACGCCTCGTAGGGGACGGTCCTGTAGTACAGTCCGAAGTCGGCGAGCTGCATTTCGTGTCCCAGGGGCGGGTCTTCGGAGTAGTGATAGACCGTGAAGCGCCGGTCGGGATTCAGCGAGATGGCCGCCATGGTGTCGGCAACGACGTCTGCCGCCGCCTGGCTCCACTGCAGCGTGAACCCCTCCGGCATCCGTCCCACATCCACTACCGCGGCCACGGTTCGCACCGCGACATCGTCGGCGTTGCCAAAACCGGTACTCGCGACGTTCGCGTGCGGGAGACGGAACAGAGCCACGGGCACCCCGGCCCGGGTCGCGTGAAGCAGGGCCTGTTCGACCACTACCTTGGTCCACGGATACCCGAGCAGGCCGAGGGGGAAGGCGCGCTTCATGCTCGAGAGGTCCGGCTGCATCTGGTGGGTGATGCGGCTGCCCGAATACTCGTTCGCGAAGCCGCAGAAGTACTCCGGGAAAACCCCCATGGTCGACGCGAAGAAGAGGTGTTTCAGGCGCGTGGTCAGGCACAGGTCGAGCACGCCGCGGATGCTGAACACATTGGTCCTGCGCAGAGCGAGGTAGGGAGTCGCGACGGTCAGGCTTGCGGCAAGGTGGTAGACGGCGTCGATCCGCTGGCAGAGATCCGCGAACCGGGGCGGCTCCAGGCCGAAACGCGGAAGATGGATGTCCCCCACCAGCGCACGGATGCGCGGCGCGAGTTCGTCATCCGGGATCTCCGCCTCTTCCAGGGTGGCCTGGATGCGCGCCAGGGCGTGGTCGGCATCATCCGCGCGCACGATGCAGGTTACCGTCAGGTTCGGGTTCCGCCGCAGGAGGTCCCTTAGAAGAAAGCGGCCGAGGAAGCCGGTCGCTCCAGTCAGCAGGACCTCCCGGAAGTCCGTGGGATCGACCGGGGCGCTCGCCGGGGAACGACCGGCCGTCCGGTCGACGAATCGGCGCAGCGAATCGAGATCCTGCCTGCATTGTGGCGGCAGGGTCCCCGTGAGCGGCGGGACCCCCCGGCGCAGAGTGTCCGATTCAGGCATGTGCTGCTTCGCCGCGGTCCGGGGTATCGCCGACGACCGGCAGGTATCCGCCGTTCACTCGGGCCGGGACCCCGGGATCCAGCGCGAGCCGGAAGGCCGCGAGGGCCTCGGAGATGCCGTCTCCGGCGTAACGGAATTCCTCCGGGATGGCCTGCTTCCGGGCGTTGGCCCGGTTGAGCGCCGCCTGCCTGAGCCTGTCCTCAACACCCGGTGTCGGAGCCGGCTCCGGCGGGTCATCGTGGATCGTCGCCAATTCCGAATGCAAGTACTCCTTGAATTCACGGATGACGGTCTGCTGGCGGGTGAACTTCTCGCAGTGATGACCGGTCGCGGCCAGTCTAATCGCCAGGGGCATCATGCGCGGATGGTCCCTGGAGACCTTCACGATGTACCGCGAGAATGCCGGGAGCTGTTCCCTGGTGAGGCGTCGCCGGATTCCCATGATCCCCGCATAGAGCGCGTGCCGGCTTACCGGCTTGTTGATGTGCGGCACCGGGTTGAGGTGTTCCAGCAGGGTCAGGCAACGCTCAAAGTAGTTCTCCAGCGTGGAGTCGTAGATCGTCCCGATGACGCGCAGATACCCTTCCACCAACGTCGCGGGATCCATCTGCGGCTTGAAGTTCAGGGAGGTGGCGTTGATCTCGATGGGCTTGTCCAGCAGTCGGCCCTCGCGCTTCAGACGCTCCCACAGGTTGGTGTCCTTGAGCGCAGTGAGCAGGCCGACCAGCGCGATCGGGATCCCGGTCTGCTGAATGAACTCGATCTGGGCATCGAACGCGCTCTCGTCATCCTCGTCAAGGCCCAGGATGAAGCCGCCCTGCACCTGCATCCCCTTCTGCTGGATCCTGCGCACGGCGGTGAACAGGTAGTTGTCGTCGCGCATGCTGAGGTTCTGAGGCTTCTTCATCTTCTTGAGCGCCTTCGGATTGGGCGTCTCGATACCCAGGAAGACGGTGTCGAAGCCGGCCTCGATCATGACATCCATCAGGTCGTTCATGCGCACCAGGTTCACGCTGGCCTCGGTGGACAGCATAAACGGATACCCGCGCTCCTTCTGCCACTCGGCGATCGGCGGAAGGAGACGCGTCACCTCGCGCTTGTTGCCTATGAAGTTGTCGTCGACCAGAAAGAGAGGGCCGCGCCACCCCAGTTCGTAGAGATGATCGAACTCGGCCACCATCTGCTCGGGTGTCTTCGTGCGCGACACGCGGCCGTACAGCTTGGTGATGTCGCAGAACTCGCAGTCGAAGGGGCATCCCCGCGAGAACTGCAGGCACATGGAGTAGTAGTCGCTCATTTCGATGAGGTCGAAGCGCGGAAGCGGAGTGATGGTCACGTCCGGCTTCCTCGGCGCGCGGTAGACCCGCTTCGCGGTGCCTTTCTCGAGGTCGTGCAGGAAGTCGGCGAACGTCTCCTCGACCTCGTCGAGGACGAAGTGGTCGATTCCCTCCATCTCGTGGTGGAAGGTGGTAGGGTGGGGTCCGCCGGCGATCACGGGAATCCCCGCCCGGTTGCAGCGCTCCACAGCCTGCTCGAGTGACGGGCGCTGGACGATCATGGTCGACGTGAAGACAAGATCCGCCCACTCCAGGTCACGGTCCTCGAGCGAAGTGACGTTGAGGTCGACCACGCGGAGGTTGTAACGGGACGGGAACATGGCGGCGACGGTGAGCAGGCCGAGGGGAGGAAAGGCGGCCCTGATGCCCAGGAGGTCCAGCGCGAAGTTGTTGCCCCAGTAGGTGGGAGGGTGCTTCGGGTAGAGAAGGAGGGCATTGGCCATGGTCATGTCCTCCCTTGGAGGGCCGGAACGGGCAGCGGATCGGAACCGTTGCCACCAGACTCCGGCGAGGTCGAGCGGGAAGCGGTGAAATGGTCTTCGGGCGCATTCGCGAAGACGGACGGCACGCGCTGCGCCCGAGGGCGGGATGCCGCGGATGCCTGTTCGGATCCCTGGCTATCCGTCTCCGCATGGTCCTCGTCTGCGCGATCGTTTCCGGAGATGATGCCCTCTGCCAGCGAAAGTGAAGAGGCCGTGGTCATCAGTTCGAGGGCGCTGACGCGGTAGCCGAACTCTGCCTGGATGAATGTCCCGAGCTCGGCGACGGAGATGGAGGTGAGACCGAAGCTCGAGAGCGGTTCGTCCACTTCGCCATCCTCGTGGCCGCAAAGCTCGGCAACCTTCCCGGCGATCCGGTCCACGACGCCTTCGAGGGTCAGCTCTCCCTCCGAGCCCGCTTCGAAAGCGTCGTGATTGTGCATGAGCCGCCCGATCCGCATGTAGTCCGGAAAGTCGACCGTCCACGAGGGACGTTCGAACAGGCAGGTGACCAGATGCGGCCTGTCGCGCATTGCGCGGAGTGCGTAGTCCAGGTTGGCGATGGCCAGGTCGCTTGAAACCGGCGGAAGGCCGGCGGCGCGCATCATCCGAAGTACGGGAAGGCTCCGCGCAGCCATCCCGGCGTCGCCGACGGCGGGCATATTGTACGTAAGGCACGGGAGGCCCCGTCTGTGCCGAAGGGCGGCCAGACCGTCCAGGAACCCGTTGGCCGCGCTGTAGTTGATCTGCCCCGGATTGCCCAGCATCGAAGCGGTGGACGAGAACAGAACGAAATGGTCGAGGTCGAGGCCCGCGGTGGCCCTGTGGAGGTGCAGGGCACCCGCAGCCTTGGGCGCAAATACCCTCACAAGGGACTCGATGGACATGTCGTCGAGCAACCGGTCGTCGAGCGCGCCCGCGAGGTGGAACACACCCTTGAGCGGCCGCCGGATTCCCTCGATGCAGCGCTGGACATCCTCCTCCACCGCCACATCACCCTGGACAATGTCGAACTCGGCCGTGGCATCCATGTAGACCAGCGCGCTCGAACGCCGGACCCACTCCGCATCGCGTCGACGCTGGGGGTCGCGGTCGAGGAGGGTGAGATGCCTCGCCCCCGCCGCCACAAGGTACGGAATCAACCGGAGGCCGAAGCCTCCCAGCCCCCCCGTGACGAGATAGGTCGCATCCGGATCGAACAGGGGCCGCACGTCCGCGACCGCGTATCCGGCAGCCACGGAAGTCCGCGGAGCCTCCAGGACCAGCTTTCCCTGATGCCGGCCGGTCGTCATCAGGCGAAGAGCCTTGGCGTAGTCCTCGTACGGGAAGACCGTAATCGGCAGCGGCGGCAGGGCACCCCGGCCAAGCAGGTCCATACAGGTTTCGGAGAGCTCGCGGGTGAGGTGCGGATCGTCGATCATCAGGCGATCGACGTCGATGGCGGCGAAGCGCAGGTTCTTGCGGAAGATGCGCAACCCCAGATCGTTGTCGGCATAGATGTCGATCTTGCCGATTTCGCAGTGCCATCCTCCCGGACGAAGAGCCTTCAGGCAGAGTTCGATGTGGCGGCCGGCCAGCGAGTTCAATACCACATCCACCCCTTGGCCCGCCGTAGCCGCCATGAGGTCGTCATACCAGTCGTGGCTGTGCGAATCGAAGGCTCCGCTTGCGCCCATCGCTTTCAGCCGTTTGCGCTTGGCATCGCTGCCAGCGGTCGTGTAGATCTCAGCGCCCACGTGTTTTGCGAGGGCGATCGCCGCCTGCCCGACACCGCCCATGGCAGAGTGAATGAGAACGCGCTGGCCCTTGCGCAGTCGAGCCAGGTGAATGAGGGAATAGTAGGCCGTCACGTAGACCGAGAGGGTGGACGCAGCCTGCTCCATGCTCAGGCTGTCGGGTTTGGTGAAGACCAGGTATTCCGGAACGACCACCCGGTTGGCGATGCATCCGCCGGCGATGAACGCCACCCGGTCGCCGACGCGACAGTTCCGCACCTCCGATCCGACTCGGCGGACGATCCCGCTGCCCTCCATGCCCACGGCGTGCCCGAGCGCCGAACGCTCGTAGGCCAGGGCAGGCAGCAGTCCCAGCGTGACCATGACGTCACGGAAGTTGAGGGCCGCCGCCCCGACATCGATCTCCACATCGGCGGCCCCCACGGCGGGAAGCGGGTACGTCTTCATCTCGAGGCCGGCGATCTGCCCCGGGTTGTCCAGCGTCAGGCGGTACGGGGCGTCTTCGCCTTCCCGCAGCCGCGAATAGCGCTCCCGAATGCTGACCATCCGCGGTGCCCAAAGGCGGTTCTTCCGCACGGCGAGTTCGCGCTCGCGCAGGTCGCATCCGGCAAGCCGAGCCAGCGCCCGCAGATCGCCGGATTCACCGAGGTCCACCAGCCGGAAGTCGATCATCGCCTCGTCGCCGATCTCCATCGCCATGCTGCGCACCGCTCCCCAGAGAGCGCTCCCCCTCGGGTCTTCCGCGTCCAGCACCGTGCGGCGGGTCACAACGGTAAGGCGGCAGAGGTCCGTCGACTGCTCCAGCCGGGCGGGCACCAGCGCCTGGACGAAGCCGATGAAATGCGCTGCGGCCCTCTCTCCCGTCGGATCGTCCGGGTCCGTGCCGCAGAAATAATCGATGGCCCGGAGGTCGACCGCCTGCGCCCAATCCTCGTAGGAGTCGTATCTCCCGCTGACAACCACTTCATGGGCAACACGTCGCACCTCGTCGGGCGCACCCAGCAGGGACATCCAGTCCGAGGCCCAGCTCCCCGGATCGCCGAGCACCCAGCGCGGCCGCGGGAGCGAGTCGCCGACGCTCTCCCCGGCGTAGCTGGCCGGCGCTTGCAGCAGGGTCGCAAACCGGCCGGCGCGGATCGTGGTCCAGCCGCCGCCGGGCTCGACGACATCGTCCTCGTCGTGGCACACCAGAACCAGCCCGCCCGGTACGGCCAGGTGACGCAGGAATGCCCAGCGGTCCGCCTCGATCCGGCCGTCCGAGCCGTGGAGGAGGATGAGTTCGGCGCCGGCCGGCCGAAGGAGTCCCTGTTCCATGGCCGGCTCAACCGAGGGCTCATGACACTCGAACCGGAGTGCGGCGCTCCGCTGATTGAAGGCTTCGTAGTGAGCCCGGGTCGCCTCTTCGCTGTCGCCGACGAGCCAGAACTCGGACTGGCAGTCCGACGTAGTCAGATGATCGAGGCACCGCGCCAGGATGGTCTGGCCGGGTTCGCGGCCTCCGGCGAATTCGATCACATGACAGCTGAGGCCTTCGCCCCATTCGGCCGCCTCCAGAGCGGCGATCAGGGCGGCCGGCTCGATCTCTCCGTCCGGCAGGATCCCGGCAAGCGACCGGCCATCGGGAATGAACTTCGGCTGCCAGACGATCTCGTGCTTGCTGTTCGGCAGGTCGTTCCATCGTGGATTGGAGGTGAAATACGTATACTCGCCGATATGCGCCACGAGGTGCCCGGTCTCACTGTCATAGAAGCTGATCGCGCCGGCGGCCCTCTCGCCGCGCTGGACCGAGTATTGTCCTCTCTCGTTGGCGTCCATCCAGTCCTGAGCGGGCCTCGTCACGTGACAGGTGATGCGGGGGCCGGTGGGCGGACGCAGGAATGTGGTCGCTTCCGCTCGCTGCGGGATGGCGAAGAGGTGAGAAGCCGTCAGCAGGTGGGAAAGGAAGATCTGCAGCCCGCCATCCAGGAGCGCGGGTGGGCCGGAGACGTAGCCTTCCTCCCGGCCGGTCCTCCACAGCTCCTCGTCCATCTCGATGTCCACGATCAGGGCCCGGGTGCGGGTATTCTGCCGGAAGTGACGGATGGTCTGGAAGTACGGCCCGTACTGGAAGGTCTCGCTGAGAACCGCCTCGATGCGCTCGTAGAAGTCGCTCCGCCTGGCGAACACGGTCTCGCAGGAGGAGGTGTCGATGTCTTCGAGACGCAACGGAACGCCGACCGGATGATCGGACGCGACCCGCGCGACCCTTCCGCGACAGTGCACCTCGCTTGCGGCGTCGACATCGTAGGGACGGGACGAGATAGTAAAGGTGAACTCGTCGGGCGCGTTGGCGACCGGATGCAGCGCGGTCTGCAGGCGCACGGGCTCCGCGGGAATCGGACACGGCTGCAGGAACTCGAGCACCTCGAAGTGGGCAGGGTCGCCGCCGAGCGTTTCGAGGACCAGCTCGATGTAGGCGGCTGCCGGCATGATCGCGGCGTGATGCACCTTGTGGTCTGCCAGCCAGGGGAAATCCCTGGCGGAGAGCCGCGCCTCGAAGAGCATGTGGTCGCTCGGCACCTTGTGCCCCACCAGCGGCCCGTGCGAGTACTGCCCCTGGCGTACGAAGAACTCGTCGTCGGTCAGGGGGTCGACCGCCGCCTGCTCCTCTCTCGGATGACCGGGCAGCAGATGAGCGATGGGCTGCGGCCGCGGATACTGCGCCGCGAAATCCAGGGCGACGCCAGCCTGGAACAGCGCGCCAAGTGCCTCCTGAAAGGCCAGCCGGTCGTCGGCATCGCGCATGAGGGTCGGGACGCACGCCGGAGCCGCGGACGAGCCCTCCAGGCACTGGATGATTACGGATTGAAGAGCGTTGTGGGGTGCGATCTCCAGAAACACATCCGGCTGGAAATCCCGGACCATGGTGTCGATGGCGCGCGCAAACCGTACGGGTTGCCGGACGTTCGACCACCAGTAGGCGGCGTCGAGCCGCTCGACCGTGCCCCCCTCCACGGAGGAGATGAAGGGCGCTGTGGTTTCGAAGTCACGTGCGTCCAGGAAGGACAGGGCTTCCAGGGCTTCGTCGCGGATGAGTTCCATGGCGGCGGAGTGGAACGCGATGTTCCCCGCCAGCAACTGGTTCTGGAGTTTGCGCCGCGCCAGCTCCGCCATCACGGGCTCGAGTGCTGCCTCCTTCCCGCAGACGACCACGCTGGCCGGCGCGTTCTCGCAAGCGATCTCAACCGCGGCCGGCCCATCTGCGGGCCGGAACGGTATCTTCAACTCGTCGAGCAATCCCTCCACACCAGGCAGGTCCAGCCCGATCGCAAGCATGCGCCCGGAACCGGCAGTGCGCTGCTGGAGGGTCGCGCGGTGGTACACCAAGCGGGTCGCTTCCTCCAGCGACAGCGCCCCCGAGGCGTAGGCAGCGGCGACTTCTCCAGAGCTGTGGCCCACGACGCACTCCGGATACACCCCCCAGGTCTTCAGCAGCTCCAGCAGCGCACACTGGATCATGAAGATTACAGGCTGGGCGAGCTGGACTTCATCGAGCGCCTCCTGGGGCGCTGAAAGGCATGCGTCCCGCAACGAGGTGTCGGAGTGTTCTCGCCAGTGGGCCTCGATGGCATCGACGACGCGCCGGAACACGGGATCCGTGTCGTACAGTCCGCGGCCACATCCGGCCCACTGGGTCCCCTGCCCCGAGAACGCCATCGCAATTCGGCGCTCGCTTCCCTCCGCCGTGACGACGGGAGCGGGGTTTGCGATGAACGCGTCCAGCGACTCGATCAGTTGTGCGCGATCCCGCACCGCGAAGGCGGTACGGGTGGCGAAGTGCGTGCGGCGACGGCCGAGATTGCCGGCCAGCGTAGAGAGGTCCACCCCGTCCTCGCCCAATGTCTTCCGGAGTTGCTCCGCGCTACGCGTCAGAGCCCCGGCGGTGCGCGCAGAGAGCGGGACCATGAGTCCCGCCCTCAGAGCCGGCGGTGACGACCATTCCCGCGGTCGCTCGGGACGGTATTCGCGAACCACGCAATGGCCGTTCGCACCGCCGAAGCCGAACGAATTGATGCCGACGACCACGGGCTTTTCCGGGAACGGTTCACAATCCGTCTGCACCTGCATGGGGCCACGCTCGAAGTCGATCTCGGGATTCGGAACGACGAAATTCTTCGAGGTCGGCGCGAAGGTGCGGCGCTGCATCATCAGCAGGACCTTGAGCAACGCACAGTGGAACGCTGCCGCCTCCATGTGCCCGAGGTTGCTCTTTACGCTCGATAGTCGCAGCGGTACGTCGCGCTCGACGCCTCCGAAGGCTTCCGCAATGGCATTGCCTTCGATGCGGTCTCCGACCACGGTGCCGGTGGCATGCGCCTCGACATAGTCGAAGTCCCCCGGCGCACGCCCTGCCCTCGCGGACGCCGTTCGCATCAACGCGACCTGGGCATGCCGGGTGGGCGCGGTGATGTAGCGTCCCTGCGCCAGGCCCTCGCTGCCGTCGGCGGCGCCGGCCGCGTTGACCGCCGTCGCCTCGATGACGGCATGGATGGGATCCCCGTCCCGCTCGGCCGCCTCAAGCGGCTTGAGGGCGAAGATGAAGGCGCCCTCCGAACGGATGTAGCCGTTGGCTTCGGCGTCGAAGGAATGGCATCGGCCGTCGGGGCTGATGACACCCAGGGCATTGAATGAAGCGCTCAGCCTGGAGGTGCCCAGGTAGTTCACGGACCCGACCAGGGCTTTTTCGCAGTCCCCGGAATGGAGCGCGGTCATCGCCCCGTGCAGTGCAGTGAGGCTCGCCGAGCACGCCGTGCAACTGGTGATGGATGGCCCCATCAGGTTGAAGTGATAGGAGATGCGATTCGCCAGCATGGCAAGACTGATCGTCGTGACGTCGAACGGTCCCGCCCCGTGCATCGGTCTCCAACTGGCTACCGCGGGCACCTGCGCTCCGATGAAGATGCCGGTGGGACTGTTGCGTAACGAAAGAAAGTCCCAGCCAACGCGCTCGAAGGTCTCCCAGGAACAGGTCAGAAGCATCCTGACCTGGGGATCCATCGACAGCATCTCGTCCTGGGACAGGCCGAAGAGCTTGGGATCGATCCGCTTTTCGCCGTCCTCGCGAATCAGGCCCTCGTAGGGGCTCGCGAAGCGGCCCGGACCCGAGAAGCGGCCGATGGGCTGGTAGCCCGGGCCGTACCGGTCCATTACGGGCTCCTGGACGATCTCGCGGTTGCTTAGCAGGCGCCAGAAGTCCGCATCCGTGCGGATCCCACCGGGCATCCGATAGCTGTACCCGACGATAGCAACCGGAAATCCGGGTGAAATTGCGCTCACTCCATCCTCCCGTGCAGCCGGTGGAACGGCCGGCTGCATTCTACGAATGTCGCTTTCTCACCACAAACTGTCGCAGCCGTGAGATGGGCGCAACAGAGCACTTCGTGTCCTGGATGCCGCGTAAGCCGGAGGTCTGTCGACGCTGTTGGCGCAGGGCGAAAAGCGTGGCTCCGATCGCTCCCGAAGTCGGATGCCGGGAGCCGCCGAAGGCCTGACGCAGAGAGTCAGCCCTCGTCCACCACTCGGTGCATGGTCTCGTCGGCGAGTTCGAACATGCCCGCCAGAATCTGTTTGCGCTTCAGCTTCAGCTCTTCGACTCGCCCCCAGAGGACCTTGCGGATCGCCGTGCTGGCGGCGTCGCGCACCTCGGCGGAGAGAGTGGTGTCGTTCCTGAACTCGTATTTCTCGATCGTGAAATCGGCGATATCCAGAATGTTGTCGCCGACGATGTTGAAATCGACCGAGCTCTTGACCGTGATCATTCTATTGTCGCTCATCGGTTTGGTTCTCCGTGAAACGTGTTATGCTCGCGTCCCGATGGTTTCGGACGCCAGGTCAGCTCATTGCCCGAACCGCGCCGGCCTGGGATCTGTGTACGCCGATCAACTGGTCGAATCCGCTGATGGCAACGACCTCCCGATTCAATTCGGTGAGCGAGCAGAGGGCGAACCTCCCGCGCGTGAACCTCCTGGCCAGGATCAGGCACACCCGGAGGCCCGCACTACTTATGAATTCGACACGCTCCATGTCCAGAATGAGGGCATCGTCCCCGGCCCCCAGCCCGCCTTCCACAAGTCCCTGAAAGTCACTCGCGCTCGCGTTGTCTATTCGCCCCAGCACCGAAGCGATCGCGATGCCTCCCTCGCGTCGCCACTTCACGTCAACTCTCATCCTGTCCCTCCGTTTGGGATTTGGGGGAAACCCGTCACTCGCATGATCTCACCCGACACACTGTCGCATGTTGCACATGAGACGTCGTAACGCCTGGGAAGGATCGCGCCTCGAGCGCGACGGGACAACCACGGCCCACGCGCTCCGTGGGCGCCAGGCCGATCAATGTCCAGGACGTCGTTCCATTCCGCCTCCGGCGACGGTTTCCCGATCAATCGCCCCATCGACATTCCGCGAATGCCCGCGCGAGTGCTCCCGCGGGCTGCCTAACGCCTCTCAAACACCGGCAGCGCGCCGGATCGCGCACCGCGGACGCTCTCGGCAGGGGTCGTCGAATCGGTGTCCCTGACGGCGGACCGGAAGGACGCCACGGCATCGTCGATACCATCGGCATCGAACCGAAAGTCGGCTGGTATCGACCGATAGCGTGAGTCCACGCGGGCCAGTACCGCCTTCCTGCGGCTGTCGACGACGTCCTCATTCGTCCCCGCACGCGATATCGCGTCGCGGAACCCCTTCAATTCGTCTTCCAGGAAGTCTTCGAACCCCTGGAGCGCAAGCTGCTGACGGGTGAACTTCTCGAAGTGATGGCCCAGCGCTGCCAGCCGGATGGCCTCCGGAAGCATGGAAGGATGGTCCTTCGACACCTTCGCGATGTACCTGCTGTAGGCGGGGATCTGGCTCGGCGAAAGCCGCCGGCGCACCGTCATCAGCCCCAGATAAAGCGCGCTCCTGCTCACGGCCGGGGTCACGTGGGGCAGCGGCTTCAGGTGCTTCAGCAAGGTCAGGCAGCGCTGGAAGTAGTTCTCGAGGGACGGGTCGTAAACCGTGGAGATCACGCGCAGGTAGCCCTTGAGCAATGTGTCGGCATCCATCTCCGGCACGAAGTTCAGGGCCGTTGCGCTGGTGCCGACGGGGACGTCCAGGAGCCGGCCTTCCGACTGCAGCCGCGTGTAGAGATCCGTTCCCTTCAGCGCAGTCAGCAACCCGACCAGCGCCATGGGAATGCCGGCGTCCTGAATGAACTGGATCTGGGCGTCGAAGACCTGCTCATCGTCTCCGTCGAGCCCGAGGATGAACCCGCCCATCACCTGCATTCCCCTGCGCTGGATCTTTCGGACGGCGTTCAGCAGATAGTCCTGTTCGCGCCTGCTGATGTTCTGCGGTTTCTTCGTGATGGCGAGCGCCTTCGGGTTCGGAGTCTCGATGCCCAGGAAGACGCCGTTGAAGCCGGCCTCGATCATTGCGTCCATCACCGAGTCCATTCGGGCCAGGTTCACGCTCGCTTCGGTGAACAGCTGGAAGGGATACCGGTGCGCCCGCTGCCACTCCGCGATCGCCGGCAGCATGTTCAGGGCGTCGCGCTTGTTGCCGATGAAGTTGTCGTCGACCAGAAACACATAGCCTCGCCAGCCCAGCCGATAGAGAGCCTCGAATTCCTCGACCATCTGTTCCGGCGACTTGGTCCGGGGCACGCGGCCATAGAGCTTGGTAATGTCACAGAACTCACAGTCGAACGGGCAGCCGCGCGAGAACTGCACGCACATCGCGTGATAGGCCCCGAGGTCGATGAGGTCGAAGCGCGGGACGGGCGTCCGCGTGACATCGGGCTTTCGCGGCTCGCGATAGATGGTTCGTGCCCTGCCTTCCTCGAGATCCCGCAGGAACCGGGGGAAGGTTTCCTCCGCTTCGTCGAGCACGAAGTAGTCGACTCCCGCGATCTCCTGATGGAATGATGTCGGATAGGGCCCTCCCGCGACCACGGGAACGCCGGCGCGGTTGCAGCGCTCGATCACCTTCCGCAGGGACTCCCTCTGCACGATCATGGTCGACGTAAACACCATGTCGGCCCAATCCAGATCGGAGTCCCCCAGGTCCGACACATTCATGTCGACGACCCGAAGATCGTATTCCGGGGGAAACATCGACGCGACGGTCAGGAGTCCGAGCGGGGGAAAGGCCGCTTTCACGCCGAGCATCTCCAGGGCGTAGTTGATTCCCCAGTAGGAGGGCGGATAGTCGGGGTAGACCAGCAGGGCATTGCGCATGATCAAACCTCCGACTCCCGGAGTCCTCTCTCCGAGACGAAATCGCGATACCGGGCGAATGCGTCGTCGATCTGCTCGCGCGTCAGCCCGAAGTCCGCGATGTCGTACCGGTGACGCTTCTCGGTGCGGCGCCTCTCCGCCTGTTCCGCCAGCCAGACGTCCATCGCGGTCACGGCCGCGGGCTCGAGCGTCCATCCGAAATAGTCGTAGATGCGGCCCACGACCGCCAGCGGGTCCTGGACCAGATCGTAGTAGCTGACATCCATCCAGCGGTGCTCGAGCTCCGGGTGCGAGTTCCGAAAGCTCACCGCCCGATCGAGAAGGTGGCTCATCGCGCGCAGCTGCTCGGCCCCAAGTACCTCCGCCGGGCGCGGCTCGCTGATGTTGGCGCGGATCCGTTCGACCAGGCTGCACCAGGATCCCATGAACTGAACGGGCTCCCGGTGCGTCTGGATGAAGAGGGCGTCCGGATAGGTCTCAAACAGAGCTTCGAGTTCCCTGAGATGAGTCGGCATCTTGAAAAGCCATTGGCCCTGCATGCCGGGATGGCTTTGCCTGCGCTGATAGTGGTAGTGCTGCATGACCCGGCGATGGTGCCGGTAGGCCTCCCGCGAGCCGTTTTCCTCCAGCCAGCTATCGTACTGCGGGATGTGATATCGGGCTCCGAACACCCTGGCTTTGAACGACAGCCGAAGGATCGGGATATCCTCCTCCGGCTCGTCGATAGAGATCTGGTGGACCCCGGAAAAGGAGTCGATGATGCCGGAGGCTTTGAACACGTCGGCAGCCAGCGCGCGCCGAGGATCTGCCGTCGTGCCCGCGACCCTCGCATAGTCGCCGCTGGGGATCACCGGTTCCACGTACTCGAAGGCTCGCAGCGCCCAGAATCTGCTGTGCCGGGCCATGAGGCGGTGGAGGTAGGTTGTCCCGGTGCGGTTGATTCCCACGATGAAAACAGGTTGAACGACGTTCTGTCGGCCGATCTCCGGGTACCGCTGCCGTTCGGCGGCCAGCTCGGCGTTGTTGCGCAGCATCCGGCACATGTCGAAGGTGACGTGACCGATCCGGGTCTCGAGCAAACCCGCTTCCGGTGATTTCAATGCCTCCACAAGCCGCCGCAGTCCTTCGAGCATCCACTCCGGGTAGGTCGAATCGAAGCACAGGCCGCGATCGTCCGCGTAACGCCTTGCCTGCCTGAGCAGGTGCTCAAGCTTCAGGTGCCGGCGGGGAGTGGGGTGCGGCCATGCCTCTGGATGTTCCCTGACCCATCGGTTGTGACGAACGTACCTCGTGAGGGGACCGGGCCAATCGATGGTGACCGGACAGTCTTCACGAATCGCGCGGTCGCTCACGGGCAAGGAGGTGGCCGAGTCGCTGCCCCGCAACCAGTAGGGGCCGAATTGATCGAACAGTGCCCAGTATCGGGCGAGGGGCGAGGCGGCACCCCGAGCCTGGCAGGCCCGCTTGAAGGCCTGATAGGAAACCTCCGGATAGTCCAGACCGAGTTCTTCAACGCGAACGGTGGTGTACGACGGGGTTGGATTGCAGCAGTTGTAGATCGTGGAGCGACGCTCCGGGTTGAACGAGATCTCGGTGCAGATACGGCTCAGTGTGTCGACGGGGTCGCTGTTTGACTGCAACGTGAATCCCCGTGGAATCATCCCCACATCCACCACCGCCGCGAAGAGGCGCTGGGTGATGTTGGCCGGCTCCGCGTACCCGGTCGAAGCCATGCTCGTCTGGGCCAATCGGAAGATCCCGACCGGCAGCCCGACGACATTCGCGAAGAGGATCGCCTGCTCGGCAACGAGCTTGCTCCATGGATATCCGAGGAGGCCCAGCGGGAATGTTCGCTTCATGCTGGACAGGTCCGGCTGCGTCTGGTCGTCGATGCGAGTGCCCCGATACTCGCGCGCGAATGCGCAGAAATACTCGGGGAAAATCCCCATCGTCGAAGCGTAGAAGAGATGCTTGTAGCGTGTATGCAGACACAGGTCCAGCACGCTTCGGATGCTGAACGCGTTTACGCGGCGAATGGCGCGGTAGGACGAGGAAAGACTCAGGGTCGCTGCGAGATGGTATACGGCATCGATCTCTTCGCAGAGTACGCGAAACCGGGACTCGGACAGCCCGAAGCGCGGTTCGGCAACGTCCCCGGCGTGCACGCGAATTCGTGGAGCGAAGCCGTCGTCCCAGACCTCCGCGTGCTCCATGTTCGTCCGCAGCCGCTCGAAGCCCTGCTCGCGGTCGTCGCCGCGCACGATGCAGTGCACCGTGAGTCGCGAATCCCGGGTGAGCAGGTCCCGCACCAGGAAACGGCCGAGGAAGCCGGTCGCGCCGGTGACGAGGACGTGGCGGAAGTCGGTGGGGGAAACAGCCTCGGCGGGCGTCGCACGGGTGACTGCTTCGCGAACGAAGCTGCGCAACGCAGTAAGATCGATTTGGCAGTGGGGAGGCAGGCTTCCCGTCAGCGGCGGTATGCGCTGGCGGGTCGCCGCCGACAGAACGCCGCCGCGGTTCAATGGCTCCGGGCGGGCGTGACTCCCGCCCCGTCGGCCGTCCGTGAAGCTCCTCTCCCGCTGGTCGAGGGCACCCCGGAACCGGCCATCCCGTCGCCGCCGGTCGGCGAGTGCCCGCCGCTGGGGAAGTGATCCTCGGGCGCATTCGCGAAGGGTGAGCGGCGCCTGCGCACTCGCTGCCGGAACTCTTCGTCTACGCCCGCTCTTTCCTCTCCCTCGCCTGCGACCTCGTCCTCGGTGTCCGAGTCGGTTCCGTGCACGATGGCCTGCGCGAGGGAGAGCGCGGAGGCCGTGGTCATCAGCTCGAGCGCGCTGACCTGGTGGTTGAACTGCGTCTGAACGAACGCACCCAGTTCGGCGACCGAAATCGAGGTGAGCCCGAAGCTCGAGAGCGGTTCGGAAACATCGCCTTCGTCGTGACCGCACAACTCCGCGACCTTGGCGGAGATCTGCGCCACGACACCTTCCAGGGTCAGGTCGCCGCCGGCGTCCACCTCGAACGCCGCCTGATTCGTGAGCAGACGTCCGTTGCACATGTAGTCGGGAGAATGGACGGTCCACGGAGGGTTCGCGAACAGCGCGGTGACGAGATGGTCGTGGTCCGCCATGGTGCGCAGGGCGTAGTCGAGGTTCGCGATCGCGAAGTTGGCGCTGACGGTGGTCATGCCGGCAGCCCGCATCATGCGCATGACGTGGAGGCTCCGGGCCGCCATCCCGACCTCGGTGACCGGACCCAGGTTGTACGAGAAACCCGGGAGGCCGCGCTTGCGTCGCCACGCGGCCAGCCCGTCAAGGAAGCTGCTGGCGCCACTGTAGTTGATCTGCCCCAGGTTGCCGAAGGTCGAGGCAATCGAGGAGAACAGCACGAAGTAGTCGAGATCCCGGTCGATGGTGGCGTGATGAAGGTTGAGCGCGCCACTGGCCTTGGGCGCAAACACCCTTGCCAGCGAATCGGGCGACGTGTCCAGGAAAGACCGGTCCTCCAGCGTTCCGGCGAGGTGGAACACGCCCTTCAGGGGTCGCTCCAGGCCCGCGATACAGCGGTGCACATCCGCCGCGTTCCTCACGTCCCCCGGCACGATGTCGATCTCGTAGTCGTGCGCCATCTTGGACAGCGTCGTGATCTGGCGGATCCACTCGACGTCGCGGCGCCGCGCGGGATCGCGGTCCATCAGGGTCAGATGGCGCGCACCGGCGGCGATCAGGTAGGGCACGAAGCGGAGGCCGAACCCACCCAGGCCGCCAGTGACCAGATAGGTCGCGTCCGGATCCAGGAAGGGACGGGTGTCCGCGATGCCGAATCCGCGGTCTGCGGGATCGGTCGGAGCCTGAAGAACCAGCTTGCCCTGGTGCTGTCCGGTCGTCATCAGGCGAAGCGCCTTCGCGTAGTCGCGGTATGGAAAAGCCGTCAGCGCGGGGGGCGCGACCGCCCCCTCGTCCATGAGGTCGATGCAGGCCTGGGAGAGCACGTGCGACAATACCGGGTCGTCCAGCATCAGACGGTCCACATCGATCGCGGCGAAACGCAGATTCTTGCGGAAGACGCGCATGCTGAGAGAGTTGTCGGTGTAGATGTCGACCTTTCCGATCTCGCAGTGCCAGCCGGAAGGACGCAGCGACTCGAGGCAGAGCGCGATATGGTGGCCCGCGAGCGAATTCAATACGACATCGACGCCTTCGCCTCCCGTGGCCTCCATGAGATCGTCATACCACTGGTGACTGTGCGAATCGAACGCTCCGCGTACGCCCATCTCGAGCAGCCGGGCACGTTTGCTCTCGTTGCCGGCCGTGGCGAAAACCTCCGCACCGACATGCCTGGCCAGGGCGATCGCAGCCTGTCCGACACCTCCCATTGCCGAGTGAATGAGGACTCGCTGGCCCTTTCTCAGACGTGCGAGATGGATCAGCGAGTAGTATGCGGTGACGTAGACGGAGAGCGCCGAGGCGGCCTCTTCCATGCTCAGCCCGGCTGGCTTCGGAAATGCGAGGTGCTCGTTTACCACCACGCGGTTCGCGATGCAGCCGCCCACCGTAAGCGCCACCTCGTCCCCGACCTTCAGGCGCTTGACCCCGGAGCCTGCGCGCCGAACCACCCCGCTGGCCTCGATGCCGACTTCCCGCCCCAGCGCCGATCGCTCGTAGGCGATGGCCGGCAGGAGCCCGAGCGTGACCATGACGTCGCGAAAGTTGAGCGCGGCCGCGCCGACCTCTACTTCCACATCCGACGGCTCCAGCGGCGGAAGCTCGTACGTGGTCATCCGGAGCCCGCTCACCTGGCCGGGATTGTCCAGGCGAAGCCGGTACGGCGGTTCGTCACCATCGGGCACGAGCGGCGCGCGCTGCCGGACGCTGACGATGCGCGGGACCCATGTGCGCCCCTCTCTGATCGCCAGTTCGCGCTCGCGCAGATCGCACCGGGTGAGACGGGCCAGGACCTCCAGGTCATCCTCGGAGCCGACGTCCACAAGCCTGAAGTCGATCCGGGTGTCTTCGGCGAGGAGTTCCAGGGCGATACTGCGCACCGCTCCCCAGAGCGCGCTGCCGCGCGGATTGTCCACCCCGCAGACCGCGCCGCGCGTCACCACCGTCAGACGGCAGTCACGGGTCGCGCGCTCCAGCCGGAGCGGCGCCAGGGCCTGAAGAAACGCCACGAATTCCCAGACGGCACGCTCCCCCGTGGGGTCTGTCGGATCCGTACCGACAAAGAAGTCGATCGCTTCCGGATCGGCCGCCCCCGGCGATTCGTCCAGCCAGCTGGAATCGGTTGCCTCGATCGTCGACCAGGGGACGCGGTGCACCGCCGGCGAGTCGAGGAGGTCGAGCCAGCTCGCCGCGAGGCTGCCCGGTTCGCCGATCACCCAGCGGGAGCCCGGAGTGGCGGCCGCCACCGTGGCTTCGGGCGCGTCCGCCGCCTCACCCTCGCCATCGGCACCGCTTCCGTCGGTCACGTCGAAGAGGTCGTGGGGGGCCTGCAGCAACGTCGCGCGTGACCCCGCGTGAATCGTAGACCAGCCGGCGCCGGCTTCGACTGCATCCCCTTCGCCATGGCAGACGAGCGCAAGACCGCCGGCGACCAGGAGCCGGTGAACGAGCGTCCACTGCGCGGGCCCGAAAGCGCAGGCTTCCGCGTGCAGGAGCACGAGTTCGGCGGCGGCGGGCCGCAACAGTCCCGAATCCATCTCGGGTTCGCGGGCCCCGGCGGAGCACGCATCGAGCGAGTCGAACCGAATCGCGGCGTCCTGGTGGTTGAAGGCGTCGTAGAGCGCGCGGGTGTGCTCCTCGTCCGCGCCGAGGAGCCAGTACTCGGTCTGGGCGTCCTGGCTCGACAGGCGTGACAGACACCGGTTCAGAATCGCCTCGGCGGGCTCGCGCCGCCCTGCGATCTCGATCACATGGCAGGCGTACCGGTGGCCGAAGGCGCCTTCCTCGAGCGCCACGATCAAGTCGGCGGGATCGACCTCTCCGCCTCGGAGCGCGTCCTCGAGCGGAGGACGTGCCGGCAGGAACCCGGGCTGCCAGCGGATGAGGTGCTTGCTGTCCGGGACATCGCTCCAGCGGGGGTTGCTGTTGAAGGAGTGGTATTCCCCGATGTGGGCGATCAATTGCCCGGTGGCTTGATCGTAGAAGCTGAGGCGGCCGATGTAGAGTTCGCCGAGCGGCTTGTTGTACTGGCCGCGCTCATCCACGTCGAACCAGTCGCCGGTGTCGACCAGGAAGCAGCTGATGCGCGGCCCCGTCGGCGGGCGCAGGAAGGTGATGTCGCACGCGCGCTGCGGCATGGAAAAGAAATCCGGCAGGCGCATCAGGTAACGCAGGAAGATCTGCAGCCCGCCGTCCGTCAACGGGGGGTACATGACATAGCCCTCTTCCCGGCCGGACGCCCACAACTCCTCGTCGACCTCGATCTCCAGCAACAGATCGGTCGAAGCCGAGTCCATTTCGATCTGCCGGACGCTTCGGAAATGCGGTCCGAACTCGAAGGCGTCCCCCACGACTGCTTCGATCTGGTCGTAGAAGTCCTCCCCCGTCGCGAGCGGTGAAGGATCGAAGTCGGACGCAAGGACATCCTGCAGCGTCGGCAGCGTGTCGACGGCGTGGTCTTCATCTACCCGGCGAACCCTCCCGCGGCAGTGCAGCGTACCTTCGTCGTCGTTCTCGAAGGAGCGGGTGGAGATGGTGAAGGTGAACTGGTCCGGGGCGTCGGGGACCGGAAAAAGGGCCGTCTGCAGTCTCACCGGCGTCCGGCCGACGGGCGTGTGCTGCAGGAATTCCATCTCTTCGATGTGCACCGGACTGCCGGCGAAGGCCTGCAGAATCAACTCGATGTAGCCGGCGGCCGGGATGATCGGCGCCCGGTGCACCCGGTGGTCGGTCAGCCACGGAAAATCCCGCTCGGAGAGCCGCGCCTCGAAGAGCATGTGGTCGCAGGCGACCCTGTGGCCTACGAGCGGGCCGTGGGAGTACTCGCCGCGGTGGACGAACATCTCGTCGTCAACCAGGTCGTCGTGAGTCGTCGTCTGTTCCTGAGGATGCCCGGGGAGAAGGTGGGGGACGGGTCTGGGACGCGGATACTGGGACGCGAAATCGAGCGCGACGCCTGCCTTGTAGAGCGCCCCGAGCGCCTTCTGGAAGCCCATGCAGACATCCTCGTCCTTCATCAGCGTCGGGATGCAGGCCGGGGCCGAGGCCGAGGCGCTCCCTTCCAGGCACTGCCGGATGAGCGGTTGCAGGGCGCCGTGAGGTGCGACTTCCAGAACCACGTCGGGACGGTGGTCCCGGCGAACCGTCTCCATGGCGGCAGCGAAGCGGACCGGCTCGCGGATGTTGGACCACCAGTATGCGGCGTCCAGGCATCCCGTCGCCCCGCCGGTGACCGAGGACACGAAGGGGACGTCGAAGTCGAACGCGCACTCGTCCAGGAAGGCAAGGGACGCCATGACATCGTCGTGGAGGGGGTCCATCGCCGGCGAATGGAAGGCGATGTTGCCGGGGATCAGGCGATTCTGCAGGCCGCGGCGGTCGAGTTCGGCCATGACGGGCTCGAGGGCAGGCTCCTTTCCGCAGATGACGGTGTTGGCGGGCGAGTTCTCGCAGGCGATTTGAACCCGGGCGGGTCGATGGTTGCCGGAACGGAACGAGACGCTGAGCTCCTTCAGAAGGTCCTCCACCCCCGGTCGGTCGAGTCCGATCGCCAGCATCCGGCCCGAGCCGGCCACGCGCTGCTGCAGGGTGGCGCGGTGGTAGACCAGATGCGTGGCTTCGGCAAGGGAAAGCGCCCCGCTGGCGTAGGCGGCGGCCACCTCGCCCGAGCTGTGCCCGACGACACAGTCCGGCTGGATGCCCCAGGTCGACAACAGCTCCACGAGGGCGCATTGGAGCATGAAGATCGCGGGCTGGGCCAACCGGACTTCGTTCAATTCCTCCTGGCTTGCGAAGAAACAGGCATCGCGCAGGGAGCTGGCGGAGTGCTTCCGCCACTCTTCCTCGATGGCGTCGACCACCCGGCGAAAGACAGGGTCGGCGTGGTAGAGCGCGCGCCCGCATCCCGCCCACTGGGTGCCCTGCCCCGAGAAGACCATGGCAACCCGGCGGTCGCCTTCTTCCACGGTGGTGACCGGAGGTGGGTCCTCCACAAAGGCGTCCAACGCCTCGGCAAGCTCGTCGCGGTTGCGAACGGCGAACGCGGTACGCGCGGCAAACCGGCTCCGGCGTCGTCCTAGATTGCCTGCCAGGGTGTAGAGATCGATTTCCGACTCGTCGAGGAGTTCGCGCATGCTGCGCGCGCTCTCCACCAGGGCGTTGGCCGTACGCGCGGACAGGGGGATCATGTAGCCCGCGTCGGCAGCCAGGGGCGCCGACCACACGGCGGGCCGCATCCGCCGGTATTCCCTGACCACACAGTGTCCGTTGGCGCCGCCGAACCCGAAGGAATTGATCCCGACCACGACCGGACGGTCCGGGAATGGCTCGCACGCCGTCTGCACCTGCATCGGGCAGCTGTCGAAATCGATCTCCAGATTCGGCGCCAGGAAGTTCCGCGAAATAGGCGCAAAGGTGCGTCGCTGCATCATCAGGACCACCTTCAGCAGCGCGCAGCTGAACGCCGCGGCTTCAAGGTGCCCCACGTTGCTCTTCACGCTGGCGACACGCAGCGGAACCTCGCGTTCAACCCCGCCGAAGGCCTCGGCGATGGCGTTCCCCTCGATGCGGTCGCCCACCACGGTGCCGGTGGCGTGCGCTTCGATATAGTCGAAGTCCTCGGGACCCAACCCGGCGCGCTCACAGGCCGTGCGCATCAACTCGACCTGCGAATGGCGGGTCGGCGCGGTGATGTAGCGCCCCTGGGCCAGACCGACCGCATCGTCCGCGGTCCCTGCGGTGTTGACCGCCGTGGCCGCGACTACCGCAAAGACGTGGTCGCCGTCCCGTTCCGCCGCTTCCAATGGCTTGACCGCGAAGATGAACGCTCCTTCGGCGCGAATGTAGCCGTTGGCGTCGGCATCGAAGGAGTGACACCTGCCGTCGGGACTGATGACGCCGAGCGCGTTGAACGAGGCACTGCAGCGGGCCGACCCCAGGTAGGTCGCGGCTCCCACCAGAGCCTGGTCGCAATCTCCCTGCCGAATCGCGTTCATCGCGGTGTGCAACGCGGTCAGGGACGCCGAGCAGGCCGTGGAACACGCCACGGAAGGTCCCATGAGGTTGAGGTGGTAGGAGATGCGGTTCGCGAGCATCGAAGCGTCGATGCTCAGAATGGAGAACTCGTTGGTGCCGTACAGCGCGCGCCAGTTGGCCGTTGACGCCACCTGGGCACCGATGAAGACACCCGTGGAGCTGTTGCGCAGTCCCCTCAGATCCCATCCGGCATGCTCGCAACTCTCCCAGGCGCAACCAAGCAACATCCGGATCTGAGGATCCATGTAGGCCATTTCATTGCGCGACACTCCGAAGAGGCTGCGATCCATCCGCTGCTCCCCCTGGTCGCGTATCAGACCCTCGTACGCGCTCCCGAAACGGCCCGGGCCCGAGAATCCGCCGATCGGCTGGTAGCCCCTGCCATAACGGTCGGCGACCGGCTCCCGCACGATCTCGCGCCTGACGAGGAGATCCCAGAAATCGTCGTCCGTGCGGATGCCCCCCGGCATCCGATAGGCGTATCCGACGATGGCGACGGGTTCCTTCGAGCTGTCCCTGCCTGAGTTCATTGTGGCTCCCGCCTCCCGCGATGCCTCGCGCGTCTCGCTGGCTCCGCAGCTTGACCCCTTCGGGCTCGCCCGTCGTTGACGTCCACAAACATCGATGTCAAAATCGCTGGAATGTCGCAAAACTACAAGATAATGTCGCAGATCCGGTGCACAACCGACAGGCGACCGGGCTCATCGACAGCAACCGATTCCTGCCCCTCGTCAGGCCTGGTCCGTATGTTGCGAGTATGTCTACCCAGGTAACGGCCGGGCCTCCCGGCCCGGTTCTCGTGACGGGCGGGAACGGCTACATCGCGTCCTGGCTGGTCAGGCGACTGCTCGAACGCGGTTTCGACGTCCACGCGACGGTGCGCGACACCGGTGATCCCACCAGGACCGACCACCTGACCGCGGTCGCGAGGGGTCATCCCGCAACGCTGACCCTGTTTGACGCGGACCTCCTGGAGGCCGGCGGGTTCGATCGCGCGATGGCGGGGTGCCATATCGTCTTCCACACGGCTTCGCCGCTGATCGTGCGGGACGTGGTGGATGCCGAGGGCGACCTTGTGCAGCCGGCTGTCCGCGGCACCCGCCACGTCCTGGAAGCCGCGAACCGGACTCCCTCCGTGCGGCGCGTGGTGCTTACCTCAAGTATCGTGGCCGTCTACGGCGACGCCGCGGATCTCGAGGGAATCGAGGCGGACCGATTCGACGAGAGCCATTGGAACTCGACCAGCAATGCGCACCACCAGCCGTATTCCTACTCCAAGACCCTGGCGGAGCGGCTGGCGTGGGAGATGGCGGACGGACAGCACCGGTGGGATCTGGTCGCCGTGAACCCCGGCCTCGTTCTCGGACCGGGCCTTGGCCGGCACACGAGCGCCGAGGGTGTCCTGATCATGCGCGATCTCGGGAACGGCTATTATCGTTTCGGCGCCCCCGAGCTCGAATTCGCCATCGTGGATGTCCGCGATGTCGCGGAGGGTCACCTGCGCGCCGGGTTGATCCCGGAGGCCCGAGGCCGGCACATTCTGGTCGGTGAGACGCTGGGCCTGATCGAAGTCGCTTCGATTCTGCGGAATCACTTCGGCGACGGCTATCCGTTTCCGCGTCAAACCGTGTCGAAGGTGGTTGCCCTCATGCTCGCGCCCCGGCGGCGAATCCCGCAGGCCGTGGCGCGGCGCAACATCGGCTATCCACTCAGGTTCGACAACCGATACGCGAGAGACGCTCTCGGAATCACCTTCCGCCCCGCGGCGGAGTCGATTGTCGACCACTTCCGGCAACTACTGGACGACGGCCTGGTTTCGCGCGCAAGGCGAGACTCCCGAGACGCGCGGCGCCGTTTGCGTTAGTTAACCGTCCTCCACGACGCGCTTCGCGGTTTCGTCGGCCAACTCGAACATGCCGGCCAGAATCTGCTTGCGCTTCAACCTCAGTTCCTCGACTCGTGCCCAGAGAGCCTGGCGGATCGCCGTAGTCGCGGCCTCGCGCACCTCGGGGGCCAGAGTGGTGTCGTTCCGGAACTCATATTTCTCGACCGCGAAATCCGCGATGTCCAGAATGTTATCTCCCACGATGTTCAAGTCGACGGAACGCTTGATGGTAATCGTCTTCTCTTCGCTCATTGCTTGGTTCTCCCTGGAACGTGAAGTAAATCCATCGGGTTGGTTCAGACGCGCTTTCAGGACCCGCCGATGGCCTCGATGGCAGCGGCCCCCGAGACGTGCACGTCGATCAACTGGTCGAATCCGCTGATGGCAACGACCTCCCGATTCAATTCGGTGAGCGAGCAGAGGGCGAACCTCCCGCGCGTGAACCTCCTGGCCAGGATCAGGCACACCCGGAGGCCCGCACTACTTATGAATTCGACACGCTCCATGTCCAGAATGAGGGCATCGTCCCCGGCCCCCAGCCCGCCTTCCACAAGTCCCTGAAAGTCACTCGCGCTCGCGTTGTCTATTCGCCCCAGCACCGAAGCGATCGCGATGCCTCCCTCGCGTCGCCACTTCACGTCAATTCTCATCCTGTCCCTCCGTTTGGGATTCTGGGATTAAGGGGAAACCCGTCACTCGCTATGACCTCACCTGACACGCCGTCGCATGTTGCATACGAAATGTCGCAAACCCGCGAAAGATGGCGCTCCGAGCGCAACGGGACAACCGCGAACTCACGCGCTCGCCCCGCTGACTCCCGCTGGCAGGGGTTATGCCTCAGGCTCCCCGCGTCGGCACGTCGCGGAACGGCAGCGACGGCGAACCGAAGGTGATCTCCTGCACCGCCTTCACGCTGCGGCCGCCGTACCGGAAGGGGATCACGAGACGGAACGGGGCGCCGTTCACGGGAGGGAGCGGCTCGTCGTTGAGCATCCACACGAGCATCGTCTGGGGATGACGCATGGTGGGGACTTCCTCGTCCGTGTAGTAGCCGTCGTGGGAGATGACGCGGCAGTAGTGCGCCGTGGGCGCCAGGCCGATCATGTCCAGGACGTCGTTGAAGCGGACGCCGGTCCACTTGACGATGCCTGTGGGCCGGGGCGCTCCGCACTGGAGCAGGGTCACCATGGAGTGCCGGGGGAGGTCCGCCAGGTCCTCGTAGCGCAGGGTGCCATGCAGGCGGGTGAGCCTGCTTGCGGCGATGCGGATGCTCGCGGTGCGGTAGTCGAGGTCGGTGTCGGGAGCCTCGCCCCCGGTGTATCGGTAGATGACGCCATCGATGGGCCCCGCGGAGCCCGGGGGATGCTCGGGCGCCGAGCCGTCGGCGTTCAGCGGCAGATCGGCGCGCGTCCGGATCTCGCCCTCCACCAGCCGATCCGGGAACTCCTGGGCTTCCTGCGCCAGCACCCGGTCCGGCTTCACCACCCCCATGGAAAGGCCGGCCACAGCCGTCCCCGATACCTTGATCGCGTCGCGTCGTGTGAGCTTCATGGCGTGC
The DNA here is from genome assembly GCA_965202805.1 of Longimicrobiales bacterium. Lineage (GTDB taxonomy): Bacteria > Gemmatimonadota > Gemmatimonadetes > Longimicrobiales > Gaopeijiaceae > BD2-11. The sequence continues at coordinate 1,488,304 of OZ241869.1, forward strand.
CTCCCGGGCGTGGTGTTATGAGCCTGTCAACGGGGGTCAAGGTAGGATGAGGGGAGGGGGACGGCAAACGCGACGGCGGGTGGGATCGGGCTGCACTTCTGACCGGGAATCAGTGCGCAGTCTCTCGGTCCGGGTGGGACATCGTCAGGAGGCCGTACGCCTCCGCGGAGGGTGGCGGGTCCCCAGAGGTTGGACGAGCTGGCTCGTGTTACCATATGCCATATACCATATGAAGCAGCTGGCGTTCGGCGGTACACCGGGGCCAACGCGCTCACGTCATGGCAAGCGCGGGCCGAAGTAAGGCACCGGACGCCTGGAAGGATCAGGAGCTGTCTGGTCGAAGCTGTCTCCGACTACGATCGCTCCACGTTGACGTGGCCGCCCAAGCCCATCTCTTCGAGAATCTGCCGAAGCTCCGCTTCCATTTCGCGCGCGCGTTCCGAGTCGACGGTCACCGACAGCTCGATGCGCGCTCTGAGGTCGCTTCCAGACCTCATCTTCGGCAACACCTTGATCCCGATCCGATTCCATGTCTCGGGCGGCACGGTTCCGACCAGCCGGAGTGTCGCCTCTCGCGCGGTCGGCTGCGTCTCCGTAGTCGGGTCAGTCTCCGACGTCAGAACGAGTGGCGGCCCAACAGGCGGCTCTGGCCGATCGGGCTCGGGGGCCGGGGACCGGAGCTCCTTGGCCTTGGCCCTGGTGAGCAGAAACATGCCGGCCTCGAAGACGACATCGTCCGGCGCAACCACCTCGTCGTGCCACACCCGATGGTACTCGCCACCGCTGCCGCTACCGGAGGCCAAGCCGAAGGTTCCATTCCCCACAAACTCCACGATCTTCCCGCGAAGCACGGCGTCTGGATCCACGAGGCGGGTAAGCGAGCCGTCGAGAAAGCTCTGGCGAAGCCCGGTCAGCGGCCAGGCGCCAGCTTCCTTCAGAGCAGGCGGCCAATGCCGCTCGATGTACCCGGCGCCCACGGACTCATTGAGGATGGCCTCCGACTTCAAAGCGCCAACGATCCGGCCACACAGGCTTTCGCTCGCACTGGCGTGACCGGCGCCAAGATCGATTACCCTCAGTCCCGTCCTGGACTTTGCATCGCTGAATGCCACGAAGCGATAGCCTGCCCATACCTCGTCCCTCGCTTCTTCCTCGGCGCTCCTCACCTTCCTCCGGATATCGGCCCGTTCGGCGTGATCGAACTCCGTTCCCAGAACCCCCTCTCTCACCTCGCGCTCGACCCGCTGCCAAGCGAGCCACAGTTCCACGCGTTCATGCAGTTCGCGGCCCGGTTTTTTCACGCACCATACCAGCGAACCCGGATACAACCGGGGAGACCTACCTCTTTCCTGTGTCCAGCCCGCGATATGCTCCGGTGCCTGACCATCGGCTCCCCATTCCGTATCTGGATTCGCGATGACAAGCTTGAGGTGTGGCGAGTCCTGAATCTCCGTACTCTCCTCGGGGAACGAGACGACCCGCAGACTAGCACCCCGCGCGAACTCGTCTCGGACCAGCGTGCGGATGGCCGGATTGACCTCCTTCTCCCTGTCCAGTGACGCGCGGCGGTCGCTTACAACCTTCCTGAGCGTGGCCTGATGGTGGATCTTGAAACCGTCCGTCCCCACCTTGTGGATGAAGAAGCCCGATCCCTCTAGCGCCGCAGCGGCGTTGTCTATGGTCGTTGTCTCGACGTCCGGCTCGCCCAGCGCGAACCTCAACTCGGGCAAGTGAGCCACCTTGTCGACTTGTCCGCCGGACGATTCGAAGAGGATGGCTGCGCCAACACGGCGATGGATGTCGCGGAGCGGACCCTTGGTATCCGCGTCCAATGCTCTGGCATGCGCCTCGCTTCCCGCGATATCCGCGATGATGGCAGCGTCGAGCCTCGATTCTCCCAACTGACCAAGGATGGTGCTTCGGAACCCTGAATCGTGGAGGGGCGCCGAACCCAGCGTGATCAACTGTTCCGTTCTCGCTTCCCTGAAGTGAGTTCGCGACGCCCAAGAAACCCATTGAGCCAGCATGGCCAAGGCTCCCCGGGTTTGCTGGAATTGCGGAAGCGCTCGCCATTTCCGCTGAAACACCGAAAGGGTTGCGGGATGGAACGGATAGCAGGCCTGGAACCGACTTCGGAGAGCATCCCTCGCTCTGGCCTCGGTTGTCGCCGTATCCACGGCCGTCCATTGGGGGGGAAGGCGGTTGCTCCTCTCGAAGCACCAGTCCGCATAGCTCCTGGCGATCCGGTTGCGGATTCTCGGGCTTCCCAGATCATCGAACAGCCTTCGGCGCACGACCTCCCCGATCTCCGCCTCGTCATTGGCGATCAGATCACGCGCCACTCGACGCACAACCTTGGTGATGCGCTCCTGCCACTGCTGATCCCAGTCGGTCATTTCGACTTGGCTGCGGGGCAGACTGATGACCGCCGCCGCTTGCGTCCTACCCGTAACAGCAACGGTGAGGTTCTGGATGAAGGCGTGGAAGCCGTCTGCCATGCCTCGGTGCCTGTTGACGAAGTTCAGGACTTCGTCGAACAACAACAGCACGGGCGCATCCGCGAGTGCGAATACCCTTCCGATGGCCTCCGTGCCCGGGGGAGTCGTGCTTGCGGCAGATCCGAGCGCCGCAACCCCCTGCTCTCCCGCCAGCTGACGGGCCATGTCGATCCACAAGGTCTCACGGCCTTCAGCCGGATCCCATGCGTTGCCGACGAACACCGCAACCCGCGCTGCGGGAACTTGCCCGACACCCGTCTCGCGAAGGAGTGCCGGCACTCCTGGGAACCGCGCCGCGCCCAGTCCCGCGCTCGCCAGATGATACAACCCTGTCAGCGTATGGGTCTTGCCTCCCCCGAACTGGGTGATGAGGGTCAGCACCGGAGCGGTGTTCTCGCTCCGCCCCGAAAGGCGTCGTAGCACCATTCCGGAGTGCTCCTTCAACGCCCTCGTGAAGCAGGTTCGGGAGAAAAACTGACCGGGTTCCCGGTAGTCTTCCGGCGCGGTCCCGGCGACGACCTGCTCCAGCGCGATGGCGAACTCGTCGGGGCTGAAGGACCGCCCCTCGCGGACTTCCTTCCGGAGGGTGGCGACTTTGTACCAGGGGTTACGGGTCATGGCGAATTCCCATCCTCCCACGTTGACTCACATTGCTCATTCAAGTGTCAGCTTGTTGAAATAGTGATCCAGGTCATTCAGATTGGCACACAGTTGGACATCGGACGTGAGCAAGAGCTTCAGCACGGTGTTTTTCGCAAGCATCCGAATCTCGTCTCGCTCTCCTTTCGTCACCTCGTAGTGTCCGTCATGGACGATCTTAGAACGAATACGGTACAACTCCTTCGTTCGCTTGGCTATCCTTGCACGTTCCTCAACATTCCTTCCGAGCACCCTTGCTACCCGTTGCGACAAACGGAAACTAAGTTCCTGTTTTTGAATCGGTAGCAAGACACACTCCAGAGAGATGGCGAACTGCAGAAACGATTCTTCCAACGTGGCCGCCACGCTGGCTCGGCCTCCCCAGCGGACTGAGTTTAGTAATATCTTTTCTGTCTTGTTGGGGTGTTTCTGGCATAACATATTCTCCACATGTTCCACCGCCTTCGCGATGGGCTCCGCACCTTCTCGGAGTTTGGTTAGGGACACGTGACCGAGCGGCCTTACTCGCGGCGGATCGTCGCCTTGTATGGATCCATCGGGTGCCACGGCCAAACGTAGAACAGGATGGCTCGCGGCAGCGTCGGGTGGGGGAATGAACAGCCAAGCCAAACAATACGGGATAAGATCTGAAAAAAAGTTCACGCATTCTATCGCAGCCCTTACTTGTCGCTCTCCAAGTACGACGGCAGCCCTCCCGTCTCGGGCCTCCGCAGTAACGATTGCGATCGGACGATCTAGTAGCGACTCAGACACTATGTCTTCAAAGTATGCGATGCTGGCTGACTCATCGGTGCCAAGCTCAACGTTCCGATGAGAAGTCAGAGCCGAAATCCGCTCTTCGTCACACTTCAAAAAACGGACCGGTCCAAAACGCGCTGGCAGAGATTCCGCGTCGAGCCCCCCAACAGGCACCCAGCACTTGTACTCTTTGGGTGAACTCTTCAGAACAGTCCTAAGCGTTGTGAGCGCATTGTTGATCCGAACATTCGGATCGCGGCTCCGTTGTTTTGGTATATCGACGGATTCGAAGACGGCATCCCTCAGAGCTGAATCGACGGCATATTCGGACAGGTCTTCTTGGCGAGCGAATTTGGTCAGAATCTCTTGAACGACCCGTCGATACTCTCTACTCAATTCAGCATCCAAGAACAGCATTCCCTCGCCATCCTTGGACCAAAAGGCGCCGGTGGGTGGGGGAAGGGTTCCAGGAACGGACCGAGCTGCCACCCCGACCCGCTCAAGAAAACTGCGCACGAATCGGAGACCCTTGGAGTGGCTCACGCTGCCCTCCCCCAACGCCGCTGGACGTACCTGACCGTATCCTTCACCGACAATGGCCGAGTCGCATTTCCGGTCCGAAGGTAGAATGTGGCGATGTTGCGCTCCTCCACGTAGACGGGTTCATCGCTGGACTCAACGGTAATCTGGCAGATGTCCGCCCCGTCGATCTCGTGGAATGTTATCGTCAGATAGGTCGACGATACGGGTCCTAGGTCGCGGGCGATGATCTGCTGCAGGTGGAGTTCGAAACCGTCCCTGTCGCTCTTCCTCAGGGTGGCGTAGTCGTCATCGATCCCGACCGCCGCACCCGAATCGTCTACACCGATGAGGAGCGTTCCGCCCCTGGCGTTCAGGAATCCGGCCAAGGTCTTGGCTACGACCTTTTCGAGGCCCTTGTTCACTCCCTCTAGCCGCCGGTCCCAGCGGAGACTCGACTTGAACTCAACGGCTTCGCTTTCTCCGGCAACCATCATCTGCCGAACGCTATGCTCATCGGTGCGTCCCTCTTCGCCTCTGGGGATCCAGCCAGCGATGAACTCGTTGATCGCACGGGCCAACAGGGCACGGCGTGCGGCGAGAAAGTCGAGGTAGTTGTCGGGATCCCAGAGTTCGCGGTCCAGTGGGATGGACTGCGCCCGCAGGACACCGGGCTGGTTCTCGTTGACTTCGGGAAGGTACTCGGCGGGCGCCGAAGAACGGACCTCCCTCGGTGCCTTCTGCGTTAGGAACACCCGGTTGGCCAGCTCGTTGTTGGTCTTCCGGTCTCGATTGGAGTCGAAACCGGCCTTCTTTAGCACGGGAAGCGAGAAGACGTGGTGGCGGTCCAACACGTTGCTTCGCCCCATCGCTCTGTCGTAAATGCGAATCCCCGTGAACCAATCTCGGGAACCTCTTGCCTGTGCCACAATCTGGGCCAGGGGTGCAGCAGTGGAACGCACGCCCGCTTCGACCAAGTCCGACGTTTCAAGCGTCACTCGCCCGCGCTCGCGGAGAATCGCGGCCTCCAACTCCGGCGTGGGATCCGGGTCACTGCCCGTCACTAGGGCGACATCCTGTTGGAGCTTGGTCTCGGTGGCGCCGGAGTAGCGGGCCCACAGACCCGCCAGATAGATCCAGCGAATGAACCGCCGCTTGAGACTCTCGTTCGGAAAGCTCCCACCCTGGCGCGCAAGAAAAATCGTGGCGGGCATGAGCATGTAGGTGGTGGGAAGGTCCTTGGCGTTGCCAACGAACGCTTCGTGTCGCAGCACGGCCACCAAGTGCTCGAACGCGGGCTGCATATCCCTCCATCCGGCTTGCAGCACCTCTGCGGGGGTCCGCAAGAAGGAACCCTCGAGCCGGATCGAGTCCGTCGCAACACCGGCCAGACACCTCAGGAAAAAAGCGAAGTCCATGGCAAAGCCCCGATCCGCCATCTTCGCCTGAAACTCCCGCATCTCCGCCCTGGCTTCCGGCCAGATGCTGCAAACGTGCGCCAGCGCGAGGTCCGCAGCCTTCAGCGGCGTCCCCTTGCTGTTGATCCGATTAAAGATCTCGACGACTTCCGACACCCCGAACTCATCACCCGACACTTGGTCGATGGTGTATCGGTAGTCCCGGATCTGGTCGAGGCGACTGAGGTTGGCGAGATTCTGCTGAAACACGTCCCGCTCTTCCTCGTCGAGTTTCGGCATCCTCCTGAGCAGACCGTGCAGGGTCTCGCTCAGGAAATTGTGGACTCCGATCCATGCCGGGTTTTTCTGCATCCGGGTTTTCTGCCAGAAACGGAACTCCTCCGTTTGCACGTTGAAGTACAAGTCGAAGAACAGGCTCTCGCCTTCGTAGAACCGGGGAGGCCTTCCCCTGAACAACACGTAGAGCGTCGTCAAGCGCTGCTGTCCGTCCAGGAGGAGCAAGGACTTTCCGTCATCCGACGGGTCTGCGCCACGAACCACCGAAGGCTTGTAGGTGCTCCAGATCAGCAGATGTCCCGTGGGATGTCCGCGGTAGAGAGACTGCATCAATCCCCGCACCTGTTTGCGGGTCCAGACGTATCCCCGCTGGAATTCGGGGAGCAGGATTTCGTTCCGGCTGATCTGGTTCAGCAAGTACTCGATCGATCTCACCTCATGCATATGCCATCCTCGGTACTGCGGCGCTCGATGGGCTCAGTAGTCTCGACGGACGGTAACATATGTGCCGACGCAAGGCTCGCCCATGCCGCAGCATCGGACCAGCGCTACCCGGAAGACTCCACAAGCCGCTGGATGCACCGGATCGCCCGCTTCAGGCTGTCCGACCGCTCGGAAGCGATCGGCGGACGCCACTTGGTGCTGGCGAACTCGGCCAACCGGGACGTGTAGGCGGGTCCAACGGCTCGGCCGCTGCCGCTACGCGGCACCATATCTTCGCGGATGTCTCGGCGACGTGAGCGGCGTGCGAGGTTGGCGACGAATTCCTTTGGGTTGGTCACACTCTCGGGGTCTTGAGGGATCCGGCTTTTCGCCACACTCAGAAAGCGCGCTGCCGCCTCGCGATCCGCCAATAACCAGGTCTCCACTTCGCGCAGGGCGATGCGAAAGCAAAGATGCGGAGCAGGATTCGGCAGCCATTCCGCGCGGAGGACCGCCGCGCAATCGGCGTCGTTATCGAGGTCCACAAGGATAACCCAGGGCGCGTGGCGGGCGGCCTGATTGAACCCTCCGATTCTCTGCTTGAGATAGGGCTTTCCACGGCGTCCATAGACGGTGCCGGTATCGCCGCCGGCATGCCTGATCAGCCTGCGCACGACGGCTTCGTCCACGACTCCTTCGACTGCCGCACTGAAGACGGATAGGGGCAATGGCCTACGCGTCCGCAAAAAGTGCGAGTTGGCCGGGATTGGTCGGACGAGTCCTAGGGATGACCACGTCGGCCAGCGAAAGGCCAGCATCAAGGAGCTGCTTCACGTCCGAGAGCGAGGTCGTGGGGAAAACCTTGGCGCCTTCCTTCTGCGGCACGAACAACAGGGTCTCGTCAAGGCCGATCCCGCTGTCCGCCAGGAGATCCGGCGAATGGGTACTCAAGAAGACCTGCCTCCTGGTGTGTCGTTGCACCCGTGCCAGCATCTGAGGTAACACGCGCACGATCTCTGGATGCAGCGAGAGCTCCGGCTCTTCCAGCAGCAGCGGTCCCTTACCATCCATCGTCGCCCACAACACTCCCATCAGGCGAAGGGTGCCGTCCGACAGCTGCCCTTCGCTTTGCCAGGCACCGTGCGGTCGCCAGTGCTGGTATCTGGCGCGCAGGTGAGGAACACCCCGGACATCCCGCGTCAACTCGATCTCCTCCAGTTGAGGGACGGCGACACGGAGAGCCGTCTGGATCTTGCGCATGCGCGCGTTCCGCGTTCGCTCGTTCGTTCGGGCGACCTGTTCCAGGAAGTCTCCGCCGTAGGGGTCGTTGGATCTTCCTACCGAGCGATCCGGCTCGCGGACGAGCTGAGGCACGATGTGGAGGTAGCGGATGGAAGCGAAGAACGTGGACAGGGCGCGGAATTCCAGGTTCACGTTCACCTGTTCAAGATGGGTCTGCGTCAGGCGAGCTGCGTCGTCACGGTCATCCTGGTCGGGGCGTTCAAGAATCGTCTGGCCATCTCGAATGACTCGCTCGCTCCGCACCAACGGCCTGCGCTGATTGTCCTGGTTGAAGGCCAGTTGGTAGTCCCAGGAGTGGCCTTCGCCGTTCTCGAGTTCCACATCGATCTCGATGTCGGAGTATCGGCGGGCCGCGAGACAGCGAATCGTGCTCACGCCGTCCCGCCGACGGACGGCTTCGCCGAAGCCGCCCCCCACCGAAGCAAGATCCCGAAGGAAGCGAAGCGCATCCAGAAGATTGGACTTCCCGGAGGCGTTGGGACCCACCAGAAACATCCGATCCTGGAGGTCGACCTCAACGCTCTCGAAGTTCTTCCAGTTCTTCAGGCGGAGCTTGCGGAATCGAAGCATGGCAGTGGGTTCGCGAGTTGTCAGCCCTACACGTCGCAGGTCACCTTGGAACCGCCAGCAACATGGCGTCCAAGAGGCGTTTTTCCTGGCTACCACGAGGATACAGGGCGGAGAGCGCGTTGGCGAGACGCAGGAACTCCGGTCCCCGATCCTGTTCCTCGCTGATCAGCCTCCGAAGGGCGTTCGTGTGGCCGCTCCGCTGGAGTAGCATGGCCGCGTGAACGCGATCAAGGGTGGTTGCGTCGGGTTCCCGGAGTTCAGCATCACTGCCGAGGATCTTGCCCTTGCGACCACGAACGGCTCGTGGTGCCCCAGTTGGTTCCCAGTCGGGGAAGAGGGTCGCTTGAAGATCGGCGTCCTTCTCGAGCTTCCCCGCCGCGACGGAAGCACCTTCTTCACCGAAGAGTTCCTTAGCCCGCTTGGCCACGGGTAGGAGACGCACAATCCCCTTCTTTTGCTCGATTATTCGATTCGTCCATCGGTCGAGGTTGATGCCCATCGGCTGTGCGAAGCGCCGGACAACGTCGAACGGCAGGCTGAGACCCTTGGCAACCGCCTTCGCGATGGCTTCCTCGTCCCTCCTAGCCTTGTTCTTCTCTTCGGGCTGTTCAGTGCTCTGAAGTGTCCAAAGGAAAAGCGCGGTCAGCCGCGAGTCTTCCTCAAGAGCCCCAATCTGGCCTCCAAAATCTGTCGATCTCGCTGTCCCCAATACTCGTTGAAGCGCTGTCCGGCCAACAACCTCCCAGATCTTCTCTAGGTATTCCGGCAGCTTGACCCTTCGCCCCGCGGGTGTTTCGACAGCACGGTAGCGACTGAAGATTTCCAAGGCGGGCCCGATACACGCAAATACCAAGTCCGCACCACGGATGCCTTCGGCCTGCAAGCGCTCAATCCAGTCGGCGACACGGCCCGGCAACTCCTGCAGGACTTCGCTCCAATCCCCAATTGGAGCTTCGTTAGCACGTGGTCGACAGACTAAATGGACGCTGGTAGCGAGCGCAGCAGAATCCCGAGCACGGAGACGCGCACTCCTCTCGGTCGCGATTGGCCATGATGCAGTAATCGTCCATCCGCCTCGGATCATTCCGGCAAGCAGTGCTTCCCATCCTTCCGTGGTCTTGTGCGCAAAAACAACGCAACCTATTCCCTCGCTATTCAGCACCCGGCAGCCTTCCGCGAAGGTTTTGGACATCATCTCTTCGAACCACTCACGGTCCTTTGGGCGACCTTGCACTTGTTTAGTCTTGTCCTGGACGATCTCGGATCGTTTCGGCGATAGAGGGTTGTCAGGATCAAAGGGATCTCGTAGTACCGCGTGATCGGGCAGCGCTCGTTTCAGCCACACCAAGAAGAAATCCGACAGATCGGAGTATGGTATCGCATCGTAGTAGGGCGGATCCGTGAACCATACATCACTGGTCTCATCAGGCAGAGGATGTTGAATCGAATCTGCGAGCTCAGTCTGTCCCACGTGCGTTAGGTCGCGAACGCTCTTCTCAATGCAGTCAGCAACGTCTTTGAAACAGTTTTTTAGTCCACCTGCATAGGACACATCGGGATACATTTCCGGGAAATCCCAAGACATCGGTAGCGTTTGCATTCCAAACGCTCCGGCAACAGTCTCGCTCTTCCTGTGCCATTTGCTAAGCACGTTGCAATGCCGAAGGAGTTTCCCCAATGACAACGCTACCAGACGCTGAAGTGCTTGTGTTTCCATTACTGCACTGTTTGCCAATCGCGACAAGAGCAATATAATGGCCATTTTTTGGCGGGCTGTGAACAAGTCTTGCCATTCAAGTATCCCATATCGTTGAACACGAAAACCAAGAGTGCCGACCGGTGGCAATCGTTCGTCCGGCACGGGACAAGCGCCCTTCCTTCCGAGTCGCTCCCATTTCTGGAGGATGTCCGCAAGCCGGTCTTGCGAGCGGCGCACAGCCTCATAGTCGGCCTCACATGGTGACCTGTAATACCGCCTCTTCGCGCCCGGTGGTACGGTCGCCACTGCCATCATCCGTGCTCCACCAATGCGACAACCCTCTTCGTCAAAGACAACATCGGTACCGCCGCGTTGGATCGCAATCTGATGTCGTACTCGCTCACGGGACAGCACCGAGCCACAGCAAAGGCAGGTTGCTTTGGCTCCGGACACAGTCGCACCACCTACCTCGCTGGCCGAAATCGGCTTGAACAACTCAAACGCAAGTCTCGGCTGACTTCCAGCAGCCCGGATTATCCGATGCCGAAGTGCCCGCCTGCGCTTTGGCTTTTGACACAACCAAAAGGAACGCATCAGCGGAATTTCTGCGCCGCAAGCTGGCGCTTCACAGCGCACTGTACGCGCCCAGAGAAAGGCAAACGGAGTCGCTCCGTCGGGGTCAGCAGGAAATAGCTCAGCCAGATCTTGTTCCGCCTGCCGTCGAGTATCGTTGGCGACGCGACGAAACTCGTCAATCAACGGTCCCCCACCCCGTGGGATGTCGTCTAGGAGTGCCTTAAGTATGAGGCACGCCACAGGATTCAGATCGCTAGCAAAGGTGTCACAACCCAACCGGAGAGCTTCGAATGGAATTGATCCACCACCCGCGAATGGGTCTACCACTAAGGGAGATGCCGGGCCGTGGGCAGCACTGACCAGGGCCCGTGCCACCCGAAGGTATATGGGATGGCCAGCCATCTCCCAACTAGAAAAGACACCAATGAACCAGAGCAATGCCTTTCGCAGTTCCATGTCGTTCGCCGGGCGACGACGAATTTCTTGCAGGATTTGCCGGGCTTGTTTCTTGAAACCGCTTGGACAATGGTCGTCGCATGGGTCTGGTAGCAGCAATGCGATTAGCAATCCCCGACAGGAAGCCAACGGCCTCCGAGCCCACCAAAGATGAAGCTTAGACGGGTGGCCCAGAGTTGTATTCTGTCGGACAGCATGCCGGGATACTTCGGCTATCGGAAAATCTACCTCAGCAAGGCGTTTGCAACTCCTAGGAATCATGCGGACTTCTGGTCCTTTTCGTAAGGTAATCCAAGGGTTCCCGAAATGCTGAAGAGTTGATGCTGGAAGTGCGTACAATAGTTGCGGATGTGGTCACGATCATCGATCCGTGCCCTAGAGACTTGATCCCCACAACTACGGAGCAGCCAATGGACCGGCGGTCGTGGGCCAGCGACGGAGCGCCCATCATGATCTATCCCTTCTTGAGATTTCGTACGATCCCTCATCTTCTCTAATCTTCATAGGTTGGATGATTGCATCAACCTCCAGCCAGTAATGTTGCACCTTCGTGACTTCACGCCAAGGACTGCGCGCAGGATCCGGCACGGGCTCCTGGAGCTGCGGTTCGCCCGCACAATTCGTAACCACATAAAGCCAGTAGCAGTCTGGACGATCCTCCGCTACTCGTCGCTCGTTGGGGGTGAGCAGTATCGTTCCCTTGGCCCCGGCCAGACCCTTGATCTCGATTAGCCGAAGTTCGCCAGAGCGGAGGTCAAGACTGGTGATGTCGTAGCCCAAGTTCTTCTCGTGAACGTCCGTGACCTGACACCCCCGCGACTCTTCGTAGTCCATGACGACGCACATGGCGGTCATCTCGGTCTCAGGATTGGGTCGCAACCGGCGGACATCCGGTGATCCGCGCTCGGGATGCGGCAGGACCAACACGCTAGCCAGCCGCTCGACCCCTTGGAGCGTTACCGCACGCTGACGGGTTAGCTCCTCCCGACGTTGATTGCGGCGCGCCATGACGTCGTCGTGTCTGGCTTCAGCCTGAGCAAGTCGTCCCTGGGAGCCCGTGACTCCCCTTGTAACCTCGTCGGCAGCGCGACCGATTTCATCGTCGATCCGCTGCAGGACTTCGGTCAAAGACAGTTCGACATGCCTTGCGATACGGTCGGACTCGGCCAGACGATCCTCCCGAACCTCCTTGATGAAGGGCATCAGCGCATGCTGGCTGAGCCACGAGGTCGGGTCGGGCAGAGCGGCGGCGGGCGGTAGTTCATGAGGCACAGGAGCGGGGATGAGGTTACCCAGGGCATCTGCTTCCCTCAGTGTCGGCGTCCCGTCGCATGCCAATTCGACCGTGAAGAGCCGCTCGTGGATCACCTTGCCGAGCCCATCCACGACACGAGCACGGTAGAAGTCGAGGCGAGAAGGCTCATCCTGCGCGATCGAATAGAAGCAGGCACCTGCGGAAAAGGCCTCCTGTGCCCGGTCGCGGGCATGCCGCCGGAGCGCCTCGAAGAGCGGATGTCCCGGAGTGACCCACTCAAGATGATGTTTCTCAGCGACCTTGCGATCCGTTGAGAGACGGGGATAGCGCACGGCAAGGTCCTGGAGTTTCCAATCTGCTTCGCGCTCATATCTCCTCAGGGACAGCGGCGTCCGTCCCGGGGCAAAGGTGTGTGCGGGGCGGCGGAGCGGCTTCAGGGGCAGGCGAGCATCCCGGGCGCACTCGTTGATGAATCGCGCGATCGTCTCCGGCACCATGCGGCGTTCCTGGGCCCGCGCCTTGCGCTCGACCAGCATATCGAGGTTCAACTTCCTCGCGGCCAATCCCTCCAGTGCATTCTGGCAGATGCTGCGGAAGTGGCCCTCATCGACATTCTTCAGGAGCCGTTCCTCAAGATCCTGGTGGCCTAGCCTGCCGGCGTAGTAGTCCCGAAGGACGCGTTCGACCTGTGCCGAAGGGAGCACTTCGCCCACCACGTTGAACACCGCGTCATCGTCCAAAGCGTCCCGGATCTCCTGAAGCTTCTGGTGCAGCCGCCCCAGCACCCGTCCTTCGATGGTGTTGGTGGCGACAAAGTTGAAGATCAGGCAGTCCTCCTGCTGTCCGTAGCGGTGAATCCGGCCCATGCGTTGCTCGAGCCGGTTCGGGTTCCAGGGGATGTCGTAGTTGAACAGGATGTGGCAGCACTGGAGGTTGATGCCTTCGCCGGCCGCCTCGGTGGCCACGAGAACCTGGATGGCGCCCTCGCGGAATTGCTGCTCCACGTAGAGCCGTGTTCCGGGTTCGTCCCGCGATCCCGGCTTCATTCCCCCGTGGATGCACCCGACTACAAAGCCCCAGGCTTCAAGCCTTTGCATCAGGTAGGAGAGGGTGTCCTTGAACTCCGTGAAGATCAGGAGACGCTGGTCGGGTCTGTCGAAGAACCCCTCCTCCTGCATGATCTGGTGGAGATGCGCGAGCTTCGCCTCGTTTCCGGAGTCCTCGACTGCCCTCGCCTCTTCCGCCAACTCTTTGAGTTCCGCGATTTCCGCCCGTACCTGCTCCGCGTTGCCGGCAAGCGTAATCGCTTCCAGCATCCGCTCCAGGCGCTCGCGCTCCACGTCTTCGTACTCCTCCAACTCCTCGAGGTCGGGCAGGTCCGGCGGTGCCGTACGGGCCAGACGTTCGGCCTGTCGCAGTCCATCATCGAGACGCTTGGCCCGGTTCTCCAGCGACCGGCGCAGGGAGTGCGTACTGGAAGCAAGCCGTCTCTGGTAGAGCGACATCAGGAAACCGACGGCGCGGGCGCGCGGATCATTGCTTCGCTCGGCCGCCCGGCGGCTTTGCCGCTTCACAAATCGCGTCACACGCGTGTAGAGGTCGAATTCCGCCCCATCGATCCTGAAGTCGGCCGTGCGGGGGATGCGCTTCGTGAAGACCGGTTGCGCGGCCCAGGTACCGTCCGATTGCCGTGTCGGGAAGTAGACCATCGCTTCCTTTGTACGACGCAGGTAGAACGGCGCCCTCTGTCGTTCCATGGCCTCGTTGATGGAACGCACGTCGGCGTATGCATCGCGGTCCAGCAACTGAAGGAAGAGCGTGAAGTTCTTCGCATCACCCTTATGCGGCGTGGCTGTCAGCAGCAGGATGTGGTCCGCCGCGTCGCGCAGGATCTCTCCCAGCTTGTAGCGCAGGCTCTTGTGGCCTTCGTCGCGCGCCGACATTCGATGCGCCTCGTCGACGATGACGAGGTCCCAGCCTGCCTGCTGTAGTCCGGGAAGGATATCCTGGCGCTTGGCGAGATCAAGCGAAGTGATGACCTGGTTCTGCTCAAGCCACTGGTTGACGCCGAACTGGTCGCGGATGTCGCTCCCCTTCAACACGATGAACTTCTCGTCGAACTTCTCCCTCAGCTCCCGCTGCCACTGGAAGGAGAGGTTGGCGGGACAGACCACGAGAACGCGTTCGATGAGGCCTCGTAGCTTGAGTTCGCGGACGAGCAGGCCCGCCATGATGGTCTTGCCGGCACCCGCGTCGTCGGCCAAGAGGAACCGCACGCTGGGAAGCTTGAGGAGGTGTTCGTAGACGGCCTCCAACTGATGCGGAAGCGGGTCGACGCGCGAGATGGACAGCCCGAAGTACGGATCGAACTCGTAGGCGATGCCGAGCGAGTAAGCCTGGAGTCCAAGGCGGAGAAGCCGGCCATCGCCATCGTAGGACAGAGCGGCGTCGGCGATGGTTAGGCTGGCTACGTCACTGGATGTGAGGGTTACCCGACGGAATCGCTCGGACCGCATGCCGACCAAGCCTACCATCCAGATGTCGGAACCGCTCGCTCGCACGGTCTCCACCTGCATCGGCTCGCTGAACAAGGGGCCGGTGACGATCTGGCCTTCCTGCAGCGTGGTTGGGTCGGATGTCGTCATGGAGGCAGGATCAACGGTCGCGTCAAATCACCAAGGCGACCGGAATATGTCATAATCGGGCCAGTCTTGCCTATCTCGCCGGTGCGGAAACGTTGGCGAGCAGTCCGCAGAGGTGTACCATATGCCATATGTAGCAACCTCACCCCTGGTGGAGGTCGATGCCGGCCGCCAACGCTCTCGCCCTCGCGAACCGACCCGCCAGACCCGGACGGCTCTCCCAGTTGGCGGTGATGTGCAGGCCAGCCGGCAGCCGGAGCCCCCGGAGTGCCGACCACGAGGTGTCCCATGCGGGCATTGCGGGGTGGGCGATGGCGATTGGCTCCGCGTCGTATCCGGTGCAACGGTGGAATTCGGAAGCGGCGATTGCACCGAGCGCGGCACCACTGCTCGCGCTGGCGACCTCGGGCCGCGCGTTGTCGGGACAGGTGCGAAACTCGCGTGTGTCGGAGAGGGCTTCGGCCCACCCTGATCCGCCGCCGACCCCGTGGCCACCTCGGCGGGCGCCTTCCTGGTGACCGGCGCGCAAATAGGCCGTGTACACCCCGGTACGGTCCCGGTGGCCCCCTTCCCCGCCGAACAGGCAGTGGCTGAAGGTCACGCCACGCAGGGGGCACGACTCCGCCAGCGACATCTGGAAACCGATCCCGCGAAGGTCGGTGTCGGCACGCAGGTGCACGACCGCGAGCGGGTTGTAGCGGAGGCCGCCGATGCGGGAGGACGCGTCCGGCGCGACTTCGCCGAGCAGCCGGGCCGCCACCGGAGCCGGGACGGCGAGCACCACCTGCTGCGCCGACAACGTCTCGTCGTCCAGCACGACCGACCAGCCGCCCGGTCGTGGTTCGATCGAGCGCACCGGGGTGTTCAGGCGCACCCCTTCGCCCAAGGCGCGCGCCAGCGCGCGGGGAAGGCTCTCCATGCCGTCCGCGAAGGAGCAAGCGGCGGGCGGGCGGGCGTTGCGACGGCGCAGGCGGGCGAGCACGAGGCTCCGACCGACTCCCACATCGCGCAACAGACCGCCCAGCGACAGTCCTACAATCATGTCGCCGGGGTCGGTCCCGTAGAGCCCTCCGTAAAGGGGGCCCACCACGTGCTCGTAGAGTTCGCGCCCCAGCTTGCGGGAGAAGAAATCGGCCACCCGCTCCTCTTCGCGGGCTTCGGGTGTGAGGGGCTCGAGCATGGCGCGAAGCTTGCCGCGCCAGCTCACGACATCGGATGCCAGCAGACCGGGCACGGAAAGGGGTACCCGGCGAAGCCTTCCGTCACGGTAGATGAAGAAGTCGAGGTCTTCGGGCCCGAGGATGAGCGATTCGCGCAGTCCCAACTCGTCCACCAGGGCAGCGAATGGCACGGTGAGGCGGGCGCGCTGGGGACCGTTCTCAAGGAGCAGCCCGTGGGCGCGCTCGCTCCTCACGACGCCGCCGGGGCGTTCGTCGGCTTCCAGGACGAGACATTCGCGTCCCCTCCGGACCAGTTCCCGGCCCAGCGCGAGGCCGCTCATGCCGCCTCCGACGATGGCGATCAAGGGGAGAGC
The DNA here is from genome assembly GCA_965202805.1 of Longimicrobiales bacterium. GTDB lineage: Bacteria > Gemmatimonadota > Gemmatimonadetes > Longimicrobiales > Gaopeijiaceae > BD2-11. The sequence continues at coordinate 1,504,870 of OZ241869.1, forward strand.
TCGGAGTTCGGCTCGCGGTCGGGGCTCGGCTTGATGTAGGGGCTGGGCGGGAGGTCGCGCGCGCCATTGGTGCACCAGGTGCCGGGCACCGGGCGGCAGCGGCAGGAGGTCAGCGAGAAGTCGCCGACCCACGCCTGGCCCAGCGCCTGCCCGACAAGGTCCGCCAGGACGCCGGCGAAAAGGGGATCGTCGTGAGGGACCGGAACCCGGTGCATCTCCTTGCCCATGGCGTCGATTTCGGCCCGCAGCTCGCGGTCGAGCTCATCGAGGGTTTCGGACTGCTCGTGCATGAAGCTGACGGCGTCGACCACCAGGAGCCGTTCGGTCAGGGTGCGGATGCGCTCCTCGTTGTCTGGCCAGATCCAGGCGATACGCCGGTTGGTGTGGTTCTGGAACCCCACGGCGAAACGGTCCCCGACTCCGAGCGCTCCGGCGATCTCCCGGCAGTGCTCCTCGACGTAGCGGTCGTAGCGGTTGCCCTCGGTAATGTACTTCACGGGCGTGCCGTGGGCGGAGAAATAGAGGATCGTGTCGGGGTCCCCGAGGTCGAGACCCTGCTCTTCAACGAACGCGCGGATGTGCTGCGCGCGCAGCCCCCTGTAGTCCGGATGCCGGTGCCAGCCGGCCACGGCGACGAAGGGCACGTCCCACTCCAGGTCGTCGAGCGCGCTGCGCACCGAGTCGAGTGCGGCCACCGTCGTGGAATGACCGCACATCGGGTAGACCGGCAGTCCCACCAGCACATCAGCACGCCCCTCGCGCGCCCGGGCTACCCCGTCGGACACGAAGGGGGGCGTGAACTGGAAGACAGTCTGGACCTGGGCATCCACATCGCGCGAGGCGAACTCCTGCTCCAGCGCTTCCGCCTGTGCGCGGGCCTGTCGGTCCAGGGGCGAACCGCCGATGACCCGGTACGCTTCCACGAGGTCGGGGGCGCGGGCAGCGGCGAGCTGGGATGCGCGGGCACGGGCGGCCCGGTCGGCTTCCAGGTCGGCGTTCTGAAGGAAGATCCGCTCCAGAAAGGACGTGACCTGCTCCAGCGCGGGCTCGGCCGGCTCGCCGAAGTTGATGAGAAGGACCGCGATCCTCAGCGCATCATCTCCTGCGGAGTCCACGGGCAACCGACCAGGCTGCGTCAGGGGCGCGACGCTCTTCACGAACGTATCCCGCCGGGCGCCCGGATGTTCTCCCGGGACTATTCGCGCGGTCGGAGCGGGTTCGCGGCGGCATCAGCCCGCGCCGGCCGTGCGTTCGTGCACGTGGTCGACCAGGCGGGCGACCTGGTCGGGGTCGGTGCGCCGATCGATGCCGTGACCCAGGCTGAAGATGTGCCCGGCCAACCCCGCTGCCTCCGCGAGCACGGCGTCCGCCGCGCCCCTGAGCGCATCCGGGGGCCCGAACAGTTCGGCGGGATCGAGGTTGCCCTGAAGGATGCGCCCACGGCCCAGCAGGGCGTCGGCCCTGGAGAGCGGAAGCGTCCAGTCGATGGCGGCGACATCGACATCGAGGCCGCGCATCGAGCGAAGCAGCGGCCCGCCACGGTTGGGGAAATAGATGATAGGGCAGTCCGTCGCGCGCCGGACGGCCGCGAACGCCCGGGTCAGCACGGGGTGGATGAAGCGCTGGTAGGTGTCCGGGCCGAGCATGCCGATCCAGGAGTCGAAGAGCATGACCGCGTTCGCGCCGGCTTCCGCCTGGGCTGCCAGGTAGCGGGCCATCGAGCGACCCAGCGTGTCGAGGAGGGCCCGGGAGGCCTCCGGTTCGCGGCGCAGGAAGCTGCGGGCGGTCATGAAGTCCTTGGAGCCGCCTCCCTCGACCAGATAGCAGAAGAGCGTGAAGGGCGCGCCGGCGAAGCCGATGAGCGCGGACTCCGGGCGGAGTTGGGAGCGGACCGCGCGGATCGCCTCCAGCACGAAGGGAACGCCTTCCTCGGGAACCAGCTCGCGCACGGCGCGCGCGGCCTCGGGCGTGCGCACAGGCTCGGGAAGCACCGGCCCGGGGGCGAACTCGACCTCCACCCCCATCGGGTCCAGGGGCGTCATGATGTCGCTGAACAGGATGGCGGCGTCCATGTCGAAGCGCTGCATCGGCTGCAGCGTGATGCGCGCCGCGATTTCCGGGGTGCGGGTCGCGGTCAGGAAGTCGACGTTGCGGCGCAGCTTCCGGTACTCCGGGAGGTATCGCCCCGCCTGGCGCATGATCCAGATGGGCGTATGCGGCACCGGCCGGCCGCGGGCGGCACGCTCGAAGACCGTGGCGTTGTCGGATCCGTTCATGTCGTCGCCCACCGGGCGGATTCGGCGATCACGATGTGCGACCTTTTCCCGCATGCGCGCGCCCGGCCACCGCTCACTCCGTTGTCCCCGTTGATCCTGCCTGGCTGGCCATCAGGCCGATGATTTCGGCGGCGGCTTCCAGGGCGCGGTCGATTTCCGGCTCCTCGTGAACCGCCGACCAGAACCAGGCTTCGTACGAACTCGGGGGCAGGTAGATGCCGCGATCGAGCATGCCGTGGAAGAGCTGGTTGAACCGCTCGCTCGCTGACGCTTCGGAGGATGGCCAGTCGACGACCGGTGCCTCGGAGAAGAAGAGGGACCCCATCGCGCCGACACGGTTCCAGCGGATGGGCACCCGGGAGGTCGCGGCGATGTCGTCGAAGCCGCGGTCGAGGCGGCGGCCCAGGTTCTCCGTGTGCTCGTACACTTCCGGATGCTCCGCGAGGTGGTGCAGAGCCGCGAGGCCCGCGGCCATCGCGAGAGGGTTTCCGGAGAGCGTGCCCGCCTGATAGACCGGACCGTCGGGGGCGATCTCGCGCATCAGCTCCTCGCGCCCGCCGTACGCGCCCACCGGGAGCCCGCCGCCGATGACCTTGCCCAGGGTCGTGAGGTCCGGAATCACATCGTAGCGCCCCTGAGCGCCGGTGAGACCAACGCGGAAGCCGGTCATCACTTCGTCGAAGATGAGCAGCGCGCCGTGGCGGGTGCACAGCTTCCGCAGTCCGGGCAGAAAACCGTCCGCGGGGGGAATGCAGCCCATGTTGCCCGCGACCGGTTCCACGATGACGGCGGCAACGCCTTCCTCCGAGGCGGAGAAGCAGTCCTCCACCGAGGCAAGGTCGTTGAATTCGGCGACCGAGGTATGTTGGGCAGTCGCCGCCGGCACGCCCGGGCTGGAGGGCACCCCCAGCGTGGCCGCCCCCGACCCCGCCGCCACGAGGAATGCGTCCGCATGCCCGTGGTAGCCGCCCCTGAACTTGACGATCCGGCTGCGGCCGGTGACCGCGCGCGCCAGCCGGACGGCGCTCATGGTGGCCTCGGTGCCGGAGTTGACGAAGCGCACCACCTCGATGCCGGGCACGAGCTCGGCGATGAGCTCGGCGATCTCGACCTCGTCCGGCGAGGGCGCCCCGAAGGAAGTACCGCGGGTGAGGGCGCGCGCAGCAGCCTCGCGCACCACGGGGTGGTCGTGTCCCAGAATGGCCACCCCCCACGACCCCATGAAGTCCAGGTAGCGGGTCCCGTCGGCGTCCTCGAGGTACGCGCCCCGGGCGGCACGGATGAAGCGCGGCACCCCCCCGACCGAGGTGAACGCGCGCACGGGGCTGTTGACCCCGCCCGGCAGCACCCGGCGCGCGCGACCGAACAGCTCTTCGCTGCGGGCGGTCACGGGCGGTCTCCCGTTTGGCGGCCGGCGATGACGGTGGTGGCAGAGAGCGCGTGCGGGCGCGAGGAACCAGGGGGGCGGTCGCCGACCCCTGCGGCGCGTCCCAAATCCGCATGCCGGCGCCCGGGTAGGCCAATTGGGATCCGCGCCCCCGAGGAACCGCATCCCAAATCCGCATCCGGGCGCCCGCGCGGTCCGGTAGCCCCATCCGGGTGCCCGCGCGGCCCGGTAGCCCCATCGGAACGCCCGGCGGTCTCGGCCGCTGCGTGCCGCGACCCGCCGAGCGCCGCGACCACCGCCTCGATCATGGCTTCCAGCGTGGCGGTAGCCGCCACCCGCACATCACTGATTCCCAGCCGCTTCAGCGCCGCACCGGTGGTGGGACCGATGCACACCACGGCGGTCCCGGCAAGCACCCGGGCGAGCCCGCGAGTCCCGTCGGCGGTCGGCGCGTCACCCTTCGGCGCGTCACCCGCCGCTTCATCACCCGTCACCCCATCGCCGGTCGCCCCGTCACCCGTCGCCCGATCGCCGGTCACCCCATCGCCGGCGGCCCGACCACGGGTCGCCTCATCGCCAGCCGCTCCAACGCGGGTCGCCCCCTCACAAGTCGCCGAGGCCACCTTCCCACCAAGCGCGCGGTCCACCGCCTCCACCGCCGAAGGGCTGGCGAAGGTCACCGCGTCCACGCCGGCGGCCAGGTCGGCGCGCACCCGCTCGGCCGGGGGTGGCGTCACCACCGTGCGGTAGGCCTCGACCCGGGTGACGCGGGCCCCCAGTGCCGTGAACTCCTCCTCCAGGGTGGGGGCGGCCCCCGAGGCGGCCGGAAAGAGCACGCGCGCGCCCGCTACCGGGAAGGTCGCGGCCACCTGGGCAGCCAGGCCGCGCGCGCCCGGCCCGCGCCCCTCCACCGCGACCGTCCAACCCGCCCCGGTGGCGGCGCGGGCGGTGGCAGGACCCACCACGGCGACCCGCAGGGCGGGGGCAGAGCCCCCGGTCGCCCGCGCGGCCGGTCCCTCCCCCACCGCCGCCACCGCGCGCGCGCTCGTGAACACCACCCAGTCGAACCGGTCGAGGCGCGCGAGCGCGGCCTCCAGCGGCCCGGGATCGCGGGGCGGCGGGTACTCGGAGGTCGGCCACGCCAGCACGCGCGCCCCCGCCATCTCCAGCAAAGCGCGCAGCCGGTCCTCGTGCGCAGCGCCGCGCGTCGTCACCACCCGCACGCCCGCGAGCGGCGCCGCGACGGGAACCGGATTCCCCATGCGCCCTATCGCCCTTGCCCCAAGTGTCGAGTCACCCTACCCCAGCGTCTCAAGCCACTCTTCGGGACTCGCGAAGATCCCGGTGTGCAGCGGCGCGTCGCTCAGGGTGTAGCGTCGTCCCTCGGTGCTCCGCAGCTCGTGCACGAGCCGCGAAAACAGCCGCAGATCGTCCATCTCATACACGACGACGAACTCCTGGTCCTGGAGCCCGAACGAATACAGGAGCAGCTGTTTGATCTTGCGGAACTGCTTCCCGATGCGGATGTGCTCGTTCATCATCCCCTGGCGCGTCTCACGCCCGAACAGATACCAGTCCGCCGTCTTCGTGAACGGGTAGACCACCAGGTATCGCCTGCGCTCCTCCGCGAAGGAATCGACTTCCTGGGCCGAACGCGCCTTGCTGTATTCGGAAGGACGCGTATAGCCCCAGAGCGTCGTCACCGGCTCGACGATGTCCCGGTGCCGGCCCTCCGCCGCCGCCCGGCGCAGGAAGTAGCGAGCCCCTGCCTCATCCTCTTCCGCGAGCACCGAACTCCACACCAGCACGTCGGCCCCGGCCTCGAGGCCCTGCAGCAGATAAGGATGGGCCAGGTCCGCGGCCCCCCGCACATCCTCGAGCCAGGCCCGGGCGCGCGCGCGCCGTTTCGCGCCGTCCATCTCCCAGAACCGCGCGGTAAACCGGTAGTTGGCGAAGTGTCCGAGCACGGTCGGGCGCATCTTGCCGGTCCCCTTGCTGTCGCTCACGCCTCTTCCTCGCTGATGCTCGTGTCGGACGCCGCTCCAACGTACTGATATCTCATGACAATATCACTGTCATTTACTGATGAGTTGTTCCGGATGCGCGCCGGCATGTTCGTCCACGGGCCGCTACGACTTGGGAATCTGCTTGCCGGGATCCACGAAGGGCTTGCGCACGACGGTGGCGTCGCGCTCGCCGTCCGGGGTGGCGACGCCGAGGTGCGTGCCCAGCTTCCCGAATGCCGCCGGCACCATCGCGTAGCCGATGTTCCGGTCGAGGCGCGGCGAATACACCGCGGACGTCACGGAGCCGATCTCCCGCCCGTCCCGATGCACGGGCCAGCGGGTCATGTTCAGGTCGAGCGGGGCGCCCGCGATCTCGACCCCGGCCAGCAGCCGCCCGGGCCCCTCCGCTGCGATTCGGGCCAGCGCGTCGCGGCCGATGAAGTCGCCCTCCTGATCCTGGTCCACCTGCCATCCCAGGCCGACTTCGTAGGGGTTGTTCTCCAGCGTCATGTCGATGCCGTAGTTGAGGATGCCGGCCTCGATGCGGCGGATGTCCGATGGCCCCGTGGGCGAAATGCCGAGGTCGCGTCCTGCTTCCATCACGCGGTCCCAGAGTTCCATCCCCCGGCTGCCGTCCCGCAGGTAGATTTCGTAGCCGACCTCGCCGCTCCAGCCGGTGCGCGTCACGACCACCGGAATGCCGTCGAGGTCGGTGTCGGCGAACCAATAGTAACGCAACCCGCTCACTTCGTCGCCGAAGAGCCTGCGGATGACCTCCTTCGATTTCGGACCCTGCACCTGCATGGGCGAGACGTCCGGCTCGCACAGTTCGACGTCGAGCCCGGAGTTGAGGGCGACGCCTTTCGCCCACAGCAGGACATCGCTGTCCGCCAGCGCCAGCCAGAAGTGGTTTTCGCCCAGCCGCAGGAGCACCGGATCGTTCACGATGCCGCCGTCCTCGGCGGTGATCAGGACGTACTTGCCCTGGCCGACCGCGCACCTGGACAGGTCGCGCGGGGTGAGCAGGTTGGTGAACTCGAAGGCGTCCGGCCCGGTGATCTCCACCTGCCGCTCGACGCTCACGTCCCACACCGTGACCCCGGTCAGCAGCTTTTCGTACTCCGCATGCAGATCGTCGTAGCGGGTCGGGAGGAACATGTGGTTGTACACCGTATAGCTCCGGCAGCCCGCGCGCAGGGTGGACTCGAAGTAGGGCGATCTGCGCAGCCGGGCGCCGCGCTGGATGAGGGCCATGTCGAAGGTCGGGGACACGAGTCTGCTCCTCGGATTGAGTCGGTTCAGGTGCATGCGGCTGCGCGGACCATGGCTAGTCCCGTCCGCCGAAACGCGCAACCCGCCCCGCGTCGCGCAGGATCTCGCGCGCTGCGAGCCGGCCCGGCCCCCCGGTGACTCCGCCCCCGGGGTGGGTGCCCGAGCCGCACAGGAACAGGCGCTCCACCGGCGTCCGGTACCGGCCCCATCCGGGGACCGGGCGCATGAACAGAAGCTGGTCGAGGCCCATCTGCCCGTGGTATTCGTCGCCGCCCGAGAGGCCGAGTTCGGTTTCGAGGTCGAGCGGGGTGAGCAGGCGGTGGTCCACGATGCGATCGCGCAGGCCGGGAAGGAACTCGTCGAGCACGTCGAGCACGCCCGAGAGCAGCCCTTCGCGGGTCGCACCGTCCTCCCAGCTGCCGGACCGCAGCCGGTAGGGCGCGTATCGGATCTGGATGGACGCGAGGTGGCGACCCTTAGGTGCGAGGGCGGGGTTGTGCAGCGTCGGAACCACCATGTCCAGATGCGGGCGCGCCGAGCAGCGGCCGTACTTGGCGTCGTCGGCGGCTCGCTCCAGGTACTCGAGGTCCGGAGCCACCAAGGTGTGGCCGGACAGGCGTTCGGCCGCGTCCGGGAGGGGCGGAAGCCCGTCGAGCAGCAGGTGCAGCGTGGCGGTGGTTCCGCGCAGCTGGATGTTCGTCACCCTGCGGTTGAACTCCGGGCCCAGCCGGGGCGCTCCCACCAGCCCGAAGAAGGTGCGGCGCGGATCGACGCCGGAGATCACGCGGCGCGCGGGTATCTCCTCTCCGCCGGCCAGCAGCACCCCGCTCGCGACGCCGTCCTCCATGAGGATGCTCTCCACTTCGGCCCCGGTGCGAACCTCCGCCCCGTGCCCGCGCGCGGCCGCCTCCAGCGCCCCGGAGAGCGCACCCACGCCGCCCTCGACGAAGAGGGAGGAACGAAAGCCGCAGGGTTCGCTCCCGGCGGCGTGGTAGAACAGGCGGAACGCGCCGCCCATGGCGCTCGGACCCTGGCAGGCTCCCGGCAGCGCGCTGGTCGCCAGCATCCCCTTGAGGGCGTCGCCGGTGAACCAGTCGTCGAGGAGATCGCGCGCCGACAGCGGGATCGCGCGCAGCAGTTCCACCACGGTGCGCTTGCCGAGCCGGCCGGCGCGAAGCAGGGGACGCAGCAGGCGCAGCCGTTCCCTGGCCGACGCGTCGTGAAGGTCCGGGGGGGCGTGCTCCAGGGCGACCCGCAGCACGCGCGCCATCGAGCGCAGGTAGTCGGCCCAGTCGGGGAAGCGCGCCGCGTCCGCCCGGCCGTGGCGTTCGATCTCGTCGCGTGTCCGCCCGGGATTGCGCCAGAGGGTCAGCGCCTCTCCGCCGCCCGTGAGCGAGGTGGCCACCGCGGGAGGATGCACCCACCGGAGCCCGCGCGCGTCGAGGCCGAGGTCGGAGACGATCTCCCGCCGGAAGAGGCCCGCGTCCTGGGCGGCCAGGTTCACCCGGCAGCCGGGGAAGACTTCCTCGGTCGAGGCCGCGCCCCCGACGACCCCTCGGCGCTCGAGAACCAGCACCTGCCACCCCTCGCGGGCGAGCATCGCAGCGGTAACCAGGGCGTTGTGCCCCGCGCCCACCACGACCGCGTCGCAGACCTTCACGCCCCGGGCTCCCTGCGCGTTGCCTCGGCGTGCCGGCGTATGCCTGCCGTCATCCCCGCCTCCCGCGGCGCCCGCGTCCCAGGTCGGCGAGCACCGTCCCGGCCGCGAGCTTCCCGGGCGCGCCCATGATGCCGCCGCCCGGGTGGGTGCCCGACCCGCACTGGTAGTAGCCCCGCACCGGCGTGCGGTACTTCGCATAGCCGGCGACCGGACGGAGGAAGAAGAGCTGCGACGGGCTCAGCTCGCCCTGGAAGATGTTGCCCTGCGAGAGCCCCGTGGTGCGCTCGATGTCCAGCGGCGTGAGCACCTGACGGTGCAGGATGATGTCCTTCAGGTTCGGGGCGTAGCGGGCCAGGGTGTCGACCACGGCGTCGCCGAATGCCTCGCGCCTGTCGTCCCAGTTGCCCTCGCGCAGCTCGTAGGGCGCGTACTGGACGAAGCACGACATGACGTGCTTGCCGGGAGGGGCCATCCCGGGATCGATCGCCGAGGGGATGACGATGTCGATGTAGGGCTCCCTCGAGAAGTCCCCGTACTTCGCGTCGTCGTAGGCGCGTTCCAGGTAGTCGAGGGACGGGCTGATGGAGACGGCGCCCCGCAGATGGGGGCCCCAGCCGGGCATGGAGGTGAAGTCGGGCGCGGCGTCGAGCGCGAGGTTGACCTTGCCGGAGGAGCCGCGAAAGCGGAAGGCGCGGACGGCGTCGACCAGTTCGCCGGGCAGTTCATCCTCTTCGACCAGGTCGAGGAAGGTGCGGCGCGGGTCGAGACTGGAGGAGACGACCTTCCCGTGCACCTCGTCGCCGTTAGCGAGCGCCACCCCCGTGACGCGTCCGTTCCGGATCAGCACCCGGGCGACCGGAGCGTCGGTGCGGATCTCCGCCCCCGCCTCGCGCGCGGCCGAAGCGATCGCCTCCGCCACCGCCCCGGTCCCGCCCCTGGCGAAGCCCCACGCGCGGAAGTGTCCGTCGATCTCCCCCATGTAGTGGTGGAGCAGGACGTAGGCGGTGCCCGGCGAGCGCGGGCCCAGGAAAGTGCCGATGATGCCGCTGGCCGACAGGGTAGCCTTGAGCACGTCGGTCTCGAACCACTCGTCGAGGAAATCCGCCGCACTCATCGTCATGAGCTTCACCAGCAGGTGCAACTGATCGGGGTCCAGCCCCAGGAAGTGCCGGGCCAGCCCGAGCAGGCCGGAGATGTCGCGGGGGCCGAGCCGGGCGGGATCGGGCGGGACGATGTCGAGCAGATACTTCACCGCGCGCGCCATGAAGAAGAGCGAACGCCCGTAGTCGTCGTAGGCCTCGGCGTCGCGCACCGAAAAGCGCGCGATCTCGCGCCAGCTGCGGTAATGATCGCCGTCGCGGTAGAGGCGGTCGCCGTCCGGGAGCGGTGTGAGCGTGCTCTCGAGGGGCAGAATTGCGAGCCCGTGGCGGGGCAGATCCAGCTCGCGGATGATCTCCGGGCGCATCAGGCTGACCACGTAGGAGAAGACGCTGTAGCGGAAGCCCGGGAAGATCTCCTCGGTGACGGTGGCGCCCCCCACCATCGGACGCGCTTCGAGCACGGACACGTCCAGCCCCGCGCGCGCCAGATAGGCCGCGTGCACCAGGCCGTTGTGCCCGCCGCCGATCACGATCGCGTCGTAGCTGCGCGCCATCGAGTTCAGCTCCGGGCCGGGGAGCGTGCGAAGGTAGGAGTTACGACGGGGGCGATGCTCACTGTCTTCATGCGCGCTTGCGCGCGGGATCGAAGAAAGGGGTCTTCACCACCGTGGCCGGCACCTCGTGGCGCACGAACTCCACGGTGAGTTCGTAGTCCACCCGGCCGCCGGGCCGGGCGAAGTCGCGCTGCAGGGTCGCGAGCGCGATGTACTTCTTGAGGATGGGCGAGAAGGTGGCGCTGGTGACGAAGCCGACCTGGGTGCCGGCGGCGTAGATCGGTACCGGTTCGCGCGACGCCCGGCCCGCCACCAGCGGAGGCAGCCCCACCGAGGCGAAGCGCCGCTCGATGCGCGGCCAGTCGACCTCGAGCCCCGCGAAGGCCCACCTGGAGGGCCGGGCGGCCTCCCGTTCGAGCGCCCTCCTGCCCACGAAGTCGCGCCCGGGCCGCGGCTCGACCGCCCATCCCAGACCGGCCTCGTAGGGAGAGGACTTGCGCGACTCGATGAGCGCCGTCCACGCGGATACGTAATCCACCTCCTTGAGCAGGAGCCCCGCCTCGATGCGGGCCACGTCGAGGGCGTCGAGGCCGGCTGGGGCGATGCCGTATCCCCTGCCCGTCTCCATGAGCGCGTCCCAGAGGGCGAGCGCGTGTTCGGGGCGCACCCAGACCTCGTATCCGAGATCACCGGTGTAGCCGGTCCGCGTGATCGTGACCGGAACCGTTCCCACCCTGCCCTCGGCCAACCCGAAGTAAGGGACCGCAGCGACGTCCGCGCCGGTCACCAGCACGGCCAGGATGTCGCGCGAGGTGGGACCCTGCAGGGCGAGCGCCGCCAGCTCGAGCGAGATGTCGCGCACGCGGGCGTCCATGCCCAGCGCGCAATCCTGAAACCAGCGCAGGCACGGATCCGCGGCCGTGATGCGGAAGGTGTCCGCGCCCAGGCACTGCACGGTGCCGTCGTCGATCAGCTTGCCTGCCTCGTCGCACCAAGGGCTGTAGAGCACGCGCCCCTCCGGGCAATCGGCCGCGTCGCGCGTGACGATGCGGTCCACCAGCACGGCCGCCTCGGAGCCCGTGATCTCGTACTTGCGCAGGGGCGAGATGTCGAAGAGCGCGGCTCCGCTGCGAACCGCGTAGTACTCGTATTCGTGGCTCGGCTCGTAGCTGAGGGCGATGGCGTACCCGGACCAGTTGCGCCAGCGGCGGTGGTGACAGAGCGCGGCGGTGCGCCGGTGGAAGGGGGTTTCGAGGAGCATGCGGCAAGCTGGCTGCGATTCAGAAGCGCAGCAAGGTGGTGACCGCGGGTTGGCCCGGCTGGATGACGATGATGTAGAGCCGGTCGTACTCCATGTGGTCTATGGGACCGTGGGGCTCGCCCCCGAGCGCCTCCGCCAGCCGAGGCGTGGTGTCGCTGTGGCCCGAAACCAGATGACGCCCGGGCGTCGCACGGATCGTCTCCGCGAACTCCTCCAGCTCCCCTGGGCTGTAGATGCCGATCTCCACCCCGTCGTCCTCGGCGATGGGACCGGCGGTATCGAGGGTACGCGTGAGGTTGGTGGAGTGGACGTGGGTGAAGTCCACGTCCGCCACGAGCGCGCGCAGTTTCTCGACGCGTTCCCGCCCAACGTCGTTCAAGGGCGAGTTGGGGCTGTCGTCGAGCCGCTCGGCGTGCCGGACCAGGAAGACGGTCACGGCGTCGTCCGCAACCGGGGCGGCGACCTGCGCCCCCAGGTGGAAGGGCGCCGCGACCGCCGCCAGGCAGGCCGCGAAGGCAACCAGCGCGCTTGCGTCCGCGCGCCTGCGGAATCGGGGAATTCGCGATCGAGTCATGGAACCCGCTACTTGAGGGCGACCAGCTGGTCGGGATCCACCCGAACCACGATGTAGGTGATCGCCTCGGTGATCTCGCTGAAGCCGTGCGGCGAGTTGGTCGGGATGATCACCATGTCCCCGGGCCCGATGTCGCGGCTCTGTCCACCGGCGATGCCGCCCAGCGCACTCGGGCCGGTCAGCGTGCGGACCGTATTGCCGTCCGGATCGAGCGGACGCGCGTCGGTGAGCTCGCCCCCGGTCACCAGCGTGCCCCGCCCCGACACAACATAGTAGACCTCGGTCTGGTTGTGGTGCTGGATCGCCCCCAGCGAGGTGGTGGGCGGCCGGTGTACCAGCCCGACCCCGACATTGTGGCCGCCCGCATCAATGTGGCGGATCTGCTGGTCGCTCACCCGGTCCTCGGGGGCGTTCGCGATGGTGGCGAGAATGTCGTCCGCGGTGATGTGGGTGGCGGCCTGATTCTCCTGGGCCACGGCCCAGATCATACCGACGGCCAGCGCGGCGGCGAGCAGCTTCGACATGGGTGCCTCCGGTCTTCAGTGTGGTCTTGTCTGGGCGGGCCAATACTAGGACATGGCGTGTGGGCCGGTCCACCGGATGCGGGAAGCCGGGCCGAGGAACTCGCAGGATTGGCCAGGCTAGGGCCCGGCGTTCCGCAGGGGTGCCAGGGCGGCGTCCTCGACCCGTATTCGCAGGAGCACGGCGAGTGTGACGAGGAACCCCATGATTGCCGCGATGCGCCATGCCCCGAAGATCATGGGAACCGACACGACCTCGCCCACGACGAGTGCGTAGTTCGGGTGCCGCATGAAGCGGTAGGGCCCCCGCACCACCAGCGGCGCGCCGGGAACCGTGATGACGCGCACGGTCCAGTACTCGCCCAGGCTCAGCATGACCCAGGCCCGGAATGCCTGCAGCAGCAGATAGACCCCGATCCACAACAGGCTCGGGGGCGTGCCGGGGTCGATGAACGCGGCCATCGCCGCGAACCAGGCAACGTACACCGCGACGAAGAGGGGGAGGTGCCAGCGCCCGAACTCTTCGCCACCCCGGGCCAGGAGCCGGGCCGCGTTGCGCCGGGAAAGCGCCATGTAGCCCAGGTGCTGAAGGGCCACGATGAGCAGGATCAGATGGGTCATGCCTCGATCAGCATCATCGCGGCGGTGAATCCCGGGCCGAGCGAAGTGAGCAGGATGCGGCCCGTGGCGCCCGCTTGCAGGGCGCGTTCCAGGACGAACAAGGCCGTGGGCGCGGACATGTTTCCGTGACGGCGAAGGGTCTCCCGGGAATGGATCAGGGCATCCGGGGGCAGGTCGAGCGCCTCCTCCAGGGCGTCGAGAACCCGCGCTCCGCCGGGGTGCGCGGCGTACACGTCGATCTGGTCCAGCGAGAGGTCGCGGGACTGGAGGAAACCCTCGACCGCGCCGCGAAAGCGCCGCCGGACGATGTCCGGGATGCTGCGCGAGAACAGGACGCCGAACTCACCCGCTTCGCCGAAGTCCCAACCCATGACATCCAGGGAGCCGGGCCAGGTGTACTCGCCCCAGTTCCGGACCGCCGGCCCCCGGCCCGACGTGCTCAGCACCGCGCCCGCGGCCCCGTCTCCGAAGAGCGCGGCCGCGACGACGTTGCCCTTCGACGCGTCGTCCTTCTGGAATGTGAGCGTGCACAGTTCGACGGTGAGGAACAGGACGTTCAGTTCGGGTTCGGCCCGGCACATCGCGCCGGCACGGGCCAGCCCCAGCACTCCGCCCGCGCAGCCGAGACCGAAGATCGGCAGGCGCCGGATGTCCGGCGGCAGGCGCAGGCGATCGATGAGCAATGCGTCCAGGGTGGGGGTCGCCAGCCCCGTGCTGGACACCACGACCAGTCCGCCCACCTCCCCCGGCTCCAGCCCGGCCTGGTCGAGACATCGTGCGGCGACCTCTTCCAGGATCGCCAGCGAACACTCGATGTAGGCGTCGTTGCGTTCGGAGAAGGTGCGCGGCTGGCGATACCAGTCCAGCGGCATGGAGATCTGGCGGGAATCGATTCCGGCGTTCGCGTACACCCGCGCCATGCGGTCGAAGTTGGCAAACGAGTGCGAAAAGAACTCATAGCCGAGGGGCACCAGGTCTTCCTGCCGGTACCGGTGCGGCGCGTGTCCGCTGGCCAGGGAGTTGAGGCGAACGGCGTCGTCGTGTGGCGGCATCACTCTCCCCTCACCCGCCCGGCCTTCGAACCCGCCGCTTGATCTCCGGGTCCACCCGCGTGCCGTACATGGTGATGCCGGACAGGCGCGAGAAGTAGTCGTAGGCCACCGCCGAAACCGCCTCCACCACCGCGCCGCCGTTGCCGCCGTAGTTGGACATCACCGAGATCACGTAGGGGCGGTCGGGCACGTCCACGAGGCCCCACACCGTCGACACGCCGGTGATCCCGCCCGGCTTGAACGCGATGGGCACCTCGCGTGGAACCGGATTGCGGATGGGTCCGCCCTTGAAGATCTCGAGGATCCCCCGCACCCGCGCGCATCCCGCCTCGCCCATCGGCAGGTCGCAGCTCGCGATCCGCTCCATGATCAGCGCGGCGTCCCGCGGCGTGGACAGGTTCTCGTTGCCGCGCGCGGACTCCTCCGGCCGGATCATCTTGCGCTGAAGGCGCGTGTGCTCGGCCCCGAGCGAGGCCGAGAGCGCGTTCACCTCGTCCATTCCCATCTCGTCGATGAGGACGTTTGTGGCGGTGTTGTCGGAGTAGACGATCATGTAGATCGCGTAGTCCTCCAGGGACAGGGACGCGCCCCCGTCGGTCAGGTGAAGCAGCACGCCGCTACCGCCGGTGCGCACCTCGTCGGTCATGTCGATGCGGCGGCCGGGCAACCCGGGCTCCTCCTCCGCCCGCCGGAAGAGCTCCAGCAGAATCGGGATCTTGATGGCGCTGGCCTGCGGGAAGAGGAGCTCGTCGTTCACCCGGAAGCGGTCCCCCGATGTCAGGTCGAGGAGATGCACGCCGGCGACGCCCTCGTAGCCATCGACGATGCTCTCCAGCTCCGCCTGCAGCTTGCCGCGCAGGAGGGCAAGATGCTCCTCCTGGGCGGAGACGGAGGACGCGAGGGAGAGGAAGAGCGCGGAGACGGCAAGGCCGAGGACCATGCCGCAGGTGGGGATACGGTGCGGCGGCAAAGGCGTCATGGTCCCTCCTGATGATGTGCTTCTGTCTGATGAAGACGCGGCGATGGCGACCCCCGGCAGCATCGGGTGACGACCAGGACCCGGCTCTGCCTGTCTCAGGCGCGCATCGCCGAGAAGACGGCCCGGTGCGCCGCCACGATGCGCTCCAGCGCCTCCCGGTTGGGTTCGAGCGACCACTCCCCGCGTTCGGAAGTGCCGCCGAGCACGATGCCGTCGCTGCGCGGCTGCATGTGGATGCCCAGGCCGCCGCCGGCAACGGGGGCGCCCCCGAAGGTGCCGTAGGTCACGTCCGGCTGGGGAATGAGCACGGTCAGCTGCCCCTTGAGCGGGACCATGGTGCGGTCGTCGAAGAGGTCTCGCGCCCCGAGTCCGGTGCAGTTCACGACGATCGACTCGTCCAGTTCCACCAGCTCGCGAGGCTCCGCGAACGTGCGGATGACGATGCGCCCTCCGAAGTCGACGAAGTCCCGGACCAGGGCGTCGAGGTAGACCGTAGGCTCGATGCGCATCTGGGTGCGCTGGTTCGCATAACGGGTCGCAAACGGATGTTCCCCCGGCCCGAGCAGCCTCGTGCCCGTGCGCAGATGAGCCGGAAGCAGCGGCTCGCGGTCTCCTCCGCCACCGCCGCGTGGGCGCGGCTCGTTGTCTCCGAGCGCGTAGCTGTGAATCCAGGACACGCCGTATCCCCGGCCAACGAGCAACTGCAGCTGCCGATAGGAAATCTCCGCAGCCTCGCGGAACTGCGCGTCCCAGGCGGGCGTGCGCAGGTCATTGTCGATGAGCCCCGAGGTGGGGGTGAACCCCGCGAAGGACATGTTCGAGGTGGTGTTGGGGGGCACGTCCATCGTGTAGATGGTCACGTCGAAGCCCCGCCGCTGCAGCTGGCGCGCGGCGGTGAGCCCCACGGCCCCGCAACCAATGACGGCGGCCCGGCGGCTCTCGTGCTCCAGGGCCATCTCGGCGGCCATCGCTCCCGTGCCCCACGAGAGCGACATCCCCGCCCCGCCGTGCCCGTAGTTGTGGATCACGGTGGTCTCGTCGAGCCGGTCGGCGCGCAGCAGAAACCCCGCCGGACGGTGGGGCCGGAGCCCCACGGTGGTGCGGATGATGCGGTCCGGGTCCACGCGCACCGGCGCGAGCCGCAGCGGTGGCTGACCCGGTGTCGAGGAGCGCGCCGCGCACGCCCCCAGCCCGCTCCCGAGCAGGCCCAGGCCACCGATCTTCAGCAGCGTTCGTCGGTCCATCATCGCTCCGTCCCATTCCTCCATGGCAGACGTCATCGCCGGTTCCCCATCTTGGATTCGACACCGTTGAAGGGCAACCGTCGGCAAGGAGGTTGATATGTGTACCTGTACACGATACACTTCTTGATTCGTACGTTCCGGCACCGGGGCCTGAGGCGGTTGTACGGTCGTGGGGATGCGAGAAGAGTCCCGCCCGATCAACGAGAGCGAATCGAGATCGCGATCGGCTATCTGGATGTGGCGAGCATCCCATCCGACCTCGACCTACCAGGCTACCGGCTGCATCCGTTGAAGGGCACACTCGCGGGATTCTGGAGCATCTCCATCACCCGAAATTGGAGAATCGTTTTCCGGATGCATGACGGTGACGCATACGATGTTGACCTCGTCGACTACCATTGACGCAACGCCGGGAGACCAGATCCGATGCCGATGAGAAGCCCTCCCCATCCGGGCCGTAGCATCAGGATTACCTGTCTCGATCCGCTGGACCTGAGCGTCACCGACGCGGCGAGAGTTCTGGGCGTAGCGCGGCACACACTCTCACGCCTGTTGAATGGCCACGCGGGGATATCCGCGGAGATGGCGATTCGGCTGGAAAAGGCAGGGTGGTCCAACGCGGAGTTCTGGATGCGCCTTCAAGCGGCCTATGACCTCGCCAGGGCGCGGGAGCGCGAAGACCGGATCCGGGTCGACCTCGAACCTCTGCGCCCGCGCCTCGACGAGCAGCAGGCGGTCGGCTGACTTCGGAGCGACTCAGCCGGGCAGCACGAAGCTCACCGCGCGGTCCACATCGCGGATGTCCACCACCGCGCCGTCGGTGAAGTCGATCACGATGCGCCACGGCTGCATCCCGCGCTCGGCCGCGATCGGCTCCAGCCACACGCGCTCGATCCAGCGTACCCGCAGCAGGGCATCCTCGAGGGCGGCGAACTGAAGATTGGTTTCGGGCCCCGCGTCGATGTAGTAGTTGACGGTCTCCACATCGAAGGGGTGGTTGATGCGCCAGCGGTTGAGCGCCTGGTTGACCGTCACCCAGTCCGCGCCCGTGTCGATGAGGTGCTGGGCGTGGAAGCGAAGCAGCATGTCGTTGTGCTTGGGGTTCCGCGCCAGCGCCTCCTCCAGGAAGCGCTCGTAGGCTTCGACATCCCCGGCTGCCAGCGACTGCATCCCCTGCAGGAGCTCGGTGTCGGCCTCATCGGGCGTGGCCCGCACCAGCACCTCCGTGAGCGCCCGTCCCTCCTCGGTAAACCAGCCGGGTGGCTCGGAGCCGCGCGAGAGCCACCACTCGCGCCCGCCCACGACGAGGCACAACCCGTAGATGACCAGCAGAATCCGGTACTTCTGATACCAGGGCATCCTACAACCCCTTCTGCACGCTCTTGTCGCGCACCTTCCAGATAAACGAATCCACGTAGTAGTGGGTGAGCGCATACGCGGCAATGAGCGTCTCCGCGAACAGCGCATAACTCGCCGCGTAATCGAGTCCCGCGATGTTGAAGTTCTGGATCGCGGCGTAGGGCGCAAAGTTGACCACCCCGAACCCGAACTCGTCGAGCGGCCGGTTGATCATCAGCTGCACCACGATGGCGTAGGCGCCCCCGCCCAGCAGGAACCACTTCAGCTTGCCCTTGCCCGCCAGACGGCTCCAGAAGCCCGGCTTCGACACCTTCAGGTCGGCTTTGCGCCGCATGAAGACGTAGACCATCACCATGTACTGGACCCCGTGCATGATCCGGTGGGCCACGTTGTAGATGAGGATGGAGTTCGTGTGCCAGGCCGCGAAGTACCACAGGAAATAGCTCGCGGCGATGAACACGTACTTGATGGGGTTGATGCGTCCGCCGTTCTGCACCAGACGCCACAGGTGCACAGTGTAGCACGCCAGGTAGATGCCGAGGGCAAGCCAGGCGACCTGCTGCAGGGTCTCGACGAAGCCCGCCGAGATGGGAATCTGCATGCGGTGCAGCTCGCGGATCCACAGGTGCCTGAACATGGGCGCCTGGATGAACATGTTCAGGTACAGCGTCCAGTGCAGCGCCAGGTCCCAGCGGCCGGTGGAGGGCGTGCCCGCGCCCGCCTTGAAGTCGTAGATGCGGCTGAAGCCGTGCTGCTGCATGATGCTGTGCTGATGGTCCCAAGCCGTGACCATGAGCAGCAGGGTGATCGGCGCCCAGGTGAGCCCCGCGGCGGTGAGCCCGAAGATGACGATGGGCCCGAGGACGAGCCGGTCCTTGAAGCGCGCCCACTCCTCCGGCATCCCGTAGCTGCGCACCCAGCCCGCGTAGTGGTGGGGCACCGTGATCCAGAGGTTGACGGAGGCCACCACGACGTAGGGCAGCCACATCTGGAAGCCCAGCGCGATCGCCACCGCCAGGAAGGGCAGCCCCAGAAACCACACCAGGTCGAGGCGCGGGTTCAGGATGTAGCCGGTGCGGAAGGGCGACTCGCCCGACCGATTGCCATGTGTGGTCATACCTGATCCGTCCGGCGAGTGTCCGGGAGACGAGGTGGCCGCGCACACCTGCCAGCCGACCTCGCGGGCCAAAGCTCGCCAGCCTGCGGGACGGAGGTCAAGACGCTTCCGGCCGTCCCCGGACCTGTTCCGCAATCGGCGCTGGAAGGACGCGTCCGTGATGACCCGAGATCCCGGGGGGCGTGCGCGGTCGAGGTCACGGACCGGGCCGATGTGAACGTGGACCTGCTTTAACGCTCGGCCTCATCCCCGTCGGAGGCGGAGACCGGTACTGGAGCGGACCAAGGCACCGTGTTCTGACTCTTCGGGCCGGTGTGGCGCTTCCGGTCGGGTAGCAGGCAACTCTCCCGGATGGCATGGTCGGGAACCAGTTCCACTTGCACACCCCACTAATTACTAATCATTTAGTTTGGCACGCCGGCTCCCGGCATACTACTGACTTGAGGGCACAGACCAGGATGGCTGGCGCCAACACGGCATCGCGATCGATCTTGCCCAGCTCCGCTGGGAGCCTGACCGTCTTCCTTGTTGCGGCCTGTGGGGGCGCGGAGAGTCCTGCCGCAGCTCCCGTCACCGGCACCCTCGACGAGGTATTCACCGTCGAGGAAGTCCTGCACCTCGGCGAAGACCCCGCCGACTCGATTGCCGAGATCGGAGCCTTCGTCGAGCGCCGGGACGGCGGCCATGTGATCGGTGACCGCTTCCTGCCGCGGGTGCGGACCTACGACGAAGAGGGGCGGCTGGAGGGGGCCTTCGGGAGATTCGGAGACGGTCCCTTCGAGTTTCGGCGGATCACGGCGGTGGCGGAGATGCCTTCCGGGGAGGTCGTGGCAGTAGATGCCGCGCGGGGCCGGGCGACGTACATGAGCGGGTCCCTGGTCCCCGACACGTTCGCAACGTTCCCCTCGGTTCCCCTGGATGCTCGCGCGCTCGGGCCTGACCTGCTCGTGCGGATGTACGCGACAGGCCGAGACCGCTTCGGTCATCCACCACTCCTTCACCGCGTAACGCCTACGGAAGTGGTGTGGAGCAGCTACGAACTCCCGTTCTCCCTCGCCGAGAGGCCGTACTGGAGTTCGTTCGCGCCATTCCCGATCGCGGTCAGCGGGGACACGACCTTTGCAATGTCCGGGGTCAGATACCCGGTAACGGTCATCGATGGATCGGGAGAGACCCTGGGCACCCTTGGAACTCCGTCTGCCTCATTCAGGCCGATTCGCGTATTGGAAAGCGGCGCGCTGGCCAATCTCGCGAGCTACGGCACGACGCTGCCGGAGCTCCTGGCGAGCTTCGACGTCGTCGACCGCATCGACGCGGTCGATGCGCATCTTGTCCTGACACGAGGCCGGTACAATCCCGAGCGCCCAATGCCTCCCCTCGAGGTTCTGCACACGTCGCTCGAAGTCTACGACCGGGGCACCGGCACCAAGCTCTATGAGGATGTGCCGCTTCCAGACGGATCCAGGGTGCTGGGTGGCGGACGGTTTCTGTACCTGCTCCTGGACATGCACGCTCCACCCTGGCGGATCGCGAAGCTCCGGTTCCGGGTGCAGGATTGAGGGGAGTCCGGGCTCCCGACGGGCGTTGGTCGCGCCCGCGGCCAGTTGGTTCGCGGATTCATGGCGGGTAGCTCACGCAGCTGGATCCCTCCCATGGTGGACTTCCTGGGCTGAGTTACTCCTCTGGATGTAAGGTGTCCATTACATAATGTAACTTGTGCATTACATTTTCTGGGCGTATCCTTCCCGGTGTGGGGCTGCGCAATGCGCCCTCGTCCCGGTTGGACGAGGAGGAGACGGCGCGACGCTTGATCGGGAGATGCACATGCCGGAGACTCAACTCCACAACGCCGTCCGGCGATACCGCCGCGATCTGGGCCTGTCGCAGGAGGCCCTTGGGGACCGGGTCGGAGTGAGCCGGCACGCCATCATGGCGATCGAAGCGGGGCGGCAGGTCCCGTCCACCACGCTGGCGTTGCGGCTGGCAGACACGTTCGACTGTGCCGTGAAGGACCTCTTCCGCCTCGATCCGGTCACCGAACTGGAGGTGCGCCTCCCTCCCCCCCGCCCCGCCGCGACCGCCTCCCCGCCCATCCCCTCCTCCCGGGTGGCCGTCGGCCGCGTGGGTGGCGGGTGGACGGCCCATCCCCTCCCCGCGCACGCGACCGGGGCGGCCGACGCGATCGTGGTGGAGGAAGGAGCGGCGGGGTTCCATTCCGCCCGCGTCCGCCCCGTGCGCGACATGCGGCAGCTTGAGCGCAACGTCCTGGTCGCCGGATGCGCCCCCCTGCTCGCCAACCTGGCCCACCGGGTCGGGGAGGGGTCCGAGGACGCGCGCGCCACCTGGATTCCCGCCAGCAGCCACCGCGCCCTGGACCTGCTGGCCGCGGGGATGGTGCACATTGCCGGGCTCCATCTGTCGGGTGGCGCGTCGCGCGAGGCCAACGCAGATGCGGTGCGGCGGCTCTTCCCGGGCAGGCGCATGCTGGTAGTCAACCTGACTCGCTGGCGCCAGGGCTTCGTGGTGGCCGCGCGCAACCCGCTGGACATCCGCGACGCCGCCGACCTGCTCCGCCCGGGTGTGCGGGTGGTGGGGCGCGAGCCAGGCACCGGGGCCGACGAGCTGTTCGCTCGCCTGCTCGCCGACGAGCCCGGCGGACGGCCCGATTTCTCCGGTCCGGTGGCGGAGGGGCACCTCGACGTGGCCCGGCGGGTCCACTGCGGCGCGGCGGACGCCGGCGTCGCCATCGAGAGCGCGGCGCTCGCCTGGGGGCTGGGGTTCGTGCCGCTGGTGGAGGAGCGCTTCGACCTGGTCATTCCGGCCTCCATTGCCGAGGCCCCGCCGGTGTCCCGCTTCGTCGAAACCCTGGACGACCCCGGCTTCCGCGCCGAGGCGGCCTCCCTGCCGGGCTACGACACCTCCATCAGCGGGCACGCGAGCACGCTCGAGGCGGGGAGCGCGGGGTCGTGAGGGGCGGGCGGCACCAGGGTGCGGCCCCGTCGGCCACGCTGGCGTGCATCGCGCTGGTCACCGCACTGCTTCAGGGCTGCGCCCCGGCCGACTCCTCCCGAACCCTCCACGTCTACGCTGCCTCCTCCCTCGCCGAGAGCTTTTTCGCGATGGAGGAGGCGTTCGAGGTCGCCCATCCCGGCACCGACGTGGTGCTCGCGTTCGCGGGCAGCCAGGTGCTCCGCCTCCAGATCGAGCAGGGCGCTCCCGCCGACGTGTTCGCCTCCGCCGATCCGGCGCACATGCAGGCCCTGGTGGAGCGCGGCCGAGTCCGCGACGGGCGCGTCTTCGCGCACAACCAGCTGGTGCTCATCGTTCCGCCCGGGAACCCCGCGCGCATCGAGTCCTTCCGCGACCTGCCGCGCGCCAGCCGGTTGGTGATCGGAACCGAGAACGTCCCCGTGGGCAGTTACGCGCGCCGGGTGCTGCGGCGCGCCGAGGCCGCGGGAGACGGCGGCTTCGCGGCTTCGGTACTCGCGCGGGTTGCCTCCGAGGAAAGCAACGTGCGCCTGGTGCGGGCCAAGGTGGAGCTCGGCGAAGCCGATGCCGCCATCGTCTACCGGAGCGACACCGTGGCGGCCGGCGGCGTGCGCGCCATCGAAATCCCGCCTGCCCTGAACGTCAACGCCGACTACTCCATCGGCATCGTGGAGGGCAGCGCGAACGGGGCTCTCGCCGAGGCGTGGCTCGCCTTCGTTCTGTCCGGGGAAGGCCGCCGACTCCTGGCCCGGCACGGGTTCGCAGCGGAGTAGCAACGGGTGAACCGGCGGGCGAACCTTCCCGACGCCCTCGGCGCCGGACGCTGGCCGTCGCTGGCGGCGGCGGTGCCGATGCTGGTGCTGCTCGCCCTTCCGGTCGTCGCGCTCGCGTTGGCCTCCTCACCGGCCGAGCTGGCCGCGGGTGCACGCCACCCGCTCTTTCTTCCGGCGCTCGGGCTGACGGCGCGCACCACGGTGGTGAGCCTGGTGGTCGTGGTGGCGGCGGGCACCCCGCTGGCATGGTGGCTCGCGGCCTCCTCCGGCCGCTGGGCGCGCGGTGTCGAGCAACTGGTGGACCTGCCCATCGTGCTGCCGCCCGCCGTGCTCGGCATCGCGCTGCTCCAGACCTTCGGCCGCAACGGCCTGCTGGGCGGCCCGCTCGAGGTGCTCGGGCTGCAGGTGCCCTTCACCACGGCCGCCGTGGTGCTCACCCAGGTGGTGGTCGCCTCGCCGTTCTATGTCCAGTCGGCCGCGGCCGCGTTCCGCCGGGTCGACCGCGACCTGCTCATCGTCGCGCGCACACTGGGACGGTCGCCGGCGGGGGCATTTTTCGGGGTGGCGGTGCCGGTGGCGCTCCCCGGGCTGGTCAGCGGGGCCGCGCTGGCGTGGGCGCGCGCGATCGGGGAGTTCGGGGCGACCCTGCTCTTTGCGGGCAACCTGCCGGGACGGACGCAGACCGCCCCGCTGGCCATCTATACGGCGCTCGAGTCGGACGTGCAGGCCGCGGTCGCGCTCTCCCTGGTGCTCGCGGCGGTCGCGGTCCTCCTGCTCCTGGGCCTGCGCGCGCTTCCAGGCGGCCGCCTGGGAAGGGTGGTGGCGGTGGTGGCCGCGGGGGCGGGGCGGCGGTGAGCGGCGCTGGCGGACCTCCGGCCGACCGCAGGCCGCGTGGTTGCAGGGCGGCGGGGCGCGGAACCGGGGCGGCGCACACGGTCATCGGCGACGATGAGCGCGGGGGGCGGCGGTGAGAGCGATCTGGCACGCGGAAGTGTCCCTGCAGGTCGGCGCGCTCGACCTGGACGTGCGCCTGGACGGCGGCGTGCGCCCGGTCGCCCTGGTGGGCCCCAACGGGTCCGGCAAGACCACCCTGCTGCGCACCATCGCGGGGGCCTACCGCCCCTCCGCCGGGGTCATCGCCATCGGCGACCGCGTCCTCTTCGACTCCGACCGGGGCATCGACCTCCCTCCCGAGGAACGAAGGGTGGGCTACGTGCCCCAGGGCTACGGGCTCTTCCCGCACCTGCGCGTGCTCGACAACGTGAGGTTCGGGCTGGCGGGCTCAACGCGGCGCGACAACGGTGCAAGGGCCTCCGCCCTCGCCGTGCTCGAACAACTGGGGGCCGGTCATCTCGCCGAGCGCTGGCCGGACACGCTTTCGGGCGGCGAGCGCCAGCGGATCGCGCTGGCTCGCGCGCTGGTCATCGAGCCTCACATTCTCCTTCTCGACGAGCCGCTCGCCGCGCTGGACGCCGCCGCGCGCCGGATCATGCGCCGCCGGCTCGCGGAGCGGCTCGAGGAGAGCGCCGTGCCGGCCCTGGTGATCACCCACGACGTGCACGACATCGTGGCGCTGAACGCCGACGTCCACGTGATGGAGGAGGGGAGGATCGTCCAGCGGGGCCCGGCCGACGCGCTCGCCACGCACCCCGCCACCGAGTTCGTGGCGGAGGTCTTCGGGTCACCGCTGGCTACTCGCGGGAGCCGCCTTCGGCGCTAGCATCGTCCTCCGAGGAATGGCCTTCGCCCGGCTCGGCATCGGCCCGGACACAGAGCGCGCCCAACTCCCCCGCGGTGATGGTGCACGCACCGAAGCGCAGTACATCCCCCGGATCGAGCAGCGCCTGACGGATCGGGTGCCACTCGTCGCCTCGGCGTACGAAGGTGCCGCTCCCCGTCGCCCGATCGGCGACGTGGATCCGACCCTCCGGGAGGCAGACGACCTCGGCGTGGCACCGCGACACGCTGCCATCGCGCAGCACCACATCGCACGTGCCTTTGCGGCCCACGGTTCGAGCGACGATCCGGGACAAATCGGGTTCCTCTCAGTTGCCGGTTTTGCGGACGGGTTCCGACTGAAGGGCGAGACGCGGCCCGTCACCGAACTGGACGACGGCATCGCGCCCGAGTTTCCGGGGCGTGAACGGAGCCAGCCTTTCACCGTCGACCCAGGTGCCTTCGCGCGAATTGAGATCCTCGATGAAGAAACGCCCTCCCCTGCGGATCACGCGGGCGTGACGCATGGAGACGGTCGGATCCTGGATGGCTTCATCGACCAGGTCCGGCTGGCGGCCGATGACCAGCCCACCTTCGGCACGCCGGAGCCTGTGGCCCTCAAACCGGATGTCGATGGGTGCATCGGCGTAGTCCGAAGCATCCGCGACGAACCGAAGGCCCGGAAGCGCGGCTTCGTGCGGAGCGGGTCTCGCGCCTCCTGGTCGGCGAGCAGCTCCCGCCATGGCCCCTCGACCGGGCCGGAAGTACCTGAGCGGCAGGTAGAGTCCGGAACCGCCGGCACGCCCGGACCCGCCGGGGATCCCCGGACCGCGCCCCCCGTACGACGCCCCCTGAACCACCCGGACAACCTCCCGGCGCGGCGCGCGCATGGTCAGAAACATCAGGGTCGGAAACATGACTGCGGCCATCCCAAGGGTGATCCACAGCCCCAGGGCGATCCGTTCGTCGGTCGCATCCATGCGTCGCTCGGTGGCCTCCACCGCCGATCCCACGGCCTCCGCCGCAGCGCTGGCCGCCGCCTCGGCGGCTTCGTTCGCCGCGCTGGACGCCGCCTCCACAGCCAGTTCCGCCGCTCTGGCCGCCGCTTCCGCAGCCTCTCTCGCGGCGCCGGCTTCGTCATCGGTGCAACGGGCGTCGCTCGTGCTGACGGCGATACCGAGTGTCCGCAGTTCCCGCACCGCCTCCGTGATCCGTGAAGCGACGAATACACCCTGCGATGCGAGGGCACTTCGGGTGTTCACGCCAACCACCATGCCGCAGTCGGAGATCAGAGGCCCCCCGCTGTTGCCCGGATTTATCGCCGCATCGTGCTGAATCAGGTCCAACTGCGGTCCCCCCGCCCTCACATCCCAGGGGGCGCGGTACAGCCGGCCGATCACGCCCCGCGTCAATGTCGTCTGAAGCGACATGTCCCCGGTAATCGCGTCCGCGATGCCGGGAAATCCCACGGCCCATACGGCTTCGCCCGTCTGCAGCGGCATGGCTCCGAGCAGGACCTGCGGCAACGCCAGACCGTCGACCTCGAGCACGGCCAGGTCCAGTTCGGGGGATTCCCAGCGTACGCGGGCCTGTTGCATGCCGCCGGTGTGCGCCGAGATCACCTGGTGCCCTGCGCCGCCGTCCACGACGTGATGGTTGGTCAGGACGATGCCGGGAGCCACCACCGCACCGCTGCCCGTGCCGAACCCGGTGGGAAGAAGGGTGACGACCCGCACGACGCTGCGATCGGCCTCCCGGATTCGGTCGACCGCGGTCCTCGACTGGGCGGCGACCGCGTCCGGGCACACGAAGAGAACGGACCAGAGAGTCCATGCTGCGACCACCCCTACGCCTGCGATGCCTCCGCTGGACATCGACGCTCTTCTCCTTCCGCCGGGCAAGCCTGCGTCTGGGTACACCCCGCCGTGAGGGAGGTACCGGCGGGCGCGGCCTGGTCGGGTCGTCGGGTTCGCAGAATGGGCTCGAGCAGGTAACCTGGCCCCGTGGCCGGGGTACATCACCTGATCACCGTATGGCATGTATTTTGCGGGCAGGGCGTGGCGAACCGGCTCGTCACGCGGGCCTTCCCACCTCCACCCACCGGAAGGGGATGACAGCCATGAAGAAGAGCATCCTGTTCGCAGCTGCGGCGATGTCCGCCTGTTCCTCCGCCCCGATCTCCTTTTACGGCGTGGCGCCGCCCGGCAGAGAGACGGCCTATCAGTGCGCCGTCGCTCAGCTGAACATTCTGGGCTACACGATCGAGGACGGAAACAGCGATACCGGCTTTGTCCGGGGCCGCAAGCAGACCTCCGGCCTGGGGACCCAGATCTTCACCGGCAACACGTACCACGACGTGCTCACCGCAACCGCCTTCGACAACCCCGCCACCGGCGAGACCAACCTGAGGGTCGTGGCGACCCGCGTCGCGGAACATGATACGGGCCTGCTCGGGGCGCTCAGCGACGAGCCGGAGGAGGGAGAGGACATCATCGCCCCCTCGGACAGCGGGAAGGGCGACGCCCAGGTGCTGCTGGCCAACTGTGGCGTGTCCAGCGTGACCACTTCCGGGGGGCCGGACAGCTATCTGCTGGAGGGAGCGGCCGGCCCGCGCTGACCCCCGGCGCTCTCTCCGCCCTCGACTCTCCCCCACCAGGGGCTTTCGCTTGTTCCTACCTCCCCAGCGGAGGCGTGAACGGCGGCGGCCGGCGGTGTTGCGTGGCCTGCTCGTAGGCGTAGCTGACGCGGATCAGGGTGGGCTCGTCGAAGGGGCGCCCCAGCAACTGCAACCCGGCGGGTAGGCGACCGAAGGAGTATCCCATCGGCACGTTGAAGGCCGGGAAGCCGGTCGGGGGCGAGATGATCGAGCTGTTCGCGCCGTAGGTGGTGTTCTCGTCGCCGATCAGGCGCGCCGGGTAGTTGTAGGTCGGATAAACGAGAACGTCCACCTCGTGCTCGTCCATCACGGCGAGCACCGCGTCCTGCAGCCTCTTCTGCGTCTCCAGGTACTCGGGATAGTCCTCGTGCTCCTCGGGCACGTAGTCCACCTCCCGGTTGCGCTCCAGGCTGGCGCGCAGGAAGGGATGGTAGTCGCCCGACTCGACCACCTCGTCCAGCGTCTTGAACTTCAGCTCGGGCCGCGTGGCCAGATAGTTCTCGAAGTCGTACTTGAGGCGGCTGATGCTCGGGAAGTCGCCGCGGATGTCGTCCAGGTCGGGGATCTCGACGGGATCCACGATGACGGCGCCGGCGGCACGCATATCCTCGAGCGCCTGCTCCATCACCCGCAGCACCTCGGGATGGATGGTGGTGGGTTCATCCTCCTGCTGCTGATCGTCCTCCTGCTGCTCCCCGCCCTGCCCTTGCCCCGAATCCTGCGTTTGCTCGGGCGGCCCCTGCCCTTCGGGCTGGTCGGACTCCTCGTCTCCCTCGGCTTCCGGCCCCGCCGACGGCATCTCCTCCCCCGGCGCCAGCACGCCGCTTCCCAGTGAGCGCGGATCGTCATAATCCCGCGCCTCCTCGAACAGCTGGCGCAGCACGCCGATGCGCGCGCCTTGGAGTCCGTCGGCATCGAGGAACTGGCGGTAGTTGTCCGGCACCCGTCCCTCGCTCTCGAGCGTAACGGGGTCCGCCGGGTCCTGCCCCACGATCACCTCCAGCACGGCGACCGCGTCGGCCACGGTGCGGGTCATGGGACCACCCACGTCGCGGGCGGCGCTCAGCGGGGCGATGCCGTCGCGGCTGGTGAGCCCCATGGTGGTGCGGAACCCCACCAGCGCCTGGTGGGAGGAGGGACCACGGATCGAACTGCCCGTGTCCGAGCCGAGCCCCACGGCGCCGAAGTTGGCGGCCACCGCGGCACCTGTGCCCCCGCTCGAGCCCGCCGTCACCCGGGTGGGGTCGTAGGGGTTGCGGGAGAAGCCCGGCAGCACCGAGCTGAGCGTGAACGCCCCGCTGGACGCGAACTCGGCCAGGTTCGACTTGGCCAGAACGATCGCGCCCGCCTCGCGCAGCTTGCGCACCTGGTAGGCGTCGTCGGGCGGAATCGCCCCGCGGAAGGCGAGGGTCCCGTTGGTGGTGGGCAGATCGTAGGTGTCGTAGTTGTCCTTCACGATCACCGGGATGCCGTGCAGCGGCCCGGTGAACCCGGACTCCGCGAAGGCCGCGTCCAGCTCGCGCGCCCGCTCCAGCGCGTGCTCGCTCACGGTGATGATGGAGTTCAGGTACGGGCCCTGCCGGTCGTACGCCTCGATGCGGTCGAGGTAGCTCCGGACCAGCTCCTCCGCCGTGATCCGGCCCTCCTCCATCGCCTGGTGGATGTCGGCGATGGTGGTCTCCTCGACCTGGAAGGAAGGGGTGCACGCGAGCGCGGGCAGGAGCAGCAGAAGGATCGATGCGCGCCAGATCGTCATGAGCCGAGACCTCGGGTTGCGCCGGGCCGGGCTACCCCATCCTCGACCGTCGGGCGGTCCGTCGATGAATCCGCGCAAGCACCGGGAGTGGCGAGGCGCCGGGGGAGTTCATCCACGGGCTGCTAGAACAGGTCGGAGGGATCGGGCTCCGCGCCCCGGTCCTCGTAGCGATTGGGGATGTGGTCCCCGGTGACCATGTCCTGGTAGGAGAGCCCCGGTCCGACCATCGGATACACGTGCGCCTCCGGATCGATGACGACTTCCAGGAAGGCCGGGCCGGGGAAGTTCAGGAACTCCTTCACCACCCGGGGCACGTCCTCCTTGCGATCGAGGCGCTCCGCGTACTCGAAGCCGTCCGCCTGCGCCGCCAGCACGAAGTTCTTCTTGCGCAGCGATTTGTCGCTCGCCGACAGGCGCCCCTTGAAGAAGAGGCGCTGCCACTGCATCACCATGCCGTCGCCGAAGTTGTTCAGCACCATGACCTTGACGGGCAGGTCGTAGGAGGTGGCGGTCTCGAACTCCCCCAGGTTCATGCGGATGCTGGCGTCTCCGTCGACGTCGATGACCAGCTTGTCCGGGCGCGCGAACTGGGCCCCGATGGCGGCGGGCAACCCGAATCCCATCGTGCCCATGCTCCCCGAGGTCAGCCACAGCCGCGGCTCGCTGAAGTCGCAGTACTGGGCGGCCCACATCTGGTGCTGCCCCACGCCGGTGGAGATGATCGCGTTGCCGCGGGTGATGCGGTTCATGACCTCCATGACGTAGTACGGCTGGATGAGCGAGCTCTCGCGGTCGTAGTCGAGGGCGTAGTCGCGCTTGAGCGCGGCGACCTCGGCGTGCCACTCGGAGAAGTCGGCACGGAAGCCGATGGAGTGCCCGTATTCCACCAGGGCGTCGAGCGCCTCAGGGAGCATGCCGGTGTAGTGCCAGTCCGCCGGCTTGACCTTGTGGATCTCCGACGGATCGATGTCGAAGTGGATGACGCGCCGGGCCTTGGCCGCGAACTTCGCCGGCACCCCGGCCACGCGATCGTCGAAGCGCGCTCCCATCGCGATGAGCAGGTCGCAGTCGTCCACCGCGTAGTTGGCGAACGCGGTGCCGTGCATCCCCAGCATGTGCAGGCAGAGCGGCGCGGTGGTGTCGAAGCTGCCCAGCCCCATCAGCGTGGTCACGCCCGGGATGCCGAAGTCGTTGGCCAGCCGGCGCAGCGGCTCCGAGGCGTTCCCGTTGACCACCCCGCCGCCGGCGTAGATGAGCGGGCGGCGGCTCTCTCCCAGCATGTCGAAGAACTCGCCGCACCGATCGCGGCTCAGCCTGCGCGCGCGCAGGGCGTTCAGGCGACGCCGGTACCCGGTGATGGGCAGGCGCCCCTCCCCCTGGAAGGTCCCGGTCCAGTTCTGTATGTCCTTGGGCACGTCCACCACCACCGGACCGGGCCGGCCGGTGCGCGCGATCTCGAAGGCCGTGCGCATGGTGGCCTCGAGCTGCTCGGGCTTCGTCACCAGGAAGACGTGCTTGGCCACCGGGCCCATGACGGCGGTGACCGGGGCCTCCTGGAAGGCGTCGGTGCCGATGGCGGCCGTGGGGACCTGGCCGCAGATCACCACGATGGGGACCGAGTCGGCCATGCAGTCGCGCACCGGGGTCACGCAGTTGGTGGCGCCGGGCCCGGAGGTCACCAGCACGCATCCCACCTTGCCGCTCGCGCGCGCGTAGCCGGCCGCCATGAAGCCGGCGCCCTGTTCGTTGGCGGGCACGATGAGCGGCATCGGCTCCACGCCATCGACGGCGTGGTCCTGGTTGTAGCGGAAGACCGCGTCGTAGGTGGGCAGGATCGCCCCTCCGCTGTAGCCGAAGATGGTGTCGATTCCCTCGTCGGCCAGAACCTGGACGATCATGTCGGCTCCGCTCATGACCCGGCCCGCGAGCGGGTGCGCGGGCGCATCGCGAAGCGCGGTGCTGGTTGTCATGGAAACGCCTCTCGTGACGGGCACGGAATGGGTTGAGCGCCGGGGTGAAAGGTCGGACGAAGGCGCCCGCATGGCAAAACACGCGCAGGCACGCTGCATATCTTGCGATGCCCGCGCCATCCCGCAAGCTTGTACGGCCACGCGCGGCCCCCCTGGACCGCCATGCGCCGCATCCCCGGACCGCCATGCGACACACCATATCCATATTGCTCCAGAACGAGGCGGGCGCGCTCTCGCGCGTCACCGACATGTTCTCGACCCGGGGCTTCAACATCGAGAGCCTCAACGTCGCGCCGACGAAGGACTACGCCGTCTCCCGCCTGACGCTGGTCACCAACGGCTCCGACCAGACCCTCGAGCAGATCATGAAGCAGCTGAGCAAGCTCATCGATGTGGTCGACCTGCGGAACATGACCACCCGCGACCACATCGTGCGCGAACTGGTGCTCTTCAAGCTGCGCCTGACCACCGGCACCCGAGCCCAGCTGGACGAGATGGTGGCGGAGTTCGGGGGGTCCATCCTCGACGAGCACGAAGGGCACTATACCGTCGAGATCACCAGCAGCGGCCCGCGGATCGACGGCTTCCTGGAGAGCGCGGAGCGGATCGCCGAGACGGACGCGCTGGTGCGCAGCGGCGCGATGGCGGTCTCCCGCGGTGCGCCGATCACCTGGCGGGGCTGAGGCCGGGGCGGCGCTCTGCAACGCCGCCATGAGCCCGAGCCTCCGGCAGGCTGACCCGCAGGTGTGACGGACCCGGCGCGAGCTTCGCGACCGGGGGCTCAGCCGGCTCCGGGCGAGCGTCCTTCTTCCTCCTCGGAAATCGCCCGTACGCGGGTAAGCTCCAGCCCCAGCGTCCTGCCCTTCATGATCGCCGGCACCCCTTCTTCCATCCACACCGGAGCGGGCGCGCCCTTCAGGTAGTGGTCGAAGAACTGCTGCATGCGGATCGCCCAGTCCTTCTGGTTGTGCCGTTGCCTGAGGCCGTGCGCCTCGCCGTTGTAGTTGAGCATCCACACCGGCTTGCCCAGGCGGCGGAGCGCCACGAACAACTCGATCCCCTGATACCACGGCACCGCCCCGTCCTCGTCGTTGTGCAGCATGAGGATGGGCGTGTTGATCTTGTCGGCGGTGAAGATGGGCGAGTTCTCGATGAAGCGCAGCGGATACTCCCAGAGCGAGCCCCCGATGCGGCTCTGGCCGCGTTCGTACTGCACGGCGCGGCTGCGTCCCGACTGCCAGCGGATGCCCCCGTAGGCGCTGATCATGTTGGAGACCGGGGCGCCCGCCTCGGCCGCCGCGAACAGGTCGGTGCGCGTCACCATGTAGGCGATCTGGTAGCCGCCCCATGAATGTCCCTGCACGCCGATGCGGTTCGCGTCCACGAACCCCGCCTCGACCAGCTCGAGGACGCCCGGGACCACCGCGTCGAGCGCGCTCTCGCCCGGATAGCCGTCCCGGTAGGGGATGTCGGGCACGAAGAGCAGGTAGCCGCGGCTGACGTAGAAGCTGCGGTTGATGGAGGAGCTTCCCGGCGCGGGCGCGGCGTAGCCGTGCAGGCCGTCCGAGGAGCGCTCGTAGAAGTACACCATCATGGGGTGCTGCTCCGACGGGTCGAATCCTTCCGGCTTGTAGAGGATGCCCTGGAGGGGGATGCCGTCCATGGAAGTCCACTCCACGATTTCGGCGGTGCCCCACAGGTAGTCGGACTGCTGCGGGTTGGCGTCGGTGACCTTGCGCCCGTCGTCGAGGGCCGGGCCCGCCACCCACAGGTCCGGGAATTCCTCGAAGGTGGAGCGGGTGTAGGCAAAGACCTCCGCGTTCTGCGCCCGGAACAGGCCGGCGTAGCGGGCGTCGCCGGCGATGAGCTGCTCGGGTGCGGCGCCGGCGTCGAAGTCGCCCCGCCACAGCCCGGACGACTTGTCGTACAGGTGGAAGGAGGAGAGGTACACTTCGCCGGAGGGAACCGCCGGGTCGGCCGTGTCGAGGTCGACGTAGCGGAAGCGGGTGTCGGACGCGCGCCCGGCGCCCCGGGTGAGGTTGCGGGGGGCGGCGCGGCCGGTGGGGTCGACCGCCCAGATGTCGTAGCGGTCGTAGACCAGGAAGGCGGCATCGTCCTCCGTCCATCCGGCCGTTCCGTACGAGCGGGCCAGATCGGGACGGTCGTCCAGCACGTTGTAGAAGCCCGCGTCGATGCTGCCCGTCAGGTCGATCTCCTCCCCGCTGCCGGTGTCGATGGCGACCCAGATGCGGCGGACTCCGTCCCACCGGGTGATGTAGCCGCCGCCCGGCGAGAGCGTCCCCTGTCCCCGCACCCGCTCGGCCACCTGCCGCCGCGAGCCGTCCGCCACGTCGATGGTGTAGAGGTCCACGTAGCTGGCGTCCCACGACACCAGCTGCCGGTAGGGAAGGTCGCTCCTCCCCATCGCGACCGCGCCGTCGCCGTCGTCGGCCACGGTGACGTCGGGCACCTCGGTGGTGGCGAGCTGCGCCGCGCGGCCGCTCCCGAGGTCGAGCACCGCCTGGTAGCTGCGCTCCAGCTCGTCCTCAAGCTGCACCAGCTGCATGGGTTGCAGCAGCGGGTCCTTCCAGTTCCAGATGTCGACCTGGACGCGCTCGTCCTCGGGGGTGTCGTCCTCGGGATCCGGAAGGGGCCGGGGCGCACTGTGGAAGAGGACGCGCGCGCCCGAACCGGAGAACGACACCTCGCCGTGCTCGCTCGGGGCCCAGTCGGCGGGGAGTGCTTCCGCGCCCGGCGCCACCCGGGAGGTGGCCGTTCCCTCGCGCGCGGCGTACAGCGCGAAGGCGGGCGCCCCGGCCCCGCGGTCGTCCCGGTCGGTCAGGAAGGCGACCGCGCCGTCGTCGGCGACGGCGAGCCGCAGGTAGCGGCCTTCCCCGCCGGTGACTGTCTCCGCCCCGCCGTCCGGTCCGACGCGGAAGACGCCGTCGGCGGCGCCGTCCTCACCGGACGCCGTGTAGTAGAGCGCGCCGCCGCTGCCGGAGAAGGCGTAACTCACCGCGTGGTCGAAGCGGCGCTCCTGTCCGGTTGCGAGGTCGCGCACCACCAGGGTGGTTCCGTCTTCCAGGCGGGGCGGCCCTTCACCTCCATCGTCCTCTTCCGCCCCTGCGGCTTCCTCGGCCTCTTCCTCTTCCTCGCCGCCGTCCGCGGACTCCTCCATCAGGTACGCCATCCACGAGCCGTCTTCGCCGGGCAGGCGGAAGGACCGGACCTCCGCAACGCGCGTCTCCGACAGGTCGGACAGGTTCAGGATCAGCAGCGAGTCACCGGGCGCGTCACGCGAGCCTCCGGCACGTGCCGCGTCGACAGCCGCCTCGGCAGGCTCGACCAGCGCGACCAGGAAGCGGGTGTCGGCGGTGAAGCCCGGATCCGCCCCCCTGGGAACGGTCACCCGGCGCCCGTCCTCCAGGCTCTCCACCACCAGCGTGGCGTCGCCGTCCCCGGGCACGAGCCGGTAGACGAGCCAGCGGCCGTCCCGGGAAAAGTCCTCGTCCTGGATCTGCTTCCAGATCGCGTAGGCGTCGTGGTCGAGAGGAGCCTTCTGCTGTGCCGAGAGTCCCGGGGACGCGCCAACCAGGATGGCAAGAGCCAGTAACCAACGGATCGTCTTCATGACCCACCTGCTGCCGGAGAGATGTACGCGAAGCGAGGAATGCGCGGACGGCAACGGTAGACGACCGCGAAGAGCAGGGCAACGCCGCCCACGGACTGCTCCGCCCCCAATCCCGCCCGGCCCTCTGCGAACACCCGCGGCACGCGGGCGCCTTCGCGCCCGGCAAACCGCAAGGGCGAAAGGCTATCCACCGACCTTCGCCCTGGCGCCCGCGGTCCAACACCGACGAGGCACGGGCGCCGAGCATTCCGCACCTCTGCGATTGACAGAGTCCCGGGCTCGGCATCAGTGTGAAGCTCTCTGGACGGACCGGAGCGAAATCCGCCGAATCCTGTGGGCGCGAGCCGCCGAACCCAGGCATCGGATGGAGTCAATCGGAACGACAACCTGCGGAGGACACCATGCGTGATTTCCGGATCCTCGCCACGACGCTCGTGCTACTCGCGATTCCCCTTCCCCTGCGCGCGCAGGCGGTCCCGGACATCGCCGAGCCCTTCAAGGTCGGCACCTTCGAGATCGGGGGCACACCCACGGTGTCGCTGGTTCTTCGCGACCAGCTCATCGTCGAGGTCGACGCCGCTAACACCGCCCTCCAGCGCGATCCCTACTACGCCCGCGTGCAGGCCCCGGGCGATATGCTGGAGCTGATCGAGCGCTACGAGTACGGCCTCCAGCGTCGCCTCTACGAGGTTGTCAACCACCTGGTCGAGAACGACATGCTGGGCGCGAACCGCCCGTCCTGGGTGCACGATCTCGGGGACGTGCGCACCCTCCCGCCCATCCTTTACCCGGGCAAGATCCTCAACGCCGCGGTCAACTTCTACAGCCACGTCAACGAGACCGGCACCGAGGAGGAGCGTGCCGAGGCCCGGCGGCAGCGGCGCGAGAACCGCGGCGTGCCCTATCTCTTCCTTAAGCCGAGCAAGGGCGCGGTCATCGGCGACGGTGGCGAGGTGGTGCTTCCCTACGGGCGCGACCGCATCGACTGGGAGGTCGAGCTGGGCGCGGTAATCGGCCGGTCCGCCAAGTACGTCTCCGCGAACGACGCCGAGGCCTACGTGTTCGGCTATCTGGTGTCGCTCGACATCTCCGACCGCGGCGGGCGTCCGCCGGGCGGCAACCCCATGACCTCCGACTGGTTCGTGGGCAAGGGCCACGACACGTTCGCGCCCCAGGGGCCCTGGATCGTGCCGAAGGAATTCTACGGCAACCCGATGGAGATCCTGCGCCAGACGCTCGACGTCGGCGACGAGCGCATGCAGGAGGCCACCGCCGGCGACATGATCCACTCCCTCTGGGAACTGATCGAGTACGGCTCCTCCATCATCACCCTTTTCCCCGGCGACGTCGTCAACAACGGCACCTCCGGGGGTGTCGGCATGGGCACGGCGGTTCGGGGCGCACAGCGCTTCCTGCAGCCCGGCGAGCAGATTTCCGCCTCCATCGACGGAATCGGCACACTGAACCTGTCGGTGGTGAGCGAGCCCGCGCCGACTGGGCTCACGGGCGCGCACCTGCCGCCCGTGCGGACCTATCGGGGGCCGCCTCCGGGGGGAACTGACGGGCCGTAGCAGGGGGAACGCCTCGGGATCCTGGTAGGGGGGGCTCCTCCTTACCAAGGTGACATGTTGTACCTTGGGTGTCCGGTTCGATACGCTCGCTCAGGCCGCGAAGGTGCTGGGTCTCAATCTGAGGGTCGATCTGGTCGGGTAGGCTCGGCTGGAGAGAAGAGCCGCCCAATGAGGTCCCGGTCGGGCGCACGCCGGGTCGGATTCATCACACCAACGGGGCGTGGGGTCATGAAGCTCACAATCGTTGTCCATGAGGCAGAGGAAGGCGGCTATTGGGCTGAAGTGCCGGCCATCCGTGGATGCGTCTCCCAAGCCGAGTCGCTTGATGAGTTGCTTGATAACCTGAGAGAAGCGATCGAAGGATGCCTCTCTGTTGATGCCTCGGATGTTCCGGTCTCGGACACCGACAGAATCATCGAGATCGCTGTTTGAAGACGGTAAGCGGCAAAGCCTTTTGCCGACTGCTTGAGTCCCAGGGCTGGAGGCTGAGAAGAATCCGTGGAAGCCATCACATCTACACGAAGGACGGAGTAGCCGCACGGATTTCGATTCCCGTTCACGGGAACGCCGACCTCAAGCGGGGACTGCAAAGACACCTGATGAGAATCGCCGACGTGAGTGATTCGGATCTGTAGACCGAATCACACAAAGCGGAGGTTGCTCGCCGCAGCACGCAGGCGCAGCGGATGGATCCGGCGCGATGGGAAGGGCATGGGCTTCACTTGTCTTCTGGCTCGGATCGAAGAGTGTCCGCAGCGGATCGGTCGGTTTCACTGTCCTTCGGTAGCGCATATTCGACGATTGCACCACCCTGGCTAACGAGCCGGAGCCGTTCACCCGGACCCGGTTCGCGCGGGTTCGGAAGCCAGTAGCACGCTGGCTGCTCGGTCAGCGTCCTCACTACGCGCAGGATGCGCCACCGCTCGTTTCTTCTCGGGGCAATGCGGGTTGCGGCGTTGAGTTCGCTCGACGGCAGTTCGAACCTGCGGCCCTCACCCTTCGTCGCCTTGACCTCGACACACCAAGTCACTTCGTCGCGCGTGAACCGAAAATCGTAACCGAGGCTGTCACTGGTAACGTCCCGCTCGGCGTCCAGCAGGGGCACGACCTTGGTTCTGGACTCGGAGACCCATGCGCTCTCGTTGATGCCGAACTTGGCCCGGAGGAAGCGGAAAGCGTGCATTTCTCCGACGATTCCCACGAGTCCGGGGAGGTCGGGCGGGCCATGCAGGTGCGAGGTCCTGGGTCTGCGCCGGCAGACCTCGCTGTCGTTGGATACGCTGGGTTGCGTTCCGCCGCCACCGTCTGGTTCCGGCGGTGGTGGACCGATCCCCTCGGCTTGCCTGGGGTCGGGGAGTTTCTCTAGTCGGGCAAAGAGTTCGCGGTACGACACAGGCCCGCCGATTTCGAAAGGCTTCCCCGCGACCTCGACGGTTCTCTTGCCTCGCTCGTCCTCGTCAGTCTGCCGCTCACGCCTCTTCCTAATCCTCTCTAAGTCTTCATAAGTGATGCCGAGCGTGTCGCGCATTTTTTCAATCGTCGTACAATGCTTGACTTTAGCGTAGAAATCGCTGTCGGCGACCGCTAGCTTTGCGCGTTCGAGCAGGTCATGTTCCGGCCACTTGCGCAGGTACATGGAGTCGTCCAGCCGGACTTCGGGCACCTTTGCGCTTGACGGCGGCTCGGCTCCCTTGTTATCGAGCCAAGTCTCGTAGAGTTCAACCACCTCTTGGACAGCGTCGTCGAGACGCTTCTGATTGTCACGCGCCACGTCGAGCGGATCGGTTTTCAAGGCCACGCCTGTTCGCTCGAGTGCTGACCGGAATTCGGCGACGGTATTCGCGCGCTCGAAGACATCG
The DNA here is from genome assembly GCA_965202805.1 of Longimicrobiales bacterium. Taxonomy (GTDB): domain Bacteria; phylum Gemmatimonadota; class Gemmatimonadetes; order Longimicrobiales; family Gaopeijiaceae; genus BD2-11. The sequence goes on from OZ241869.1 coordinate 1,542,773, forward strand.
GGATGCGGCCCGGCCTCGGAAACGCGCTCGCATCGTTCGCGCAGGACATCAAGCACCGCGCTAAACGGCACATCCCAGTGGTCCTGGGACCATTGGGTCCACAGCCGCGGCCATTCGGAATCCTTCTCAAGGCTCTCGTGGACCGCGTTGAGTCTGGAGAAGAGCTTACCCTGATCCACGGAGTCGTCGGCAGCCGATGTGGCGACATGCCGGGCCAAGGCGCGGAGCAATGGCGCGGCTTCATCCAGCCACCGCTTCGCCTGGGCTTCGGCTTGGGTGTTGCTGACCTGCTTGTACTTGCCGCCGAGCTCCGCCAAAGCCTTGTTCCATTCCTTGAGTTCGGCGGCGTCACCCAGTACCCGCCACGTCCGATATCCCATCTCGGTGTCGTCCCAGCACTCCCTGGCGGTTGCCAACAGTTCCTCGGTGGGCCACTCGTCGATTTTGGCATTCTCCGACAGCCATCGGCTCAAACTGGAGGTGTCCTTTGCGGCGCCACCGAGACCGTCTTCGGAGATATCACGAAGCTGCAGCACCGGACGAATGCGGTGGGCGAGGGTGGATGGCTCGCCGTGCCAAAGATGCCGGATGTTGGCCACGGCCACGGCATCGATCTCCGCCCGGTCCAAGGCTGCCTCGATCTGGCCCCGGGTCGGTTGCGGACGGCCATTCAGGGCACCCAGCACGAGACGAAGATCCTTGAGGAGATCCTGCCGGTCGAGAATGGCCTGGGAAGCGGCCGCAATCTCGTCGTACAGTCCGCCGTGCGCGATGTCCCGGTGCAGGACGAGGATGCGATCCCGCGAAAGCCAGTGAGCTCGGGGCTGGCTGTATGCAACGCTCCGTCCCGCGTCCACAAGTTCTACTTGAATGAAGGCGCATTGCCGGACGCGCGCGCGGCGAAGTCGGGCGGCGGCTTGGCGCCACGCCTTCGTCGCGGGTCCCGCCGGGTTCCCGCCTCCGTGCGCGTGAAGGGCAAGCAGGACGACCGGAAGCCAGCCCAAGCCCGCCGCGTCGAGTGTCTGCGTCCCGTCCACCGTTTGGGTGCTCGAGGCATGGTCGATCCGGCAGTGTTCCTCCAGCCCGGCCGCCCGTCTCGCTCCTAGCTTCACGAGGCGGTCGCGGAGCGGCTTCTTCGACGCTTCCTCCGGTCGCATGGCGACGATCGGCTGGTCGTGTTCCCGCAGAAGCCGGGTTTTCCAACTGTGATCCGGAAGATAGACATCCTCGAGTTTCTCAGCCGTGCGCACAGTTAATGTGCGAGGCTTGGTGCGAATTATGAACCGCGTCGGAAGGTCACCCTCCAGGTCCAAGTGTCTCCATCCGTGGCGGACCTGGCCAAGGAGTACGTTGAACCGGCCCGCCGGCATTGCGTTGTGGTTGTGGGCGCCATGCGCCAGTCCCTCGGCGACATCGGCCAGTGTTTCCAGGAGAGCCGGTCCCGCTCGCGCTTCTTCAGTCGGATAGACGTTGAGTCCGAGTCTCTCCAGGGCCACAAGCACCTCCTCGTCTTTGCCCAGCTGCTGGACCAACTGCAATGAGAGCGGCGACAGGTCGCGGAATTGGCCGCTCGGGCCTCGAAGAAGAGATCCGGGCACGAACCAGCGTTGGTGCAGCGGTTTGCGGTCTCGGAGTGCTCCCTGGTCACCGCCTGGGGCGTCAACGAGCCAGGGCAAAGTCGACAGCCAGTGTTGGAGCGGAGATGGGATCCGCTGTGCCCAGTACCAGTCCCCCCTTCTCAGTCTGATTCTGACTTTTCGCCAGCCGTCCTCCCATTGCGTGAGTGACGCGAGGACGAGTTGCGAAAGAGCCGCTCGAGCTGGGGCGTCGAGATCCTCGCGATGAAGCAAGGGAAGGGTCTTGACGTTCTGGAGTTCGTATTGGAAGTGTTGCGGGTAATCAGGCTTGACCTGCCCGAGCACCGCTTTTCTCCAATCGTCCCAACCCTGCTGCGGCACGGAGACGGGGGCGTTGTCGGGAAGCGCAGGATCGGAACTGTTCATCCGATACCGGGCGGGCTGGCAGGCGTGCAACCGCAGCCCGTCCACCACTCCCGCGCGGGCGAACTGTTCGGCGCGATCGGCGAGGTCGATCCCATGCGGCTCGCCGTCGGCACCGCGATTGTCTTCTTGCGGAAACCACCGGTCGTCGTCGCTGGGCAGGAGCGCGTTCCGCAGCAAGTCCTCGCCCTCGTCGCCAGGTAGGCCATCGGCCAGCGTTTTGAGGTGGTCGCCGGAGCGTCCGGTCCACCCTGGCCCGAATACGGCCTCCTTCATTGCGAACCAACCGTCGGTGCAGGCTACGGGAAGCTCGGCGAGGCGATCCAACAGACCTTCTGGTTCCTCACGGCCAACCACTTCCAGACTCCAAGCCAGCGCGTCGGCGCACTTCGCCGCCTCGGGGCTGCCATGGGCGACCGGCAGGTCCGGAAGAGATGGGACGATGACCATTCGGAGAAGATCCGCTCTCCGAAAGCTCCGCACGAACCGGCCGTCGAGGAACTTCTGGATTTCGGTCCGCCGGCGCTGTGGTCCTTCGTGCGTCTCCACTTCGCGATGGAGGAATGCCATCCGCTCCTTAAGGGAGGCTGGAACGGAGGCGACGAAGTCCGACGCGTCGTCGGCGTCGGTGCGAGGCTGGAAGAAGATCCGAACATCGTCCGACGCCGAGAGCAGCCGTCCGTCCTCGGTGGGCAGGAACTCCGCCTCAGCGAGAGCGTCGGCTTCCGGCTTCCCGGGCTCGGACCGCAATATCGGCGGAAGCACGGCGAGCACACTTCCCAGGAACATGTTCCAGTCGGGCGGCACCTCCCGGGGACGGTATCCGTCGGCTTCGGGATCCGCTTGCCGCAGGCGGACCCGCTCGGCCATTCGCTCCAAGGTGTGCGCCCATTCCTCAATTCGTGGAGTCGCCGAGTCACCCAGAGACCCCAGAAGACGCTCGACGGCCTCGCGACGCTCGTCGAGCGCGGACGATGCCACGTCGAATCCAGCCTGTCCGCGCCACTCGGCCTCGCCGAGGGGATCGTCGGTCGGGATGTTCGGCATCGTTCGTGCGACCGCGGACCGTCGCCAACCGCAGTCGCACAGGATCAACTCCATCTGCTCGAGGGAGATACAGTCCTCCCGGCCGCGGGCGCGTTCACTGAGGCGCCGCGTCAGCTCGGGATCGTCGGACGCGGGCGAACCGGCCTGCGCAAGCAGGTCGATCACCGCCCGGCCGCGCCACGGCTCTGGGGAACCCTTCACCAGTTCGAGAACCGCGTCGAGTGCCAGGTCCGTCACCAATTCAAGCAGTAGTTCATTGTATTCGTCACCGAAGTTGATCTTCTTCCGGTCCAGAGATCCGTAGAACGGGGCATTGACGTGCGCGCCCACGCCGGTCTCCATCTTGGTGGGCAGGAAGATGACGAAAGCGCCGCCGCGTGCCTCTCGCGTCTCCTCGACGGCAACAGCGACCTCCACCGTCCGCACCTCCGGCCATCGATTCGGAAGGTGGCGGACAGCCGCGGCAAGACGCTTGGCCTCCGCTGGCTGGTCAGCCCCTCCGAAGGTCCGGCTCCAGACGTGGAAAGACCGCTGGGTCACGTCGCTAGCGTCGCCCGCCCGCCTGCTCACTCGTAGTCGCTCATGCCGGGCGGCCGGCACGGGATTGGAGAGCTCGGAATCGATCCGGCGCTCGAGCTCCGTGTGTTCTTCGTCAATGGTGATCCGAAGCACCGACAGGTGACGCAGGAACACCATCGCTGCCTCGTCCAACGCCCCAAGTTGCTCGCTGACCGACTTGACAGCTTCGTCGGCGCTGCCCGCCCGCCCGCCGTCCAGTGGAAGGCGAATGACCGTCACATGGCCATCTTCGAGAAGCCTCGCCACCTCGGGCGGCGGATCGCCGAGAAAGCGCGGCAGCACATAGGCCGAGAGGTGTTTGACCTCTTCGGAGAGCCACTTCTCGACCTCTTCCACGGATTTGGTGCCGTTCCCGGACATGGTGCCCCGGTATTCCTCGATCTGTTTCTCCGACCAGTCCACGACCGGTTCCTCGCCGAATGCCGAGTCCGTCGGCGCGTCACCGTTGAAGAGCTGCTTGGCCACATGGGCTATCGGATCAAGCACATTGGGATGGAAGCCGAACGTAAAGGCGGGCTTGTCTTCCGCTGGCGCCGTCGACCACACCTCCGGACGGGTTGTCAGTTCGAGCACGCTCCGAAAGCCCAGCCCTTTGTTACCGACGCTCTCGTTCGGATTCTTGGGGCTCTGCGCGAGCTGGCAGATTCCGCTGAAGTCTTCGCGGCGAAAGGGCCGGCCGCTGTTGGCGATCAGCAACTCGGGTTGCTCGCGGGACGAGTTCAGCACGAAGGAGACCTGGCACCGGTCGTGGCTGCCGCCACCGAGGACATCGTGAGCATTCTGCAACAACTCCAGCACGGCTCGTCCCCGGTACTCCTGCGCCACCTGATCGCCCAGGCTGGCGACGGTCCGGTAGTTCGTCGTCCTGTTCCTCAGCTCGTCGAGAAAGGTGCGCACCTGACGGCGGGCCTGCTCCTCAATGATCCGTCGGCCTGCCAGTCTCCGCTTGTAATCGAACCTCGGCGGTCCTTCAGTGGTCTGGTTGACGAGTTGTTCCTTCATCTGCCGGCCTGCTCCTAAGTCGTTGTGGCCTCACCCCACCCCCGGCCCGCTGACCTGCCACTCCACCACCTCGAGCGGCTCCCCCAGCAGAGCCGCCCCTCGCACCGGTGAGATCAGCTCCTCTCCCACGGCACGCCAGACCAGCCGCCTGAAGCGCTGCGGCTTCTCAAAAGCACCGAATCCCTGATCGTCACCCATCGGCTCCGGTTCCGTTGTTCGCCACGACCGGGCGAATGTGGCGAACGCGCGCCGGACCGCGGAAGGCCGCAGCACCCCCACCTGACCGAGGCGTACCAGCATGGCCGCCGCCGAGACGCCGTAGGTGTGCTTGAGACGCGCGATCTCGTAATAGGTGACGCGGCGGCGCCTCGCTCCGACCTTTGCTAGGAGATCCCGGCCGGGGACGAGGAACGCGCCCGCGAAGCGGTTCATCGCCGCCTCCAGCTTGATGGCGGGGTTGCCGGTTGACCGGATGATCTTGTGGGCGAGTTCGTGGGCCAGGGTGAAGCGCTTGCGTTCGACGTTCGTCCGGCTGGATACCACCACCGCATCGGCGACCACCCTCCCCCGCCGCATGGCCCGGCACGCCAGGCCGCTGATGCGCTCGGGGAGGTCGGCCTCGACCACCTTGATCCCTTTATCCTCCAGGAGAGCGCACAGGCTGGGCACCGGATCCATGCCCAGGTCCCATGCTTCGCGGAGTTGATCGGCGCGGTCGTCGATCTCGGCCTCGGTGGCGATGCAGTCGCAGCGGCAGTGCTCGAAACGGTCGCCCGCCGGCGGCAAGCCGAGAACCTCCTCGATGGTCAGATACCGCTCGAGGTTGTCGATCAGGACGGCTTCGGCTCGGGCTCGGTCGCGCGCGGAAGTGCCCGGGTCCTTGCGGAACTCGAGGCCGTCGAGGACATCGACCCGGTCGCTCATGAGGAAGTCCAGCGAGACATCGAGCGCCTCGCCAAGGCCGACGAGAACGGCCGACGAGGGCATCATCTTGCCCGCCTCATACTTGCTGATGGCCTGCGCGCTGACCTTCGGATCCATCCGCTCGGCAAGCGACCGCAGGGAAAGGCCCGCTCGCTTGCGGGCCAGCCGAAGTCGCCGTCCGAACATGCCGTTTTCTCCCCGTCCCTGTTACCGGTGGTTGACATAATACATGTACATTGGTATTAGTGTCAACCTGCAGTTGAGGATTGCCGAACAGGATGGCCGACAGTCGGGACGACGGGGAGGGGACGTGGACAACGCAACGCGGCAACGGCCGCACATCATGGAACTGATCGACAACGCACCCTGGCGCGAGGCCGTCACCTACCGGAAGATCTGGCCCCATGAGTACGTGGTCGTCAAAAAGGACGGCCAGGAGGAGTTGCTGGCCGCGTTCTGCGAGCGCATCGAGCGTGGCGAGGGCATCGAGTGCCGGTTCTTCCACCAGACACGCCGGTACCTCTTCCTCGACGACTACAAGTACTGGATCATGGTGGAGTGCAGCGACATCGACCTCGACGCCGAGGACCACGTTCTGAACCGCGCGCGCTTCTACCGCGACAGGCGGGACTTCGTGATTCAGAGGGGCGATACCGGAAGCCGAGAGGACTACCCGGCGAACCCGGCGGATTAGCGGGCCAGCGGCGCGGTGGACTCCATCTCCCGGCTCCTGAACCACCTGGAGGAGGTTCGGCAGGCACGAAACGAGGATTGCGTCCGTTTCCTGCAGGAGTTGACCCCGCCCCTGCACGCCACTCGCGCGGTCAACCGCGAACTGGATCGCCACCTCGCGCGCCGCTTCAACGTCTTCCGCTACCTCCGCGACGACGAACTCGGCCTCTCGCGGATCATCGCCGACCTGCTCGATCCAGAGGGCGAGCACGGTCAGAGCACGACCTATCTGGAAGCGATGTTGGGGTTGCTGGAGGTTCCGTTTCGGTGCACCGCCTCCGACGAGATTCGGGTCCTGCTGGAGCGTGGGATCTCGGGAGGCAGGCGCATCGACGTCACGGTGGACATCCCGACAGACGACGGGCCCTTCTGCCTCGCACTCGAGAACAAGCCGCGCGCCAACGACCAGCCCGGGCAATGCAGCGACTACCTGAAGTTCCTCAATGAGAAATACGGCAAGCGCTTCCTCCTGATCTACCTGCCACCCCGCTACCGGATGCCCGACGAGTCCAGCCTTCGGTCGGACGATTATCGCAGGCACTGGACGAATCACTTCCGCGTGCTGCCCTATGTTGCAGGCGATGCTCCGCATGGCGACGACGATCCCTCCGACGACGATGGCGGGGCCTTGGTGCGAGGCGACTCGGGCGCGGACTACGCGCGTACCGAGGACGATGCGCTTGCCGAGGACAAAGCCACAGATCACGAAGCTACGCCTGCCCATGCTGACGCGGTTGTCGGTGAAGGCGCCTCGCTGGCGGACTGGTTCGGAACCTGTTGCACGCTCAGCGACCCCGAGCGGCTGCGCTGGTTCCTCCGAGAGGCGCAACTATATTGCCGAGAACATTTTGGAGATTCGACCATGGCTGACACCGAAGCCCGCTACATTCGCGAGTACCTTGACGAGAACCCGAGACACCTCCATGCGGCGTACGCGGTGGCCCGAGCCTGGCCCACCATCAAGCACGATGTCTGCCGACGGTTCCTGGAGCACTTGCGGGACAGGGTTGAGGAACGGTTCTCCGAGGAGATGCCGGAGATTCGGGACGACTTGCAGGTCAGTTGTCGGTACGATGACGAAAAGAAGTGGTCAACCCAGCTCAAGTTGAGGAGAACGATCATGATTCAAGCCGGGGGGCCTGGGCCCAGGCGATGGATCTGGGGCGTCCGCAACCCAAACCCGAAGACGCTGCGCGAAGAACTGCTGGCCGAGCTGAGGCGTCACGACCTCTCGCTTCAACATGCCAGCGACGGGTGGCCTCAATGGGAATACCTCCCTCGCTATGGACACTGGGACCGCCGTGTCCCTGAACTCGTCCAGGAACTTGCCGAAGGCGGCGGCAAAATCACCGATTATTATGTCAACGGGCTCCTCAACATCGCCGAAAAGGCTATCCCCGCCTTTGACGAAGTGGAGCTGGCGAACCAGAGCCCCTCGGCTTCGGAGGACTCCTGAACCGATCCCCCGCCAACCCGCCTCCGAACCTCAGTCCAGCTCCAGAATCGGATCCTTCTCCCCCGTCATCTCCCAGCGCGTGAGCACGATGGGGATGACCCCGGCGCCGTAGAAGGCGTCGAAGAAGCGCTTGATGGTGAAGTCGTCGCCCTCCTGGATGGCGTACTCGGAGAGCAGCTCCTCAAGCTGGATCTTGCCGCTGACGTAGCTGGTGCCGTAGCCCGGCTGCCTGAGGTAGAGGCTCTGCTCGCCGCGCACCAGGTCGCCCTCCGTGAGCCATCCGCGCGGCGTCCAGGTCATCGCGTGCTCGACCGCCTCTTCCATGTCGAAGACCTCGCCGTGCAGGTTGAGGCCGCTGAGGGCGCGCGCCGCCCGCTGCGCCAGCATGATCCACACGAGTTCGCGTGCCCGGGGAGAGTTCTCGTCCAGAAGCCCCAGGTGCATGAACATCTCCTCGACGCCGGTCGCCAGCCCCTCGGAGCGTGCGTCGAAGATGTTGTAGAGCGAAGGCGTGGCCCGGATGGGGCTCGGGTGCGGGTCTTCGCGCATGCGCGCCAGCTCGATCCAGTGGTGCATGTGCGGGCGGAAGGCGTCCGGATCGCGGTAGATGACTTCCTGGAAGAAGTTGCGCAGCTCGCCGGGCTCCACGGGGCTGAAGGCTCCGTTCACCGCCCTGAGCGCGGGATCCATGTAGTCGAAGATGGTCTCGATCTCCTCTTCCTCCAGGAACCGCATGTACATGTCCACAGACTCGTTCAGGCGCCGGTCGTATTCCTCCGGAGAGGCGATGCGTTCGAGTTCGGGCAGAGCGCGGTTGCGGTTCTCCTCCAGGCGCATCGAGGAATGCGAGCGCGCCAGCTCGCGGCGCATGAGGGTCACCTGCTCCTCCCACGAATACGGGACGAGATGGACGTTCTGCATGTACCAGGTGTAGTTGTCGGCCCCGACCCCGGACGGGCCGGTGCGGGAGGAGGCGCCCTCCTCCAGCCAGACGCGGAAGGCGTCGGAGGCCGCGCGTGCGTCGGCGATGGCCTGGTCGAGATCGGGGCTGGTGCCGGCGACCTGCTCGGCGTAGGTGTCGAGGTCGCTGGCCTGACCGGCGAAGTCGCGGATGCCGGCCAGCCAGAGGTCGCGGGCGTTGGAGTCGGCGAGGTTCACGCGGGCCTGTTCCAGCAACGCGGGGATGGAGCCGATGCGGGCCGTGAGTTCCGCCGCGTCGGCGTCAGACAGCGGATAGTCGTAGGTCCAGGTATCGACCCAGCCGTGAATCACGGCGCCCTCGTGGGCCGGGACATCGCTCTCCGCCAGGAACATGATCACGTAGAAGGCCGGGTCGCGCGCCCAGGGACGGCGCACGCGGTGGTCGAAGTCGAGCCCGTTCATCTCCGCCCTCACCAGGTGCCAGTCGATCTGTTCGGCAACCGGCCAGTCCTCCGGAGCGAGAGCGTTCAGGCGCAGCCGCCACTGCGGGAGTTCGGCGTGCTGGCGCGCCATCGCCGCCGCGGAGTAATCCGGGACGCCATCCACGAACTCGGGTATCTCGAAGGCGCGCCACTCCTCGAAGAGCTGGACCAGATCCGCGTGCGAGCCGGGGCCCGCGGCCACGACGGACTCGCCGGAATCCGCCGTGCACCGCACGAAGAGGAGTCCGACCACGATGAGCGCGATCCCGGCGACGAGGACGGAGGGACGAGGTTTGCTGCGGGACATGACGGCCTCCCGGAACTACGGTCCAATCGATGAGCAGGCTGCTCGCCTGTTCAGTCTACTCGATGTGCGGCCTGCTCGACATGCGGCGCGGTCACGGCTTGCTGCGGTCGCGCCCGCCTGCGGTCAGGAGCCGTCCTCGCCCAGCGCCTGGGCCAGCGCCCCGCGCCCCCCCACGACGGGCAGCTCGAGGGCGGTTCCCGCCAGGTCGACGGTCAGACGGGTGCCGGGCTCGGGGTGGAGGGTGAAGTCGGCGTCGCTGGAGAAGATCATGAGCCCGATACGATGGCCGGCCGGGATGATCTGGTCGTCCGGCTGAAGGTCGAAGGCGAGATCGACGAATTCGCCCGGCACCAGCGGCGTGCTCTCGGTGAGCGAGGCCGCGTTCTGCGGATCGGCCCAGCCCCGCGTGATCAGGTTGTCGTTGATGGCCGCGCCCTCGGTCCAGGGAAGCGACACCAGCCAGACCGAGAGGTTGGCGGCGGCGCGGTCGGCGGCGAGGCGGAGTGAAACGCGGGCGACGCCGGACAGGTGCACGCCGTCCGCGAGTTCGGGCGTCGCGAACAGCAACCGGTGCTCCGAGGCATCCGCCCCCGCCAGGTCGGCGCCGGAGAAGCTCACATCGTCGGTGAGCGATTGCTGCCCGACAGCCGGATCGGGTTCGAGCGATAGCATCCCCTGCATCCGTCCTTCGCCGGACGGGTGCACGCGCACGGACTCCGCGTCGGGGTGGGGATAGGAGGGATAGGGCGTGGGGCTCAGGCGATCGTCGCCCTCGCGCACGATCCAGGCGCCCGGATCGTTCTCCACTCCGTTCTCGATTCCGTACAGATAACGGGAGAACCAGCGGTTCATGAGGGTGAGCGGCGGCTCGCCCCCGTGGCCCTGCTGGTGATAGTAGACCTGCACCGGCACGCCCCGGTCGGCCAGCGCGGCCACGATCCGGTAGCTGTGCTCGGGCATCACGTTCCAGTCGTTGAAGCCGTGCGCCATGAGGGTCGGGGCGCGCAAGCCGTCGACGTGGTTGAGGTAGTCGCGGCCCGCCCAGAAGTCGTTGTAGTCCCCCGAGGCGCGGTCGAAGCGGGCCTGCATGAGGTCGCTGCGCACCGTCCGGTTGCAGTAGTCGCGGCGCTCCATCGGGCCGCTGTTGATGAAGTCGTAGAGGACGTCGATGTCCTCGCCCGGATAGCCGCCCGGCGACCGCACCAGCCCATGCGATCGGTAGTAGTGGTAGTACGACGTGTTGGGGGCCACCGGAATGATGGCCTCGAGCCCCTCCACCCCCGTCGTGGCGGCGGCGAGCGGCAGGGTGCCGTTGTAGGAGGTCCCGATCATGCCCACGCTGCCGGTGGACCAGTACGCGCTCACCTCCTCCCCGCCCTCGACCTCGGTGAAGCCGCGCGCGCGCCCGTTGAGCCAGTCGATCACCGCCTTGGGCGCCAGCGACTCGTTCTCGCCGCCCACCGTGGGGCAGCCCTGCGACTGTCCCGTGCCGGGGGACTGCGAGTGCACCACCGCGAACCCGCGGGGCACCCAGGTGGCGATGTGCGAGTTCGAGATGACCGGCTGCTCCTCCATGTGGTCCATCGGGGGCATCACGGTGCGCGGCGGAGGCGGCGCGCCCACCTCCTGGCGGATGTCCCAGAAGTAGCTGAAGTCGAGCCCGCCGGTGCCGGAATAGTACGGGCTGGTCTCGTAGATCACGGCGACCTCGAGCCCGGACTCGGTCGCGGCGGGCCGGGTCACGTCGACATGCACCCGGTCGGAAGTGCCGTCCCCATCGGAGTCGAAGTCGGTCTCGACCCAGAGTTCGTGCCGCACCCAGGTGGCCGAATCCGCGAACTCCGGGACGACCTGCGCCTCCCCGTCCTCGAAGACGGGCCGGGGCCCGTCGTAGCAGGCCGCGGCGGCGAGCAGCGGCAGGCCGCCGGTGAGTGCGCACGTCCGCGCGATGCGGAAGGGATTCGGGCGGGGGACGGGAGGGTTCTTCTTCATGGGCTCGGATCACCGGGGCGAGGGGGACCAGCGGGCCGATGGCCCGAAGAATGGAGCCAGCCGGAATCGAACCGGCGACCTCCTGCGTGCAAAGCAGGCGCTCTCCCGACTGAGCTATGGCCCCGTTGCAGAGCTGTGGTCCGGAGTTCGCAGATCTCCGCTCTCCCTGCCCCCGCCTCCAGTCCCGGGCGTGACCGGCAGGCAGGCGGGAATCTAGGAACGAGCGCCGATCCGTTCCAGTCTCGGGCCTGGGCGCCAGATCCGCGGCCCGGACGCGACGCGTCTCCGGCGGGGCTGCGCACGGCGTGGCGGGCACGGTATACTCTCGCATCATGAGCGCCCCCCGCACATCCCTTCCGGGAGCCGTCTTCCTCGACCTCTACGGCACGGTCGCGCGCGAGGTGGGCTACATCAACCACCCCGACCGCTTCCGCCTGCACGACTTTTCGGGCAAGGCGATCCGGCTGCTCAACCGGGCCGGCTACCGGGTATTCGTGGCCACCAACCAGTCGGGGATCACGCGCGGGTACTTCACCGAGGACGTGCTGAACGAGGTGCACCGGCGCCTGGTCGACGGTCTGGCGCGCGAGGGGGCCCGCGTGGAAGCCGTGTACCACTGCCCGCACCTGCCTGCCGAGGGACGGCCGACCGAGTGCGACTGCCGCAAGCCGCTCCCGGGGATGCTCCACAGGGCTGCGCGCGAGCACTCGGTGGAACTGGCCTCTTCCTGGATGGCCGGGGACATGATTACGGACGTGGAGACCGCACACGCCGCGGGAGCGCGGGGGATTCTGCTGCGCACCGGCTACGGGCGCGGCCAGATCGAGTACCAGCGCCACCGCTGGCGCGTCGAGCCCGACCTGATCTGCGACGACCTGCTCGCGGCCGCACACGCGATCGTGGCCGCGCTGCCGCAGGACCCGAGGTGAGGAGGACATGGACTCCGGCGATCAACTGAAGCGCCCGCGGGCGCAGGCGCTGAACGGCCTCGACGCACTTGCCGGACGCCGCATCCTGGTGGCGGGCGACTTTCTGCTCGACCGCTATCTCGTGGGACGGCCGACGCGCCTCTCCCGCGAGGCTCCCGTGGTCATCATCGAACAGGAGGATGACGATGTGAACCCGGGGGGCGCGGGGAACGCCACCCGCAACGTGCGCGCGCTGGGCGGGGAGCCGATCCCGCTGGGGCTGGTGGGAAAGGACCGGGAGGGAGATCAGGTGGTCGAACTGCTGCGGGCGGGCGGCATCGACACGCGCGGGATTCTTCGTGACCCGGAGCGCCGCACCGTCACCAAAACCCGGATCCTCGCGGGAGCCGCCAATGCTGCCAAGCAGCAGGTGTTGCGGATCGACCAGGGCGGGGAATACGGCGCGAGCCGGATCGACCGCCTCGTCCGGCGCGCGCGGGCACTGCTCCCCGAGGTGGACGCGGTGCTGCTCTCGGACTACGGGTACTCGACGCTGGCGCCACCGGTGCGTTCCTCCCTGATCGAAGGGGCGCGCGCGCGCGGCATCCCTTCGTGCGCGGATTCGCGCTACCGGCTGTCCGAGTTCCGGGGCGTCACAGTGGCGACCCCGAACGAGGAGGAGCTGGCTGCGGTCCTGGGACGCGTCCTGCGCGGTGACTCGGACGTGGCCACGGCGGGGCGGGAGCTCCTGAGCCGCCTCGATTCGCGCGCCATGGTGGTCACGCGCGGAAGCCGGGGGATGACCGTCTTCGAGGGCACGGGACACTGCCGGAACATCCCGCCCGCCCGCCGGGGAGAGGTGGCGGATGTGACCGGCGCGGGCGACACCGTGGCGAGCGCGCTGGTACTGGCGCTCGCAGCGGGGTTCGAAACCCTCAGCGCGGCGGTGCTCGCCAATGCGGCCGCTTCGGTGGTCGTCGGACGGCGGGGGGCCGCGACGGCCGGGCCCGCAGAAGTGGCTCGGGCGTTGCGGGCCTGATCGGAATCGTCTCGTATGGACTTAGTCCACTGGACTAAGTCTAATGCGTGCGTGGCGCGGAGTCCCAACACCAGGGGCGGACGGCAGCCAGAGCAGCGGGGCCGTGGCGCACCACCGCCCTCACAGCATGATCACGACGACGAGCGCCTCCCACAGGGGCGTGGCGGGCGACGAGACGACTCCATCGATGTGATCCCCGTGCCATCTGAAGCCGCAAGGGAGGGAGGATCCTTCGACCGGATCGATGCTCATGTAGGGGCTTTCCGCATTCTCCCGGACGTAGCAGCCGATCCACATCCAGGGGACACGGTCCATGTCTCCGGCTTCCGGAAAAAGATGTCCGATGCCGATCCCGGCCCGGCTGAGCTGCCCCTTGAAGGCGTAGCGGAAGCCGACGAAATCCGCGGGGCCTTCGTATCCCGCCGGCACAGCGGCGGGCTCGAGATCCCCGGATACCCGCGGGATGTCCTGGGACCCCGCAGGATCCTCGCCACAGGCAACAGCCAGCAGCAGGACGACGGTCCAGATCCTCCTCACGCCTCCACCGCCCGGGCCGCGCGCACGAGCGTGGCCTCGTCCCAGGGCTTCGCCACGAGCTGCACCGCGAGCGGCAGGCCGTGTTCGCCATCGCCGCAGGGTACGCTGATCGCGGGCCAGCCGAGCGCGTTGAACAGATTCGTGAGGTCGGTGGAGGCGGGCATATCCAATAATGGGGCCACACCGGGCTGACAGGGCAAGCTCAGCAGGTCGACGTGGCGGCACGCGGCATCCCACCGCCCCCGGATCCAGTGCCTGAGCCGCTGCGCCCCGAGAAAGTCCTGGGCCGAGAAGGTGAAGGCGGCCACCAGGCGACCACGACAGAACTCGCCGTAGTCGTCGTAGTGCGCCCTCAGCAACGGCGCGTGATGCGCGGCGGCCTCCACGCCCAGCGTGAGCACGGCAACCTGACGCAGCATGTGGATCTCGTCGAGGTCGACCTCCACCAGGGTTGCGCCGGCCCGCTCCAGCGCACGGTTGGCGCGCGCCCAGGAACGCGAGGCTGCATCCTGAAGGGGCGCGCCGAGATGCAGGTCCCCGGGCACGCCGACGCGCAGACCGGACAAGCCGGCGCGCGAACGGCGCGGGCCTCCCACCGGGTCGCCGGTCAAGTCGGCCGCCACGAGAGGCGGGGCCGGTAGCGTGCGCGCGTCGCGCGGGTCGAGTCCCGCGATGGCGCCGAGCACGAGCGCGGCATCCTCGACGCTGCGCGCGAGGGGGCCCACATGGTCGAGGGACCAGGCCAGCGTCGCGCAACCGTAGAGGCTCGCGCGCCCGAAGGTGGGCTTGAGCCCCACCACCCCGCACAGCGCCGCCGGGATGCGGATCGAACCCCCCGTGTCCGTGCCCAGGGCCGCGTACACCATGCCGCGCGCCACCGCCGCCGCCGACCCGCTGCTCGACCCGCCCGCGTCGCGGGTGGGGTCGCGGGGGTTCGGGGTGGGGCCGTAGTGGGGGTTGGTCGACCCCGGCCAGTACGCGAATTCCGAAAGCCGGGTCTTGCCCACGATGACCGCCCCCGCCGCGCGCAGGTGCTCCACCGCGGCCGCGTCGTGGCCGGTGACGTGTTCCGCAAGGATTCTCGATCCGGAGGTGGTGACCGTGTCCCTCATGGCCAGGAGATCCTTGACCGCGACGGGAACCCCGTGCAGCGGTCCGCGCCATCTGCCGCCCGCCACCTCATCCTCCGCGCGACGCGCCGCCGCCCGCGCCTCCTCCGCAAGCACCAGTTGAAAGGCGTTGGCCCGGCCGTCGTCCTCCTCGATCCGGGTGAGCGCATGCTCGGTCAGTTCTACGGGCGAGACCGCACCGGCGCGTACCAGTGGCGCAAGCTCGGCGATGGTCGCGGGCCAGCGCTCGCGACCGTCCCACCCCGGCGGCGAGGGTCGCAGATGCATTTGCGCGGCCTTTCCCGTGTCGGTGTCCCGTGCTTCATGGCACGCGGAGTCGGCTCCAGCGCGAGCGGCTGTCGGGGGCGTCCCCGCAGCCAAGCCCTTGGCCGGCTCGTCATCCCCCGGAGCATCGGGTCCGGCAAGCGACCATCCCGACAGGTAGTCCGGAATGCAGTCGTCCCCCGCCGCGAGGAAGGCGCGAAAGACGGCCGCCCGGTCCGTAATGCCCTCCGCCACCACCCGCTCGATGTCCTCCTCCCGGGCCGGAATGCCCGCCGCGCGCAGGTTCGCCCGCAGACCCTGTACGGCGAGGTCCCTATCGCGTGAAGACACTGCGGACGACGAAACCCAGGTTGGCGGGCCGCTCCGCCAGACGACGCATGTACCACGGATACCAGTGCGGCCCGTAGCTGATGAGCACCCGCACGGGGATCCCCCGGCGCCTCAGCGCCAGTTGCTCGCGCGCCCGGATCCCGTAGAGCATCTGCACCTCGACCGCGTCCGCGGGCAAGCCCATCTCCCGTGCTTCGTCCAGGATGCGGCCGAGCACGACGGTGTCGTGGGTTGCGAGCCCGTGGGGCGCGGCGGGATTCGCGTTCTCGAGCATCATCCGGGTCAGGACCATGAAGTTCTCGTCCACATCCGGCTTGCGGGGCCAGGCGATGTCGGCCGGTTCCTGATAGGCTCCCTTCACCAGCCGCAGACGGGCGCCCAGCGCGAGCAGCCGCTCGACGTCCGCGGCCGTGCGGTACAGGTAGGCCTGTACGCAGAGGCCGAGGTTGGGATGTCGGGCCAGCGTGGCGGTGAAGATGTCCAGCGTCTCGTCGAGATAGGGCGACGCCTCCATGTCCACCCAGACGACGTTCCCATGCTCCGCCGCCGCAGCCGCCAGCCGTTCCAGATTGGCCTGCGCCACTTCGTGCCCCAGGTCCTGGCCAAGCTGGGTCAGCTTGATGGAGATCTGGCTGCTGAGCTCCCTTTCGGCGATGCGTCCCAGCAATCGCAGATAGTGTTGCACGACGTCCTCGATCTCGTCCCGGTCGTCAAGGGCTTCGCCGAGCTTTGTGAATACCGTCGAGATGTCGTGCTCGCCGAGTCGCCGGGCGGCCTCGAGCGCCGCGTTCGCGGTCTCGCCCGGCATGAAGCGCGAGACCGCCCGGCGGGCGAACGCGCGACGCCGCATCTGGCGCTCCAGCCACGCGTTCTCGGAGGCCCAGAGCAGAGCCTGGCGCAGCATGGTCAGTTCGACTCCCGGGTTTGCGCGCAGCGAGGTCGCGGCGCGGGATCGGCTTCGTCGGGCACCCTGGTCACCTCCTGATGTGGCGCGAAGGTGAGGCAGTATACGCCGGCTTGTCAGGTCGGCCAAGTCAGCTGCCCTGGGTTCTTCACCTCTCCGGCACCATTCGTGCAAGCTCCCTGCAATAGACGTGTGTCGGACTGATGCGGAGCGCCGGTTGTCTTCGGATCAGGTTGCCAGACCGTGTCCGCAAGAGACATCGACGCTCCCCGGAAGTCGTGAACATTCACCGAAACCACAGGGAGCCAGAATGATGACATTTGCCAGACGACTCGCGATCAACGCACTCGCTGGAGCCGTGATACTCGGAGCATGCGACGACGACGAGGTTACGCCGGTCGAACCACCGGCAGCCGAGGCGACCACGTTCGAGGTCACCATCGAGAACGTCTCCACATCCTACGATTTCCTCGGGTCCGGCGTATTCGCCATCCCCGACGGTGCGGACGCGCCCGGTCCGCTTCATGCGGGCGAGGACTACCATTTCGACTTCGCGGCCGCGCCCGGCATGTACCTTTCCTTCGCAACCATGTTCGTGCATTCGAACGACTACTTCTACGCGCCCGGCGGCCGTGGAATCCCCCTTTACGAAGCCGATGGCATCCCGATGGAGGGCGACCTGACGGACCAGGTCATGCTCTGGGACGCCGGGACTGAAGCCAACCAGGAGCCCGGATCCGGAGTCGATCAGGCACCGCGGCAGACGGGGCTCGATACAGGTGATGCCGATCCTGACAACACGGTGCGGCTGGTGACCGACATGTTCGGGAATCTGCCGGACGTGGCCGACGTCATCCAGGTCACGCTGGAGGCGAAGGGCCGTGGCATGTTCCATCTTCGCATCAGGAACGTCAGCAACGAGACCACGCTGACGACCACGGACATGATGGTCCTTCCGGACGTCCCGCTCGCGCCGGGCGTGTGGGTGGTGCACAGCGAGCGGGATCCGATCTTCACGGAGGGCGAGGCGGACCGCGGGGAGGGTCTCGAGGGACTTGCCGAAGACGGCACCGCGGGCGAGCTGGCCGAAGCCCTGACAGCGCGCACCGGACTGACCAGCCCGATCGCACCAGGTGTCTTCGCGGTTCACACCGGCGCGGGCGTCCTCTTCGATGATGGAGCGGCGGCGAGCGACGGCATGGAATCCCTCGCCGAGGACGGTGAACCGGAGAGGCTCGCCGACGAGCTGGCAGCCCTGGACGGAGTGGCGTCGGGGGCCTTCGCCACGCCCGTGGGAGGGGATGCTCCCGCTCCGGCATTCCCCGGTGAGAGCTACACCTTCACCTTCGAGGCGAACCCGGGCGACTACCTCTCCTTCGCCACCATGCTGGTCCAGTCCAACGACCTCTTCTTCGCACCCGACGAGCGCGGCGTCGGCCTTTTCGGCGCTGGCGACGAGCCCATCAGCGGCGACGTCACCGACGAAGTCCAGCTGTGGGATGCGGGCACCGAGGTCAACGAGCCGCCGGGCGCCGGTCCCAACCAGGCGCCGCGTCAGGCCGGCCCGGATACCGGAGACGCCGAAGAGGGCGGTACAGTCCACGAGGTCGACGTGATGATGTCCGCCGACGGGTTCCATTACCCCGCCATCGCCGATGTCATCCGGGTGACGATTCGTGCCCTGAGCAACTGATCCCTGAACGATTCCGCCGCCAACGTCGCCGGGAATCCATCCGGCCGGCCGTCCCGGGGCTTCCGGGGCGGCCGGCCGTTTCCCGCGGTGCGGACCGCGCCTCTGTCCCCGCGTCACGCCTCCCCCCGAGTGCGGGTCCCCCTCCACGCTCATCTGGAGCCGTGACCCGTCTCCGCATACGTTGGGGCCATGTTCAGGACCCTGCTTCTCGAAGAGATGACCTGGCCCGAGGTGGAGGCGGCGCTGGCCGACGGGTACACGTCGGTCGTGGTGGCCGCGGGCGCGATCGAGCAGCACGGCAGGCACCTGCCGCTGCTGGTGGATGCGGCGCGCGGCGACCGGCTGGCGCTCGAGGTGGCGCGCCGCCTGGGGCGCAGCCTTGTGGGGCCCACGATCCGCGTGGGCTGCTCCGAGCACCACATGGGCTTCCCGGGCACGATTTCGCTCCGTGGTGACACCTTCAAGGCGGTTTGCCTCGACTACGTGACCAGCCTCGCGCGCCACGGCTTCCGCACCGTGTACCTGGTGCCGTCCCATGGGGGCAACTTCGCGCCCCTCGCGACCATGCTGGAGGAGCTTCGGACCGCGGGCGCGCCCGAGTGCGAGGTGTACGCCTACACCGACCTGATGGAGTTCGTGGGTTTGTGGGTGGGAGCGGTGCGGGAGGTGGCGCCCGAACTCACCCGGCGGGTGGGCGGGCACGCCGACATCGCGGAAAGTTCGGAGATGCTCTGCATCCGGCCCGACCTGGTGCGGGAGGAGCTGGCTGAGGCGGGGTATGTCGGCGGCTTCGACGCGGCGCTGGCGGAGCGGATCTTCGGGGAGGGGTTGCGCGCGGTCACTGCCAACGGAGTACTGGGAGACCCCCGCGGGATGAGCCGCGAGATCGGGGAGCGGTGCATCGCGCGGGCGGCCGAAGGAATTGTGGCGGCGTTCCGGGCCGTCCGTGGATGAATCCGCGCGCGTACTGCGAGAGGCGGGTTCGTCCGGGGGCTGCCGCGGGATGAAGCCGGTCGGGCCCATCGGCCTCGCCGACATCCAGGCCGCGCGCGAGCGCATCGCCGGAGCCGCCATCCGTACGCCGCTCGTGCGCCTGGAGGCGCCCGGGGCGACCGCCGAGGTGTGGCTCAAGCTCGAGTGCCTGCAGCCCATCGGGTCATTCAAGATCCGCGGGGCCACCAACGCCATGGCGCTCGCCGATCCCGCCCTGCTGGCGCGCGGGGTCTACACCGGAAGCGCCGGCAACATGGCCCAGGGGGTCGCGTACGAGGCCCGCCGGCGCGGGATTCCCTGCCGGGTGATCGTGCCGGACACCGCCCCCGCGGCCAAGCTGGACGCCATCGCCCGGCTGGGGGCGACCGCCGTCCAGGTGTCGTTCGCGGAGTGGTGGGGGGTGCTGCGCGACCACGGCCGTCCCGGTGAGGAGGGGTTCTTCGTCCACCCGGTAAGCGACCCGGACGTGATCGCCGGCAACGGCACCATCGGGCTGGAGATCGTGGAGGACCTACCGGACGTGCGCGCGGTGGTGGTGCCCTTCGGCGGGGGCGGCCTGTCGTGCGGGATCGCCGCGGCCCTCCGGGCGCTTCGGCCGGAGGCGCGGGTGTTCGCGGCCGAGGTGGAGACGGCGGCCCCGCTGGCCGCGTCGCTGGCGGCCGGCCGCCCGGTGGAGGTCGCGCACACCCGCTCGTTCGTGGACGGAATCGGGGCCGCCGGCCTCCTGCCCGGGATGTGGCCGCTGGCCCGCGCGCTGCTGGCCGGGTCGCGGGTGGTGTCGCTCAAGGACGTTCGCAGGGCGATCCGGCTGCTCGCCGAGCGCACGCACGTGGTCGCGGAGGGGGCGGGCGGGGCGGGGGTGGCGGCGGCGCTGGGCAATCTTCCCGGAGTCGGCAGCGGACCCGTAGTCGCGGTGGTCTCGGGCGGCAACATCGACACGCGTGTCCTCGCGGCCATCCTCGAGGACCGGGCGCCCTGACACGCCTGGCGCAGGCACCGCCGCCTCTGGAACCCCTCGCCCCCGTGCGACGTACCTATCCGGCATGAGCCCCCAGACCAAACGACGCCTCACCTTCCTCGCCGGCTTCGCCCTCTATTTCGGGGCAATCTGGTTCGCGTGGGATACACCCATCGTCTATCCACTGAAGATCTTCGTGGTGCTGCTTCACGAGATCAGCCACGGCATCGCGGCGCTCGCCACCGGGGGCACCATCCAGGGGATCGAACTCGACCCGGCCCAGGGCGGAGTATGCTACTGTCCGGGCGGGAACGCCTTCCTGACGCTGTCGGCGGGATACCTGGGCAGCCTGGGCTGGGGCGCTCTGCTCCTCATGGGCGCGCGCGCCGGCACCCGCCCTTCACGGTGGATCGTCGGCGCGGTGGGCGCGCTGGTGGTCGTGCTGACGCTGCTGTACGTGCGCAACGCCTTCGGCTTCGGGTTCGGCCTGCTCTTCGGGCTGGCCCTCTTCGCCTCGGCGGCGAAGCTCCCGGCACGGGCGAACCGGGTACTGCTCACCGCGCTCGGGCTCACCAGCTGCCTCTACGCCATCCTCGACATCAAGAGCGACGTCATCGACCGCCCGGAGCTCCAGTCCGACGCGCGCATGCTCGCCGAGATGACCGGCATCCCCACCATGGCCTGGGGATTCCTGTGGATCGGGATCGCGATCGCCGTCGTGCTCATCCTCTTCCGCAAGGCGTTCCGGGAGGCGTAGCGCCCCAACCCGGAGCGGCCCCTCCCACGCCGGATCGAGCCGGACCCGACCGGCAGGCCCCAGGGTCTCGTTGCGCCAGCGCATCGGGCGTCGGTCACGTCCGCCCGGCGGCCGGCGACAAGTGAGCCCAAACGTCCGGGCTTCTGCATTCTTGACACGGGCGCCGGGACGGCAGACTATCCACCCGTCAGCCTGCGGATTCATGCCCAACCGAAACGGAGATCACAAACGATGCCCGGAACCGAGAGCCGCCTGCGAGCACTGATCGATGAACACCTGGCGCTTGATCATGAGCCGAGTCTTGCCGGAGGGTTTGCCGATTCAGGCATTTCCTCGATGGATGCGGTCGCCTTCATGAGGGTCGTGGAACGCGAGTTCAACGTGTCGATTCCGCCGGAAGACTGCGGGAAGATCGGCACCTTCGGGGATCTCGTCGCGCACCTCGACTCAAAGATGGGCTGACGGCACCAGTCCCGGGTGGGTTGTCCGGCCGACGGCCGGACGTGGTGCTCACGTATTCGGTTCGAAACTCACGTATTCGGTTCGAACCAGTAGCGCTCGCGCTGAAAAGGGTAGCCGGGTACCGAGATCCGGCGCCGCGCTTCTCCCGCAAACAGTCCGGTGAAGGAAACCGGAAGGCCTGCCTCGTACGCCCGCGCCACCCACTGTTCGAATGTGCCCGGCGCACGCCCTGCGCCGTTCGGCCAATCCTTCAGCGGCACGGGGCCCGGCACGGGGCCGGCACCGATCTCCAGAACCAGATCGACGTCGAGATCCGCCAGCCCCCGGGTTGTTGCGCGTGCCACCTTTGCCGTGCGCGCCTGCTCGCGCCAGTACGCGACGTCGAGGGCCTCCGCGGGGCCGACGGCTCGTCCGCTCACCTGACTCAGGATGGCAAGCGAGGGTGACGAAAGCGCGATCTCGGGGAACGCCGCTTCCATAACGTCCATACCCAGTGCGGATGCGAAGCGAAGACCGTCTTCGAGGCCGAGCACCCCCGCGCTCCATGCCGCCGCCAACACGCCGACCCCGCGCCCCGACACCACGTGGGGCCGGATCCCGACGCTCGCCCAAAGCGCCGTAACCGCACACTCGAGGGCGAAGGTCGCTGGTTGGCTCCAGGCCGGGTCAATAGCCTCCGCCTTGCCGGTGGCCTGGCCGAACACCAGATCCCGCAGGGTAATCCCGCGCAACTGGTCCCGGAAGACCTCGTCGCAGCGATCCAGAATCGCGCGCACCACCGGCTCCGTCCGGTACAGAGTCTTCGCCGTCCCCGCCCATTCGCCACTCCCGGAGGCGTAGGAGAAGGTCAACTTCGGTGTCGTGGCGGCCGCCCGTGACGACATCGCCCCGTCCGAGCGTGCGACGGCGCGCAACCCCTCAAGCAGAGAGCCGGCATCGTGGAAAACAATGCCCGCCCGGTGCGGGAAATGGTCACGCCCGACGCCCGCGGTCCAGGCCATGTCCGACAGCAGGGAGTCCGCAGCCCCACGCTCCGCATCGAGATCCCGGGCCCGCGCGTCGAGCCAGGCGAGATACCGTTTCGCCAACTCGCGCAGCGCTTCGTCCGTCTTGCCGGAAATCGGCAGGATCCGGACAACGCGGGGGTTGACGTCACCTGATGCAGGCGGCTGTACCGTCAGCGGCTCCGGGATCGGTATGCCAACGGTTTGCGCGGGCCCGGCGGGCGCGCCCGGCGCGTCGGTCGCATGGGAGGTGTCATCGGGCGGTTCGTAGCCCTCCACGACGACATGAGCGTTGGTGCCCGATATCCCGAACGCACTCACGCCGGCACGTCGAGGCCGATCAGGATCCCGGGGCCAGCGCGTCGCCTCCGATGTCACCCGCACTGGAAGCGCGTTCCAGTCCACGTGCTCGTTCGGTCTCCTGAAATGGAGGTGCTTCGGGATCACTCCCCGCTTCATCGACAGCATGATCTTGATCAGCCCTGCGATTCCCGCAGCCGACTCGAGGTGGCCGATGTTGGTCTTTACGGAGCCGATCAGGAGTGGACGGCTCGGCTCGCGTCCCTCGCCGTAGACTGCGGCCGCCGACTGCACCTCGATCGGATCCCCCAGCGTGGATCCGGCTCCATGAGCTTCCAGATAGTCCACCTCCCCGGGTGCGACGCCGGCGCGCTCGAGTGCCTCCCCGATCACGCGCTGCTGCGCTCGCCCGTTCGGCACCGTCGGCCCCGCAGTCGCCCCGTTCTGATTGACCGCGGTGCCGCGAACAACGCCCCAGATCCGGTCACCGTCGGCCTCCGCTTCACGAAGCCGCTTGAGGACGACCATCCCACAACCCTCGCTCCGCACGGACCCGTTCGCCGAGGCGTCGAAAGTCTTGCACCGGCCCTCCGGCGACAGCATCCCCAACTCGACCATCTCCCTGGTCAGCCCGAGCGAGAAGATGGCGTTCACGCCTCCGACCAGCGCCAGGTCCACTTCACCCTGCCGCAGGGCAGCTACGGCGTGGTGCACGGCGACCAATGACGCCGCACAGTTGAGGACTACCGGCATCGTGGGTCCCATGAGCCCCAGCTTGTAGGCAATCCCGCCGAGCGCCATGGAACTCGCGGTGCCGAGATAATTGAGGTCCTGGCCGCCCGCCAGCATCATGAGGTCACGGTACTCGCTGGTTGCGATGCCCGCGTAGACGCCCGTGTTGCTGCCCCTCAAGCTCTCCAGATCGATTCCCGCGTCCTCGAACGCCCGCCAACTGGTCTCCAGGAGAAGCCGCTGCTGCGGGTCCATCAAGCGCGTGCCGATCGGCGTCATGCCGAAAAAGCGCGCGTCGAAACGGTCGATCCCCTCGACGAACCCCCCTCGGCCCCAGGCGTTGTCTCCGGCCGCGGGGTCGCCTGCAATCCCGGCCCAGGACCCGTTATCCTGTCGCCCGCTCGTCACGGCCTCTTGGCCGGCTTCGAGCTGGCTCCAGAAGGCCCGCAGATCCGGGGCACCGGGGAAACGGCACGCCATGCCGACGATGGCGATCCCATCGTCCTCCCGCGGCGGCGGCGGGGCCGGCCCGGACGTCGGCTCGGGGGCGGAGACCGGCTCGGGGATGGGGACCGGCTCGGGGACGGTCGCCGACTCGGCGAGCGCGTCCACCAGATGGCCGGCGAGATCGTCGATGGTCGGGTAGTCGAATACCAGCGTATTCGGCGCGACATACCTCTCGGAGAAGCTCCGGTTGAGGCGATTCCGCAGTTCGACCGCCATCAGAGAGTCCATCCCCAGGTCGAAGAATCCGACCGTGGGCGCCGGCGGCGTCGGCAGCCTCAGCACTGCCTGGACTTCCCCCTGCAGGAAGGATACGAGCAGGCTCTCGCGCTGCGCCGCCGGGGTCGTAGCGAGCTGTGCCAGCAGGTCTTCCGACAAGGATGGGCCGTCGTCGTCCCCGGCGACAGCGAGCAAGTCCTCCAGGAGGGGCGGACGGCCTCCGATGGATTCGCCGAACACCGGCCAGTCCACCGCGGCCACCACGGCGCCCGTTGCATCCTGCCGCAGCAGGCGCTCGAACACCATGAAGCCCTGCTCAGGCGTGAACCAGCCCGTGCCGGATGCCTCTCGCCGCCCCGCGATTCGTTCGCGCTGCTCCTCCGCCTCGCCCAGCTCCGACCAGGCACCCCAGGCAATGGCTTGCCCGGGAAGCCCCACCGCACGCCGGTGGGCGGCGAGCTGATCGAGGAATGCGTTGGCGGCCGCATGGTTGGCCTGGCCCGGATTGCCCAGGACTCCGGCGACGCTGGAGAACAGGACGAACATGTCCAGATCGCGTTCCATCGTCGCGCGGTGAAGATGCCAGGCCCCCAGCATCTTCGGCCACAGCACGGTCTCGAAGCTCTCCCAGCTCTGGTTCCCGAGGGCTGCGTCCGACAGCACGCCGACGCCATGGATGACACCGGCGAGCGGCGACAGCGTCCCGTCGATCCGCTCCAGCATGGCATCGAGCGCGGCCGTGTCCGTTACGTCCGCAATCTCCACCTCGATCCTGAACCCGCGAGCGCGCAGCGCCTCGATCATTTCTTCCGCCGCCGCGTCCGGCGACCGGCGGCCGTTCAGCACGACCGATCCCGCGCCGCGCTCGGCGAGCCATTCGGCGAGGGCCAGACCAATGCCGCCCAACCCGCCCGTCACCAGATAGGTCCCATCCCGCCTTAGCCGCCCCGTCCTGAGTGGAGGCGCCGTCAAGACGATCTTGCCGATGTGCCGAGCCGCGCGCATGTAGCCCATCGCGGCGCTCGTTTCGGCGAACGGCCAAATCGTGTGCCTGAGCGGCGCAAGCTCACCCGTCGCGATGCGCGCCAGCACGCCGTTCAAGGCGGCACCCGGTCCCGCCGGGTCCTTCTGCTTCAGGGTGTAGAGATCGAGGATCGCATAGGCGACATCCGGCCGCAGCGCCGCCATCTCGTCCTCGCTGAGGATGTCCCGCCTGGCAAGCTCCACGAAGCGGCCGCCCTCGGCGAGGCAGGCGAGGCTCGCCTCGATGAAGCCTTCGCCGGTAAGGCTGTTCAGCACGACGTCGACCCCGGCGCCCCCTGTCGCATCGAGGATGCCCTGGCCGAACGCGGTCGAACGGCTGTCGAACACGTGCTCGACGCCCATCGAGCGGAGATGGTCCCGCTTGCGCGCGCTCGCCGTGGCGAAGACCTCCGCGCCTGCTGCCTGGGCCAACTGGATGGCCGCAAGCCCGACGCCGCCGGCCCCGGCGTGAATCAGCACACGGTCTCCGGCCTTCAGCCCGGCGAGCTCGTAGGACAGCACGCACGTTACGAATACCGAAGGGATCGTGGCGAGCGCCGTGGCCGACACGTCCGGCGGGGCAAGCGCCACCAGTTCCTCCCGAGTGACGACCTCCGGCCCGAAGGTACCGAACGCGAATCCGGCTACGCGATCGCCCACGACGAAGGTGGTTACGTCGGCCCCGATCTCGACGATCCGGCCGCACAGTTCCTCGCCCAGCGACCCCTCTTCCTCGACCAGGCCCATGGCCCGGAACACGTCCAGGAAGTTGAGCCCGCAGGCCTCGACCTCGACCCGCACCTCCTTCGGTGCCAGGGCACGGGGCGACAATGGCTCGATTCCCAGCGCCTCGATCGCCCCGCCCTCGCCGGGCGCCAGCACCCAGTCCGCATCTTCCGGCAGGGCGAGGCGCTCCACGCCGGCGCCCGCCCGCACGAGCCGGGCCGCCTGGCGGCGCCCCTGGCGATGCGCGATGTGGTTCTCCGCATCGGGGAACAGCACTTCGTCCGCGAGGACTGCGTGTGGCTGCGCTGCCTCGGGGTCGAGGTCGATCATCCGCGGTTGCATCTGCGGCGCCTCCCGCGACACCACCTTGCCGAAGCCCCAGAGGGGGGTGCCGGCCAGTTGCCCGGTCCGTTCCCGTTCGAGCACCTGCGCCCCCCGGGTGACGAGCCACACGCCCTTCCCGGGCACGGCATCCGCGTCCGTGATGCCCTGCACAAGCGCGAGCGCGCTCGCCGACGCCCGCCTGGCATCCGCCGCGATGTCCGCAGTTGTCGCCGCCGCCCCGTGGCCGTCCTGTGCGACGAGATGCACCGCGCCGGCGAAGGGTACATCGGAGGGCAGGCCTTCGATAAGCGATCGCCACGACTCGCGCCGCTCAATGTCGACCGGTGCCGCAATGATCGCGGCCTCGCTCTCCGCAGCCGGGGTCGCGGCCTCCGGATCGTCGCCCGCCAGCACCACCCGCTGGTTCTGTGCCGCCAGTTGCGCCGCCAGCTCCGCCGCCACGCCACCCCGGTCGGCAGCCAGGACCCAAACGCCCTCCGGCAAGGCGATCTCGGCCGGACCCTGCGCCACGATCACCCCTCGATCCGGCAAGCCGGCCACTTCCTCCAGGTCCAGGCCGAGCACCTCGGATTCCGCAAACCCGGTATCCGCGAGTGCCCGCCGCCATACTTCGGGCCCCGCGAGAGCGTGGTCCGCGCGGTAGCGATCGTCGAAGCGCCACCATCCGTCCAGCTGCCCGAATATCAGATCCATCCAGCCCCTGCCGCGCTGGTTTTCGAGCGCCAGCAGCAGCCCGGAGGGCGCGAGGAGCGTCCTGCAGTGGGCAAGCGTCTCATCCAGATGGCGCGTGGCGTGC
This sequence comes from Longimicrobiales bacterium, assembly GCA_965202805.1. Taxonomy (GTDB): domain Bacteria; phylum Gemmatimonadota; class Gemmatimonadetes; order Longimicrobiales; family Gaopeijiaceae; genus BD2-11. The sequence continues at coordinate 1,569,839 of OZ241869.1, forward strand.
AGGACGTTGGCCGCGATTACCAGGTCGTAACCGTGGGCCTCGAAGCCCTGGTCCACCGGGTCCTTCTCGATGTCGAGCACCCGGTAGTCGATCGAGGCATCCTCGGCGCTGAAGCGTTCCTCGGCCTCCGCGAAGAAGCCCGCGGAGATGTCGGTATACATGTAGTCGAACCGTCCCGCCGGAAGCTCGGGCAGGACGTATTCGGTCGCCGAGCCGATCCCGGCGCCGACCTCCAGCACGCGCAGCCGTCGGCCCTCCGGCGACTCGTCCAGGAGGGTGCGAACCACCTCGCCCAGCATCCGGTTCGCCGCCCGCCAGACCGCCGCCCGCCGATAGAGATCGGCAGCCGTCGGCTCCGCATCGCCGAACAGCAGCGACAGCGGATCCGCATTGCCGCGAAGCACCTCGGGCAAGGCGCCGGCACAGCGCCGAAACAGCCCGATCTCGTTCGTCGCGTGCGGGAACCGCCCCTCTGTCTCGCTCAGAAACGCCTCGACGTCGGGCGGCATTTGATCCGGCAACGGCTCGTCGGCTCCGATCGTTACGACGAAACCCTCGTCCTTCGCCTGCAACACACCTGAACGAGCCAGTATCGCGAGCATCCGGCGCAACAGATTCGTGTGCTCGGGCAGGACTTCCAGGCGCACGCACAGCTCTTCCGGGTCCACTACCGCTCCCGCCCTGCGCTCCCACCCCAGCGTTTCGAGCGCCGAAAGCGCGTAGCACCACGACACCCGCTCCATAACACCCTGCAGGTCGGTCTCGTCCGCGACCTCGACTCCCTCGTCAGCCAGATAACCGGAGAAGGCCCGCGAGCGGGAGGCCGCGGCCGACGGACTCGGAAGGAAGTCCGCCGCCGGCATGCCCGGCGGCAAGACGCGGTCCCGCCATACGACCTCGTATAGCAATTCCTCCAGCCCCTCCACCGCAGGGAGCAGAGCACTCCGCGTCGCCCGCTTCACCGTGTACCCGTTCAGCGTGCCGATCGGGGATCCGCCGAGGTCGCAGAGGGTGATGTCCGCGCTCAGCACTTCGGGTGGTTCACTGCCTGCGCTCTCCGGCGACCCCCTCATGCGGACATGGCAGAGCACCCGTTCCGGAAGCCGCTCCGGCACCGAGAGCCGTTCCCAGCCGAAGGGCAAATAGGTGACGTCTTCGTCGGATGCGACCGTTCCGCGGGCGGCACCCATCACTTGAAAGCAGCCGTCCAGAACGAGCGGGTGAAACGCCATCCCGCTGCTGTCGGCAGAGTCCGGCAGGGATACGGCGCCCAGGGCTTCGCCCGGCCCGGCCCAAAGCGCTTCCAATGTGCGGAAGGAGGGGCCGAGATCGATCCCGACCTCCGCCTTGGCCCGGTAGTAGGGCCCGAGGTCCACCGGCGCCAGATTGGACCTGAGCCGTGCTGGATCCGGCGATCCGTCCACGGGCGGCAGATCGGAACCGGAGCTTGTCGAGACCCGGCCCTCCGCGTGCAGCGTCCATTCCTCGTCGGGAGCCCTGCTCAGGATCCGGACGCGCCGCGAGCCACCGTCTCCGCCGCCGTCGAGCAGCAACTGAAGGCGACGACCCTCTTCCCCGCTTCCGTCTGCATCGCCCGTCTCGGGGAACACCAGTGCGCTCTGCATCTGGAAGTCCTCGACGACCACTGGACCGGGGTCTTCGACGGTGCAGGCCGATGCCGCCATGGCGCCAAAGAGCGCGCCGGGAGCCACCACCCGGTCGAACACGCGGTGGTCGCCAAGCCATGCCGGGTCGGAGGGAAACAACTCGGTGTCGAAGCTGATCTCGCCGCTGGCAGATTCGTGGCGGCTGCCGAGGAGCGGGTGATCGGCGCTCGAGCGCCTCCGTCCTGGCGCGTCGATCCAGTGGCGGTCGCGGCGGAACGGATACCCCGGCAGCGAGATTCGGCGCCGCGACTCTCCGGCGAAGAGCCCGTCGAAGCATAGCGGCAGCCCCGCGTCGTACGCTTCCGCTACCGCTGCGAAGAAGGCGTCTTCGGCCTCCGTTGCTGAAACGTTGCGTCCAGGCCGCTTGAGACTCGACAGCGCCACGGGAGGCTCGGGGGTCCCTGCCGACGCGGGCCAGGCGAGAGTGGTCATCGGCCCGAGCACCGCGTGCGGACCGATCTCCACGACCGCGTCCACACCCAGTCCCGCCAGCGTCTCGACGCAGGCGCGGAACGCCACCGGCGCGCGCATCTGCCGCCGCCAGTACGCCGCATCCAGCGCCTCGCCCGAACCAACCGTCCGTCCGGTGAGATTGCTGATGAAGGGAAGCGAAGGTGGCGCAAAGGCGACCCGCGAGAGAGCTTCCTCCAGATCGTCCAGAGCCGGCTCGATCATGGCGCTGTGGTAGGCGGGACTCTTCCGGAGCCGCGCGACCCGAATCCCCGCCGCCTCCAGACGCTCGAGGATCGCGGCGACCTCCGCCGCCGGACCGCTGATGACCTGATGAGCGCCGTTGTCGGCGGCGATGCAGAGGCCGACGCCACGGCAGGCCGCATTGTGCTCGTCCAGCGCATCCGCGACGTGAGTGGCCGGCGCGAACACCGCGGCCATCGCGCCTTCGCCGGGAAGGGCGCCGACCAGCTCTCCCCGCGCCGCCGCAAGGCGCAGGCCATCCTCCAGGCCGAACACGCCCGCGGTGTGGGCCGCCGCGATCTCGCCCAGGCTGTGCCCCAGCACCACGTCCGGCCGAATGCCGAGGCTTGACCACAGCGCCGCGAGGGCGCATTCGAGTGCGTAGATCGCGGGCTGCTTCCACTGCGGATCGTCCAGGTCGCCGGCGGCCGCAGGGCGACCGAACATCACGTCGAGCAGCGAGGCGTCACGCTCTCCCCGGAGCACCTCGTCGCACCGATCGAGCACCGCTCGCACCACCGGCTCGCTCGCATGGAGCCCCGCGCCCATGCCCGGCCACTGACTGGCCTGTCCGGTGCAGGCGAAAGCAATCTTCCCTCCCGCCCTCGGCCGCGACTCCGTTCGCGGACGCTCTTCCGCGGAGACGAGCGTCCGCAACTCCTCGCGCAACGACGCGCCGTCCCGGAACAACACGCCGGCTCGCCGGTCGAAGTGACTGCGCCCCACACCCGCCGTCCAGGCCATGTCCGCAAGGAGCGCTTCATCCGCGCCGCTCATGGCGGATGCCTTCCCCACTCCTGCGTCGACCCAATCGAGATACCGACCTGCCAACTCGCGGAGCGCCTCTTCGGACTTGGCGGAAAGCGGCAGGATACGCGTCACGCGGGCAGAGAGCTTTCCCTCCCGCGACGCGGGCAGGGGCAGCGCATGCGTGCGCTCCTCCGCAAGCGACACGGGCGGCACGGGGACCGGCAAGGCGGAGCCGACCGGCCACCGTCGGCCCTTCGGCCCCCCATCCTCCGAGGTGGCGTCGGCGGGTTCGTGCCCTTCCAGGAGGATGTGAGCGTTCGTCCCGGACCACCCGAAGCCACTCACCCCGGCCCGCGGGGGCCGGCCCGAACGAAGCGGCCACTCCATCCGGTCTCCCGTCACCCGCAGGAGAATCCGATCCCAGTCGATCTGCGGGCTCGGATTATGGAAGTGCAGGTGTTTCGGGATCGTTCGCCGTCCCATGGAAAGGACGGCCTTGATCACTCCCGCCACGCCCGCGGCCGCCTCCAGGTGGCCGATGTTCGTCTTCACCGAGCCGATCAGGACCGGGCGCTCCTGTTCCCGTCCCCTGCCGTAGGCGGTTGCCGTCGCGCGGGCCTCGATGGGGTCCCCGACTTCCGTTCCCGTGCCATGCGCCTCCACGTAGTCCACATCCGAAGGCTGGAGTCCCGCCCGCAGGAGCGCGTCCTCGATGCAACGTTCCTGCGCGTCCTGGCTCGGCACCGTCAGGCCCGGGGTCGCGCCGTCCTGATTCACCGCGGTGCCGCGGATCACGGCCCAGATCCGGTCGCCGTCGGCCACGGCCTCGCTGAGCCGCTTCAGGACCAGGATGCCGCACCCTTCTCCTCGCACATAGCCGTTCGCCCCCGCGTCGAAGGTGGCGCACCGTCCATCCGGCGACAGCATCCCGGCGTTTGCGCGCATTTCGAACAGTTGGGCCGACAGGATCGCATGCACGCCACCCGCCAGCGCCAGGTCCGCCTCCTGCCGTTGCAGCCCCGACACGGCCTGATGAATCGCCACCAGCGACGAGGAGCAGGCGGTGTCGAGGGCCATCGCCGGACCGTTCAGCCCCAATGCGAAGGCAACCCGCCCGATGGCGGTGTTGAAGGATGTTCCCGTGACCGAGTAGAGGCTCGCGGCCGGTTCCGTCGGTTGGCCCGCGTCGAGGACCAGCGCCCGGTAGTCGTAGTTGCTGATGCCCGCATATACACCGGTGCGGCTGCCCTTCAGCCGATCCGGATCGATCCCGGCATCCTCGAGCGCCTGCCAGCTCGTCTCGAGCATCATGCGCTGCTGCGGATCCAGGCGTTGCGCTTCGACCGGGGAGATACGGAAGAACGAGGCGTCGAACTCGTCAAGTCGGTCGAGGAAGCCGGCAAACCGGCACCCCCTGGCAACCTTGTCGTCGGAAAAGAGCTGTCCCGCACGCCCGGCTCCGGAACCCGGAACCCCCTCGGTGACCGCGTTTACGCCGGCTTCGAGCAGATCCCAGAACTCGGGAACACCGGGTGCACCGGGAAATCGGCAGGCCATCCCGACAATCGCAATGGGCTCCGAGTCATTGGGGGGCATTGCTACCTCGTCCGCCACAGCCCGTCACCACGAAAGCGTCTTAGAATATTTCACCGAGAACGCCCGCCCCGACGACAGCGGGGTACGCGGAATCATGTTCCGGTCCCGCTCCATGTGAAGGCCCTCGCTGTATACGACCCAGAGATCGGTGCCTTCGCTGAAGTGATAGCGAATGCGCGTGTTGATGCTGGTGAGGTCGTCCACGCCGTTGTACTGCGTGTACGTGCTCAGAGAAAGATGGGTGTCCAGCGCCAGCTCCACCTTGAGTTGCGCCAAATGCGTCGTGGTGGCCAGATCGCGCTCCGGAAAATCGATCCGATTGATGGAGTACGCCATCCCGAGCTCGAGATGCCCGGAGACATTCCACACGGGCCCGGCCGATACACCGATCCGGCTTCCGTCGTAGAAGGTGCCGGCTGAAGCCGTGAACCTGCCGCGGAAATCGTCGCTGCGAGACAGCATGAAGTTGGCCGCAAACTCGTGAAACCAGTATTCACCCGCCGCGACTTCCACGTCGGAAATGGGGAACGGATCGCGCACGCTTTCGAACTGCGACCTGACACCCACATCGAGCCTGGCTCCGCCCTTGAACTGGACCTCCGCCCTGGGATATACCTCCCTCGATTCCGGCGTTCCGTCCGAATTGCGGGTGAACTGCCTGGCGGTCAGCCGCACGCCCCGCCTGCGAAACATCGAGCTGGCGTCCATATACTCGCCGTATGCGAATTCCAGGCCGCCAAGGTTGAAGCCCGTGCGCCGCTGGAATCCGAGGCCGGGCCTGTAGTCGGATCCCGCTCGGACGGCATCGGCTGAGTAGGTGAATCCCACGTCGCGACGCCGCTCCCAGCGGGCCCGCATCAGCCCGGTCTCCAGGCCGGTGGCGTCCGTCGTCGCCTCGTCGAAGGTCTGCGCCCATTGCAGCAGGGCGTACTCGTCGCCGGCCACCCGCACCGACGCGTCCAGTCCGTACGCGACGTTGTCCCCGCCGTGCGAACCCAACCGGCTGGTGACCATCGCGCCGACGGTCGAGTAGGGGTTCAGGACCTGCTGGCGCAGACGCACCACGCCCATGTTCTCGGAAGACAGGCTGCCGTGCGCCCCGGTCTGCATGTTCAGGAGCCCGTAGTCCGTGTTCCCGATCCGCCCAACCGCGCGCACGCCCCCGTAGATCTTCACGATCTCGCCCTCGTGAAGCCCGATCTGCCGGCTGTGGAAGAGCCGGTTGAAGGGCCCGCCGGTGTTGAAGTCGAAGGTTGCGGAGCGCTCCTGGAAGAACTGGCGCTTTTCGGGAATGAACAGGGGAAAGCGCTCGATGTTGATCTGGGCGCTATCGGCCTCCACCTGTGCGAAATCGGTGTTGGCGGTGAGGTTCAGCGCCAGGTTGGAGGTAGGAGAATACTTGATGTCGAGTCCCGCTTCACGGGTGCCGTCCTGTTCGGCATCCCACACCGAATCCGGGCCCCGGGGGCCGTCCGCGAGCTTCGGGGTCCGGCGCACGCCGCCCAGCACATAGGGCGTCGCGTAGACGGGAGTTTGCTGTCGCACGTTCTGGAGGGCGATGCGCTGAGCCTGGGAGGGCTTCACGAAGGCCACCCCGCCCCAACCCGGATCGATGTCCGGGAAGAGGTGGCGCTCGTCCTTGCGCGCGATCATCCGGTAGATGATCAGGCCCATCGTCACCTCCTCGCCCAGCACCTGGAAACCCAGGGTGGAGAAGGGAATCCGGAACTCGGCGAACCAGCCCTCGCCGGTTCGGCTGGTCGCCACATCCCAGTACGAGTTCCAGTCGCCATTCATGGGCAGTCCGCCGCCGACCGTAAACTGGGCATCGTTGTAGACCGTGCGGTCCACGCGCGTCCCCGCCGGATTGGTCAGGAACATGACGGCGGTCTCATAGTCATTGTAGCTGTCGACGATGATCGCCAGGGCGTCGTCCCCGCTGTACCGGTCGCGGTAGAAGGTGTTGGCGCGGATGCCGTCCGGATCGGAGTCGTACATGCGACCCGACACGTAGAGGAAGCGGTCATCGTGGGCGATGCGAACCTCGCTCGGCTCCGTGATGGGGCCATGGTACGTGGGGGCGAACACGATCATCGGGACGGGCTCCACGGCCTCCCATGCCGCCTCGTCCACGATCCCATCCAACTCGATGGGCCCCGAGATACGGGGAATGATCATGGGGATGGTCCGGGAGTCACCCGGGGACGGGTCGGGTCCGGCCTGCGGCACCTGCCCGCTCAGGGGCGACGGCCGGAGCCAGGACACCGCGAGAAGCAATGCCACGATGAAAGGGCCGGCGACCAGGCTCGGCACATCCACGCGGGATGCCCCGGCGAGGGGGCGGGCATCGCCGTCACCCGCCGGCGTGAAGGAAACTGTAGCCCCCATCTGTCGTCCTCGTTTACCTTCGGCTGTCACCGAACCCGGTCAACGCTCTGCTCTCCGAGGGTTTTCCGCAACCCGCCGGGGCACGGCTTCCGGGGAACGCGTCCGATGTCCGCAGCGTCCCGGGAACAAATGATTCCCGGCACCCGGGCTTCTGCTTGCCGCCGGTGTAGCGGCCTTGTAGTATTCTTGCAGCCGCTCCATTGGGGGAGCGGCGGGGCCGCTGGGGAATCGCTCAGATGGCGTTCTCCGACGGACCGCGGGCGCGGGCCCGCCGGCGTTCGGCCCGAGGTCGACTCATGAAAAGGAGGTGATCAATTGTCTAGTCCAAGTACTCTGTTCAGCCTGGCATGGGCAAGCGATCGCCGTTAGCCGAGTGATCGTATCTGTTCCGGCCAGCGGCCATCGTGCCGGGCTGAGCAGAAAACGCAGGGAGAAGGCGCCGCCGGATCGTTTCGGCGGCGCCTTCGTCGTGGTCGCGCGGTGCAGCCGCTCACTGCCGGCGCGGCTATCCCCGTATCCGGACCAGCGCGGACGGCACTGGTTCGGTCCAGCCCGGTGAGCGGCCGCAGTCCCGGCGGCGAACCCTCGCTTCGCTACCAGGCCGACGAGAAACCCCCGCTTCGGCTCGCGCTCGGGGTCGGCCTGCAGCTCGCGGTGCTCAACATGGCCGCGGTGATGTTGATCCCCATGGTCGTGATGCGGGCCGCGGGCATGAGCGACGCCTACCTCTCCTGGGCCGTGCTCGCGTCGGTGACCATCTGCGGCATGGCGACCATGCTGCAGGCGCGGCGCGCGGGACGCATCGGCATGGGGCACGTGATGGTCATGGGGACTTCCGGCGCGTTCATCCCGGCATCCATCATGGCGCTCGACCAGGGCGGCCCTGCCCTGCTCGCCACCCTGGTCGCGATCTCCGCGCTGGTCCCGCTTCTCCTTTCGTGGCGGCTTTCCCTCTTCCAGCGCGTCCTGACGCCCGCGGTCTCGGGCACCGTGATCATGCTCATTCCGGTCACGGTCATGCCGTTCGTCTCGAACCTCCTGGCCGGCTCGTCCGGGGCGGGCTCCCCTCCCGGCGCGCCGATCAGCTTCCTCGCGACCGTCCTGATCATCGGAGTCCTCGCGCTCAAGGCGAGCGGAGCATTGCGGCTCTGGGCGCCCGTGATCGGCGTGGTGCTGGGTTCGGTAATCGCCGCCGCGTACGGCCTCTACGACCTGGAGCGCGTCGCCGCAGCCCCCTGGGTCGATCTCCCGCGAATCCAGGCGCCCGGTCTCGACCTCGGCTTCGACGCAACCTTCTGGACGCTCCTTCCTTCGTTCCTGCTCGTGGCCGTGATCGCCGCCATCCGCACGATGAGCAGCGCGGTGGCGGTCCAGCGCGTCTCGTGGCGCCGCAGGAGCCGCGCGGTCGACTTCCGCGCCGTACAGGGCGCCATGGCGGTGGACGGAGTGGGCAACCTGCTCGCAGGCCTCGCCGGGACCGTCCCCGGCAGCGCGACAACCACGAGCGTGCCCCTGACGCAGCTTACCGGGGTGGCGGCGCGCGCGGTCGGGGTAGTGGCGGGGGCGGCCTTCATCGCCTTCGCGTTCCTGCCGAAGCCCTTCGCGGCCGTGCTGGCCATCCCCGATCCGGTCTTCGCCGGCTATCTGGCCATCCTCCTCGCGATGCTGTTCGCGATCGGCATGAAGATCGTGCTGCAGGGCGGCCTGGGATACCGCGAAGGCCTGGTCGTCGGCATCGCCTTCCTGGCCGGGGTCGGCTTTCAGTACGGCCTGATCTTCCCGCAGGAGGCGTCCCGATTCGCGGGCGGGCTGCTTGAGAACGGCATGAATGCCGGCGGTTTCAGCGCCATCCTCATGACGCTCTTCCTCCGCTTCACGGAGCCCCGTCCGAGCCGCATCGAAACCGGGCTCGGCAGCGCCGAACTACCGACGATCCGGACGTTCCTGAGCGATTTCGCATCGCGTAGCGGATGGGGCAGGGCGATGGCCGAACGGCTCGAGGCCGCCGCCGAGGAGGCGTTGCTCACGCTGGCGCGGGGGGAGGATTCCGCTCGGGAGCGGGACGCTGGTCAACGGCGCCTCCTGCTTTCGGCGCACCGGAAGAAGGGCGGGGCCGTGCTCGAGTTCGTCGTCGGCCCCGGGACCGAGAACCTGCAGGACCGGATTGCACTGCTCGGCGACGACTCCGACGAAGCCTCCCTGGAGCAGGAGGTGTCGCTGCGCCTGCTCCGCCATCTGGCCTCTTCGGTTCGCCATCAGCAGTACCACGACACGGATATCATCACGGTTCGCGTGGAAACTCCGCGCGAGTCCGCCTGACGGCTGGTCGCGAGGAGGCGGCGCCCGACTTCTTCGGGACCGGATCGCAGGAACATCTTCAACTCAACCCACGGGAGATAAGACATGCACGACGTCAACCTGCTCGCGGTGCTGGTCGCCGGGCTCGTCCCGATGATCGTCGGCTCGCTCTGGTACGGCCCGCTCTTCGGCAAGCGCTGGATGGCGCTGATGGAGACGACGCCCGAGGAGATTCGGGAAGGCTTCAATCCGCTCAGGACCTACGGCATCAGCTTCCTGCTCTCGCTGGTCACGGCCTTCATCCTGGCCCAGTTGATCGCCGAAGTCGCGCCCGGGAGCGCATCCGCGATGGCCGGGGTCCACGTGGGGCTGATGGCGCTGGTCGCGTTCGTTCTTCCGGTGGCGCACCAGGGGGTCGCCTTCGAGAGACGCAAGGCGGGGCTCGCGTGGCTGAACGTCGCCTACAACGGGGTGGCGCTCATCGGACAGGCGGTTGTCCTCGCCCTGTGGGGCGCGTAACCGACCTCGGCGTTGCGAAGTTCCGGCGCGGCCCCCGACGAGTTCGCGCACGCGCTGCGGGGCAGGCCGGGCCATCCATTACACAAATTACGTATTTTGTGTAATCTGCCGCCACGGCACCGGAGCACCGGGCTCGCGTGGCCGAACACCGGTAACGGGCCTGGCGCGTTTCCTACTGGAGCAGCGCGCTCTCCTCCATGAAATCTCGCATCATCGCGACGCAATCCGCCGGATTCTCCACCTGGAGGAAATGCGTCGTCTCCGGAATGAAATCGTAGTCCACGGTTTCGATGTGGCTGAGGTCGAAGGTGGGCAGGTAGGCGTAGGGCAGCGTCGGGTCGGAACCGATCACCTTCGTCGGACACGGGAGATTGCCGAAGTCGACCAGGAACGCGAAGGTCCTTACGTAGGCGATGATCTGCGCCTCGTATTCGCGAGGGCAACGGAGTTCGTAGCCCCCTGCCCCGGAAGACTCCCGCAGAATCGTGCGGGCCATCAGATCCGCGGCCCCCGGAACCGCCCTGGTGAGCAACGGCAGGAAACTGAGGAGTTCCATGAAGTCCTCCCGCTTCCGGAATCGGTCCGCGCGACGGCTCGCCATCCCCGCCGCCGCCTCGGCGAGCGCGTCGAAGTCCGGGTCTTTCGGACCAGGCCGGTAGAGTGGCGGATCGAACAGGACCCATCCGGACAGCCCGTCGCATCCACCCGTCCCCAGCGTGGACGAGAGGAGCGCGGTCAGCGCGGAAAGGGAATGAAAGACCCCGATCGTGGGCCGTTCGCCGTACCGGCGCGCCGCCGCTTCGATAACGCGCTCCTGATCCCGGACCAGGTTGGGCATGTTGTGCTCCGGGCGGTCCCCGACAGCATTCCAGCCATGGTTCCGCAGATCGTAGAGCAGGACATCGAAGTCACCCGTCAGCAGCGACCAGAACGGGTAGTAGAAATCCATGGCCAGCCCGTTTCCGTGGCCCAGCAGAAGACGCGGGCCGGCCGGATGCCCATGCCTGCGCAGAATCGTGACGCTGCCGTCGTCCTGACGGACCTCGTGCACGGAGCGCGGCTCGGGGATCTCCCATCTGGCTGCCCTGTTCATGCCTGTCAAGGCGCGGGCTCAAGTACGCGTTCCGTCACAAATGCGGGGTCGATTCGCCAGAAGAGAACGCGGTAGTCGAACACGGTAAAGGCGATGCGGTCCCCGGCCGGCGAGTAGGCGGGCTGGGTCTTGTGTGAGGGGTCGAAGGTGAGCTGCTCGGCGGCTCCGCCCCCGGCGGGAACACGGAAGATCTGGAAGAACCCGTCGCTGGCCCGGTCCACATATGCGACCCAGCGCCCGTCGGCCGACACCCCGATCCCCGAATGGAGCTGGTCGGAGCCGTAGTCGTGGAAGCGCTCCGGCGCCCCGCCCGTACGGGGCACCCGCCAGAGGCTCTTGCGGCCCACCGCTTCCGCGGACTCGAAGATGACCGTTTCGCCCGCGTCGGCCCACTCCCCCTGGATCACGTCCTGTTCGAAGCCCGTCAGCTCGATGCGCGTCTGGGGCTGCGTGACTTCCCCTGTCTCCTGGTCGATGCCGATCACGAACAGGTACGCCCGCCGCGCCCCGGACTCGTCCACGCGATAGCTGGGATAGAGGATCCAGCGCCCGTCGGCCGACCAGCGCGCCCACCCGGTCTCGTGGCCGCCTTCGCTGATCATGCGCGGCTCGCTTCCGTCCGCGGCCATGAGCCAGATGTCGTCCGACTCTTCATGGGTGTGGAAGGCGACCCAGCGTCCGTTGGGGGACCAGTGCATGCCCTGGTCTTCGGAGTAGGACTGGCGCATCACGCGCCCGGGCGCATCGTGGGGGGTGACCGGGTCGGCCGTCACGATGCCGATGTGCTGTGCGATGTCCGGGTAGTGGAAGTCGTCGGTGACGTGGCGCCAGCTGCCGAAGGTGAAGGCGACCTCCGAGCCGTCCCAGCTCCAGGTGGGCGTCTCGGACTGGAAGGTGGTCAGTGGGGTGGACGGCCCGCCCGCGGCCGGCGCGGTCGCCACGAAGACGCGGTAGTCCTGGGACTTGAACAGGATGCGCCCGTCCATGCCTGCCGAGGGTGCGTAGGCGTCGCGGGAGAAACCGGTGAGGCGGACCGGCGCTCCGCCCGCAGCCGGGCGGGCCCACAGATCCAGAAAGCCGCCCTCGCCCGGCGCCGCATGGTAGACTTGGTCCCCTGCCGGCGAGAAGGCGAGCGGCCCGTATGTCTCCTGGTCCGTGAAGAGCGGCTCGGGCGCGTCGCAGGGGAGGTGCAGCCGCTGATGGTCGCCCTCGAGCGAGAGGCAGGACAGCCGCCCGTCCGGCGACCACGCGGGGAAGGAGAGCCGCGTCCCCGTCGCCGCCGCCCGCGCGTTGCTTCCGTCCGCGTCCAGCAGCCACACGGTGGACTCGCCTCCGGCCGACGACACGCCCGCCACGGTGGTTCCGTCCGGCGACCAGGCGAGCATGTCCAGCGACAGCAGGCCGGGCGATGCGTCGCGCCCCGGCCACAGCGGCTCCCGGGCGCCGGACGCGCGGTCGTAGACCCACCACTCCTGGCGGCTGCGGTCGAAGACGCGCTCCCGGGCCGCGACTCGGCGGCTGTCCGGAAGCCATGCGAGGAACCGGATCGACGCGGCGCCCGAGCCCATGACACGCTCCGCACCGCCCCCAGCCGGAACCACGTGCAGCCGGTCGCGCTCGGTGTACGCGAGCCAGCGGCCATCCGGCGACACCACCCCGAGCGGGTCCCGATACGCCACCGGCCCCACCTGCTCGGCGGAGGCGACGAAGTCGAGGGGCGGGAGGCCCGCGTCCGCTTCGGGGCCCTCGGCACACCCGCCGGCCATCGCGGCAAGCAGGCCGGCGATCAGGACGCGGCACGACGCGGGCTCCCACCGACCGGCCGAGCCGAGCTCGATCCGGGCCGCCGAGCCGCCCCGGCGGTTCCGACCGTCACCCACCGGCCGACCAAGGCCGCAACTCCATTCGTGTTGGCCGAAATCACCGCGGTCCGGCCCCGGGCCGGACCGATTAGCGGAGCCGCGCCGAATGCCCTGCCCCGGCGTCCTCACGTCCCGAACCATGCCGGCTCGTTCCCCGGTTTCCACTTGATGTTGCACCCGACGCTCGCATGCTGCTCGGCCAGTGGCGCCCGTCCGTCCAGCAGCGCATCGGCCGCCGCGCGCAGATCCTCGCCGGTCACCCGGGCCCCGCTGCCCGGGCGGGAGCCATCGAACTGGCCCCTGTACACCAGCCTGCGGTCGCCATCGTACAGGAAGAAGTCGGGTGTGCACGCGGCCCCGTACGCCCGGGCCACCTCCTGGGACTCGTCGAAGAGGTACGGGAACGTGTACCCCACCTGGTCGATCTCCTCCGCCATGCGCTCCGGCGAATCCGCCGGATGGGTGGCCACGTCGTTGGCGTTGATGCCGACCACGCCCAGCCCGCGAGCCTGGCAGTCGCGCGCGAACTCGGCCAGCTCGTGCCGCAGGTGCTTCACGAACGGGCAGTGGTTGCAGATGAAGGCGACCAGCAGCCCGCCCTCCCCGACCACATCGGACAGCGTCCAGTCGCGGCCGGAAGGATCGGGCAGGCGAAAGTCCGGCGCCGGCGTTCCCAGCGCCACCATGGTCGAGGGCGTGAGCACCATTATGTCATCCCCATGCGCTGAGGCAACGTCTCCAGCTCGACGATCTCGTACCGCCGTATCCCGCTCGGGAGCCTCACCTCGACCTCCTCGCCCTGGCGCGCGCCCATCAGTCCACGGCCGATCGCCGACGCCATGGACACATGGCCCGCCTCGATGTCGATGTAGTCACCGGCCGCGATCGTGTACGTTGCCTGCATGCCCCGTACACGATCGTGGACCGTAACCCGGGAGCCAAACCCCACCCGATCCGGGGGCATCCCCTCGACATCGATCTGCGACAGCTCGGAGACGCGCTGCCTCAGGTGGCCGATGCGGGCGTTCACGAACTGCTGCCGCTCCAGCGCCGACTTGTACTCGGAGTTCTCGCGCAGATCGCCCAGCTCGACGGCCTTGCGGATGCGCTCCGGAAGCTCGAAGGCCAGCTCGCGCGAGAGCGTCTCGATCTCGTCTTCTATCTTCTGTCTGATTTCGCTCAGCATCCAGGCTGCTCCGGACGACTCGTGAAAACGCCGCGACGCGGCGTCAGGATCGCGGATCGGAAGTGGCCAGCACCACCTCGCGGCGCGCCTGCCGGTCCGCCTTGACCGCCTCCCGGACTTCGGAGTCCGCCACCCCCAGGATCTGCGCCGCCAGGATCGCGGCGTTCACCGCTCCCGCCTTGCCGATGGCGAGCGTCGCCACCGGCACGCCCCCCGGCATCTGGACCGTGGAGAGGAGCGAGTCGAGGCCGTCGAGAGCGGAACCCATGGGCACGCCCAGCACGGGCAGGGCGGTGCCCGACGCCACCACGCCCGCAAGGTGGGCCGCCCCCCCGGCCGCCGCGATGATGACCGCCAGCCCCCTCTCTTCAGCGGTGGTGGAATACTCGTGCACCAGGTCCGGGGTGCGGTGCGCGGACATCACCCGGACCTCGTGAGGGACGCCGAGCGACTCGAGGGTGTCGGCGGCGTGGGTCATGACGGGCCAGTCGCTCTTCGAGCCCATGAGCACGCCTACCTTGGGACGATTGTTGGAATCCATGCGAATGAAACCGATCCGGGCTTGGGGGAGTCGATGAACGCCGGCGCGAAAGCGGGTTCGAGCGTTGGAGGAAAGCCCACGATGCAGAACCGCCGCGAAGGGGTCAAGGGTTGAATTGGTGCCGAAGCCGGAGTTACTGTCGATAGCTGCGTCCGCATCCGTCCCGCCCGGCACCGTCAGATCAACAGGGGAAACCGCATGAACATCAGGGTCACGCTTCGCTGGCTGCAGGTGCTCGACAAGCTCGAGCCCTGGTACAGGGCCAAGGGCCAGTTCGTCTTCTGGACCAGGGTCACCAGCGGAGAAAACACCGACGAACGCCGGTTCCCCGAAGAGGGTCACTACCCCATCTCGGATCATCGCCGCTGGAACAAGCTCGACCACCTGAACAAGGTCATGTACGAGGGCGAGGCCGGCGATTCCCTGAGCATCGAAGTACGCGGCGTCGAGATGGACATGTTCTCGAGCGACGACGAGCTGGAACGCTATTCGCGCGACTTCCCGGGCCCGGTCGAATCGTGGGTCGGCCGCCATCAGCCGGGGGACGAAGGGCCGCCCGATCCCGAGGCCATGACCAACTGGCGGATCTGCTACGACGTGGAGGTCGTCTAGCTTCAGGCGCGCCCGACCGGGCGTCGAGCCCCGATCAGGTTCCGTCGGAGTCGCGATTCACCCGTCCCCCATGCGGACCAGGTGATACCGCTTCTTCCCTCGTCGCAGCACCACGAACTCGCCCTCCAGGGTCTGGTCCATCGTAACGCGCGCGGGCACGTCCGCGATGCGGTGGTTGTTGACGTAGATGCCTCCCCCGCTGATGGCGCGGCGGGCGTCGCTCTTCGAGGCGGCCAGGCCAGCGCCGTGCAGCAGGTCCACGAGCGGGAGCCCCTCTCCCTGCAGGGCGCCGCGGGTGATGCGGCTGGAGGGCACGTCCGCGAAGATGTCCGCGATTTCGCCGGCGCCCAGGCCTTCGATTTCGCCGCCGAAGAGCGCCTCGCTCGCCTTGCGCGCGCGGCCCAGCCCGTCCTCTCCGTGGAGACGGCGGGTGACGTCGGCGGCCAGCGCCCTCTGCGCGAGGCGGCGGTGCGGTGCGCTCGCCGTTGATGACTCGAGCTCCTCGACCTCCTCCCGCGAGAACAGGGTAAAGAGGCGCAGGTAGGCCCCCACGTCCGCGTCCGGCGTGTTCATCCAGAACTGGTAGAAGCGATAGGGCGTGGTGCGTGCGGGATCCAGCCACACGGTTCCGCTCTCGGTCTTGCCGAACTTGGTGCCGGAGGAGGTGGTCAGGAGCGGGAAGGTGACCCCGTACGCGCGGGCGCCGCGCACCCGCCGGATCAGCTCGGTGCCCGCGGTGATGTTCCCCCACTGATCGCTTCCGCCCATCTGGACGGTGCACCCCAGCCGGTCGTAGAGCTCGAGGAAGTCGTAGGCCTGCAGCAGCACGTAGCTGAACTCGGTGAACGAGATGCTCGCCTGCGGATCCTGTACGCGCCTGCGGATCGAGTCCTTGCCGAGGAGGGCGTTGATGGAGAAGTGCTTGCCCACGTCGCGCAGGAAATCGACCATCCCGACCTTGCCCAGCCAGTCCAGGTTGTTGGCCATGCGCGCGGGATTGCCCTTCACCTCGAAGTCGAGGAAATGAGCAAGCTGGGCGTGGATGCCCAGGGCGTTGGCCTCCGCCTCCTCCTTTGACAGAAGCACGCGCTCCGCGGCCTTCTCGGACGGGTCGCCGATCAGGCCGGTGCCTCCGCCGACGAGGGCTACGGGGGTGTGTCCCGCGCGCTGCAGGTGGACCAGCCCCATGATCGGGAGCAGGCTGCCTACGTGCAGGCTGGAGGCGGTCGGATCGAAGCCGATGTAGGCGACCCGGGGCTCGGCGGCGAACGCCTGCGCGGCACCGTCGGTGGCGTCGTAGAGCAGGCCGCGCCACTTGTATTCGTCGAGCAGGTTCATGGGCCGCGGGGATGGCTGGAACGGCGCCGGGCGGAGGTGGAACGATGGCCTGCCGGCCGGCGAGCATTGGCTTCCGGGACGGCCAAAGCTACAGGGTTGGGTGGCGATCTTCCATGGCCTTACGCCCGATCGAGGGCGGAGAGCAGGACTGCGAGGCGGGCACGGTCGATCTTGCCGTTCGGGTTGCGTGGAAGCGCGGCCAGCACCCCGAGGGCGCGTGGACGGGACGCGGGACCGAGCGCCTCCCGGCAGTGCCGCTGGAGCGCCTGCACGCGAACTTCGTGGCCGGCGGCGGGCACGACCGCGGCCGCGACCCGCTCTCCCCATTCGGGATCGGGCAGCCCCACCACCGCAGCCTCCGCCACCCCGGGATGCGCGGCCAGCACCCGCTCGATCTCCGCGGGGTCGACGTTCACCCCGCCGCTGACGACGCGGTGCGCCTTGCGGCCGGTGACCCACAGGTGGCCGTCGCGGTCGAAGCGGCCCAGGTCGCCGGTGCGGTGCCAGCCGTCCGGGCCGGTGATGGGCTCCCCACGGTGGTACGCGGGCGCGACCATGTCGCCGCGCACTTCGATCTCGCCGCCGGCGGCGATGCGGACCTCGACGTCGTCGAGGGGGGCGCCGGCCGTGCCGGCTTTGGCGCGCACCAGCGCAGGCGGGGCAGTGGCGACCTGTGAACAGGTCTCGGTCTTGCCGTAGGTGAGCGCGAGCGGCAGGCCGGACGACAGCGCGCGCTCCACCAGGGCGGGCGGGGCGCCCGCACCCCCCACCAGCACGCACCGCAGCGAGGCCGGGAGGGGATGGGGGAGGCCGGCGTCGAGCAGGCGGCCGAGCATGGTGGGCACCAGCGAGACGTGGCTGACGGCGTCCGCCTCGATCAGCTCGACCAGTACCTCCGGCCGCCAGCGGCCGCGCACCACGACCCGGCTGCCTGCCGCCAGCGCCCGGTCGACCAGCGCCATGCCGCCGATGTGGGCGAGCGACAGGGAGGCGTACCAGATGTCTCCAGGACCCAGGCCCAGTCGGGCGCGCACGGCGCGCGCGCTGGCGTCGAAGTTGCGCCGCGTGAGCGCGACCGCGCGCGCCGCTCCGCCGGTGCCCGAGGTGCGCAGGATTGCGACCACATCGTCGGGTCTCGAACCGGGCAGCGGCCCATCCGCGGGGGTCACCCGGCGGATGTCGGCCGCTGCGGCCGGTTCGGGAGCGCTCGACCGGTCTTCCGGCGGAAAGCCACGGTCCGCCAGCGCAAAGACCCCGCGCGGCTCCGCTCCCCCGCACAACCCCGCGACCACGCCGCGCGTCAGCTCCAGATGAGGCGGGGCGCACAGCACGACGGCCGGTCGCGCGACCGCGAAGGCATCTCCGAGCTCGCGGGGGGCAAGGGTCGGGTTGAGCGGGGCCAGCGCCGCCCCTGCGCGGGGCGCCGCGAACATGGCCGCCACCGCCGCCGTACCGGTTGGCGCAAGCATCCCGACCACATCCCCCGGCCGCACGCCGAGGGTCACCAGCCGGCGGGCCAAACGGTCGGCCGCGCCGTCCAGGTCGCGGTAGCTCAGGCGCGCACCGCCAGCGTCGAGCGCGATTCCGTCGGGGTGTGCCCGTGCCGTCCGTGCGACCGGGTCCCTCACCCCAGCGCGAACCCGAGCCCGAGCAGGACTCCGAAGAGCCCCAGGAAGCGGGCAGTCCCCGCCAGCGCGCGGTTCAGGGCGGCCGGGTCGCGGAAGGTCAGAACCAGCCGGAGCGACCCCGCCACCGCCGGAAGCGCGAACAGCGGGAGCAACACCCAGGGGCTCCAGCCGTGCAGCGCGATCCCGCCGACGGGCACGGCCGCGGTCAACCCCAGCAGGAAGACGTACTGCGCCTTCGTCCACCCGCCCCCCATGCGCACCGCGAGGGTTCGCTTGCCGGCGCGCGCATCCGTCTCCATGTCGCGCAGGTTGTTCACCACCAGAATCGCGGTGCTGGCGGCCCCCAGCGCGACTCCCGCGGTCAGGGCGTCCGGACGGAATTCCAGCACCTGCACGTAGCAGGTCCCCGCGACCGCCACCAGGCCGAAGAAGACGAAGACGAACACATCGCCCAGCCCGTGATACCCCAGCGGCCAGGGCCCCCCCGTGTAGGCGATCCCGGAGGCGATGCCTGCCACACCGATCGCGACCACCGGCCACCCTGCCACCGCCGCCAGATACACCCCCGCCCCCGCGGCGAGCGCGAACGCCAGCAGCGCTCCCCGCAGCACGTCCCGCCCCTCGATCAGCCCGGCCTGGGTGACGCGCACGGGACCCAGCCGCCCCACGTCGTCCCCACCCTTCTGGTAGTCGTAGTAGTCGTTGGCCAGGTTGGTCCCGACCTGGATCAGCATCGCCCCGGCCAGCGCGGCCAGCGCGGGAAGCAGGGCGAAGCCGCCGTGCATGTGGGCCAGCCCGGTGCCGGCGGCGACCGGCGCGACGGCGGCTGTAAGGGTGCGGGGCCTGCAGGCCATCACCCAGGCCCGCGCGCCTACGGCAGCCACGGATACTTGCGGAAGTCCGGTTTGCGCTTCTGCAGATATGCGTTCCTGCCCTCCTGCCCCTGTTCCGTCATGTAGAAGAGCAGGGTTGCGTTGCCGGCGAGCTCCTGGAGGCCGGTCTGGCCGTCCACGTCGGCATTGAAGGCGGCCTTCAGGCAGCGGATCGCCAGCGGGCTCTTGTCCAGGATCTCCTGCGCCCACTGCCAGCCCTCCATCTCCAGCTCCTCCACCGGCACGACCTTGTTGACCAGCCCCATCTCCAGCGCCTCGGCGGCGTCGTACTGCCGGCACAGGTACCAGATCTCGCGCGCCTTCTTCTGTCCGACGATGCGGGCCAGGTACGAGGAGCCGTACCCCCCGTCGAAGCTGCCCACGATGGGCCCGGTCTGGCCGAAGACGGCGTTGTCGGCGGCGATGGTGAGGTCGCATACGACATGCAGCACATGGCCGCCGCCGATGGCGTATCCGGCCACCAGGGCGATGACCGGCTTGGGCATGGTGCGCATGTAGCGCTGCAGCTCGAGCACGTTCAGCCGCGGCACGCCGTCTCCGCCCACATACCCGGCGTCGCCGCGCACGCGCTGGTCACCCCCGGAGGAGAACGCGTACTTGCCGTCCTTCGCCGGGCCGTTGCCGGTGAAGAGGACGACACCGATGTCCATGTCCTCTCCCGCATCGCGGAAGGCCTCCTGCAGCTCGAACAGGGTCTCCGGGCGGAAGGCGTTGCGCACCTCGGGACGGTTGAAGGCGATGCGCGCCACCCCGCCGCACTTGTGATAGGTGATGTCCCCGTACTCGCGGACCTGCTTCCAATCCGGCTGTTTCATTCACGATCTCCCGCTCTCTGCTTCATGCACGATCGCCGGCAATCCCGGCGGCCCGGCTCGGGCATCTCTCCCTGCGATTGTCACGGAATATGGCGCGCCGAGGACGCTGCCGCGGCGCTCAGCCCGGGTCGACGGCGTCATACACCGCCTGACGACGAAGACGGTTCTGCTCCCGGTCCGTGACGACCTCGACAATCCCGCTCCCGCCCCGGGCGATCGCCCGCTCCAGCGACGACGCCAGTCGCGCCCGCGTCCGGACGCGCTCGTGCGGCAGCCCGTAGAGGGCGGCCGCGTGGGCGAAGTCCAGCCCGTGCGGCGTCGCGAAGTGTCGGGTGAACGCCGGTTCGAAGTCCCGGATGGGGAGGAAATGGAAGATACCGCCCCCGTCGTTGTTGACCAGAACGAAGATCACCTCGGCGTGGTCGCGGGCGCTCAGGAGCCCGTTCATGTCGTGGATGAACGCCACGTCGCCGACGATGGCCAGCACCGGGCCCTCTCCCCCGGCGGCGACGCCTGCGGCCGACGACAGGATGCCGTCGATGCCGCTGGCCCCGCGGTTGCCGTGAACCAGAAGCGGCTTCCGGCTGGGGAAGGCGAAGGCGTCCAGGTCGCGCACCGGCATGCTCGACGACACGAAGATGGTGCTCCCGGGAGGTGCGGCGCGCACGACTTCCGCGCACACGGCGCCCTCGAAGAGACCGCCCCGCGCGCTCTCGGCGACCGCACGGGCGGCCGCCTGCCCTGCCCGGCGCCAGAGGCCGGACCAGGCATCCTCCGAGTCGCGCCCCTTGCCGCCCTGCTCGACTTCAGCGGCCCTGGACGCGTTCCCCGCACCCGCCCTGCCGGGCCCAGCTCCTGCGGCGGCGGTGCTCCGGCCGGCCCTGAAGGACCCCGTCCCCAACTCGGCGCACACGGCTTCGGCGCAGGTCGCTACATCGGCGCGCAGGTAGTCGGTGGCGACGTTGAGGTGATCCTTCCAGCGATCTCCGCCGTCGATCACCCACTGCTCGCCTCGCGCTTCCCCGAGCAACGCCAGCAGACGCGCCGAGGTGGGGCTCGCGCCCAGACGCACGATGAGTTCGGGGCGCAGTGCGTCACGCACGGGTGGGTGTTCCAGGAAGAGGTCGTACCCGCCGATGCGCAGCGCCCCCTCCGCGTCGCCGAAGCGGGCGCCGGAGAGGGCATCGGGAAGGAGCGGATATCCGGTGGCGGCGGCAAGGGCCTTCGCGGCGGGCCCGTCGCGCTCCGGCTCGGGCGAGGGGCCGGCTACGATCAGGCCGCGCTCCACCTCCCTCAGCCGCGCCGCCAGCTCGGCCACACGAGCCGCAGGGGGCGCCGAGCGGCGTACGGCGATGCGCGCGAGCGGCGCCGCGTCCGAACGGCCTCGCGCCGCCAGCGGACGCGCGGAGGCAAACCCCTCCGGCACCTCACCCGGGACGCGCGTCGGCGCGAGCGGCTTCGCGAAGGGCAGGTTCACGTGCACCGGGCCGGCCGGGCGACCCCCGGCGGACGCCACCGCGCGCGCCGCCAGCGCCCGCAGATGCACGAGCGCCCCCTCCGCCGCCTCGGGAGGCGCGGCCTCCACGAAGTCGCGTACGTAGCCGCCGAACATCCGCGTCTGGTCGATCGCCTGGTTCGCGTCTGCGCCCCGCAGCCGGTGGGGGCGGTCGGCGGTCAGCAGGAGGAGGGGGGCCTCGCTGTGCGATGCTTCGACGACGGCCGGAAAGAGGTTGGCGACCGCGGTCCCCGAGGTGGTGATCACCGCTGCAGGCCGCCCCGTCCGCTTGCCCAGCCCGAGCGCGAAGAACGCCGCCGACCGCTCGTCCAGGAGGGTGAAGATCCGCAGCCGCGAGTCTGCCGCGGCGGCCATGACCAGCGGGGCGGAACGGTAGCCGGGCGCCAGCACGACCTCGCGCACTCCGGCGCGCGCCAGTTCGTCCAGCAGGACGCCGGCCCACAGCAGGTTCCGGTTCGGACCGGTCACCTTCCGTCGACGCTCAGCGAATGCCGCGGGCCCCGGCCGCGTCCAGCGCGCGCAGCACCGGCTCGAACTTGATCCCGGTCTCGTCCCACTCCGCCTCGGGGTCCGAACCGGGCACGATCCCCGCGCCGGCGAAGAGCCGCCAGGTGGTGGAGCGCGCCACCGCGGTACGCAGCGCCGGCACGAAGACCCCGTCGCCTCGGGTGTCGAACCACCCCACCGGGCCCGCGTACCATCCGCGCTCGAAGGGCTCGTTTCTGGAGAGCAGGTCGAGGGCGGCGTCGCGGGCCAGGCCGCAGACCGCGGGCGTCGGGTGGAGCGCCGCCACCAGTTCCAGCACCGATGTCCCGGGCCGCAGAATCGCCCTGATGCGCGTCTCCAGATGCTGGATGCGGGCCAGAGTGAGAACGTGCGGTTCGGCCTGGGCCTCGACCGTGCGGGACAGCGGCTCCAGGCGCGCGACCATGTCCTCTACGGTGAAAGCGTGTTCGACCCGATCCTTGGCGCTCTCGAGGAGCTGACGGGCGAGGGCCCGCTGCTCCTCGTCGGTCCTGCCGCGGGACACCGAGCCGGCGACGGCGGTCGCGCTGAACCGGTCGCCCCGCACGGTGGCGAGCGCCTCCGGGGTGGCGCCGACGATCGGCGACCCGGCCTCGGGCTCGAAGAGGAACACATGGGCGTCCGCATTCTCGCGCCGCAGGTGTTCGAGCACCTCCACCGGATCGATGGTGCCCGTCGTGGACACGTCGAGGATGCGCGCGAGCACCGCCTTCTCCAGCCGTCCGTCCTGGATCGCCGACAGGATCTCCTCGACCGCCCGCTGCCAGCTCTGGCGCCCCGACCGGAGGCGGGCGGCGGGATGCAGCGCCCGATGACCCCCCTTTCGAGCAGCCCGGGCCACCCCCTTCAGCGTGTAGACGAGCCGCGCCCGCAGTTGGCCGCGCACCGTCGCCACGTCTTCCCCGGGGCCGGCCAGCGTCTGGGTGGTGAGGCGTACGGTCTCCCCGTCGTGCTCCAGCTCCAGGTGCGGCACAACGAAACGCGCGCTCGGGAACGCGGCCCAGAAATCCCGCGGCACGTGATCGTCCCGGAATGAGAAGCCCCCGTAGAAGCGCAGCGCGGGCTCCCGCCCCCGCCTTCGCCATCCGTTCCCATGCTCGGGGCGCGCGAACCACCGAGCCCGGTCCTGGATCTCGAGGAAGCGATCCCGCGACCCGAGGCCGGACTGAACCTCCAGCGAATCGAGCTCCCCGACATGGGCCAGCCACCCGCGGCGTCGCGCCCAGAATCCCCGGGAGCGGCCCTTCCCCCATCTCAGGAAAGCACCGGGCTCCATATTGACGTGCTCGACGGTTTCGCGAACCAGCACGAAGCGCGGGGGTGCCTGTAGTCTCATGTCTCCGATATGTGGCGTCCGCGGCCCCGGCGGAGGTGCTCCCGCGAAGGGCCTGTGGTCGATTCTGCGGCGACGGCGGCCAGCCTGGCGCCACAGCGCCGGAAAACGTTCACCATGCCCGCGATGACGTGCAAGGGGCGCGTTGCCCCGCCTCCGGCGCGCGCCTATCATGAGCGGGGTTTTCTCACCCTTTTCCACCTCTTCCGCCACGAGGAAACCGATGGACCGCAGACACTTCGTTCGTTCCGGCGCGACCCTGAGCGCCCTCGGCATCGGAGGCCTCGGCTTCCCCCGATTCGCCAACGCCACCTGGTCTCCCCGGCTGCAGGCCGACGGCGCCATCCGCATGAACTCCAACGAGAACCCGCTCGGGCTCTCGACCGCGGCGCGCCAGGCGGTCATCGACAACCTCGACCTCGCGAACCGCTATCCGGGCGATCTGATCGGGCAGCTGAGCGACAGGATGTGCGCGTACTACGGCATCAATCCCGACCAGCTCGTGCTCGGGGCGGGCTCGACCGAAATCCTGCAGATGATCGTGCAGGCCTATGCGTCGCCGCTTCGCAAGCTGGTGCTCGCCGAGCCCACCTTCGAGGACGTGAACGACTATCGCGACACCTATCCGTACGACGTGGTGACCGTCCCGCTCACCTCGAAGTACGAGCACGACCTGAACCGCATGCGCGAGGAGTCCGAGAAGGACAGCCGCCCGGCCATGGTCTACATCTGCAACCCCAACAACCCGACGGGCACCATCACCCCCAGCGCCGAACTCGACAACTGGATCGCGGACGCGCCGGAGCACGTGCTCTTCCTCATGGACGAAGCGTACTACGAGTTCGTCGAGGACCCCGCGTACTGGACGGCACTCAAGTGGGTGCACGACCGGCCCAACGTGATCGTCGCGCGCACCTTCTCGAAGATCTACGGGATGGCGGGGCTGCGCCTGGGCTTCGGCATCGCGCACCCGCACGCGGTCCGGCGCATGCAGGACTTCGCCATACACAGCAGCGCCAACCAGCTGGCGCTGGCGGCCGGCATCGCCTGCTTCGGCGACGAGGAGCTGATGGCGAGGAGCCGCGAGGTGAACCGCGAGGCCCGCGAGGTCACCGAGGCCTGCCTGGACGAACTCGGCCTCGAGTACCTGCCCACCCAAGCCAATTTCCTGATGCACCGCATCAGCGGCGACCTGGACACCTACATCAGCCGCATGAGCGAGGCGGGCCTCCTGGTCGGCCGCAGGTTCCCGCCCATGCTCGACTACAACCGTCTCTCCTTCTCCCTCCCGGAACACATGGAGCAGTGGGCCGAGACGCTGCGCGACTTCCGCGGCAAGGGCTGGGTGTAGCCGGCCGTGACCTTCGGGAAGGCGCTCGGGCTGGTGGTGCTGGTCCTGGTGCTGCAAACGGCGATCGCCCTCACGGCCTTCCTGCTCGATCCGACCTCCGGCACCTACAGCCAGCACCCGCTCACGCTCGGCGTCGCCAACCTCCTCGCCTTCGGCATCGTGATCGTGGTGGCCACACGGCGCAGCGGCGTCGGCTTCCGCGAACCCTACCCGTTCCTGGCCGTCTCCATCCGGGTGCTCGCGCTCACCGCCGTTCTCATCCTGGGCACCGTCATCCTGCTCTCCGACATCGACAATCTCACGCGCTCGGTCTTCCCGCCTCCGCAGACGCTGATCGAGGCGTTCGAGAGCATCATGAACGCGGCGGACTATCCCTTCAGCAGCTTCTTCCTGCTCGTGGTCGTGGCGCCGGTGACCGAGGAGGTACTGTTCCGGGGCCTCATCCTGAGGGGATTCCTGGCCAACTACTCGAAGAGGAGGGCCATCCTGCTCTCCGCGCTGCTCTTCGCCGTAATGCACACCAACCCGTGGCAGTTCATCTCCACCTTCGTCGCCGGCGTGGTGCTCGCCTGGCTGCTGATCGAGACCGGATCGCTGCTGCCGTGCCTGTTCGCGCACGCAGTGGCCAACGGCACGGCGTATCTCGCGGGACTGAGCCAGGTGGAGGTCCCCGGCTTCACCGGCGGAATGGGAGACGCCGTGCAGTTCCAGCCCTTCTGGCTCAACGCACTGGGCGTGGCCTTCGCCGTGGGAGGCTATCTCCTGCTCCGGCGAACCTTCCGGGAGCAGGCAGGCCCGCCCGACGACCTCTACCGCCGCCCAGGGGCGACTCCCTGAGCTTCGACGCCGCGCGCGAGGAGCCGCTCATGCCATCTCCCTCATCCGTCCGACCGGGATACTGGACCGCCAACCTGCGCTACCTGGCGATCCTGCTCTCGATCTGGTTCCTGGTGTCGTTCGGCTGCGGCATCCTGTTCGCGGACGCGCTCAACGGCTTCCGGCTCCCCGGCACGGGCTTCAAGGTCGGGTTCTGGTTCGCGCAGCAGGGATCCATCTACGCGTTTCTGGTGCTCATCTTCGTCTACGTCCGGCTGATGAACCGCCTCGACCGGGAGTACGGAGTGGAAGAGGAATGAGGGGGGCGGCCCGATGAACGTTCAGGCCTGGACCTTCACCCTGGTCGCGATTTCGTTCGCCCTCTACATCGGCGTGGCGGTGTGGTCGCGCGCGAACACCACCCGCGACTTCTACGTGGCGGGCAAGGGCGTGCCCCCGCTGGCCAACGGCATGGCCACCGCCGCCGACTGGATGTCGGCCGCATCGTTCATCTCGATGGCCGGGCTGATCGCGTTCCTGGGCTACGACGGCTCGGTGTACCTCATGGGCTGGACCGGCGGCTACGTCCTGCTGGCGCTGCTGCTGGCCCCCTACCTGCGCAAGTTCGGGCGCTACACCGTCCCCGATTTCGTGGGCGACCGCTACTACTCGAAGACGGCGCGGGTGGTGGCGGTGGTGTGCGCCATCTTCATCTCGTTCACCTACGTGGCCGGCCAGATGCGCGGGGTGGGCATCGTCTTCAGCCGCTTCCTCGAGGTGCCGATCGGTTGGGGCGTGGTGATCGGCATGGCCATCGTCTTCTTCTACGCCGTGCTCGGCGGCATGAAGGGGATCACCTACACGCAGGTGGCGCAGTATTGCGTGCTCATCTTCGCCTACATGGTGCCCGCGATCTTCCTGTCGATCCTCATCACCGGCAACGCCGTCCCCCAGCTCGGCCTGGGCGGCGCCGACCTGGTCAGCGGAGAGTACCTGCTGGACCGGCTCGACGGGCTCCACGAACAGCTGGGCTTCGCCGCCTACACGGACGGCTCCAAGTCGACGCTGGACGTCTTCGCGATCACGGCCGCGCTGATGGTGGGTACGGCGGGGCTGCCGCACGTGATCATCCGCTTCTACACGGTTCCGCGCGTGCGCGACGCCAGGATTTCGGCGGGATGGGCGCTGCTCTTCATCGCCATTCTGTATACGACGGCACCCGCGGTCGCGGTCTTCGCGCGCACCAACCTGATCAACACCGTGTCGGAGCAGCCCTACGAGGCGGTGCCGGAGTGGTTCACCACCTGGGAGAACACCGACCTGATCGCCTACGAGGACCACAACGGCGACGGCCTCATCCAGTTCGTCGGCCCGGACGCCGTCGATGGCGCGGGGCAACCCGTGCGGAACGAACTCACCATCGACCGCGACATCATGGTGCTGGCCAACCCGGAGATCGCGGGGCTGCCGGCCTGGGTGGTCGGGCTGGTGGCGGCGGGCGGGCTTGCGGCGGCGCTCTCCACGGCCGCGGGACTGCTGCTCGTGGTCTCCTCGGCCATCAGCCACGACCTGCTCAAGGGGGTCTTCCGGCCCGGCATTTCCGAGCGCGGCGAGCTGGTATGGGCTCGCGTCAGCGCGGCCTTCGCGGTCGTGCTGGCCGGCTACCTGGGGATCAACCCGCCCGGATTCGTCGCCCAGGTGGTGGCGTTCGCCTTCGGGCTGGCTGCGGCCTCGTTCTTCCCCGCCATCATCCTCGGCATCTTCTCGAGGCGGATGAACCGGGAGGGCGCGATCGCCGGAATGATCTCGGGCATCGCCTTCACGGCCGCCTACATCATCTACTTCAACTACGTGAATCCCGGGGCCAACACGCCCGACAACTGGCTCCTGGGGATCTCGCCGGAGGGCATCGGGTTCGTGGGCATGCTGATCAACTTCGCGGTCTCGGTTACGGTGTCCCGCTTCAATCCTCCACCCCCGGAGGAAGTGGGCCGGCTGGTGGAGAACATCCGGGTGCCGAAGGGCTCGGGACCCGCGCACGAGGTGTCGGCATGAACGGCGCCAGGCGGGGGCCGTCAGCCCGCGGACGCACTCCTCCCCGCATTCGAGCGGCGATGTATCCGCGCTGGATCGCGGCGCTCTGCGCGGGCGCGCTATGCCTGACGGGATGCGCCGGTGATGAAAGCGGGTACGATGTGCTCATCCGTGGAGGCACGGTCTACGACGGCTCGGGCTCGCCCCCGGTGGTGACCGACGTAGGCATCCGCGGAGACCGCATCGCCGCGCTGGGCGACCTTTCCGGCGCCGAGGCCCCGCAGGTGCTCGATGCCTCCGGCATGGCGGTGTCCCCGGGCTTCATCAACATGCTCAGCTGGGCCAACGAATCGCTCATCGTGGACGGCCGCTCGCTCGGCGACATCCGCCAGGGGGTGACGCTGGAAGTCCTCGGCGAAGGCACATCGATGGGACCGGCGACCGGCGGCATGAAGGCGGACTTCCTCGGTGACTTCGTGTCCTGGCTGGGCGGGACGGAAGCCGCCGCGCGCGCCCTGGGCCTGCCGCCGGATGCGCCGCTGGAAGTGCCGTGGACGACGCTCGGCGAATACCTGAGCTTCCTCGAGCGCAAGGGCGTCGCCACCAACGTGGCCTCCTTCATCGGCGCCACCACCGTGCGCATCCACGAGATCGGCTACGAGGACCGCCCCCCGACCGCGGACGAGCTGGAGCGCATGCGCGCTCTCGTGCGCACCGCCATGGAGGAAGGCGCCGTGGGGGTGAGTTCGGCGCTCATCTACACCCCCGGCTTCTTCGCCGACACCGACGAGCTGATCGCGCTCTCCGAGGTCGCCGCCGAGTACGACGGGATGTACATCTCGCACCTGCGCAGCGAGGGCGCGCGGCTGCTGGAATCGGTCGAGGAGCTCATCACCATCGCGCGCGAGGCCGGCATCCGCGCCGAGATCTACCATCTGAAGGCGGCCGGGCGCGAGAACTGGCACAAGTTGGAGGACGTGATCGCGCGCGTGGAACAGGTCCGCGCCGAGGGGCTCGGCATTACCGCCGACATGTACACCTACACCGCCGGCTCCACCGGGCTCGACGCCGCCATGCCGCCCTGGGTGCAGGAGGGCGGCTACGACGCCTGGGCGGAGCGCATCCGGGATCCGGAGATCCGCGCGCGCGTCGTGGAAGAGATGCGCACACCGACCGACGAGTGGGAGAACCTCCTGCTGGCATCCGGCCCCGAGGGGGCGCTGCTGGTCGGGTTCCGCAACGAGGAGCTGCGCCGCTACCAGGGCATGACCCTGGCCGAGGTGGCCGAGGAGCGCGGCACGCCGCCCGAGGAGACCGCCATCGACCTCGTGATCGAGGACGGCACCCGGGTGCAGGTCGTCTACTTCCTCATGTCCGAGGAGAACGTGCGCCGCCAGATCGCGCTGCCCTGGGTCTCCTTCGACTCCGACGCCGCGTCCATGGCCCCGGAAGGCATCTTCCTGCAGAACAGCACCCATCCGCGCGCGTACGGCAACTTCGCCCGCCTGCTGGGCAGGTACGTGCGCGAGGAAGGGGTCATCCCGCTGGAAGAGGCGGTGCGCAAGCTGACTTCGCTCCCTGCGGCCAACCTGCGCATCTCCGACCGCGGGCGGCTCGCGGAAGGCTATTTCGCGGATGTCGTGGTGTTCGATCCGGCCACCATCATCGACCACGCCACCTACCAGGACGCCCACCAGCTCGCCACCGGGGTGACGCACGTGTTCGTCAACGGCGTGATGGTGCTTGAGGACTCCGAACCCACCGGCGCGATGTCCGGCCGTTTCGTGCGCGGGCCGGGCTGGACCGGCCGTTAGACAGGGATGGACTAAGTCGGGTGGACTTAGTCTGACCGCGGGTCAGTCTGGAACGAACGCCACGATGCGCAGCGGCCCTCCGCTGCCCCCCACGATCTTCATGGGCAGCGCCACGACGAAGGCGCCCCACTCGGGAAGCTCCGGGAGGGAAGCCACGTTCTCATAGCCCGGGATGTTCTCCCAGTAGAGGATGCGGTGCGTCTCGAAGGCGCTCGACTGCCCGTAGTCGAGGCTGGGCGTGTCGAGGCCCAGCGCCGCAATGTCGCGGTTTTCGACCAGCCACTGCGCCGCCTCCGGGTCCAGTCCCGGGAAGTGGAGCTCCGGAATCGCCTCCTCGCCTCGCAGGCCAGTCCCCAGGTAGCGGACGGGGTCCGGCCAGCGGTCGGCCCAGCCGGTATCGAGCAGGACGGTCGTCCCCGCCGGGATGGGACCATGGCGCGCCTCCCACGCGGCGATCGCCTCCACCCCCACCTGGTGGTCCGGGTTGTCACCCGCCGGGTCGCGGATGACGGCCGCCGGCCCGATCAGGGCGGAAAGAGGGATCTGCGCGGTTGATATCCTCCCCTCGGCGAAGTGGATGGGAGCGTCGACATGGGTGCCGCCGTGTTCGGACGACGCGAAGTTGAAGGCGGCGTAGAAGTACCCGCCCTCGGTCATGCCGTAGGCGACCGTGTCCAGCACGAACGGATCCGCGGTGGGCCAGAAGACGGCGTCGGCGGATACGTCGTGGGTCAGGTCGAGCCACCTGCCGCCGGAGCCGTCGAATACCGCCGCATGGTCCGGGGTCGCCGGCGCGCATCCCGAAGCCAGCGCGAGCGCGATGATGATGTGAAGTCCGGTCGTTCGTTTCATGAAAACCTCCTCCCACGACGCGCAATGAGGGCCGCCATGTCTTCGTTGCCGTGGCTCAGGGCCGGAGGGCCCCGATAACCTGATTTGCGCGGGCCTGATGCTCTGATAATAGCGACGACGCGCATGCTCCGGCACCAGCCGATTCGTCCAATCCCGACCGCACACAGGCTGGCGCGGTCCGGGGCGTCGCTCCATCATCCATGGCGTTGCCCCAACAGGCCCCGGAGGAACGCCCCATGCCTCGGTCCGAACACCAGATTGCCCTGATCGCTCTCGCGCTCACTCCGTGGCTGACGACCGCTTGCGGCCCCGCCGACCCCTCGGGCATGCAGGCGGACATGAACGCGGATCTGCTGGCAGCCGCGGTGCGCACGCACATCTCCGCGGCCTCGCTGGAGCCTCATGCGCGCGCGATCGTGGAGCACGACCGCCTGTCGGGGAGCGAGGGCGAGAACGCGGCGATCGACTACGTCGTCGAGACGCTCGAGGCGGCCGGCGTACCGGTGGAGGTGCACGCCTTCGAGACCTACGTCTCCGATCCGATCTCGGCATCGGTGTCCGTGCCCGACGGCCCCGCCTTCAGCGCCATCACGTCGTCGTTCTCCGCAACGGTGGGCTCGTTGCGCGCGCCGCTGGTCGACCTGGGTGCGCCCGCCAATCTGCCTCCCGTCGAGGTCGGCACGGGCGAGCGCATCGTGCTCGCCGGGGAAGGAATGGACGGAGCCGGCGCGCGCGACCTTCCCGACGTCGCTGGGGCCATCGTGCTCCTGGACGGGCAGCCGAGGAACATCCCGGTCGTCGTTCTGGACCGGCTGGGTGCCGTCGGGGTCATCTTCGTGCACCCCGAAGAGCGGGTGAACGACCTCATCGTCACCTCGACCTGGGGCACGCCTTCGCTGCTCAACTACCACCGCCTGCCCGACATGCCCGTTGCACACGTCGCGCGCAGCGCGGGAGAGCGACTTCGGGCATTGCTCGCCCGCGGCCCGCTCGAGGTCGAGCTTTCGGCACGCGCCGACACCGGATGGAAGGAGCTTCGGCTCGCCATCGCCCGCATCCCCGGACCCG
This sequence comes from Longimicrobiales bacterium, assembly GCA_965202805.1. Lineage (GTDB taxonomy): Bacteria > Gemmatimonadota > Gemmatimonadetes > Longimicrobiales > Gaopeijiaceae > BD2-11. The sequence continues at coordinate 1,601,027 of OZ241869.1, forward strand.
AACCGGAGAGCCCCTACGTCCTGTTCGGCGGGCACATCGACGGATGGTATCACGCGGCGACCGACGAAGGGGCGTCGAACGCGGCGATGCTCGACCTGGCCCTCGCCTTCCACGCCGAGCGGGAGCGCATGCGGCGCGGCCTGGTGGTGGCCTGGTGGCCGGGCCACTCGAACGCGCGCTATGGTGGATCGACCTGGTTCGCCGACCACTTCTTCGAGGAGCTGCGCTCGCGCGCGGTGGCCCATGTGAACGTGGATGGCATCGGACAGATGGGCGCGCGCCTGTTCGCAGCCGCGACGACCGCCTCGCTGGGCGAGGTCGCGCGCTTCGCCATGCAGCGCGGCGAGGACGCCAACATCCAGCCCACCCGGCCGGCCCGCAACTCCGACCAGTCGTTCAACGGAGTCGGGCTGCCGCTCCTGCAGCTCTACCGCAACCGCGCGCAGGAGGACGGCGGCTACTGGTGGTGGCACACTCCGGAGGACACGTTCGACAAGATCGACTTCGACATCCTGGAGGGCGACACCTACCTGTACGCGATCGCGCTCTCGGCGCTGCTCGGACGGGAAGTGCTGCCGTTGGACCTGGTGGGTCAGGTCGAGGCTCTGGGCGCGGCCATCACCGCTCGCTCCGAAGCGGGCAGCGGTCAGTTCGATCTCTCACAGGCCTCCGAGGCCCAGGGCGAACTTCTCGCGCTGGCGGGCCGGCTGCAGGCGGCGCTCCCGCGCGCGACCGGCTCGCCGGAGCTCGACATGGCGCTCGTGGACGTGCTGCGGCCAATGCACCGGGTCCTCTACGTGCCCAAGACCCCGCACCACCCGGACGCGGGCGCGGTCCCCGGCCCCCTTCCCGGCCTCGCTCCGACCCGGATCCTCGTTGCGGCGGCGTCCGGCAGCGAGCGCTACCGCCTCGCCATGGCCACCCTGGTGCGCGAGCGGAACCGGCTGCTGGAGGCGATCGCCGAATCGAACCGCCGGGCCGCCGCCCTGCTCGCGTCGCTGGACTGACCTCCGCCTCATTCGCGTCTCCCCGGGACGGCCAGCTCGGCGCCCTGGAGGGCCGCGCCTGGGATGCGGTGATCGACAACAGCGGCTACGTACCGCGCCACGTGCGCGACTCGGCGGAGCTCCTGCGCGACTCGGTGGGCCGATACCTCTTCACCTCGACCGGATCGGTATACAGCTTCGACCAGGACGAGCTCACCGAAGATTCGGAGCTCCTCCCCATCGAGGATCCGGAAAGCGAAGACGTCGACCGCTACTACGGACCTCTCAAGATCCTCTGTGAGAACGCGGTCACCGACGTGTTCCGGGAACGCGGCACCGTGCTGCGGCTCCATGTCGTGGCGGGGCCCGGCGACACCACCGACCGCTTTACCTACTGGCCCGTGCGCATCGACCACGGCGGTGAGATCATTGCGCCGGGGAGCCGGCACACGCCTGTCCAGTACATCGATGTGCGCGATCTGGCCGAGTTCATGATCCTGTGCCTTGAGCGCGACATCGGCGGCACCTTCAACACCGCCGGTCCGGCCCTCGCTCCGACCTCGATGGCCGAGTTCGTCTACGGCATCCGCGCGATTACCAGCACGCCGCTGTCCTTCACCTGGATCGATGAGCCCTTCCTCGCCGACCGGCAGGCGCGGTTCCCGCTCTGGTATCCGCCCACGGAGGGGGCCGTGCGAGGGCTCTCGCGCGTCAGGTCCCACAAGGCCGTCGCAAAGGGGCTGAAGTTCCGCCCCATCGCGGTCACGGCTCTCGACACGCTGGAGTGGTTCAGGACGGTTCCCGAGGAACGGCGCAACCAGTTGCAACTGAACCTGGAGCGCGACCGGCAGCTCCTGGAGGAGTGGAGGGCGTAGGGGCGCCTACACCCGGAAGAGCACCGACTCGCGCCCGTAGAGCCGAATCGAGCACCAGGTCAGGAGCGCGAAGCCCAGGGCGTTCACGCCGCCCAGAAGCGCCAGCGCCAGCCAGTCGATCTGCCCCTGGATGGCCTCGCGCATCGCCAGCGCGTTGCCCAGGATGGGGACCGCGTACACCGAAGCCCCGAAGGAGCCCGGCGCGAGCGCGAAAATGGCCAGGAAGACGGACAGAAACACGAGCGGCGCGGTGTACATGCCCGCCTCGCGCTGCGAGCGCGCCCAGGTGCCGATCACCATGACCAGCGCCGACACCAGCAGGGCGAGCGCGGCCAGGTTCAGGGCCAGCGCCACCACCTGCGCGGGCGCCAGCGACAGCGCGCCCGGCCCGGCGAAGTCCTCGGGCGCCAGCCCCAGCCGTGCCGCCAGCATCATCCCGACGATCAGGAGGAGCGACGCCGCCACCGCGAAGGTCATGATGGCCAGGCTCTTTCCGATCACGATCGCGGGACGCGGCACGGTCGACACCAGCAGCGCCGCGAGGGTGTTCTTCTCCTTCTCCCCGACCGCGATGTAGAGCGCGCGGGCCGCGTTCGTGACCAGCAGAATCACCGCCATGTAGGGAATCAGCAGGCTGAGCGCTCCCCCCAGGCCGCCAGAGGTATCGATCAGCACGACCTCGAAGGGTCGCAGATCGCGCATGCGCAGCCCCCGCTCCGCGAGCCGGTCCTCGACGGCCCGCTGCTGGACCGCCTGCAGATCCTGGCGCAACGACGTCGCCGCCGCCCAGACCGCGTTCTCGGCGGACGCCGCCCGGATCCGGTACGCGCCATCCTCGCGAAGCACGCTCACCCAGGCTTCGCCGCCGTCCGCCACCTCTTCGAGCGTCGCGATGCGGACGAGCGGATTGGCGTCGAGCAGCCGGCGCAGGATGTCGTCGGCCCCCGGGGCGACCACGGGCACCGGCCCGGAATCATCCCCCGCGAGCCGGTCGAGGTTGCTGGCCAGGCCCATCAGCAGGGGGAAGAAGATCAGCGCGCTCACCACCATGCCTCCGATGAGCCGGGCGTCACGCCTCAGGACCCGCATCTCCTTGCCGTAGATCAGCAGCGCCTTGCGAATCATCCGCCGCGCGCTTCCTCTTCCGCCCCCACGAGGGAGAAGAAGATGTCTTCGAGGTCCCCGAGTCCGGTAGCGGCTCTCAGCGATTCGAGGGTGCCCTCGGACCTGAGCCTTCCGCGGTGGATGATGCCGATGCGGTCGGCGAGCTTCTCCGCTTCCCACAGGATGTGGGTCGAGAACAGGACCGTCTTGCCCTCCTCCTTCAGCAGGCGGATGTAGTCGATCACCTTCCTGGCGGTGAGGACGTCGAGCCCGGAGGTGGGCTCGTCCCAGATGAGGATGAGCGGGTTGGTCACCAGCGCGCGCATGAGCACGGTCTTCTGCTTCATCCCGGTCGAGAACACGTCGGTGCGCTCGTCGGCGAACCCGGTCATGTCCAGCAGATCGAAGATGTAGGCGAGATTGTCCTCGATGGCGGCCGGGGTCATGTCGTTCAGGCGGCCGAAGAAGTGACCGATCTCGCGCGGCGTAAGGCGCTCGTAGACCCGGGTCTCGTACGACACGAAGCCGATCAGCGCGCGGATGGCGGCCTTTTCGGCTCGCACCGGGTGTCCCTGCACCCAGGCCTCGCCCGAGGTCGGGTCCATCAGGGTGCTCAGGATGCGCAGGACGGTGGTCTTCCCCGCCCCGTTGGGTCCCAGCAGCGCGTAGATCTCGCCCGCGTCGCAGTTGAGATCCAGGCGATCCACCGCCCGCACCCGGTTTCCCCCGCGCGAGCGGAATTCCTTGCTGAGCGCTTCGGTGCGGATCATGTGGTTCTCTTCACCGGTTCCTGTCGCGTCCCCGATACGTTTCCGGTCACTGTCGACCCTGCCTGCCCTTGATCGGAGACGCGGCGGGTCGTCACTATTCAGGGGAAGTCCGCGGGAGAGGACCCGGAGAAGCTATATGCGCACATGGCTTTCCGCGATATTGCTCGCCGCGCTGGCGTGCGATGGCGGCACCTCGCCCACCCCGCCCGCCCGGGTCATCGTATCCCCGGGCGCGAAGCTGCTGGTGGAGGCGGGCGCGACCTTTCGCTTCGAAGCCCGGGTGACCGACGCCCAGGGCGCGGCCATCCCCGGCGCGGAGGTGGCCTGGTCGGTCGCCGACGCTTCCGTCGCGACGGTCGACGTCACGGGACAGGCCACGGCGGTCGCCACGGGCAGCACGGAGGTCCTCGCCGCGGCCGGCGACGTGTCCGGCACGGCCACCCTGGAAGTGTACGTCCCCGCGCCGGTCGCCGAGTACATGCCCGGCCTGACCTATTTCGGCCGCAACCGGTACGTCGAGTACATCGCCGGCGACCTGCCGCTGGTGCTGAGCGCCGGGCACGGCGGCGGGGAGGAGCCGGACGAGATTCCCCGCCGCACCTACGGGACCCTCGCGCGGGATTCGTGGACGCAGGAGACGGCCCGGGCGGTCCGCGACTCGATCATCGCGTACTTCGGGGGCGGCCAGCCGCACGTCGTCATCAGCCGGCTCCGGCGCACGCGCCTGGATCCGAACAGGGAGATCGTGGAAGCCGCCCAGGGGAGCGAGTTTGCAGAGCAGGCCTGGCGCGAATACCACACCTTCATTCAGGTGGCTCGCGAGCGGGTCGCGGAGGACCATGGACGGGGCTTCTACGTGGACCTGCACGGCCACTCGCATCCCACCCCGCGGGTCGAGCTGGGATACCTGCTCACCGGAAACGACCTGAGCCGCTCCGACACCGGGTTGAACGCCCCGCGCTTCCCGGAGCAGTCCAGCATCCGCTCCCTCGCCCGCCGGGTCCATCTCTCCTTTGCCGACATCGTGCGCGGTCCCGAGAGCCTGGGGGCGCTGCTCTTCGGAGAGAGGATCACTACGGTGCCCAGCCCGCTGATCCCCGATCCGGGCGGTGAGCCTTTCTTCAGCGGTGGCTACAGCACGCGCCGTCACGGGTCACTGGACGGCGGGGTCATCGATGGGGTCCAGATCGAGTTGCACGGCCCGGGGATCCGCGATTCCGACCGGAACCGCCGGCGCTTCGCGGGCGCCCTGGCGCGGACGCTCAGGTCCTTCCTGGAGACCCATTACGGGTTCTCGTGGGAGCCGGGCACCGCCGCCGGACGCTGACGCGAAAGGTCTTCTGGAGGGTCCGCTCGCCTTCCGAGCGGCGACGCGTCCGGGCCGCCAGAGTGGCGGAGGACCCTCTTTCGTCTGCCACATCAGGCCCAAAATGGCGGACAACAGAGGGGTGCCACCTAGACGGGCAGGCTCCAGTCCACGATCAGCGCGGTCATGATCGCCGTCACCCAGCCCATGATGACGTCCCCGGGATAGTGGACGCCCAGGTAGGCGCGTGACACACCGATGGCCAGCCCGAGGCCGAGCACGATGAAGGCCGCCAGCGGAGGAAGCGCGAAGTAGAGCGGGATGGCGACCGCCAGCCCTGCGGTGGCGTGGCCCGAGGGGAAGCTGAAGCGGTCGGGGGGCTCCATGACGAACAGTTTCGTCGGCCGCAGCTTCGGCCGCGGCCGGTTGATGGTGCGCTTCATCAGTTGCACCAGCAGATGCGAGATCGTGAGCACCGCCAGGCACTTGAGCCCCACCCTGCGGAGCCCGGACGGGAAGCCGAAGCTGAGTGCCAGCGTGATGCCCACCATCGACGGCCAGTCACCGGCGTGCGTGATGCAGCGCATGAAGATGTCGAGCCACCGCCTCCGGCGAGCGGTGATCACGTCGAGCATGCGCTCGTCGTATGCCCTCAGTGCTGTCATCATGATTGGATTCCGCTCCTTGCGGCGTGCACGCCCGTGCCGACCCAAGTTAGCAGCTTCGACACCCGACGTGCAGCAATTCGGAGATGTTTCGCGTGCACGAACGTTTGCCCACGCGAAGGCGATACCGTAGATCCCCGGATATGGATCCCGCCCTCGAGAAACTGGTGCAGGAGACGCGCGGCCTGCAGCCGTGGCGACGGGTGGTTCACGCCGCCTGCGGCCTGGGGCTCGTCGGCCTGATATGGCTGGACATCCTGGCGCCCCTGGCGCTCTCGGTGGGTCTCGGCGCGATCATTCTGGTGGCGGTCGGCACGGACGTTGTGCGCCTCCGGCGACCGGACCTCAACCGCAGGTTCTTCCGGGTGTTCCGCCACCTGGCCTCACCGCGGGAATCGCGCAGGTGGGCGTCGTCGACCTGGTACGTGATCGGGGCCGCCGCCGTGATGCTCGTGTTTCCGAGCGGGGTCTGGATCCCCAGCATCCTGGTGGTCGCGCTGGCGGATCCGTGCGCCAGCGTCTGCGGCCAGCTCTGGGGCCGTGCCGAGCCGGGGCAGCCTTCCCTGCTCGGGTCCGGGGTCTTCTGGGCGGTGGCGACGCTGTGCGTGTTGCCGTTCGTCGGACCGGGCCCGGCGGTGGTCGTCGGCCTGGTGGCGGCGGCGGCCGAGCGGGCGCCCATCCCGGTGGACGACAACGTGACGGTGGCGCTGGTCACCGCGGTCGCGCTCACCCTGCTCTCGGGATGACGAGACTGCCTCGCCCTCCGCGCCCGCGGCCGACTCGCGCCGGTCGGTGCCGGTCAGAGCCGGTCAGGGCACCTGGTTCTCCGGATACAGGACGACCTTCACGAACCGGTCGTCACGCAGGTACCGGAGCGCGGCCTCCTGCACCTGGTCCGCCGTCCATCCCTCGATGAACTCGTACGAGGTCACGTAGCCGTAGTCCACGCCAAGCTGGTCCAGGCGCTGAAGACGGCCCAGCCAGTAGCGGTTCTGCTCCAGCTGGGTCTCCTTGTTGCGCCGCTGGGTCTCGCGCACCTTCTCCACGGTCTCGGCGTCGGGGCCCTCCAGTTGCAGCCTGTCGATCTCGTCGAACACCACGGCCGCCAGCTCCGCGGCCCGTTCCGGCGCCGACCCGAAGCTGATGCGGACGGAGTACTCCTGGTCCGGGCGATTGGAGAGGAAACCGCTTACGCCCACGCCGTAGGTCCCGCCCAGATCCTCGCGCAGCAACTCGCGAAGGCGGATGTCCAGCACGTCGGCGAGCGCGGAGATCGCCATCTCCTCCTCCCGCGAAAACTCCGCATCTCCCGCAAAGACGATCCGCGTCTGGCTCTGGGGTTCGAGCCCCTTGCGCACCTCTCTTTCGATCACGCCCTCGGGAGGATCGATTCCGACGTCCCGCCAGGTCTCCACGCGCCCCAGGCTCGGGAGTCCTCCGAGCCAGGTTTCCACCAGCGGCCGGATCTCCTCCGGCGCGAACGCGCCCACGAAGTAGAAGACGAAGTCGCTCGCGTCGGCGAACCGATCCTGGTAGAGGGCGAAGGAAGCGTCCAGATCCAGCTGCTCGATCATCTCGTCGTCCGGCGGGCGCGCGCGCGGATGCCCCTGCGTCATGATCATGGACACCGTGTCCCCAAGCGCGGCGGCGGGGCTGGCCCCCCGGTTGGCGAAGATCCCGGAGAGGAGCGTCTTGTAGGCCGCGAACGCGGTTTCGTCCTTTCTCGGGGCCACGAAGCGCTGGTAGATGAGCTGGAAGGCGGTCTCGATGTCGCGCGGAGAAGCGCTGCCGCTGATGCTCTCGGTCAACCCTCCCACGCTCGCGGAGACGCGGACGTCCTGGCCCGCCAGCTTCTTCTCGAGCGCAAGCTTGTCGAATTCCCCGATTCCGCCCTCCACAACGACCGCCGAAGCCATGCGAACCGCCGCGAACTCCTCGTCCGGGACCAGCGAGCTGCCCCCGGGGCTGGTCGCCGCAAAGAGGATCTCGTCGTCCCGGAAGTCCGTCGGCCTGAGGACCACGCGCACGCCGTTCCCGAGGGTCCACACCGTCACCCCCGCCTCCTCCACCACTTCCTCGCCGACCACCGGCGATCCATCGGGAATCGCGGCCACCAGCGGCGCGTCGACCGCGGCGTCCACCCAGGGTTCGATTTCCCTCTCTGCCACCGACGCGAACACACCCTGGATGTTCTCCTCCGTGGGCACCTCCAGGTCCGGCTTCTCGGGGGCGTTGGCCATGACCACGCGTCCCCGCTCCTGCAGCCACTCCCCGGCCAGGCCGTTGACTTCGTCCAGCGTGATCGCCGGCAGAAGCGCGTTCGCCAGCTCCAGCTCGTCCTCGGGGCTGGTGAAGGCGGTGCCGGTCAGAAAGGCCTGGACATAGCGGCCCGCCAGGCTGGCGGACTCCTGGTTCTCGCGTTCGGCGAAACGGCGTTCGAAGGCGCGCGTGACCTCGGCCTTCCGGCGTTCGAACTCCGTCGCGGTGAACCCGTGGCGCCGGACGCGCTCGGCCTCCGTGAGCAGCGCGTCCAGTCCGCGCTCGAGCCCGCCGTCCGGCACCAGCGCGAGGAGCTGGTACATGTCCAGCGCGCGCACGAAGCTCCCTCCGGCCGGGAAGGCGATGAGGAAGGGCGGGTCGGCCTGCTGCGTCAGCTCCTCGAGGCGCGCCGCCATCATGCCCTCGTACAGGTCCTCGGTGATGCCGCGGCGGAAGGCGGCCACGGTGCCCCGCGGCGCCACCGGCCTCTTGTACAGCACCGACACCTGCGACTGCAACGCCTCGACGTCGGTCGCGATGGCCACCCGCGGCGGGTGGTCGAAGGGCACCTCCAGCGTCTCGCGCGGGCGGGGATCGGCAGGGGACACGAGGCCCTCGAACCGGCTCCGGATCATGCCCTCGATGGCTTCCCCGTCGAAGTCCCCCACGGCGACCACCGCCATGAGATCGGGCCGGTACCAGTCCTCGTAGAACCGCTGGAGTACCGAGGCGGGAGCCGTTTCCAGCACTTCCGTCTTCCCGATCGGCAGGCGGTCCGCGTAGAGGGAGCCCTCGAACAGGATGGGAAGCTGGGCGTCGAACATCCGGGCCTGCGCCCCCCGCCCGAGCCGCCACTCCTCGATCACCACTCCGCGCTCGGCGTCCACCTCCTCGGGGTCGAAGACCACGCCGCGGGACCAGTCCTGGAGGATCTGGAACGCCGTCTCCAGCACTTCCGGATCATCCATGGGGATGCGCAGCATGTAGACGGTCTCGTCGAAGCTGGTGTAGGCGTTGATGTGGGGACCGAACTGCATCCCGATCGACTCCAGGTAGTCGATCAGTTCCTGCTTCTCGAAGTTCTCGGTGCCGTTGAAGGCCATGTGCTCGGTGAAGTGGGCCAGACCGAGCTGGTCCTCGTCCTCCAGGATGGAGCCGGCGTTCACCACCAGCCGAAACTCGGCGCGGTTCTCGGGGGTGCCGTTCTCGCGCACGTAGTAGCGGAGGCCGTTCTCGAGTTCGCCCACCGTGACTGCGGGGTCGGCCGGGAGCGGGCTGTCCGGCGCCGGCGTCTGCGCCGGCAGCGGGGCCGGAGCGAGCAGCATCCCGGCCGTGACGAGCCCGAAGGCAACGCAGAGGCGGGCGATCCGGCGCGGATGCATCGCCGCCCGAATGCCGGGAGGAGATTGTCCACGGGCTGCCAGAGCAGCGCGGGCCATGCTCGAGCGCACGGAGGGGGAACGGAGCGGTAAGGTTCTCGCGAGGCTGTTCATGCTCTTCCTCGTGGGTTTGCAGGGGAGGTCACCCGGAACGCGGCCGGGGACAGTTCCCGTTTCTACACGGAACGCGCGTGCGACAATAATGATCGCGTGACCCGCATCACCAAGGCAACGCCGGGAAGCCGGTCGTTTGCGGGCCGACCCTTCGTGGCAAGGATCGGGTCGATTTCCCGGGGCGGAACCATCAGCTTATGGCGAACGCGCGGCCCAACGACCCTTACCTGAGGCATCGGCTCAACATGACCGACTACGACCGAATCGAGTCCGCCATCCGCTACCTCGACAGCCATCGCGCGCGCCAGCCGGAGCTCGCGGAGCTGGCGGCACACGTCGGGCTCAGCCCGGGTCATCTGCATCGGCTGTTCTCCCGGTGGGCCGGGGTCACGCCGAAGCGTTTTCTGGAGTTCCTCACCGTCCGGCACGCCAGGAAACTGCTCGACAATTCCGAATCGGTCCTCTCGGCGGCCTACGGAAGCGGGCTCTCCGGCCCGGGGCGGCTGCACGATCACTTCGTGGCGGTGGAGGCTGCAACGCCGGGGGAGTACCGCAGACGGGGCGCCGGACTGCGCATCGGTTTCGGTACGGGAGATTCCCCGTTCGGGCCCGTCTTTGTCGCGTGGACGGACCGCGGACTGTGCCGGGTCTCGTTTGCCGGTGCCCGGGATGTCGCCGCGGAGCAGGAAGCACTCCGCCAGACCTGGGGGCGGGCGGTGCTGGAAGCCGACGAGTCTCGGGCCATGTCGCTCGCGCGGACGATCTTCGCGGCGCCGTTCGATGCGGACTCCGGCCCTCTGACCGTTCATGTGCGCGGGACGAACTTCCAGCTCGCCGTGTGGCGCGCCCTGCTGCGCATACCCACCGGGGGCGTCACGACGTACGGCCGCCTCGCCGCGGAAGTCTGCAGCGCCCGGGCGGCGCGCGCGACGGGCAATGCGGTCGGCAGCAACCCCATCTCCTTCCTTATCCCCTGCCATCGGGTGATTCGCGCCACCGGCGAGTCGGGGAACTATGGCGGGGGTCCCTCGCGCAAGCGCTGCATGCTCGGGTGGGAAGCCAGCCGCCAGGCGGTGCGCGCGACCTGACTCGGCGGGAGAATCCACGTTCTCGTGCTGGTGCGCCGGGGACCGGAAGCGGCTATGTTCGCCGCCCACTACCATCGACAACCCCATCTTCCCGGGACCTTCGGCACCCGAGCCGGGTGGCCGCCCGGGGAGCCCGGATCCCGCCCCGCATGAAGATCGCGACCTGGAACGTCAATTCCATCAACGCCCGCCGCGAACGGGTGCTGACCTGGCTGCGCCTGCATCAGCCCGATGTCCTGTGCCTGCAGGAGCTGAAGGTCACCGGCGACGCCTTTCCCCTGGATGCGATCGAGGAGCTGGGCTACTGCGCCGCCGTGTACGGACAGCGCACCTATAACGGCGTGGCCATCCTGAGCCGCTCACAGCCGCGCGACATCGAGGTGGGCATGGGGCCCGGCGACCGCGACCCGCAGGCGCGGCTGGTGGCGGCCACCGTGGACGGCGTCCGCGTGCTCTCGGCCTACGTCCCCAACGGGGCCCGCGTGGGCACCGACAAGTACGGCTACAAGCTGGACTGGCTGCGGCGCCTGCGGGAGCATCTGGAGCAGACCGCTTCTCCCTCCGAGGCACTGGTGCTGGCCGGCGACTTCAACGTCGCGCCGCGAGACACGGACGTGAACCAGCTGGAGGACTGGAGGGACAGCGTGCTGTGTCACTACGCGGCGCGGGACGCGCTCGAGCGCATTCGCGACTGGGGGCTCCGCGACGTCTTCGAGCGGCATCACCCCGAAGGGTCGATCTACACCTGGTGGGCGTATCAGAGGCTTGCCTTCCCGCGCAACAACGGGCTGCGCATCGACCACATCTACGCCACCGAGAGCCTCGCCACGCACTCGACCGACGCCTTCGTGGACCGGGAGGCGCGCAAGAAGGGGCCCTTTGTCGAGAAGCCCTCGGACCACGCCCCGGTGGTCGCGGAATTCGAGGTCTGAATGGGGGGTTCGCCGCCCGGATGCGGCCGCCCGGGCCGGGGTTCCCGCCCCAAGCCCGTCGGTAGCCGGCTTCGGCCCCGGAATCAGGCGCCTGCCACCAGCCTCCAGGTCTGGGCCACCAGGAAGCACACCACGAACCCGATCCCCAGCGGCGCCAGAGCCGAGACCGTGGTCCACTTCACGCTCCCGGTCTCCTTGTAGATGGTGTACAGGGTGGTGGAGCAGGGATTGTGCAGCAGGCTGAAGAGCATGAGGCACACGCCGGTGAGCAGCGTCCATCCGCCCGCCGACAGCAGGGTTGCGACGTCCGTCGCCGAACTCAGCTCGAACATGACCCCGGCCCCCTCTCCGGCGCCCGCGATGCCCGCGGTCAGCACGGTGAGCATGAGGATCGTGGGGATGACGATCTCGTTGGCGGGGATCGCGACCAGGTAGGCCAGCAGGATCACCCCGTTCAGCCCCAGCAGCACGCCCAGGGGATTCGACCAGGTCACGAAGTTCTCGGCCAGACTCGCGTCGCCCACGACGATGTTGGACGTGAGCCAGATCACCGCGCCGGCGGGCATGGCGAACACGACCGCGCGCCAGAGCACGATCAGGGTCCGGTCGATGAGCGAGGTGTAGAGGGTCTGCAGGATGCGCGGCGGCCGGTACGGGGGAAGCTCCAGGCTGAAGGTCGAGGCTTCGCCGCGCAGCAGGGTCTTCGAGAGCAGCCACGAGGTTGCGAACATGAAGACGATGCCCAGCACGGCCACCCCGACCACGGCGGTCGCCGAGACCAGGCCGGCCAGGTGCGCGGGCGCGACGGCGCCGATGAAGATGGTCGCGATCAGGATCTGCGTGGGCCAGCGGCCGTTGCAGAGCGAGAAGTTGTTGGTGACGATGGCCAGCAGGCGTTCGCGCGGACTGTCGATGATGCGCGTCGCCACCACCCCCGCGGCGTTGCAGCCGAACCCCATGCTCATGGTGAGCGCCTGCTTGCCGTGCGCGCCCACCCTGCGGAAGAGGCCGTCGAGGTTGAAGGCCACGCGCGGCAGGTAGCCGAAGTCCTCCAGCAGGGTGAAGAGCGGGAAGAAGATCGCCATGGGCGGCAGCATGACGCTCACCACCCATGCCGTGGCCAGATACACCCCGTCGAAGAGGAACCCCGAGAGCCACCACGGCATGGAGAGCGCGGAGCCGGCCCCGACCAGCCAGGGGTGGACCTGGTCGACGAGCAGGGTGGCGAGCAGCGAGGACGGGACATTGGCCCCCGCGATGGTGAGCCAGAACACGACCGTGAGGACGAGCAGCATGACCGGGAATCCGGTCCAGCGGCTGGTCAGGGCGCGGTCGAGGGTGCGGTCCAGGTCGAAGCCGACGCGGCGCAGCCCCCTGACTTCCGAGGCCCGCGCAATGCGTTCCGATTCGCGGTAGAAGCCGGTCACCAGGGCATCGTGGACGTCCGTGGGGAGCTTCCAGCGCAACCGGGAGGCCAGCTCGAGGACCTGTTCGCGCGCGGGTCCCGTGTTCTCCCGCGCCTGCGGGCGGGCGGGCGCCGCCCCTTCCCGCCCGGCCTCGCCGATGTCCCCGGCACGCACCGCCTCCTGCACGCGTTCGTCCGCGTTGAGCAGGCGCAGCGCCACCCAGCGTGCGTTGGGGAGTCCGGGGAAGGCCGCCTCGATCGCGGGCGCGAGGGCGGAGACCGCGCGCTCCACCTCGGGCGCGTGCGTGGCGGCCCGCAAGGGGGTCGTGGCCGTCGCGCCGGTCGCCATTTCGTGCACCGCGCGCATCAACTCGTCGATGCCCTCGCCCCGCCGGGCCACCGTGGCGACCACCGGCACCCCCAGTTCGCGCGCAAGCTTCTTCTCGTCGACCGCGATGCCGTGCCGGCGCGCCTCGTCCACCAGATTCAGGCAGACCACCACCCGGGAGGTGATCTCCAGGATCTGGAGCGCCAGGTTGAGGTTGCGTTCGAGTCGGGTGGCGTCAACCACCACCACGGTCACGTCGGGGCGCCCGAACAGGAGGAAGTCGCGCGCGACCTCTTCGTCGGTGCTGCCCGCCTGCAGGGAGTAGGTCCCGGGAAGATCGACCACCTTGACCCGGTGCTCGTCGTGCAGGAAGGCGCCCTCGGAGCGCACGACCGTCTTGCCCGGCCAGTTGCCGGTGTGCTGGCGGAGCCCGGTGAGCGCGTTGAACACCGTGCTCTTTCCCGTATTGGGGTTGCCCGCCAGGGCCACCAGGTAGTCCCACCGGCCGGGATGGATTCCGAGCTTCACCAGTCGGGGCTCGTGGTCCGCGCCACACCCCCTCCGCCGGCGCGCGCGCGCGATCATGGAGATGCCGCTTCGCGGCTGCGGGGCGGCGCGGGGGGGTCGGCCGGCAACCCGGGCGCGGGCCGCGATGTTGGCGGGGCCGCCACGGCCGCCGTGGATGCGATCGCCGGCGCGGGCGCGATCTCCACCCGGGACGCCTGCCCTGCCGCCTCATCAGCCCCGGGCGCGATCTCCACCCGGGACGCCTGCTCCTTCCTGAGCGCGATGGTCGCGCCCCGGATCTGGTAGGCGGTGGGGTCGCCGCCCGCCCCGCGCAAGGTCGCGCGCACGGGCGTGCCGGGAACGACGCCCAGATCCAGCAGACGGCGTCGGGCAGGGCCCTGGCAGGCGGGCGCAATGCGGTCCACGACGCCGGTCTCGCCGAGCGCCAGCCCGGCGAGCGTCCTGGGCGGTTCGGACGGCACCACCATGTCCTCGGCCGGTTCCACCGTAACGCTCGCCGCCGCAACCGGATCGAGAAGGTGTTCCCTCCCCTGCGACAGGAAGCGGACCCCCGTCGGCGAGACGTCCGCGACCCGGATCTCCATGCCCGGAGAGAGTCCCTCCGCCAGCAACTCCAGGTAGATCTCGCGCGGCTCGTCCTCCAGATGAACGATGCGCCCGCCCGCCCCCGCGCGCAGCTGCGTGAGGGTGACCCCGGTGCGGGGCGGCACCTCGCCCCCGGCAGTCGGAATGGGATCGCCGTGGGGGTCGAAGCGGGGATGACCCAGGCGCGCTGCCAGCTCATCCGTTTCCGCCTCCGACATGCGGTGCTCCCGGACCTCCGCCTGCGCGTGCCAGTCGGCCTCCGCCACACCCGTGCGGTCGGCCAGATAACGCTCCCACAACCGGTGCGTTCGCACGACCCGGAGGGCGTAGGACCTGCCCGGCCCGGTCAGGGAAACGGCCGCACCCTGCGCCTCGGCCAACCCCAGTTCGCACAGGCGGGTCACCAGGCGCCCGGCGCTTCCCCGGCTCATCCCCAGCCCACCCGCCAGGCTCTCGAGCGTGGAGGGCAGAGCCAGGTACTCGCAGTTGAAGAGATGCTTCAGCGCATCCTCGATTCGAACCCGCTCCGTCATGCGCGCGGCACCGAGGGCCCGTGCCAGCAGCCCATTGCCCGGCCACAGCAGTCCAGCGCAAGCGACCGCCGCCAGGGCGAAGACGAGAAGCGCGAATCCGGGATCGATCATGTCCGGGAACCCCAGCGACGGAGAGACCGGCGAAACCTCTCGCAGGTCTTTTGTAGGCACGCCTAAAGAATAAGTTAGGCTAGCCTAATGATCAAGCGATCAGTGCCAGAGATGGCGCAGGAAGCGCTCCGGAGCGTTGAGGAAATCGCGCATCAGGTTCACGGCTTCGATCTCCTCGAAACCCGTCTCGCGCACGGGCCGGGCATCGAAGTCGTAGATCCGCGCGCCGGGAGCGGCCATCAGGATGGGCGAGTGTGTCGCGATCAGGAACTGGGAATCCTGGTCGACCATGTCGCGCATCATGGCCATGAAGCCGAGCTGACTCTGAGGAGAGAGCGCGGCCTCGGGTTCGTCCAGGAGATAGAGGCCTCCCGGCACGAAGCGCTCACGAAAGAGCTTCAGAAAGCCCTCCCCATGGGAGTTCGCGTCCAGGTCGGCCCCATACTTCCGCTCGATGGCCGCGATGGAGCCTGCGGCGGGACCGCGCGCAAGGGTGCGCGCCAGCCTGGAATGTTCGCGGAATCGCTCATCGACCTCGGCGAGTTCCTGCTGAAACTCGCTCCTCAACCGGGCCATGCGCCGCGCGAAACCAAAGAAGTCCTCGGCGCGCAGAAAGAAGCCGCGGTGCGTACGCGTCCTCCACGCGAGCCTCAACGTCCTTGCCAGGCGGCGCTGCGGCGCGAGCGTGGGATCCCGGTCCGCGCTCTTGCTGCCGACGGTGGGAAGCCGGGTTGCCGCGGCCAGCGCCTCGAGCACGGTCGACTTGCCGGAGCCGTTCTCGCCCACCAGCAGCGTCACGGGCTTCCCGATCTCCATGATCCTGAGCCCCTGCAGGGCCGGGATGTCGAACGGGAATTCATCCGTCCGCCCATCCGTGTCCGGGAAATGAATGCGCTCTAGCACGCCGCGGTGTCTCCTTCCAACATCCTTGCGCCCGTCCTCATGCCTTGTCCGGCGTCCGAATCGCCTCCAGTTCCTCCAGCGTGCGCGGCCAGTCCTCCCGCAGGAGCCTGGAGAGCGCCCTGTCGGCCAACAGCCTGCCCCTTGTCTGACATTCGGGGCAATAGTTCGTCTCGCGGCTGGCATAAACGATGCGCTGAATGGGCGCGCCACACTGCGGACACGGCTTCCCGAACTTCCCGTGGGCGGCCATGGCCGGATGGAACGCTGTGACCTTTTTCGGAAACGCCCCGCCCGCTTCGGCCCGGAGGCGCTCGGTCCATTCCCGCAGGGAGACGCGGGTCGCCTCGTACAGGCGGCGGAGTTCCCCCGTCGACAGCCGGCGCGTGAGACGCACGGGCGAGAGGCGCGCGACGAGCAGGATTTCGTCGGAGTGCGCGTTGCCGATGCCGCTCAGGATCCTCGGGTCGGTGAGGGCCCGCTTGAGCGTGCGGTTCTCGCGAAGGAGAGCTGCCTGAAAGCCCGGGAAGTCGACCTCCAGGGGTTCGACGCCCCCGGGGTCGAGCCGGTGCAGAGCGTCGTCCCCGCGCACCACCCACATCGACATCCGCTTCTTCGTACTCGCCTCGGTCAGCACCAGCGTTCCGTTGGGAAAGTCCAGGGCCCCCGCGGCGCGCTTCCCGGGCAGGGGCGCCCCGACATCCCGCCACTGGAAACGCCCCGCGATCATCAGGTGGATCACCGCGTGAAGATCGTCGTCCAGGTGCAGCGCGATCCGCTTGCCGATGCGCCCGATGGCGCGCACTCGCTTCCCCACGAGCTCGGAGACGGGGGGATCGTAGGTCTTGAGCAGCGATGGCGAGCGGAGCCGGACGCGCTCGATCGGCTGCCCGGTGATGCGGGCTTCGAGCGCGTGCACGTACAGGCATACCTCCGGAAGTTCGGGCATGCCGAAAGATCGATGCTGCGGACGGCGGGGCGCCAGTGGGGGAAGTGCGAGGGCCGTGCCGCGCTCCGGCAGATCGGGTGCGGCGCAGCGTTGCCGAAAATACCATTCGGCGCGCGCCGAACCCTCGACGCTGTTGCCGCAACCCGCCACCGGCTACCGTCATGGGTTGGCGCGCGGCGCCGGGCACCGGGCTCGCGAGCCGGCCCCGACCGGCGTTGAACGCCATCCACCCCATCCCTCCACGCAGCCAGGGGCCATCTTCCATGAACCATCGTCTCCGCGCATTTGCGCCCTGCCGCGCCTTCCTGGCCGCACCGCTGTCGGCGTTGCTGCTGGCGCCGGCCATCCTTCCCGGCTCAACCGCCGTGCGGGCCCAGGGGCCCGCGACCCGGCTTGTGATTCTCGGCACCGGAACGCCGATCGCCGACCCGGACCGGTTCGGGCCGGCGGTCGCGGTGGTGGTCGGGGAGGAGTCCTACCTGGTGGACGCGGGCGCGGGAGTGGTCCGCAGGGCGGCCGCCGCGGCCCGGAACGGGATTCCCGCCCTGGCGGCGTCCAACCTGAAGCGGGTCTTCATCACGCATCTGCATACAGACCACACGGTCGGGCTTCCGGACCTGATGTTCACCCCCTGGCAGAACGGCCGCGCGGAGCCCCTCGAGGTCTACGGGCCACCCGGCGCGCTGCGCATGACCACGAACATCGAGGAGGCGTGGGTGGAGGATATCCACATGCGTCTTTTCGGCCTGGAGGGGCGCACCGCCCACAACTACCGCGCCGTGACGCGGGAAATCGAAGCGGGCACCATCTATGACGACGGCACCGTGCGCGTGGACGCCATCCCCGTCGCGCATACCAGCTGGCCCGTCGCCTTCGGCTTCCGCTTCGTCACCCCGGACCGCACCATCGTCATCTCGGGGGACACCCGTCCGAGCCCATCTCTCGTCGAAGCCTGCAACGGCTGCGACGTGCTCGTGCACGAGGTCTACTCACGGGATTTCTTCGACCGGCATCGGAACCAGATCTACCACGCGGCGGCGCACACCTCGACCGCCCAGGTCGCCGCGCTGGCGATGGAGGCCCGCCCGGGGCTCCTTGTGCTCTACCACCAGCTCTACCGTTCCGCCACCGACGAGGACCTCATCCGAGAGGTGCGCGAGGCGGGGTACACCGGGCGCGTGGTGTCGGCCGCGGACCTGGACGTGTACTGAACGCTCGATGAACGATCACATGCTCGCAGAACGCGGCTCGCGCGAATCGCAGTCGAGGCGCGCCGGCGCGGGCCGTGGTTGCCCCGGATTCCGGCGCCGGAATAACTTGGGCGGGTGACCGGCCGCGCGCGCCGGGCATCCCGGGACCACGCATTCATGGACCTCACCGGAGTTGGCATATGGTACGTGCGAGTCTGTTGATGGCGCTCGTGATCCTGACCTCGGGCTGCGCCCGATGGATTCCGGCCCGGGTCGGCGAAGTGCCGGTCGGCACCGATGTCCGCCTGCGGCTGTCGGAGGAGGGTGCCTCGCGGCTGGAGGAACTGACCGGGACCCGCCAGTCCGAGGTCTCGGGACAGTTGCTTCAGTGGGGCAGCGAAGTGATGGTCTCGGCCGCCCTGCGAACCGCGGCAGCCGGTGCGAACAGCAGCAGCCTGCGTCAGCGGTTCGTGGTCGACGAGGAGGACATCCTCGGGGTGGATGTCAGGGAACTGGACCGGACCCGCACCGGACTCTTCGTCGGCGGCGTCGCCGTGGTGGCGGGGTCGGCGATCGTGTGGGTGGTGTCGCAGCTCACCGGCGGCGGCATCGCGGCACCGACCGATCCCCCGCCCCCCGGACCCAGCGAGCCCTTCGTGCGGATTCGCATTCCCTAGCAGCCCGTGGACGAACTCCCCTCGGCCGGGTGGCGAGGGCGGGTCGGGGCGGCCTGCCGCGCCGGCGGCGTCCCAGCTGCCCGGACCACCACTCCACCCCATCCATGACTCCCAGCCGAAGGCGAACATGAGACGCGCCGGTCTGACCCTGATCCTTCTCCTGACCGTATCCGGCTGCGCCCGATGGGTGCCGGCCCAGCTGGGGACGGTCCCGCCCGGCACCGACGTCCGTCTCCGCCTGTCCGAGGACGGCGCCGCACAGCTTGAGGAAATGACGGGCGCGCGTGCCGCCGAGCTGACGGGAGAGCTGCTCCAGTGGGAACCCGAAGTGTTGGTGTCCACCGCACTTGCGCCCACGGGCGCGCGCGTCGACCAGGGCCTGCGCCAGCGCCTGGTCGTGGATCCGGCCAACGTCGTCGGCATCGACGTACGCGAGGTCGACCGCACCCGCACGGGGTTTCTGGTCGGTGGCGTGGTCGCGGTTGCGGGGTCGGCGATCGCATGGGCGGTCGTCAACATCATCCGGGGCAGCGAAGGCGCGCCCACTACGCCACCGACGGACGGCCCCCAGGAACCCTTCGTGCGGGTGCGCTTTCCCTAGCTTCTTGCTGGGGAAGCCCGGCCCTCGGGCACGGGCCACCCCTGGCTTGTCACGTTCACTGACGCCGGGGACCCGCCCTCGCCGAGGCCCTCAACCGCCCGGCGCACCCCGCGAGCGACTGCAGATCGCTCCCGAGGTGCGCCGGGTGGGTCGTTATCAGCTACCGCCCTGGTAAAACGGGTTGCCGGCGATCTCTTCGGAGGAGACCGGCCAGCGCCGGTTCGTCCCCAGCTGCTTCGTCACTTCGTCCCACTGCCACGGCTTGATGTCGTAGTAGCGGTGGTCCTGAAGCCGGCGGCCCTCCACCATGAACTCGAGTCTGCGCTCGTGGATGATCTGTCGGTGGACTTCGGCAATGTCCATGCTCATGAACGGCGGCAGATCCCAGTTGGCCCGAACCATGTTGATCTGGTTGACCGCCTCCTGGTAGTTGCCGCCCAGGAGGTAGCCCTCCGCCAGGATCAGTCGCGCCTCCTGCCAGCGGCTGACGGGAAGATCCGCGTCCAGCCCCTCATACTTGAAGAACCGGTGCACGTCGCCCGTATGGGGCGGCGGCGCGGCGAGCTCGGGCGGGCCTACGCGCGTGCCGATGCGCGGATCCACCATGCCGCTCACCGGGTCCTCGATGGCCACGTTGCGCGGATCGATGATGACGCCCGTGATCGACTGATGGTACGTGCTGAGGCCGTTCAGCGAGCCCGGCTGCTGATAGCGGCAGGCGAAGTAGAAATCGGGCTTCACCGCGAGCGCGGCCTCGGCCGCCTGCATGGCTGCCGCCACCTGGGACATGTCCCTGCCACGCTCGAAGAAGAGCGACCTGTGGACGCGGGCCTTGGTGGCGAGCGCCGCCGCCCGCAGGTCCGGGTTGCTCGCCTGGGCCACCTGGTCGAGCGTCGACAGCGTCTGTTCCAGCACGGCATCCGGCGCCAGCGGCGCCTCGCCGTTGAAGGGCACTTCCTTGAAGTGGTCGGCCAGACTGATGCGCGCGAACGCCTCCCAGAAGATGCCGCGCACGATGGTCGTGTCGCCGGGGTTCGACTCCTGCAGCCTCCTCACTGCTTCCTCCGCGATCCAGCGGGCGGAGGACATGGAGTTCCAGGCCCCGTTCTGGACCGTATTGAACCCCTCCATGTGACCCCACATGTGGAGTTCGGTGAATGTGAAACTCGAAATGAACGTGACGTCGTCGGACTGCAGGGCGTTGGCCGCGACCATGCCGTCCCAGGCGTCGCAGACCACGCCCTCGGGTGTGGCGGCCAGAGCCGGAATCAGATCCGGCTCTTCCAGATCCGCGATCGTGAGGCTTCCCGGATTGTCGACCTTGAACAGATCACCGCATCCCGCTGCAATCAATACGGTGAACGACAGTACGCCCAGTCTCAGTATATGCATCCGCATTGCTATCTCCTTCTTCAGAAATCCGCTCATCGCCATTGGCGATCGATTCGATACCCGTCGCACAATCGTATCCTAGAACGTCGCCTGGAAACGAATGCCGAAGCGTCTGGGGCTCGGCGGCTGACCGTAGTCGGAGTTCATGCCGAATGCGTTGTAGGGTCCGCCGGAGCGGGCGTCGGGGATTCCGTGATAGGGGGTCAGAGGATCCGACATGCAGACGTCCACGGGGCACTTGTTCCAGAGGAACAGGTTGCTCGCCGACAATCTGACCACCAGGGAATTCATGCCCGCGAGCGAAGTCAGGAATCTCTCGGGGACGTTGTAGTTGAGGGAGAGGTCCGCGAAGCGAAGGAAGTCGGCCCTGAAGAGGTAGCTGGAGATCATCGAAGGATGCTGGTTGCCGAAGTCGTCCGCGACCCGCTGGCGTTCCTCCACCGAGGTGTTCGGGTCGTCCAGGATGGCCTCGAACTCGGCCACTCGCGGTGAATTCCGGGTAAAGGCGTCCTGAATGACCGACACCTCCGAGAACATGTGATAGTCGTACGCCCCGGTGAAGGTGGCGTTGACGCTCACTCCCCCGGGGAGGTCGAGCGAGGTGAGGAAGCTTCCCGTCCAGAGCGGGATGGGGCGCCCCACGTACTCCAGTGAATCGCCGCCCGCGGCATTCTTGAGCTTGTTGGGCGTGATCTGGTTCACCCTCGTGAGCTGATCGATGGGCACCGCCACGGTGTAGGGGTTGCTGGGGTCGGGCACCGGAGCGATCCACGCGCCGGGAGTAAATCCTTCCTTCATGGTGGGATAGTACCGGCCGGCGCTGGTACCGCCCTGGATGTGCACCCGATAGGGGGGCACACCGCCCATGTCGAGGATCTTGGAGTCATTCAGAGCGACCTGGAAGGTGGTCGACCATCTCAGGCTGGGACGGCGGACCCAGGTAACGTCCAGCGAAGACTCGAACCCCTGGTTGCGAATCTGGCCGACATTGGAAATCACCGGCTGGAGGAATCCTGTGGAGGCCGCGGAGGGCACGGGCAGGAGCGCGTCGCTGGTGGTCGCGTTGTAGTACACCAGGTCCAGCCCGACGCGACCGTCCAGGAAGCCGAACTCCGTCCCGAACTCCCACTCCAAGGTGCGCTCGGGCTTCAGGTCCGCGTTTCCGGGGTTTCCGGTTCTCACGATGGAGAGGTTGTTCACGGCGATGCCGGGCAGCCATGTCTGGGTAGCGTCGAACGCGCCTGGCTGCAGCCCCGCCGCGCCGAGCGCCGCCCGCACCCGGAACTGGTCCCAGGTCTGGAACGGCCAGAAATCATGGTCCGAGACGACCCAGGAGGCACCGCCCTTGGGGTACACCTGGAAGGCGAAGTTTTCGCCGAAAGCCGAGTTGCCGTCCACGCGCAGGCCGGCGTTCAGGAAGAGGCGGTTATACAGCCCGATTTCCTCCTGGGCGTACACGCCGGCGTTAATGACTTCCTGGAAGCGTTCGTTCGGCGGCAGGAGTTGTGATCCGGCCGGCAGGGTTGAGAGCTGGCGCAGCGGGAAGTCCCGAACCCCGAGTGTCCTGAACCACTCCTCTTCCCAGAAGCTCTGACCACCAACAAGCAGAGTCGAGGTCAGGTTCTCGCTGAAGTCCCGGCTCCAGGACGTCTTGAAGTCCAGGGTGGTGGCCGTCCGTTCGGAAGTGCGCACCAGGCGCTCGCCCTGCTCGTGATAGATGTTAAGGCCCTTGGCGACGTGCTCGATGTACTCCTCGGTGATCCGGTCCCGGCCCATGATGAGCTCCGAGCGAATGCCGTGGCCCCAGTCGTAGTTCATGGAGCCGCTGAGGGTCACCCGCTGCTCGTCCTGGTTCGACGTCACGCTTGCGATGGGGTCGCTGTCCAGAGGGAGGAAATGCTCGCTCGGGGAGAGCGGTCCGCTGTACCCGTGCGGCGGCGGCCACGCGATCTCGTAGGCGTTGACGCCGTAGCGCCCGCCGTAGGGGAACCTCGGCGCCGGATTCCTGGGCGTCGCCAGGAAGAAGCCCCAGAGGTATCCGCTGCCCCAGTTGAGCCCGTTCTGCCCGGGCTGGCGCCGGTCGCTGAAGACCGTGTTCATGTCCACGCGAATGCCGAGCCTCTCGGTGGCCTGCACCGTGAGGTTGGCGCGCAGGTTGGCGTCCAGGGTTCCCTGGAAGTCACGGTACTCGCGGCCCATCTGCCCGACCTCGTCGCGGAGTCGGCCGGAGGCGAAATACTGTACCGTCGAGGTCCCGCCCCGTACGTCCGCGTTGAAGTCCATGACCGAGCCCCAGCCACCGAGGTAGTCGAGGGCGGGCTTGCCCAGGGTCTGCAACTGCTTGGTGTCGAAGTTGTAGCCCCAGACTCCCTTCAGACGGGCGGACGGGATCCTCGTGCCGTCGAAGCCGGTCCCGAAGGTCCACACCGGATCGCCGGCGCTCCCCCGCTTGGTGATGATCTGGATCACCCCGCTCGATGCCTCGGTGCCGTAGAGGGTCGCGGCGGCGGCACCCTTGATCACCTCGATGCGCTCGATGTCGTTGGGATTGAGGCGGTCGATGGTACCAGCCTGGCGGGCGCCTCCCACCTTGCTGTAGTTGGAGTCGATGCGAACCCCGTCAACGTAGATGAGCGGTGCGCTCCGCTGCGTGAGGCTGACCGCGCCGCGCAGGAGGATCTGGCTCGAGGTCCCCACGTTCGGGGCGATCCCGGGCACCATCCCGGCGATGCGCCCGGAGAGGGCCTCGGTGATATTGGATATGGGCGCGGAATTGATCGTTTCCGCTCCCAGCGTCTCGACGGTCTGGCCCAGACGGCGCCGTTCGGTGACGACTCCGGTGCCGGTGACGATCACCTCGTCCAGCGCGATCGCTTCCGACTCCATCTGGACGTCCAGGTTCACGGTTTCGTCCGCGACCACGGTGACGTCCCGGGTCTCGGTCCCGTATCCGATGTAGCGGACCTCCAGCGCATGGTTGCCGGCAGGAATGCCGAGCAGCACGAAACGGCCGTTGGCGTTGGTGACGTTGCCGACGCCTTCCGCTGCGATGCTCACCTGCGCGCCCGCCAGCGGCAGCCCGGTGCCCACCTCCTGGACCGAGCCGGTGATGGTGCCCGTCTGGGCGGACACGGGACCGGCGGCGGCAATGGCGATGGCCACTCCTGCGGCGAGGATGAGCTTACGAGGGACTTTCATGCTTCCACCTCCTGTTCGAGGGAACGGGTCATTTGATCCTGCCTGCGAAGCCCCGGAGGAGCTTCGTCCAAACAGCCCGGGCATTGGTCTGCGCGGCGCCCGGTCCGCGATCTAACACATGGCGCAGTTGTCGTTGTTTATCGCGCCCAGTCGTTCCAGAAGGGCGATCGTCGCCGGGAAGGGGCGAACGTTGTAGCTCGGACTGTTGGCCATGTCAACGGTGGTCTGGCCGAGCCTCGTCACCGCATGCACGTCGGCGCCGCGCTCGATCAGGTAGAGAATGACCTCGTTGTCTCCGCGCGACGCGGCGTTGTGCAGCGGCGTGCGGGCATCCAGATCCCGGGCGTTGACGTCGGCGCCGAGTTCCTCGACCAGGTACTTCACGGCCGGGAGCCATCCGCCCGGCACGTACCGGTGTTCGTTTGCGGCACGCTGGTCGTATCCGACGCCGGTGGCCGCGTGGATGGGGTACATGGCATTGCCTCCGGGGGGAACCGGGGGGATGCCGCTCTGGTCAACGGTCGGCGAGTAGTCCGCAGCCACCGGGGCAACGTCAGCGTCCGGCGGCTTTCGGCTGGGGATGTCGGGATCTGCCCCGTAGGCGACCAGCAGCTTCATCGCGGCCACGTCGACGCCCAGTGCGGCGCGGAAGAAGGGCGTGGTGCCCTCCAGGTTCGCGCTCACGAGACGCTGATGGGCCCACCACAAATCCCTGCTGAGCCGGGCGTTGGGATCCGCGCCCGCCCGAAGCAGGTCCTCCATCACTTCGAGATAGCCGGCTTTCTGCTCTTCGTGTGCGCGCGGCTGGGGGTAGAAGGAGGTGCCGGCCCATTGCACGTTGATCACGGCGTACAGGGGCGTCGCCCCGGGCTCGCTGGCGACGTTGGGGTCGGCGCCCCGTGCGAGGAGATGGAGCCCCAGGTCGAAGCGCCCGTTCAGCATGGCGATCAGTATCGGGCTGGTCCCGTCTCCGCTGGTCTGGTCGACGTCCGCGCCTCCGTCCAGAAGCGCGTCCACGGCTTCGGTGTGCCCCGCGCGGGCCGCGTGCAGAAGGGGGGTGAGCCCGCCCCACCTGCCCACCAGGGCCGGCTGGCCCGGGGGAGGGTTGGTGGAGATCGGCGAGATCCCCTGCACCTCGCCGTCCAGGATCAGCACGTCGCCCCGGCGTTGCACTTCGCGCGCGGCCTCGATGGCCACCGCCACCTGGCCGGGCGTCGGGCGCTCTCCCTCGTCGACCGGTCCCCAGGGGTCCGCCCGCGGGTCGTTCTCCAGCCAGTCCGGGCGGAACTGGGCCAGCACCTCGTACAACCGGTGTTGCGCGGCGACGTCCACGGCCGCCCGCCGATCCACGTCCTCGATCACGGATTCGGACAGAGAGACATCCGCTCCCAGTTCGAGCAGCGTGCGGATGGCGTGCGGGCGGTTGCGGGCCGCCGCGAAGATCAGCGGCGTCTGCCCCCATTCCCGCTCGCGGGCGTCCAGGTCGGCGCCCGCATCAGCCAAAACCCGGATCGCCTCCGAACTCCCCGACTCGGCGGCCAGGTGGAGCGGGGTCACACCGCTGTTGGTGGTCTTGGCGTGCACGTCGGCGCCCGCCGCCAGCAGCGCCTCCACGACCGCAGCGCCTCCTGCCCGGCCCGCGAGGTGGAGGGGCGTGTAGCGTCCGATCCGGGTGCCCGCCTCGACGTTGGCGCCTGCGGTGATGAGCAGCCCCGCCATCTCCGCGTCGGCATGACGCGCCGCCCAGTGGAGGGCGGTCATGCCGTCGCCCAGGGCCTCGTTGGCGTCGGCCCCCCGTTCCAGCAGGGCGCGCACCGCCTCGAGGTCCCCGCGCATGGCCGCATCGGCGACCGGCCCGCTTGCCGCCGGGCCAGCCAGCAGCAGGGCGATGATCGTGAAGGCTGTCGTCGGGTTCACGGCAAACCCCTATCTGCTCGACGACTGCGCCGCCGCCACGGCACCCCCGGGATAACCCAGCGCGAACTCGCCCGTGCTGTCGCCGAAGCTGTCCATGTCCTCGTGGCCCAGCCGATGCAGCAGGCTGAGGAAGACGTTCGCCATGGGGGTCCCGTCGGGGGCCTTCAGGTGAACATTGCCCTCGAGCCGCCCGTTTCCGTGGCCCAGCAGGATGAGCGGGCAGCGGCGGTGGTTGTGGACGTTGCCGTCCGCCATCGGCGAACCCCATACGATCACCGACTTGTCCAGCAGGCTGGCGTCGCCCTCCATGCTCGCCTGCAGCTTCTCCAGGAAGTACGGCAGGGGGCTCATGCGGTATTGCGCGATCTGGTTGAAGTCCAGAATCGCCTCTTCGCTGTTGCCGTGGTGCGAGGCCGGATGGAACGGCGTGGTGGTGCCGCTCTCGGGGTGGATCCGGTTCGAGGCGTCGCGCCCCATCTTGAAGGACACCACCCGCGTCATGTCGGTCTGGAATGCCAGAACCTGCAGGTCGAACATCAGCTCCATGTGCTCGGCGAAGGAGTCGGGCACTCCGGCGGGCGCTTCGGGCAGCTCCCGCTGTTCGCCGCTCGAGTTGAACTCCTCGACCTTCTGGATCCGGCGCTCCACCTCCCGCACGTTCTCGAGATACCGGTCCAGCCGGTTGCGGTCCTCGGTGCCCACCCGGGCCCTGAGCGTCGCCACCTCCTCCACGATCCAGTCGAGGATGCTCTGGTTGGTGCGCCTGCGCACCGCGCGCTCCTCATTGCTTCCGCCGGCGCCGAAGAGCAGGTCGAACGCGGCGCGCGGGTCGCGGATCATCGGCAGCGGCTCGGTCGGGGAAGCCCAGCTGATCGCGTCCGTGTAGGCGCAGTGGTAGTTGTACCAGCAGCCCCCGCCCTGCCCCAGGTTCTCGATGCAGAGCTGCAGCGACGGGAGCGCGGTGTCCTGCCCGAACCGTCGCGCCTGCAGCTGGTCGAGGGAGACGCCGACGTAGATGTCGGAGCCCTGCGTCTGCTTGGGATGGCACTGGGTCAGGAAGACCGCGGTCGAGCGGAAGTGGTCGCCCCCGATCTCGTTGGGCTCGTAGGCCTCCGCCATGCGAACATCGGTGTTGCTGATGATGGTGAGGTAGTCCTGGAAGCGTTCGAGCGGCTTGAGCACGTTCGCATCCGTCATGCGGAAGTTTCGCCCGATCTTCCCGGGTGCGAACAGCTGCTGGCTCGCGCCCCACTCGCTGCATCCCGGCACCCCGTGCACCTCTTCGATGCACACGAGGCGGGTGCGGTCCTCGAGCGCAGCCGCCGCGCGCCCCCAGCGGCCCGGTCCGGCCGGCATCATGGCGTCCAGGAGGGGCAGCGCCACCGTGGCTCCCATCCCGCGAACGAAGGTGCGGCGGGGAATGTGCGCGCCCGTGATGAAGCTGGTCGTCATCGTCGTGCTCCCTCTATCGTTGCGCCCCGGGGCAACGGCCCCGGAGCAAAGTGTCCGTCTTCTATTCTCTCTCTACGCCTTCCGCCGTCGCAGCGCCGATGTCCTGCCTGCTGCGGAAGGCGTCGCTCGCCACGACGCCCAGGATGAAGGACGAGATTCTGTAGTCGTTGGCTTCGGCCTCGCGCGCGATCGCCCGGATGGTCGGCCCGTCGTAGTACTCCACGCGGCGCCCGAGGGCGTACGCCAGCAGGTTCATGGTGAAGGTGCGCACCAGCGGAATCGGGCGCTCCAGGAGCGCGTCCGCGAGCTGAACCGAGTTGGTGAGCTGGGTACCGTCGTAGAGCTGGCCCCGGGCGTCGAGAGGGGATCCGCTCTCGCGAATCCGCCATTCCCCGGTCACGCCGAAGTTCTCCAGCGCCACCCCGATGGGGTCCATGAACTGATGGCAGGCGGCGCACACCGGGTTCCGCCGATGGATCTCCAGGCGCTCGCGCGTGGTGAGCAGCCGCCCCTCCCCTTCGTCCTCGGTCTCCTCGAGAGCGGGCACGTCGGGCGGAGGCGGCGGAGGCGGCGCGTCCAGCAGCACCTCCATCACCCATTTGCCGCGCAGCACCGGCGACGTCCGCGTGCCCATCGACGTGGACATCAGCACGCTGCCGTGCCCCAGCAGCCCCTGGCGCAGCATCCCCTCGGGGTATTCCACGCGCCGGAAGCCTTCCCCGACCACGCCCTGGATGCCGTAGTGCTCCGCCAGGCGCTGGTTCATGAAGCTGTAGTCGGCGCCGTAGAGCTCGAGCAGGCTCCGGTCCTCCCGGACCAGATGATCGAAGAACAGCTCGGTCTCGCGCCTCATGGCGGCCTTGAGCTGCTCGTTGAAGTGCGGGAACCAGAAGGCGTCCGGCTGCACCCTCTCGAGATCCTGGAGCCTCAGCCACTGCGTGCCGAAGCGGGTGGCCAGGCTCTCGGAGCGCGGGTCGGCCAGCATGCGGCGGACCTGCTGCTCCAGGACGCGGGGGTTCGAGAGCCGGTCGCGGCTCGCGAGCGAAACCAGTTCGTCGTCCGGCTGCGTTCCCCAGAGGAAGTAGGACAGCCGGGAGGCGAGGGCGAGGTCGCTGACCCGGTAGCTGCCGCCCGCCTCCGGCGCGTTCTCCGGGGCTTCCTCGATTCTGAACACGAAGTGCGGGCTGGCCAGGATGGCCTCGAGGACCGTGCGCACACCCGTCTCGAACCCCCCTTCGGCGGCCCCGACGTCGTAGAACGACATCAGACCGACGAGATCGGAGTCGGCGAGCGGCCGGCGATAGGCCTGCCGGGCAAGCCTGGCGGCGATCTCGCGGGCACAGGGTCGTTCGGCCTCCGGCGAGGTGGGCCGGCAGGTGAAGACCCGCTGCCGGCTCGGCGTGTCGGAGACGCCCTGTGGATCCAGCGGCCCGCGGATGGTCAGGTCTCGCAGGTGGGTCAGAACGACGAAGCCGGTCCCGATGCGGAAGCGGACCCCGGCGTTGGACCAGCCGAAGGGCTCCTGCAGGTCGGCATAGGGCCCGTCCTGCTTCCTGATGAACGCCGCCGCGACCCGATGCTGGCCCGCGCTTACGAAGACGGGGTCGGTGAACTGGTTCCAGTTCGGGCCCAGGTCCGCGTCCCGGCGCAGTTCCTCCACCGGAAGCAGGGCGACACGCTCCCCGTCGATGGAGATGTCCATTTCCGCGAAGCGCTCATGGTCGCCCGCCCAGAAGGACATCTCGAAGACGTACTCGCCGTCGGCGGGGAAATGGTGGTCGACCACGATGCCGCCGCGGGTGCCGTAAGGGGCGCCCTCCACATGGTCCCACTCGTGCTGGGACTGGTACGTCGAGACGAGATAGGTCTTGGAGTCCGAGGTCGCGCCGGGGTGCCCCAGCACCAGGCGGCTGACGTCGTTGGCGGCATTCAGATACGAGTTGAGAAGCGTGGGCGAGAGGGGCTGCGAGACCGCCATGTGGTCGAAGTTCCCGAGATAGAGATCCGGGGGAAGCCACTGGCTGGCGTCGACGGCTATGCCGAAAAGGTCCTCGACGGCCTTTTCGTACTCGGCCCGGTTGAGCCGCTGGAAGCTGCGGTCGCCCGGGTTGGGGTTGGCGGCCGCGTAGTCGTCGATCGTCCGCTCGAGGGTCTCGACGAGCGCGAGCAGCGTGTCTCCCGCCGGACGGGGAATGCCGGGCGGCGGCATCATCCCCGTGCGCAGCTTGGCGATCATCCGTTCCGCCGTCTCCCAGTCGTCCCAGGGGGCGCCCACGTCGAAGCCCTGGACCGACATGTTTCCGGTCATCATGGCGTCGTTGTGACAGACCTGGCAGTACTGGCGGAGGACGGCGTTGAGCGCTTCGGACGGGGGAGCGTTGCGAAGGGCGGCCGGCTTGCCTGCCACGTCCGGACCCAGGCTCGTCGAGAGCGCCGTGGCGGGATGCCGGACCGAAGAGTGGGACGCCGGCGCGCGCCCTCCCTCATGGCCCACGAACAGGGCCAGACCCAGGAGCGAGATTCCTGGAAGGAAAGCTCTCACGAACACCTCCGCCTGCAGACGGTTGCGCGGGACGCGCGGGCACTGCCGGGGCACACGGCGCCCAAGCATAGCACCGCGTCAAGGTATGCTCCGAGGCTTCCCGCTGGCAAGCGCTGTGCTCCCGCGGTTTATGCGCTCCCGCGCTGTGCTCCCGCGGCGTCCCCGACCCTACATGCCGGCCGCCGCCACGTACCTGGTGAAGGCTGAGCCCGCGTCGAAGAGCGAGGCCGGTCCTTCGGCCACGTAGACGTTGGAGTCCGCGTCCACCGCCACGCCTTCCCCCGCCACGCCGTGATTCGGTCGGCTATCGGAGTCCCAGCCCGGAATGAAGCCCACGAGGGCGTCCCGGTCGACCGGCCCGATCCGGACCCCGTTCCTCCAGTTGATGTGCCGGAGACGGTTGGACTCGGAGTCGATGGCGTACACCATCTGGTCCTCGGTAATGAAGACGTCGCTGATGCGGCCATATTGATAACGCGACTCCAGGTAGTTCCCGTTCTGGTCATAGATTTCGAGGCGGTGGTTGCCCCGGTCCGCGACCCAGAGTCGACCCTGACCATCGAATGCCAGGGCGTGAGGGGTACGGAACTGTCCGTGCTCCGTGCCGATCTCCCCCCACTCCATCAGGTAGTCGCCCTCCGGCGAAAACTTGACGATTCGGGCCGTCAGCCCGGCGTCCCGCGCCACCTCCATCTGTGCGTCGGTGGTCAGTCCCTGACCAGCGTGACCATCCGCGACGAAGATACTGCCGTCGGACCCGACGATGACGTCCGTGGGCTGGTTGAGTTGGCCTGGAGCGTCTCCGGGCTGCCCCGCGACGCCCAGGCTCATGAGCAGTTCTCCGGTCTGGGTGAACTTGTGCACCTGGTGACCCTTGGTGCCCGCCTCGTTTCCGGCGAAGTCGGTCACCCAGACGTTCCCGTCCTCGTCAACGTCGATGCCGTGCGGGGTGACGAAGATTCCCGCACCGAAGTTGGCGAGGATCTCTCCCGTGTTCCTGTCGAACTTGAAGATGGGGTCCACCGGGTTGTTGTCGCAGTTGATCCCGGGTCCTCCCGCGGAGCCCGCCGCACAGCGCTCATACCCCCAGACGTGCCCGTCCGTCGGGTCGATGTCCACGCCCGCGGTGGATCCCCATTGCCGTCCCTCGGGGAGCGTCGCCCAGCTGCCGATGCGCGTCGGGTTCGGATTGGATAGCCCCTCGCCCGTGATCGGATTAGCTCCTTCGGCGGCCATCGTCGCCAGTGGCCCGGACTCCGTGGCGCATCCGGTGAGAAGTCCCGCACCCGCGAGCGCGAACAATGAGAGTCGAAACCCTGACATGACTGCCTCCTTGCGAGTCTCGTTTTCGCCGCGGGACCCCGTCCTTTGAGCCATGGGTCCGTGAATCACGCGGGCGCCTTGTGGTTGCCGCCCGTGCTCCTACCGGGGAATCACCGGCAGCGTGATGTGCGACGGATAGCGGGCGTTGTGGTAGATCGTCTGACTGGCCGACTGCACTTCGGTCTCGAGGTGGATCGGGCCGCCGGTGTTCGGGTTGCGGTCGTACTTCGGGAAGTTGCTGCTCGAGATCTCCACCCGGATCCGGTGGCCTTCGCGGAAGAGGTTGCTGGTCGCCCACAGGTCGATGTTGAACTCGTACACCGTCCCCGGTTCCAGCAGCTCGAAGTCCGTGAAGTCCGGGTTGTTGTGATACCGTCCCCGCAGGATGCCGTCCGCGATGTTGATCTCCTTTCCGTCCGGGTGGACGTCAACCAGCATGGCGGTGAAGTCGGTGTCGGTCGCGGAAGTCGATGCGTACAGGGTGGCCGTGATCGGGCCGGTGACCTCCACCGCCTGCTCCAGGGGCGGCGTGGTGAACACCAGGATGTCGTCGCGCTCCGCGATGTCCGCCCGGTCGAAGGGGCCGGGGGGCGTGGGCCCGAACATGAGGTTGCCGCCTCGGGTGGGAACCGGGTTCATCGGGTCGAAGACGAACTCGTCAACCGGGTCGGACGCGCCGGGCATCTCCATGCTCAGGCTGCCGTCGCCGGCGGAGCCGTTCGCGTTGCCCCCGCTGTGGAAGTAGTAGTTCGTGTACTGCGTGCGGGCGATCGGCCACTCGTTCTCGGAGCGCCAGACGTTCTCGCCCATGATGAAGATCCGCACCGGCGGCTCGTCCAGATAGCCGTTGTCCGCTCCCTTGAGCAGGGCATCGAACCACTTCACGTGCAGGCTGTCGAAGTCGACGGTGGCGTCGGGCCCGAAATCGATGCCGTCGTAGACGAAGTTCGGCACGCTGGCGTGGGGCCATGGACCGATGAGCAGCTTCTGGTTCTCCCGCGCGTACTCGGTGTGGCCCTTCTCCACCATGCCCGTGTAGCTGACCAGGGTGCCGTCCAGGAAGACGTCGTACCACCCGCCGATATTGAGGGAGGCCGCCGCGAACTCGTCCAGGCGGGCTTCCGAGTCGAGCACCTCCCAGTAGGCGTCGTAGGTCGGGTGCATCACGAAATCGCGCCACCAGGGATTGTCCTGGCCCGTGGCCGCGCCCATCTCAAGGAGCGGCATGGTCCAGAGCACCTGGTCCCAGTCGGGGTTGCCCGCCTGGCCGGTGCGCCCGCCCATCCCCGACGCCCAGCCGATGCGGGAGCCCAGCGCGAGCGCCCCACCCGGATACGCTGTGTCGAAGTAGTAGTTGAACGGGGTCACCCTGGGGGCCATCGCCTTCAGATAGGGGGACCTGAACTCGGCGCCCTTCCACTGCGTGGTGGCGAGGTAGGAGTTGCCGTGGGTGCCAACCTGCCCGTCGGACCACTCCTGCCGGCCGATCCAGTTCTGGGTGTCGTGGCTGTCGTTGGCTTCCGCCAGGTAGGGATACCAGCTCCCCTCGGAGTCGAAGCGGCCGCGCACGTTCTGGTGGACGTACACATATCCGCGCTCCGCCCAGAGAAGCCCCTCCTCCCAGGAGGCCGCGTCGGACCCGTTGTCGTAGGGGTCCCGGATCAGCAGCGCGGGATGGCGCCCCGGCGCGGCCGGGCGATACACGTCCGTCGAGAGGAGCGTGCCGTCCCGCATGGGCACCATGAGATTGTGGTGTACGATCGCGGACTCCCCGGCCCGGAACTCTCCCGAGTGGAGTTCCTGTGCCTCGAGCGGCGGCGTGTATGCGGCAAGCATCAGGGCGATGCCGGTTGCAACGATTCGGGTGACGGTGCGCGACTCCATGAAGATCTCCTTAGAGGTTGGTGTTCCGGCCCCACTGATCGACGAACGCATGTCTGCGGATGCCGGTCCCGGGCGGCCCCGAGCCGGCGAACATCAGCTTCCGTCCGTTTCCCCGGTCGCCTCGTGGATGGCGGCCACGGTGAGATCGGCGATCCAGTCCACGAGCTCGCTTCCGAGGGCCAGGGTGCGGGGTATGGGCGCCAGGTCGACGCCGTTGATGGAGAAGTGTCCCGCGCGGATGCGCTGCTCCATGCGAACGGTGGTGGGATCGGTGAGCATCATGATGGAGGTGGCGCTGAACTCGTCGTGCAGGCCGGGGTCCTGCATGACCTCGTTGATGCCCCTGTCGCGCAGCCACTCCTGGCGCTGCACCCAGTTGTAGTATTCGGGCACGTGGTGGACGCTGGTCTTTCCGTCGGTCCACTTCGCCGAGAGCGCTTCCGCGACTTCCATTTGCGGCTGCTGGTTGCCTCCGCTGTCGCCGATCAGGACGATGTGGCTGAACCCGTTGGCCCGCAGGGCGGTCGAAACGTCGGTGAGCACGGCCTTGAAGGTCTCGACCCTGACCCCGATGGTGCCCGGATAGCGGATCGTGCCGGGTTCCAGGTCGATCTCCCCCTCGGGCACGTACTTGATGATCGGGGCGATCAGCGCGTTCCCCAGCTTGCGCGCAACCGCCTCCGCCGTCTGCTGCAGGATGTAGTTGTGCTTGCCGCCCGCGAGGTAGGGGCCGTTTTCCTCCACCCCGCCGGTGGGCACGATGACCGTGGTCTTTCCGGAGCGGATCGCGTCGCGCACCTCCATGAAGGTGAGTTCCTCGATCCAGACCGACTCGAGCGCGTCGATGGGACGCGGCGTGTCGGGATCGATCGGGTTTCCTCCGCTCCCGGGTCGAGGCGCCTGCTGGGCCGCGAGCGCGATGGGCGCAGAGATCAGGGCGAGGACGAACAGCTTCGCGAACCGGGCCATCAATGCCTCCGGGATTGCGGGACGGCGGTCGGAAAACGACCGGGACACATGCATCGGCACCCTAACCGACGACCCGATGCCACGCAAGCGATTTTCCCGGCTCGCGGTCCGCCATCGCAGCCGGTGGAATAAGTCCGCGCGAGCGCGCAGATGCGGCGAAGTGCCGGGAGAGGTCCGTCGGCGAGCTGCTAACCCGACCGCCGGTGCCAGGCCGCAAGCACCTCGGCTTCGCGCTCGGGCGTCAGCCCCGCCCGCATGGTCGCGCGATCCTCCTCGGCAAGCCCCTTCCACCACTCCAGCGTCTCTCCCGCGCTCACCGCCAACGGCCTGTAGCGCAGGCCGGCGGCGATGGCGGCATCGCGGCTCATGCGCGCGAAGCCCGTGGTTGGTCCCACAGGTGGCTGCCAGACCGGAAGATCGCTCCACGGCCGGACCCCGTGCTCCTGGAGGAAGTCGTAGGACACGAACGTCAGGGTGGAGGGCGTCGAGGTCGCGGCCTTCAAGCCGTAGAGGAACTCCGCCATGTGCAGATCCCCCTCCGGCCCGATCACGTTGTAGACCCCTCTCGTCTCCTGCTCCAGCAGATGCACCATGAACTCGGCCAGGTCGCGCACGTCGATGTACTGGACGGGATCCATGTGGGTGTTGGGGGCGAGCACCTCTCCCCCCCGGTCCATGCGCGCGCACCAGTACGTAAAGCGGTCGCTGCGGTCTCCCGGACCTGCGACCAGCCCGGGGCGTACGATCGTGCAGCGATCACCGAAGGCGGCCTGCAGTTCCTGCTCCGCCAGCGCCTTCATCGGCCCGTAGCCTTCCCACTCCTCCATGGGCAGGTCCGCCTGTCCTACCGCGGCGGATTCGTCGATCCCGACCTCCACCCTGGACATGTAGGCGGCCTGGGTGGAAATGAAGACGTACTGATCGGTCCGATCCACGAGCAGGCGGGCCGTGGCGCGAACCTGGTCGGGCGTGTAGCCGGAGTTGTCGATGACAACGTCCCAGCTGCGGTCTCCCTCAAGGGACGACAGGTCGCCGTCGCGGTCGCCGATCAGGTTCTCGAGCCCGGTGAACTGGTCCTGGAACATGCGCGGCTGGCTGCGTCCGCGATTGAACAGGGTGAGCTCGTGGCCGCGTGACAGGATGCGGTTGACCTGCCAGGGACCGATGAACCCGGTGCCCCCGAGAAGGAGGATGCGGGAAGCCCTGCGCGGCAGCCTGACCGCTTCGGCCCCATGCCCGTTCAGCGAGGCCGGGTATCCGAGCCCGAGGCCCAGCCCGCCGCCCGCGAGCGCCGACATCTTGAGGAAGTCGCGTCGATTCGTCGTCATTTCCCTCATCTCCCGTGTGAGGGTACGTGTGGTGCGAGACCCGCCGGCGCTTCGTCCGACGGCCCCCGCTCTTAATCCGTGGCCGGGCGCCGCGCGCCCCGGCCGTCCTGCTTGTAGACCACGCCATCCTTCATGACGAAGTCGATGTCCTGCAGCAGATCGATGTCCTCCAGTGGATCTCCCCGCACGGCCACCAGATCCGCGAGCTTGCCGGCCTCCACGCTGCCCAGCTCATCCGTGCGATGCAACACGATCGCCGCCTCGCGGGTAGCGGCCAGGATCGCGTCCGCAGGCGACATTCCCGCGTCGACCAGAAGGCGGAACTCCCCGGCGTTCTCGCCGTGCGGGAAAACGCCCGCGTCGGTGCCGAAGCCGATCTTCACGCCCTCCCGCATCGCCAGCCGAATGGATTCGCGGAAGTAGGGATAGATCTCGAGAGCCTTCCGGCCCGGCCACCCGCCGAGCGTGCCCACCAGCGCCCGCTCGCGAACATCCTCGAAGGCCATCATGGTCGGCACCAGGTAGGTGCCGTGTTCGGCCATCAGCCGGACGGTCTCGTCGTCGAGCATGGACCCGTGCTCGATGGAGGTGACTCCCGCGCGGACGGCGGCCTTGATTCCCTCCAAGCCGTGGGCGTGGGCGGCCACGGTACGCTCGGCCATGTTGGCGGTCTGCACCAGGACGACCATCTCCTCCTCGGTATACTGCTGCACGCCCACCGCGTCCCCCTCCGAGAGCACCCCGCCCGTAGCGCAGAACTTGATGACGTCGGCGCCATACTTGATCTGGTAGTTCACGGCCTCGCGCACGCGCTCGATGCCCTGCGCGATGCCGTCCTCGATCCCGGGTTCCTCGAAGATGTCCGGGCGATAGCCGTTGCTGTCGCAGTGTCCCCCCGTGATGCCGAGCGAGTGCACGGCCGTAAACATGCGGGGACCCGGCACCATGCCCGCGTTGATGGCTTCGCGCAGCGCCACGTCGGCGAAGTCGTCGCTGCCGACGTTGCGGATGGTGGTGAAGCCCGCCTCAAGCGTGATTCTGGCGTTCATGACGCCGGCGATGGCCAGGTGTCCGGGCCATCGACGCAGGCTGCTGCCTCCAGCCCCGGGGTCGCTGGTGATGTGTGTGTGCAGGTCGATGAAGCCGGGCATCACGGTGTGATCGGAAAGGTCTATGCGGGTCGCGCCCGCCGGCACGGGGATGTCGGCGCCGACCGCTTCCAGCCGGGTGCCGCGCACGAGAATGGTGACGTCTTCGCGCACGCCGCCGTCCACTCCATCGATGAGGCGTCCGGCCACGATGGCGGTCACCTCGGTGCTGTCGGGCAGGGTGACGCGCTGGGCGTCGAGGCCGGAGGCGATCACGGCCCAGGAGACCGTCGACAGCAGGAGGAATCGCGCTCGCGCCCGAGTCGCGCCGGGCCGCTCCCGCGGATGGCCCTTCCGGATCGCCGTCGCCATGGCAGGCCATCGTCCGCGCTTCATGCCCTGCCTCCTCGGAAGTCTGTTCGTCCTGCGATTTGCCGGCCACTCCGCAACGTCTGCAATCATTTGTTCCTCACGCCGTCCTTGACGACCATCCGCACAGTCGTCCGAGCGTCCACGATAGGGCCGCCGCCTGATTCGCGACACTGCACGCGCGCCCTTCCGCGCTCCCTTGCGCGACCACCCCCGCCCCGTTACCGAATAAATACCGAATATCGGTTTCCCTGCTCATCCGGAGTCCGTGACAACTTCCCGGCTCCCGAGACCCTGATGGACCAGCCATCCCATGCAACTGCCTGTTCGAGGCCGTGGAGCCTCCCGCGATCTGCCCAACCGCTTCGAGCGGCTTCATGTGGAGCTGGCTGCGGAGCCGGGCGATGAGGACGAGCAGCCTCGCAAGACCCGATTCTTCACCGACCGGTCCCAGAGCGTCATCGCCCGCAACTCGAGCCCGGACCTGGGCTTCTCGGTCAGCCTGAACCCCTACCGGGGATGCGAGCACGGATGCAGCTACTGCTACGCGAGACCGACGCACGAGTACCTGGGCTTCTCCGCGGGGCTCGACTTCGAGAGCCGGATCATGGTGAAGCCCGATGCCCCCGAACTGTTGAGGAAGGCGCTGGCCGGGCGAGCCTGGCAGCCTCAGACGCTCGCGCTGAGCGGCGTCACCGATCCCTACCAACCGGTGGAGCGGCGGCTGGGGATCACGCGTGCCTGCCTGGAGGTGCTTCTCGAGTGCCGGCATCCCGTGTCGATCGTCACGAAGAACCACCTTGTGGCGAGGGACATCGACATCCTGTCGCAGATGGCGGAGCATCGGACGGTGATGGTCACGCTGTCGATCACAACGCTGCGCAACGACCTCCGCCGGGTGATGGAGCCGAGAACGTCGGTTCCCGCCCGCCGGCTCGCGGCGGTGCGGGCGCTGGCGGATGCGGGGGTTCCGGTGGGCGTGAACGTGGCTCCGCTGATCCCGGGGCTGAACGACCATGAGCTGCCGGAGATCCTGGCGGCGGCCCGGGAGGCGGGAGCGTCCTGCGCGGGCATGATGCTGCTGCGGCTGCCGTTCGCGGTGAAGGACCTGTTCACCGAATGGCTGGAACAGCACTTCCCCGATCGGCGCAACAAGGTTCTCGGGCGCCTGCGAGAGGTGCATGGAGGCAGACTCTACGACCCGCGCTTCGGGCGGCGGGGGCGCGGGAGAGGGCCCTTCGCCGAGCATCTGGGCAACCTCTTCCGGATAAGCTGTCGCAAGCTCGGGCTGAAGCGGCGATCGTACGACCTCGCTACCGATGCCTTCCGCAGGCCCGAGCGCGCCGGCCAGATACGGCTGTTCGACGCGCGGGGCTGACCGGAACCGACCGGCTGCCGCCTCCGGTCAGGGTGGCGCACGGAGGACGGTCGCATCCCTCCGTCCGTGACGAGCGGTGCCGCGGACGGCTGTCCGGGCATTCCGCCTGTCCGAGCTGCCGCTACCCTGGGGCCTTCAGCGGAGCGCGGCCAGCAACTCCACGAGCAGCTCCTGGCCCGAGGCGCCCAGGCTGGCCTCGCCCTGGTTGTAGTTGCGCAGCAGAACGACGCCCAGCCCCGACTCGGGCTCGAAGAGCATGTAGGCGTTGTAGCCGGCCACGGATCCGGAGTGCCCGATGAGCCGGGCTCCGCCGTCCGCGGTGCGGATCATCACGCCCAGGCCATAGCCGTTGTCGGGATCCTCGGGGGTGTGGACCCGGCTCATCTCCGCAACGCTCTCGTCGGAGAGGATCGCCGGCGAGGCCCTCCCCTGCAGCGCGCCCATGAAGCGGGCCAGGTCGAGGACGGTGGAGTACACGCCTCCGTTGGGCACCTTGTAGCCGCGGCCGGCATGCTCGCGCGCCGGCTGCTCGGGATCCGGGTTGCCGTCCCCGCGGTTCACGTAGCCGACGGTCAGCCGGGGCGCCAGTTCGGGACCGATGACGAAGGTGGAGCTGGTCATGCCCAGCGGCTTGAAGACGTCCTCTTCGACGAAATCCATGAAGGGCCGTCCCACGGCCCGCGCCACCGCCAGCCCGAGCGTGCCGTAGCCGATGTTCGAATAGGAGTACTCCACGCCCGGCGCGTTCTGGAAGCGGCTCAGCGGAAGCGACTCAACGATCCGCTCCTGCCAGATCTCGATGGGCCCGGAGGCGGCGATGTCCCACTCGGGCTCGCGCACCAGTCCGGAGGTATGGCTGGCGAACTGGCGCACGGTCGGCGCCGGAGCGTCCTCCATCGCCCCGGGGAAGCGGGCGGTGGCCGGAAAGATGTCGCTCAGCGGCTGGTCGAGGTCGATGTAGCCCCGCTCCACCGCCCGCATCATCACCACCGCGGTGACGGTCTTGGAGATGGAGCCCACCCGGTAGATGGAACCCACCCCGGCGGGGATGCGCCGGTCGCGGTCGGCCCATCCGAAGGCCCGGGCCCAGACGACGTCGCTGCCCCTCGCCACGGCGGCGCTGACCCCGCCCACATCGTCGGCCGCCACCTGTGCCTCCATCTTCTGCTCGAAGCGGGAGATGGCCGCGTTCCACGCGTCCGCGTCGACGCTCTGGGCGGCAACCGGGCGCGCAACGAAAAACGTTGCGAGCAGCGCGGCAGCGATGTAAACCATTGTCAGTGCTGCGACACGGCGGACCGGAATCGTGATGCCGCGCAACATTCCCGACAAATGTACGTCCCGGTTCACCCCGGACGTCTCCCGGATCGGACTGTGAACGCAACCGGGCGGAGCCGCCGCCGCGGACCGCTCGCGCACCTCAGTTCCCCATCTCATCGGCGATCTCCTCCAGCCTTCTCCGGATCTCCTCTTCGGGCAGCCAGCGGCCCCGGAACATGACGCCCGCGCGGTCGGCCACGTTGGCCACGTCGGACAGCGGATTCGCGTTCAGGAGCAGGAGATCGGCGCGCCGACCGACCGCCACCGTCCCGAACGAGTCCCTCCCCTGGAAGTACTCACCCACGTTGCGGGTCCCGCTCACGAGGATCTCCCAGGGGGACATGCCGGCGTCGACCATCGCCTTCATCTCGCGATGGATCGAGAAGCCCGGCACGCTGAAGATCTGGGGCGAATCGGTCCCCAGGAGAATGCCCGCGCCGCCATCCGACAGCGCCTTCAGAACCCGATTGCGGTTGGCCACCCACTGCGCAGCCCGCTCCGGGCTGGTCCGGGACGCCGCAGCCCGCTGTCGGCCTTCCCAACCCTCCACCTGGAATCCGGGCCAGTAGCGCATCTCCGGGTAGCGCGCCATTTCGGCGGCGTCGCCCCGGCCGATGATGCCGACCTCCCAGAGGACCATGGTCGGGACCACCCAGGCGCGCGCATTGCGCGTCAGCTGCACGATGTGGCGGAGCCGGTCCTCATCGACCTCGCCCTCGAAGGCGTCCAGGAACTCGATGTAGCCGTCGAGGTGGTCGAAGGTCTCCTGGCCCATGAGGATGGCATGCTCGAGCCCCAC
Source organism: Longimicrobiales bacterium (assembly GCA_965202805.1). Classification (GTDB taxonomy): domain Bacteria; phylum Gemmatimonadota; class Gemmatimonadetes; order Longimicrobiales; family Gaopeijiaceae; genus BD2-11. The sequence continues at coordinate 1,641,271 of OZ241869.1, forward strand.
GTCCGCCGGCACATGCCCGGCGAAGCGGATCCCCACCTCCTGGGCGGTGACCGCCATGGCGTTGTACTCGTCGCGCGTGGGTCCCGGATGGATCTTCAGCAGATCCCATCCCTCCCGCTTCTGGCGGCGCACCTGCTCCTCCGCCTCCGCGGGGGAGTTCACGCTCCGGTCGTTGAAGCTCGGGCCGGCCATGTAGAGGGTCGGCGCGATGATCTCCCCGGCGTTGGCCCTGGCGCGCAGGGACAGGTGGCCGTCCTGCCCCAGCATGCCGCGCACGGTGGTGACGCCGTTGGCCACGTAGAGGAACATCACCGTTTCCTCGATGTCGCCGCCGGGCATGTGCCCGTGCATCTCGGCGAGGCCGGGCATGAGGTACTTGCCGGCGGCGTCGATGACCAGGGCGTCCGCGGGCGGATCCACCGAGGCCGACGGCCCCATCTCCACGATGCGTCCGGCGGAGACCACCACCGTGTAGTCGGCGAGAACGCCCTCGCGGTCCATCGGCACCACGTTCGCGTTGACGAACGCGGTGGTGCGCTGCGGCGGGACCTGGGCGTGCGTGTCCTGCGGCAGGGTCAGGCCGGCGACTGCCAGCCATGAAGCGGCGAGAATGGTTCGGGGGACAGGGGCATGCATGTCGACTCCTCCTCTCCTGATCGAGCGACGAGGCACATCGGGGGATGCAGCGCAATCCAGCGCGTTGCGTCCCCGGCCGCGCTCCGTCAAAAAGGCTGTCCGCCGAATCGCGTGTCAATCGGGAGCCACGCTGTGTTCGATGGGCGCCCGCCGGACGCGCGCCCGCTGACGCACACCCGGGGTTTGCGCGCCGGGCGGTCCAGCCCGCATGGTTTCCTGTCGGCATCGCACCGCCGCGACAGCTCCGCAACAGTCCGCTGTCGGGACAGCCGGCCATGCCGAGGGCCTCGGCCACCGCCGGACGCCGCCCGCGGCAGACGCGCCGGCCCGGCCCGAACACCCGAACATCCGCCCGCCCGTGAACGTCCACCTGATCGACGGCACCTACGAGCTCTTCCGCCACTTCTACGCGGTCCCTTCGCGCACCGACCGCGCGGGCCGCGAGGTGGGCGCCCTGCTGGGGGTGCTGCACTCGCTGCTCGGGATGCTGGAAGCGGGAGCCACCCACATCGGGGTCGCCACCGATCATGTCATCGAGTCGTTCCGAAACGAGCTCTGGCCGGGCTACAAGAGCTCGGCGGGCATCGATCCCGCGTTGTGGGCCCAGTTTCATCCCATGGAAGGCGCCCTCGCGGCGATGGGAGTCGCGGTGTGGCCGATGGTCGAGCTCGAAGCGGACGACGGAATGGCCTCAGCGGCCCGCCTGGCGGGCGCGGACCCGGAGGTGGAGCGGATCTTCATCTGCACGCCCGACAAGGACCTCAGCCAGTGCGTCTCGGGGACGCGCATCGTGCAGTTCGACCGGCGCCAGCGTACCCTGCGCGACGAAGAGGGGGTGGTGGACAGGTTCGGGGTGCGGCCGGCCTCGATCCCCGACTACCTGGCGCTGGTGGGCGACAGTGCGGACGGGTTTCCGGGCATCCCCGGCTGGGGCGCCAAGTCGACGGCCGCGGTGCTCGGACACTACGGGCACCTGGAGGCGATCCCTCTCCGCAGCCTGCCCTGGGGCGTCGCCGTAAGAGGAGCGGCGCGGCTGCAGGAGAATCTCCGCGCCGGATGGCGGGACGCCCTGCTGTTCCGGGACCTGGCCACCCTGCGGGATGACGCGTCGCTGTTCGACGACCTCGAGGAACTCCGGTGGACCGGAGCCACGCCCGGCTTCGAGCGCGTCGCCGAGTCCCTGGGAGATGCCCGGCTCGCAGGTCGGGTCGAGCGCGCGGCATCCGGGCGGGGCCGGGGGCGCGCGCAGATACCGGAACCGTAGAGGGGCCGGAAGCCACGCGGCCCATAACCGCATGCCGGCCGAACGCATGAAAAAACGGGACGATCCGCTCCCGCGGGGAAGCGGAGCCCGCCCCGTCGCTTTAGATTGACTCCGGTCGTCACTGAATCCTCCCAAAGGGGCTCACATGAAGAACGTCATCACCCTCCTGCTCGCCCTGTCGCTTCTCCCGCTCGCATTCGCGGCGGCGCCGGCCGAGGCGCAGTCCAACGGATCCGCGGCCAGCGCGGCCGTCTCCCCTTCCCTGTTCGACGGAATGCGCTACCGCACCGTCGGGCCCTCCCGCGGTGGACGCGTCACGACCGTGGCCGGACATCCCAGCCACCCGGCGACCTTCTACATGGGCGCGGTCGGCGGAGGCATCTGGAAGACCGAGGACTACGGGCAGACCTGGCGGCCCATCTCCGACGGCTATCTGGCCACCGGCTCGATGGGCGCGATCCGGGTGGCGCCCTCCGACCCGAACATCATCTATGCGGGAACCGGCTCGGACGGCATCCGCAGCAACGTGATCACCGGAAAGGGCATCTACCGGTCCGACGACGCCGGCTCGAGCTGGCGCTTCATCGGGCTGCCCGACGCGGGGCAGATCGGCGCCGTCGAGGTGCATCCCGACGATCCGGAACTGGTCTACGTCGCGGCGATGGGGAACACCTTCAAGCCCAACCCGGAGCGCGGCGTCTACCGCAGCCGCGACGGGGGCGCGAACTGGGAGCTGGTGCTCTTCGTCTCCGACTCGACAGGCGCGGTCGACCTGGAGCTGGCCCCCGACAACCCGGACGAGATCTACGCCGGCATGTACCGCGGCGAGCGCAAGCCCTGGACCATCATCAGCGGCGCCATGGAGGGCGGCATCTACAAGTCCTCGGACGGCGGCGACAGCTGGACCGAACTGGAGCAGGGCCTGCCGGGCGGGCTGTTCGGCAAGAGCGATCTGGCCGTCTCCCCCGCGGATCCCGACCGGGTGTACGCGCTCATCGAGGCGCCCGAGCCGGAGGACGGCCTGTATCGCTCAGACGACCGCGGCGCCACCTGGCGTCAGGTGTCGAGCTACAACCCGATCCTCAACCGGCCCTTCTACTACACCGGGGTGGACGCCGACCCGACCAACGCGGACATCGTCTACGTCAACAACGAGGGGTTCTACAAGTCGACCAACGGCGGGGCGGACTGGCAGCGGCGCCCGACGCCGCACGGGGACAACCACGACATGTGGATCAACCCGGACGACCCCGACCTCTTCGTCCAGTCCAACGACGGCGGCGCCAACGTCACCCGCGACGGCGGCCTGACCTGGTCGACCCAGAACAACCAGCCCACGGCCGAGCTCTACCAGGTCGACATCGACGACCGCTTCCCGTACTGGCTGTACGCCGGCCAGCAGGACAACTCCACGATCGCGGTGCCCAGCCGGCGACCCTACGGGATGCCCGCCGGCCACACGGCCCACTGGCGCGCCGTCGGCGGCTGCGAGACCGGACCGGTCGTGCCGAAACCCGGCAATCCGGACATCGTCTACGCCAACTGCAAGGGCCGCTTCGGCCGCTACAGCTGGAGCACCGACCAGGAGAAGCAGTACTACGTGGGCGCCTGGGACCTGTACGGCCGCAACCCGGCCGACCTGCCCTACCGCTTCCAGCGGGTCGCGCCCATCCACGTCTCCCCCAACGACCCCGACGTCGTCTACCACACCTCGCAGTACGTGCACCGCACCACCGACGAGGGCATGACCTGGGAGACCATCTCTCCCGATCTCACCGCCTTCGAGCCCGAAACCCAGATGGCCTCCGGGGCGCCCATCACGCGCGACATCACCGGGGAGGAGCACTACAGCGTGCTCTACGACATCCAGGAATCGCCCCACGACCCGAACGTAATCTGGACGGGGGCAAATGACGGCCCCATCCACGTCACCCGCGACGGCGGCGAGAACTGGGCCGACGTGACTCCCGACATGCCGGGGCGCGGCCGGGTGCAGAACATCGACGTGTCGCCGCACGACCCGGCCAAGGCCTACGCCACCATCCTGCGCTACCAGCTGGGCGACTTCGAGCCGTACGCCTACCGGACCGAGGATTACGGGCAGTCCTGGACCCGCATCACCACCGGCGACAACGGCATTCCGGACGACCATCCGGTGCGCGTGGTGCGCGAGGACCCGGGCCGGGAGGGACTGCTCTACGCCGGCACCGAGTTCGGGATGTTCATCTCCTTCGACGACGGCGGCAGCTGGCAGTCGTTCAAGCTGAACATGCCCACCACGCCCATCACCGACATGAAGGTGCACCTGGGCGACCTGGTGCTGTCCACCATGGGACGGGGATTCTGGATTCTCGACAACCTGGGCCCGCTGCACGAGCTGAGCGCGGAGGTCACCGCCGCGGACGCCCATCTCTTCGCGCCGCGCCCCGCCTACCGCGCCTTCAGCTCCGGATTCGGCGGGGGCTTCGACCCGGCCGCGCCCGAGTATCCGCGCGCCGGCGTGATGATCGACTACTACCTGGCCAACGACGCGGACGAGGTCACGCTCGACATCATGGACGCCGAAGGCAACCTGGTGCGCTCCTTCTCGAGCGACGCCATGGGCGAGCAGATGGTGCCCCCGGCCGAACCGGGCATGCGCGCGCCCACCCTTGAGCGGATCGGCACCCCCAGGATGCCCAACTCCGCCGGCATGCACCGCTTCACGTGGGACTTCCGCTATCCGGGCCCCTGGGACGCCAGTCCCGCGCGCGCCGGCCGGGGCGGACCGGTGGCGGTGCCGGGCACCTACCAGGTGCGCCTGAACGTGGGCGGCTGGAGCGCCGCCGCGAGCGCCGAGGTGGTCATGGATCCGCGGGTGGCCGCCGACGGGGTCACCATGGATCACCTGCGCGACCAGTTCACGCTGGCCATGCAGGTGCGCGACGCGCTCAGCCAGGCGCGCATGGCCGCCGCGAAGATCGCGGAGGTCACCCCCGGCCTCGAGGACCGGGACGAGATGCAGGAAGCCCTGGAGCAGCTTCAGGAGATCGAGAGCGCCCTGGTGAACGAGAGCGACGACGGGATCCGCTATCCCGAGCGCATGCTGCTCAGCCAGATGAACTACCTCTACTCGATGCTCAACCGCGCCGACCAGATGCCCGGACGGGACGCGCAGGTCCGGTACGAGGAGCTGCAGGCCGAGCTGGAGGTGCACATCCGCAACCTCGAGCGCCTGCTGAGGGCCACGATCACGGCGGCCGACTGAAGCTGGAGCGGAGGCGCGATCCGCGGGAGGTGCGACCTGAGCTTTGCCTATCACGTCACCCCCGCGGACGTGCTTCTGGTTCTGGAGGCGCACGGCGCCGCGGAGTCGGAGGAGGACGACGCGGTCCTGGACGCCCTCTATCTCGTCAATGAATGGGAGGGGCGCATCTCCGAGGTGGCGCTGAAACATGACGGCGCCCACGACGGCCAGCTCGCCGTGTGGCACGAGATCGAGGCCATCCTCATCGAGGAAGGCTACCTGGAGGAACCCCCGAGGCTGGGCGAGTGACCCGCACCCCTGAAGCCGTCAACTACGAGCGCTATCTCAGGCTGGATGAGCTCCTCCGGCTGCAGAAGCCGAGGGATGACGTTGAACACGACGAGATGCTGTTCATCGTCATTCACCAGGTATACGAGCTGTGGTTCAAGGTGCTCCTCCACGAGATGGACTACTGCTGTCGCCGGCTCGAAGACGGAGACGCACCCCGGGCCCAGCATACGCTCAAGCGCATCCTCACCATCCTCAAGGTGCTGGTCGCGCAGCTCGACATCCTCGAGACCATGAGCCCGGTCGAGTTCCTGGCCTTCCGCGACCATCTGGACACCGCCAGCGGCTTCCAGTCGGACCAGTTCCGCGCTCTCGAGTTCTGCCTGGGGTGGAAGCACCGGGCCGCCCTCAAGCGCTTCGAACCCGGCAGCCGGGCCCGGCTGGATCTCGAGCGACGCTGGAGCGCGCCGACGTTGTGGGACTGCTTCCTGCAGTATCTGGCCGGGGAGGGGTACGACATTCCGCGCAATAGCCTGGAGCGGAATGTGACGCGGCCGGTGGAGGTGGACAGTGCCATGCACGCGGTCCTGGTCGAGATCTATCGCCGGGACGCCCGCAACGCCCAGTTGTGCGAGCGCCTCGTGGACCTGGACGAGGGGCTCCAGGAATGGCGCTACCGCCACATGAAGATGGTGCAGCGGACCATCGGCCATAAGCCCGGGACCGGCGGATCCGCGGGGTCCCGCTATCTGGCCACGACGCTCAACAAACCGGTGTTCCCGGACCTGTGGGAGATTCGGGCACGGTTGTAGCGGCAAACCCGCGGGGCGCTGCCGCCGATGTTCTGTGGCGCCCTCAGGCCCCCTCGCAAACCCTCGGCGCAGTGTACTCCAGACCCAGCAGGCGAAAGTAGTTCTGACCGAGCGCGATGTTGCGGAAGGCGTTGTCGTCGAGGTAGCGCAGGATCCGGCCCGTGACCTCCAGCTCGGTGCGGTAGACCGCGAAGCTCTTGTCCCTTGAGGCCAGGAAGTCGGTCCCCGGGAGAACGCGCTCCGAGTACCGGTTCAGGAAGGGAACGTAGGCCGTCCTCGCCTCCGGGTCCGAGAAATAGGCGTCGTCCAGGACGCGCCAGGAGATGTCAAGCATCAGGCGGGGATGGCGGTCGAGCATCGACGTCACGATCGCGATGTGCTCGGCGGGGGCCATCCGCGTCAGTTCCCGCGACAGGCCCATGTGCACCCACACGATGTCGTTGTCGGGATACAGGCGCAGCACCTCCTCCATCAGCGGAACGTAGAAGGTCGGGTTTTCGTCGTTGCCCAGGTCCGCGTGGATCGCCAGCGGCATGTCGCGCGCGCGGAGCACCTCCATGAACGGCGCCCAGTCGGCGAGGACCTCCTCGGGAACCGCCCCGCGGCCGTTCGCGAACACGGCCTGCTTCACCAGGTTGACCTCGCCCATCCACGAGAAGACGCCCGGGTACTCCTCCTCCAGGCGGCGCATTTCGGGGAGGATGGTCGCGGGGCGGGCCAGGTCGGGGAAGGTCATCGACAGCGTCAGATGCACGTCCGATGGCGGACTCGCCTCGTACCCGGCGGCGTTGGCACGGTCGTTGTCGAGGGAGGGATTCAGCGGGGTTCCGGGACAGTCCAGGTAGTAGGTGCAGGACGAAAAGTCCGGGAGCGTCTGGCCGATCCCGTAGACGTTCGCGAAGAGCACGCCCGTCTGCCGCAGGTACCCGACGATCTCGTCGAACGGGATCTCCGCACCCCCGAAGGGACGGAAGTGGAGGTGGGCGTCTACGACGGCGGTCTGGGGCTCGGCGGAGCGATCGTAGCACGGGGCGTCGGCGGCCCGATACAACTCCAGCGCCGAAGACGATACGCAGCCTGTGGCGGCCAGCAAGGCGCCGGCCAGCAGTGGCCTGGATGGGAACTCGGCCAGGATCATCGATCGCTTCCGGATCAGTCGAAGGAAGGAAGGGTCACGAAGGGAATGCGAATCGGCGGCGGTGCGTCTCCAGAACAAAGAACGGCCCCGGAAGGTCGCCGGGCAACCTTCCGGGGCCGCATGATGCTGCTGCCGCCGATGGCGGATCAGCTCGGCTTTACCACGTGTACCCCAGCTTGCTGTAGACGAAGGCCCCGTTGAAGCCGTAGGGCGTGAACTGGCCGAAACGGTTGCCGACGCCGTCCGCCGCACCCGGGTATTCCTGAGGCTTCGTGTTGAGGACGTTCTGGGATCCCAACGTCAGCATCCAGTTGTCGCTCAGGGAATAGGCCGCCTCCACGTCGAAGAGGACGCGGGACGGGTAGTCGATCGTGTTGCCGGGATCCGACTCGTAGTATGGCTGCTCGCCATCGTAGTAGCCGCCCCAGTGGCTGGCCCGCACCAGGAGGCGCATGCCGCTGGCGAAGTCGTGGTTCACCGAGACGTTCGCGCGCAGGTTGGGCAGTCCTTCCTCCAGAATGCGGATTCGGCCGCCGCTCAGCGTCTGCGGGTTGAACTCGGTGACGGTGGTGCGGTTGACGTTCCAGGCGGTGCTGAAGGTGGTGCCGGAACCATCGCCGCCCGCCACCCGGTACGCGGCCACCCAGTCGATGCCCTGGCTGCGCGTCGAGAAGTCGTTGATGAAGAAGCGGAATCTGGCGAGCACGCCGCCGGGCCGGATGATGCCTTCGGCGAGCAGGCGGTCGATGTCCATGGGACTGAGGCTGAAGTCCTGGGTGAAGGTCAGCCGGTCGGACATGCTGATCTGATAGGCGTCGAACGACATGTTGAAGTTGCCGCTCTCGACCACCGCGCCGACGGCCAGGTTGACCGAGGTCTCCGGCACCAGCGGTTCGCCCCCGTACTCCACGGCCAGATCGGAGGTGGAGGGGATGGTGCCGTTGTTGGTCAGGTCCATGATGACCGGGTCGTAGATCGTGGAGATGTTGAACGCGTTGGACTGTCCGGGCGTGGGCGCGCGGAACCCCGTGCTCGCGCTGGCGCGAAGGGCGAAGCCCTCCGAGACGGTGGTGCGGGCCGAGATCTTTCCGTTCAGCGTGCTGCCGAAGTCCGAGAAGTTCTCGTAGCGGCCTGCCACGCCGAAGGTCCACGCACCTTCCGGGTCCCGGATCTCCAGGTCGCCGTAGGTCGCCACGTTGCTCCGGTTCCACACACCCTCGGTCAGCGGACCGAAGCCGGTGAACCCGTTCGATCCCGGAGTGAAGCCCTGGCTGGCGAGCGGTCCCTCGGTCCAGGAGGCCTGGTCGCCCGGAACGATCTCGAAACGCTCGTTCCTCCATTCCGCGCCGCCCGCGAGGTTCACGCGCTCGTTCACCGCGTAGGAGACGTCGAAGTTCAGGTTGACTTCCTGCTGGTCGTAGATGCCGGGGCGGAAGTACGGGGTGCAGGGCTGGTCCGGCACCGCGATCGATGCGCCCTCGTCGCTGCACGGCTGGTTCGGCCCGAGAGAGGCGTTGACCGTGTTGTACATGTAGAAGTCCATGTTGGACTTGCCCCAGGCCACGCTGCCGTCCCAGTCCAGGCGGCCGCTGGTGCCCCTGAGGCCCGCCACCGCGGAGCCGTCCATCACGTAGGCGCCGAACTGCGGCGTGAAGCCTCCGGGGAAGATCTTGCGGAAGGTGAAGCAGTTGGGGTCGGACATGACCTGGTTGAACGCATCACGGTCCCTGATGGTGCCGCTGGCGGGGTCGACCAGCACCCTGGGGCAACCGGCCGCGCCCATCATGCCGCCCTGGGCCTCGAGCAGGTCTCCGACCAGGAGGATGGACCGCTCCCATTCCGGATCACACGGCTGGTCGCCGAAATAGCGCGGGCAGCCCGAGGTGGCGAACACGCCGCTGCGGGTGCCGGGGTTCCGGAAGTAGAACCCGCCCTCCACCTGCTTGCTCACGTAGTTGCCGTGTCCGTAGAACGAGAGGCGGTCGCTGAACAGGTAGCCGGTGTTCGCCCAGATCTTGAGTTCGTCGCTGACCTGGGGGGAGCCCCAGATCTGCGCGGGCGTGCGCACGCTCGTGTTGCCCTCGTGGACGACCAACCCTACCGCGTCCCGGCGCTGCGTGCTGCGGTCGGTGGGGTTGGCGTTGCCGTATTCGCCGGTCAGGTTGAGGAAGCCGTTCTCCCCGAGCGGCAGGCCGAAGTTGCCCGCGATGCTGTACATCTCCCCGTCGCCGGGGATCGTGCCATCCTCGAAGCGCGCCCCGGTCCGCGACATCAGATTGCCGCCCGTCTTGACCTCGATGGCGCCGCCGGAACGGTCGTTCTTGAGGATGAAGTTCATCACCCCGGCGATGGCGTCGGAGCCGTACTGGGCCGCCGCGCCGTCGCGCAGCACCTCGGCCTGCTCCAGCGCCAACCCCGGAATCATCGCGAGGTCCGGGCCCTGCGATCCGTCGGCGAGGCCGTTGCCGTACCAGGTGATGACCGCCGTGCGGTGGCGCCGCTTGCCGTTCAACAGAATCAGCGTGTGGTCCGGCGCGAGACCGCGCAGGTTGGCCGGACGGGCGAAGGTGGCCGCGTCGCTGATGGGCTGGATGTTCACGTTGAACGACGGCACCACGTTGCGGAGCAGGTTGGCGAAGTCGTTGTCTCCCTGGTTGACGATCTCCGCGTTGGGGATCACGTCGATGGGGACCGCGGACTCGGTCACCGTTCGCGGCCTCGCCCGCGTCCCGATGGCGACGATGCCTCCCAGCGCGATGGCCTCCTCGCTCAGGATCACGTCCAGTTGCGTCGCCTGCCCGTCCGCGATGGTCACTTCCTGCCGCTCGGCGGCGTAACCGATCAGCTGGATCTCGACGATGTGCGATCCGGCGGGAATGCCGCTGATGCTGAAGGAGCCGTCGTTGCCGCTGAGGCTGCCGATGTTCAGCGCGGAGATGAACACCTGCGCGCCGACGACTCCCTGGTTGGTCGCGGCGTCGCGAACCGTGCCTTCGAGGGAGCCCTGAGCGTGCGTCGCTGCGGGGAGTGCCGCGCACAACAGCAGGAGTGCGGTCCGCTTGAGGAGTCGGTTCAAGTTGTTGCCAGGCAAGTTCATACGGAAATCCCTCCTGTGATGTGGAGCCAAACCGAACCTTACCGATTCAACACGGGATGTCGAACTCCAACCGCCACAACGGCAGTGCCGGCAGCGAGAGCACCGAACGACCCGGACCATAAGATACGACATAAACCCGGAAAAAAGCGACAGAATGCCATCCCAACGCGACAAAACCAGCGGATGTGCACCCCATCCGTCACCCCCTGTGGCTGAAACAGTCTTGGTGCAAAGCACCGCAACCGCAAGTCTCATACTGCGGAGAGGGGCGGAGTTTTGTGCCGCGGAGATGCCCGGAAACGGGCCGGGGCGTCCTCATATTCTGGCTTGAACGGTGTACAGCTCGTGGTAGCGGCCCCGTCGTGCGACCAGATCCTCGTGCCGGCCACGCTCCACGATGCGGCCCTCCTCCAGGACGAGGATGAGGTCGGCCCGGCGGATTGTGGAGAGCCGGTGGGCGATAACCAGGGTGGTGCGCCCCCGCAGGAGCTGAGCCAGCGAAGCCTGTATGAGCGCTTCGCTCTCGGTGTCCAGGCTGGAGGTCGCCTCGTCCAGAAACAGGAGACGCGGGTTGGCGAGAATCGCGCGGGCGATGGTGACCCGCTGGCGCTGGCCGCCCGAGAGCTTGACCCCGCGCTCGCCGATGAGGGTGTCGAGCCCCTCCGGGAAGCGGTCGCTGAATTCGGTGACGAACGCCTGCCGGGCGGCATGCAACACTTCATCCGCGCTGGCGCCGGGGCGCGCGAAGAGCAGGTTCTCGCTGATGGTGCCGTCGAAGAGGAAGTCGTCCTGGAGCACCAGTCCCAGCTGGCTTCGGTAGCTCGCCAGGCGCACCTCGCTCAGGTCGACATCGTCTACGAGCACGCGGCCTTCATCGGGCGTGAGGAAGGAGGCGGCCAGGCTCGCCATGGTCGACTTCCCCGAGCCGGAGCTTCCCACCAGCGCCACCAACGTGCCGGGTTCGACGTCGAAGCCGATGCCCCGGAGCACGGGCTTGTCCTCCTCGTAGCGGAAGTGGACGTCCTCGAAGCGCAGCCGGCCCCGGATGGGCGGCATCTCGACGACCCGCTTCGGATCGTCGTCCTCCGTCGGCCAGGAGAGCAGTTCGGCCGTGCGGTCGAGGCCGGCGAAGGCCTCCGTCATCTGGGTGCCGATGTTGGCCATCTGGATCACGGGAGCGATCAGAAAGCCCAGGAGGAAGGTGAAGGAAAACAGCTCGCCGACCGTGAGCTGGCCCTGAACGATCAGCCAGCCGCCGTACCCCATCACCAGCACCCCGGCGAGTCCCATGAAGAACGTGCCCGCGCTCGTGACCAGGCTGGAGGTGGTGAGCGTCTTCCTGATGTTGCGGAAGATGCGCAGGGCGCCGTCGCGGAAGATCGTGCCTTCCGCCCTGACGGCGTGGAAGCCCTTGATGACGCGAATGCCGCCGAGCGACTCGGTCAGGCGGCCCGTGACTTCCGCGCGGATCTTCCCGCGCTCGCGAAACGCGGGCCGCAGCGTGCGGAAGGCGTTGGTGGAGATGAAGGCGAAGGCGGCGAGCGGCCCGATGGTAAGCAGCGTCATCATCGGAGAGATGCTGAGCAGGTACCCGAAGCCCACCACCGCCGTGATCACCCCGCCGACGAGCTGCACCAGACCGGTTCCCACCAGGTTCCGGACGCCCCGCACGTCCTCCATGATGCGCGAGACCAGGTCGCCCGAGCGGGTGTTGTCGAAGACGCGCACGGGGAGGCTCAGGACGTGCCGCTGCACCTGCGTGCGCAGATCGGCGATGAGACGCTGCGCCTCCACGCTGAGCATCATGGTCAGGGTGTACGACGTGGCCGCCTGGACGACGACCGCCAGGGCCACCGCCCCGAGGAGCCGGTAGAGACCCGGCAGGTCGCCGTTCGCGATCACGTCGTCGATGAGGGGACGGGTGGCCACCGGGAGGACGAGTCCGGCCAGGCGGTTGATCAGGATCAGCACCAGACCGAGCAGCACCAGCCTGCGCCGCGGCCAGATGATCTCGTGGAACGCGTGCCTGAGGCTGGCGCCGGAGATCTTCTTCTTCCCGGGGGCGCCGGCACTGACGCTGGCGGCATTGGCTCTGCTGCTGCGGATGGGATTGCGGGTTGTCACCAGTTTCGTCCCCTGACTCGCGCCCCTTCGGGTAACGTTGCATCTTGCCGGGCGAAAGATGGCGGCAAGCGGGAGTGGTTGGAACCCGTGGGGCGGCGGATCGAGCCCCGGCGGGCGCAACCGGCCATCCCCCACACCCTGGAAAACGGATGATCCTCCGCATTCAGCACATCGGCATGGTGGTGCGTGACCTGGAAGATGCCTGTGCGCGCTTCGAGCGCGTCCTCGGGCTCAAGGCGCGCGATTTCCGCGACGATCAGGGCAAGGGCATGCAGCTCGACGCCCGCATCCTGCTCGGCAACGAATGCTGGCTGCACTTGGTGCAGAACTGGAATCCGGAGTCGCGCGTGAACCGGTTTCTGCGGGAAAAGGGCGAGGGGCTGGAGCACATCTGCCTTGAAACGGATGACATCGAAGCGGATGTCGCCCACCTGCGGGAAATTGGAGTGGGCGTGTGGGAGGACCGCATCCTGGACGCCAACGACGGCTACGAGGCCTTCGTCTATCCCGACAGGCTGCCCGGCCTCACCATCGAGCTCATCCAGTCGCACGATAGGAGCTGGTACTATCCGCCGGAGGCCGTGGGCGAGCCCGTGAGCGACGCGATGGAACTCTTCCGCCTGCAGCACATCGGCCTCTGCGTGCACGATCTGGCGGACGCGTGCTCGCGATTCGAGCGGTATTTCGGGCTCGTGGCGCGGGACTACCGCGACGACCAGGGCAAGGGCAAGCAGCTCGACGCCCGCATCCTCTTCCCCAACCAGTGCTGGCTGCACCTGGTGCAGAACTGGGACGTGGAGTCGCGCGTGAACCGCTTCCTGCAGTCGCGGGGCGAGGGGCTGGACCACATCGCGCTGCAGACGACCGACATCGACGGCGACGTCGCGGCGCTGCGCGAGCGCGGCATCCCGTTCTTCCAGGACACCATCTTCGACGCCAACGACGGCTACGAGGCCTTCGTCTACCCCGACCAGCTTCCGGGAATGACGGCGGAACTGATCCAGCCTCACGCGCACAGCTGGGGGTTCGGGGAGTAGATGCGCCCATGAGCAAACGTTGCGGTCTACACGTCTCGGCCGTCCGCGCGCGATGAAGGCCGTCCGCGCGCGATGAAGTAGAAAGGAGCCTCCCCATCACCTACCACCTGGACGAACGAGTCGCCGTCGAGCGGTTTCGCGAGCCTTCGGTGCGCGGGTTCGCCGAAGACGTGCTGCGGGCGCTGGGGGCGAGCGGGGAGGAAGCCCGCATCAACGCCGACGGCGTGGTGACGGCGTCGCTCTGGTGGCATCCCGGACAGCACCAGGGGCTCGAGAAGCTGTTCCGGTACGCTCGGCGCATGCGCAACGGGGGGATTGTGCCCGATGCGCGGATGAGGTGGGTGCGGGAGCGGCCGGCCGCGGCGCTCCTGGATGCGAGCAAGGGACTGGGATATGTCGCCGCGCGCCGGGCCATGGACCGGGCGCTGGAGATGGCGCGGCGGGTCGGGGTGGCGATGGTCGGCGTGCGGCACAGCAACCACTTCGGGATTGCCGGCTTCCACGCGAAGCGGGCTGCGGACGCGGGGCTTGTCGGCATTTCGATGACGAACGCGGGCGCCGAGATGGCGCCTTGGGGCGCGACCCGGCCCGTCCTGGGCACGAATCCCTGGGGCATGGCGGTTCCCCGAGTCGGCGGCCGCGACCCCATCGTCCTGGACATGGCGCTGACCCAGTCGGGCAAGGGGATGATGCGCTGGCTCAGGCGCGCGGGCCTGCCGATGCCGGACCACTGGGCGCTCACGCCCGAGGGCGCGCGCACGACGGACCCGGACGCGGCCATGAAGGGCCCCCTCCTCCCCATCGGCGACTACAAGGGCTACGGCCTCAGCCTGGTCACGGACGTCCTCACGGGGGTGCTGACGGGGTCACTCTTCGGGGCGCAGGTGTTTCAGGACGACGAGAACTACGACGTGGCGCACACGATGATCGCGGTCGATATCGAGGCGTTCATGTCGGCGGAAGAGTTCGGGGAGAGGCTGGAGCGGCTGATCGCGGATGTGCTGGAGGCGCCGCCGATCGACCCGGCCAGGCCGGTTCGGCTGCCCGGGCAGGCGGAGCAGGAGCGCGCGCGGCGTCGGCTGAAGCACGGGATTCCGATGGACCCGAAGACGGTGGTGCGGCTGCGGGCGCTCGCCGAAGAGCTGGGGGTGCCGTTTTCGCTGGAGCCAGCGGGCGTGGAATTGGCGAAACAGGACTAGAAGCGAACAGGAAGCATCCGGGAAGCAGACATGAGCAACGAGGTACTGACGATCGGGAGCGCGGAGGCGTCGCCCGGCACGATGGCCAGGGGCGTGATTCCGGTCGGATCCGACGTGGCCGCAGTCGCGCGCGAGATTCCCATCCTGATATGCCGGGGTGCACTCGACGGCCCAATCCTCTGGATCAACGGGGCCACCCACGGGGACGAGCCCGAAGGTGCGCTCTCGATCTTCAAGCTGTTCGCGACGCTCGACGCCGCCGAGGTGCGCGGAACCGTGGTCGGGGTCCCCGCGATGAACGTGCCCGCGTTCGAGGCGGGCAAGCGCGGCGATCCGCTGGACACCTTCTCGTACGACATGAACCGCGTCTATCCGGGGCGGGCCGACGGCTACCCGACCGAGCGCGCGGCGTGGGCGCACTGGCAGGCCATGCAGGACGCCTGCGACCTCCAGATCGCCGTGCATTCGGGGGGAGAGCACTCCTACCTGGCACACATGATCTTCGCATCCGACAACCCGGCCAGCTTCGAACTGGCGGCGGCGATGGGGCCGCAATGGGACCTCGTGTTCCGCAGCGGGGTGGGCGGCGCCAATCCCTCCTCGAAGATCGCGGAGCTGGGCAAGGCCGGGATCACCATCGAGCTGGGGGGCAACTGCCGCACCCTCACCTCCGACTTCCACGCCGTGGCCGAGGACCTGGCGGGCAGCTACCGCAACGTGATGCGGCACTACGGGATGATCGAGGGCGAGGCGCATTACGCGTCGCGCTGGCGCATGGGACATCAGCAGGCGCTGCTGGCTCCGGCCTCGGGGATGTGGGTCGGGGAGCCGGAGGTGCCCTTCGAGACGCCGATGCCGGCGGGGACGCCGCTGGGGCGGGTCTTCGATCTCTACGGCGATCAGCGCGGTGAAGTCGTGGCCCCGGAGGAGGGCGTGGTGTTCGGGCTGCGCTCGCGTCCGGCGGTGATCGAGGGCGAGTGGTGCTGCTTCTACGGCATCATCGACGAGGTCCGGGACGACCTTCTGGGGTAGGGACCCGCTCCTGCCCAAACCTCCTTATTGCTCGCGGCCATGGCGGGCGGGCGGACGTCCGTCGCCGTGTAGGAGCCCCTTCTGCCCAGACCTTCTTGTTGCTCTCCTGCAGCCCCTCTTTTGTTCGCCACATCTCGCTGTTTCTGGCAAACAAAAGAGGGGGCGGCAACGGATCAAGCGAGAGGGGGCTGGTACGATCAAGCGCCCTCGGCGGGCCTCGTCCTCGCGGCGGGCCTCGCCTCCGCCAACATGTTCACGAATTCGTCCACTTCGTCTGCCGTGTTGTAGAAGTGGGGGCTGGCCCGCACCACACCAGGGCGGCTGTCCACGACGATTCCGCGGTCGGCGAGCTGTTTGACCGCGTCTGCCGGCGCTGGATGGCGCACCGGGACGATCGCCGAGCGCTCATCCGGGTCGTCGGCGACCCGGGGTGAGAGGCCGCGAGCCCGGCATCCGTCGATCAGTCGTTCGGTAAGCGTCACGTTCCGGGCCCGAATCGCCTCGACGCCAACCTGGTCGATGATGTCCTGGCCGCCGAGCGCGGTGTGGACCGTGGCGAGCGCCGGGGTTCCGAGCTCGAAGCGGCGCGCGTCCGCGCGGTATCGGAATTCACCGGGGTTGAAGCGGAACTGGTCCTCGGTGGCGAACCAACTCGTGATCCTCGGTTCGAGGGCCGGAATCAGTTCGTCGCGCACATACAGGTACGCGAGTCCCGGGCCTCCGCAGAGCCACTTGAGCGGGCCGGCGGTATAGAAGTCCACGCCGGTCGCGGGGAGGTCCAGGGGGATCTGGCCAGCGCCCTGGTAGCCGTCGATGAGGCAATACGCGCCGGCCCGGTGCGCGATATCCGCGAGCGACTTCAGATCGAGGATGGCGCCGGTGGTGAAGAACACGTGGCTCGTGGCGATGGCCAGGGTGCGTTCATCGACCGCGTCCTCGAACTGCTGCGGGTCGACGGTAACGCCGTCCGGGCTCTCCAGCACGACCATCTCCACTTGGGGGCGCACCTTCCACTGGTACAGGAGCGTCGGGAAGTCGAGTTCGGTCGTGACGATGCGGTTGCGCTTCGACCAGTCCAGGCTCTCGGAGATGACCGAGAGGCACGCGGAGGTGGAGGGCAAGAGCGCGACGGTTCCCGCGGGGGCCGCGAAGAGGTCCGCGACGCGCCGGCGCAGCTCCGCGAGCATCCCCCACCAGTGTTCGTACCAGGCCGAGGCGCCCATGTCGTGCCAGCGGTCGAGGAAGTCCTGAAGGCGCTCCTCGGCGCGGGTCGAAAGGGCGCCCAGCGAACAGGAATTCAGGTAGTTGCGGCGCTGGAGGATCGGGAAGGCCGCGCGGATGTCGTCGAGGTTCACGGCAGCACGGCCGGATCGATACGCCGCCGCTCCGCCAGCCGTCCCCTGCCCCGCTCCGCGACCGGCTTCCCGCGATCGACGATGATCTCGCCCCGGGAGAGGGTCCAGGTCGGAAAGCCGCTCACCCGCATCCCCTGGAAGGGACTGTAGTCGACGGCCGAGTGTAGCCTGGCGGCGTCGATCTCCGTCTCGGCCTCCGGGTCCACGACGATGACGTCGGCGTCGGCGCCCGCGTCCAGCGTGCCCTTGCGCGGGTACATGCCGAAGATGCGCGCCGGGTTGGTGGAGGCGAGCTCCACGAACCGCTGGGGCGAGAGCAGGCCGGTCGACACGCCGCCCGCAAACACCAGGGGCAGGCGGGTCTCGATCCCGGGCAGGCCGTTGGGAATGCGGGTGAAGTTGTCGCGCCCGGTGGTCTTCTGGTCGTGATAGCGGAAGGGGGCGTGGTCGGAGGACACCTGCTGGATCGTTCCGGCCGCGAGGGCGCTCCAGAGGGCGTCGCGGTGCTCGGCGGCCCGCATGGGGGGGCTGCACACGAACTTGGCGACCTCGAACCCGCCGCAGGGGTCGTAGACGGTGTCGTCGAGCACCAGGTACTGCGGGCAGGTCTCGGCCACGACCGGCTCGCCGCGCTCGCGGGCGGCAGCCACGTGACCCGCCGCGCCCACCGAGGTGACGTGCGCGATGCAGAGCGGCGCGTCCACCACCCCGGCCAGCATGATGGCGCGATGGGTCGCCTCCGCCTCCACCACCGGCGGGCGGCTGGGGGCGTGGAATGCGGGACCGGTCTTTCCGGCGTCCAGATGCCGGTTGATCAGATACGTGACCGCGCAGTCGTTCTCGCAGTGGACCAGGACGATTCCGCCGTTGGCGCCGGTCGCCTCGAGCAGGCGCAACAGCCCGTCGTCGTTGACGATCTTGTCGCCGTAGGTCATGTAGACCTTGAAGGAGGGAAACCCTCCCTCGATCAACTCCGGCACTTCGTCGATGACATCGTCGCGGACATCCGTGACAATGGTGTGGAAGCCATAGTCGATTACGGCGTCGGGCGCGATTTCGCCGAGGCGCCGGTCGCGCGCCAGCGCCAGCGTCTCGCCCCGCCGCTGCAGCGAGAAGTCGATGATTGTGGTGACGCCCCCGCACGCGCCCGCGACTGTGCCTGTAAAGAAGTCGTCGGCGGTCTTGATCCCCAGGCGATCGATGGGATGGGCCAGGTGGGTGTGGGTGTCGATGCCCCCGGGCATGACCCAGTGGCCGCCCGCATCCAGGACCTCGCCATCGGTGGTCAGGTCGGGCCCGACTTCGGCAATCCGCCCGTCGCGGATGAGGACGTCGGCCGGCTCCATCCGGTCCGCGGTTACCACGGTGCCTCCGGCGATCAGTCGTTCGCTCAACGCTTGCTCCTCTTTGCTGGCGACCCCCGGACCCGTGCAGAGCGTGGTCCGCGCGAGCCCGGGGGCCGGTAAGTGCTCAGTCCGGTGTTCCGGGTATCGCTACTCCGGCTGCGGAACGATGCGGATGTAGGGCAGCGGCTGCTCCCAGCCGTCGGGATACTTCGCCTCCGCGTCCTCATTGGACACGGTGGGCAGGATGATCACGTCCTCACCGTGCTCCCAGTTGGCCGGCGTGGCCACCTGCTTCGCCGCCGTGAGCTGGCAGGAATCCAGAAGCCTGAGGATCTCGGCGAAGTTCCGTCCCGTGCTCATGGGATAGGTGAGCGTGGCCTTGATCTTCTTGTCCGGTCCGATGATGAAGACGGACCGCGCCGTGGCGTTGTCGGCCGGAGTCCGGCCCTTGCAGGTGTCGCCCGCGTCGGCCGGAAGCATGTCGTAGAGCTTGACCACACTCAGCTCCGGGTCGCCCACGAGGGGATAGTTGATGGCGTGGCCGCCGAACGACGCGATGTCGTCCGACCAGGCGTGATGGTCGCCGACCCCGTCGACGCTGATGCCCATGATCTTGCAGTTGCGCCGCGTGAACTCGTCCTTGAGCGCGGCCACGGTGCCCAGTTCGGTGGTGCAGACGGGCGTGAAATCCTTGGGATGGGAAAAGAGGATCGCCCATCCGTCCCCGATCCAGTCGTGGAATCGGATGGTTCCTTCGGTGGTCTCGGCGGTGAAATCGGGTGCTTCGTCGTTGATTCGCAAGGTCATGGTCTTTCCTCCAGGATTCATACTCGGATGCGGGTGTCGTCAGGCTCGCAAGCGTAGCCGTCGCACCGGGACTACGCCACACGCGGTTGCCGGTTCCCCCACGCCGGCGCCCCCAGCGCGCGCGACGGCTTCAGCCCGCGCGGACCTGCCCGTTTGCGCATGCGAGCGACCCGTTGCCAGCGGTCAAATCAGCCGCGCTGTGCTCCGCGGGCGGCTGGTTTCCTGCCCGGGCGCGCGCGGACCCGCTCCGGCTTCCATCCGGCCGCCCTACAGGGTGCCGGCGAAGGTCCGAATGCGGGCCATCGACTCGATGATGCGGGCTTCGGGACACAGGAGCGACACCCGCACCCAGTTGCGCCATCGCTCCCCGAAGGAGGCTCCGGGGAACATCAGCACGCCCGCCTCGTCGAGCAGGCGGTAGCAGAAGTTCTCCGCGTCCATCCCGAAGCGCGACACGTCCGCCCACATGAACAGGCCTCCCCCGTGAGGACCGTGCGGGACACCCAGGTCGGCGAAGCCGTCGATCAGCACCTGGCGCCGGCGTCGATACCTGGCCAGATAGCCCGGACGCGGATCCGGATCGGCCTCCAGGGCCGCGAGGGCGGTGTATTGCGAGAACGCCGGACAAGGGCCGGAAGTCGTGCTCTTGATGGCCTCCACCGCGTCGATGAAGGCGGGCGGGCCGATCAGGTAGCCTACCCTGAAGCCGGTCATCGCATAGGCCTTGGAGAATCCCGAAAGGACGACCGAGCGCCCGCGGGCGCCGTCCGCGGCGAGCAGCGAAAGGAAGGGCTCCTCGCGGAAGACCACGTCTTCGTAGATCTCGTCGGACACCACCACCATGTCGAGGTCGCTTGCGGCCCGGGCCAGATCGCGGACGCCCCGCGGGCCGACGCAGGCGCCCGTCGGGTTCGAAGGATTCACGAAGACGAGCAGCTTGCATCCCTGCGCGTGCCGCCGGAGTTCGTCGCTCCCGAGCTCGAAGGGCCGGTCGCCTCCGGTGGGGACCGGCACGATGTCGCCGCCCGCGGTCCCGATCGCCTGGTCGTAGGAGCTGTAGCGCGGGTCCTGGCAGGCTACCCGGTCGCCCGGATCGACGAGCGCCAGCATGGCGAGGAAGAGGCCCTCCTGGGCGCCGTTGGTGATGGCGATCTCGGTGGCGGGATCGACGTCCACGCCCTTCTCGCGTGCGTAGCGGCGGGCGATGCCCTCACGCAGCGGGAGCAGGCCGCGCACCGGTCCTTCGTCCGATCCGACCATCCCCGCGCCCATCGCGTCGGCGAAACGGGCCAGGCCGCCCTCGACGATGTCCGGTCGGGTGTGCAGGTCGGGATCGCCGCGCCCCAGCGAGATGACGTTCTCTCTTTCACGCGCGAGCGCCATCATCTTGTAGCGTAGCGAGGTGGCGGCCTCACCCTTGCGCAGCGACGCGTAGCCCGCGCGTTCCCCGGACTTCATCGCGGCGCTCATGGGCGTACCCCCAATGCCCACAGCGCGGCGCGCTGCGAGGGGGCCGGCGAGCAGATCGACGAGGCCTGCTTCCACTTCGCGATGCGCGGGCGCACGGCAACCGGAGCGGCGACGAAGCCGAGGGAGAAGGGGTGCATCCCCTCCAGGCCGTCCAGCGAGCCGATCACGATGGCGTCGGCGGGGACGACGGCGGGCGCGCTCGGGACCGGCGACCCGGCTCCGGGGCTGCTGGACGAAGACGGATCGTCGCGCACGTGGCCGGACGCTGACGAGGCCCGAGGGCTGCCGGCGGCAAACAGCCGGTTGCCGATGGCGTGTACCTGCGTGAGCCCCGGGGGGTCGGACCCGTTCCCGTTTTCCGGGGTTTCCGCCCCGGCTCGGTACTCGATGAGGTGAAACGCCGCCTCGGATTCAGACGCCGCATCTGTGCCCGGCTCGATCACGCACACCCGCATCCAGTCGAGCAGGCGCTGATGACGGCCCCCGGCTTGGGCGACAATGGTCGCCCCCTCTCCACCGCCGAGGCCCAGGACGATCGCGAAAAGCGACTCTCCTTCTCCCTGGGTAATGAGCACGCCATCGGGCTCGCGCGCGGGGAAGCCCACGGCGGGAAGGGCCTCGCCTACGCGACTGCGCAGTTCCCCCATGCCGGGGCGGTCCGGGTAGTGGGTCTCTCCGGCGAGCAGGTGGTGGCGTAAACCGGCCAGCAAGCCCTCGCTCGGACCTGATCGAGCGGGTGCGGATAATGGGGCCGACTTGGCGCTCGCAAAGGACTTCACCGCTGCGCTGGCCCGCTGCGAGACGGCCGCCTCTGCGGCCGTCGCCGTGGTTCCGGCAGGTGCGCCTCCGTTGCTGAACTCGGTCATCCGACAGCCTCCGGCGTGTATTCGGCGATTTCGTGAATGCGGTTCATCACTTCCAGCACACCCCACTGCTCCAGTCCTCGGGTCAACGTCCAGGCGTCGAAGCGGCAGCCACTGATCTGGCCGCGCAGTCCGGCGAGAAAGAGGAACGCGGGACCCAGTTTAGCAGGATCGCGCCATCGGGCGCGCGCTGCCGCATCCGCGCGTTCCGCATCGCGCTGCGTCAGGGAGGTCGGCTTGATGGAAAGCCCGGGCGTCACCGTGTTCGCGCTGATCGGTGACCCAGCCAGCTCCAGTGCGAGGCATCTCGTGAATGCCTCCATGCCGAATTTCGATGCGCAGTATGCAGCCTGGCGCTCAAAGGCGCCGGTCCCCGCACGCGACGAGACGTTGATCACCGAACCGCCCTCGTCTTCCAGTAGCGGCAGAAGGTCCCGGGTCAGAAACACGGGCGCCTCGAGATTCACGCTCATGATCCGCCGCCAGTGTGCGGCGTCCAGCGAAACGACGGGCTCACGTTCCAGCACGCCGGCGTTGTTGACGATGACGCGCAACTTCAGGGCCTGCTCGCGGAGGGTTCTCACCAGGCCCTTCCGTTCATCCTCGCGCCCGAGATCCGCGGCGAGAATGCGTGCTTCGCCCCCCGCCGCGCGGATGTCGGTTGCGGTCCACTCGAGTTCCTCCGGCATCTCCGACACCAGCCACACCCGTGCGCCCGCAACGGCCATCGCCTGCGCAACGCCTCGACCCAGCCCGCGGCCCGAGCCGGTCACGAGGACGTCGATCCCCTCGACGCCTACCAGGGGGTGATCGGTGGACGCGGGCATGCTTTTGTCGAGAGCTGTGCGGACGTTGGTTCGAGGGAGGTGCAGCTACCCCGAGGCGGTGCTGTGGATGCGATCTCGACCTTAGCCCAGAAGCAGGTTCACGGCGTGTGCACACGCGACGCCCAAGTAGTTCCCGAGCGCGTATCCGAAGATGCCCACGATGACTGCGGGAGCCACCAGTTTGTGCCATTTCATCGCCATGCCGATGGCCAGAGCCGATCCGGGCCCGCCGATCGCGGCCTGGCTGGCGATCGAAACGGTGGCCAGATCGATGCGGAAGAGCCACCCGATCCCGTACGCGACGACGACGTGGATGCCGATGATCGCGATCATGAAAGTGAAGATGGGCACGCCCGCGTCGACGATGGTCGCCAGGTCGGATGCCGCGCCCAGCGCTATGAAGAAGATGTGAAGGGCGAAATAGGAGAGGACTTCCGCCCCGCGCAGTTTTCTCACCCACGGCAGCTGCGCCACGATGAGCGCGATGGTCGTGAGCCAAAGGACGTCCGGCACCTCGCTCAGGAACCGGACCAGCTCGTACCAAAGTGACCCATCCGCCATGGAGGGGAGTACCTCGGCCAGCGCCTCGCTGATGAGCCGGGCCACCCACAGTGCGGCGAGAGGCAAGCCTCCCAGGATAGCAAAGTCCGTTATGCTGATGTCTGTGTCGGTCCAGCGACGGCGCATCGCCTCTTCCTGCGCCTCCTGTTCCTCCTTTTCCTCGGGGTCCGTGGCCGGTAACTCCGCCAGCCCGGGCCCGCTGCGGCGAAGGAACATCGCCGCCAGGATTCCTGCCAGCCACACCTGAAACAGCAGGTACGGGACCGTCGACATGTTGTCGGCCAGCGCCGCGGCGGCGAAGGTGCTCGGTTCGACTTCGAGCCCCTGCCCGACGGCGGCGAAGTTCATCCCACCGCCCGCGAAGGCGGCGGAGAACGCTCCCGAGAGCTTCCACGTCTCCGGTCCGACCCATCCGGCCATGGTAGCGCCCGCGACCGCGCCGCCGACGAAGCTGCCCCCGCACGCCGCGAGGTACGCGATCAGGAGCGGTCTCCCCGCGTTGGCCAATTCCTTCATCTGCGTGCCCATGATGACGAGCACGATCGCGTAGGGTATGGCGAAGGTGAACACACCCTCGTGCGCCGGGCCGGTGTGCTCGATCACACCGACGTTGGCCAGCGTGATGCCGAGCAGGGTGCACACGACGGCGGAGCTGATCTTCTTGATGATGTCGTAGCGCTCTTCCAGCCAGCGTGCGAAGGCCACCACGGCCAGCATGAAGGCGACAACCAGAAGCGGATCTCGTAGCATGGCGCTCAGGGCTCAGGACACGGGGGCAGGAAACTGCGAAAGTGGCGCGGGTGGTCCCGGAAGACCATGGGTGCGCCCATCGGCGAACGCGATCCGGACGGGCGGCTCCGGACGCCCGGCTTCATCCGGGCCGGACAAGGCCCTTCACCTCACCACCCTGCCGCGCCGCGACCAGGTTCCCGACCACGTCGTCGATCATGCCGCGCTGCCCGCCACCGGTCCCGCCGCCCACATGGGGGGACAGGAGGACGTTGGGCGCATCGGCCAGCGGGCTGCCTTCGGGCAGCGGTTCGTGGAGGAAGGCGTCCAGCCCCGCCCCGGCGATGCGGCCGTCCCGGAGGGCGTCGACGAGCGCATCTTCATCGACCAGCCCGCCGCGCGCGGTGTTCACCAGGATGGCCGTGGACTTCATGAGCGCGAGAGCCTCGGCGTCGATCATGCGCTCGGTCTGGTCGGTATGGGGCGCGTGCAGGCTGACCACATCGCTCGCGGCGAGGAGTTCCCGGAGCGGCACGGAGCGCGCCCCGACCATCGCCTCGTGCTCGCGCGGCAGGGGCGTGCGCTTGTGGTAGACGATCTCCATATCGAATGCGCGCGCGCGGCGCGCGACCTCGAGCGCGATGTCGCCCAGCCCGACCAGTCCCAGCGTCTTGCCGTGGAGCTGCCAGACATCGGGGTAGCGCAGCCAGTTGAAGGCGATCCTGCGCTCGGTGGTGCGCACGGGCTCGACACCGAGATCCGTGTACTCCGCGTCCCGGGTGCCCACGTGTCCCGGCACCAGCTTGCGGTAGAGGCCAAGCATCAGCGCGACGGTTTGCTCCGCGACGGCGATCGCGCCCCGGTGTGGTAGCACCGACACCGGTACTCCGGCCTCAGCCGCTGCGTCCCGATCCACCGCCCACGGCGCCCGCCCCTGCACCTGGATCAGACGCCGTCCGGCGGCCGCGCCGATCAGAGCCCCGCCGATCGGCCGCTTGGCGGTTACCAGCGCGTCAACGTCGATGGCGGCAGAGCAGAGTGCCGATTCATCCATCCGACCGCCCCAGACCATCTCGACTCCGGCTGCATCCGCAGTCTGCTGGAAGAGGCCCTGGATCCAGTCGGGGAGGGGTTCGATGTGGAGCGCTCGCACGGTGTTGGGATTCCGGTTGAGGTTTGAGTCGAGAATGCGGATCGGAGGCCCGCCGGAGATGCCGCGGCCGGAGCGCGAGCAACATAGAGAGCGGGGGCACTACACGCGAGTATCGCGGGCGACCTCCCGGGGAGACACGCCGGTGCTTCTCCCGCGTCCGGGATACCGGCTAACGCATCGGCGTCGCGCGGAGCAGCCTCCCGCTGGGCACGAAGACTGGCGCCCTTCCGCGTCGCCGCGGAATCAGGGGCAGCGGGCCTCCGGGACGACGAGTTCCAGTTCCGTGTGGCGGGCGATCATCTCGAAGTCGCGATTGCGGGCGAGAAGGGGGCGGCCTTCGTCGATGGCGGCTGCGGCCACCATGCAGTCCACGATCGAGCGGATCGTGCAGCCGGCGCGGCGGCAGGTACGCTGGATGAGCGCCGCATGCTGGAACTCTCCCAGCGAATCAGGGACGAGGATCTCGAAACGCGAGAGCAACCGGTGCAGTTTCCGAGCGTCGGATTCCGTACGTGAGCCCGCCAGCAACTCCATCACCACGGGGGCTGGTGCGGCGATGGGTCTGCCCGACCTCACCGCGTCATCCAGGAACAGGTCGAACGGGCTCTCCGTTCTGCGCAGGTATTCGACCCAGGCCGAGGTATCGACGATCACCAGACGTCACCGGGACTCCCGTCCCGCATCTCGTCCAGATCCCCATCCCAGCCGACTCCTCGCATCGCGAGCGCCTCCTCCTTCGTCATGGGCACGATCGCCTGGCGCCAGACGGCTTCCTTGACAGCCCTCGGCCAGTTGCGGAGCCCGTAGCGCTCTCGAATGGCTTCCAGATCGGCTTCCGGAAGCCTGACTTCGAGGGTGACGAAGGGGTAGTGGGCAGATTCGGAGGCCCGGTACTCCGGCCTGGCCACGCGCACCGAGGCGGCTCCTCCGCGCAGCTCCCGCTCACGCGCAGCGCGCAGCGTCCTTCGGACCCACGCCGACACCGTGACGCGATTGCGCCTCGCCGCGTCCCGGATCTCCTCGAGCTCCGCCTCCGACAGCACTACCTGAAGTCGCTTACTCATATCATGAGTATGATATACTTATCATGAGCGGGATTCAAGCCGCGGATCCGGGCATCGTCCAGACCAGTTCCGGGCCGACTCAGCTCGAGGCAACGGGATGGCGGGCTGATCCGCCGCTCCGGTGGTGCTGGCAAGGTCGCGCCGGCCTCAGTAAGCTTGCCACGAGTCCCGGTCGGCCGGGATCCACCGGCAGAAGTTCGCATCGTCGCGCCCGGCTGCGTCGAGGACCGCAAGCCAGGCTCGCGGGCTCCGAAACCACCCTCCTCCATCAAGCGGACGACGCCTGAATGAGACCAGACGAAGGTCTCCGCTGCGAAGCCACCGACCCGGTGGAGCGGCCTCTCGCCGTCGGTCTCGGCCTGCAACTCGCCGTTCTGAGCCTCAATTCGGCGGTGCTGTTTCCCACCATCGTCTTCCGGGCTGCAGGCGCGGAGGCGTTCCTGCTGTGGGCGGTCTTCGCCGGCATGATGGCCTGCGGCATCGTCACGGCTGTGCAGGCGATCAGGGTGGGGCGGTTCGGCGCCGGGTATCAGAGCCTCCACGGAGTCTCGTCGCCCTTCATCGCGGTCTGCGTCGCGGCGCTCGTGCAGGGGGGACCGCCGATGCTCGCGGCCCTGGTCCTGGTGTCGGGGCTGGCGCAGGCGGCGTTTTCCGAGCGGCTGGCCCTGTTGCACCGCATCCTCACCCCCGTGGTCACGGGCACGGTAATCATGCTCCTGCCGGTCACCGTCATGCCCATTCTCCTCCGCATGCTGAACGAGTTGCCGGCCGGGGCGCCGGCCGGAGCTGCTCCCCTGTCCGCGCTGGCGACGCTGGCCACAACCGTGGGGCTCCACCTGAAGGGAACGGGCAGACTTCGGCTCTGGGCGCCCCTGGCCGGGGTCGCGGCCGGATCGCTCGTGGGCGGGTTCTTCGGGATTTACGAAGTCGGGCTGGTGGCCGATGCGGCCTGGCTCGGGTTGCCCGCGGGTCGTCCCCCGGGGCTGGACCTGGATTTCGGCCCCGCGTTCTGGGCGCTCCTGCCGGCCTTCCTGTTCATCGCGCTCGTCGGGGCCACCAAGTCGGTCGGCGTGGCCGTGGCCACCCAGCGCGTATCGTGGCGCCGCCCGCGCGCCGTGGACTTCCGCGCCGTGCAGGGCGCGGTGGCGGCCGAGGGGGTCGGGAACGTTCTGGCCGGCCTGGCGGGCGCGATTCCGAACACCCTGCATCCCACGCCGGTCGCTGCGATCGAGACGACGGGAGTAGCCACCCGCAGCGTGGGCATCGCGGCCGGGCTCGCACTGATCCTGCTGGCCTGCGTGCCCAAGCTGGTCGCGGTGATTCTCGCCGTGCCGGATGCGGTGGTCGCCGCCTCGATCGCTGTCGTCATGTCCATCTTCTTCGTGGTAGGCATGCGCGAGGTGGTATCCGGAACCGGAGCCAATCCGCGAAACGGTCTCATCGCGGGCCTCTCGGTCTGGACGGGCATCGCCGTCGAGTTCGACCTGGTATTCCCGGACTTCTTCGCGGACTTCGCCGGCGGCCTCCTGGGCAACGGCATGACCGCGGGCGGCCTGACCGTCATCCTGCTGACGGCTCTGACGATGCCGCGTCTTGCACGGTTCAGCGGGCGCCTGGACGTGACCGAACTGCCCGCGATCAGAGATCTCATTCGCAGGTTCGCGCGCCGCCATGGACTGGAGGCGTCGGTGGAGCGCATGGAGGCTGCCAGCGAAGAGACCTTGCTGATGTTGCTCGAAGCACGCGGGGGAACGCCGGAAGGGGACGACCGCGAGGATGGAGGGCGCGCCCTCCTGGTCACCGCGTCCAGGGAAGCCGAGTACGCCGTGCTGCAGTTCAAGGCCGCCGCCCCGGGGCAGGAGGACCTGAACCTGCAGGATCGGCTCGCGCTGCTGGGGGAAGAGGCCCGGAGCGGACCCGAGGAGCAGGAGATCTCGCTGCGGCTGCTCCGGCACCTGGCATCGTCCGTTCGGCACCAGCAGTTTCGCAATGTGGATATCGTCACCCTGAAGGTTGCGGCCGGGCGGCGGTCCGGCGGGAAGCGCTGAGGTGTTGACCTCAAGGCTCGTTCGCAGCGTCGCGCTGACGCCGTTCGCATTGCTCGCGGTCTCAGCCTGTTCACCTCCCGCGGATCGCGGGCCTGGAGACAGGTCGCTCGTCCTGGCGCACTTCATGTCGCCCCTGAGCAGCGTGCGCACCGATGTCGTGGTCCCGTTTGCGGAGCGGCTGGCCGAGGTGTCCGGAGGCAGGCTCACGGTGACCGAATACATGGGGGGAGCTCTCGGCTCCTCGCCCCGCGGCTACTACTCCCTGCTGCTCGACGGGGTGGCGGACATCGTCGCCACCCTCCCCGGATATACTTCCTCGGTATTCCCCATGACGACGCTCAGCATCTATCCGGGCGTCTGCGACAGTGCGATCGACTGCACCGCCGCGCTGCAGCGCGCGCGCCCGGTGCTGGAGGGCGAATACCGGGCCAGGGTGCTGGCGATCTGGTCCGCCACACCCCCCGTGCTCATCACCCGCGACAGGCCGGTGCGCACGCTGGAAGACATGCGGGGGCTCAAGCTGCGGGTGTCGTCGCGGCTCGAGATGCCCTTTGTCGAAGCGCTGGGGGCGAGCCCCGTCATGCAGCCGGTCTCGGAGGTCCAGCAGAATCTGCACACCGGCGTGATCGATGGCGTCGTGATCACCGCGGGTGGCATTCCCGCGTATCAATTGCAGGAGGCGGCCGCCTACCTCACGACATGGCTGCCGCTGTCCGCCACTCCATTCGTCCTGCTGATGAATCGCGACACCTGGGAGGCCCTTCCCGCGCGGGAGCGGGGCTGGGTGGACCAGGCCGCGGACGCATCGCTGTCGCTGGCTGGGGCGAGGGGCTACGAGGCCACCAGCGCGCGGGGACTCCGGATGGCCCGCGAAGCGGGAGTCGAACTCATCGATCTTTCGGACCGGGAGAAGGCGCGATTCGAGGACGCTGTCGACGGCGTGTACCGGGCGCAACTCTCCCGGCGGCTGGGCGACATGACCGTGGCCGAGGTCATCGAACTGTTTCGCAGGCAGTGACGGATTACGGCCACAACCCGGACCGGGATCGCAAGGGGATCCGTGACGCGCACCGGGATCGCTCCGGGGTCCGTGACGGGGCCCGACGGGCGCTGACGGCCGCCTTCGCGATCGCCGGCGGGGCGGCGCTGCTCCTGCTGCTGGGCGTCACCGTGGCCGAGGTCATCGCGCGCCACCTGTTGGGGTTTTCCCTGCTGGGCGCCGAGGATCTGGCCACGATGTGCCTGACGGTCTTCGTGG
This sequence comes from Longimicrobiales bacterium, assembly GCA_965202805.1. GTDB lineage: Bacteria > Gemmatimonadota > Gemmatimonadetes > Longimicrobiales > Gaopeijiaceae > BD2-11. The sequence continues at coordinate 1,670,605 of OZ241869.1, forward strand.
CGGGCGCGGTGGTCTGCGCGGCACGGGAGGGCGGACACGTGTCCGTCGACCTCATCGGACGCTTCGGCGGCGGCGGGCTCAGGCGGACAACCGACGTGCTCTCGCGGCTACTGGGGACCGGGGCCACGGCGGTTGCGTCGCTGGCACTCTTCGCCAAGGGCGGTTGCGGCGTCGAGTGCGGCGAGGTCACGGGAAGCCTCGCCATCGTGCACACCCCGTTCTACTACGCGCTGGGGGTGTCCATGGCGACCTTGTCGCTGCTGCTGGCGTCCGGGCTGATCCGGGGGCCTGCCGCGCGCGGCGAGGGAGGCCTGCGCGCCGAGGGCAACCCGCGCGCCGAGGGTGGCCAGCAGGGCGAGGGCGGCCCGCAGGGCAAGGGCAACCCGCGCGCCGAGGGCGACCCGCAGGTCGAGGGCACATGATGGACGGACCTACCGCCGCCCTCATCGGGCTCGCCATCCTCTTCGTCCTTCTCCTGATCCGGGTGCCGGTCGGGCTGTCCATGCTGATCGCTGGCTCGGCCGGCATCGCCCTCATTCGCCCCCAGGCCGTGCTGCCCGTCATCGCGGGAGAGACGTTCGCGGTGTCATCGCGGCACGCGCTCATCATCATCCCGCTCTTCATGCTGATGGGGAACCTGGCCGTGGTCTCGGGAATGAGCCGCGAACTGTACCTCGCGGCCAACCTCTGGCTGCACCGCTTCAGGGGTGGCCTGGCCGCGGCTTCCATCGTCGCCAGCGCCGGGTTCTCGGCGCTCTCCGGATCGTCGCTGGCCGCCGCGCTGACCATGGGACGCGTCGCGGTGCCGGAAATGCGCCGGTTCAACTACGACAGGTCGCTCGCGACAGGGGCCGTCGCCGCCGGTGGAACCCTCGGCATCCTGATTCCCCCGTCGGCGGGGCTGGTGCTGTACGGCATCCTCACGGAGCAGAGCATCAGCCGCCTTTTCATGGCAGGATTGATTCCGGGGATCCTGCTCACGCTCTTCTTCGTCCTGACCGTCTTCGTGGTGGTGAAGCTGCAACCGCACAAGGTGCCGCGAGACAGGCCGGAGAACCCGCTCGCCGCGCGGGGGCGGGTGCCCGCGGGCGCCTGGTGGATCCTGGGGCTGGTGGCGGTCACGCTCGGCGGAATCTACGCCGGCATCTTCTCGGCCATGGAGGCGGCGGGCGTCGGCGCGTTCCTGATCCTGCTGGTGGCGCTGGCGCGTCGCTCTCTCACCCGCGATGCCATCCGCGAGGCCGTCCTTTCCACGCTGAAGGCGTGCGGCACCGTGTTCCTGATCCTGATCGGAGCCTACGTCTTCAAGGTGTTCCTCGGCTTCACTGAACTGCCGTTCGCCGCCGCCCGCTGGGTGGGTGACCAGGGATGGTCGGGGGGACAGGTGGTCGCACTGCTGCTGGCGATGTTCATCGTGCTGGGCACCTTCCTGGACGGGTTCGCAATGCTGGTCCTGACCATTCCGCTGGTGCAACCCATCCTGGCTTCACTCGGCGTCGACATGATCTGGTTCGGCGTCATGATCGTCGTCACCCTCGAGATGGGCCTGATCTCGCCGCCCGTCGGCCTGAACACTTTCGTGGTAAAGAGCGTGGCCCCGGACGTTTCAATGGGGGATATCTATCGCGGAATCATCCCCTTCTGGCTCGCGATGCTGGCGCTGCTGGCGCTGCTCGGGTTCCTGCCCGGAATCGCCACCTTCCTGCCGGGGGCGATGTACGGGTAGTTGATGTCGCTGGCTGGCGCCGGGCCCTGGACCGCGAACGGGACGCGCGTCGCGATGCAGGCCGGCATCCCCGCTCCTTGTCTTGCGCGGTCAGGTAATGGCAAGATGTGGCGGTGCAGCCAATTGCCCCTCAGCGGATTGTCCAGATCATGACCATGGATCGCAGAAAGTTCACCGCAGTCGCTGGCGCGAGCGCGATGGCGCTGGCGTGGGCGCAGGCATGTACCGAGGTCGCCGAGAGCGGGGAGGTATCGACCGCCACGGCCAACGCGCTTCTCGACCATCAGGGATCGCGGGGCATCTACGAGGACGCCGCGGAGCTGGAGCGGCTGAAGCGGGCCATCGCGAACACGATCAACGTGCAGCGGACACTGCGCGACTTCCCGCTCGACCCCGACGAGCCCCCCCTTATCGTCTTCTGGAGGGGCTGAGCCATGCAGGAATCGACCTTCTTCCTGACGGTCCGCGAGCTGGCCGACCTGCTCGCCGACGGCTCCATCACCTCGGTCGAGCTGACCGAAGCCTACCTCGACCGCGCCGAGGAGCTGGACGTTCCTCCCTTCGAGCTGCCCAGCGAGCCGCGCACCGATCACAACGGCAAGCTGGCCACCATGGTCACGATCGCGCGCGACCACGCCCTCGAGGCCGCAGCGCGCGCGGACCAGGAGCTGGCGGCCGGCAATCGCCGGAGCATCCTGCACGGGATCCCCTACGGCGTGAAGGACCTGCTCGACACGCGCGGCATCCGCACCACCTGGGGCTCGGGCATCTTCCGCGACCGGGTTCCGGACCGCAATGCGGCGGTCATCGACATGCTCGAAGGCGCCGGCGCCGTGCTCATGGCGAAGAATTCGCTCGGGGAGTTCGCGGGCGGAAACACCAGTTCCGCGCTCAACCCGTGGAAGCTCGACCGCACCAGCTTCGGCTCCTCCAGCGGGACGGTCTCGGCCGCGGTGGCCGGCCTCATCGGCTTCGGCATCGGCACGGAGACGGGCGGTTCCATTGTATTTCCGGCCTCCGCGGTGGGCGCGTCGGGGCTGCGCCCCAGCTTCGGCCGCGTGAGCCGCTTCGGCTGCATGGCGCTCTCCTGGAGCCTGGACAAGATCGGTCCGGTCGGGCGCTCGGCGGAGGATTGCGGTCACATCCTGCAGTACATCGCCGGGCACGACCCCCGGGATCCCACCACGGTCGACCGCCCCTTCGTCTTCCGCGCGGATCCGGGCGCGATGCGCGGGCGGCGGCTGGGCGTGCATCGTCCCGAATTCCTGCTCTCGGGCTCAGAGAACACCCGGCGCGTCTTCCAGGAGGCCCTCGACGTCTTCGAGCAGATGGGCGTGGTGCTCGAGGATGTGGAATTGCCCCTCCGGCCCACCGGGGCCCTCTTCACCACCATCGTCACCGTGGAGAGCGGCACCAACTTCCAGGCGCTCTTCGAGGACGGCAGCGCGGCCAACATGTTCTCGTTCAACGAGGACCGGCGCGCCAACTGGATGGCGGGGCGCATGATGCCCGCCGCCGACTATCTTACGGCCCAGCGCATCCGCAACCAGCTGGTGCGCGAAACCGACGAGATCCTCTCACGCTACGACGCGGTCATCGCCCCGACCTGGCCCAACGGCGCCGCCATGCGCGAGGTCAGCGAAGGCTGGCCCATCCCGGCGCGCAACGAGTGGGAGCCGCCCGACGACGTCAGCGTAGCCACCCCGCGCCTCAACTACATCGCCAACCTGGTCGGGCTTCCCGGGCTCGCCATCCCCTGCGGATTCGACGAGGACGGGCTGCCGCTGTCGCTACAGATCTGCGGCTCGTCGATGGACGACCAGGCCGTGCTGGACCTGGGGATGGGCTATCAGCGGGAGACGGACTGGCACCTGCGGCGGCCGGAGTATCCCTGGAGGGAGTAGGGCTCTAGTTCCAGGACCGGCCCCGCATCCCCTCCACATCCAGGTTGCCGCCACTCAGCACACAGACGGTACGGGTTCCCGAAGGCGCATCGACCAGCCCCTGGAGCAAAGCTCCGACCGGAGCGGCGGCGGCGCCCTCGACCACGACCTTGGCGCGGGTCATCAGCCACAGCATCGCGTCGAAGATCTGTGCGTCGGGCAGCGTCACGATCTCGTCGACGAAGCGCGACACCACCGAGCAAGTGTGGCTTCCGACCTTCTTGACGCGAAGTCCGTCGATGATGCAGTCGACCTCGTCCAGGACGATGCTCGCGCCCGCCTCGACGCTGCGCTTCATCCCCGGCGCTCCGGAAGACTCCACGCCGACGATGCGGACCTCTGGATTGACGGACTTGGCCGCCATCGAGACGCCCGAGATGAGGCCGCCGCCGCCGATGGGCACGATCAGGAGTTCGGTTTCCGGGAACTGATCCATGATCTCGAGGCCGAGGGTTCCCTGCCCTGCGATCAGCTCCGGGTCATCGAACGGGTGGATGTAGGTAAGCCCCTCGGATTCCACGAGTTCGAGCGCCTTCTCGTTGGCCTCGTCCCAGATGCTGCCGTGGAGGACGACGCGGGCCCCGTAGCCTTCGGTGGCCGCGATCTTGGAGCGGGTGGCGTTCTCGGCCATGACCACCACCGCGCGCACGCCGTACTGGCGCGCCGCGAGGGCCACGCCCTGGGAGTGGTTCCCCGCCGAGGAACAGATGACGCCGCGGGCGCGCTCCTCCTCGCTCAGCCTCGCGATCTTGTTCAGCGGCCCGCGCAGCTTGTAGGAGCCGCCGCGCTGGAAGAGCTCGGCCTTCAGGCGCACGTCGAATCCGGACGCCTCGCTGAGCGACCGGTTCGTGAGCATGGGCGTGCGGTGGATGTAGGGAGCCACGTTCCTGTACGCGGCTTCGAAGTCGGCCCGGGCGAGCGTCAGCCCGGTACCGTTGACGGCACGCCCGTTCGCCGCGGTGTCCCCCTCCTTCATGTTCCCGCCCGGCCGGGGAGGATGCCGGTACCGCTGAAAAGCGCATGATGCATGGAACGACTCCGGCGTGTTGAGCCAGTGCTCGGTGGGCGGGACGGAAAGACCGCGGGGCGATGCGACATTGGCGTTGGGCCGTCCACAATAGGCAGGTCACCCGGCCAGCGCCAGCATCCCGATGCCCGCGAAGACGAGCACGGCTCCGACGGTGCGAATGCGCCCGAACCGCTCTCCCAGAAGGAGCCAGCCCGCCAGGGCCCCGAAGACGATGCCCACCTCGCGGGCGGCTCCGGCGTAGCTGATGGGAGCGATCTGGAAAGCCCGAAGAACAAGCGCGTAGGCCACGAGGGTCATGACGGCGATCATCGCGATGGGACGGAAGTGCGTGCGCAGGACCCGAAACGCCCGCTTTCCGCCCCGGGTCGCCAGCATGCCCACGAACGCCAGTCCGGAAAGCCCGAACACGAGCACCAGGTAGGGCATCGGCTCCCATTGCCGAACCGCCGCGCCATCCAGCGTCGAGTACACGGAGATGAAGAACGCGACCAGGAAGGCGGATCCCGAGCCCCGCGTGTGGGCGCGCAGTTGGCGCCAGCGATGCCCGGCGGGCGCTCGGATGGAGGAATCGGTACCTGGGCGAACGTCTTCTGCCGCTCCCGCCGTCGCCCCGGCGACGCGCGACCAGAGGGGCGCCCCGCCGAGCACGACGAGCCCGCAGAGGATCGTCGCGATCCCGACCACGCCGCCCGGCGATGGCCGCTCGCCCAGGAAGAGCACCGCCCACAGCGCGAGCATCGCGGGGGCCGTCCCGCGCGCGACCGGGTAGACCAGCGAGAAGTCGCCGTCTCCGTACGCCCGCGCCAGGCACCCGTAGTACGCCACGTACACGACCGCGCTCGCGCCCACGAAGGGCCATACCCCCGCGGGAGGCGGCCACGCCGGCACCAGGGTCGGGATGAAGACGACCGCGCCGAGCAGCATCGCCCACGCCGCAACCAGAACCCGCTCGCTGGAGCGCTTGAGGATCAGGTTCCAGGAGGCGTGCAGGAGTCCTGCCGCCAGGACGAGGGCAAGGGCGGTTGGAGGCATGCCGTCGGCTCAGCCCGGATTCCTCCCGGCGGGCGGCTCTATTGCGTCGCGGGCGCAGGCCGACCGGAGGTCCGCAGGATGAAGTCGTCCAGGGTCTCCTTCCACTGCTGCAGCAGCGACTGCTCCACGTACATCATGTGGCCCGCGGCAAAGTCGGCGCGCTCGATGTTGGCCCGCAGCTCCGGCGGCAGCCCCATGCGGTCCATGGTCCAGACGGCGGCGAAGTAGGGGGTCGCGAGATCGTAGATGCCGTTGATGAGGAGGACCTTGAGGCTGGGATTGCGCTTCATGGCGGTGGCCAGATCGGGCGCGACGTTGGGCGTGCCTCCGCCCCGGACGAAGGAACCGCCGCCGCCCAGCCGTCCCCAATTCCAATTTCGCGTCCCGCCGCTGGGCACGTATTCGCGCTCGCCATCGTAGCCGAGCTCATCCCGCAGATAGCTGTTGAAGGCCGACGTGTACGCGGAGCTGATCGCGGTGGATTGCGGGTCGTGGGAGGGACGCACGCCGAGCGCGTCGCCGGCCGGGCCGGTGAATCGTGCATCCAGCCGCCCCACGATGCGGCCCTGGTCGCGCAGCAGTTCCGCCTCGTATGCGGGCGCGGTCACGCGCAGATCGGACTTGTCGATGAAGTCGCGGCTCAGGCCCGTGTAGCGGTGCATCCGGTCGATGACGCGGGCGCGGCGGGTCTCGTCCAGGGTCCCGCCCGCCAGCAGCGCGGTGGCGTACTCGGTGAGCGCCCATTCCTCCACCTCGGACATGAAGGCCTCCAGGTCGGGCGGAGTCTCGCCGGGAAGGGCGTCCAGATAGCGGGATGTGATGGCATAGGACGGGAGGTTGACGATGTAGGGCAGGTCATCGCCGGGAGCGAACTGGATGGTGTTGAACTGGAGCACCGAGGAGACCAGCATGATCCCGTTCAGATCGATGTTGGCGCGCTGCAGATGCCCCGCGAGCACGGCCGAGCGCGTGGTCCCGTAACTCTCGCCGAGGAGATAGCGGGGCGAGTTCCAGCGCTCATACTCGCTCAGGAAGCGGCGGACGAACTGCGCCAGCGAGCGCGCATCCTCGTCGATGCCCCAGTAGTAGGACCCGGGCGTGTCGCCCAGCATGTGGCTGAACCCGGTCCCGATCGGATCGACCATGACGATGTCGGCGATGTCCAGGATCGTGTAGGCGTTGTCCTCCAGCGGATAGGGCGGCGCCCCCTGCGGGCCCACCTCGGGCGTGACCACGCGGCGCGGTCCCATGATCCCCATGTGCAGCCAGAAGGACGCCGACCCCGGTCCACCGTTGTAGGCGAAGACCAGGGGCCGTTCGCCTGACGGCGCGCCGTTGCGGCGGAAGTAGGCGGTGTAGAAAAGCTCGGCGGACGGTTCTCCGCTGTCGTCGGTCAGGGTCGTGCTCCCCACGACGGCGTCGTACTGAACCGTCTCGCCTCCGACCACGATCGAATGGCCGGTCTCCCAGCGGGAGGGCTCGGGACCAGGGCCGGAACTCTCGTTCTCCTGGGCCGCAGCCGACGGCGCGAGGAGCAGAATAAGGCACAGCGGCCACGCCAACACGAATGGGTTTCTCATGATGCCTCTCGTCAGGGGTGTCAGGGCTCGAGGGTGTGTCCTCTCGGGACTGGCTTTCCGTCTAATCTGCGGGGTGCGACGGGCTTGCCAAGTGCACGGTGATACCGTACACTCGTCGATGACAAGCGGCAGAGATCGCGCGGAGAGCAATTGACGGACGATGATCGCACGATGATGGTCAGGTACAGGGAGTGGGCACGTCAGCCCAAGGTGATCGTTACGGTGATCGCCGTCATGAGTATGTTGTTCATAGGCTACGGCTACATCGATAGCCTGGATTTGGAGGACTACCACTAATGGACTTCAAGGGCGTACGCGTAAACATGACTCCGTCCCATCCGGGCGACTTTATTCGCACAGAAGTCATCGAGGACCTGGGGCTGAGCGTCACTCGGGCAGCTCAGATCCTCGGGGTACGGAGAGCGACGCTCTCTGACTTGCTCAACGGTCACGCATCGCTATCGCCCGAGATGGCGCTGCGCATCGAGAAGGCCTTTCAGGTGAGCATGGATTTGCTGCTCAGGATGCAAGCCTGGTACGATGCCGCCCGAATGCGCGCCCGGGAAGACGAGATCAACGTTCAGCGCTACGAGCCGGTCTGAGGGAAACTTCAGCCGCGCCTTCCTGGCCGAGATTGTTGCTTCTCAGATACTATGAACTATGCCGGTCAGATGTGCGGAATATCGTTTCCTCGAGAAACGGGTTGCGAAACACGCCCCCTGGGTCCAATCCCTCGCAAGCCGCTCTGAATTCCCGGATACCGGGATAACTGCGCTCGACCTCTCCCGAATTCAGCGGGAACCACTTCCCCCAGTGTAGGCGGGCATTGAAGAGGGGCGCCATGGTGGTTGCGAAGAAACGGGCGACGTTCAGGAAGGGCAGCCGTGGCTCGGTGAAGGTGATGAGGCTGATCGCATACCAGTCCTGCTCCTCCATACTGTGGCAGGATGCCATCGAAATCAGCGTATCGTCGGGACGGACCCGCCGGACGCAGATGGGATAGTGGTGACTGTAGGAACCCCGCACCCTCTCGAAGGAATCCCGCATTCCCAAGGCCCGGATCCGGTCGTCTACGCCAGCCGATACCTCGTAATCGGCGCTGTCGGCCGCGCGCAGAACTTCCGACACGAAGTCGAGCGCCGACCTGAACTCCGCCCGCGGCACGAAGACCTCCATCTCCAGATGACGGAAGAGGTCGTGGCGCATGAGGAGCTGACGGTCGCTGCGGTCGGTGACGCGCCATTTCGGGAAGATGCAGGCGGGGAGAAGACGCCGATAGAGGACGGCCACCAGGCGCCGGCTCCGCAGCAGGGAGGCGGTGAGCTTGATTCCGAGATGAAGCAGGACGTCGATGACGACCAGCCAGTACGCCCGGTAGAGCATCGCGACGCCCGACCGGCAGCTGTCATCCGCTACGCTCCGCTCGTGCTCCAGATACGCCCATGTGTGCGGGACGAGATAGAACTGCTGCAGGGGCGCGGCCGACTCGTTGTCCAGGACCGCGTCCAGATCGGGGCGCCAGACGCATCGCTCACGAACGTAGTATTGCGGCACGCACTTGAGCGTGACCTCAAGGACTACCCCGAGGGCCCCGACGGAGCATCGCGCCGCCCGCAGGGCCTGGCCGGAATCGACCCTGCGCACTTCCGCCCCCCCTTCCTTCCCGTAACAGGCGATGCGCATGGATTCCACGTAATGGGACATAGAGTGCCGTCCCGATCCGTGCGTACCCGTGGCGACCGCGCCTGCCACGGTCTGGCGGGCGATCAGGCCGAGGGACGGGAGGGTGAGGCCGCGGCGCGCGAGATGCGCCAGGAGCTCGGCGATGCGGCATCCTCCGCCCACGGAGACCCGGCGGCGGTCGGGGTGAATCCGGATTCGCCGAAAGTGGCGCAGGTCCAGGAGCGCATCGGAGGTCTCGATGCCGCCGTTCCAGGAATGGCCCGCGCCGATGACACGCACCATCCCGGTCCGGTGCTCGTCCAGGATGCGCAACACATCACTCTCGTCCCTGGGCAAGTGCCGCCTGCGCGGCTCGAAACAAATGTTCCTACCGAAGTTCCATACGTGTGACGCGCCTCTCGGCCGCACGGCTACGACCGCCCGGGCCTTCTCGGCAGCGATGACAGGAGCGCTCGCGTATACGGGTGTTCCGGTTCGCGGAAGAGCGCGTCCGTCATCGCCATCTCGACGATCTTTCCTTCATTCATGACCGCAACCCGATCGCACAGGTGCTTGACCATCCTCAGATCGTGCGAGATGAAGATATAGGTCAGCCCGAACTCTTCCTGAATATCGGCGAGAAGGTTGACGATCTGCGCCTGGATGGAGATGTCGAGCGACGAAATGGGCTCGTCGCAAACGATCAGATCCGGCTTCAGGGCGAGGGCGCGCGCGATGCCGACGCGCTGGCGCTGACCGCCCGAGAACTCGTGCGGCAGGCGTCGGGCGAGCTTCGGATCCAGCCCGACGATGCTCATGAGTTCCGCCACCCGTTCCTGTCGCGGCCCCCGGCTCAAGCTCGTGTGCTCAAGCAGGGGCTCGGCGATGGAGCGGCCGACGCTCAGGCGAGGATTCAGCGACGAATGGGTGTCCTGGAAGATCATCTGCATGCGCGGACGGAGTGCGCGCAGTTCCGTCGAGGATGCAGCCGTGAGATCGACGCCGTCGAAAACGATGCGCCCCGACGTGGGCTCGGTTAGCCGGAGGATGCTGCGGGCGACGGTGGTCTTGCCGCAGCCGCTCTCCCCCACCAGGCCGAGCGTCTCGCCGCGATGCAGCCGGAAGCTGACGCCGTCGACCGCGCGCACCGACCCGGTCTGACGCTGCATCATTCCACGACGCACGGGAAAGTGCTTCTTCAGGCCGATGACCTGGAGGAGGGGAGTCATCTGGCCCACCAACAGGCAGCGCGCGCCCCCTTCCCTGCCGATAACGCCGTTTGTGCGCCCGAACGCGTCCGCGGCTCGCCCGAAGGTGCCCTCTTCCCTGCCGGCAGCAGTGGAGGTCTCTCCCGACGGCAGCGGTCGAAGACGTGCGGACACCGCTCCGCGAACGCGCACCCCTTGGGAAGCCGCGTCATGTCCGGTGGCTGACCCGGAATCGCAGTCAGGCGCCCCCGGCCGCCGGCGCCGAGCGCGGGCAGGGAGGCCAGCAGGCCCTGGGTGTAGGGATGAGCCGGCGCGTCGAACAGGCGGCGGGCCCCGGCCGTCTCGACGATGGACCCTCCGTACATCACCGCGACCCGGTCGGCCAGGTTTGCCACCACGCTCAAGTCGTGGGTGATCCAGATCATCGCCATCTCGCGCGTCGCCCGCAGCTCGGAGACCAGGTCCAGGATCTGCGCCTGGATGGTGGCGTCCAGCGCGGTGGTCGGTTCGTCGGCGATGAGGAGGCTGGGCTCGCACGCCAGCGCGATGGCGATCATGACCCGCTGGCACATGCCGCCCGAGAACTGATGCGGATAGTCGTCGAATCGGGAGGCCGGCCGCGGGATGCCTACCGACCCGAGCAGTGCGATCGCGCGGTCGCGGGCGGCGCGCCGGCCCAGTCGGAGGTGCACCTCCAGACTCTCGGTCAGCTGCCGGCCGATGGTGAGCACGGGATTGAGGGATGCGCGCGGATCCTGAAAGATCATCCCGATCTCGGGTCCGCGCACACGTCTCATTTCTTCATCGTCGAGCCCCAGCAGGTCCCGGCCCTTGAAGCTCACCTCGTCGGCCCGGACGCGGGTGCGGTGTGGCGGAAGCAGGCGCAGCACGGAGAGCATGGTGGCGGTCTTGCCGCACCCGCTCTCGCCCACCAGGGCAAGGGTCTCGCCCCGGCGGACGGAGAAGCTCACGCCGTTGACCGCGTGCACGAGGCCCTGGTCGGAGAGGAACTGCGTGTGCAGGCCATGGACTCTGAGCAGATCGCCGCGTGATGGGTCCTCCGAGCGGTCGGGAATCACAGGTGACCTGCAGCCGCATCGGAGTGCCCGACCTCTTCGGCGATCTGTCGCCGGGGAGAGCCCGGATTGGCATCAGAGCGCCCCTCGCCCGTGTGGGTGTCGACGGCCGGCGCGGACACGCGGTACCGCTCCTCCACCTCGCGCAACGCGACCCATTCCCCGCTCTCCATCGACGCGATGCAGGCGTGAACCACGAGCAGCGTCTTCAGATGATCGCGGGCGGTGGTCACGGGCTCGGCTTCGCCGCGAACGGCGCACAGGAACTCGGCCAGCAGCCCGCGCGTGTCGTCGATGAACGCCTCGCACGGTGTGAGCGTCTCCGGGACCGGCGTCTCCGCTTCCGCGTCTCCCTTGAAGTTGCTGCCGCGGAGTCCCAGGCCGCGATCGAAATCGACGCGCACCAGATCCTCGAACTGCTCGCGCTGAATCAGTGCCCCGCCTTCGAATTCGGTGCGCCAGCGGAAGTCCATGCGATTCCAGGCCGCAGTCCAGGTTCCCAGATAGTTCGCGCGAACTCCGTTCTCGAAGCGGAAGAGCACGGAGACGCAGCAGTCGTCCTCATAGGTGCTCCACGATGGCCGCCAGGTATCGCACACCAGCGAATCGACCTCCGCGTCGTAGCAGTAGCGCAGCAGGTCGAAGTGATGGATGCTCTGCTCCAGCAGCATCGGATGAGGCATCGTCATCACGTAGTCGTTCAGGTCGTGGCGGTTGCCGTCCCGCTGCCGATGGTAGGTGAAGTGGCCGTAGCTGAGGGGGCCGAGTTCGTCGCTCCGGGCATAGTGTCGAATCCGCTGTGACGTCGGGAGATAGCGGAAATTCATCCCGACCAGGAGATGGCGTCCCGCGTCGTCGGCCCTGGCGATGAGGTCCAGAACTTCGTCCATCTCGTCGGAAAGCGGCTTTTCGCAGAGGACGTCGAGGCCTCGGTCGAATGCCTGGCTCACCAGGGAATGATGGCTGTCCGGCGGGGTGGCGATGACCACGGCGTCGGCGGCGACGTGGGCGAGGGCCGAGGCGAACTCGCGTTCAACCGGGGCGTCCGGTGCGTGCCCGTCCCGGGCTTGTCGCGCACGTCCCTCGTCAAGATCCACGATGCCGGCCAGCATCGCGTCCGGGGCCTCGGCGATGACGCGCGCCCATTTGGCGCCGCGGACGCCCGCTCCTGCGAGGAGGATGCGCGCTTTGTCGCTGCCCGTTCGACCGTTCATGGCGCCCCATCTCGCAGGTAGCAGCTCTGCTGCTGGAGCGGGCCCGACTTCACGACTGTCGCGTCCTTTCGACGAAATGCCTCATCCGCCCGAGGGCTTCTTCCATGGAGGCATAGGGAGACAGCAGCGTGATGCGGATGTGCCGGTTGGCGGGATCGGCGAACATGGTTCCGGGGAAGACCATCACCCTCTCCTGTCGCAAAAACTCGAGGCAGAAGGTCTCGGCGTCGAGGCCCGTACTTGAGAGGTTGGCGTATACGTACATGCCGCCGCCCGGTCGACCGTACGAAATCCCCATCTCGTCCAGGCTCCGAAGCACGAGATCGAGCCTCCGCTCGTATTCGGCCAGCATCGCGGCGACCGCCTCATCCCCGCCTTCCAGGGCTGCCAACGCACCCCGTTGAAGAGCCGGGGGCGTGCAGATGCTCAGGGTGTGCTTGATCTCGACGGCGGGTTCCATGAACCACGCGGGCGCGGCCAGGTAGCCGACGCGCCACCCGGTCATGGCGTACGCCTTGGAGAAGCCGTTCACGGTGACGGTGCGGTCGAGAAGGTCGCCGAGGGTGCCCAGGCTGACATGCTCCCGCCCGCCGAAGATCAGCTTCTCATAGATCTCGTCGGAGATGACGAGGAGGTCGTGCTCTTCGGCCAGTTCCGCGATGCGCGCCAACTCCTCGCGTGGCGTGAGGCCACCGGTGGGATTGTTCGGGTTCGCGATCACGAGGAGCTTCGAGCGCTCGGTAAGGGCGGCGCGGATGGCGTCTGCCCTGAGCGCGAAGTCGTCCTCCTCCAGGGTCGGCACCTCGACCACCCGACCGCCCGCCAGGTTGACCATGTAGTCGAAGGCGTTGAAGCGCGGCGTCTGGAGCACCACTTCGTCGCCGGGATCGACCAGCGCCAGGATGGAGATGAGGAGCGCTTCCTGGACGCCGTTGGTGACGATGATCTGGTTGGCCGGATAGTCGAGGCCATTGTCGCGTTTGAGTTTCCCGGAGATGGCGTCGCGCACCTCGGGGAGACCCGGCGGGGCCGTGTAGTGAGTGTAGCCGCCCGCCAGGGCTTCAGCGCCCGCAGCCACGATGTCGGGTGGCGTGTCGAAGTCGGGGTCGCCCCGGCCGAGCGCGATGATGCCGTCGAGACCAGCGGACAGCTCGAGCATGCGCGTGCGGAAGCTGGACTTCACGCTGACGGCGCGGGCGGCCAGATGGGATTCGCGGACAGCCCGGGTCATCGGAGTCGCGCCGGGCGTCGGTGTGTGGAGCAAACGTGCATCAGGCCGCCCCGGCGGAAACCGGCGGGCGCGCGTACAGGCAGCTCCCGCGCACGAAGGTCATCTGCACGCGCTCCAGGTCGCCGAGGTCGTCGAGCGGGTTGCCCTCCACCACGATGACGTCCGCCTCCTTGCCCTCCTCGACGGTGCCGATGCGCTCGTCGAGCCGGTTCATGATGGCGGCCTCGCGGGTCGCGCTCATGATGGCGGCGTGATTGTCGGCCACTACACCGACCTTGATCATGAACTCCATCTCCGGCACCACCACGCCGTGGCGCACCGCCGGGCTGCCCGCGTCGGTCCCGAAAACGATGCGCACGCCCGCGCGGGCCGCCCGCAGCAGCCCGTCGTAACGGCTCTTGTCGGCGACCAGCCGCTGGCGCTCCCTGATCTTCCACTCCGGGATGTTGTACTGGCGCGCGATCTCGGGCCTCGACTGGAGGAGGACGGGCGAGAAGGTGGTGATAATGGGAACCCCGCGCTCGACCAGCTTGCCGATGGTCCGGTCGGACATGCTGCCGCCGTGCTCGACCGTGTCGATGCCGAAGTCGACCGCACGCTCGATGCAGGCGTCGAAGGTGGCGTGGGCGGTGATGGGGAGGTTGCTGCGATGGGTCTCGTCGACGATGGCCTCGAGCTCCTCGTCGGTGAACTCCAGGAGGTCGTGGCACATCATGACCTTGATGAGATCGGCGCCGGCTCTGACCTGCTCCCGCACCGCGCGCCGCATCTCGTCGGCCCCGGTGGCCTCCCGGCAGCACCAGTAGGTATGGCCGCCGGTCTGGACGATCGCCTCCGCGACTATCAGCAGGCGCGGACCTGCGAACACCCCCTGTTCCACCGCCTGCTTGGCGAAGGAACCGCTCTGGTTCATGCCCAGGTCGCGTACCAGGGTGATCCCCGCTCGCAGGCACGCGAGCATGTTCGCGGCCGCCTTGTAGGCGCTGATCTCGGGGGCGTCTCCGAGCGACTGGGCGGCCAGGTCGTGGATGCCGTCCCATGCCAGGTGGGCGTGGCTGTTGATCAGCCCGGCCAGGATGGTTCCGCCGGTTTCCACCACGGCCGGGCCGCTCGCAACCCGGGCGCCCGGGAGGGCCCCCTCATCGCCCGCTTCCCCGCCTCCCTCTCCGACGGACGTGATCAGGCCGTCCTCAATCGTCACGTGACCGTTTTCGATCACTTCGCGCCCGACCCCGGTGATGACCCGTCCGCGCAACGTCACCGATGCGGGCTCCCTCGGGGCCAGATCCTGCAGGACCGGCTGGAACTTCCAGGCTGGTGCTTCGGGCATGGTGTTTTCCTCAGATCCCCAACTCTGCAAGCGCTCGCGCTCCGGCGTCGAGGTTGGTGAGCTTCATGCTGGCGTAGTTGGGCGAATAGATGACGCCGGCGGCGCCGGCCCCGTACGCCGCATGCACGCTCTCGTAGACGATCTCGGGCGTGCACGCTGCCTGATCCGGGCTCGACCGCGGTGCGTCCACGCCGACGCCCATCAGCACCGGCAACTCCCCGTCGAGCGCTTCGATGGTGTCCCGGCATTGCCCGCCAACATAGCTCGCGGGCGACATGCCCACACCGAGCAGCTCATCCCACGGCGCCTCGTCGAGCCCCAGAATCCGGTACATGATCGGGGTCAGCTCCACGGGCACCAGATCGCGCAAAAGGGACGCGTGCAGCTGCTTCATCTCGTTGATGTAGATGCCGCCCGACTGATGCTGGTAGGTGATCGGCTTCACCCAGTCGGCGTAGTCCTTCGTTTCGGCCCACGGCCACTGCGCCTTGCGGAACGGGTTGAAGTGGTTGCGGTTCCACACGTTGAGCCCGAACTCAAGCGCCGGATCGCACCACTTGACGAGCCCGTAGAGCTCGCGGTCCAGGTCCTTGTTGCGCTCCACCCAGTGCCGCTCCAGGAGCAGGAACTCGGGGTTGTCGAGGAGAACCCGGAGCCCGGTGATGAGCGCGCCATCCGTGAAATGCTCCCCCGCGCGCGCCTTCCTGAAATAGTCGTGAAGGGATGCGCACGCCCGTCGCGTTCCCTCGGGATCGATCCCGGCCCGGTCCAGGCTCGCTTGGCAGTGCGTGCAGAAGCATCCCGGCGCCATGCCGGTCACGAGCTGGTCCAGCGGGCTCCGCCGCTCGTTGCACCACATGATGCCGTCGATGTCGTAGCTCCGGCAGTGGTCCTCGATAAGCGCGTGCCACCACCCCCGGTAGTCGGGATGCTCGAGACACGGCGCGCCGCTGATCCGGCCCAGGTAGTCCACCTCCATGAGCTGCACCAGGTTGGGGATCTGCACGGTGTTGGCCGACCCGTGTCCGGCGTACTTGAAGAGCGGCTCCATCAGCTCCGGGATGACCTTCATCCCGCGCTCCCGGGCACCGGGGATGACCATTTCCAGAATGTCCCGTCCGTGCATCCCCTCGTCCGGCGCGCGGAAGTCGGTGACGCGGGTGTTGCGGTAGAACTCGGGATGATGCGCGAGATAGGATCCGCCCTGGACCTCGAGCGGCTCGGGGACGCCGTGGTCGGGCCATCCGTCGATCTTCCACGAGATGCTGCGCCCGATCTTGAGTCCGAGCCAGCTCACCGTTCCCAGAAAGACCACATTCACGCCCACGCGCTGTTGCAACGTGTCCAGCACGGCGTCCACGCCCTCGTCCACGAAGCTCGCGGGCCCGATCTGGACCCCTACGCACCTGTCGTTCACGGTCGAATGATCCTCCTCTTCCCCATACTGGTGTCTACTGACAACTTACTGGTGTCTACTGGAAACATGTCGGGCGGTCACCGGCCCTTCAGCCTCGGATCCAGCATCTCCTGCAGGCTGTCGCCCAGGAGATTGGTGGCCATGACCACGGTGAATATGGCGAGCCCGGGGAAGGTCGAAATCCACCACGCCCGCCCCAGGACGTCGCGTCCCACGGCGACCATCAGCCCCCACTCCGGGGTCGGGGGCTGCGCGCCCAGTCCCAGAAAGCTCAATCCCGCGCCCACGGATATCGCGTGTCCGAACTCGAGCGTCGAGAGCACGAGCAGAGGGATCGCGGTGTTCGGGAGCACGTGCCTCAGGATGATCCGGAGATCCCGCACCCCCAGGAGCCGGGCCGCGTCGATGTATTCCTGCTCGCGCACCGTCAGCACGGTTCCCCGCACCAGGCGCGCGTAGCGCGGGATCGTGGACACGCCGACCGCGACCATGACGTTCGTGATGCTCGGGCCCAAGGCCGCGATGACGACAAGGGCCAGGAGGATGCCGGGAAAGGCCAGCATCGCATCCACTACGCGCATCAGCACCGTGTCCACCGCGCCTCGGTAGTAGCCGGACACGAGCCCCAGCGCCGACCCCAGCACCGAGCCGATGGCGACGCTGATGAATCCGAGGATGAGCGACACGCGCGCGCCGTACACGACGCGGCTGAATACGTCCCTCCCGAGCCGGTCCGTCCCGAACCAGAACTCCGGCGACGGCGCCTCGCGTGCCCCGGAGACCGTGACCAGCGGATCGTGGGGCGAACCGAGGGCGGCGAAGATCGCCAGCAGCACCCACCCTGCGAGAATGGTGACGCCGGCGATGAAGCCGGGGCTGAGCGTGCGGCCCGCGATCGTCATGCCGGCGCCCCGTCCCGGATGCGCGGATCAAGCCAGGCCGCCAGCAGATCCACGAGCAGGTTCACGAGGACGTAGGCCGTGGCCATGAACAGCACGATTCCCTGCACCAGCGGATAGTCCTTCCAGAGGATCGCGCTCACCACCAGGCGGCCCAGCCCGGGGCGGCTGAAGACCGTTTCCGTCACGACGGCGCCCGCGAGCATGGCCCCAAACTGGAGCCCGAGGATCGTCAGAACCGGAAGGAAGGCGTTCCGGAGCGCGTGCCTAAAATAGACGATGCGCTTGGGCAGGCCCTTCGCCCACGCCGCACGCACGTAGTCTTCGACGAGGACCTCGAGCAGCGATGCCCGCGTCAGGCGCGCGATCACTCCCGCGGACAGGAGCCCCAGCGACAGGCTCGGGAGCACGAGCGAACGGAGTCCCTCCGATCCCGCCGGCGGAAACCACGGCAGCCAGAACGAGAACACGAGGATCAGCAGGAGACCGAGCCAGAAGAGCGGCAGCGACACCCCCGCGTAGGCGAGCACCCGGCTGAACCCGTCGACCCACGAGCCCTGTTTGAGGGCCGCCATCACCCCTGTGGTAACCCCGATGATCACCGCGAAGAGAATGCCCCCCAGGCTGAGGGCGAGCGTCGAACCCAGCCTGTCGAGGATCAGGTCAAGGACGGGCTGGCGCAGTCGGACCGAGGTTCCCAGATCGGCCGTCACCGCGCCCCGCAGGAAACGTCCGTACTGCATGTGAAGGGGGTCGTTCAGCCCCATTTCCTCGCGCAGCTGTTCCTGCCGTTCCGGCGTCACCGACCCGCTCTCGGCCCCGGAGAGCATCAGCTGCACGGGGTCTCCCGGGAGGGCGTGCATGATGGAGAAGACCGCGACCGACACCAGGAGCAGCACGACCCCCAGCTGGGCCAGGCGTCCGGCGAGGTAGCTTGCGAACATGTGTGGTAAGGTGCTTCCTGCTACTCGACCCGGAGCGCGCAAGGTCGCCAGTTTCGAGTCCAGTGTTGATCCGTTTGGACATGGTCTCTGCGCACGCTCTTGCATACGTTGCGAGCGAACTCCGATGAAGGAAACGCCTCGGCAAGACGCATCACCACACCTTCACGTTCTCCTCCGAGCACCGACTCCTTCCCGTGCTCACCCCGGATAAAATCCCGGATCTCGCCTACGGAGCCGAACTCACCCCGTTGCAGAATCGGTACAACGGGAATGGATCGGTCGGCAGCGAAGCGCTCCAAGGCAGCCATCGACTGGAAATCTCCCCGGGCATCCCTCAGAGCGAAGGCGTAGAAGGTTTCGTTCTCCCGCACTGCCCGATATTGGATGCTGTGTACGCCATAGATGTCTTCTCCGTACAAGTAGACATCCGGTTCGGTTACTCTCCAGGCGTGGTGCTTCTTGACCATCGCCAACCATTTGTTGTTTGCTTCCGTGCCCACGGAGCGTCCGTATATCTTGCCACGGTGGATGAGTACGTTGCTTCCATCGAGCTTTTCCGTCACGACCACTGGGCACCCGACGAAGCGGCGGGGATCCCGATGGACGGAATCGCCGCGACCAATGGCCGGAGAGTACGGCCAGTACGGGGTGCGCGGATACTTCAGCCTACCGGGAAGCATCGTCAGCCCGAGGTGTTGCTCTTCGTCGAGTTGAATGCTGAGGGCAGAGTTGTCGCACTCTGACTCCCAAGTCGTCAGTCAGTGCGCGATGTTCGTACCAGTCCGAATCGACCGCATTCACAACTACGGCCTCAGCCTTCACAGCAACAGCCAGGAACTTCGCGTCCTTCTTGAGGTTGTTCGGAGGCAGCACCGGATCGTCGAAGTCCCTTCCTTCGCTGTCTCGGGGTTCAACCTGAACCTGGCGCACCTTTTCTTCATTGTACATGTTCTGCCATAGGTATTTGTAGAACGCTGAACCCGGCATTGGTGGACCGTCGTGATCCGTCATCCGTCCATATTCGCCCATGATGAGCCGCTTGTCGTCGACGCAGACCACGCCCTCACGCTGAAGCCTGGCGAGTTCACCCACACAGCTGAGCCGGCAGTCCATTGCCGCGTGCGTGGCCAAGCCGTTGGCAACGACAAGAACATTCGTGTCCACTACTGTCCTATCCGCCATTCGACGCATCTTCCTTTTTTCGTCGCAGGGACGCCGAACTTATTGCGGCAATCTCTTCCATCTCGTTTCCGAAGAACTCGTCCGGCCAGTTCTCGATTTCTCCCCATCGATTCAGCTTCAGATCTTCAAGCTTGCCTATGCCCTTCGAGATCGACGAGAAATAGAGATAAACATCTTCTGAAGAGACTGTAAAGGGAAATGAGGACCCTTTTCCTGGAACATGAATCTCCCCTTCGGCCACGCGCCGCTGAAGCCGTTGCAACAAGTGCTGGCTATGCGACTCTACAATGATCTGAAGCTTCCGCTGTTTCGCAACACACAGGAACAAGTCCGCTAGGCGACTTTGCACAGCCGGGTGCAAGTGGATTTCGGGTTGTTCCAGCAGGACTATGGAATCCTCTGGAACGTAGTAGAGGAGAACGAGCACCGGAAGAACCTGGGACACCCCGAATCCTACATCCGTAAGAGTAGTCGATGCCTTGGACGAGTTGGCGGTCACGCGTGCTTGATAAAGGTTGGATCCAGTGCCAATCTCCTTCAGGGAAAAGTCATCGATCAACCCGAGCTCTCTGAGCCAATGCGCAATGATTCCCTGGAACGGCTGCTGCCAGGCCTTTTTCTTGAGCTGACGCTTCTCTCCCTGCGCCGTAGCCGCCAGAATGGCGTCGATGGCTCGCTCACCCCGGGGTCCGACATCGGCGGGGCTGGCGCCACTCCAATAGTACTGGCGCTGCGGATACTCCCTGAGCGGACCAAGATAGTATATGCGGTCCATCAGGTCTTCGTAGGCGAGTTCCAGATCGCTGAGAAAGTCGGCGTTCTGGTAAGACCACTTGATCTGCTGGGGAAACGAATGCGTCTTGACAGGAGGTGGAATCCGAGCGAACGGACGACCCTGGATACGCTTCAGGGCGAAGTCATGGTGCTGGCTGCTGATCTTGAGATCGTACGCACGTTTCCTGCCTTCGCCAGGCCCGGCTTTCAGCGTGAAGGACGAGTCGCCAAAAAGATAGGTCAGGCTGCGTGTAAAGAGGGTAGATGAGTGGCCGGAGTCGGACAGGCCGATCGCGCAATGCGTATCCATCTCCCGGCCTGCGAACTCAACTGGCCGTCCATCGGCGGACTGGCCGCTGATCTTTAATCGGGTCGGCAGATGCCAAGCCAGTTTCCAACTGATCCTGGCGGTCGTTTCACGGCCATGAACCACCTCGGAAAAGCTGCCGAGGTTGGCAAGACTCTCTGGACCTCCGAAGTCCAGCACGATGCGCCGGTCAGTCGCTTCACGGGTCTGCTTCAGCAGGAGGAGGAACTGAATGAGGCTGCTCTTCCCTGCACTGTTGGCACCGAAGATGCCGGTGACGGTGGCAAACCGGACATGGAGCGCCTTCCATGCCTTGAAGTTTGTTAGCCGCAATCGTTTGATCACATGCACTCTCCTGCGCATCCGGGGCGAACGGTCACGGGCAATCTAGCCCGATCCGCTGCTCTGGGGGAGCGCCATCGCGGGCCAGGGAGGGGCGATCACACCGCGCCGTCTGTCCGTGCCGCAAGCACCCCCACCAGCTTCCCGACATCCCCCAGCTCGTCCACCCGCTCAAGCGCCCCCAG
Organism: Longimicrobiales bacterium; assembly: GCA_965202805.1. GTDB lineage: Bacteria > Gemmatimonadota > Gemmatimonadetes > Longimicrobiales > Gaopeijiaceae > BD2-11. The sequence goes on from OZ241869.1 coordinate 1,691,687, forward strand.
CGCCTTATCGATACCCGCGTCGTCCATCACGAGACTCGCGCAGTCCCGGAACTTGGCGTGCAGCTCCTCGCGTGTCAGGGGCCGCTCCGGGCCGCCGGGATAGGTGTCCGCCTCGGTGTGGAGTTCGGTGCCGTCGCGGAGGCGGACGTCGATGGCGCTCCGCATGCGGTCGTAGCCGCGCGCGTCGATCTCCTCGTCGAACCGGACGGTCACGCGGCGCATCATGTCCGCCACCTCCCCGGAGAGGACGAAGTCGTCGTGGAACTCGCGGATTCCGGCCCGTCGGCGGAGGACGATGCTCGACAGGACGAAGGGGATGCAGAACTTCGCCTCCAGCTCGTTGGTGGGGACGGGATAGCGCAGCGGCTTCAGGATGTTGTGGCCGGCGCGGAAGGTGATACCGGCGACGTCGTCCGGCGTAAGGTCGTGTTCGGTCACGAGTTCGAGCATGGCGGCCATGCTCGGGTGGCCGAGGCTTCCCGAGGGGAAGGGCTTCACGGACACGCCCGGGTCGAGCAGGGTGTAGGGCGCGCCGAGGGCGCCGACCAGCCGCTCGGGCTCGAAGCCGCCGCCGAACACGCGGAAGAAGCCCCACGGCGCCTCCAGCGCATCGTTGCCGGCCGTGAAGCCGCGCGCCGCGAGGTCGACCGCCACGATGCCGTTCTCGGCGGCGCGCCCGGCGTGGAGCGGCTTGGTCATGGTGCCGAACCCGAGCCGGATCCCCGACGAGAGGCTCGCCGCGATGCCGAGCGCCATGGCGAGGTCGTCCGCCTCCAGCCCGGCCAGCCTGGCGGCCGTCGCACACGCCCCGAGCGTGCCGATGGTCGCGGTCGAGTGGAACCCTTCCCGGTAGTGCCGGGGATCGATCGCCTCGGCGATCTTGCACTCCACCTCGAAGCCGATGAGGAACGCCTCCAGGAACTCGGCGCCCGTGGCTCCCACCCGTTCCGCCATCGCGTACCCCGCCGACAGCGGCGCCACCGTGGGGTGCGTCAGGAGCCCGAAGATGCGGTCGGGGGCGTTCGAGAGCTGCGTGTCGTCGAAGTCCATCGCGTGGCCCGCCGTGCCGTTGGCGCGCGCCGCGAGCGAGGCCGGGGCGCGGGTGTGGGGCAGCCCGAAGACGGTCGCCTCCTCGTGCCCGCCCTGCGCCGCGATCTGGTCCTGCACGATGCGGGAGCAGTGGTCCGTGGACCCGGCGAGAATCACGCCCGTGCCGTCCAGCACGCAGCGCCGCCCCTCGCTCAGCAGCCGCTCCGGGAAGTCCCGGATGTTCGTTTCGAGGATGAAGTCGATGACCGCGCGTGTCGCGCTCACTCTTGCTCCTTTGCTTGTCGTTTTCCGGAGATGAGACGGTTCCTGACCGCCGGGGCCGCGAAGCTGACCACCGCCAGCGCGAGCAGCACCAGGCTGATCGGGCTCTCGAGGAAGATCGTGTGCGAGCCCGACGACAGCGTGAGGGCCCGCCGATAGTTCGTCTCGATCATGGGACCGAGGATGAGGCCGAGCACCGCCGGCGCCAGCGGATATCCGGCCCGCAACATGGCGAAGCCGACGACCCCGAAGAAGAGGGCCACCCAGGCGTCGGCCGCGTTCCCGCGCAGCGCGAAGACGCCCACGAGCGAGATGGCCACGACCAGCGGCATCAGGATCGACGGGCGCAGCCGCACGACGCGCGTCCACAGGGGGATCCCGAGGCGCCCCACGGCCAGCATGAGCAGCACCGCCACCAGGAACCCGGCGTAGAGCGCGTAGACGAGCTCGGCGCGCTCGGCCATGAGCAGCGGGCCCGGCGCGACGCCCTGCACGGTGAGGCCGCCGAGCAGCACGGCGGCGCTGGCCGAACCCGGAATCCCGAGCGCGAGGAGGGGGATCATGGCGGCGCCCACGCAGGAGTTGTTCGCCGCCTCGGGCGCCGCGATGCCGGCCGGCACCCCCGTCCCGAACCGCTCGCGGTCCTTCGAGACGCGCCGCTCCTCGTTCCACGCCACGATCGAGGCGATCGTCGCCCCGGCGCCGGGGATGGCCCCGATCAGCCCGCCGATCGCCGAGCCGCGCAGAATCGTGCGCCAGAGCCCGAACAGCTCACGGGCCCGGGGCAGCGCCCCCGTGATGCCGCCCCCGGGCGCCGTCGCCTTGCGCCCGCCGGCCGCCGCCTTCAGCGCCTCGGCGATGGCGAAGAAGCCGATCAGCATCGGCACCAGCCCGAGCCCGTCCATGAGCATGTTGGTGCCGAGGGTGAGCCGCGGCGCCCCCGTGAGCACGTCCAGCCCGACTATGAAGAAAAGGAGTCCCAGCAGCGCGCTGATGATCCCCTTCAGAGGATCGCGTCCCACGAGGTTCGCGACGATCGAGAGGCCGAACACGCCGAGCCCGAAGTACTCCGCCGGCCCGAAGGCGATCGCCGCCCGCGAGAGCGGCCCGAGCGCCAGCACGAGGAGAATCGTCCCCAGAATCCCCCCGCTCATGGAGGAGAAGAGGGAAATCCCCAGCGCGCGCCCCGCCTCGCCCCGCCGCGTCATGGCGTAGCCGTCGAAGGTCGTCGCGAGCGCGGGCGAACTGCCCGGAACGCCGATCGCGATCGCCGTGATCGATCCCCCGTACTCCGCCGCCATGTAGATCGAGACCATCATCAGGAGCGCCGGCGTCGGATCGAGCGCGAAGGTCACCGGGAGGACGAGCGCGAGCCCCACCGTCGAACTCAAGCCCGGCATCGCCCCCGCGAACACCCCGAGCAGGCTGCCCGCCAGCAGCGCGGCGAGATTCCCCGGCTGGAGCGCCGTCAAGAGACCGTCGAGGAAGACCGACACGCCGCGCGTCGCCCGGTCAGAACCCGGCCGGCAGCGGCACGCCGAGCAGGACCATGAACACCAGGTAGATGAACCCGGCGAAGGCGAGCGGCACCGAGACCAGGGTCCGCCACGAACGCTCGCCCGTCAGCCACATGAGGCCGACGACGAGGAGGGGCACCGAGAGGACGGTGCCGAGCAGGGGCCAGATGAGGAGGAAGGCGGCGATCCAGGTTACGGCGATCCATACGCCGAGGGGCTGGATGCGGGTGCTGGCACTCTCGCCCGATCCCTTGCGCCAGGCACGTAGCGCGAGCCAGGCCGCGCAGGCGATGAGGAGCGCCGCGAGCAGCCGGGGGAAGAAGGCCGGGCCCGGGGCGCCGTCGGTCAGCGAAGGGGGATAGCCGCGCGAGTCGAGCAGGACCGCGGCTCCGGCGGCGGCGAGCAGCCCTGCCTCCATCAGGAGACGCAGTGGCGGGCTTGCGCGCGCGGAGCGGCTACCCATCCAGGATCCCCAGCCGTCGCAGCAGGTCCCGGCTGGTCGTGACCTCCTCCGTCATCCAGGTCCCGAACGCGTCCGCATCCTCCATCGTCGCGTACTCGAGCGCGGCGCGCTCCATGTACTCCCGGAACCCTGGATCATCGATCGCGGCCAGAAGGCGGGCGCGGATGTCGGCCCGCGTCCCGGGGTCCAGCCCCGGCGGGCCCACCACCCCCCGCCAGTGGACGGGCTGGAGGTCGTATCCCTGGTCCGCGTAGCTCGGCGTGTCCGGGAGCGCCTCGACGGGCATTGCGGTCCCCAGCACGCGCATCGTCCCCGCGCGCAGGTGCTCGCGCACGATATTGTAGTTCGTGTGCGCCGCGTCCGTGTGGCCGCCGAGCGCCGCGACCACCGCGTCCGCCGATCCCTCGTAGGCGATCCAGCGGACATCCGGATCTCCCGCCGCCGCCCGCAACCGCACGAAGCCGAGGAAATGGGCCGACGCCGCGCCGAATCCGGACACCGACACCTCGCCGGGCCGGGCGTGGGCGGCCTCGAACAGGTCTCCCAGCGTGCGGAAGGGGCTGTCGTCCCGCACTGCGACGAGGAAGGGATCGATCTGGATGCGGAGGATGGGCGTGAAGTCCTCCGGCGCGAACGGGATCCGCCCCGTCGCCATGTTCACCGTCCCGCTCGCAGTGAACACGCCGAGCACATGGGGGTCCCCGGCGCGGCCCTGCATGTACTGCATGCCGGCCGCCCCCGCCCCACCCTGCCGGGTCATCACGGTCACGCGCTGCCCGTCGAAGTGCGCCGGCGCGACATCGGCCAGCGCCCGCGAGAGGAGGTCGGAGGGGCCGCCGGGGGTCGCCCAGGATACGATCTCGATGGGGCGGTTGGGGAAGGGGGCTTCCTCGCCGGACGGCGAACACGTGGCTGAGGCCAGCAGGACGAACGCAGCAGCGAGGAGGCGGGGGAGCCTGGGTTGGGACGGGGGCTTGCCGGTGCGGGAGAGGGCTGCGGTTCGTGGCCGTAGTGACGATGCGACTGGTGCTTGGCTTTCCATGCGGGAGGGCTGTGCTAAGCACGCACGCGGGCAAACAACTCCGCTCCGCTGTCACAATCGATGATCGCATCTACGACCTCGTCGAGCCGATCCGCATCCGCCCTGTCTTCCAGGATTCGCGTCAGCCGCTCGGCCGTCTCCGCCCCGAATTTCCTGGTCGCGAAACGCCGCACCAGGAGCGCCCGCTCCCTGATGCGGCCCTGCTCCAAGCCCTGCTCCAGGCCCTGCCGGACCCCGTCGCGGTGGACCTGGTCCCTCAACTCCTTCGCTCTCTCGTACATCTCCTCGTCCTCCGTGATGGACATCATCCCCGCCAGGTCCGCCTCGGAAATCTGCCACGCCTTCGCAGCCCCCGCTACCCACGAACGCAGCGCCTGGTGAAACTCGGCGAACTCTGGTCCGCGGAACCGACTTGCCAAACCCCGCAGGATCCGCTGCAGGTTCTCCGGCGTAGGATCCCGCTCCACTATCCCGAGCGAGGTCACCAGATCCCGCGACCCGGGATCCTGCTCGCCGATCCGCTGCAAGTCCAGCAGGAGATACCTGAAGCTCGGCAGATATTGCGCCAGCGGTTCCGTCACGGGGGCGACGAGTTCGTTGACATCCGTGGCGGCCCGCCAGCGCGGCCGACCGTTGTAGACGGCGACCGGCAGCAGAGGCGGCAGCTTGTTGCCCGGTCTGACCTCTCCCCGGCGGATCAGCTCCTCATAGGTGAGGCAGGTGTACGTGAGGATGCGGAGCGCCATGAACGGATCGTTCTCCGACTGAAACTCCAGGAGGATCAGCAGGTACAGCCAGCCGCTCCGAAAGCGCACCTTGCAGAGCAAATCCGATCGGCGTTGGACCAGGCCGCCGCTGATGCGATTGGTCGGGAGGGGTTCCAGTGTGTCGAAGTCGAGTTCGTCGGCCAGCCCCTTGCCCACGAAGTTGCGGATGAGTTCCTCAACCGCCGCTCGGTGGGAAAAGACGAGTTTGTAGGTCTCGTCGTGCTTTCGAGCCAATCCAGACTCCGGCGAGGCGGGGTTCGCGTCGCGGCCAGAGGGGCGTCCTGCGAGGCTGTGAGCCCGGAGCCGCCGGTAAGTATCGGATCGTCGGCTGGGCGAATACATGGCTCGATGGGCAGTAATTTTGTAAACGGTTGCTGATACTGGTGTTATGATATCCGCTAAGGTTGTTGTTCCCCTATCAGTTCGTTTTTTCTGAACGGGATGTAGATCGACGCTCTCGAACGCTCTCGGAGTAACTGTTCGGTGAAGGCCGTGATTGGTCTAGACCCGGACGAGGACGGAGGCGCCTTGCAATTAGAGGGTTCGGTGTCGCCGGGGTTGGTCGGGGGCCGGCTCCGAGACTTCGCCCCCATGAGCGCCCGTCTGTGCGTGCTGGGGCGTGCCGCAAGCGCACGTGTGAAACCGGGATGCATGTGCGCGGAAACGCGATTCGGACGTGCGCGTCGGCCACCGCTCATCGCGTTGTCGGGCTTTGGGTTGCACCATGGCCTCCGGGGCGGCTGCGCCGCGCCGGAACTGGAGGCCATGACCGGAGCGACCCACCTCTTGCGATGCCTGGTGTGGCATCGGCGGAGGTTGGGATGTGCACTCCATCCCAACCTCCCCGGCGGGTCGCTCCAGCCCAGCAGTCCCTACGGGAAGGTTGTTGAGCCGGATGGAACCGGCGACCACGTTCGCGATACTCGGACCGAGACCGACATCGCGCGAGGGTGCGGTCGGGGACCTGCCCGAGGGCCAGGGTGACGGCGATCCGGCGCGCCGTCCCGCATGGAGCCGAACCGGCGCAACGGCGCCTACGCCCGCAGCCGCTTCAGCGGACGCCGGTTCCCTTTGTGTTCAAAATCGTGGACGAGGGTTCGCCGCCAGTTTGAGGCCCGGCCGAAGCGCTGGCCGCCGAGGGCGCGATCATGGCTCTCGTCCAGCACAGGTCCCGGGCGCGTCACGCCGCGGACGACCCGGGCCTTGCTGGGTTGGGAAGGGGGCTCGACCCCGGCGGAGGGACGGGCGGAGTCCCGTCCCGGAGGCCGGGGGGACCGGCGCCGAAGCGGTGGCAACGCCGACCGCGCCGTCGCCGGTCACGACGCGGACTCGCCCGCGAAATCCACGGCTTCGACGGGCGATGATCGGGGGGCGGCAGGAGAACATCCGGCAACCGGCCGGGTGGACGGGTCGGCCAGGCGGAAGCCGGGCGGACTCCCCTAACCGCGAACGCTGCCGGAGCGGGGGGTTTCCGGGGGGTTCGAAGGGGGGCGGCAGCACCCCTCGCCAGAGCGCGAATGTTATACATCGCGTAGGCTGGCCTAGGACCAGTAACGGGTCCAAAGCCAGCGCTGTGGACGCCCGCGAAGAGACCGCCGAAGGGCCAAGCGGCCGGTCCTCGAAAACGAGGTCCAAGGTCTCCCGGCTTGACCAACGGCCCGAGGCACGGCGGTCGTGGTCAGCCCTTCCAGCCGCCGGTTGGCCTGATCCGCGCTCGGGCGAGGAGGTCCGGGCCAAACGTCCACCCGCCCGAAACCCGGCTGCGGACGTCAATCATCTGGCGACGAACGAAGGGTCGATGGCGTAACGCTTGCCTTGATCGGAGACCGGTCCACTACCGATTTCACCAACTGGACGAACCACGGCGCCGCATGCGGCGAGACCACGACGCCCTTCACCAGGATCCCTAGGTTCACTGGGATGTATCGGCCTCGCTGTTCGGCGACATCCGAATCGAGCGAAATGTCAAAAACGGGCCTCGTCTGTGTGTCTGGGTCAGGGTGAATTTCCCACGGCGGGCCGGGCAGGACTGCTCGCACTTCGTCCTCGCCTCGGTATTCCCGCCGCTTGTGGAAGAGCGGTGCCCACCCGAACCTTGGCACTTGCTGTTGACCGTAGTCGATGTACTTGACCTTTCCGAACGTCACCGGCAGGCTCGCGTCGATCACGCGAAGCGATTCCTGCAAATCATGAAAGGATGTACGTATCGCTACACCTTCCTCCCCGGCGTACGAATTCCACATAAGGCTGGATTCGTGGCCAGCTTCCGTCCAGCAACTTACCAAGGCACTTCGAGCTATCTCGTTCAGCAATCTGAGCACCAAGCGCTCCGCTTGGCGGCGAAATCCCGGTTTGCGTGGCGGTGGGTGAGCGACGAAGCCTTCGTACCTGTCCTCCATGTCGCCTACCAAGGCGAAGAAGAGTTCCCGACGCTCCACCAGTGAACAGAACTTCGCGAAGCTCAGGTAACGCCATAGCGTGGCATTCATTTCAGGTTCCAACGGCTCCCAGCGTCGCCCGGTTGAAACGTCATTCGGATAGAGAGGGTGACTTCCTAAGGCCGCCCCGACTAGTGGCTTACCGTATCGGTAGGTCAATTTTGGTGCTAACCCCGATCTGGTGGACGGATGACAAGTATGTGGGAAGTTTGGCGACTCATGGCCGAAGCTCAAGTTGCCACCGGCGGTGAGAGACTCGGCGAACACCCACTGCGGTGGCGGCGAAGGCATCTTAGCCTTCGCCCGCGAGATAGGCCGCCCAATCCTCCATGAGCCGCCGCCGGCGCTCGAACAGATCCGTCCGCAGGTACGCCGCCTCGACCTTGTTCTGCACGACATGCGCCAGCGCCGCCTCGACGACCTCCCGGGGATGGTCCGTCCTCTCGGCGGCCCAGTCCCGGAACGACGACCGGAACCCGTGCGGCACGGCCGAGATTCCGCAGCTCAGGAGCAACCGCCCGGGCCGCTTTCTGTTCAACGGCTGCCCGCGCTCGGTGACGAATACGAACCGGCTCCCACCGCCCAGCTTGCGCGCCGCGTTGAGGATCTCCAACGCCCGACCGGAAAGGGGCACCCGGTGCTCCCGCGCGGTCTTCATCCGGCTTGCCGGAATCGTCCACACGCCCGCATCCTGATCAATCTCGCTCCACACCGCTCCACGGACCTCGCCGCCGCGCGCGGCCGTCAGTACCAGAAACTCGAAGGCCAACGTGTCCACCTTCCCCGGCTTCGCCGCCCGCACCCTCGCGATGGCCGCCGCGACCTCGGCGTGAGGCAGGGCCTTGCGGTGCGTGACCACATCGTGCTGGGTGCCGAGCACCGGCAGGAGCCGGTCGCACGGGTTGTCCGTCCGCCAGTCCATGGCGACGGCCCATTCCAGCACGGCGCGGATGCGGAGACGGACAGAGGGGCCACCTCCGGATGGGCCGGAACCCCCTCCCCGTCTTCATCCTTCCGGCACCAGCGGCCATACGAGCGGAAGCACGGTCAGGACCACCGCCATGACCAGGAGAAACAACGGGAATCCCGCCTTTATGAAGTCAACAAACCGGTATCCTCCGAAACCCATCACCAACAGATTGACCGGATGTCCCACCGGACTCATGAAGGCGCAGGAACTTCCTATCGCCACCGTCATCATCAGAGCCTGGGGCGAGAGCCCTTCACTGACGGCCGTGCTGAGTGCGATGGGCGACATGAGTACCGCTACCGCCGCCGTCGGCATTACCTGAGCTGAAAGAGCGGTAATCAGGAAGAGCCCCGCGACCACTGCCAGGGGACCGAAGTCCGCAATGGACCCCAACACCGCCTCGGCCACCAGCGCAGCAGTTCCGGATTCCTGCATCGCCAGTCCCAGGCTGAGCATCCCCGCGATCAGGACCACCGCTTTCAACTCGATACACCGATAAGCCTCTTCCATGTTGAGGCAACCCGTCAGCACCATCAAAACCGCTCCAATCGGCGCCGCGACGAAGATAGGCAGAAGGCCCGAGACCACCGAAGTCAGGACCCCTGCCATGATTACGGCGCTGACGGGAGCTTTCCGGCTTCGTACCACCTCTGCTTCTTCGGTCACGACGAGGAAGTCCGGGTGTTCCACCAGGAGCGCGAGCTTGCTTCTGTCGCCATAAAGCAGAAACGCATCACCCGGGAGCAGTTTCATTTGCCGGAGCCCACTCCGGTAAATCTCTCCTTTCCGCCATATCGCAAGGATGGAAACACCGTAGTTCTCACGGAAATTGAGTTCCTCGATTGTCTTTCCCGCGAATGTCGTGCGTGGAGACAACGAAGCCTCCGCCAGGCCGACCGTGTCGGACTCCAGTCGGCTCACATCCAGGGGACGATTATCGCCCACCGTCAATTCCTGGAGCGCCTTCAGGATCCTGAGATCCTCGAGTCGTCCCCGGAGCAGGAGAACGTCCCCTCCCTCGAGTTTCGTATCCGGATCCGGCATGAGAAGCTCTTCATCAGCTCGCAGGATGCCCACAACCGTCAGGCCGAACGCATCGGCCAGCCGGGTTTCCGCGAGCAACTGACCGGCCAGCAGCGATTCTTCCGAGATCCTGACGCTTTGAATCCTGCGTTCCATCCGGTAGTGGGAAATCAGTTCTCTTGCCGACACCGAATGGATCGCTCCGAAGGTCTTGTCCCCCTCCAGTGCGGCAAGCCGCCCGCCTTTCGTCGCAACCAGCAGGCGATCCCCGGGAGCAAGAGTCACTGACCGCAATCCCGTGCGATGTACCCGATCACCCCGCAGAATTGCGAGTACGTGCAGGCCACGAGTCCGGCGCAGATTCGCCCTTCGAACCGTCTGTCCGATCAGCGGTGAACCTTCTGCCAACTCCAGTTCCGCTACCTCGATGGAGGCATCCGCAATCCGCTCGAGAGCCCGATCTCTCGACTCGATCTCCAGGTGCTTCCATGCGCGCAGGCTTTCGAACCTCTCCAGGGTTCCTTCAACAACCATCTCGTCTCCCTCGCTCAGAACGAAGTCCGTCCCGGGAGCGAGGATCATCTGCCCGCTTCGTTGCACGGCCACCACGTTCAGACCCAGGGCCTGGCCCAACCGGCTTTGCTGCAGTGTCTTGCCTGCCAGAGTCGAGTTCCTGGGCGCTTTCAGCATTCCGACGATGCCACCCAGGTCGTAGAGTCCCCCCAAGTCCGCTGGAGCCGATTCCTTCTTCGGATCCCGGTTCGGAAACAGCCGCCGCCCCAGGAAGGTCATGTAAACGATTCCCGCAGCAAGCGCCGTCAACCCGACCGGTGTGAACGAGAACATCCCGAACGGCTCAAACCCCGCATCCCGCAACGCCCCGTTTACCAGGATGTTCGGCGCCGTTCCGATCAAGGTCGTCATCCCGCCAAGCAGGGATCCGAAGGCCAGGGGCATGAGCAGCTTGGATGGCGGCGTCCCTATGCGGCGCGCCATATCCAGCACCACCGGCAGCATGAGGGCGGTGATCCCGATGTCGTTCATGATTCCCGACAGGAGGCCCACCGTGGCCATCATCACCGCGGTGAGACGGCCGACTCCATCACCCGATGCCGCCAGAACCCGTTGGCCGATGAAACGAGCGACCCCGGTCCGCGCAAGGGCTCCGCTCAGGACCAGGACTGAAGCGATTGTGATTACCGCCTCGTTGGCGAAGCCCATGATCGCCTCCTCGCCCTCGAGGATGCCCGTCACCACGAGTCCCAGCATCACCATCAACGCCACCAGATCCACCCGGATCTTTTCGGTCACGAACAGGACCACCGCTGCTGCGAGAATCCCCCCGACTACAAGAACCTCCAGGTTCATTTGGACGGGTCCCGGTTGTGTGGATGAGTGGGCGGTCTGAGCCCCGACACCGACACCTCGCCGGGCCGGACGTCGGCGGCTTCGAACAGGTCTCCCGGCGTGCGGGAGGGGCTGTCGTCCCGCACCGCTACGAGGAAGGGATCGATCCGGTTCCGGAGGATGGGCGTGAAGTCCTCCGGGGCGAACGGGATCCTCCCCGTCGCCATGTTTACCGTCCCGCTAGCTGTGAACACGCCGAGCACGTGGGGGTCCCTCGGCGCGGCCCTGCATGTACTGCAAGCCGGCGGCCCCCGCCCCGCCCTGCCGGGTCATCACGTTCACGCGCTGCCCGTCGAAGTGTGGCGGCGCGGCATTGGCCAGCGCCCGTGAGAGGAGGTCCGAGGGGCTGCCGGGTGGGTGCGGAGTGACGGTGCGATTGGTCCTTGGTGTCTCATGCGGGGGAATATGACGCTCGCGACGGGAGTCGGCCACCGGGGCCGTTCGACGCAAATGCTGGACTCCGTTGGGGCGAATTCCTAGCCCGGACTCCGGTCGTGCGGACGATCAGTGCCCGTGAGGGAGCAGCTTGATCGTGGCAACTGCACACTCTCGTGGACTCGTCATGGTTACCCTCAACCGAAAAGACTTCGAGCCGGCAGGCGTCGAAGCGTGAATCCGTTCGCGTGTCCCGGTTGATGGCACCGGCCGTCAGCGGACTCGGCCATCGGTCAATCGGCTTTGGCCAACCCCGGTCAATCTCCGACGCGCGACCGGGACGCGTGGTTTCGGCATCCGCGCTTGAAAAGGTAGGGCATTTGCTAGATCAGCGGAGTACAGATGGTACGAATCAATCCATCGCCATCCGAGTCGCATCTCGTACCGTGTCGCTCTAGACTTGTCGCCGAGCTCCCGTCCGCTGGATACCCTAGGCCCTGCACCGACTAAGACCGGTTGCACGAGGTGGGGAAGGGTTGGTCATCTGCCGCACATGCCTTAGGATCCAGAGCCACTGTGAGTCAGAGAACTGCGCAGGTAGCCACGGAGCACACGTATGGAAAGAAATATCGGACGAATCTGGACGGCGCTACTGGCCGTCGTGCTGGCTATCGTCGTCCTCGTCCAAGGTGATGCGTTGACGGCCATCGAGATACCGGAAGGACAAGCGCCGTTTCGGACAGCGCTCGTTCAGTTGGGCATCCTGTACATCGTTGCCCTCTTCGTCGAACGCTCGCTTGAGGTCCTCATCAAAGCATGGCGCCAGACTGAGAAGACCCGTCTTGAGGAGGAAGCCCGATCAGCGGACGAGGCTGCCAAGCCGGTAGCCGAGAAGACGCTCAAGGAATACAGAGCGGGCACCCAGAGGCGCGCGCTTCTCGTTGGCTTGACGCTGGGGATTCTGGTATCGCTATCCGGGATTCGGCTCCTTGGCCCGATCTTCGAGTCCGGCACCGATGGTGCGTCGTTTCAGCGGGCTGTGTTCCACTTCACGGACATCACCTTGACCGCCGGGCTCATCGCTGGGGGATCGGCGACGATCCATGAGCTGATGGCGCTGATCGACGATTTCCTGAAGACCAGCCGAAAGCGCGCGAAGCAATCTTGAAGCCGGACAACGCCAGGGTTAGCCCGATTCCAAGAGCCGTTGCAGGTTCATCCACTCGGAAACGACGCCGAGCAGAGGTGCATCTGCCACGATGCAGACTATCGTGATGTGTACCGCAGCAAGTACTGGTGATTGACGGTGACCCAACTCGCAACGTTGCGGAGCCAAGAGCCGAACAGAGCGAAGGGCATCCAGCGTACAAACCCCCTTCCCGACCCGACTCCTGGCACCTCTTGGCATCGGACGGCTTTCACCGTCGCTCCGGAGCAGTTTTCTTTCCCGAACGTTTCTGGATTCTCCGCGTGCGCTGGCAAGGTCGATTCTCGCCCCCCTTCTCCTCCATTGCGCAACCTCCCTCGGAGCCCGACCCCGCTCTTCTCAACCCCAACCAGCCCTTCCCCGCAATCGTCGCGAACTTCAACGTCATCTAAGCCACCAATCACGTAGCTGGTTCAAGATCAAAACGAGCGTAGCCATCATGCCTCCACCACCGAAATTGGTATCTCTCAACATTTTTGCCATCCGAGACAACATCACCGATGTCTTCAAGGATGACTATGACAGCCATCCAATAGTTCTCGACGAAAAACAGATAGGGACACTGTATGTAAGACCGAGCAATCCCGGCCCACCAGAATGGCTACGAGAGTTCTTCGGACGGACAGTCGATCCTGACTCATTGCCGTTGTTGCTGAACTCGACCAGCGCGGCCGTTCTCATGGTAACCGTCAGCACGACGAGGTTCGCCGTCGCATTCGGGCATGGACGATACATGCTGAATCCAACAGCCATCGAACCAAGGTTCGGACTCCGAACTGCTCTAAATGGTGTCGATGTCGATCAGGTACGGTCCGTTGACCGCAAGACACTCGACGCGGTATCCATGTACACTCGTGAACAGGCGAGTAGAGAATCCAGTTTCAATACGTTTGACATGAACGTGCAGCGGGACCTATTGCGCTCCATCACCGGTAGGATGCTAGACGAGAATCTAGGCCTTACCGTCACGGGCAAGGATGCATTCCTGATCAGGTCCCGCGTAACGCTTCATACACTACTTTCCAAACTCGAAGAGTGGCACCACCTAAGCCAGGAAGATACATATAGGGAACGTTTCCCTTGGATCAACAACATCGCCGAGATATCTGACAAAGCAACAAGAGATCGTTTGGATGATCGGTTAGTCGATATGCTCCACAGAGACGATACCGAGAGGATTTGGCTGGCACCACCCGAGATCATGTCTTGGGACAACGTGGACGGCTTCAAGTTTCGCACACCTAGAGCTGATGTCGTACCGGAATTGGATCTGCGTTCGTATTTCGAAGACAAGTATAGACCGCAAACAGAGGTAACGATCACGCAACTAAGGCGCGATAAGGTCTTTACACGGTCGAACAAGGATGATTCGGATGTTGACCGCTGGCGTGTGTACCAATGCATTCATGCAGACATTGATGATGGAAGCGACAGATTCGTCCTGGACGAAGGCCAATGGTACCAGATTGATCCCGACTTCGCCGCCGAGTTAGCTGACTTTCGGGCTAGCTTGCCACGTACCGCGATTAGTCTCCCAGATTATGACGACGATGACGAAGCAGAATACAACGACCGCGCTGCCAAGCACTCGCAACTACGGTTGATGGACAAGGACTTGGTGAAGGGTATCGAGGCTGAGGCGCGGAGCAGAATAGAAGTCTGCGACCTGCTTCATACTGAAGGCGCGTTCATCCACGTTAAACGCTATAGCGGGTCAAGCACCTTGAGCCACCTGTTCTCTCAAGGTGCCGTGGCAGCAGACAACATGCGATTCAACCCGGACTTCCAAGAGAGGGTTGCGGGAAAATACCCTAACATAATCCTGTCCAATGGACGATTTGATGCCGATCGGCACGAGATCGCCTATGCGATTATTGCCAAACCAGGCAACGACGATGTCCAACTACCGTTCTTCAGTCTCGTCAACCTGAGACTTTTCTCAAACATCATACGACGGACAGGCTACAGCAAGATCACGTTGACGATCATCCCGAATCGTCGCGCGTAGCTGCGGACAACCTCCGTCGCATCGTTGCGGCAAGTAGCGCAGGCTAACATGGACCCTGGGTGTACGTGTACGGTAACCACCTGACACCCGGCGTCACCGAGATCAGGTCCTATGCTGCCTTCTTCACCTCCTTCCCGGTCGATGGTTTGCGGGTGCGGTTTCGGGGGATCTCGGCCTTGGACAACACGTAGGGCGTCCGCCCCTCCATGCCGCGGCCTCGATGGGGTCGCCGCAAGCTGTAGGTCTCAAGATACACGTCCAGGTCCTTGCATTTCCTCGACGAGCCTCCTACTAGGTCCTTCGCCCCTTGATCCGGGAGATGCTCTTCGAGGAGCGTGCGGTGGACGCGCTCGATGAAGCCGTTGGGACTGGGGCCTCCCGATCTTCGTGGTTCGGTGCTCGATCCCCTCCAGTTGCAGGAAGAACTCGTAGAGATGCTCGTCCGGCCAACCGCAGTACTCGCGCCCGTTGTCGCCCAGGATGGTCCGAATCTGGAGGTCATGCTCCTCGGTGAGCTTGATCTCGCGCCTGAGGCCGGCCTAGCCACCCTCCCCTTCGAGGGAAATCGGTCAGGTGATTACCGTTCTACACCAAACGGGTATACTTCATCACCTACTCTGATACATCTCATCGCTACAGGCACCGCGGCCGTGAGATCTTCGCGGTCAGCCCGACTCATATACTTAGATTCATCATCAGTTACTAGCTTAACTGCAGATGGTTGTTCGTCTCCTTTGCGACGGAATGGAAGGATAATCACGTCGTCCAGCTGGTGATCAACGACAATCCACTCCCATATGATGTTGTCAGCTGTCTTTACGTCAACTAGCCCACCAATAAAATCAACTCCACTGATATCCTGCTCGGTCTCGAAGTGTAGGGTTATTGCATAATGGTTTACGAATCGTACTGACGCCCAGTATGCAAGTTGATTGAGAGAGAGCGATAGCTTGAGCGGCTCTCGAGTCAGTTCCCGAAAACGATCAATCGGTCCTCCAAGTGGAAGGGACACACACTTATCACCCATTATCACTATCCAGAACGGAGGTTTGCGCCGGTGGTTCATAATAATCAGTGGATCAACGGCGAGGTCCAGGTCCGCAAAGTCCATGCTGCGGCAACCCTTGATGATAACCTTGTCCGGATTCATGATTTGCTTACGCACTGGTCGTAGGGCACCACTCTTGGCGTACCGATACCCCTCACTACCCAGCAGGGAGAACAGCAACAGGTAGGCTGAACGTAACCAACTTACGGACACCTTGTGTGGATTGGGTTTCCTGATCCGAAAGCGGATTCCTCTCCTCACGTCCGCATCGGTGACGTTCGTGTCGGGGCCGATTGGGAGACGAGGCAGGCGCATTGTACTACCGCCGGGAAACTCGTTTATTGACGTTGGCAGTGGTTGTCTTGCAAACTTCGTCGCCGCTGCATCATCCTTTTGACGGATGTATCCAGATCTGATGCCCCATCCGAAGAAATCCATCTCCACTTTCGTGCCCCGTCCAGATGCGTGATCATCTCTCGCTTCTTTCTCCATCTTTGCTAGCCTATCAAGGCGACTGCCCTTGTTGTTGCAATTCGCACATGTGAGACATACAATCTTCCCACCAAGAGTCTTGGGTGGGGCATGCTCTAACGTCACCTCTTTTCCGGACGCCACTTGCGCTTCTGAAAAGGGAATGAGGCAAATCGGACACTCGGTGTTGCCCATGTGGAATAGGCTGAGTCTGCGCTCGCGGTCTGTCTTCTTTCCCATGCGGTGTACCACTCCCTTTTCCTTTGAGGCGTTTCCAACCCGAACATTACCTGAAAGGGAGCCAGACGGCAACTAGAGCCCGGATTTCTCAAACCAATGAAGTTCCATCGGCTTCCGTAGTATTATAAGGTGAGGTATGCTAACAACTTAGGCATTCACGTCTCCTCTGGGGTGGTTGGCCGACGGGAATCGAAATTCGGAGGCTGGATCGGTCGCGCCTCGGTCGCTCTTCGCCCAGTGTGTTCACTAGGTAGTGCCTAGCCTCGAGCGAATCCAACACGCATGTCACGTAGGGCCTTGACCAGGAGAATGGGCGTTACCTGGGACTCCGCGCAGGTGAGGTCTTGCAGCAACCCTTGACGGCGGACAATCCCGGCCTGGTCGTCCGATCGGACGTTGCTCGGAAACAGATGAGTATGGAGGTGCCGCCGGGGCCGGAGCCTGGGCCGGGCGGCGTGGGGGGCCTCTGGTCGATGCTCATAGCGCGAGTACATGGGCGTCTACCGCCGGATGAGCGTGAAGCATCCCCAGCGGTACATCAACGAGTTCACCGCGCGGCACAACATCCGCGAGATGGACACCGCCGATCAGATGGCGCACATCGTGGCGCGGTTGATCGGGAAGCGGTTGCTCTACCGAGAGCTGGTGGGGTAGAGTACAAAGCGAACCGCCCCCGGGCTGGCATCCCGAAGGCAGCTGCGTAAGAGGCGTGAAGCCATGCAGGAAGATACTCTGGAGCGAGAGGCGGCGGAAGTCATGGCGGAGGCGATTACCCAGCCGGTAGGGTTCGCGTTGCCGGGGGGCTGGTGCTTTTCGGCTGATCGTCTACGGGCTATTCGTGAAGAATCCATTCTGGGTGACGAGGAAAAGGCTGATCGCCGACATCACAGATGCGGTCGCAGAGCGGCTGAAAACCGTAAGTACGGGGCACCGATGAAAGTAGGGATGCGGGAACGTTTGCGATGACGCTCGGACTAGGCCGTCCGGTGGGTTGGCCATCCGACCGGATGGCATGGTGGTTCCCCATGAGGTACCGCCTGCTCCCGGCAGGATCGCGGTCGATAGTATCCTGAAGAAAGACCCAGCTCGACGAGCACTACCCCCGAGCAGAAGCCATCTCCGAAGGTGACGCCCGAGCAACTGGCCAAGTCACTCCTGCGGGGCACCCGGCCCTACGAGAAGCCGAAGAAGACCGCGAAGGCCCGGACGCGATGAGCTTCGCACCAAGGTGGTGCGGGACCGAAGACGGAGATTACCGACACGGCAGAATCCTATGAGCCGTCTCCCCTTGTACACCGAGAGAGCCACTTCCCTCGTTGGACTTGCCCTTCCGGTCCTGATCATGGCCGCATGCGATGATGAGCTCGTTGGGCCGGGTTGGCGGGACCGGCTCCTCGCAGCATCCGGAGCGCCGCCAAGCCAGGAGGAGTGGACAGCGATCCGCTCCTACCGGTTCGCGCACGACACGTTGACGATTCGCGTAGGGCAGCGCATTCCCATCGCCCGCCCCTGCGAGCCTAGACCGGGCCGCACATGCAGCCCCACGCCGTCTGATACTGCTGCAATCGCGACATGGATGAAGCATGTCGCGTTGACGACCTGCGCAAGGAATCCAGCTCCAGAGTGCAGGACAGATACATAACCCACGTGGGTCTGGCTTGGCGATCCTCCGCCCTGGGTACCGTGGACGGAAGCTGTTGACTCCGGGTTGGTGGCCGTGACGGACCGTGCGACGTTGGAAAGCCTAGCGGACGTCATTCCGCGCTGCCTGGGAAGTATCGAGTCGGTTCCGTCCGGCGGCGTCAAACTCGGAGTGCAAGGCTGCCTGCTGCTCATGATCTCGCGAAGCTCGTACGGCGGCGCCGTTGACGAGTCCTGCCTGCCTCCCGACCTGCCCGACTTCGGGTTTTGCAATCCGGGCTATATCGGCAGGGAACCAAGGTGGGGCTGGTTCGAGTCAACGATGCGGGGCGGGACCGGCAATCCGTTGTTCACAGACACGGTGGCTGTGCGAGTCCTGCCCTAACGCGCGCCTGTCAACTTTGCGCTATAATCCCCCAACGAAACACCGCGGTTTCCCGCGTCAGTCTACGACTTCGCGGGGGCGATTACACCGTCAGAATCGCTTGGCCGCCGCCACCATGGACTTGCGGCTATCGCAACGGACGCGTCGAACTCGTCACCCCTCCAGAAGAGACCCCGTCTCCTCACCGGAGCGCAACGCGCGCCCGGCTTTGCGGGCGATCAGCAGGCTGGCCACGCCTCCGCCCGCACCAAGGATTGGCAGAATGCTGAACGGGACAATGGCGGCCCCGTTGGGCCAGTCCCCCCAACTGCCGCCCACAACGAGTCCTGCCAGCAGGAGGCCGCCCAGCACGCCCACCGAGGCGACCCGTGAGCAGGAAAGCTCGTCCAGCGAGCGGCCACGCGCCGCGATCGCCAGAAGGGCCGAGAAGCTCGTACCGATCCCGGCGCCCCAAACGCCACCCGCGATGATCATGAACCCCAGCTCATCCTCGGCGCCGGGGAAGAACACCGCACTCACCAGGGCAACCAGAGAGAAGAACGCCGCGCCGATGGCGCCGAAGGTCAGCCCCATCCCAAGGACACCACGGACAACCCTCTTCCAGCGCGACACGGCGAGCCTCCTGCCTGTGGTGAATCGATGCCACCCGAGGATATCTGAGGTACGATCATGCGTGCAAACGGTTTCCGTCGCGTCAACCGTTGTAGAGGCTCCGCGTCTCGCCCTTCTCGCAGGCCGCGTCCCACCATTCCTTGGCGAACGACGCGACGCGCGCGCGGACCAAGACAGGCGCGTCAGCCTATAAGCGCAACCTCCGGGCCTGCGCCAGCTCGTAGCTCGCCTGCATGCGCATCCAATGATCGGCCGTTCCCCACCCGAGGGCTTCCAGCGCGAGCGCCATGTTCGCCGACACACCCGCCTTGCCGTTCAGTAGTCGCGACAAGGTCCCCCGCTCACAGCCGAGGTGCGCCGCCGTCTCGGTGACGTTCCATCCGACCTCGTCCATGCTTTCACGGATCAGTTCGCCCAGGTGCGGGGGGTTCAGCATCGCGCCCACGCGCTCGTTCCATTGGCCTGCTCGGTCTCCCTTCAACGGATGCGGCCTCTCCATAGTATCACTTCACCCCCCGCCATAGTATCACCCCTCGCCCCCGGCCATCAGCCCCCGCAACACCGCATCCAGCGCATCCTCCGCGAGCCGCTCGAGTTCCTCGGAGCGGCGGTTCTGGACCGGATGGGGCACCCACACGATCTCCGGTTCGAAGCCGAGGGAGGGGATCTGGAAGGAGGCCGCCTCGCGGAAGGCGGTGGTGGCGATCAGGAGGCCGGGGAGACCGCGATCGTCGAGGGCCTTGATGTCGTGCAGACCGCACGATACGCACGACCCTCAGTCGGCGAGCGCCTCCACGACCACGTCGGCGCCGGCGGCGATGTCGTCCAGGATCGCGTTCGTGGCGGGCTTGGCGTTGGTCGGCTTCGCGAAGCGAGCGGTGGCAATCCCCCGGGCGCGGAGCCGTGCCTCGAGGCAGTCGAGGAATTCGTCGGCGCGGGACTTGCCGATGTCGAAGAGCGCCACCGTCCTGCCGTCCAGCGACGCCGGGGGCCTGCACCGCGGACGCGTTGCGGGCGCGGTCTCGGAGGTGGGGTCGTGCAGGGTGACGGTGGACTCGGTCATTCGGTGATCTCTCTGGTAACGGGGTGCGATTCCTCGAACAGCCGCCCTCCCGGCCAGCCCGACAGGATGGCCGAGAACAGCCCGGCGGGACCCCCGGCTCGCAACAGCAGAAGGGCGCCGGGATGGAACTTCGGGATGCGCTGGCCCGCGCGGGAGGGGGGCATGCCCTCGGCGACGCCGTCGACGCCCGCCGCCACCTTCTCGCCCGGGAGCAGCAGCGCGCCCTGGAGCGCGCGGGTGATCCGGCTTCGGTCCCATCCCGCCTCGCTGTAGATGGCGTAGTGTTCGGGTGTCAGGACCAGAA
The DNA here is from genome assembly GCA_965202805.1 of Longimicrobiales bacterium. Classification (GTDB taxonomy): domain Bacteria; phylum Gemmatimonadota; class Gemmatimonadetes; order Longimicrobiales; family Gaopeijiaceae; genus BD2-11. The sequence continues at coordinate 1,711,979 of OZ241869.1, forward strand.
CGGCGGCGGCCCACTCGCACAGCTTGGGGTGTCCCACCGCCTGCAGCCCCATGGCCAGGGAGCGGGTGAGTTCGCCTGGCGTGCGCGCCTTCTGGTCGGTCACTCCCTGTATCCCGTCGCCGGCGAACACCGTCACCGCGCTCCTTCCGGGAGCGATTCCGCGCGAGACGGCCAGCGGTTCCCAGCCCTCGTCGCTCTCATCCTCTGCAAAGCAGAACGTGTACTTGCCCGGAGAGCCCAGCGTCGCGCGGTCGATTTCGCCGGGCCGCCCTCCGCCCACATTGCGGACCACGAGGTTCACCGCGCGACCGATGGTCGCGTTGGCCCGGTTCCCCTGTCCGAGTGCGTTGAGTCCCGAGTTCATGCCGATGCGCTTCGCGATGGGGCCGTTGACGATGATCACCGGGCTCGAGAAGCAGGTGCTGCAGGTGACGCCGTGCAGGGTGAACCCCGGATCCAGCGCGGCCTCGAGGGCCGTCAGCACGACCGGCATGTATTCGGGGCGGCACCCGGCCATGACCGCATTGATGGCGACCTTCTCGACCGTGCGGGGCGCCAACTCGGGGGGGATCTCGCCGATGACCTCATGCGGGTCGCGGCGCGTGCCGCCCAGCATGCGCAGGATGCGCTCGGGCGTCGGCGGGACGACCGGGAGGCCGTCGCTCCAGCCGCGGTCGTAGCACGCCTCGATGGCGTCGGCGCCGGACGCGACCTCGACCGTGCGGGCGCGGATTCCGGTTTCGCCGAAGCGCACCCGCAGGGCCTCCACGACCCCCGGCTCCACCGAGCGGGAGCCACAGCCGGGCCGCTGGAGCGGCAGTCCCGTGCCCAGCGTGGGGATGGCCGTGAGCGCACGCCAGTCTTCACGAATCCAGCCGACCGCGCGGCCGGTCTCCGCACCGCCCTCCAATCGGATCAGCGTCGGTACCGTCTCGACGGCGAGGTGGAAGGAGCGCTCAAGGGCGCGGTCGTCCACGGCGGCGGCGGCGAGCTCGGGGCCCAGGAATCCGCCTGCGTCCTGCCAGCAGATGGTCAGCGGATGGCCGGCCCGGTGGATCTCGGCGAGGACGGGCACCGCCAGGTGGCAGGTCTCGCACTCGTCCTTCACGACGGCGACGTAGGTGGCGGACTCGGACATGAGGCCGTGAAAATGGGTTGCCGCCGATGGGCTGACAATCGCGACAGGAGTAAAGCGCGCCCCCCGCCGCCCCGCCGTCGGGGGCCACCACTCTCCGCCAGCCTCTAACCCGGCAACCTCAACGACACATGCAGGTGGTCGGCCGTGCCCACATGCCGGAGCGTGTGAAAGCCCATCGCCCGGAACGCCAGTTCGGCGGCCAAGTTCCGCCATTCGGGCCGGTTGATGGTGCGAAGATCCAGCGCATGGACGAATCCGTCGTCCTGGCGGAAGTGCAGTGACGACTCGTTAGCCGGGAGCCCCGCGCGAGCGTAGAACTCCGGCGTGCGATCGGCATCGGTGATCACGCATGGACGCCGAGTTCAAGGAAGTCTGTTGCCGTTACGATTCTGATGCCACGGAAGGGATCCAGGACGAGAAGGTCGGCATCTCCTGTGATTGTCCAGTCGGCACGACCGCAGACCGCCAGCTCAAGCACCTGGTCGTCCTTGGGATCGCGACAGGCTCGAATCGACTCGGTGATCTCTACCAGTTGAGCGTCCCGGAGCAGCAGTCCAAGAAACCGTTCTCGCTCACTCGGCTTGACCTGTCGATCGAATTTCGGGCGAGATGGCACTGATGATCGCGTTCGTGTCAAAGACGCATCGCATCACCTAGTCTCTCAGGAGATCCTCCAGAATCTCGGGGGTCAAGCCACGGGCTCGCGCGTTTTGCGTGATCTCCGCCATGACATCGTGGAGGGACTCGTCGGTCCTCGTGACATCACGCAGACGAAGATTGAGGAGAAGATCTAGCTTGCGACGATCCTGGTCCGACGCGGATCGATAGGCGTCAGCGAGATCCGGATCCACGGCGATCGTGATTGTATCCGTCACTTGAGTCCTCCCCCCCGAGATGATCTCGTGGTCGGTTGCCTCCGCGAAAACGAGTGAAAATATAGCTTGGGACAGCCCCTTGAAGCGACTCCCGTGGGAGCCCTCCTACCTCGTCGCGCCGGGGCGTTTCTCGCTCAATCAGGGTTCCACTTCGCGCGCGGGCGATCCGCCCAGCGTTGGCCGGCCTTCGTACCCCATGATCCGCTCAAGCAGGCTCTTCATAGTATCATCTCTCGCCATGGCATAGTATCACCTCTGTTGGCTCTCAGCCCGGCAACCTCAACGACACATGCAGATGGTCGGCCGTGCCCACGTGGCGAAGCGTGTGGAAGCCCATCGCCCGGAACGCCAGTTCGGCCGCCAGATTCCGCCATTCGGGCCGGTTGATGGTGCGCAGATCCAGCGCGTGGACGAATCCGTCGTCCTGGCGGAAGTGCAGTGACGACTCGTTGGCCGGGAGCCCCGCGCGAGCGTAGAACCCGGGCGTGCGGTCGGCATCGGTGATCACGGCGTCGGCGTCGGCCAGGACGAAGACCGATACGCCCATCCGCAACAGGGGATGAAGGGCCGAGTATTCGGCTCGCACCTCTTCCGACTTCACGTTTCCACCCGCGATGACCAGCAGCGAGTAGAGCACGAACGCGGCGGCGCCAAGGGCCGCGACCCGAATCGCGAACTTCCTGAGCCACTTCCCTGCCCCCAGGCGCCGACTCGCGGCCCACGCGTAGCACGCCAGGAGCAGCGCGGTGGCGGCGGTCGAGACGGCCAGCGAGGGCCATGCCCCCAAGCCCCATTGCTGGTAGGCGAAGACGCCTCCACGGACGAGGAGGATGAACGGCAACACAGCGAGCAGGACAGCCGTCACGCTCCACCGCACCACTCTGCCGAGGAAACGCCGCGGTTTCCTGCCGTCGGGCCGGTTCGCCTGCCCCGGTCCCATCGGCGCCTCAGGTCCGGTCGGCGTCCCAGGACCTGGATACTCGATTCTCAGCGTACTCACATATCCTCCGATGACCCTGTCCTTTCTCCGCCCCTACGGAGAAGTCGTCCGTACGCTTCGGGAGGGGCCGATGCGCTGGCGCCCAGCGAAACCAACCCCCCGAGTACTTCCGTACACCTTCCAGAGTGCGCGAGCCCCCCTGCAGCGGACAGGCGGTTCGCTCTGGGGGCGAATCAGGCGGGGAGTCACCGGTCGGATGGGAACAGGCGCAAAGATAGTTGTCGGCACGATCGCGGTCGGAGGCCTGGGAGCCTCGGTGTTCGCAGTGGTCACGGCCGCGGGCGGCAGCGATGCGGAGGTGGACGCAGTCGCCGTGGAGAGGGGTGAGATCGTGGACCGCGCCCTCGCGGTCGGACGCATTGAACCGCTCGTCGAAGTAAGCGTGAAGTCACAGCTCGCGGGCGTCGTGCGCCGGATGTTCAAGGAGCCCGGCGAATACGTCCGGCAGGGTGAGCCTCTGCTCGAAGTCCAGCCCAACCCGACACCGATCGAGCTGGTCGAGGCGCGCCGCAACATCGAATTGCGCGAGATCGAGTTGCAGCAACTCGAGAGGCGTCGCGATCGGCTGGCTGCGTTGCGCGACCAGGAACTCGCATCGGAGGAGGCGCTCGAGGACGCCGAATATTCGCTCAGCGAGGTCTCGCTCCAGCTCCAGATCGCCCGGGAGCGCCTGGCCCTGCTCTCGGAAGGCCGCGTGACCATCGGAGACGAGGCCGTGGAGACGGTCATCCAGAGCCCCATCCAGGGCTTCATCCTCGAGAAAATGGTGGAAATCGGAGATCCGGTGGTCCCGCTCACGACGTTCCAGGAAGGGACCGTCCTCATGACGATGGCCGAGATGGACGAACTGCTCTTTCGCGGAACGGTCGATGAGATCGATGTGGGCCGGCTGGCGGAGGGAATGCCGGTCGAGGTCACGATCGGGGCGCTTCCCGACACGCGCCTCGAGGGGCGGCTGACGAGGATTTCGCTCACGGGACGCGACGAGGAGAACGCGACCATCTTTCCGGTTGAAATCGCGGTCCTGCCCGCAGAGGGCACGTTGCTGAGAGCGGGCTATTCGGCCAACGCCCAGGTGATCATCGAGCGCCGCTCGGACATCCTGATCATCCCGGAGCGCGTGGTCAGGTTCGAGGAAGGCGGAGCGTTCGTGACGGTTCGCGTGGGGCCCGAGGAGACCGAGGAGCGCGAGATCAGGACGGGTCTCAGCGACGGGATCAGCGTCGAGGTGCTCGACGGTCTGGCGGAGGGCGAGCGCGTCATGGAGCCCCCGCGGCGCGAGATCACCTAGGGCCGCGGGCAGTGGAGAAGCCGTGAGGCTCGTCGACGTGGTCCGGCAACTGTGGTCGGACCTTTCCGCTCAGCGCCTGCGCACGGTCCTGACCATCCTCGGGATCACCTGGGGCACGGTGGCGGTGGTCGTGCTGCTCGCTTTTTCGGTCGGGCTCGAAAGGCAGACGCTCAAGCGGTTTCACGGGCTGGGCGACCGGATCGTCGTGCTCTTCGGCGGACGCACCACGCTGGCCCACGCGGGGTTCAGGGAGGGCCGCACAGTCCGGCTGCGCGAGGCGGATGCCCGGATCCTCGCCCGCCAGATTCCCGACATCACGATGATCAGCCCGGAGTACTCGACGCGCGAGGCCCCGGTCCGCCGCGGCCGGAACGGAGTCAATCCCAATATCACCGGCATTCATCCCGTCTATGGCGAAATGCGGAACATCTTCCCGCTTCCGGGCGGCCGATTCATCAACGAGCGGGATCAGGCGGAGCGCCGCCGCGTCGTATTCCTCGGCGACGAGGTCGCTCGCGTGCTGTTCGGCGACGCGGATCCCGTTGGCGAACAGGTCAGGATCGGGGATTCCCCCTTCACCGTCATCGGCGTGCTCCAGCCCAAGATCCAGAACAGCTCCTACAACTCGCGCGACGAGGATCGGGTGTTCATTCCGGCGAGCACGCACGCAGCCCTTTTCGGCTCGCGCTTCGTCTCGAACCTGGTCTACCGGACGGCGGACGCCTCGCGCACCGCGGCGGTGGAGGCACGAGTCTACGAGGTGCTGGGCAGGAAGTACCGCTTCAATCCACGGGACGAGGACGCGCTCCAGGTCTGGGACACGGCCGAATGGGAGCGCATGTTCGGCTTCCTGTTCCTCGGGTTCAAGCTGTTCTTCGCGATCGTGGGCACCTTCACGCTCAGCGTGGGTGGGATCGGCGTCGCGAACATCATGTACATCGTCGTGCAGGAACGCACGCGCGAGATCGGGATCAAGCGCTCGGTCGGCGCGACCCGAAGGTCCATCCTCTGGCAGTTTCTCGCGGAGAGCGTCCTCATCGTGGCTGTCGGGGCCGCGCTCGGCGTCCTTGTATCGGCGGGAATCGTGAAGGTGGTGTCTCTGTTCCCGATGAACGACATCGTGGGCACGCCTGCCATCTCGCTCCAGGTGGCCGCTGTGACGATGGCGCTGCTCGCGTTCGTCGCGATGCTCGCCGGCCTCTTGCCCGCCCGTCGCGCCGCGGCGCTGGATCCCGTCGAATGTCTCCGTCACTAGCACCGGCGCTGGCGCGTGCGCCGGCGCACCGCACCCGCCGGGTGGTCTGATCGATGTGGAAGATCCTCCTCGCAGACGTGCTCGGTGACCTGCGGGCCAACCGCATCCGCAGCTTCCTCACCATATTTGCGATGGTGTGGGGCACGATCTCGATCGTTCTGCTGCTCGCCTTCGGCCAGGGGCTCCGAACTCAGGTTTCGGAGGGCCTGCTCAATGCGGGAGAGCGAATCTTCATGGTCTACGGCGGCCAGACGAGCCTCGAGCACGAGGGTCTCTCGCAGGGACGCCGGATACGGCTGCGCGAAGAAGATCTCGACCTGGTCCTGCGTGCGATCCCGGAGTTCGAGTTCGGCAGCCCGTCCTACGGGCGCAGCAGGACCCATCTCAAGGCGGGCGAGAACCAGACCACGACCTACATGGAGGGCGTGAACCCGATTTTCTCCGAGCTTCGGCGCATGTTCCCCGCTCCCGGCGGACGGTTCATCAATCAGCGCGACCTGGATCAGAGGCGGCGCGTGCTCTTTCTGGGTGACGAGATCGCGGCGCGCCTGTTCGGCAGCACACCGCCCGTGGGACAGACGGTCCTGCTCGACGGGCTCTCCTTCCGGGTGATCGGCGTGATGGAATCCAAATTCCAGGATTCGAGCAACAACGGTCCGGACGAGAACCGCGCGGTGATCCCGGCCTCGACGTTCCGGAGCATCTATGGCAACGAATTCGTGAACCACCTCCTCGTGCGGCCGCGCAACGTGGCAGACGCGCCGGTCGCCAAGCGGGAGCTGTACCGGGTTCTGGGTGGCCGGCACAGGTTCGATCCTGCGGACGAACGAGCGCTCGGCATCTGGGACTTCATCGAAGACGAGAAGATCGTGGGTCAGATCGGCTACGGCATCCAGGTCTTCCTGGGGCTGGTAGGCGCCTTCACGCTGCTGGTCGCCGGGGTCGGCGTCGCGAACATCATGTATGTCGTCGTGCGTGAGCGGACACGGGAGATCGGCATCAAGCTCGCCGTGGGCGCGCGCCGACGGCACATCGTCAACCAGTTCCTGTCGGAAGCGGTCGTCATCACGGTCGGCGGGGGTTTGCTCGGACTCGCCATCGCCTCGCTCCTGGTCGTCGGCATCGACAGCATTCCCAGCGAGAACCCGGCCATGGAGTACATCCTGAACCCGAAACTCTCGCTCCCGATCGCGTCGATCTGCGTCGGCATGCTCATGGCGATCGGGCTCGTGGCCGGAATCCTGCCTGCGCGCAAGGCGGCGCGTCTCGATCCGGTGGAGTCCCTGAGGTACGAATAAAGGGAGCGCAAGCCATGCTTGTGCCACGCCCATCCGCCGACCACGTCGTGGGCCGAGCGTGCAGTTGACATGCAAGTACACGCTTGCGTATCATCCAGCCTTGACATGCAAGTGGCTGCTTGCGTTAGACTGGCATGTGGACATTTATCGCGCGATCGCTGACCGCACCAGGCGGGCCATCCTGGATGAGCTCGTCGATCGGTCGGGTCAATCGCTCTTCGAACTCTGTGGGCGCCTGATCATGAAACACGGCATCAGCTCCTCGCGGCAGGCGATCTCGCAACATCTGGACGTCCTGGAAGCCGCCGGGCTCATTCGCACGAGGCGCGAGGGAAGGTCGAAGCTCCACTGGTTCGAGGGCGCCCCGCTGAAGGCGATCAGGGAGCGGTGGCCGGTCTCGACGGACCAGGACGCTTCACCGGACCAGGACGCTTCACCGGACCAGGATGCTTCACAAGACCAGGACCCTTCACACTCAACGGATGAGGATATCGAGAAATGAGAATCAACCTGACCGGCGTCTTCGTGGACGACCAGCAGAAGGCACTTCGTTTCTACACGGAGACGCTCGGCTTTCGGGTAAAGCACAACATCCCTCTGGGAGAGCACTCCTGGATCACCGTTGTATCCGAGGAAGCTCCGGACGGGACGGAGTTGCTGCTCGAGCCTGCTGAACACCCCGCAGTCCGTCCATTCAGAACGGCGCTTGTGGAGGACGGGATCCCCAGTGCCAGCTTCGCAGTCGATGATATTGAAGCCGAATACGAGCGCCTCGTAGCAAAGGGTGTGCGGTTCGTTCAGCCGCCAACGGACCTCGGGAGTGTCATTACCGCAGTCTTCGACGACTCATGCGGCAACTTGATCCAGATTGCGGAGGAGAAGCGTCAACCGTGACGGGCCGGGAGGCCGCGCGGCGGACCCCTCACGGGGCCTCTTCCCCCACCAGATATGCATTGTGCACAAAATAGAACTGTCCCTCCGACATCAGCTCGAAGTCGCGCACCTCGTCTGACACGGCATAGAAGATCGGCTCGCTCAGCGTCGGCAGCATGAGCGCGTTCTCCATGATGATGCGCTGGGCTTCCTGGGCCAGCTCGCACCGGGCCTCCCGGTCCGGGATGGTCCTGAGCTGACCCACGAGCCGGTCCAGTTCCTCGTCCACGAAGCCGGTCCACGCCCATCCGCCGACCACGTCGTGGGCCGAGTTCCAGAGCATGTCCATCAGCAGCGGGTCGGGGCTGCGCTGGCGCTCGTACATCAGGTCGAAGTCGCGGTTGTTGACCATCTCGAGCTGCACCGGGCCGGGCACGATCTCGATGGCCACGTCGATGCCGATCGCGCGCCACTGGGCCTGGACCGCCTCGCCCATCTCCTCGCGGTCGAGGATGGTCCAGCGCACGCGGAGCGGCGTGCCGTCCTCCACGCCGGCGATGCCGTATGCCTCGCGGATTCCGTCGCCGTCCCGGTCCGTGTAGCCGGCCTCTTCCAGAAGCCGCCGTGCGGTCCCGGGGTCGTGCGGGTAGAGGTCCGCGTTCCCTTCCCAGTAGCACGGATGGACCGTGTTCAGCGGGCCGTCGGATGGCAGAAAGTGCCCGTCGTACAGCAGATCGTTGATCGCGGGCTGATCGGTTGCGTACAGCACGGCCTGCCGGACCCGCAGGTCGCTGAAGGGCGGACGCCGCACGTTCATGACCATCTGCAGCCCGGTCCCGGCCTGGTAGCCGGTCAGCAGCGAGAAGCCCTCCGCATCGCGGTAATCTTCGATGTAGGCCGTGGGCAGATTCATGGCGATATGGGCGTTGCCGGTGCGGACGATGTTGCCCAGGACCGCCTCCTCGCCGATGAAGCGGACCGTGATCCGCTCGACCTTCGCGGGACCCGCGTCGTTGCTGATGGAGTTCCAGCCGCCGTAGCCGTCCCAGCGCCGCACGGTTACGTGATCGTTGGGCACCCACTCCTCAAGCAGGAACGGCCCCGCGCCCACCAGGTGCCTGTCGAACTCCTCGATGCCCCACTGCTCCGCGGCCGCGGGAGACCAGATCGGGACCCTGCGGAAGGCGTCGAGGACTGTCACCCACGGCGCCTCGTAGTGGAGCGTGACGGTTGTGTCGTCGACCACCTCCACCCGCTCGACCGGCCCGATGTGGGCCGCCATCTCCCCGGAGCGCGTCGCCGGGTCGAGGATGCGCTCGACGTTGTACCTGACGGCCTCCGCGTCGAAGGGGGTGCCGTCCTGGAACACGACCCCGCTCTTCAGCGTGAACGTCCATTCGTCCGCGACATCGTTCGAGGACCAGCTCGCAGCCAGCGCCGGATGGAACTCGCCGTCCGGCCCGAGGATCAGCAGCGGATCGGTGATCTTGTAGTCGATGAGCCACGCGGTCTGGTACGGCTCGATGTGGCCATCGAGCGAGGCGGGCTCGCGGGAGGCGGTCCAGGCGATGATGAGTTCGTCGGGGGAGGCGCCGGGGCGGGACCCTCCGTCACCGCAGGCCACGAGCAACAGGGTGACCGCGAGCAGTCCCGCCGTTACCAGGCGCGGGACGCCATCCGGGATCCCCGATGCTACATCGCCAAGCCCGACTTCAACCGACGTCTGCAAGCCCTTCAGCCCTCTGCCTCGGCACGCCCGGGAGCCTCAATACGGCAGGAAGAACAGCGCCAGCGCGATGAAGGGGACCAGCAGGATCATCATCGTGATGCCGTAGCCGAACATGTCGCGGGCGCGCAGGCCCGTGATGGCGAGCAGCGGGATTGCCCAGAACGGGTTGAACAGGTTGGTGTGCGCGTCGCCGACGGCGTAGGCGGCGATGGTCTGGCCGTGCGGGACGCCCAGTTCCGCCCCTGCTTGCATCATCGGGCCCCCGACGATAGCCCATTCGCTCCCCGCCGAGGGCACGAAGACGTTCAGGATGCCGCCCGTGATCCAGGTGACCACGGGGAAGACGTCGGGGTTGGCGGCCGAGATCTCGAGCAGGCTCTGCGTCATCGTATCCACGAGCCCGGTCCCGGTCATGATCCCGACGATTCCCGCATAGAAGGGGAACTGGAGGATGATGCCGGCGCTTCCCTTCACCGCGTCGGTGAACTCGTCCTGATACCTGGAAGGGCTGATGAACAGGAGCATCCCGATCATCAGGAACCCGAAGTTGAAGACGTTCAGGTCGAGAGCGCCCATCGGGTCCGTCACGAATTCCCGAACCAGCATCACGACGCCCGTCAGCGCGATGATTCCGCCCAGGATGCGGCTGTGGTTGATGCGGTCGGCCGGACTCGGCTTGGCGATGGCCGGCGCGGGGGGAGAAGCGTCGTCCGCCTCGTCTTCATCGGGAACGTAGCGCGCGATTCCGCGGCAATTCTGATCCGGCGGCGCGAGCAGATAGAGCATCAGGCACCCGTAGGCGAGCGCGAGCCCCGTGAGCAGCAGCGGATAGGGATGGAAGACCCACTCGCTGGCCGGGATCACCCGGTCGACGATGCCCATCTGCATGAAGACGTTGTTGTCCGTCGCCTGCAGGAGGCCCGCGGAGCTGGACATGCCCCACCCCCAGGTCAGGCTCATGCCCATGTATCCCGCCACGGCGAGCAGCGGATAGTGGACAGCCATGCTCCTGCGGTGGGCCACCTTTCCCATCTCGCGCGCGAGGATGGCGCCGAAGATGAGCCCGAGGCCCCACGAGATCCATCCCGTCAGCATCGAACCCACGCCTACCAGCACCACCGCCTGGCGCCCGTTCCGGGGGAGCCGCACCAGCCAGAGAATACCCCGCTTCACGATGGGGTGGTACGCCACCACGAACCCGGTCACCAGGATGATGACCATCTGCATGGCGAAGGTGAGCAGAACCCAGAAGCCGTCGTACCACGCGAAGGCGATCTCGGCGGGGCTCGATCCCTCCGACAGCCAGGCCGTTACCGCGGCGACATAGGTGAGGATGATGGCGAACAGGAACGGGTTCGGCATCCATCGTTCGACGAAGTCCGCGATGACCTCACCGAACTTCTGTACGGGCGTAAGCCTGGGTTCTCCGGCGGGGGTCTGGGCCAAGGTGCTTCCTCCCTCTGGCGTCTTCGGAGTTCAACTCGCCCGCGGGTCCCGGCTGCGGGGCGGCAACCCGGCAACATACGGAGCAGGCTGCTCCGGGAACAGTAAAGCGTGCGGGGTCTTGCCCTTGCCCGGAGCCCGGGGTGCAGGCACGATGGGAAGGATTCCCCGCTCGGCATCCAACCGCCCCAGCCAAGGTGGTGCCATGTTCGCTCGCAAGACGCCTTCGGCCTTCGCCTTTCTTCCCGATCGCCGAACCGGGCGACCATCTCCAACCGGGTTGCCGCTCGTGTTCGCGGTCCTGGCTGGTGCGACCGCGGCCTGCGCGGCACCGGATGATCCCGACTCTTCAGGCGCTCCCGATTCTGCCGGTGGGACGGCGGACGGGGTTCCGCAGTTCGAGCCCGTCGAAGGCTGGTTCCAGCTGCCTGAGGGCTTCGAGTGGGGGCAGGTGATCGGCCTCTTCGCCGACGCCAGGGGACACGTCTGGACCTCGAACAACAGCCGGATAGGGGAGTGGGACGCCGAGGGGAACCTGGTGCAGTCGTGGAACGCGGCGGGCCCGGACGGCGACTGGAGCACGATTCACGGACTCTTCGTGGACCACAACGACTTCGTGTGGACGAACGCGCGAGAGAGCCAGATGACGCTCAAGTTCACGCGCGACGGCGAGCACGTGATGACGCTCGGGCGCTTCGATGAAACGGGGGGCAGCAACGACCCGACGCTCATGGGCAGGCCAGCCGAGATATGGGTCGATCCCGAGGACAACGAGGTCTTCATCGCCGACGGATACGGCAACCGGCGGGTGATCGTCTTCGATGGCGAGAGCGGGGAATACCTGCGCCACTGGGGCGCGTACGGGGAGCGGCCGGACGACGACTACGAATGGGATCCGATGTCGGGAGAGCCGTCCCGCCAGTTCCAGACCGCGCACGGGATCTTCGGTTCCCGGGACGGGCTCATCTACCTGGCGGACCGGGCCAACAACCGGATCCAGGTCTTCCGGCAGAACGGCGAATACGTGATGGAGAAGATCGTGCGTCCGCTGTGCCCGCCCGAGGGCGAGCCGGTGCCGGATTGCGGAGGCTCGGCGACCTTTTCCGTCGGTTTTTCGCCCGACGAGGCACAGACCTGGCTCTACGTTGCCGACGGCGGTTCGCATGTGATTCTGGTCCTGCGGCGCTCGGACCTGGAGGTCGTGGATGAGTTCGGGGGGCCCGGAGTGGGTCCCGGAGAGTTCGGGCGGCCCCACAACCTGTCCATGGATCCCCAGGGGAACATGTTCGTGGCCGAAGCAGCCGGGCCCATGGTGGTCAACGCCGCCGGAGACAGTGTCCAGGCCGGGTTCCGGGCACAGAAGTTCGCGGTGCGGGGAGCGGAGGGGACTTAGGAGGCGAGCGCCCGATGGATGGGGACGACTCGGTGAATGACTCATGATGACTTGGTTTGTGACTCACATCCGGTTTGGCTACGTGGCCCTGGCCGGCTGTGTTGCGCTCCTGGTCCTGGCCGGCCCCGTTGGGCTCGCGGCCCAGTCGACGGACGGCGCGCGCGGGCTCGATCGGGTGCTGGCGTTTCCGGCTGCGGTGGCCGAGGAGCGGCTCGATCCCGACCGGGGCGCGATGGGGGCATGGCAGCGCATTCTGAAGCTGCGCACGACCGCGAGCCTGCTCCATGTGACCGCCCATCCCGACGACGAGAACTCGGGCATGCTCACGCTCGCCAGCCGCGGCTGGGGGGCGCGCACCGCCCTGCTGAGCCTGAACCGGGGGGAGGCCGGCGCCAACGCCATCGGCCCCGAGCTCTTCGACGGTCTGGGGCTGATCCGCACGCGCGAGCTGGTGCTGGCGGGCCGCTACTACGGCCTGGACGACCTCTATTTCACCACAGCGGTGGACTACGGCTACTCCAAGACGGTGGAAGAGGCCTACCGGAGTTGGGACCGGGAGGCCGTGCTGGAGGACATGGTGCGGGTGATCCGCCTGAACCGCCCGCTCGTGGTGGTGGCCCGGTTCCACGGGTCGAGGCGGGACGGACACGGTCATCACCACGCGTCCGGGCTCCTGACGCCCGAGGCAGTGGAGGCGGCTGCGGATCCGGCCCGGTTCCCGCGACAGATCGAGCAGGAGGGGCTTCGGCCCTGGCGGGCGCTCCGCACCTACCGCGGCGGAATTCGAGTGGACGAGCCGTTCCACGTGGAGGTGGATGCCCGCGGCGAGAGTCCGTGGGTCGGTACGAGCTTTCAGCGATGGGCCAGCCGGGGGCTCGGCCTCCAGCGCTCGCAGACTGCGGGACGGGTGCGAACCGGGGGCGGACTCTATAGATACGAGTTGCGTGATGCGGGCGGGAGCGCGGGCGCGCGCGGGCGAACCGATGGAGCTTTGCCCCCGGGTCAAGCCGAGGCTTCCTTCTTTGCCGGTCTGGACACGTCGCTGAACGGGCTTCCCGGCCTGCTGGGCGAGACGGCGAGCCCGGAGAGCGGCGCGTTGCTGGCGCAGCTTCAGGGACTGGTCGATGAGGTCATCGCCGGGTTCGACTTTCGCGCCCCGGGGCAGTCCGTGCCCGACCTGGTCCGGGGTCTCGGTCTCTTGCGCTCTGCGATTGCGTCCTCTGCGGCCGCGCCCGAGACCCGGTTCCATCTGCGGCTGAAGGAACGGCAGTTCGAAGACGCCATCGCCGCCGCTGCCGGCCTTCGCGTCGAGGCGGGACTGCCGGGTGGAGCGGCCGGCGCGGTGGTTGTGCCCGGCCGGACTCTGGCGGTCGGAATCGAGGTCGAGGCGTCCGGAGCTGCAGGTGTTCGAGTCTCGGAGGCCCGGATCGTCGACCGGGTTGGGGTCGTGTTGGGCCGCACTGCCGGCTTTGCTCGCGCGGGGAATGGCTTTGCGGCCGAAATCGAGGTGCGGGTGCCCGAGGCGGGCGCCGATGCGATGGCCGCCGCTCCCTACTTCGCGCGCGACGGGCTCGCGCAGAACCACTACCAGGTGGCGGACTCGGCGGACCTGCACCTTCCGTGGCGGCGCCCCGCCCTGTCGGTTGCCGTCGACCTGGAAGTTCAGGGGACCACCGTGGTGCGGACCACCCCCCTCACCGCCCCCGTGCCCCGCCTGCCGTACGGGTCGGTGACGCGCCCGGTCGCGGTGCTGCCCGCCCTGTCGGTCGTGGTCGAGCCGGCCGTTCGGGTGGTCCCGGTGGAGGCCGCGGGCGCGCCCCTCCCCATCCAGGTGCGCGTCACCGCCAACACTGCCCCTCTCCCCACCACGACCCGCCTGGAAGTCCCCACCGGCTGGGCCGCCGCGCCCGCCACCGTGGCGCACGACTTCTCCCGCGCGGGCGAGGTGGGCGAGGTGGCCTTCGAGGTCACCCCACCGGACGGGTGGAGGGGCGCCGCTACCATCGAGGCGGTGTCGCGGGCGGGCGGACGCGAATACCGCACCGGCTACCAGACCATCGACCACCGCGACCTCCGGCTGGCCCGCCTGTGGCGCCCCGCCACCACCACCGTGCGGTCGGTGCCGGTCGCCCGTCTGGACGGCGCGCGCGTCGGCTACGTGATGGGCGTGGGCGACGAGGTGCCGGCCGGAATCGAGGCACTGGGCGCTCAGGTCGACCTCCTCGACGCGGCCGCCCTCGCGGACCCCGCGTCGCTCACCGAACTCGACGCCATCGTGGTCGGCACGCGGGCCTACGCCGTGCGGCCGGACCTCCTCGAGCACAACCAGCGCCTGATCGAGTACGCGCGCGCCGGCGGCCACCTGGTGATCCTCTACCAGACACAGGAGTTCGTGCCCGGGGAGATGGCCCCCTACCCCGCCTCCCTCCCGCGCGGCGCGGAGGAGGTTTCGGAAGAGGACGCGCCGGTGCGCCTGCTCCAGCCGTCCCATCGGTTCATGACAACGCCCAACCGCATCACCGAAGCCGACTTCGACGGATGGGTCGAGCAGCGCGGATCCAAGTTCTTCACCGAGTGGGATGCCGCGTACACTCCGCTGGTGGAGACCCACGACCAGGGACAGGAACCGCAGGAAGGAATCTGGCTCACGGCCGAACTCGGCGAGGGCCACTACACCTATCTCGCACTCGCCCTGCATCGCCAGTTGCCCTACGGCGTCCCGGGCGCGTACCGCATCCTCTCCAACGTGCTCTCCGCGGGTGCGGGTCGCTGAACGGTGCATCAGTCGCCCAGCGTCCCAAGTCGACATCCCGGCGCCCGCGCACCGAAACGAAGCCAACCCTCGATCCGTCCCAAATCCACATCCCGGCGCCCGCGCATTGCAACGACGCCGGCACCGCACCCCGCTGACCCATGGCCCTGACCTCCCTCGACTGGATCGTCGTCGCCGTCTACGGCGCCGTGGTGCTCGCCATCGGCTTCGGCATGGCGCGGCGCGCGAGCGGGAGCGTGGAGAACTACTTCATCGCCGGACGGTCCCTGCCGTGGTGGCTGGCGGGCACCTCCATCGCCGCGACCTGGTTCGCCAGCGACGCGCCCCTCGCCACCGCCGCACTGGTGCGCCAGCAGGGCATCTTCGGGAACTGGCTGTGGTGGTACGAGGCGGCCGGCATCCTCATGCTGACCTTCTTCTACGCCCGACTCTGGCGCCGCGCCGGGGTGCTCACCGACGCCGAGGTGATCGAGATCCGCTACGGAGGCGCGCCCGCCCGCATCCTGCGCGGCTTCTCCGCCGTCTACCAGGGACTGATCAGGAACGCCGTGGTGATGGGCTGGGTGATGCTCGCGATGGTGAAGTTCAGCAGCGTGCTGCTGGGGTGGGACCCCGCCCTCACCCTGACCGTCTGCGTCGGGCTGGCGCTGGCCTACACGGTGGCCTCCGGGCTCTGGGGCGTCGTCGTCACCGATCTGATCCAGTTCATCGCCGGCATGCTCGGCGCGCTGACCCTCGCCGGCATCGTGCTGAACCGCTTCGGCGGCCCCGCCGCCATGGCCGACGCCATCCGGGACGTCCCACAAGCCCCTCCCGGCGCCCTCGACCTGGTGCCAACCGCCGCGAACGCCTCGTCGCTCGAGATGGTCTCGTTCCTTTGCCTCATCCTCGTCCTCTGGCTGAGGAGCGGACAGGGCGACGGCTACGTGGCCCAGCGCCTGTTCGCGACCCGTGACGAGCGCCAGGCGGTGAAGGCGTCGCTCTGGTTCGCCTTCGCCGGAACGGTCCTCCTTACATGGCCGTGGATCGTCGTCGGTCTCGGATCGCTGCTGGTCTTCCCCCCCGCGACCATGGACGCCGCGCTGGCCGCCGACCCCGAGCTCGCCTACCCGATG
The DNA here is from genome assembly GCA_965202805.1 of Longimicrobiales bacterium. GTDB lineage: Bacteria > Gemmatimonadota > Gemmatimonadetes > Longimicrobiales > Gaopeijiaceae > BD2-11. The sequence goes on from OZ241869.1 coordinate 1,728,162, forward strand.
ATGATCCGCGACCTGATGCCCGCCGGGCTGAGAGGGCTGATGGTCGCGACCTTCCTCGCGGCCTTCATGAGCACCATGGACACGCACCTGTGCTGGGGCGCGTCCTACATGGTCAACGACGTCTACCGGCGCTTCATGCGCCCCGGCCGCTCCGAGCGCCACTACGTCGCGGCCTCCCGGGTCGCAGTCGTGCTGCTGGCCGGAGTCGCCGCGCTGGTGGCATGGCAGATGGACTCCATCCAGCGCGGCTGGATCTACATCATCGAGATCACCGCCGGCATCGCGCTGGTCTGGCTGCTCAGGTGGTACTGGTGGCGGGTCAACGCCTGGGCCGAGATCGCCGCCATGGCCGGCTCGGTGGTGCTGGCCAACACCCGGGTGCTGCTCGGGCTGATCGAGCCCGTGGTCCCCGGCGCCGTCCTCCAGGCCGTTGATGTCATGTACGCGCCCGGGATGGACTTGGTTCGCGGCGTGCTCATCCTCATCGTCTGCACCGTTCTCTGGGTAGCGGTCGCCCTGGCGACAAAGCCCGAGTCCGACGAAGTGCTGGACGGCTTCTACCGCAGGGTGCACCCCGGAGGCTGGTGGGACCGGGTCGCGCGCCGTACCGGCATCACCTCGAACGATCCATCGGCGGGCCGCATGTGGATGGGCTTCCTGCTCGGGGCGCTCTTTGTCTACGCCAGCCTGCTCGGCGTCGGTTATCTTCTGACCGGAAAGGCCGTCGCGGGCACGCTTCTTGTTGTGGTTTCGCTGGGCGCGGGAGCGCTGGCGGTGCGGAGCGCACACACGAACGCCGGCGAGACGCCCCATCCGATGACAGGACCCCGCCAATGAAAGAGCCCAGCCAATGAAAGTCGTCCTGGTCGGTGCCGGAAGCCGCGAGTTCGGACCCGCCTCCATCCGCGACCTGCTGCTGAGCGACGCCCTCTGCGAGAGCGGACTCGACATCGTCCTCATGGATCTGGACGCCTCGGAGCTCCCGCGGATGAAGGCCTACGCGGAAGCCGTCGCCGGGCGCCTGGGCCGCTCGCCCCGGCTCTCCGTCACGACCCGCCTCGCCGACGCGCTCCCCGGAGCCGACGCGGTCGTGATGGCTATCGAACTCGACCGCTACTTCTACTGGGCGCAGGACTTCCACATCCCGCGCACCTTCGGCTTCCCGCAGATCTACGGGGAGAACGGCGGACCCGGGGGCCTCTTTCACGCGCTCCGCAACATGGGCCCCTGCGTCGACGTGGCGCGCGCGATGGAGGAGCATTGTCCCGACGCGTGGCTCCTCAACTACACGAACCCGCTCACCAAGCTGTGCGAGGCCCAGTCCCGGCTCACAGACGTGCGCGTGGTGGGTCTCTGCCACGGGGTCTTTCACGGCATCGAGCAGATGGCGCGCATCCTCGGCGTCCCAGCCGGACATCTCGACGCCCGCGCCAGTGGAATCAACCACTTCACCTGGTTCGAGTCGGTGCGCGACCGCGAAACCGGCGAAGATCTCTATCCCCGCCTGAAGGAGCGCGAGCGCGAGGCCCATCTGCTGCACGACTGGGACGAGATCGCCCTCAGCCGCATCCTCTTCCGCGTCTTCGGCCGTTTTCCCAGCCCCGGCGCCAACCACATCGGCGAGTATCTGGGATGGGCGCAGGAGTTTCTCGGCAGCAGCGCCGTGCAGTTCTTCTACGATCCCGTCGAGGGCGCGCCCTGGGAGACGGGCGAGGTGCCGACCTGGATCTACAACCTCGCCGACCATCCCACCGACATGCCGGCATTCCCGGGCGGTCCCGTGCCCCGCATGAAACCCACCCGGGAACAGAGGGCAGCCGCAGCCGAGGCGCGGGCCGCGCGCGCGGAGGGAGGATCCGGGAACGCGGACGAAGCCTCCGGGCGCTCGGAGGCCCAATTCGGGAACGACGCCGGCACCGGGTCGGGCAACGACCCGGCCGGAGAATCCGGGAACGACTCCGGCGCCGGATCGGTCTCTTCGGGCGGACTGGAGTTCCCCGGCCCCCTCACCCCCTCCGGCGAGCTGGCCGTCCCGCTGCTGGAGGGCATCCTCTGCGGCGTCGACACCTATCTCGACGCGGTCAACATCCCGAACCGGGGCCATGTCCCGGGCCTCCCCGACGGCTCCGTCGTCGAGGTGCCGGCGCGCGTGGACGCGAACGGGCTCCATCCGCGCAGGATGAAAAGGCTGCCCGAGGGAATCCTGTCGCTGCTGCGCACCCAGACCAGCATCCACCGACTCCTCGTGGATGCCTTCGACAGAGGCTCGCGAGGGACCCTGCTCCAGGCGCTGATGCTCGATCCCACGACCCATTCCTACCGCGCGGCGGTCAACCTCATCAACGAGATGTTCCGCGTGCAGGGGGATGTGCTGCCGGAGATGGAGTGGTAGCGGCGAACCGCGGGATGAAGCGTGGCCTGGCGACACGGGATCGCCTTCGCGACGTGCCCGGCATGGATGTGGTGCGTTGACCAGGAGGCGCGTCCCGTTCCGGCGCGATCCTCATCATGACGTCGCCGTCGTCCGCACCTTCAGCTACCGGTATCAGGGCGAAGTGGCCCGCGCCGTCCTCGATGCCGCGGGCATTCCCTGTATGCTCCAGGTCGATGACTCCGGCGGGTCCGAGATCGGCATGGCGTTCGCGAATCCGGCCCGGCTACTGGTCAGGGTGAAGGATCTGGAGGAGGCGGAGGAGTTGCTGGAGTGAGTGGGAGCCGGCAAGGCCGGGACATGGCCGACCGGCTCGAGGCGCTTGCCGGGTCGCTGTGAGGCCGGCCGGGTGCCTACCGCACCGGGCGGGCGTACCAGCCGGCCCACGCCGCCTTCCAGCGCCGGAAGAGCGCGATGAAGAGCGGGTTGGTCCAGACCAGCGTCTTCCACAGGGGCCACTCGTCGAACCGGCGACTGGAGGGTCTCACGCGCGGCGTCCGGATCAGCCGGACCCTGCCTCCCGTCTTCCGGGCCAGCCTTCTCAGGTTGCCGTAGAAGTCGGTGTCCTCGCCCATCCAGACGTCCTCCGGATAGCCTCCCACTTCGTCGAACGCGGACCTGCGGCAGAACTGGGTGGCCCCCTGTACCAGCGGGAGCACCGCGGCCAGCACCCGCCACGCCTGCAGGTGCAGCCGGACAACCAGGCGCCGCGGGTGGTGCTCGGTGTCCACGCCGCCCCCGAGGCACTGCGGGTCGCGCATCGTCTCGTGGATGACCTCGAGGAGGTCGCGCGGGATGTGAACGTCGGCGTCTACGAAGACCAGCACCTCGCCCGACGCACGGCGCGCCCCGGTGTTGCGCGCGCGGCCGATGCTGCGGACGGGTTCGTGGACGACGGTCGCGCCCCTGTCGCGCGCGGCGGCGGCGGTTCCGTCCGTGCTGCCGTTGTCGACGACGATCATCTCGACGCCCACGCCGGCTTGCGCGCGGACGTGATCCGCGGCGGCCCGAATGGAGTCGAGGGTGGCCGGGAGCCATGCCTCTTCGTTATGCGCGGGGACGATGACGGAGATCATCGTACTTCCCGGCCCTCAGTCGCCGCGGCTCGCAGACCGGACCCGGACGTGGCCCGGGCCCGGTTCCACAAACCGCCGCTCAGGTTCCTGCCTGGCGGCCCGCCGGTGTCTCGCGGGGACAATGCAGAGCGACCGCGTCAACGTTGCGCTCCATCCCACCATGGGGGATGGAGGGAGAGGACAACAATGTCAGGTTGTCCTGGGACGTGAACCGGAAGTGGATGGCATTGGCGCCGTAATCGCCGGCGTCCTCGCGCAGGCTGTTCCGGAGGCCACCGTCGGTGAAGTGCCAGTTCCGTTTGGCGAAGAGAAGCGCGACCCGCTCGCAGTCCGCGGGAATTTCGTCGTCGGGCTGGAAGATGTAGACCTCCTCCGCCGGGACCGAGTGCGCCGAGCGGTCCATGAGTACGTAATGGGGTACGTTGACGCAGGAGGAGACGAACAGGACGGCGACGGCGGCGGTCTTGTTCATGAAGCCCCGCTCTGCCCCGTCCCGCTCAGGCAATGCAGCGCGAAGGCTCGTGCGTCGCGTCCCCGCCGGGCCGACATGAGGTATCGTGCATCCCTGATCTCGGGCAGGTCCGTGCCCTGCCAGTTCGCCGCCTCCGACATGAACTGGATCTGGATCGCGTTGGCGCCCAGTTGGCCCGCTTCCTTGCGGAGTTCGTGCAGCAGATCGCCGAAATCGCGCCCCATGTCCCCGGCGGCGGCGAGGACCGCGATTCGCTCGCAGCCCTCGGGAACCTCGTCGTCGGCCAGGAAGACGGTGACTTCCTCCAGCGGAACGGGATAGTCCGAACGGTCCACCAGAACCGCGCGCTTTACGCCGATGCAGGCGGTACTCAGGACGAGCGCCGCGACCGCAATCTTCTTCATCAGGGCTGGCTCTCCCATCGTCGGGATCCCGTCCACGCCCTTTTCATACCGGAGCCTGCGCCTGCGGGTCCGCCGGCACGCCCGGAGTCTCAGCGAATCGGTACCCGGATCCAGATCTGATGGGTCAGCACGGTTACATCCTGAAGGGTCAGCGCGCCCCGGGGCGCGGCGATGAAATCCGGGGACGCCGGGGCCGCAGCGGCCATCTCCTGCTGGGCGAAGAAGTCATCGATGCCCGGAAAGCCGGTGCCCGACGTGATGCGGGTGCTCGAGTGCAACTCGAAGTCGCGGGAGCGGAAGTGGACCCCGAACGAGGGCGTCCACTCGGTCCACGCCTCGTCCTGATCGCGCGAAGTGGCCTCGACATGGTCGTCCTGCTCCAGGTGATAGGCGTAGGACCGCGCCTCCAGACCGAGCTGGAAGCCGAACCTGTCGTAGCGCTGTGCGAACCCTGAACGCAGGACGACGTTGGAGAAGGTGAAGTGGTTCTCGATCGTCATGTCGCCGATTTCGAGGACGCCCCTGGGCGTTTCCATGCGACGTTCGGCCTCCTGCCAGGTGTGGCTCCAGATCGGCTGGTAGGCGACGTCTATGCCGAAGGAGGTCGACTTCCGGTGCCGCCCGATGCCGAGGCCCATCTCGTAGGCCCAGGTCGTTCCCGGGTCGCGCGGGATGTTCTGGATCTCGTAGTTGGGGATTTTGGGATGCGATTTGCGGTTCGCGGTCAGGGTCGCGCCGATGCTCCATCCTTCCGCCCCCAGCTGCCGGTCCCACTCCAGGTGCCCGCCCAGGGTGCGGGTCTTGTCCTCGTTGAGCTCCTCCCTGAACTCGAACGTGGGTTCCCAGGTGACGGTGTCCCGGGCGACGACGTCGGCGAAGTGCACCTCGTGCTCCATCGAGACCCGGTTGTGGATCAGCGTGAAGCCGATCCGGTCGCGTTCTCCGTCACGGAAGACGCCCGCCCGCAGGTCGGTGACGGCGCCCTGCTGGTCTATGCGGTCGGCCCCCGCGTAGAGCTGGTCCACGCCGGTCATCATGTTCAGACCGGCCCGGAAGACGGCGAGCCCGACCGACCAGTCCGAGTCGGCCAGCTTCCGGCCGATTGCCGCGCGCCCGTACAGGTTGCGCGCCGACCGCTCCGACAGCCGGGAAACCCTCGGAGCGGGCCAGGGCTCGATCCAGGCGCCGGGCTCCGTCCGGCCACTCAACTGCTGGAGCGCGACCGATGCCCCTCCGAACCAGGCGCCGTCCCGCAGGAGGCCGGTGAAGGGAAAGGTCTTCCCGCCGCCGCCATCGTCGGACACGCCGAAAAAGGTCGGGGCTCCGATGATGACGGACTCTCGAATGAACACACCCTTCGCGGGATTCGACCAGAGGTCGGCGATCGAGTCGTCCACGGCGATGGTGGTGCCGGCCATCCCCAGAGTCGCCGACGGCACCGTGAGGAACTGGTCGCCGCTCGCGACCGGGACGGTGCGGATGGGGATCAGTTGGGCGCTGAGGTGGGAAGCTGCCAGGAACAAGCACCCAAGGAACGCGATGAGACCGGAAATGACGGACAATCGCCGCGGTATTCCGGGTATATTGTGGTTTCGCCAATACGCTCCTGCATCGCTATTGCGAGACTTCATCAGACCAATCATGCGAGACATCCTCCCTCACCCTTCTGGAAATGGATCGATCCGCGGTGAGCCGCGGCATGTATCCAGGGAGCGAATGGAAAGCCCGGTTTGTGACGGCGGGTTGGACGCGGACGCGAAGGCAGAGCCTGCAGTCCCAGCTCGAACGCGAGGCCCCACGATCCGCCCGCGACTCGGACGGCGGCGGGCGTGAGGATGTAAGGGTGGGACCTCAGAAGGTGATCGCGACGCCGATCACGGGCAGGAAGGGGCGCTCCGCGAGCGGGGTCAGGGAATCGCCGCGCCAGGGCTGGAAGGCGTAGAAGAGGGCGTCGCGGCGTCGCAGGGCGTTGATCACGCGCAGGTAGGGGCGCACGATCCAGTCATGGCCGCCCCACTGAGCGGTCAGCCGGGCGTGCAGTTCGAAGTCGAGGCGGAGGAAGTCGTCGTCCAGTCCTTGCAAGAGGGGCGAATCGGCGGCGGCCAGAGGCTGGAGCGCGGTCGTATCGGGCGGCTCCGGTGGTGGTGCGGTGGGCGCGGCAGCCTCCTGATCGAGACCCAGGGAGCGGAAGGGAATGGCGGTATACGGGAGGCCGGCACCGTACGCCAACCGGAATTCGCCGCGCACCGGTCCCCAGAGCTCGCTTGACACCCCCGCGGTGAGCAGGTGGCGGCCGGCGAAGTCGCGGCTGTAGCCGGACAGGTCGCGGTCGGACCAGAACCAGGAGAGGCCGTATCCGAGCCAGACCACCTCTCGCTCGCCGGCGCTGCTCAGACGGACGTCGACGCCGGAGCTGCGGATCGATTCGCCACCGCTCGAAGCCGCCGCCAGCCCCTCGTACCCCTTCCAGAAGCCGTGCAGCCCGAGACGCACGCGCCCGGCCAGCAGCTGATCGAGTGAGACTACGACGTGGTCGGCCCGGGCCATCGGGAGGAGTTGCGGCGCGGACAGGTCGGAGGAGACGACCTCCTGGAGCGTGCGCTCGACCTCCACGTCCGGGGTGCGCGTGGGCTGGTGGTAGCGCCCGACCGCCACGCTCAGGAGCGCGCGGGGGTCGAAGGCCCACGCGAGGCGGGCGCGGGGAGCGAGGGCCAGGTCGCCGTCCGGGAAGAAGTCGGCGCGCACGCCCGCGCGCAGGGTGACCGCCGGCGCGAGCAGGCGGACGGCGTCGACATGGAGGCCGGTGGTGGTGTGGGTGGCGGCGGTCCTGGTGCCCACGCCGGCGGTTGGATCGCGCGCGCCGTAGGACGCATCGATGAAGTTGTGGGACACGCCGACCACCGTGCGGGCGGCGGCCCCTCCCCATTCCACCTCGGCGAGCAGGCGCGCGCGCCGGTTGGCGCCGGTCGCGAGCAGTGGGCCGGCCACGGGCACCGAATCGGTACTCGCCGGCTGCAGCGGAAGCGAGGCGTCATAGTCGCTGGCAGCCGCCAGAGCGCGCACGCGCGCACCTCCGGCGGCGCCTTCGTAGCTGAGCGAGAGGGCGCGGTTCGACCAGGTGGCGTCGTCGGGCGCGGCCTGGTAGTCGAGGAGCACCGCCTCGGAATTGCGGAAGGCGGTGACGCCGATGCGATGGTCGTCGCCGGGTTCGTACTCCGCCGCCAACAGCACGTCCGAATACCCGTAGGGACGGTCGCCGCCCAGGGGTCCCGATCCGACATCGTGGAGCCCGCGCGCCGAGGCGAGAAAGCCGCCCCGGGGGCCCAGTGGGCCCTCCACCGCGCCCGATGCGGTGAGCAGATCGAGGGCCGTCGAGGCGCGCAACCGGTCGCGGCGGGGCGAACGGGTGCGGAGGTCGAGGATGTGGGTCAGACCACCGTCGTAGCGCGCGGGAGCCCCGCCCCGGTGGAGCGCGGCGGCCCCCAGCAGCGCCGGCTCGAACCCGGGCATCAGCCCGGCCACGTGAAACGGGGTGTACACCGGCGCGCCGTCGAGCAGGACGAGCTTCATGTCAGCGGTGGAGCCCCTCAGGTAGAGGACATCGGTGGCGCTGGCGGGATCGTTGCCGGGAAGCGCGCGCACCGCCGCAGCCAGGGCGGGATCCCCCACCCCCGGGGTCAGGTCGAGCGCCTGGATCTCCAGTTCCGGTATGGGCCGTGGTCGTCCGGGCTCGTCCCCGCCGGTGCTCCCGCCGACAAGCCGGTCGGCCCGGACCTCGACCGGGTCGAGGCGCAGCGGCCGTCCGGTGAGTTCGAGGTCGACGCGCACCGAAGCGCCGGCAGCCACGGTGACCTCGACCGCGATCGCCTCGTAACCGGGGTGGCGCACACGCACGGTGACCACGCCGGGCCGGAGCCCTTCCAGGGAATAGCGGCCATCCTCGCCCGCCTGCACCCACCGCCGACCCGCGGGGGTCTCGACCGCCAGCAGGGCATGCGGGAGAGCGCCGCTGCGGTCCCGGAAGACCCCGGTGACCGTTCCGTGCAGAGCAGCGTCCGCACCATCGGGGGCGGCCTGAGGGCCGGCGATGCCCGCGAAGGCGGGAATGGCCCAGATCGCGATCACGCCGACCATGCTCAATTCGGGACCTCGAACGTCACCAGGTCTTCCCCGCCGGCCGCCGTGGCCGGTCCCGTCACCTCCATCCCGGCCGCGTCCACGACCAGGTAGCTCGCCCCGTTCACGATCAGCGTCGCCGGCACCACCCCGTCCGGCAGCTCCACCGTGACCGGGCCCGCCACCACGGCGGCCCGCACTTCCCCGCTCCCGTAGGAGAACTCGCTGCCGGTCGCCGCCAGCACCCCGACGGCCCGGCCGGCGACCCGGCGGACGTCGATGACGGTGCCGGGCACGACGTTCTCCAGTCGAACGACCACCGGTCCGCTCACGACCTCCATCCGCCCTCCGACCTGACCAGGCAGCTCCGGCGCCGAGGTGGACGGCGGGGCCGGCGGCGGTCCCCCCGTGAACACGCGCGGGATCCATCCGTTGAACGGCCCGGGCAGGGCGGACAGCGCACCCGCGCCGATGAGCACGAGCACGGCCGCCCGTCCGAGCCAACCAGGCGTCCAGACGGTGCCGCGCGTCCGGGTGCCCCGGATCGCATCCCTGCGGCCGCGCCCGATCGGCACCACCAGCGGCACCGTCAGCACCGACAGCGCCTGCTCGACGGCCTCGGCTCGCGACCGGGCATCCTCCAGGGCCCGCGCACCAGCGGCGGACTCGTTGAGGTGGGCCAGCACCTCATCCCCGACCGGCTCCCGGTCGCGCACCGCGACGATCATTCCTTCCGTCAGATGGATCATCGTCCCGCATCCTCCCCGGACGGTTTCAGGAGTTCGAGAAAGCGGCGCTCGGCCCGGGCCAGCAACGTGCCGACCGACCCGGACGCAATGCCGACCTGCGCGGCGATCTCGCGATAGCTGAACCCCGAATAGCGGAGCAGCAGGATTTCCCGGCTTCGGTCCGGCATCCTTCCCAGCACCTCGCGTACTCGTTGCCGCTCCTGCTCGCGCTCCAGGGCACGGTCCGCCTGCTCCGGCCCGGCGTCGTGCACCGGATTGGAAGCCAGCAGCCGCTGTCGGTTGCCGGCCACCTTTTCCCCGTCGAGGATGAGGTGCCGGGCGGTCGTGAACAGCCACGCTGCGGGATCCGCAGGAGGCTCCCCGGCGTCGCGCCGCCAAAGCCGCACCATCGCTTCCTGCACGATGTCCTCCGCCGCATCCGGATCTCCGCACCGGTACGTGCAGTAGCGCAGCAGCTTCGGCTTCAACTGGTCGAAGACGTCGCGAAAGGCCTCTGGCTCCACCCGAGCCCGCTCTCTGTTATGGAGTGTTGTCATCCAGGAAACGACCGGGACACGGAAAATGTGACGGATCGGCCCGCCCCCTCGACCGGCGTCCGGCAATCGACGCGGGCCATCCTCCTGCTTCCTTCTACCGGCGCCCGCCCGCCACCGTGCCCCGACGGGTTGCGGAAAGCCCCCGCAGGATAGAGCCTTGAGGTCGGCTGCCCGGGGACCTCCGCGGGCACACGGGCTCGACTGGCGGGAGACTCGGCGGGATTCACGATATTCCGGAGCCTCCGGGCGCACGCGGGTTCGACCAAGCCGCACCATTGCGGCGATTGGGCCGGGCCAACGGTGTGACCGACGCGAGGGTGGCCGACGCAGCGGTTCGGCATGGGCTGGGTGAACGAGGACGATACGGGAAAGATGACGCTCTCTCGCATGCGGGCCGCACGCTCCGTGCCCGGCGGCCTCCCGTTCGCAACATCCCTGGTTGCCGCGGTTGTCGCGGCCCTGCTCGCCCCCTCCGCGCTCCACGGCCAGGCTCCGACCTCCGAGCCCGGCCCTTCGGCGGACGAGCCGCGCACCACGCCCATCCTCATCCCCCGCATCTCCGGCCCCATCGAGCTGGACGGCATCGTGGACGAGCCGGCGTGGGACGACCTGGAGCCTCTTCCCGTCACGGTGTTCAGCCCCACCTACGGGGCGCCGCCCACCGAGACCACCGAGGTGCGGATCGCCCACGACGACGAGTACGTGTACGTGTCCGGCCGGCTCTACGACTCCGAGCCGGAGGCCGTCCGCACCAACACCTTCTACCGCGACCGCTACAGCGGCGACGACGGATTCGCCGTCATCTTCGACAGCTACAACGACTTCGAGACCGGCGTCTGGTTCGTCACCAACCCCTCCGGGAATCGCATCGACCGCACGGTCTACAACGACGCCCAGGTCGTGCCGCGCGCCGGGATGCCGTCGAACGAGGACTGGAATGCGTTCTGGGACGTCGTCACCAGCCAGAGCGACGAGGGCTGGTTCGCGGAGTTCCGCATCCCCTTCGCCACCCTCGGCTTCCAGGTCGAGGGCGACGAGGTGACGATGGGGTTCATCTTTTACCGGATCATCGCGCGCAAGAACGAGCGCCACACCTTCCCGGACATCGATCCGCGCTGGGGCGGGATCGCCTTCGCCAAGCCCTCGCAGGCACAGCGCGTCGTACTGCGGGGCGTGCAGCAGTCAACGCCCGTATACGTGACGCCCTATGTGCTGGGCGGAGTGCGGCAGACGCCGCAGCTCGTGGATGGTCCCGGCGGCCCGGAGTCCGCGTGGGAAACCGACCGGGAAGGGTCCCGCGAGGCCGGGCTCGACCTCAAGTACGCCCCCACATCGAACCTGTCGCTGAACGTCACCGCCAACACGGACTTCGCGCAGGTGGAGGCGGACAGCGTCCAGGTGAACATCGAGCGCTTCGAGCTGTTCATCCCTGAGAAGCGCCAGTTCTTCCAGGAGCGCTCGGCGACCTTCGACTTCAACACCGGCGGCCCCTTCAACCGCCTCTTCTACAGCAGGAAGATCGGACTGGACGCGGGCGACATCGTCACGATCTACGGGGGCGCGCGCGCGGTGGGACGCGTCGGCGGCACCGACTACGGGCTCCTGAACATGCAGACGGCCGCGCACGGGGAACGCTCCTCCGAGAACATGGGCGTGCTGCGGCTGCGGCAGCAGGTGCTGAACTCCTATTCGAACGTGGGCGCGATGGTCACCAGCCGGCTCGGGACCTACGGGGGAGACAACGTCGCGTACGGGCTGGACGCGTCGCTGCGGCTGACCGGCGACGAGTACGCGCTCCTGCAGTGGGCGCAGAGCTTCGACGGGGCGACTGCGCACGCGGGCGGCCTGGAGACGGGATTGCTGAGGGCGCGCTGGGAGCGGCGGCGCGACGTGGGCTTCACCTACTCCTTCGATGCCGTCCGGGTGGGATCCGACTACAACCCGGGCCTCGGGTTCCAGCGTCGCAAGGCCTATAGCTTCATCGGCGGCGACGTGGCATACGGTTCGTTCCTGGACGACCCGGAGACGATGTTCCGATCACGGGGCGTGACGCTGACCGCGCGGCAGTTCACCCGCAACTCGGACGGCACTGCGGAAACCCGGCTCGTGAATCCCGGGCTCGAGGCCCGGTTCAGAAGCGGCGGGCGCGTGGATGTGGGGCTGGAATCGCAGTACGAGAGCGTGCGCGACGCCTTCCCGATCGCCGACGTGGTGGTGCCGGCGGGCGACTACTGGTTCCACGAGGTGGTTGCAAACCTCAACCTCGGCCGCACCGCCAGCTTCCGGGGCCGGTACAGCGTGTCCGCGGGGAGCTTCTACGACGGCAGCCGCTTCAGCCTGTCGGTCGGGCCGATCTGGAACCTGTCCCGCTATCTGGAGCTGGCCGCCGTGTATTCCCTCAACCGGATCGACTTTTCCGAGCGCGACATGGCCACCACCGCGCACATCGCGCAACTGAAGCTGGAGGTGGCGCTCAACACGCACTTCGCCGTGAGCGCCTACGCCCAGTACAACGGGGTGGACGACCTGACCAGCATCAACTCGCGCATCAGGTATCACTTCCGCGAGGGCACCGACCTCTGGATCGTCTACAACGAAGGACTGCTCACCGAGCGCGACGCCAACCTGATCCCGCGGACGCCGCTGTCGACGGGCCGGTCGATCTCGCTGAAGTACTCGCAGACGTTCGCGTGGTGAGGGGGGAGACGCGGCGCGCTCCGGCCTCCAGCTGATCCCTCACCCCAGCGCCCCCGCCAGCACCACCGCCGCATGCACTGCTTCGCGGCCGCTTCCGTGCGCGATCTGGCTCCGGCAGCTGGTGCCGTCTGCGACGACCAGGGCGTCGTCCGGGGCCGCGTGTACCGCGGGCAGCAGGTCCAGCTCCGCCATCTTCATCGACAGCTCGTAGTGCTCCGCCTCATAACCGAAGGAGCCTGCCATGCCGCAGCAGCCGGACTTGATGACGGTGGGCCGGAGCCCGGGAATCCAGTCGAGAACCCGGGGCGTGGCCTCGAAGGCGCCGAAGGCCTTCTGATGGCAGTGCCCGTGGATTAGGGCCGAGTCCGCTCGCAACGGCCGAAGATCGAGTCTCGGGCGAATCCGTTCCTCATCGCGGGCGAGGAGTTCCTCCAGCAGCAGAGCGCGTTCGGCAACGTTGGCCGACTCGGCACCCGGGAGCATCGCCGGGATCTCGTCGCGAAGGGTGAGCAGGCACGAGGGTTCGAGGCCGACGATGGCCGCATCGCGGACGCGGGCGGCCGATAGCGCGTCCAGCAGCCGGTGCGCCTCCGTTCGAGCCTCCTCCACGAGTCCCGCGTTGAGGTATGTGCGGCCACAGCACAGGGGACGGGAACCGGAACGCGGCCCGGAGCCATTCCGCGGCCCGCCATTTCGGGGCCTGCCATTCCGGGGCCTGCCAGTCCGGGGCCTGAAAACACGCCGCTTCCGGGCACTCGTCCGGCGCCCCGGCCCACCCCGCGCCGCACGCCGGGCCAACGCCCCGGCCACCTCAACCCGATACCCCCCGGCCTCCAGCACCTTCATCGCCGCGCGCGCGTTCTCGGGCTCGAAGTAACGGCTGAAGGTGTCGACCAGCAGCAGCACCTCGGGCTCACCCCGAAGGGCCGGAGGATTCCGGAAGGGCCTGCTGGACCACCTCGGCAGGGCACGTTCGCGGGCGATGCCGGCAAGCCGCTCGCCCACGCCCCGCAGAATCCGACTCCGTCCCCCGAGGTTGATGAGAGGCGCCAGCCGCGCGCCCCGCGCCGCAAGCCGCGGCAGATGCGCGAGCGCGAGATCCCGCGCGCCGGCGGGATGCTTCTTCCGGTAGTGGTGCAGGAACTCGACCTTCATGCGGGCCATGTCCACGCCCGCCGGGCATTCGCGGCGGCACGCCTTGCAGCCGATGCACAGGTCGAAGACCTCCTTCATCTCCGGCGAGCGCATCGCGTCGGAACCCAGCTGCCCGGTCAACGCCAGCCGAAGCGCATTCGCGCGCCCGCGGGTGACGTGCTTCTCGTCGCCGGTGACCCGGTACGACGGGCACATGGTCCCCGGGTCGGACTTCCGGCAAGCGCCGTTGTTGTTGCACATCTCGGCGGCGCCGGCCAGACCGCCCCACCGGCTCCAGTCGAGGGTGGTCTCGAAGGGCCGGTGGGCGTAGCCGGGGCGGTAGCGCATGAGGCTGCGGTCGTCCATGCGCGGGGGATCGACGATCTTGCCGGGATTCATGAAGCCGTGCGGATCGAAGGCCTGCTTCACCTCTCCGAAGGCCGCCGCCAGCCGCCGCCCCATCAGCCCCTCGATGAACTCCGAGCGGACCAGCCCGTCGCCGTGCTCCCCGGAATGGGATCCTCCCAGGTCGAGCACGACCTCGTGCACCTCGGAGGCGATGGCGCGCATGCGGCCCACGTCGGGCCCCTGCTTGAGGTTGAGCGACGGGCGCACGTGCAGGCATCCCACCGACGCGTGCGCGTACCAGGTGCCGTCGGCCCCGTGCCGGCCGAACACCTCGTTGACCCGCACGCCGAATTCCGCCAGGCGCGGCAGGGGCACGGCGCAGTCCTCCATGAAGGAGACCGGCTTCACGTCGCCTGGGGACGACATGACGATGCTCAGGCCGGCCTTGCGCACGCCCCAGACCCGGGCCTGGTCGGCCGGGGTGAGCGCGCGCCGCATGGGGCCCGGGTGGCCCAGATCGCCCATCAGCTGCTCGAGCCGGTTCAGCCCCTCATGCGCGGCGCGCTCTTCGAACGCCGAGAACTCCACCACCAGCACCGCCCCCGGACTTCCGGGAAAGACCCGCTCCACCACGGGGCGGAAGGTGGGGTTCGCGCAGGCCAGGCGGAGCACGTTGTCGTCCATCAGCTCGACCGCGGTGGGATCGAGGGTGACGATGTGCTGCACGGCATCGAGCGCGCTCTCGAGGTCGGGGAAACGGCAGATGCCCAGCAGGCGGTGCGGGGGCAGGCGGGCCAGATCGAGCTCGATGGAGGTGAAGAAGGCGAGCGTTCCCTCCGAGCCCACCAGCAGCGGCGCCAGGTTCAGCCCGGGACGCTCCAGGCGATGCAGGTTGTAGCCGGCGACGTGCCGGAGAACCCTGGGGACGCGCCTCGCCAACTCCTCCGCCTCGCGGGCGCGGATCTCCCACATGCGGCGCGCGAGGTGGAGTCCCGCGTCTCCGTTCCCTCCCTGCGAGCGCCCGCCGCGTCCAGACGATCCGTCACCGCCTTCGGGTGACCCATCTCGCGCTCCGGCATCCCTCAGCCACCCCTCCGGCGCCTCCCCGAAGCGGAGCGCGGTTCCGTCCGCGAGCACGGCGTCGATGGCGCGCACCCGGTCGGCCATGATGCCGTAGCGGATCGACCGCGCCCCGGAGCTGTTGTTCCCCGCCATGCCGCCCAGGGTGGCCCGGCTGGCGGTCGCCACATCCACCGGATAGAACAGTCCGTGCGGCGCCAGCCACCGGTTCAGGTCGTCGAGCACCACGCCGGGCTCGACCCGCACGGTCTCCGCGTCCACGTCCAGGCGGGAGATCGCGCCCAGGTGCTTGCTGGTGTCGACCACCAGCGCCCGCCCCACCGCCTGCCCGCCCTGCGACGTCCCCGCCCCCCGCGGCAGCACCGGCACCCCTTCCTGCACGGCGATCCCGATCGCGGTCGCCACGTCCCGCACGGTGCGCGGCACCACCACCCCCACCGGCTCGATCTGGTAGATGGAGGCGTCGGTGCTGTAGAGCCCGCGGCTGACCGGGTCGAAGAGCACCTCGCCCTCCAGCTCGCGCCGCAGCCGGGCCGCGAGGGAGAGGTCGCCGATGCGGGGTCGGTGGTCAGGCATGGGCGGACCCACGGCCGCGCTGGGGACGTCGGCGGCCGGGCCGCCCGCATCGGTGGCCGGGCATGGGCGCTCGGTGGTCAGGCATGGGCGCGCTTCATTAGCTTGCAGGGTTCGTCGCCGGGGGTCGCCGCATTCTAATCCGCGGCCCTCTCCACGTCACCCGAGGGCGCGCATGACCACACGCAGCGGCCGGCACTTTCTCCAGCTCCCCGGCCCCACCAACGTACCCGAGCGCGTGCGGCGCGCCATGGACCGGGCGGTCATCGACCACCGCGGCCCGGAGTTTGCGGAGCTCACCCTGGCCGTCCTCGAGGACCTGAAGCCGGTCTTCCGGACCGACGGCACCGTCTTCGTCTTCCCCTCCTCGGCCACCGGCGCATGGGAGGCGGCGCTGGTGAACACCCTCTCCCCGGGGGACGGCGTCCTGGCCTTCGACCGCGGCTTCTTCGCCGGCAAGTGGGCCGAGGTGGCCGACCGCCTGGGACTCGATGTCGACCTGGTGCCGGGCGACTGGCGCGCCGGCGTCGAGCCCCAGCTGATCGAGGACAGGCTCCGCCGCGACACGAACGGCCGCATCCGCGCGGTGATGGTCGTGCACAACGAGACCTCCACCGGCGTGACCACCAACCTCCCCGACATCCGCGCCGCCATCGATGCCGCCGGCCATCCCGCCCTCTTCATGGCCGACACGGTGTCCTCGCTCGCCTCCATCGACTTTCGCCACGACGAATGGGGCGTCGACGTGACCGTGACCGGCTCGCAGAAGGGGCTCATGCTCCCGCCCGGCCTCGGCTTCACCGCCGCAAGCGAGCGGGCCCTGGCCACCCGCCCGGCGTCGCCGCTGCCCCACTCCTACTTCAACTGGGACGACCATCTCGCGGCCAACGCGAGCGGCTTCTTCCCCTACACCCCCGCAACCACCCTGCTCTTCGGCCTGCGCGAGTCGCTCGCCATGCTCGCCGAGGAGGGGCTCGACCGGGTGTTCGCGCGCCACAAACGCTTCGCCGAAGCCACCCGTGCCGCCGTGGCCGCCTGGGGTCTCGAGTGCTACAGCGCGAACCCGTGCGAGCACTCCAACTCGCTCACCGCCGTCCTTCTCCCGGAGGGCCACGACGCCAACGCCCTGCGCCAGATCATCCTCGACCGCTTCGACATGTCGCTCGGCACCGGCCTCGGGAAGCTCGACGGACGCATCTTCCGCATCGGCCATCTGGGAGACCTGAACGAGCTCACCCTCGCCGGGACGCTCGCGGGCGTGGAGATGGGGCTGCGCCTGGCGCGGGTTCCGCACAGCGGTGGGGGCCTGGACGCGGCGCTCGACCATCTCGCGATGACTCATGAATGATATCACACGCTGGAGAGAGATGATGTCCCGGAAGCACATTGTGGCGCCCGCCCTGATCGCCGTCTGCGCCCTGTCCGCCTGCGCCCCCGGCGACGACACCGGCCCCGTCGAGATCCGCCTGGGACACGTGGGCGCTCCCGAATCGCTGTACGACATCGTGGCGAACGAATTCGCCGAGCGCGCCAACGAGCGTCTGGGCGAGGCCGGACGCGTCATCGTCTACGGATCGAGCCAGCTCGGGGGCGACGACGTGCTGCTGCAGAAGCTCAAGCTGGGCACCGTGGAGATGTCGCTCCCGTCCACGGTCATGTCGTCGGTCATCGACGGCTTCGGGCTCTTCGAGATGCCCTACCTGGTGCAGGACCGGGAGCACATGAAGCGCATCGAGGAGGATGTCTTCTGGGATCATCTGGCCCCGCTCGCCGAAGCCGAGGGCTACCGCATCCTCGCGCTTTGGGAGAACGGCTTCCGGCACATCACCAACAACGCGCGCCCGATCCGCGCGCCGGAGGACCTCGCGGGCATCAAGCTGCGCACCCCGCGCGGGGTCTGGCGGGTCAAGCTCTTCCAGGCCTACGGCGCCAACCCTACGCCCATGCCGCTGGCCGAGGTGTTCGTCGCGCTCCAGACCGGGGTGATGGACGGGCAGGAGAACCCGCTGGCGCAGATCGCCTCGGCCAAGCTGCACGAGGTGCAGTCGTACCTGTCGCTCACCGGGCACGTCTACACGCCCGCGTTCGTGACCGTGGGCGAAGCGCGCTGGCAGCGGCTGCCGGAGGAAGTGCGCGCCATCCTCCAGGACACCGCGCGCGAGATGCAGGCCTTCGTGTACGAGACCGCCGCGCGCATGGACGCGGAGCTGCTGGAGGAGCTGCGTGCCGCCGGCATCGAGGTGAACGAGGCCGACCGGGCGCGCTTCCGCGACGCCAGCGACGCCATCTACGAGGAGTTCGCGGAAGAGGTCGACGGGGGCGGAGAGCTGGTGCGGAGGGTGGGGGAGTTGGCGGGCTAGAGGGAGTTCATGAACTACTCTCATGATGAGTCGCCCAAGCGCCGCGTTGCCGAGCCTGTCCAGGTTTATCTGCGTCCGAGCGAAAAAGACCGTCTCGAGCGACTGACGGCGGAGCTCGACACTACCAGGTCCGATGTCCTGCGGCGTGGCCTGAAGGCCCGCTGAGGGGCTCCGAAGCTCACGGTCCGGGTTCCGATCCTGGGTTCGCAGGGTCGTCCTGCGGAGAGCCTCCCGCCCCTGCATCGAAGCGTCCGGCCAGCAGGTAGCGATACAGCCTCAGCGCCAGCCGCTCCTCGAGTTCCTCCAGCCGGCGCCGCGCGGGGGGTGTGAGCAACATCGTCTCGCAGGATCTGTCCGCCGTCACCGTGGGCGCCTCCTCGTCCGACGGGTCGACCGGCCAGATCGCGTCGCCGGGGCCGTACTGCCGGAAGCGCCTGCCCCCGGCATCATGCGCGGAGGCCCGGCCGGACGTCAGCAGCTGCAGGCCTTCGTTCGGGACCTCACGCCCCGCGAGGGGCTCCCCCGCGGCATATCGGCGCGGATTCAGCCAGCCGCGAAGCTCGTCCATCAGCTCCTCGAAGCGAATCTGGCGCTCCAGATGGCGCTCGAGGTCGCTGGCGGCGCGCCTGAACAGCGAGGCCCGGCGCTCGTCGACATCGCTGGCGTGGGACTTCCACGCCGCGATCACGGTCTCCTCGCAGTATTCCAGCGCGCGGTCCGCATTGGGCTCGATCCGCACCCTGTCGAACTCCGGGGCGGGGAGGTTGCGCTCCAGGCCGGTCCTGAGCTGCGCGGACGGGCCGCTCAGCACCACCTTCACGCCCGCCGCGTTCGCCGATTGCACGAACCTGGCCAGGACGTTCACCGCCGAGTAGTCGAAGCCTGAGACATCCCCGAAGTCGAGCATCAGGCAGGTGGGACGGGGATCGCCGCCAAGGGATTCCCTGAGATGGTCGGCCAGGGGGTAGACGCTTCCGAAGAAGACGTAGCCGCGCAGCCGGTACGCGAGCACCCGCTCGCCTTCCTCGAGCAGGATCGCGCGATCCGGGACGGAACGTGCCAGGGTGCTGCTGCGTTCGCGCGCGGTGAAGCGCGATTCGATCGGATCCACGCGGCTCAGGCGCACGGTGAAGAACATGAGCGTGGCCAGCATCCCGGCCGCCACGGCCTCGAGCAGCCCGAAGGCGACGATGACCACGCCGATCAGCACGATGATGCCGTACTCCGACCAGGGCAGCCGCTTGCGGCTCATCACCAGCCCCTGGTCGAGCATGCCGGCGCCGGCGAAAAACAGCATGCCTCCCACGAACGGCACCGGGACCAGTTCCAGCATCCCGCCGCCCAGGAACACGGCGGCCGCGATGACGAGGGCGGTGACGACGCCGGTCAGGCGGGTGGCCGCCCCGAACAGCTTGCTGCGCAGCGACGCGGGCACGATCATGCTCGCCGCGGTGCCGCCGCCGAGACCCGCCACCACGCTGGCGAGCCCCGCCGCGCTGAACTCGCGGTCCCAGTCCAGATCCTCGTTCGCGGCCATTTCGAGGCCTGCGAGGTTCATGATCACGACGATGAGGGCGACCAGCACCAGGGCGAGGAGGGTCGGGAGCTGCGTGGCCATCGCCGCCCAGTCCACCTGCCCCAGGTCGCCGGGCGCGAACGCCGGCCACAGGCCGCCTTGTGCGGTGCTCGATAGCAGGAGGCCCGCCGCCCTCGCCTCCTCGCCGGAGATGCCGAACGCGGCGAGTACGAGATGGAACCCGCCGACGCCCACCACGACGCTGGCGGGAAGGATGAGCGGGTGGCCCCACCGCTTCATCGCGAGATAGAGGGCGATCCCGAACGCTGCGCCCGGACTCCACTTCCACAGCTCCGAGGTCTGCGCGAGCGCCGAAATCGCGCGCCAGTCCGGATCCACGCCCATCATGGACATGGAGGACAGGCACACGACGACGCCGATGCCGGTTACGAAACCGCCCGCGACCGGGTAGGGCACGAAGCGCACCAGGTTGGCGAGCCGGAATCGCCCGATCAGGAGAAAGCACAACCCTGTCGCGACCGCGCCGGTCGCGAGCGCCGCCACGGTGGTCACGAACAGCGCTTCGCCTTCCGCCGGCATCGTAGCCCCGATCAGCGCCATCACGATCACGAGCGCGGGAGACAGTCCCGATATCGCCCCGCGAAAGCCCCCTGCGAGCGCGATGACCAGGCAGGCGGCGAAGTTGCCGAACAGCACCAGGCCGACGCCCTGCGAGGAATACGGAGCCAGCGCGCCCGAGAAGATGAGGCTCCCGAAGGCGACCTGCGAGGCGACCAGGCCCAGGCCGGAGGTGACGCCCGCTGCCAGCGCCGGAACGGCCTTCGGCGACAGGGCGTCCGCGCAGAACTCCGACGCGAGGCTGCGGAGCGGGGATGTTGTCTGCATCGGCGGAATCTACCCACAACCGCGTACCGCGTCAGCAACGGCGGCCTGCGAGGCTGCCGCCCAGCCAGAGGAGGCGGATCAGAAGCCTCATCTTCGGCGCGCGGCCCACCCGGGACCGAGGCCTTCTAGCCCCGTCGTTTCCGCACGGGCAGCGACCGGGCGGATGGGGAGTCTCCGGCGGATCGGGATTGCGGCCCCCGGGCGGGCTGAAGCCCGGGACGCGCCGCCAATCGCGGGATGCGGTCCGGATCGACCCCGTCCGCCGCCCGGGCCAGCCGCTCGCGCACCGACCCGGGCACCCGGTGCAGATCGCCGTCTCGGAAGAAGGTGAGCGCCTTGAGCGTGGCGGACGGGTCGAATCGATCGCCGAACACGGCGGCGGCCGCGCCGAACGCGCGCCTCAGGCTCATGTCGTCCAGCCGGAGGAGGGCATCGACGTCGAAGTGGTCCGTCGCGCGCGAGCGGGTCTGGACGGACTGGAGCGCTGCGGCCGCCAGGTCCGTCAGGGAGGCGACCGCGATGCCGGGCGGCTCCGCCAGGTCCGGATCCTCCACATGGCTGCGGACGATGCCTCCGGAGAAGGAGACGCGCACGATTCCGCCACGATCCACGAGGCACGTGAGCGCGTCCCTGCCACGCCGGATGACCTCGGCGTCGCGCAGGTACGGGACGGTGTCGAGGAGCCGAAGGGGGTCAAACCGCTGCGCCGACAGGAAGCTGAATGCGTCCGGCCTGCGATGCGCCAGCCGGAGCGCGAGCGCGGCTCCGCCGTAGAGCACGAAACCATCCGGCGTTGTCCCAAGCTCCGCGAGTACGCGGTGCTGATGATGGGAGAGGGTGTCCAGCCGAAGTTGCAGCAGGAGATGCCTCCTTACCTTCCGATGCCAGGTTTCACTGCGGGGACCCGCCCGCTAGAGTGCCCGGACAAGATGGCGATGTGGCGTCGGTCGGGATCCGGCGCAACACCGGAGAGTAATGTTGAAGAAGTCGCGTGCCGAGGACCGGGATCCCGGTCGAGCCGGGGCCGCGGGAGGGTCGCGCTCCGCCGTGGCCGCGTTTGTGGCCACCGCCATCCTGCTGCACGGAGTCTTCACGGTCGGTCTCCCCGCGCTGATCCTCGGGCGCACCGAAGGCATGGCGATGCTCCATGCGGACATCGGCCCGGCACGCTGGCTGGGCGCGGGGCTCGCGGCCTTCGGCATCCATCTCTACCTGTGGTCGGCCGTGCAGTTGCTGCGGCGCCGGACGTCGGCCATACCCGGCAGGGAGGCCACGGTGCTGGTCACCCACGGCTGGTACGGCCGCACCCGCCATCCGCTGCTGCTGGGCGTGGTCGCCATTCTCTTCGGGGAGGCCGTCTTCTTTTCGTCCCTGGCGTTGCTCGCTTACGCGCTGGCGTACTGGCTGTGGCTGACCGCGTTCGTGGCGCTCAGGGAGGAGCCGGATCTGCGTCGTACATTCGGCGCGGAGTACGATGCTTACTGCCGCGAGGTGCCGCGCTGGATCCCGATCCTGCGCCGTAAGGCCGGGCAGGGATGATGGAGCGGCCGGGTCCGCCTCGTCGCCCGGCCGCCGGATCGGCCACCGCCCGGCCATGATCTCCAACTTGCCCGACGGGCCAGGATCGCGGATGCTGCTCCGGTGATCGCGTCCGCCTTCCCCGGAGAAGCCCGCTGACTGCCCTGCCCATGACCACGCTGCGCACCCGCTTCGAGCGCCTGCTCGAGGCCATCGTGCTCGTGCTGGTAGCCGCCCTGGCCGTGGTGGTGGTGATGGGCGTGGGCTTCCGCAAGTTCGGGGCGGCGCTGGTGTGGTACGACGAGGTGGCGTCCATCCTGCTGGCCTGGCTGACGTACTACGGGGCGGCGCTGGCGGCCCTCAAGCGCGCCCACATCGGGTTCCCCAACCTGGTGCGGCGCCTCGGGCGGCCGTGGCGGATCCCGGTCGTGGTCGCGGGGGAAGCGGTGGTGATCGCGTTCTTCCTGATCGCCGCGTGGGCGGGGTGGCGGGTGCTGGTCATCCTGGAGGGCTCCGGCATGGTGAGCCTGCCGTGGGTGCCGACTCGCCTGACCCAGTCGGTCATCCCCATCGGCAGCGTGCTCTTCGTCATCGCGCAACTGCTGAGCCTGCCGGAGATGCTGCGGGCGGGTGAGGAGGCCAGTCCGGAAGCTGCCGCGGGCACCGGCAGCGGCCCGACGGCAGCCGAAGCTCCGAGCGAGGGCGGCCCGTGACCCTGCTGCTGATGTTCCTGGGGATGATCGCGCTGGTGACGATCAACGTGCCCATCGCGGTCGCCCTGGGCGTCATCGCGCTGATCGCGATGGTGGTGACCTCCGGCGCCGCGGCGATCCCCAACGCCGGCCTCGTGCTCTTCACCGGCGCCACCTCCTTCCCGCTGATCGCGATCCCGCTCTTCATCCTCGCGGGCGCGATCATGAACGCGACCGGCATCTCGCGCCGCCTGATCGCCTTCGCCTCCGCCCTCTTCGGCGCCATCCGCGGCGGGCTGGCGATGGTGTCGATCTCGGCATCCCTCTTCTTCGCCGAGATCTCCGGCTCCGCGGTGGCGGACGTGGCCGCGCTGGGGTCGATCCTCATCCCCGCGATGAAGAAGCGCGGCTACTCGACGCCGTTCGCGGCCGCGGTCACCTCCTCCTCGGCGACGCTCGCGGTCATCATCCCCCCCTCCATCCCCATGATCATCTACGGCGTGATGTCGGAGAGTTCCATCGTCGAGCTGTTCGTGGCCGGAGTGGTGCCCGGCGTCGTCGGCGGCATCCTGCTGATGGCGGTGGCGTACGTGCTCGCGCTGCGAAACGGCTTCCCGGTGGAGCACGCGTTTCAGCTGAAACGCGTCTGGACCACCTTCCGCGACGCCGGCTGGGCGCTCCTCCTCCCGGTGATCATCCTGGGCGGCATCTTCACCGGATGGGTCACCGCCACCGAGGGAGCCGGGCTGGCGGTGGTGGCCGCGCTGGTGGTGGGCGGGCTCATCTACCGGGAAATCGACCTGGCCGCGCTGCGCCGGGCCGCCCTCGACGGCGGCGTGCAGACGGCCGTGGTCATGCTGCTGGTGGCCACCTCGGCGCTGCTGGGCGACTACCTCACCGAGGCGCAGGTGCCGCAGCGGGTGGCGGACAGCATCATCGGAATCACCGAATCGCGCTGGGCCATCCTCGCGCTGCTGAACGTGTTCTTCCTGGCGATCGGGCTCTTCCTGCACTCCGCCGCCGCCATCATCCTGGTGGTGCCCGTGGTGATGCCCCTGGTGCACGCGGCCGGCATCGACCCGGTGCACTTCGGCCTGGTAGTGACCCTCAACCTGGGGATCGGGCAGCAGACCCCCCCGGTGGCCAGCGTGCTGGTGACCGCGTGCTCGGTGGCGAAGGCCGACATCTGGGACGTCAGCAAGGTGAACGTCTGGTTCGTGGCGGTGCTGCTGGCCGTGCTGGTGATGGTCACCTACCTGCCGGTCGTGCCGATGAGCCTGGTGGAGCTGTTCTACCGGTAGCGAGTGCTCGAAATCTGCCAAAATGGCAGACTCATCGTCTGCGGGAGCGAGAAAGTCTGCCAAAATGGCAGACCGGCCCCCGTCTCAGACCGCCTGCTCGCGCACGATGCGCCGCACCCCCTCCTCCAGCCGCGCCAGGTAATCGTCCAGATGCTCCGCCGCGATGGGGTTGCCGTGGATGGGCGCCACCCAGGACACCTCGCGCTCTTCGACCATCTCGCGCAGCACCCCCATGAGCACGGCCGGATCCGCGTAGCGAAGCCAGATCAGCGTGTCGCGGTGGAAGGTATGGATCTCTTCGCTCCGGAAGCCGTCCGGCAGCCGGCGCGACGTCAGCCCGGTCTCGTCGTCCGCGTGGTGGTAACCGAAGCCGTCGGCGACGAAGAGCACGCGCGATGCCCGGTCGTAGATCCACGAGGTGTGGGAGCGGTCCGCGAGCGGCGGGTCGAGGAAGTCGAGCACCCTCCCGGCCACCTCCAGGCTCCCCCCGATCCGGCTGCGGCGGGCGTACGGAAGCCCCTGGATCTCCGGCTCGCCGGAGGAGGCCACGATCTCGAAATCGCCCCAGCGGCGCCGGAACGCCGGGATGTTGCCGGAGTGCGGATAGTCGGAGTGCGACAGCACCAGCGAATGGATGCCCTCCCCGGCAGTGGCGCGCGAGATGCGGCGCACCAGGCTCTCGCGATGATAGAAAGAGCCCGAGTCGATGAGGATGTTCCTGTCCCGCGCGCGGATCAGAAACACGCTGACGTGGACGTTGCGCCCCCCGCCCAGCGAGTAGTTCTCCGCGATCCAGGACACGTCTCGCGTGAGCTCCACCCCGCTCACAGCACCCCCGTCCGCCCACCGGTCGCCACCCGCTCGACGACCTCCTTCATCATTTCGAAATAGCGCGGCACGTCGGCGCGAATCACGGGCCCGTGCGCGGACGCGATCATCGCCGGACGATACCTCTCCGCCAGCAGATCGATCTCCGCCTGTGTGCGCGCCACATCCACGTACCGCATCCAGAACATGACCCGTCCGTGGAACTCCGCGTAGCGGTCCACGTCCACGGGGGAGCGGAACTCATCCGCGAACAGAAGCCCTTCCCCATCCATCAGCGGCAGCCCCATCCAGTCGACGGGCAGGAGCATCCCCGAGGTTTCCTCCGTCATCCACATCGACATCGCCGCGTCCAGGAAGGCGGCGTCGTGGAAATGCAGCCGCAGCCCGCCCAGGTCGAGCGAGTCGCCCGGCCCTACCTTGTGGGCGTCTTCGAGATGATAGAGCTCGTGGGTGCGTCCGAAGCGGGGCGCCACCAGCGTCGCCCCGGGATGGCGCTCCAGGATGCGGAAGGTGTTGCCCGCGTGGGGAACGTCCGGGTGCGAAAGCGCGAGATAGTCGAGGTCGCGGCCATCGAGCACCGTCTCCAGGTCCGCGAGGATCTGCTCGTCCGCGGCCGGCGACAGGGTGTCGAAGAGGAGCGTCCGCTCCCCGGCGAAGAGGAAGGCGTTCTGCGGAACGTGGATCTCTCGCCCGGGACGGTACCAGTGGGCTCCGCGATCGACCAGGGACCTGGCGATTCCCGGCCGGTCCGGCCCGAACTCCTGAATCCAGTGGATCCCGGGATGGATTTCTCTGGGCATGGCGCGCCTCGGGGGAGATGACGCCTCTCCGGCGAGAGGCACCCGCGAAGGTGTAATGCGGCGAGCACCAGCGCCAGTGGCGCGCCGGGGGATCGGCCGCGCGTTGGTCACCCTTCGGGGCAACCGCCTCAGTCCGCTCCCCGCACCCGGCCGAGCCCGACCCCGGCGCCCGCGGCCACCAGCACGAGCAGTGCGCCGAGAACCGTGAGCGGAACACCCGCACGTCGAGCCACGTCGGCGCCCTCCTCGTCGGCGAGCTGGAACTTCGGCACGTCGGGAAGCGCGCTCGCGTCCATCTGCTCGCTGGCCAGGATCGCCGGCACGAAGAACTCCCGCCACTGTTCGGCGAACGCGCGCACCTGCGACTGGAAGGAGGCGAAACGCGCGTCTCCCGTCCCGGCCGCGTCGATGAGCACCTCCTGGGCCAGCAGCGCCGGCGACAGGAAGCGGTAGCGGCGCACCAGGGCGATCTGCTCGGCGCGGCGTGCATCGTGTTCCCCCGTCACCTCCTCCAGGTGGCGGTTCACGGCGTCCGTGGCGGCCCAGGCGAGCGCGCCCAGACCGGGCTCTTCGGCCACTACGCCGCCCGCCATTTCCGGATGGTCCTCCAGGTAGCGGGCGAGCAGTTCGCTGCGGCGGTTTACGGCGTCGTTCGAGGCCTCGCGCTGGGCGGTGACCATCTGCACGCGGGACGGCAGCGGGTGCAGCAGACCCGACGCGATGTTGATGGCGGCGGGGAGCACCACGACGAGCACCAGCCACGCGCCTACCAGGACCGTGGCGTTCCAGGCGGAGGACCGCCGCAGGCTGTTCACCCACGCCGCGAGCACGAACCAGAAGAGCGCGTAGGTGACCACCGTGCCGCACCACAGAAGCACCCGGCCGGGCGAGGCGAAGCCTCCCGTAACCAGAATGCCGGCCAGCGAGGCCGCCAGCACCATGCCCACGACCAGCAGCGCCCGGAAGGCCAGCTTCGCCGCCACGACGCTGCGCGCCGAGACGGGCTGCGAGAGCGTCAGGGCCAGCGTTCCCTGCTCGCGCTCCTCGGAGAGGACATTGAAGCTGAGCGCCAGAACCAGGAGCGGCAGCAGGTAGATCACCACGAAGGCCAGGTCGAAGCGCCCGACCATCAGGTTGAGGGGGTTCTCCACCTCGCCGTTCTGGTGGAACGACGATTCGTTGGTGTAGATGTTGACGTCGTAGTAGTACGGCAGGAGATCGCTCTGACCGACCGCCAGAGCCGTCAGGGGACCCGGCTCCAGCACCGCGGTGTGGCTGCCGCGGGCCCCGCCCATCACGTTGGGCAGGCGCGGATCCGCAAAGCGCGACGCCGGCTCGGCGCCGTTTTCGATGTCGGCCAGCTCCTGTTCGATGGCGCGGACGCGCTCGACGTTGCCGGTCTGCACGGCCTCCACCGTGCGCTCCTGAAAGCGCATCCAGACGACGCCGTTGGCCAGCGCGTAGGCGAGCAGGACGGCGAAGAGCCCGAGCACGATGCGGAGCGCCGGATCGGCCATGAGCAGACGCCACTCGTTCCGGAGGACGGTGCGCGCGGCCATGCTACCCCACCTCCGCGCGTCGCACCCGCGCCGCGGCCGCCAGGATGGTCCCGACCAGCCATGTCCCCAGCACCAGGATCGACAGGACGCGGTTGCCCAGCACCCAGCCCAGTGACGGAGCGGCGTACTGAAGCGGCGGCGTCTCCTCCCAGAGTTCGGGGCCCGCCAGGTATACCTCGCCGGTGCGGGAGTTGTCGGCCAGATCGCCGTTCATCCGCCGCATCAGATCCCGGCGGTACCCCTCCGCCGCCGTTGCGAAGTGCCGGTGCTGTTCGACGTCCGTCCCGGCCAGTCCCATGGACAGGGTGCGCACCGCCAGCAGCGGCGCCAGCACCGCGAGCGTCTCGTGTACGGCGCCCTGGCGCTCGAAGGTGTCCCACAGCGCGCTGTAGTTGCGGTCGAAGATCCGGTTGCCGAACTCCTCGCTCTCCTGCAGGTAGACGCCCACCTCGTTGATCGGCAGATCCTCGACCCGCTCCACTCCGTGCTCCGCCAGCAGGCGCTCGGCCAGCGCGGCCCGGTCCGGGCGGGGAATGCCCTCGACGCCGGAAGCCATCTCGCGTTCGACGTTGCGCGCGAACTCGATCGCCGACGGCGTCGGGTGCAGCCACTTCGACAGGTCCACCGCGACGCGCGGCGCCACCAGCCCGTTGACCACCCACACGCCCAGCAGGATCACCAGCGCGGTGCGCGCCGAGCGGGCCCGGGCGGACACGGCCAGGGAGAGCGCCAGGAAGGCGGTGAAATAGGCCAGGTAGACACCGGCCAGGACCACACCCCGGGCCAGCGGGGATGCCGCCGGACCGGGACTCCCGACAACCAGGGCGGCCGCCCCCACCAGGGCCGCCGGCACCAGCAGCAGCGCCAGCGCCCCGGCGATGCCCAGCGCCTTGCCCAGAGCCAGCTCCCGCCGCCCGATTCCGGTGGCCAGCAGCTGGCGCAGCGTCCCTCGCTCCCGCTCCCCGGCGAGCGCGCCGAAGGTGAGCAGGATGATGAGCAGGGGCACGAGATGCTGCAGCACCTGCGCCGCCGTCAGGGCCCCGATGCGCTGCGCCGCGGTCGCATCCTGGGCCGGGCGCAGAAGGAAGTCGTTCTGACGGTGGGCCTCGAGCCATACCGAGGTCCCGGTGTAGGGATCCACGCCCTCGTCCACAAAGGACAATGCCAGACGCGGCTTGAACGCGTAGATGCCGTAGTGGGCCGCCGAATGGGGATTCTTCTCGCCCTGCGACTCCCAGTGTTCGCGGGCGGTGGCCTGCGCGGCAGCGTGCTCCTGCTGCGCGCTTCGTGCCTGGACCCACCCGTGGCCCAGGGAGACCAGCAACAGCGCGCCGACCAGGATCGAGCACCAGCGAAAGCGCCCGTCCCGAACGACGTCGGTGAACTCCTTGCGTACTATGTGCTTCATCGTCGGTGTCTCCTAGTCGTGCATGTGCTTCAGATAGATGCGCTCGAGATCCGCGTGGCCGATCTCCTCCGTGCTCATCTCCGTGACCAGGCGTCCGTAGCGCATGATGCCCACGCGCGTCCCGGTCTCCTTGGCGCGAAACAGATCGTGGGTCGCCATGAGCACCGCGACGCCGCGATCCTTGAGCCGTTCGATCAGCCCGGAAAACTCGTTGGAGGCCTGCGGGTCGAGCCCGGAGGTCGGCTCGTCGAGCAGCAGCGCGTCGGCCTTCTTGGCGATCGCGATGGCGATGCCGACCTTCTGGCGCATGCCCTTGGAGTAATCGGACACGCGCTGATGGACCGCGGCGCGCTCCAGTCCCGCCTCGACCAGGATGTCGGTGAGCCGCTCAGGGGTCAGGGAACCCCTTCCACCCAGGGCGGCGAAGTACTCCAGGTTCTCCAGGCCGCTCAGGTTGCGGTAGAGCATGACCTGCTCGGGGATGTACGCGATCCGCTGCTTCGTCTCGCGGTTGTGGGTGGACACGTCCAGACCGGCGATCAGCGCCTGGCCGGATGTGGGATCCACGAATCCGAGGAAGAGGTTGATGGTGGTGGTCTTGCCCGCCCCGTTGGGGCCCAGCAGGCAGTAGACGTCCCCGGGCGCTATGGCCAGGTCGAGGGAGTCGAGGGCTCGCGTGGCGCCATAGCTCTTGCTGAGCCCGCGGGCCTCCAGAAGGGGCGTGCGCCCATTCCCCAATTCGGCGGGGTGCCGAGACTCGGGCGTATGCATGTGTTCCATCTCTCCGGTTGGGTGCGCCCACGCGGACGCAACCATCGACAGGGTTTCGCCGACGCGCGCGCCGGCCGAGGGGCTCTGCTACAGAGAGATGTGGCGAGGCGGGGCTCGGCTGCGTTGAGGGGCGAGATGGATGACCGCGGGAACGAACCGGCGCCCGGGAAGTGCGGGAATCCGCAGGAAAACCGGTCGCGCGACGCTCGGAGTGCCCGAGACGGTGGCCGATCCGGGACTATGGACGACCTGGCACACGGCACAGGCGTCCGGCGAGTCGGGTCCGTCTTCGTGTGTGTGTGAGCTCTCCGTCGAATAGACGAGGAGGAGGGAGAGGACGACGGCCATTGCGGTCGGCGCGCGCACGCGCTCCCGCGATGCCGTCAGGTCGAACAGGTGCCCCATCGCTCTCGATAGAACTGGTGCGCCATCGCTCCTTCCTCCACCTCACGGACTTCCCACCGGCCCACTCGCCGCCCCTGGACGATCGGGGATGCAGCGAACGCTACCGTAGCGCGCCGGTGCGGAGAGGTCAATACACGGGCCGCGCCGCGGGCAGTTGCCCCGACCTCACCCGAACCTGTTAGATTCAGGTCAGGCTCCGGCCGCAGGGCCGGCCGGTTCACCCGGAAGACAGGACGACCATGAACGCTGCCGCCGCCATCCTGCTCGCCGCTTCGGTTCTGCACGCCCACGGCGCGCCCCAGGAGCCCCTTTCCAGGGGTCCCTCGCACGACGGCTACACCGAGGCCGTCACCATGCGGCACGCGCACGAAGGGCCCCATGGCGAAGACCTCGTCCGCATCGAGCGGATGATCCGCTGCACCTGCGGCTGCACGCTTGACGCCCACACCTGCCAGTACCAGATGCAGTGCAGCGAGTCCCCCGTCTTCACCCGGCGCATTCTGGCGGCGCTCGAGGCGGGCGAGTCCGAGGAAGTGATTCTCGCCGGCTTCGTCGGCGACTACGGCCAGAGCATCCTCGGCGCGCCTCCCAGGGAAGGCTTCAACTGGGTCGGCTACGTGATGCCCTGGGTCGCGTTGGCCTTCTCCGGCCTCATTGTCAGCTTCTTCCTGCGCAGGAACGTCGCCCGCGGGCGGGAGCGCGCGCCGGTCGTGGACTCGGACATCTCCGACACGGACTGGGATCGGCTCCGGAAGGAGATGAAGGCGCTGGAGAAGGAAGACTGGTGATGGCCGAACCCCAGCACTACGACAACCACGCCAAGCGTCCTCCCCGGCTGTTTCTCGTGGCGTGGTTCGCCGCGACGGCCGCGGCCGCGAGCTTCCTGATCCGACTGTTCATCGACTTCAGCGTCGAGACCCTGGCATTGTTCCTGACCGCGGGCGGGGCCTCGGTGGGAATCATGTTGGCGCGCCGGTTCGCCCTGGGCGTCCAGGACCGGGTGATCCGCCTCGAGGAGCGCCTTCGCATGGAGAGACTCCTTCCGGACGATCTGAAGGGCCACATCGAGCAGTTGACGACGGATCAGGTGATCGGGCTGCGCTTCGCATCCGACGCGGAGCTGCCCGGGCTGGTGCGCCGGGTTCTCGCCGGCGAGCTGGCCGACCGGAAGACGATCAAGCAGGCCGTAGAGGACTGGCGGGCCGACCACCAGCGGGTCTGAGGCGGGGTCGGTCTTGAGCCGCTCGCAATGCTGTGGGCTCGAACGCCAGTTCGACGACGCGCACGCGCGCAGGAGCCTGCGCAGATTCCGCCGAAAGGGGCCGGCCAAGCCCACCCGCTGGCTGCTCGGGGCCATCGCGGAGGACGGTGTCGAGGGCCGCACCTTCATCGATGTCGGCGGGGGCATCGGAGCCGTCCAGCACGAGCTGATGGCGCGTGGCGCAGCCGGGGGAACCCACTCGGACGCAGCTCCGGCGTTCCTGCGCGCGGCACGCTCCGAAGCCGAGGCGCGCGGCTATGCGGACCGCATCCGCTACGTGGACGGCGATTTCGTGGAACGGGCGGGCGAACTCCCCGCGGCGGACCTGGTGACCCTGGACCGGGTGGTGTGCTGCTATCCCGACATGCCGGCCCTGCTGGGCGCGGCGGCACCCCTGGCGAAGCGGACGCTCGGGCTGGTGATGCCGCATGGCGGACCGCTGGCGCGCTTCGGCGTCGGGCTGGTCAACTTCATCCAGCGCCTCAGGCGGCATCCGTTCCGGGTCTTCGCG
The DNA here is from genome assembly GCA_965202805.1 of Longimicrobiales bacterium. Lineage (GTDB taxonomy): Bacteria > Gemmatimonadota > Gemmatimonadetes > Longimicrobiales > Gaopeijiaceae > BD2-11. Next base: position 1,759,614 of record OZ241869.1, read on the forward strand.
CATGAGCCTTCCGCGGTGGAGGCGGTGGTGGAGCGCCATGGGCTCGCGAAGCGATTCGAGCGCGCCGGCGTGGTATGGCGGGTGTTGGTCTTCACCAGGCCAGAGGCCGGCCGGATCTGAGCTTCAGACGAAGGCTGTTCAGCACCACGCTGACGCTCGAGAACGCCATCGCCAGGGCGGCCAGAACCGGGTGCAGCAGGCTGCTGGCGGCGGCCACCGGAATGAGCGCCACATTGTATCCGAAGGCCCAGAAGAGATTCTGGCGAATCGTCCGCATGGTGGCGCGCGAAAGCTGGATGGCGTCGTTCACGCCGGCCAGATCATCCCGCATCAGGGTGATGTCGGCGCTCTCGATGGCCACGTCGGTGCCCGTCCCTATGGCGATGCCGACATCCGCTCGCGCCAGCGCGGGCGCATCGTTGGTGCCGTCGCCCACCATGGCGACCGGTTCGCCCATCTCCTGAAGCGCGCTCACCACTTCGGCCTTCTCGCGCGGCGGCACACCGGCCCGCACTTCCTGGATGCCGGCCTCGTCGGCTATGGCGGCGGCGGTGGCGGCGTTGTCCCCGGTGACCATGACCACGCGCATTTGCGTCCGCAGGTTCTCGATCGCGTCGCGGGCACCCGGCTTGAGTTCGTCCGCGATGGCGATCAGGCCGATCGCGCGCCCGTCGACCGCTACCCAGACCACGGTATGCGCCTGCGCCTCCAGCCGCTCCGCCTCCGCCGCGAGACCGTACCCGTGACTGCCATGGACGCCCACGAACTGCTTCTTCCCCACCACCACCCGGTGGTAGTCCACGGTGCCGATCACGCCGTATCCGGGAACGGCCTCGAAGTCTCGGGGAGGCTCCAGTGCGATCCCGCGCGCCTCCGCCTCCCGAACCACCGCGCGCGCCAGGGGATGCTCGCTGCCCCACTCGGCGGAGCCCGCCATCCGGAGGATCCTGCGCGGGTCGTTTCCGGCCACCGCGCGCACGGACGGCTCGCCCCTGGTGATCGTGCCGGTCTTGTCGAGCACCACCACCCGCAGCTGCCGGGCGAGTTCGAGCGCCTCGCTGTTCCTGAAGAGAATGCCCTTCCCCGCCCCCACCCCCATCCCGACCATGACGGCCGTGGGGGTCGCCAGCCCCAGCGCGCACGGGCAGGCGATCACCAGCACCGCCACCATCCGGATCAGCGCGGCCGGAAAGCCGGCGCCCGCCGCCATCCACCACACCAGGAAGGTCCCGGCCGCGATCGCGATCACGATCGGCACGAAGACCCCCGCCACCCGGTCGGCCAGGCGCTGCACGGGCGCCTTGCTGCCCTGCGCCTCGCGGACCAGGCGCACGATCCCCGCCAGGGCGGTGTCGGCGCCCACGCGGGTCGCGCCCACCTGCAGTAGGCCCTCGTGGTTGAGGGTGCCGCCGATCACCTTCGCGCCGGGCTTCTTGTCCACCGGGAGGCTCTCGCCGGTGAAGGTGCTCTCATCCACCGAGGACCGTCCGTCGAGCACGATGCCATCCACAGGAATCCGCTCGCCGGGCCGCACCAGCACGACCTGACCCACCTGCACCTGATCGAGCGGCACCTCCCGTTCCTCCTCGCCCGCGAGAAGGGTCGCGGTGCGCGGGCGGAGCGCCATCATCCGGCGAATGGCGTCGCCGGTCTCGCCCCTGGCCCGGACCTCCAGCCACTTGCCCAGCTTGATGAGGGTGATGATCGCCGCGGCCGTCTCGAAGTAGACGTGCTCGCCCAGCGTGGTGACCCCGACGGTGAGCGCGACCGTCACGGCCACGCTGTAGAAGAACGCGGCGGAGGACCCCAGCGCCACCAGCACGTCCATGTTGGCGCCGCGATTGCGAAGCGCCTTGAAGGACCCCGTGTAGTAGCTCCAGCCGACGTAGAACTGGACCGGAGTCGCAAGGGTGAGGAAGGCCCAGTTCACCCATGGGGCGTGCGCCCACGCGCCCACCAGCCCGAAGTCGCGCGCCATGCTGACCAGGAAGAGGGGAAGGGTGAACGCCAGCCCGACACGGAACGCGCGGCCGTGCCGGTCGATTTCCCGGGCGCGGGCCGCCGCTTCGGCGTCCTCCGCCTTTGCCCCGCTACCCCTGTCCTCCTCCTGCACCGCTTCGGTGACCACCCCGTACCCGGCCTCCTCGATGACGCGGGTCACCTCGGCGGGGGTCACTTCGTCGGGCAGGTACTGGATGGTTGCGCGCCCGGAGGCGAAGTTCACGTCCGCGCTCACCACTCCGGCGACGCCCGCGCGCAGGACGTTCTCTATGGTGGCCGCGCATCCCATGCACGTCATCCCGGTGACGGGAAGCTCGAGCCGGGCGGGCCCGGCGCCGTCGCCGGAGGGGCCGGAGGGTGGTGCGGTTCGGGTTGCAACCGACAAGAGTCACCTCGTGTCCGCGGTCTGTTCGCGAGGACCGCAATTTTCTTTCACGGTTCTCACGATTCGACGCGCTGGCGTAGCGCGCGACAACCGGAAATGTTCACGTAAACTATTCACCGGGATCCGCAACAAGCCAACCCCCGGCGGTCACACTCCTACCCCGATCACGCCGATATGTCCTTCACTACGCTGGTATCCTCCGACGAACTGTTCGCGCACCTGGACGATCCCGACTGGGTCGTCCTCGACTGCCGCTTCTCCCTGGTCGACGCGGAGCACGGCCGGCGCGAATATGCCGCGGCGCACGTGCCCGGCGCAGCCTACGCCCATCTGGAGGAGGATCTTTCGGGTCCCATCCTTGCGGGCGTCACCGGCCGCCACCCCCTTCCCGAGGTCGCCGACTTTGCGCGCACGCTCGCGGCCTGGGGCGTCGACGAGCGGGCTCAGGTGGTCGTCTACGACGACATGGGGGGCGCGATGGCGGGTCGGCTCTGGTGGATGCTCGGGTGGGTCGGCCACGACGCGGTCGCCCTGCTCGACGGCGGCTGGCAGCGCTGGTGCGGAGAGGGGCGGCCGGTCACGGCGGAGGTGGCCGCGCGGCCGGCGCGGGTCTTCACGGCCGCTCCGCGGCCCGAGCGCCTCGTCCCCGCGGCCGGGGTGGCGGCCCGCCTCGGCGATGCCTCCACCCCCCTCATCGACGCGCGCGCCGGCGAACGCTACCGCGGCGAGGTCGAACCGCTCGACCCGGTGGCGGGCCACATCCCGGGGGCGGTGTGCGCGGCCTTCGAGGAGAACCTCACCCCGGACGGGACCTTCAAGTCCCGCGAGGAGCTCCGACAGCGCTTCCGGACCATCCTCGGCGACACGCCCCCGGAGAACTCCGTGTCCTACTGCGGCTCCGGCGTCACCGCCTGCCACAACCTGCTCGCCATGGAGCACGCCGGGCTGTCCGGCGGGCGGCTCTACGCGGGCTCCTGGAGCCACTGGGTCACCGATTCCGACCGCCCCGTCGAACGCGGCTGAGGATCCGCACCCGTTTCGACGCCGCCCGGGAGGCGACAGCAGGCCGCCCAGCCGGGACCAGGCGCCTTCACCCGGGACCGAGCACCCTCGCCACCCGTCTCGCGACCCTGATCGGCAGCGCGCGCAGCGCCCTCCCCAGCCCTCCCGCTCCGGAATCGCCGTCGCCCTCGAATCGCCGCGAAGCCTCCAGGTCCGGCTCCAGCACCCGGCGCCGGAACGCTCCGACGACCTCCGGTGACCGGAACACGGCGACGATCTCGGCCAGAAACCCGTTGTAGCTCATCAGGTCGAAATTGGAGGATCCGGTGACGAGCAGGCCGTCGTCGATCAGCATGCACTTCATGTGGATCATGCCCCCCTCGAACAGCCACACCTCGAAGCCGGCCCGCTCCGCCATCGCCAGCAGGTACTTCTGCAGATAGGCCTTGTTGTTGGAGCACGGGGTCACGATCCGGACCCGGACGCCACGCGCCGCGGCAGCCGCCAGATGGTCCGTGAAGGGCGGGCTCAGATAGGGGCTGATGACGTCGATCGAGCGTTCGGCGCCATCGATGAGCCCGAGCAGGTCGCGATAGGCCGCGCGGTTGCCTTCTCCCGGCAGCAGATGAATGTCCAGCTCCGGCCCGGCGAAGGAGGCGCGCGCATACTCGGAACGCCCCTCCCACGAGGACTCGAAGTCTCGCCTGAGGAAACGGGCGACATCGGCATCCTCGAGCCGCACCATGAGGTCGTGCCACTCGAAGTTGTGCTCGGAGAAGTTGATGCCCCCGATGTAGGAGACGCGGTCGTCGAAGAGGATGAGCTTCTTGTGGTCGCGGTTGAGGAAGCGCTGCCCGAGGATCCCGAAGGGACGGCCGAAGCGGACGCCCACGCCCTTCGCCCGCAGCAGGCGCACCAGCCGCCGGGTGTTGCGCACCTCCGCCCGGAACGCGGGGTCGAAGAGCGTGCCGGGGAGGGCGATCCAGCGGTCGTTCTGATTGGCTCGCGTATAGGAGTCGACGAGCAGGCGGCGGTCGGGGGCTCGCGCGTCGAGCAGGGCCTCCGAGAGCGCCGTCCCCACCCAATCCCCCTCGAACGAGTAGGTCTGGATGAAGGCGTACTCGCGCGCTGCGGCGAGATCGGCCTGGACCGACGCCCACACGGCCTCGGAGTCGACCAGGACCTGGGCTCGCGCGTCGGCCTGCGGGCGACGTGCGTCGACCCGCGACGGACCCCCGCCGCCGTCACCCACCCCTAGGAGAGCCCCTGCAACCAGAGCACCACAAAGGCCCCGTAGAACACCGACGTCGCGACCAGCGCGACCCTTCGCCACATCGGCGGCCGGATCTCCTCCGGCAGGAAGCGCGTGTTGATGTACAGGAGATGGAGTGACGAGATCACGAAGACGATGCCTGCCATGTTCGCGCCCAGCTGCAGCAGCACGATCGGCTGCGCCAGCCCCAGGCCGACGATCCCCCAGCCGGCGATCCCCACGAGCACCGTGTAGTAGACGAAGCGCACGTCGCCTCCGCGCCAGCGCCGCACGCGCCGGGAGCCGGTCCAGAGGATGTCGGTGATGGCGCGCGTCATTCCGTCGACGATGTCCAGCTGGGTCTTGAACAGGATCCAGACGCCCATCAGCGCGATGACGCCCCCGAAGAGCGCGCCCGCCCGGGTGGCCATGGCGTCGGCCAGCGCCGCCGCCACCGAGAGGCCGCGGATGTCGGTGCCGGCGTCGATGAAGGTCACGTAGAGCACGGCCGGCAGGATCATGCCCAGCAGCGCGCCACCGAAATAGACGCCCCACTGGTCGGCGCGCACGATGCGCCACCACCCCCGCCACCGCCCCATCGCGTCCGGCGTGGGATCGAAGATGTAGCCGGTCGGGGCGAGGCGCACCTGCTTCCCTCCCACCGCGGCCGGGATGTAGCCGACCACGCTGCCCATCCCGTACCCCTTGTCGCGGGCCCAGTTGGAGAGGGTCAGGTTGGTCATGCCGCCCGCGCCCGAATAGGCGGCAAACGCCCCGATCAGGAAGAAGTCGGCGCCCGCCGGGAGGAAGCGGAACGCCCCCTGCGCAGGGTCGTAGCCGACCAGCCCCGCCGCCCCCGCGACCCAGGTCTCCGGGGCCACGAACATCAGCGCCAGCACCAGAAAGGTCCCGAGGATCGCCACCACCAGGATCCAGTTCAGGATCTCCAGGGTGCGTTCGATGCGGCGCCCGAAGAGCAGGATGGCGACGCACAGCACGAACGTCCCCACCCCGAAGGCATGCACCAGCCCGGCGTTCTCCGGCCCGGCCAGGTCGCGGAACACCAGAAAGAACACCGCGCCCGCCGCCGTGCCCGCCCAGGCCGGCCATCCCAGCTGCAGGAAGTAGAGCAGGGCGTAGACGACCGCCCAGAACGGAGCCGCCGGCCGGGTGCGCATGAAGCCGGTGAAGGCGGGCTCGCCGGTCGCGATGGTCCAGCGCATGAGCTCGGTGTTGAACACGGTCTGCAGGAAGGTGGCGACCAGCGTGACCCAGAGCAGCACCAGGCCGTAGCGCACGAACGCCGACGGACCCAGCAGGAATTCCCCACCCCCGATGGAGGCGCCCAGCACGATCACGCCGGGGCCCACGACCCCGATCCAGGCCAGCCCCCGGGGGCGGGGCGGGACCGGCAGCTCGGCGCTGCGGAAGGGAGCCAGGCCGGTCCGCGATTCCGGCGTTTGTTCTTCAGGCACGGGTCACCGCCCTCTGTTTCGGTTTGACCGCGAATCGGCAACGGGACGCACGGCGTCTCAAATCTTGCACTCGGGGCCGTTCTCGTACATCATTGGGGGCAATCGGGGTCGTATGCGACCCCCACCGCCAACGGGCCTTCCGGCCCAGCTTCGAACGGGGTCGAACCCAGCTAAGCCGTTTTCGTGACGAACACTCGGCCCCTTCCCCGCCCCCGTCTCGCCTCCGGCTGCCCCGGCGGCGTGCCGCGCTGACGCCAACTCCGCGAGCCGCATGCGCCCCTTCAGGTCCAACGGCGAGGACTGATGCAACCTACGGACGTCGGCAATCCCGACTACTACCACAAGGTGGTGGACTGCCAGTGGGGCTGTCCGGCCCACACCAACGTCCCCGAGTACATCCGCCTGATCGCCAACGGCCGCTACACCGATTCGTACTGGCTCAACCGGTCGTCGAACGTCTTCCCGGGAATCCTGGGCCGCACCTGCGACCGTCCCTGCGAGCCCGCCTGCCGGCGCACGCGCGTGGACGGCAAGCCGGTCGCCATCTGCCGCCTCAAGCGCGTCGCCGCCGACCTTCGCGACCCGGCCGACGACCGCCTGCCCGAGATCCCGGTGGTCAAGAACGGCAAGCGCATCGCCCTGGTCGGGGCCGGGCCCGCGTCGCTCACCGTGTGCAACGACCTCATGCCGCTCGGCTACGAGTGCGTGATCTTCGAGGGGCTCGACCGCCCCGGCGGGCTCATGCGCACCAACATCCCCGCCTTCCGGCTCCCGTGGCAGGTCCTCGACGAAGAGATCGACATGATCCTCGACATGGGCGTGGAGATCCACTACAACGCGCGCATCGAGTCGATGAAGGCGCTTCTCGAGGAGGGCTACGACGCCGTCTTCGTGGGCACCGGGGCGCCCAGGGGCAAGGAGCTCAACATCCCGGGCCGCCAGGAAGCCGCCGACAACATCCACATCGGCATCGAGTGGCTGGAGTCGGTGCACTTCGGGCATGTGGACTCCATCGGCGAGCGCGTGCTGGTGATCGGGGTCGGCAACACGGCGATGGATTGCTGCCGCACCTCGAAGCGCCTGGGCGGCATCGACATCAAGGTGATGGCGCGCAAGTCGCGGCCGTACTTCAAGGCGTCGCCGTGGGAGCTCGAGGACGCCGAAGAGGAGCTGGTGGAGATCGTCGAGAACTACTCCCCGAAGCGCTTCGTGCTGGAGAACGGCAGGCTGGTCGGGATGGAATTCGAGCTGGTCAGCTGGCACAAGGACGAGGCGAGCGGCCGGCTGAAGGCGACGGTGCACGACACCGAGATCCTTCCCTGCGACGACGTCATCCTCGCCATCGGCCAGGACAACGCCTTCCCCTGGATCGAGCGCGACATCGGCATCGAGTTCAACCACTGGGACATGCCCGAGGTCGACCGCACCACCTTCATGACCACCCGCGAGGGGATCTTCGTGGGCGGTGACGCGGCCTGGGGGCCGGAGAACATCATCTGGGCGGTGGAACACGGCCACCAGGCGGCCATCTCCATCCACAACTACTGCCAGGGGCTCTCGCTCACCGAAGACCGTCCGCCCCAGGATCACAACCTCATCTCCGCCAAGATGGGGATGCACGAGTGGGCCTACTCCAACGACTACAATCCCTCGGCGCGGCAGAAGATGCAGCACGTGGAGCTGGTGCGCCGCTTCGAGGAGCTCTCCATCGAGGTGGAGATGGGCTTCGACGCGGAGCAGACCGCGCGCGAGGTGGAGCGCTGCCTCAACTGCGACATCCAGACCCACTTCGAGGCGAAGCTGTGCATCGAGTGCGACGCCTGCATCGACATCTGCCCGGTGCACTGCCTCACGATCACCGTGAACGGCGATGAAGAGGACCTCCGGACCCGTCTCATGGCGCCCGCGGAGAACCTCACACAGGATCTGATGGTATCAGAAGGACTCCCCCAGACCGGGCGCGTGATGGTCAAGGACGAGGATCTCTGCGTCCACTGCGGGCTGTGCGCGGAACGCTGTCCGACGGCAGCGTGGGACATGCGCAAGTTCGAACTGTTGATACCCTACGCGGGGCAGGAAGCGGCATGCCCGACCCACGTCTAGACAAGACCGACCGCACCAACGACTTCGCGTTCAAGATCGGGACCGTCAACGGCACCGGCTCGGCCAGCGCCAACGGTCTCATCATGCAGGCGATCTTCCGCATGGGGATCCCCTGCACCGGCAAGAACGTCTTCCCCTCCAACATCCAGGGGCTCCCGACCTGGTACGAGATCCGGGTGAGCCGGGACGGGTACTCGGCGCGCACCCCCGATTTCGACCTCATCGTGGCCATGAATCCGGCCACCTACGAGCGCGACATCGCCGAGGTGCGTCCGGGCGGATATCTGCTGCACGACTCCTCCTGGCCCATGGCGAAGGAGTTCCTGCGCGACGACATCACCTTCCTGGGCGTTCCGCTGGGCGAGATGTGCGTGCGCGAGTTCAAGGGCGCGCGCGTGCGCATCCTGATGAAGAACATCGCCTACGCCGGGGCGCTGGCCGCGCTGCTGTCGATGGACCTGGACGTCATCCGCGGGATGATCCGGGAGAAGTTCGCGGCCAAGCCCAAGCTCATCGGCTCGAACTACAAGGCGATCGAGCTGGGCTACGACTATGCGATGGAGCACTTCGACTGCCCGCTGCCGATCCGGCTCGAGACGATGGACGCGACCTCGGACCACGTGCTCATGGACGGCAACACCTCGGCGGCGCTCGGCTGCGTCTATGCCGGTGCGACCGTGGGCGCCTGGTACCCCATCACACCCTCCACCTCGCTGATGGACGCATTCAAGCGCTTTTGCGAGCGCTTCCGCAAGGACCCCGAGACGGGCGAGCGCAGCTTCTTCATCGCGCAGGCCGAGGACGAGCTGGCGGCGGCCGGCGTGGTGGTGGGCGCGGGATGGGCCGGTGCGCGCGCCTTCACCCCCACCAGCGGCCCGGGCATCTCGCTGATGAGCGAGTTCATCGGGCTGGCCTACTACGCGGAAGTGCCGTCGGTGTTCGTGGACGTGCAGCGGGTCGGGCCCTCGACGGGCATGCCGACGCGCACCCAGCAGGGGGACCTCGCGGCGGTCGCATACGCCTCGCACGGCGACACCAAACACATCGTGCTCTTCCCGGCCAACCCCGAGGAGTCGTTCCACATGGCGGTGGAGGCCTTCGACCTGGCCGAACGCTTCCAGACCCCGGTGTTCCTGGTGCAGGACCTGGACATCGGCATGAACGACTGGATGATCCCGAAACTGACCTGGGACGACGGCTTCGCGCCCGACCGGGGCAAGGTGCTCGGGGCGGCGGAGCTGGAGCGCATCGAGAAGTTCTACCGCTACATGGATGTCGACGGCGACGGGATTCCGTACCGCTCGCTTCCGGGCGTGCACCCGAAGGGGGCCTACTTCACGCGCGGCTCCGGCCATACCAGCCGCGCGACCTACACCGAGGACGCCGACGAGTACACCGAGGTCATGGACCGGCTGCACCGCAAGATCGACTCGGCGGCGAGCGAGGTGCCCTCGCCGGCGATCGAGATGCGCGATGGCGCCAGGGTGGCGCTCGTCACCATCGGTTCGTGCGACGGGGCGGTGCGGGAGGCGGCCGACATCCTGGAGAGCCAGGGCGTGCCCGTGGACTACATGCGCGTGCGCGGCTTCCCCTTCGACCCCCTCGTGCGCGAGTTCCTGGACGCCCACGAGCTCAACTTCGTGGTGGAGCAGAACCGGGACGCCCAGCTGAAGAGGCTGCTGGTGACCGAGACCGAGGTCGACCCGGGCCGCATCCACTCGGTTCTGGACTACGGGGGCTTCCCAATGAGCGCGGCCTTCGTGGCGGGCGAGGTGAACGAGCGCCTCGGCCTCACACCGGACGAAAGCAAGGTGCGGCCGGCGGCGGAGCGGCCGGAAGGAGCAGTGGCATGACCTATATTCCCAAGCCTGCAGTCCGGCATCCGGGTCTGGGCGCGAACGAGCTCGGACTTCACCTGCGCGACTACGAGGGCACCATCTCGACCCTGTGCGCGGGGTGCGGCCACGACTCGGTGACGGCCGCCATCATCCAGGCCTTCTACGAGCTGTCCATCCCGCCGCACCGCATCGCCAAGATGAGCGGCATCGGCTGCTCGGCGAAGACGCCGGCGTACTTCGTGGACCAGGCGCACGGCTTCAACGGGGTGCACGGGCGCATGCCCGCTCTCGCGACGGGAGCGAACGCGGCCAACAAGGACCTCTACTACATCGGCATTTCCGGCGACGGCGACTCTCTCTCGATCGGTCTGGGCCAGTTCTGCCACGCGATCCGCCGCAACGTCAACATGCTGTACGTGCTGGAGAACAACGGCGTCTACGGGCTCACCAAGGGCCAGTTCTCCGCTTCCGCGGACGTGGGCTCGCGCTCCAAGCGCGGCGTGCCCAACAAGAGCGAGCCCATCGACCCGGTGGCGCTGGCGCTCACCCTGGGGGCCACCTTCGTCGCCCGCGGCTTCTCCGGCGACAAGCAGCAGCTCCTCCCGCTGCTCAAGGCGGGGCTGATGCACAAGGGCTTCGCCTTCCTGGACGTGATCTCCCCGTGCGTGACCTTCAACGACCACGTCGGGTCGACGAAGAGCTACCTCTACACCCGCCACCACGGACACGAACTCGTCCCCGTGGACTTCGTGCCCATCCGCTCGGAGATCTCCGCGTCGTACAAGCACGGCGGCCGCACCTCCATCACCATGCACGACGGCAGCATGGTGCGCTTCCGCAAGGTGCCCGAGGACTACGACCCCACCGACCGCCTGTCCGCCTACGAGCACTACCGCAGCCTGCAGAACCGGGGCGAGGTCGTGACCGGGCTCCTCTACCTGGATCCCGGCGGCGAGGACATGCACGACGACAACGCGACCACCTCGACCCCGCTCGCCGAAATGGCCTACGAGGACCTCTGCCCCGGCAGCGAGCGGATGGACGCGCTGATGGAGGAGTTCAGGTAGGGATCAACCCGATCGGGGCTGATGGGTTGGGGGACGGTTCGGTAGCCGAATCATCGGGAGACTCCGTCCTCCCCGTACACGAACCGCTCCACCTCGCCGTGCACGCGCTCGACCGTCTCGGCCGAGGGCCCGGCGGTGCGGGCGGATACGGCGACCGCCACCGCGAAGTTGGCTGCCAACCCCCAGAGCCCGCCGTGGATGCCCATCGGGTTCGGATCGAGCAGGAGGGACCACCACAGGGTGGCCACGCCGGCGGCCAGCCCCGCCAGGACTCCCGCCTTGGTCAGCGAGCGGCCGCCCGGGAAGCAGATCCCGAAGATGGCGGGCAGCAGCTGGAGGGCGCCCGAGCCCGAGAGGTTGATGATGCTCACCAGCAGGGCGCTCTCCTGGAGCGACAGCCAGTAGGCCACAACCAGCAGCGCCAGCACGATGGCCTGGCCGACGCGCACGTAGTGCTTCTGGCTGCGGTCGCGCACCAGATAGCGCTGGTACACGTCGCGGGTGAGCACGGTCATGTTGGCGTGCAGGATTGAGTCCAGGGTGGACATGGCGGCGGCCGCCGCGCCGGCCAGGATCAGGCCGGTGAGCCAGGGGGGCGCGAAGGAGAAGAGCAGCTCCGGAAAGACGCGGTCGGCCTGGGCGAGATCCGGGAGCACCAGTGCCCCGCCGAGGCCCACCAGCGCCGCCGGGATGTAGAGCGTCATCAGGTAGATGGGCGTGGTGGCCCCCAGCAGCTTGAGCGTCTTGCCGTCCACCGCAGTGTAGTAGCGGATCATCATGTGGGGCTGGAGGACGATGCCGAACGAAAGCGTGATCACCATCCCCACCCAGATGCCCGGGGTGAACAGCCCTTCCGGGCCGGGGAGCGTGAGCAACTCGGGACGCTGGTCCGCCACGGCCCGCCACAGCTCGAGCGGCCCCCCGAACAGCTCGAACGAGAGCACCAGCGCGCCCGCCCACACCGCGACGTACATCCACACGCCCTGCATGACGTCGGTCCAGTAGACGGCCCGCAGCCCGCCGATCGCCAGGTGCACCGCGGCCACCGCCAGCATCACGAACACGCCGACCTCGAAGGGAATGCGTCCGTCCGAGGCGACCTCCACGATGTAGCCCAGCGCGAGGGCCTGCACCTGGATGTAGAGGATGGTGAAAACCACCGAGAACAGCGCGATCGCCACCCGAACCGCCTCGGATTCGTAGAAGTCGGCCAGCATGTCCGCCGGCGTGATGTAGCCGAAGGTCTTGCCCAGCGCCCAGATACGGGTGCCGACCACGTAGGTGATGCCTCCGACCAGCACGGTCCACGCCCCGGCGGCCCAGAAGCCGATGCCGTGGGTATAGAAGAACCCGCCCGAACCCAGGAACGCGAAGGCGGAGTGGAAGGTGGCCACAACCGTGAGGTAGAGAACGACGAACCCGGTGCGCCGTCCGGCCAGAAGGAAGTCCTCCATGTCCACCGACATGTGCCGGTTGGCCACCACGGCCACCCCGAGCGTGATCAGCAGGTAGATGAAGATCAGGCTGGTGGCGACGACCCAGGTCTCCATCAGCGGACGACTCCGGCGTCCGGGTCAGGCGGCGTCGGACCGCGAGGGGACCGGACCTGACGGGCCGAGCAGACTTCGTTCACCCTACAACCCCCGCCGGTAGGCCCAGATCAGCACACAGATGAGCACCGAGTAGACTACGAAGAGGGCGACGTAGAAGAACGGCAGCCCGAGAAAAGTCGGCTCGATCCGGTTGAGCACGCGGTGCGTCACCGGCGGCATGGCAAGCATGAAGAGCGCTACGAAGGCGACGAGGGCGATCCGCCCGTCGCGGGTGCGCGGCCAGTAATGGCTACGTGGAGGGTCGGGCCTGGACATGGCGGGGAAGATGTTCGCGAGGCATGCGGCGGGCAAGCGCGCGCGTCCGCATCTCAGTTCAGCAGCATCGGCTGACCCAGCAGCCTGGCCGGGTCGGCTCCCGGCCGGGGCACGAACTTCTGCACGTGCCCGCCGTTGTAGGAAGCCACGTACAGGTTGCCCTCCTGGTCCACCGCCGCCTGGTGGGGCAGCACCAGCCCGCCCGGCCACGGCGGCCGCCCGATCGCCCCCGCCTCGCCGTACGCGCCCCAGGTATCATGCAGGCGCCCGTCGCGGTCGTACTTGAGCAGCCGGTTCAGGGTCGCGTCCAGCACCCACACGGCGTGGCTCTCATCGATGTAGATGTTCACCGGGTCGAAGATGTCGGGCCATTCCTCGATGAACTCCCCGTCCTCGGTAAACACCTGAATCCGGCTGTTGCGGCGATCCGCCACGTAGACGCGCCGATCCACATCCACCGCGATGCTGTGCAGCAGGTTGAACTCCCCGGGGCCGTCCCCCGGAGCACCCCACTCCATCAGGTACTCGCCCTCGGCGCTGAACTTGACCACGCGGGTCTTCCAGTAGCCGTCCGCCACGTAGAAGCTCCCGTCCGGCAGGAAGGCGATGTCGGCCTGGCGTCCGAACACGTACGGCTCATCGTTGACGCGCGCCTCCACCATGGTCTCCGGGTAGTTCGCCCGCCCGATCTCCATCACCAGCTCCCTGCCGTCGTTGGTGAACTTGAAGATCTGCATGCGGCGGTTGTCGATCACCCACACGTGCCGCTCCGGGTCGTAGGGGCTGATGTAGACCGTGTGCGGCTCCCGCATGATCGAGTCCCACTGGCTCCAGTTCTCAATGATGTTGCCGGTGCGGTCGACCACCACGACGAAGTTGCCGGGGCGCGCCTGCTCCGCCCACGGCCGGTCGTCGTCGAAGTCCACCGGCAGGTCGCCCCGGGTCACCACGATGATCCGGTCGGGGTTGTCCACCGCCACCCCCGCGACGCGCCCCCAGGTCCACTCCTCGTCGTGGCTGGCGGCGGCCTTCCACCACCCCTCCACCACCTCGTAGTGGCCGGTGCGGTCGTCGCCTCCCTTCGGGCCTCCGGCAGCCGCAGCCCCCACGGCGGACGACGCCTCTGGAGCGGGGCTGCAGCCCGCGACGACCGCAAGCAGTGCGATCACGGTCAACAAGCCACGCGATGCCGCCGACAAGCCCGGTGATACCGTCAACCTGCGCCCCGACAGGCGCGATCCCCGCGCACCGCTCGAGGGCGGTGGCGAACCCGTTCTCATGACGTCGCCCTCGGGTCTCATGAAATCCTCCGCAGGCCGGAATTCTCCCTGCCGGCCCCATGCCGATATGGGAATATGGCTAGCCGATATGGTGATATGGCTCCCAGCGCCCGGCGGCGAAGCCCGCTCCACGCGCAACCCACCTCGAATGCCCCCGCTCCCTCGCACCGGAAACCGACCGACCCCGGAGCCGGCAAGCCCCGGGGTCGGCGTGTCGGAACCTTCGGCCCGTCTCCCTAGAAGTTCACGGGCCGGGTGTTCGGATCGCAGAGCGTGCCGCGATCGGCGATGGTCACGTTTTCGTTGAGGTGGAATTCGTTCTCCGGCATGAGGAAGCGAACCCCGCCCTGCAGCTGATGGCCGCCGCGCAGCGTCGCTCCCACATCCCTCGGGAACCAGAGCAGATCCGGGTTCTGGAGCTTGGTCATGAAGTAGCGCGCCTCCAGGAAGAGGGCCCGGCGCCGCTCCTCGATGATCATGTAGCGGATCTCCTCGGCGTCCCCGGGATTGGCGTAGGTCACCAGCGGCAGCCCGTCGGCGGCGCGGAGTTCGTTGACCAGGTCGATCGCCCTCTGGCCGCCCTCGACTTCAGCGCGGATCAGGACCATCTCCTTCCAGTTGACGAGGGGAATGTCGGCGCCCTCCGCGTCGTACTTCGCGTTGACGAAGGACTCCACCCCGACGCCCTGGATCTCCGCCTCCATGTGCTGCACGCGCGTGTCGGATACCGCGGCGTCCTCGTCCATCATGCGGTGTTCGCCCGCGGTGCGGATCGGAATGCCGTCGTCCCGGATCGCCCGCCCGTCCGGCAGGATCCCGAGGTTGAGATACCCGGTGAAGGGGATCACATCGGGCCAGGGCTGGCCGGTCACCGGGTTGGCCGGGCCCTCCCACCAGTCGATCACGTCGTAGAGCTCGCCGTAGTGAATGAAGGTGCCCGCGTAGTAGGGCTTGTTGCGGCGCACCGGGTCTCCTCCGTCCCGGGTGACGTACGCGGCGAATCCCTGCGGCACCTGCTGCGCGTCGGCCAGCGCGCCCGAGCCGTCCCCGGACATCCAGCGCACCTGCGCCCGCAGCCCGTAGGCCATCGCCTGGGCGCTCGAGGCGATACCGAAGGGCATCTCGAAGTCGCCCGAGCTGCCGATCTCGCCGAGCGCCCGCGTGAGACGGTCCTCGGCCATGCCCAGCGTTTCCGCGGGCGTCATCAGAGAACCGCCGTCGACCGCCATCTCGCACATCGTCGAGCCCATCAGGCTGAAGACGGCTCCCTCGTAGACGGAAGCGATCGCCAGATACCGGGCGCGGTTGGAGACCTGATCGGCGGTCCACTCGTTCTCGAGCTTGTCGTGCAGCCCGGCGGCGAAGCTGCGCGCGGTCATGAAGTCGAGGAACCGGAACTCGTAGTTGTACTGGAAGTGTCCGCAGTCGGTCCCGCCGCTGCAGAGGTAGACTTCACCGCCGTCCTCGCGGCCGTGAATCTCCCATACGTAGTCGTTGTAGGTGTTCTGGAAGTGGGTGATGATGGTGTTGACCTGGGTTTCGGCCCCGGCGGGGTCGATCAGCGCCTCATCCGTAAGCTGGGCGGGCAGATCGACCTCCAGCACATCGCTGCAGGCGCCGAGAACCGCGAGCCCGAATCCGGCAATGAGAACGGCGAGCGTGCGCCGCATCCAATGCGCGGTGTGCGCGAAATCAAGGAAGTTCTTCATATTCATTCATCCTCCGACAGTATTCGTTCCCGACAAACTCAGAAGGTGACCCGCATTTCGAGGTGCAGGCTGGTGAGCGGCGCCATGAGCCGGTGGTTGGCGCTCCCGAAGTCGGATGTGCCCATCTCGGGATCCAGTACCGGAAGACCGGGATTCCCGGCCTGCGTGCCCAGGAAGTTCCCGACCTCCTTCTGCCGCTGCCAGATGGTCAGCAGCTCGCGGCCCGAGAAGGACAGTGAAGCCCTGTCCGCCCCGATGCGGTTGGCCATGCCTTCCGTGAAGTTGTAGCGGACTCCGACCTCGCGCAGCTTCCAGAAGTCGGCGTCGAAGTACCCCCAGGTGGCCTGGGAACGATACCGGTCGCCCGCGATCCAGACCGGGTCGCACTCGCAGCGGGAGTCGTAGCTGTTGTTGTAGCGGTGCCCCCACTCCTGGGCGCCGTCCAGCCCGACCTTGCCGTAGCCGCCGTCCGCCAGGATGTGGATGGAAACCGCGTTGTCCAGAAGACTGATGCTCGGGTTGACGGAGAACCTGTACGGGAAGAAGGCCGGCCCCGCCATGATGTTGTATCCGGCGTCGCCGCACGGAACCACGGGACCGCCGAGGATCACGCCGTACTGGTCGGTGGGCCCGGTGCCGGAGGGAACCGTGGCCGGGGTTCCATCGGGACCCACGATGATGCCCGCGTCACACATGGCGCTGACGTTCTCGCCGTACGCGTTGCGGACGGGACCGTTGGGGTCGAACTGGGCCGACATCACGTAGTACCGGGGTTCGGAGTAGTTCGGATACGGCAGTCCGATCCGGATCTCGCGAGTGCCCGCGAAGCTCCCCAGGTCCTTGATCCGGTTCATGACGTAGGATCCGGTGAGGCCCAGGTTGATGGAGACGCCGGGTCGCTCGTACAGCCGGGTGTTGACCGAAGCCTCCCACCCCCAGTTGTCGATGCGGCCCAGGTTGCGCTGGGTGAACCCGCCGAAACCGAGGCTGGGCGGGAGCGGCACGGCCAGCAGCGCGTCCTCGTTCTTCTGGTCGAAGTAGGTGAATTCGGCCGAGACCCGGTCGTCCAGCAGCGCGACGTCGAACCCGACTTCGAGCTCGGTGCTGCGCTCGGGGCCCACCGCCGGGTTGCCCGGGTTGCTCGGATCGAGGGCCGTGGTCCCGCCGGCCCCGGGGATGACGCTGTACTGGTTGGTGCCGGCGAAGGCGTCCGGCTGGCGGCCCGCCTGGCCCCACGCGCCCCGCAGGCGGAACGAGTTGACCATGTCGAAGTTCCAGAAGCTCTCCTCGGACATGACCCATGTGGCCGAGACCTTGGGATAGGTCTCCGGCTCGAGCTCGGCGCCGAAGGCCGAGTTGTCGTCGAAGCGCACGGCGCCGGTCAGGAACAGGCGGTCGTTGTAGCTGAACTCCTCCTGCACATAGAACCCGATGGACTTGTTTTCGATGTACTCGAAGTTGAGGTCCGCGCTCGCGGGCGGCGTCTGGTTTACGGTGCGCGAGAAGGGAGAGGCGAATCCGCGTCCGGTCGTGCCCAGCTCCGAGAGACGCTCGAAATAGTACTGCGCACCGACCGAGGTTGCGCTGCCCCAGGAGTCGGTCACCGGCAATCTGGCGGTCGCGGACCAGTCCGCGGTGAAGTTGGTGGTGACCGGCCTCTCGAGAACGACGAGCCCGGACGCGGTCTCCTCGTACACCGGCGACAGCTGAACCTCCAGCGGCCAGAGCACGTTGTTCTCGTCCCAGCCCTTGTCGAGCCCGACCACGACCCGCGACGAGAGCCAGTCGCCGGTGGTGAAGTTCAGGGTCCCGCTTCCGGTGAAGCGGCTGAACTCACGCGTCGCCTCCAGCTTGGCCACGTCGGAGGGGAGATGCTCCTGGAAGCCCATCAGCCTGGCGCAGGCGTTGCGCCCGTTGATGCGCGGATAGCAGAAGCCGTTGCCCCAGGCCAGGTCCTCCCAGATGCCTCCGTCGCCGTCCGCGGGCGAGAGGAACCTCGTCTTGCCGTCCACATATCCCGTGGAGACGTCGAGCGAGAAGTTCTCCGAGAAGACGACGCCGATGTTGGCGCGCAGACGCAGCGCCTTGTTCCAGTTGTAGTAGGTGATGCCTTCGTCGTTGTCGTAGTTGCCGGAGAGGAAGTAGCGGTAGTTCTGGGTTCCCCCGCGAACGCCCAGGTTGTAGCTCTGGCTGAGCCCGCTCTGGAACAGCTCGTCCTGCGGCCACGGGAAGGCCCCCTGGTCGATCAGGACGTTGGACTCCTCGTAGGCGTTGTAGGGCACCAGCCCCTCGCCCTCGCGGCAAGGCGGATCGAAGCTCCCCTGGCAGGTCCACTTGGTCCCGATTCTCGATGCCGGATCGCGCAGGTAGTTGGTCCCCATGCGTATCGAGGCGTCGAACTGTGCCTCGCCCTCGGCGCCCCGCTTGGTGATGATCTGGATCACGCCGGCGGATGCCTCGGTTCCGTACAGCGTCGCCGCCGCCGGTCCCTTGATGATCTCGATGCTCTCGATGTCCTGGGGATTGAAGTCGTTGAGGACGTTGACCTCACGCTCATTCCCCAGATCGGGCCCGGCCTGGGAGTTGTTGTTCACCCGCACGCCGTCGACGTAGATGAGCGGGTTGGAGCCGAGATTGAAGCTCCCGGTGCCCCGCACCTCGATAGCCGAGCCTGTGCCGACGTTGCCGCCCGCCCGGGCGAACTGGACTCCGGGAGTCCGCGCGGTCAGCAGGTCCTGCATGTTGAGGACGGCGACCTCCTGGGTGACCTGCGCCGCCTCGAGGGTGGCGACCGCGTTTCCGATCGCGCGCCGCTGGGTGCCTCCGGGCGTCCCGGTCACGATGATCTCGTCGAGCCCGAGAGCTTCCTCGGTGAGCTGAAAGTCCAGCAGGGTGGTCTCGTCCGCGGTCACCGTCACTTCCAGGGTGACGGACGTGTAGCCGATCCGCTGGGCCGCGACCGAGTGCGTTCCGGCAGGCACGCCCGCCAACAGATAGCGTCCGTTCTGCTGGGTCAGGGCGCCGATGCCGGGTTCGGCGATGAAGACCTGCACTGCGGCGAGCGGCTCGCCGGTCTGCCGGTCGGTTACCGTTCCCGTCAGGGTCGCCTGCTGTGCATGCGCGTCCGACACAAGCAGCAGGCAGGCCACCGCGGACAGGGGAATAAGACAAAGTCGTCGAAGCATGGCTCCTCCAGGGTGGAAGATGGCTGGGGACGCGCCACGGCGAGACTGGATCCGAGGCGGCGCCAGGCGGGAAGAAGGCACGAGAAAAAGCGCTCCGCAAGGTGGGTCACACGAGACACGCCGCAGGCGAGGGAAACAGGCAGCGCTACCGGTCCCGGCGACTCCGGCAGCGGATTTCCTCCGGCAGTCCGCGAGTCGCGATCGTTGATGCGGATCGCCCTTCTGACTGATACGGAGCGGGGTTCCGCGTGTCAAACGGCAGGGTTTTCGGGGGTTGCGCGCCCCGTCGGCGGGAGGTGCGAGGTCAGCCCGGACCCGATCGGGTCTCGATATGGATGGAGCCGTCCGCGGATCCCTGAAGGAAGCCAGAGGCCGGACCGCGCAGCACCCGGATGTTGCGGACATCCCGTGCCGGGATCTGGCTGAGCACCTCCATCGCCGGACCGAAGGTCCCGATCCGCACGCCGTCCAGAAACACCGCCGGCTCGCCGGCGAGCCCGAAGGTCCCGGTCCCGCGCAGACGCACCGGATTCGTGTTCAGGCCCAGGTTCCCGGAGTTCGGGTTCATGTCCAGAACCTTGCGGGCCACCAGTTCGGCGGCGGTTCTGGCGTCGCTCACGGCGCCGGGCGGGGTCACGAGCTCACCCAGGATGACGTCGGCCCTGGGCATCATGACCTGCATGTAGAGGATGACGTCCCGCACCACCTCCACCTGCTCCACCACCACCGGATATCCCGGCGCCTCGATGCGCACGGCCAGCGAGCCGAGCGGCACGCCCTCGAACGAGAATGTGCCGTCTCCCGCGGTCACCGCCTCGAACTCCGTGCCCACCACCGTGACTCTGGCCGAGTCGATGAGCGACATGGTGGCCTGGTCGGCGACCACCCCGTGGAGCGGCCTCTGGGCCACGACCACAGCTGGCGTGAGCCCCACTCCCTGCAATGCGGCCAGGACGACGAATGCCGCCCGCGATCGGGAAACGAATGCACCTGGTGGGCAGGAAAACGGATTCAATGAAGCCCCCCGCGGACCGTTTTGCCTGTTGCTGGATTAAGAACATATGCGTCTCGGCGCGGTTGCGCCTTACTCGAGCCCGCGGAAGCGTTCCCGGGCCGACGCACAGCCACCCGCTGGAAGCGATGTCCGTCCCATGCGATCCACAGACAGGCCTGGAACGATGCCGGAGGCCGGCGGGCATCAGCCCCCCGGCAGCCCGCGCATGAATCCGTCCGCGCACCGGGGGCGGCGAGGCGCCGGGCTGGCGAGGCGCTTCGGAGGCCTGTGTGCCGTCGCGCTGGCGCTCGCCGCCCTTTCCGGGTGCACCTCGGCGCGGGGTGAGCCCCGGCCGCCCGGCCGAGTGGAGGGCATATCCCTGGAGGTCCGCAACCAGAGCCGCAACGCGGTCACCATCTACGTGTGGAGCGACACCTACCAGAACCGGCTGGGGATGGTCGAGGCGCTCAACCGCGACACCTTCAGCTTCCGGTGGAATCTGGCGGGTCGCGTGTACTTCATGATGGACTTTCTCGCCCAGGGATGCGTGCTGTCCGAACCCATCGACGTCATCGACGGCGACGAACTGATCCTCACCGTGCAGCCGATCGACCAACGGCGCGCCTCCCGCGCCGCCTGCCGCAGGCCTTAGGCGGTCAGCCCGGACCGGGTGCGCCGCCGAGCGCCGGTGCCGCCGGGAGTTCGTCCACGCGCTGCTACGGGGTCCCGCCCCCATCCAGCTCGTAGCGGTACCCGAGCGCGCGCGCCTCGATGGAAACGCGAAAGTCGGCGCTGGCGCCCGGAGCCGGAGCGCTGGCCTCCAGGACCCTCTCTCCCAGCGACCCGGCGCTGTCATGGAAGATGAAGCGCACCCGCACCGGTGCGCCCTCCGGCAGCGCGTTCCCGACGATGCGCCCCTGAACCAGGGTCCCCCCGTCGGTCACGCTCAGCCTCAGTTCCTCGAGGAGGACCGGCAGGCTGTCGGCACGGGCCACCCCGGCGCGCGCCCCGGCTTCATCTCCCGACTCCAGCCGGGCCCGCGCCGTGATGAGATGCGCGGATTCACCCAGCGGGTCGACCGCCAGCAGCCGATCGCCGGCTTCCGCGAGCACCGGCCATGCCTCGGCAGCGAACAGCGCGTTCGCGTAGTTGAACCACGCGTCCCGTGAGTCGGGCTGCCTTTCCGTGAGCAGTTCGAACGCCCGCCCGGCCTGCTCGTAGCGCGACGAGCGGAAGAGCGCGATCCCCAGGTTGAACAGGTCGGCGGCGGCCAGCGACTCGTCGGTCAGGAGCGACGCGTAGAGTTCAGCGGCCTCGTCCGCGCGCCCCAGTTCCACGAGGGTCCTCGCGAGGTTGCTGCGCACCCGGATGCTCCCGGGATCCCGCGCCAGCTGCCGGCGCAGCAGCGGTTCCGCGTCGGCGAAGCGACCGGCGGCGAGAAGGAGCTGGACGAGCCGATTCTCCGTGTCGCCACGCAGTTCGGCGCGTTCGTGGACCTCGTCCTCCTCCAGCACCCGCGTCGCCGGGCGCCGGTCCAGACCGTGCAGGGCGTCCCGATACACGCCGATCGCCTCGTCCCGGCGTCCCAACTCCACCAGCAGGCTGGCGACGTTGCGGTGGGCCGCGGGCCGCAGGTCGTAGATGGCCGTGGCCCCGAGCCAGTGCTCGGCAGCCGCGTCCCGCTCTCCCCGCGCGTAGGCCTCCAGGCCCGCGTTGAACGCCCTGGCCCAGGCGGCCTCGCGTTCCGGCTCGATGTCCAGTTCGTAGGCCGGATAGATGCGTTCGGCCTCCGCAAACCAGCGGTGGGCCTCGCGGTACTCCCCGAGCCGGGCTCCGGCTACCCCGGCCAGGAAGTAGTGGATGGAGTTCTCCGGGTCGGCTTCGATCCCCTCCAGAGCCTGCGCGAGCGCGGCCGCCTCCTCACCGTCGATGTTCAGGTACAGGGTGGCCGTCTGCGAAAACCGGGTCTCGGCGGGCGGCACTCCCGGAGGGTAGACGATCCCGGTGGGGGATCGCACCGGCCCCGAGGGTCCCCGGCCGACCGCGCAACCCAGGACGAGCGTCATCGCCAGCGCGGCCCGGCCCGCGGGACGCGGCATCAGGTCCACGGGAACGGGATGCTGAAGACCGCGGATCGCGCCACCGCGACACCCTGCTCCCGGGCCGGCCGGAACGAGATCACTTCGTTGACGAGTTCAAGCGCGATCTCGTCGACGCGCCGATCGCCGCTGGACTCCATGATCTCGGACCACTCCACCGACCCGGTGCGGTCGATCCAGAGGGTGACGCGCACGGTGCGGAAATCGACCTCGGCGAGACCCGCGCTCGCTGCGGACCGACGCATGAACTCCATGACCTCGTCGGGATTCCGCACCAGCACCCAGGCGGAAAGCGCGGTCAGGGAGAGTTCGGGTTCGAGCACGGACAGCCGGTCGAGGTCCAGTTCGTCGGGGTCGGGAAGCGATTCCAGCGATGCCGTCGAGGCACTGCCCCCGATGGAGAGCGCGTCGTCGGCATGGGCCTCCTCGCTACCGGAATCGACGGGGGACTCCGGCTCGGCCGGCTCCAGCTCCGGTTCGGCGAGAATCGGCCGGGGAGCGGCGCGCCCGCGCAACCGCTCCAGGAAGCCGCGCGCGCGACCATCCCGGCCGGCATCCGCAAACCCGGCGGCATCGGCATCCCCTTCCTCTTCCCCCGCTTCGATTTCCGCGGCGGAGGCCGAGTCTTCACCCGCACCCGACACCGCCGCGAACGCGATGGCCTCCACCCCCGGAACCCGGCCGGGAGGCTGGAGAAGGATCCATTCGGTACCCCGGGCCCCGAAAACGGGCTCGGGCGAGAGGTCCCGCAGCCGCCATCCCGGGAAGAAGGCGAACCCCGCCATGTGGACGAACACGGCAACCACGATCGACCAGGCCAGCCGGTTGTCCCACTGTGCCTTGAAGCGATCGTTGGCGGTGGGAGCGAACATGGGTCACACTAGGGAGGGGCGTGCGGAAAGGACAAGCCCGATCCGCGTCATCGGGAGACCGCACCGGAACGGAGTTCCATGAAGATATCCCTCCCCTGGCTGGCGGCGATCCTGACCGTGTGCGGGTTCATGGTCTGGTTGTCGTCGGCCCGACCGGAGCCTGCCGGGGACCCCGCGCTTCCAGGGCCTGCCGCAGTACCCCCGCTCCCGGCTCCCGCCCGGGCCGGGCCGGACCGCGTCGACCTCCCGGCCGAGGGTTCGGCGATGCCCTGCCAGGTCCCCCTGCCGTGGCGGCTTGCGCGACTGGACGAGGAATTCGGGCTGGACTCCACGACCGCGGAAACGGTGCTCGGGGAGGCCGCCGGACTCTGGGAAGCGGCGGTCGGACGGCCGCTCTTCCCGCACGATCCGGACGCGGGCATGCCGGTCCGTTTCATCTACGACGAGCGGCAGGCGCGCACCGACGAGCGCAGGCGCCTGGAAGCCGACCTCGAACGGCTGCGCGCGACTCTGGATTCCGCCGGGTTCGAGGCTCGCGCCCGCGCGCTGTCCGAGCTCCTTCCCCCCGATACCGCCGAGGCGGGCGTCTACCGCGAAGCGGTGGTCCGCGACGCCGCGGGCGGGGTCGCCGTCAGCCGTGAAATCCGCATCCATCGCTTCGCCGATCCCGACGACCTCCGGCGGGTCATCGCGCACGAGCTGGGCCATGCCCTGGGACTCGGCCACGGGTCGGACCCGGGGTCGCTGATGCGGGGTGGACCGGGATTCGGGGACCACGTTCGCGCAGGCCCCTTCGTCGGCCCCGAGGACCTCGACCGGCTGCGCGTGCTGTGCCCCGGATTGTGGGGCGAAGGCGGGGGCGCAAACTGACCCCCTACGCTTTGCGGCTGCCGTCTGCCTGCCCTATACTGAAGGCTGGTGTGGAGTGTCTCGTCGAGACGAGGCGGATCCCCTAAATGGTTCAGGCGGAGGCAATGAGGACACTCGTCGTCGGCACGTCCCTCGGTGTTGCGCTGGCCCTGCTCGGCGAGCCCCCTTCCCATCCCTCCGCGGAATCCCGACCGGAGGTGGTGCGGCCCCCCTCCGCGGCCCATGCCGCGTCCATCGAATCCCCGGTTCTCACGCGGGTCGTCGTCCAGTACTGCCAGGTATGTCACAACGACGCGCTGCTGACCGGCAACGTCTCGCTGCAGGGATTCGACGTGGAGCGCGCCCCGGAGCAGGCGGAGACGGCGGAACGCATGATCCGCAAGCTGCGCGCGGGCATGATGCCGCCTCCCGGGATGCCGCGCCCGGCAGGCGACACCCTCCAGGTGCTGGTGCAGACGCTGGAGCAGCTGGTCGATGAAGCCGCGGCCTTCCGCCCCAATCCCGGAACCCGCCGCTTCCAGAGGCTGAGCCGCGCGGAGTACGAGCGCGTCGTCCGCGACATGCTGGACCTCGAAATCGACGCCGGCCGCTGGCTCCCCGCCGACGTGCTGCTCGGCAGCTTCGACAACCTGTCGGCGGCCCAGGGGCTGTCGACGACGTTGCTGGCCGCCTACATGCGCGCCGCAACCGAGGTGAGCCGCCTCGCGGTGGGCAACCCGGACGCGGTCTCGACCTCGGCGAAGTACACCAACCCGATCGAGGTGTCGCAGCACGCATGGGACCACATCGAGGGAACCCCGTTCGGCACCCGCGGCGGGATGGTGGTCACTCACGACTTCCCGGCCGACGGCGAGTACGTCCTCACGGTGGAGACCCTGTTCGGACAGGGCACCGGCTTCGAGGATCTCGACATCTCCATCGACGGCGAGGGCGTGGCGGTCATCCCCATCCCGCACAACGGAGAGGGCGGCGTGCCGCTCACCACCGATCCCGTCTTCGTGCGCGCCGGCCAGCGCCAGGTGGCGGCGGCGTTCGTTCGGCGCATGGACGGCCCCTACGACGACCGCTTCAGCCCCTTCGACTGGTCGTTCGTGGGAGGCGAGGACGCGCAGCAGTGGGCCAACTACGGCATCACCGCCCTTCCGCACCTGTCGAACCTCATGATCACCGGGCCCACGGCCGTGGCCGGCGTCTCCGACACGCCGACCCGGAACAGGATCTTCAGCTGCCGGCCCGCGTCCGAATCCGGAGAGAGGCCCTGCGCCGAGTCGATCGTGGCGCGGCTCGCGGAACAGGCCTACCGCCGCCCGGTCACCGACGAGGACATGCTGGGACTGATGGCGTTCTACGACCAGGGATCCGACGAAGGCGGATTCGAGATCGGCGTGCGCACGGCGCTCCAGGCACTGCTCGCCAGCCCCTCGTTCGTCTTCCGGCTGGAGCGGGAGCCGTCCGGCCGGGGTGAAGGCGAGAACTACTACCTCGGCGACCTCGATCTGGCTTCCCGGCTGTCCTTCCTGCTCTGGGCCTCGGCGCCGGACCAGGAGCTGCTCGACATCGCCGCCGGCGGACGGCTTTCCGACGACGCCGTGCTCGAAGCGCAGGTGCGGCGCATGCTCGCCGATCCGCGCTCCGAGGCGCTGGGAACCCGCTTCGCCCATCAGTGGCTGCGCCTGCAGGATGCCGCCAAGAACAACCCGGAGCCCTACCTGTACCCGGACTTCACGGGTCAGCTGAGCGACGACCTGGTGCGGGAAACCGAGCTCTTCTTCAATCATCTCGTGCAACAGGACCGCGGTTTCCTGGAGTTCTTCAGCGCCGACTACACCTTCCTCAACGAGCGCCTGGCCCGGCACTACGGGATCGAAGGCGTCACCGGCGGCGACTTCCGCCTGGTGGAGCATCCCGACGACAAGCGGCGCGGCATCCTCGGCCACGGAAGCGTGCTGCTGCTGACCTCGATGTCGGCGCGCACCTCTCCGGTTCTGCGCGGGAAGTGGGTCATGGAGGTCCTGATGGGTACGCCTCCGCCGCATCCTCCGCCCAACGTGCCCGCCTTCGACCAGACCGAGGGAACGGCGGACGGGCGCCGCCTTACCACGCGCGAGCGCATGGAGCGGCACCGCGCCAACCCGACCTGCAACGCCTGCCATCGCTTCATGGATCCCATCGGCCTCGCGCTCGACAACTACGACGTGACCGGCCGCTGGCGCATCCGCGAGAACATGGTGGCGCTGGACACGCGCGGCGACTTCTACGACGGAACCCCCATCACCACGCCGGCGGAACTGACCCGGGTCATGCTCAAGCGTCCGATTCCGCTCGTGCGCAACTTCACCGCGCATCTGCTGGCGTACGCGATCGGCCGCCCCGTGGAGTACTTCGATCAGCCGACCATTCGAGCCATCGCGACAGACGCGGAGGCCGAAGGATACAGCATGTCCGCCTTCGTTCTGGGGGTCGTGAAGAGCGATCCCTTCCGGATGAGACGAACCGAGGCGACCGCAGACACGGAAGCCAACCAGGGAGTGTAAGCGACCATGAACTTCATTACGGGAAAGCACCTTTCTCGCCGTACCTTCCTCCGCGGGATGGGCACGACCGTTGCGCTCCCCCTGCTGGACGCCATGGTGCCCGCGGGCAAGCTGTGGCGTGACCGCGCCGCCGGTGACTTCACGCGCATGGTGGCCATCGAGGAGTCGATGGGGTGTGCGGGTGGAAGCGACTGGGGCGACCAGCAGTTCCTGTTCGCACCCGAGAAGGTCGGCCGCGACTTCGAGTTCGTGGCGACCAGCCAGCTCAAGCCGCTGGAGCCCTTCCGCGAGTACCTGACGGTGATCAGCAACACCGACTCGCGCATGGCGGAGGCGTACCGCGCGGAGGAGATCGGCGGCGACCACGACCGCACCACCGCCGTCTTCCTGACCCAGGCCCATCCCAAGCAGACCCAGGGATCGGACGTCTACCTCGGGACCTCGCTGGACCAACTGCACGCGCGCCGCTTCGGCCAGGACACGGCGCTGCCCTCGCTCGAGCTCACCACCGAGTCCATCGATCGCGGGGGCGGATGCGCCTACAACTACCACTGCGCCTACACGACCTCCGTGGCGTGGGCCTCCCCGACCCAGCCGCTCCCGGCCATTCGCGAGCCGCGCGCGGTCTTCGAGCAGCTCTTCGGCGCGGGTGACTCCGCCGCCGACCGGGCCGCCCGCCGCCGCACCGACCGCAGCGTCATCGACTGGATCGCCAGCGAAGTGGCGCGCCTGAAGAGAGAGCTGGGGGCCGTCGACCGCCGGGCCATGGACGAGTACCTGACCCACATCCGCGAGCTGGAGCGCCGCATCGAGCTGGTCGAGGAGCGCAACACCAGCGGCGAGGAGCGGGCGATGCCCGAGGCTCCTTCCGGGGTTCCCGATTCCTGGGAAGAGCACATGGAGATCATGTTCGACCTCCAGCTGCTCGCGCTGCAGACGGACATGACCCGCGTCATCACCTTCAAGATCGGCTTCGATCAGTCGAACCGGACCTTCCCGCTGAGCGGCACCAACAAGTCGATCCACGGAGCGTCGCACCACGGCAACGTCCCCGCCGACATCATGGACTTCAACCTCATCAATACCCACAGGCTGAGCCTGATGGGGTACTTCCTCGAGAAGATGAAGAACACGATGGAGGGCGACGCCTCCCTGCTGGACAAGACCGCAATCGTCTGGGGTTCGTCCATGGGCGACCCCAACCTGCACAACCACCGCCGCTGCCCGCTCATCCTGATGGGGCACGCCAACGGCGCCCTGGAAGGCAACATGCACCTGCGTGCGCCGAAGGGGACGCCGATGGCCGACGTCTTCGTGAGCCTGATGCAGGGCATCGGACACGACGACATGCGAGCGTTCGGGGACAGCGTGAGCCCCTTCCCGCTTACGTTCCCGAGAGGCGGGGTAGCCGACGCGTTGCGGGAGGCCGGATCGTGAGGGCGTCCGGCGATGTGGTGACGCGCCACCGCACGGGAGTGCTGGGCGCGATCCTGCTGCTGGTCTCGCTCGCCGGCTCCGCCGAGGCCCAGGACGCCGGACTGATCGAGGCGGCGAGGCAAGGCGACGCGGAAGCTGTTCAGGCGCTGCTGGCCGGAGGCGCGGACCCGAACCAGGCGCAGGGCGACGGCACGACCGCGCTGCACATGGCGGCGCTCGAGGGCCACGGCAAGGTGGTGGAGTTCCTGCTGGCGGCAGATGCCGAGGTCGCCGCGACGACCCGCATCGGAGCGTACACGGCGCTTCACCTGGCCAGCCAGGGCGGACACGGGGCGGCGGTGCGCGCGCTCCTCGAGAAGGGCGCGGATGCGACGCTCGCGACCAGCAACAGCGGGGCCACCCCGCTCCACCTGGCCGCGCGCGTGGTGGCCGGCGAGGAGGCCGTCGCCGCGCTGCTGGAGCACGGCGCCGACGTGAATGCGCGTGAGGGCTCCGCGGGCCAGACCCCGCTGATGTTTGCGGCGGCGTTCAACCGGACGGCTGCGGTTCGGGTGCTCCTGAAGCACGGGGCCGACCCGAATGTGGCCACCAGGGTGGTCGACGTGCTGCGCAGCGTGGCTATCGACCGCGAGGCCAGCCAGCTCCTGCGCGACCGCATCGAGGGCCTTCGCCTCGCGGCCGAGCCGGGCACGGAGCGC
Source organism: Longimicrobiales bacterium (assembly GCA_965202805.1). Taxonomy (GTDB): domain Bacteria; phylum Gemmatimonadota; class Gemmatimonadetes; order Longimicrobiales; family Gaopeijiaceae; genus BD2-11. The sequence continues at coordinate 1,788,283 of OZ241869.1, forward strand.
GAACTGACGCCGGCGGAGGTGCAGGAGGCGATCGCCGCCCAGCGGGAGTTCCTGCGCGCGGACCACTCGCAGCGGGACTTCGACCCCGACGATCTCATCCAGTACCGGCCGGACTACCCCGGCGGCCCGGCTCTCGCCCGTCCCCCCTACCGGGAGACGCTGGTGGGCATGACCGGCGGCATGACCGCGCTGCTGCACGCGGCGCGCGAGGGACACGTCGAAGCGGGGCTCGCCCTGCTGGACGGCGGGGCCGACATCGACCAGGTCAGCGGCGACGGCACCAGCCCGCTGCTGATGACCATCATCAACGGCCAGTTCGACCTGGCCATGGAGCTGGTCGAACGCGGCGCCGATCCCGACCGGGCGGCCGACACGGACGGCATCTCACCCCTGTTCGCGGTTCTGCAGACCCACTGGGCGCCCAAGTCGAACTACCCGCAGCCGCGCGCGCACGACAACGAGCAGACCGAATACCTGGAGCTCCTTCAGGCGCTTCTGGACGCGGGCGCCGACCCGAACGTCCAGCTCAACACGCACCTGTGGTACTGGGAGTTCGGGCTCACCAAGATGGGCATCAACCTGGAGGGCGCAACGCCGTTCTACCGGGCCGCCTTCGCCCAGGACATCGAGGCGATGAAGATGCTGGCCGCCCACGGGGCCGATCCGAACATCCCCACCCGCTGGCCGGCCGTGGGCATGCGCGAGCGGCGCCAGCAGGACGGGCGCCAGCAGGAGGATTCGGGGCTTCCCTGGATTCCCGAGGGGTCCTACAACGCCTATCCCGTCCACGCGGCGGCCGGAGGCGGCTGGCAGGGGCTCGGCGCGTTCAGCGTGCGCGCGGTCCCCGACAACTTCCTCAACGCGGTCAAGTATCTGGTCGACGAGCACGGGGCGGACGTGAACCTGGCCGACTCGTGGCTGTACCGGCCGATTCACTACGCCGCGGCCCGGGGTGACAACGAGCTCATCATGTACCTGGTCGAGCAGGGCGCGGATGTGACGGCCATCACCCGGCTGGGCCAGTCCGCGGCCGACATGGCGCGCGGCGGGCGGTCCGGCTTTTTCGTACGGGTCGCCTACCCGGAGACCGAGGAGCTTCTGGTCGAGCTCGGCTCCAGCCGCGAGTGCGAGCACACCCATTTCCTCGACACCGGCGACTTCTGCGAGGGCCTCGGGGTCTTCGATCCGTGGAAGGAAAAGGGGATTCCGCAGACGACGGAGACCGTGGTGCCGCCACCGCCTCCTCCGGGAGGGAATCGGCGGTAGGCTGCCCGCGACCCGGCTTCGGGAGACGCTCCGCGCCGTGAGGGCCGGAAGCTAGTCCTCCCAGCTTACCGCGTCCCCCACCTGGATGCGGGCGTCGCTCAGCACCGTGCAGAACACACCCCCGCGCCAGTCCGGGTCCAGGGCGTCGCGCAGACCGCTGAGCTGCTCCTCCATGATCGTGCAGGGCCGGGTCTCGCCGCGGATCTGAAGCAGGCAGTCCCCGATACGGATCCTGCGGTCGCGGGTCTCGGCCAGACGGACGCCGCTGACCATCAGGTTGGCGCGTCTCAGCGCCGGATCGACCGGTGTGCCCAGCTCGTCGTCGAGTTCGTCGAAGACTTCCTTCTCGATCAATGTGACCTGGCGCCTGGGCCGCCCGAAGTTCGCGTCACCGGCGAGTCCACCTCCCGCTTCCGCGCTGGCCTCGGAGACGGCGCTCATCTCGCCGCCACGCTGCCGCTTCAGCCAGATCGCCTCGAGTCTTCCGCTCATCCGTATCGCTCCTGTCGGTTTCTCTCCGGTCCCCGGAGGTATCGTCGGTTCCGGGTTTATCGTCGCCCCGGTCCCGCTCGCACCATCGTCACGTCCTCTGCCCGAACCGCTCCAGAATACCCTATCGCGTCCCCGAAGGCGAGAGACGATTCCCGCCGGTCCGGTACCGACCCTGAGCGCCGGCCGACCCTGCCGGGATCACTCGCGCCGAGTTCCCGGTGAAGTCGTCCCATCCAGCCATGGCTTCGCCCGTGTGAACGGCTTCGGAATGGTCCCTGAATGGCCTCAAGGCAATGAGGAGCGGGGCGGTCCGTGGCTTCGGGCCGCGGACTCGAGCCCCGGAGAGCCCACCGCCAACACGGAGACCATGAACATGACCCCTCGACGCAAGACTTCGAGCCGTCTCACGCTGGGCGCGCTGTCCCTCGCGGCTGCCCTGGCCCTGCAGACCGGACCTGCGGTCGCACAGTCCCCCTATCACGACCCGCCTGTCGAAGAAGAGATCATCGATGGGCGTCCCGACCGCGACGCCAACGGCAACTGGACCTGGTGCTGGCCGCTGTACTGGTTCTTCTACTGCTGGACCCGATAGCAGGGCACCCGGTGCTGGTGCGGCCCAGCCCCCGGTGGCGGCGGTCGGCGGTCGTCCAGGCCGCTGCCACCGGCGGGCGCAGCCGCCCGCGGACCGAGGGAGGGTGCGCCCTGGCCCGGGAATGACCCCGCCTCAGTTCGCCGGCACGGCCTCCATCAGAAGGCGCAGCGCCTCGTCGAGGGCCTGCCCCCCGGGTCCGGAGCCGCTGTAGTGTCCCAGCCGGACCACGACCATGTCGTGCGTGGGGATGATGATCGTGCTCTGGCCGCCCGCCCCGGCCATGCGGAATGCGCTCCGCGGAACCGGGTAGCCGCCGTTGGCATTCACCCAGAAGAACGCGCCCCCGTAGACATGTCGTCCGTCGGCCTCCCAGGCGGGCGCGAGCGTGGACGCGTACTCCACGTATCCCTCGGGGAGAATGCGCTCGCCGTTCACGACGCCGTCCGTCAGGTAGAGGTTGCCGAGGCGGGCCCAGTCGCGGCCGCTGCCGAAGCCGTATCCCTGGAGCAGGAAGTTGCCGTAGGGATCGGTCATCGCGTAGAAGTTGCGGATGCCCAGCTTGTCGAACAGATGCCGTTGCGGGAACTGGTGATAGTTCTCGCCCAGCGTCCCTTCGACGCCCAGGCGGACCAGGTAGTTGGTGAGCACCGGGTCGCAGTTCCGATACCGTCCCACCGTGTCGGGCTCCCACTGCTGGTCCTTGCCGGCCGCCCACTCGAAGGAGTTGACGGTGCCCGTATAGAGGTACAGGTGGTCGGGGTATCCGATGCTCGGGTCGTCGCCCGGATCGCCCAGGTTCCGGCAACGCAGCCCGGATGACATGCGCATGATGTCGCCGATGCGGATCGCCTGGCGCGGGTCGCCCTCGGACTGCCACTCGGGAACGGGCGCCGACTGCCAAAGGTCGTAAACGCCCTTCTGGATGAGGATGCCCATGAGGGTGCCGGTCAGGCTCTTGTTCATGGACCAGCTCTCCAGCGGCGTGGTGTGGTCGATGCCCTCGCGGTAGCGCTCCGCGAGCAGGCGGCCGCGGTGGGTGACCACGAAGGCCGCGGTGAGCGCCTCCGGGGGCGCGAAGGCCGCATCCACCGCCTGCGCGACCTTGTCCATGTCCACGTCGGCCGGGAACGGATCGTCCGGGAGCAGGTCGCCCAGCGGCCACGGGGTGGTCTCGGCGTCGGGGAGGGTGGATTCCACCTCGACCGTCTCGTAGTACGGCTCCTCCTCGCCGATGGGGAGCGCCAGACACCCCTGGTCGCCGTGCAGCTTCGCCGACCGCACCGTCCCGTCCGCGAGGGTGAGGTGCACGCGCTGGTTCTCGTAGTCGACCACCCGGTCGGTCACCGCGCCCCGGTGCTCGCCCAGCGCAGTGAAGAAGCCGGTGTGCTCGGCGGCGAAATCCGGATCCAGCCCGGACAGGAAGACGTTGGAGCACAGGATCTTCGCGAAGCCTGCGGTCGAATGCACCACCGGGTCCCCCGGCGGCAGCTGGTACTCGCCGGGCAGCTCGAATTCGGCGGCGCGGGCGAGGAGTTGCGACTGTGGATCTTCGCCCGCGGGCTCGGACGCGTCGTCCGCGGGGGCGCAGGCGCTGGCAAGAATCGTGAGGACGGCGAGGGACGGGATCAGGCGGTGCAGCATCTTCGTGACTCCACTTGCGGGGATGAGGCGGCCGGGGAACTCACCATAAGGAGGGACAGCCGGGGCAACAAGGAGATGCAGAACGCAGACCGGGCACCCTTTCGGTGCAGGTCACGCAATCCTAGTCTGAGCCGTGCCGCCCGAGCTACCCGGCCGCAGGACACTCCAGCCAGCGGAGGCACGCGCGTTGGACCTCTTCTTTTCCTCCGGCGACCCCGTCAACCCGTTCGTGATCTTTGACGGCGCCCATCTGCTCTCGCTGGGAGTGCTTGCCGTTCTGGGCCATGTGACCATCCGCCTGGGGCGTGCGGGAACCGCGGAAACCCGGCGCCGGATCAAGCGGGGCATGTGCGCCGTGCTCCTGATCACCTTCGTGGAAGGACATTTCTGGTACGCGTTCCACGGGGAGTGGGTCTTGGCGGAGCGCCTCCCCCTGCACATGTGCGGAGCCATGGTGTGGGTGAGCATCTACGGGCTGTGGACAGACCGGCCGTGGACCCGCCCGCTCATGTACTATCTGGGGATTGCGGGAGCGATTCAGGGGGTCCTGCAGCCGGACAGTCCCCATGGACCGCCCCACGTGCGCTTCGTGGCAACGATGTTGTCCCATACCACGCTGGTGGTCGCGGGGCTGTGGGTGATCCTGGTGGAGAAGTACACACCGAGTCTGCGCTCGACCTGGCGGACCTTCGCGCTCGTCCACGTCTACGCGGCGGTCATCTTCGCCTTCAACCTGCTCGTGGGCTCCAACTACCTGTATATCGTGGAAAAACCCGAGTCCGCGTCGCTCATGGACGTCTTCCCGGAATGGCCCTGGTACCTGCTTGTGCTCGAGGGACTCCTCCTGGCCATCGTTGCCGGCATGTACCTGCCCTTCGCGCGTCCGCGCCGGGCCTGAGGTCTACTCCGGGTGCAGTGGTCGGCCCCCTCCAGGCCGATGATGCAGCCGACTCGGCCCCGCGTGCCACGCGCTCGAGCCGCGTCCGCTCTTTCGCCGCCCGACCCGCAACGCTAATCTGACCTGTGCCGCCCGGGCTTCCTTCCTCCCTCGGGAAGCCCGCGCTCTAGGAGGCACATGTTGGATGTTCTTTCCCCTCCGGCACCCCCGCAGTCCCGTTTGTGCTGCTCGGCAGCGCCGACCCCCCAGCCATGGCCAGCCTCGCGGCTCGCCCTTCTTCAACTTCCCGGCAGGCACCCCTCCACTCCAGGTGGTCGCCACGCCGCATCGGCGTCGCTGTGGACGCCTCGCCGGGCTGGCCCCGGTACCTGCCGGTCCTCGAAGGACTCGTGATTCCGATCGTTCTCGGCATGTTCCCGCCGTTCGTCCGCCTGCGCAGGGTGTGACCGCGGTACACCAGTTTCCATGCAAAACCTGGAGATCCGGATGCGCGCAGACGTGAGAAAGGGCTTCGCCGTCGCTGTCTTCCTCTTCCACGCGCTGGTCCCGTCCTGGGCGTCGCCGGTGATGGCGGCGCAAGACGATGATCCCGACTACCTGGCCACCTATTCCATCATCGCTCGCGACCCGGGAACCGGTGAGCTCGGGATGGGCGTCCAGTCCAAGGCCTTCGCGGCCGGCAATCGGGCCATGCACGCGAAGGGCGGCGTGGCGGTCATCGCGCACCAGGCGTCCGCCAATCCCATGTACGGCGCGATCGGCGTCGACCTGATCGAGCGCGGCTACAGCCCGCAGGAGGCGCTCGACATGATGGTGGCGAGCGACGAGGGGCGCGACCGGCGGCAGGTGGCGATTCTGGACATGGAGGGCCGTACGGCCGCGTGGACGGGCACCGGCGCGAGCGACTGGAAGGGCCATCGGTGTGGGCGGGACTATTGCGCCCAGGGCAACATCCTGGTTGGTCCAGAAGTGGTCGACGCCATGGCGGCTTCCTTCGAGGCGTCCAGCGGACCGCTGGCGGAGCGGCTCATGGACGCGCTCGACGCCGCTGAGGCCGCGGGCGGGGACGCGCGCGGCAAGCAGTCGGGCGCCATCCTGGTGGTGGCTCCAAGGGCGGGGAGCGGAGGCTTCAGCGACCGGGTGGTTGACATCAGGGTGGACGACCATGCCACGCCGCTGCACGAGCTCCGGCGCGTGCTCAACCTCCTCCGATCGGGTCAGATGGTGCGGAACGCCAATGCCAGCATGGCGCAAGGGAACCTGGAAGAGGCCCTGGCCGCCGCCACCGCCGCGCGCGACATGTCGCCGGAGAACGACAACGCGTGGGTGGCACTGGCGGCGGTGCAAGCGCGTATGGGGCGGGACGCGGATGCGCTGGAGTCGCTCCAAAGGGCCGTCGAGCTGAACCCCGGTCGCATGCGCACCCTGCCCCGTGACCGAAACTTCGAGACTCTCCACGAGCACCCGGGTTTCCGACGCCTGATCGGGGCCGATGATCCCGGTGCAAGTGCTCGTTGATGGATAGATGGCACAACGTCGCCGCGGGCGATCTGCCCGCTTGAAGTCTCCTTCAGGACCGCCATGTGCGAGGAGGTCATGATGCTCGAATCCTGTCTGCAAAGCGTAGGCGCCAACTGGACGTCCCTGCGGAGATCCGCGCGATGTATGTCGACACTGGTGGCGTGTCTGCCCCTGCTGGTGCCCGGCATCGCGGCGGCGCAGAACACCGCAACGGTAACCGGCCTGGTCTCGGACGCGAACACCCTGGTCCCCCTGAGCGGCGTCGAGATCCAGGTACAAGGCACAGACATCAATGGGGCCACAAACAACGACGGCAGGTTCATTCTCCTGAACGTCCCGGTTGGGGACGTCGTCCTGACGGCGGCGCTGATCGGACGCCGCACCGTGGAACAGGCGGTCACGGTCACGGCCGACACCCCGACGGAGGTGAACTTCCTTCTGGTCGAAACGGCCATCAACCTCGATGAGATCGTGGTTACCGGCACGGCAGGGGAGCAGCAGGCCCGTTCCCTCGGGACCACGGTCGGATCCCTCCCGGTGGCCGAAACGCAGGCAATCGCTCCCCGAGACAACTTCGAGACCATGCTGGGGGGCGCCGTGCCGGGCGTGAACGTAGCCTACGGCGGCGGCCACGTCGGAGGCGGCAACAACATCCGCATCCGGGGAGCCGGATCCATGGTCCTATCCGGGCAACCGCTCATCTATATAGATGGTGTCCGTGTGAACAGCGGCGGTCCGGGGGCCGAAGGGTCCCTTGGCGTGGGCACGCAGAGTCCGTCCACGCGGCTGAACGATATCAGCCCGGAACTCATCGAGTCCCTGGAGATCATCAAGGGTCCGGCGGCCGCTACGCTCTACGGGACGGAGGCGTCGAACGGGGTCATCAACATCATCACCAAGCGAGGTGCTCGCGGAGCCCCCGTATTCACCCTGACGTCGAAGGTCGGGCAGAACTGGTATCGGGATCCCAAGGAGCACTGGCCGGGGAGCTTCTACACCTGCACCGGCCGCGGGACGGACCCGTGCACTCCCGGTGAGATCGTGGAAGTGAACGTCTTCAAGCGCGACTACGAGGTCCACGGCATGGAGCACTTCCAGGTCGGCATGCCTCTTGGAAGCGTCGGTACCGTCTCGGGAGGCACCGACGCGGTCCGGTATCATTTCACGCTGGGCTGGGATTTTGATGAAGGACCGGTCCCGAACAATACCAACGACAGGCTGGACGCACGTGCAAACCTCAACTGGCTGCCCCGCGAGGACCTGACGGTGGATTTCGGCTTCGGGGGGATTCGCTCCGAACTGCACACCACGACGGGGCGTCAGCCTGCGCGTGTCACGGGGTTCCACTGGTCCTGCCCCGGCGGTGGATGCGAGATCGGCACCGGGACGCCCAACGCGCTTGATGGCGCGTTCCGTGGCTATATCGCTTACCTGCCAGACCTTTACGACGAGTTGCTCGATTCGGGGCAGAAGGTCTACCGCACCATCTATTCGATGACGGCGACCCATCGCCCGTTCGATTGGCTCACCCACCGGCTGGTCGTGGGCCTGGACCAGGTGGAGACCAACGGTTTCCGGCTCAACCGCCACTCGTCGGGGCGGGTTGGCATCAGCGGCCGTCAGGGCGACAAGAGGCTCGAATTTCGCAACACCGACAATTTCAGCTTCGACTACTCCGGTACGTTGACCTACGAGCCTGTAGCCGGGTTCTCGCTGGCGACATCGTCCGGTGCCCAGTACTACGAGCGGTCCTCGGAGTGGCTCGCGGGACGTGGCTCACGCTTCGCGGTGCCCAGTCTCGAGACGATCTCCGCGGGAGAAACCCGAGAGACATCCGATGGCTTTTCCAGCAACAAGACCGTCGGGGTGTATGTACAGGAGCAAGCTTCCTGGCAGAACCGAATCTTCCTGACGGGTGCTCTCCGAGGGGACGACAACTCCGCCTTCGGGGCGGACTACGACTTCGTCGTCTATCCGAAGCTGAGCGCGAGTTGGGTTGTCTCGGAGGAGTCCGCGCTGGAGGGTTTGGACTGGATCAACTCGCTGCGGCTCCGGACAGCCTGGGGGAAAGCCGGACAGCAGCCCGATCAGTTCGCAGCGGTGAGGCTCTACAACCCGGAGCCGGGATACCAGGGCGCGGGCGGCGTGACTCCCTTGACGATCGGAAACTCCGACGTGCAGCCCGAGGTTGGCGTGGAGACCGAGATCGGCTTCGACGCCGGGCTCTTCAACGACCGGGTCGGTCTCGAGTTTACCTACTACGACCAAAGGCGGACGAATGCCCTGATCAGCGTTCCGGTTAAGCCCTCGACCGGCTTTCCCGGCTCCCAGCTCAGGAATATCGGAGAGATTCAGAACACGGGAATCGAACTCGGGCTCAACGTGGATGCATACCAGGGTTCGACCTTGGGGGTCGAGTTCGGCCTCGCGCTCCACATGAACAGGAATGAGGTGCTCGATCTGGGGGGACTGGACCCGATTCCGGTGTTCGGGCGGAACTTTACAACCGGGTGGACGGGCCAGCGCCACGCAGTGGGCTTCCCGCTTGGGTCCATTTTCCTGCCTGTGGTGGTGTCGTCCGACATCGTGGGCACAGGCTTGCAAGCGCGCGCGACGAACGTGATGTGCGAAAGCGGTCCGATCGCAGCGCCGGGCACCCGAATCACCCGGGGAGGAGGTCCTCCTGTGCCGTGCACCAGCGGAGAGACCGCACCCGAGGTCTACAGGGGCTCGACTGTTCCAACACGCGAAATGGCTTTCAACGCGACCGTGTCGTTCCTGGACAACACACGCTTTTACGTCGACCTGCAATACGTGGGCGGGCACACCATGGTGGACGGGATCACGGCGGGCTCCCACCTTTTCTTCCGGAACACAAGGGCGATCAACGAGAAGACCGACCCGATCTTCCTCGGCTACGACGAAATCGGGGAAGTCAACCCTTCGGGCATCTTCGACGCGTCTCAGCTCACCATGCGCAGCGTGTCGCTGAGTCACAATTTTTCAGGTGAAATGGCCGCGAGACTCGGTGCCTCCCGGCTCAATCTGACGCTCTCCGGTCAGAACCTCTGGAGGATATGGAGAGCGCAGAGCGAAGCCTTTGGGCACCCCATCGTCGATTCGGAGATTCGGGACACCGGCGCAAGGAATACCGACCCCGGAGGGATCTCAGCCTATACGCAGGACGGTTTCCCGATGTTCAAACGTTTCTTGGCGACCGTGCGGGTGACCTGGTGATGCGCGCGAAGGTGGAGGGACCCAGAAACGAATTGTTGATTTCAGACGAAACCACAGAGGGACGTGTCATGAATAGATTGATTGAGATGGTGCCGTGGTCGCGGAGGCTGTGCGGCATTGTGGCGCTTTCGGTGGCCCTTGGGGTGGCGGGGTGCGACACTGCCGAGCTCCTCGAGGTGGATCTTCCGGGTAACGTCACGGCCGATGACATCGAGAATCCCAGTTTGGCCGGTACCATGCGGGTATCCGCCATCGGTGACTTCGAGTGGGCGTGGGATGAGTACGTAGACTTCGCGGCCAAACATTCGGACGAGTACATCCAGTCTTCCGGAAACTTCACCGGACGGCGACTGCAGATCCGGGATATCCCGGCTAATGAGCCACGGTATCAGGACAACATCTTTGGCCGGCTCCATCGGGCGAGGGTCATGCTCGAGAGCCATTTTGACCGGCTTCAGACCTTTGCCGACGGTGACGTCCTGAACCGGACCCAGTACCTGGCCGAGATGCGGACGTATGGGGCCTTTATCTACGTGGTCTTCGGCGAGGGCTTCTGCGGAACGCCGCTCAACGGAGACGGCGTGGTCCGGACCCCGGAACAGCTCCTGGAGATCGCCGTGGAGCAGTTTACGGAGGCCCTGAGCATCGCCGGGCAGTTGGGGACGAGGCGGGGTCAGGAACTCGTGCAGGCGGCGCGGATTGGACGCGCCAGGGCGTACCTCAACCTGGATCAGTATTCCAACGCCATCGCCGACGCGCAGTCGATCGTGAACGATCCCGACCTCGATTTCTACGCAACTCGGGAGTATGGAGAGAATCGGCGCGAGAACTCGATGGCGAACACGAACGAACTCGATACCAACCAGCAGTCGACCGTCGCCCCGAGCTACCGTGACGTGCGGTGGAAGGGCGTGCCCGACCCCCGGGTGACGGTCATGGAAACCGGGCTCATCGGCCACGACAACGCCACCATCGTCTGGCGCCACAACAAGACGCCCGAGAGTTTCCCCGCGGGCGCGGCCCAGGACGTCATCATCGCTTCGTCGCGTGAGGCCCGCATGATCATTGCCGAGGCCTCGGCAATGACCGGGGATCTGGCCACGGCGATCAGCATCATGGATGATTTCCACACCGCTGCCGGGATTCCTCCGATCACCGCGGAAGACGTGCCTACCCAGGACGACGTCATCCGGCAAGTCATCGAGGAGCGCCGTCGGGAGTTCTTCGTCGAAGGCGGTCATCGCCAGAGGGACCATCTGCGGTGGCGGGGTACCCAGTTCAACATCCCGTATCTCGGTGAACCCGGCTCCGATCATCCGAACGGGGTCGACCAGTACGGTCAGGTCTACGGCACCACAACTTGCTTCCCAATCGCTCAGAACGAGCAGGTGGGAAGCTGATCTCACACCCCGTGGAAGCTGACTCCGGCCTCCCGCTGCGGGAGGTCGGAGGCTTCCGGGGATTTCTTTTTCCTAACCGCCCCGGCTCATCGTCTCAACCAGGATGACGCCCGCCGCGGCACCCGGATACCGCGATGTCGATGCGGGCCCGCGCAGTACTCGGATCCGCGTCACGGACGTGGCTGGTATCTGCTCGAGAGTCAACATCGCCCGATCCTGTCCACCGGCGTCGATCCTGACGCCGTCCAGGTAGATTTGTGGTTCCTCGCTCAGCAGGAACGAGTTGACGCCTCTGAGTCGAACCCTCACTCCGGTCCCGACTCCCCCCTGGGGTTGCTGGGCCGCGACGCCGGGAACGCCCGTCAGCAGGAGGTCAGCAGCAGTTCGTGAACTCGCACCGGTTCCGCTGACCTGCGCTTCCGAGTGCCCGCGTCCAAGATCGTCGCGTCGCGGGACCTCCACCAGGAGCTGATCGAGCACGACCGAGACGCGGTGGACATGGAAGTGGATCAGCGATTCCTCCAACGGAGTGATCTCCACTGTTTCGACGAGGGTGATGAACCCGTCTCCCTCGACGCGCACCACCACTTCCCCGGCGGGAACGTTGAGGAGCCGAAACCACCCGTCAGCGTCCGTACGGGTGCGGTAGTGCGTGAATTCCGGGAGCGCCACCAAGGCACCGGACACAGGCTCGCGACCCTCCTGATCCAACACCAGACCCATGACCGAGCCGGTGTCCTGCATCGCGGCAGCGGCGTGGGCAAGGGTAAAGGAGGCCACCAGCGCACACACACCGGAGAGGAGTCTTCGCGCTTGGAGCGCACGCGTTACCATTGGCACTATTCGAAACACTGTTCTACCTCCCGGGACCTTTCCCGTATCGGTACCCACGCAGACCGAGAAAGCTTCCACCTCCCGACCCTCAGTACCCCACCCCGATCGCCTTGCACAGCCACCGCTGGAATGGTGCGGCGGCGCGGCACAGTCGGGTGAATTCGTCGAGGAATCCCTCGGACGCGACGTCCTCCTCGCTGAGATGCGCGACTCCGATGAAGTCCTTGCGCCGAAGATCGACGATGAGAGGATGGTCGATGCTGAAGCCCCGGGGCGCCCGGATCAGGGAATCGCCCGACAGCTCGAACGACGCCCGAAAGCCTTCGTCCCGAGAGGCCTTCAGCCACGCATCCGGGTCTTCGTCGATGGCTTCGCGGATCTTCCGCAGCGCGGGGCCGCCGGGGCGCCAGCTGCCGCAGCCGACGAAGGCGCTGCCCGGCTCCAGGTGCAGATAGAAGCCGGGCGCGTGCGCGTCCCTTCCGGCCTCGTGGCGGAACTGGATGCCCGCGTAGGTCTTGTAGGGCCTCTTGTCCCTGGAGAAGCGCGTGTCCCGGTAGATGCGGAACAGAGAGCCGCCGTTGGCCCTGGGATCCGCGCGAAAGCGGGCGCTGATGCGCGCGAGGCGCGGGGCGAAATCCGAGATGAACCGGATCGCCGGCGCCTTCACATCTCCCTCGTAGCGAGGCTTGTTCAGCGCGAACCACTCGCGGTTGTTGTTTGCGGCGAGCTCGGTGAGGAATTCGAAGGTGGCCGGGGTGAAACGGGCGCGGTTCATGGGCGTGAAGGCGTTGGAGGGTGATCGATGCGGGCACCCAAGCTAACACCGCGGACCGGCGTGGCGGATCAGCGCACCGTCAGGCCCGTCCACCGGAGTGCGTGTCCCAGTAGGCGGCCATCCGTGCGATGAAGCGGCCGGGCTCCTCCGCGTAGACCAGCCCGCCGACCTCAAGGGCGCGCGCCTCCAGCTCGCGCGACCGGCCTTCCGCCGACGCCAGCACCGATTCACGTGCGCGGCCGCCTCCGGCGAGTCCGGGCGATCTCGAAAGCAGGGCGCGCAGCTCGTGAAGATCATGATGATCCCCGAGCAGATCCCCGAGCCGCCGGGCCGTCGCGGCCGCCCCCGCCATGACATCGGGCCACAGGCGGACCAGCAGCTCCAGATGGTGACGGTGGTACTTGACGTCCTTTCGCCACTCATGCAGTTCGGTTGCGGACGTGCCCCGGAGCGCGCGCCGGAAGCGCCGTCGCCCCCTTCGGTAGGTCGCGCGCAGGCCGGACTCGACGACCTCGAACCCCTCGCCCGTCAACGGCCATTCCGAGACCCGCTCCCCGGCCTCCGCCAGATCCGCCACCAGCACCGCCAGCGCATCGGCGTCCCCGGACCGGAGCCCGCGTCGAGCTTCGTAGCGGGCCTCCAGTTCCCGGCGCAGGATGGCGTCCCGGGCGTCCGCCAGCCGGTCCAGCGTCTCCAGACTCGCCTGGGCCTCGCGCACCCGCGCGAGCTTGCGAGCGGCGTCCCGATACCAGCGGTTCTCCCGGCGGAAAGCCGACCTCGGTCGGAGCGCCGCGAGCCGAAGCAGCGCGCGAATGGCCTTGAAGCGCTTGCGCGCGTCGTGAACCCCCTTGAACCGCCCGTTGCGGGCTCCGTCGAGCGCCCTGACGGCCCGGTCGATCTCTTCCCGCGCGACGCGGCGGATTTCCCCGGAAACGTCGCGGTCCAGTCTGATCTCGAAGGCCATGCGGATCCCGCCGTTCGTGCGCACTCCCCACGGAGGTGGAGAATGCGGACAGGAGCCCGGATCGGACAACCGGACCCGGCTCGAGAGGGCTCCGGTGACACGCTTCCGGAACCCTGGCGCCAAATGCGGGAGGATGCCCGCTGGAACAGGCTCATGAGTCCGTCACAGGAGGGCTTCCCCGTCGTTGACACGCCATCCGGGGGTCGGCAGATTCGACATCAAGAACCCCGTCCGGCGCGTCTGGACGGCCCTGCCCGCGCATCCCTGCCGAGAGATCAGTCGATGGCCGCTGCTCGTCACAATCCCCTCGTTTTCTATGTCCTGCTGATCGCCACCTTCGTGATGTCCGCCGGGGTGATCTGGTTCGTCGTCAGTTCCAGCGCGGCATCCGTCGGCCTCGCTCTCGTGGGCGGGGCGATCGTATTCCTCACCGGCCGGAAGGTCTGCCAGTGAGGCTCGGCGTGCGCAGCTGAGCCAAACCCTCACGTTACGTCAGGCCGGGGCCGGCACTTCACGTGACCCGCTTCGGCTGCGTGCCGAATCCATCGCCGGAGGAAGATGATGTCGCGACGGACTGGAATGGTGGTCGTGGTGGCCGTGTTGTTGCTGGGCGGATACTACCTGATGGCCGGTCGCCAGGGCGCCGTCCCGTCGTCGACTGACGGCGCTGCCGAGGCAGTGAACCAGGCGGCGAACCTGGGCCCCGCCGACGGCCGCGAGCTGCCCGGCCAGGACACCGGCCGGGTCATGGTCGGCAATCCGGCCCCCGACTTCTCGCTCCTCGCCTACTCGGGCGAGGTCATCACCCTCTCCGACTTCCGCGGCCAGAAGAACGTCGTCCTCGCCTTCTACCGCGGCCACTGGTGACCGTGGTGCGCCGGTCAGCTCGGGGAGCTGAGCGAAATGCTGGACGCCGACCAGCAGCTGGACGCGGAGATCCTCGCCATCTCCGTGGATGAACGCCCGGAGCAGCAGATGATGATCGACCGGGTCGCCGCCGAACAGGACCGCACCATCGACTACCACATCCTGGCCGACCCGGACCACGCCGTGATCGACCGCTACGGCCTCTTCAACGCCGACAGCCGGCGTCCGGTGCCCCACCCCGCCGTCTACGTCATCGACAGGGAGGGCGTGGTGCGCTGGAAGTTCATCGAGGTGGACTACCGCATCCGGCCCGGCAACGACGACGTGATGGCGGCCCTGGCGGCGATCGGCTGAGGGATCACCGGGACCGGACTGTGTGTCGTAACACGCCGCTTCCGACGTAATATCCACAATAAATCACTGTTCACGTCATATCTGACGTCGTGGACAACGTCATGCCCTTGACCTATCTTCGATGTGTTGAAGGGAGGTCAGGATTATGGCTACGATCGTTGCCACGAGCCGCACGCCCGACGTGCTCCGCGAGATGGGAGCGCGCCTGAAGGCGCTCCGGCTCCAACAGAACCTGCGGGTCCAGGACCTCGCCGCCGACTCGGGGGTGAGCCCGCGCACAATCGACCGCGTCGAGGCCGGACACAGCATCGGCACGGACAACCTGGTGCGGGTCATGCGCGGACTGGGTCGTCTCCAGGCCTTCGAGGCGTTTGTTCCGGTGCCCGAAGTGTCCCCGTACGAGATCGCGAGACTCAGAGGAAAGGTGCGTCAACGAGCTTCGAGGCGGGCCCGTGACTGACTACGCGTTGGTGCGGGTGCGACTCTGGGGGCGCGATATCGGTATTCTGGGAGAGTCTTCGACGGGGCGCGTGACCTTCGAGTACGATCCGGCCTTTCGTCGATCCGGGCTCGATATTTCGCCGCTCCATCTTCCTGTTCGACGACGCGGTCCCGTCTCGTTTCCGGAGCTTGTCCGAAAGCCCGCTTTCCTCGGCCTGCCAGGCGTGTTCGCCGACGCTCTGCCGGACCGATTCGGCAACGCCATCATCCGCCGGTATTTCGCGGAACGCGGGCGCTCGGGCGACGACATGTCCCCGCTCCAGCGACTCCTCTACATCGGAGCCCGGTCGATGGGAGCCCTTGAATTCCATCCTGCGCTCGATCCGGGGGAGAGCACCGAGGAAGCCATCGAGCTGCGCACCCTGGTCGATCAGGCGCGGCGCGTCATCGAAGGAGACGTGTCGGTGGCCGTTCCCGAGATCATGCAGATCGGGGGCAGCGCGGGCGGTGCCCGTCCGAAGGCTCTCGTTCTCTGGAATCGGTCGACCAACCAGATCCGCTCGGGATTCGCTCGTCGCGAACCCGGCGAAGAGCCGTGGCTCATCAAGTTCGATGGGGTAACGCGAGATTCAGCGGGACAGGGCATGCGCAGCGAAAGGCAGCCCGGCCCCTGGGGACGCATCGAATACGCATACTCGTGCATGGCGAGAAACGCCGGCATCCGCATGGCCGAGACTCACCTTCTGCGCGATGGCAACCTCGCTCACTTCATGACCCGTCGCTTCGATCGAGTGGCCGGAGAGGCCGGCGAGTCCAAGCTCCACTTCCACAGCCTGGGCGGACTTCAGCACATCGACTTCAACGATCAGTATGTGTTCAGCTACGAGGGCTACCTCGATTCCATCCGCGCCCTCGGTCTGGGGCAGCGATCGGTGAACGAAGCCTATCGGCGAATGGCCTTCAACGTGGCGACCGTCAACTTCGACGACCACGTGAAGAACTTCGGGTTCCTGATGGAGCCCGGAGGTCGCTGGCGGCTGGCCCCGGCCTATGACGTGACCTACGCCGAAAACGAGGCGTGGACGCGGCAACATCAGATGTCCGTCAACGCGAAGTTCCGCGGCATCACGCGGAGCGACCTGCAGCAGGTGGGGAGGAACTACGACTTGCCGGACGACGGCGGCACGATCATCGACGAAGTTGTCGATTCACTGGGCCGCTGGCAGGAATATGCGTCAGCCGCCGGGGTGCCCGACAGCATGGTGGAACACCTGGAGCGCAGGTTCGAGCGGTTCCGATAGGCTCTGGCATTCGTCCACAACCACCGAGGGCATGCTCGCTGCCCTGGCGGAGATCGGCTGAATCCCGGCAGCCCGCGGACGGCTAATCCTCCCCGAGCAGCTCCCGCATCTCCTCTTCCGTGAGCCCGATGCTGTCGAAGTCGATGTCCTGGTGGGGATCTTCGGCGCCGGGCGGAGGAGGGGGGGCGGCTCCGGGTGCGGCTGCGCCTGATGTCACGCCGGGTACCGTTACTCGGGGTGTGGTGCCGGATGTGGGCGCTCCGGGTGCGGCCTGAGGCGCCCTGGCCCCGGGCGTAGCCGGAACTTCCACGGCGACGTCTTCGGCTTTCTTCGACTTCGTGCGCCGTTTGAGCGGACGCTGCGAGATGGGCCTTCCCCACCACGAACCCAGCACTTCCGCCAGCTCCACAGTGTCCCGGCTGCGGAAAAAGTAGCTGCGTCCCTTGACCGGGCGGAGGTGGATGCCGGGGCGGATCAGCCCGAACGCGAGCGGAGGGCTTCGCAGGACTGCGCGGCTGAGCCAGGCGCGGGAGCCGCGCTCCATCGCGATCTCCTCGATGTCGTCGGCCTTGAGGATGCGCGAGCGCCAGGCGCGCGACTTGACGCGGATGTGATCCTCGAAGAGGAGCAGCTTGCGTGGAGGCCACGCCGCGAGGACCGCCACGCCGGCGAGCAGAACGACGAGGATACCGCCGATGCCGGCGTGCTGAACGACATAGTCGTCGACGGGCGTAATCCAGCGGTCCATCCCCCACCCGATGCCCACGGCGGCGATGCGCCCCAGAGCGAGCGCGAGCGCCACAATTCCGAGGGCATACGCCGTCCGCAGGAGGACGGGCAGCCGGAAATGCGCGACGTAGCGGATCGCCTTCATCTCGACCGGCCGGGTCAGCGCCAACGCGACCACCTTCAGCGTGATCCAGACCAGCACGGCAACCGCCAGCACCGCCATCCCCTGGCTCAGGGGCTGCGTGCGCGTCACCGACAGAACCTGCCGGGGCTCGTCGAATGTGCGGGCCGCGAAGGACGCGACCTGGCTCTGGGTCAGGTTCTCGAAGAAGGAGAGGATGTCCGGGAAGTCCGTGAAGGTGGCCGGATCGTAGAAGAGCTGCCGGGTCCAGGCGTTGAGGGACTCCGCGGTCTGGTTGGCGCCGCGAAGACGCTCGATCACCGCGGCGCGATCCGTTTCGAACTCGGCGGTGGCAAGCGAGCCCGACTGCAGGTATTCGATCTCTTCGGCGATGATCGCCGTGGCGAAGTCATAGTCGTCTTCGTCGATCCGGCTGCTCACCTGCAGGTACGCCGCCGGACCGCGCATCACCAGGCTCGCGCTCGCGCCGTACACGGCCTTGCGTTCCCCGTAGCGCAGTCGCTGGTTGAGCCTGCGGTTCAGGAGGTCGCGGACGAACAGCGCCGTCAGCAGCTCGTCGGAGTTCGCATAGAAGAGCTTGTGGCGGGACTGGTACTGCGTCGTGGACTGGAAGCCCCAGCGGTAGGTGGACCTTCCCCGCCCCGGGTCCTCGGCCGTGGTCGCCCAACGTTCGACCGGACGGGCGGGGAACGAGCCGAAGGTGCGCTGGGCGCGGTCGAGCGCCTCGTCCCGGTCGAGGTCGCCGACGATCGTGACGGTCATGACCGCGGGCGAGTAGTACCGGTCGTAGAAGCCGCGCAGATCGTCCGGGGTGATGCCCTGCAGGCTCCGCCACATGTCCGGGAAGGGGGCACGCAGCCGCTCGATGCCGAACTCGCGCTCCCAGAAGTCGGGGGGCGCGAGCCACCCCGGGTTGAGCGCGGCCACGAGGTGGTCGAAGAACTCGCGCGGCCGGGCGCGGATCTCGTTCTCGACCGGCTGCCGCCCGCGGTCCACCACGGCCGGATCCATCTCGTGGGGCGACAGGATGCCGGCCAGCCACTCGATCGCAAACAGGCCGTGCTCCCGGCCGATCGTCACGTAGTACCAGGTGCGGTCGCGATAGGTGAAGCCGTTGCGCCGCCCGCCGATCCCCTCCACGGCCTCCTTGATCTCCTGCTCGGTGCGGCCGTCGTGGTCGGAGAAGAGCATGTGCTCGGTGAAGTGGGCGAGCTGCTCCTTGCCGGCCGGATCGGCGTCGGAGCCCACGGGCACGCCCGCGCTCACCGAGACGTTGGGCGCGCCGGCGAGGTGTTTGAACCAGACCTTGACGCCGTTGGAGAGGAAGTGGGTCTCGAACCCGGCGAAAGGGTTGGAGGGGGCCGTCTCCCGGGCCGCGACACCGTTCGTGTCCACTGTGGATGCATCCGCGCGCGGCGGGCCGGTCTCACCTGTCTCCTGTCCCCGGGCACGCTCGGCGACGAGCGGCGACGCTGCGAGCAGGATGGCAACGAGTGCGGCGGGCCGGACGAGCGCGAGCATCGCTGACCGTGCCGATCCGGTTTCCGGTGATCGCCGGGGCGGCTTCCTCGCCCGCGCCCTTCCGCCGTGCGTACGCGCCATCCCGGTCCGAAATCAGCTCGCGAGCGTGCGCTCGAGGTAGGCCTTGAGCCGCTCCCAGGCGTCCTGAGCGGGGGCGGTGCGCAACTCGGGATCGTCGTCAACGCGCAGCCAGAAGCCGTGGTTGACCGCGTCGTAGATGTGGACGTCGTTCTCGATGCCCTGGGCGCGCAGCGCGTCGACGAACTGGTTTACCTGCTCGGGCGGGATGCCGCCGTCCATCTCGGCGAAGGTCCCGTACACCTCGTGGTCGATCCCCGCCAGCACCGCCGGGTCGGTCACCAGCCGTCCGTAGAAGATCGCGGTGGCGTCGTGATGCTCGCCCCCCAGCGCGTAGCTGAGCGCGATGCCGCCGCCGAAGCACCACCCCATGGTGCCGATCGCCCCGGTCACGTCATCGCGCGCGCGCAGAAAGTTCACCGCCTCGTTCAGGTTTCCGATGATCGCGTCCGGTTCGGCGTTCGCTTCCGCCATGAGCGCCCGGTTCTCGTCCGGATTCGATCCGGTGCGGCCCTGGAACAGGTCTGCCGCCAGCGCTACGTACCCTTCATCGGCCATGGCGTCCGCGACCTGCCGCACCCGGTCGACAAGCCCATTCCATTCGTGGATCAGCACAAGTGCCGGAAAGGGGCCTTCCCCTTCGGGCACCGCCAGGTATCCGCGGGTGGCGTCGTCCCCGGCGAGATATTGGATGTCCTGCCCGCGCGGCGCGGGCGCGGTGCCGAGGATCGCGGCCGGGAGCCCATCATCCGCGGAGCCCATTTCGATGCGGACTTCCATGCCGCCGGACCCACCGGACTCCTCGCCCCCCTCGGAGGCGGGAGCACAGGCCAGGAGCGGCACGAGGAGACTGGTTCCGAGGATGCGCGAGAGCTGGGACGTGGATATCATTTTTCCTCCCTGTGCCTGCGGCTTCTGATGGCCGAGAGCCGAATCAGAGCCGGAGTCGGGCCCATTGCCCGTGTTCTACGGAGGACTGTCGCCGCAGGCTTCACCCCTGCGAGTTCCTCCGGTTCTCCCAGGTCCGGATCGACACCCGCCCCCGCCGCGGCAGCGGCTCTATCGGGGGCCGGCGCGTTCTCCCCGGTACTCGATATGCAGCCTTGGCGTTCGTTCGTTGACCCGGATCCACATGCGTACTTCGTCATACGGGGGATCCGGGTTCCCGAACCCCATGCGCCATTCCTCGCGGTGATAGTTGTAGACGAAATACTCGCAGTCGGACTCGTAGACGGGCCGATGGGCGTTCCGGCGCGATGGCAGTTCGCCCTGGCGTTCGAGGTCGGGGTAGGTGCGCTGGATGTCGCGGGCCATCAGGTCCCAGATGGTCTGGCAGCTCTCCAGAGGCATCACCATCACGTAGGCTCCCTCGACCAGTTCACCGGTATCGGGATGAAAGTAGTAGCCGGCGAGGGCCGGCCGGCCCAGAAGCCGGACTTCAGTCGAGTAGATGCGCAGCCCTTCCCGTTCGCCCACCTGCTCGTTGCCGGCCAGCTCGGGGATATCCTCTACGCGGCTGCCCCACGTGTGTCCGCGAAAGCCGTCAACGATGGATTCCTGGGCGGCGGCGGGAGTCGCCTGACCCGTGAGTAACCCGGCAAATGCGACGCACAGCAGCCGCCACGAGCGTGTGCAGTGGACGACGGAGCGGCGATGACCGCGGGGGCGCAGGCCTTCCGCGCGCCGTCCGGAGGCCTCGCGCGCGCGTTCGATCATGTTCGGCATGTCCCCAAGCTAGCGCCTCGGCCGATGAGGAGCGACTTCGCGTGCCTGCGGGATCGTTGCCAACCTGAAGCGGCACCAGGCAATCCCGAATTGCGTCGCGGGGGGGCCTGCGGTCCTTGCGCGTCAGTCCGCGTAGTCCTGGCCCTCGGCGTCCAGCACTTCCTTCATGCCCTCGAGATAGCCCGCTTCGCCCCAGGACTCGATGGACAGTTCGGCGTTTTGCTTCGCGGCCGCGGTTGGAATCGGCCGGATCTTCCCGCCCGCATGAAGCACAAGCAGTTCGTTCATGCAGGCCCGCTCCAGCTGATAGAGCCAGAGCATGGCCTTCTCGATGGTGTCGCCGACCACGAGCACTCCGTGGTTCGCGAGAAAAAGCACCCGTTTGTCGCCGAGGGCCTCGGCCATGCGCTCGCCTTCGTCGGACTCGGTGACGAGCCCATCGTACCCGAAGTAGGCGCAGTTCCCGTAGAACACGGCCGCGTTCTGGCTTCCGCGCTCATCGAACCTCCATCCGTCGATGGAGGCAAGCGCGGTGCTGTATGGGCCGTGGACGTGCAGCGCGCACACGATGTCGGGCCGCGCGCGCTGGATGGGAGCGTGGATGGCCCACGCGCTCACATTGAGCCTCCCTTCCCTGCCGAACGGTTTCCCGTCCGGCCCGACCTCGACGAGGCTGCTCGCCGTCACGCGCGAGAAATGCGTCTGCCCCGGCGTGATGAGCAGGTGCCCGGGTCGGCCCGGCACCTTGCAACTGAAGTGGTTCCAGGTGCCCTCGTGCATGTTCTCGTGCACCACGATCCGGTGCACTGCGGCGAAGTCGACGCGGCATGGCCTCGACAAGCAGGTGTCGCGTGCGACAGGGTCCGTGCCGTCCATCAAAACACCAGCGCCTCCAGCGCGACGAGTATTCCAAGCGCCGCGCCCACGATACCACCCAGTTTGATCGTCATCCGGTGTTCAAGAGCGCGCATATCGGCGCGCAGCGACGCCTCGGTCTTCTCCAGATCGCCGCGCAGCTCGGTGATCTCGGCGCGCAGTGACGCCTCGGTCTTCTCCAGGTCACTCCGAAGCGACGCCTCGGTCTTCTCCAGATCGCCACGCCCTGCAGTGATCTCGCCGCGCAGCGATGCTTCCATCTGCCGCATTTCACGACGGAGCGCGACTTCGGTTTCCTTCACCTGGCGCTTCGTGGCCAGGCTCTCGTCCACACACTGCGCCAAGGTATCCACGAGCACGCGAGCCTGATCCTCGCTGAAGCCCGCTTCCTGCCGCAGTCTGGTGGCTGCGGTGAGCGTGTCGAAGGCGATCATGGTTCCCCTAATGTTGCCGCTTGTTACCGTTATGGCCAGAACGCGGCCCCCGAGGCGGAGCCAGCGAGCAGTGGCGATACCAATCTCGCGGTCGTTTCCGGGCGTGCGAATGGCGACCGGGGACGGTAGGGAGCCCGATTCGCGGGGTCGGCGCTCTTGCCGGTGCGCCCGCGCGCGCGCACGATCAGGTAAGACCTGCGGAACCGCCCACCAGCCGCTTGGAGATGTCCCATGAGAACATCGTCGATGTCAATGTTCGCGCTCTCCCTCGCCGTCATTCTCTCAGCAGGCGCCGGAGAGGCTGCCGCCCAGGGAGAAAACATGCTCGACATGATGGAGTTCGAGCGTCCCATCGCGGCCCTGGACAACGTCTGGATCGAGGAGCTGACCATGCTCGAGGTCCGGGACGCGCTGCGCGAGGGCACCAACACCGCCCTGATCCTCACCGGAGGGATCGAGGAGAACGGGCCCTACCTCACGACCGGCAAGCACAACCACGTGCTGCGGGTCATGGGCGATGCGATCGCGCGCCGGCTGGGGAACACCCTGGTCGCTCCCATCGTCACCATCGAACCCGGCAACCCTGAGACGGCAAGCTCGCCGGGCGGCATCCGCTTCTCGCAGGAGACCTACCAGGCCGTGCTGCGCGACATGGCGGTGAGCCTCAAGGTCCAGGGGTTCACGCGCATCTTCATGCTGGGTGACAGCGGCGGGAACCAGCGCGGCATGGCGGCCGTGGCCACGGAGCTCTCGGAGAGATGGGCGGCCGAGGACGTCGTCATCGCCCACATCCGCGAGTACTACAACTACGGCGACGTGCTGACGTATCAGCGCGAGGTGCTCGGGATCGACGAGGATCCCCGGCTGGAGGGCCTTCACGACGACTACTACATCACGTCGATCATCATGAACGACGATCCGCAGCATGTGAGGCTCCAGCAGCGCATCGCGGCCGACAAGGCGTCGATCAACGGCATCAGCATCCTCCCCGCCGAGCAAACCATCGAGCACGGCCAGAGGCTGATCGAGTTCCGCACCGATGCAACCGTCGAGGCGATCCACAGGGTGCTGATGGCGGCTCGTGGCGGTTGATGGAGGACCCGCCGATGGGCGACTCCGGTGACTGAAGTCTGCCATTTTGGCAGAGTTTTCGTCCCAGGGTGACCCAAGGGCCTCCACGTCCTGACATTTTGGCAGACTTTTCGAGTTTCTCGGTGCTTCCAATCCAATGGAGCCATGACCATGTCCGCATCCCGCATTAGCCCATTCCTGGCCGCTTTCCGCATGGCCGCGCCCGCCGCCGCGGTTCGCCTCGCGCTGGCCGCAAGCCTCGCGCTGGCCGCGGGCCTCGCGCTGGTCGCGGGCCTCGCGTTGCCGGCAATCCCGCTTTCCGCCCAAGGGGTCCCGGAGGAGCATCTGAGCGGCCTCCGCTTCCGCCACATCGGGCCGGTGGGGAACCGGCTCGCGTCCGTCGTCGGAGTGCCCGGCAACCGCAACATCTACTTCGCGGGCGCGGCCAGCGGGGGCATCTGGCGCACCGAGGATGCGGGGCTCAACTGGGAGCCGGTTTTCGACGACCAGCCCGTGCACTCCATCGGCGCGCTCGCGGTGGCGTCCAGCGACCACGCCATGGTGTGGGCCGGCACGGGCGAGTCGTCCATCCGGTCGAACGTCTCCATCGGCAACGGCGCGTGGAAGTCCACCGACGGCGGCGACACCTGGGCGCACATGGGGCTCGAGGGGACGGGGCGGGTCGGCCGCATCCTCATCCATCCGGCCGATCCGGACATCGTCTACGTCGCCGCGCTCGGGCACGCGTACCAGCCCTCCGAGGAGCGGGGCGTCTACCGCACCCTCGACGGGGGCGAGAGCTGGGAGCGGGTGCTCTTCGTGGACCCGGGGGCGGGCGCATACGAGATGGTGATGGACCCGAACAACCCGCGTAAGATCGTGGCCAGCATGTGGGACCTGGACCTCAAGACCTGGAAGCGGGACAGTGGCGGCCCCGCGAGCGGCATCCACGTGACCATGGACGGGGGCGACACCTGGCGCGAGATCGAAGGCAACGGCCTGCCGACGCGCCGCATCGGCAAGATCGGGCTCTGCATGTCGGCGTCCGATTCCGACCGCATCTACGCCCTCATCGAGACGGGAGACGGGGTGCCCATCGACGGCGAGGAGACCGACTCGGGCGAGCTCTGGAGCACGAGCGACGGGGGCGGCAGCTGGCGTCTCGCCTCATACAGCCATGACCTCGCCACGCGCCAGGCCTACTACACGCGCTGCGGCGTGGCGCCCGACGACCGCGACGAGGTCTACTTCCTGTCGTCCAGCTACAGCGTGAGCCGGAACGGCGGCGAGACCCACGAGACCACCAACTTCCTCTTCGCCGGGGACGCGCCGGGCTGGGACCACCACGACATCTGGAGCGATCCCCTGAACGCCGACCGGATCGCGGTCGCGCACGACGGAGGATTTTCGGTCAGCGAGAACCGCGGGCGCTCCTGGTTCCGGGTGCAGCTGCCGATCGCGCAGATGTATCACGTGACCGCCGACAACGCGATCCCCTACAACGTGCTGGGCAACCGCCAGGACGGACCTTCCTTCCGGGGGCCGTCGAATTCGCGGATGGGCGGTCTGTTCTCGAACGGGCGCATCCCACGCGGGGAGTGGCGCGGCGTGGGCGGCGGCGAGAGCGGATTCGCAACCCCCGACCCGCGCGATCCCAACATCGTGTGGTCGAGCGCATCCGGGGCCGGCGCCGCGGGCGGGATCGTGGTGCGCCACGATGTCGCCAGGGGACAGTTCCGGGACGTCGAGGTGTGGCCCATGTCAACATTGGGATGGCCTGCGGAGGACATGCGCTTCCGCTTCCAGTGGACCTTCCCGCTGCTGCTGTCGCCGCACGACCCCAACACCCTCTACGTCACCAGCCAGCACGTGCACCGCACCCGCAACAACGGGCAGAGCTGGGAGGTGATCAGCCCCGACCTCTCCACCAACGACAAGTCCCGCCAGACCATCTCCGGAGGACTGACCCCGGACAACATCGGCGTGGAGTTCTGCTGCGTGATCTACGCCTTCGACGAGTCGCCGGTGGAGGCCGGCGTCCTGTGGGCCGGCACCAACGACGGGCTCATGCAGGTGAGCCGCGACAACGGCGCCATCTGGACCAACGTGACCGAAAACATCCCCGATCTGCCCGCCGACGGTGTTGTGCGGAGCATCGACGCCTCGCGCTGGGACGCCGCCCGCGCCTATATCACCATCGAGCATCACCAGGTGGGCGACTTCGAGGCGCGCGCCTACCGCACCGACGACTTCGGCGAGAGCTGGACCCGGATCACCGACGGGGTCGACAACTATCCCGTCGACTATACGCGGTATCTGCTGGAGGACGCGGTGCGCCCGGGTCTGCTCTATCTGGGAACCGAGAGTTCGCTCTACATCAGCTATGACGACGGCGACAGCTGGCAGCGCTTCATGCCTGGCCTCCCGCCCACGCCGTACTACGGCATCTTCCAGCAGGAGCACTTCAACGACCTGGTGATCGGGACGTACGGGCGCGGCTACTGGATCCTGGACGACCTGGGGCCGGTGCAGCAGCTGACCGACGAGGTGGCCGCATCGGCCGCGCACCTCTTCGAGCCGCGTGACGCCTACCGCTTCCGCCCGGTGACCGAGCCCGCGACCATGCTCGGCGACTGGTCCGACGGCGAGAACCCGGAGGGCGACGCCCCGCTGACCTACTGGCTGGGCGAGGGCGCCGGCGCGGTGCAGCTGCGCATAGACGACAGCGCCGGCGAGGAGGTCACGACCCTGGACGGCACCAGCAGCGCGGGCTTCAACCGCGTGTGGTGGGACCTGACCGGGGACGGCCCGACCGAGATCCGGCTGCGGACGAAGCCGCTCTACTCGGACTGGTTCCCGATGCCGGACGAGGGCTACCGCGTGGGCGGGATGGGGTTCGGCGGCGGCGGCGGGCCGCTCCAGCCGCCGGGCACCTACACGGTGACTCTGCTCGTCGATGATGAAGAGATGGGAAGCCAGCCGCTGACCGTGCTGAAGGACCCCAACTCGGAGGGCACACTCGCCGACATCGCCGCGCAGACCGAGCTGGTGCAGGAGATTATGGCCGACCGCAACCGGGCCGCGGACATGGTGAACCGCATCGAGCTACTGCGGCGCCAGATCTACGACCTGCGGCCGGTGCTCGAGGAAGAAGAGGGCGCGGAGGATCTGATCGAAGCCGGGGAGGCGCTGGATGCGGCGCTGATCGAGGTGGAACACGAGCTGATTCAGCTGATGGACACCGGAAGCGACGGCGTGCGCTGGCCCTCGATGATCGTGGGGCGGCTGCGTTACCTGCAGGGGGCCGTGGCCACGGCGGACTTCCCACCGACCGACCAGCACCGGGAGGTGTCCCAGGTGCTGAGGGTGCAGCTGGGGGAGGTGGAGGAGGCGCTGCAGGAGGTGCTGGCGGAGGATCTGGAGAACTTCAACCGGATGCTGCAGCAGAGGATTGGGAGGGTGATTACGTAGGAGGGCGTCCACGCGTCGCGAGCCTTGATCGCTATTGGGATCAGTTGCTCGGGGAGCGTCGGCCTGCCGCGGCTCCGGGCATACCAGCGAGCCACTCCTTTCGCGCCAAGACGTCCCGAGCCAGCGCTAGCTGACCCCGGCTGAACATCCTCTTCCTATCGCTCCAAGAGTAGACGAGCCTCTCGATGTCCTCCCTGGTGGCAGCCTCGCGCTTCTTCGCGACCCAATGAACAGTCGCGAGCAGTTCAAGGCCGAACGGTGATTCGAATCCTTCCACCAAGTCGACCACTCGTTGGAGATTGGTGTGCGTAGCTGCTCTTTGTTCGAGAAACGCGTTTGCATCTTCCAGCGCACCAGGCACCAGTTCCAGTTGTTTATGGGGCTCGTCGCCTCCGTCCGCATAGCCAGTAACCATATATCCCTCAATGGCGTGCAGCACATGACTGAGATTGTCTGCGAACGGGCCATAGGGGCCTGGCTCGAATCGCAATCGCAACGGCTCTCCGGCTTCCTGCATGAAATAAAGGAGCTTGTGTACCTCCAACAGCGTAACATAGGGTTCCATCATCCCCCGCAGATAGCGATCCATCAGCGCGATCAATGCTGCCCGACCTGGCGTCATCCCGGGAACCTTGGGTGATCGAGCAAGACGCCTGGCTCCCGATCGACCGCGCGGCTCAAATACAACAACGTCGACCTCCCTTAAGTCACCGAGGGCCTTCTCAATGCGTCGGCGTACAACCGGCCATGCCAAGCCTCCAGTTCACCGTGTTCACAAGAGCATCGGCGCTCTCGGAGAGGATATCGCCAGTCTTGTATTGAATCATTCGCGCCTCCTAGTAGTACCAATGCGGCATGACCTGCACTCAGCCTGCTTGCCCTCCTTCAGGCGCTGCCAATCGTTAGCCTGTACAGCACGCCAATCGATTTCGTCCAAGTCTGCCAAGTCACAGAAATCCTCGCAGTAAAACGAGGCAGCGTTTCAACTCGACCAGCCGTAATCTCTCCCATTCCGGCGTGCGAGAGAATGGCAGAATAGGCCACTCCCTCACTCACCCCCGGAACCGATTCTCGTTGTGCCACTCCAGGTAGTCCCGCCCAGGCCGGTGTTCCGAGCGGGCAGGCACCCACAGCCCCTTGCCGTGAAGTTTGTAGTAGTTCTCGCCGTCATCGAAGTCCGTGTGGATGTGCTTGCTAACCTCGAAGTGGTGGTCCGGCGTGACGGTTACGTAACCCGCGTCGAAGAGCCTGTGTACATCGGACCGCAGCAACATCCCGTTCTGCACGTAGTTCTCCGGGACCTCGCTGAAAGGCTGGATGTGGGCCGCGTCGAGAGCCGGGAGCGCCTTCTCACGAGTTACCGCGCACTGCCGCTCGTATACGTCGGTGACGACGCTTCGGAAGATTCCCTGTCCCACTCGATGTCTCGCGGGCGTGGGATCTGAATAGCCTCCCGGAAGATCCAGCCCGCCCTCGGGCTTCGGTTCCGCAACGATGGTCCCGTGGAGGCGATCGGTCACCTGCCTCCACAGATCGCGCCCGATCCCGGCGCGCAAGTCGTATCCCTTCCCGCGCTGAATGCTCGGAGCCCAATCGGCTGGCTGGCGAAACCAGTCCTTCTCACCCCAGAAGAAGGGCTCCGCCAGGAGGATGCACCCGATCACGTAGTTCGAGGACCGCGGACGATCCCGGCGGAGATGAGCGGTGCGCTGCCGAACCGCCTCAAGGCTCGGAGCACCGTTCTTCTCCCCGAACGCCTGCCACGCCAAGCCGACCGGGAGTTCGGTGTAATGCTCGAAGAAGCCGCCGCCCGCAATCACGTTGTGCGGACTCTTCAGCTTGAATAGCAACGGTTGGCCTCGAGTGAGGACGCGGAAGTGACCACCCCAGGGCTTCGGAGTCCAGAAGTTGACTTCGTCCACCCGCTCGTGACGGGAAAGGCTCCTGAGGTGATCGAACCAGTTCTTGTCCGTGACGGCGGCGTATGCGTTCAAGGCCGAGTCCTCTGTCCCCGTGGCGAAAGCTCCAGCGGCCTGGATGATGTAATCGCAGCAATCTACGCCTCGCAGGCTCATCGCGCCGCTACCTCAATACTCGACCTTGCCTTGGCCCACCGAGACCTGGCTTCGTGGCCGCCGCGGTTTGTCCACCCCATCCCCACCGCCGTAAGTTGCCGGTGTCACCGTTGGATTCCTGCCGGCCTCGATGCCCGGGGCTGGTGAAGGTGCACGCGCATGGCTGAACCGACATCGGCAACGCCCCTCTTCCGACGCGTCCTGCGCGAGCCGACGTCCCATTTTGTCCTGTTGGCGGCCGTGTTGTTCGGGGCGAACGCGGCGCTTGAGTCGTGGCGCGGCAACGTCATCACGATCGATCGCGTGCAGATCGACGTTCGGATCGCGGAACTGGAAGCGCTGCGCGGCGGGCCGCTGAGCCCGGAGGAGCGGCAGCTCGTCGAGGATGCGTACATCGACGAGCAGGTTCTCGTGCGCGAGGCCCTCGACATGGGGCTTGAAGCCGATCGCAGGATCGACGACATCCTCGTGCAGAAGATGCTTCACGTTCTGAGCGGAGACGTCATTCAGCCCACCGAGGACGAGCTCGGGGAGTTCTACGAGGCGAACCGCGCGGGCTACACGCCGGAGTCGACGCTCACCGTCGAGGAGGTGGTCATCGCCGGGGGCTCGCCCGCGGCCGGAGACCTGGTGGCGCGGCTGCGGGCCGGCGCATCCACCCAGGAGTTCGCCGGGAACCCCGACGTGCGGGCGTCCGTGTTGCGCGAGGTGACGGGCGGTGATCTGAGGAGGTTGTTCGGGCCGGTGACCGCCGAGCTCATCCTCAGCGCGAACACCGAGGGCTGGATCGGGCCGCATGCGACGGTTCGGGGGCAGCACTGGTTCCGGATCGTCGAGCAGACGACGCCCGAGCTCCCGCCTCTCGACAGCGTGCGCGAGCGGGTCCGCCTCGACTGGGTCGCCGACCAGGAGGCCGCGAGGCTGGACCTGGCGGTCCGGGGGCTGCGCGAGCACTACAACATCGTCATCCAAGAGCCGGAAGGGCGATGACGACGCAAGCTGCCGGTCTCGCAGCGGTCCTCGCGCTCGTCGTCGCGTATCCCCCTCCGGCGCCCGGCCATGAGGCGGACGGCACGCGGCCGCCGGTGCCCGGCCGCGCCGCAGCCATCGCCCCGATCCCCCGTCCCGCCCACGACGTCGACGTCACCTCCGTCGCCCGCGTCTACCTCGACCAGATCGGCGACGCCCGGTACGTGTTCTCGATCGTCGATACCCAGGTGTCGCCCATCATCGACCTGCGCGCCGTCCTGCCGGAGCGCTGCACACCGCTTCGCTCGGAGGCCGCGGGGGTGCTCGTGAGCGCGGGCTTCGCGTTCGAGTGCGCGTCCGAACTGACCTTCGACGACAGCCTGGAGCTGCCCTGGTCGCTGGCCGGGGTGGTCGCGCTGGTGCGCTGGAGCGACGGCACCGAGGCGTCGGCCTACTTCCGCGGCGACGGGCGCTCGGTCTCCATCCGGCTGGCGGATCTGCGCGCCGGGGGCGGCACGACGGGCCGGCTCGCGGGCACGTACTTCATTCTCGGCGGGGAGCACATCCTCTTCGGGATCGATCACCTGCTCTTCGTTCTGGGCCTGCTCCTGCTCGTCGGGGGATTCTGGTCGCTGGTCAAGACCATCACCTCTTTCACTCTGGCGCACAGCATCACCCTGGGGCTGGCCGTGCTCGGCTACGTGCCCGTGGATCGCGCCCCGGTCGAGGCCGCGATCGCCCTCTCCATCGTGCTGCTGGCCCGCGAGATCGTGGTCGGGCACCGCGGGCGGAAGTCGCTCGTGCACCGGTATCCGTGGCTGGTCGCGTTCGTCTTCGGGTTGCTGCACGGGCTCGGGTTCGCCGGCGCCCTCGGCGAGATCGGGCTCAGGTCGAGCGACGTTCCGGTGGCCCTCCTCTTCTTCAATCTGGGCGTCGAGGCGGGGCAGCTCGCGTTCGTCGTGGCGCTGATCGCGCTGGCGAAGATCGCCGGACGGGCAAGGCAAATGGCGGTGCAGCGGGTCGAGCCAGCCCTCGGCTACGCCCTGGGCGCCTTCGCCACCTTCTGGTTCCTGGATCGCCTTCCGGCGCTATGGGGCGCGTGAATGGATGATGCGAAATGCGTGAGAAACCTGGTGTGGTGGCTGATATCGAGGATTGCCCAGTCAGGCCAGGACCCGTGACCAAGACGGAGGAACCATGCGTCGCTTGCTGATTGGCGCCTTTCTGCTCTCGCTGCTCCTTCCCGCCGCGCGCGGACACGCTCAAGAGCCCGCCTCATTCGACGTGCTCATCACCGGGGCCCGGGTCCTGGACGGCACCGGAAACCCGTGGATATACGCGGATGTGGGCATCCGGGACGGAATGATCGCGGCGGTGGGCGACCTGGCCGACGCCCCGGCCGAGCGGGTCATCGATGCCCGGGGCAAGGTGGTGGCGCCCGGCTTCATCGACCTTCATTCCCACGGCGCCGGAGGTCTGGCATCGCCGGACAATCGCCGTCGCGCCGCCGCCAACCTGGTCACCCAGGGCGTGACCACCGTCGTCATCAACCAGGACGGCCGAAGCCCCGTGGACATCGGCGCGCAGCGGTCGCTGCTGCAGGACCTGCGCATCGGTCCCAACGCGATCCTCATGGTGGGCCACAACTCGATCCGCGCGGAGGCCATGGGCAACGACTTCCGGCGCCTCGCGACGCCGGCGGAGGTCGAGCGGATGCAGGCCCTCGCGCGCGCGGGCATGGAAGCGGGCGCATTCGGGCTGTCCGCGGGACTCGAATACGTGCCCGGCCGCTGGAGCAACACCGACGAGGTCGTCGCGGTTGTGGAGGAGATCGTGCCGTATGGCGGCGTGTTCATCGAGCATGAGCGCAGCAGCGGCACCTCGCCGATGTGGTGGCGGCCGAGCCAGGACGAGCCCGGCCCTCCGACCATGCTCAACTCCATCCAGGAGACGATCGAGATCGGCGAGCGCACCGGGGCCACCGTCGTGGCGACCCACATCAAGGCCAGGGGCGCCAACTACTGGGGCTCGAGCGGCGCCATCATCGCGGCGATCCGCCGGGCGCGGGACCGGGGCGTCGCCATCTTCGCGGACCAATACCCGTACGCGACCAGCGGCAGCGACGGCAACGTGAGCCTGATTCCGGAATGGGCGGTGGGCGCGGACGAGGGGCCGCCGGGCGGGGGTCCGGGCGCAGCGCCCGATTACGCGGGAGCCTTGCGCACGACACTGGCCGACCCCGAGGGCGCCCGCATGCTCAGGCAGGACATCGCATACGAGACCGAGTTCCGTGGCGGCGCGGAGAACATCGTGGTCTTCGACTATCCGGACCGCTCGCTGATCGGCAAGAGCGTCGCCGAGATCGCAGCCGAGCGCGGGATCTCAACCGTCGAGGCCGCAATCCAGCTCCAGTTGGAGGGGATGCGGGACCGGCGCGGCGGCGGGCGCCTGCGCAGCTTTTCCTTCTCGGAGGAGGACATCGAGAACTTCGCCGCGCAGTCCTGGGTGGCGACGGCCTCGGACGGCGGCATCTCCCTGCCGGAGGACGGACCCGCCATCCACGCCCGCTACTACGGCACCTTCCCGCGCAAGATCCGGGAGTACGCGCTCGACCGCGGCGTCCTCTCCGTCGAGAACGCGGTTCGCTCCATGACCACCCTGCCCGCGCAGATCCTGGGGCTCAGGAACCGCGGCCAGGTGCGGGAAGGGTTCGTGGCCGACGTGGTGGTGCTCGACCTGGAGCAGATCCGCGACATGGCCACCTTCACCGACCCGCACCAGTACGCGACCGGGATCGACTATGTGCTCGTCAATGGCAGCTTCGTCGTGGACGAGGGCACACCGACGGGACTGCTCCCCGGCATCGTGATCACGCCCACCGAGGGCAGAAGGCCGCCCGCGACGGATTGAGCCATCCGGGTTGACCGGATCGAGCGGTGATGACTACGATATATCGCAATTGCGATACAGGAGGCTCCCGATGAAGACTCGTAGTTCGATGCTCCACGTCCGAATGGACACGGAGATGAAGCGGAAAGCCACGGCGGCGCTCGCGGCCATGGGGCTGACGGCCTCGGAGGCCGTGCGGCTGTTCTTCCACCGAATCGCCGTCGAGCAGGCCTTCCCTCTCGAACTCAAGGTGCCGAACGCGCAGACCCGCGGGGCTATGGCCGAGTCGGAGGAGATGATGAGACGAGGGGCGGCTCGATTCGCAACCGCGGACGAGATGTTTGCGGAGCTTGAAGAAGCCGGCGGTCAGTAAGCGGGCGCATCCACCGCGACGCGCGGATTACACCCGCAGCTTCCTCAAGGACTGGAAGCGGCTTTCGCGTTCGGGCAGGTACGACATGAATCGGCTCAAGGCGGTCATGCTCCACCTCATCGCCAACGAGGCCCCGCTCGGTCCCGAACACCGCGATCACGCGCTAAGGGGCGCATGGGCGAATCACCGGGAATGCCATGTCGGCGGGGACTTCCTGTTGATCTACCAGGTCGAAGATGCGCCAAAGCCGAGCGGTTCGATCAACTTCGTCCGGGCCGGCACCCACACGGAACTGTTCGAATAAGGCCATTCTCACGGAGAAAGCGCCGACTGTCCCCTTCTCGGCCGCTCTCCCGCTAGCGCCGCCTCGACCCGTCCGCCCGCACCGCCCCCGGCCCGCGGATCACGCCCTCATCCCCGACGACCTCTATACTCGTGCCGAACGGCTCGGAGAGCGCGGCCAGGAGCGTGAGAATCCGCTGCGCGTCCTCGCCCGAGGCCGCCACCGGCCGGCCACGCTGGGGGCGCGGCAGCCCGTAGCCCAGGACCGTCGGCACCAGCCGGATCTCGTACAGCTCCCCGTCGCGATAGTCCGAAACCGCAACGACTCCGTCCCACCAATAGTCCGCCGCGGGGCGCCCGCCCCCGGAAGCCACTTCCCGGCCATCATAGAAATCGGACGGCAGACCCCGGAATTCGTCCACGTCATAGCGGGCATAGTTGTCCCAGGGCTGGAACGGCGGGGTCTCGTTCTGGAATAGAAAGTCGTCCAGGGAATAGAAGATGGGCTTGTCCTGATAGATCTCGATGCCGCGCAGCACGTGCGGGCCGTGCGCGTAGAAGGCGTCGGCCCCGGCATCGATGGTTGCGCGGGCGAAAGTCACCAGCGCGTCCGCGGGCACATAACTGCCCTCGTTGCAATCGTCCTGATAGAGGCCCAGGCAGCCCGGCTCGTCTCCGGCGCGGCTCGGAATATAGTTGTTGCCGGCCCCCTGGTGGGTGTGGCTGGTCACGACCACCCAGTTGGCCTGCCGGCGCGCGTCGCGGACGGTGGCCAGCAGCTCCTGCAGATCGCCCTCATGCGGGGTCGTGACGGTCCGGTAGCCGTCGCCCGACTCGAAGTTGCCCTCGATGCCGCCGACTCCCTGAGCGCGCGCTTCCTCCAGGCTCTCGTAGACATCGCCCGGCACCACGTAGGTCGTCTCGAAGCGTATCGGCGCGAGCCCCGGCCGGCCGCGCATATCCGGACGCTGGTGGCCAGCCCGCATGTGCTCCGAGAAGCTCGAGGACACGGCGATGAGCGCCACCCGGCCATCCATCGTCTCCAGGTACGCGGGCGCCCGCGCGAGCGCGAGATTCTCGCCCGAGCCCGCGACCTTGATCCCGGCCGCGGCGAGCGCACGCTGGGTCGCGCGCATCCCGCCAGCGCCCCAGTCCATGGTGTGGTTGTTGGCGAGCCCCAGCATGTCGAGGCCGATCCAGGCGAGGTCGTGAGCCAGGTCCGGATGCCCCGCCATGTAGGTGCCGCCGCTCTGGGCCGAGGGGATGATGTCGGGGCCGTACTCGTGCAACAGCATCTCCATGTTGCCGAAGCCCACGGTGGCCCCGCCGATCACGTCCCGCAGCTTCAGAAACTCGGGCTCGTCGTAGGGCATCAGCGCCCGCGTGATGATGAGGTCCCCCACCATGGCCATGGAGATGTCCCCTTCCCCGTCGCGATGCTGCGCCTCGGCCGGCAAGGCCGTGAGCAGCGGAAGAATGAGGAGCGAGGCGCCGAGGACCCGGCGCGTCAGGATCCCGGTTCGGGCTGAAGTCGATCCGCGCATGTTCACCTCCTGCCGCGGGAGAGAGCCGACTTGCAACAGTCAGATTACGCCAGGGCGGGATGCGGGGGCAAGCGCGTTGGGGGCGGAAGCCATGCCGGCCCGGGAAGCTTCGGGCCGGGCCGCGAGCGTCTGGCGATCACCGTTCCAACACTGCTCGCAGCATGTCGCTTGCAGGGTCGCATCCGGCTACGTTGAGGAATCTTCCCTCGTCATGGAGGATGCCCATGCGGTACCTCGTCCTCTCCCTCCTCCTCATGCTCTCCCTCCAGGGCTGCGCATCCACGGGCAGCGGCCCCGGCGCCTCCCGAAACCTCATCACCCGCGCGCAGATCGAAGAGTCGCAGGCGATCACGGCGTACGACGTCATCCGCGCGCTGCATCCCCAGTGGCTTCGGGCCCGGGGTCAGACCGTGGGGCTGGCGAATGCGACGCCGGTAACTCCGACGGTTTTCATGGATGGCACGCGCATGGGTGAGCTGGATGTTCTGAACGCGTACCAGGTGCGCGACATCGAGGAGATCCGCTATCTCGATCCGGGCCGGGCCGCGAGCCG
Source organism: Longimicrobiales bacterium (assembly GCA_965202805.1). Lineage (GTDB taxonomy): Bacteria > Gemmatimonadota > Gemmatimonadetes > Longimicrobiales > Gaopeijiaceae > BD2-11. The sequence continues at coordinate 1,823,598 of OZ241869.1, forward strand.
GTACGGGATGGGGTATCCGCGGGGCATCATCGAGATCATCTCGCTCAGACGATGAGCTGCCTCGCGACCGAGGGACGACCCGTGCCTGATTCCGGGTCCGCCTTCCGGGTGGCGAGCGGTCGTGGCCTCCGGCCCGCACGGTCCGGGCGCGCCGCCCTCTGCGCCGTTGCGGGCCTCCTCTCCGCGTGCGGCATCTTCGACACCACCTCGCCGTTCGACGGCGACGGCAGCAACATCCCGCCCGTGCCGGACGAGGCCTACTGCAGCATTCCCGAGGAGCTGGTCGTCTCCGGGGGCGTGGGCCGGGACGGCATCCCGGCTCTCAACAACCCCTCGCTGGTGCCCAGCTACCACGCCGAGGCCACCTACCTCGAGGAGGCCGACCGGGTGATCGGGATCGAGGCCGACGGGCAGTTCATCGCGGTGCCGCACAACATTCTCTGGTGGCACGAGATCGTGAACTTCGACGACTACGGGAGCCCCATCGCCGTCACCTACTGTCCCCTCACCGGGTCGAGCATGGTCTTCGACCGGTCTTCGGTGGATGGCGTCGATTTCGGCGTCTCCGGCCTCCTCTTCCACAACAACCTGATGATGTTCAACCGTCGCAGCGACGGATCGCAGGAGTCGCTCTTCCCGCAGATGCTGCGGGGTGCGCGATGCGGTCCGCTGGACGGCCAGCCGCTCGATCTGCTTCCGTCGATGGAGATCCGGTGGAAGGCCTGGAAGGACCTGCACCCCGAGACCCTGGTCGTTTCGGGCATCCGGGCCCGCGGCGCGGACTACGAGCACTACCCCTACGCCGACTACGAGGTGGTCGACAACGCCCGCACCCTGTTCCCGCACCCCGAGATGGACACGCGTCGCTCTCCCAAGGAGCGTGTCCTCGGCATCCCGCGCGACCACGGGCACGGCATGGCGTATCCGTTCATCGTGCTCGAGAGCAGGGGCGATGTCGCGGTGGTGCACGACGACGTGCAGGGCTCGCAACCGGTGGTGGTGTTCTGGTCCACCCGGGCGCAGGCGGCAGTGGCTTTCGAGCCGATGGCGAACGGCCAGCCCCTCACCTTCGAGGTCCGCGACGGCAGGTTCTTCGACGTGCAGACCGGCAGCAGATGGACCCTCGATGGCCGTGCCGCCGATGGGCCCCTGGAGGGCGCGACGCTCGAACCGGTGCCGGACGCCTACGTGGCCTTCTGGTTCGCGTGGGCGACCTTCCACCCCAACACGGACGTTCTGTCGGGCCCGCTCAGGATCTCCTGATCAATTCGGATCCCAGAACAGACGTATGTTCCAGGGCTCCGATCCCAGCCCCTGGGCCGACTGCGCGGCCGTCAGGTTGGCGTTGTTCACCGACTCCTCGCTCTGCGGATACGGCAGCCGCACCGGGATGAGGTTGTTGTTCAGGTTGTCGGGGCCCGCCACCAGGCCGGGATAGCCGGCGCGCCGGAAGTAGGCCCACGCCTCCGGGCCCTGATCGTAGAGCGCGAACCACATCTGCTGGGCGATCTGGGCCAGCTGCGTGTCCATGTCCGAGGCGAACGCCACCATCGGCTGCGCCAGATAGGCGTCGATGTCGTCGGAGGAGACGTCGTAGGTCTCCATCGACGCGCGAATCCCGGCCTCGTACAGGGCTCCGGCATCGCCACCGGCATACCCTCTCACCGCGGCCTCCGCCTGGAGCAGCGCCACTTCGGCGTACGACTGGATCCAGGTCGGCGTGTTGGGCCGCAGGAACCACTTTCCGACCCGCGACACCTGCTCGAACTCGATCCCGTGGCTGTCGCTCATGCCGTTGGGCATGCCGCGGAACTCGCCCGTCTCCCTGGCGGCATCGGCGTAGATGGAGAGCCTGGGGTCGTTGTGCTCGATGAGGGCGTCGACCATCGCCGCGCTGATGCGGAAGTCGCCCGGACGGGCGATGAACGCGGGGGCCATCGGGTTCTCGTTGGGCGGAGCGCCGATCCACGTCAGCTTCGCCTCGTCGTCCCGGCTCTGGAAGACCCCCGACGAGATCGCGCTCGAAGCCTCCGACGCGCTCATGACGCGCATCGCCATGCGCAGCCGCAGCGAGTTGGCGAACCGCTGCCACTTGTACATGTCGCCCTCGTAGATCAGATCCGGATTGCCGACCGTCCCGCGGAACACATCCGGGAAGAGCCCGCTCATGGGAGCGATCTGGGCACTGGCCGCGGAGAGTTCCGCGAGCAGCGCGCTGTAGATGGACTGCGCGTCGTCGTAACCGGGCGTGATGTTGTTGGCGGCGAGCCCGCCCAGCGCCTCGGAATAGGGGATGTCTCCCCAGAGGTCCACCATGTTGTGGAACATCCACGCGCGCAGGATGCGCCCGACCGCCTCCTGGTTCGCCTCGCCTCTCTCGGCGGCCTTCTGCACGACGCCGTCGAAGTCCACCAGGGCCCCCGTGTAGAGGGTGGCCCAGAGGCCGTCCGAGAAGCTGCCGTCGATCTCGTAGCGATCGATGGAGCCGTACTGGAGGCGCGCGTAGTGCTGCACCCAGACCGAGGCCGTGCCCCGGTCGAAGCCGGTCCCCAGCAGGCTGGTCACGGCACCGACGATGCCCGCGGGCAGCAGGTACTGAACGCCCACGTCGGTGGGCGCGTTGGGGTTGGTGTTGATCCCCGTGAAGTCCTCCGTGCAGCCGGAGGCCCCCAGGCCGATCGCCACGATCAGACCGGCCGCGAGGCTCCTGTGTGTCATTCTCTTCGTATTCATTCCCGGTCTCCCGCTCGATTCAGATGTCTTCGGCATCATCGCTTTTTTCCGTCGAGACATGTTCGCCACCTCAGTGCACGACGGAGATGTTGATCCCGAAGGTCCGCGGCGTCGGGAACTGCTTGTCCTCGATGCCGGCGAGGTTCGCTTCGGTGACGCTGCCTTCGATCGCGGCGGTCTCCGGATCGATGTGGGGGATCGCGGTCCACAGCCACAGGTTGCGGCCCACGAAGGTGATGCGGGCCTGCGACACCGGGAGCGCGTCCAGATACGCGGGCGGCAGATCGAAGGCGATCGCGACCTCGCGCAGCTTGGTGTAGTTGTTGTCGAAGAGCCACTCGGTATCCACGTCGTCCAGGCGCGTGCCCAGCGTCCGCGGCGACACCGCCACCGTGTTCGCCGATCCACCCTCGGTCACCCCGGGGAACACGACCGGGCCCCGGCCGGTGACGCGGTCCGGATCCCAGTCCCTGGGGGTCGGGTTGGCCGACTCGTACAGCACGCCGGTGCGGTAGCCGAGCCGGCAGGAGCCGCAGAAGATCTGCCCGCCGCGGCGCGTGTCGACCTGGGCGCTCACGGTGAAGGAGCCGTAGGAGAGCGTGCTGCGCACGCCGCCGATCCAGTCCGGCTGGTAGGACCCGATGATCTCGGAGGATCCCCGGATCGGCAGCCCGTTGGAGCCGACGATGATGTTGCCGGCCGTGTCCCGCCTCCACACCGGGCCGAAGAACACCCCGTACGGATGGCCGGGCCGGGCTTCCACCGCGCCCCGGATGCCGCCGGCGCGCCCGATCACGATCGACTCGAGGCCGGGAGCGAGTTCAAGCACCTCGGAGTCGTTCTTCCCGAAGTTGAACGACATGTCCCACGCCAGCCCGCCGGGCTGGTTCAGCAGGTCGACCGTCAGCAGCGCCTCGATGCCCTTGTTGCGCACCGAGCCCGCGTTCAGCACCTGGCGGTTGTAGCCGCTGGCCTCCGACACGTCCACCGCGAGGATCTGGTCGCGCGTGGTCGAGTTGTAGTAGGTCAGGTCGAGCGCGGCGCGGTCGAACCAGAAGCGCAGGTCGGCGCCGATCTCCCAGGACCTGGTCTCCTCGGGCCTGAGCTCGGCGTTGGGGATGGTGTTGCTCGTCGTGTAGCCGGGGATGTTCCCGAACTTGTCGACCTCGGAGTAGACCGAGGTGAGCTGGTACGGATCCGCGTCGTTCCCCACCTTCGCCCAGCTCGCCCGCAGCTTCCCGTAGGAGAGGACGTCGGAGTCGAGATTGAGGGCGTCGGTGAAGACCAGGCTCCCCGAGTAGGACGGGTAGAAGTAGGAGCGGTTGTCCTCGGGGAGGGTCGAGGACCAGTCGTTGCGGGCCGTGACGTCGACGAAGGCGAAGTCGCGGTAGCCCACGGTGAACAGGCCGTAGAGGCTGTTCACGTGCTTCCTCTCGATGACGTAGTTGAGCAGCGGTGGCGCCGCCGAGTTGCTCACGTTGTAGATGTCCGGGACGTTGAGCTTGCGGCTTCCCGCCTCCTGCAGGTCGAAGTCGTTGCGGCGCATGTTGGCCCCGCCGCTGACGTTGAGCGAGAAGTCCGTGGTCAGCTGCCGGTTCGCGGTGACCAGCGCCTCCAGATTGGTCTCCTGGTGGAACGACGCGGCCTCCACGAAGCCGCCCTCGGGCGTGTCCTGGGAGTAGAAGGGGTAGACCTCCTTGTTGGACTGCTCGAACCAGTCCGTGCCCAGGCGCACGCGCGCGTTCAGCCAGTCGCCCGCCAGCTGGTAGTTGCCGGTGATCTGGCCGAGGACGCGGTTGCGCCGGTCGTCGTTGCTCCGGTAGTTCTGGACCCAGTAGACGTTGTCGTGATAGTTGTGGTTCCAGTTCGGGGTCAGGACGCCGGAGGCCGGATCCCACTCCTCGTTGGCGCGCTCCATGCGCTTCGCGTCGACCTGGCGCTGGAACCAGTTGAAGATGTGGATGGCGTAGTAGGAGCCGTTCCCCGGCGCGGGCCGGTTGTGCCCCTGGGTCTGGGTGTACTGGAAGGAGCCGTCCAGGTCGAAGCGCTCGGTTACCTGCACCCCGGCGTTCAACGCCAGCTGGGTGCGCTCGAGTTCGTTGCGCGGGGCCATGCCGGTCGCGTCCATGCGCAGCGCCGAGAAGCGCACGTTGGAGCGGTCGGTGGCGTGGGAGATGGCGAAGTTGGTCGTGAGGTTGTTCCCGGTCTGGAAGTACTCCCTCACGTTCATCGGCGAGGGCAGCCAGGGCTGCGGCACGCCGTTCGACCACCACTGGGGATACAGGCGCCCGTCGAGGGCCGGGCCCCAGCTCTCGTCCACGCCGTCGTTCTCGCCGCCGCCCCGCCCGTCGACCCAGTTGTAGCCGTCGTCGGTGGCGCCGCCCCCGTAGATGTTCTGGTACTTGACCATGCGCAGCGGCGACTCCACGACGAAGTTGCTGCTCGCCGTGATGGTCGTGACGCCGAGCGCGCCCCGCCCCGACTTGGTCACGATCTCCACGACCCCGTTGGAGGCGCGCGACCCGTACAGGGCGGCCGCGTTGGCGCCCCGGAGCACCGTGATCGACTCGATGTTCGAGGGATCGATGTCCTGGGCCATGTTGCCGTAGTCGATGCCGCTGCGGTTGCGCACCACCGCGCCCCGGGTCCCGCCGTTGGCGGCCGTCTCGCGCCGGCTGTTGTCGATGGGCACGCCGTCGACCACGATCAGCGGCTCGTTGTTTCCGGAGATGGAGGCGACCCCGCGCAGGATCATCTTCGAGGTGCCGCCCAGCACCGCCGGGGGCGTCACCACCAGCCCGGCCACCTTGCCGGCCAGGTTGCTGATCACGTTGTTGTCGCGCACCTCGACCAGCTCGTCGCCGTCGATCCCCTGCACGGAATAGCCCAGGCTGCGCTCTTCACGGGTGATGCCGAGCGCGGTGACCACCACTTCCTCGAGCAGCAGCGCCTCGCTCTCGAGCGCGAAGTCGGCCACGGCTGCCGCGTCCGCGTTGACCGTAACCACTGCGGTCGCAGTCACATAGCCCAGTCGCTCGGCCTGGATCGTCACCTCCCCCACCGGCACGCCGGGGATGAGGTAGCGGCCTTCAGCGTTGGTCGTGCCTCCGATCCCCTGCCCCACGATCGACACCTGGACGGCGTCGAGGGGGCCCAGCGTCCCCGCGTCCGTGATCACGCCGGTGACGCTGCCGGTCTGCGCCCGGAGGAGCGACGGGGCCGTCAGGAGCGCCATCGCCAGGAAGGCGATCGGCACTGTCCATACCTTGGAGTGCTTCATGATTGACCTCCTTGCAAAGTTCTAGCCGCCCCAGCGGTAGCCGAATCCCACGCTGAACGAGGTGTCCAGCTGCGACTCGTCCAGGATGTGGTTCTGGTACGTCCAGGTGGTGGCGTCCGCGAAGACGAACGCGTTCGATTCCAGGAGGAACCGGACGCCCGCGCCGAAGACACCCGTGAACTCGGTGACGTCGTACGCGTAGCTGTTGATGTCCTGGCCCTGCCGGTCCACGACGACCAGCCCGCCGCCCGCCAGGACGTACGGCTCCATGCTGCCGCCGGTCATGAGCAGGACTTCGACGCCGCCGCCGTAGTACTGCCGTCCGAGATCGACCGGCTCGTTGATGCCGCCGGTGTTGTCGGTTCCGGACTTGGAGGTGAGGCTGACGTCTCCGCGGATCGAGATGCGCTCGTAGAGCTGAAGCGCCGCCCCGGCACCGAAGCGGACGCCCATCCCGTACGAGACCGCCCGATCCGCATCGTAGCCCGCGGGGTTGTTGATGAGCCCGCCGTGGGCGGAGAGGGAGAAGCTGCTGACGGGTTCCTGCGCGTTGGCGGGAAGCGCCGCGAAGGCACCCGCAAGCACTGCGAGGACAAGTCTCCGTACACCTGACATGGAGCCCTCCTTACTGCTGTCGAGGCAGGGACCTGAGAAGCCGGGGGGGCCGGCGGGTCGAGCCTCGGGAAACATCGGAAAACCCGTATTATGGGATGATCGCGAGTTCCGCGTCAAGAGCTTTTGGATGTCGCGCCTCGCGCGCGCACGCTATGTTTGCACGTGTACGCAGCATGCACGCCGTACGTGTACGCCGCACCTGCACGCACACGCCACACTTGTTCCGAGAGCGCGTCTGGATGCGCTCTTCACACCAGCCGGGGACGCGATGCCGCCCTTCCTCCTGACGCGATGCTGCCCATCCTCCTGAGCGCGCTCAGCGCGGCGCCGGCGATGCAGGAAGCGCAGGCGGCGTATGCCGGGCTCGCAGGCGAGACCGAGGTCGCGGTCCCGCGCCTGGAGCAGGACGCCGACATCGACGGGTTCCTGGACGAGCCCGCGTGGCTCGCCGCAGCGGTGCTCACCGGCTTCTCGCAGTACGAGCCCGTGGACCAGAGGCCGGCCGCCGACACCACCCAGGTCCTGGTCTGGTACTCCCCGACCGGCATCTACTTCGGCATCAGGGCCTTCGACGCCTCGGGATCGGTCAACGCCACGCTCGCCGACCGCGACCGGATCGAGGGCGACGACTACGTCCAGCTCCTCCTCGACACCTTCGACGACCGGCGCCAGGCCTTCCTCTTCGGCGTGAACCCGTTCGGCATCCAGCAGGACGGCAACCGCACCGAGGGGGAGCAGGGGCGGGCGAGCCGGGGCGTGGAGGTGAGCGAGACCAACCTCACGCCGGATTACGTCTTCGATTCGAGGGGCAGGCTCACCGACTACGGCTACGAGGTCGAGCTCCACATCCCCTTCCAGAGCATCAGCTACCAGGCCGCCGACGTGCAGAGCTGGGGCATCAACGTCGTCCGCAAGGTGCAGCATTCGGGGTACACCGACACGTGGACGCCCGCGCTGCGGGGCGCCGCATCGTTCCTCGGCCAGTCGGGGCGGCTGGTGGGCCTGCGCGACCTCACCCGGGGCATGGTGGTCGACTTCACGCCGGCCGTGACCGCGGCGCTGAACGGCGCGCCCGACGGGAGCGAGGCCTGGAGCTACGGCTCGGATGCGGAGATGGGGGGCAACCTGCGCTGGGGCGTGAGCGCCAACCTCACGCTCGACGCCACCGTGAATCCCGACTTCTCCCACGTCGAGGCCGATGTGGGGCAGGTCTCGAGCAACGAGCGCTTCGCCCTCTTCTTCCCCGAGAAGCGGCCCTTCTTCCTCGAGGGCATCGACCGCTTCGACGCCCCCAACCGGCTCATCTACACGCGCCGGCTGCAGAACCCGGTCACGGGGGTCAAGCTGACCGGGAAGGCGGCCGGGATGAACATCGGTCTGCTGTCGGGCATCGACGGGGCGGTCCCGACCAGCGCGGGCGCGGACTCGAACCCGTACTTCAACGCGCTCCGGCTGCAGCGCGACATCGGCGGGCAGTCCACGGTCGGGATGGTGTACACGGACCGCATTCTGGGGGGCGACTTCAACCGGGTGGCGGCGGCCGACACGCGCCTCGTCTTCGGTGGGGTGTACACGATGTCCCTCCAGGGGGGCGCGAGCTTCACCCGGTCAGCGGGAACGACCACCGGCGCGCCCATCTGGGAGGCGGTCTTCCAGCGCACCGGGCGCCGGCTGGTGCTCAACTATCGCATCACCGGCATCCACCCCGACTTCGAGACCCAGGCCGGCTTCGTCAACCGCCCCGGCGTCGTCCACACCCGGACCAGCAACAGCGTGAACTTCTACGGAGGGCCGGGCGCCCTCATCGAGCGCTGGACACCGGGCTTCAGCACGATGGGCTGGTGGGGATACCACGGGTTCGGGAGCGACGCGCCCGAGGAGACCAAGACCTTCCTGTCGAGCACCTTCCAGCTTCGCGGGGGATGGTCGATGCGCGTGAGCCACGGATGGGAGAGCTACGCATTCAAGCCCGAGTGGTACACCAACTACGGGGTAATTCGGCCGGGACCGGCGGGCGCCGACACGGTGTTCTGGGACGCCCCCGACCGAATCACCGACGTGCGCGGCTGGATCACCAACGTCACCACGCCCGAGTTCTCATCGTTCTCGGCCAGGGTCGGCGTGAACGTGTGGCAGGACGCGGGCTTCGCCGAGGCGCGCGGCGTCTGGCTCTACCGCCCCAACGTGACGGTCAACTGGCGCCCCACGGACCAGTTCCGTCTCAACTTCCTCTACAACCAGCTCACCCTCGACCGCCGCTCCGACGGGTCGAACATGTCGACCCAGCGGATTCCCCGGCTCTCGCTCGAGTACCAGATCTCGCGCTTCCTCTTCGTGCGCCTGGTGGGCCAGTACGACTCCTTCCGGCGGGACGCGCTCCGGGCCGGCGACACCGACGAACCCATCTTCCTCTTCGACCCGGACATGGGCGCGTGGATGCCCTCGCGGGCCACGGAGGAAAACCGGTTCACCGGGGATGTCCTGCTGTCGTACCGCCCCACGCCCGGAACCGTCGTCTTCCTCGGCTACGGCGCGGCCGCCGACGATCCCGACGCCTTCCGTTTCCGGCGCATGGCGAGGGGCGAGGACCGGTTCTTCATGAAGCTGAGTTACCTGTTCCGGCGGTAGCGGGATGGCGGGGCCAGGGCTCCCTCGCCCCAACCCCCTAGCGTGCAATCGCACGTGGCGTTAGCGTTTTCTCGGGACGCACCTACGCAGCGGTTCGCCGCATGCCGTACTGCCCCCGATCCGAAGCCCGCGCCTCGGCGCGGGCTTTCGTGTGGCTGCTCCTTGCCGGGAGGGGTTGTTTGGTGTCGACGTTCTTCGCCTACCTCGACGGGTTCGGCCGCATGGGTCCCTACGTCAGCCGCAACCATCCTCGCTATAACGGGGGCCGGGAAAGAGCCATCGGCAGGGAATCAGCCTGCTGGATCTGGCTGATATGGTCCCGGACGAGGAAGCGGCGGTCGAGTGGTTCGAGTACTGGCACTGGCCGGACGGCGAGATGGCGTGCATGCGCTGCGGGAGCCCAAACTGCTACCGCGTCAAGAGCGGCAAGCCGATGCCGTATCGCTGCCGGGACTGCAAGAAGTACCTTCTCGCTCAAGGCGGGCACGTCGATGGAAGCGAGCAACCTGCCGCTTCGGAAGTGGGTCTACGCCATCTATCTCGAACTCACGAGCCTCAAGGGCGTGAGCAGCATGAAACTGCACCGCGACCTCAAGATTTCGCAGTCGGCAGCGTGGTTCATGAAGCACCTCATCCGCGAGGGCTTGGCGGCAGAGACGGAGCGTTTGTTCTACGGTCCGGTCGAGGCGGACGAGTGCTACATCGGCGGGCTGGAGAAGAACAAGGCGAAGCACAAGCGGACGCCAGGACGCGGGCCATCGAGCAAGCAGCCGGTCGTCGGGATCAAGGACCGCGACTCGAACTCGATAGCAGCGCGCGTGGTGGACCGCCTGGACGCGGAGACGCTGCAAGGCGTCGTGGACGAGCACGCGGTTCCGGGCGCGCAACTCTACACGGACGACACGAGCGCCTATAAAAGTACAGACCGACCGCATGAGACGGTGAAGCACTCGGTCGGCGAGTACGTCCGGGGGATGGCGCACACGAACGGAGTCGAGAGCTTTTGGGCGATGCTACGCAGGGGCTACCACGGCGTCTACCACAAGATCAGCATCAAGCACTTGCAGAGGCACGTCAACGAGTACGCGGGCCGGCACAACCTGCGCGAGCTTGACACCATCGACCAGATGCACCACGTCGTCGCGGGCATGGTCGGACGGCGGCTGCTCTACCGGGATCTGGTGGCGGATTAGGGCTTCTTCTTGCGCCTACAGGTCGGCGCTGGGAGGGGTCGCTTGGCCACAAGGAGGCCAGAGGACTCTCGGGAAGGTTCTAATAACTACCTGCCGGTAGTTATTAGAACATGTAGTTAACTAAGGGGTGATGTAAGCAGATACACTTAACCCGGCAAGCTTGCTGGGAGAGAAGATACGTGGCGTTGATGGGTTTGTCAACCTCTTGACGGACACCAGTGCAACTTTTTCGAATCCCTACCAGTAGTAAGGATGTCCAAGCAACCCTAGGAGGAGAACCATGACCACAGGAGATCGCCTCGTCGTCGTTGACTGCGACTTGACGATGGCCTACAACGAGAGGGCTGGGCTGTACGCAGCTCGGTTCAGGAATCTAGGGCTTACCTCTTTCGGGAGCACGCAGGCACAGGCTGTCGCGCGCCTCAAGAAGCAGTTCAACATCTTCATCCACACGCACCGAGACATGGGCGTGCTGGAAAAGACCCTGAACGACCTCGGGGCCACCTGGTATTGGGCAGACCAGTACCCGGAGAGCGCTCCACCCTACGAGAACACCAACCTCATCCCATCCAAGGACGAACTGGTCCGCAAAGCCCTAGAGCAGGTGCACTGGAGGCCAACAACATCCGCGATGGCGGCGAACAACCATATGGCGGCGGCCGCCTAGACCTGATGCTCATTTCAACACAAGACCTTATTCGAGCGTACACATCGATAGGCTATCACCACAACCGGGTTACCCCCAGGCTGCACACGTTCACTAGGGGAGATGTCGCGATCTTGCATGAGGAAGCACAGCTAGGCAGCTTCGATGTCGGAATCCTCTTTGAGGATGCCCGGCAACGTGGCGTCATCGACGAACTGGTGGAGGCACTCTTCGCGCAGGATTGGGAGTTGGCGGACTACGTGTAGTTGCCTGCGGCACAAACTCCGTGCTGTTGGATTTGCCAGAAAACCCCGCCAGAACGCCCGTGAGCGCGTTCTGGCGGGGTTTTCTGGCCTTTAGAACGCAGCGGCCTGTATCTTGACGAAGGCCTTGTGCTTGCCGGTCGCCATGAACTTGCGCCCGTCAGCGAGGACCACGATGAAGGTGACGCGCTTCTTGTTTCCGCCCACGAGCGCGCCCGTGTGGGCAAGTAGCGCTTCCGCCCAGTTCGCGTCAAGCACCCCGTACCGACTGCCGAGTCAAGCCAGCGTCAGGCGCTCACCCTTGGGCTCCGGGACGGGTCGTCCCAACTCGCGGGCCCGATCGATCCAGAACCGCATCGCATCCTTGATGTTCCTCAAGGCGCTTTCCTGATCGGCCCCGTGTGCGATGCACCCGGGCAGCTCGGGCGCTTCGGCGACGAATGCTTCATCTTCGTTGCTCCAGTAGAGAATGATCCCGTACTTGTACATCAGTCGTCCGCTCCCAGCTTGTACTTGATGCCCTTCCGATGATGCTTGCCAAGTGCCTGGTACGCCATCGCCACGCCTCCATGCCGAATCGCTATCCGTACATCGAATCTCGCACATCAACGGCGGCGTACCGGGAACGTCGTCTGAAGGCGGCGCCATGCCATTCGCGATTCCGAGGATGGCGTGAGGCGCGGATCCCGACCTCGCATCTTGAGCGTGTCCGTGGCGGAGCGTGTCCCTGTAGTAGGTGAATTCGCAGGAATTGGGAGCGCGCGCGCTTCCCGGCTGGAGGATGCCATGAACCGGTCCCGTTTCCCTCGGCTCTCCCGGCACCGGCCGGGAACGATCGCCCTCGCAGGTTGCGTCGTGCTGGCCGGCGTCGCGGCGCTGACCACCGCCTCAACCCGTCCCTCACCTCCCATGCCGGAGGAAGAGCTTGGGCGGCTGCTCTTCTGGGACCCGGTCCTGTCGGGTCCCCTGGACGTGTCCTGCGCCACCTGCCATCACCCCGATTTCGCATACGCCGATGGGCGCGCCCTGTCGCTGGGTCCGGGGGCGGTCGGCCTCGGTCCGGATCGTGTGGACCTGAGCGACGGGGCGGTTCCCGTCGCACAGCGCAACTCGCCCACGCTGCTCAACGTCGCGTACAACGGGCTCGACCGGCAGCGCAGGCGGCGCCGGGGCGGGCCGCGCTTCACCCCACTGCCGGCGGACCTCGAGGCCGTCAATTCCGAGCGGGCTCCCATGTTCTGGGACCGGCGCGCGCGCAGCCTGGAGACGCAGGCGCTGCTCCCGCTCACCATCCGCGAGGAGATGCGGGGCGATGCCTACCCCGAGGAGGTCGCGGTCGACTCGGTCGTGGCCCGGCTGCGGGTGATCCCCGAGTACGTGAGCCTCTTCCGGGAAGTGTACGGCGAGGAGACCTCCATCGACGCCACGCAGGTTGCGGGCGCCATCGCGGCCTTCGAGCGCACCCTGGTTGCGCGCAACAGCCCCTTCGACCGCTTCCTGGCCGGGGATGAGGACGCGCTCACCGTTCAGCAGCGCCGCGGTCTCGACGAGTTCAACCAGGCCGACTGCTCGGATTGCCACCGGGGCCCGATGCTCTCCGACTTCAACATGCACGCCGAGGGGGTGGCCGAGAACCCGCTGCTTGCCGAGCCCGACGCGGGAGACGGGCGCTTCCGCTTCCGCACCCCGACCCTTCGCAACGTCGCCGTCACCGCGCCCTACATGCACAACGGGATGATCGGGACGCTGGAGGAAGTTCTCGCCTTCTACGACCGCGGGCGCTCCGAGAACCCCAACGTTTCCAACCGGCGCCGGCGGCGCGGCGACGACGACCGCAGGGACGATGCTCCGCGCACGCCCGGCAGTCTCTCGGGACGGTTCCGCGGCGTGGACGACATGACGGTGCAGCAGCAGGAGGACATCATCGCGTTCCTCGAAGCGCTGACCGATCCCGACTTCGACCGCACGATCCCGGTGCGGGTCCCCAGCGGGCTGACGCCCGGGGGCAACATCTCCATGGCGGAGGTCACGAATCGTTAGGCCAGGAGCGCGCGACCGTCTTGAATGGGACTGGGTCCATGGCCGTTTGGCTACGTGCGAGTCACGTCACCAGGACGGAGCGAGCGCGCACGGACGCTTCGTTGAGTCGAGTCGTGGCGGGCTTTCGAGGGCGACGGTACCTTACTGGGCATTCCCGCGTCACGAAGCAGCGTCGGAGAGGCCCGCCGAATGAACACCAGTCAAGTGTACACGGGCCCGGGTCGCACGGATGGCGGCGATTACCGGCTCAGAATCAAGGACTTCGGTTCTATCGAACGCGCCGATGTCGAATTCCGCCCTCTTACCGTCTTTGTGGGGCCAAGCAACACGGGGAAGTCGTACCTGGCGACGCTGAGCTACGCCTTGCATCGGTATTTCGCGGCCGAAGCCGATCCGTATCGGTGGAACTTCCGACGGCTGTTGCTGGCCCATCGTGACCCGGATGGAGGGACGGATGGAGCCCCGACGTCGGAGCCTCCCTACGAACTGGCATCGTGGACCTCAACCGTTACCGAGGAAGATGACCTGCCCCGTCTTCCCGGTTCGGTCGTTGAGGCGGTGCGTGCCGAGATTGAGAAAGGCGACCGTGTAGCCGATTCGCTACGAGCGGAAATCACCCGGTCGTTCGGCACCGATGGCATCAAGGAACTGGTTCGCCGTAAAGGGTCAGGTGCCGCAGAGGTCGTAGTAATCCCGTCCCGACCGGTGGACGTCGGACTGTTGAGCTATAGCATCCGAATGGTTGGCGATCAGATGGATGTTGAGGGAAGAGCGGCAGACTCAGTCGATCCGCTTGCTGGCACCAGCCAGTCGCCTGATGCCAAGCGCTGGACGCATATCTTGCGACGCGAGGCCCTACGTTACCAGGCGTTGGAAGCGGGCGGACGGACCGAGGAACGTAGCCGGACGTTGAATCTCAATCGGGTGTTGCACCAGTTGGCCGAGGCGGCCCGGCAACCGGTGGTTGGCCCGCTGCAGCGACTGGCGTATTACCTCCCCGCAGACCGGACGGGGATCATGCACAGCCACAAGATGGTGGTCGCTGCGCTGGTGCAGAGCGCAGCCAGGGCCGGACTGCAGCAAACGCCGGATGTACCGACGCTCTCCGGGGTGCTGACTGACTTCTTGGAGGAACTCCTTCGCATGGGTGACACGAACGGGCCAAGCCAAAGGCACGGAATCGGCAGACGTGTCGCCTCGCGGCTCGAAGAGGCCGTCCTGGGGGGCACCGTGCGGGTCGAGTCATCGGACAGCAACTATCCTCAATTCCTTTACCGGCCACAGGGATGGAGCAGCGATTTGGCCCTGATGAGATCGTCGTCGATGGTTTCCGAGCTTGCTCCTCTTGTCCTCTACCTACGCCATGTTGTGGGACGGGGAGATGTCCTCATCATTGAGGAACCGGAGTCGCACCTTCATCCCGCCATGCAGGTCGAAGTCATCGGTTGGGTGGCGAGAATAGTACGTGCCGGGGTGCGCGTGATCGTAACCACACACAGTGAGTGGGTGCTGGACGCACTTGCCAACATGGTGCGCGCGTCGCGCATCAACGGAACAGCCCAACCCACTGACGACCAAGGCCCCGTTCTCCATGCACAGGAGGTGGGCGCGTGGCGCTTTGTGCCTGCCACGGCCGCACGCGGCGTGGTTGTCGAGGAAATCGAGATCGACGACGATGGGATGTACCCTTCGGGATTCGACGAAGTCGCGATGAGTCTTCACAACCAGTGGGCGGAACTCGAAAGCCGTGCAAGCCAGTCTGATTTGTGGGCAGAGCCTCGGCAGTGTGTTGGTCGACAGTGAAGTCGTCACTACTCAACAGTAAACACCAGTAGACACCAGCATTCTGCGAACGAGAAACCGGTCCAGTCTACCAGGTCGTCAGCGGGTTGGAGCAACCCGCCTCGAAGATGACACCCGAGATGCGGCTACCGGATCCGTGATGCTTCTGCTCAACCGGTCGCAGTGAGGCGGACGGGGTGCCGGGGAGCGTTGTAGCCTTGCCCGCCGAGCAGGCTTGCGACATCGTGGGGCCACTTCTGCCACATTACTTCCGGATCGTCGATGCTCCCCAACCCAAGGTAACTCGGTGTCTCCCCCTTCCCATGAGTCGCTTCAGGCCACCACGGCCGACCACCGGTACGGTCGCCCTTCAATCCTCAGACGGCTGTTGCGCGCCCTGACCAAGAGCGCCCGCAATCCAGCTTTGGCCTTCCGCGTGCTCTGGCCCCGCTTGTCCCCGTTTGCCGCGAAATCTCCCGATCCCCAGTTCCGGCGTGCGGTCAGATGGTCCTTCGGTACCCTCAAGCGGGAACACATGAACGCAGTGTTTCCAGGGATCGAGGCGGTGGATGTCCGCATCGTCCGTTCGTTCGACCGCGAGCCACTGCTGTCGATGTTCCCGACCGAGGTTGTCGTGCTGGCCGCGATGGTGCGGAAGCTGAAGCCGCTACGCCTACTGGAAATCGGTACCTTCGAAGGGAATACATCGGTCAACCTGATTGCCAACGCACCGTCCGACGCTCGCATGGTCACCGTCGATCTTCCGCCCGATTGGGATGGCGAGTATGCGCAAAACGTGCCGAGCATCCACGTGAACGCGGCGGTCGGGGTTCAGATCGGGAGGCAGTTCCTGGATTCGCCGTACAGGGACCGGGTAACTCAGGTGTTCGAGGATTCCGGGACGTTCGACTGGACGTCACACGCGCCTTACGACTTCATCCTGATCGATGGCTGCCACACCTATGAGTACGCCCTCTCCGACACCCGAAATGCGCTCGAAGTCCTGCGCCCAGGCGGCGTTATCGTGTGGCACGACTATGGGATGCTTGAGGACGTCAGCCGGCTGGTAGACGAGATGTCGCAGCAGATGGTCGTTCGAGCTATTCAGGGCACCCGTATCGCCGTGGGGTTTCCGTAGGACCAAGCCCTCCCACCAAGGTCAGCCGCGGGACTTTGCGGTCTCGTCGGTGTCGGTTGTCCCGGATGATGTATCGTCATCGTGGGGCCGGACCATCATGACGCGTCCCGGCACGCCGAGGACGATTCCATACGCGGGCACATCGGCCATCACCAGGGTATTGGCTCCCACCGTCGCCATCCGACCGATGCGCACACCCGGGAGTATCGTCGCCTTCACCCCGATATAGGCGTCATCTTCGATCACCACCGGCGCCGCCTTCTTGAGGTTGTACGCCTTCTCCAGCCTGGAGTGAACGGCGGTGACTTCGCCTAGTATCGAGACCGCGTTGCAGATGGTTACGCGGGCGCCGATCTCGATCATGTCGGGCCGAGTAACCTGAAGATTGCGATCAATGGTGGTCTGCGGCCCGATTCGCATCCCCGAGAGCCGGTAAAGGGCGGCTCGGCGTCCCTGGGGGAAGGGAAGCAGCGCAGCCAGGTATCGAATGACTTTATTCATCGCTCTCCTGCCCCACCTTGACCGATGCCGAACCGGTCAGGGCCGCTACTCCGTCGTGTTCACGCCGCGCGACGAACTTGACGAGCATCGATTCGGTCGCAGGAGACACGTGGGCGACGACTGTCTCGAATACCACCGCCTCTCCCACGTATACCGGGGCCTTGAAATCGAACTGGTACGAGAGGCACAGGGCTCCCGGTCCCGGAAGCTGCGTACCGATGATCCGGCTGATCTCGGCCAGCAGCACACCCGCGTACGCAACGCGCCTGGGGAAACCGAACCGCTGGGCAGAGCGATCGTCTACATGAATCGGGTTCTGATCCCCGGATAGCTCGGCGAAGCCCCGCATGTTCTCCTCGCCCACGATGATGCGGGAGATGTAGCGGTCGTTGAGGCGGTAGGTCGCGGCCATGTCGTTAGGAGCCGAGGCTGCCGGAAGGGATGTGCTTCGGGGGGGACGGACATCGGAACGTGGCGCGAAAACATACCGGCTTGTTCGAAGGCGGACAACGGAACTCGCCTGACGAGCCACGGGTCGGAGACGGTTGTGTTCCGCGTCGCGGAAGCCCGGTTTCCGAACCCGCGCCAGAGGGGTTTGAGGGCGCCTTCCCCTCGGCTGCGCGTGACTGCTAGTTTCATGTTCACCGCCCGCCCCTCTTCAGATCTGCGCGACCCCGTGACCGACACTTCCTCCAGCCACATCCTGGCCGAGCGTCTCGCACGGGCGGCGGAGACGGAAGACTGGGCCACGTTTGTTTCTGCTGTCCGCGACGCCGGGCCGGGCCTGATCGCCGATCTGTCGCTCGCGACGATGGTTCAGCGGGTGACGGGTCGCCTCGACATCGAGGCGCTCCCGCAGGGGTTTCGCCCACTGCGGGTTGCCGTGCTTCGCAACGCGACGCTCGAGCCCGCGTTGCCCGCGGTCACGGTGGCGCTCGTTCAGCGCGGTTTCGTCCCGGAGTTTCGGCTGGGAGACTTCGACGTCTACGAGCCCTACGCGGAGGGGCTCGGCGAGCGGCGGCGGGAGCACCTGGCGGGGGCCGATGTCGCGTTCGTGTACTGGGATCCGGACCAGCTGGCGGGCGATGCCCTGTTCGCCCCGCCGGACGACTTCTTCGAGGTACTGCGCGCCCGTATCACGGCGATTCTGGAGGGGCTCGTCGAACGTGTGGACGGTTCCGTCATCGTCGCCAACCTCGCACCCGCCATGCACGACGTGTTCGGAGCGCGCGGCGCGCGGGATCCGCACAGTTGGCCACAGGTCGCCCGCCGCCTGAACCTGGCGCTGGCCGACTTCGCCGCGGCAAGGGACTCGGTCGCCGTGCTCGACCTTGCCCACGCGGTCGCCCGTATTGGCGTGTCGGGCTACCGGGACGCGCGCACCTACTACCCGTCGAGGGTCGCGTTCAGCGCGGCCTTCGCGCCCCGGTTCGCGACGGCGTTTGCATCCACGGTGGCCGCCGCGTTGTCCCAGCCCCGCAAGTGCCTCGTGCTCGACTGCGACAACACCCTGTGGGGCGGCGTCCTTGGGGAGGATGGCCCCGAGGGCGTCCACATTGGGACGGAATACCCGGGAAGCCTGTACCGCCTCTTTCAGCTTCATCTCAAGGCTCTCCACGGCCAGGGGTTCCTCCTGGCCCTCAACAGCAAGAACGACGAAGCCGAGGTTCTCGCCTTCCTTCGGTCCTCCCCCGACATGGTGCTCCGCGAGGAGCACATCGCCACCCATCGCATCAACTGGGGCGACAAGGCCGAGAACATCCGCGGCATCGCCGCCGACCTGAACATCGGCATCGACTCGCTCATTTTCATCGACGACAGCGACGTTGAGTGCGAGCGGGTGCGTCAGGCTCTGCCCGAGGTGCAGGTTGAGCGGTTTCCGGGTGTGCCCCTCAAGATCCCCGGCTTCATCGACTCGCTCCGCGGAACCGAGATTCTGCGGGTAACGGAGGACGATCTGCGGCGCTCGGAGTCGCTGCGCGCCGACATCCACCGCCGCGCGCTGCGCGAGCGGGTGGGCGGCTACCGGGAGTTCCTGGAGAGCCTGGGCATCGAGCTTGCCATCCGGTGTGGTGCGTCGGCTCATGTCGAACGGATCAGTCAACTGACGCAGCGGACCAACCAGTTCAACCTCACCACCCGCCGTTATTCGGTGGCCCAGCTACGCGCCATGCTGGAGCGCGACCGGGTGTACACCATGGCGATGCGCGACCGGTTTTCCGATTACGGGACCGTCGGGGTCGCCATCGTCAGGGACACGGAACGCCCCGGGGAGGCCGAGATCGACTCGCTGTTGATGAGTTGCCGTGCCTTTGGTCGCCGCATCGAGGAGACCTTCCTCGGGGTGGTGCTCGACGATCTCGCGGCGGGCGGTGTCCAGCGCGTGACCGCGGCCTACCGGCCCACCGAGCGAAACGCCATGGTGCGGGACTTCTTCCCGCTTCTCGGGTTCGAGCCCTGTCCCTGTCCGGCGGGCGAGTCCGGGGACGCCGGGATGTACTATCTTCTGCGGCTGCCACGCGATCCTGCGGCATTCGACGAGCTTCCACACGCGATGACCTTCAGCACGCGATCCTGAGGAGAGGAGCCCGATGACGGTACACGATCGATTGGCGCGCATCTTCCAGCTTCAATTCGGCGTACTGGTGCCGCCCGACGGGGACATGGGCGCGGAGACCGATGGCGCCTGGGATTCGCTCGCGCACATCAATCTGATTCTTGCGGTCGAGCAGGAATTCGCAGTGGTGCTGTCCCCGGAAGAGGCGGGTAGAGCCTCGTCCTTCCGGGCGATGAGGGCGCTCATCGAGTCCAGAACGCAAGGACGGCCGGCGTGAATACCCTCGCATTCCGCTTCGACGTGGACTCCGTGCGCTGCTGCAGGGTGGGCATTCCACGTCTGATGGACGCGGCGGACCGGCTGGGCGTACGCTTCACCTTCTTCTTGAACCTGGGCTCAACCTTCAACTGGAGGCATACGCTCAGGCACGTGGCGCGCAAACAACTGCGCAGGGTCGCGCCGACTGCGCCCGGCCCGGCTTCGATGCCGACCCTGGCCAAGCTCGGGGCGGTGGGCGTGCTTGAGACCATGCTGCTGAATCCCTGGCTGGGAAATCGATTCCGGACCGTCTTCGGACGGCTCTTCGATGCCGGCCACGAACTCGGGCTGCATGGCGGCACCGACCACGCGCTCTGGCAGCGCGCCCTGGACGAACTCTCCGACCGACAGCTCGATGCACTGCTGAGGCCCGCGTACGAGAGTTTTCAGAGGGACTACGGCAAGCCGCATGGCCTGGCCAGTCCCGGTTTCCGCTACGACGACCGTGTTCTGAGCCTGACCGACAGCTACGGCTTCACCTATGGCTCCGACATGCCCGGGGAAAAGCCCTTCCGACCCAGCGTAGGGGGCCGTGAGCTGGTCCACTATCAGGTTCCCGTGAATGTGGTCGGCGACGGCACGGTGCCGCTGGTCGAACAAATGCTGGCGCTGGGGCGAGCCGATGGAGAGATCGTCCGGTCGGCGGCGGATGCCATCCGCAAGCGCGACTTCGCGCTCATGTACGGCCATCCCTTCGTCGAAGGAGTGCGGGCGGACCTGATCGAGCGCATCGTGGGCGAAGTAAGGGACACGCATGATGTGGTCACGGTTCAGGAGTACCTCGCAAGATGGCGGCGGCGTGCGTGAAAGGAGCCGGGCGGACAGTGAAGTCGTCACTACTCACCAGTAAACACCAGTAGACACCATGTCAGCACCTGCGAACGAGAAACCGGCCCCGACATCGCGCGACTGCCCCGGCGACAACTCCCGCCCCGGCGACAACTCCCGGCCCGGCAACAACTCCAGCCCCGGCGACATCACCCGCCGTGAGTGGCTGGCCGGAGCCGGAGCGGGCACCGCCGCCTTCCTGCTCGAGCGCGATCCGCTTGGGGCCGTGGCGCCGTCAGCCGTGGCGCCGTCAGCCGGGAGGTCGCGGGGGCAGCAGGCGAGGACGGTGGTCTTCACGAACACCACGGTCGCGAACCCGGACGCCGTGCAGGACGACGTGGCGCTGGCGGTCGAGGGCAGCCGCATCGCGGCGATCGGGCCCACCGACGAGGTGCTTGCGGCATACCCCGGCGCCGAGCGGGTCGAGGGGCGCGGCAAGGCGCTCTTCCCCGGCCTCATCAACTGTCATGCGCACATGCGGGCGGTCGTCGCGCGCGGATTCAACGAGGACTTCGGCTTTCCCAACACGGCCAACCTGGCCGTCTCGCCCGCGAGCCTCCTCCAGGGCGAGGAAGGCAACCTCATGGTGCAGGTGGCCGCGCTCGAGGCCATCACCACCGGGACCACCACCATAGTCGAGTTCACCGGGAACGTGCAGCGCCAGGCCGGGGTGCTGGCCGACTCCGGCCTCCGTTGCGTCCTCGCCGAGGGGATCCGCGACACCGAGAACGTGCCGGGTCCGGTGTCCACCCGTTCGATGGCCCGGTCGTTCAGCGGGACGCCCCGCTTCTCCGAAGCGCTCCTCGACGATGGCATGCAGCGCATCAGCGACCTCTTCAGCACCTGGCACGGCGCCGGGGACGGGCGCGTCACGGTCTTCCCGGCGGCATCGCTCACCGAAACCTCGTCGCCCGAGCTGCTGCGCGCGGTGCGCGACTTCGCCGAGACCCACGACCTCGGCTACACCATCCATCTGAACCAGAGCCGCGCCGAGTACGAGTTCATGGTCATGCACCATGGCCTGCGCCCGGCGGAGTATCTGGACCGGCACGACTTCCTCGGCCCCCGGCTGTTCGCGGCGCACGCCCGCTACGTGAACGATGCGGAGGTGGCGCTGCTGGGAAGGTCGGGCACCATCATCTCGCACCAGGCGGGGATGGCGGCGAACCGCGGCATCAGCCCCCCGATTCCGGCGCTGCGGACGGCCGGCTGCCCCATCGCGCTCGGGACCGACAACAACACCAACGACGTCTTCGAGGTGATGCGCATCGCCCTGCTGACCGAGCGCATCCGGCGCAATCGCGACGGCGACGAGGTGCCCGGCCTCGCGCCTCAGCCCGAGGACATCCTGGCCGACTGCACGCAGGGAGGAGCGCTGGCGGTGCAGCAGCCGGACGACCTCGGAACGCTGGAAGTCGGGAAGAAGGCCGACCTCCTCGTGGTGGACACGCTGCGGCCGCACCTCGTGCCCGCCGGGCGCGTCATTTCCGCGCTGGTGCACAGCGGCCACCCGGGCGACATCGAGTCGGTCATGGTCGATGGCCGCTTCGTCATGCGCGACCGCGAGGTCCTGACCATGGACGAGGAAGCCATCCTGCGCGAAGCCGACGCGGTCGGCCGGAGGATCTGGAGCCGGGTGCTGGAGGCGAGCCCGCTCAACGTGCCCCGGCTGCCGCGCGGCTGAGAGTGGGGCCGCGCGCGGGCTGAGAACGACAGCCGCGCGGGGGCTGAACGCGACGGGTCTCAGCAGGATGTAGCGCCGGCGCCGTTTCGCGGACCCGCCCTCAGCCGCGGTGGCCCCTCAGCCCCTCAGGTGCTCGTTGAAGAAGGCGATGGTGCGCTCCTGGGCGAGGCCGGCGGCTTCCTGGTCGTAGCGGGGGGTGGTGTCGTTGTGGAAGCCGTGGTTGGCGCCCTCGTAGACGTGGACCGCGAACTCCTTCCCGTTCGCCTCGAGCGCCTCCTGGTAGGCCGGGTAGGCGGCGTTGATGCGCTCGTCCAGGCCCGCGAGCTGGATCATGAGGGGCGCCTGTATCGAGGGCACGTCCTCCAAGGCCGGCGCCGATCCGTAGAAGGGCACGCCCGCGCCCAGATCCGGTAGTCGGACCGCGAGCTGGTTCACCACTCCGCCGCCGTAGCAGAAGCCGACGGCCCCGACTCGCCCGGTGGTCGCCTCGTGGTCCCGCAGGAACCGGAACGCGGCCACCCAGTCCTCCATCATCACGTCCCTGTCGAGCTGCCGCTGCATCTCCCGGCCCTCGTCGTCGTTGCCGGGATACCCGCCCAGGGGAGTGAGCGCGTCCGGCCCCAGCGCCACGAAACCGGCCGCGGCGAACCTGCGCACCACGTCTTCGATGTAGGGGTTGAGGCCGCGATTCTCGTGGATGACGAGGACCGCGGGCGCGGGCTCCGTCGCCCCGGCGGGCAGGGCCAGATAGCCGCGCATGGTCCCCGAGCCGTCCGGTGACGGATAGGTGACGTACTCCTGCCGGATGCGGGCGTCGTCGGTCTCCACCTGCCGCGCCCACGCATAGTTGGGACGAAGCGCCTCGAGCACCGCCACGGCAGCCGCACCGCCGCCCAGCACCTTCCCCGCACCCTCCAGGAAGTCCCGGCGCCGAATGAACCCGTGGACATAGCCGTCGAAGAGGGCCAGCACCTCCTGGGGGAAATCGCTCGCCTGCTTTCGTGTGCTCATGATCAATCTCCGAAGGTCGTAGTGGTGTCGTGGCCGAGGTCGTCGGCCAACAGGAACCTGCCTGACTGCGAGTCAGGATAGTGCTCGGGGCACAGCGAGAACAAGAAGGCGGTTCGGTGGCTCACAGAGCGTTCACGCGGGTGCGGACGTGTCCCCCATGACAGTCGCCGGTGCGCGATGGCACGCCTCCTGCTTAGCGTGCCGAGGCGTCAGACGTCCAGGTTGCCGCCGACAGTAGCGCGGGATGCCCCTGCGCGACTCGGCCGCGCGCGCGCCGGACAGGGCCTGCGGGTCGAACGCCACGACGATTTTTCGGGACATGATAACGGACAGGATAGCATATGGAACGACCGAGGAAACTAACCGCGGGTTTCGTCAAGGCAGTCCGGCGGCCCGGCCGATACGGGGACGGACGCGGAGGCTTCGGGCTGTCGCTGCTGGTCAAGCCCACGTCGACCGGACGGATCAGCAAGACGTGGGCGCAGCGCCTCTACATCAACGGCAGGCCCGTGAACCTGGGGCTGGGGGCGTATCCGCTGGTGACGTTGAAGGAGGCGAGAGTCAAGGCGCTCGAGAACCGGCGCACGCTGGAGCGGGGGATGGACCCCAGGAGCGACGGCACACCGACGTTCGCGCGAGCCGCCGAGAAGGTGATCGCGATCCACAGGGCGAACTGGAAGCCGGGCAGCGACACCGAGCAGCAGTGGAGGCAGAGCCTGCGCGAGTACGTCTACCCGAAGATCGGGGACAAGACGGTGGACGAGATCACGACGACGGACGTGATGGCCATCCTGCTGCCGATCTGGAACGAGAAGCGGGTGACGGCGACGCGGGTGCGCAACAGGATTTCGGCGGTGATGAGGTGGGCCGTCGCGCAGGAGTACAGGGAGGGGAATCCGGCCGGCGACACCATCGCGGCCGCACTGCCCAGGAACGAGGTTCGAACGGTCCACCATCGCGCGCTGCCTCACACCCAGGTTGCGCGGGCGCTGGCGAGAGTGCGTGCGAGCACGTCGCAGCCCATGACCAAGCTGGCATTCGAGTTTCTCGTTCTGACCGCGTCCAGATCGGGCGAGGCCCGGAGTGCGAGATGGGCCGACATCGACGCCGGGGCCGCCACATGGACCGTGCCCGCCAAACACATGAAGACGGGACGCGAGCACCGGGTGCCGCTGTCCTCACGCGCGCTCGAAGTGCTCGCCCAGGCGCGCCATCGATGCAGGGGATCCGAGCTGGCGTTCCCCTCCCCGGCCGGCCGCAAGCTGACCGGCAACACGTTCTCCCTGCTCTGCCGGCGCCTTGAAATCGCCGCCGTTCCGCACGGCTTCCGTTCCTCGTTCCGCGACTGGTGCGCCGAGCGCGGCGTACCCCGCGAGGTCGCCGAATCCGCGCTCGCGCACGCGGTCAAGGGCGTCGAGGGCGCTTACCTGCGATCCGATCTCTTCGAGCAACGGCGGGAGATCATGGAAGCATGGGCCGACTACGTGCGGTAACCGCGGGAGATGCATCGCGCGCATAACCCTGATAATAGCGGCATGGTCGTGTAGTCGTATCACATTGTCATGATGTGAGTTAAGGATGGTCGGTGCCGGTGAGTACATCCGGTCTTCGGCCGTGGTCGGCAACGTAGTTGCCGCGGACGCGATGATGAGCGGCGGCGACGGTCAGCCCGAGACGCTGGCGGGCGTGACGGTCACGCTCGGCGGCGAGCACGCCATGGGCGAGACCATGGAGACCGACATGAGCGGCGGCTTCGCCTTCACCGGGCTCCGCGCCGGCACCTACACGGTCACCATCTCGGACTTCCCGGAGGACGTCTCCTTCGAGGAAGTGAGCCTCGAGATCTCGGTCGAGGTGGGCGAGGTCGGCCAGGCCGACTTCACGGGCCACTTCATCCGCACGTCCGCGGTCGAGGGCCAGGTGATCATCGAGGGCGAGGGCCTTGCCGGGGTGACGGTCACCCTGAACGGCGGGCCGGCCGACGAGAGCTACACGATGATGACCGACGCCGACGGCATGTACCGGTTCGAGGAACTGCGCCCCGGCGACTACACGGTCAGCATCAGCGACTTCGACACCCGCGACTACGAGTTCGCGGCCACGTCCCAGGACGTGAGCGTGGACCTGGACGAGACCGGAACGGTGTCGTTCACCGGCGTCCTGCTCCGGACTTCGG
This sequence comes from Longimicrobiales bacterium, assembly GCA_965202805.1. GTDB lineage: Bacteria > Gemmatimonadota > Gemmatimonadetes > Longimicrobiales > Gaopeijiaceae > BD2-11. The sequence continues at coordinate 1,848,991 of OZ241869.1, forward strand.
GCATCGCCGGCCGGGTGAGCGTCGAAGGCATGGGCCTCGGCGGCATCGAGGTCACGCTGTCGGGCGGAGAGGAAGCCCAGACGGCGATGACCGACGACGGCGGCCAGTACAACTTCGCGGGCCTGGCGGCTGGCGACTACACGGTCTCGATCGCGGTCGAGAGCGACGCCTACGTGTTCGAGTCGATGAGCTCGGACGTGACGGTCGGTGACGACGAGTCGAAGATCGTCAACTTCGAGGGCATGCACGCGAGGACCGCGAGCGTGTCCGGCATGGTGTTCCTCGACGAGGCGACCAAGAACGACATGCACGACGAGGGCGAGCATCCTCTGGCGCACGCCGGCATTCCGGTGGCGCTGGTGGGCCCGGGCGTCAACGAGCAGCGGCTGGGCGCGACCGACGCGACCGGCGCCTTCTCGTTCTCGGGTCTCCGCTCCGGCCCGTACCAGCTGGTCGTCCTCATCGACGCCACGGTGGCGGCTGCACTCGCGGCCAACGACGTGGCGTACGGCGGACCGGCGACCGGCTACGAGATCGCTCTCGGTGTCGGCGAGGCCGCATCGCAGGGGATTCCGTTCGACATCACGCACACGACCGTGAACTTCACGGTGATGCTGAGGCATGGCGACGACATGGGTGCGGCGGTTCCCGGCGCCAGCGTCACGCTCTACTCCGACGCGGACGGCGAGAACAAGGTCGGCAGCGGCGACACCGGCGACGACGGCTCCGTGGCGATCAAGGTCGCGCGTGGCTACACCAGCGGGAACATGGTGCACGCGGGCGTGTCCGCAGACGGTTACACCGGCGAAGGCATGACGGCCGTGTCGTGGGATCCGCAGATGTTCGCAACCGCGGCCTCCAACAGCCACGACCTCGTCAACCTGAGCGTCGACGCGACGGTCAGCGGCGCGACGGTCGAGACCGAGTACGGTGGCGGCAAGGCACTCGGCGGCTGGGCGATGAGCGTCATGTCCGGCGACGATGCGGTTGATGGCGCACCCGAGATGCTGGACGACGAGGGCAACGCGGCGTTCATGACCACCGTCGGAGCCGACGACCTGCCCGCGACCTACACCTTCGCGGTCGCCGACGACCAGGACGACAAGCTGGACGGCGGCGAGAAGTACGCCGGGACCTCGGTCGAGTACACGCACACCGGTCTCGCGCTGGCGGGCACGATGGACGCCGGCACGATGGAGGTGGCGTACACGACCCAGACCCTAAAGGTCTACGTGCACCACGAGCGCGACCAGGTGATGGGCTACACCGGCAACATCCTGGGCGGTGACGCGAGGGACGATGGCCAAGTCTCCGTCAGCATCCGCTACATCGATGGCAACGGCCGCTCCCGTGCGTTCGCGACTGCGGACAAGATCTCGAGCCCGGACAACAACGGTAGCAAGGGTGTCTGGACCTTCAGCAACGTTCCGGCCGACAGGAAAGTCATCGTGCAGGCGGAAGCGGCTACGGGCGTGGAGAACATCAAGCTCCTCGATCCCGACGAGCTCGCGGCGTACACGATGATGGACGTCAACGGCATCACGGGCGGCGCCTTCGGCGAGATGGGCGGCTTCAACCACACGGTCGAGCTCTGCCCGCTGCAGGCCACCACGCCCCAGGACCACGACGAGTGCGCATCGTTCGCCTACGTGACCACGTACACCGTGAGCGGGCAGGTGTGGAAGAACACCGTCAAGATGAAGGGCGACGACTTCGACACCGGTGATGACGACGATGGCATCACCACGTTCGTACCCGGGCAGACGGTCAGCCTGTCGCCGGTCGAAGGCGAGAACCTCGCCGGTGAGGAAGAGTCCCACACCACGACGGAGAAGGCGGTCAAGGGACCGGGTGAGACCTCCAAGGGGAATGAGGTACTCGACGAGACGCACCAGTTCAACTTCGGCGCGGTGGCCGCGGGCGTTTACGAGCTCAGCGTTCCGTCCGGATGGCGGGCGAAGATGGGCGACATGGATGCCACGGACGATGTCGACGACGCGTTCGACCCGCTCGAGGGCGAAGTCACGCTCGACGTTACGCCGGCGACGGCTACCCTGTTCGGACGCGTGGACGGCACCGACGGCTTCCCGCTCGACAGCGTGACCGTGACCGTGAACGGCCTGTCGGCCATGACCGACGCGTCCGGTCGCTACATCATCGACGGCATCGCTCCGGCGACGCGCAAGATCGGCAGCGCGACGCACAGGAACAGCATCTTCGTGGAGGCCTCCCGCAAGGGCTACACCGTCGCAAAACTCGATCCCATCACTTTTGGCACGGGAGCCGAGACCAAAGCGAACAAGACGACGAGGCAGGACATCGACCTGGCGGGCGTCCAGTCACGTGCCACGTTCAGCGGCAAGGTCATTGCTTCCAACGGCGGCGCACCGATCGCCGGCGTGGAAATCCTGGTGGACGATGAGGCACCGCTCAACGCGGCGACGAGCGGCGCGAACAAGGGCAAGCTCGTGACGGGCGCCGACGGCACCTTCACGGCGGAGGCCAAGGCCAAGACACTGGGCGATATCGCCAACGTGTCGGCGCAGAAGGACGGTTGGACCTTCGTACCCGCCGCGTACCCGGCCGCGGCCCACCCCGGAGCGGAGACGGCGAGCATCACCTTCTCCGGCTTCGTGAACGCCACGATTATGGGCAGAGTGGCCGCTCCGGGCGGCGGACCCATAAGCGGTGTCATCGTCACGGCGACGCCGGCAGCCGGCGGCGATGTCGCGGATGCCGACACCACGGGCGTGACGGGAAGCTTCTCGCTCAGCGTGTCGGGGGTCGGCGGCAGCTACAATCTGGCAGCCACGCTGGCGAACCACACCTTCGAGCTCCCATCTCAGTACCGACAGGTGGTCAACGTCGCTCCGGGCCAGACCGTGAACATCGGCACCATCCAGGCGATGACGTTCGCAGCCAGCGGCGTCGGCGCGTCGCGGTTGCGTGTGCTAGACGATGAGGACACCGACGACGACGAATCCGATCCCTCGCGGTACGTCTCCGCCGGCGGCGCTGGCAACGTCAGGGTGGCTTGGAAGGCGGGCACCGTGCCTGACGGACACATCGTCAGCTACCAGGCCCAGACCAAGGTCGGCGATGGTAACTGGGCGGACTTTGGCACCGCTGTCACGTCGGACGCCTTGGCGGGGGCTTCGCCCACAGACTCGACGGCAAGGCGCGGGGATGCCCCAGCCGCCAGCGATGGCGGGTTCATGGTTCGCGTCGTGTCCACCAGCGACAACGGCACGGCTGGAGACACGACCGACGATCCCGACGCGATCAACAGTGCTGAGGTTGACGTTGCGGCGATCGATCCGTCGGCCAGCGGTGTGAAGGCGAGGCGTCAGGCGGCAGCAGACTCAGACGAGGGGGCTGCGACCGGCGACTTCATCCAGGCCAGCTGGACCGCCGTGACGAGTGATGACTCCGACTTCCGGGTCGTTGCCCAGGTCACGCCCGCCGTTCTGCAAGGAAGCACGGTGTGGGTGGTCTTGGTGGCTCCGACTACCGGCACTGGCACGGAAAGAGAGCTTGTCTCGGCTGAGATCGACGACACTTACTCCACGGCCCTGACTGTGGCTGAGCCCTCCGGCACGGGGACTCAGACGGTCACCGTCACCGCAGCCGACCTCAGAAAGGCCATCAAGGTCGCTGTCGAGTCGGTGCAGGGTACCGCGGATGCCACGGATGACGGCCCGAAGTGGAAGCGCTCCGGGGCAGTTGATCTCGATGCGAGGGAGGAGTCCAGCGGCAGCTAACAACCCTTCAACCCCATCAGTCTGGCTGGCTCGCCACCAGTCAGGCTGATGGTCGCAGGACGGCTCACCCCCCGTTCGGGATCCCCGGGCGGGGGGTGACGCCCGTTATGGAGCTACCATCGAATCCCCGATGCGGAGACGGCACGATGATTCCGAAGCAGCCTGGCTGGTCCATGCGTTCCCTCTTGGCCGCCGCGGCGATCTGCGCGTTCGCGGCGCCACCGACCGGGGTGCGCGCCGAGGAGCCGTCCGCGGACGGTTGGGACGAAGTGGTCCGGTCGATCGCGGAACCTCCGGCGGCGCGCGCGGCTGTCCGCCCCTCGACCCATATATCATGGCGCTGGATCGGGCCGCCCGCACAGGACTCTGCCAGGCTCGATATCCGCTTCGCGGCAAGCGTGACCGGCTTCACGGACGCCGACTTCGTTATCAGTTGCGCGCCCGTGACTGCGGCGTGCGCGGAGGTTGCGCCGTTCAGCACCGCCAGCGCCGCGCGCTTTTCCGTCACGCTGAGGATGCCGCAGGACTATGATGGCTTTGTGACCGTCCATATCCCCGAGAACATGGCGGAGGACGCTGACGGCGATGGGAACCTCCAGTCGAATCAGCCCGTCATCCCCGTGGACACGAGGGCCCCTCGTTTCACCCTCGCAACGATCAACGGCGACGAAGTCGTCATCGACTTCGACGAAAACCTCAATGAGAGCGCCGTCCCGGCAGTCGGCGACTTTGCCGTTTCCTTCACCAGGAGCGGTAATTACCGCACAAGGACCGTATCCGCGGTCGAGGTGTCGGCGAGAAAGGTGTTCCTGAGCCTGGAGGGCCCCGTCGAGCAGGGCGATGTGGTTTCGGTGTTCTATGACGACAGAGGCGACAACGGGCTCCGGGACCGTGTAGGCAATCGAGTGTTCGGCGGCACTTGGCAGGTGGTAAACGTCACCGGGACGACGCGCACCGGGCTTCCCGGCGCGCCGCGCAACCTGACCGCCGAGGCCTACGGCCCCACGGCCATCGATCTGGACTGGCTTGCCCCGACCGCGGACGGCGGCGCCAGGATCACGGCGTACCGGATTGAGGTGTCGGAGAACGGCGGCGATCCCTGGGCGACTCTGGTGCGCAGCACCCCGGACACCGTAACCGCCTACCGTGATGAGGACGTTTCGGCGGGCGACACGCGCCACTACAGGGTGTCGGCGATCAACTTCAACGGCACGGGACCCGTCTCCAACGTGGCTCGCGCCACCACGGAGGAGGTCGCGCCCAGCGCTCCCCGGCGATTAACGGCGCGGGCCAGGGGGACGTCGGCCATCGAGCTGAGATGGAGCGCCCCCTCCTCCAGCGGCTCGTCGCCGATCACCGGCTACCGCATCGAGTCGTCGCCCACGGGAACCGGCCGCTGGACCGAGCTCGTGGCCAACACCACGGCCACCACCTACACCGACGACGACCTCAGGCCCAACACGACGCGCCACTACCGCGTCCTGGCCATCAGCCGGGCGGGCCGGAGCGAGTGGTCGAACACCGACCACGCGACCACCGAAGTGGCCTTGCCGGGCCCGCCCAGGAGCCTGAGTGTGATGCCGAGCGGCTTGAGAGGAAGCGACCAACTCCTCCTCACCTGGTCGCTCCCGGTCGACGACGGCGGGAGCGAGATCACCGGCTACCTGATCGAGAGGTCCGCCACCCGTGTCGGCGTCTGGCTACCGCTCGTGACCAACACCGGCAACGCGGACCGCATCTACACCGACAGCAATCTCAGTCCCGCCACCACCTGGTTCTATCGCGTGTCCGCGATCAACAGCAAAGGGGTGGGACGCGCCTCCAGCGTGGCCAGCGGCACCACCAAGGCCGCGCGTCCCGGGCCACCGCAACGCGTGCGTGCGCTCGCGACCGGACCGAACAGCATCCGCCTCGCCTGGGACCCGCCGGAGACCGATGGCGGGGAGCGCGTCACCGGCTACGCCATCCAGAGGATTGGGCCCAACGACAACGCCTGGATCACCCACCGTTCCGACACGGGGACGAGGGCAACCACGTTCACGGACACCGGACTGGAGCCGGTGACCCGGTACCGGTACCGGGTCGCGGCCATCAACGGCGTGGGCCGGGGGGAGTACTCGCCGGCGCCCCCGTTGCCCCCGGCGGCGGCCATCACGCACGCCGACTTCGCCGGGGTCCCGACCGGGCTGACGGCGCGGGCGGTGGGCACGGCGCGCATCGACCTTGCGTGGAACGCGCCCCGCTACACGGGCGGCGTCTCGATCATCGGCTACCGCATCGAGGCCTCCGACGACGGGGGCTCGACCTGGAATATCATCCGCCGCAACACGAGCGCGAGGACGACGACGTACTCCGACGTGAACCTCCGGCCCGCGACCACGCGGCACTACCGGGTCGCGGCGATCAACCTGGCGGGGGTGGGGAAGTTCTCCAACACGGCGCGGGCGACCACCGACGCGACCCTTCCGGGGGTGCCGCGACGTCTCAGCGCCGACGCGGTCGGCACCTCGCAGATCGGCCTCTCCTGGCAGGCGCCCTCGGACGACGGGGGCGCACGTGTGACCGGCTACCGCATCGAGGTGTCGGCCGACGGGGGCAGGAGCTGGGAGGACCTGGTGGCCAACACGCGCACTACGGCCACCATCCACACCCACACCGGCCTCGCGCCGGCCTCGACGCGGCACTACCGCGTCTCGGCGATCAACCGGATCGGCGTGGGCAATGCGTCGCGGGTCGCGGGCTCGACGACGGACGCCACCGTGCCGGACGCGCCCACCGGGCTCATGGCCAACGACGTCACGCCCACGCAGATCGACCTCGCGTGGATCGCGCCTGCCTACAACGGCGGAGCCCGCATCACCGGCTACCGCATCGAGGTCTCGGAGACGGGCGCCGTCTGGGTCGACCTGGAGACCAACACCCAGTCCACGGTCACCGCCTACTCGCATACCGGGCTGCTGCCGGGGAGCGTGCGCCACTACCGCGTCTCGGCGATCAACCGGGCGGGCACCGGCGCGCCGTCGGGGAGCGCTTCGGCCGCAACCGACGACCCCGTACAGCGCGCGGGGCGGATGAACACCCACGTCCTGCCGCATGTGGCGGCCGCGATGACGTCGAGCACGGTCTCGGCGATCGCCCGCCGGGTCGACCTGGTGGCCAGCGGGATGGGGATGGAGCGGCGCGTGGAGACGAACGGGCTCTCGTCGATGGCCGCGAGCCTGTCCGCACCGGGCGCAGGAGGCCTCGGCCTCGCGCAGGGTGACCAGGCCGGTCTCGCCGCCCTCTTCGGCGGCACCTCCTTTACGATGCCGTTCGGGGCGCCGGGCGCGCAGCAGCAGTCGGCCACCGGCACGCAGCTGGCGAGCTGGGGCGCGGGCGAGTACCACCACCTCGGCGAACCCGGCGCGACCGATGTCGACTGGAAAGGCAACATGGTGAGCGCCCACGCCGGCGCGGACGTGCGCATAGGGCCGGACATCCTGGCGGGGGTCGCGGGCTCGTACAACTCGGGCAACTTCGATTTCACCGACAAGACCGGCGCCAGCCCGGTAACCGGGACCTACGGCACCACCATGACCAGCGTGCACCCCTACCTGGCGTGGTTCTCGGGCGCGCGCGGCAGCTCGGTGTGGGGCTCGGCCGGATACGGCCGCGGCGAAGTCGAGGTCGACGACGTGCGCGAGGGACTCCGCACCAGCCCGGCCAGCACGCTGACGGGGGCAGGGGGCGCCAGCTACCAGCTGTTCACCAGGGGCGAGGGCGGCGTGCGCCTCAAGGCCGAGGGCTGGTACGGCCGGGTCAAGGTCGACGGCGGCGAACGGATCGAGGCGGTGACGCTCGACATGCAGCGCGGCAAGCTCGCGCTGGAGCTGACGCAGGGCTTCCGCACGGACACCGGGCACGAGATGGCGTTCCTGCTCGAGGGCGGGATGCGCTACGACAACGGCGACGGCGTGAACGGGGCCAGCGCGGAAGTCGGCGGCGGGCTCCGCTACACCAACTCCGGCATGGGGCTGATCGCGGAGGGCCGCGGACGGTTCGTGATCTCGGCGCGCGACGGCTACGAGGAATGGGGACTCGGCGGCATGCTCCAGTTCGACCCGGCGGTCCGCGGCCAGGGGCTCTCGATCCGGGTGGCGCCATCGTACGGCGACCACAGGAGCGGGGTGAACCAGTTGTGGGAGCGCGGAGTGTCCGATGCGGTGGGCGGCCAACATCCGGGCATGGGCCCGAACGTGGATGGCGAGGTCGCGTACGGCATCGCCGGCTTGGGGACGCCCTACAGCGGCTTCTATCTGGCCGAGAGCGGCATGCGCGCATTCAGTAGCGGCGTACGCTACGACCTGGGCGCGGGCGTCGGGCTACGGCTCGAGGGGACGCGACGCGAGAGCGGGCCTGGAGGAGCGCAACACTCGGTGGGCGTCCGCGGGAGGATCAAGTTGTGGTAGAGGAAACCCGACGTATCTCGATCGCATCAGAGCCGTGCGCACATGGGCACTTGGCAGCTTGCGCCGCAAGAGACGATTCACGGCACCCGAACACACTACAGGTAGTAGTAGGGGCGCGTTAGCATACCATAGGTAGTAGTGCGAGACTTCTGCGGCGCAGACTGGAGTGTTACCGGCACACCGACGAGGTACAACGCAGGACGGCTCAGGATCGTCAGGTCACGGTCGTCGCGTCCGGGGACGCGTCGGAATCGCTCGCGGAAACCCGCTTGTGGTGATCCATACGCATCTGCCGGGCAGCACTCTCGGCCTGTTGGCTCACCTCCTTACGAGCGGCAAGCTTGTCTTTCGCGGTTGTACGCCATAGCCGTAGCTGGGGTAACAGCAACAGGAACGTCGCGGCCTGCAGAAGGCATCCGATCACGATGGCCACGTTGGCTGCCCTAACGAGATCGTCCATCCAACTGCTCGTTCTCGGGATCGTTTTCGGGATCGGGGGTCGTGTCCTCGCCGAGGACGCCATCGGCGTACCGTAGGCGCGTTCTTTGCAGCAGCATGAAAGCTTCCCATTCCGGCGTTCGCATGGCTTCTGGCGACCAGGGTTCTGCTCCCCATTCGCCGCGAATCGCTGATGAGAGTTCTTCCTGCAATTCGTCGAGGGCGGCTGCCAGCTTCAGTTGAGTTGTGGGCGGGAGGGCCGCAATCAACGAGCCCAAGAACTTCGCGATGGTCAAAAGCGATAGAGTGTTGGCCCAAGTGGCGTCGTCAACCGGCGTCTGGGTCGCGGGGGGCTGGCTCGTCACGGTCCCGTTGGACGGCCCTTTCTGCGCTGCTCGTGCTCCCACTGTCGGGCGGCCTGCAGAGAGTGCCGGTATCCCTCTTTCATCATGTAGGCGCCAGCTCCGAACCTGCGCTTATGCTCTTGCTCGCGGCGTTCCGGATTCCTAGTGATTCCAACATGCACCGTCCTCCGGTTCCGCACGATGCGGTACAGCGTGTACGTTGCCATCCATGCCTCCTGACGAAGGTTGCGATCAGGTGAATCATAACAGTTGTCGGAGACGCCTACAATCCGGTTTCAGACCGTCAACGGTCGCAGTGCATCAGCCGTCGCCCGACCTGCCCGATGACGTGCTGCATCGTCCGCAGGGATAGCCTCAATCCCCTTGCGCGGACGTTGCAAGTCCGCGCACACGTTGGTGATACGGGCCACCTGACGGGGAGCGTGAGACGATGGCTGAACGGGCGGGAGCAGTTGCGCCAGCGCGCCACGCGCGGCAGGGACTGGCTGACCTGGAATGCCAGCGCGCGTTTCATCTACCGCAATCTGATCCGTCCGCGGACACCCACCGAGTGCTGCGCCCCAGCGGGACCGCTCTCGCGCCGCGTGCCCTCAAGGCGCAGCCCGACGCCCGCGCCGAGGTCGTAGCGCACGCCGCTTGAGAAGGCGCGCGCCCCGCCCCCGGCGAGGTGGAAGCCGCCGTAGGGCGTCCCCTGGAAGCCGGCGATGCCGTAGGCCACCTCGCCGTCCACGCTGGGGCCCGTGCCCAGGCCGTGGCCGCCCATCGCGTCGGAGACCCCGCGCTCCCAAAGCTGGTCCACCCCACTCCTGTGGTCGCCGTATGAAGGTGCCACCCGGATCGAGAGTCCCTCGCCCCGGGCCGCCGGGTCGAGCATGAGCGTGCCGCCGAAGCCCCACTCCTCGTAGCCTTCGCGCGAAGAGAGGACGAAGCGGCCGCGGCCCTCCGCGGTCACGCCCAGGCGGGAGTTCGTGTAGCGGAGTCCGCCCCCGACTTCCGCGCCGGCGCCGTTCACACCGTCGCCGTTGTCGTATCGCATCCCGCCCTCGAGCACGACTGCGAGTTCGTGCCCGGTGTCGGTGCGGAAGCCCTGCGTCAACTCCAGGGCGAGCTTGCCGCGCTGCATGTCGAGCGTGACCGCCTCAATCTGCGCGCCGCCGTCGACCTTGACCCGGCTGTACCAGCCCTCGGCCTTGATGCGGATGCCACGCGCGCCGCTGTCGAGTAACTGGTAGCCGGCGCCTCCCGCTCCCGTCAGCATGCTGGCCGGGCTGGTGCGGAGTCCCTCGCGCACGTCGTCGACCTCGATTTCGCCCCGGCCGAGACCGGCCGAGCCCCACACCGAGGTGCCGCGCGCGTCGGAGAACCACGCCAGGTAGGGATGCACGCCGGTCATGGTGGCGCCATAGGTGCCCCTCACCGGGCTGGCGCCGGTCTTGTCGGTGAAGTCGAAGCCGCCGGAGGAGTACGAGCCCGCGACACCCGCCAGGATGTCCGGTCCCACCCGCACGTCCACGCCGGCGTGGGCGCTCACCATGTTGCCCTTCCAGTCGAGGGCGCTCGCGCCGGGCTCGCCGAGGTGGTGATACTCGCCGCCGCCCCAACTCGCCAGTTGCGTGCCGGTGGACGACTGCTGCTGCGCGCCCGACGCCCGGAACGGCATCTGGAAGGAGGTGCCGCCGAAGAGCGCGGCCAGTCCGGCTTGATCGCCTTGGGCGAGGCCCAGCCCGCCCGCGCCCGGCGCCGACAGGCTCGCGGCCATCGACGAGAGTCCGTTCGTCTCCACGCGCCGCTCCATCCCCATCCCGCTGGCTACCACGTCCACCCGGCGGGCGATCGCCGAGACCGTGCTCGACGTCATCGCGGCCGCCACGTGCGGCAGGACGCTCGTGTTCAGCCGCCCCGCGCGCTGGACGGGGTCGTCCGTGGCCGCCGAAGCGCTCCCCGACGGCGCGCCGGTGCCCGCCCGGTTGATCGCCGAGACCCGGTAGTGGCGCACGCTCCCCGGCTGCAGGCCGGTGTGCGAGAAGGCGGTGACCGTGGACTGGGTGTTGGTCTCCAGGTCGACCCAGGCGGCGCCCGTCTCCGAGACCTCGATGCGGTAACCCGTGATGCGCGCGCCGCCGTTGTAGGCGGGCGCGACCCAGAACAGGTCGATCTGCGTGGGCGTGACGTCGTTGGCCATGAGCCCGGTGGGCGCGTCGGGCACGGTGGCGTCCGTGGTCGAGCCCGCGACCCGCGACGCATTGCCCACGCCGATCCGGTTGATCGCCGAGACGCGGTAGTGCCTCGTCGAGGCCGGCTCGAGCCCGCCGTGCGTGTAAATGGTGGCCGGGGTGCGCGTGTTGGCCACCAGGTCCTCCCAGCTCCTGCCCCCGTCGGCCGACACCTCGATGCGGTAGCCGGTGATGCGCGCACCCCCGTCGTCCGAGGGCGCCTGCCAGGAGAGGCCGATCTGCGAGGTGCCGACCGCGTCGGCGCTGAGACGCCGCGGCACCCCCGGAAGGGTCGCCTCGGTGGTCGCCCGCGCCGTGTTCGAGAACTGCCCCACCCCCGCCAGGTTGATCGCCGCGACCCGGTAGTGCCGCGTGGTCGCGGGCCGGAGGTTGACGTCGGAGAACGTCGTCGTCCTCGCGTTCGTGTTGCGGCGGATGATGTTCCAGGTGCCGCCCCCGTCGTCGGAGGCCTCGATGCGGTAGCCGATGATCGAGACGCCGCCGGTGTAGCGGGGCGCGTTCCACGCCAGATCGATGCGCGCCGTGCCCACCGCCTGGGCCGTCAGCCCGGTCGGGACCCCGGCGAAGTCGGCGTGCGTAAGGGCCGTCGCCGGGAGCGCCGGGGGCATCGGCGACCATGCCCCTTCGCCCACGCGGTTTATGGCCCGAACCCGGTAACTGTACCGGGTCACCGGCTTGAGCCCGGTGTGCGTGAAGGTCCTCGTCGTCGTCCCCGTGTTACGCTCGAGATCGATCCACGAGTTGTCGTTGGGCCCTTGCACCTGGATGCCGTAGCCGGTGACGCGCTCCCCGCCATCGTTCTCCGGCGGGTCCCAGGCGAGGAGGATGCTTTTCGGTCCGGTCGCGCGCGCACGCACGTTCTGCGGCGGCCCGGGCGGCGCCGCGGTGGTCATCGCGTTGCGCACGCTGGATGGAGGTCCCGTCCCCTGGCTGTTGACCGCGGACACGCGATAGAACCAGGTGGTCGCGGGTCTGAGGCGGGTGTCGAGGTAGGTGGTGGTCGTGCTGTTGGTGCTGGGCACCAGGATGATCCAGCCCGTGTTGCCGTTGGGGGACCTCTCGATGCGGTAGCCGGTGATGGCGCTCCCGCCGTTGTCGGACGGAGCCGACCATGTGAGGAGGAGCTGGCCGCTTCCCCTCAAGCCGCTCGGGGTCACCCTGAGCCCCGTCGGCCGGCTCGGAACGGTGACCTCGGTGGTGGCCCGGGCGGTGTTCGACCAATCGCTGTGGCCCGCCCGGGTGATGGCCCTGACCCGGTAGTGGCGGGTGGTGCCGGCACTCAGGTCGCGGTGGGTGTAGGTGGTGGACGTGGTGTTGGCCACGCGCACGCTCCAAGGGTCGTTTCCCGTGAGCGACGACTCGATGCGGTAGCCGGTGATCGGCGACGAGCCCCTGGTCGAGGGGGCGCTCCAGCTCAGCTCGATGGCCGACGTCCCCCTGGCCCGCGCCGTCAATCGCCGGGGAGCGCTGGGCAGCACATGCTGCGTGGTGGCGTCGGCCACGTTGGACGGGTCTCCCACCCCATTGAAGTTGATCGCCGAAACCCTGTAGTGGCGCGTCTCGCCCCCGGAGAGACCCGTGTGGCTGTAGCTGGTGTCGGTGTTCCGGGTATTGCGCACCAGATTGGACCAGGTGGTGCCGGCATTCGTCGACACCTCGATCAGGTACCCGGTGATCCTGGCGCCGCCGTCCGAGCTCGGCGGATCCCACTCCAGGTCGATCGTGTCGGTGCCGACGGCCTCCGCCGTGAGGTTGCGCGGCTCGCCGGGGACTCCGGTGCGCGTCGTCCCGGTGAGGTTCCGCGCCACGCGGTCGAAGCGGAGCGCGAGATTGCCGACCGCGTCCCTGGCCGCGTTGTCGCCGCCGGCGCCGTAGAACACGCTCACCTCGTCGCCCCGCTCGACGGGGCCCTCCAAGAGCAGAAATATTTCGTCCGCCGACAGCTCGACCTCGGATACCCGCCTGGTGTGGAACGTGCCGCTCCGGATGAAGGACACGGAGAAGTCGCTGGCCGACGGGACGAAGTCGTCATCGAGGTCTTCGTCGAAGACGACGACGACCTCTTCGCCGTTGACCTTCACCTCGTCCACCTCCGGGGCCTTGTTGTCAACGCGGAAGTCGTGTGTCCTGGCTCTGCTCTCTTCGCCTCGCCTGTTCTCTGCCGCGCCCGCAGGGATGGTGACGATTACCGTGCGGTCATAGTCCGGATCCGTGATGAGGTGGAGCGCGTAGTTCGAGCAATAGTCCGCGTCGCAGTCCTCCAGGACATCCTTGGTGGCGCCGAAGACCTCGATCTCCCCGATCGTGAGACCGGTCACGGCCTGCGAGAAACCGATGTTGATGCGGATTTCCTCGTGCACGGACCCCGTGAAGGTATGCGAAAGCCTGACCGTGGGGGCGACTGCCGCGCGCGCTGCAGCAACTCCCGCGGCGGACCGGACTCCCTCATCCCAGCCATCCGCGGACGGCTCCTGAGCGCGCGCGCGCGTCGGTGGAACCAGGAACGCGCAGATCGCTGCGGCAGCCAGAATGGGACGAACGGGTACGCCAGGCTGATTCGGAGTCATCGGTGCCGTCTCTGCGTCAGATGAACGCGCGGTGGAATAGGGACTTGAACGAGCGTCACCCCCCGCCCGGAAGGTCCCGGACGGGGGGTGAGCCGTCCTGCGACCATCGGCCTGACCGGTGACGAGTCAGCCAGGCCGATGGTGTTGAAGGGTGACTAGCTGCTTGCCGGGTCGGCGGCGACGTCCTTCGTCTCGGTCGCCTTCCAGACTTCCTCGTCGTCGTCGTCGACCTCTTCGGCCTGTCGCGTCTCGACACGGACCTTGAGCGCCTTCCGGAGGTCGGCCTCAGTCACGTTCAGCTCCTGAGTGCTGCCCGCGATGGTCCAGTCTGCTGCCGTGAAGCCACTAACGACGAGCACCGCGCTCGTCGCATCGGTGCCGCCAGCAGTCAAAGCAAGCTCGGCTGCGTCTTCGGCGATGAGCGACTGCGTTCCGGCCGCTCCCATATCGAGCGTGATGACGACTCGCGTAGCGGTTCTGGAGTTCGTCGAGACTTCCCAGTTGACGATGAGGCTGTCGGCAGTCGCACCTGCTTGAGTATCACGCACTGCAGTGATCTTGCTGGGCGATGCGTCGACCCGAGCAACGGACCTCATGCCAGAGTTGCCCGTGCGCGTCTCGGTGCTGGCGTCCGCCAGTGTCTCGGTCGCCGAGACGCTGACCCGGACGCTGAAGCCGAGGTCGCCCTCGTTGCTGTCCGGGGCAGTGAACGTACCTACCCTGACGCCCTCAGTCACATTGTCTTCGGTGTCGGCGCTGCCATCGGGCGCGAAGGACCCGTCCGTCCAGGTGGCACCGGCTTCGCCGCAATCCGCAACGCAATGCTCGACTGTGTGCGTGATGGCGCTGAAGCCGGAAACATCGGCATCGAACTGCCAGCGGATGTTGACCGCCCCGGTGTAGTTGCCGGTGGTTGCGTCCTTCACCCGCGACGTGGTGATGCTCCTGGCGTTGACGCTCACTCCGGTGATGTTGCCGAAGTTCACGGTTTGACCGGGAGCAACACGGACATCTTGCTCGTCGTCGGGATAGCTGAAGCGCGTGAGGCTGGTCGCCGGCGCCGCGGCTGTGATCGTGTAGCGGTCGTACGGCACGCTGAGCGAGAAGCTTCCCGTTCTGCCGGTCGTGGCGGTAGCCGTCGCCTCAGCGCCTTCTACGCCCGCCTCCGTCGCCGTGACGGTAACGCCGCTCATCGGCCCGCCACCCGGACGAACCACTCTACCGCTGATCGTGGCGTTCACGAAGCCGGTGAAGTTGAAGCCCGAGACGGCCGAACCGGCGTGCGCGGGAATGTCATCGATCTCATCAGGCACGAAGGACATGCCATCCTTCGAGACCCTGAGCCAGACTCCGTCGCCCCGGTCCTGGGCCTTGACCATCACCGTGTAGCTGCCGTCGGCGCCCGTCAGATGAATGTCGTTCTTCGTGGCGCCCTTCGACTTCGCGTTCTTGTTCTCCGGGGCCTCGTACTTGGTGCCATCGTAGCTCACCTCGACCTTCACGCCCGGAATCCCATCGCCGCTGCCGGAGGCAGTGACCCTACCGCTGATCGAGGCCGTCTCGGCCGCAGCCGTGAGCTTGAGGTCGTTGCCGTCATCGTCCTCCACCTTCTTCACCGTGTTGGCTGCGAATGTGAGGGTCACGCTGGCCTTGCCGACGTCTGCGACCGAGGCCTCCACGAAGATGCCGGTCACCTTCTTCTTGCTGACGGTGCGCGTCTCCGACTTGATGCCCTCGATAATGAAGCGGCCATGCTGGTCGGTCATGGTCGACGCATTGTTCGCGGTCACGGTCGCGCTGTCCATGGCGAAGCCTTCATCGTCGACGATGAATCCGTAGACGGTCGCCGTGGCCGGTCTGACGGTGAGGTCGACAGGTCCCTCGATCGGTTCGAACATGTCGTCGGCGTCTCCACCGTTCGCCTCCCACCCATCGGAGACGCTGAGCGAGTAGGCACCCGCCGCGACATCGGCGAAGGTGAACGCACTCATCGGGTTGTCGCCCTTGGTCTTGTCCGAACGGGTGTCCTTCTCCGTGGTAGTGAAGGACTCTTCCTCACCCGCCAGATTCTTGCCGTCGACCGGGCTCAGGCTGACCGTGACCCCTGCCTCGGTGTCTTCTTCCTCCACGGCCTTGAAGTCGTCGCCGTCATCCATTGCGACGGTTTGCTTCGTCACGGTCCCGCTCACCTCGTAAGTGGTCACGTAGGCGAACGACGCGCACTCGCCGTGATCCTGAGGCGCGGTAGCCTGCAGCGGGCAAAGCTCGACCGTGTGGTTGAAGCCGCCCATCGCACCGAAGGCGCCACCGGTGATGCCGTTGACGTCCATCCCCGTGTATGCCGCGAGCTCGTCGGGCTCGAGGAGTTTGATGTTCGTGTCATCGGCAACCTTGCTCGCCTGGACGATGACGTTCTCGTCGGCGGGCACGTTGCTGAAGGTGTGCACGCCTTTGCTGTTGCTGCTCTCGATGCTGTCCGCGGCCACGAACGCACGGGAGCGCCCGCTACCGTCGATGTAGCGGATGCCGACATCGACCATGCGGTCGTCACCGCTGCCGTCCCTCTCGTCGCCATCCAGGAGATTGCCGGTATAGCCCATCACCTGGTCGCGCTCGTGGTGCACGTAGACCTTGAGGGTCTGGGTCGTGTACTGCACCTCCATCGTGCCGGCGTCAACGGTGCCCGCCAGCTTGAGACCGGTGTGCGTGAGCTCGACCGAGCCCGGATCGTAGTCCTCGCCGCCGTCCAGCTTGTTGTCCTGGTCGTCGGCGACCGCGAAGGTGTAGGTCGCGGGCAGGTCGGCGGCCGTCACGGTCGTCTTGAACGCCGCGTTGCCCTCGTCGTCCAGCTTGTCGGGCGCGCCATCAACCGCATCATCGCCGGACATGACGCTCATCGCCCAGCCCTTCAGCGCCTTGCCTCCACCGTAGTCGGTGGTGATCGTCGCGCCGCTGACCGTCGCGTCGACGCTCAGGTTGACGAGGTCGTGGCCGTTGGAGCCCGCGGTTGCGAACATCTGCGGATCCCACGACACGGCCGTCATGCCGTCGCCGCTGTAGTCCTCGTGGGAGACGCTCGCGTGAACCATGTTCCCGCTGGTGCCGGCGCGCGCGACCTTGATCGCCACCGAGCCGTCGTCGCCGGTCTCACCGCTGCCGACCTTGGTCTTGTCATCCCCAGCCGAGTCGTAGAGCGTGACGGACGCGCCGGAAACCGCAGCGCCGGTGTCGTCGCCGTGCTTCAGCATCACCGTGAAGTTCACGGTCGTGTGCGTGATGTCGAACGGAATCCCCTGCGAAGCGGCCTCGCCGACTCCGAGAGCGATCTCGTAGCCGGTCGCCGGTCCGCCGTACGCCACGTCGTTGGCCGCGAGTGCCGCCGCCACCGTGGCGTCGATGAGGACGACCAGCTGGTACGGGCCGGAACGCAGACCCGAGAACGAGAAGGCGCCGGTCGCGTCGGTCGCGCCCAGCCGCTGCTCGTTGACGCCCGGGCCCACCAGCGCCACCGGAATGCCGGCGTGCGCCAGAGGATGCTCGCCCTCGTCGTGCATGTCGTTCTTGGTCGCCTCGTCGAGGAACACCATTCCCGACACGCTCGCGGTGCGCGCGTGCATGCCCTCGAAGTTCACGATCGCCGACTCGTCGTCGCCGACCGTCACGTCCGTGCTCATCGACTCGAACACGTAGGCGTCGCTCTCGACGGAAATCGAGACCGTGTAGTCGCCGGCCGCCAGGCCCGCGAAGTTGTACTGGCCGCCGTCGTCGGTCGTCGCCATCTGGGCCTCCTCTCCGCCCGACAGCGTGACCTCGATGCCGCCGAGGCCCATGCCTTCGACGCTCACCCGGCCGGCGATGCCCGAAGTCCGGAGCAGGACGCCGGTGAACGACACCGTTCCGGTCTCGTCCAGATCCACGCTCACGTCCTGCGACGTGGACGCGAACTCGTAGTCGCGGGTGTCGAAGTCGGAGATCGAGACCGTGTAGGAGCCGGGGCGCAGTTCCTCGAACCGGTACATGCCGTCGGCGTCGGTCATCATCGTGTAGCTCTCGTCGGCGGGACCGCCGGAGAGCGTCACGGTGACGCCCGCAAGGCCCTCGCCCTCGATGATCACCTGACCCTCGACCGCGGAGGTGCGGATAAAGTGTCCCGTAAAGTCGGCCTGGCCGACCTCGCCCACCTCGACAGAGATCTCGAGGCTTACTTCCTCGAAAGAGACGTCCTCGGGGAAGTCCGAGATAGTGACCGTATAGGTGCCGGCGCGGAGCCCGGTGAAGGCAAAGCCGCCGCTCATGTCGGTCTCCATGGTCTCGCCCATGGCGTGCTCGCCGCCGAGCGTGACTGTAACGCCCGCCAGCGTTTCGGGCTGGCCGTCGCCGCCGCTCATCATCGCGTCGGCCGCTACCACGTTGCCGACCACGGCCGAAGACCGGATGTACTCACCGGCGAAGTTGAGTTGCACGTTCTGACCATCGGTCGCGATGGTCGCGGACTGCGTCACCTGGGCGAACGTCGCGTCCTCGGGGAAGCCGCTGATTGTGACCGTGTAGGTCCCGGCTTCCACGCCCGAGAAAGCGAAGCTGCCACCCGACCCCGTCGTCGTGGTCGCACCCGACGACAGAGTGGCGGTGATGCCGCTGGCGGCCGTCCCTTCAATCGTCACCGTCCCGGAGATGGTCCCCACGGGAGTCGGCGGCGGGGGCGGCTCCACAGGCGGCGGAGTGCCCTCGTCGCAGGCGGTGAAGGTCAGGGCCATCAGCGTTGCTGTGGCGAGGAGCTTGAGTCGGTTCATGGAACCTCCTGAGTGGTGGAAATGAAATGCCGGCCTGCAAAGGCTGGACGAAGAGTCGCGTGCCCCTGGATAAGCAAAGGTGGTGCCAACTTCGGAACCTTCATGTTTGACAACCAGTTACGGACTATCACACCCCCGTGTGGAATCCGGTGAAACCTGCAAATCCTCGGATTGTCGAGGGCGACCTCTGTTTTCTGATTGCGACATAAACGATAAAGTGTTACCGATATCGCCAAAATATCAGAAATATATCCCTCCCGTCACTGGAACTCCCGCCTTGCGACATACGACGTTTTCGATAATCTTAACTCCAAAATTGACTGTGGGGCGATTCGCCCCCGCTCCAAATTGACAAGATCGCCGATCATGCCATACTGATATAATAAGGCTCACCATGGGGGCACGCGAACCGGGCACCGCCGGTTCGGCCCCGCGTCTCGTCACTCCAGAATCGCACCGATGAAATCGAAAGAACCGGCCTACATGATGTATTGCAGGGACCTCGAGGTTCGAGCCGCGCTGGAGCGCGCGTTCACCGCTTACCCGGTCCGGCGAGTGCGTTCGCGAAAGGCACTCGAGACGCCGCCCGCGAACATCCGCGTGACGGTATTCGCAACCGAGACGTGCACCGAGCGCGAAGTCCGGTGGCTGCTGTCGATGTTCGGGCTTCTGAGTCCGCCATGCATCGTGGCGACGGGCCTCTCCCTGGACTGCATGCGGCGAATGCACTCACTCGCCTCCGCCAGGCTGAAGGTGGTGTGGGCCTCCGATGTCAGAGACCGCCTCAAGCCGGTCCTGGATGGCCTCTGGATGCAGAATTGGAGTCCGATGGGGCGTTTCGGCCTGGGACTGCTGGACGAGCTCAAGCCGATGAGGGACTTCCTCAGGAAGACGATCCGCATTGCGTGCGGCCTGCACGTCGGTCCCACCCTCCCTCCCTTCTTCCCGAGAACGACCGTCAGAAGGCTGGCGGCCGAGGTCGGCGTCGCCACATCGACGCTTCGGCTCTGCTGGAGGGAGGAAGTTCCGCTCCGGTGCAACCTGAAGGGCCTCCTGGGCTGGTCCCTCGTCCTCTGGGGCACGCGCGAACGCACGTCCCTGGACTGGGCTGCCATCGCCGGAAAGCTGCGGATGCCGCGCCGCACGCTGGAGAGAAACTTCATTCGGACGGCCGGATGCACGCTCGGCGAGGCGGCCGACGATCCGGAACGAGTCGACAGGCGATTCGCCGAGTGGGTCGATTCCGTGTGGGATCCCGATGCCGTCCGCAGGCCCGGCGCCGGGAACATTGTGGCGCAGGAACCCACCGAGGAGCTGCGCTGACGGTGGCCGGATCGACTTCCCGGCGCTACGTCGGCTGGCGCTGCAGGCTCTACCCGAGTCCCTCACAGGACGCGGCGCTCGCCCGGTGCCGGAACGCCCTGCGCGAGCTGTCCAACACGCTCCTCGTCAACTCGCAGCTCAGCTACAGCGAGACCGGACGGCGGCTGACCAAGGCCGAACTGCACAAGCTCATCCGGGACTGGCGCGCCGGAGGGGCGAGCCAGGGGTGCCCGGCCAGCGCCATGTACCGCGTGGCCGCCGATCTCCACGTGGCCTTCCGCAACTGGTTCAAAAGGCAGGGCAGACGCGGGCGAAAGGGGTTCCCCCAGCTCAAGAGCATGGGCCGCGAGCCCGGCATCTACCTCAGCAACCAGGGCATCCGCTTCGACGGCAACCGGGTGTGGCTGCCGAAGTACGGCTGGGTGCGCTGGAAGGGCGGGAAACTGCCCCCGGGGAGATTGCCGGGCCCCGCCGGACGCAAGACCCTCGGCCTGCTCTCCGGGCGCGTCTGGCTGGATGCGGGGAACCGGTGGATGCTCTCGTGCCTGTTCGAGTGCGCGCCGCTCACGCCCTCCAGGGCGAGCACGGACAGGGCCGAGGTCCGGCAGCGGGGCCGCGAAATCACGGTGTCGGTCGACGGGGAATCGGTCCGCGTGATCCGCGAGAACAGGGCGCTCCGCAACGCCAGACGCCGCCTGGCGAGGCTCGAGCGGCGGCTGGAGCGGTGCGAATTCGGTTCCGAGGGCCGAAAGCGCACCCTGGCCCTCATGCGCAACCAGGCGCGCAAGGTCCGGAACCACCAGGCGGATCTGCAGCACAAGGCCACGACGGGCGTCGTGCACGAGGCCCGCGAGATCGAAGTCGAAGGCGCGAGCTCGGAACTGCTGCGCCAGCTCGAATACAAGGCGGAGTGGTACGGCCGCCGACTGAAGGTACGGCGAGGCCCGCCGAAACCGGGGACGGGCAATCCCCGACGCGCGCGGAGACCGGGGAGCCGGTCGCAGAAACGCGAATCGCGGACGCGAAGGCCGAAAGCTCTGTAGCCGTCTGCGAAGGCCGGAACGAATCAGGGACGACGTCAGGCGCCGCGGCGTCGTGGACCTCCCGTCGCTCGGCGGCGGCCGTCCACGATCTTCCCGGTCGCGCGATGCTGTGCGATCAAGCGCGTGAGTTGGGCGCGAGAGAACTCCGTGCCCTCCCGGAGCGTCTTCTTGATCTGCGACTTCTCCTTCTTGCGGAGACCATGGTAGCCGGTCTCGTCGAGAAGCTCCGCGATGAACTGGTACTGCGCGTCCCTGGTCCCGTCGCTCGGCGTCTCGTTCAATGAGACCTCCCGTCAGGTTCGCGCCGGGTGTCCTCGGACGAACGCCGGGTGTCGTCTTCGCGCCGGGTGTCGTCTTCGCGCCGGGTCTCCTCGGACGATGTCTTGAACGCCACGTTGATCAGGGCGCCCTTCTCGACGGCGATGCTCAGGGTGTCGATCTCGCCGTCCACGACGCAGGACGCCTTCAGTTCGATACTCGAAGCGGTCTCCACCCGGCCACGGACCCGCCCGGAAATGACGGCGTCCCGGGCCAGGATGTCGCCCACCACCACACCGTTCTTCGCAACGACGATGGCCTTGTCCGACCTGATGTCGCCGTCGACCCGGCCTTCGACCCGGATGGTGTCCCTGCTGCTGCAGTCACCGACCAGGGTCATCCCGCGTGCGATGACGGAAGCCGCACCGTCCGGCTCGGCGGAGGGATCGCCACCCGGGCGCCGCTTCATCCGCGGCGGTGCGCTCGGGTGCCCCTTCCTCAGGAAAGGAGTCATGGCTTCGCCTGGGTGACCTGCAACGTCCTGGCGCGGGGACACAGCGCCCCATGCGACCGACGTGGGCATAGTTTCTCAAAATAGCCGATGATGTATGATTTGTCAGTGATATTTTGAGTGTGAATGATGATAAATTGGCGATAGGCGTCGATATTCCGGGAAGGTGCCCTTGAGTCCTGGCCGCGGATTCATCACGTTTGAGTGACAGTTCGGGTGCAATTGCGACGTTTTGGCGATTGATGATTGTGCCCGAGGGGTGAGAACCGGGCGAGATGCGGGGAGGGCAGGCTTGTGACGGAGCACCCGGACGCATTGAGAATCGAGGACGCATCCAGAGTCGAGGCGCTGCAGGAGCGCGTCTCGAGCCTGTGCAGCGCGATCCTGCGCATCAACGCGAGCCTGGACGTGGAGACCGTCCTTCAGGAGGTCGTGGACGGCGCCCGCGCCCTGACCGGCGCCCGATACGGCCTGATCGCCACGGTCGACGACGCGGGCGAAGCCGGTCCCTACCTCGTCTCCGGCCTGACGCCGGAGCAGTCGCGGCAGCTCGAGGAGTGGGAGGACGGCCTCCGGGTCTTCGAGCATTTCCGGGACCTTCCGGGTGTGGTGCGGGTCGCGGACCTGCCGGCCTGGCTGCGGTCGTCCGGCTTTTCGCCGATCGCGCTTCCGTCCAGGACGCTGCAGGGCACGCCGATCCGTCATCGCGGCGTCTACGTGGGCAGCTTCTTTCTCGCGGGAAAGGACGGGCGCGGCGGGTTCACCCGCGAGGACGAGGAGATCCTCGTGTTGCTGGCGTCGCAGGCAGCGGCGGCGATCCGCATCCTGAGCGCCGGGTTCGCCGCCGCCCCACGCGAACAGGAACTCCGTGCCGCCGCCGGGCGCTCCGAGGCCCACCGGGCCGCCGAGGCCGGTCAGGCCCAGCGGGCCGCCAAGGCCGTTCAGGTCCAGCGGGCCACCAAGACCGGTCAGGCCCAGCGACGCTGCCAGGTCCGCGGGACCCGGAGACCCGCCCGTAGCGCGGCCATCGGCGGCGTCCGCCGCCAACTGCGCCAGCCTCCGCTCGGCTGCGCGCCCGGCTGCACGCCCGGCTGCACGCCCGGCTGCACGCCCGGCCTCCCCGCGCCCCCCGCCGCGCCAGAGCCGCGACACCGCCCAGCCTTCGAGCAGCCGTCCGGCCGCCTGGCGTGCCGCGTCCCGGCCCAGTGGGATCGAGCGCCCCCCCACCGTCAGGCGCGACCGCTCGTCCGCACCGCCCGGCCCCACGCGGCGGCCGAGCGTCATGCGCGCGCTTGCCAGATGTGCCCGCGCCATCGCCGCCAGCGTCTCGTCGAGGACGGCGCGCACCATCCGGTCGCTTGCGTTCACGCCGAAGGTCTGCGCCGCGGAGAGCCCGCCCGGATCGCGCGCCGTCACCTCGATGGAAGCCGGGCCGTAGCCGACCGGCGTCAGCGTCAGCGCCGAGCCCGCCACGGACACCGCGGCCACGCCCGGATCGGACGACACGGCCATGTAGGCCAGCGGGTCCCCGTCGCGGTCCGCGAAGTACGGCGCCAGGTCGAGCGCCACCGACCCGCCCCCCTCGTCGAGCGCCTGGTCCGGGATCGCGCCCACTGCCTCCGGCGCGTCGTTCACCGACGCGACCGCCACCACGACCTCCGCCTCCGCCGTACCGCCGTTGCCGTCCGTCACCGTGTAGGTGAACCGGTCCGTACCGTGCCAGTCCGCCTCGGGCGCGTAGGTCACCCCGCCGCCCGCCGCGACCCGCGCCGTCCCGTGCGAGGGAGCCGTGACGGACTCGACCCTCAGTGTGTCCCCCTCGACATCGGTGTCGTTCGCCAGCACGTCGATCACCACCGGCTCGTCCTCCGCCGTCGCCGCCGTGTCCGCCACCGCTTCCGGCGCGTCGTTCACCGGCTCGACCACGACCTCGACCTCTGCCTCCGCCGTACCGCCGTTGCCGTCCGTCACCGTGTAGGTGAACCGGTCCGTCCCGTAATAGTCCGCCTCGGGCGCGTACTCGACGCCGCCGTCGGCGGCCGCCCGCGCCGTCCCGTGCTCCGGCGGCGACACCGACTCGACTCGCAGCGCGTCCCCCTCGACATCCGTGTCGTTCGCCAGCACGTCGATCACGACCGGCTCGTCCTCGGCCGTCGCCGCCGCGTCCGCCACCGCTTCCGGCGCGTCGTTCACCGGCTCGACCACGACCTCGACCTCCGCCTCCGCCGTCCCGCCGTTGCCGTCGGCAACCGTGTAGGTGAACCGGTCCGTCCCGTGCCAGTCCGCCTCGGGCGCGTACAGCACGCCGCCGTGCCGATCCCCCGCAATCCGCGCTGTCCCATGCGCCGGAGCCGTCACCGACTCCACCCGCAGCGCGTCCCCCTCCACGTCCGTGTCGTTCGCCAGAACGTCGATCACCACCGGCTCGTCCTCGGCCGTCACGACCGTGTCGGCCTTGGCCTCCGGCCCGTCATTCACCGGCTCGACCACAACCTCGACCTCCGCCTCCGCCGTCCCGCCGTTGCCGTCGGCCACCGTGTAGGTGAACCGGTCCGTCCCGTGCCAGTCCGCCTCGGGCGCGTACTCGACGCCGCCGTTGGCGGCCGCCCGCGCCGTCCCGTGCGAGGGAGCCGTCACCGACTCCACTCGCAGCGCGTCCCCCTCCACGTCCGTGTCGTTCGCCAGCACGTCGATCACGACCGGCTCGTCCTCCGCCGTCGTCGCCGTGTCGGCCGCCGCCACGGGCGGCTCGTTCACGTTCACCACCTCGACGACCACCGGCGCCAGCGCCTCCCCGCCATGCGGATCACGGGCGCTCATCGTCAACTCGTACCGGTTCGGCTCCGTCTCGTGGTCCTCGCCCGGACCCACATACGTCACCGCGCCGTCCCCCGCCCCGACCGCGAACAGATGTCCGGCGCCCGACGCCAGCGCATACTTCACCTCGTCTCCGTCCGGGTCCTCGGCGACCGCCGCGCCCAGCGGCACCGGGCGGCCCCGGCCGTCCTCGTTCTCCCGAAGCTCGAACGTGTAGGACGGCTCGCCGAACGCCGGAGGCGCGTTCGCGACCTCGATGGACACCGTGGCCGAAGCCGTTCCGCCCCGGCCGTCGGAGACCTGCACGCGCATCGTGACGCTCCCGGTCTCGGCCGGAGCCCGCCAGCGCGCCGCCGCCTCGTCGACCGGCCCCGCGAACCGCCCTGCGGGCGCGCTCCACGCATAGCTCAGCGGGTCGCCGTCGGGGTCCGAAGCCCGCGCGGTCAGACGTACCTCCCCGCCCGGACCGATCCGGCACGGGTCGCACGACGCGGACACCGTCGGCTCGCCGTTCCGCGGATCGCCGCCCCCGCCGCCTCCGCCGCCTCCTCCCCCGTCCCCGCCGTCGTCGTCCCCGCCGTCGTCGTCCCGAATCCTCACCTCCACCGAGCTCGGGCTGCCCGCCTTCACCGACGACGGCAGGTTGCCCAACGCCACGGTGAACGTCTCGTCAGCGGTGTCGGTGTCCTGGTTCGTCGTCACCGTGCCCGTGCCGGTCGTCGAACCGGAGCTGATCGTGATGCTCGACAGCGAGCCGTAGTCCTCCCACTCGGCCGTGCCGCTGGACAGCGTCAGCGGGATCGCCACGTTGCTCGAGAGCGGCGACGACAGGCGAGCGGTCACCGTCACCGGGGAGCCCTCCGTCACCGGGTTCGGCGAGGCCGAAAGCGACACCGTGGGCGCCGACGAAGTCCCTCCGCCTCCGCCGTCGTCCCGCCCCGGCTGGCGCGTCACCGTCACGGTGTAGGTCCGCGTCGTGGTGCCGTCCTCGGCGGTAACCTCGACCCTGAGGGCGTTCGGGCCCGTCGAGAGCGCGATGGCTCCGCTCGCCGAGCCGCTCGCGACCGCCGTCAGGCTCGACCCCTTGCCCACCTTCACCGTGGCATTGGAGTCGTTCACCGTCGGCGTCAGCTTCGCGTGGGAGACATAATTGGCCACCGTCGCCGAGTAGAACGTGGTGGACGCGGCGAACGTGCCGATGCTCAGCGCCGTGAACGTGCCCGTCGCGCTCGTGCTGCTCGACGCCGTCAGGCCGGACAGGGTCGCGTCGGTGGACTGCGGCTGGGTCGGCGCGCAGGACGTGCCGATGCTGAGGGAGACCGGGGTGCCGACGGTCCAGGTGAGGCCGTGGTTCATCCAGTAATGAGAGGCGATGCCGAAGATCGAAAAATCAAACTCGGTCGAGCCGACACAGAATTTGAGCCTCCGAAGCGCTGGACTCGCTGCTGTCGACAGAGTAAGGAGAAGAGGTCCACTTGTTCTAACACTAAGGTCAAGGAAGTGATACGATTGGCCGTCGACCGTGAAGCTGTTGTCCGTCAGCTGCGTATCGCATTCAGACTTGCTTCCGCAGCCGACTCCCCCTGCAATTTCCACCGGCGTCAACGTCGCCGACCAGACGGTGGAGGCGTCCTGCCGGGCCGAGGGTGTGCCGCTGCCCGTGATGAACGCGGAGCGGACGTTGCCGGGTATCGTCAGCGCCTCTGCCGCCGCGGGGGCGAGCAGGGCGAGCGCGCCGAGCAGCAGCGCGGGAGCGGGCAGGAGGTTCAGGCGGGCGCGCGATGTCGTGATCTGTCAACCCCTGCCAAATGTCGACTGCCAGCCGCCTCGGTCCTCGCAAACACACGCGCGCGCCCTCTCCCGTGCGAGGAAAGCGCATCCTACGACAGGAAAAGCGCATCCTACGACAGAAAAGGCGCGTCCTAATGATAGAATTCTTGTCAAGTCCCCTTGCACGCAGGATCCCGGGCGTCCCCGCCGCAACCGGACGAGATCGGCTGCCTCCCGGTCACCCGCAGCGGTGCCATCCTCTTCTTCCAGCTCATGAACCGGCGCTACGAGCACGCTTCGACGGCGCTCACCTCGAACCAGGGCTTCGAGCGCTGGGGCGAGATCATGATCACCGTCCGGGCCCCCTGGGTAGCCCAGGCGGAGGGTCTGCCCCGGGGGTGGCGCAGTTTCGCATACGCGCGTCCCGATTTGCCATTGACATCGTCCGGTTCGGCGGCTCCGAGTGGACCGGTGGCGAAGGAGTGCTCGAATTCACATGCGGGCGTCCCGTCTTGCCATTGACAACATCCCCAGCGGACGGCTCGCTGCGGACAGAAGCCAGGACGCCCGAATTCATAACCGCGCGTCCCGATTTGCCATTGACGGCATCCCCGGCGCCCGGCTCGTTGCGGGCAGGAACCAGGGCGCCCGAATTCACATGCGCGCGTCCCGTTCTGCCATTGACAGGACGCCGGCGCGCGGCTCGCTGAGCGGGCAGAAGCCAGGGTGCCCGAATTCACATGCGGGCGTCCCAATTTGCCATTGACGGATTTCTAACCCGCTCTTCGGCAGGATTCAATATCCTGCATTCCATAGTCCGCCAGCGGCGCTGACAGGCCCTCTGAGAGCGTTCGTGGGCCTCCGCCTCCTCCGATGGTCTCCCAACCCCGCCTCGGCCGCTACAGGGCATCCTCGGAGGCCGATTTCAGTACCGTTATATTTGTATGTAAGTCATCAACAATAACCTCGATATTACGGATCAACCGATGATCGCATCTCGAAACTTGATCGCATCCGGAGACTCGATCGCATCTCAAGACTCGATCGCATCTTCAGACCAGGGCTGCGCCACGCGCGAAGCGCCCTCTTCCGACGAGAACGACGATGAACTCTACCGGCTCGGCGAACGCATCGCGGCGCTTGCCGAACGCATCAACGCCGCCGAAGCCCGGATGATGACCCTGATCGCCGATTTCGACCGCCGGGGCGGGTGGAAGGACGGCGGCTACTCTTCCTGCGCCGAGTGGCTGGCGTGGCGGCTCGGCATGAAGATCGGCCCGGCCCGCGAGCGCGTCCGCGCGGCCCGCGCGCTCGAGAACCTGCCGCAGACGGCGGATGCCCTGGCGAGCGGCACCATCTCCTACACCAAGGTGCGGGCGCTCACGCGCGTGGCGACGCCCGAGCAGGAGGGGGAGCTGCTCAAGTTCGCGCGCGTCAGCTCGGCCGCGAAGCTGGAGCGGACGCTGCGCATGTGGAAGAAGCTGTCCCGCGATGAGGAGCTGACGGCGGAGCAGGCCCGGCGCCGCAGCCGGACGTTTTCCGTGTTCGTGGACGGCGACGGCATGTACGTGGTGAAGGGCCGGCTCGAGCCCGAGGTCGGGGCGGTGCTGATGCGGGCGGTGGAGGCGGCGTCGGATGCGCTGTTCCGGTGCGAGGGCGAAGGGGGCGCCGGTAGCCGCGAGGGCGGTGCGGGTGCGGGTGGTGACCAGGGCCGAGCGGGTGCCGGTAGCCGAGGGAACGATGCCGGCAACGCGCGTCCCAAGCCGAAGCAGCGCCGGGCGGACGCGGTGGGGCTGCTGGCGGAGCGGGCGCTGGCGGCCGGGTTTGGAGGTGGTGAATGCCGTGAACCGGATGGCGATGTGGATGCGGTGGACGGTGACCTCGGCGAACCGGATGGCGATTTCGATGAGCTGGATGGCGCTCGGACCACCGAGTCGAATGCGGCGTCTCGGGGTGAACCGGTTGGAACGCGGGAAAATGCACAGAAGAGCGCCGCGGGAGCCGAGCCCTGTGCCAAGTGCGGCACCCGGCACGACGAACCCGGAGCCCGGCACGACGAACTCGGAGCCCGACCCCGCGTCGAGTCCGGCACCCGCGCCGAGCGCTACCAGGTCATGGTCCACTGCGACGCCTCGACGCTCGCGGCGGAGGGCGAGCCGGGACGCTCGGATCTGGACGGGATCCGCGTCTCCGCGGAAACGTCGCGGCGCATGGCGTGCGATGCCGCCGTGGTCGCGATGGTCCACGCCGAGGACGGGTCGGTGCTGAACGTGGGCCGACGAACCCGGACCATTCCGCCGCACATCCGGCGGGCGCTGGAGGAGCGGGACCGGGGATGCCGCTTTCCGGGGTGCGGCTGCCAGTTCACCGAGGCGCATCACGTGAAGCACTGGGCCGACGGAGGCGAGACGAGCCTGAGGAACACGGTGTTGCTCTGTCGGCGGCATCATCGCGCGGTTCACGAGGGACGCGTGAAAGTGTCGGTGGCCAGCGACGGGACCGTGCTCTTCGTCACGCCGAAGGGGAGGATGCTGGTCGATGCGCCGAGCAGGCCAACGTTGGGGAACGCGCGAAGGCAGCGAGTGTCGCGGGAGGCACCGGGCCAGCGAGTACCGGACGAAGCGCCGGGCCAGCGAGTACCGCAGGATCTGCCTCCGGTCCCATCGGCGCATCCCGGCGCCCCGGCGACGGGCGATGGTTTTGTGCTCTCCAACGGAGCAGCGCTCTATCGCGACGCCGACATCCCGTGGGAGATCGAAGCCGCGTTCCGGGAAGCCATGGATGAGTCCCTCGAGTAGGCCATGGGCCTGTCACATCCGGGCGAGCCCGCCTTTCGAGCCAAGGCCCGCCTTCCCGAGCCCGCCTTCCGGGCCAGCCCACCTTCCGGGCCAGCCCACCTTCCGGACCGAAGACCTGAACACGCACCAGCGCGTCGGGGGCTCACCACCGCGTTGGGCAAAGGGCCCACCCGCGTGTTGGCAAGGGTCACCAGCGTGTCGCCAGCCCTGGTGTCGGGATCTTCATCTTCAGGCGCGCCGCCAGCCTGCTCAGTCGCCATCCTCTGCGTGGCGGCGGGCGATGCGGTCCAGCTTCGGCCCGATGGATGACATCACCGCCGCGAACAGGACGAGCGCCCAGCCTGCAGAGAGGATCAGGTGGGCGCCGACGAGCATTCTCGCGCCGACCGATACCGGGACGAGGCTCATGAAGTCCTGGCCGAGGGCGGTGAAGAACGCAAAGGAGAACCAGTCGGCGATCCCCGTGCCGCCGCCGGCAAACGACCCGGGGGCAAGGCGCTGCAGCGTCCCGTAGAAACCCGCGAAGACGGCGATGATCGTCATGTAGCCGACGGCAAACCCGCCGATCGGCACCCACATGATCCGCAGGTAGGCGGCGAGCTGACTGTACACTTCAAGCCGCGGACGGAGCCAGACGGCGGCGGCGCGCCCAACAAGAAACGCGATCAGCGGAATCACCACGATCGAGAAGACGATGGTCAGGACGATCCACGCGGCCGCGGCGGCACCCGTCAACCCGACGTCTTCCCGGATCACCCCGAAACCGAACAGCAGACCCATCACGACAGGAAGGACAACCGCGCCCAGGACCAGCAGCCACGGAGGCCGCGGGTCATCCCATCCCTCGCGGCGCCGGCTGAGGAGGCCGATCAGCAGCGCGGTCCAGGGCACGGCCAGGAGAAGGAATGCCGCCAGGAGTGGCGCCAGGTCGAAATTGCCAACGACCAGCGCGGGGATGAATCCCAGGCTCAGCAGGACGGCGAGGATGAACGTTTCCCGGATGACATCCCGATACCCGCGGAAAGACGAGCGGCCGAGCCCATCGATCAAGCCGACCGCCATAGGGAGAAGGGGCGGCAGGATGATGCCCCAGCCGACACTCAACGCCCCGCTCAGGAACGCCGCGACGACGCCGACCGCCAGGCCGATCAGGATGCCGGCCCACGGGTGACTCCCCGATCTCCCGCGCAAACCGACGCCGACACCGACGGCAACCGCGAACCCCGCCCCCAGCAGAACGTCGGTGTGGACGCCGGTGATGGCGTAGCCGAAGGTTACGACGATGGCGGCGATGGCGGCCGCGATCCGGACCGCCCGCCAGATCAGTTGTTTCGGCATCCCCCTCCCTGGCGGAAGGTCAGGCAATGGCGTCGAGGGCAACCAGTTCCGTCCCTGACGGTGCGCACGGATCCGTACTCATTCGGGAGGCCGCGAGTGCACGCCCCTGCCTCGCACGCACACCTCTGCCTACCGCTCCGGGTCCGAAACCACCGTCGGCCCCTCTCCCTCCTCCAGCGTCTCCAGCACCTGGCGCCACTCGAACTTCTCGCCGATGCCGCGCACGTAGTGGTCCATCCAGGCCTTCTCGCTCACGGCCTTGACCAGGCGGTTGCGCGGGTCCGGGATGCCGTGGCTGCGGCCGGGATACATGAAGAGCTCCGTCGGCACCTCCAGCTTCTTGAGCGCCATGTGCAGCTCGACCGACTGCGGGCTCGGCACGCGCGGATCGCCCTCGACCACGTGAATCATGGTGGGCGTGACCGCGTTGGTGATGTACTTGAGCGGGGACTGGTCGAAGTAGGTGTCGAAGTCCTCGTACAGGAAGCCGTCGCCCACGTAGAACTGGCGGTTCCGCTGCACGTCGCTCTGGGCGTACATGCTGATCCAGTTCATGGTCCCGGCGCCGGAGCTGATCGCCTTGAAGCGGTCGGTCTGCGTCAGGATCCAGTTGGACCAGTGGCCGCCCGCGCTCCATCCCAGCGCGCCCATGCGGTCGCCGTCCACGATGCCTTCGGCGATGAGATGGTCCACGCCGGTGATGATGTCCTCGTAGCCCATCGTGAAGTAGTCGCCCACGATGTCGGTGCGATGCGCGTTGCCGTAGTTGCGCGAGCCGCGATAGTTGGGCTTGAGGACGGCGTAGCCCGCGCCCGCGTACACCTGCGCGTTGTAGCCCCCGTTGAAGCGGAGGATGTCGGCGGACGCGGGGCCGCCGTGGATCGCGACGATGAGCGGATAGCGCGTCCCCTCCTCGTAGCCGACGGGGTAGACCAGGACCCCGCCGACCATCTTTCCGTCGGACGAGCGCCAGTTGACCTCCACCTCCTCGCCGAGGGCGATGTCGCGCACCTGCGGGTTCACGTCCACGAGCTGCGTCCACGCCGAGCGGTCGGGCACGTCGTCCACGCTCGCCACGGTGAACACGGTGGGAGGGGTCTTCGGGTCGCTGTAGCCGATGAGGAGCGTGCCGGTGTCGTCGTCGCGGGACACGGAAAGGGCAGCCCGCTCCTCGGTGAGCTGCCGCACCTCGCCCGTCCCGACATCGAGTGCGTGCAACTGCGTGGTCACCGTCACGCCGGCATTGAAGTAGATGGTCTCCGAGTCCCCGGACCAGAACCCGACGCTCGAGCTCTGGTCGAAGTCCGCGCCCAGCTTGCGGAACGCGCCCCCGCGGTCATCGACTTCGCGGATGTAGACGCGGTTTTCGGTCATCGAATAGCGCTCCAGGTCGTCCGGCGCCGAGAAGGCGATCCAGCGGCCGTCGGGGGAGAAGCTCATCCCGCCCTCGCCGATCTCGTAGTTGTCGGTGAGGCGCTCGATCTCGCCGGTCGCCACTTCCTTGAGATAGAGGTCCGCGTAGAGGCGCTGCGCGGTGATGTTGCGCTCGTAGCGCTCGGGCGAGCCGCCCGTGATGCCGATCCAGCGGCCATCGTCGGAGAGCGTGAAGCCGTTGACGCTGTACGAGGCGTCGCTGGTCTCGCGCCGCTCGGTGGCCGACGCGACATCCACGCTCCACAGGCTCGAGAGCGGGGTGACGGCGTTGCGGATGTCGACCGTGAAGCCGTGCTCGCGACGTTTCACCTCGTCCTCGTCGAAGGAGTCGGGGCGCGCGAAGTAGATGCGGCTCCCGTCCGGGGAGAAGTCCCACTGGTCGACCCCGGCCTCGCCGTCGGTGAGCTGTGCGGGCTCGGAGCCCGTGAGGTCGTCGGCCGGCAGCCGGTGGAGCTGCTCCCGACCGCTCTCGCCGGAGCGGTAGACCAGCCAGCCCCCGTCCGGGCTGAACGCGAAGCCCGACACCCCCTCGGCCGCGTCGGTGACCTTGCGGGCCTCGCCGCCGTCGTGGCGCATCATGTAGAGCTGGTTCTCGGCGCCGTCCCGGTTGGACGAGAAGACGAAGAACGACCCGTCCGGGCCCCAGGCCGGGCTGGTCTCGTTCTTGTCGTCGGTGTAGGTGAGCTGCCGGCTCGACGCGACGCCCTCGCCGAGCGACACCAGGTGGATGTCGGACTGGGATTCCGCCGCATCCCAGTCCGGGGTCGTGACCGTGTAGAGCATCCACGCCCCGTCCGGGCTCGGCGTCCACGAGCCGGCTCGTTTGAACTCCTGCACATCCATGAACGTGAGCGGGCGCTGCTGCGCGGCCAGCGGCGAGCCGAATGCCGCGACGGCGACGGAGGCCGTGAAGGCGACGGAGGCCGTGAAGGCGGCGGAGACCGTAAGGGCGAAGGAGGGAAAGCGCATCTGAAACCTCGCGTGCGACGGGAAACTGGGGCCGGGGCGATGTGATTCGGGGTCAGGGCGATGTCACCCGGGGCCGAGCCGCGTCGCTGCGGGTCGTGCCCATGTTATGGCGGGTCGAGTGGCGAATCGCCGGAACCCTTCATCATACCAACAGAGATCGACGTGGGCGAGGACATGAACCGGCCGGCGAGACCCAGGCGCGGCCCTCACGCCGTCATCCCATCGCAGGCCAGGAACGAGCGCCGCGACCGGGGGTCTACTCAGGGGAGCAGTCAGGTGGTTTCGCTGGAGGAGGTCCCGATGTTCATCACGGCCGGCAGGCACGCGCTCTCCGTATTGATCCTGGCCGTGCTCGTCGCCGGCTGCGGCGCATCGCTCGGGCGTCAACTGAGGGACGATATCGGGCGGGCGACGCTCAGGGACATCCAGCTCCACGTGCCGGAGGTTCTGTCCGACCACGGCTATTCGATCAATCAGCGCAGGGAGACGCGCACCCGCATCTACTACGAAACCCGCTGGCTCTACCGGGCCCCGTTCGACGACGAGGTGGAGCGGGGCGTGCAGGAGGTGCGGACGCGGTTCTTCGTGCAGGGGCGACGGGGCGGATCGGACTTCTTCGATGTCGAGATCCGCGTCGAGAACGCGGTCCGGGGCATCCTCCCCAGCGGAGACTGGTCCCCGCTCGTCACCCCCGACTTCGAAGATCACATGAGAAGCGTCTCCGACGAACTCATGATGAACATCAACGCGGGCGTGCGGATTCGCGGAGGGGTCTGACTACCTCAGGCTCCACCCGGCGGCCGTGCCCGGAGTGCCCTCGCCGCCGAACGAGTACACCTCCAGGCTGAGCGCCTCCAGCTCCTCGGCGATCACCGGCATGTGCAGCGGGGTTCCCATGCGGAGCGTCCCGAAGCCGCGCTGATCGAAGTAGTCGAGCCCGCCGGACTCGAAGAGGAGCTCCATGCTCTTCTCGTACCACATGGCGAAGAGCACGCTGCCGCACGCGCCCGTGATGGTCCGGGGCACGCACCGGTCGCCCGACACCCCGTCGACCGTGGCGGGCGGGAGGCCCGCGGCTTCACGGCTCGGGTTGATGTAGGGAAGCGCTGCTTCCGGCTGGCCCATCCTGATGTGGGCCTCCGCCATGAGGAACTCCATCTCGCGCACCGTCAGTTCGGGGATGAAGCCGAAGCCGCTGTCGGCCTTGTCGCGCCACTTCCAGGCGCGGTACGGCGTGACGAACCAGATGCCGCGCTGGGCGTCTCCGAAGAGCGTGCCCGGAATCTCGACCAGGGTCCCGGAGGCCTGGGGGTCGCCGGGCGCGTGGATCCGCCGATCGTCCGTCTCCACGTGGACGGGGAACCTCTCCCTCGGGCCCGCCGCCTCGTAGGCCTGCCACTGGCCGGACTGGTCCGCGGGGCCGACGAAGCGCACGGCGAGGTTGTGGGGCAGGTTGTAGGCGTCGTCCCAGACGTCTCCCGGGGTCGTGTTGATGCCGTAGTCGGACGTCACTCCGGCCTGGGCGAGCGTCATGACCTCCGCCCAGTTGACCGAGGCCCGCTCCTCGGGCGTCCGGGCGACGGTCGTCATCAGACGGGCCTCCCAGGAGTTGATCATCCGGACCAGGTTGTCGCTCGAGACGCTGGTGCCCATCCAGCCCGCGGGGATCGTGAACGAGTTGGAGCCCGCGATCTGCCGGGCGGCCTGCAGGTACCCCCTCGCGGCCTGGGCGACCTCGCCGTACGGGCGCAGGTCCGCGTTCTCCACCGCCGCCTCGGTGTCCACGCTCTCGTCGATGACGAAGCCCTGGTCGAAGACGTTGGCGATGTAGCCGTGGATCAGCCCCTGCATGAGCTTGGCGAACGCAAGGGTCCGTTCCGTGTCCGCACCCCCGGCCCCGATCTGCAGGTTGCTCTCCTCAATGACCAGCACACCGTCGCGGATCGCGGCGAGCGCCTGGTTCAGCTCCATCCAGGGTGCCCGCAGCGAACGGCCCCACTGGTAGCCGATGGCGTTCGTGAGGTTGATCCGGGGCTGCTGGTTGTTGTCGGAGGCGAAGTGGTTGGCGGCCGCGGACGCGATGACCTCGGACGCGCTGCTGAGGGCCCGCACCATGGCGAGCTCGTCGCTGGCTCCGTGCATCTGGTCCCACCAGGTCGAGTAGGTGCCGGCGATGAGCGACTCGATGTCGCCCGGCTCGGAGAGCGCGCGGTCACGGTCGGGCTCGTTGGGATTCACCACTTCGAGGTCGCAGGCGGAAATCGCGACCAGGCTCACGGCTGCGGCACCTGCCAGCGTCTGCAGTTTTGACGGTAGGAATCTCACTTCTCACCCTCCTGCTCTACGAGTTCCGCGTGTCGAACGCACTTCCCGTGGCGGCTGTGTCGCCGGGTCGTCGCGTCAGAACACGAGCTCGACGTCAATTCCGATCTGCCGGTAGTTCGGGTAGAAGTACTCGTCGATCCGGCCGATGGCGGCGGAACCTCCGAAGGTCGTCTTGCCCACTTCCGGATCGTGACCCTGGTAGCCGGTGAAGGTGACCAGGTTGCGGCCGGCCAGGTTGACCGTGGCGCGGTCGAAGCCCACCTGCGCCAGGAGCCCCGGGAGGTTGCTCTGGTCGAAGGTGTAGCGAACCGACAGCTCCCGCAGCTTGATGAAGTCCCCGTCCTCCACGTACCAGTCGTTCCGGTTGTTGCGGTCGTAGAGGAAGGCGGCCCCGTAGTACGGAAGCGGCTTCTTGAGCTCCTCGGGCTTGCCCCGCTGATCGATGGCTCCGACGCCGCTGCGGGAGCCCCACTGGCGGGTCTGGTTCATGATCTGCGCCCCGAACTCGCCCTCGAAGAGGAGCGTCAGCCCCATGTTCCGGAACTGGAAGTCCTGCAGGAAGGAGACGTTCAGATCGGGCTGGGACGAGCCCAGCGGGCGGGGCGTGTTGTCGAACCGGTTGTGCTTGATGGGCATGCCCCAGTCGAGGGTCGTGCCGTCGACATCCCCCGTGGTGCCCCAGAGCGACTTCGCGGCTCCGTCCCGGTAGTCGTTGCCCGCTCCGACGTAGACGAGCAGCCCGTCGTCGTTGACGTCGAACTGGTTGCAGTCCATTCCGCCGGGAAGTTCGCTGCAGCTCCTCAGCCAGTTGGAGCCGTAGAACGCGCCCAGTTCCTCGCCTTCCCGCACCATCATGCGCGCCCGCAGGTCGCGGAACTCGAAGGGCGGCACGTTGAGCTCGGTGATCTCCTGGCGGGTTCGGTCGAGGTTCAGGCGAGCCGTCCAGACGAGGTCCGGACGCTCGACGAAAGCCGCCTCGATCGAAGCCTCATACGTGGTGGAAGCCACGGTGCCCGCGTTCCGCCACTGGGACTCGAAGCCGAGGGCGGAGCTGAGCGGCACCAGCAGCAGCTGATCCCTGACCTCGAGGTCGACGTAGTTGAGCTGCACGCGATACCGGTCGGCGACCATCATGTCGACCCCGTATTCCTGCTCCGTCGCCAGTTCGGGCTTGAGCCCGCTGTTTCCGAGCAGCTTGGGGATGATGCGCCCGCGGTCGACCGCGTAGGTCTGATACTGGTAGGAGAAGCCGGGGCGGCCGCCGGCGGTGCCCCGCGAGTAGCGAGGCCTGAACTCTGTGAGGAAGTCGAGCGGCCACCACTCCTCCTCCGCCATCCGCCACGCCGCGGAGACGCGGTAGTAGTTCTGCCAGCGCTCGTCCGGTCCGAACAGCGAGCTTCCGTCGCGGCGGGCCAGGAGGTCGAGGATGTACTTGCTCTTCCAGGTCAGGGCGGTGATGGCGAACAGCCCCTGCGAACGAACCGTTTCCGCGTGCGAGCGCGTGTACAGTCCGGTCGTGAGGAGCCCCATCTGCGGCACCCCGACGACCGAGAAGGTCGAGCCTCCCGCCACGAAGTTGTCCGAGGACGTCTGCTCCGCGAGCCAGCGGAAGCGGGTCCGCGTCGTAAGGTCTCCGAAGCTGTGCTGGATCGACGCCGTGAGGTTGCCGTTGAGCTCCTCGCGGAGATCCTCGAGCCGGAACATCGCCCCGTCGAGCGGAGGCCGGGGGTAGGCGCGCTTCCACGGGCTCGGCGTGATGTTGACCTCCTTCAGGTTCGTGCGGTCGTAGGACAGGTTGCCCTGGAACGACAGCCACGAGAAGGGGGAGTACTGCGCGTCGACGGCGCCCATGACGCGAAGCCGGTCACGGGTCCAGTCCTGGTTCTCCAGCTGATAGAACGGGTTGGTCCTCCTGCTGATCAGATCGCCGATCACATGGAGGTCGCCGTCTTCGTCGCGGGAGAAGAGGTCGGTGCCGGCGCGGTAGTGATCGCTGCCCAGGAAGAGCCCGCGCCTGGCCGTGCCCCCCGAGGCGGTGGGATCGCGCGGCTCGTAGCCCACCAGGTCGGTGAGGTTGCTCAGCCCGATGCGCTCCTGCTGGAAGATCACGTCCTGCTCCCGCAGCGTGACATACGAGCTCAGCGAGAACTGGAGCTGATCCCCGATCGACTGATCGAGGTTGAGCCGGACGTTGGTCTGCTCCGCGCCATCGTGGAACTGCATGACTCCCTCGTCGCGCTGGTATGCGGCCGAGGCGCGGTACTGCGTGCTCCCCTCGTTCCCGGACGCCGACACGTACGTGTTGTAGGAGTTTCCGGACGACAGCATGTGGTCCCAGACCGAACCCCCGTAGAGGTTGGGCGGGACCGGCTGGTCCTGGAACGTCGTCCACTGGTCGCGGCCGGTCCCGCCGGGCCGTCCGAAGTTGTCGTTGAGCGCGTACGACCCGGTGCTGAGCTGCTGGTTGCGGTTGTGGAGGTCGAGCTCGTTGCCGCTGCGGTCGAGGATGGCCGTGCCCGCGGCGTTCATGCGGTACTCGTGGGACTCGGTCAGCGCCATGACGTACTCGATGTCGTTGAACTGGTACTGGCTGCGCACCGTGAACTCGTGGGTGCCCTCCCGCAGCGCGGCGCCCCGGCGGGTGGTCACCTCCATGACTCCGGCCTGCGCGCGCGAGCCGTACAGCGAGGCCGCCGCCGCACCCCGGACGATCTCGATGTTCTCGATGTCGTTCGGGTCGATGTCCGCGAGGGATCCCGTGGAGATCACCCCGTCGACGATCAGCAGCGGGGCCTGGCTCTGCATGATGCTGGTGGGGCCCCTGAACTGGATGGAGGGTTCGTCCCCGGGCTGGCCGGTGCCCTGGATCACCCGGGTTCCCGCCGTGCGGCCCTGCAGCAGGCTCGCCACGTTGAGCGCCGAAGCGATCTGCGCGGTCTCCACCTCCACCTGCTCCACGGTGAACGCCAGCTCGGTCTCGGGGGTGGCGCCCGCGACGCCGGTCACGACCACGGCATCCATCGCCAGCACCCGCGACTCCAGCATGAAATTCGCGACCACGGGGGCCCCGGTAGTGACGTCGATGACCTGGGCGTCGGTCTGGCGACCGATGAGCTCCGCCCGGATCTCGTACTGGCCGACGGGCACGTTGGGGAGCGCGTAGGCGCCGTCGGCGTTGGTCAGCATCCCGAGTTGCAGCTCGGGGATGTGGACCTGAACCGTGGCGATGGGCTCGCCGGTGTTCGCGTCCGTGACCGTTCCGGTGACGGTCCCGACCTGCCCCGCGAGGCTGCCCGCGGCCAGAGCCAGAGAGGCCGCAAGCACGGCGGCCGACGACCCGACCCTTCTAACGCACGTTCCATCCATAATGAGCCTCCACGTGCAAGCATCCAGACAACCGGCGAGGTCCGGACAGGTCCAGCGGCGTCCGGACAAACGCAAAAAGCCGCGCAGGCCCCTGCGAGCAGTTGGTGCTACCCCGGGCCCACGCGGCATAAAGTACCGCCATGATCCAGCTTCCTTACCAGATGTACTACGTACCGGCAGACTACGCCGCGCGCCGACTTTTTGTCAAGCGAGGGACGCCCCGCACGGCGACGATCAGCGGCTGAGGTCCGCGGGGCACCCGGCGATGTTCCTGAAATCGCGGGCCGTGGTCACGCGGATGATCCCGGCGGCCCCCCGGGGACCGGCGATCAGCGTCGCGGCGGGGCCCCGGAGCACGCGGATATCGACGATTTCACGGGAATCGACGTCTCCCAGATCCCCGTCCGAAACGTACCCGTCGACGACCAGCAGCGGCTGCGCCTCCACCGGCTCCGGGTCAGGCGGGCGCCGCTTGGTGGTGATCTCGATCACGCCGCCCTGGGCCCGGGAGCCGTAGTGGGCCGCGGCGGCCGCGCCCTTGAGAACCTCGATGCGCTCGACATCCATGGGATCGATCCCGGCGGTGCTGTGGCCCGCGATGATCCCGTCCACGACGACCAGCGGCTGCTGCTCCGCCCCGCCCAGGGTGGCCGGACCGCGCAGGAGAATGTCGGACTCCTGGCCGGGAAGGCCGCTTCCCCGCACCACTCTCCCGCCGGCCATCCCCCGGAGGAGGTTGGCGACGCTGCCGCCGGCCGTCGCGGTGCGCAGCCGGTCGCCGCTCAGCTCCTCCACCGAGAAGGGAAGCTCGGCCCGCGACCGTTCGGAGGGCGTGCCGGTGACGACGAGCTCGTCGAGCGCGAAGGCGCGCGGACCCACCTGCACGGCGACCTCGGTGGCCTCGTCGGGGTCGACCTCGACGGTGCGGGCCGCCAGTTCGCACCCCAGCGCGTAGACCAGCAGCCGGTGCTCGCCGGGACGGACCGCGGCCAGCTCGAACCGCCCCTCGGCGTCGGTGTCCGCGCGCAGTCCCAGCTCGGGAAAGAGGACCTGGACGCCGGGCACCACCGGACCACCGCTGTAGATGACCTGCCCGCTGACGCTTCCGGTGGCCTGCGGCGAGGCATCGACCGGAAGCAGCGCAAACAGCGCGATGCTCGCGACGAGCGGGCTGAGCGGGCTCGACCGCAGGAGCGGGTTCAACCGCAGGAGCGGGTTCAACCGCAGGAGCGGGCTCATGTCCCGCGGTCCCTCAGAAGTTCAGCAGCAGCGCCGCAGTGAGGATCCGATCCTTGTGCGTGAGGTCTTCACCGAAGCGCGTAAACGATGTCTGGAGCTGCCGGAACTCCCCGCGGAGCCCGATGCGGCTGTCCGCCCCGAAGCGGGCTTCCATCCCGCCCGCAAAGCTCCACGCGCCGTCAAACCCACGCGCATCGGGTCCGCCCTGCGGGTCGAAGACCCACTTGTACGACTTCCATCCTCCACCGACGGCACCGTAGGGCGAAACCGTCATGGCGCCCGCCGCGAGGGGAAGCCGGACCACGAAGTCGCCCTGAATGGTCCAGATGCGCGGATCGCGTCCCGATACGATGGACGAGCGGCCATCGGACGCCCCCAGGGTCCCGTGCTCCGTCGACAGGGCGTTGACCTGAACGCCCATGTGGCGATGGAACCAGAAGTTGAGGGTGCCCCCGAGCAGAGTGGCGGTGTCGAACCCGCCGCCGTCCCGGAACCGGGTCGTGGGGTTCATCTGCCCGAAGATCAGACCCACCGATACGACGTCGTCGCCCGGCTCGGCCTGGCCCATGGAGCTGAACAACTGGGCCGAGAGGTCGGTGGCCGGAAGGGCGAAGAAAGAGAGGAAGGTGACCAACACGACGCGCTTCATATCGCCCTCCATGCCGAGAATGTACCGCATTCGCACAGTACGGCGCGGACGAGCGGTTTGTCAAAGACGGGGGCACGGGACGGCCCCGGGGGAAGATCCCGAAGGACCCTCCTCCC
This sequence comes from Longimicrobiales bacterium, assembly GCA_965202805.1. Classification (GTDB taxonomy): domain Bacteria; phylum Gemmatimonadota; class Gemmatimonadetes; order Longimicrobiales; family Gaopeijiaceae; genus BD2-11. Next base: position 1,889,553 of record OZ241869.1, read on the forward strand.
GGGGCCGGGAGACCTCAGCGGCGAGGGCCGGGGACCTCAGCCGCCCCGGTTCGACCGGCTCGCGTCCGTCGCCACGCCCGGGAGCTGCACGAAGCCGATGCCGCGTGCGTCGTCCCACTCGACCACGGTGCCGTGCGGCTCCGAGGCGTCGATCAGGTCCTGAATGATCTTCCTGCCCAGCTCGCGGTCCGCGAACATCGGTCGGCCGCGCACCGTCGCGGGCTGCCCGAATCCCAGCGAGATGGGGTGCAGCTCGAGGCTGACCAGCTCCTCGCCCCGGAAGGTGGGCATGGCAACCACCGATTCCCATATCTCTGCCCGCGCGGGGAAACCGATCGTCTCGTTCTGGTAGCGCACCTGGTTGAAGTCGGCCACCCAGGCGTTCCCGTCGCCCTCCAGTCCAAGGCCGGCGTAGTTGTCGTAGGGAAGCCGCAGCAGCGTCTCGTTCTGGAAGATGAAGTCGCCCAGCGAGTACAGGATGGGCTTGCCCTGGTAGATGTCGATTCCGGTGAGGTAATGGGGTCCGTGCCCCACGAACACGTCCGCCCCGGCATCGATCATCGCGTGCGCGAACTTCTTCAGGTACGGGCCCTGGTTGTGCGCGTGGATGGTCACCACCACGTATTCGGCCAGCCGCGAGGCGTTGTTCACGACCGCCGCGATCTCCGCCATGTCCTCGGGATCCGGGTCGCTGTCGACGCGGGACTCGTCGCCCGGATGAAGCACCGTGCCGAACAGGTTGAGCGGCTCGCCCGGGGCCCCGAGCTCGTCCCGCTGCCCGAGTGCCTCGAGGTCCATGCCCTGGACCGACCGGCGCAGTTCTTCGAGCTGACCCCGCTCCACGTAGCGCGTCGTGATCACGTGCAGCGGGTTGAGGCCGGGACGTCCGCGCACTCCGCCCTTGGCCGGACCGGCGACGGAGTGGGGCGGGAAGGCCGACGACACCGAGATCAGCGCGACGCGGCCATCGTGCGTCTCGAGGAAGCGGGCCTCGCGCGCCTCGGCCAGGTTCTCCCCGGTCCCCGCGGTGAGCAGGCCGGCCGCTTCCGAGTGCCGGCGGGTGATCCGGTGCCCGTCCGCGGCGTAGTCGCCGGTGTGGTTGTTCGCCATCGACACCATGTCGAACCCGGCCCAGACCAGCTCGTTGGCCAGATTCGGGTCCGCGCGCATCCAGGTGCCGCCGCTGGAGGCGGCCGGATACGGCTCGTAGTCGTGGAAGAGCACCTCGAGGTTGACGAACGAGGCGTCCGCGCTCCGCACGAGCTCGATCATGTCGAGGTACATGGGCTCCTTGTAGGGCGAGAGCCGCCGGGTGATGATGGCGTCTCCCGTGAGCGCCACCGTGAACATGCCGTCGGCGGACAGGCTTCCGGACGGATCCTGGGCGGCGGCCTCGGTGGGGCCCGCGAAGGCCATGGGGGTGAACGCGAAGCCGATGATCGCGAAGCCGAAGAACACGGAACGTTTGAGCATGCCACTCCTCCTGAAAAAATGCCGGCTGCTCGGGAGCCGGTTGGCCCGGCTGCCTCGGACCGGCATAGTAAGGGAGTAGTGGGTCTTCTGGCGAGTTGAAACCGAGGGAACGCATCCGGGACGAAGCCGATGCTCGGAATGACGACATTCGTGGGAGCCGTCTGGCTCTGGCTGCTGCTGGTCGCGCGTCACCGGATCGAATCGGGCAGGCCGCCGAGCCACCCCGAGAGCCGGACCTCGCTTGGATGGGTGCGCGCGGCGCATGCCGTGGGCGGTTTGTTCGGCGGATTCCTGGGAGGATCGTTCGGAGGCTGGTCGGAGACGATCGCTCTCGCCGTGGCCCTGGGCATTTTCTCCGCCGCCCTCGTCCCGCACCAGAAGCGCCTCTGGTCGGGCACGGTCCGGGATCTCCGGATCCAGGCGCCCGACGACGAGACGGAACGGGCGTGGGACGCTGATTCTCGGCCGTAGCGGACAGCCTGAGGTTCCCTGCTCGATCACATCGCGGGCACGGTTTGATCGGACCTCCGAAGAGTAGTATCATCGTGACATGTCGAGTGATACTACTGTCGAATCCCGGGCATCCCGGGAGGCTCGCGCATCCGGCGCATCCCGGAAAGCCCGCGCATCCCGCGCATCCGGCGAATCCCGGAAAGCCCGCGAGTCCCGCGCATCCCGGGCATCCCGCGAATCGCGCGCCCCCTCGGGCCGCTTCGTCCTGCGCATCGATCCCGGAGTGCACGGGCATCTGCGGGAGGCCGCGCACGCAGCGGGTGCGTCCCTTAATGAATACTGTGCGCGCAAGCTGGCGGCGCCCGGGACGTGGCTGGACGAAGAGGCCTCCTCGATCGTCGAGCGCGCCGCATCCATCCTCGGCGAGGCGCTGGTCGGCGTCGTGGCCTTCGGCTCGTGGGTGCGCGGCGAGCACGATTCGACCTCGGATTTCGATGTTCTCCTGGCCGCGGCCGACGATCTGCCGGTTTCGCGAGACCTGTACCGGCGCTGGGACGATGCCACCGGGCTCTCCTGGCAAGGCCTTGAGGTGGAGCCCCATTTCGTCCATCTCCTGCCCGAAGGGGAGGTGCCTTCCGGGCTTTGGGCGGAGGTCGCCACGGATGGCGTGATCCTGTTCGAGCGGGGCTTCGAGGTGTCGCGCCGCCTCGCCGAGGTGCGCAGGCGGATCGCGGACGGGGACATCGTCCGCCGCCTCGCCCGGGGGCAGCCCTACTGGGTGCGGGCCGGGTGATGCGAAACCCCGGGCTGGCCCGCGACTATCTCCGGCGGGCGAAGATCCGGCTTGCGGCCCTCGACGTTCTGTTCGAAGGGGAGAGCTGGGCCGACGTGGTCCGCGAATCGCAGGAGATCGTCGAGCTCGCGCTGAAGGGACTGCTGCGGTTCCGCGGCATCGACCCGCCCCGCGCGCACGACGTCTCGGAGGTGTTGCTCGCGGAGCGGGATCGCCTGCCGGTCGGGATCGAGCGCGAGGTCGAATCGCTGGCGGACTGGTCCCGGCACCTGCGGCGGGACCGCGAACTCGCGTTCTATGGAGCGGAGGATCTGACGCCGTCCGGCTTCTATTCGCGGGAGGACGCGGTTCACGCCCGCGCCAGCGCGCGCGGCACGGTCGAGCTGGTGTATCCGGCCGTGATGGATCCCGCGGACTCCGCAGGCGGCTGAGTTCCGTCACCGGCCGAGGTCGCGCTCACCGCGATGACGGCCGCGGAAAACCTCCGGGCCGCCCGTTTTTCGGGCATTTGTTAACCAGACGGGCGTACCGAACGTTCTACAGGGTGGACTAAGGGGTGCCCGGTGTTGGCGAACGGGGCATCCCGACCCTCCGGCGAGATCCGCTGGAGGATGGCTCTGCAAGCTACCAGACGAGAGGTGACAAGTGGATGACGTAGTGATGACACTGGGACTGTTCGCAGCCGTCGTGGGGATCGTCTGGCTGAGGGCCAGGGTGCATCAGGCTCGGCTGGCCAGGCAGGCCGAGACCCAGCAGCAATTGCTGGCCAAGTTCCAGTCGGGCAGCGAACTCGTGGAGTTCATCGAAACGGAGGACGGCAAGCAGTTCCTGCGTCAGTTCGAGTCCGACCCGAATCGCATGATCCTGGTCGTTCTTTCCGCAGGAATCGTCTCGACGGTGCTGGGGTTCGGCCTCCTCGTGCTCATGATCTGGGAAGACGGCTTTCTCTTCCCCGGCGTCGGGACGACGGCGCTCGGCGCCGGCCTCATCGCTGCGGCCATCATCTCGAAGAAGCTGTCGGACCAGTGGCGTCAGTAGCGAATGCATGAGGACGAGGCCGCGTTCCGCCGGGTCTACGAGCGTACGGCGCCGCGGCTTCGAGCGTACCTGCATCTGGCGGTGAGGGATCCGGCGCTGGCGGACGACGTTCTGCAGGAAGCCTACTACCGCCTGCTCCGGGCCGACATGAAGGATGCAGCCATCGGCCAGGTGAGGTCATACCTGTACAAGACGGCCCGGACGCTGGTTGCCGACCACGGACGGAGAGCGGGTCGCGAGCGAAGACGGCAACGGAGATGGAACTCGTCGGTTTCGGAGAGCCCGAGGCATGACCTGACGCTCGACATGCAGCGCCTCTTCGCCCGGCTCTCGGAGAGGGAGCAGACGCTTCTCTGGCTCGCGTATGTGGAGGGTGCCAGCCACCGGGAGATCGCAGCTTCATTGGGCATGCGGACGAACAGCGTCCGCGTCGTGCTCTACCGCGCGCGAAAGAGGTTGGCGGAGATTCTGGAGGGCCACGGATGGGGCCCGGAGGAGGCATCATGATACCGGATCCATGTCCCGGAGCGGAATCCGTGTCTGAAGGGGCACGGGCCGGAAGATCGAGCGAGGAGCTTGCGGCGCACCTGGCGGAGGGCGATTCGTCCCGGGAGTCCGGCCGAGTGGCTCGATGGATGGCCGAGCTCGCCGAGACGGTGAACGCCCGGGCGACTTCCCTGCCCGATCCCGGCCTCATCTGGCTCAAGGCGCGGATTCGCAAGCGGTCCGAGGAGTCGTGGAGCACACTGCTTCCGATAGGGGTTGCGTGTGGGGCGGCGGCCATCGGATTGGGAGCGATTGTCGCACGCCTTCCCGGAGCGATTCTCGCAGGCCTTCCGACGGAGGCCTGGAGGTGGCTCCAGGAATGGCTGCCGAGCGCAGGCATCCCGGGGTGGGAGCTTCCCAGCCTCGCGCCTCCCGGGCCACTTGCGATCGCGTGGATGCCCGCCGCCATCCTGCTGATGCTTCTTCTGGTGTTCACCGCCAGCGAAGCGTAAGCCGGTCCGGGGCCTTGGCCGGTCCGGGGCTCTAACCGGGCTCGGGCTCGGGATGGTGCTCCGGCTGCGCCGGGAGACGTGCCGGGCGCTCACCGCACGTCGGTCGGCAGCCTCCGCACGACCACGCTTGGCACATCCAGGTCGTCAAGCTCGATAAACGCCGCCAGGCCGTCCGGGCCGAAGGCGTCGGGCATACCGGTTTCGCCGCTACCATAGGTGCCGACGTATTCACCGGTGGCGGTCAGTACGTCGATCGGACCATCCTCGAGGACTTCGTCGCCCTCGCGCATGACCCATATCCGCCCCTCCCATGTAGTGTGCAGCCGGCGGATTACGGGGATGACCGGATAGAAGGACTCCGCCCGAAGCTCGATGCCGATGCCGCTCGTGGGGGTGATGGACTGCGATCGCCGCTCTTCCATCTTCCTCCTGTACTCCCTCTCGATCCGCCGCGTCACCGGCTCGGGAGGAAAGGGCCGGATGATCGTCCTGACCGTCCGCCCACCGCCGGGACCGGTGATCTTCAATGCATAGGCCGAAGAATCGGCGTAGACGATCGCTCCGTCCGGCAGCGCGGCCATGCGCACGGTCGGTTCGAAGACGGGAGGGGGAGAGAGTATGCTCGCGCTCGCTTCCAGTTGGCTGCGCAGCTCCCTGGACAAGAGGTCCGACACATCGCCGGGGCCGGTTACGTTGACGCTGCTCTGTCCGTCGCCGCGTGGGGGATTCCAGGCGCGCACGGCCACGCTGGTTTCGGCATCCTCTCCGCCGAGGCGATGATGCTCGATGGTCCGGAACCCCAGCCCCGGTTCTTCCGGTGCCGTGCCCTCGGGCGTCTCTGCGTCGCCCAGCGAGTACACGGCCCCACCGCGAGGATCCGCATGGATGGTCCGCACCACGGTGGACGTCACGGTCAGATTGCCCGCCTGACGGCGCGTCGTCGCCGGGCGCATGCGAACCATGCGCAGGAATTCGCCGGAAGGACCGAAGAGCTGGTACGCGTTATGCCCCATATCGCTTATGACCACTGTACCGTCGCGTAGAACCGCGTAGCTGCCGGGCCGCCGGAATTCCCCCGGTCCTCCGCCCATGGATCCGAAGTCGCGCAGGTAGGCGCCCGAGCTGTCGAAGATGACGACGCGCAGATCCGCACGGGCGACATCGGCCGCACGATCGAACACGTAGAGGTTGCCCTCGGCGTCGAAGGCCACCCTGGCGATCCATGAGAAGGTCTCCCAGTACGCGCCGTCCACGACGCCGACCCGGTAGACCTCCTCGAACTCGGGGACGATTCGGTGATCCCGGCCGGGCAGTTCGATGACCGCCTGTGCATGGAGGGCGGGGGACCCGATAGCGAGGATCATCCCCGGGAGGATCATGCCGGGGAGGATCAGGCCCGCGAGGATCAGGCCCGGAGCGAATTCACGAAGCCGCGTAGGCGTCATCGCAGCAGCGCCTCCAGCTCCTCGGGCGATCGCGGCAGCGAGGCGGTCAGGATTTCCGCGCCGTCCTCGGTGACCAGGATCACGTCCTCCACGAAGACCGCGATGCCGATGTCGTGGTTGTAGTACCAGGGCTCGACGGTGAAGACCATGCCGGGCGCGAGCGGCTCGTCCATGAGCGCGGGGTCGCCCGCCGACAGGCCGATGTGGTGGCCGAAGAACGAACCCGTCTGCATGTGGGGCTCCTCTTCGTCGGGAATGGCGGCGTAGGCCACGGAGGTGAGTTCGCGCAGGGTGACGCCGGGCCGGACCGCGGCGATGATCGCGTCGGCGGCCCGCGTGCTTACCAGCAGCTTCTCCCGCTGGATGTCCGTGAAGGTCCCGTTTACCGGGAAGGTGCGCCCGACGTCGCTGATGTAGCCGTCCACCTCGCAGCCGACGTCGAGGATCACCAGGTCGCCGTCCTCCATTCTGCGGTTGCGGCGGTCGTAGTGGGCCGCCAGCAGACGCCAGGGCCACAGGCTGTTGGGACCTGACTTGATGATGGGCGTGAAGGGGAGCGATTGGGACCCGAAGGTGCGGCAGGTATTCTCGAACTCCCCCTGAAGCGTGCGCTCGTCGACGCCGGGACGGATGCGCCAGGCGACCGACTGGATGCCCGCCATGGTCGCGTCGGCGGCGACGCGCATGTGATCGATTTCGGCAGGGGTCTTGATCATGCGCAGGCGCGCGATGACGTCGAAGGCATTGGCGATTTCCGCGTCCGGATAGTCGGTGCTCAGCCGGAGGGTGAGCGATGCCGTCGCGTCCAGGCTTCCGATCAGCGGGACGGCCGGGGGCGTGATCTCCCCGGTCGATCCCGAGTTCACCCGCAGGACCGCTCCGCCACGCACCCGCGTCCCGAGGAAGGCGTCGAGGTCGGCGATGTCCCGGTACTCGTCGATGCCCGCGATGCTGCGCAGCTGATAGTCGGTGAGAAGCGGGCGCCCGGGGAAGTCGTTGGGCCGCCCCGGATTCTCGAAACGCGGGTCCCGCCGGGGCATGAAGAGGATCGAGCGGTCCCGGTCGGCGTCGAGAACCAGCATGGAATGCACGACCTCGAGGCCGGTCAGGTACCAGAAATCCTCCAGCTGCCGGAAGGTCTCGCCGCGGGTGACACCATCGGAGGACGGCGTGAGCAGGAGTCCGCCCCCGCTGGCGCGCAGGCCGTCCAGGATGCGCGCGCGGCGGTACGCGTACTCCTGGGCCCGGAATTCCAGCCGGGTCCAGTCGGTGTAGCGCTGCTCGGGGGTCTGGGCGGCGAGGGGTGCCGCCAGGACCGGGATGCCTCCATCCGGGCCGCTGCCGACGGACAGAACGGGGCTCGCGCATGCGAGAATGGGCACGATGACGCCGCGGCGAAGCACTCTGGCCGACATGATTCACGATCCCCTGTCGAAAGACTGATGCGGTTCCGGGCAACTTGGCAGCCGGGGCGGGCGCCGTCCATGGCGCGCGGCACCGGGGCAGCCGAACGCCGACGGGTCCGTGCGTGTCCGGCAAGGGGAGCGGGCGTCGGAAATCGGCATCCCGGCGCCCCTACTCCACAGCGTGGGAAGACGGTACACTTTCCCGTCCCTGCACACTATCGCCCGAGGATCACTACGATGGACGACCTTCGTTTCCGAACCCGTCAGGCGTGCTCGCGCGCCGGCCGCACGTTCTCCCGCTGCCTCCGTGGACTGCCGGTCTTCGCCGCGCTCGCCGCGCTGCTCCCGCTTGCGTCCACGGTGGGCCCCCCCGCCTCCTCCGCGGACGGCTTCTCGACCGGGGACCCGCCCCGCGCCGGCGAGGTCGCCCGCTTCCTGCTGCCCGGTGCGCTCCACGCCCAGGAGGCCGACGCGGACGACCCGGCGGAGCTCAACTCCGGCCTGCTCTCGTCCTTCAGATGGCGGAGCATCGGGCCCGCGGTTGCATCGGGGCGCATCGCCGACATCGCCATCGACCCGACCGACCGCAGCACCTGGTACGTCGCGGCCTCCTCCGGGAACGTCTGGAAGACCACCAACGCGGGCACCACCTGGACTCCCATCTTCGACGACTACGGGTCGTACTCCATCGGGGCCATCGCGCTCGACCCGAACGACCATCTCACCCTCTGGGTGGGCACCGGCGAGAACAACGGCCAGCGCTCGGTGGGCTACGGCGACGGCGTCTACAAGTCGGTCGACGGGGGGCGCTCGTTTGCGAACATGGGACTCGAGACCTCCGAGCACATCGGCATGATCGCGGTGCATCCCGACGACTCGCGCACCGTCTTCGTGGCGGCGCAGGGGCCGCTCTGGAACGCGGGCGGGGAGCGCGGGCTCTACCGGACGCGGGACGGCGGCGAGAGCTGGGAGCGGGTGCTCGAGATCGACGAGCACACGGGAGTGAACGAGGTCTACTTCGACCCGCGCAACCCCGACGTGATGTACGCGTCCTCGTGGCAGCGGCGCCGGCACCAGTGGACGATGATCGACGGGGGCCCGGGCTCGGGCATCCACAAGTCCACCGACGGAGGCGAGACCTGGCGGGCCATCAACCGCGGACTGCCCTCGGGGGACAAGGGCCGTATCGGGATGGCGATTTCGCCGATCAACCCGGACGTACTGTACGCGATCGTCGAGGCGTCGGGGAACGACGGCGGGACTTTCCGCTCGGAGAACATGGGCGAGAACTGGAGCCGCACGTCACGCTACCAGTCGACCGCGCCGATGTACTATCACGAGCTCTATGCCGACCCGCATCGCTTCGACCGCATCTATGCCATGGACACGTTCCTGGAGACGTCCGACGACGGCGGCGAGACCTGGAGCCGGCTGCCCACGCAGAGCGTGCACGTGGACCATCACGCCATCGCCTTCGACCCGGACGATCCCGAGCATCTGATACTGGGGAATGACGGGGGACTGTACGAGACCTTCGACTTCGGGGAGAACTGGAGCCACTTCACCAATCTTCCTCTCACCCAGTACTACAAGGTCGCGACCTCCAACGACGAGCCCTTCTATTACGTCTATGGCGGGACGCAGGACAACAATACCATGGGCGGGCCCTCGCAGACGCTGGGGGGCGGCATCCGCAACTCGGACTGGTATGTGACGCTGGGGGGCGACGGTTTCGATCCGGTCGTGGATCCCGAGAACCCCGACATCATCTATTCACAGTTGCAGCACGGGGTGCTGTCGCGCTTCGACCGGGGGAGCAAGGAGCGGCTCGATATTCAGCCCCAGGCCGACCCCGGCGGGCCGCCGCTGCGCTGGTACTGGGATGCGGGGCTGATCATGTCGCCGCACGACAATAACCGGCTCTATTTCGGGGCCCAGATCCTCTTCCGGAGCGACGACCAGGGCTCGAGCTGGCGCGCGGTCTCCGGGGATCTGTCGCGCAATATCGACCGCAATCAACTGGAGGTCATGGGGCGCGTGTGGAGCGTCGACGCCGTGGGCAAGAACCGGTCGACGTCGGTGTTCGGGCACATTGTGGCGATCTCCGAGTCGCCGCTGGTCGAGGGCCTCATCTATGTGGGCACCGACGACGGCCTGGTGCAGGTCACCGAGGACGGGGGCGAGACCTGGCGGGAGATCGCGAGCCTGCCGGGCGTGCCGGACACGAGCTTCGTGCACGACGTGGAGGCTTCCCTGCACGATCCCGACGCCGTCTTCGCCGTGGTGAACAACTTCAAGCGCGGCGACTTCCGCCCCTACGTCCTGAAGTCGGAGGACCGCGGGCGGAGCTGGACCTCGATTACCGGCGGCCTGCCCGACAACAGCCCCTCCTTCTCGATCGTTCAGGACCACGTCGAGCCCGACCTCCTCTTCCTGGGGGCCGAATTCGGGGCCTTCGTGTCGGTGGACGGGGGCGAGTCGTGGATGGAATTCGACAGCGGGCTGCCCACGATTCCCGTGCGCGACCTGGAGATCCAGCAGCGCGAGGGCGACCTGGTGGCGGCGACCTTCGGGCGCAGCTTCTACGTCGTCGACGACTACACGCCGCTGCGCGAGCTGGCGCGGGGGTCGGAGGCCATCCTCGCGTCCGGGGGACACCTGTTCGAGGTGGCCGATGGTGACATGTACGTGCCCTGGAACCCCGGCGGGGCGAACGGGGCCGACTTCTATGCCGCGGACAATCCGGAACTGGGCGTGACCTTCACCTACTGGGTCGGCGAGACGCTGCGCACCCGGCGGGCCGAGCGGCAGGCCGAGGAGAGGCGGGCCGCGGGGCGGGGCGAGGACACCCCGTACCCGTCCTGGGAGGAGCTGCGGGAGGAGGACCGCGAGGAGGCGCCGCGCGTGTTCCTTACGGTGCGCGACGGCGGCGGCGAGGTGGTGAACGTGGTCGGCGGCTCGACGTCGCGGGGCGTCCACCGGGCGGTCTGGAACTACCGCTACCCCGCGTACACGCCCGTGACCGGCGGAGGTGGCGGGGGCGGCTTCGGCGGCGGCAACGGGCCGATGGCGCTGCCGGGCAGCTACACGGTGTCGCTCGCGCAGCGGGTGGACGGGGAGGTGACCGAGCTGGCCGGCCCGGTCCCCTTCGAGATCGCCCCGCTCGCCACGCCCGTCATCGCCGCCCAGGACCGGGCGGCCGTGCTGGCCTTCCAGCGCGAGACCGGTGAGCTCCTGCGCGCCGTCACGGGTTCGCAGCGCGCGGCCGCGGGGGCCGCCCAGCGGATCGGCGCCGTCAAGCAGGCGCTCGAGCGCTGGCCCGCCGCGCCGGACGGGCTCATGGGCGAGGCTCGGACCCTGGAACTGCGCCTGTTCGACCTGCGCGAGACCCTCGACGGCTCACGCACGCGGGCCTCGCGCGCCGAGCCGGATCTGCCGGGGATCGCCGGGCGGGTCAACCAGGTCGTGCGCGGGCACTGGAACGGCACCCACGGGCCCACGGGAACCCACCGCGAGCAGTACCGCGTCGCGCGCGAGGCCTTCAGCGCCATGTACCCCGAGCTGCAGCGGCTGGTCGAGACCGACCTTCCCGCGCTGGAGGGGCGGCTGGAGGCGGCGGGGGTGCCGTGGACGACCGGGCGCGCGCTGCCGAGCTGGCCGCCGGGGGGTTAGATCTCCCTCACCCGATCAGCTGCTCGTTCCCCGCACCGCGCTTCTTCAGGAGCCCGACGGCGACCGCGCGCGCGTCATCGAGCGTCCTCACGACCTGCTTCCGGGGCACGCCGTCCAGGATATCCAGGGTCCTGAGCGTCTCCGCCGGCTTGCCCGAGAGCCCCATCACGATGACCTCGGTCTCCTCGCGCCCGGCGACGTCCAGGAGCTGCAGGATGAGCATCGCGGCGCTGTCGTCGAGGTAGGACACGTTGGTGAAGTCGAAGATGGTGACTTCGTGCTCCTTGATGTCTCCGCCGATCACGGCAACCAGCTTGTGCGCGGACGCGACGGTGAAGCTCCCCTTCAGGGCGACCAGGCCGACCCGGGCCGAGTACCAGTCCATGACCGCCGGATCCTCGTGTTCGGCGAAGAACATCTGATCGAGCAGGGGCACGGACACCACGCTGTCCAGCTCCAGGCTCTCCAACTGCTGTGAATGGGCCATGCCGGCCACGATGAGCCCGATCGCGACGCCGGTCATCAGGTCCACGAACACCGTCAGCCCCAGCGTGACCAGCATGACGATCATGTGCTCCCGCCGGAGGTGGTGGATGCGGGCGAGCATGCGCCAGTCGATGATGTCCCACCCCACCTTGATCAGGATGGCGGCGAGGACGGCGTGGGGAATCGGCTCCACGAACTGGCCCAGCCCCAGGAGAAGACCCAGGACCAGCGCCGCGCGCAGGGCGCCGGAGACCGGTGTGCTGCCCCCGGCCCGGATGTTGACCACCGTGCCCATGGTCGCCCCGGCGCCCGGCAGCCCGCCGATGAGCCCGGAGGCGATGTTGCCGATGCCCTGCCCGACCAGTTCGCGGTTGGCCTCGTGGCGAGTGCCGGTGATGGAGTCGGCGACCAGCGACGTCAGGAGGCTGTCCACCGAGCCCAGGATCGCGAGAATGAGCGCCGGCTGAACCGCGCTCACCAGGAATCCCAGGGACGGCATCGTGAACTGAAGCGTCGGCAGGCCCGTCGGTATCTCGCCGATGACGGGGATGCCTCCCAGCCACAGGACTCCCGCCGTGGTTCCCACGACGAGTGCGACCAGCGGGGGCGGGATCAGCTTCGCGTAGCGCTTCGGCCACACCAGGCTGGCTGCCAGCGTGAGCACCCCGATCGCCACCGCGGTCGTGTTCGCGGTCGCAAGCGCCTCCGGCATGGCCCGCAACGCGCCCATCGCCCCGCCGGCAGCCGGGGGCAGTCCGAGGAACGGCAGGCTCTGAATCATCATGATGATGATGCCGATCCCGGACATGAAGCCGGACACCACCACCGCCGGCGTATAGGCCACGAAGCGCCCGATCCTGAGCACGCCCATGGCGATCTGCAGCAGCCCCGCCATGATCACGACGATCATGGCCTCCGCGAGCGTGGCGGAGTGCGTGGTGAGGATCGCCGCCATGGCGACGGTCATGGGCGCCGTGGGCCCCGAGATCTGTGATCGCGTGCCGCCGAACACCGCCGCGAAGAACCCCACCGCGATCGCGCTGTAGAGCCCCGCGGCCGCTCCCAGCCCCGACGCCACGCCGAAGGCCAGCGCCACCGGCAGCGCCACGATGGCCGAGGTGACCCCGCCGAAGAAGTCCCCGCGCAGCCTCTGATAGTCGTATGTCATGCAGTCCCCCGCTCCGCCTTGGCGATCACGGCCAGAAAGTCCTCACCGTAACGCTCCAGTTTGGTTTCGCCCACCCCGGTAATGCCAGCCAGCTCCTCCGGCGTGCCCGGACGGCGCTCGACCATCTCGCGCAGGGTGGCGTCGTGAAAGATGACGTATGGCGGCACACCCTGGGCCCGCGCCAGTTCCAGACGATGGGCGCGCAGCGCCTCCCACAGCCCTTCATCCCACGTCGCCGGGTCGGGAGGCGGCCGCTCCGCCCGGGGCTTGCGCTTGCGGCTGGCCGCCGGCGGGCGCACGTCCCGGCGCATGCGCACCGGCGTCTCGCCCCGCAGCACCGGCCAGCTCTCGTCGGTGAGCCGGATCGAGCCGAATCCCTCCATGTCGACCCACAGCAGGCCGCGCGCGACGAGTTGGCGGAACACCGAGCGCCACTCGTAGGGACCCAGGTCGGCGCCTACCCCCCAGGTCGGAAGGCGGTCGTGCCCGAAGCGCCGGATGCGGTCCGTTTCCCTGCCCCGCAGGACATCGATGAGGTACGCGGCGCCGAAGCGCTGGCCGGTGCGATACACGCACGACATGGCCTTCTGGGACGCCTCCGTCGCATCCCAGGTATCGACCGGCGTCAGGCAGTTGTCGCAGTTGCCGCAGGGCTCGGGCATGGTCTCGCCGAAGTACGCGAGCACGGTCTGGCGGCGGCAGGTGGTGAGCTCGCAGTAGCCCAGCATCGCATCGAGCTTGCGCACCTCCAGCCGCTTGCGCGCCTCGCCCGCTTCCGATCCCTCCACCATGTTGCGCAGGGTCACGACCTCCTGAAGCCCGTACACCATCCATGCGCTGGCGGGGAGCCCGTCGCGTCCCGCGCGTCCCGTCTCCTGGTAGTAGGCCTCGATGCTTTTCGGCAGGTCGAGATGGGCCACGAAGCGGACGTTGGACTTGTCGATGCCCATGCCGAAGGCGATGGTCGCCACCATGACCACGCCCTCCTCGCGCTGGAAGCGGTCCTGGTTGCGCCGGCGTTCGGCGGCCCCGAGCCCCGCGTGATAGGGGAGGGCGTCCACCCCCTCGCCCTTAAGCCATTCCGCGGTGGCGTCCACCTTCTTCCGCGAGAGGCAGTAGACGATGCCCGCGTCGCCCCGGTGATGCATGTCGAGGAACCGACGGAACTGGGCGCGCGCATTGTTTTTCGGGACGACGCTGTAGCGGATGTTGGGGCGGTCGAAGCCGCTCACGAAGACGGGGGCGCCCCCGAGCCCGAGGCGGTCGACGATCTCGCGCCGGGTCAGCTCGTCGGCGGTGGCGGTGAGCGCGATGCGGGGCACGTCGGGGAAGTGCTCGCGCAGGGTGGAGAGCTGGAGGTACTCGGGGCGGAAATCGTGCCCCCACTGCGACACGCAGTGCGCCTCGTCGATGGCGAAAAGGGACAGCCGGGCCCGGGCCAGGAGGTTGAGCGTGCGCTCGCCGAGCAGGCGCTCGGGGGCGACATAGAGCAGATCCAGCTGCCCCGCGCGCACGGCGGCTTCCCCGTCCAGCACCTCCCGGTAGGAGAGGGAGGAGTTGAGGCAGGCGGCGCGCACCCCCAGTTGGCGCAGCGCCTCCACCTGGTCGCGCATCAGGGCGATGAGGGGCGAGACCACGACCCCGGTGCCCTCGCGCACGATGCCGGGAATCTGGTAGCAGAGGGACTTGCCGCCTCCGGTGGGCATGAGCACCAGGCAGTCGCCCCCGTCCACCATGTGGCGGATGATCTCCTCCTGCTGCCCCCGGAAGTCGGGGTAGCCGAAGGTGCGCTCGAGGACCGTTCGGATCATCCCGGCCTCATCGCCGAACGGGCGCCGCCCCGGCAGTCAGCGTCACCTGAGCCGCCGGACGACATCCCCGCCGGCGCGACCCGCTACGCGACCGGTCAGGGGTTCACCAGCTCCGGGAACCCGGGCGGCGGGCGCCGGTGGCGCGTTCCCTGCTCGTAGGCGTAGGCGAGGCGGAAGAGCAGGCCCTCTTCGTACGGGCGCGCGAGGATCTGAAGCCCCGCCGGATGGGCGCCTTCCGTGAACCCCATGGGCACGGTGATGGCGGGCATCCCGGTGGCGGGCGCGACCCGCTGGCTGTTGTCGCCGCTGTACTCCTCGTTGCTGCGGTCGATGTGCGCGGGCGGGCTCAGCCAGGTGGGATAGACGACTGCGTCCAGCCCGGCGGCGTCCATCGCGCCCGTCAGGTCGGCCAGGTAGCCCTGGCGCTGTTCGTTGTCGAGGTAGTCCGGGCAGGGCGGATCCCATTCGGCCGGGGGGACGTCGAGCGGCATCCCCTCCGAGCGGCGCAGCCCGCTTTCCGCGTCGCCGCCGAACTCGCCGGTCTCGAGCACGGCCAGCACGTCGGTGAACGGGGCCGCGTCTCCCAGCGACTGCAGGTAGACGTACATGTCGTAGCGGAAGCGGCGGCAGGACATGCCCTCGCGCTCCAGCTGCGCCTGCACGTCGAAATCGAAGGGATCGACGATCTCGGCGCCGAGCCCCGCCAGCTCCCCGAGCGCGTTCTCGAAGACGGCCACGACCTCCTCGTCGGCGTCCTCGGTGTCCACCAGGGCGCGCAGGACCCCGATGCGCGCGCCCGCGAGGCCGTTCGCATCCAGGAACGCGGTGTAGTCGTCCTCCTTGCGCCCCTGCCCCGCCTCCGTGTAGGGGTCGGCCGGGTCGTAGCCGGCCACCACGTTGAAGAGCCGGGCCACATCCTCAACGGTGCGCCCCATCGGGCCGGCGATGTCGCGGTCGAAGGCCAGGGGCACGACGCCGTCCCGGCTGGTGAGCCCGATCGTCGAGCGGATCCCCACCAGCGCCAGGCGCGAGGAGGGCCCGCGGATGGAGTTGCCGGTGTCGCTGCCGAGCCCGATCAGCCCGAAGCCGGCCGCGACCCCCGACGCGGTGCCCCCGCTCGACCCGGCCGGCACCCGGT
Organism: Longimicrobiales bacterium; assembly: GCA_965202805.1. GTDB lineage: Bacteria > Gemmatimonadota > Gemmatimonadetes > Longimicrobiales > Gaopeijiaceae > BD2-11. The sequence goes on from OZ241869.1 coordinate 1,905,434, forward strand.
CCGGGGCGTAGGCGTTGCGGGTCGTGTCGAACGACGAGCTCACCGACTGGCGCGGGCTGAACGCCCACTCGGCCATGTTGGTCTTGGCCACCACGATGGCGCCCTCCTCGCGGATGCGGCGCACCATGAAGGCGTCGTCGGGCGGCACGCTCGCGGCCAGCCCGATCGAGCCCGCCGTGGTGACCATGTCGTGGGTGTCGAAGTTGTCCTTCACCAGCACGGGGACGCAGAAGAGCGGGCCGGGCTCCTCTCCGGCGGCCAGCGCCGCGTCCAGCTCGCCGGCGCGGTCGAGGGCGGCGGGGTTCACCACCGTGATCGCGTTGATGCGGTCCTCGTAGGCTTCGATGCGGTCGAGGTGGGCCCGGACCACCAGGCGGCAGGTGGTTGCGCCGGAGAAGATGGCCTCCTGCACCCCGGCGATGGTGGCTTCCACCACGTCGATGGGGCCGGGAGGGGCGGCGCAGGCGGTTGCGGCGAGGGCTGCGGCCAGGGCGATGGCTGTGGGTGCGCATGCGCCCGTGCGGGCTGGTCCTGTCTTCCCTTCCATCACTTGATCTCCTCCAGCAGTTCCACGTTGCGCAGGCCCTCGCGCGCGTCCACCGCCGGAGGGCGGCCGTTGCGCACCGCCGCGGCGAAGTCCGTCAGCTCGCCCACATAGGGGTTCTGGACGACGTAGGGCACCATTCCCGCCCTGGTGAAGACCGTCCCCGCGCCCCGCGGCCCCAGGGTGTGGTTGCCGATCACGTATCCCTGGTCGCCGTAGACCTCCACCCGCGAGGGCGACTCGAACTGCACCGAGGAGCAGAACTCCGCGGTGGCCCCCGACTCGAAGGTCACCGCCACCAGGGCGCTCTCGTCCCGGGGCCCGCCCCACACCGCGTTGCTGGTCATGGAGCGCACCTCCACGACCTCGCCGCAGCCCGGCATCATGAACCAGCGGATCATGTCGAGGCAGTGGGTGCCCACCCCGGCCAGGCTCCACCAGCGCCCCACATCCGACCCGGCGCGCCAGTTGGAGTCGTCGGGCGCCGGCCAGGTCCACTGCACCCGCATGTGCCGGAGCGCCCCGAGCGCCCCGCCCCTGATGAGCCGCTCCATGGCGCGGTGGCCGCCGTGCCAGCGCAGGTGGTAGGCAACCCCCACGGTGACGCCTGCGGCCTCGGCGGCCTCCGCCACCCGGCGCCCGTCCGCCGACGAGGTCACCATCGGCTTCTCCACGAAGACGTGCTTGCCCGCCGCGATGGCCGCGAGCGCCTGGTCGGCGTGAAGCGCGTCCGGCGTGGCGATCAGCACGGCATCGAGTCCCGGATCGGCGAGCATCTCATCCAGGCGCTCGTAGCCCGGATGCGGCGCCCTCGCCCGATGGCGTCGCGCGAAGTCGCCCGCCCGCCCGCGGCTCCGGCTCAGCACGCTCCACAGTCGAAGCCCCGAGGCCGAGGCCAGGGCCGGGGCCAGCTGGGTCTCGGAGATGCGCCCGGTGCCCAGCAACGCCACCCTGAGGGGCTTCGGCTTCATGCTCATGTCAGCGGACCGCCATCATCTGAATCTCCACGCCGAGGCGCCCCACCAGCGGCAGGCCCGCCACCGTCGGCTCCGGTGCCCCTTCCGGCATCACTTCGCCCAGGACTTCCAGCACCGCTTCCGCGTCGCGCACGTCCGTCAGGTAGACCCAGACGTTCCGCACGTTGGAAAAATCCATCTCAGCAGCTGCCAATGTTGCATTTAACCTGTCCAGCGTGTTGCGCGTCTGCGCGGGGATGTCCTCCCCCGCCGCCAGCATCCCCGCCAGCCAGAGACGAGCCCCAGTGTCGATGGCCGGCGAAAGCGGCGCGCGGCCCGGACCCTGGCCCGCGGGGCGGACCACCGCGCGGGCATCGGAGCTCTCGGCGACGCACTGGATCTCGACCAGGAAATCGGAGTTCATGAGCCCGCCGCGCACCGCTGCCCGGGCCGGCGGATCCTCCGCGGTGACGAACTCGCGGTAGGCCTCGTTCATGTCGCCCCACAGGCGCACGTCGTCCAGGAAGACCTGACAGCTCACGAGATCCCCGTAGTCCATGCCCGCCGCCTCCAGAACCATCCCGATGTTGCCGAACACGCGCCGGGTCTGCGTCTGCACGTCGCCGCGCACCGGCTGGTAGGTCTCCGGGTCGCGGCTGGTGGCGCCCGCGACGAAGAGGACGTCGCCCGCCCGGATCCCCCACGAATAGGGGAGCGCCGGCGACTGCAGCCCGGAGGGCGAAATGACCTCGGTGTCGTCGGGCGTGGCCACCGCCGAGATCTGGATCAGCGCGTCCACGTCGGGCAGGTCGGCCTCCACGGTGGCGCGCGTGGGCGGATTCTCGGCGAAGTAGGTCCGGTAGATGCCGTTCATCCCCTGAAAATGACGGGGGTCGCGCAGGAACACGTTGACGGCGACGACGTCCTCGTATCCGAGCCCGTGCCCGGCGAGCTCCGCTCCCAGCGCATCCAGCGTCGCCGTGGTCTGCTCCTCGATGGTGGTGAGCGCGACGTCGCCGTCCGAGGTCCCCGTGAGGTTGGACAGGAAGACGAGCTCCGGCGCCTGCGCGGAGGCCCCGGGCGCGCACGACAGCGCGAGCGGCAGGGCGAGCAGGACCAGTGCGGGGACGGCGGCGCGGCCGGCGCGGACACGCGATCCCGGGCTGCGGACATCGAGGAAGCGCGAACGGGACAGGTTCATGGGATGACCTCCGGATGGGCGATGGAAGGCTCGCAGCCCTGATGGTAGCCGCGCCGGGCGCGCGCGCAAAGGGAACCGGGTGAAGTCGTCCCGGACGCCCCGGAATGCGCCCATCGGCCCGTCGGCTTGACTTGATCCGGCGCCCTCCCTACATCCAACCCACATCACCGCCGGGACCTTCCGGGAGGGGCATCCACGCCCCCCGGCGTGCCTCCGTTTTCTCGACGGGGCACGGTGCGAGGCGGCACCGTCGCGGAGGATCGGCGCGCGCATGGCAGACTCGACGACGCAGGATCAGGGCATCGCGGCACGCCTCCTCAACATGGAGCGCGGCGAACTCCCGCTCGCCGTCCTCTCCGCGATCTTCTTCTTCTTCGTGCTCTGCGGGTACTTCTTCCTGCGGCCGGTGCGCGAAGCCATGGGCGTGGCCCGCGGAATGGACGAGCTGCGCTGGCTCTTCGTGGTCACCTCGGTCATCTCGCTGGCGGCGGTGCTCGCCTTCGGCGGGGTGGTGGCGCGCATGAACCGGCGCCGCTTCATCCCCGTGGCCTTCCTCTTCGTGATCGCCTGCCTGTTCGTCTTCTCCGGGCTGATCATCCAGGACGTGAGGGCCGGCGGCGGGCTAATCGGCACCGATGCGGAGACCACCCTCGCGCGCGGCGTGGGCTACACCTTCTACGTGTGGCTGACGGTGATCAACCTCTTCACCACCAGCCTCTTCTGGGCCTTCATGGTCGACATCTTCGACGTGGACCAGGGGAAGAGGATGTTCGCCTTCATCGGCATCGGCGGCACCCTGGGCGCGCTGGCCGGGGCCGAGGCCACGAGCATCATCAGCGGGATGACGGAGTCGTCGTACCTGCCTGCCGGGCTCATGCTGCTCGCCTGCGGCTGCTACTGCATCGCGATCGCCACGATGCTGTGGCTGGACCGGAGGGCGGTCCGCTCGCGCGCGTCGCGGCTGGAGGGGCTCACCAAGGGCGGCCGCGACGCCGCCGGGCCCGACGGCAGCAGCAGGATCGGGGGCACCTTCTGGGAGGGAGCCAGGGCGGTCGTGGCCTCCCCGTACCTGCTGGGGGTCGGGCTGTGGGTGGTGTTCATGGCCATCTCCAACACCATGATCTACTTCACCCAGGCCAACATCATCCAGCAGGCCACCGACACCTTCAGCCAGCGGGTGGGGAGCTTCGCCAACTTCGACTTCCTGGCCCAGTTCGCGACCCTCCTGACCCAGATCTTCATCACGACGCGCATCATCAAGAAGCTGGGCGTGGGCTGGACGCTGGCGATCCTGCCGCTCGTGACCGTCGCCGGGTTCGCGGTGCTGGCGGTGTGGCCGCTGTACGGGGTCATCCTGATCTTCCAGGCGGTGCACCGGGCGACCCGCTACGCCATCTCGCGGCCCTCGCGGGAAACGCTCTTCAGCGTCGTCACGCCCTCCGAGAAGTACAAGGCGAAGCCGGTGGTCGACGTGTTCCTGTACCGCGCGGGAGATGCCACGGGGGCCGGAATCGACGCCACCTTCGCCGCCCTCGGCATGACGCTGGCGCTGGTGGCCGCGTCGACCGTGCCGCTGGCGGGCATCTGGATCGCGCTCTCGATCGGGCTGGGTCGGGCCCAGGCCAAGCGAGTCGCGGAGTAGGCGACGGCCGGTCGGCGACCGAGGTGCGGGCCGGCGGCCGGTCGGCGACGAGGTGCCTGGCCGACGCCCTGCGACTACCGATACAGCCCGAAGAAGACCTTCGCCGCCACCTTCCGGAACACACTCCGGGTGAGCAGCCCGGCTTCGAGTGCCCGCGCCACCGGCAGGCGGTCGTAACCCCAGCGCGCGGCGTGCTTCCACGCCAGCTTGGGATACGCGCGCCGGACCACCGGACCGGGATGCGCGCCGCCCGCCAGGTGGTCCGCGATGGCGTCTCCGGCGATCTTCCCGAACCGCCAGGCGTGGTGGATGCCCCCGGCCGTCAGCGGTGACACCATGCCGGCGGAGTCCCCGATGAGCATCACCCGTTCCCCGTAGAAGTTGCGAAGCAGACCACCATAGGGGATCACGCCGCCCCGCTTCTCCACCACCCTGCCGCCGGACAGCCCGAAGAGGGGGTCGAGCTTCGCGACGAACCCGGGCAGGTCGGCCCGCCGGTCGCGGTGCAGCGCCAGCCCGACCTGCGTCGTCGCCACGCCCGGCACCACCCACCCGATGTAGCCGGGCGCGTACTCGGGATCGATGAAGCAGTGCAGGCAGTCGGCGACGCCGTCCAGGGGCTCGAACTCCCATTCGACCCCCTTCAGGAGGCGGCGGTTGCGATCGAGGCCGAAGCCCCCGGCCACTCCGGAGCGCGCGCCATCGGCCCCGACCAGGAAGCGACAGGCGACGTCGGAGCCCTGAAGCCGCAGGACGGATCTCTCCGGGGCCGCGCCCCGATACCGCTCGCCGAACCGGATCTCGACGCCCGCGCGCTGCGCCTCGCGCGCCAGGTGGCGCATGAGCCGGGCGGTATCGGTCGCCATGAAGAAGTAGCCGTCCCGCTCCAGATCGATATGGTCGTGGGCGGGCGTGTAGACCCGGACGCGGCTGATCCGGCGAACCAGCCGGGCCGGCACCCTCCACTCGGCCCACGCTTCGTGCACGAGAATCCCGGTGGTGTGGATGCGCTCGCCGGGTTCGGACTGCCGCTCCAGAACCAGGACGGAGAGGCCCCGCCGGGCGGCCTGACGCGCGCAGGCGAGACCGGCAAAGCCGGCCCCCGCCACCACCACATCATGGTTCTCCGCCAAGCCACCTCTCCTCGTGCGTGGAACGCCGACCGAACCCCTGCGTCGAACGCTGACCGAACCCCGCATCCCGGCGCCCGGCGCGACCCCAAACTTGCGGGGCGGTCGCGACACCGCCACACAAGATATGTCACGGATGATTCGGGGTTCCTGATCGAAGAGGGTTCGGGGTTCCCGATCACGCAGGGTTCGAGGTTCCTGATCACGCAGGGTTCGGGGTTCCCGACGAGAGAAGGTTCGGGGTTGCCGATCACGCAGGGTTCGGGGTTCCTGAACGGCTTGCGGGGACCTCGCCGCGTGGGCCACCTTCACGCGCATTCGTCATCCCGCCTCCCCGGAGCTCGTCCCAGGAGCCAGCCATGAACGCGCACAGCCGCTTGCGATCATCGACCTCGACACTGGTGGCCGGTCTGATTCTGACGCCCCTCTTTCTGACATCGCCGCTCATCGCCCAGGAGGCCGGCGACGGCCTCGACATCGACCGGGGATACATCCTCCCCGACCAGGTCATCCAGGACCTCTTCGCCACCGATCCGAACTACGCCACCCTGGACCACGTCAGCCCGGACGGCGACCACTTCGTGGTTCCGCTGTCGACCGAACTGTCGACGCTGGAGGAGGTGGGGGAGGAGACGCTGCGCCTGGCCATGCTCGAACTCCGGGCCGCCACCGACCGGCCCTGGCACCTCGACATCTACGGGCTCTACGGGTTCCGCTTCTATTCGCTGAGCGAGCGGTCGTTCACGGATGTGGAGCTGCCCGACGGGATCTACGTGAGCGACCTGATGTGGTCGCCCGACGGCGCGCGGCTGGCCTTCCTGGCGCACCTGGAGGAACGGACCGAGGTCTGGATCGCATCGGCCGGGGACGGCAGCGTGACCGCGGCCGGCGACGCGCGCGTGATCGCCACCCTGGGCACTTCCTCGCGCGGTCAGGGATCGGCGCCGTCCCAAATGCTCCAGTGGACGCCCGCCGGCTCGGTCATCACCCTGGCGGAGCCGGCGGACCGCGGCGCCGAGCCTCCCGCGCCCGTCCTCCCCGCCGGGCCCACCATCCGGCACACGCGCTCGGCCGCGACGCCCACGCGCACGATGCCCTTCCTGCTCGAGGGCGAGCACGACTCGGACCTGTTCGAGTACTACACGCGCAGCCAGATCGTCGAGCTGGCGCCCGGACGGCCTCCCCGCCCCATCGGGGACGCCGGGATGTACGAATCGGTCTCGCTCAGCCCCGATGGACGCCACCTGATCGCCACCCGCATCGAGCGGCCCTTCTCGTTCATCGCCAGCTACACCGGCTTCCCGCGCGTGACCGAGGTGCTGGACGCGGAGAGCGGCGATGTGCTGGCGACGCTCGACGAACGCGGGCTGCGGGAGGGCCGGGGCGGCGGAGGCGGCGGCGGCCCGCGCGACTGGCAGTGGCGCCCGGACGGGAGCGGCGTCGCGTATCTGCATCGCGCCGCCCCCGACGACGCGGGCGACCCGGACGCGCCCCGCCCCGACCGCATCATGCTGCTGCGCGCGCCCTTCGGCGACGGCGACGAGGTCGAGGTGGCCTCGAGCGACGATCCGATCACCGAGGTCACGTACTCGCTGGACGGGCGCCACGCCTTCGCGTCGGTGCGCCGGGACGGAGAGAACGGGCTCGCCCACTTCGCGCTGGACGATGGTGCCCAAGGCAACATCATCGTGCCCTTCCACGACCCCGCGGACGCGGTCTCCCTCCCCGGCGACCTGCTCACCGCGCGCACCGCCAACGGGCTCGACCACGCCTGGGTCTCCTCGGACGGCGAGAGCGCCTATCTGCGCGGCGCGGGACTCAAGGAGGACTTCCGCCCCCAGCCCTTCGTCGACCGGGTTTCCCTCTCCAACGGATCCACCGAGCGGCTCTTCGAGGGCTCGCGGGACAGCTTCGACCAGCCGCTGGTGCCGTTGGACCCCGACCTCGAGCGCATGATCGTGAGCCGCGAGGGCAGGAACACCTTCCCGGACAGCCATCTCTGGACCGGGGGCGGCGAGATGGAGAATCTGACCCGCAACGCGGACCCCTTCCCCCAACTCACCGCCGCGCGCCGCATCGACTTCGAGTTCACGCGCCGGGACGGGCTCGAGATCCAGGGACGGGTCTCGCTCCCCATCGACTATGTCGAGGGCACCAGGGTGCCGGCCATCTTCTGGACCTATCCACGCGAGTACAGGAGCGAAGAGGCCTTCACCAACGCCACCATCCGCGCGCGCAATCACAATGCGTACACCGGCCTGACCTGGCTCCGCTGGTCGGACATCTGGCTCACCCAGGGATACGCGCTTGTCTATCCGGACATTCCCATCGTCGGCGAGAACTATAACGACTACTATATTTCAAATATGGTCGACGGGATGTACGCCGCGATGCGCGCGGTCGATGGCCTGGGCGTGATCGACATGGACCGGATCGGGCACGGGGGCCACAGCTACGGCGCCTTCGCGACCGCCAACTTCCTGGCCCACACCCCCTTCTTCAAGGCGGGCATCGCGGGGGACGGCGCCTACAACCGCTCGCTCACGCCCATGGGCTTCCAGGCGGAGCCGCGCGACATCTGGGCGGCGCCCCACGTCTACATGGAGATGTCCCCCTTCTTCAAGGCGGACCAGATCAACACGCCGCTGCTCCTCTACCACGGGGCCGACGACAATAACTCGGGCACCTATCCCATCCAGTCGAGGCGGATGATCCAGGCGCTCACCGGGCTGGGCAAGACGGCGGCGCTCTTCGAGTACCCCTTCGAGTCGCATACCCCGCGCGCGATCGAGAACAACCTCGACATGTGGGCGCGCTGGGTGGGCTGGTTCGACACGTACGTGAAGGGCGAGGGGGCGGATGCGCGCCCGGTGTCGGATGGAGGTTCGAGGCGCTAGCAGCTGCACGCGGGGGGGAGGAGAAACGGCATGGCATCGCACGACGGCAGGTCCGCATCGACCGTCCGCTACGAGCCCGACGAGCGGCCGCCGTGGCCGCTGGCGGTGGGGCTCGCGCTCCAGTACAGCATCCTGGCGCTCGGCGGCATCGTCCTGACGGTTGCGATCGTGCTTCGGAGCGCCCAGAGCGGCGAGGCCTACCTCGCCTGGGGGGCGTTCGGCGCCCTCATGGTCTGCGGGCTCGCCAGCATCGTCCAGGTAATGCGGCTGGGGCGCATGGGGTCCGGGTACGTGCTCATCATGGGCACGTCGGGCGCCTTCATCGCGGTATCCGTGGCCGCGCTCGTGCAAGGGGGCCCCGCCCTGCTGACGACGCTGGTGATCGCGTCATCGCTCTTCCAGTTCCTGCTCGCGGGGCGCCTGTCGATTCTGCGCCGGATCATCACGCCGACGGTCGCCGGGACGGTGATCATGCTGATCGCGGTCAACGTGATGCCCTTCCTGTTCGATTTTCAGGACAACGTGCCGCCCGGCGCCTCGCCGCTCGCAGCACCCGTCACCGTGCTCGCCACGCTCATCGCGACCCTGGCCATCATGCTCAAGTTCACCGGGCCGGTGCGGCTGTGGGGACCGCTGATCGGGATCGGGGCCGGTTGTGCGGCCGCGTCGTACTTCGGTCTGATCGATACCACCACCCTGGCGCAGGCCGCCTGGGTCGGCGTGCCGGCGGCCGGCTGGCCGGGGCTGGGCCTCGACTTCAGCGCCGCCTTCTGGGCGATTCTGCCGGCCTACACCTTCGTCACCCTCGTGGGCGCGATCGAGACCGTCGGCGACGCGGTCGCCGTCCAGCGCGTCTCCTGGCGGGAACCGCGGGCCACGGACTATCGGGCGGTCCAGGGGGCGGTGGCCGCAGACGGCCTGGGCAACCTCCTCTCCGGACTCTTCGCCACGGTGCCCAACACGACCTATTCGAGCAGCGTCTCCATCGTCGAGATCACGGGGATCGCGGCGCGCCGGGTGGGCGTGTGCATCGGGCTCATCTTCTGTGCGCTGGCCTTCCTGCCCAAGGTGACGGCGCTGCTGCTCATCATTCCGGATCCGGTGATCGGCGCCTACGCCATGGTGATCATCGCCGTGCTCTTCGTGCTCGGCGCCAGAATCGTCGTGCAGGACGGCATGGACTACCGCAAGGCCACGATCGTGGGCGTGTCCTTCTGGGTCGGGGCCGGGTTTCAGAGTGGAGCGATATCGACTGAAGGGCTGACGCCGTTCCTGCAACAGATGCTCAACAACGGGATGACGTCGGGCGGGCTGACCGCGCTCGCGCTGACGGCGTTCATGGAGCTGACCGGGCCGAGGCGCGTGCGCATGGAGACCGCGCTCGAGGTCGGGTCGCTGCCGAAGATCCAGGAGTTCCTGGAGGGGTTCGCGAGCCGCAAGCGCCTCGGGGCGGAGACCGGGCTCCGGCTGGGGCACGCCGCCGAAGAGACGCTCCTGCTGCTCATCGAGGACGGCGAGGGCGAAGCGTCGGCCGGACAACGCCGGCTGCGCCTGACCGCGCGCACCGATTCGGGCGGGGTCGAGATGGAGTTCCTGGCCGCCAGCGGCGAAGGCAACATCGAGGACCGCATGGCGGTGCTCGGCGGGCACGCCGCGGAGGAGCCCGGGGAGCACGAGATCTCGCTGCGGCTCCTGCGGCACCTCGCGACATCCGTGCATCACCACAAGTACCAGGACGCCGACATCGTGACGGTGCGGGTCGAGGCGGCCACGGCGACGGGGTAGCCCTCGAGCGGTGTGCGAGCGGCGCGGGTGGAGGCGGCCTGGCCCTCGCGCGGATCGAGCGTAGCGCGAGCGGTGCGGACCCGCGCCCGCTCAGGGAATCCTGATGGCCGCGCCCACGCCGGCGAAGAAGTCCTCCGCGGCATCGTTCAGCCCGACGCCGACCCGGATGTCCCATTGCGCATCATCGGCCGTGAGCCAGGTCAGGCCCGCGTTGAAGTAGTGCTCCTTCGGGGCATCGGTCCCCACGGGCAGAAACGCGTACCATTCGCCGTACACGCCGCCGCGCGTTCCGAGACCGGCTCCCGCGACCGCCGACTGGGCCCATTCGGGGTAGCCGTCGCCGCCCTCCGCGACGGCCAGGTTGACCTGCGTGCTGCCCGCCAGGGAGAGGCCTCCGGGCACATCCCAGCCGTAGGCGAGGTTCACGCCCGGCAGCACGCGTCCGCCGGAGAACAGGGTGCTGCCCGTGGGCAGGGTCATCTGCGGCACGAGCGCGAGCGCCGGAATGCGACCCGCCTGCCGGGTGAGTCGGAGCTTGGCGCCCAGGTAGAGGTCTTCGATCCCGGTCTCGCTGGCCCCGTTCGCCTCCGAATCCACGCGGGTCACCGGGGTGGCCGCGACCCGGAATTCGAGCCAGTCCGCCGCGACACCCCTGCGCAGCAGCATTTCGCCCAGCTTGTGGGTGTGGACCGAATTGCCGCCGGACCAGTCGCCGCTGAACGCGTAACCGAACTCGATCTGAAGCACGCCCCGGCCCACGGTGGAAGTCCCCTCCGTGAAATCCGGCCGTTCGGCGGCCAGGGGGCGGGACGCCGGGGAGGTGGCCGGTGCCCGGGCAGGCTCCTGCGCGGATCCGTCCGCCGGGTGCCCGAGCATCGTGCCACCGGTCAGGGCGGCGAGCAGGCACGCGAGAATCAGTCGAGTGGTCATGGCATCATCAAGGTAATCGGTCTGCCGGTTTGGCAGGCTTCCCCGGCGAAACCCGTCCGGGCCGAGTTGCGGCGGTGGGCAGACCACCCCGGTTTTCCCGCCCGCCGCAATTGCCGCTAGTTTCAGGGCATGAACAACGTCATCCGGGCATCCGTCCAGAGCCGTGGCCTTCCGCGCATCCTGCGAGGCTCCCTCGTGGTCGCGGCCCTGGCCGCCTGCGACGACCTCGGCCCCCAACCGCCCCTGGGATCTCCCGCGCGCCGTGCCGCGGTGCTCGCCATCTCCCCCGAGTCGGCGACGCTCTCGTCGCTGGGTGAGACGACCACGTTCAGCGCCGCCCTCACCGACCAGTTCGGGGAGGCGTTCGCGGGCACCGTCGGGTGGTCGAGCAGCGACCCGGGCGTGTTCACCGTGACCCCCACCGGAGTGGTCAGCGCCGTCGCGAACGGATCGGGTACGGTGACCGCGTCGTTCGAGGCGCTGAGCGCGACCGCGCAGGTGGTGGTGGCGCAGGCCCCCGCGGCCGTCGTGGTCGTGTCGGGGGGCGGGCAGGAGGGGATGGCGGGCGGCACGCTCGCCGAGGCGGTGGTGGTGCGGGTGGACGACGGGGGCGGCTCGCCGGTCGAGGGCGCCACCGTGACCTTCTCGGCCGCCGAGGGGCACGGGTCGGCCGACCCCGCCACCGCGGCCACCGACGCGGCCGGCCTTGCCCGCACGACCTGGACGCTCGGCAACGCGGCCGGCGCGCAGACCCTCACGGCGGCGGCGGCCGCAGGAGTGTCGACCGACATCCGCGCGGCCGCGGGCGAGCTCCCCACCCCGCCCGACTCGGCCGCCTACAGCGTCGTCTTCGACGCCACCTGGAGCGCCGCCACCCACCCGAGGGACTTCCCGCGCAGCGCCCACTTCTCCGCGCTCATCGGGGCGGTGCACAACGACGGCGTCCGCTTCTGGGCAGGCGGCGAGACGGCCAGCGCCGGGATCGAGAGCATGGCCGAGACCGGCGGGACCAGCACGCTCAGGTCGGAGATCCGCGCCCGGATCCCCGGCAACGCCCTCTCGGTCATCAGCGGACCCGGCCTCGGCACCAGCCCGGCCCGCGCGACCCTCTCCCGGTTGGTCGTCCGGGTGGAATACCCCCTCGTCACCCTGGTCACCATGATCGCCCCGAGCCCGGACTGGTTCGTGGGCGTGTCCGGGCTTTCGCTGATGGACGAGTTCGGGCAGTGGGTGGAGGAGATCGAGTTCACCCTCTACCCGTACGACTCCGGCACCGACGACGGCACCAGCTACAACTCCGCCAACGCCGACTCCTCCCCCAGACAGCCCATCCACAGCCTCCGCGGCGAAGCCCCCTTCTCGAGCGCGCCCATCGGAACGTTCACCTTCACGCGCATCGGGAGTTAGCGGGCTCGGGTGCAGATCGGCGCCGTAGCGCGTATTATTTCACCAGTGTGCGCGACAACGCTCCCCCAACTCCGACCGACCCACCGGCATGAGCCCGAACGAACGCAATCACGGCGAGCCCGGCGGCCCGATCGCCTACATGGCGAGCAACGGCATTGCGGCCAATCTCCTGATGATGGGCATCATCGCCGCCGGACTCGTGTCGCTGACGGGCCTCGACCGGGAAGCCTGGCCTACCACCCCCTTCTACCATATCGAAGTCTCGATGGCCTATCCCGGTGCCACGCCGGAGGAGATCCAGGAGTCGATCGTCGTCAAGATCGAGAATCAGGTCAGCGGGCTGGATGACGTGAGGGCGGTCAAGTCTGTAGCGGCCCCAGGCATGGCTTCCGTGCGGGTCCAAATGGATTCCCGTACAGACATGGCTCTGGCCCTGGACGATATCGAGTCTGCCGTCAATCGCATACAGTCCTTCCCGCTCGGCGCCGAACGTCCCCGGTTCCAGGAGATGGACAACCGCATGAGCATGATGCGGCTCATTGTCCACGGCGACATCTCCGAGCGCTCGCTGAAGGAGATTGCGTATCAGATCGAAGACGACCTCACCGCGCTGCCCTCCGTCTCCAAGGTCGAGGTCAGCGGCGTCCGGAACTACGAGATCTCCATCGAGGTGCCGCTTCGCCGCCTGAGAGCCCTCGGACTCACGCTCACCGATATCGCAGGTGCGATTCGACGCAGTTCGCTGGACCTGTCGGCCGGCAGCATCAATACGCGGGAGTCCCAGGTTCGGGTGCGAACCCTCGGGCAGAACTATAACCAGCAGGATTTCGAGGAGATCGCGGTTCTCAGCAGCCGCGACGGCACGGTCGTGCGCCTCGGCGATATAGGCAAGGTCCGCGACGGCTTCCAGGAAGCGGACCTGATCGTCCGCCATCAGAACCATCCCGCCCTTTTTGTCGAGGTCTATCGGGCCGGTGGCGAACATGTGATGGACGTGGCCACGACCGTCCGCGAGCACCTGGCGAACGAGGTGATTCCGGCACTGCCGGACGGCGTGGGCATCACCATTTGGAACGACGAATCCCAGGCGTACGAGGAACGCGCCGATATTCTCCTGAAGAACGGTATCCTGGGCCTGTTGCTGGTGCTGATCGCCCTCAGCCTGTTCCTCCAGATCCGGCTCGCCCTGTGGGTTGCCGTGGGCCTCGTCGTTTCGGGTATCGGCGCCCTCGCCGTAATGATGGCCTTCGACGTGGCGATCAACACCATCAGCCTGTTCTCCTTCGTCCTCGCCATAGGGATCGTCGTCGACGACGCCATCATTGTGGCCGAGCACATACAATCCGAACGCAGTCGGGGGGTACCCGGCGTCGCCGCGGCGATCCGCGGTGTCCGGAGGATCAAGGTACCACTGACGTTCGCAGTGCTCACCTCGGTAGCAGCCTTCGTCCCGCTGCTGTTTATCCCGGGCGGTGTCGGTGACGTATGGCGGGCCTTGCCGATCATCATGATCGCCATGCTGATGGTTTCCCTGGTGGAATCGCTGCTGGTGCTGCCCAACCACCTGTCGCACCTGCCCGGCCCGAACTGGGTGCCGGCCAATGCGTTCGACCGATTCTTCTCGCGGCTCCAGAGTCGCGTCGACTCGAGGCTGAGCCGGTTCGTGCAGGGGCCCCTCGACCGGGCCCTGCGGTACGCCACGGATCGGCCCGGCGTGACGATGTCGGGTGCCGTCGGAATACTCGTGCTGAGCATCGCCCTGCTGCCCGCGGGGATCGTTCCCACGACGCTGGCCGACGACGTGGAAGGTGATTTCGTGACGGTCGTTCTGGAGATGCCCGATGGGGCCACCGCTCCAAGAACGTACGAAGTGGCGCGGGAGCTGGAGGCGGCGGGCCACCGGGTCATCGAACGGCTTTCCAGCGATCGGCCTGCGGATGCGCCACCTCTGCTGACCGGCGTTACGGTGACCGTCGGACTGGGATCGAGAATGGAGGGCGGACTCAACCCGGAGCCCACTCTCAATCCGCAGCCCAATATCGCCACCATCGAGTTCAAGCTCCTCGGCGCGCAGCAGAGACGGATCTCCACCGGAGAGGTCGTGCAGGCGTGGCGGGAGGAGGTGGGTGTCCTGCCCTACGTGCGCGGCATCACTTTCAGCGGCGAGATCTTCACCCTGGGGAACCCGGTCGAGGCCGTACTGTCTCATCCGGACCCGGAGCGCCTCACACTGATCGCAGACTCGGTAGTAAGCGGACTCCGCAGGGTGGAAGGGGTATACGACATACGGTCGGATCACGCCCCGGGCATCCCGGAAGTTCAGCTGGCGTTGCGCCCGGAAGCCCGTAGCCTCGGTCTCACCCCGGAAGACCTGGCGAGACAGACGAGGGCGGCGTTCTTTGGCGCAGAAGCCGTTCGGGTGCAGCGCGGCCGTGAAGAGGTAAGAGTCTACGTGCGCCTGCCCGAGGACGAGCGGAACTCCATTACCGATATCGAAGGCTACCTGGTCCGCACGCCGGGCGGGGACGAGGTGCCGATCATCAGTGCGGCCTCGCTGGGCCCCGGCTTGTCGCCGTCGGCCCTCCGGCGCAGGGATGGCCATCGCGTCGTCACCGTCACGGCCGATGTGGACGCTTCGGTGATTTCCGGCGACGAAGCCAACGATATCCTGGCCGGTTCGATCCTCGCGGATCTGACCGCCGCGTACCCGGGCCTGACATACACGTTCGGGGGTGAGCAGCAGCAGCAACTGGAGTCCATCGACTCGCTCTACCGTGGGTTCGCGGTCGCGCTGATCATGATTTTTGCGCTCCTCGCCATCCCGCTCCGTTCATATACCAAGCCCTTCATCATCATGGCCGTGATCCCGTTCGGGTTCATCGGTGTGATCCTGGGCCACTGGATCCTGGGAGTAGCCCTGAGCGCCGTATCCTTCATGGGGATCTTCGGCCTCAGCGGGGTGGTGGTGAACGATTCCCTGGTGATGATCGACTTCATCGACCAGAAACTCAGGTCGGGGGTCGCGCCGAAGACGGCGATCGTGGAGGGTGCCAAGGGACGCTTCCGTCCGATCATGCTCACTTCCGTGACCACGTTCCTCGGCTTCACGCCCCTGATCCTGGAGCGCGCAATCCAGGCCCAGTTCCTGATTCCCTTTGCGGCGTCGCTCGGTTGCGGCATTCTCTTTATCACGGCCATTCTCATGATGGTTGTTCCGGCGCTATACACCCTTCATCTGCGTCTGGTGCTTTCGTGGCGTCGATCCGGCGGCGTTGCCGCGTAGTGCATCCCGGATGCGGGGAGGCGAGAAAACGATGACTGACAAAGCGGAGAGTCCGGGGACTGAACCCCTGAGCCTGGTCGACGAACTCATCCTGATGCTTCTCGACGACAAGAGCGGTTACTTTCACCAGGTATCCGGCTGGCAACTGAACTGTGCCGTAGTCGGCGGAGTGCTGGCGGAACTCTCCTTCCGGTCGCGGCTCGACTCGGACCTGGAATCCCTGTTCGTCGTGGACCGGGCCGAAACGGGAGATCCCGTCCTGGACCCCATTCTGAAGGAAGTTGTGGACGAGCCGGGCCAACACAATGCCCGGTACTGGATCGAACGTCTCGCCCCCCTTGCGGAGTCGGTCATCGAGCTGACTCTGGCGCGCCTGGTTGAACGGGAGATCCTCCAACACCACGACGGCGATTTCTGGACGCTGGCTCCCACCGTCCTGCATGGGCAACAGGACGGGATGTCTGCCGAAGACGCGTCCAACTCGTTCATCAAGGTGCGCATCGGCCAGGTTCTCTTCGGCGACGAGATTCCCACCCCGCGGGACATCGTCATCGTATGCCTCGTCAACACGTGCGACCTCTTTCGCACGATTTTCCAACTCGATGAAAGGGTGGAGGAGCGGATCCAGCACATCTGCCAGATGGACTTGATCGGTCGGTCCATCGCCGATGCGGTCTCTCGGAACCTCGTCGGCCCGATCCGCAGACGTTCTCCTCTTGCCAGGAGGATTCCGACGGTTCGACTGTCCAGGCTGCTGGGGAACCCGCATGTCCGAGACGGCAACCTGAGCGCCTTGTTCGGGAATCTCGCGGAGGAGTACGGCCCCGTGTTCCGCATCCGCCCTCCCCTGGCAAAGCCCATGATCTTCCTGGCCGGACTCGAGACGAACCGCTGGGTGCAGAAGCACGGGCGTGCGTACCTTAGAACGAGGGACTACTTCGGTGACTTCGAGAGAGTGTACGGCGCGGCCGGCGTCCTGCCCGCCCTGGACGGCGCCGATCACTTCCGGCTTCGCAAGTTCCTGTCGCCGGCCTATTCTCGCGCGAGGCTGGAAGGTCAGGTGGACAAACTCTACGACAAGGGGCGCGCGTACATGGCGACCTGGACCGTTGGGGATTCCTACCGCGCCACGTCCTTGTGCCGGGCGCTGATCAACGCCCAGCTTTCGCCGCTGTTCATCGGCGTCGATACGCAGGATCTCATGGACGACCTGATGGTGTACAAGGAACGCGCCCTCAGCGTGCACATCGCCAGAACCCTGCCCAAATTCACACTGAATACCCCAGGCATGAAACGCCGGGCGAGAGTCCTGGACACACTGATGCAACGGGTGTTGCAAGCCAATCCGCCCGCCCGCCGGGCCGAGCCCCCGCAGAACCTGGTGGACGACTACCTCAGCCTGCACGCGAGCGACCCGCAGTTTCTCCCGGAGTCCAACCTGCTCTTCGCTTTTTCGGCAGCCCTGATTGCCAGCGTGTACCTCGGTGATACGTTCAGCCTCACGGTCTACGCCATGGCGTCGCAGCCGGATCTTTACGCCAGGATCCAGGCCGAAGCAGATGCCCTGTTCGCCAACGGCGATCCCGAGAAGGAGGATTTCACCCCCGCCAGCATCGATGTGACGCGCCGCTTCCTAATGGAGTGCGTGCGCATGTACCCGATTGTGCCCATGTCCATTCGGAACGTGATGAATACCTGCATGGTCGAGAACCACGAGCTGCCTTTGGGGGAACGGATCCACGTCGCCATGACCGCCACACACTACATGAGCGAGGTCTTTCCCGAACCCCACAAGTTCGACATCGACCGCTTCCTGCCGTCGCGCCGTACGCATGACAGCCTCGGGTTCGCTCCGTACGGGCTGGGCACGCACAAGTGCCTTGGCACGCGGTGGATGGAGATGCACCTGGCGGTCAACCTTCTGATGCTCGCGCACTACTTCAAGATCGAGGTGTCGCCGGCGAAGTACGTGCGGAAGCTCCGATTCAATCCCTTCCCGTCGATGAAGCCGAGCAAGAAGCTGAGGTTCCGCATCTCGGAGCAGCGACGCGAACTGCCCGCCTGAGGCGCCACGGAATGCGGCTGGGCGAACTGTCGAAAGCGCTGTGGGATGCGTCCCGGGGATCGGGCGTCGCGCGTCGCGTGCGACACTTCGACGGCTGGGTCAACCGGGCGGTGCCGGAGGCCGGAGGCGCGGGCGGTTACGACCACGCGGAAACGGTCAGGGACTACTACGAGCTTTGCAACGGCTTCATGGTGTGGAGCTGGGGCGAATCCCTGCACTTCGCGCCCCTTTCGCCCAACGAAAGTCTGGAGGAGTCCAAGGTCCGGCACCAGCGCGCGATGATCTCCAGGTTGGAGCTGGAACAGGGCATGACGGTGGTCGACATTGGTTGCGGCGTCGGCGGCCCCTTGCGCCGTGTCGTTCGCGAGGCCGGCGTCAGGGTCGTGGGAATCAACATCAATGAGATCCAACTGGCGGAGGCGAAGAGGTTGAACGCCGAGGCGGGGCTCGATCATCTGGTGGATTTGAAGAGGTGCAGCTTCATGGACATGAGCGCCCTTGAGGACGACACCTTCGACCGGGGCTACGCCATGGAGTCAACATGCCATGCGCAGGACAAGCAACGCGCCTTCGCGGAGATACTCCGCGTGCTGAAACCGGGTGCCCTGTTCTGGGGTCAGGAAATGTGTCTGACGGACCGGTTCGATCCGACGGACGGACGGCACCGGGCTGTCAAGCAGGATCTCATGCGCGGTATTGCGCTGCACGATATCGCCACGTTCGGGGAAGTGAACCGCGCGCTCGAAGCCGCGGGATTTCAAGTCATCGAGGGAAGGGACTGGAACGTCCAGGAGGGACCCTCCACGCCCTGGTATCAACCAATGGAGAGTCGCCACGGGACATTGGGGAACGCCCTGCGAAGGCTTCCCTGGGGCCGCAAGGCGATCATCGCGGGATCGAAGCTGGCCGAGGTATTGCGGATTTTTCCGAATGGTTCGACGGAAGTCGTTCGGCTCCTCGATCGAACCGCGGAGGCGTACGTCGCGGGCGGCAAGACGGGTATCTTCACGCCGCTGTACTGTTTCCTGGCTCGCAAACCCCCAGACTCGACGGGCTAGGTCGCTCGATCCGTTCCTCTTTCCGTGCTCCTTTTCGAGATCGCATCGTCGCCACGCCCAGACTTAATTCCGGATAGAACTGACGGCAATACAGGCGGTACTTGCCGATCGGGCCGTCGGCCCGGCAGAGACGCGGCGGAGACCGGTAGCGCTTCCGCTCCCAGATGACCACGTCCTGCGCCACGAACCGTCTCTCTTCATGCATCACCATGCGGTTCATCAGCCTGTTGCGGAGCTTCCTCGGCAGGAATCCCATGCCCACGATGTACCGCCCCGGCTTCCGGACCTCCCGCGCCTGGCTGACCAGGGTCAGCTCGACGAACTCGCCGTCGACGGGGGTCGAGAGGACCCACAGCCTGGAGTCCATGCCGATCGTCTTCTCGTGGAATTCGACGAACGAGTAACCCAGTCCATGGACATGCGTGACGGTCGACACATCGGAGACGACGTCGATCAGCCCCGCGATGGTGTGGACGCTCCTGAAGTCGAAGCAGCTCTTCAGGTACGCGCCGTCGATCGAGAAGGCCGTCGGTTCCACGTCGTGGTAGCCGTGCGTGTACTCCAGGTGCTCCACGTCCACCGAGTTCTCGGTCGTTTCCTGCGGATGGCCCCGGAAGCGCATGGTGGCGAATCGCAGTCCGCTCCAGTCCGCGCCCGCGGGTGGCTCTTCCGGCAGGCGCCACTGCGGTTCCCGTCCGCCGGCGCCATACCAGGCGAAGACCATGCCGAGGATCTCGGTGGTCTCGTAGAGCTTCAGCTTCGCGGCCCGGGGCGGCGGGGCGTTGGGCGTGGCGACGCACTGGCCGGTGGTGTCGAAGGTGAAGCCGTGGAAGGGACAGACCAGGCAGCCGTCCCGGATGGTGCCGCCGGCCGCCGGCCCCAGGTGCGAGCCCAGGTGGGGGCAGAACGCGTCGGCCACGCAGACGCGGCCGTCGTCGTCGCACCAGGCGACGATCTCCTCGCCCATCCAGGTCTTCTCGATGAGCTTCTCTTTCCGCAGGGTCTCGCGGGTCGCGATGAAGTACCATCCCTCCGGGAACGGAGGAAGTTCATCGAGGCGGCGCGGGACCCGGCCATTGCTGTTGCCGATCATCTGGCTCCGCCCCGGTGGAGTGGCGAATGGCGGCCGATCAGACTCATGGGACCCCCCGTAAAGGCTCGTGTGACCCAAGCTAACTGTTGCTGCCTTCGGCTCCTGCGGCCTCCGCAAATGTCGCGCCACGCGCGCAGTTTGGCAAACACCTGCGACATAATGCTGAAATTATGCGACGATTTCGTGTGACGGCACCTGATTCATCCGCAAGATGTTGCCCGAACGTCACGCCGCACTCACCGTCATGTGGATGGTGCAGCCGCAACGCTGTGGAATGGTGCAGCCGTGACGCCTGTGGAAGCGGCTGGCGGGGCCCAACTGACCGTAGGAGGTGACTCATGTCCGAGATGAATCGACGCACGTTTCTGGGTGCGGGCGCGGCGGCTGGCGCCCTGGCCGCGTTTGGCGGCTGCACTGCTCCGGGCGGGGAGGCCGGTGCGGATGGTGACGCGAGTGCGGGGAGCGGTGGCGGGGGCCAGGAGAGCGCCCCGGGCGGCGTGCCGGACTTCGCGCTGGACGAGATCACGATCGATGAGGTCCACGAGGGCATGCGGACGGGCGAGTACACCTGCCGTTCGATCACGGAGATGTACCTCGATCGCATCGAGGCGCTGAACCGCCAGGGGCCGCGGCTGTTCGCGGTCCTCGAGGTGAACCCGGACGCGCTCGAAATCGCCGACGCCCTCGACCGCGAGTTCCAGGCCTCGGGGCCGCGGGGTCCGCTGCACGGCATCCCCCTTCTCCTGAAGGACAACATCGATACGGCGGACGGGATGACGACGACCGCCGGGTCGACGGCGCTCGCGGGGTCGATCGCGCCGCAAGACGCCTTCGTGGCCGCGCGGTTGCGGGAGGCGGGCGCGCTCCTGCTCGGCAAGGCCAACATGAGCGAGTGGGCGGGCTGGAAGTCGTTCGAGTTCGGGGCGTCGGGCTGGAGCGGCCGCGGCTGGGACGGCGGACGGGGCGGCTTCTGCAGGAACCCCTACGCGCTCGACCGCACCCCGGGCGGGTCCAGCTCCGGGTCCGGGTCCGGCGCGTCGGCCAACCTGGCGGTGGCGGCGATCGGCTCCGAGACCGACGGCTCCATCGTCGGCCCGTCGTCGCGCAACTGCCTGGTCGGCATCAAGCCCACGATCGGGCTGCACAGCCGGGGCGGCGTCATCCCCATCGCCCACAGCCAGGACAGCACCGGCCCGATGGCGCGCACCGTGCGCGACGCCGCGATCATGCTCGGGACGATGGTCGGCGTCGACCCGCGCGACCCGCTGACCGCCGCGAGCGCGGGCAACTTCCTGACCGACTACACCGGGGCGCTGGACCCGGCCGGGCTGGGCGGCGCGCGCGTCGGCGTCCTGCGCGAGTACGCCGGCTTCGACAGCCGCGTCGACGCCCTCTTCGAGGAGGCGCTCGAGGTCATGCGGGCGGAGGGCGCGACGGTGGTCGACCCCGTGACGCTCCCCGGGGAGCTGCGCTTCGGCAACGAGTACGAGATGGAGGTGCTGTACCACGAGTTCAAGGCCGACCTGAACGCCTATCTCGCCTCGCTGGGTCCCGACGCGCCGATCAAGTCGCTCGCCGAACTCATCGAATACAACGAGGCGAACGCCGACCTGGAGCTCGCCCTCTACGGGCAGGAGCTTCATGTGCGCTCCCAGGAGCGGGGGCCGCTGACCGACCAGCGCTACATCGACGCGCTCGCCGCGAGCCACCGCCTTTCGCGCGACGAGGGGATCGACCGGGCGATGGACGAGCACCGGCTGGACGCGCTCGTCGGGATAAGCTCCGGCATCCCCGCCATGCAGGACCCGCTCGACGCGTCCGGCGGGGGAGGCGGCGGATGCTCGACGCCCCCGGCCATGGCGGCCTATCCCAACATGTCGGTGCCCATGGGGTTCATCCACGGGCTCCCGATCGGGATGTCGCTCTGCGGCCGCGCCTGGAGCGAGGCGACGCTGATCCGGCTCGCGTACGCCTTCGAGCAGGCGACGAACGTGCGGCAGCCGCCGACGTTTCAGGCGACGGTGCGGGTGTGAGGGAGGGCGGTCCTTAACGGGAAAAACGAAAGTTGCGCTTTTGATTTTCCCGTTTATGTTGTCTTCATGATTCCCCGGCCCCGTCACGAGGCGCGCCTACGCCGCCTCCTGACCCAGTTCCCCGTAGTCGGGCTCGTGGGTGCCCGGCAGGTGGGCAAGACGACTCTGGCCCGCAGCCTGGCCGCTCGCGAGCATGGCCGGATTACGTTCTTCGACCTCGAAAATCCGACCGACGAGGCACGTCTTGCGGACCCCAAGCTCGCGCTCGAGTCGCTGGACGGCCTTATCGTCATCGATGAGGTGCAGCACGCCGAAGGGCTGTTCCGGCTGCTTCGCGTCCTCGTGGACCGACCTTCCAACAGGGCCCGATTCCTGGTGCTGGGCAGTGCCGGCCCGGAGCTGCTGCGGCAATCCTCCGAGTCGCTCGCCGGCCGGATCGTCTACCACGAACTGCCTCCCTTCCGAACGGATGAGACGGGCACCGAATTCATCGATCGGCTGTGGATCCGGGGTGGATTCCCGCTCTCGTTTCTTGCGGCTGACGAAGCGGAGAGCGCAACGTGGCGGACCGCCTTCATCCGCACCTTTCTCGAGCGCGATCTGCCTCAGCTCGGCATCGCCGTGCCGGCCACCACGATACGGCGTTTCTGGACCATGGTGGCGCACTATCACGGCGGCCGCTGGAACGCTGCCGAAGTCGCGCGTTCCCTGGGGTTGAGCGCTCCAACGGTCAACTCCTATCTCGACGCGCTTGTCGATTCTCTGCTCGTGAGGAAGCTGACGCCCTGGTTCGAGAACCTGAAGAAGCGCCAGGTCAAGGCTCCGAAGGTCTACCTGACAGATACCGGCCTGCTGCACTCGCTGCTGAGGCTCAACACCGGGTCGGCACTCCTCGGCCACCCCGGGTCGGGCGCTTCCTGGGAAGGGTTCGCGATGCACGAGGTGGTGCGGATTCTGTCCGTCGACTGGGAGGATTGCTACTACTGGGCGACCCACCGCGGCGCCGAAATCGATCTGCTGGTCTTCGATGGCGGGCGCCGGACCGGAGTGGAGTTCAAGCGAACCAGCACTCCGGGGATGACGCGGTCGATGCACTCGGCGCTGACGGATCTCAGGCTCGACCGGATCTTCGTGATCCATCCCGGCGGTGACCGCTTTCGGCTGCACGAGCGCGTGGAGGCGGTGGGGTTGGCGCGGGCTTGCGATGAAGGGCTTGAGTGAGGGCCGGTCGGACGTGACGCCCGTTCCCAGAATTCTTCGTCCAGCTCGGGGATGTCGCTGAAGTCGATGTCCTCGTCCTTCCTCAGGTCGTCCTCTACTGCACAAGCCTTCGGGCGCAGCAAGACGCTGAGGTAAGGGCTCCGAGGCAACCGACCTCGGGGCTCTTGTGTTAAATGGCCCGCCCAAGGTGCTCTCCCGCGCGCTACACCGGTGTCTTGTCCCCGAAACGGCCCCGGTAGCATCCCCGTACGTTCCCCCATGCAAGCTGGAAGATCGCCTGGCCCCGCACTCGCCAGTCTCTCGCGCGTGACGCACCGGTACGGGCCGGTGGTCGCGCTGGACGGGCTCGATCTGGAGGTCCGCCGGGGCGAGGTGCTGGGGGTGCTGGGGCCCAACGGCGCCGGCAAGACCACCGCCATCAGCCTCCTCCTCGGGAGCCTGGGGGTGCAGGAGGGAGCGGCGAGCGTGTTCGGCCTGGCACCCGGAGCGGCCGAAGTGCGGGTTCGGCGGGGCGCGATGCTCCAGATCTCGGGCATCTCCACGAATCTGACCGTGCGCGAGCATATTGAGCTCTTCCGCGCGTACTATCCGGCGCCGCTTCCGGCTGCACGCCTGCTTTCCATGGCGGGCCTCGAGGATCTCGCCCGGCGCCGGTACGGAAAGCTCTCCGGAGGTCAGAAGCAGCGGGTGATGTTCGCGCTGGCGCTGGCCGGCGATCCCGAACTCCTGTTCCTGGACGAGCCCACCACGGGGCTCGACGTCGATGCGCGGCACCGGCTGTGGAGCGAGATCCGGGGCCTCAGGGAGTCCGGGCGCACCGCGGTCCTCACGACGCACAACCTGGACGAGGCGGACGCGCTGGCCGACCGCGTGGTGGTCATCCACAACGGGCGGCGCATCGCGGAGGGCACCCCGGCGGAGATCAAGTCGCGCACGGCGGGGCGTCTCGTGCGCTGCGTCACCCGGATCCGGCCCGACGAGGTCGCGAACCTGCCCGGCGTGATCGAGGCCCGGACCCGCGGACGGCATCTGGAGGCCCTGACGACGCAGCCCGAGGATCTGGTCCGGGAGCTGCTCGCGCGCGACGAGGAGCTGGCGGATCTAACGGTCGTGGCCGCCGGGCTCGAAGATGCGTTTCTCGCGCTGACGCGGGATGGGAAGGAGGGCGCGCGATGAGCGGGGGGTCGGCAACGCGGCAGACGCGGCAGCCCCTGGCGCGGGCGCGTTGATGCAAGTTCGCGACGCCCGTCGCCTCGGCCCCGGCCGGCGCTTCCGGATCTACCTGCTGGAGGCGCGCTTCCAGGTCGTGGAGACGCTGCGGGAGCCCATGTTCGCCATCCCCACGCTGACGTTCCCGCTCATCTTCTACCTGTTCTTCGGCGTGATCATGGGCGCGCGCGGGGTGTCGCTGGCCGTGCCGACCTACGTGCTGGCGACCTACGGCGTCTTCGGCGTCCTGGGCCCGGCGCTCTTCGGCTTCGGAGCCGGGCTCGCGAACGAACGCGACACCGGCGTCCTGCTCCTGAAGCAGACCACGCCCATGCCGGCCGGCGCCTACCTGTTCGCCAAGGTCATGGCGGCGCTGATCTTCGGCGCGGTCGTCGTGGCGGCCCTGTTCCTGATGGCCGCGCACGCGGCGGGGGTGGCCCTCTACCGATGGCAGTGGTTCGCGCTCGCCGGGGTCCTGCTCGCCGGCGTGATCCCGTTCTGCGCCCTGGGCCTGGCAATCGGCGCGTGGGCCAGGGGACGCTCGGCCGTCGCCGTGGTCAACCTCGTCTTCCTGCCCATGGCCATGCTCTCCGGGCTCTGGCTCCCCATCTACATGTTCCCGGACGTCATGCAGGACATCGCGCTCGCGCTTCCCGCCTATCACCACGCGCAGCTCGCGCTCGGGGTCATCGCGATGGACGCCGGGCAGCCGGTCCGGATGCACCTCGCGGTTCTGGCGGCCGAAACGCTCGTCTTCCTCGCGGTGGCGGCGCTCGGGTTCCGCCGCGCGGACAGTTTCTCGATGAGGAGATCCCGATGAGGAGTGCACGTCATCTCGTTGGCCGCAGCCTGACCTGGCTCGTGATCGGCGTCGCGGTCTTCACCGGCGTGCTCGCGACGCTGCCGGTGCCGCAGGCCGCAGAGGGCCCGGCCCGGGGCGTTCCCGAGGAAACGTTCGCGATCGTGGATGTCACAGCCTTCGACGGGGAGGCCTTCCGGCAGGGATGGGACGTGTGGGTCGAGGACGGGAGGATCCGGCACGCCGGCCAGAGGCTCGACCTGCCCGACGACCTCCCGCGCCTGGACGGGCGGGGCCACACGCTGATCCCGGGGCTGATCGACGGCCACGTGCACAGCTTTCCGTCCACGCTGGGGGACGCGCTGCGCTTCGGGGTGACCGCGGTGATGGACCAGTCCACGGACCCGGCCTTCGCCGCGGCGATGCGGCCCGCGCGCGAGGAGGTGGGGCGCGGCGCCGGGGCGGACCTCTTCTCCGCCGGCATGACCGCGACCGCCCCGGAAGGGCACGGCACGCAGTACGGGATCCCCGTGGAGACGCTGACCGGCCCGGACGAGGCCGCGCAGTGGGTGAGGGCGCGCAAGGCCGAGGGCTCCGACTGGATCAAGATCATCTACGAGGACGGCAGCGCCTTCGACATGGAGATCGCGTCGCTCGACGGAGAGACGGTCGCCGCGGTCGTCGAGGCCGCGCACGCGGAGGGACTCGCCGCCGTGGTGCACGTGAGCACCCTCGAAACGGCTCTCGAAGCGATGGCCTTCGGCGCCGACGGCCTGGTGCACGTTTGGCGCGACGAGGTCGTCTCCGAGGCGGATGCCCGGCGCTTTGCGGAGGCCGACATCTTCGTGGTCCCGACGCTCTCGGTGATGGTTCCGGCCGATGACTCCGACGTGGCGGAACTGGTGCGCGAGACCGACGAGGCGATGCTCTCGGCGATTCAGCGGCAGACGCTCACCGCTCGCTTCCCGGGCGGCCTCGCGGAGGGCGGAGACGTGGCGATGGAGAACGTCCGCAGGCTGCGCGCGGCCGGAGTGCGGCTGGTCGCGGGCACGGACAGCCCGAACCCGGGAACCGGGACGGGAATCTCCATGCACGGGGAGCTGCGCCTGCTCGCGCGCGCCGGCATGGGAAGCGCGGAGGCGCTGGCGGCGGCGACTTCGGTGGCGGCGGACGCGTTCGGCGTCGCGGAGCGCGGCCGGATCGCCGAAGGCCATCTCGCCGACCTGGTGCTGGTGCGCGGCGACCTCGAGGAAGACGTGTCGCGCAGCCACGACATCGTCGCGATCTGGAAGGATGGGTACCTGGTGGATCGTGCTGTTGGCTCCGAGGGCGCCGGGCCTCAGGCCGAGATCGCGGCCGCTCCCGCGGAAACCCTGGTCGCGGACTTCGAGGACGGGTTCGAGGCGAGCTTCGGCGAGTGGGACGTGACGACGGACCAGATGACGGGCGGTGCGTCCAGCGCCAGCGTGGCCGTGCGGGACGGCGCGCTGGTGGTCACCGGCGAGATCGCCCCGGGAGTCGCCTTCCCCTGGGCCGGCGTGATCTGGATGCCCGGCGCGCAGCCCATGCAGCCCGTGGACTTCTCCGGCCGGGAGGCGATCCGCTTCCGGACGCGGGGAGATGGGCGGCAGTACTCGGTGATGCTGATCAGCAGCGCGCAGCCGGCCGGGCCGCCGCCTACCGTGACGTTCGTCGCCGGCGACCAGTGGGCCGAAGTGGAGATTCGGCTGGAGGACTTCCTGACGGCCACGCCGGAAGTCATTGCGGGGCTGGCGTTTGTGGCGGAGGGGCCGGCTGGGGTGTTCGCGTTCGAGGTGGATGAGGTGGAGGTTAGGTGATATCGGCGCCGGGGTTCCGGCCCGGCTCGGGGCCCGGGCAACCGGCGGGCCGGCCGGAGCCATCAAATGCATTGGCTGGTCGAAGACATCGATCACTCAAACATGAGGACACGACCAACCATGACCGACCCGGGATCCCGTGGCCACGCCGGGGCCAGGCAATTGTCACTGCTGGTTGCCGCGGTGTTCTCGTTCAGCTGCGACCAGGAGCCGCGGACCGCGACCGACATACAATGCGGCCCCCATCCGGAGGACATCGCCATACGGGACTTCGCGAGAGCGTTCACCCCACTTGAGCCTCTGGTGTACGGCGCTACCGGCCCCGCCGCCGTGCTATCCATCAGGACGCTGAGCGTGTCGCCGTCCGGCCAACTCCTTCTGACAGACAGCCGCAGCCTGAACCTGAAGGTTGCCGACGGCGAAGGGCGGATCGTCCAGGTGATCGGGGGTGAGGGCGAGGGTCCCGGCGAATTCACGGCTCTCATGGGCGCCGTCTTCCTGTCGGACGACCGGATCCTGACCCTCGATGCCGGCAGAGTGCTCGCGACGCTTTTCGACGCGACGGGCGAGGTCCTGGGCACCTTCCCGCTTCAGGACCAGTTGGACCCGAGAACCGTGGTGGCCATCGATGCGTCCACCTTCCTCATCGGAGGCATGGTCAGCACGCCCGGGGAAGGGAATGACATGGCCAGGATCTATTCCCTCGACGGAACCAGCTCGGAATCGTTCCTTCCCGCCGACCAGCTCCTCTTCGATACCCGGATGATCGTCGATGGTGTTTGGGCGGTCGCCCTGCCGGGCGGCTCGCTGGCCCTAGGGCTCGATGTTACACCGGCGGTTCATCTGTTCTCCGAGACCGGCACGCACATCTGCACGCAGGCGTCGGAGCCGCCTCAGTGGTCGCAGTTGCTGCCGCGCGACGAGCCGGTGGCCATGGATCAGGCGACACGCGAATGGATCCAGCAAGCGACCACGACCATCGGCGCCGCGTATGTCGGCGGCAGCCTGTACAGACAGTACCGGAGTTCTGGAGACAACGGCGTGTCGTTGCTTGCCGAGTATGATGCCGATCTGAATCTGCGAAACGTCTACACTGCGGTTCCGGGCCGGTTGGTCGGGGGCGATGACGAAACGCTGTTCTTTCTTGGCGGTGAGTCCGTTGATGAGACACGAGTTGGGAGATTTCGAGCGTCGCAGTGACAATAGGTCATCCGTGGAGGTGAGTTGAGGCGAAGGACCCCGGCGCGGTCCTCTAGAAGAACGCGCCGTCCAGCAAGTGCAGCCTGAGAACGGCTTCGGGGCCACCCTGCCTGCCGCGACGCAGCCCTCTGGCCGCATCCAGCCGAATGAGGCCGTCCATGAAGACGAGTCCGGCGCCCAGCGCGTAGAAGTCCTCGCCTCCGGTTGAGGCCCAGTCGGTGAACAGGGAGAGGCGGAGGAAGCGGATCGGCCGCTGCAGATCCAGCCTGGCCATCCGGATTCGAGACGCCCGCACCGCTTCCGCGTGACCTCGCAGCCAGTTTCCGCTGCCACCGATCCGCCACAGATCCTGGAGCGCCGGGTCTCCCCACACGCGCGCGGCCGCGGCCTGCATTCCCAGGGACATGCGGGAGGGGAGCGGGATCAGCAGCGCCCCCTCGACGACCGCCCTTACATGCGGGTTGTCACCGGCGCTGGCCCGGACGCTGGCGCGGCCGCCCCCGCCGAACGATCCGCTTGCGAGGCCGCCCCACCAGGGCCTCCATGCTACACCGGCACCGACCCGGTTGCGCCTGTCGTCGGTCCCGATGTCGGCGTCCTGTTCGGCAAAGACACGGAGGGACAGCCAGTTCCGCTCGCTCGCGGGCGGCAGGATCCGGATCGCGGCGCCGTGCGACCAATGGAAGTCCGCGGGGTCTCCGGTCACGTAGAGACCGGGTGTGCCGGTGCCTCCCTGCCCCGGGTCGGAGTCCCGCAGCGCGCGGTAGAACGAGACGAACATCCTGTGGCCGGGACGGTCGTGCAGCAGCGTAAGGTCGATGTCCGGCAGCTCCAGGCGCGCGGTGCCGACCCTCGCCGTCAACGCCGCCCGTCCCCAGCCGAAGTCGCGCTGCAGACGGGTTCCCACGGACAGATGTTCCACGGGATTGTAGCGCAGGAGCCTCAGTGTCGTGCCCGGAGAGTCGAAGATCCAGGGACTCGGTGCTTCCGCCGGGTCACCTCCCTCTCCGGTGCCGATGGCGGCGAGTTCCGACGCGATCTGCTCGAGGGTGGCGTCGTCGACTCCACGATCATCCTCCCAATAGGTCGGGGGCAGCAGGTCGCTCGATGCCAGGGCCTGCCGGTCCGCGGGCGTGATCGTGACCGTCCCGCCGGGATCCGTTTCCTCCAGCACCCCGCTGATGCTGTCCCCCTCCTGGCGCCAGAGCCGCACCGCTTCCGCAGCCGTTGCCGGGATGCCGGGGGCGGCTTCCGCACCGCGTTCACGGACATTCTCGATTTCCACGGTCCAGTCGATCGTCCCGGGAATGGGCGGGGGCAGGTACCCGGTGGCGGTGACGCCCTCATCCGCGGTCATGTAGCCCCTCCATGTCACGCTGAGGGGCAACCAGTGCCGCAGCTCCCACAGCCCGTAGTCGGCGACCACCGTCGAGATGTCCCACTGGAAGCGGGGCAGCGCGCTGTTGAACGCTCCATTGACCAGCCGGTCGACGAAGCCCGGACGAGCGTCGGCCGAATCCGATTCGAGCGCGCTGTCAGAGGGATCGGCCGGGCCGGTGTCCAGACGCATTCCCGGCCGCCAGCGTCCGCCCCTCCGGAGCTGCCAGGACACTTCCCGGTCGATCCGCTTGGCCAGCCGGTAGGCGACGCGGGCCAGCCTGGACGACTCCGGGTCGATCCACATGATCGCGGAGACGAGACGGATGCTTCGGTAGCGCGGAATCACGGTGACGGAGACCACTCTCAGCGTGCGATCATCGCTGAGCCGCACTGAAAGCGTGTCTCCGGAACGAAACTGGTAGTGGCGCTCGGAGCCCGGCTCCAGCGGACTTCGCGTGATGGGATCCGCCTCCTGAGGCTGCCCGAGGGCCGCGAAGGCGTAGTGGAAGGGATCACCCAGCGGATCGGCCGCAAAGCGCTCCACCCGCGGCCCGGGGAAGTACTCCGCACGGTCCGGGCCAAGGGTCGGATCCCGGAACCCCGCCCCGAGGACGTGTACGACGGTGGGTTCCTCACGAGACCACCTGAAACGGGCAGTGCGCCCGCCATCCAGCCACGGCCGGTTCCGTCGGTCACCAGGCAGCTCGAGGGCCATCCGCTCCTGGATCACGGCCGTATACGCGTCGATGCCCAGGCGAGCTGTGTCGCGGGTGGCTTTCAACCCAAGTACAAGTCGACGGGCCGTGTCGTCGAGGTATGCGTCCCCGGCAAGTGCGAGGGGAAGGGAGTCGCGAGAGACGGCTTCAGGCGTCTGTGCGGCGACCGTGCCGTGCATGGCGGCGGCCACGAACAGGGCGTGGATCGGCCGCAACGTCCGCCCGGTGGAGTCGGTCATGGATACACCATTCAGTAGAACCTACACTTCAGTTTCAGAATCTCGTCCGGGTATCGGGTAATCAAGGAGGCGATGGACCGTGACCGAGGAAAACGGAGCGTCGGCCGCGCGCGACACGGCCGCCTACTGGGACACGCTGGCGCCGCATCACTGGCGCCTCGAAGACAACTACCTGAACGTGCCGAGCGTGCGTCTGATCCTGGGCGACATTCGCCCACCCGTCATGGTCGTCGGTTCCGGGCAGGGGCTGATCGTCGAGGAGCTTCGGCGTCAGGGGCTGCGATGCGACGGCATTGATCTGAGCGCCGAGATGATGGAATACGCCAGGTTGCGCAGAGGCCTGACGCTGGTTCGCGCGAATGCGACCGCGATACCGTTCGCTGACGGGACCTATGAGACGGTCATCGTTGCAACCGGCGTCATCGACTTCATGGCCGATGTGCAGCAGATCGAGACGGTCCTGCGCGAAGCGAACCGGATCGTTTCGGGGACGGGCAACGTCTTCGTCGCGTTCTACAGATACAGTGCGGCGCAGCAGCGCTTCCTGACCTCGCTTGGACTCCTTCGGGATGGCACGTTGCACATCCGGTCGGCAATGGTGCTGAGTCGCCTCGGCTTCGGTGCGCTGGTGGCGTGGGTGGCGAAGACGGCCGGGATCAGCACGTTCCAGGCCACCCTGTTGTGCATCAGCACGGCCCTCGGATCGACGCAACGGGAGCGCGCAGTAGGTCTCGCGATTCGGCGGGTGCTCGCTCAGACCGGGGATCCCGACGCCCTCGTCGAAGCAACGCCGGAGACGCAGCCGTACCGCGACAAGGCGGCGGTCGGACGCCTGTTCGACAGCCTGTCGATGAGAATCGAGGACTGGCAGTCATCGAGCAGCTGCCATCTGGCGCGGGTGTCGCGGGAGGGAGGGTCACCACCACCGGTTACGGGGAATCGGCCGGCAGGATGCGATACTGGAAGGACACGCCCAGGCTGATACGCGCGGCCGGATCGGCTGATGATCACGCCGGGTCTTGCGGTCGTGCTGCACGTTCCAGCGAATCATCTGGGCCAGGAATCCCATGGACGCCCAAGCGGGGGTCAGCGGTGGGGACTACAGAATCGAGTCGATCACATCGCGTAGGCTCTCGTATCCGACTGCACCCCGTCCCGTAGTCCGCTGCACCATCGTCTGTAGCGGCCCCAGGCTGATCGTCTTCTGCTGCGGAACCTCACGGTTCAGAACGGCTGTCGGAAGCACGTAGAACTGCCATTGGGAAACGTCGAGGGGATCGGGGTTCAGGTCGGTCTTTCGGCCGAGAACGCAGAAGACATAGATCTTCGCTGGGCGACGCGGCGGATCGAGTCTCCTGTATTCGTTGGTCTCCGGATTCCACAACCGGCGGACTGGAGCGATTCGGAACTGGATAGTCGACGGACGATCCTGCGCCCAGCTTTGCCGGTAGGCCGCGCTCTTGACCTCGATCTCGTCGCCGTTCTGATTCACGACATCGCAGGAAGCCCACTCGTCGCGGGGTCGTACCACGGCCCTGAGCGCCGCAGCGACCAAGTACTCGGCCAATACTCCCCTCTGCGTGTTGCTCAGCAGATCCGATGCGGACCACCGCCAGTAGTCAAGCACCGTTGGTCCGATCGGTTGCCCCTCCGCATGGAATGGCTCGGTTCCAGCCTTCAAGGAGGGACGGGATCTTGGTGAATTGGCAGTCATTGTCCCTGATCCTGGCGTTGAGTGTCGAGAGTGCGTGTCGCCCGCCCTGATCCTACGCTTCGTCACCTTCTACATCGAATACCTCGGAGAGTTGTCGCGCCATCGCGGCCCGCGCTTCTGGATCCGCTTCTTCCTCGATGAACGAGAGCAGGATCCAGAACATGCGGTCGAACACGGTCAGGACGATTCGGTGGTAGGTGTCGGGTGCCGGTTCGGTATGGATGAACCGGATGGCGTGGTCAACGACCAAGCTGATGCCTTCAAGCAGGCTCTCGTCGCTCTCGTCCCTCGTGACCCCGCGCGCCATCGCCGTCCAGCGCTCCAGCCAATGCTCTACGGTGTCCGACACGGAATAGACGGTCGTTCGTCCACCGCGCTCGATCCAGAACCGCGAGTCGGACCTCAACCAGTTGGGCATCCCGGCTTCCCCAAGCGCCCGAGAGATTGGGTTCAAGCCGGGGTCCTCCGGCACGAACGGGCTAGCGTCGCCAGAATGCGGATCGATCCAGATTCGGTCCAGGTCGTTGTCGACCGAGCTGAGTTCGCCCACGAATCGCCTCCTGCAGCAGTGGTTTCGGTGCGAGACGCGTGTGTACTGAGTCAGCTGCGTTGGAGTCGGAACCTCCAGTCAAGGAAGGTTCAAAGGCGTTTCGTCTCACGATGAACATGACGCGGAGCATGCCACGAGGCCGCTTCCCGGTCAAGAACCGTGTCAGAATCTCTGTGTCGGAGGGGTGGATTGGCGGGTTTAGGGTTCGAGGTGGATCAGGTGGAAGGGTGGTGAATGATGGGGGGACAGGACTCTCAGTTCAGTGCGTGACTCGATGACTCGTCGTCGATGGTGTCGAGCATTTCGCTGTGAATACCTTGCCAATCATCGTTGAGATTGACCGTCCGCGCTTGGATGCGGAAGCTCTCAAGACGGATATCGGCCCTGAGGGGTTCGTCCACCAGCGGGTACAACAGAATGCCTTCGTGCTTTGGCCCCTGGGGCTGTGTGGCCTCCCGGTTTCTCAAGTATGCCAGGAGCTGGTACAGGTTGGGGGAGTGCAACTTACCGATGTGGGACCCACCCCTGCCTGACACCGGGCTGCTATAGTACTTCGTGTCCAAGATGATTCGGCGTAAGGGTGACTCCAGGATGACGTCCGCCTCCATGACAGGGATCCTCGATCGATCTGCGGAAGTCGCGCCGCTACTGCCTGCCCACGCGATCCGACGCCCCCCGCGGTTCACGCGATAGACATTCTGTTCGCGGCGATAGAATCCAGTTACAAAGTCCTCGAAGAGACGCCACATCTGAGCCTCATCACGCCGAAAATCAACGAACCGGACGTGACCGGTCTTTTCGTCCACGACTTGGCTCTCGTACAGGAGCTTGCAAACAGAGAGCAGGAACTGGTAGAGCCGCCGGTTTCCGCCAAGCTGGAGCCGACCAAAGGTATTTCGGTCGAGTGGAACGCGGGACACCCCATCCATCCTAGTGTGCGCCGACCGTACCTCCTTCCGGATCTGATTGTCCAGCCCAGTCTTGCCGGAGAGCAACCTACGCAGCGATGTACGGAGGATGCGATTCGACAAGATGTCCACCGAGAGCTCTTCGAAATCGCAGGCCGCTCGGCCTCTGGCCCGCAGCGCACGCTTGGCCATCTCGCTGATCGCCAGCTTGCCGCGAATCCCCGCGAGATCCTCCCGCCTCTCGACGTAACCTCGATCAATGCCACGCCGCAGAAGGTGGTTGACCCCGCCGGCAAGTACCTTTCCCAAGAGGTCTTGTGGAGCCGACAGGTGGCTGAGCGCGGATAGGCGCGCGACATCACAGTCTTGAGCGCGTCCCCACGCATAGCAGAGGAGGTAGTAGACGTTGAGGATCGGGATGTTCTTCAAGGCTGACCGTTGCCGTTGAGCGCCGCTACGGCCTTCTCGACATCGTCGGGCGAATCGAACCAGTACTCCCGGAGAAGCGGTTCGATTTGGGTATCGACGATGTGAGTGTACCGGGCTTCCGAAATGCCCTCTCCATCGTCGGGAACGAAATAGCTGTGCCCGATCTCGAAGCCGGGACCGAGTTCGGGGTCTTCTTCGATCTTCCGGTTCAGCGCGCCCATGCGTTCAACGATGCGGCTGACGAGGGTCGGTTCGGTTCCTTTCGACTCCAGGTATCGTTTGAACTCTGGCCGGCTGTATCCCGGTTCCAGCGTCTCAAACGCAAAGCGCCGGCGAAGCGCATAGTCCACTAGGGCTAGCGAC
This sequence comes from Longimicrobiales bacterium, assembly GCA_965202805.1. Taxonomy (GTDB): domain Bacteria; phylum Gemmatimonadota; class Gemmatimonadetes; order Longimicrobiales; family Gaopeijiaceae; genus BD2-11. The sequence goes on from OZ241869.1 coordinate 1,940,024, forward strand.
CTGTCGGCAGTGTTCATCATTCCCAGGATGTGAACGTTCTCCGGAACGTGGAACCATCTGTCGGAATAGGTGAGGGAAACGGCGAACTTGTCGCTACGTTTGTCCGCTTCGATCAGCATGAGGAGTTCGCCGAAGATGCGCGAGAGATTGCCCCGGTTGATCTCGTCGATGATGAAGACATGCGGTGTTCCCGGGTCGTCCAGCGCGCGCTGGCAGAAGCGGTAGAAGACGCCATCCTTGAGGTCAAAGCCGCCGTCGTCCGTGGGTCGGTACCCCTGGACAAAGTCCTCGTATGCATAGGACTGGTGGAACTGTACCATCCCGATGGGATCAGAGTTCTTGTACCCAATCAGACACCACGCGAGTCGGCGGGCGATGAACGTCTTACCTGTCCCTGGCGGTCCCTGAAGGATGAGGTTTTTGCGCGTTCGGATTGACTCGAGGAGACGCTCGAAGCGGTCACGAGGGAGGAAAAGGTCCTCGTGGGCATCATCGATCGTGTAGGGTTCCAGCGCGCCGACGCGGCGTAGTATAGCGTCAGCTGCACGACGAAGCTTGCCTCGGTCGATCCTCGCGAACTCGTCCCAGATTTCCTTGTCCAGCTTGCCGCCCTGACTCAGGCCTCGTCCCTCATATTCCGGATCGAAGGGCAGGAAGTTGCCGAGCTTCATCGCGACTCCGTTAGGATTCCGGAGGTATCCCTCCTTGTCGTGCGAGGGATGAACGGGGAATCCGTTTAGCAGAGCGCTGAGCTTCTTGACTCCGGGGTGGGTCTTGCTACCACGGGCACGTGGCTCACGGAAGTACAAATCCAGCGCCAGAATCAATTCGTCACGACACCAGTTCGGGCTTTTCGGCATTTGCGACGAGCCTCCATCCTATCGGGTCTTGGACCGCAACGGCGGTCTCCTTCTACGTGTTGAGCGATAGGCCCATCTCCCGAATATTAATCGTTTTTTGCGTTGTAAACCATACGGTTAGTTGCCTCCGCTTGCCGGTGACTCTCGAAGTCCGGACACTGCGTCAGTGTCGAGTTCACCCGCCCTGCGGGGTGCGCTTCCCCGGTAGGGTGAAACGCTGGCGACTAGGACGAGATGGCCCGGCGAGCGAGAACAACCCACATCAGCCGTCTTCTTCGCAGGACGGCGACAAAACACCTTCGCCCAACAGACGCAAACAACCACATGCGTCCGATCCGCGATCAGCGAAAGCGCCCCACCAAACCATCGGCCACAGAGGCACAACCGCGCCGCAGCCCCTGACCTCGGCTATTACGGGTGTCGGATGTTGTCGCGTAGCCACGACATCGTCGCCACCTCGCCGAGGCAAGATTCCGCGAATGGGATATGCCGACGGACCGCCAGACCGGCCGTTCCTCCCCGGCTGCCTTGGTCGTCTCCGACGGCGCTGCCGTTCACCCGCGACATCACCCTCCAACTCCCCATACCGCAGCCGGGCGTCCCTTGGATGGATGCCCCGGCGACCACCGCACGCCGTCCACAGATTGCCTCTTCGGTCCCGCGCGGCTCCATCGCATTAGTTGCCGAGGTCACGCTGCCTCGGAGGGCACGCTGTATTCGATCATCATGAGTCGCTCAACTCGACGCATCTATTTCATTGAGCACATCATTAGGCGATCTCGTCATTCCTGTCCGTGTTGTGACGGCTGGTGTTGAATGATCCAACCTCGAGCCAACCGTCCCGGTGTCCAAACGGCAATAACCGGAACGCCTCTAGTATGTGAGCGCCCGTTCATTCGAAGGTCAAGCATGTGAATCTGTACGGTCACCTTATCGTGATGCCTTAGATATCGATCACCCCGATACACCTTCCCACGATTCGGCAACTCGACGGGGTATTCTCCTTGAAACAACTCACTGACTTTTCCTTCCTCATTGATTTCCCGCGTCCGTCGGGCACTCGGGCTGATGCGATATACGATACACAACTCGTCCGGACATTCTGCCAGCGCGCGCTTAAGTAGGAGTAGCATTCCAATATTCCGCTCTGAGTCGCGAGCGGAGGTAACTCGGATGCCGACGAGCAACTCTTCGAACACTTGCCGAAGCGGAATGTCACTACAAATCTCGTGGCGCTGTACCGGTCGGCGCTCTGGATGCCCCACGTCGGGCGTAAATGAAAGGGTCTGAATGAAGGAGTCCACGATCTTTCTGTTTGATCGCATGACCGACGGTGACGCCAAAACAACGCGCGGTGATGTCCAATTTGCCGATGTCCCACCTCGAATATAGCCATATTCCAGCACCTGTCTTCGGCAGGGGCTGAGGGCTGGGTCAAGCATGAAACTACGCTTCCAGTCCGTCAGAGGTTTGCCTGACTGATCATGCTCTTGCAACTGCTCTCGCATATCCTCTTCGTGATCAATGTAGTTCCGAAACGCATCAATGGTAGCCTGTTCCAGGTAGATGCGACAGAATCCCAGATACGGCCGCTTATATCCAAAGAACCGGCCACGCTGTTGCACGGTGTCTGCGTTTCCCACGCCGACTCCCCGTGGCATATAGGTTACGGTGAGACCTTCCACCGTGAAACCCCGGTTCATCGCTTGGCCTCCGACAAGCACCCACGCGTACGTGCTGGACCAATCCACCTCCGGCGTCTTCCCACCCGTTCGGGCATTCACCTCCAGAATGCCCGTGTTCCGGAGCGCCACGGATAGAAACGGCGCTAACTCCGAGAATTCTGGTAAAGACGACCCCACCGTGTATTGCAATTCCTGATGCGCCGTCATGAAATCGTCCAGGAGCGCCTGCTTATCTGCCTCGAAATCGGGCAACCCCAATATCCGCTGCCATTCCCCTAATATGTCGTTAACCCACGTGTAATATCGCTCGTGTTGGCACGTCCGAAACGATGGGTGCACAAGCATAGACCGGTTGCCGCTGTCATCACTTGCAATAAACCCGGCGGTGACGCCCATCATGAACACGCGCATTGCGTCCAGTAGACTCTCCGGCGGGTCGATTCTGGGAACCGATCCTACAGGTACATCGTCGTCGGGAATCAATCGGATATAGTGGGACGCTGGCCCGAAAAACTCCCGGCCGCCTACATAGTCTTCACCCGGCTCAAGGACGGTTACAAAACTGGGCGAGAGGGAATCAATGATACTAATAAGAAGAGGTGCTTGTGGTGTTGCCGTATACTGAAGAAACGTGTGCAATGGTAACGCGTCGCGGACTTCCATCAAGCGCCGATAAGTAGTGCTTTCTCTGCTGCGCGTCACAGCCGCATTGAGGCTCGCCTGGTCCGCCTCGTCGTCTATCACGAGGCTGGGAACGCCCCGCATTTCCAACGTGCACAGTAGGTCCCCGAGAGCCTGGAGGCGCCGGTGATGCTTAAGAACCGTGATCAGAATAGTTTTCCGGAATCCCGCCGGCGTGCTGACGTCGCGCCAGTCTGCGAGCACGTTGCGGAGCCGCCCGCGAGTACTATCGTCATTGGCGGGATTCTGGAAATGCAGCCAACGTCGCGATCTCCCTGGATCATCGAGTCCGAGATCGCGACGGACTCGGTCCGTGGATTGCTCCAGTAGCGGAGTGGAGGTGCCTGCAATGACAATGATCATTTGAAATTGATTATCACATGCCAAAGCCGCGACCGTCTCAAACGACATAGTTTTACCACTTTGCACGTAACCGACTACAAGTCCGGTTTCTTGCCGTTCTGAGGACGAATCGTTTGGGTTGATTCCTCGGGCGAGCACACCAGCAGCTGTGTCGACAATAACATCGCCGCTCCTGATGGACTTGACCCTCCTTAGAAGATCGGTTGCCTCCTTCCCCCGCCTTGGTTGCCAACGCCGCTGACTGGCGCCGTTAGAATCTGTTTCTACGATTGTGGGATCGTCGGTCATGGGTCTTGTTACCCCTCCGAAAGTGCGTGTCGAAGAATGTCATTGATGTTCCTGCGAACTGTACCGGCGTACCGTACGCCGGCGTCTCGTGCCAATACTTCGGCGATAGCGATCGCCGCTGCCACCCGGAGTAGCGCCTCTACATTTTCTCGATCGCTTTGCGCAAACCGCACCATGAATGGGTGCGCGATCGACACCCTGATCGAGAGACAACGTGGCTCGGACTGCCTCGACGGTACGTCAGTGATGGCCAACCACTGCCCTTCCGACGGATCTCCGGTGATGTGCACCTCAACCCTCCACATCTTGTCCCGAAATGATATATCGAAGCGTCGGCCCGCTATTGCCGTTGGTATGGGCTCACTTACCCTGGGCGTTTCGACCGGTTCTGCGTCCACAACACTTGGGAGGACCGCTGGCAGGTTTTCCTCAATAGCGGCCGCGGTCGTAGTGACCGCCTGGTTGGCGATGTCCGTGATCCGCGAGACCGGTTCGCGAACCCGATACCCTTCAGCCTGTCGTAGCATTGGCAGGTCGTCGTCGTCGAGGTGCTCACGAAGCAATTCAAGAAACGGTCGCTCATTATCGTCCCAGCGAAAGCCGTCTTTGGTGTGGCTCACAGCGAATCCACGAAGGTGGAGTTCGCCGAACAATCGTTGATAGCAGTACCTGTTGGGGCTGCCAAAAATATATCGTGGTCGGTATTTCTCATCGGCGCTACCCTCAATCACACGATTCCTGCGAAACAACGAAAAGCCAGCTCTTGTAGTACTCCCCGTACGCCGGAGCGCAGCGAAACCATGTACCGACAGGCCATCGCCGAAGTCAAAATCAATTTCTGTACGCCACGTCTGTGCAGGGCCCTCTTTGTTCTTGTAGTACGGAGCCGCCAATATTTCGGGTTCGTTGTAGGATAACGAGTCTCCGTTGAATCTCAGATCGAGAACTTCCTGTCGAATGAACTCTCGATAAATGTCCGTCAGATGTTCCTTGAGCTTACCGATGGTACGCCCGACAGGGACGTGGAAGACATCTTTCAGCCAAATCTCCGTGTAGTGATGGGCAACGTCTTCAGAATCTTGAAGAATGTGAAGTTCCCGAATGTCGTCATCAACTATGTTCTGGATGTCAAAATCGATGGTGCGAACTACTGGCTCACCGAAAGCGGACGTTCGGACCGTCCACCTCGGTGCAAACCAGCACGCTGCACTTTTCATTCCCATACCGAATTCCGCGAGGCCCGTGCGATCTGCCGGCAATGATGCTGGCCGAAACGCCCGCGTATACTCATCCTCGTGGATCCCGGCCGCATTGTCTCGGACGGAGATAGATGCAGGCGGAGTTGAGTCGATATCGATGTCGACAACAAGTCGCGAACCACTTGGGTGTGCCCGCCCCAATGCATCCTGATGGGTCAGAAAACTTTCTAGGGAGTTGTCCACGAACTCCGCGAGTGCATACCAGGGACGGTAGTTAAGATGTCGCAAGACGGCGAGGACGCTAACGCCAGGCCGGATGTCGACCGTTTGGGGACCCATTTTCTATTCCGTGTCGTGACTAAATAAAGTTCTGCTGTTGAAGTTGCCGCCGGTCCTCGGACGCGGACGCTGGCAAGGGGCGTGACGGACGGGATGTCGTCGATGTTGTGGGTATCGGAGTCGGATGTGCCAACAACGCTTTCGCTATTCGCCGGACGACATCGACATTGACTGCATTTCCGAGCGCCTTGAAGGACGCTGTTTGGCTGTCAGGCAGATGCGGAAGGGTGTCCATACTCTGGAGTCGGCTGCATTCCCGAGTAGTCATATACCGGCGCTCCCAGGCGACGACCGGTACTTGGCTGGTGGTCATCGCGACCAGAGACGGCGCCGCGGCTGGTCGCTTCACTCTTATGCCGGATGCCCGGAACTGAATGAGATACTGCCAGATGTTGCGCTCTTCTCCCTTGCAGTTCCATTCGAGCTTTTGGAAGCTCGGGGCAAAGGAACGTATCGACGAAAGCCAATCGTCGATCCAACGACGGTGGCGCTGGTACAACGACCGATTTTGGCGAATGAAGGTGACCTTCCACCTAGGAAAAGGTGACTTCTTGTTACGAGCATACGGTGGAAGATGGGAGGCGAGTTGGGATTTCGAAACGTTTGCCAAGGGTTGCCCGAAGCTTCCACGAAAACGGCGGAGGTGGGAGTGCTTTACACGGAGCGGAGCGGAAAAGACGTATGGATAGGTTGCGCCGAATTCCATGGCCCAGATCGGAAATGATGGCAGTTCTTCGTTCTTCGGAAACCGATTTAGGAAGTCCTGCCACGCATCTAAATAAGCGACAAAGGATGCCGGCAACAGGCGCGCATCCGCCGGGCTTTTATCGAGAACGGAATGAACCGCAAGAGTGGGATGAGGAGTGGACACTGAGGGCCACGAAAAGCCACGCAATCCATCGCGACAGCCTACGATGAAAGCACGCTGTCGGATCTGGGGAATGCCAAAGTCGTGGGGCGAGAATAATCGGCTTTGTACGCTGTAGCCAATCCCCTCAATACGCTCGCGAATCTGGCGCCACGTTGCTCCGTGTTCATGACGCACCAAATTGGGTACATTCTCGAAAAGAAAGAAGCGAGGCCTGTGAGTTGTTAGGATGTCAATGACATAGTCGATCAAGTCGCCCCACTGAGGGCACGCAAGACCCTGCTGCGTCCCCGCTTTGGAAAACGGTTGACAAGGAAAACCCGCGCAAAGCACGTCGTGAGCGGGAATGGCGTGGATGTTGAGACTACGGATATCGCCGTGCGGACGAAGACCGAAATTGCGGTAATACAGAGTGGCGAGGGGATCATCGATTTCGCACGCGAACACGCATTGGTGGCCGAGATCTCGAAGAGCAAGGTGAAATCCCCCAAGCCCAGCGAAAAGGTCAACGAAGCGAAGTGAGCTTTGGTAAGGTCCGGGTAGCGAGTCCGGGCAGTTCCGTGGTGCCGATGAGTCGAGACGCTCTCGGTTGCGTGGGTTGACGTCCAGCCCGGCCAGTTGGGCATCGGAAATCGTCGCGTCCTGAAAGTCCAGCCCGGGGCGGCGGTCGGGTGTCCTCATATGTTTACGTTAGCCGATGCTGATGGCGTGAGCAAGGCTGAGTACACCGCTCTGTGTGGGCGAAAGGACCTAACGCTACCCACGCTTACCGTCGAGAAGTAACGCGGCTTGATCTTCTCTCGTGAAGCGGGTGCCACCGCCATCGGAAGCGGGTTGAGGCGTGCGGCATGCATGCCGCCCATCGGCCTCCCCGGCAAGGATGGCCTCACCACCTCCCCTCCCCCACCCCAAACCCCTCCACCCCCCACTTCCCCTCATCCCCCAGGCAGAAGTCCGCCATGATGCGGCCGATCACGCTGCAGAACTTGTAGCCGTGGCCGGAGAGGCCGGCGGCGATGAACGCGTCGTCCATGGCCGGGTGGCGATCCAGGATGAAGTGCTCGTCGGGGCTGGTGGTGAACATGCACGCCACCATGCGGCGGGTGGGGCCGTTCGCCTGCGGGAAGTAGGCCGCGATTCCCTCGCGCACGCCGGCTTCGTCCTCCGGTGAGCATTCCCGGTCCAGGCGGTCCGGGTCGGGCACGGGCTGCACGCGAAGATGATACTTGCCGATCTTGAACCCCTCGCCGCGGTCGTTGGGAAGCCGGCGGCGGCACTCCAGCCGCTACGAACGCGCCGTCCAAGGCATTTAATCTGCGTGTCGAAATCACACGTTTCTCCTCCCTGTCTCGTTCTCGAGTCGGCGTGAGGGATCTCCTTGTCTGCGTACTGCGAATGTAGTACCATCCCGCATGGGATTCTCGGCGGCGAAGGCGGCGGTGGTGGCGGCCCTTCACAAAGGGCGCAGGGAACTGAGATGAAGATCTTGCGGGAAGGAGATCGCGGGTACGCTCTGGCGCCGGAACGCGGGCGCGTCGAGATCGTTTACGAGTACAGAACGATCGAACTCGAGAGGTCGAAGGCCACGGTCAGGAACGTGCTCGTCGGCGTGGATACCGAAACCGGAGAAGTTCTGACGGTGCCGGCCCAATCGACGCCGAAACTGAAAGCAGCAAGGGAAGCGAAGAAAGAGGAGGTGATGAGCGTCCGGATGCCACGGGAGCTCGACGACGTACTTCATCTCGTGGCGGACCGCTATCGCGTGGCGCCCAGGCAGTTCGCTCCCGCGGTAATTCGTTACTACCTGACGCTGGCTCGCGTGGATGCCGGCATGGCTCGTCGGCTGAACACGCTCTCCAGGAGCCGCTTGGCGACGGGGAGGTGTCGGAAGGACCTGCGCTTGAGGGTACCGCCGAAGCTTCTTGCGTGGTTACGCGACATCGCGGTCACTACAGAAGGAGCCACCAGGAGTGCAATGGTTCGAGGCGCAATCGTGGCGGCGAAGGAAGACGTGCTCGACGATCGCGCAAGACAGCGGCAACGGCATCTGGAGGCGATTGCCCGGGCCGTTTAGGTCCGAGACCAACACCTACCACCTCCCCTCCCCCAACCCGAACCCCTCCACCCCCCACTTCCCCTCCTCTCCCAGGCAGAAGTCCGCCATGATGCGACCGATCACGCTGCAGAACTTGTAGCCGTGGCCGGAGAAGCCGGCGGCGATGAAGGCGTCGTCCATGGCCGGGTGGCGGTCCAGGATGAAGTGCTCGTCGGGGCTGGTGGTGAACATGCACGCCACGATGCGGCGGGTGGGGCCGTTCGCCTGCGGGAAGTAGGCCGCGATTCCCTCGCGCACGCCGGCTTCGTCCTCCGGTGAGCATTCCCGGTCCAGGCGGTCCGGGTCGGGCACGGGCTGCACGCGAAGATGATACTTGCCGATCTTGAACCCCTCGCCGCGGTCGCTGGGAAAGCCGTAGTAGCGTCCCAGCGGGGCCTGCAGCACGAAGATCGGGAACCGCTCCGGCTCGAACGGCGCCGCGTTCAGGGGCTCCGTCCAGAGCATCGTCTGACGCTCGGGCTGGCACAGGGGCGCGAGCTCCGGCACCAGCCGGCCCGCCCACGCACCGGCGGTGAACACCAGTTTCCCGGCCTCGTAGGTGCCGCTGGCCGTCTCCACCCGGAAGCCGGACGCGCGTTTCTCCCACCTGCGCACCGGCGACTCGGTCACGATCTCCGCGCCCAGCTCCCGCGCCGCGGCGGCATGCGCCCGGATCGCCACCTCCGAGCGCACGTAGCCGGCGTCCGCCTGGTAGATGGCCCTGAGCGATTCGGGGATCCGGTAGCCGGGGAAGCGCCGGTTGACCTCCGCGCCGTCGAGCTCCTCGAAGGGAATGCCGTGCTCGAGGCACGAACGCCGGGAGTTCTCGACCTTGGGGCTGTCGGGCGGCCCGATGTCGAGACCGCCGGTCACCACGAGGATCGACTCGCCCGAGACCTCCTCCAGCTCCCTCCAGTATCGATACGCGGCCCGGAGCAGCGGGACGTACTGCGGCCCCTCGGAGTACGCCAGGCGGATGATGCGCGTGGACCCGTGCGAGGAGCCGAACGCGTGCGGGACGGTGAACTGCTCCAGGCCCAGCACCCTGCATCCGCTCCGCGCGAGCTGGTAGACCGTGGCGCTGCCCATCCCGCCCACGCCGATCACGATGACGTCGTACATGCTCTCCCTTTCCCGTCGTCGGGGTTCCGTGCTTTGTTGAAATTGTAAAGTGCCGGTCTGGATCGCGCTGGTTCGGTCGACCGGCCGGGCCTCTCGATGAGCAGGTCGCGCAGAACCCGGGGCGGCCGACGACATCCGCGCCACATGGATCAACACGGCGAGGCAGGGACCATGAAAGGGAAGATCCTGATACGGGGAGTCCTGGCGGCGGCCATGATGATCGCCACGCCCGCCGCGGCGCAGGTGGGCTTCCAGGCCGGCGGGCTCGTGTCGTGGCTCTACGAGTTCGAGCGGTCGACGAGGGTTGGATTCCAGGCAGGCGTGCACTACGACCTGCACGACCGCGTTCAGGTCGGCGTGCTCTACGTCAACAAGGGAGAGGATTGCTGCGCGGTGCACAGCATCGAGGTGCCCATCACCTACAGGCATCCGGTCGGCGAGATCGCGCATGTGCTCGTCGGTGTGGCGCCCGGCCACGACGACCACGGCGATTGGTCCGAACCGATCGAGGTGAGCGCGCTGGTCGGCCTGGGCGCCGAGATGCTCCGCACGGACGAGCGCCTCATCTTCCTCGAGATTGCGTTCACGCACGGCCTCATCGGCGCCCGGCACGATACAAGTTGGGAAACGAGACACTACAAGACGATCCGGGTCGGCCTGAACGTGCGCCGCTGAACTGAACCGATGACGATACCTGAAAGGGATCCCGCATGAAGACACTGAGGGTTGGCATCGCCGACTACGACCAGATGAAGGCACGCACCATGGCGATTGCCCGCGGGGAGCGCGCGCCAGCGAAGGGTGAGCCCAGGTCTGGTTCACCTCGATCGAGAGCTTCGCGAGGCTGCTGTCCGAGCACAACCGACATCTCTTGGAGCTGATCGCCCGTGAGCAACCACGTTCGCTAACGGAGCTTGCGACGCTGGCCGGGCGCAGCAAGTCGAACCTCTCGCGAACTCTGAAGACGATGTCCCAATACGGACTCGTGGAATTGCAGAAGGGCGCGCGTGGTACGCTGGTGCCTAGCGTGCCCTACGACCAGGTGAGACTCGATGTCTCATTGACGGGGACGAGGGGTGAGTCGGTCGGTGTCAGGCCGTGAAGGCGATCCGGGTCCCGCCCCTGATCGCGGGCGGCAACAGCTACGGTTTTCTTGATCGCAAACCCGCCAAATCACTTGCCGATCCTTCAAGTTATTGATCTGCAATAACTTGCTTTCTTGACGGGTGTTTGATTGGTGGTCCTTTCTATTCATGTTATGAATGATTATCATTCACGTCATGAATGGTTTGTCGCTTCCCCGGGCCGTTTCCGGCACCCTCGACGCCATGATGCGGGTCATGCCCGCAGTCGTCGTGGCCGGGGCCCGTCAGACGGGAAAGAGCACGCTCGCGCGCGCGTTCGGCCAGCCGGTGGAGTTAGCCGGGCCCAAGCATGCGGCTCGGGAAGCCCGCCGCTACCTGTCCCTCGACGACCTGGACGTGCTCGATCTCGCGCGGCGCGACCCCGATGCGCTGGTCCAGGCTCGCCAGCCGGTAACGCTCGACGAGGTGCAGCGCGAGCCGGACCTCCTGAGCGCCGTCAAGCGAGAGATCGACCGGGAGCGCCGACCGGGACGCTTCCTCCTGACCGGATCCGCCAATCTGCTCCTGATGCGGAGGGTGTCGGAGTCATTGGCGGGCCGCGCCAGCTATCTGACCCTCTGGCCGATGACGCGAAGAGAGCAACTCGGCCTTGGCCAGTGCGGCATCTGGGAGAACCTGGTCAAGTCTCCTGACCAGGATTGGCTCGATGTCGTGGCGGAGCACCCCGGCGATCCCGAGGACTGGCGGGCGCTCGCGCGGCGCGGCGGCTTCCCGGTTCCGGCCGTTCATCTCGACGCTCCCGCCGAGCGGGCGATCTGGTTCGACGGGTACGTGCGGACCTATCTCGAGCGCGACCTGCAGGCCCTTTCCTCGATCACGGCTCTTCCGGATTTCCGGCGGCTCATGCGTGCGGCGGCCCTGCGCCTCGGTGCGTTGCTCAATCAGACGGAGGTGGGCCGGGACATCGGCCTCCCGCAGCCGACGGTGCATCGCTGGCTCAACCTGCTCGAGACCTCCTACCTGCTCGTGCGGATTCCCGCGTATTCGGTCAACCGCACCAAGAGGCTGATCAAGGCTCCAAAACTGTACTGGAGCGACACGGGTCTGGCGATGCACCTCTCCCAGGAAGAGGAGCCCCGGGGCGCCCATCTGGAGAACGTCGTACTTCAGGACCTGCTGGCGTGGCGCGATTGCCGAACCGGGCGCGCCGAAGTGCTGCACTGGCGCACGACCACCGGCGAGGAAGTGGACTTCGTGATCGAGGCGAAGGGCTCGGTGCTGCCCATCGAGGTCAAGACCACCAGTCGGCCCCGCCTCCGCGACGCGGCCAACCTGCGTGCGTTCCACGCGGAGTACGGCCGGACCGCGCGCGCCGGTCTGCTCCTGCACGGCGGCGACTCGGTGGAGTGGATCACCCCTTGGGTGCTCGCGGTGCCTTGGTGGAAGGTGGTTTGAGCAGCTCCCCGTTGCGCACGGCCAGAAGTCGCAGCAGACGCGCGGACCGCGTTCGCGTCATAGCGGCCATGTGTCGATTAGCAATGCGGCCAATTGTCGGTTACATGCGCGGCTATGTGTCGATTAGGCCCGCGTCCATGTGTCGATCAGCCGATGCGCTTACCTCTGGATGTCCCTAGCCGATCGAGTGAGCGCACTGCTCGGCCTGAGCGCCGAGATGCACGGCATGACCGGGCTTGACGGTTGCCCGGCGCGGTGTAGGATCATTCCGTATACTTGCTCCCCGCCCGACACGCCGAGAGGCCTCGGGCGGGGTTATTTTTTTCGGATGGGTCAATGAGCGGCGAACCTCCCGCCAAGCGCGCAGTCGCCCAGGAAGCTCTGGCGTTCCGGACTGATCTTCATCCTTGCGGCATCTCCACCGCCTCTCCCGCGTCCGGGCGCACACCCTCTGCGTACAGTTGGGCGTTGAGCGCCGGGACGCGGTCCTCGATCAGCGCGTTCAGCTCCGGCAACGTCTCGCCCATCACTTCCCACGCGTGGTCGACCTGCCACATGTGATCCTCTGTCGGGCGGACCGAAGCCTGTTGAATGGCCCGGGCAACGCCCGCATTCTGGCGAGCCTCCGAGACTTCGTCCTCGATCTCCTCCAGTGCTTCGCGGATGGCCTCCAGCTCCTCCTCGATGCCCTCGGGGGGCGCATCCGCGCCGTCGATGAGTTCCTCGGCGGCGTCAAGCTGCTCCTCCAGGTGGCTGATGGCTTGGGTCGCGTCATTGATCGGCACCGCCAGCCGGTGCAGGCTCATGAGCGCATCCTGGCGGGCCATGCGGTCGGACATGGTCATGGGACGGCGCGGGTCAGCCTGGATCTCCACGGTCGTGGAGAAGGTCTCCCCGCCGACGTCCATGCTCACGGTGTAGGTGCCGGGTAGCGCGATCGGACCCTGTGGCGTGCCGCCTCCGAAGGGCCCGCCCCCTCCCCCGCCCTGCTGGCCGTCCGCCTCGTAGGGCGCGTCGAAGCGCCAATCCCAGACGACCTCGTTGACGCCGGGCTCGCTCGGGGCCTCGAGGGTGCGGACGTGGTTGCCATCGGAATCGGTGATGGTCAAGGCGAAGGCTCCCGAATCTTCATCCGAGCGCCCGGCCGCATCATCGCCCTCGTCCGCGTCCTGTCCCGAATCTGCATCCTCGGACCCATCGCCGTTCCCATTCCCCCCTCCCTCATCGTCCTCAGCCGCCATCGGCGCCTCCCACTCATCGCGCAGGTAGTACCGGATCAGCGACCCGCGCGGCGGATTGGGAGCCTGGTAGGTCGCCCCCTGGAAGGGCCAGTCGCCCCGCTCCGCCCACATGATGGTGGGGCGTGCCTGCGGGAACACCCGGCCCGCCTCCGCGAGCATCGATTCCGAGAGCTGCTCCAGCGGGGTCACGTCGGCCAGGATGTAGAACGAGCGGCCGTGGGTGCCCACCAGCAGGTCGTTGTCGCGCGGGTGCACGAGGATGTCGTCCACCGGCACCGTGGGCAGGTTGTTCTTGAGCTGGACCCACTGCCCGCCCCGGTCGACCGACACGAACACGCCCGTCTCGTTGCCCGCGAAGAGCAGGTTGGGGGCCCGGTGATGCTCGGTTACGACGTTCACCGACCAGCCGTCGGGCAGCCCGTCGGTGATTCGGGACCAGTTCTGCCCGTAGTCCTCGCTCACGTACACGTAGGCTGCGTAGTCGGCGTTGCGGTGGCCGTCGAAACTTGCATAGACGCGCCCCTCGACGTGGTGCGAGGGCTCGACCCGGCTCACGTAGGTGCGCTCGGGCAGCCCGGGAATCCGGTCGGCCACGTTGGTCCAGGTCGCGCCGTCGTCGCGGCTCACCTGCAGGTTGCCGTCGTCGGTGCCCACGTAGAGCAGCCCCTGCGCCAGCGTCGACTCGGCGAAGCTGGTGATGTTGCCGTAGGTCGAGATGCCGTCGTTCACCGACATCTGCGGCTCGGAGCCGAGCACCCCCATGATCTCGAGTTCCTCGCGGTCGATCTGCTTCGTGAGATCCACGCCCCCGACTTCCTCCCACGACATCCCGTAGTCCCGCGAGCGCATCAGGAAGTTCGCGCCCAGGTACACGGTCGCCGGATCGTGCGGCGAGAGCTGGAGCGGCGAGTTCCAGTTGTAGCGGTAGGTCTTGGCGGTGTCGCCGTTCTCGCGCGGGCCGGTGATGGGCCGCATGGGGATCTTCTCGCCGGTGTTGAGGTCGTACCGGTTCATGTTCCCGTGCTGCGACTCGGCGTAGACGATGGTCGAATCGGTCGGGTCCACGATGGCGAAGAAGCCGTCGCCGTAGGCCACCTCGTACCAGTCCTGGTGGCGGATCCCGTGGAACGAGCGCGTGTTGGAGGGCCCGCACCAGGCGTCGTTGTCCTGCAGCCCGCCGCACACGAAGTACGGATCGCGCATGTCGTGGCCGATGGCGTAGAACTGGCCCAGCGGCAGGTTGTCGAACATGCGCCAGTGCCCGGTGCCGTCCCAGCTCGCGGCCACGCCGCCGTCGCTCCCCAGAATCAGGTGATCCGGGTCCGCGGGGTTGATCCAGAGCGCGTGATGATCGACGTGCACCTGGGTCGCGCCGTCGCTGCGGAAGGTGCGCCCGCCGTCGTCGGAAACCATCAGAGCGCCCCCGAGCACGTAGATGCGGTCCGCGTTGGTGGGGTCGATGCGGACATGCGAGTAGTACATCGGGCGCGGGTTGGTGTCCGACATCTTCTCCCACGTGTTGCCGCGGTCGAGCGAGCGGAAGAAGCCGCTCCGCGACGGGCCTCCGCCCCCTCCGAAGCCCTGCCCCGGGCTCCGCGGCTCGGCCTCGATCAGCGCGTACACGATGTTCCCGTCCCCGCGGAAGACTTCCACCCCGATGCGTCCCTTATCTCCATCGGGGAGTCCCTCGGTCAGTTCCGTCCAGGTGTCTCCCCCGTCCAGGGTTCGGTAGAGCCCGCTCCCCGGGCCTCCCCCGTTGAACCCCCAGCCCGTGCGCCGCCGCTGGTACATCCCCGCGAAGATGGTGTTGGGATCGCGCGGGTCCATCGCCATGTCGATGGCGCCGGTGTCCTCGTCGATGTAGAGGACCTTCTCCCAGCTCTCGCCCCCATCCCGCGTGCGGAAGACCCCCCGCTCCTCGTTGGGCCCCCAGAGGTCCCCGACCGCCGCGACGTACACGACATCGGGATCGCGCGGATGAATGAGGATGCGCCCTACGTGCTTGCTCCCCTCGAGCCCCATGTGCCGCCACGTCCTGCCGCCGTCGACGGACTTGTAGACGCCGTTGCCCCAGCCCGACGACTGCCGGTTCTGCGGCTCTCCGGTGCCGACCCAGACCAGGTTCGGATTCGACTGGTCGAGCGTGACGTCGCCGATGGAGCTCGTGGGCTGGTCGTCGAAGAGCGGCGTCCACGAGGTGCCGTGGTTCTCGGTCTTCCAGACGCCCCCCGTGCCCGTGCCGATGTAGAAGATCTGCGGCTTCGACTCGACCACCGCGATGTCCGCGATGCGCCCGCCCATGAGCGCGGGCCCGAGCTCGCGATACTGAAGATGCGAGATGGCGGTCTCGAGCGCGGACTGGGCGTGGATGTGCGCGGATGGGAACATCGCGGTCCCCGCCGAGAGGACGGCGAGGGTGGCTCCAGCGAGGATGGCCGGGGCGCGGAGGACGCGGCGGCGGATCCGGGTCAAACCGCGCCGGGTCGAGCTGCGCCGGGTGTTCAAGGTCGAGGTGCGCTGGGTCTTCATGGCTGATGTTCCGCTTGGGGAGAATCGACAACGCGCGTGCCGGCACGGCGGCGGCATGCAACCTGCACCGGCTGGCAGCGTACTTGAATCCATGCCTGCGACACCGCAGGCGAAGAGGACGGGAAAATACGGAATGGTTCCCAGGAACGCGATTGCAAGGGCCCTCTGGGTGGCCTGGATGCGCGCCCGCCTGGTCGGAGAATGGCTCCGGACCGGGGTCGCGTACCGGCCGCTCTCACCCGACTCCGTCGCGGACCCCTATCCGCTGTACCGCAGGCTGCGCGAGCGCGATCCGATTCACCGCAGCATCTTCGCCAATCAGGTCGTGGTGTCCCGCTACGCCGATGTCGACCGCATCCTCCGGGACCACAGGACCTTCGGCAGCGACTTCAGCAAGGTGACCTCCTCGGAGGGCTCTCTGGCAACACGGAAGAAGCTCACGCCGAGCATGCTCGCGCAGGACCCGCCCGACCACACCCGCCTGCGCAGTCTCGTCAACCGGGCATTCACGCCCCGCCAGGTGGCCAGGATGGAGGACTACATCCGCGCCACCGCGCACGCGCTCCTCGACAAGGTCTGCGAGGCCCGGGAATTCGATCTGATGAAGACCTTCGCGGTGCCGCTGCCCACGATCGTGATCGCCCGGATGATCGGGGTCCCGGAGAGCGACCTCGACCGCTTCAAGGTCTGGTCCGACGATCTGGCGCGTGCTCTGGAACCCTTCCTCTCCCCGGAAGAGGAAGAGAAGGTGTACCGTGCCGACCGGCAGTTCGCCGCATACTTCACGGCCGTCATCGAGCAGCGCCGCCGCGAGCCCCGCGACGATCTCGTCTCGCGGCTGGTCGAGGCCGAGGACGCAGGCGACAAGCTGACCGCCGAGGAAACGAGGGTGATGCTCCGCCTTCTCCTTACGGCCGGCAACGAGACCACAACCAATCTCATCGGGAATGGAGTCCGGGCCCTCCTGCGGCACCCCGACCAGCTCGCCCTGCTCAGGGCGCGGCCCGAGCTGATCCCTTCGGCGGTGGAAGAACTGCTGCGCTACGACGCGCCGGTCCAGCTGGACATGCGGGTTGCGCTGCGGGACATGGAGCTCGGCGGGCTGGCCGTCCGGGAAGGCACCCTGATCACGCTCCTGATCGGGTCCGCCAACCACGATCCCGAACGGTTCCCCGAGCCGGAGAGGCTGGACATCACCCGGGCGGGCCAGCCGAACATCTCGTTCGGGCGGGGCATCCATCACTGCCTGGGCGCGCCCCTCGCCCGACTGGAGGGACGGATCGCGCTCGAAGTGCTGCTGGAGCGCGTCGACCGGCTCGACTTCGGCACGCGCCCGCCGAAGTACCGGCCGAACATCGTCCTCAGGGGGCTGGAACACCTCGACGTGCGGGTCGGCTGACGGGCCGCCTTCCTCCAATACAAAGTCGCAGAAGATCGATGCGCAGCTCGGCGCCCGGGTCAGGGCACCTTCATCGGCAGGACAATCGCGGAGGGATGGGCCACATTCCGCTGCACTGACAGCACCGGCACGCTCTCGTCCCGGGGATAGCGCAGGAAGGTGTCGGCGTCCGCCCCCGCGATGGCGACACGGATGCGGTGGCCTTCCCGGATCAGCACCGATGTCGCCCAGAGGTCGAAGCTGATTTCGGCAACCTCCCCGGGCACCAAGGGCATGGCATCGGCGCGCAGCTCGGAGCGGTGCGGGCCGTATTTCCTGTACAGCGGCGCATCGTCCGTGACCGCGCGCATCACCGCCCGCAACTGTCCCTCGGTGATGTAGCGCACGGTGCCGTCCGGGGCGACATCCTCCAGGTAGACGATGAACGCGCCGTCGGCCTCGGTCGAGGCGACGTGCAGCGTGACCACCGGATGGCCGGTGATCTCGGTGTCGGCCTCCATCGGCGCGCTGGTGTAGGTGAGCAGCTTGGCGTCCTCGTCGCGCCGGTCCCCGTATACGACGTCGCCGCCGCCGCCGTTGGTGTACCAGCGGTTGCGCGTGCCCGTGGTCGCCGTAAAGTCGACGGCGTAGGCGTCCTCGCCCCCGGATCCGGATGGGGCGTCCCGCGTCAGCATCCCGTCGGCGCCGAAGTACCAGGTTACATCCTCGAGCCCCCCGGGAGGCCACGTTTCCGTGCTCGTCCAGCGGTCCGCGCCGAGCGTGTAGTAGTTGATCTCGCTGGGTGTCCGGGCGGACCCGCCCTCCTTCAGATGCTCGTCGAAGAACGCCACCAGCTCCGTGAAGCGCGCGGCCGCGTCGGGGGTGACCGGGGTGTCGTCCGGCCTGAACGGATCCGCGTCGTTGCGGGCCCCGTGATCCCACGGCCCGATGAATACCTGTTGCGGATTGGAGATGGTGTTGTAGCGCCCCAGCGTGCCGTTCACGATCGCGGCGTCCTGCCAGCCCGCCCGAATGAACATCGCCACGCCCGACTCCTCGATCCGGGGAAGATGGCCCGAGGGGCTCCGCCGGTGCCCGACGTCGGTCTCGTCGTAGCGGCCGAAGGGGTCGTCGCGGAACTCGTACTCGAGCGCCGCCCCGAAGGGCACCGTGTTGGCTTCGTGCTCGGCCACCGCCGCGGCGATGAGGGCGCCGTCCGCGTCGGCGTCGACCGGCTTCACGCCCGTGACCTCGCGCCGAAGCTCGTCGCACTCCGGGCCGCTCACCCTGGAAAGCCCGCAGACGTCGTTCAGGTCCTGCATGCGCGTGCGGTTCGACCAGCTCTCCAGGAAGCCGACGGTGAGCACGCCGCCCGGGAAGACCAGGTGCCCGAAGTTGTCGAAGTCGTTGAACAGCGGCGCGACCGCCTTCACGGCCGGGTGCCGGTTGACCGCCAGCATCTCCGCGGTATTGCCCGCGTACGACACGCCATAGGCGCCGACCCGGCCGTTCGACCACGGCTGCGCCACGATCCAGTCGACGACTTCCCCGTAGTCGCGCCATTCGTCCTCGGCGAGCTCGAAGCGGCGGATGCCGAACGAGGCCCCGCTCCCGCGCGCGTCGACGAGCACCAGCGCGTATCCCGACCCGTTCCAGCGCTCGGCCTCGTCGAAGTTGGAGTCGCCCTCGGTCGGCGCGTCGACGAATCCGCGGGCGCGCCAATAGCGTGTCGCCCGGATCATGGTGGGCAGGCGGGTGCCGGGCTCGATACCCTGCGGCAGCCAGACATCGACCGCGATCCGCACGCCGTCGCGCATGGGGATGTGGAGGGCCTGGTTGCGTTCGAGTGTGCTGGCCGGGCCGATCGCCCCGGCCCCGGTGGAAGGGGCGTCACCGCAGGCCACGGTGAATGCGAGGAGAGCCAGTGCGACTGCCGCGGGGGCCGCGGCTGGCAGCGGAGAGGATGGGTTTGGATCGTTCCGGCGTTTCATGGGGGCGGACTCCTGAGGCTGGCGTTGCAAATCATCGATTGCAAGATTATCGTACCTTTATGCATATGCAACATCGTGCGCGCATCGGTCGTCGGCTCAAGGCGGCCCGCGACCGAGCCGGCCTGACCCAGCAGCAGCTGGCAGACAGCCTCGGCCTGAAGCATCGTCAGATCGTTTCCAGGATGGAGGATGGAGAGCGTTCTCTCAACGCGAATGAACTCATCATGGCGATGGACGTTCTCGGCGTTGACCTCGACTACTTCACCGATGCCTTCCGCCTGGAGGGTGAAGGCGAGTTCAGCTTCCGGACGAGTCCGGATGTCTCGCGCGAGGTCATCGACGGGTTTGAACGCCGCGCCGGTCGATGGATCGCCATGTACCGGGAGCTGTCCCGGGAGCAGGGCCAAAGGCCGCGGTGGCTTGGGCATGCGCTCAACCTGAGACGTACATCCTCCTTCGAAGATGCGATGGCAGCCGGCGAAGCGGTAGCACATCGCCTCGACCTCGGGCGGTGCCCTGCGGAAAGACTGCGGACGGTCATGCAGGACCACCTCGGGATTCTCGTGCTCAATGTTGATGCCCCGTACGGCGTTTCGGGAGTTGCTTCACGCATCCCGGGACTGAACTGCGTTCTCATCAACCGCCGGGAGCCCGAGGGACGCCGGAACTTCGATCTGGCCCATGAACTGTTCCACCTGCTTACCTGGGACGCGATGCCCCCGGAGCGGACGAAGACGGTTGAAGTGCCGCGCCGAGGGAAGGGATGGCGCACGGAAAAGCTGGCCGAGAACTTCGCCGCAGCCGTCCTCATGCCCGGAAACATCGTGCAGGAGGAGTGGGCATCTCAATCGCCGTCGGCCGATCCGCACGACCTGTTGAAGGAAGGCGCGGCCAGACTTCGGGTCTCCGCCTCAGCTTACAAGTGGCGTCTTCGCAACCTCGATTTACTCTCGCAAAGGGAAGTCGACGCGCTGGATGACGGGCGGCTGATCGCCAATGGCCCATCGACCTGCGATGCGCCGACACCCTCCTTGTTCAGCCGGCACTTCGTCAAGCCGATTGCCGTCGCGCTGGATACGGGACGTCTCTCGATGCGGCGGGCGGCAACCATTCTCGATCTGTCGCTTCGCGAGTTGGCTGCACTGCTCCAGTCGTACGGCCACGAGGCGTACTTCGAGGCGTAGGGTCGGTGGCGCACAACATCTTGCCATCCCCGCGGTCGCGCGCCGATGTTGCTCCCCGTCGCAAACCCGCAGGACGCCTGTGCGGCAGGCGTGCGGACGAATCCCCCCGAACCGTGAGCGCAGCCCCCCATGCCTCCCTCCCCGACGCGGCAGGACCTCCGTTACCAGGCTGACGAGACCCCGGCGTGGGGCGTCTCGTTCGGGCTCGCCTTCCAGTACGTCCTGCTCAACATCGCGGGCATCGTCATCACGGTGGCGATCGTCGTGCGGGCGGGCGGCGGGAGCGAGAGCTACCTCACCTGGGCCGCGTTCGCGACGCTGATCGTCTGCGGGATTTCGACGCTGCTCCAGGCGAGATCGCTGGGAAGGATCGGGGCCGGCTACATCCTGCTGATGGGCACCTCGGGGGTCTTCATCGCGGTTTCGGTCGCGGCGCTTCAGCTGGGCGGGCCCGCGCTGCTCGCCACCCTGATCGTGGTTTCGTCGCTCTTCCAGTTCCTGATATCCTGGCGCCTGTCGCTGCTCCGGCGCTTCATCACCCCGACGGTGGCGGGCACGGTGATCATGCTGATCGCGGTCACGGTCATGCCCATCGGCTTCGACCTGTTGTTCGTGGCGCCGGAGGGGGCCGCGCCGGCGGCCGCTCCCCTCACAGCCCTGACCACGATCGTGATCACCGTCGTGGTCATCCTCCGGGCCCGGGGGGCGCTCCGTCTGTGGGGATCGGTGATCGGGGCGGTGGGCGGCTGCCTGGTCGCCGCCGGGTTCGGCACCTACAACATGGAAATCGTGGGCGAGGCGCTCTGGATCGGGCTGCCGACCGCGGGATGGCCGGGCTTCGACCTGAGCCTGAGCGCCGGTTTCTGGGCCATGCTCCCGGCGTTCATCTTCGTGACGCTGGTCGGCGCCATCGAGACCATCGGCGACGGCATGGCGATTCAGCGGGTGTCGTGGCGCGAGCGGCGGGCCACCGACTTCCGCGCGGTGCAGGGCGCGGTGGCGGCGGATGGTGTGGGCAACCTCCTGTCGGGTCTGCTCGCCACGGTTCCCAACACCACCTACTCGAACAGCGTCTCGATCGTCGACATCACCGGGATCGCGGCGCGCCGGGTGGGCATGTGCATCGGGCTCATCTTCATCGCGTTGGCGTTCTTCCCCAAGGCCACGGCGGTGCTGCTGGCCATCCCGGACCCTGTCGTGGGTGCCTACATCATCGTGCTCATCGCCATCCTGTTCGTGCTGGGCGTGGAGATGGTCACGCAGGACGGCATCGACTACCGCAAGGCCACGATCATCGGCGTCTCGTTCTGGATCGGGTCCGGCTTCCAGAGCGGCGCGATCCCCTCCGGGTACTTCGGCTGGGCGGGCTCGCTGCTGGAAAACGGGATGACCTCCGGCGGGCTGACCGCGATCCTGCTCTCGGTCTTCATGGAGCTGACCGGGCCCCGGCGGCGGAGCATCGAAACCGGCCTCAACGTGGAGGCGCTGCCGAAGATCCAGGACTTCCTGAAGCGGTTCGGGTCGGGTGCCGGGATGGGCCGGGAGATGACCAGCCGTCTTGACCTCGCAGCCGAAGAGACGCTCCTCGTCCTGCTGGAACAGTCGAAGGCTGACGACGAGGCTCTGGGCGAGCGGCGATTGCGCGTGACCGCGCGGCCGGACGCGGGCGGGGCCGAACTCGAATTCCTCGCCGTCACCGGGGAGGGCAACGTCGAAGACCGCCTGGCGCTGGTCGGGGCCCCGGCGGCGGAGCTTCCGCTGGAGCACGACGTCTCGCTCAGGCTGCTCCGCCACCTGGCCACGTCGGTCCGGCACCAGAAGTACCACGACACGGACATCGTGACCGTGCGCGTGGATCCGGTGGGTGCGAAGGGCTGACGGCTTCCACAGTGGCCGCCCTGGCCCGCCAGCAGACGGAGACACTTGCGGTTAGCTGAGCGCCTTTGTTGCTTGCAGGCGTGAGAAACCGGCAACGCGCATCATGCAATCCAGGCTTCGCGGCAAGCGCGAAGCAAGTCAGGGACACCCGACCCCTCAGATGGAGCCGCCCGGGCCCTCGAGCGACTCGCCTGCTTGCGGTCACGGGGGTGCTGGCGCTCTGGGCGGGCGCATGTGGCGACGACCCGGTTGAGCCTGTCGAGACGCCGAACCGGGCTCCGATCGTTTCCGCGCCGATCGCGGACGCGATTCTCGCCGTGGACGAGGTCCTGACGGTCAACCTGGCAACGCACTTCAGCGACCCGGACGGGGACCCGCTGAGCTACCGGGCTGAATCATCGAGTCAGGGCGTGGCGACTGTGGCGGTGTCGGGCGGCAGGGCCGCGGTCGAGGGGGTGGGGCGGGGGACGGCCACCATCACCGTGACCGCGACCGACCCGGGTGGCCTGTCGGTGGCCGAGAGCTTCGCGGTGACGGTCGCGGCTCCCCAGCCCGCAAGCGTCGTGGTCGATGCGGACTCCGCGACGCTGACGGCGATCGGCGACACGATCCGGCTCACGGCCGAAGTGTTCGACGAGTCCGGGCAGACGATGACGGGTGTCGCGGTCACGTGGTCGAGCGAGAACCTCGCGGTCGCCACGGTCGATGCCGCCGGCCTCGTTACGGCGACCGGAAGGGGTGGGACGACCATCACCGCCGCGGCCGGGACCGCTTCTGCCCAAGCCGCCGTATCGGTCATGCCGGCCGCGCACGTGGTGAATGTCAGCCCGCGGTCGGCCGCCCTTCCCCCGGGCGACGAACTCGCCCTGACAGCCTCGGTAACCGACCGTAACGGCCACCCGATCGAGGAAGCGGAGGTCGCGTGGGCCTCGAACGATCCGGGGGTGGCTGTCGTGCGCGCATCCGGTTCGGGGACCGGGATCGTGAGGGCCGTCGCGGCAGGTTCGGCCACGATTACCGCTTCCTCCGGTGCGGCGAGCGGAACATCGCGCATCATCGTGACGGCCAATCAGGATCACACCGCGCTGCTCGCGCTTTACGAGTCCACCGGCGGCCGCAACTGGAAGAACAACACCAATTGGCTGACCGACGAACCGCTTGGCAGTTGGCACGGGGTCCGCGTCGACGAAGCGGGGAGGGTCACGGAAGTCGTTCTTCCCGCAAACAACCTCGACGGGCAAATCCCGCCTGAGGTGGGCTCTCTCACCCGTTTGAGGAAACTGGAATTACAGCGCAACCGGCTGCACGGCCGCATCCCGCCGGAACTCGGCTCTCTCACCAACCTCAGGATGCTGCGCCTGGACACCAACTTTTCGCTGACCGGGCCCATTCCACCTCAACTCGGATCGCTGAGCCAGCTCACGGAGTTGCTGCTCGGATTCAACCGGCTGTCGGGGCCGATCCCGCCGGAACTGGGTTCGCTGGCCAACCTGACCAGGCTCAACCTGTTCCTGAACCAGCTGGCGGGCCCGATTCCACCCAAACTGGGCTCGCTGGCGAACCTGGAGGCCCTTTTGCTCGGTTTCAACCGGTTGACGGGCCAGATTCCGCCGGAACTGGGTTCTCTGGCCCGTCTGGAACGGCTGATTCTCCAAGAGAACGACCTGTCGGGCGCCATCCCCCCGCAACTCGGCGGCCTTACGCACCTGACGGGTCTGCGTCTGGAATCCAACCGTCTGACGGGTCTCGTCCCTGGAGCGCTGTTGAACCTGGGTGGCCTGTCGGACTTCACCTTCGAAGACAACGCCACCCTGTGCGCACCCGGCAACCGCGACTTCACCTCATGGCTGGGTGGCATGCGGGCAGCAGAGGGCCCGTATTGCAACGCCGCCGACATGGCCGCGCTCACGTCACTGTACCACGCGGCTGGCGGAAGCGCGTGGACGAACTCCAGCGGATGGCTCGCCGATGCGGCGCTGGACCAGTGGCATGGCGTGACCGCCGACTCGCTCGGACGGGTCCTCGCCCTCGACCTCAGCGGCAACGGCCTGGTCGGCCGCGTGCCCGCCGGCTTCGCCGAACTGACCCGGATGACCGAGCTCCGCATCGGCGGCAACACCCTTTCCGGTCGGCTGCCTCTCGGTCTCGTGGGACTCCCGCTACGGGAATTCCACTACGCGGATACGGAACTGTGCACTCCGGTGGTTGCTTCCTTCCGCGCCTGGCTGGACGGAATCGCGTCGCACCTGGGAACGGGCGTGGAGTGTGGCCGGCTGTCCGACCGCGACGCCCTGGTCGCATTCTACGACGCCACCGGCGGACCCGGCTGGAGCGACAACTCCAACTGGCTCACCGACGCGTCCCTCGACAGCTGGCATGGCGTCGAAACCGATGGCGAAGGCAACGTGACTCGGCTGCTCGCCGGCAATAACAACCTCAAGGGCTTCATCCCGCCGGAACTGGGTTCGCTCTCCAGCCCGACCCTGCTGTTCCTCGGCTTCAACGACTTGACGGGCCCGATTCCCCCGGAACTCGGTTCGCTCACATCCCTCGAGTCCCTTCACCTCCGTTTCAACAAGTTGACGGGCCCGATTCCCCCGGAACTCGGTTCGCTCCCCACCCTGCGGCGGCTCAACCTCGGCAACAACAGCCTGACGGGCTCGATCCCGCCGGAGCTCGGTTCGCTCGGCGCGCTGTCCTGGGTGATGCTGAACGACAACGATCTGGCGGGCTCGATCCCGCCCGAGCTGGGCAACCTTGCCGGTCTGGATTCACTCGATTTCTCCGGCAACGACCTAACGGGTCCGATCCCGCCCGGGTTGGGCCGTCTCGCCAACCTCAAGTCCCTGCTGCTTCGGCAGAATGATCTGACGGGCCCGATCCCGGGCGAATTGGGCCGTCTCCGCAGGCTGGAGGGGTTGATGCTCTCCGAGAACGACCTGACCGGCCCGGTGCCTTCCGACATCGGCGACCTGGGCAACCTGACCCGACTGACCCTGTTCGGGAACGCCGGACTGTCGGACTCCCTCCCGCGCAGTCTGACCGGGCTCGGGAGACTGCGGGAATTCCAGGCGGGCAATACGGGCCTGTGCGCCCCCTCGGATCCGCACTTCCAGAGCTGGCTGCGAGGGATACCAGACAGTCGCGTGGCGCTCTGTGGGAGTGCGGTGTCGATGGCCTATCTTGCGCAGGCGGCGCAGTCGCGGGAATTTCCTGTCCCGCTCGTAGCCGGCGAGGAGGCGCTGCTGCGCGTGTTCGTGACCGCCATGCGGTCCACCCGGGCCGGCATTCCCCCGGTGCGCGCCCGGTTCTTTCTTGATGGCAGCGAGACGTACGTGGCGAACCTCCCGGGCCGGACGAACCCGATCCCGACCCGGATCGACGAGTCTTCACTGTCCAACTCCGCCAACGCCCGCATTCCCGGGCACATCGTACAGCCGGGTCTCGAGATGGTGATCGAAGTAGATCCGGAAAGAACCCTGGACCCGTCGCTGGGGGTCAATCGGCGCATTCCCGAGACCGGCCGGCTGGTTCAGGACGTTCAGGTGATGCCCACCATGGACCTTACGCTGATCCCCTTCCTGTGGACCGAGGACCCCGATTCGACGATTCTGGACATCGTCCGGGAGATGGCGGCGGATTCGCGGAATCGGCTCTGGCCCATCCACACGCTCCTGCCGGTGAACAAACTGAACGTAGTCTCTCACGAGCCCGTCTGGAGTTCGAGCAACCGGGGCTTCAACCTGCTCGAGGAAACCGAGGCGATACGGGTCATGGAGGGGGGCCGCGGCTACTATCTGAGCACGCTGGCCGGAGCCTCCGGCGGCCTTTCGGGAGTGGCGAAATTCGGCGGCCGGTCGAGCTGGGCCAGGCCCGATCCCGGCGCCATGGCCCACGAACTGGGGCACAACCTGCGACTCCAGCATGCGCCTTGCGGGGGAGCCGGCAGACTCGATCCCGCGTTTCCCCGGGCGGATGGGTCCATCGGCGTGTGGGGCTACGACTTCCGGGGCGAGGGCCGACTGGTTCCGGCGTCTACGCCCGACTACATGGCCTACTGCGATCCGTATTGGACCAGTGACTATCACTTTACCAGCGCACTCCGTCATCGGCTGGAGTTCGAGACCGGGTCCAGTGCGGCCTCAGCGGTCGCGGCTCCCGTCCGGGCGCTGATGGTGTGGGGCGGGGTGGACGCGGGCGGGAACCCGTCCCTGGAGCCGGCTTTCGTGGTGAATGCACCGCCTGTCCTGCCCGATGGCGGAGGCGACTACCGGCTGGAGGGGAGGGATGCGGATGGGCGCCGGCTCTTCTCGATCAGCTTCGAGATGCCGGAGGTATCCGACGGCGACGGGAGTTCCGGATTTGCCTTCGCGGTGCCGGTCGAGCCCGGGTGGGCCGACGGACTGGCGACCATTACGCTGTCGGGCCCGGACGGGTCGGTGACCCTGGACGGGGAGAGCAACCGGCCGATGACGATCCTGCGCAATCCACGCAGCGGGCGGGTTCGGGGCATCCTGCGGGATCTGGCGGGAGACCCGGCGGTCGGGGCGGATGCGGAAGCGTTCCTTCCCTCAGCGGCGGGGCTCGAGGTGCTGTTCAGCCGCGGGCTTCCGGATGCGGAGGCGTGGCGGCGATAATCCGCGCGCGGTCTTGCCGCGGCCGACACGCGCGGACGCCGTCGTATCGCGCGGATGCCGTATGATGCCCGGTGCTCCGCCCTGCGGGTCAGCCCGGTCCGGCGCCTATCCTCCCCGCTTCAGCAGCCTTCCCGGCCGCGCATCGGTGAGCACTCGGTCATCGATGACCAGCGTACCGTTCACGAACAGGTAGTCGACCCCCTCCGCATAGCGCATCGCGCCCGAACCGAACTCGGCCATGTCGCGCAGCTCGGCCGGGTCGAAGACCACCAGGTCGGCGGCCATCCCCGGCGCCACGATGCCGCGGTCGTACAGGCCGAGCCGACGGGCGGCCAGCGAGGTCATGCGGCGCACGGCTTCCTCCAGGGTGATCACCCGGTCCTCGCGCACGTACTTGGCGATCACGCGCGGGAACGCTCCGAAGGCGCGCGGATGCGAGCTGGCGGTGGAGGCCGGGTTCACCGGCGACGCGTCGGTGTCGATCATCACGAACGGCGCGCGGAACGCGGCCCACTTCTGCTCCTCGTTCATGCTCAGCGGGTTCACGCTCACGCCGCCGGCCTGCACCAGGTCGAAGAAGGCGTTCCAGGGATCGGTGCCCAGCAGCTCCGCGGCCTCGGCGACGGAGCGGTTGATGACGGCGGGATCGACCTCGTCCGACGCGGCCACGATGAGGACGTTGTTCCAGTCCATCCCCACATGCTGATACCAGTTCTCCCACTCCGAATCGGTCTCGACCTCGGTCCTCAGTTGCGCGCGCAGCTCCGGATCCGAGAGCGTCTCGAGGAAGGCCCGGGTGCCGCGTGCGTAGTGCCGCGGATGCAGGAACGACCCCAGCCCGATGCCGTTCCGGATATACGGATATATGTCTGCGGTCACGTCCATCCCGGCGGTGCGCACCGAGTCGATGAGCGCGAGTGCCTCATCCATCAGCGGCCAGTTGCGCTGGCCCGCGGCCTTCAGGTGGTAGATGTGCACGGGCACGCCCGCGCCCTCGCCGATGGTGATGGCCTCGCGGATGGCTTCGAGCACCGCGTGGCTCTCGTTGCGCATGTGCGTGAAGTAGACGCCGCCGTATTCGCCCGCGACGGACGTCAGTGCGACGAGCTCCTCGGTGCTCGCGTAGACGGCGGGCGGATAGATGAGAGAAGTGGACACGCCGACGGCTCCATCCTCCATCCCCTCGCGCACCAGCTCCCGCATTTCCTCGAGCTGCTCGGGCGTTGGAGCGACATCCTCATCGCCGAGGACCACGCGCCGCACCTGGGTGAGACCGACGTCGTGCACCACGTTGATGGGGATGCCGTAGCTCTCCATGATCGCGAAGTACTCCGAGTACCTGCGCCAGCGCAGCGTGTCGCCGCCGATGACGGGCGGATTCTGCAGGGTTTGGGCGCTTTGGGGCGCGGCCGAGCCGCCTTCCCCGGAGAGATAGGTGGTGATGCCCTGGCGGAGCTTGCTCTCGGCGCTCGGCGGATCGGTGATGAGCACCAGGCTGCCCTGGCCCATCATGTCCACGAAGCCGGGGGTGACGACGCGATCGCCGGCGTCGATGGTCCGGGTGGCCGCGCGGCCCGAGAGGCGGCCCACGGCGGCGATGCGGTCCCCGCGCACCCCCACGTCCGCCCGGAACCAGGCGTTGCCGGCGCCGTCCACCACGCGCGCGTTGGTGATCAGGACGTCGAAGGGAGCGTCGGCAGAGGAGGGCCCATCCCCTGGTTGCATGCAGGCGCCCGCCAGGATGCAGAGAAGAACCGTGACAAGGGAGGCCCTGCAACGGGATGAAAAGCGTGGGCGGCGTTCTTCCATGGGATGGCCTCCGGATCGATTGCGTTACCCGGACATCGTAGAGAACGGGCACGGAGCCAGCCAGACCGGCATGCTGTACTGGAGGTGTAGTAGAGAAGGCGACGCCATGCGCTACTTCTGCAGGAGTCGCCAGTGTTGCCGGGGCGAGCCGCTCCGGAAAGCTCCGACCAGCCGTTGTCCTTGATCGACCCAAGTCGACACTATTCAACAGCAGATGTCAGTAACCAACCGCAACCCGGATTCGGCACACAACGACGCCCTGACGTCGCTGATGGACGAGATCCGCGGGGGATCGGAGCCGGCCCTGGGGCAGCTGATGGACCTTTGCTGGCCCGAACTGGTGCGCTACGCGGCGAGTCAGCTGGGCGATGTCGACCTGGCGCGGGACATCGCCCAGGAGGCCTTCATCCAGGTCTGGGAACGGCGGCGGGGGTGGCGTCCGCGAGGCTCCGCGCGGGTCTACCTGTACCGCATCGTCCGCCACCTGGTCATCGACCGGAAGCGCAGGCGGGCGGTGCGGCGGCGCTGGCAGGACCGCCAGGGGCGGGACGATGCGATTCGGGGCGGACACGCCGCGACCCCGGCCGACGTGCTCGACGCCAGGCTTCTGGCCGACAGGTTCCGGGCCGCGGTGGCTTCGCTGCCCGACCGCCGCCGCGAGGTGTTCGAACTCGTCTTCCAGCGGGGACTTTCCCACGCGGAGGCGGCCGCCGTGATGAACCTTTCGGCACAGACCGTGGCGAACCAGATGTCCGCGGCGCTCAGGACGGTTCGCGGGGCGATGGCGGCGGCCGATGGCTGACGTGACGGGAGCATGTCTGCAGCACGGCGGCGGCGGGCGGGCGGGTGCCGTAGCGGGAGCACGTTTACAGCACGACGGCGGCGGGCGGCCGCCTCGAGTAGTAGCCGCCGGCAAGCCGTGCGCTTGTCTGGTGTAGGACACTGCGGGAATCACGGAAGGAACGAGAGATGGACGAACTGCTGCTTCGATACCTGCGCGGCCGGACGACCGACGAGGAGAACCGGTCGGTCGAGGCGTCGCTCGGAGAGTCCCCCGGCGCCGGCCGGGAGATGAACGACCTCCGCCTGCTGGTCGAAGCCGGGCGCGCGGCCGACCTGGAGGTGGAGCCCGGCGCCCCGCCCACCACCGAATTCGTGGTCCGCAGTGCGGAAGCCCGGAGGGCGGCCTCCATCCGGCGCGCAAACGACCGCCGGGCGCGTCGCCGACCCGCGCGCTCCCGCTTCGGCCTGTTCGCCGGCTGGGCCACCGTGGCCGCTTGCGCGGCGGCGGCTCTGCTCATCTGGAACGCCCGGGCCCCGGCCCCGAGCGGCACGGGCGGGGGCAGCCTGGCGTCCCAGGAATTCATCACGGCGCCCGGCGAGACCGCGATGGTCCGCCTGGGCGACGGCAGCGTGATCCGCCTGGGTCCGGGCAGCCGGGTGCGCAACGTGGACGGATCCGCCCGGGCCGTCGTCCTCGAGGGCGAGGCGTTCTTCTCCATCGCCAGCAACCCGGCACAGCCGTTCCGAGTCACCACCGCGGCGGGCACCGCGCGCGTCCTCGGAACACGCTTTCATCTGGTCGCCCAGCTCGACGAACTTCGATTGGTCGTCGTTGAAGGAACGGTCGCGCTCGGCACCGCGACCGAGGAAGTCCAGGTCGGCGCCGGCCAGGCGGCGAGCATTATCGAAGGCCGGCCCGGCCCCGTCACCGAGGCGCCCCCAATCGAGGAGGCGGCCGCTTGGCTGGAGGGCTTCGTCATCTTCCAGGACACCCCTCTGGCTCTCGCCCTTCGGGAAGTCGAGCAACGGTACGGCGCGGAAGTTGCGGTCGAAGATGCGGTGCTGCTGGAGAGGACGCTGACCATGTGGTTCACGTCGAAATCCCTGGACGAGGTCATGACCGTGATCTGCAACGTCATCGACGCCCAGTGCAGCATCGGCGACGGACGGGTTCGGATGCGGCTGCGGAACGCGGACGAGGGTCGATGATCCCGGAACGGAATCGCGGGATCCGCCGGATCACTTACATGGTGATCGCGGCCACACTCATCCTCACCGCCTCCTCCCTCACCGCCCAGGACACCGAGATTACCGCACTCCGGGGCGAGATCGGCGTCGAGCCCGAGCCCGGCAGCCTGCTCGCCAGCACCGCCCGCCTCTCCGTCGAGCAGGTCCCGCTCGCCGAAGCCCTGGTCCGGCTCGCGGAGCGTTCCCGGGTGCAGATCGCCTTCAGCCCCAGCCTCCTCCCGCCGGACCGCATTGTCGACTGCGCCTGCGCAACGAAAAACGTTGCGCGCACGCTGGACGAGTTGCTTGCCCGCACCAGCTTGGGCTACGTCGAGCTGGGCTCCCAGGTGATCGTCGTGCCCCGGGCGCTGCGGGAAACATCGCCGCTCGACGCGATCGGCGGCGGCAAGGCGGGACCGGAGGTCGCGGTCGCGGCGGCGGATGCGCCATCCGATGGCCAGGCCCCCGGAGAGGCAGCCGACTCGCTGGTGTACCTCGACGAGGCCGCCCGCCGCCTGATGGCGGGTGCGCGCGCGGCCCGCGCTTCCTTACTGTCCGACATCGAGTCCTACACGGCCACGATCAGGGAGCGCCATTCCGTCGAGTTCTCGTGGTTGGTCCGTGACCGTCCCTTGCTGCGGCGGGAATCGGCTACGCGCGTCCGCTGGTCGAGGAACGAGCCCGCCGTCCTGCGGGTGCTGGGATCCCGCATGGAAGTCGGTGGTCAGCGCTTCAAGTCCAGCCGGCCCGAAGGGGTTGCGGCGCGCTTTGCCGCCGATCCGCTCCGCGATCCGTTCGACCTTTTCGTCCTTTCCGGCATGGGGGCACGCGCCGAGGAATCGTGGTTTGTGCCATCCGTGACCCCTCTCGACGACGACGCGGAGCGATTCTACCAGTTCCGCTCGGGAGACACGATCTCGGTTCACTTCCCCGGTGGAGCGGTGCAGGCAGTGAGCGTCACCGTGCACCCCCGCGCCCGGCACCTCGGGCTCGTCTTTGCCGTGTTGTGGATCGATCCCGAAACCTTCGGGCTGGTGCGGACCATCTATCGCCCTGCGAAGTCCATCGATTCGGAGGTGAGCTTTCGCAAGGGAAACAACTCCCTGCTGGACCTGACTGCCATATATCAGGGCAAGGCGCTGGGTGATATCGAGGCGCCATCGCCGCCGCGTCCCGGACTGTCGGGCCGGATATTGAATTACGCTCTCAACGCAGCATTGAGTAGTGCCCGGGTGGAAATCGGCGTGCCCGTGGCGGTCGTCGACTACTCCATGTGGAATCTCCGCCACTGGCTTCCGAGGCGGGCGAACTTCGCACACTACGGCATCGGCGGCGACGAATGGGACACCGAAGACTCCGATAGAATGACCTGGCAGATGTTCCACGACTGGGACTTCGAGATAGAGGAGGTCTCGACGGGTTCCGGGGATCCGCGGGATCCGGCGCCTGCGACCGAGGAACTGGTCCGATCCTGGCGCGAGGAGGGAGATACGGTTGTGGTCAATGACGGTTCGCAACCCGACTCCGGCACAGTGGTGATCATGCCGCGCGAGTGGCGGGCGCTCGCCGCAAGCGATCTTCTGCCTCCATCGATCTGGGAAGAGCGGGAAAGCGGATTCTACGGGGTCATGATCGACGAGGCCGGAGAGGTCCTGGATTCCATCGGCGTCGCCCGTGGTGCCGATGACCCGGAGGGCGCGGAGCCGGATCGGGACATCAGCCAATGGCATTTCGAAGCGCCGATCCTGGCCCCGAGGCTCATGCGCTACAACACGATAGAGGGCCTGTCGGTGGGCAGTCGGCTGGTCCGCGATTTCCCGTGGGGACGGGGCGCGCTGACGGTGCGGACGGGAACGCGGCGGGCCGAACCCAGTATCGACCTGGCCGCGGAGTACGGCCGGACGGGCCCGCGCGTGCGGCTCTCGCTCTATCACACGCTGCGGAAAGCCGGAGGCACGGTGACCGCACAGCGTCTGCCCCGCTGGGAATACGCGGCCGCCGATCCTTCCACTTATTACGTCGTCCGGGGGGCCGCCATTCAACTCCTCCCCGCCAGGGACGAACGGTCCTGGACCTCGCTCACCCTGTTCTCGGAGACCAACACCACCCTGGACGGCGACGCAAGACGGCGTCACGGAGTCGATCTGTTCTGGAGGCCCTGGTGGGGCGGCCTCACCGGACGCAGGGTGAACGGGGGCGCCGACATTTCGCTGCGGGGACTGGTGGGTGACTATCCCAACGTGCGCCTGTCGGTCACGGGCATGCTGGTCCTGCCCCTGCCGGCCGACCTGTCGATGGCGCTGGAAGCGGGCGGCGCGCGCATCGGAGGGGACCCTGCTCCGGAAGAGATCTGGAGGCTCGGGAGTTCCGGTGACTGGCTCCGGGGCTATCCCCAGGACGTGCTGAGCGGGAGACAGGTGTGGAGGAGCCGGATCGAGCTGCAGCGCAAGGTCAGCCTGGTCGCCCTCTCGGTCTTCCACGACTGGGCGAGAGTGGACGCAAGGAGCCTGCAGTCCGCGGGGTTTGGCGTGTCCGTGTTCAACGGGTTCCTGCGCGCGGACCTGGCACGCCCCCTCGCGCCCTGGTACCGGGAGGGAACTCCGGTCCCCGGGAGGCCGCGTGCGGGCATCGACTGGGCACACGAGCCCGGATGGCAGTGGCACTTTCGCGTGCTGGCGCCGTTCTGACGAGGTCGCGGGAGTCCCCCGGGGCTCCCGATGGGGTCCGCTCTGCTCACGCGTGAAATCCGCGACCCCACGATCTCCCTTCTGTAACCGCCCCGGGGCTCATCTTGCCTCCGCTCGCTGGCGTCCCCGATGTTCCCCCGACAGAGTAACGTGCATCCACAGCGAATCAGGACCTGGACCCATCATGGGCTTCGCATTCGAGGGCTCGATCCCGGTCAGGGCGGCCGTGCTGGTTGGGGTGTTGCTCATCTGCGGCTATGCCGTGGTGCAGTGGACGGGACGCTTCAGTGACGGTCCTGGCGGCCCTGCAACCCCTCTGCCTCCGCAGCCGGGCGTCGTTGACCCGCTGAACCGGTGGATCCTGATCGAGGCCGGGACATTCACCAGCGGCAGCGAGGACTGGGACACCATTGTCGCCTCGGGCAGCCCATACTCGAAGCGCGACGAGTATCCGCGCCGGCGGACGGTCCAGGGCTTCTGGATGCAGGAGCACGAGGTGACGAACGAGGAGTATCGGCGATTCGACGCGGGGCACGCGTTCCCTGCCGGGCGGGAGCGACACCCGGTGGTCAATGTCACTTGGCGGGAGGCCCTGGCCTACGCCGTCTCCGTGGGTGGAAGTCTGCCGACGGAGGTGCAGTGGGAATTCGCGGCCAGAGGCTCGGAGCGGCGGAGGTACCCGTGGGGCAATTCGGAGCCGACGTGCGAACGGGTACACTACCGGCCCTGCAACCCAAGGGGGCCGATCCATGTCATGGCGCGGCCCGGGGGCGCCACGCCGGAAGGCATCCACGATCTGGCGGGGAACGTTGCGGAGTGGGTCACGCCCATCTGGTTCGACCCGGGGAGAACGCCCGTGAATGACGAATCGCGCAGACTGCGGGGCGGCTCCTTCCACTCCCGGCCGTTCGCGCTGCGCGCCGCGCACCGCGTCAACTACCTCCACTCCGGCTTCGAGTCGGAGGACGTGGGGTTTCGCGTGGTGTGGCCGTCGGAGGGAGCGAGGGATTGACCTGACGGACGCCTGCCGGAGCGGCTTGTTCCCGCGCACCGCGTAGACGTCCGCAGGGGGCGCGCACCGCGCAGACGTCCGTGGGCGCGTGGATGGGTGGGTGGGAACTCCGCACCTTGGCGATGCCGTCCCGGTGACGCATGTTGGAGCCCATGGACCACACCATCGCCGTCCGACCTCCCGCCGAAGCCGCGGCCTACGGGGGCCCGAACTGGCCCGCCCGCGAGTCATCCCTCGCCGACGAGCTGGGGTCGGTCTGGTCGGCATGCGGGATCGACAGCGAATACGCGACGCTGAGGGCCGTACTCCTGCATCGGCCGGGCGCGGAGCTCTTCGAGGTCGCGGACGCCGACGAGCACCTGATGCTTGAGGCGCCGGATGCCGCGCTGTGCGGGGCGCAGCACGACGACCTGGCCGACGCCTACCGGGCGAACAGCGTCCAGGTGGTGTATGTGGACCCGGGCGGTTCGGGCGCCGCGCTCTCCCGGACCGGCCGGCTCCCGCCCCCCAACCAGATGTTCTGCGCGGACTTGTTCGCGATGACGCCCTCGGGGGCCATCGTGGGCCGTCCTGCGTCCAGCGTGCGCGCCGGCGAAGAGCGCTGGATCGCGCGCCGGCTGGCGGACCGCGGGGTGCCGATCCTGCGCAGCGTGGGCGGCACAGGCACCTTTGAAGGGGCCGATCTTTGCTGGCTGGCGCCGGGCGCCGCGATGATCGGACGGGGCCTGCGCACCAACACCGAGGGCGCCGCGCAGGTGGCGGCGACCCTGGCGGAAATCGGCGTCGAGACGCTGGTGGTGGATCTGCCGCACACCTCCATGCACCTGATGGGCGAGGTGCGCTTCGCCGACCGCGACCTCGCCTTCGCTCGCCCCGGCCGCATCCCCTGGACTGCGCTGGAGGCGCTCCGCAGGCACGGCTACGAGGTGCGCTTCTTCCCCGACGACCACGAGATGGTGCGCGGCTTCGGGCACAATTTCGTGACTTTGGGACCGCGCCGGGTGCTGATGCCCGAGGGCTGCCCCATCCTGCGGGCGGCCTACCAGGACGCCGGGATCGAGTGCGTCACCGTGGAGCTCGGCGAGATCCACAAGTGCGCCGGGGGGATCGGGTGTCTCAGCGGGGTCGTCACCCGGGAGCGGGTCGCCGCGTCGTGACAGGCGGGTCGGCCAACTCCGGCGCCCAGCCGTCGCCGGGCACCGTGAGCGGACCGCGGAAGACGTCCGGTTCCGACCAGCCGGCCGAGCGGGTCGAACTCAAGCGCCAGCTCGGGGTCTGGAGCGCCGGCGCGCTCCTGGTCGGCGCCATCATCGGGAGCGGCATCTTCGGGGTTCCCGCCGAGATCGCGCGCGAAGCCGGTTCGGTCGGCGCGATCGCGCTGCTCTGGTTGCTCGGCTCCGCCATCACGGTCTGCGCCGCGCTCAGCATGTCGGAGCTTGCGGTCATGTTTCCCCGTTCGGGCGGCACCTACGTGTACCTGCGCGAGGCGTACGGTCCCATGCCGGCCTTCGTCTTCGGATGGACGCGGCTGCTGCTCATCCAGCCGGCCGTGCTGGGCGGCATCGCGCTCATCTTCGCGGCCTACGTGGACGCGCTCTTCCCGCTCACCGAGAACGGCGTGCGGGTGGTGGCCGCCCTCGCCATCGTGGTGCTGGGCGCGACCAACGCCCGCTCGGTGCTCTGGGGCGCGGCGGTCCAGAACGTGACCACCTGGGCGAAGGTGCTGGCCATCCTGGGGCTGTCGCTCGCGATCTTCCTGTTCGGCGACGGCAGCACCGGGGCGCTCGCCGCCGCGCCCGGGCTCGCGCCCACGTCCTGGGCCGGAGCCGGGGTCGCGCTCATCGCGGTGTTGTGGGCGTACGACGGGTGGGGCGAGCTGCTCTACGTGGCCGGCGAGGTGAAGGACCCCGGGCGCAACCTCCCGCGCGCGCTGATCGGCGGCTCGCTGGTGGTCGCGGCGGTCTACGTGGTGGTGAACGCGTCCTACCTGTGGGTCATGCCGGTGGCCGAGCTGGCCGTCTCCGAGCACGTCGCCTCGGACGCGGCGATCCGCGTTTTCGGGCCGGTGGGGGCATCCCTGGTGGCGGGACTGGTGGTGGTGTCCACCTTCGGGGCGCTCAACGCCACGCTGCTGGGCGGGCCGCGGGTGTTCTACGCGCTCGCCGAGGACGGCCTTTTCTTCCGACCGGTCGGGCGCATCCATGCACGGTGGGGAACACCGGCTGCCGCCATCGCCCTGGTGACGGTGCTGGGGGTGGGGTACGTCTCGGTGAGGACCTTCGCCGAGCTGGTCCAGGTCTTCATTCTGGGACTCTGGCCGTTCTACATCCTCGTGGTCTGGGGCGTCTTCCGCCTGCGGAAGCTCGAGCCCGATCATCCGCGCCCCTATCGCACCTTCGGCTATCCCTGGGTGCCGTGGATCTTCCTGCTGGCCTCGGCGGCGATGCTGCTCAGCGCCTTCATCGGCGCTCCCGGCTCGACACTCTTCAGCTTCGGGATCATCGCGGCGGGCGCGCCGGCGTACTATCTCTGGCGCCGCCGGGCATGACCGACGCCGGGGCACCTCGCCCGGAGCGACTCCCCGAGGGGAAGATCCCGCCCCGCGTGCTCCGCGAGGTGCTGGACCGGCTCGGCGGTGGTCCCGGTCTCGACCCGGGACCCGCGTCCGGCGAGGACGCCGCGGTTGCCGCGGCAGGGAGCGAGCCGCGAATCGTCCTGGCCGCCGATCCCATCACCTTTCCGAGCGCCGAGCCCGGCTGGCACGCGGTGGTGGTGAACGCGAACGACGTGGCCGCGACCGGGGGAGAGCCCCGCTGGTTCCTGTCCTCGATTCTCGTGCCCCCCGGGACCGATGCGGCGCGGGTCGTGCAGATCGCGGAAGGCATTCGGGTCGGCTGCCGCGAAGTCGGCGCGGTCCCCGCCGGAGGCCACACCGAGATCACGTCGGCCGTGCGTCACGAGGTGGTTGCCGGGGCCATGGTCGGCGTCGCCCGCCCGGAGCGCGTGAAGCCAAGCGGCGGAGCCCGGGAAGGCGACCTGCTCCTGATCACCAAGGGCATCGCGATCGAAGCCACCGCCATCATCGCGACCGAGTTCACGGAGGATGTGAGCCGCAGATTCGGCCCGGAGTTCCAGGCTCGATCGGCCCGCTTTCTGAGGAACCCCGGAATCAGCGTGGTGCCCGAAGCCCGCATCGCGGCCGGTACGCCGGGCGTACACGCGATGCACGATGTCACCGAAGGAGGCGTAGCAACGGCAATATGGGAGATGGCCGGGGCGTCGGGACTCGGGGCGATCATCGAGACGGCGAAGATCCCCCGCTTCGACGAATCGGAACGACTAATGGGACGCTACGGTCTCGACATCCTGGGCGCCATCGGCTCCGGGGCGCTTCTCATCGCCTGCTCGGAGAGCGGGACGAGCGATCTTCTGCGTCGCCTTGGGGACGCCGACATCGCCGGACGGGTTGTTGGCCGGTTCGTCCCGTCCACGCAGGGGGTCCTGCTGGACCGCGGGTCATCGCGGCGGGAACTGCCGCGGTTCGAAGCCGACGAGATCACTCGCCTCCCCTGACGATCTCCCGGACGGGGCTACGACGCTTCCGAGACCTTCGACGTCACCCTCGAGACCTTCGACCTCACCCTCGAGCTGGTGGGCCCTCCCTACCCTCCCAGCACGTTGAACTGCCGGGTGAACTTGACGATTAGGGAGCGCGCCAGCGTCCCGCTCTCGACGAAGCGCCCGCCGTCGTGGTTGAGCCCGGCCGGGTAGTCGAAGCCCTGGACATCGTTGTACACGATGAACAGCCCGGTTCCCGCCGTGTTCAGCCAGCCGAAACGCAGGTTGGCGGACCAGCTGTCCACCTGGTTGGAGTACTGCACCAGCGACTGCAGGTAGACGCGCGGCGTGAAGAAGTAGCCGAGGTTGAGCCCCAGCAGCACCGTCTCGAAGTTCCCCTCGGGCAGGCTCACGTCGAAGTAGTTGACGCGCGCCGAGGTGCTGAACGACGCGTTCGGCCGGAAGGTGACGGAGCCGTCGCCACCCCAACGGCTGCCGCTCAGGAAGCTGCCGATGTTGACGCTCGACGACAGCGACAGCCGGGCGGCCGCGTTGGTGTTGAAGACAAGGTTGGTCTCCCAGCCCCGGTAGGTTCCCTCGGGCACGACCACGTCCGTGCCGCGAATCCGGAACGGCTGGTAGATCCCCTCGGTCACCAGATTCATGCCGGTATTGATCTGCGCCCCCGAGGGCCACTCCCAATGTACGTCGATGTGCAGAAAGCCCGATTCCTGGAAGCCCTTTTCGACCCCGGTCTTGCGGCTGTGGAAGGTGTTGTACAGGACGTGCGGCCGGACTTCGCGGAGCCATGTGGGCCGGATCTTGTACATGACGAAGCCCTGGTAGTACCGGAAGCCCCGGCGCGGCAGGAAGCCCACCTCCGGGTTGAACCCCTCGCCGATTTCCCTGATTGCGCCCGTGATCTCGAGGTCCCGGCTGGTCCAGCCCGTCGACAGGTCCCAGGC
The DNA here is from genome assembly GCA_965202805.1 of Longimicrobiales bacterium. Taxonomy (GTDB): domain Bacteria; phylum Gemmatimonadota; class Gemmatimonadetes; order Longimicrobiales; family Gaopeijiaceae; genus BD2-11. Next base: position 1,978,943 of record OZ241869.1, read on the forward strand.
GTACTCGCTGCCTGCGGTTCCCGGACCGTTGGTTCTCGATGCGAAGCTGCTGAAGGTGACCGCTTCCCCGATGCCCAGCGCGCCGTCCACCGCGTAGGTGCGGTTGAAGTCGCCGTCCGCCCCACCCCGGTTGATGAACAGGCCGCCCACCCGCGAACGATTGGGCAGCTCCCTGGCAACGCGCGCTACCGAATACCCCTGCGGATCCTGCAGACCCTCGGCGCCGTCCGTCTCGATATGCAACAGCCCGACGTTCAGTCCCGCGGTCCGGCCGGAGAGTCGCGCGCCCCCCTTGATCGGCACCGGCTGACCGTCGGCGATGCCGATGGCGCGGCTGAAGAACAGGTCCGCGCCTCCTCCTCCGACACTGAAGAATCCGGCGTTCTCGAGGAAGAAGGGCCGCTTCTCCGGGAAGTTGAGGCGGAAGCGGGTGAGGTTGAGCTGCTGGTCGTCGACCTCGACCTGCGCGAAGTCGGTGTTCCAGGTCACGTCCAGGGTGAGCCCCTGCGTGACCTGCAACTTGATGTCGCCGCCGACGTTGCCGTCCTGGCCGAAGCCGGTCTCGGTGGCGCTGGTGTAGTCGCGCGCCGTGGAGCCCAGCACGTACGGGGTCATGGTCGCCAGCCGCTGGAACGGAGGCCGCAGTCCCTCGAGATCCCCGGCGTAGTTGAGGCGATAGAGGTTGAATTCCCGCGGCACCGGGGTCCAGAACGATTCCTCGTTCAGCCGCCGGATGCGCCGGGCCACGTTGAAGCCCCAGGTCGACGCGTCGTTGCCGTAGCGCAGCGTGTTGAAGGGGATGCGGAACTCGGCGGACCAGCCCTGGTCGTCCGTCGTGGTCGCGACCGTCCAGCTGCCGTCCCAGTTCTTGTTGAACCCACCCCCCGAGCCGGACTGGAAGCGCTGGCGGCTGTTGAAGCCGCCGCCCCCGAAGCGGCCACCGCCGCGTCCTTCGTTCGCGACCTGGCCGTCGTACTCGATGCCGGTCGGGGTGGTGCCGAATACGAAGCCGTTCTGGTCGTCGTTGTACGTGTCCAGCACGAAGACGATGGCGTCGCTCTCGGTTAGCTCGAAGTCCCGGATGCGCTCGCCGTAGGTGATGTTCTCCGGTTGACTGTCGAACGCCCGCACACCGACGTAGAGGGCTTCGGCATCGAACACGACCCGCACCTCGGTGCGTTCGCTGGCGGGCTGCCCGTCCATGGGCTCGCGCTGGACGAAGCCGGTCATCACCGCGGCCTGCTGCCACGGGCTTTCGTCCAGGCGGCCGTCGATGACCGGGGCCTCGGTCACCTCGGTGGCAGCGGCAACTGCGGGCAGGGCGTCCCCGCCGCCCCCGTTGCCCGCATCCGCCTGCGCGTCCTGGGCGAGCGCCGGTGCAGCGGTCAGGATGGCCAGGATGGCGGCAGTGGCTCGCGGGATCATGGGGTGCTTCCTCTTTCCGGAGATGGGATGCCTGGAAACGGCGGTTACGCCTCCGGCGATTGCGCCCGGCCCGCCCACCATACGTCCAGCGAGTACCTGCCCGGGCCGTTGGCGAAGAAGAAGAGCCAGGTAAAGCAGTAGAACATCGCCAGCTCGCCCCGGTTCATGATCGGCCAGAAGCCCTGGGGCAGGTGGGCGATGAAGTAGGCCACGGCCATCTCGCCTGCGAGAATGAACGCCACCGGACGGGTGAAGAGCCCCACCGCAAGGAGCAGGCCTCCCCCGAACTCCAGGATGCCGGCGAGACCGGGCTGGCTCATCAGCGTCTCCACCTGGTTGCCGCCCAGAGCACCGAAGAGCTTTTGCACGCCGTGCTGCATGAACAGCAGTGCCGCGATCACGCGAAGTACGTTCAGCGTCAGCTCGTTGAATCCGCCGCGGTTGGTTTCGCTCATGAGTCGGCCTCTCTGGGGTCAGGGTGGTGACTGCCGGTCGAAGAAGCGGTTCAGCTTCCCGCCGAATCCTCTCTTCATCCTTGACCGACCCGCAGCGAGCCGTTTTCGCTGACGGTCTTCCAGCTTTCGGCGCCGTTTCGCCTGCCGCCTGAAGCGATCAGCCCCCTAGCGGCGATGTCCGTACCAGCATTGCCGCAACCAGGATGACCAGGTGGGCGACGGTCAGCTCCCGGATCGCGTTGCGGCGCAGCGGGCGAGCTCCGCCGACGCCCCAAAGTCTCGGCGTCAGCACTCTCCAGTTCACGGCTCCCAGGATCAGGACGACCAGGACCAGGCCGATCTTGGCCAGCAGGATGCGTCCGTATCGCGTCGAGACCATGGCGTCCAGCGACGCGACATGAAGCCAGGATGAGAGCGCACCCGTCCCGATCAGCACGGCGCCCGCGATGAGCGCGACCTGGGAATAGAGCGGCAGGACCTCTGCAAGCAGGGCGTTGCCCCGACCGGTGCGCCGCCGTTCCCTCCGTTCCGCGATGAGCACGAAGAACAGTCCCCCGATCCAGTTCCCCGCAGCGAGGACGTGGAGGATGTCCGCGGGAATCGAGAGCCAGCGCAGGCCCTCCGTGCTCGCCGCATGTCCGGTGAACGCAGGAAAGGCACACATCGCGCCCGCGAGCACGCTCGCCACGATCCAGGATGCGCGACGGAGATCCGATCCCCTGCCGTCCGACGCCGCGAAGACGAACGCCACCAGCGCCAGCAGCGCCCCGATCGCCGTCAGTCGCCAGCTCAGGCCCCAGGGCGTCGCCAGGAGCATCGAGGCATCCTCTCCCCAGGGGATGAGCGGGTCGCGGAAGTCGCGAAGCTGTCGCCAGAACACGAGCCCGACGCCGGCCAGCAGCGCCACCGAGCCCACCAGGCCCACGATGCGAGCCGCCCCGATGACGGAATGACGGCGCCGACCCAGGACGCGGGGCGCGATGAGCCAGCGGCTGGACGCCGCCCCCCATGTGGTGATGAGGCCGGCGAAGAGCAACCAGCCGACGAGAGCGTCGGTGATCGGCAGGATGTCGGGGCCGGCGTTTATGGAACCCGTACCGTAAAGGGGATTTCGCCCCGCACCACGTGGCCATCGGCGGCCATGGCCCGCCAGGCGATATTGTAGCCGCCTTCCTCAAGCGTATGCCCGACCGCCACGCTGTACACCTTGTCGTCCCCGGCGGCAGCGGTCAGGGGACCGGTTTCGACCGGCGCGTCTCCGGCCATCAGCCGTACCGACATCGAGTTCTGCTGAGGAGCCTGCGTGAACCAGAGGCGCAACTCCTCGGGCGGGGATACCGTCGCCTCCGCGGCGGGCTCGGACCTGCTCAGCGCGAAGTGGAGCGCGAGGTGATCCAGAGCGCCCGTGAGAAAGGGAACCAGCAGCAGCGCGCATCCCGCGAGCGACGCAACAATGGGCCGGCCGGGTCTCATCCCCTATCCCCCCAGGACGTTGAACTGCCGGGTGAACTTGATGATGAGGGAGCGGGCCAGCGGCGCCCTGTCGTAGAAGCGTCCGGCGCCGTCGTCGAGGAAATGGATCTCCTGGACGTCGTTGTAGACGATGAAGAGACCGGTCCCGGCCGTGTTCAGCCAGCCGAAACGAAGGTTGGCGGACCAGCTGTCGACCTGGTTCGAGTACTGCACCAGCGACTGCAGATAGATGCGCGGGGTGAGGAAGTAGCCGAAGTTCATCCCCAGCAACACCGTCTCGAATTGCCCTTCCGCCAGGCTCACGTCGTAGTAGGTCACGCGCCCCGAGGTGCTGAACGACGCACTGGGCCGCAAGGTGACGGAGCCGGTGCCGCCCCAGCGGCTGCCGCTGAGGAAGCTGCCGGCGAAGATGCGCGACGTCGCCGACAGCCGGGCGATCGGATTGCTGTTGAACACCAGCTGCGTCTCCCAGCCGCGGTAGGTTCCCACCGGCACCGTCACGTCGGTGCCGCGGATGGTGAACGGCTCGTAGATGCCTTCGGTGACGAGGTTGGCGCCCGTATGGATCTGCGCCCCCGAGTGCCACTCCCAGTGGGAGTCGATGTGCAGCCGGGCCGATTCCTGGAATCCCCTCTCGATCCCGCTCTTGCGGCTGTGGTAGGTGTAATAGGAAACGTGCGGCCGGATCTCGCGCAGCCACGTGGGACGGATCCTGTACATCACGTGGTACTGGTAGTACCGGTAGCCCCTGCGCGGCAGGAAGCCCACCTCCGGGTTGAACCCCTCCCCGATCTCCCGGACCTGACCCGTCAGCGAAAAGCTCCGCATGTTCAGGTTGCCGGAGAAGTCCCAGGCGTACTCGTTGCTGCCGGCTTCCGGCCCGTCGGTTCTGGCGACGAAGGAGCCGAAGGACAGTGCCTCCCCCACGCCCACGGAGGCATCGACCGCCTGGGTGCGGTTGAACTCGCCCGCCGGTCCGCTCTTGTTGATGAACAGGCCTCCGACCCGCGAACGATTGGGCAGCTCCTTGGCGAGGCGTGCAACCGAGAACCCGTTGGCGTCCGCCCCGAGGTCGCTCACGCCGTCGGTCTCGATGTGCAGCAGCCCGACGTTCAGCCCTGCGGCCCGGCCCGAGAGCCGCGCACCCCCCTTGATCGGCACCGGCTGGCCCTGGTGGATGCCTATGGCGCGGCTGAAGAAGAGGTCGGCGCCCCCGCCGCCCACGCTGAAGAAGCCCGCGTTCTCGAGGAAGAAGGGCCTCTTCTCGGGGAAATTGAGCGCGAAGCGGGTGAGGTTGAGCTGCTGATCGTCGACCTCGACCTGGGCGAAGTCGGTGTTGTAGGTCAGGTCGAGGGTAAGGCCCTGGGTGACCTGATATTTGACCTCGCCGCCCACGTTGGCGTCCTGGCCGAACCCGGTCTCGGTGGCGCTGGTGTAGTCGCGCGCGGTCGAGCCCAGCGCGTACGGGGTTACCGTGGCCAGACGCCGGAAGGGAGGCTGCAGGCCCTCGAGGTCCCCCGCGTAGTTGAGGCGATAGAGGCTGAACTCCCTTGGAACCGGGGTCCAGAACGACTCCTCGTTGAGACGCCGGATGCGCCGGGCCACGTTGAAGCCCCAGCTCCTGACGTCGTTGCCGTACCGCAGCGTGTTGAAGGGGATGCGGAATTCGGCGTACCAGCCCTGGTCGTCGGTGGTGGTCGCGACCGTCCAGCTGCCGTCCCAGTTCTTGTTGAAACCGCCGCCCGATCCCGACTGGAAGCGCTGCCGGGTGTTGAAGCCGCCACCCTGGAAGCGGCCCCCGCCACGCCCCTCGTTCGCCACCTGCCCGTCGTACTCGATGCCGGTCGGGGTGGTGCCGAAGACGAAGCCGTTCTGGTCGTCGTTGTAGGTGTCCAGCACGAACACGACGTTGTCGCTCTGGCGTATCTCGTAGTCCCGGATGCGCTCGCCGTAGGTGATGTTGTCCGGCTGGCTGTCGAACGCCCACACCCCCACGTAGAGCGCATCCGAGTCGAACACGACCCGGACCTCGGTCCGCTCGCTGGCGGGCTGACCGTCACTGGGCTCGCGCTGCGTGAACCCGGTCATGACCGGAGCCTGCTGCCACACGGACTCGTCGAGATACCCGTCGATGCTCGGGCTCTCCGTGACCTCCGTGGCGGTGGCGACCGTCGGAAGGGCCCCTCCCGACGCTCCGTTCGCGGACCCCGACTGCGAGTTCTGGGCGAGCAGCGGGCCGGCTGCCGGGAAGACCAGGAAGGCCAGCAGTCCGTGGATGAATCCGCGCGAGCACCGAGAGCGGCGAGGCACCGGGCCGGCAGGGATACACGCGGACGGGGCGGGACAGGATTTCATGACGTTCCCTTACCGGGTTGGTGGCGGCGTAGCTCTTTAATTTCGCAGGAACGGCGGGCCTTCGCCAGAGAGCGGCGGCGTCTTGCGGGCGCCCGTCACCCGTGCCGGAGACGTGCCGTCACCGGGAAGCCCGACGCACTACACGGACAACCGACGGGATCAGAATGCTTACCGCCGCGGTCCGGCCGGCCAGCGACGCGGCGGCGGCGGCCGTGACCCCGACCCATCCGAAGGCCTGCACCAGCAGCGGGAAGCCCACGGCGATGCACACCACCTCGGTGGCGGTGGCGAGGGTGACCGGCCGCGTCCGGCGGGCCTTGATGAGGATCCCGCGCTCCAGGGAGAGGAACGCCGACAGGAACGGCAGGGGGATGAAGAGGACGGTGGGCAGGATGGCGAAGGCGGCCAGGTCGGGGGTGAGCCCGGAGATGGTCTCGAACCAGACGCTGGAGAAAGGGGTGAGGCCGAAGACGGCGAGGCAGCCGGTGGTAACCAGGCCCAGCGAGACGGCGAACGCGCGCAGCGGAGGAAGCTGCTCGTGCCGCTCGCCGAGCAGGGCGATGGTGACTTCCTGGTATGCCAGGCACACCGCTCGGAAGATGAAGGTGAGCGAGCCCACCACCGGAAATACCGCCAGCGACTCGACCGGGGCGGGCGCCCGCCCCATGAAGAAGGTGAGCAGCGGATGGGCCGCGAAGCCGAGCAGCGAGGTGAGCGCGAGCGGGTAGTAGAAGCGGGAGATGACGCCGTAGTTGAGGGCTCCCGCAGGGTTCGTGGTGGTGCGTGCGAGGATGCGCGCCACGGAGCCGCGCGCCATCCAGCGGCTCGCCGCGGCCTCGGTGCACACCCCGGCGGTCATCGCTCCCGCGGCCACGAGCGTGCCCGGGATGCCGAGCCGGGCCAGCACCAGCGCCACCAGCGCGATCGCGGAGATGCGCGTCACCGTCCCCGCCGCCACCAGGCGCGGGCGCCCGTCGCGGATCAGCAGGCCCTGGTAGAAGCGCCGGTAGCCGATGGCCGCCGGCCACGGCACAAGGAGCCAGAGGGCATCCTCGACGAGCAGCGCCACCTCCCCGGGGAGCGCGAGCACCTGGAGCGCGATGAGATCGAACACCGGGGGCACGAGCACAAGCAGGAGCACCCCGGTTGTCCCCGCGTTCAGGAGGAAGGCGAAGCGGCGCAGCCTGCGGAAGCTGTGCGCGTCCTCCGCGAGGGCCGTGGAGGTGGTCATCAGCATCACCACCGGGGACTCCACCAGCATCGCGATGGCGAAGGCGACGCCGTAGGCCGCGAGGTTGATCTTGGCCTCGGGGAGCCGGGCGATGACCGCGGCCAGGAAGGGCCCCTCCACCGCCATCATCAGCCATGTGGCGGCGAGGGGAGCCCAGAAGAGGAGGATGGCCCGCTGGGAGAGCGGCGCGGGAGCGCTCAGGGTGTTTCGAAGCCGATTACCGGCTCCCCCCGGCCGGAGCGCCCGCGGCGCGCTCCTCGAAGCGGGTGATCTCGCTCTCCAGCTGAAGCGTGAGACCGATGTCGTCAAGGCCCTCGAGCAGGCATCGGCGCCGGAAGTCGTCGATCTCGAAACCGAGGCGCCATCCGGCGGCGTCGCCGACGGTGCATGCTTCCAGGTCGACCGCCAGCGCGTAGCCCGGATGCTCGCGGGCGCGAGCCAGCACCGCCGCGACCTCCTCTTCGGGCAGGACCAGCGGCAGGATGCCGTTCTGGTAGCAGTTGGACTGGAAGATGTCGGCGAAGCTGGGGGCGATCACGACCCGGAAGCCGTAGTCGGCGATCGACCAGGCGGCGTGCTCGCGCGAGGAGCCGCAGCCGAAATTGCGGCCCGCCGCGAGAATGGCGGCCCCGGTGTACCCGGGCTGGTTGAGCACGAAGTCGGCGCGGGGCGAGCCGTCGGGACGGAAGCGCCAGTCGTTGAAGAGGAACTGCCCGTAGCCGGCCCGCTCGACGCGCTTCAGAAACTGCTTGGGGATGATCTGGTCGGTGTCCACGTCGGCGCGGTCGAGGGGCGCCACGATGCCCTCGACGCGGCGGAGCGGCTGGATGGCGTGGCTGGTGGCGCTCACATCCCGCTCCTCACGTCGGTGAAGCGGCCCGCCACCGCGGCGGCGGCCGCCATCGCCGGGCTCACCAGGTGGGTGCGCGCCCCCCTTCCCTGCCGCCCCTCGAAATTCCGGTTGGAGGTGGAGGCGCAGCGCTCGCCGGGCCCCGCGATGTCGTCGTTCATCCCCAGGCACATGGAGCAGCCGGATTCGCGCCACTCGAAGCCGGCGTCGCGGAAGACGCGGTCGAGACCCTCGGCTTCGGCGGCCGCCTTGACCGCGGTCGAGCCCGGCACCACAAGGGCGTTCACGCGCGGGTTCACCTTGCGGCCGCGCGCGACGCGCGCCGCCTCCCGCAGGTCCTCGATGCGCGAGTTGGTGCACGAACCCACGAAGACCCGGTCCACCTCGATGTCCCGAATGGGCGTGCCCGGCTCGAGCCCCATGTAGGAGAGCGCCCGCTCGGCGGTGGCGCGGCTGTCCGGGTCGGCGAGGCCGGCGGGGTCGGGCACGCGCCCGGAGACGGGGACCACCATGCCGGGATTGGTCCCCCAGGTGACCTGCGGCTCCAGGTCGGCCAGGTCGACCTCAACCACCCGGTCGAAGCGCGCGCCGCGGTCGGTGCGGAGGGTCGACCAGCGCGCCACCGCCTCGTCGAAGGCATCGCCCACGGGCGCGTGCGGGCGCCCGCGCAGGTAGGAATACGTGGTCTGGTCGGGCGCGATCATGCCGGCGCGCGCTCCCGCCTCGATGGACATGTTGCAAACGGTCATGCGGCCCTCCATGGAGAGCGCGCGGATCGCCTCGCCGCGGTACTCCAGCACGTGCCCCGCCCCCCCCGCCACCCCGATGCGGCCGATGGTGTGGAGGATCAGGTCCTTGGCGGTCAGCCCCGGCCCGAGGCGCCCGCGGTAGCGGACCTCCATGCTGCGCGGGCGCTCCATGAGCAGGCACTGGGTGGCGAGCACGTGCTCGACCTGCGAGGTGCCGATGCCGAATGCGATCGCCCCGAAGGCGCCGTGGGTGGAGGTGTGGCTGTCCCCGCACACGATGGTCATGCCCGGCTGCGTGGCGCCCAGTTCGGGGCCGATGACGTGCACGATTCCCTGCCGGTCGTGGCCCATGTCGTAGAGCGTGATGCCGTGCTCGGCGGCGTTCTCGCGGAGCGCCTCGATCTGGCGGGTCGCCACCGGGTCGGCGACCGGGAGGGAGCGGTGGGTGGTGGGGACGTTGTGGTCGACGGTGGCCAGCGTGCGCTCCGGACGGCGAACCGCGCGGCCGGCGGCGTTCAGTCCGGCGAAGGCCTGCGGCGAGGTGACCTCGTGCACCAGGTGCAGGTCGATGTAGATGAGGTCGGGGCGCCCCTCCTCCCGGCGCACGACATGCTGCTCCCAGACCTTCTCGAACAGGGTGGCGGGTCGCACGTTCATGCGCGGTTGGTTACCGCGCCCTCGGACGCGGAGGCGACCAGGCGCGCGTACTTGCGCATGACGCCGGTGGCGGCGCCGTTGGCGGACTGCGCGGACGGGCGCCACGCGCTCGCCCGCTCGCGGATCTCTCCGTCGGTAAGGTCCACCGACAGGGTGCGCGCGGCCACGTCGAAGGTGATGCTGTCGCCGTCCCGCACCGCCGCGATGGGCCCGCCGTCCACCGCCTCGGGCGCGACGTGGCCGGCCATCAGCCCGTGGGTGGCGCCCGAGAAGCGGCCGTCCGTGAGCAGCCCCACCGAGGGCCCCAGCCCCGCCCCGGTGAGCGCCGCCGTGACCGCGAGCATTTCCCGCATGCCGGGCCCGCCGCGCGGCCCCTCCCCCCGGATGACCAGCACGTCCCCGGCGGAGATGCCGCCCGCCTGCACCGCCTCGAACGCGTCCTCCTCGCAGTCGAAGACCCGCGCCGGGCCGCTGTGATGGCCGCGCTCCGGGCCGGCCACCTTCAGCACGCAGCCGTCGGGCGCCAGGTTGCCCTTCAGGATGAGCAAGCCGCCGTGCGGCTTCACCGGGTCCTCCACGGTCGAAACCACCTCCTGTCCGGCCGCCTCGGCCGCACGCGCCGCCTCCTCCGCCACCGTGCGCCCGGTCACCGTGGCCGCGCCGCCGTCGAGCAGCCCCGCCCCCAGCAGCCGGGCCGCCAGCAGCCGCACCCCGCCGGCCGCGTGCATGTCGGTGGCCACGAACCGCCCCCACGGCTTCATGTCCGCGATCACCGGCGTACGCGCGCTGATGCGGTCGAAGTCCTCCAGGTCGAGCTCCACCCCCGCCTCGCGCGCGACCGCGAGCAGGTGCAGCACCGCGTTGGTCGACCCGCCGGTGGCCACCGCCAGGGTGACCCCGTTGGTCATGGACGCGCGCGTGAGGATCTGCCGGGCCGTCACCCCCCGCCGCACCAGATCGACCGCCAGGCGGCCGCAGTCGCGCGCGACCCCCGCCTTGGCCGGATCGGTGGCCGGCACCGAGCCGCTGCCCATCGGCGAGATGCCCATCGCCTCGAAGACGGTCGCCATGGTGTTGGCGGTGAACTGCCCCCCGCACGAGCCCGCGCCCGGGCACGCCGCGCGCTCCAGTTCGTCCAGGTCCTCCTCGCTGATGCGGCCGGCCGCGCACGCGCCGATCCCCTCGAACACGTCCTGGATGGTGACGTCGCGCCCCCGGTAGCGGCCCGGCTGGATGGAGCCGCCGTAGAGCATCAGGCTCGGCAGATCCAGGCGCGCCAGCGCCATCACCGTCCCCGGAATCGTCTTGTCGCACCCGGAGATGGCCACCACGCCGTCGAACCCGTAGGCGTCGCCCACCAGCTCGATGGAGTCGGCGACCAGCTCCCGGCTCACCAGCGAGGCCTTCATGCCCGCCGTGCCCATGGTGATGCCGTCCGAGATGGCGATGGTGTTGACCTCGAGCGGCATGCCCCCCGCCTCGCGGATCCCCTGGCGGACGGAGTCGGCGAGGTCGCGCAGGTGGGCGTTGCACGGCGTGGTGTCGGTCCAGGTGTTCGCGATCGCGATCAGCGGCCTGGAGAAGTCGTCGTCCTCCATCCCGACCGCGCGCAGCATCGAGCGCGCCGCCGCCCGGTCGCGCCCGGCGACGAGCGCCTGGCTGCGGAGCGGGAGCGTCCTGGGCCCGGTCATCGCCGGCCGCTGGCGCTGGAGCCGTCCGTCGCCGACGGCCGGACTAGAGCCATGCCATGTGCGCGCGCAGCTCCTTCCCCACGGTCTCGATGGGGTGCCGGGCGCCATCCCTGCGCATGCGGTCGAATCCCTCCTGTCCCCCGCGCGCCTCCTCGATCCACTGGCGCGCGAAGGCGCCCGACTGCACCTCGGCCAGGATCTCCTTCATCGCCGCGCGCGAGGCATCGCCCACCACCCGAGGGCCGCTCACGTAGTCGCCGTACTCGGCGGTGTCGCTGACCTCGCGGCGCATCCCCTGGATCCCGTGCTTGTACGCCAGGTCCACGATCAGCTTGAGCTCGTGCAGGCACTCGAAATACGCGAGGGCCGGGTCGTAGCCGGCCTCCACCAGCGTCTCGAAACCGGCCTGCACCAGCGCGGTGAAGCCGCCGCACAGCACCGCCTGCTCCCCGAACAGGTCGGTCTCGGTCTCCGCCGCGAACGTCGTTTCGAGGATGCCCGCGCGCGTGCACCCGAGCCCCGCCGCGTAGGCCCTGGCGAACTCGGCGGCGTTGCCGGTGGCGTCCTGGTGCACCCCATACAGCGCCGGCACCCCGCGCCCGGCGACGAACTCCTCGCGCACCCGGTTCCCGGGGGACTTCGGCGCGATCAGGATCACGTCGGTGTGGTCGGGCGCGACGATCTCGCCGTAGTGCACGTTGAAGCCGTGCGCGAAGACGAGGGTGTCCCCCGTCTCCAGAAACGGCTCGATGTCGGCTTCGTAGACATCCCGCTGGATCGTGTCCGGAATCAGAATCGAGACGACGGTGGCCCCGGCCGCGGCGTCGGCGACGGAGGCCACCTTCAGCCCGTCGGCGCGGGCCTTGTCGGCGGAGGAGCTTCCCTCGTAGAGACCCACAACAACGTCCGCTCCCGAATCCCTCAGGTTCAACGCGTGCGCGTGCCCCTGGCTGCCGTAACCGATGACGGCCACGGACCTTCCCTGAAGAAGTCCGGTGGAGGCTCCGTTGCTCCCCATCGTCGTCTCGCTCATCTGTCGGTATCCTCGTCTTGCGCGCATTCCCGCGCGCGATTGGAAGGGTTGGAAGACTGCCCGCCGATCCGCGGACCCCTGCCTCTCTAGCTGTACGCCCTGGCCGACCGCGTCTTCGCCTCCTCCGCGGGATCGCCCTCTCCTCCCTTGATCCTGCGCAGGATGGAGAGCAGGGCTTCGTCGGTCACGTCGATGCGGCGCTCGGCGAGATCCGTGCAATAGCGCGAAGCCGCGGCCATCTCCTCGTCGGTGAGGTCGTGCCCGAGCTTCTCGTAGCGATGGCGCAGCGCGTGCCGCCCGGAGTGCTTGCCCAGCACCAGCTGGGTCGGCGGCGCGCCCACCGTCTCCGGGGTCATGATCTCGTAGGTGGCGCGGTCGCTCAGCATGCCGTGCTGGTGGATGCCGGCGGCGTGCGCGAAGGCGTTGTCGCCGACGATGGCCTTGTTGGGCTGGGGCATTACGCCGATGGTCTCGCTGAGCATGCGGCTGGTGGGATAGAGCTCCCCGGCGTTGACCTCGGTGAAGTGCTCGTTGATGTCGGCGCGCACCTTGAGCGCCATCACGATCTCCTCCAGGGAGGCGTTGCCGGCGCGCTCGCCGATGCCGTTGATGGTGCACTCGACCTGCCGGGCTCCGGCGTCGAGCCCGGCCAGGCTGTTGGCCACCGCGAGCCCCAGATCGTCGTGGCAGTGCACCGAGAGCACCACCTCGTCGGCCAGCCCGGGCACGTTGCTCACCAGCTCGCGCAGGGTGTCGCGGAACTCGGCCGGGAAGGTGTAGCCGACCGTGTCCGGGATGTTCACCGTCGTGGCGCCCGCCTCGACCGCCGCCCCGATGACCGCGCACAGGAAGTCGAGATCGGTGCGGGTGGCGTCCTCCGCGCTGAACTCGACGTCGTCGGTGAAGCCGCAGGCGCGCTCGACCGCCGCTGCCGCCCGCTCCAGGCACTCCTCCCGCCCGATGCCGAGCTTGCGTTCGAGATGGATGTCGGAGGTCGCGATGAAGGTGTGGATGCGCGACCGGCGCGCCCCCTTGACCGCGTTTCCGGCCCGGTCGATGTCGCCCGCGGTCGCCCGCGCCAGCGCCGCGATCACCGGCTCGCGGATCTCGCGCGCAATCGTCCTCACCGCATCGAAATCGGTGTCGGAGGCGATCGGGAACCCCGCCTCGATCACATCCACGCCCAGCTCCTCGAGCTGGTGCGCCATGCGGAGCTTCTCCGCGGGGGTCATGGTACAGCCCGGCGACTGCTCGCCGTCTCTCAGGGTGGTATCGAAAATCGTAATCCTGGCCATGTGTACTCCTGGGTAATCGGTACCGCCGGGAGGAATGGTAACAGCTTGTGCCGGGACCGGGGATTGCCGCCGGGTCCCGCTGGCGTCAACCTCGCTGTTCTGACTGCTCCGGTACGTGAGGGATCAGTGCCAGTGCGTGAGGAACGGCATCGCGACAACGACGAGCCATTCCCCCGGGGTCACATCGGATCTTTCGGATGCAATGGTGGAACCTTGCAAGGGACCACCAATGTATCCGCTACGCAAGGCTTGATCTCAACCGCGCAGGCCGGCTGACCGGGTGTGGAGCCCGGCATGGGAAACATATGGATTCGGCAAGGTGGCCTTCACAGGAGACCATCATGCCACAGCCGCCGCGCGAAGTCTTCCGCGGGAAGGATGTCGATGCCGTCGGACGTGCGTCGGACGCGGGGCTCCAGACAGACGATGACCCGGCGTGGGATACCCGGATGATCGCGACTGATGCTGCGCAGCCCCCTGAGGTGGCGAGAGCCGATGTTCCTGCTGGCCTTGGCCTCGACCGCGAGTTGCATGTCGCCCACCACGAAATCCACTTCGGTCCCGCCCGCAAGCCGCCAGTACGAGAGCTGGCCATCGAATTCCCGGTAGCTGATCCATGCGGAGAGTTCGTGGCACACCCAGTTCTCGAAGGCCCTCCCGAACAACTCCGACCCGGGAGCCAGCGAGCCGCGCCGCGCGAGCCGGTTGACGATGCCCACATCCGAGAAATAGAACTTCGGCGCCTGGATGACGCGCCGCTTGGGACGAGCGCGGTAGGAGGGAACCCAGCGTGCCAGCAACATGTCTGCCAGCACCTGAAAGTAGTTCTTCACCGTGTGCTGCGAGACCCCGCATTCCGCGCCGATGTTGGAGAGGTTCACGACCTCCCCGTCGCTCAACGAGGCCGCGTCGAGAAAGCGTGAGAAGGCGGGGAGCTTGCGCACGACTCCTTCGGCCGCAACCTCCTGCACCAGGTAGTCGTTGACGTAGGCATCCAGGAGCCGGACGGGGCGCGGAGCCTGATAGATGCGAGGCAGATAGCCCGCATTGAGCAGGCGGGTGAGGTCGAAGTCGCCTTCCAGCTCGGCCGCGGTCATCCCCAGCAACTCGTAGCGAATGGCTCGACCCCCGAGGAGGTTGGCCGCGCCCCGCTTCACTTTGGTCGCGCTCGATCCGCACAAGGCGAAGCTGATGCGCCGGTTCTCCATGAGCCAGTGGACTTCGTCGAGGAGCGCCGGCACTTTCTGAATCTCGTCGATCACGACCTGCCGGTCCGTCGGGAATCCCTCGGCTTCGAGCTCCTGGCGCAGGAATTCCGGGTTGGTGAGGTAGCGGCGGAATTCGTCGCTCTTCAGCAGATCGATCCAGCGCCCGTCCGGATAGCACTGGCGCAGCAGGGTGCTCTTTCCGGCCTGGCGCGGTCCCCACAGGAAGAACGTCTCGGTGCCGGCGTCGGGCAGACTCAGTGATCGTTTGAACATGCACTTCAAATTATCATGATATTTTGAAGTAGCAACACGTGTCGTCACGGTCCGATCACCTCTGGTCTGCTCCCCGCGCCGCGAGACCGTGTCTTTGCCGATGCGCCGCGAGCGATTCTATTCGACGTGGTTCGGGGCCATGCCGGGCCCGGCGAACAGACGGCGCCGGGCAGAGACACCTCTGCGCCGGAAGTCATCGAAGGCAGTCGGGCCGTCCAGCAAACGAGCATCCACCGCGTGAACGGGGGCAGGAGCATGACGGCGTGAAGGTCGGCCTGGTGGGCTTCCCGGGTTCGGGGAAGACGACCGTGTTCAACACCATGACCGGGCAGGACGCCCCGGTGGGCTATGGGGGAGAGGTGCGGCGCGCCGTGGTGGACGTCCCGGATCCGCGGGTGGAGTGGCTCTCGGCCCTCTACCGGCCGAGGAAGACCACCTTCGCCAGCATCGTGTTCTGCGACATCCCCGGGGAGCACGGCTCCGAGCGGCGCGGGCTCTCCACGGCAGCCCTTCAGCAGGTGCGCGATCAGGAGGCCCTCTGCCTCGTGTTGAGGGACTTCGACAACCCGGCGCTGGAGCGGGCTCCCGATCCGGCCGCCGAGCTGGAGGCGTTCCACGCGGAGTGCGTCCTCGCCGACCTGGTGTTCGTCGAACGCTGGCTGGAGCGGGCCCGCAAGGAGGCGAAGCGGGGTCTCGAAGTGGAGACCTTCGAGCGCATGCGGGAGGCACTGGAATCGGAGCGCCCGCTTCGTCTGGTTCCGGAATCGGAACTGGATCGTTCACTGTTGCGCGGCTATTCGCTGCTCACCGACACGCCGCTGCTGGCGGTGCTGAATCGGGACGAGGAGGATGCGGGGAAGGCGCTGCCGGAGGAATTGGAGGCGTCGCTGGCCCCGATGGGCGCCGCGGGCCTGACGCTCTCGGCCAGCTTGGAGGCGGAGATCGCACTGCTCGATCCCGGGGACCAGCAGGAGTTCCTGCGCGACATGGGGCTCGCCGAGCCCGCCCTCGACCGCTTCATCCGGGCGGCGTACCAGCTGCAGGAGCTGATCTCCTTCTTCACCGTGGCCGGACCGGAGGTGCGCGCCTGGACCATCCGCGCGGGCACCGATGCGCGCCGGGCCGCCGGGAAGATCCACTCGGACATGGAGCGCGGGTTCATCCGGGCGGAGGTGATCCCCTGCGATGTACTTCAGGAATACGGATCCGAGCAGGCGGTGAAGGCGGCGGGCCGGCTGCGGGTGGAGGGCAGGGATTACGTCGTGCGGGACGGGGATGTCCTGCGGATACGGTTTAATGTGTAACACGCGCGCCTGCGGGAGGACGCCGGGATGCCGGCGAGCGCGGAAGAGCGAAATACGTAAAATGTGTAAAATACGTAAAATGCCCATGACGGGCGCGGCTCTCGCGTGGGTGGCCTCGCTGGCCGTGGCGAGCGCGGCCGACGCCCAGACGCGGTCGCGCGCCGAACTGCTCGCGATCGCGCGCGAGGTGGTGGAGGGGGCCGCGTTCGTGTCGCTGGCGACGCTGGACGAGGAGGGCTTTCCGGCGGTGCGCGCCATGGACCCGCTTCCGCCGGACGAGGACTGGGTGGTGTGGCTGGCCACAAACCCCGACAGCCGCAAGGTGCGGCAGTTGCGCGCGCGTCCCCGCGTGGCGCTCCACTATCTCGCGGAAGGCGTGCCGGCGTACGTCACGCTGATCGGTCGGGCCCGCCTGGTCGACGACCCCGGGGTGAAGGCGCGCCACTGGAAGGACTCCTGGACGCCGTTCTATCCGGACCGGGACGCGAGCGTGCTGCTCATCGAGGTGACCCCCGTCCGGCTCGAGGTGGTCTCCGAGGCGCACGGGGCGCCGGGCGACCCGCAGACGTGGCGGGCGCATGTGGTGGAGTTCACCCCGGGCCGCCCTCCTTCTCGCCGAGGAAGAAGTCGCCGACGTCCACGTCGCGGTGTCGCAGCGGCGCACCTGGCTTCTGGCGAAGAAGCGGCACTTGACCGACTATGCTTTGGATACCGTGCGCATAACTCCCCGAGACGCATCCGAGCCTGGAAGCGAGGTGAGCATGGAGGGTCATTCCGCAGCACCGGAACAGACGGAGGGCTTCAGGGATCCCACCCGGCTTGCGAAGTGGACGCGGGGGTTTCTGTACGCCAGCATCGCATCGGTACTCCTGCGGATATGGTCCGATGCCAGTGAGCTGCTGGGGGGCGGAGGCGTCGGAGAGTCGTCAGACACCGGGCTCAGGGTGGTCTTCTGGATCCTGACGGAGCCGATCTGGTTCGTTATCGCGATCCTCGTGCTCACCTGGATTCATCGGGCCAATCACAATGCCCGGCAATTGGGCGCGGCGGACATGCGGTTCACGCCGGGGTGGGCGGTGGGTTGGTATTTCGTGCCGATCGCATGGTTCTGGAAGCCATACCAGGTCATGAGCGAGATCTGGCGCGCCTCCCGGCATCCCTCCTACTGGCGCGGGCAACCGGTATCGCTGCTGCTGCCCTGGTGGTGGATGCTCTGGATCGTGCCGTTCTGGGGCTCCTCCATTGTGGACCTGACGGTGGGCCGCAACCTCGACGAGGCAGCTGCGGAAACCCTCGATGCGGTTTCCGGGCTTGCCTACTGGATCCTGCAGGTTCCGATGATCCTCGCTCTGCTCGCCATCATCGGAGGCGTCCACCGGATGCAGACCGAACATCACCGGAGGCAGGTGGCGGAGAGCTGACCGTCGGTCTGTCCGGTGCCCCCGCTCAGGCCGCTGTGCCCGCCGCACGCTCGAACCTCCGCCGGTAGCGCCGGCTCCAGATGACGATGGCCGGAACGCCGACAACCGTCGGCAGGATCCAGACGACGATCGCGAACGGACCCTCGATCTCGTAGGCCCGGAACCGCTGCGCCCCGAAGACGAGGAACGCGGTGTGGAAGGCGATGCCGCCCCCGAGCATCGAGGCCAGGTGGCTGTAGAACCAGCCCATGCGCTGGCCGCCCGGATCGCGCATCAGCCGGAGCATGCGCCGCCCCGTGAAGAGGCCGATCGGGCTCATTCCCAGCAGGATCGGCGAGACGTCGGACCATGCCGCCAGCCCGAAGCCGACGACCGCTGCGCTGCTGGACATCGACGCCCAGGCGAGGGCCTCGTGGGTGGGAGTACGCAGCTTCCCGGGCGCTCTCCGCGTCGCCAGGACGCGCATGCCCTGCCGTACCATGACGAAGGTGACCACGCCCAGGTAGCCCAGGAGTACGGCGAACCCGTAGGGCTCGGGCCGCTCCGCGACACTGATGCCCTGGAGCTGATAGGACACGATCCGGCCGGCGGCCGCGGTCACCGCCGACAGCGTCACGACATAGGCGCAGTACGCGTACACACGGCCAGCACGCATGTGCGCGGGGCCGCCCTTGCGCGCGAATACCGGAATCCAGAACGCCGCCAGGCCGACGAATCCGGTCGCGACGTGAACGAGGAGGAGGGTATCGAAGAGCAGGGCCCCGACGGTCATGAAGGATCCTCCCGCGCGCCCGTCGATGCCTCCGTCGCGGCAGCCATCGCCTCCCGCTCACACGCCTCCCCTCCCGCGGCAGCGTCCGCCTCGGACCGGAGGCCCAGGCGCCGGTCGATCGCAGCCAGCGTCTCGTCGCACCAGGCCACTTTCGACCCGATGGAGTGAATGCCCATGCGCAGCGTCGCGAAGCGGTGGAATCCCGCGTCGCCGTATCGCTCCGGGGCATCGCCGTGGGCGGCAGTCACGTCCCGCTCGAGCGACTGGAGCTGAGCCAGCCAGCGGGCGAGGTGGTCCCGCAGCTCCGTCATGAACGCCCGCGTCTCTCCGAGGTCGCCGATCGCGTCCATGAAGTAGAGCTGGGCCAGGTAGGCGAAGCGCTCCGTGCCGACCTCGGGGCCGCCGCGCAGCCAGCGCCGCAGCTCCTCGCGGCCCGTGTCGGTCAGCGAATAGACCCTGCGCTTCGGCCCCCTGGGCGACGGCTCGACCCGGCTGTCGAGCATCCCCCGCTGCTCCAGACGCTTCAGGGTCGGGTAGATCTGGCTGAGCTCGGCGGACCAGAAGTGCCGGATTCGCTCGCTGAACACGCTCTTGAGGTCGTACCCGGTGGCCGGGTCGCGCAGCAGGCCGAGGAGGATGTGATCGAGGCTCATGATCGGGGCAGCTCGAGGTGGAAGCCTGGCGCGCGCGGCGTGGCCGGCTCACGCTATATCAATCTCTATATACCTAGTATATCGATGTTGTCATACCGGGTCAAGGGCGGGCCTACTGGCGCGCACGCCATCGGATACCGAATTTGCCAGGGTTGATCGACGCACGTCCCTCCGGAGGAAACCCATGTCATCGACTCACCGAGGAAGCTTCGGGCCCGGCATCGTCCTCGCCGCGCTGCTTGCGCTGACGACGGCGATCCCCGGGCAGGCGCAGGAACGCGGCAACCCCGACGGCGAATGGCGATTCCAGAGCGCCGATTCCTGGGGCACGCGCTACTCGCCGGTCGACCAGGTCGACGCGTCCAACTTCGGCGATCTGGAGGTGGCGTGGGTGTGGCGGGCCGACAACTACGGTCCCGAGGTCGACCCGCAGATGAAGTCGACCCCGACCTACATCGACGGCATCCTGTACACCGTGGCCGGACAGCGCCGCACCGTGGCCGCCATCGATCCCGCGACCGGCGAGACCATCTGGACCTACCGCGAGCCCAACACGACGCGATGGGAGCGCTCGATGCGCCAGAACTACGGCAAGGGCGTGGCGTACGGCGAGCTCGACGGCCGCGGCGTCATCTTCTACACCTCTCCCGCCTTCTTCCTGCACGCGCTCGATGCGAAAACCGGCCGTCACGTGGAGGGATTCGGCCGGAGGGTGGCGATCGAGGGGTTCCCGGAGACGGGTGTGGTCGATCTGCTGGTCCCGCTGCTGGATGGCTGGGGACCGTGGGAGGCGCACGACGGCGAGTACGACCCCGACTACGGCATCCCGCGCGAACTCGGCTTCATCACGGCGTCATCTCCTCCCATCGTGGTGAACGAGACCGTGGTGGTGGGCAACTCGGCGGAGCAGGGCTACAACCAGACCCGCATCGAGAACGTGCCGGGCGACATCCTCGCCTTCGATGCGCGCACCGGGGAGCACAAGTGGAAGTTCCACGTGATTCCGCGGCCCGGCGAGTTCGGCCACGAGACCTGGGAGAACGACGCCTGGAGGTACGCCGGGGACGTTTCCTCGTGGGCGCCGATGTCCGCCGACCAGGAGCGGGGCATGGTCTACATCCCGACCAACCCGCCGACCATCGACTACTTCGGCGGCTTCCGGCCCGGCGACAACCTCTACGGCACCAGCGTGATCGCGCTCAACGCGGAGACCGGCGAGCGCGAGTGGCACTTCCAGACCGTCCACAACGACCAGTGGAACTACGACCTGCCCAACGTGCCCATCGTCGTCGATCTGGAGGTGGACGGTGCGTCGGTTCCGGCGGTGATCCAGACGTCCAAGACCGGCCAGATCTTCACCTTCAACCGCGAGACGGGCGAGCCGGTCTGGCCCATTGAGGAGCGGGACGTCGTGCAGACCGTGGTGCCCGGCAACTGGACCGCGAACACGCAGCCGCACGTGATCTGGCCCGAGCCCATGGAGCCGTTCGGGCTGGCGGAGGATCAGGTCCTCGACTTCACGCCCGAGCTGCATGCGGAGGCGCTCGAGATCCTGAGCCGCTACCGGGTGGGCGGCCCCTTCATGCCGCGCCTCTATCCGGATCACAACGAGGACGTGCTGGACAACATCCGCTGCTACGGGGGCCTGAACATCACCCATCCGGCGACGCTCGACCCGACGACCGGCATCCTGTACGCCGCCAGTTCGCGCAACTGCAGCGGGGGCATGGTGATGCTGGGAATCGACGCGGACGATCCGGACAACCCGCGGACCACCGGGACGACCATCTCGCAGTGGGTGGCGGGGCGCGGTGGGGCGCTGCCGCGGGTGCAGGGCCTGCCCATCCCGAAGCCGCCCTACAGCCGCATCTCCGCCTACGACATGAACACCGGCGAGCGGCTCTGGTGGATTCCCGTGGGTGACGCGCCCGAGGCGGTGGCCAGCCATCCGGCCGCGCAGGGCGTGGACCTGTCGCGGGCCGGGAGCGGCGCCACCTCGATCCAGATCGTCGCGGGGGATCTGCTGCTGGCCACCGAGGGGTCGCGCGGGCCGCCGGTGCTGAACGCCTTCGACAAGATGACCGGCGAGTTCGTGGGCGAGGTCGAGATGCCGGGCGCGGGACAGTACGGCATGATGACGTACAGCCACGAGGGCCGGCAGCACATCGTGGTGCAGGTGGGCGCTCCCGGGCGGCTCGTGGCGCTGAGGCTGCCGATGTAGGGGGCACGCCGCCGATCCGAGGCTCTCGGAGGCCGCCGCTCGTCCGATGGGACGGGGGGGCGGCCTTCGGGGTGTCCGGGGCTACCGGGAGGCCGGGCGCCCGGATGTGGGGACGGGCCCGACCCGGTCGGTCAGAGCCGTCCGGCGTAGCGCTTCAGCCAGGGCGCGCGGTGGCCCTCCGGCGGAGCGATCGGTGGCCCCGGAACGGTCATCGTGCCGCGGCTGACGAAGACGGCGGCGCCACCCACCCGGACGGCGGTGATCCGGCCGGCGAACTTGTCGATCTCGACCCTGATGAGGCTCGGCCGGCCGATCTCCTCTCCCTGGGAGACCTGCCAGTCCATGGTGCCGTTGAGGCGCCGGCTGGCGTCGCCCAGGTAGCCTCCCAGCACGGCGGCCGCCGAGCCGGTCGCCGGGTCCTCGGGCACCCCCGACCCGGGCGCGAACATGCGGACCCGCACGTCCCCGCCGTAGAGGTGGCACACCAGGTACACGTGGTGGGCCCACGAGTCCGCGAGCATCTCCTGCCAGAGCGCCGTGTTCAGGACGGCGCGGCGGAGGGCGGCAATGGTGTGCACCGGGATGACGTGGAAGGGGAGGCCGCAGGACATCATGGCGGGGGTGAGCGGACGGGGGGCCTCGCCGCCGAGGTCGTCCGCTTCCAGTCCCACCATCGCCGCCAGCCGCTCCAGCGAGTGCGGCGACTCGCGCCGCTCCGGCAGCACCGCCGTGGTGAACTGCGCGAACCCCGGACGGCCGCCCCGGTACTCCACCGTTGCGGGCACCAGGCCTACGTTCTCCTCAAGCACCAGGTTGGCGTGTCCGTCGTGCTTCCCGTGAACGCCGGCCGCCCGCCGCACGGATCGGGTCCCCGCCAGATAGATCGCAGCCCCAACGGTCGGATGCCCCGCGAACGGCACCTCCACCTCGGGCGTGAAGATGCGCACCCGCGCCGTTCCCTCCCCGGTCTCCGGAGGCCCCAGGAACGCCGTCTCGGCAAGGTTCATCTCGCGCGCGATCTTCTGCATGAGCTCCGCCGGCAGGTGCGCCGCGTCCGGAAACACGCCGAGCGGGTTGCCGCCGAAGGTCTCCTCCGTGAAGACATCGAGGGTTCTGAAGTCGAGCTCCATGTGAAGCAGCCCATCCGCCAGGTTCAAGAGGCCGTCTACCAGAAGACGGAAAACCACACTATCTTACACGCCCTGTGGCTTTCCGTCAGCGGGTTGACGGGGGGTCGGCCGGGCCTGTAGCTCAGTTGGTTAGAGCGCACGCCTGATAAGTGTCTCCATGATGGCGTGAATCCCGGCAGGAAATCGTCTAAGTTCAATCAGGACTGCACGATCTGCGCTTCTTGCCGTGAGGTCGTGATCGGGTCTGTCCTGCTCGAATAGCGGGAAAATCGGGTCGAATAGCGGGAGTTTGGGCGGGACCGTTGACGCTGCCCCTCGCATGGGTACGGTTCGACGGTATGAAGGAGCCCATGCCCTCCACCGGCGAGGCCGCTCGGTACGAGACGGTCTTCGGCGAGGGTTCCGCGATCGTCGAAGCCGCCCGGCGGTCGGCGGCCCGTTCGGTCAGCGCCCGTGATGATCGTGGCGCCCTGGTTGATCGGACGGCACATTGCCGATCTCGAACAGCGGAGCGCAGGAGCCGGGCGGGGTGCAGATAGAGAGACCGTCACATTTCGATCCATGCCGTCCATTTGCACTACTCACATCCGAATCTGGTACGCTGAGAAGAAGGCCACGACCAGACGGTAGCATTGGCCGACTCGCCGAGGACATGCTCAACCGCTTCGCACCGCTCTCGGTTCCGGAACGAGAATCTATTCGACCGTATCGGAGGTCATGGCCACGCCAATCGGTGGGCATTGACACCGATGCCGCTCAGGGGCTATCGATACGAGCTTCAGGTAGTGGACTCCAACGACATCAGCGCCTTTCGCGTTGCTGCGTGACGCGCGGGATCGCTTGAGTGCACTCCGATCAGACCGTGACCAAGGCGCTATCGTGGAGGGGGTGCATGTGGCCTAGAGATTCGTACACTGGACCGGGTGGTGGTCTCTACACTGGACCGGGTGGTGGTCTCTACACCGGGCCGGGCGGCGGAGCGTCCACTGGGCCGGGCGGCGGTCTGTCCACTGGGCCGGGCGGCGGTCTGTCGACTGGACCGGGCGGCGGTCTGTCAACTGGACCCCGCGGCGGTCTGTCCACTGGGCCGGGCGGCGGTCTGTCCACCGGGCCGGGCGGCGGTCTGTCCACCGGACCGGGCGGCGGTCTGTCCACCGGACCGGGCGGCGGTCTGTCCACCGGCCCTTCTAACACACCGTACTGTAGCAACTGGCCGCCGAGGGCAGTCCTGATTGGAATACTTGAATCTCGGGGCATGACGAAGATAGCGAAGCGTCTTCGAAGTGCCTGGAACCTCTGATAAGTCCGCAACGAGCCGCTTCATCTCAGCGTTTTGTCCCGTAGCAGGCTAGCTCGTGGGCCTCACTCGACACTATCCCGCCGTACTCCTTCTTCCGCCGGTAGAACGTTTCTTCCGTTATGCCGATTTGGCGGCAGACCTCCTCGACGGGTCACCACCAACAGAGCAACCGGCAAGCGGAGATCGCGGAGCTGCTGGAGATACCGGAGGCCGTCGACGAAGCCGTACGGAGAGGACGCGGCGCGAGGACCGGCTGGCGGTGATCCGGACGGCGACGCTAACCAGGACTGCACGATCTGCCGTTCTTGCTGTGAATCATGAAAGGGCCCAACGTGCTCGAATAGCGGGAAACCCGGGTCAAATGGCGGGAATCTTGGACCTGAGCCTGCTCGCGCGCCCAGCCGCCCTGCTCAGTAGTCGCTCCAATGCACCTCGGTCGCTAGGTATTCGAAGAGCACGGACCTGACGACGATCCCGGAGCGCTGCTGTAGGCGGAACCGGTAGACACCGTCCTGTACGATGACCCAGCCGTCACGCATGTCCTGCCCGGTGAACACGCGCGCCATCATCCGACTGCCCACTTCGGGCGAACGTGCCAGTTCCTCGACCACGCCGTCGTATTCGAAGTCGTCGCGCTCAGACACCGACATCGCCGTTAGGAGCAAGGTCCAGACGCGTGTCGGCTCGCGCAGCATCGGTTCGCCGTATTCGAAGAAGACGTGGCCGCGCGCGTTCTTCACCACGATACGCTCCACTCTCTTCTCTTCAGGCTCCCAGACACAACGCGTCTCGCCGCCAATCGTCGGGTACTCCTTCTTCGACCGCTCGATCCTCGCGCGCAGTTTCTTGTGGCGCTTTAAAGCCCGCGCGATCTTCGCGTCCGAGTGCTGCTCCGGGTCCGTGGAACCTGTGAGCGCGCATTGCAGGAAGAGGTGCAGGTACTCCTCGTCCTCGGAAAACCCGTTGTTGCAGTCTACGCAGATGTTGACAACGGGAAGGTTGTCCGGGTAGGGCTTGCGCAGGAAAGCCTTGGACGGGACGTGGTCCCGGCTGGTTTCCACGTCGCCGATCCCTGCGCGGCACTGGATACACCACGCCTTCTGCCGTTCGTCCACGAATTCGTTGATTTGGTACATCCGTCGCTTCAGTTCTTGATCGGTCTTTGGCGAGCTTTGCTCGCCCCGCGCGGGATCCCCATACGATAACGAACCAGCCACGAGGCGGGGAATCGGGTCGAACAGCGGGAACCTTGGCGGGACCGTTGACGACATCTGACATCCCGGTCATCCCCCCAACCGCTGCCGGAAATAGATCCCGCCCGTGCGGTCCGTGTCCACGGGGCTCATCGCCAACCCCGTGCCTGGGACTCCCTGTGCGACCGGCCACGCTCCACCGAAGGTGAGGTCCACCTCGATGCCGGTGAGCCGCGCATTGCCGAGGTCAACGAGGAGCGTGCCGCCATCGACGCTTGTACTACCCGCAGCGGCGGCACTCTAGCCTCGGTTACGAGTCGCCGTTCCAACTTCGAGGGGCGCGAGCGAGGAGAGGCGGCATGACCTCCGAGCCGCGTTCCCCCCACCGCCCGCTACGCCTTCGGCGCAGTAGCCGCTCCTCTCGCCCGGGGGCTGGCTGGAAAGGAGGAAACCACCACGGTTGACCGTCCACCAAAACGGGGTAAGTCCAGTCATCACAGATCGCGGCTGCACCTTGTCGTTCGGCGACCCCAAAGCAGCGAAGGCCCAGCTTGGAATTAGCATCGGTCGATTCCAGGGATGAGGTCGCCGAACTCGCCGGACCTACCAATCCTGCGCTCAGATGAGGCCCTGCAGATGCGTGACGCAACCCTCGGCCTCGACGGTACCGCGTGGCGGCTGTGAGGCCGGCCCGTGGTAGTAAGTTCCGTAGTTGCCGGATCGCGACATCAGATGGCGGCAGGTTACGACTCTCAGGAAGACAGGATGGCCGGGTCGACCAAGAGGCTGATCGCTTAACGCGGAAGCATATTTTTCCGATCTTCCTCCGGTGTGCCCATCACTTGCGGGACGCTCGGCGCGATCGCGCCCACTTTCCCAAAGGCATCATTCCTCCCCCGAGTCAGCGGATCCCGGGACCGTGCCGTACATGCACATCAGACATCGGCGTGCAGGTGCGGGAACACCTTCGTAGCCGTTCCACCGCTACCGTCCGAACAATCAGGCCTGATTCTACTCCGTTTCCTCAGTCCCATCGCCCGCCGCAAAACACTCGTCCAGTCTGGCACAAACAGCGCTGAGAGCTTCCCTGTGCCTCCCCAGGTCCCGACGACAGTTCGCCATCCATTCATCTGTAATCGTGAGCCGCTCCTGCCCCTTGAGTGATTCCAACACGACGTTTCCGTTCTCGTCAACCTTCTCTTTGGCGTGCGCCAACACATTCCGCCTCCCCGTGACTTCCTCCTCATACCCACGAAGCTGGGTCAACTCCTGGGAAGGCTTCGGTTCAGCGCACTTCGCCACACGTTGAATAGCACGAAACTTGTGCACCGAGGAAAACAGCAAGCCGTCTCCGACAAGACCCACGACATCTCCGGCGTCCACCCGTGCCGTCGCCGATTTCATGTTCCGCGACATTGCTTCCAGGACCCTCTTGCACGTCCTATCTGCCGCCGCCTGTACGCATTCCGCAGTCGCATTCGCGAACGCCCGCTTCAGCGTATCTTCCATTAGAACATCCATCTCGGCAACCTCGGCCATCGCAATCCCTCGCATGTGGTTGAGGTCTACGGCTTTGCCTATGACCGTGTCCGCCAATGCCGTTAGAGCGTCGTCAAGGTTGGACCTCTCCTCGGCAAAAACTCCCGCCACCTCAGCGGCGGCCAGATGGGACAACAGGATCGGCACGGGCTGTGACGAATAAAATACCATATCCGTATATCGGAGGGTCGCGCGAATTCGACGCGCAATCTTTGCTCCGTCCGTACTCGCCTGTCCGAGGTTGTAATCGACCATCACGAGATCATAGTTCTTGCCTTCCTCTCCCCCGAGATCCACGCTGGACAGCTGCGTGACATCTTCCACAGTCGTCACCTGAAGTTCGAAGCCGACCGTGTCGAGGTGATCCCGCAAACTCTCAAGAGCTTGCTGAATATTATCCGGTTCGTCGTCCACTAAGAGAAGTCTGAATGCAAGTTTCATGTTGGTATACGCATGGTTAGTTGAGCACCTGACAACGCGGCGGAATATGAAGAGCGGGTAAGCGAAATGGCGCCTCCCATCCCTTCGACAACTTGCTTCACATGATGAAGGCCTAGTCCGGATCCATCAGTCGTGGTCACGCCCTTCTCCAAGATCCTTCGAAGCGGATCGACCGAGGCAGGCCACCCCCCTCCGTCATCAGCGACGGTGATCGACAATGCTGCCTCCGCCCCCGTTGTAGCCTGTAAGCAAAAACTGATCTTGCGCGCCCCGGCCTTGGCCGCGTTCGACACAAGGTTGTCCAATACAATGCCGATCTCAATTGGCCGAAATCGACGCTTAACCACTTGGTCATCACCGTGAACTTCGATGGCAATGCCATGGGGCGCCCACAAGGACGCTATCGTGCTGGCGTATTCTCGCACATAGCCTGTGAGGTCCATCGTTACAGCAGTGGCCTGCTTTCTGTAATCTTTCTTTGTGGCAAATCTTGCCGCAGTCAGGATCTGGCTGTTGCGAAACGACATCCGTTCAAGAAAATCAACCCATGCCGACGTTGAAACTGTCTTGTCTTTCCGTAGAGCACGCATCTTTCTCTTGATACCATGCTGGACGTCCGCGGCGTGCATAAGGATCTGATGGTGCAAGTTCAGAATAGTGTCCTGGTCGAAGGACGTTACGGCGGCCAGGAACCGGTTACGCTGCCGCTCTGCAGTGTATTTTTTCTCGGCGGCCTGTGCGGCCTCCTTGGCAGCTGCCGCCTGTGCCGCCGCTTCCTCGGCGGCGGCGGTTGCCTCGGCTTCGGATGCCCGCAACGCCTTGATGCGGGCCCTGGCATGTTTTACCTCTGCCAGAAGTGCTTCGTCACCCGTGCGTTCGGCGAGCGTCGTGAGCGTACTCAGCGAAGCGGCGAAAGCCTCCACTTTGTCGTCGATTATTCGAACGAGATCCCTGCTAAACTCAAGTACTTCGATGTTTGCAGTGGCAGCAAGCTGAGAAACCAGTTGTCCAACCCGTGCACTACTTGCGTCCCGCCGGATTCGGGAGATGTCAGCAACATCCTTATCGAGTTTGTCCTTCCAAGTGATGTCCACGACATACCGTTCCAATCGCTTGACACACTTGTCACGCACACATTCGACGAGATCCGCAACTTCGCGGGTTCGGATCAACCCTTGGTTGCGACTCGTGGCCTCCTCGAACCCCTCTTCACCGTGCACGGCGACGCGGCCGATGAGGTCACGACCCCCGAGAAAGCGCCGAACGCCCTGCTGCTTCCGTCGATTGAGTCCGAAGTAATCGTCGTCCTCCGCGCCGATGGGGAGGACACGAAAGCCGTTGCGGAAGAGAAAAATGGAACCGAACTGTACGCTCGGGACGCCCATGCGGCGGGCGAAGACGGTCTTGGCGCTGCGGTTAAGGTAGTATATTTCCGCCGTTAATCGTGATGCGCGTAGACTCTCATAGGGGTTGGGCTCGCGAATGTGATAGATTAAGTGACCTCGATCTTCAAGAATGGAATCGAGGGTGTTGCCATCATCTTCGAGTGAGATGCGTATAACCGTAGTACGCCCGCGCAGGGCATCAAGGACTGGGTTAGTAACGATACCGTTTACTATCACACGAAGTGGGCGCGACGCTTTGCGAGCGCGGTTGTAGCGTGCGTCGTCGCGATCCTGCACCGCTTCGGCCGGCGCCTCGATCCGAATCTGGAAATCGGGAGAGTCACCGGAAAAGGGATTGATAAGCTTTGCGAGCTCCCGCTTGAGGCGCTGGAGCTTCTTCCGATCCCAGCTAGTTCGAAGCTGCTTGATCACGAGTACGGTGCCGGTATCTTGAGGTGTGGTCGAGAGATGGGAGGGGAAGCCATCGATCTGCGACAGTTCGGCCTCGATGGTAACAAACTCTTGCTTCAGATCCTGTTCGTAGGCGGTCCAATCGATCGTGAGCACCTGTACCTCATGGCCTTCGGCTCGAGAATAGAGGATGAGCCGCTTGCCGAGACGATCACAAGAAAAACGACCGACGCCTTTTGCTCCAGCGTAGGTTCGTGGAGGTCGACGCAGCTTGTGGCGGTAGTCATCGTCCTCGGTGCCGTCCCTCTTTGCAGAATATGCGATGAAGAGCCACTTGTTTTGGATATCTGAGGGCGACATTCCTTTGCCATCGTCGGTGATGACGACGCTATCGCGGGAGAAAGAGAGAGTTACCGTCTGAGCGTGTGCGTCGAAGGAGTTCTTCACCAACTCAAAAATGGCAACAAAGTCATCCGTGATTAGATCTTTCCCGATCAGATCCTTCAAGCCCGTGCTGATCCGAAATGGTTGGTAGGATGCCGGCATGTTATACTGACGGGGACGTGGTGCCCGTGACTGACGCACGATGACTAGAACGGTTGGGGAACGATAGAATCGTGGTCTCGGGACTACGGGTCCCGCGTGCGTGAGCCGGGATCGCTGCGTCGATCTTGGCGGCGCGGAAGGCAATGTCGATCTCGTCCAGTCGTGACCGTACTGTTCCCTTCACGTTCGGGGTATCATAGAACCCCCCGTCAGGCTCGAAACTGCAACTAGGGTCGTCTTCGAGGAGGAGCAGGAACTGCCTAATCCGTGCTGCAACCGCATGGGCAAACCGTGGAGGAACGGCGTTCGCCACTTGCGTATACTGCGGGACGTAGACTCCTGCACGCCTCCGCTCCGCCCCAGTAGTGCGCACACCCTTGAACTCAAACCAGTCGGGAAAGGTCTGGAGACGAGCAACCTCCCGAACGGTGGGAATCCTGTCCTCAGCGTGGTGGACGATGTCGTCCGGAAGAGAAGTGACCGTGAGCATCGGCCACTCGTCTGCGACAAGTACGCGTTGCGATTGTTTCCTGGTGACAAGCTCCGGAAACTGCTCGCTGAACTGGCGCCGAAGCCATCTGCTACTACACCGATGCTCCCGCGCCTCGGCCGAGCTCGTTGCAGCCGTCCTAAGCAGCTGGAGTTTCCGCACCACGTCTGGGCAATGCGAAGACGCTTCGTGGTTGAAGTACCGTTCTAGCGGAGCGTCGTCCGCCGAACCCAGGATTCCGCCGTCCAGATACTTCGACTGCGGAGCCCGCACCTCGCGGAGGAACCCGCTCAGACCACGCGTGCCGTTTCGACGATACGCCCCAGTCCAGCTTTCTCCTGTCCCGTAGACCGGCGGTGCACTTGCTAGGTCACCAAGGATCTCCTTGGCGGTCAGAGAAGACCCCGCTGCAACCGCCGTTCCCTGGAGTCGACCATCGGTTGGTCGGCTGCGTGGACAGGCGACCGGAAACAACAGTCGTGGCAACCTCTCGCATGCGGTCGGGTCAACGAGGTCTCGACGGACGCCAACGAGCAACAAGCGTCGGCGGGTCTGGGGGACTCCTAGCGGTTCTCCGTGAACGAGTTCTCCGTACACGTAGTACCCTGGGCGACTCTTGTCCCTGCGAGAGAGTGCCGCGCCGATCTCGCGAACCAGATCGGCGTGCCGCTCCAACAGCCCTGGGACGTTCTCGATGATGGCAACGCGCGGTTGGACGGCACTGATGACTCGGATCGCTTCGTGGACGAGCAGGTTTCGCTCGTCGTCCGGGCACGCTTTGCCGGCGCACGAGAACCCCTGGCAAGGTGGCCCCGCCACGAGCAAGTCGATGCCGGTCGGGCGGCGTTCTAGCCACGTCCGAAGCCACCGGTCTGGAAGCGCCTCGCGAATGTCGCCACCACGCATGTGGCGGTCGAAGTCCTGGGGGAGCGATTCCCTGTCCTCAAGGATTTGCTCTCGCGCTTCCGCTCTGTACGCTGCGCGCGCGCTCCGCGACGGGTCACTAGGTCTTCCCGGAAGCACGCCTCCTGGCCTGTCGCCAACGATATTGTGGCGATACGTCCACTCCGCGTCAGCTGAGTACTCGTTGGCGAGCACGACGTCGAAGCCGGCCCGGCGTAGTCCCAGCGCGAAGCCGCCAGCTCCCGAAAACAGGTCGACCGCAGTCAGCACTCGGTGACGAGGAGCGGCAGCGCGTCCTTTGGCCCCAAGGTCACCGCTGTTGCTCTCGGGAGCGGTCCTGTCTTGTCCTCCCGCTATCCCCACTCGCGTATCCCCTTGTCTGGTGAGAGGGATCGGTGCATCAAGTGACCCTCGCTGTCGAGTTGGCTCCTGAGCGGCCACGCCACCTGACCGTCCTTCGTCAAGACCACGTCGTGGCAAGTATGCCTCGAACCGGACCGCGCCGCCAGATCCGAGAGCGCCCTGGTCCGGTATGCGTCTCGCGCGACGTCACCGTCCTACTTCCCGGGTGACTCAATAACGCACATACCGAGTCGCGTGAACAGTGCCCAGCGAGAGCGCTGGTCCGGCATGGGATGTTAGCGATCGCCGTCAAGCCCGATTCGCTGCGCTCATGCCCTTGACGGCAACCCGAATGCGCATGCTGCACAGGCGAGAGCCCTGAATGCCCGGGCGACGAGTTCGCACGGGCATCCCAGATGGTAGAGCCTGGCGGGAGAGCGTCCAGACCTGGAGGCTGGTCCGATCCGTGGTTCCCGTTCTGGCGCTTCGCCCAGCTTCCTATGCCGCGCCGGGGTCTCCGAAGCTGTAGCCGACGCCGTGCCGGTTGAAGATGTACGTGGGCTTGGCGGCGTCCTCGCCGAGCTTCTTGCGGAGCTTCTTCATGACCGTGCGGACGCGGGCGGTCTTTTCGGATCCCCGGCGTCCCCAGACCTGGCGGAGGAGCGTCCGGTGGGTCACGACGCGTCCGGCGTTGTGCGAGAGGATGCGCAGCAGATCGAACTCGGTGCCGGTGAGGGGCACGTCGCGTCCGGCGAGGGTGACGAGCCGCGCGGCGTAGTCGATGCGCAGGTCGCCTAGGGCGAACGTCTCGGGCGCGCCGCGCCGCCAGAGCGCGGCCTGGACGCGGGCGACGAGTTCGGTCGGCGAGAACGGCTTGACGATGTAGTCGGCCGCGCCGCTGTCGAGTGCGCGGGCGATGGTCTCGTCGCGCCCGTATCCCGAGATGAAGATGACGGGGATTTCGGCGAGCGCGGGGACGCGCCCCATCAGCTCGATCCCGTCGACGCCCGGGAGCATCAGGTCGAGGAGCACGAGGCTGGGCCGTTCGGCACGGATGATGCCGGCGAGCCGGTCCGGATCGCTGGTGACGACCGGGGCGTAGCCCGCGTCGGCGAGGGCGTCGCGCACGTCGCGCAGCGTGTGCCAGTCGTCGTCGAGGACCACGATCCGCCGCTCCCCGCCCTTCGTGCCCGGCGGGAGCGGGAGGCCGCCGGGCGGCGCGGTCGCGGCCGCGGCCGCGGCATCCGCGGCCGCCGGGATCGTGAACGTGAAGCGAGCGCCGAGGCCCGGTCCCCCGCTCTCGGCGCGGATGCGGCCGCCGTGCGCCTCGACGAGCCCCTTCGAGATGGCGAGCCCGAGCCCGGTGTCGCCCGCGAACCCCGCGCGCTTGCGGAACAGATACGGGAGCCGGTCGGGCGCGATCCCCCGGCCCTGGTCCGAGACGGACAGGGCGATGTGGGTGCCCTCGGCCGCGCCCTCGACGCGGATCGGCGCCGAGTGCGGCGAGTGCCGGGCCGCGTTGGCGAGCAGGTTGTTCAGCACCTGCCCGATGCGCTGCGGATCGACCATCGCCTGCGGCAGGTCGGGCGGCAGGTCGACGACGACGGCGTGGCGGCCGCCGCCGGTGAGGAAGGTCTTGCGGGCGCTCTCGACGAGCGAGGCGACGTGCGTGGGTTCTGGCGCGACGGTCAGCGTGCCCGCCTCGATGCTGCCGGCGTCGAGCAGGTTCGCGATGAGGCTCCGCATGCGGTCGGCCTGATCGTCGATGATGCGGAAGATCTGGAGCAGCTCGGCCGGGTGCGGCGCGGGCGATGCGCCAAGCGCGGTCGTCGTCGAGCCCTTGATCGAGATGAGCGGAGCGCGCAGCTCGTGGCTCACCATCTCCAGGAACTCCGCCCGCTGCCGCCCGAGTTCGTCGAGCGGCGCCAGGTCCTGGAAGCTGACCACGAACGACACCACCTCGCCGTCGTCCGAGCGGATGGGGGTGGCGTTGACGAGCGTGCGCACGCTCCGCCCGTCGGGGACCGAGAGTTCGATCTCCTCGGCGCGCACCTCCTCGGCGTCTTCGAGCCGCCGCGCCAGGGGAGACTCCGCGAGCGAGACTTCCCGCCCGTCCGCGTAGCGGCAGGTCATCACGTCGAGGAGCTGTTCGGCCGGACGGCCCGGAGTACGGATCTCCTCGACGATCCGCCGCGCCTCGCGGTTGACCGAGACCGCGCGGCCCGTGGCCGCATCGATGACCACGACGCCGACCGGACAGGTCTCGACCAGGGTCTCAAGGTCGGCCCGCGCGCGCTCGACCGCGCGGTACGCGCGCGCGTTCGCGATCGCGGCGGCCGCCTGCGAGGCGAACAGCACGAGGATCTCCTCGTCCTCCGCCGTGAACGCCGCGCCGTCCTCCTTGTCGGCGAGAAAGAAGCCCCCGAACCGCTCTCCGCGGTGGCGCATCGGCGTCGCCTGGAGCGTCTTCGAGCCCCACGGGCCCGGAGAGCAGCCGAGCGAGCGCAGGTACCCCGGGACGTCCGCCACGC
The DNA here is from genome assembly GCA_965202805.1 of Longimicrobiales bacterium. Classification (GTDB taxonomy): domain Bacteria; phylum Gemmatimonadota; class Gemmatimonadetes; order Longimicrobiales; family Gaopeijiaceae; genus BD2-11. Next base: position 2,012,220 of record OZ241869.1, read on the forward strand.
GCAGCGGGCCCGGAAGGTCCCGCAGGTGCTCGAAGACCCGCAGCCCGTCGGGCCACTCGACCACCGCCCGGCGCTCCTCGGGCGAAAGACCGGAGGTGACGAAGTCCCGGACCTCGCCCCGCTCGCCGAACGTCGTGATCACCCCGACCCGGGCGCCGGTGAGTCCGCGCGCGCTCTCGACCACGTCCTCGAGCACGGTGGGCGGGTCGAGGCTCTGGCTGATCCGCAGGATCGCCGCGCTCAGACGCGTGATGCGCTCATCGCGGGGGTCGTTTCCAGGCCCGGCCGGGTCTCGCTCGCTCAACTGTCCACTCCCCGGAGAAGGTGGGGCGGAGGGGCATGGGAACCCCGCCGCGGAAGTGGACTGAAGATAGCGGCTTGCCAGGCGGGAGTCACGAGGTGGTCCCGCGCATTTCTCAGGAAGTCACGAACGAGTCACGACTCGTTCGGTAGATTGCAGAGTAGCTCTCGATTATTGCATTAATCGAGAGCTACGGAGTGTGAAAGTTGTGACCCCGGGCTCAGGGCGTCAACCTCGGTCGTGATCCGGCCCGTCACGCGCGTCTCTGGAGCCGCGCGAGCTGCGCCGCTCCGTTGCGCTGCGGCAGCAGGCGTTCGCCGTAGCGCTGGACCATCGAGGCGCTCCTCCAGCGGCCGGCCTGCATGATGGCCGGGACTCCGATCCCCGAGGCGATCATGTCCTGCGCCGCCCCCACGCGGGGGCTGTGCCCGGCGATCCGGCCGACCTCGTCAGCGGAAAGCCCCGCGCGTTCGGCCATCGCCTTGTAGATGCGCGGCACCTGGCTCTCGGGCAGCGCGCCCCCGAGCGTGCCGTTCCTGCGGACCGAACGGAACAGCGGCCCGGCGCCGATCCCGCCCGCGTCGAGCCAGTCCCGCACCAGCCTGACGGTGTCGCGGTGCAGGTACAGCATCGCGCCGGCGCCCTCGGGATCGGTCTTCGCGCGGCGCACCAGGAGCGAGGCCGATCCGCACCTATCCGTATACAGGTCATTGACTTGGAGCGCCACCAGCTCGGACCGGCGAAGCATGGCGTCGTAGGCCACGGCGAGCAACGCGCGGTTGCGCGCGTCGATCGTGCGCTCGCCCGCGGCGTCGATCAGGCGCCGCCGCAGCGTCCAGGTCAGGCCCAGCGCCTGCGCCGGGCGGCACGCGTGCCGGCGGCAGACCCGCTTGAGCGCGCGCCGCACCGCCGCGCGCTCGGCGGGGCTCGGCTCCCCGGCCGAGCGGTGCGCGCTGGCGATGCTCGACAGGTAGCGCCGCACGGTGCCCGGCGTTCGGCCGGCCGCCGCCGCCTCCTCGATGTAGGCGGCCACGGTGGCGGCGCGCGCGGGCAGCGGCCGGACTCCGCGCTCGGCGCACCATGCCGCAAACCGGGCGAGATCCGACCTGAGCCCGCGCACGGTGTGGACGCTGAGGATGCCCTCGGCGGAGTCGAGGCAGGCATCGAATTGTGACCATTTCGGATCGGGCGCCGGACGCGCGGACACGGGGTCCGAGCCCCGAATCGGCATAAGTGCCTCCCTTGCAAGGATATAGGCCAAAAAAAGTAGCTCTCGATTAATGCAATAATCGAGAGCTACTTAACGGTAAGGAGGAGTCCCCATGGCCTCTTTGACGCTACGAGCCCTGACACGGATCGCGCGGGCGCGCCCGCACCCTCTCCTCCCTCCTCCTTCCCGCCCTCGCGCTCCTGCTCGGGGAGCTGTCGCTCTTCCCGGGCACCTCCCCGCCAGCCCGCCCCACGCGAAACGGTCCCTGAGCGACCGGATCCCGCGTCTCGGTCCGCCCAGGTCGTTCAGGACTTCCGTCCCCGTTTCCCGTGCGGCATCCGCCCGAACCCATGACTTAGTGAAACAGGAGGTTCACACGATGCAGATCAGGTGCCGCCGGCCTGACAGGCGCTCCCGCGCCCGCCCCTCCCTTCTTCCCGTCCTCTCGCTGCTGCTCGGCGCGCTCGGCCTGTTCGCCCCCGCGCCCGCGGAGGCGCAGACCGTCACACTGGTGACCAACTTCGGGCAGACCAAGCTCACAGGGACCCGGTTCACCGGCGACAATTCGTTAGCCCAGGGCTTCACGACGGGGAGCAATTCCGCGGGTTACACGCTGGCGAGCATCGAGGCGATATCGCGCGGAGGCGGGACCGCCGTCCAGGCCGCGACCGTCCGGGCGGAGCTGTGGTCGGCCACCACGGGTGGAGCGCCGGACTCCAAGATAGCGGATCTGACAATCCCGACGGGTGCGGTGGCGGCAAACGCCACGATGTCCTTCGGAGCGCCCGCAAGCACCACGTTGACGGCGAGCACGACCTATTACTTCGTTATTTATACGGTCGGTGCGTTCAACTTGGCTCTGGAAGGTACGAGCGCCCACGCCGAGGACAGTGGCGGTCAATCCGGCTGGACGATCGCGGACGCGATACGCTTTCAAGCACGTAGCGATACGCCAAGTGGAGCGAGTTGGGCCACCGATAGTCAGGGTGCCATCGCCCTGATACGCGTGAAGGGCGCGGCCCAGCAGAACACCACCGACGCCAACCTTTCCGCCCTGACGGCGTCGAGCCACACGAGTGCGACGGGGACGTTCACGGCGCTGACGCTGTCGCCGGCCTTCGCGGCGGACACGACGAGCTACAGGGCGCAGGTGTTGAACGCGAGGACGCACCTGAAGCTCACCCCGACGGTGAACAATTCGAGCGCCACGGTGAAGGTGGGCAAGCAGGGGACCACGCTGGCCACGGTCACCAGCGGCTCGGCGAGCGCCGCCATCGCGCTCTCGGTGGGCTCGAACGCGATCACGGTCGAGGTCACCGCCGCGGACGGCACCACGAAGAAGACCTACACCGTGACGGTGAGGCGGCTCGCCTCCGGCCAGGTCTGGGCGGCGAGGTTCACGCCGGCGACGATTACTGTCGGTACGGGGGGATTCGGCTGCTTAAACAAGGACCAATGCGATGCGCAGCTGACCGACAACGGCTTTACGGTCGGTGGCACGGACTATCATTTCACAGCCCTTTTTGACGCCAACCTGGGTACAGGTGTCACCACCCCTCTGCAATTTAGGCTAAACGCTGCCCCAAACTCTGCACTTCAGGCGCTCAAGCTCTGCATAGGGACAAACGAATATACGATTGGGATAAGCTTTAGTCAGACCTTCACCACCGACCCCGGCCTCTCCACCACCCCGGTCTCCGTCAGCATCGGCACGTCCTGCGCGCAGCAGACGCAGACGCAGTCCACCGACGCGACCCTGTCGGGCCTGGCGGCGACGACCAGCACGAGCGCGTCGGGCGCGTTCACGTCGCTGAACATCGGCACGTTCTCCTCGGGCACCACGTCGTACACGGCGTCGGTGGCCAATTCCATCACCCACGTGAAGCTGACCCCGACGGTGGCGCACTCGGCGGCGACGGTCACGGTGGCGGGCACTGGGGTCACCAGCGGCACGGCCAGCGGCGCCATCGCCCTCACCGTGGGGAGCAACGCGCTGTCGGTGGTCGTGACGGCCGAGGACGGCACCACGACGCGGACCTACACCGTGACCATCACGCGGGCGGCGGCGCAGTCGTCGAACGCGAACCTGAGCGCTCTGACGGCCACCACCTCCACGAGTTCCACGGGGACGTTCACGGCGCTGACGCTGACGCCCTCGCCGTTCTCGGCGGCGACGACGAGCTACACGGCGACGGTGGCGAACGCGAGGACGCACGCGAAGGTGACGCCGACGGTGGCGCACAGCTCGGCGACGGTGACGGTGAGCGGGACGGCGGTGACGAGCGGCACGGCGAGCGGTGCGATCGCGCTGAGCGTGGGGTCCAACGCGATCACGGTGCGGGTGACGGCCCAGGACGGGACGACGACGAAGGACTACACCGTGACCATCACGCGGCAGGCGGCGGCGTCGTCGAACGCGAACCTGAGCGGGCTCGCGGCCACCACCTCCACGAGTTCCACGGGGACGTTCACGGCGCTGAACATCGGCACGTTCGCCTCGGGCACCACGAGCTACACGGCGACGGTGGCGAACGCGAGGACGCACGCGAAGGTGACGCCGACGGTGGCGCACGGCTCGGCGACGGTGACGGTGAACGGGACGGCGGTGACGAGCGGCTCGGCGAGCGCCGCGATCGCGCTCACCGTGGGGTCCAACGCGATCACGGTGCGGGTGACGGCCCAGGACGGGACGACGACGAAGGACTACACCGTGACCATCACGCGGCAGGCGCCGGACGCGCCGCCTGCGGTGTCGCTGTCGGCGTCGCCGAACCCGGTGGGCGAGGGCTCGGACGTGACGGTGACGGCGACGCTCTCGAAGGCGCTGTCGGCGGCAGTGACGATCCCGCTGACGCTGACGGCGGGCACGGCGGAGGCGGGGGATTACGGCGCGCTGGCGTCGATCACGGTTGCGTCGGGCGCGACCAGCGGCACGGGCACGATCACGACGAGCCAGGACACGGACGACGAACACGAGACGTTCACGGTGGCGCTCGGGAGCCTGCCGTCGTCGGTGACCGCGGGCACCCCGACCTCGGTCGAGGTGAGGATTACGGACTCCGGCGCGGTGGACGCGACGCTGACGGCGAGCCCGCTTCGCCCGGCGGAGGGCCGGACGGCGACGCTGATAGCGCGGCTTTCGCAGCCTGCGCCGGCGGGCGGGATCACGCTGCACTTCTGGACGACCGGCGGCACGGCGTCGCGGGGCGGCGACTTCACGCTCGAGCCGGCGCCGCCCGGCAACTTCGTCGACCGGACGGCGGACATCGTGATCGCCGAGGGTAACCGCACCGCGCAGGGGCGGGTCGTGATCGTCGCCGACGACGAGGACGAGGAGGACGAGACGATCATCATGACGGTGGTCGGTCCCTGGGGCTCGGCGCCGGAGATCACGCTGACGATTCCGGCGAACGCCCCCTCCGGGCCGCCGCTGACGCTGTCGGCGAGCACGCGGCGACCGCGGGAGGGCTCGCAGGTGACGTTGACGGCGGTCCTGAGGGACCCGGCGCCGGCGGGCGGGGTGACGGTGACGTTCTTCGCCGAGGGGGTGGGCGACAGCCCCGCGACCGCGGAGCTGGACTACACGCTCGATCCGCCGCATCCGTCGGGCGCGGCGACCGTTACGGCGGACATCGTGATCCCCGAGGGTTCGCGGGGGACCAGGGCGACCCTGAGCGTGCTGGAGGACGGCGAGCCCGAGGGCGACGAGTTGATCGAGATCGGGGTGGCCACCACCCCGTCGACGTACACGTCTCCCGTCGACACGCTGACGATCCCGGGCAACGACACCTACGCGCCGGAGGTCTGGCTCGGGGCGTCTCCGAACCCCGTCGGCGAGGGCGACACGGTGACCGTGACGGCGTTCCTGTCGGGGGCGCTCGATGCCGCGGTGACGGTCCCGGTGCGGACGGTGCGGGGCACGTCGGAGTCGGGCGACCACGGCACGCTGTCGAGCATACGGATCGCGGCGGGCGAGACGGCCGGCGATGGCCGGATCGCGACGCGCCAGGACTCCGACGGGGACGACGAGACGTTCTCGGTGGTGTTGCGCGCCCTGCCGGCGTCGTTGCGGGCGGGCGACCCGGACTCGGTCGAGGTGACGATCGAGGACGACGACGAGGGGCCCCCGGCGGTCCGGCTCGAAGCGTATCCGAACCCGGTCGCGGAGGGCGACACGGTGACGGTCGAGGCGCGGCTGTCGGTGGGGCTCGACGGCGCGGTGACGATCCCGGTGCGGACGGTGCGGGGCACGTCGGAGTCGGGCGACCACGGCACGCTGTCGAGCATACGGATCGCGGCGGGACAGATCGTCGGCGAGGGCCGGATCTGGACGGCGCGGGACTCGGACTCGGACGCGGAGACCTTCACGGTCGGGCTGGGCAGCCTGCCCTCGTCGGTCTCGGCGGGCAGCCCGGACGAGGTCGAGATCACGATCTCCGACGACGCCGCGCCCTCGGTGTGGCTGGAGGCGTATCCGAACCCGGTCGCGGAGGGCGACACGGTGACGGTCGAGGCGTTCCTGACGGAGACGTTCGATCGCGCGGTGACGATCCCGGTGCGGACGGCGCGGGGCTCGTCGGAGTCGGGCGACCACGGCACGCTGTCCGGGATCCGGATCGCGGCGGGCGAGGCGTCCGGGGAGGGCCGGATCTGGACGGCCGCGGATGTGGACGGCGACGACGAGACGTTCACGGTGCGGCTGGGCGGCAACCTGCCGTCGCCGCTGCACGCGGGCAGCCCGGACGAGGTCGAGATCACGATCGCCGACAACGGCGGCGGCACCGCGCCGGGCGCCCCGGGGAACCTGCGGGTGACGGCGGGCGACGAGCGGCTCGACCTGACCTGGACGGCGCCCTCGTCGGGGTCGGCCACGGACTACACCGTCGAGTACAAGGAGCGCACCGCGTCCGACTGGACGGGGCTCTCCGAGCCCGACTACACGGACACCGAGGCGGCGATCGAGGGCCTCGTGAACGGCACGCGCTACGACGTGCGCGTGCAGGCCTGGAACGAGCACGGGCCGGGCGCGTGGGCGACCGGCTCGGGCACGCCCACGGGCGGCGGGGGCTCGAACGCCTCGAACGCGAACCTGCGCGCCCTGACGGTGAGGGTGAGCGAGGGCGAGAACGGCACCTACCGCTCGCTCGCGCTCGTCCCGTCGTTCCGGCAGTCGGTGACGACGTACGCCACGGCCACGGCGCCGGCCGCGACCACGCACATGAAGCTGACGCCGACGGCGGTCAACGCGAAAGCGCTGATCCTCATTGAAGGCCACGAGGTGGCCAGCGGCTCGGCGAGCCCGGCCATCGCGGTCGGCCACGGCTGGACGTTCTGGGTCACCGTCATCTCCGAGGACCAGAGCGCGTCCAAGGAGTACTCGGTCGAGGTGCGGATCGCGCAGGCCTCGGGGGACGCGGCGGGCAGCTTCACGGCGGGTCTGGACGCCGCGCTCGCCGTCGTCGGGCGCCTGAGCCCGGAGGACGCGGCGGGCGCGCTGCTCGGCGAGCGGAGCCTCGCGGACGAGCGGCTCGAAGCGCTCGACCGGCTCGGCAACGCCAACGGCCGCTACGACGTGGGCGACCTCCTGTCGTGGATCGAGCGATGCAAGAGCGGAGGGGCGAGGTGCGGGCCGCCGCCGCAGACGCCACCGCCCGCTTCGGACGCGGCGCTGCCCGGAGCCGTCGGAGCGGCTGCCACGAAACGGCCGCGGCGGCGCGGGCCGGGAGGAAGGGTGCGCAGGCGGACGCGACCGCGGCGAAGGCTGCGCGGGCTCGCGGTGCTGCTCGCCGCGGCGCTCTGGTCGTGCGACGGCGGAGGCGTCGTGGACCTGCCCGCGAACGCCGACGTTCCCGTGCCGGGAACCCTCGCCGTCGAGTGGACGGCCGCGGCGGGAGGCGCGGCGGCGGCGGGCGCGCTCGTCGAGATCGACGGGCCGGACGTGGGTGACGCGCGGACGCCGGGCGGGCTCGAACTGTACGCGGCCGGGCAGGCCAACGGGCCGAGGCGGTTCGTGATCGCGGGCGACATGCCGAACGGTCCCGTGTTGGAGTTCGAGGTGCCCGACAGGAGACAGGCCGGACTCTACACCGTCCGCGTCGTCGAGGTCGCCGGGGAGGACCACCGGCTGCTGGACACGGACCGGTACCGGGCGGGGATCGCGTCGAACTGAAGCCTTCGGGCTAGGGTGACCCCCCGGCGTGCGCGCTGCGGCTCGTGCGCGCCGGGGGGTCGGACGTTGCGGCAACGCCGCCGAGCGGCCCGGGGCTCGCCGGTGGACGGTCCGGCGGAACGAGGCGCGCCCTTCGGCGGCGCCATCCCGGCGCCCGCGAACGACGGCCCGCCGCTGTAGCGCCGCTCGTCTGCGGCACCTTCCGTGACGCGCCCGCACGGGCGCTTCGCGGGATCTCCCTCCACGCCGGCATCCCGGCGACCCGCCTCCTAAACCCAAAGACCGTCCCCGCCGGAACCGGCGGCCCGGCTTCCCGGACGACATCCCACTCCCGCGGCGTTCGAGACCTGCCGCGCACCGGCCCGGCGGCTCCCGCACGGCCGTTTCAGGGCCCGGCCTTCCGGCCGGAGTCCACCCCCCTTCGCCGGACCTCCAGGACGCCCCCCGGGGGCGCACCGCCACCGCAGTGGCGGCGGCCTCCGACACGTCTGGGACAACCTGGGATAACCATAGACACCAGAGACACTTAGGAGATCTCCTAAGTGTTGACTTCCCCCAAAAGGTCCTTTCACCGTTACGGGCCTGAACGCGGCTGGAACGGCAGTCGAATGGCGACGCTGGAGGAGCAATTCAACACACGAATCGGCGGGTTTCTCGACGACACGGGCATGGCGCCGACGACGCTCGGCATGCTGGCGGTGGGCGACCCGAATCTGATGCGCCAGATCGAGCGGGGCCGCTCGTTGACGCTCAGGACGGCGGACCGGGTGGTCGCGTTCATCGACGACTACGAGCGGGTCGCGGGCGGCGCCGAGGCTCCGCCCGCCCGACCGCGCAGACGGAGGCCCGCCATGTGGGCGAGGCGGGAGAGCAAGATGCAGCGGAGCGGAGCGATGACGAACGAACGCAGCAACGAGCGGACGAACCCGGCGACCCGTCTCCTGCGGATCTCGGAAGTGCAGGCCCGGACGGGCCTGGGGCGGAGCACGATTTACCGGTGGGCGGCCGAGGGCCGCTTCCCGCGGCCGGTCCGGCTGGGCGGGCGCGTCGCGCGCTGGGTCGAGGCCGAGGTGGACGAGTGGCTCCGGAAATGGCTGGAGAGGCGCCGGGGCGTCGAGGTCCCGGCGGCGGCACGCAACTGAACTCCCAAGGAGGAGAGAGAGCATGAGAACGTTGTCGAGAACGCTGCGAGGGGCCGCCTGGGCCGCGCTGCTGATGCTGACGCCCGGCGCGCTGACGGCGCAGGGCACGAGCCCGTGGGTCGACGCGGTGACCGAGCTTCAGACACAGTTCACCGGTCCGATCGCGCGCGGGCTGTCGCTGATCGCGATCGTGGTGGGCGGCCTGATGTTCGCGTTCGGCGAAGGCGGGAGCAAGCGCACGCTGGCCGGGATCATCTTCGGGATCGGGATGGCCGTGGGCGCGGTCAACTTCCTCGGCTGGCTGTTCTGATGCGGGGCCTCGCGCGCTGGCCGGGCTACGCGGCGCTCAACCGTCCGCTGACGGTGCTGGGCGTCGAGCGGCGGCTGTTCCTGCTGGGCGCGACGCTCGCCGTCGCGGTGTGGAACGCGACCGCTTCGCTGGTGGCGGGCGGCCTGGTGTTCGCGGGCTGCTACGGCGCGGGCTGGCTCGCTGGCCGGAGGGACCCGGCCATGCTCGCGGTGCTCCGGGCGGCCGCCCGGTATCCGGCCCGGTTCGATCCGGGCAAGTGGGCGCACGAGCCGTGGCACCTCCGCATCCGGGCGGGCTCGAAGTGAGGGCCGCCGCCGAACGCCGCGCCTGGGAGGCGGCGGGCTCGCTGGCCGAGGAGCTGCCCTACTGGGGCTGGCTCGAGGACGGCCGCACCTGCCTGACCCGTTCGGGCGAACTGATCGCGGCGGGCCGGATCCGGCCCGCCGTGGTGGACGGCCGCACGCCGGAACAGATCGACCGCGTGCTGGGCCTCTGGCAGCGGCTGCTGTCGGGGCTCGGGTCCGGCACGCGCCTCCAGTTCCACATGCTCCGGCGCCCGAGCCGCGCCGGGAGTCCGCGGGACGGCGGTTCGGACATCGCGTCCGTCTCGGCGGCCAAGCGCCGCGCGTTCCTCGCCGAGCGCGTGCAGCGGCTCGACGCCTACGCCGTCTGGTCGCACGACCCCGGCCTTCGCCCGGTGGCCGAGGGCGCGCGGCGGGGACCGCTCTCCCGGCTCACGGGATGGAGGAAGCGCCGCCGGAGCGCGCCGGCCTACCTCGCGTCCGAGATCGAGGCGGGCGCGGACCGGTTCCGGGCGATGGTCGAGGCGGGCCGCTCGCTCGTGGCCGAGCACACGCCCGTCGAGATGCTGGAAGCGGTCGAGGCGTCCCGGCTTCTTTCCGAGCTGACGAACAGGCCCGGCACGTTCTGGGACGGCGCGACGGGCAGCGGCATGAACTGGCGGCTCGCGCTCTCGGAACTGGAGGCCGAGCGCAGTCACCTCCGCCTCGACGGCGAGCCGGTGATCCTGTATTCGCTGCTGTCGCCCCCGGGCCAGGCGCACGCGAACCTGCTCCGCGACCTCTACTGCCTGGACGCGGCGCTGACCGTCTCGCTCGAATGGCGGCCGTGGACGGTCGAGAAGGCGCGGCGCCGGATCCGGAGCGCGCAGCGCCACTACTTCGCGCGCCGCTACTCGATGATGGCGCACGCGCAGGATGCGCAGGGCACGGCCGCGGCGATGGTCGATTCGGCCGCGGCGGCCGAGTCGGACCGGCTGGGCGGCGCGCTCGTCGAACTCGAAGCCGACGGCGTGGCCTACGGCGAGGTTTCGCTGACCGTCGCGCTTCACGGCGAACTCGAAGGGATCGAGCGGCTGGACGGCGACGTGCGACGGCTGTTCGCCGCGCACGACGCGAAGGTTGTCCGGGAGGGCTACGGCCAGCTCCCTGTGTGGTTCGCGCGGCTCCCGGCCCAGCCGCCGGGGCGGCAGATCCGCACCGTGTTCGTCTCGGCCGGGCTCGCCGCGTGCCTCGCGCCGGTGTTCGGGCCGCCGAGGGGCTCGGAGAGGAGCGGCCACCTGGGCCGCGAGGCGCTCGCGGTGTTCGAGACGCCGTGGCGGACGGCCTACCACTACGACCTGTTCCGCGGCGACGTGGGCCACACGCTGATCCTCGGAGCGACGGGCTCGGGCAAGAGCTTCGCGCTCAACTTCCTGCTGGTCGAGGCGCTCAAGTACGAACCCCGCGTGCTGATCCTCGACCTGGGCGGCTCGTACCGCTGGCTGACCCGGTTCCTCGGGGGCTCGTATCTGGAGCTCACCCCCGGAAGCGCGAAGTCCGGCCTCCGGCTCCAGCCGTTCGCGCTGCCCCCGACGACGCGGACGTTCCAGTTCCTGACCGGCTGGGTGCTGCGGCTGCTGAAGCTCGGGGGCTACGAGGCCGGGGGCGCGGACACGAGCGAGATCCGCGCGCGGATCGAGGACCTGTACGCGCTCGGGGCGGAGCGCCGCACCCTGAGCGTGCTCACGGGTTCGCTCCCGGCCGCGATGTGGCCGGCGCTGAGCCGCTGGACGGAGGGCGGCGCGTGGGGCGCGTACTTCGACAACCCCCCGTCGGACGGGCCGGACATCGAGTTCCGCGACTGGCAGGTGATCGATCTGGCCGGCGCCGCCGAGCACGCGGACCTGTGCGAGGCCGCGCTCTCGTACCTGCTGGAGCGGATGCGCCTCGAGATCGAGGACCCTCGCGAAGCCGCGCGGCTCAAGCTGATGGTCGTGGACGAGGCGTGGCGGTACATGCAGGACCCCGCCGTGCTCGCCTACCTGGCCGAGGCGGCCAAGACGTGGCGCAAGAAGAACGCCGCGCTCGTGCTCGCGACGCAGTCCGCCGTGGACGTGACGGGGACGGCGGGCGCCGCCGCGCTGCTGGAGTCGATCCCGACCAAGCTGTTCCTCGCCAACCCCGAACTCCCGGACGAGGCCGGGGCGCTGTTCCGGCTGAACGAGTCGGAGGTGGCCCGCATCCGGGAACTCGCGCCGAAGCGCGAACTCTACCTCCGGCGGCCGGACGAGGCGGCGGTGCTCCGGCTCGAAGTCGATCCCGAGAGCTACTGGCTCTACACCTCGTCGCCGCTCGACGCCGAGAGACGCGCCGATGCCGTCGCGAGGCACGGCCTGCCGCGCGGGCTCGAAGCGCTCGCGAACCCGGCCCGTCCCACCCCACTCACCGAGAGGACGTGAACACCATGAGAAATGCGACCATAGCGGCCCTGCTGGGCGTCATCGTCGTGCTGCTGACGCTGCTGCTCGCGGCGGCCCCCGCCGAAGGGGCCGCCCAGCAAGCTCCCGCCGACGCGGCCCTGCTCCGGGTGCCCCCGCCGGAGGAGGGCGGCGCGCGCATCCCCCGTATACGCGCGCGCGTGCGCCACACCACGTTAATCGTGCTCCCCGCCGGGGAGCGGATCCTGGACTTCGTGGCCGGCGACTCCGAGTACTGGCACCTGACCGGCGCGGCGAACGTCGCGTACCTGAAGCCGCTGGCCGAAGACGCGGCGACCAACATCGCGCTCGTCTGCGAATCCGGCCGCATCTACTCGTTCCTCGTCTCCGAGCACGGCGAGAAGCCGCCCCATCTCGTCGTCCGGGTCGAGCCGGGCGCGGAGCCGGCGGGGATGGCCGGCGCTCCCGGGTTCGTCGCCCGGAGCGAGGTCGCCGTCTACCGCGAGATGGCGGCCGAGGCCGTCGAGGCCGCGCGCAGGGCGCGCGAGGACGCGGAGGCCGGCGTTCTCGACGCGCGCGAGCGGGCCGCGGCGGAGGTCGAGGCGTTCCGCGCCTCCTACCCCGAGCGGCTCCGGTTCGAGTACCGGCTGGACCGGGACGCGCCCAAGCGGCCGTTCCTCGTCGAGGCGATGTGGCACGACGGTGAGTTCACCTATCTGCGTTCGCGCGCGCAGGAGTCCCCGGCGCTCTACGAGGTCCAGGACGGCGAGCCGAGTCTGGTCGCGTTCGACCTCACCGAGGACGGGCTCTACGTCGCCCGCCGCGTCCTGGGCGACGGCTGGCTCCAGATCGGCGACAGGCGGCTGCGCTGGCGGTTCGAGCCGGCGGAGAGCGGCCGATGAGCCGCTGGAGGCAGTGGGTGAAGGAGCCGAAGGGCGCGCTGCCGGGCGGCATCGTCACGAAGGCGGGGATCGTGCTGATCGCCGTGCTCGTCGCCGGGCTGCTGCTCTCGTCCTCGCTCTCCGGTCCCGGCGAGGAGGCGGCCGCGCCCGGAACCCAGCCCGGGGCGCGGGCGGTGGACGGCGGCATGGGCCGGTCGTTCGAAGGACGCCTCCGCGACGAAGCGGAGCGCCAGACGCAACGCGCCGCCGCCGAGTCCGGCGATGGTCCGGCGGACCGGGAAGCCGGAGCCGACGCGGGCTCGGGGTCCGCCGGGTCCGATGCCGGCGGGGACGACCCAGCCGGCGGCTTGGGCCGCGCCGAGTTCGAATTGCGCGAAGCGCTTCGGCTCGAAGAGGTCGAGCGCCGGACGCGCTCGCTCCGCTCGCTCCCCGTCGCGCAGTCGCACCGGGATCCCGACGGGTCTCCGGATGCGGCGGCGTCTCCCCGGGCGCCCGAGTCTCCCGACGCGGCACTCGATGGCGCGCTCGCGTCGCTCGGGCAATCCCTCTCCGCCCTTGAGGCCGAAATGGCGGCCGGGCTGGCCGCCGGAGAGTTCGCACCCGGCGCCGGCGGCCCGGTGCCGCAGACAGGTCGTCCCGCGTCCGGCACATCCGAGCCCGCCCGTTTGGTCCGGCCCCATGATCCGCCGGGCTGGGAGCGGATCCGCGAGGGCACGTTCCTGGAGGCGGTGCTGGTCACCCAGTTGTCGGGCGAGTTCCCCGGCCCGGTGCTCGCGATGGTGTCGGTGCCGCTGTATTCGGCCGACCGCCAGCGCGTGCTCATTCCCCGCGGCGCGCGCGTCGTGGGCACGGCGAGCGCGGTCCAGAACCGCGACCAGAGCCGTCTCGCCGTCGCGTTCCACCGGCTGTTGCTGCCCGATGGCAGCTGGGTCGATCTCCGGTTCGCCGGGCTGAACCAAGCGGGCGAGAGCGCGCTCCTGGACGAAGTGAACCGCCGCTACCTCTCGACATTCGCCGCGGCGGGTGCGGTCGGCGCGCTGAGCGGCCTCACGCTCGCCGGTGCGTCGCCCTACGGACTCCGCGCGGGCGTCGGCCAGGGGATCGGCGGCAGCGCCAACTCGATGCTGGATCGGTACCTGAACCGGCTCCCCGAGATCACGATCCGCGCGGGCCACCGGCTCCGCGTCTGGCTCACTGCGGATGTCCTCGTTCCCACTCCCACCCCCGCACACCGCTGACAGGAAAGGACTCTCCCATGCTTCACCGCATTCTCATCCCCGCCCTTCTCGTCCCGCTGCTGGCGCTCGCGGACCCCGCGCCCGCGAGCGCGCAGTTCGACTTCGGCAGCTGGTTCCAGCGGGCCACCATGATCGCGAACCAGCTCACGCAGATCTCGCACCAGGTCACCCAGATCCGGTCAATGGCCAGCCAGCTTTCGGAACTCGAAGACCAGCTCGACCACATGGAGCGCGCCGCCAAGGGCGAGATCGACGCGCTGCTCCGGCCGTTCTCCGACCTCGCCGCCGGACCCGTCGGGCTTGTGAGGAACGGCCTCGGGTGGCGCAGGGACTTCACCGGCCCGGCCCGGGACATGGTCGGCGCGGTGCGCGACTTCGGCCGCGGGCGCTCCTTCACCGGTCTGTGGCGCACCGCCCACGGGACCGCCGACCGGGTGAGCGAGGCCGACCTCCTGGCTCTCCACCGGAACCTTCCGCCCCGGGCCGCCACGCAGGCGCTCGAGGACTACCGTCGAGCGCGGGAGACGGCCGACCGGCAGCGAGCGCTCGACTACGCGGCGCTCGACGCGGCGGCCGAACTCGCCTCGACCATCGAGAGCGCGCGGGGCTCGTTCTCGGGCCTGACCGCGAACGGCAACCTGTCGAGAGAGCACGTAAGTCGTTGTGTCCATTGGCTCATTGGCTCGCGGGCCTTCGAGATGCCCCCAGAGTTGCCCCAAACGTGCAGTTGCCCCCAGCACCCGTCAGCGACGCCTCGCTGCCCTTCCGGTGCTGGGCGCGTGCGCGGAGCCCGTCGCGGAGGCTGGCGACAACCAGCCGGTTCTCGTGCTCCACACCAAGCACTACGGCACCAACGCCCGGATGATTCCGGGATTCACCATTGAGAGAAGGAGGACGGAGCGATGACGAGTGTGATCGAAAAGAAAACGCGAGCGCCGGGACGCTTTCTGCGGCTGCCGGAGGTAATGGCCCGCACCGGCCTGTCGCGGAGCACGATCTATGTGCGGCTGGACGAGGGGCGCTTCCCCCGACCAGTCTCGCTGGGCGGTCGCGCGGTCGGCTGGATCGAGGCCGAGGTGGACGAGTGGATCCGCGAGCGGATCAAGGAGAGCCGGGGCGGGGATGCCTAGCAGGGAGCCACCACAGCCACTTGAGGTGTGGCTTGAGGCCCGAGTCGACTCACGGGCGCAACGTCGGCTTGACAGGCAGACAACGGTTCGCTACGCTCTAGTCGGGACGCACCTACGGTGGACCTCCATCGTACTGCCCCCTTTCCGAGGCCCGCGCTCCGGCGCGGGCCTTCGTGTTCCCTGCTCCAGACGATTCCTGTGACCTATTTTGCCTACCTTGACGAATTCGGTCACATCGGCCCCTACGTCAGTCGCGAAGACCCACAACACAACGATAGCCCCGTCTTCGGACTTGCTGGGTTCGTGATACCCATCACGCAGATACGCGGATTTGCGATGTGGGTTTTCCGTCTCAAGAAGCAGGTGTTCTCGCACGAACTGGCGAGGTCCGACAAGATTCCCGCGCAGTGGGAGAAGAAGGGATCTAGCCTCTACACCGTCAAGAACGTGACCCATTACCGCCAGACCAGACTGCTCACCAACAGGTTACTCGAAAAGGTCACCACCCTCGGCGGATTCGTTTTCTACGTTGGAACCAAGAAGACCGCAGGCGTAGACAGCCACAACTCCAACAGCCTATACACGGCCACGTTTCTGGAAGCGATCAAGCGGATCGACCAATTCTGCACGGAGGACTGCGGTCCGGGAACTAGGTTCATGGTGGTCCTCGACGAACACAGCCGCCGCTCAGCCATCGTCACCGCAGCGGGGCAGAGCATGTTTGGGGGCACCGAGCCACGACGCCGGCTCATTGAGCCCCCGTTCCAGGTAGAAAGCGATCGCTATCAAACAGTTCAGGCTGCCGACTGGATCGCAGGGCTGGTGGGACGAATCGGGGCGTACAGGGCGGATCCGGTAGCGTATCCAGAGAACGAGGTGTTCCTCAAGTACTTCGGCCAACGCCTCCAAGATCACTCCCGCCGTTCTGGGATACGAGGAGCGAGTCCGCTCGCCCAATGATCGATTCGTACGCACCCTTCTCCATAGACTCGTTTCTCCCTTGAGCCCGCTCGTGGTTCCCCCCAGGTAGAATCGGTTACGGCCATTCGCGGAATCGGCAGGTTACCGAGCCGCGGTGCAGGTTGCGGGTACTCACGAAGATGCGTCACTGGGGAGGGTGGCGCTTGAACGCCCGGCGGCGCGACTGTGCCTCCGTCCGCCGCCATCATGGTTGTTCCCCGTTCGAGTCCTTGAGGAAGGCGATGGAGGTGCCGCTGGCGGAGGGCGATACGGCTCCGGGACGGCGCTGGACCCCTTTGGAAAGCGCCTCGATTCGGGCGGTTGACACGGTCGGAATCAGGCTTCTCCGTGTAAGGTATGGAGATGCCGCCGACCCGAGATTCCCGCCGCCGGAAGCCGTCTCGCGCGCTTGCCGGGGGGCTGTCTGACACCCTTAAGGTGGGAGAGCCAGCCTACCCCCGGTATAACCGCGGGGCTGGCGAGGGACGTTGCCCCTTCGATCCCCAACAGACCCGCGCTCCGGTGGATTGCGCGGGCGGGGGCGTGGCCCCCGTTCCCCCCGTGACGGCGCTTCCCGATGGCTAGACGCCGCCCGGTCATCGTCGCCGTCCGCCTCACGCCGGACGAGTCCGCCGACTGGCGGACCAAGGCGGCGGCCGCGGGCGTGCCGCTCTCGGCGCTGATCCGCCGTGCGATGGCTCGCACGCGGACGTGGACGGCCCCTGCGGCCGAGGTCGAGCGCGAGCGCAACCGGCAGGTCTCCCGCATTGGGAACAACCTCAACCAGATCGCCCGGTGGGCGAATACCCACAAGGGCGCGGCCGAGGCCGTCGAGATCGTCGCCCGCCTGGTCGCCATCGAGCGGGCGCTGCTCGCCGTGGCCCGCATCGACGAGGACGGCGGCGATGCACATTAAGTTCCTCGCCCGCGGGACCGGATCGGCGGGGGCGGCGGCTGACTACCTCCTCGGGGAGCGCGACGCGACCGGCCAGCCACGCGAGGGCGTCGAGGTGTTGCGGGGGAACCCGGACATGGTGGCCGCGATGGCCGACTCGCTCGACTTCGAGCACAGGTACACGTCCGGCGTGATCGCATGGGCACCGGAGGACCAACCCACCGACGAGCAGATCGAGGCGGTCCTGGACGCCTTCGAGGAGACGGCTTGGGCGGGACTGGAGCCCGACCGATACGCTTGGGCCGCCGTGCTACACCGCGAGCGCGGCGGCGGTGCTCACGTCCACGTCCTCGCCGCGCGGTGCGACTTGGAGACCGGGCGGAGCCTCAACATCGCGCCCCCCGGCTGGCAGAGGACGTTCGACCCGCTCCGCGACGCCTTCAACCACGAACACGGCTGGAGTCGGCCCGACGACCCGCAGCGGGCCAGGGTGCAGCACCCCGGACACCGGGCCTACGTCGAGGCGGCGCGGCTCAGGACCGGCCTCGGCCTCGAACCCGAGCCACGCGACCTGATCCGGGACTACCTGCTCCAGCGAGTCGAGCATGGCACGGTGCGGAACCGGGCCGATGTTGTCGCCGCCCTGCGGGAGGCGGGGCTGGAGGTGCCGCGCCAAGGCAAGGACTATCTCACGGCGCTGGACCCCGAGACCGGAGACCGCTGGCGGCTGAAAGGAGAACTGTATGGAGAGAACTTCGAGCGCGAACGATTTGACCGCGCGGCTGAGGAGACGGCTGGAGAACGAGCGCGGGGAAATCGAGGAGTTGACCGCGAGCGAGCTGAAGCGGCTCGGCGAGAACTCGCGGCGCGTCGCGAGGAACGCGCTGCGTACCATCGAGCGCGATACGGAGGAGGCGACCGGGCGGATGCGCGAGTTGCTGGCAAAGGCTTGGCAACGGCCCCTGATCGTCGGCCTGAGCCTTTGGATCGGTTTCTTCGGCGGAAGCTGGGCGACGATGCGCTGGTTGGCGGGGAGTATCCAAGCCCGGATCGAGACCCGCGCCGAACTGGGCCGGGACATCGAGGACGCTCGGCGGACGCTGGCCCAACTGGAGGTGGACACTTGGGGGCTCGTGTTCCACGAGATCAAGGGCGAGCGGTTCGTGGTGGTGCCGGACGGGGCGTTGGACGATCCGCCTTGGAAGGTGGACGATCGTCCGGCGTTGAAGCTGTCGAACGAGTGAAGGAGGTCTATGACCGCGTTAGAGGAGCATTTGACGAGGGCCTTGCGGAGGTTGTCCGCGCAGTACGAGACGGAACAGCGGCGGCACTCCGGGCAGGTCGAAGCCTTGCGGCGGCGCGTCGAGCGGCAAAGCGGGGAGAGCGAAGCCTTGCGGCAGCGCGTCGAGCGGCTGAGTGCGGAGAACGAAGTCTTGCAGCGGCGAATCGAGCGGCTCGACGTGCTGGCGACACGCTTGGCCGAGTATTCCGGGACATCCGCCGCCGCGAGACCGCGCGGCCTCCGCATCTGATGCGCCGTCCGGGACCGGATCGCGATCAGGGTCCGAGCCGTTGATGACTGACGCTCGAGGAATCCCGGCGGCACCCCCGGTCTTGGTCCAGACCGCGCACACAACGACACCGTCTCGATCAACTCGGAACGCTCCTGCGAGGCGTGACGTCGCAGAATCGCGGTCGCGCTACCTAGACGCGCCGCATTCAGCGATCAGACTGCGGCAACGGGCAACCGGGAGGTCTCGTTGCTCTTCCCTACCATCTGTCGAAAGTAGTCCCAATAGGGCTGTTGCCTTACCAGCGTCTTGGCCGCGTCGTGGTCCAAGCCACCCGTTCTCCATGGAACCTCCACCGTCATTCCGGACAGCTTCTGCTGGTAACACTGGCGACCATAACCGTACCTCCACTTCTGCTGGTTGATCATCGCAGCGATCAGAACCACGGTTTCCAACGGCATTTCCGCGCGAGGCCGGAGGACGATGACGTTATCTGTCACGATGAATTCACGAGACTGCACGAAGGCGTCTCCGCCAACCGTGCTTACGGTTATCGTTCCCGGCGGATACACGTTGCTCCCCTCGGGTTGCTCATAGTATCCAGCCACCCCGTTGTCGTTCGTGGTTCTGGACACGGTCGGCCATGGACCACGCCCGAGCGCGCCGAGAGAATGGAAGTCGCCCCGGACTAAGTGGAAGATCTCGTCCACCCGCTTCGTGACCCAATCGGTCCTCTTCGGCGCGCCTACCCGTCGGTGAGGCAGTCGCAGGTCGAGTTCAGCAACGGAACTGGCTTCCCGTGTACCCTCATCATTGTCGGTTCTCGTCGGCCCCCTGGCCGCGGATCGTCCGTGAGGCGGTCGCAGGTCGAGCTCAGCAACGGAGATGGCTTCCCGAATACGTTCGTTGTCGATTCGCACCGCCGCGCCGTTGGTATGGACCGGTACGTCGATGAGCAGATCGCCCAGCTTTCCCTTGAAGCACTTCCGTCCATAGGAGTAGCGCCAGCGTAACGCGTTGATGAGCGCTACTACGTAAACCAACGACAGTTCTTCGGCTTCCTGCCGTGGTAGGAGAATGCCGATATCGTCCTTAGCCCCGAACTCATACGGCCGGTACTTAGCCGTCAGCGTAGCGCCGTTGTAGGCTACCGTGATGACGTTGGAATAGCGCCTTTCCTGAGGTATGTCGAAGCGGTCGATAAATCCGTGATTGATATCGCCACATGACACGAGCGGCACGGAGCCCGGAGCGAGTTCATGGAGGGCGTGGTAGTCGCCGGACTTGATGTCGAACAGCTTACGGAGTTGGATGGGCATCGCCCTCGCCTCCGTCCCAGACCGCGTCAACGCCGTTGCGAACGAGGAACGCCGCGCACTCGCGAAGCACCCGCTCCACGCCTCTCCCGATGTCGCCCTCCGACAGCGGCTCCTGTTCCAGGTATGCTTCGGGTATCAGTTCCAGCTGCTTGTCCTCGAAATCGATGGGTGCCGCGATCATGTACCGTGGCCGGCTCAGGACATCCAGCGACGGGTCGTTGATGAACGCCCGCAGCGTTGGGATCGCCTCTTCAAGCTGATCGCCCGTACGGTGGCTCGTAAGCCGCTTCCCCTTCGATTTCAGGTGTCCGTCCGTTTCGGCCCGGACCCACAGGGTCTTCTGTTCCTTGAGATGTGGCGTGCCTTTCCGAATCACGACGCCAACGGGAGGCGCAGCCACGGGATAGAAGACATCGATGGGAAGCGTGATCACCGCCAAGAGTGTGTTCCGCTTCAGCAACTCAGAACGCCAAGTCTTGGCCGCACCGCCCTTTGCCATCACCGAGTAGGGGAGAATACTGAAGAGCAAGCCATGCTCCTCCAGTTGGCGGAGGGCGTAGCTGACGAACTCGTAATCCTTGTGTTTGCTCTTATCGCGCGTAAACGGGGGATTCATGAGCACGCGCGTGACCGGGGAGTTGGTCGTCGGCGCATCCACGAACCGAGCCGTTGGCCCATCCGGTCCCCGGGCGGTCGCCAGATGTTTCTGCATACAGTCGGCTGGCTCGATGTTGTTCTTTCCGTCTCCCCGGAAGATCATGTTCACCACGGCCAAAGCGCAGATGCCGTCATCGAGTTCCAAGCCGAAAACCGACCTCCTCTTGAAGGCCTCAAGCTGGGAGGGCGTGCAGGTCTCCTTGGCCTGCTCAAACGCCGCGACCAGGAATCCGCCAGTCCCGCAGGTCGGGTCGTAGACGATATCACGAGCCGTGATGTTCATGATTCGGGCCGCGAACTTCGTGACGTGGCGAGGCGTCAGCACGATGCCCAGTTTCTGCGCCCATCTCGCATATTTCAGGAACACTTCGTAGAACGTTCCCAACCAGTCGGCACCCGAGCGCATAGCCGAATGGATGTTCAGCCCCCGCAACTCCTGCAACGCCTCTACCAGCGCGCGGCGGTAGATGGCGTGATTGTTCGTGGCGGCCGGTATGGGAATCCGGATGTGGTCCTCGAATCCCTCCTTGCCCTGCTGCTGAAGGACACGGCGGACCCTAGTGTTGATGTCTCCAATGAGTACGGACGTATCCTTCTCTTCGATGTTCGGTGCCCCGCTTGGATTCAGCATGGAGAGCAGCAACGCCGACACGACCTTGGGCCGATCGTGCGCCTGGACGCTCCCCGCGTCTAGCGTGGCGTTGATGCGCTCAGCCGTCAGCACGAATCGCCGATCGTCGATTGGCGGGTCAGCGATGTCGGGGCCTGCTGCATCGAACAGAGTCTGGCAGTCAGACGGCGACAGGAATCCCGTCGCCGGGATCCCATTGATCGTAACCGCCGTCCACGTACCGTCGATGTTGACTTCCGTAGATACCAAGAAGCCGTCATCGTCATTGCCCGCCACACCCGACACCAAAGGAACCTCGTAGTCGTCGCCGACAATCAGCATTTCGGCGTACTCCCGAGCGTCCTTCATCGCTTCCGAAAGCTGCCCGTGCGTACTCTTGGATTCGATCACCCACAGGCGGCGATCCGTAACCGTTACGATGTTCTCGGGCCTGTTCAGTCCCAGCCGCGCCTTCATGCGGGGGTTGGACAGACACTGATTCTGGGTGTAGACCTGACCGTCGGGGTTCCGTTCGGGGTTCTTGGTGGACCAGCCGATTTCACCGAGCTTCCGCTTGATGAAGATGTACGCATCCACCTCCGTTGGTCTGCCCCGACGCGGGCTCACGCGACCTCCTCTCGGCACCGGGGCATCTGATCGAAGGGGTGTTCCCGGATCTCTTTCTGCCGCCGTGGCAGGGGGTTGGTCATCGCGAGAGTAGTCCTCTTGGAGGGATGAGAGGAACGGCCGGTGCGCCTGAAAGGTAACGGTCTTGTCAACCTCGGGGACCACTGCCGCAGGAAACGGCTTCACCGGGAACGTAGCGTTCCCGGCTCGATTTCGCCCGTCCGGAGCCGGTCCAGATAGTCGGCCCAAGCCTGCATCATGATGCGGCGCTCGGGTAGGAACGCCGTCCGGTTGTAGGCCCGGCCGTTGGGATCCCTGACGGCGTGGGCCAGCTGATGCTCGATGAAGTCGGGCCGGAACCCCAGCACCTCGTCCAGAATCGTGCGCGCCATCGCGCGGAATCCGTGCATCGTCATCCGCTCCTTCGGGATGTCCAGCGCCCGGAACGCGCTCCAGAGCGTGCCCCGGCTCATCGGTAGCTCCCGGTATGGAAAACGCGCGTTCGGGAAGGCGTAGCGGTGGTGCCCCGTCATGGGACGGACCTCGCGGAGGATCGCGACCGCCTGCCGCGCCAACGGCACCACATGCGGCCTGCCGGTCTTCGTCACCGTGTAGCGCCACTCGGCCCCTTCAAGGTCGATGCCGTCCCACTCCGCCGCGACCAACTCGCCGAGGCGCACGAAAACCAGCGGCGCGAGCCGGAGCGCGCAGCGCACCGGGAGCGTCCCGGAATAGGTGTCCAACTGCCGTAGCAACGGACCGACCTCCCTCGGGTCGGTGATCGCCGCGAAGTGCTTCGTCTTGACGGGCGGCAGCGCCCCGCGCAGGTCCGCCGACACGTCCCGCTCCGCGCGTCCCGTCGCCACGGCGTAGCGTAGCACCCGCCCGCAGACCTGGAAGACGGTGTGCGCCTTCCTCAGGTGGCCGCGCGCCTCGACGCGGCGGACCACGGCCAGCAGGTCCGGCGCGGTGATTTCCGCGACCGGACTCGCGCCGATGTAGGGGAAGGCCTCCCGCTCCAGCTCGCGCTCAAGCCGCCGAACCCAACCCGCGGACCAGTTGGGCGAGTGCTTGGTCAGCCATTCGGTCGCCACGGCCTCGAAACTGTTGTTGGCCCCTTGCCGCCGGGACTGCTTCCGCGCCTTCCGGTAGGCGCTCGGGTCGATGTCCCGCGCCAGCAGCTTGCGGGCCTCGTCCCTGCGCTGCCGCGCCAGCTTCAGCGAGACCTCGGGATAGATCCCCATCGAGATCCGCTTCTCCCTGCCCGCGAAGCGGTACTTGAAGCGCCAAGCCTTGGTGCCGCGCGGGGCGATTTCGAGGTAGAGGCCGCGGCTGTCGTACAGCTTGCGCGGCTTCTCGCGGGGCTTGGCCTTGCGGATGGCGGTGGCTGTCAGTGGCATGTTGGGGCATCCTGTAAGCGTTACGGAGATATGCCCCTGAATGATGCCCCAATAATGACCGGGATGTCAAGGAGTGGGAGCGGATCGCCCTGGAGGCGAAATGTCCCGTAAACCCATTGCTTACAACACTTATTGGGATTCCATGGAACGCCCCTGAACCTCGATCGACAGAAAACGGCAACCTCTCCAACACAGCCCTCCAGCAGGCTTCGGTCGCGGCGGCGCTGAGCCAGGGACGCATCAACGCGGCCGTCGGCCAGGTGCTCGCCCACGAGGCCGCCCTCGAGGCGAGCCGCGCGCGGCAGGCCGAACTCGCCCGGCTCGAATGGCTCGGCCGCTGGGCCGATGGCCGCACGCGCGCGAACGCGCTTGCCGAGGAGATGCGCGACGCGGCGTCGCTGAACCGGGCCGCGCTCCGCGGCGGGCTCCTGCTCCGCGTCCCGTCGTTCTACCGGTAGGGGGCGCGACGGCCATGCAACTTCCCCCGCAGTCCATCGACCCGAACGTGCCCTCGCAGATCCCGGCCGATCAGCTTCAGGACTTCAAGAGCTTCCTCGACATCGTGCTCGACTCGGTGGTCGGCGGAGCCGCGCCCGACGTGCACGCGCTGGGCCTCCAGCTCTGGGGCGGGCTCGCCGCCGTGATGGTCGCGTGGACGGGACTCAAGATCGCGTTCAGCGGCACCTTCCACCCCTGGGAGATCGTCAGGCTCGTGATCGGGATCGCGATCCCCCGCACGCTGCTCCACTACTACGTCGTCCCGATCCCCGGCGCCGGGCTCACGTTTCCGGCCATGATCGCCGGAGGCGGGATCTGGCTCCAGAACCTGTTCCTCTCCGACGTGGTGTCGGCGGGCTACACCGAGATGACCGCGCTCGTGCAGGCGTACTCCGCCCATTTGAGCGCGGCGTGGTCCACGGGCAACCTGCTGTCGGTCGTGACGGCGGGCGCGACCGTGATCTTCTCCTCGCTCGCCTCGCTCGCGATGGGCGCCTCGCTCGTGGTCTGCCTGCTGGCGCTGTTCTGCGTCACCTACGCGCAGGTGATCTGGGCGCAGGTCGCCATCGCCATCGCGATCCTGCTCGGTCCGGTGTTCATCGCGTTCCTGCTCTTCGAGCCGCTCTCGTTCCTGTTCTGGGGATGGTTCCGGACCATGATGGTCTACACGCTCTACGGCGTCGTGGCCGGGGCCGTGCTGCGGGTCTTCATGGGCGTCGGCATGGGCTACATCACGACCTACGCCGACGCGCTCATGGGCACCGGCACCGCCGATCCGTTCGAGCTCTGGCTCTGGGCCGTCGTGCTGATGCCGCTCATCGTCTCCGGCCTCATGGCCGGCCTCAAGGTCGGCGAACTCGCCGGGATGCTCGTGTCCGGCTCCGGCAACGCCGGGTCCGGGTTCGTCGCGCTCATCATGCGCGGAGCCGGGGCCGCCGCGGCCCCGGCCAAGCCACCCGCCTGAACCCCTGGGAGAAGCCAATGAAACGAGACCGTGACGCGGGCCGCGAGTACGCCGAGATCTGGGGCGAGGCGGTGCAGGCGAACCGGAAGCTGCGGAGGATCGTTGTGCTGCTTGCCGCGAGCATCGTCCTCGGCGTCCTGGTCCTGGTGCGGATCGCGGGCACCGAGCCGCCCAAGCCCATCGTGATCCGAGTGGACGAGGTGGGCCGCGCCGAGGCGCTGGCCTACGAGGCCGCGACCGCGCAGGCCGATCCGCTCGATCCGACCACCAAGTATTTCCTCAACCGGTTCGTCCACGACTTCCACTCGCGACGGCGGGCGACGGTGCAAGAGCACTGGACGCGGAGCCTCCGGTTCCTCTCGACTGGACTCGCCAACGCGGCGTTCGCGCGCGACGGCGACGAGGTGGCCGCCGTGGCGGCCGGGACCGCCGAAACCGAGTCCCAGGTCGAACAGGTGGTGCTCCGCATCCACCCCGCGCCCGAGCCGCCGCACGGCGCGACCGCCGACTTCGATCTCGTGCACCTCAGCGGCGAGCAGGAGGTCCGGCGCGAACGCTGGTCGCTCACGCTCCGGTTCGAGTTCCTCGACTCCGTCCCGCCCGAGCTGGTCGTCCACAACCCGATGGGGCTCCTCGTCACCTACATGCAGGCCGACCGGGCGCTCGTGACCGGGGAGTCGCCGTGATCGCGCACCTGAAGGGGCGCGAGAAGGCGCTCGAAGCGTTCGGCTGGACGGGCGGGCAGGCGGAGTGGATCGCGCTGGTGTGCCTGCACAGCGGCGTGTTCACCCGCGACCAGATCTCCGACTGGCTCGGGATCGATCGCTTCAAGGCGCTCCGCTTCGTACGGGACATCACGGAGCGGAGGCTGGCGGCCGAAGACGGGCTTGCCGGCCGGAGGGTCTGCCGGATCTTCGCGCGGCCGGTGTACCGGGCGCTCGGGGCCGAGGACATCCGCCACCGCCGGATCGCGTCCACCGAGGTGCTCCTCCGACGCCTGCTCTCGCTCGACTACGTCATCGGGCACACCGGCCTGCCGTGGCTCCCCACCGAGCCCGAGAAGGTCGGCGCGTTCGAGGCGCTCGGGATCGAGCGCTCGCTCCTCCCCGTCAGGGTGTACCGGGGCGCCGCCGGCGACACCCGGCGCTACTTCCCCCTCAAGCTGCCCGTCGCGCTCGGCACGGACCGCGCGGTGTTCGTCTACGCCGATCCGGGCCACAACACGGCGAAGGCGCTCCACTCGTGGGGCCGCGCTCACCGGGAACTCTGGGGTGCGCTCCAGGAGCGGGGCCGGCAGGTCGAGGCCGTCGCCGTCGTCCGCACCGGCCGGCAGTTCGACCGGGCGGAGAAGGTCCTGGCCAACTGGGCCGACCCGGCCCGGTCCCCCGGCCGCTCGAAAGCGTCCGCGACCGGCCGCCGGATCCGCCGCGAGATCGAGCGGATCGAGGACGGCATCCGCAGCAGGGACGAGAGCGTGACCGGAGCCTACGGCAGCCTCCGGGGCTGTCTGGCGCGCCTCGCCGAACTCCGGGCGGCGCTCCCGACCGCGCCATCGGAGGCGATGATCGACGGCTTCACGGTGTGGCGTTCGAGCCGGTTGTCGAAGGGCCTGTTTTGACCGCCCGGAAGCGGGTCCCGGTGCTGCACCGGGAGTGCACATGTCACATCGGGGTCCTTGTGCACGGAAACCGCGTTCCGGCGTGCACGCCTCCGGTTCCGCATGCCGCTGGCGCGCTTTCGGTTGCGCCACGTCCGGCGGAGTGCGGGTGCCGATCCGCGCTCCGCGGACGTGGATGGGAGCGACCCCCCATCTCGGCATGCCTCGATCGGCACCGGGAAGGATGGCGATGTGCATCCCCATCCTCCCCGCCGCTGCGGGGTCGCTCCCAATCAGCAGTCCCTACGGGAAGGTTGTCCGTCCGATGAGAACGGGCACGCTCGTCATCATCGGGGCCGCCGTCGGAGCGGCCGGCGCGCAGGCGCTCGAAGCGCCGTTCCCGGGCGTGGGCGCCAACCCCTTCCTCGACCTCGTCGCCCGGCACGATCCGGCGCTGCACGACCTGCTCCGCGCCTGGTACTACTCCGCGCCCGCCCTCGCCGTCGCGCTCGCGGGTTCGTTCGCGCTGTCGGCCTGGCGGGTCTGGTTCCAGCCGCTCTTCCGGCTCAGGCGGCGGGGCACGCTGCCCGCCTGGCCCGCCTCGCCCAAGGCCGAGGCGCCCGCGCTCGTCATCGGCGAACTCCACCACCCGACCGTGCCGCGCGAGAGCGAGCGGCCGTCCTGGCTCGTGATCCCCGAGAAGGGGCTCTACACCGGCATGCTCGTCGTGGGCGCCGTCGGCACGGGCAAGACCAGCGGCTGCATGTATCCCTTCGCCCGGCAGATCCTCTCCTGGCGGGCCGACGATCCCGAGCGCCGCGCGGGCGCGCTCGTGCTCGAAGTCAAAGGGGACTTCTGCCACCAGGTCCGGGGCATCCTTGAAGACGCCGGGCGCGGGGACGACTACATGGAGCTCGGGCTCGGCGGGTCGCTCCAGTGGAACCCGCTCGACGATCCGCTGCTCGACTCCTACTCGCTCGCCTACGGCGTCGCCTCTCTCATCAACCAGCTCTTCGGCAAGAGTCGAGAACCGTTCTGGCAACAGGCGTACACGAACCTCGTCCGGTGGATCGTCGAGCTTCATCGGCTCCTGCCGGGGGGCTGGGTCACCCTCCAGGACATCTACCGCTGCACCGTCGACGCGGAGCTCTTCGCGCAGAGGATCGCCGAGGCCCAGGACAGGGCGGACCGGATCTCGCCGGTGGACGCCGTCATCTCCCACGAGGACATGATCGCGCACGCCGACGCGCTCAAGAAGTGGGACTGGGAGCGGGTGTCCGGCGACGCGGAGCGCGTGCGCTGCCGGATGGACGCCGGGCTTCGCGCCAAGCTCGCGAAGCTCGAAGTCGCGGGCGCGACGGAACCGGCCGGGGGAGGTGCGGGCATCGAGTTCCGCCAGCAGGTCGAGGCGATCGAGCGGTGGTATCTCCATGACTGGATGGCGCTCGACGCGAAGCTCCGCACTTCGATCGTCGAAGGGATCAGCGTGTTCCTCTCGCTGTTCGACCAGCCGGCCGTGGCGGGCGTGTTCTGCCCGCCGCCGCCCGCCACCTCCTCCGCCGGGACCGAGACGGGCGGAGAGGACGAAGGCGCCGAGGACGTGCCCGCCCACCCCCTGCCGGGACTCCGGCGTAGGCTGCCGCCGCTCTCGGAGCTGATCGAGGGCGGCAAGGTGCTGGCGCTCAACATGCCCGCCGGGGCGAACCCCGCGCTGGCGCGCGCCATCGGCGTGCTGCTCAAGAACGCCTGGATGCAGGCGCTGCTCCGGCGGCCCGCCGAGGCCGCGCGCTACCCGGACCGCTACATGCGGCCCGCCGTCTTCATTTGCGACGAGTACCAGGCGTTCGCCACGGTCGGGCAGGACGACCCCTCCGGCGACGAGAAGGCGTTCGCGCTCACGCGGCAGTGCCGGTGCATCCCGATCGTCGCCACGCAGTCGATCTCCTCGCTCCGCTCGGTGCTGCCCTCGGGCGAGGCGTGGCGCACGCTCGTCCAGACGCTCCGCACGCGGATCTTCCTGTCGCTCTCCGACGAGTCGTCGGCCAAGATCGCGTCCGAGATGTGCGGCTCCGTCATGAGGACGCAGGCCTCCTACACGTTCACCGAGAACACGGGGAGGCCCGAGTTCTCGCTCCTGTCCGGGCGCGCCGGCGGCGGGCGCGGCACGATCGGCGCGAGCAAGTCGTTCCGGCAGTCGCGGGAGCCGGTGTTCACACCGCGCGAGTTCTCGCTGCTCGCCAACTACCAGGCGGTCTGCCTGCCCTACGACGGCGTCAAGTCGCTCCCGGCCACCCGCGTCTACCTGAAGCCCCACTACCTGCCCCGCGAGACGGGCTACTGGCGGCTGCGGGAGGAGGGACGGCTGTGAAGCGCGCCAGCGGCGTCGGCCACCTCACCCCGTTCCTTCCGGGCCTTGGAGCCCTGCTCGAAGACCCGGAGGTCTCCGAGATCATGATCAACGGTCCCGCGAACGTCTGGGTCGAGCGCGGCGGCCGTCTGGAGCCCCACGAGGCGCCCGAACTCACCGCGGCGTGGCTCCACCGCGCCGCGATCCACATCGCCCGGCCGCTCGGGCTCGATCCCGCCGCGAGGCCGATCCTGGACGCCCGGCTGGGCGACGGATCGCGGGTCGCCATCTGCACGCCGCCAGCCGCGCCCGAGGTCGCGATCACCATCCGCCGGTTCGGCGGCCGCGCGTTCTCCGCCGAGGATCTGGTGCGGCTGGGCTCGCTGCCCGAGGACGTCCTCGAAGCCGCTCGGAACACGCTTGCGTCCCGCCAGAACATCCTGGTCTCCGGCGGCACGGGGTCGGGCAAGACCACGCTCCTGAACGCGCTGATCGAACTCCTGCCGGAGGACGAGCGGATCGTCGCCATCGAGGACACGCTCGAACTCAGGATCGACCGGGCGAACTGCCTCCGCTTCGAGGCCGGAGCCACCCTCTCCGAGACGCCCGTCGAGATCCGCGACCTGGTGCGCCACGCGCTCCGCCACCGGCCCGACCACATCGTCGTCGGCGAGGTGCGGGGCGGCGAGGCCGCCGACCTGCTCCAGGCCCTCAACACCGGCCACGGGGGCTCGCTCACGACCATCCACGCCAACAACGCGCGCTCTGCGCTCTCGCGTCTCGCGAGTTGCGCCATGCAGGCCGGAGACGCGCTTCCCTGGGAGGTGACCTGCCGGGGCGTCGTCGACGGGATCGCGCTCGTCCTGCACGTGGCCCGCCGCGGAGGCCGGCGGTTCGTCGAGGACGCGCTCGAAGTATGCGGCTACGACACGCCCACCGGTCGCTGGATCACCGCGCCGCCCGGACCCGGGCCCGGGACGCAACGGAGAGAAGAACCCACACCCACACACCCCCCGAAGGAGGTGAAGGCATGACCTGGAACGGCAGGACCATCCCCATCGAGACGTTCGAGGACTTCGACCGGGAACTGGCCCGCGACGGCGGCGAGACCCTCGAAGTCGCGGCCTACCTGGCCGAGGAGTACGGCCTCTTCCCCGAGGATGTCGGGACCGAGGACGAGATCGCGGCCGCCTGGGACGACCCGCACGGCGAGGAGGTGGACGGATGAAGCACGACGAGTACCACCGCAAGTTCGCCGACGCGATCATCGAGCAGATCAGGAAGGGCACCGCGCCTTGGCAGAAGCCGTGGGCGCCGGGCGAGCGCGTGATGCCCATGAACGTGGACACCGACCGCTCCTACCGGGGCGGCAACAGCCTGCACCTCGCCGCCGTCCAGCAGGAGGAGGGCTACGGCGACGTGCGCTGGGGCACCTACCGCCAGATCCAGGCCCGGGGCGGACAGGTCAGGAAGGGCGAGCGCGGCACCCGCATCCTCTCCTTCCAGGACAGGAAGCGGATCGCCGTAACCGACGAGCGCGGACGGCCCCGGAGGGACGCGGAGGGCAAGCGCATCTACCGCTACGAGAAGCTCAAGACGCCGTTCGTGCGCCAGTACACGGTGTTCAACGCCGAGCAGGCCGACGGGCTGCCCGCACGCGCGAACCCCACGCCCGAGCCGCTCTGGAAGGCCCACCAGGAGGCCGAGCGGGTCATGGAGGACGGTGGCGTCCCCATCCGCCACGTCGCGGGCGACCGCGCCTACTACCACATGAAGCGCGACGAGATCGTGCTGCCCGAGCGCGGGCAGTTCCCCTCCGCCAACCACTACTACCAGACCGCGCTCCACGAGTTGGGCCACAGCACCGGCCACGAGAGCCGCATGAACCGCGAGACGCTCATCAAGGGCATCGGGAACGGGTTCGGGTCGCCCGACTACGCGAGGGAGGAACTGCGGGCCGAGATCAGCGCGATGATGACCGGCGAGCGCGTGGGCGTCGGACACGACCCGAGCCGGGGCGCGGCCTACGTCGAGGGCTGGATCCAGGCGCTCGAGGAGGACCCGCGCGAGATCCGGCGCGCCGCCGCCGACGCGCAGAAGATCTCCGACTTCGTGCTCGTCCGGCACATCGAGCGCGAGACCGCGCGGGAGGCCGAGCCCATCGCCGCGGCCCGCGCGCCGGGACCTCAGGGACTTCAGAGGATCCAGGTCCCCGTGCCGAAGATCCCGGTGCCCGAGAGGAACCTCGGGCCGAGCCGCTGACGGCCGCTTGAGAAGCAGGGAGATGTCCGGCCGCACGGCCGCACCGGACCCGCGCCCCGCCGCGCCACCCAGCCGCAATCGCTCACCGATGCGGAAAGGCCACCGCCGAGAATACGCCGCGGGCCGGGCGCGCGGGTCCACCATCTCCTTCCGCGAACGTTGCGCCGGGGCGCTGACCGACATCGGCGTCTTCGGCGCGGTCTCCTACCGCGATCTCGCCGAGGCCCGCTTCGGCGGGCATCCGCACACCACCCGCCGCGCCGTGAACGCGTGGATCGGCGAGGGATGGGTCCAGGAGCACCGGGCCACCGGACCGAAGGGCAACCCCTTCAAGGTCCTGACCCTCACCCGGGAGGGCGCGGCCGAGGCCCGGAAGCTGGCCGCCGAGCGGGGCATGGATCCCGCCCAGACGATCCGCCCGGCGCGGATCCGGGCCTCCGAAACCGCCCACGACACCGCCATCTACCGCGCCTGCCGGAAGGAGCGGAAACGGCTCGAAGCGGAGGGAGCCACCGTCCGGCGCGTCCGGCTCGACACCGAACTCAAGGGCGCCGTCGCGCGCGCGAGCGAGGCGACCCGCCGCAAGGACGGCAAGCGGGCCGCCGACGCCGAACGCCACCGCATCGCCGGCGAACTCGGCCTCCCCATCGACGACGACGGGCGGGTGCTCTACCCGGACGCCCGGATCGAATACAACGACGCCGAGGGACGCACGGGCCGCGTCAACGTCGAGGCCGTCTCCGGCAACTACCGCGAACCCGCCGTCAAGGCGAAGGCCGCCGCCGGGTTCCGACTCCACGCCAACGGCCCGGCCGCCGAGGGCCTGCTGCGCAAGCTCGGGCTCGGCGCGGACGACAGCGGGGCCTGGCTGCGCGGACCCCTCGACCGTGACCCGGCCACCGTCGAACTCTGACCACAGCGGAGGAAACCGCCATGCAGCCCTGGAAGATCAGCGCGGGACTCGCCGCCGCCATCGCCGGTTCGGTCCTGCTCCTCGCAGGAGCACGGCTCGACTACCTCGCGCCCCACTGGCCGCTCATCCTCGCCGAACACGGCGTCACGCTCGCGCTGCACCTCGCGCTCGCGCTCGCCGGCCTCGCGGCCGCCATCTATGCCGTCGCCCGCACCACGGGGCTCGCCGATCTCGGCCGCCGCGTCGATCTCGCCGAACGGTCCGTCCGGCGCGGCGAGGGGGACGCGGAACTGGCCGAGGCGCTTCGGAAGGACAAGGAAGGAGACTGGGAGTGACGCGCAACAGCGACCCCGCGTCCGTCCGGAAACTGCCCGCCGCCTGGCGGAGCCGGGCCAAGGCATTGCGCCGCTACGGGAGCGAGCCGCCCGCCATCGCCCTCGAACGCTGTGCCGAGGAACTGGACGCCACGATCCGCGACCGGGACGAGACCACGTACTCCCTCGTCGAGGCTTCGCGGGAGAGCGGATACACCGCCGACCACCTCGGCCGCCTCGTGCGCGACGGCAAGATCCCCAACGCCGGTAGGCCCAACGCGCCCAGGATCGCGCGCAGGCACCTGCCACGAAAAGCGCCGGCCGAAGCGCCACTTGCGGAACAACCCCTCACGCGCGAGCGTTCAAACGCGCAGATCGTGCAGTCCATCATCCAGAGAGGAATGGAATGATGGCACGCACGAAACGAGGCCGGCGAGCATACAGCGCCGGCGAATGGGGCCGGAACCGGGTGAGGGTGTTTCCTGACGCCAAGACCGGCTTGTACCAGATCGAGTGGCGCGAGAACGGGTGCAGGCTCACCCGGTCGCTGAAACACCGCGACTGGCGGCGCGCGAAGCGGCAGGCGGATGAGGTCGCCGCAGGCTACGCCGGGCCGGAGCTGAACGGCCGGAAGGAGCCCGAACCCGAGCCGCTCACGCTGGCAACGCTATTTGAAATCTACGGTGAGGAGGTGACGCCCACGAAGGCGGAGTCGTCGCAGAAGTACGACCGGGCCACGATGCGGATGTTCCTCACGTTCTTCGGAGGGCATCGAAGGCCCGATACGCTCTCCCAGAGGGACTGGGACCGGTTCATCCGGGCGCGGCGGTCGGGCAGAGCCGGACGGAGTGGCAGGCCTGTTGGCAACCGGACGATCCAACAGGACTTGAAACTGCTGATCGCGATCCTCAACTGGGCCGCGAAGTCGAGGGACGAGGAGGGGACGTTGCTCCTCGATTCCAATCCCCTCCGGGGCCTGAGGACGCCCACGGAGAAGAACCCGACCCGCGTGGTTGTCACCCAGGCGGAGTACGAGGCATTGCTCAAGGCGTCGGTGTCGATGGACTGGCGGTTCCGCGTGGCGCTGGTGATCGCGCACGAGACGGGACACCGCATCGGTGCCATCCGCCAGTTGCGGTGGTCCGACATCGACATGGAGTCCAGGATCATCCGGTGGCGCGCCGAGAACGAGAAGACCGGGTACGAGCACCGGACGCCGGTCACGACCGAGGTGCTTGCCGCCCTGGAGGAGGCGCGGATGCAGAACCCCAGGGGCGGGAACTCTCCCGTGTTGCCCGCGCCGAAGAACCCCTCGCGGTGCCTGGACCGGTCGCGGGTGCGCGTCTGGTGGGACAAGGCCCAGAAACTCGCGGGGCTGGAGCCCAAGCGCGGTCGCGGCTGGCACTCGCTAAGGCGGAAGTTCGCGTCCGACCTCATGGATCAACCGCTCAAGGTGCTCTGCCAGCTCGGCGGCTGGAAGACGGCCCAGACAGTGCTCCAGTGCTACCAGAGGGCCGACGAGGACCAGCTCAGGAAGGCCCTTGAGCACCGGCGGACAGTCCGCTCCTCGCCCAATTAGCGGGAGTCAATTAGCTGGAACTTCCCCTCGCGATCCCGTAAGTTCAACTGGGGCCTGTAGCTCAGGTGGTTAGAGCGCACGCCTGATAAGCGTGAGGTCGGTAGTTCGAATCTACCCAGGCCCATTGGACTTACGAGGTTTCGGGGGTCCGATGTCCGCGTCCGTCATCGTGCGCGCCGGGCTGAGGCGGAGCCCCTCGCGCCGGACTCGCCCAGGTGGTGGCACTCGCCCGCGCGCGGCGCGGACAGGCTCGGGGTCATGGACGAGAGCCCGTTGGTCTCGACGCGCCGCTCCATCCCCATCCCATTGGCCACCGCGTCGACACGGCAGGTTCCCTTGACGGACGGGGACCCGCTCGGGCGGGCAACGCGCTTACGGAGATGAAGGGAGCGAGGTAGACGATGAAGAACAGTTTCGCGATTCAGGAGCTTGGTGTCGCGCTGGCCAGGCTTGACCGCCGTGTTGCCGCCGGGTTCGATCAGCTGAGCGGACGGATCTCCGCATTGGAATCGAAGCTCGGCACGCGGATCGACGACGTGGAGGCCCACGCGGACAAACGGAGCGTCGAGTTCGGCACCAGGGTCGACATGGTGTCGGCCAAGTTCAAGCAGGTTCGGTATTCGCTCGACGGGCTGGAGGCACGTCTCGGCAAGAGGGTCGATGGACTGGACACCGAGGTCCGGAAACAACTCGACGCTCTACAAGCCGCGGTCGACGCGATCGGCGCGCACTTCGTCAGTTCGAAGTAGTCGAGGTCTTCTCCGTCGGCTGACGCCGGCCAGCCGCGCCAACCGCAGCCCCGCGCTTCCGACCTTCGGCGTGCCAGACACTTGACCTGACCCGGGGGCCGGTGGATCTTCAGGGCGTGTTGAGAATGAGTCTCATTTCACGCTGGTTGCGGTCAGCGCGCCGTGTGGGCGCCACACGCAACCAGGCTCACGGCAGGAAACGGAGGAAGCATGTCCCATAGTCACACCGCAACGTTCGCCCTCGTCATGATTCCGCTGCTATCGGCCGGCTGTGGCGGAGGTGGCGATGCGGCCGAGTCCGAGCCCGCGGCCGCGGAGTCCATGGAGGCCATGGGCGATATGGGTGCCGCCGATGCCATGGCTGCCCTCTCCAACCCCAACCTCGCCACTGAAAACGACTTGACCACGGTCCCGGGGATCACCGCGGAGGCCGCCGCGGCGGTTGTCGGCGGACGGCCCTACCTGCGCGCGGCGGATCTGCACGCGGTGCTGGCAGGGGCGATCGGCGAAGAGGCGGCGCTTGCGGCGTACAGCGCGCTCTGGCTGCCGATCAACCTCAACGACGTGACGAACGACGAGATCCTGCTGATTCCCGGCGTGGGGGATCGGATGGCGCACGAGTTCGAGGAGTACCGCCCCTACGTGGACATGGGCGAGTTCCGCATGGAGATCGGCAAATACGTGGACGAGGAAGAGGTGGAGCGGCTCGCACGGTACGTGTACGTCCCCATCGACCTGAACAGCGCCACCCGCGAAGAGATCATGGCGGTTCCGGGGATGAGCGAACGCATGGCCCACGAGTTCGAGGAGTACCGCCCGTACACCGACCTGGACCAGTTCCGGCGCGAGATCGGGAAGTACGTGGATGAGAACGAGGTCGCGCGCTTCGAGCGCTACGTGACGCTGAACTGAAGGCACGTCCTCCACGGGCTGCCGGCCGGATGAGGCGGATCGCGGGCTTCGTCGGCCCGGCGGCGTCGGTGCGATGATCCGGGCGATCATCTTCTGGCTGCACCTCACCGTGGCCGCGGCCGCCGGGCTGGTCATCCTGATGTTGGCGGCGACGGGCGTGATCCTGTCGCTCGAGGAGACGGTGACGGGGCTCGCGGAGCGAAGATACTTCGTGCCCGCGCCGGAAGGTGCGCAACGGCTGCCTCCGCAGGAGATCGCGGCCGCGGTGGAGTTCACGGCCACTTCGCTGACCTATCGATCGGACCCGCGCGCGCCAGTGCGCGTCTACGAGGGACAGGACCGGTACGCCCGCGTAAATCCCTACACGGGGCAGCTGCTGGCAACGGAATCGGGCGGGCTCGAACGCTTCTTCGAAGACGTCCACAACTGGCACCGCTGGTTCAACGTCCCGGGAGGCTCGGTGCGACGCGCGCGGGCGGTGACGGGGGCGTTCAATCTGGCCTTCCTCTTTCTGCTGCTGACCGGACCGATCCTGTGGATCCCGCGGCCGGTCACCCGGCGGTCGCTCGCCAACGTGATCCTTCTCCGTCCCGGGGCGAGGGGTGCCCGGCGCGACCTCAACTGGCACCAGGTGGTCGGGATCTGGTCGGTCCTGCCACTGGCCGTGATCGCGGCAACCGGGGTCACCACGTCGTATCCGGCTGTGGGAGATCGGGTCTATCCGATGGTGGGGAACGCGGTACCCGCCGGGGCATGGACGGTTGGATCAGCGTCCCGGGAGGTGGAACCCGAGGGGGCGGCGATTTCGGAGGACTCCGCCCGCGTGCCGGACCCGGACCTGGGGGCCGTGCTCGCAACCGCCGAGGCTTGGGCGCCGGGGTGGCGGACCCTGATCCTGAACCTGCCGCGACCCGCGGACAGTGAGGTCCGCGTCGAGGTGCGGGCGGGCCGCGCAGGCCAGCCTCACAGGACCGGCTTTCTCACCCTGGACGCCGCCTCCGGCGCCGCGCGCGCATGGGAGTCCTTCGCCGACGATACGCCCACACGGCGCGCGCAGCAGTTCCTGCGGTACGCGCACACGGGGGAGTACTGGGGACTGGCCGGCCAGCTGTTGACCGGACTCTTCTCGCTGGCGGCCGCGCTCATGGTGTGGACCGGCCTTTCCCTGGCGGTGCGCCGGCTGCGCCGCTTCGTCGGGGTCCGGCGGACGCTGCGGGGATAGTCGGTCTGCCCCGTCTCACGCGTGAGGCGGGTCCCGCGCCAATCAGGCGTGGAACGAGCGGAGTCGACCGGCGAAGCCTGCTCTAGGGAATGCCCTGGGAGAGCTTCGGAAGAGGCCTCGGGCTCGAAAACCCTCCGCCGGTCTCGATGTCGACGACGATCGAGCCGATCAGGTTCCCGATCGCCTTCTCCCCGCGGCGCAGCGCGTAACGATACAACGCGCGCCAGCCGAGCGTAGCCAGCCCGCCGACCGCCGCTCCACCGGCAAGGAAGCCCAATACAGCCGCACCGGCCGCGAGACCCCCGACCCCGAGGGCGGCGGCCGCGGCCCCGCCCGCAAAGGCGCCACCGACACCGCTCAACGACCCGGCCAATCCCGAGACGCAGCCCCCGACCCACATATTGAGCTTGTGGCTGTAGATCAGGCTCCCCCGCACGGTCAACTCGGTCGCAGGCGGCTCGGTGGCCAGGCGCCGGAGGCTGAAAAGGAGCTGCTTGAGGTCGATCCAGGCCATCTCGTACGCGAACGACTGGTCTCCCAGGGTTGCCAGGTATCGAGGCACCTTGAACACCAGCACGCCCCCGTCGAGGGGACCGGCTCCGTGTTGATCGACAAGACTCAGGCGGAACGGGTCTTCCGGGAGGATCCGCTGCATGGCGCCGTAGACCTCCTCCGCCGGTGCGTGGATCACCCGGGAGACCTCCAGCGCAAGCGGCGGGTGGCCCAGGAAACGGGCTGCCATCGCCGACGGCCGGGCCCGGGCTCCTTCGGCGAGCGCCCGATTGCGAGCCTCTACGAGCGCATGATCGACGAACTCCGTCGAAATGCCGGCTTCTTCGGCAGCGGCCCGGACATCCGCGAGGCGGTACCCTTCCACCTCCGCCGTGTCGGAGGGATGCCCCCGCGGAGCCAGCTGCCGCGAACGCGCCTCGAGGCGACGGGCGGCCTCGGCCTGCAACTCGGCCGCACGCTGCCAGAGTGCGCGTGCCTCCTCTTCGGAGATGCGGGTTTCGTCCTGGTCCATGGAACCGTGGCAAGGGTTGCACACGCAGCCATCTCGGGGACGGGCGCCCCGCGCAGGCTTTTTCCTCAACGGCACCCCGCCAGTGCCGGAGGCCCGGGTCCGCGCCCGGTGCACGGCATGGCGGCGGGATGGCCCACATGTAGATTCATGCAAACTTCCCCGGCCCACCCGCGTCAGGCAAACGATGGGCTGGTGGAACACCGGAACCCGAGGAGGCGCTCATGCCAGGTCGTCTGCGGCTGATTGGAGCGGGCTCGCTCGCATGCGTGGTGTGGCTCTGGGCCTGCGAGCCCCGTTTCGGCGGCGGGGGCGGCGGGGGCGCCGACTCCGTCTATTGGGCCTACTTCGGAGGCGACAAGGCGTTCACCAGGTACTCTCCTCTCGATCAGATAACGCGCGACAATGTCGGGGACCTGGAGGTCCTGTGGCGGCGCCCCGCCGTCGATGCCGCCCTGACGGACTCCTTTCCGGATCTGGGGGTCTCGGGCTACCTCAGGGCGACGCCGATCTTCATCGACGGCGTGCTCTATGCCCCCAACGGCGTCGGTCTGGCCGAGGCCTTCGATCCGGCGACCGGCGAGACCCTCTGGATCCAGCAGCCGTTCCCGCGGACGATCGAGGAAGCCCGGGGCCGGTCCTCAAGGGGTATGGACTATTGGACCGACGGCTCCGAGCGCCGCCTGATACACGTGCGCGGCGGATATCTCTACGCCCTCGACCCGGAAACCGGCCAGACCCGTCCCGGCTTCGGCGATGGCGGAAGGGTCGACCTGGTCCCGGCCTCGGCCCGGCGGTTCGGCTGGAGCTCCGGTCCCATCGTCGTGAACGACGTCATCGTGGTCGCGGGCACGGTCGACGGAGCGGGCGACTCGGGGACGCGCTGGAAGGGAAGCGCGCCCGAGAACCTGCGCGGATACGACGTGCGCACCGGCGAGCTGCTCTGGACCTTCAACGTCGTGCCGCGGGAGGGCGAGTTCGGCGTCGACACCTGGGGCAAGGAGTCGTGGCGGGAATCGGGCGACCTCGGCGCATGGTGCTGCCTCAGCGCGGACGAGGAGCTCGGCTTCGTGTACGTGCCCTTTTCGGCGCCGACCGCCGCCTACTACGGGGGCCATCGCCCGGGCGACAACCTGTTCTCCAACAGCCTGGTGGCGATCGACGCCGCGACCGGGGAGCGGGCATGGCACTTCCAGATGGTGCATCACGACCTGTGGGAGTACGACACCGTGGGTCCGCCGACGCTGGGTGAGATCGTGGTGGACGGCCGCCGCATCGACGCCGTCATGCAGCCGGGCAAGACGGGCTTCCTGTACGTCTTCGACCGCGTGACCGGCGAGCCGGTATGGCCGATCGAGGAGCGTCCCGTACCCCAGTCCACGGTTCCGGGCGAGCATACCTCCCCGACGCAACCGTTTCCGACCAGGCCGGCGCCGTTCGCCAGGCACGGCATCACCCCTGACGACCTCATCGACTTCCCGGGGCTCCGCGAGCGGGCGCGCGCGTTGGCCGATTCGTTCGTCGTCGGCCCGATCTTCACCCCGCCGTCGCTCGTCAGCGACGAGCCGGGCGGCACGAAGGGCACGCTGATGGTGCCCGGGTCGTGGGGGGCGGGAAACTGGAACACGGGTGCGTTCGATCCCGAAACCGGCATGTACTACGCCTTCGCCCACTCGATCCCGCGCGTCTACCGCATCGCCAGGGCCACGGACCCGACAGCGGAGATGGAGTACTGGAGCCCCAATCGAGACGCGCCCTACATCGACGGTTTGCCGATCACGAAGCCGCCTTGGGGCCGGATCACGGCGATCGACATGAACCGGGGCGAGCACGTCTGGGTGAAGGCGAACGGGGATGGCCCGAGGGATCACCCGGCCCTTCGGGATGTGGAGGTCCCCCCGCTCGGCGTGGCCAGCCGGCCCGTGGCGCTCGTCACGAAGACCCTCCTGCTGATGGGCGAAGGAGCCCAGGGAGTATTCGGGGGCGTCCAGGCGAACATGTGGGGCAAGACCTTCCGCGCCTGGGACAAGGCCACCGGAGAGGTGGTCCGGGAGATGGAGCTGGACGCGGGGACGACGGCAGGCCCCATGTCGTACATGCACGACGGGAAGCAGTTCATCGTGGTGGCCATCGGCGGCAGGGAACATCCGCCCGAATTCGTCGCGCTCGGGCTTCGGTGAGCCGGGCCGGCGCGGTTACTGACGGGGATGGGCCACGCCGCGGCGCGCATGCGTCCCTGGGCGGGTTATCAGCCGGAGTTCCACCAGCGGGACGGCTTCAGGCGCTCGCCGCGTCCGCTGACGCGGTCCAGCCAGAGCGCGAGTCGCCTTAGGCGCGTGCCGGCCAGCCATCGCCACGCTCGACTCCACCGGTCGCGATAGTCGCGGTTGTACGGGCAGACGCGCACGCAGATCGAGCAGTCGGTGTTCTGGTTGGCCCAGAAGCGGAAGCACTTCTCGGCATCCGTTGTCCATTTGCGGATGCCCTGGATGTTCGACCGGTTGTGGACCACGGTGGACGGTTCGCCGTCGTCGATGGCTTTCGCGGGGCAGCCCTTTGTGCACGCGCGGCAGATGTCGCACGTCTCCTTCACGCCGAATCGCACCGGGCGGTCGTGGGCGAGCGGCATGTCGGTGAAGACCTTGCCGAGCCGGACCCGGGGACCGTACTCGCGGGTGATGAGGAGGCCGTGGCGTCCGTACTCGCCCAGCCCGGCCTTGATGGCGAGCGGGATGGCCAGCGCCGAGTCGTTCATGCTGGCCACGGCCCGGTAGCCGAGATTGGTGATGTACTGCGCGATCGCCAGCAGCACGATGGTGTCCCGGGAGTAGGTGGCTCCCGTCGCGGTGCCGCTCAGCGCTGAGGGCGCCGTGCGCAGGAGCTCCCGGTCCATGGATTGCGCGATCACGATCACGTTTTCGAACTCGGTGGAGATCTCCTGCGGCTTCTCGTGCTCGTTCTCGCGGCTGTAGGCGTGCGTGTAGAGCCAACGCTCGTCGTTGCCGGTGATCCCCACCAGATCGGCGCCCAGGGTCTTCGCGGCGTGCTTGATCTCGCGCGCCATCTCCTCGGGAGACGCCACCGGGGGCTGGCTGCCCGGGCCCTCGCGAACGACGGTGTACGGGTCCAGAAAACCCTCGCGGCGGTCGTCGCCCTCACGCAGTTCGGCGAAGATGTCCGTCACATGCCAGGACGCGTTGCGCAGCGCATAGTCGCGCTGGGTGAAGCCATCGACGGAACGCCAGGTCAGCTTCGGCGTCCGGTACGTCTCGTAGAACATGTCCGAGCGGTGCGTACGCACCTCCGGATCCCAGAACGAGCGGCAGAAGATGTCGTCCCTCTGCGAGAAGCGCTCGAAGTCCTCCCGGATGTCGAAGCCGGCCTCCTCGTCCGAGACGGCGAATCCGGCATCGCGTGTGTGACCCGGGTTGGTTGAGTCGTCCATCTCGTTCGGCGCTCCAGCCGGCGGCCGGCTAGCGGACAGCCTCCGGCAGCCGCTTCACGATGATCGTGGGGACGTCGAATTCGTCCGTCTCGACGAACGCGACCATGCCACCGGGGCCGAACGCGGCGGGCATCGGCGTCTCCTCCAGCGAGAACGTGCCGACGTACTCGCCCTCCGCGGCGAGGACATCGATCCATCCGTCAGGCGTCTCGTCCCTCCCCGACCCTGCGCCGGCGAACTCGAGCTGCCCCAATGGATCGCTCCCCCACCGTAGGACCCAGATCGTCCCCTCCCAGGTCGTACGAAGATCGCGCACCAGGGGCACCTCGGGCATGAAAGCCGCGTTCGCCACCATTTCGCGCATGCCGGCCACCAGGCCCTCCATCAAGGCTGCGAACTGCGCGTGGGCGGCCTCCGGAACGTCTTCGCCCACCTCCGAGGTGGTGAACTGCGCCTCGACGGACGCCTCGTATTCCTCCACCACCCGCGCCCGTGCGCGCTCCCGCAGGCGTTCTGTAACGGCCTGCGGGTGAAGGGGCCGGCCGACAACCCGTGGCGGGGCACCCGTCGTCCGGATCTTCACGACATACGCGGAGGAATCGGAATATGCCACCCCGCCACCGGGGAGAACATCGAACACCAGACGGGGCTCGAAGTAGGCGAGTGCGCCGTCGAGCGCGGCGAACATGTCCGAGGGGTCCTCGACCTCGATCGTGACCTGCCGCCGGGGGCGCGGTTCCCAACCCTCCGCGAACGGTACCGGGACGGCCTCTTCCCTCTCGTCGAGAGCCACGCGGTAGATCGTGCGGTCACCCGACGTGACGGATGCTTCCCCGCGGCTGAAGCTCGCGGCCGTGCCTCGAGTCAGGAACAGCGCGCCCCCGTCCCGCGCGGGGCGCACGATCTGAGCGGAGCCGGCCCGGCCGTCGCCCGTATCCGCGAAGCGGAGCGCGCGTTCGAACGAGCCGTCCGGGCCGAACAGGAGGTAGGCGCGGTGACCCTCGTCGACGATCACGGCCCCGCCCTCGGGCCGAGCCACCATCTGCCCCACCTGCCGAAGCTCACCCGGGCCGTCGCCCATGCGTCCGAACTCCGCCGCCAGGCCTCCGATCACGTCCACGACCACGATGCGGGTGGAGGACCCTGCCTCGTCGCGAACGTAGAGGTGACCGCGCGCGTCGAAGCCCAGGTCCGCGATCTCCGTGAACGCATCCCACCCTTCCGCCGCGATCCCGCCGATCCGGTACACCTCCTCGAAGTCGGCCTCCAGCGGACGGTCCTCGCTCACCGGCGGAGCGGACTCTCCGCCGGTTTCGCCACCGCAAGCGCCCAGCAGCGCGGCGAATACCGCGTAACGTCTTTTCATCAGACAACCTCCCAGGGTCGCCAAGATAGCCGCGATTCTCCCGACCGCACAAAGAGGGTCCTTGGAAATATGGGAGGACCGGCCTCCGCCGGGTCCGAACCATCCGCCGACCGCGTCTTGCAGCGCCTATGCAACCTCTACGCGTATCGTGATGATGTCGATATCGTGGTATTGCTTGTGGTGTATGGACGAGGCGTAGTGGCGCAGCAGCCGCAGCGGGATTTCGTCGGCTGCGGATACTGCCGACTCGTTCAGCATGGCGAGTTGGTCTTCGATGTTCGTCTCGTCCGTCGTCGCGATGAATTCCAGGTCGGCCTCGTCGCCGTCGACCCCCGCCAGCAGAAGCAGCCGCCTCTCGCCCTTCCCCCGCCGAACAAGGATCTGAATGGTCTCCTCACCCACGGCGCGGAGACGCGTCTCCGTCGCTTCATCCCAACCCTTCCTGCCAGCGAACTTGCGCAGGAAGGCATCGATCTCCGGCCACCTGTCGGCAGTCAACCGGGTCTTGAGACGCAACCGCCGTCCTCCCGCCAATCCCCCGAGGAGCGTGAGGAGGATTACAGCGAGCCCCCCGACCGTCATCCCGTTGCCGAGCAACTCCTCCCAGGGGCCCTGGATCGCCGCCGGGTAGATCCAGTCGAGCTGGAAGGCCACGCCGAGCCAGAATGCGACACCGACGATGAGACCCTTCCGGTAGTCGAGGCCCTCCCGCAGGAGGATCTTCATGCCGAACACGAAGATCAAGGCGACGATGACCACCATGTATGCGGCCACCACCGGACCCGGTATCGCGATCAGAAGAGCAACGAACTTGGGCAGAAACGCAAAGGCGACCAACACGACACCTATGGCCACCCCGACCCGGCGTGAAGCGATTCCGGTAAGTTCGGCAACGGCGACGCCCGAGCCATAAGTAGTGTTCGGTACGGTCCCGGCGAGACCCGAGAGCAGGTTCCCGAGTCCGTCCGCTGCGATCGCCCCCTGGATGGACCGGAAACTGATTGCCCTGGGTCTCCGCCATGACACTCGCTGAATCGAGATGCTGTCCCCGAGCGTGTCCATGGCGCTCGCCAGCGTGACCATCACGAAAGACGGCAGAAGCGCCCAGAACTCGGGCCGAAAACTCAGGTCGATCCCTGGATAGGCCACCTCCGGCAACCCGATCCACGGAGCCTCGGCCGCCGCTGTCAGATCGTAGATCCCGAATCCGAGGCCCGCCGTAAGGCATCCGGCAACGAGCCCCAGCGCCGGAGCCCAGATCCGTAGCGTGCCGGAGAAGTTGAGCGGAATGAGCAGGATGACCAGCAGCGTCACGCCCGCCGTGACCGGAGCCGCTGCCGGCGCCACATCAGGAGGTACGTCAGCCAGCTTGTTGAGAATCACGGGCGCGAGGGTCAGGGGAATCAGCATCAGCACGGTGCCGGCCACGGTCGGCGTGAAGACCCTGCGCAACAGCGCCATCCTGGACGCAAGGCCGAACTGGACCGCCGAGGACGCGATGATGAGAGCAGCGAGCATTCCCGGTCCGCCTTGTTCGAGGGCGGACACGCACACGGCGAGGAAGGCGCTCGTGCTTCCCATGATGAGGATGTATCCGGCCCCGATGGGTCCCACCGTGCGTGCCTGGACGGCCGTGGTGATTCCGCAGATCACGATCGCCGAGAAGACCGCCCAGTAGAGGTACGGCTCGCTCCCGCCCGACACCGTGATCATTACCGTGGGTGTCATCACGATGCTGGCGATGCAGAGGCAGGCGAATTGCATCCCCAGCCCGGCGCTGAGCAATGGCGAAGGCCGCTCGTCGGGCTCGTAACGCACCTCGCGA
Organism: Longimicrobiales bacterium; assembly: GCA_965202805.1. Lineage (GTDB taxonomy): Bacteria > Gemmatimonadota > Gemmatimonadetes > Longimicrobiales > Gaopeijiaceae > BD2-11. Next base: position 2,056,334 of record OZ241869.1, read on the forward strand.
CTTGCCTTCGACGTGTTCGGCATCAGCGGCAAGAGTCCCGTGAGGGTTTCGTGTGTTGAAGTGGTGGGGCACAATGTTAACGGTCACGCCCGTCGGGCAACTCGGCTCACGGCCGTCCCATACGCCCCGCGCACCGCCGCCAGTCCAGCCCCGGCCCCCGGATTCCCGGTCCCGACATGTTCCTCGACTTCGCCCTGATCTCCGGCCTGTTGGTCGTCGCGCATCTGCTGCGCACGTGGGTCCGGTTTTTCCAGACCATTTTCCTGCCCACGCCGATCCTGGCCGGGCTGATCGGGCTGGGCGTCGGACCCGAAGGGCTGGACCTGCTCCCGTTCGCGCGCGATGCGGGCGGCGCGCCGGTCATGACCCGGTATCCAGGCGAGCTGGTCGTGCTTCTGTTCGCCACCCTCTTCATGGGCTGGCGCACGAGCCGGCCCCGATTCAGGGAGATGATCCGCGACGCCGGGGACACCTTCTTCTACAATCTGTCGGCGTGGATCGGCCAGTTCGGGCTGGCGCTGCTGTTCGCGGGCGCCGTCCTCATTCCGCTCTTTCGCGAGGTCGGCGGACCCTTCGCCGTGATGCTCCCGGCCGGCTTCGTCGGGGGTCACGGCACGGCAGCCGCCGTCGGATCCATCCTCGCCGACCAGGGCCACGATCATGCCCTGCCGGTCGGATACACCTTCGCCACCATCGGACTCCTGGCGGCCGTGCTGGGCGGGGTTGCGGCGATCAACCTCGCGACGCGTTCGGGCTGGACCCGTCTCGTTTCGACCCCGCGCGAGCTTCCGGCGGACCAGCGGCGGGGGCTGATCGATCCCGACGACGCCCGCCACGTGGGGAAGGAAACCGTCAGCCCGCTGGCACTCGACACTCTGTCCTGGCACGTCGCGCTCGTCCTGCTCGCCTATGGGGCCGCCCACGCAGTGGCCTGGGCCCTGCGCTCGGCGGGCGGCACCCTCACCGCCGTTCCCATGTTCGGGCTCGCGGTGATCTGCGGCGCCCTCATCCAGGCACTGCTGGACGCGCTGGGCGTCGGCCGGCACGTCGATCGACCGACGATGGGGCGCATCGGATCTTCGATCTCGGACTACCTGGTAGCGTTCGGGGTGGCGTCGATCCCCCTCACGATCGTGGCGGAGTACGCGGCGCCCATCCTCGTGATGTCGGTGTTCGGCTTCGCCCACGCGATCGTCCTGACCCTGTGGATCGCCCGCCGCACCTTTCACAACTACTGGTTCGAGCGAGGGCTGTTCACCTTCGGCTGGTCCACCGGGGTCGTGGCCATGGGGATCGCCCTTCTGCGCGTGGTGGACCCCAAACGGAAGTCGAGCACGCTCGACGACTACGGCCTGGCGTACCTTCCCATCGCCGTGGTCGAGATCGCCGTACTGTCCACGCTGCCGCTGTGGATCGCCCAGGGCGCCGTGTGGCTCCCGGGACTCGTGCTGACCGCCGCGGCCGCGGGCCTGCTGCTGGTCTCGTGGCGCACGATCGGCTTCTTCCCATCCGATCCCGTGGCCCGGCGGACCGGAGAACCCGGATGACGGCGACCCGTCAGCTCCAGGGAAAGGGCGAGTTGCTGACCGGGTGGAGCCGGCCTTCGGCATACCGGCTGTAGCGGAAGGGTTCGAGCAGCGCCTGGCGCTCTCCCGTCAGCTCCCTGGCCACGAGGGCCCCCACGCCGATCATCTTGTAGCCGTGGTTGGAGTCGGCGATGAAGTAGACGTTGTCGGCGAAGGTGTCGAACACGGGGAAGCTGTCGGGCGTAAAGCTGCCGATGCCGCCCGAGGGTTCCCGGCTCATCAGGTGGGCCTTGCCCTCGAAACGCTTCTGGCAGAAGGCGAGGGCCGCGGTCCATCGGCGGTAGAAGTCCTCTCCGACCACGAAGTCCGGGGACTTCGGCCCGTAGGGATCGACCGCCACCTCGCACGCGGGCTTGTCGATCCGGTCGGGCATGTAGCCGCCCTGCACCCCGCCGAAGCTGAAGTCCGGCTTGTAGTAGAGGCCCCAGGGACCCTCGGTCACCAGCCCGCGCTCGTCGGACAGCGGCTGGTCGGTGTCGACGTGCACGACCGGCGGCATGTTGCCCCGGTTGTCGACCAGGTACCCGGGATCCACGCGCAGCGTCCCCTCCTGAAGGGCCCAGTACGTCCAGGTCGGCATGTCGTGCATCTCGCCCCCGGGACCGCGGACCGGAGTTACCGCAGGGAGGTCGAGCATGGCCCACTGCTGCCGCACCCAGGGGCCGGTGGCCACCACCACCTGCTCGCAGGCGATGGATCCCCGATCGGTGAGCACCGCCGTGACCGCGCCCGAGGCGTCGCGCTTGAAGCCCCTGTTGGCGAGCCCGGCCACGAGTTGGACGCCCTCGGCTTCCGCCCTCGCCCGCAACCCCTCGAGCGAGGCCATGTTGTTGGCGTAGCCGCCCCGGTGCTCGTGCAGCACGCTCGTGATGCCCCGGGCCTGCCAGTCGTCGAAGATGCCGCGCATGTAGCTCCGGGATGCCGCGCTTCCCCCGACGAACGTCGAGCTGTAGCCGATGGCCCGCTGCTGCTCGTGGATCGAGGTCACGTCCTCGCGCATGGCTTCGTGGCTGATCTGGAGATACCCCACGGGGTGGTAGGAAAACCCGGCCGGGTCGCTTTCCCAGACGCTCACCGAGTGGGCCATCAGCTCGCGCATGGCCGGCTGGAAGTAGTTGTTGCGGATGACCCCGCAGGCGATCCCCGAGGCACCCGCGCCGACGTCCGCCTTGTCGATGATCAGGATGTCGCGCCCGTCCCCGCGCCCGGATGCCCTGAGCTCCAGGGCGAGGTGCCACGCCGTGGAAAGGCCGTGGATGCCGGCGCCGATGATGACGTAGCGCGCGTGCATCGTCCCGTTACCAGAACACGACGTAGAGCCCCACCGTCAGGAGCACCACGACCGCGCCCGCCCACCTCGCCGACGGCGCAGGCGCGAGGTCGAGGGCATCGGACTGCGGCAGCGGCCGGGCCTCCTCCAGCGGGCGCACGCGCGACCCGACGACCATGGCCACGCTCGATAGCACGAACGCTCCGGCTGCGGCGTTCAGGTACGCCTGCGAGTCGAAGAATGCATCGAGGGCCAGCGTCAGCAGCCCGTACGCCACCGGCCCGATCAGGAGCGCCACGGTCGCCGCCCGCGGGGGGGCCCTGGGCAGGATCATCCCCATGAGAAAGACGGCGAGGATGCCCGGCCAGATGAAGTTCCAGACGCGCTGCATGTACTCGTAGATCCCCCCGACGGACGCGAGCTGTGGCGCCAGCAGGCAGCCGATCACGACGAAGACGCCGGTCGCGATCCTGCCGATGCGGATCGCCCTGCGGGGCTCGAGTTCCTCCTTCACGACGTGGCGCGAGTAGATGTCCAGCGTGAAGATCGTGGACGCCGAGTTGAGCATGGAGTCGAGCGAGCTCATCACCGCCCCGAAGAGTGCCGCAAACATGACGCCGCGGAGGCCCGTGGGCAGCAGATCGGCCATGAGCGTGGGATAGGCCTGATCTCCGATCGCGATCCGGTCCGCGTAGAGTTGATAGGCCGCGATCCCCGGCATCACGATCAGGAACGGGATCAACAGCTTGAGGAACGCCGCCAGGATCACGCCCTTCTGGCCCTCGGCCAGGCTCCTGGCGGCCAGCGCCCGCTGGGAGATGAACTGGTTCAGTCCCCAGTACGCGATGTTCGGGACCCAGATGCCCATGAGGTAGATCGTCCACGGGAGCGTGGGATGATCGGCCGGCAGCATCAGGTGGAGCCTGTCCTCGTTGGCGGACAGGAACGCGCCGAATCCGCCCACGGCCTCCATGGCCAGGAAGAACAGCACCGCACCGCCCCCGAGCAGCGCGATACCCTGCAGCATGTCGGACCAGACCACCGCCTTGAGCCCGCCGTAGATCGTGTAGCCGCCCGCGAGCAGGCCGATGGCCCAGACCCCCGCCGTCATGTCGAGCCCGAAGATGCTCGTCAGCGCCAGGCTTCCCGCGTAGAGGATGCCGGCCAGGCCGACCACGACGTAGACGGTCATCAGATACGCGGCCATGATGACGCGCGGCGTCGGTCCGAATCGGAATTCGAGGTACTCGGGCAGCGTGTAGATGCCCGCCTGCAGGAACCTGGGCAGGAGCACGAGCGCCACGAAGACGAGCGCGATGGCCGCGATCCACTCGAAGGCGGCGATGGCCAGTCCGGTCTGAAACCCCTCGCCGGACATGCCGATGAAGTGTTCGGAGGAGATGTTGGAGGCGATCAGCGATATGCCGATGAGCCACCAGGGCAGGTTGCGGCCGGCCAGGAAGTAGTCGGCGGTGGTGTCCTCCCTGCGGCCCGCGTACAGGGACACGCCCACCACGACGCCGAGGAAGACGAGGAACGCGGCGAGATCGATCCGGTCTAGCGCCATCCTTCAACGTACGTGAGTTGCTTACCGGCTGTCACCGGCGAACGGTGGGATAGGCATCCCTACCTGGGATCCAGGAGCTGGTCGCAGTGCATCCAGAGGACTCGCGAGTAGCGGAACAACAGCGGAACCAGCAGAGGAAGCATCACCGCCATCGTCAGGATGGACTGATTCGCCGAGAAGCCCGCGAACGCCATCAGGACCACACCGAGCGGCGCGCACAGGGCCAGGCCCAACCCGTAGCTGAAGTACATGGCCCCGGTGAAGTAACCCGGCTCTCTCTCGTAGTGCAGCCCGCAGGAGGGGCAAAGGGGGTGCATCCTCCAGAGGCTCTCGAAGACCGCGCCGTCCAGACAGCGCGGGCACCGGAGTCGGACGATGGCCCGGAGGCGTCTCGGCAGCCCCTCTCTCATCGACGCGGCGCGCGACCGTTCGGGAGCCGGCCCGCGGCCGCGGGGCATCAGGACCGACCCGAAGGCGGCGTGTACCTTCCGTCTATGGCGGTCCAGCCGCCGTCCGCGAAAAGGACCGACCCGGTGACGTAGCTGGCCGCGTCCGAGGCGAGGAAAACGGTCGGGCCGGCCATCTCGCGGGCGCTCGCCCAGCGGTTGAGGATGTTGCGCGCGGCATAGGCGCCGTACCAGTCCGGGCTGTCCTTGATCGGGCTCGTGAGCGGCGTGTCGATCACGCCGGGCGCGACCGCATTGACCCTCACCCCGCGGGGCCCGAGTTCGGCCGCGGCGACGCGCACCATCTGCACGATCCCCGCCTTGGTGGCGGCGTACATGCTCTGGCCCGGCTCGACCACCACGGACCGGATCGAGCTGAAGAGGATGATGGACCCCGAGCCCTGCGCGCTCATGATCCGTCCCGCGGACTGGATGACGTGCGCGCCACCCTTGAGGTTGAGTCCCAGAACGCGGTCGATCTCCTCGTCGGTGTAGTCGAGGAGGGGCTTGCGCACGTTCACTCCGGGGGTGCAGACGACGACGTCGAGTGAGCCGCGGGCGGTCGTGATGTCCTCGAACGCGCGCGTGACCGCCGGGCCGTCCATGATGTCCAGGGGGGCGGAGGCGGCCTCGCCCCCGGCGGCGCGGATGGTCGCCGCGGTGCGGGCGGCGGCGGCCGCGTCGATGTCGAGGCAGGACACGTGCGCGCCCGCCTCCGCGCATCCGACCGCGACGGCCTCGCCGATGCCGGAGCCGCCTCCGACGACCGCGGCGGCACGTCCCTCCAGGCTGAACATCGTGGTCACGGGAAGCCTCCGGCGGGGTTTCGTGTGGTGAAGGGGCGGCGCACAATGTAAGGATCACGCGCGCGGGGCAACCCGGCTCACGGGCATGACATACGCCCCGCACACCGCCTCCGCTACCTCCAGCCCCGGCCTCCGCTACCTCCAATCCCCGGCCTCGGAGACCCGCATGCACCACGTAGACCCGCCAACGCGCATTCGCCGAGACGACCGCGTCCTCGCCGAAGTGGAGGCCGCGCGCGACGAAATCGTGGCCTTTACGGCCGAGATGATCCGGATCCCCACGGTGAATCCCCCGGGAGCGTGCTACCGCGAGTGCGCCGAACTGATCGGCCGGCGGTTGCGGGCGACAGGCCTGGCGGTGGAGCACGTGGAGGCCGGGGGGCGCCCCGAGCACACCGCCGCATACCCCAGGGTGAACGTGGTCGGGCGGGGGGCGGCCGTTCCGGGGCTCCCGCGGCTCCACCTGAACGGCCACTTCGACGTGGTTCCGCCGGGGGACGGCTGGACGGTCGATCCCTTCGCGGGGGTGGTGCGCGACGGGCGCATCTACGGAAGGGGTGCGTCGGACATGAAGTCGGGGATCGCCGCCGCCGTCTTCGCGGTCGAGGCGCTGCGGCGGGCCGGAGTCGAGCTCGAGGGAGCCGTGGACATCAGCGCCACCGTCGACGAGGAGAGCGGCGGCTTCGCGGGCGTGGCGCACCTGTGCGAAACCGGGATCATCTCGAGCGACGATACCCGGTACGCAATCATCCCCGAGCCGTTCGGACCCGCCCGCGTGTGCCTGGGGCACAGGGGCGTCTACTGGTTCGATGTGGTCGCGCACGGCCACACCGCGCACGGCAGCATGAGCCATCTCGGGCACAGCGCCATCGACGACATGGGAGCCCTTCTGGAAGCCTTCCGAACCCGGCTCGCCCCCGAACTCGCGACGCGCATTTCCGCTCTGCCCATCGTGCCCGAGCCCTCCCGGCGCCCCTCCCTGAACGTCAACGCGATCACCGGCGGCCAGGCCGACGAAGGGACGCAGTCGCCCTGCGTGGCCGACCTCTGCGTGGCCACCATCGACCGCCGTTTCATCCCCGAGGAGTCACTCGACGGGGTCCGCGGCGAAATCGCGCGCCTGGTCAGGTCGGTGGAAGGCGACGACCCGGAACGTCGTTTCACCATCGAGGAGCGCATGGTGGTCCACCCGACCGCCGCGCCGCCCGGGTCACCGCTCGTGGCCGCCCTGTCCCGCGCGGTGGAAAGGGTACGCGGCCGCCCTGCGGAACTCGTGGCCAGTCCCGGCACCTACGACCAGAAGCATTTTGCCCGCATCGCCGGCATCGAGCACTGCGTGGCCTACGGTCCCGGGCCCCTCGAGGAGGCACACCAGCCGGACGAGTCCTGCGCGGTGGACGACCTCGTCGCGAGCACCCAGGTGCTGGCGCTGGCGGCGCTGGAGCTGGTGGGGTGAACCGAACACGTCGCGCGACAGCCTCGGGCACGCCGAGAAACCGGGTGAAGCCCTGACAGGTCTGCATGGGACGCTTCAGCTGAAACGCGAAGGGGGCGAAACGGGCCACGGGCTGTCCCAGCCGCGCCACCGGAGCTGCGAGGCTACACCTCCCGGACCCCTGCCCCTCCGCCGGGCTTCGCGACGAACAACATGTTGCGGGTCGGCGGCCGGCCCAGGCGTGGCTCGTAGAACCGCGTGGCGAGCGCCTCCATGACGGGCGCGATGGTGGTGACATCGCATAGCGCGACGGCGCAGCCACCGAAGCCGGCTCCGGTGAGGCGCGCTCCCGCCGCCCCCGCCCCGAGGGCCACCGATACGATTTCGTCGAGCTCACCTGTGCTCACCTCGTAGTCGTCGCGGAGGCTTTCGTGCGACCGCACCATGAGGTCGCCGAAGCGGTGCAGGTCACCGTCGCGCATGGCTTGCTCGGCCTGCGCCACCCGGCGGCCCTCCGTAACCACATGGCGGAAGCGCCGAAACAGCACGGGGGCGAGGGCACGGCGCGCGTGGCGGAGCAGGCCGTCCGGGTCGTCCGAGGCGACCAGGTCGCGGTAGGTTGGCTGTCCGAGTCCCTCCAGCGCCTCCCGGCACTGCCTCGCGCGTTCGTTATAGGCCTCGCGCGCGCCCGCGGACTTCTCGGCACGAACCAGCGACGACGCCACCACCCACCGCCACTCCTCCGGCACGGCCACCGGCGTCACGCGCAGCGGGTCGAACTCGATGCGGAGGGCGTGTCCCTCGACCCCGTGAAGGCATGCGGCCTGGTCCATCCCGCCTCCTTCGAGCCCGACGAAGCGCTCGGCGCGCGCCATCAGGGCCGCGAGTTCCAATCGGGAGAGCGCGGCCTGGATGCGAGTTGTCTCCCGGACACCCGTCCCGGGCAACGCTGCACCGCCACTCCCTGTCCGTTCCCCCACCTCGACCCCGTTCGCCCTCAGCAGCGCCAGCGCCGACGCCACCACCAGCGCCGACGACGATGAGAGCCCCGACGCGATCGGGACATCGCCGGTGACCGTCCCCTCGATGCCTCGCTCCAGCAGCACCCCGTGCTCCAGCAGTCCCCGCGCCGCGGCCCGCACGTAGTTTGACCAGTCGCCCTGGTCCGCCGCCTCAATGGGACGTTTCAGCTGAAACGCGAACGGCGCGAAACGGGTCGACGGGCTGTCCAGCCGCACCACCGGATCGTCCACGACGCGGAAATCGACGCGCACCTCCCGGTCGATTGCGATGGGGAGGACCGGCAGGCCGTTGTAGTCGGTGTGCTCGCCGATCAGGTTGACGCGGCCGGGCGCGGTGACTCGCCAACGGGCTCGAGCCGGCCGCGCGCCCGCACCGGCCTCGCGCGTCGCCCCGGACGGCCCTCCTCCTCCAACGCCACCGCTCAATCCGAGTAGCCCAGCTTCGGCAACAGCCGGAAGAGCCAGACCCCCGCTCCTGCCGAGATCGCCAGCGCGACCACCGCCGCCAGGGCCTGCCCGTACAGCAGATACCCGGTCCCGAAGAGGGCCGCGTAGACCAGCACGCACCCGAGGAACCAGGCCAGGAAGGCAGCGGTGATCGATTCGGCGCCGCGCGGCCCGTCGCCCACGTCGACGACCCGCCGCCATCCCCGGCCCATGGGCCGGATCCTGTCGTAGAAGCCCTGCAGCGTCTCGGAATCGGCGGGCGCCGTAAGGAAGGTCACCGAGAGCCAGCCGACCGTCGTTACCGCCACGCCGATCACGAGCTGCGTCCAAGCCGGGAGCGGCGCGAGTCCCAGCGCCCCGTGCACCCAGGCGAAATAGACCGCGACCAGGAACGAGATCGTCATGCCGGCCAGCTCGCTCCACACGTTCACGCGGTACCAGAACCAGCGCAGGAGGAAGATGAGCCCGGTTCCGGCCCCGATCTGGAGGAGGATCTGGAACCCCTGCCCCGCCGTGTCGAGCTGCAGCGCGATGAAGGCGCCGAGCACCATCAATCCCACCGTCGACAGCCGCCCCACGGCCACCAGCCGCCGCTGGCTCGCGTCCGGGTTCACGAAGCGGCGGTAGAAGTCGCTGACCACGTAGGACGATCCCCAGTTGAGCTGGGTGCTGATCGTCGACATGTACGCGGCCGCCAGCGAGGCGACCACCAGCCCGAGCAGCCCGGCGGGCAGGAACACCAGCATGGCCGGATAGGCCAGATCATTGCCCACCAGCCCGGGATCCAGCTCCGGGAAGCGGGCCTGGATGTCGGACAGCTCCGGGTATACGAGCATCGAGCACAGCGCCACGATGATCCACGGCCAGGGACGGAGCCCGTAGTGCGCGATGTTGAACCACAGCGTGGCCTTCATCGACTCCTTCTCGTTCTTCGCCGCGAGCATGCGCTGGGCGACATAGCCCCCGCCCCCGGGCTCGGCGCCGGGATACCACGCGCTCCACCACTGCACCGCGATGGGGATGATGAAGATCCCCGCGGCGACGCTCCAGTCGGAGAAGTCCGGGAAGAAGTTCATCGCAGACTGCAGGTCGGGGTGCGAGACCAGCCCCGCGAGCCCGCCGACCTCCGGCTGGCGCAGCGCGAACACGGCGGCCGCGACCGAGCCGATCATGGCCACGACGAAGAGCACGAGGTCGGTCACGACGACCCCCCAGAGCCCCGAAGTCGCGGAGTAGATCATGGTCACGGTGCCCGCGATCAGGACCGTGGTCAGGGGATCCAGCCCCAGGAGCACGCCGCCGATCTTGGTCGCCGCGAGCGTCACCGTCGCGATGATCATCACGTTGTAGAAGACGCCGAGATAGAGCGCCCGGAACCCCCGCAGAAACGCTGCCGCTCGCCCGGAATAGCGCAGCTCGTAGAACTCGATGTCGGTCAGCGCGCCCGACCGCCGCCAGAGCCTCGCGTAGAAGAAGACCGTGCACATCCCGGTGATCAGGAAGGCCCACCAGGACCAGTTCTGCGCGACCCCGCCGCCGCGCACGAAGTCCGCGATCAGGTTGGGCGTGTCGGTCGAGAAGGTGGTTGCGACCATCGACGTGCCCAGCAGCCACCACGGCAGCTTCCGCCCCGACAGGAAGAACTCGTCCGCCCCGGACCCCGCGCGCCGGGCGAAGCGCAGGCCGATGGCGAGGGCGGTGAGCCCGTACAGCGCGATGACGATCCAGTCGAGCGTGGTGAGTTGCATTCGGTGTCACTCGCGGGAGAAGGGGGTTGGCGGAGCGTCCCGCGGGCCTGGCGGAGCGTCCCGCAGGGTTGGCCGGGCGTCCCGCGGGCCTGGCCGGGCGTCCCGCGGGGTCGGCTGCGCGTCCCGAAGGGATGGCCGAGCGTCCCATAGCGTTGGCCGAGCGTCCCATAGCGTTGGCCGAGCGTCCCATAGGGGCATCGGATAGACCCCCGAGTCTACCAGCCCCCGCAGCGATCGGGCCACTCCCGCATGATCGCCGGGGAACGTGACGCCGAGCCACAGCTCCCGGGTGGGCAGCACGGTGCAGCGCGCACGGCCCGCCCCGATCAGGTCGTTCATCGCCTCCGAGAGGTAGAATTCGCGGTCGAGGCCCGGCCCCGAAGCGAGAAACGCGGCGAACAAGTCGCGCAGCGGCAGAAGGATGTCCGGCTGGAAGCCCCAGAGGTTGGTGCAGACGGGGGTTCGCAGGGGGACCTCGAGCCGCTGGCCAGCTACGTCCCGGCCCATGGCGCGGTCTCCTTCGCGTCGGAGCTCGAGCCCCTCGGTCAGCCGCTGCAGCACGCCCGATTCGTCGATCTCGCAGAGGCCGCGGGAGACACCACCGCTCCCTGAGAGCGTGACTTCGAGGGGATAGCCTATGATGAAGGCGCGGGTGAGATCGCCGGAAGTCATGTCAACATTACAATCTGTAATGTCAGCATTACTCTCCGCCGGACGTGGGCCGCTCGTTGCCGGATCCGAGCCCCGCATCGCGCGGATCAACGCTACGTACGCCCCCCGTCCGTAGAAGTCGTCGGCGTTGCACACCGCGAAGGGCCCGTTGACCTGTTCCCTCGCCGTCAGGACGGCGAAGCCGGTACCCCAGGGGCGGGTTCGCCCGGGTGGCGGGTCATCCACGAGCCCCGGATGGACCATCCGCTGGTTCGCGTAGCGGATGTCGAGGTGGGCCGCCGCATCGCGCAGGTGCGCGTCGAAATCGGGCCGAAGCGTCTCCTGGACGACGAGCAGGAAGCGGGTGAAGCCGGCGTGCGCGGCATCGTAGAGGGCGTAGTCGAGGAGAGCCTCGCCGCCCGGGCCGATGGGCGCAAGCTGCTTCAGGCGGCCGAACCGGGTGGAGCGGCCGGCCGCGAGGATGACCAGTGTGAGGGGTGGATCCAGTTTCGTTACCATCGATGCCGGTTTGGGTTACCGTATACAATACCGAAGTCCACCACGGCAGGAGAGGGAGGCTCTGGAGACGATGACGGGCCGGGAGGGCGCCAGACACGTGGATGCAGACACGGAACGGGACTCGGCGGAGCGCCGGAGCTGTCCCGCGTGAGCCGGAGGGTCCTCATCACCGGCGGCGCCGGATTCGTCGGGAGCCACGTGGCCGACGCCCACATCGCACGGGGCGATCGGGTCTGGATCATGGACGACCTCTCTTCGGGGCGGCTCGCGAACCTCCCCTCCCGCGCCGAGTTCGTCGAGATGAAAATCGGCGACCCCCGCGCCCGGGAGCTGATCAGCGATGTCGGCTTCGACCTGATCAACCACCACGCGGCGCAGATCGACGTTCGCGCCTCCGTAACAGACCCCATCGCGGACGCCAGGACGAACATCGTCGGCCTCATCAACATCCTGGAGGCGGCGCGCGACGCGGGGACCCGGCGGGTGGTCTTCGTGTCCAGCGGAGGCGTCGTCTACGGAGAGCCCGAGGTGTATCCCACGCCCGAGAGCGCCCCCAAGCGCCCGGTGTCCCCCTACGGGGTGTCGAAGCTCGCCGGTGAACACTACCTCGACTCATTTCGCGAAGTGCACGGCCTCGAGTGCGCGGTGCTCCGGTACGGCAACGTCTACGGCCCCAGGCAGGATCCCCACGGGGAGGCGGGCGTGGTGGCCATCTTCTGCAATCGTCTGATCGACGGCCAAACCCTGGACATCTACGGCGACGGCGAGCAGACCCGGGACTACGTCTACGCGGAGGACGTGGCGACCGCCAACCTGATCGCCGCCGACATGCCGCTCGAGGACGACGCCGGAATCGATGCGAGAGCCTTCAACGTGGGCACCGGGGAGGCGACGAGCGTGAACACGCTGGCGACCCTCCTGGAAGAGATCGCGGGCGTACGTCCCGGCCGGATCCACAGGGACGCCCGTCCCGGCGAGCTTCGTCGCAGCGTGCTCTCGACGGCGCGCATCCGCGCGATGGGCTGGTCGCCCGCGCACACCCTGCGCGAGGGGCTGGCGCGCACGTTCAGGCACATCGCGTCGGAGAGGGCGGCGACTCCTCCGCGTTCGGTCTGATCTCTCGACGGTGCAAATGACCCACGAGGTGGGTGATTATCACCCATCAGGTGGTCGATCTGCACTCGTTGGGGTATGACGCGCACGGCATACGTGGAGTGGATGGCGGGCCGCATCGCCCAGGCGGGAGGGTGACCTACCCGGGCGGGTCGAAACCGAGCCGCCAGACCACCATCTGAGGGTAGGCGCCTTCGGTCTCGGTATTCTCGATGGCCAGCCCATCGCCTACAAAGGCCTCGAACAGCGCATCGTGACGGCGGGTGGCGATGAACGAGCCGCTGTTGAGATCGATCAGGTCGATGCGACTCTCGAAAACGTACCCCCAGTCATCGTCGGTCGGCGCATGGGCGATCCCCCCATTGGGCATGACCCGCTCCTCCAGGTGATCCAGCCAGTCATCCCTGCGGACGTGACCGAGCACCCAGAGCCGGTGTTCGCCGTCGACCTGCATCGCGAAGATCCGGCTGTGTGGCGGATTATCGGGAGACCAGGCCCCGCGTGAGGCTTCTCTTTCGTTCAGCCTGGGTCCTCTGAGCCCCAGGATCCTGCCGCCACTCGCGCTCCATACCCGGATGAGATAGTCGCCCAGCGCTCGAGCGCTGTAGATGCGCGCCTCCCGACCGACGGCCAATACCCGAGGTGCGAAGCCCGGACCCTCAATGCCTTCCATCTGGTCGAACGAATGAAGGATGTCCAACCCCTCGACGATGTGGAGCGGTACGCCCTCCGCCCCGGCCGTCGTCCTGCTTGTGTTCACCAGGTATCTCCCGTCCGCCCCGAGCGGTACGGCGACCTGGTAGATCCCCGGGAAGAGAGATCTGTCCGAACGATACGAGAAGTCGGCGTTCACAACGGTTTCTCGACCGTTAGCGAGGTCGAAGACATGCATCCGTCCCTCGCCGTCGGTGCCGACCGGGGCTGGACGCCGGAATTCCATGGGTCCGTCCCCCCTGCGACCGACCTGCCTCAGGAAACTCCCCTCCGCATCCCAGACCTTCACCACGGACTCCCGCGGCATTCCCACCCAGTAGTTGCCAAAGTCATCAACCGCCCCGTATATCGACCAGTCGATGTAGCCCGGCTCTATCGTGTCGCCCAGGGTCACGACGCGGTCGACGGTGATGCAGTTACCGCACGTTGCCGCACTCTCGAGGATGTCTACGATGGCGGTGCTGTCCTGCAGCGTGGTGAGATCCCTCGGGGCATCGGGCGCGCCACAGCCGGAAAGCCAGCTGGCGAGGGCAATGGCCAGGGGCAGAGATGCCGTGGTGGACTTTCCGAACATTTGAGCCACCTCCGTGGCGGGCCGCCGGAACGAGCAGGCGGCGAACTCCCTCCCTTCCCCCTTCGTTCTACCCCTGCCTGGCGAAAATGCTCTCGGTCACGCCCGAGGTCAGAGCGTCTCCTGCCAGGCCACCAGGCCCTGAACTACAGCATCGCCGATCCACTGCTCGAATCTCCGGCGCGCATCCGCCAAGGCTTCACTCGCTCGCCAATTCCTGACGACGTACCTGCAGCGTGTCCGCCACCGATTGCACGACGGCCTTGAGCTGCTTCTTGCCGGCGATGATGGTCCGCGCCATGCCAACCGCCCCGTAGATTGCCCTTCTCTGAATGTCCGCAAAAAGGCGGACCAGCACTTCCTCACGCGCATGGCTCGCATGCATCGCGATAAGCCGGTCCATTTCAGAAGCCACCTGCTCGGGCGGACAATACTCATGAAGCAACCCGTCGGGGCGCAGAGGATTGTTCGGGCGCTTCTTGTACTCTCCCTTCGCCAGCGGCATCTCGACGCGTCGTCCGAACGTGTTTCGAGCCGAAGCAGTGTCCTGATGAGCGAGCAACACCGCGTGCAGCTCCTTGACGAAGCTGGTGGACAGCTCGCGATCCCTCTTGATGAAGTCAAAGAGCCCGTCCAGAGCCAATGCGTGATCGCGCAGGATGTCGCTGACGAGGGCTGGGTCGCGGTTCGTGGCCGACGCGGCGATCAGGTTCTCCTGCAGCCCCCGCTCGACGAGAATCTCCGTCGTGTCCCGATCCAGCGTATAGATGCGCTCGATCAACCCGGTTTCGATCGCCCACTCCCGTTGCAGCCGCCGGTTGAAGTCCCGGACCCCTCCATGGGATGCAAGCTCCTCGCGGTTCTCGTTCCAATACTCGACGAGGTACGCGAGGTCGGCATCGACGAGGGTCCGCCAGTTGTCCGGCAGGTCCTCGATGGGACGCCAGTGGTGGCCAACAGGGTTCGTGGCAGTCTTTTCGGTCATGATTCACCCTTCGCCACATTCTCCGCGTACGTCAACGACTTCTCCAGCACCGGATTCGCGTTGTAGGCCTCGGACTGCCCGGGCGGGATGCTCAGGTATTCCCAGTCGTCGCCGCAGAAGGACTTGGCCAGGTACACGATCTGCCCGACGTGATAGGCGGCGTGGGCCAGAGAGCGGAGGAGCGCTTCGTCAACGCGATGGGGGACGCTGCGGATGGTCACCTCGGAAGCCATGTCGTCGTCGGTCAACTCCGCGAGCGTGTCGAAGAGCACGCCCCAACCCTGGTCCCACTTCCCGGCTACCTCGGCCGGCGAGACGTTGCGCGCCTCGAACTCCGACTCACGGTCGCGCCAGGGCTTCTCCCCGTCCGTAGTCAGGAAGTCGGTGAAGCGCGACTCCAGGTTGCCGGCGACGTGCCAGACGATGGTCGCGACCGAGACGGCGTGCTCGGAACCGGCGACGAGTTGCTCGGCGTCCAATTGGCGGAACGCGCGCTCCCCGAGGATCCTGTAGTGCTGGTATTCCGCTTCGATGAGAGCGAGGACCGTGCGGTTCATATCGTCTCCTCATATTCTATTGTTAGGCCAAATAATATCATTGGAGTATATATACAACATCTATATATAGATATATAATGATATACACAATATACAATATAATACAGGATCCCGGGACTACCAACCCTTCGGGGTGATGCCGGCCGCCAGCGTCCCGATCTCCGCCACCGGAAGTACCGAGATCCGGTCGTCGAGCGCGTACTCCTCATTGCCCGGATACACGACCCACAGATGCTCCAACCCGAGATCCTCCAGCGCCACCCGCATCGACCGCGTGGTTCCGGGGGCGTCCGCGAACTTGCACTCGAAACCGTATCGCTTCCCTCCCCGGAGAACGAGAAGATCGAGTTCGGCGCCGGCGTGGGTAGCCCAGTAGTACGCGTCGCGCGTCTCCAGCGCGCCAACCAGCTGCTCGACCACGAATCCCTCGAACGAGGCCCCGACTTTGGGGTGACCCAGCAACTGATCTTCTCCCGGAATGCCGAGCAGGGTGTGCAGAAGGCCCGTGTCACGGACGTACACCTTCGGCGCTTTCACCTGGCGCTTCTTCAGATTCTCGAACCAGGGCGGCAGCACGCGCAGCATGAAGGCGCCCGCCAGGATGTCGAGATAGCGTCGGGCGGTGCCTCCGCTCGATCCCAGCGCCCGTGCGAACTCCGCGGCGTTCCAGGTCTGCCCGTGGTAGTGCGCGATCATCGTCCAGAAGCGCCGCAGGCTCTCGGCCGGAATGGTGATGCCAAGCTGCGGGATGTCCCGCTCCAGAAACGTGCGCACGAAGTTGCGCCTCCAGAG
This sequence comes from Longimicrobiales bacterium, assembly GCA_965202805.1. Classification (GTDB taxonomy): domain Bacteria; phylum Gemmatimonadota; class Gemmatimonadetes; order Longimicrobiales; family Gaopeijiaceae; genus BD2-11. The sequence goes on from OZ241869.1 coordinate 2,072,563, forward strand.
CGATGACGCCCGGGTGCTGCGCGCGAGGAACGCGCGCGGGAAGCCGCCACGGCCCCAGAGAGTTCGCCAGGCATCGGTTCCCGTTTCATTCAGGCCGAAACCGCCCAGGTCGACGAGCCCGACGCGCCCGGCGAGTGACTCCGATACGCCCTTCACCAGCTCCGGGGATGCGCTGCCCAGCAAGAGGAAACGCGCGTCGCTGCCGGGACGGTCCACCAGCACGCGCAGGGTTTCGAAGAGCGCCGGCATTCGCTGGACTTCGTCGATGATCACCAACCCACGCAGTCGGTCCAGAGTCTGTTCAGGCGTGGCCAGGCGCTGCCGGTCGACGGCGGCTTCCAGATCGAACCAGGTGCTTCCCCGGGAGTCGGCGGCGATTTGCCGGGCAAGCGTCGTTTTGCCACACTGGCGGGGACCGGTCAGCGCGGCGCAGGGATGCACTTCCAGGGCTTCGTGGATGTGCTTGGCGGGTGTCGGGCGATCAATCAGCATCACCCACAATATTCCTTGCAAATCCGCAGTGCAAGTGAGGATTTTCAAGGATTGTTGGAGCGATGTCGCCTATCCCGCCCCCGACGGCCTCCGCAGCACGCCCGCGAACAGGATCGCGCTCGACTCGCGCTCCCGGATCAGGTAGGCGAAGGGCCGGTCGGCGATCACCGACGGGGGAAGGCTCGTGACCCCGATCCCCACCGAGGTGGAGCCAGCCGCCTCCGCGCCCTCCTCGGACACCTCGACGAAGGTCCTCTGCTTCACTTCGGAGATGTAGAGCGGAGGAGGAGTCGCGGAGATGCCCGTGAAGTCGGCGACGTTTGGCATGAAGGGGTCCGTCATGCCGAGCGACTGGAGCGTCTCCTTCAGGCTCTTGTCGTATTCGACGCGGAACCTGGGGAGCACCACCCGCACCCTTCTCGTGGTCAGCTTGTCGAGGATGCTCTCCCAGCGCGTCTCATCCATCGACCCGATCTCGTCGTCGATGTTGCTCCCGTCTGCGGGGACCAGGACCGTCATCGCGAAGGCCCCCTCGCCGAAAGGCAGGTCCACGATCTGCAGGCTGCCGTCTCGGCCGTGGGGGAATTCGCGGGTCTGGTCCATCATCGGGATCGACTCGGACTCGCCTTCAGCGATGTGGAAAGGGGCATCGGTCGTCTTCTCGGGATCGAACGCGTACTGCCATGGACCCCTGAAGTAGACCGCGTTGATGAGGAAGAGCACCGTGCGGCTGTCGATGGGCGGCTCGATGATGCTCTCGATGCGTCCGTTCGTCTTCTCCGAGACCCATTGGTTCATGGTGTCGGCCGCCGAGGCGTTGGAGAAGTCGAGCCCGGCGACCGTGGCATCGAAGAACGCGCGCACCGTGTTCAGGAAGGTCGGCTCGACCTCGAATCCGTGCCGATACCACGCGGAGTTGGCGATCTGCGTGTTCACGGTTGAGTCCGCCATCGGCAGATTCGTCATGAGGCCGCGATAGCCGTTGTTGATGGTGTCTACCGCGACATCCGCGAACCCGAGCGTGGCCTGCATCTGATCGTACGTGGCGCCGCGGGCTCCGTTGAGCGCCATCCCGAGGGCCATGGAGGCGCTGAGCGGCGAGACGAGGACGTTCTCTTCCGGATCGGCGGCCATCGCGGCGGCGAGCAGATCCCGGGCGAAGAGGTTGCTCTTCTCGACGACTGCGGCCTCCGCCGAGGCCGAGCGCGGCGGGACGATGATCGAGTCGCCCGGGCCGGGGTCCGGGGGCTCGGGGATCGCGGGCTCGGCGGGACCGGGGTCGAGCGGGTCATCCGAGCAGGCCGGTGTCAGGATGACCGTCAGCCCGATCGCAAGGGCCAGCGCGGTGCGCGCCGTCGACGGAACGCGGGTCATGGAGGTAGCCGACTCCATCCAAAGGTGTTGCTGTCACCGTCCGCGAGAACGAATGGGCTGGCGAGAATGTGACGCCTGATCTGCGACCCGGTCCAGTCACGCAGCCGACCAGGCGTGTTTCTCCCCGCGCGAAGTGGGCGGCGGGGCGTTAAGCTCGACTACCTCCGGGCCGGTTCCCCAGCGCGTTTCACGGCTGTCGGGAGGAGCGACTCCATGAGCATGAGGACTCCGATGAACGCCATCGTCCGTCTTGCGTTCGTGGCCGCAATGGCTTTGCCGACCGCGGCCACCGCAATTCCCCAGCAGACTCCGCCTGACGATCCCCCCGGGGCTCTTCCCTACGACCTCGCCTTCGGGATGGCGGCTTTCCTCTGGGACACGCAGTTCGCGGTCTCGGCCGACGGGCGCTTCGTCGCGTACGAGGTGCGGGTTCCTCCCGCCGACACCACGGCCAACCTGGACGAGCGCTACCAGCCCGATGGGACGCCGAGTTCGATGGTTGGGGCGGCGATCCGATACACGGAGATGGCCACGAAACGCACCGTCGAGGTATGCCCGGGGGGCGCGTGCTGGCGGCCGGTGTGGTCCCCGGACGGCACGGCGATCGCGTTCTTCTCGGACGGCGACGGCCTGCCGCAGCTGTGGGTGCACGATGTCGCGGCGGGCACATCGCGCAAGCTCTCCGATGAACCGGTGAAGCCGAAGCTGTGGCACGGCGACGAGCCCCGCTGGAGTCCGGACGGCTCCACGCTGTACGTCGGGTTTGCTCCCGAGGGGCGGTTCCGCAACCCGGTGCGGCCGGCGGAAGTCCGTGCGGACAATCCGGCGGGCGTGGTCGTACTGCGCAGCGGGAGCGAAACGGCGGCGGCTCCGGATGCCGACGGGCCGCCCCCCACGCCGATGACCGACCACTACGCGCGCGAGCACCTCGTGGCGGTGAAGGCCATCGATGTCGCCAGCGGGGAAACACGCGTGCTCGTCCCGCAAGACGCGGAGATCCCTGCCGGAACCCTGCGCCGCTCGGCATCCGGCAGATGGCTGGGATATCTCTCGACCTTCCGGCCGGAAAGCGACACGACCCAGTCGACCGTGATGGACGTCGCGGTCGTGTCGGCTGCCGGCGGCGATCCCAATACCGTCGTGCGCAACGTCCCGCTCACCCGGGGCGACTACTTCGGCGGCAGCTACGTCTGGCATCCGTCGCACGATCGGCTGATGTACCTGGACGGCAAGCGCATGCACCTGCTCGACCTCCGCTCCGGGTCGCCCGCCGACCCAGTGCCCCTCGCCCCCGCGCTGGGCGATGTCGCGCCGACCGTCTTCGCATTCACCCGCGACGGGCGGGCCGCGGTCATGGGCGTGGACATCGTCGACGACCAGAACTACGGCGACCCGCGCCCACGCTCACTCGCGGTCGTGCCCCTGGACGGCGGCACGCCGACGACCTACGCGATCGACGACGAGCGCTGGACGTACGACCAGCTCCTGAAGGCCGACGAGCGGACCGTGTGGCAGCCGGACGGCGCCTCGATCTCCGTCCTCCTCACCGAGCGCTCGACCGGCGACAAGGCGGTGGTCCGTTACGACGCGGCCACCCCCGACGGCCAGGTGCTGTGGAAGTCCCGGGCGAAGCTCGTCAATCTCACGTCCGGCGGCAGCCACGACTTCATCGTGGGCCAGTACGAGGACATGCACACGCCCGCGAACATCTTCCGCTTCAACGCGGACTTCTCATCCCGCGAGCGCATCTCCCACATCGATCCGCGCCTGGACAACGTCGAGGCCGGCAGCGCGGAGGTTTTCGAGACCAGGGTTCCGCTCCACGACGGCACGCTCGCAACCGTCAAGACGGCCGTGCTGCTCCCGCCCGGGGCCGAGCGGGGCGACCGCCTGCCAGCCATCGTGACCATGTACCCGGGGGGCGACGTGACCCGCCGGGCCGCCGACTTCGGGGGCGGGAGCGTGTTCACGGTGCCCAACCTGATCTTCACCAGCCGGGGCTACGCGGTGGTGCTGTGCGACCTGACGCTCGGTCCCAACGAGCAGGCCGGCAACCCGATCCGCGACATGGTCGACGTGCTGCTGCCCCAGGTCTACCGGGCCGCCGAGCTCGGCTACGTCGACCTGAACCGCCTGGCGATCACGGGTCAGTCGTACGGCGGCTACGGCACCGGCTCGATCATCACGCGCACCAACATCTTCCGCGCCGCGGTGCCCATCTCCGGCATCTTCGATCTGTTCGGCACCTACGGGCGCATCGACGTCGACGGCGGCGGGTTCTTCCTGGCCTGGAGCGAGGGCGGACAGGCGCGCATGGGGACGCATCCGTGGGCGGACGTGCGCCGCTATCTGGACAACTCCCCCTACTACAACGCGGACAAGATCTCCACCCCGGTGCTGATCGTGCATGGCACCGCGGACATGGCCTACCACGACGCCGGCAAGCTCTTCAGCGCCCTCCGGCGGCTGGGCAAGCCGGCACAGCTCGCCTCGTACCTGGATCAGGGCCACGTCATCTCGTCCTGGAAGCGGGAGAGCGCGGTCGACGCGGCCCGTCGCATGGTGGAGTTCTACCGGCGGCACCTGGGAGAGCCGGAATCGAGCCCCGCCATCCCTTGATTCCAGCCCGGATCGCATCCTTCTTTCCCAACAGGACCACCACCTCCAACTCAACCCGGGACCACTCATGCAGCTCGGCGCCTTCTCCGTCAGCCTCTCGGTCGAGGATCTCGAAGCCTCCAGGTCCTTCTACGAGAAGCTCGGGTTCCGGCAGACCGGCGGCGGCGGCACCGGATACCTGATCATGGTCAACGACACCACGATCATCGGCCTCTTCCACGGGATGTTCGAGGGCAACATCCTCACCTTCAATCCCGGGCTGGCGCAGGACATGTCGCGCCCGGAGATCTTCACCGACGTGCGCGAGATCCGCGCGTCGCTGGTGGCGGATGGCGTGGAGATGTCGACCGATACGGACCCGGACGGCACGGGGCCGGCGCACATCGTGGTGGTGGACCCCGACGGCAACCCGGTGCTGATCGACCAGTTCTTCCCCAGGCCGGGGAGCGAGGGGGATGAGGCACGCTCCGAAGATGATCCCGGCAGGAAACCTTGAGCCGAACCGAAGTCCAGCGCACCATCGCGGCGCCTCCCCCGTAACGATCCCGTCGCGAATCGCCTGATTCCCCTCCCGGGCCTCGATGCGCGGGCACCGGGGTTTGCATCGTTGTTCGAGCGCATCCAGCTTTGGGGGCTTAAGGTTCGGGACCACGATACGCGGACGGATCCCGCGGAGAGCAGCGAACCCTTCGACCCTCTCAGAGACGCACATCCATGGCAGACCGGCGCCAGCAGGCTCTCGATTACCATACCGAAGGCCGCCCAGGCAAGATCGAGGTGGTCCCGACCAAGTCGCTGTCCACACAGCGCGAGCTCACGCTGGCGTACTCGCCCGGGGTCGCCGAGCCCTGCCGCGAGATCGCGGCCAATCCGAGCGAGGTCTTCACCTATACGGCGCGCGGCAACCTGGTCGCGGTGGTCTCGAACGGGACGGCGGTGCTCGGACTGGGCAACATCGGCCCGCTCGCGGCCAAGCCGGTCATGGAGGGCAAGGGGGTGCTCTTCAAGCGCTTCGCGGGCATCGACGTGTTCGACATCGAGGTGGACTCGAGCGACGCGCAGGAGGTCATCCGCTTCTGCGAGCTTCTGAGCCCCACCGTCGCCGGCATCAACCTGGAGGACATCGCCGCGCCCGAGTGCTTCGTCATCGAGCGCGCGCTCCGGGAATCGCTCGACATCCCCGTCTTTCACGACGACCAGCACGGCACCGCCATCATCACGGCCGCGGCGCTCCTCAACGCCATCGACCTGGTAGGCAAGCGCATCGAGGACGTGCGCGTGGTCTTCAGCGGGGCCGGCGCCTCCGCGATCTCCACCGCCCGCCACCTCCATCGGCTGGGCGCGAACCCGGACAAGGTCGTTCTGTGCGACTCGCGGGGCGTCATCTACAAGGGCCGCGCGGAGGGGATGAACGAGTACAAGGCGCCTTACGCCGTCGAAACCGACCTGCGCACGCTGGACGAGGCGCTCGTCGGAGCCGACATCTTCATCGGTCTCTCGGTCAAGGGGATCATGACCACCGCCATGGTTTCGTCGATGGCGCGCGATCCCATCATCTTCGCTCTCGCCAACCCCGACCCGGAGATCCTGCCGGAGGAGGTGGAGGCGGTGCGCGGCGACGCCATCATGGCCACGGGACGTTCCGACTATCCCAACCAGGTCAACAACGTCCTCGGCTTCCCCTTCATCTTCAGGGGCGCCATCGACGTGCGCGCGCGCGGCATCAACGCGGAAATGATGCTTGCCGCGACCCGCGCCCTCGCCGAGCTGGCGCGACTGGAGGTCCCGGAGGCGGTGCGCGGGGCGTACGGCCACGAGGACATCCATTTCGGGCGCGACTACCTGATCCCCAAGCCCTTCGACCACCGGGTGCTCTTCCATGTGGCGCCCGCCGTCGCGGACGCGGCCATGCGCACGGGCATGGCGCGCAAGGAACTCGACCTGGACGAGTATCTCGACCGCCTGCAGGCCCTGCTGGGCCCGGGCCGCGCGGTCATGACCGGGATCCGGGCGCAGGCCCGCCGCAATCCGGCGCGCATCGTATTCCCCGAGGGCCACAACCAGGATGTGATCCGCGCGGCCGCCGAGCTGGCCGAGGCCGGCATCTGCCGTCCCGTCCTGCTGGGCCGTCCTCCCCGGGTGGCCGAGAAGGCGGGCTGGATGGGGCTCGACATGACGGGCGTCGAGGTCGTGTACGCCGCCGAGCGCCCGGACGACCGCCACGATTACGCCGAAAAGCTCTTCCAGCGCCGCGCGCGCAAGGGCCTCACCCTCGCGGAGGCCCAGTGGAACCTCTACAAGCCCATCTACTTTGCGCTCAGCATGGTGGAGGAGGGGCAGGCGGACGCCATCGTGGCCGGGATCGAGGCCAACTACGCCGAGATCCTGCGCCCGGCGCTGCAGGTGATCGGGGCCAAACCCGGCATGCGTGCGGCGGGCCTCTACATGCTGGCCTTTCGCAACCGACACCTGGTGTTCCTGGCGGACACCACCGTGAACATCGCTCCCACCGCCGAGACCCTGCGCGACATCGCCCTCCAGACCGCCTCGTTCGTGCGCGACCTGGGGATCCCCCCGCGGGTGGCGATGGTGAGCTTCTCCAACTTCGGATCGGCGCCGCACGACGAGTCCCGGCGCGTGGCGCAGGCGGTGCAACTGGTGCGCGAGGCCGATCCCGAGCTGGAGATCGACGGCGAGATGCAGGCCGATACCGCCGTGGACCCGGTGGCGCTGCGCGAGGTCTACCCGTTCACCCACCTGACCGGCCCGGCCAACATCCTGGTCTTCCCGCGCCTTTCCGCCGCCAACGCCTCATACAAGCTGCTGGAGCACCTGGGGGGCGCCGACGCGATCGGTCCCATCCTGCTGGGCATGGCGAAGCCGGTGCACATCGTCGAGCGTGGATGCGCGGTTCAGGATATCGTCAACCTGTCGGCGGTGGCGACCGTGGACTGGCAGGCTCGCACTCAACCTGTGGATCAGTAGCAACCCCTGGATCGGCAGCAGCCCGTGGACGGACTCCCCCCGGCATTCGAGCGGCGATGCCTCCGAGTCGCACCGCACGCGCCCGATCTCTTCCGAAGGAGCAAGACATGACATTCGATGCACGCGCGCGGCGTCGCTCAGGCGGCGCGGCGCTCTTCCTGCTTGTGTTCGTCCCCGCGCTCGCGGAGGATCTGGCTGCCCAGAAGCCGGCCTACATCCCGGAAGACGTCCCGGCCCGCGTCCAGCCCCTGCCCTCCCTGCGCGAGCAGGCGGCTGAGCAGCAGGAGTGGCTTGAGCTTCGCATCGGGCGGATTCTGCCGGCGCTGATGGCGGAATACGACGTGCGCATGTGGATCCTGTCGATGCGCGAATACGCCGAGGATCCCGTCTTCTGGTCGATCACCTCGCCGACCACCTTCGCCGCCCGCCGGCGCTCGATCTACGTCTTCACCCGCCAGGACGACGGCACGGTGGAGCGGCTGGCGCTGGGCGGGACCGACCAGGGCGGGGTCTTCCAGGCGTACCGCTCCACCCGGCCGGCGCCCACCCAGCCCACCGCGGAACTGGTCGGCAACGAGCAGTGGCGGCTGCTGCGCGAGCTGGTGGAGGACCGCGATCCCGAGAACATCGTCCTCAACATCGATCCCGACTGGGCCTTCTCCGACGGACTGCACGCCGGCGAGCGCGAGGAGCTGGAGGAGGCGCTGGGCCCGGAGCTGATGATGCGCGTGAAGCGCGAGCCGCGCCTGGCCATGAACTACATCGCCCTGCGCCTGCCGGAGATGATGCCCCGCTACCGCAAGATCGAAGAGACGGTGCACGCGGTCATCTCGGAGGCGTTCTCGAACGCGGTGATCACGCCCGGGGAAACCACCATCGAGGACGTGGAGTGGTGGATGCGCCAGCGGGTGCGCGACCTGGGCTATACGGTCTGGTTCCAGGCCAACGTGGACGTCCAGCGGGCGGGCGACGTGCCCACGGACGGCCCCGCGGTGATCGAGCGCGGCGACCTGCTCTGGACCGACTTCGGCGTGGTGGCCCAGAACCTCCACACCGACACCCAGCACCTGGGCTACGTCCTGCGCGAAGGCGAGACCGAGGTGCCCGCGGGGCTCCGGCAGTGCATGGCCAACTCGAACCGCCTCCAGGACATCCTGCTCGAGCACATGGAGCCGGGGCTCACCGGCAACGTGATCCTGGCCAACACGCTGGCGCAGATGCGCGAAGAGGGCATCAACGGGACCGTCTACACGCACCCCATCGGCGACCACGGCCACGGCGCCGGGCCGCTGATCGGGCGCTGGGACGGGCAGGAGGGGGTGCCGGTGCGCGGCGACGCGGTGCTGCTGCCCTCGACCTGGCACTCGATCGAGCTGCAGGCCACGACCCCGATCCCGGAGTGGGACGGCAAGCCGGCGAGCTGCCGTCAGGAGGAGGAGGCGTACCTCGACGCCGACGGCGCGCGGCACTGGGTGTTCCGCAGGCAGAGCCGGTTCCACATCGTGTGGTAGGGACCGCCGGTCACGGGGGAATCGCCGCCTCCGCCACCTGTGACGGCTGGCAGGTCAGTTCGGAGTCGGCGGCGTGACGACCGCGAGGCGGCCGCCGTCGTCCGGGGTCACCAGGATCACGTCTCGCGCGTCCGCGGAGACGATGGTGCTGAGAACCATGGCCGGGTCGCCGGAGGAGTCGGACGGGTCCGGGTTGGCGGCCGGGCTGGTGGTCGAATCGTCGAAGGACTGCGTCGGCGGGTCGGGAAGGAAGCTCACTTCGAGCGCGTGACGCCCGGGCGGGATCGGGAAGCGCTCGTGGACGCTGACGGTGCGGGCCCGCGCGCTCGACCGACCCACCGGCCCGGCCCGGAGGGTGTCACCGTCCAGCAGAATCGTGAGCCGGAAGGACACCGCTTCGTCCGTGCACACCTCCGTCGGGCGCATGTGCGGGAGGACGCCCCTCAGTTCGGCCTCCGTCGGCGGACGGCATCGCCGGTTGGATGGAGCCGGGATGCGCCACGACACCCGCAGTTCGGCGGCGTCCCCGGCCGAGGAGCGCCACGCGACCCGGGACAGGAGGACGATCCCGAGCAGGACGGTCACCGTCAGGGCCACGGCCGCCAGCTTCCGCGTGAACGTCGCTGCGGTCATCGGGCCGCCGCCTTCCCGGGCACCTCGCACTCCGTGTCGATGGCGATCCCGTCTTCCCGGGTGGGGGCGTCGAGGAGCCCCAGCTCGCTCGCGAAATCAGCCCGGGCGCTCGCGAGGGCCTGCTCGTCGAAGCCGGACGCGTAGACGACCCGTACTCTCCGCCGGTCGACGCGCGCCTGCAGCTCCGCCTCTCTTTCGTGGTACAGCCGCTCGACGAGCCACCGGGGCCCCTCCCGGCCCCAGCAGTCGCGGGGCGGACACGCCACCACCAGAACACCGCCCACCCCGGCGCGCACCAGGTACTCCACCACCGAACTGTGCAGGTTGCCCGCGCACGACACCAGGAAGCGGCGGGAGTCCCTCCCCTGGCCCGGACCGGCCGCGGACCGGCCGCACCCCACCACCACGATGTCCCCGCGCCCGAGCACCCGGCCTGCCGCGAACTCCCTGACGCGGCTCAGCTGGTCCCTGCCGGTGCGGCCGGGCGGCCCCACCCCCATGGGCGCGCACGACCCGGCGCAAATGCCGCAACTGACGCAGGCGGCCGGATTCACGCGGGCGACCAGACCCTCGCGCCCGTCGGTGCGTTCGACCATCCGGATGGCGTCCCAGGGACAGTCCACGTAGCACTGCTCGCACCCGGTGCACAGGCGCGTCGACGCCACCGAGGGCGCCGGCCGGCGGTCGGCGCGGGGACGCGTCAGGAGCGGCACGGCCAGCAGGGCCGTCCCCACCACCGCCGCGGCGAGCCACACCACCCCGGCGGAGGCGGAGCGGGCCGCCGGCAGCCAGAAGGCGTAGAAGACGTCCAGCACCACCTCCCCGGGCACCCGCAGCAGCTCCGCCGCGGGCGCCAGCGGGACGGGCAGAAGAACCGCCGCCGCGACCAGCAGCCCGACCGTCCACCGGAGGAGCGGCCGCGGAGGCAGCATGACCGGCCGGGCGACCCGGGACACGTGCAGCCAGAGAAAGATCACGATGCCGACCGGCAGCGCGATGTGCAGGAAGAGGTTCATGAAGAAGAAGGCGGCGGGCAGCGGGTCGGCGCCCGAGAAAGTCCGGGATATCGGTTCGGAGAAGAGCGGCAGGGCGTCGAGCAGCCGCGCACCCTCGGCGGCGAGCAACTGCCCCTGCGCGTCCCACACCATCACGTAGCCCGTCCAGCCGCAGACGTACAGCAGGAACACCAGGAAGACGCCCGAAACCCAGGCGAGCGCGCGCGGCCCCCAGCTGCGGCCCTGGCAGAACATCCGCAGGGCGTGGGCGGCCGCGGCGACCACGGCCAGGTCCGCCGCGTACCGGTGGAGCGACCGAATCCAGCGCCCTCCCCACACCTGGGCATCGATGCGGGCGACGGATTCCCAGGGTGCCCCGATGCGGTAGAACAGGACCAGATAGAGCCCGGTGACGAGCACGACCGCCAGGCACGCCACCACCAGCGCGCCGGACTGGTAGAGCGGGTTCCACTTCCAGCCATGGAGGCGGTCCACCCAGGAGTCGACGCGCCGCAGGGATTGCCCGAGGATTCGCTTGAGCATGGTGGTGTTCGCCGATTCGGCCGGAATGGACGTCGGGGGATCGCGCTCGCGTCCGCCTCCAGCCGCAACCGATTTCAGCCGGTTTCGCCGGAGGCCGCGAACGCTTGCGCGAGCATAAGTACCATATCATCATGACCTTATCCAGCATAGAGCACCGCGACGTGACCGAAGGCTCGCATGACCTCCAGGACGGCCGGCAACGCCCTTCCGGGGCGCGCCTGACCCCCAAACCCGAAGGAGCGCACACCCATGGCCGACTCCGTCTCCCCTTCACCGCCCCCGGGTGACGAGGACGGGACCCCGGTTCCCCTCATGCAACGCCTCTACGACAGCCCGTTCCTGCTTCTCGCCGCGTGCATCCTGGTGATGTTCGTGTTCTTCACGGCGTGGGGCATGATCGAAATCATGTCGCTCGAACCCGCACCTTTGCCGTAGGGAGGGCCGCCGCCGATGTACCGAACGGGAATCGAACCGCCGGAACGGATCTGGTGGAAGAAGATCGACCGCCACGAGAAGGTATGGGTGTGGATCGCCTTCGCGTGGTGCATGGTGCTCTTCGCGATGATGCCCCTCTGGCACCTGCGGGGCGGCCAGAACCCCTCCGGGATCCGGCACCGGGTGGAGCCGGCCGACTACCAGGCGAGGGTCACGGAGTTCATCCGGGAATACCAGGTGGGCACCGACAGCGGCTTCCCCGTAGTCGAACCGCCTCCGGGAAGCGATGTCTACCTGCAGGCGACGAGCTTCGCCTGGATGCCGGTGCTGCGGTTGCAACAGGGAGCCGAGTACGTCCTCCATCTCTCGTCGCTGGACGTGAACCACGGGTTCAACCTGTACCCCCTCAACATCAATTTCCAGGTCGTTCCCGGATATGACTACGGCCTCCGGGTGGTCCCCAACGAGCCCGGTGAGTTCCACATCATATGCAACGAGTTCTGCGGAATCGGCCACCACCTGATGGTCGGCAAGATCATCGTCGAGCCGGCGGACGCGGAACAGGAAGGTGACCTGTGAACATCTTCCGGACCTGCCCGACGACCGGCCTTCAGGTGCATCGAACCGCCGACCGCCTCATTCAGGCCAACGCGGTCGCGGCGACCGTGGCGCTCCTCATCGGGGGAATCGCGGCGCTGCTCGTCCTGCTGACGCGCTGGGAGGCCGTCCTCCTCCTCGACGCCGGCATGTTCTACCGCATGCTCACCGTGCACGGCATGAACATGCTCATCTTCTTCATCATCTTCTTCGAGATGGCCGTGCTCTACTTCGCGTCCGCCGTCCTGCTCAACTGCAGGGTGCCGGCGCCCAGGGCCGGCTGGATCGCCTTCGCGCTCATGGTCGGCGGGGCGCTCATGGTCGAGTGGACGATGTGGACGGGCCGCGCCGACGTCCTGTTCACCTCCTACGTGCCGCTGCGGGCCCACCCGCTCTTCTATCTGGGGGTGATCCTGTTCGCGGTCGGCGCCCTGACCGTGGTCGGCCATTTCTTCGGCATCCTGACCGTGGCCAGGCGCGAGAATGCGTACGAGGGGTCGATGCCGCTGGTCACCTTCGGAGCACTCACCGCGGCCGCGATCGCGGCGGTCACCCTGCTGCACGGGGCGATCATCTACATCCCCACCTTCCTCTGGTCCCTCGGCCTCATGGAGGTCGATCCCCAGATGTACCGCCTGATCTGGTGGGGGCTCGGCCACTCCTCGCAGCAGATCAACGTGGCCGCCATGGTCTCGATCTGGTATCTGCTGGGCGCGCTCACGGTGGGCGCCGTGGTCCTGAACGAGAAAGTCAGCCGCACGGCGTTCGTCCTCTACGTCCTCTTCATCTCGATGGCCTCCGCGCACCACCTGCTGGTCGACCCCGGGATGGGACCGGCGTGGAAGATCTGGAACACCAGCTACTTCATGTACATGGCCGTTCTGGCCTCGATGCTCCACGGCTTCACCGTACCGGCCGGCATCGAATTGGGAATGCGCCTGCGGGGGGCGACCCAGGGGCTCTTCGGGTGGCTGAAGCGGGCCCCCTGGGGCGATCCCGGATTCAGCTCGCTGGTCTTCTCCATCGTGGTGTTCGGCTTCGTGGGCGGGATCACGGGAGTGACCTTCGGCACCGAACAGATCAACATCATCGCCCACAACACGCTGCGGATTCCCGGCCACTTCCACGCCACCGTGGTGTCGGGGACGGCGATGGCCTTCATGGGGATCACCTACTACGTCATTCCGCTCATCTTCCGGCGCGAGATCGCCTTCTACCCGCTGGCCCGCATCCAGCCCTACCTGTTCGCCGTCGGCATGCTGGTGTTCTCGATGGCGATGACCTTCGCGGGCACCTTCGGCGTTCCGCGCAGGCACTGGAACGCCTCGTTCACGGGCGCGGTCTTCCAGCCCGAGTTCTCGCCCGCCGTCAACCTGATCATCGGCGTGATGGCGGTGGGCGGGCTGATCGCCATCGCCGGCGGCGCCATCTACATCGTGGTGACGGTGGTGTCGGTGTTCTTCGGGAAGAAGATGGCCGCGGACGATTCGGGGCTGGGCGCCGAGAGACGCGGTCTGCCTCCGGGCATCACCCATCCGCCACGCGCCCTGGTGGCGGAGGACAGCGAGGCGCTCGAACCCTCGGGCCGCATGGGACCGGTGCCGGGGACGATGGTGCTGGTGTTTATCTTCCTGGCCGCGTTCATCACCTACTACTTCGTGAACTGGACGCTGCTTTCGTTCCTGTGGGAGGTCGGATGAGAGAGGGGAGGGACGGTAGCGGGGCCGCCGCCGGGGCTGCCGCGGGCGGGGAGGGCCACGGGCCGACGGGCGTGAACGGTGCGCCCTCGTACGCGGCCGTTCGCGGGGCGATGGCGGCGATGGCGGCGCTGCTCGCGATCACGGTCGCGTGGTGGGCACTGGCGCTCTGGCCGGTGGCGGGGGTCCCGCCGGCGTGGCTGGAGCGTGCCCGCCAGGTGTGCTTCAACGCGGGTCCCTCAGGTCTCCCCGACGCGTCCGGATGGATGCTCCTGGTGGGCCAGCCCATCGGCATGCTGGCGGTGCTGATGGTTGTCGCGGGGGATGCGGTGCGGGCGGGGCTGCGGCGGGCGCGGGGCAAACCGGCGGGCCGGGTTGCGCTCGCGGCGGCCGCCGGGGCGGTCGTGGCGGGGGCGGCGCTGGCCGGGGTGCGCGTCGCATCGGTTCCGGGGGACGCGGAGTGGCTGGAGGCCGCCCGCGCCGAGGTGCCCGCCACCTACCCGCGCCTGGACCGCCGCCTTCCGGCCATCGAGCTCGTCGACCAGCGCGGCGAAGCGTTCACGTGGGAGCGCATCGCGGGCCGCCCGGCGCTCCTCACCTTCGGCTTCGGGCACTGCGAGACCGTCTGTCCCATGACGGTCATGAACGCGCGCCGGGTCCAGGACCGGTTCCGGGGGGAGGGCCGGAAGATGGCGCTGGTGGTGATCACGCTCGATCCCTGGCGCGACACCCCGTCCCGGCTTCCCGCCCTGGCGCGACAGTTCCACCTCGGCGGCGAGGGTTCGCATGCGAATGCGGAGGAAGGCGGCGAAGGCGGGGAGGGCGCGGGGTCCTTCCTGCTTTCCGGCTCGGTAGATGAGGTCAACGCGGCGCTGGACGCGCTGCAGGTGGCTCGCGAGCGGGTGCCGCGCACGGGAGACATCGTGCACCCGGCTCTCGTGTACCTGCTGGACGCGGAGGGTACGGTGGCCTACGCCGCGAGCGCGCACGCCGACCTGATCGAGGAGCTGGCGCGCCGCATGTAGAGTGCGTCCCCGGGCGCGGCCACGCTCGCCGCCGGCCGCGACCCGGGACGGACGAAGCTTCCCCCGACCGGGACGGACCAACATGAAGACGACACGAATCACGATGCGAGGATGGGCCCTGGCGGCCCGTGGACGAACTTCCCGCGGTATTCGAGCCGGGATGCTCCTGGCCTCCGCCGCCGCGCTGGCGGATTCGGCACAGCTTGCGGCAGCGCAGGGACTCGCCGTGCCGGATCCCGTACTCGAGGGCATCTGGACCGAGGCGATGGAAAACTCGCAGATCGAGCCCATGGGACAGGTGCTGCTGGACGCCATCGGCCCGCGGCTCACCGGCTCGCCGCACATGGAGCGGGCCCAGGAATGGGCGGTCTCGATGCTGGCCGGCTGGGGCGTGGAGGCCCGCACCGAGGAGTACGGCACCTGGGAGGGATGGGACCGCGGAGCCAGCCACGTGGACCTGGTGTCGCCGCGGGTGCGCTCGCTGGAGGGGCGCATCCTGGCCTGGAGCCCCGGGACCGGAGGTGAGCCGGTGGAGGGCGGGGTCGCCGTCCTCCCGGAGATGCGCTCGCCGGCGGATTGGCAGGCGTTTCTGGGCTCGGTGAGCGGCAAGTGGGTGATGCTCTCCTTCCCGCAGCCGACCTGCCGCGCGGACGAGCAGTGGGTCGAGTTCGCGCAGGAGGGCTCGTACGAGACCATGGCCGAGGCGCGCTCCGGAGCCAACCGGGCGTTCAACCAGAGCCTGGCCGCCACCGGATCGCGCGATCCGCGCCGCCGCGACCTGCACGCGCAGATCGAGGAGGCGGGCGCGCTCGGCATCGTGACCTCGCTCTGGCCGGGCTCCT
Source organism: Longimicrobiales bacterium (assembly GCA_965202805.1). Taxonomy (GTDB): domain Bacteria; phylum Gemmatimonadota; class Gemmatimonadetes; order Longimicrobiales; family Gaopeijiaceae; genus BD2-11. Next base: position 2,088,311 of record OZ241869.1, read on the forward strand.
ACGGGACCACGCGCGTCTTCAACGCCTACAACCGCGAGGCGCCCACCTTCGAGCTGGGGTGCGAGGACTACGGGCTCGTCCATCGCCTGGCCGCCAACGGACAGGAGCCGGTGCTGCGTCTGACCGCGGAAGCCGAGAATCTGGGCGAAGTGCCGGTGTCGAACGTCATCGGCACCATCCCGGGGACCGAGCTCCCGGACGAGTACGTCATGCTCTCGGCCCACTTCGACTCGTGGGAGGGCGGATCGGGCGCCACCGACAACGCGACCGGCTCGCTGCTCATGCTCGAGACCATGCGCATCCTGTCCGCCGTGTATCCGAACCCGAAGCGCACCATCCTCATCGGGCTCTGGAACGGGGAGGAACAGGGGCTCAACGGCTCGCGCGCCTTCAGCGAGGACCATCCCGAGGTGGTGGAGGGGCTGCAGGTGCTCTTCAACCAGGACAACGGCACCGGGCGGGTGGTGAACATCTCCGCCCAGGGGTTCACGGAGGTGGGATCGTCGCTCGCGCGATGGCTGACGCGGGTTCCGGTCGAGGTCTCCGGTCACGTGAGCCTGAGGCTCCCGGGCAACCCCGGCGGAGGCGGCTCGGACTACGCCTCCTTCGTCTGCCACGGCGCGCCCGGCATCAACCTGAGCGCGCTGTCATGGGACTACGGGTCGCACACCTGGCACACCCACCGCGACACCTTCGACAAGCTCGTCTTCGACGACCTGAAGAACAACGCGGTGCTGGCCGCCTCGCTGGTCTACCTGGCTTCCGAGGACGACCGGCGGGTGAGCCGCGAACGGCGCGAGCTGATCATGGGGCTGGGGGGGACCGGCGGGCGCTGGCCGGAGTGTACGCCCGCGGTGCGGAGTTCGCTGGACAGCCAGCGGATGTAGGGGGAGGGGCCGGAGGCCGACCGTCGCGACCGCGAAGACAAGAGCGCCTTCCGGCGGTTGACCGGGCCGCAAGACGGTTCTCCGATCGAACCGGGATGCGTCTTGCAAGTTTCCGTTCGATCCGCAAGTCATTTTGCAGTCTTGCGATCAAACCGATAATCGTCTTGCGAAATGCCGATCGTTCGCCGAATCGCAAGACGCTCGCGGGCAGGCGGCCGTCCGCGAGCCGTCAGTCGTCCGCAGGCGGCCCGCCCCCGCCCCCCACCCATCGGTCGACCACCACCGAAGTAGTGATCTGCCCCCACAGGTTGGTCACCGTGCGGAACATGTCGGGGATGCGGTCGATGCCGAGCAGGATGCCCAGCCCGCCCAGCGGCACTCCCGCCACGTCCAGGGCGGGCGCCATGGTGAAGATGCTCGCCGACGGCACCGGCGCGATGGTGAGCGCGACCAGGAAGACCGCGAGCACCGCCCCGCCGGCCGCGGCGAGCGGGAACGGCACCTCGAACAGGTGCGCCAGGAAGACCACCGCGGCCCCCTGGAAGAGCGCGCTGCCGGGCCGGTAGAGCGACGCGCCCAGCGGCAGCACCAGGTCGGCGACGTTGTCCGACACGCCCAGCTTCCCGCTCGCCTCCTGGAGCGACGCCGGGAGGGCGGCCACCGTGCTGGTGCTCGCAAACGCGATGGAGGTGGCCCCGAACACGCCGGTCACGAAGCGCCCCGGGCCGATGCCGCCCACCCAGCGCAGCAACACCAGGAACACCCCGCCGGTGAACAGGACGAGCCCCGCGAGCACGGCCGCAACGAAGATCGCCAGGCTCTGCACGAGGTCCCACCCGAGCTGCGCGGTCACCGGGGCGGCCAGCCCGAACACCCCCACCGGCGCGCACCAGAGCACCCACCAGACCAGCTTGACGAGCGTCGCGGAGACCGCCTCGGCGAAGGCGAGCAGCTGCTCCTTGTGCTTTCCGCCGAGCGCCGCCGCAGCCGCCCCGAAGAGCGCCGTGAACACGATCAGCGGGAGCAGGCTCCCCGCCGAGGCCGCCGCGAAGGGGTTGGGCGGCACCAGGGTCACGAGGAAGTCGACCACCCCGGGGATCTCGGGGGCGGCCTGGTCGCCCGCCGCCGGCATCGCGATGTCGGGCGCGAAACGCAGGAAGAAGGCCATGCTGGCCATCCCCAGCACGATCGCCGGCGGGGTGGTGATCCAGTAGAAGCCGAGGGTGGTGCCGCCCAGCCGCCCCAGCTTGCGCAGGTCGCCGAGGCGGGCCACCCCGATGAAGATGACCGCCATCACCAGCGGGATAACCACCATGCGGATGGCGTTCATGAAGACGGTGCCGATGGGAGCGGACGCCAGCGCCACGGCCATGAGGGCGTCCGACCCGGTGGCCGCGGCGAGCAGCCCGACCGCGAAACCCAGCACGAGCCCCGCGGCGATGAGGATGTGCAGCATGGGAGTACTCCGGGCTGGAGTTCGGGCGCCGGCGGCTGGACCGCGCCGGCGGGGCTGCACCGATGCTACGCCGCGGCCTTTCCGCCCGGCAACCCCACCCCTGCTGCAACACCGCCGCCTTCAGCCGCCACCGGTCGGCGCCTCCGCGCGTCCCGGGTCGCGCAGCGCTTGCCTCCCGTCCAATCGCAGCGGAACCGGTGTATCTTCCTCCAGCCCCCAACCCGGAGACCCGCCCGTGAACGATCCGTACTTCCTCGCGATCGCCGTCCTCGGCGGCCTTCTCGCCCTCGCCGCCCTCGTCCTCGCCATCGTGCTGCGGCGCTACACCCGGCTGCGTCTGGAGCTGCCGGCCAGGCTGCGGGAGGCGCGGGAGGACGCGGTGGCGCGCAGCACGGCGGTCACGCGCGGGCAGGCGTTCGAGCACCTGGCGCCCTTCATGGACGACTTCGGCTACCATCCCCGCGACGCCCGCTTTCTGGGGAGCCCCATCGACCTCGTCGTATTCGACGGCCTCGGCGAGGCGGATGTGCGCGAGATCGTCTTCGTGGAGGTCAAGACGGGCCGTTCCCGCCTGAGCGCGCGTGAGCGGGCGGTGCGGAAAGCCGTGCTCGAACGGCGGGTGAGGTGGCGAGAGCTGCGGGCCTGACTAAGATACTCGCATGACATACGAAATCGTGTTCGTGCTTGTGGTTGCGGCGGCGGCCCTGGTGCTCTTCGCCATGGACCGCATCCGGCTCGACCAGCTCTCCATGTCGGTTCCGGTGGTGCTCCTGCTGGGCGGGATCATCGGTCCGCGCGAGGCGCTTTCGGGCCTCTCCAGCGAGGCCACCGTAACCGTGGCGGCGATGCTGGTGCTCGGCCTCGGGCTGCGCAAGACGGGGCTGGTGGCGGCGATCGGCATCTGGGCGCGCACGGCGCCGCTGGGCGGCAAGACCCTGCGCATGTTCATCCTCTGCCTGCTGGTGGCCTTTCTGTCGCCGTTCCTGAACAACACCGCGGTGGTGATCGTGTTCATACCGGTGTTCGCGGCGCTCGCGGACCAGGCCGACGAGCCGGTCTCGCTGTACCTGATGCCGCTGTCGTTCGTGGCCATCATGGGGGGAACGGTCACCCTCATCGGGACCGCCACCAACCTGGTCGTGCACGGGGAGGCGGTCGCGCGCGGGTTCGACGAGCTGACCATGTTCTCCATCGCGCCGGTGGGGCTGATCTGCCTGGCGGTGGGGATGCTCTACCTCTTCACCATCGGACGGCGCCAGATGCCCCGCCGGGAGCGGCCGCCGGACCTGTCCAGCCGCTACGGCGTGCGCCGGTTCACGACCGAGCTGCGGGTGGGACAGGGCTCGCCCGCGGCCGGGCGCACGCTGGCCGAGTTGCGATGGGGCGAGCGCTTCGACGTCGTGGTCGTGGGGATCGAGCGCGCTGGACGGACCATCTCCCTCCCCGCCGGCGAGCGCGTCATCGAGGCCGGGGACAGGCTCTACGCCCAGGGCGCGGCGGACAACCTGCTGAGTCTCGCCCAGGTGCAGCGACTGGATACGCCCGAAGGGAAGCCGCCTCAGGCGGCGAGTGAGAATGTCGTCGGGGGACGCATGGTGGAGGTCATCATGGGGCCGGGTTCGGCGCTCGTGGGGCGGACGCTGAAGGATCTCTCCTTTGCCCAGCGCTACGACGTGACCGTTCTCGGGGTCCAGAGCCACGGCACGACCGTCACCGACCGGATCGCCCAGATGGAGTTCTCCGTGGGCGACATCATCCTGGTGCGCGGGGAGGCGGGCGCGCTCGATCGCCTGGCCGACGAGCCGGGCTTCATCCTGATGGCCGAGGTGGACCACCCGGTGGGCAGCCGGCCGCGCGCAGCCTTCGCGGCCGCCATCATGGCCGGGGTGGTGCTGGTCGCGAGCGTCGGCCTCTTCCCGATCTCCACCTCGGCCATGGCCGGGGTGGCGCTCATGGTGTTCACGGGGTGCGTGCGCGTCAACGAGATCTACGCGGAGCTGGACTGGCTGGTGGTGTTCGTGATGGCCGGGCTCATCCCGCTTGGGCTGGCGATGGAGTCGTCGGGCGCGGCCGCCTGGATCGCCTCGGGCGTGGTGGACGCGACCTCCGGGCTCGGCGAGACCGGGATGATCGGGGCGTTCTACCTGCTGACGGCGGTCATGACCGCTGTGGTGGCCAACACCGCCACGGCAGTGATGCTCACCCCGGTCGCCATCCTGGTGGCGGAGAATGCAGGACTCAACCCCTACGCCCTGCTGGTGACGGTCATGTTCGGGGCCTCGGCCTCCTTCGTCACCCCCTTCGGCTACAAGACCAACGTGATGGTCTACTCTCCAGGCGGATACCGCTTCATGGACTTCGTGAAGGTGGGAGGCCCGCTCAACCTGCTGCTCGCCATCGTAGCCTCGATCTGCATCCCGTTCTTCTGGCCGAGCTGAGCTGCCGCGAGCCGACCCCGGACCCGCCGCGCGGATCAGGCCTCGCTTCACAAATCCCGCACTCTGGCGAGAGATCCGGGATATGCGTACTGGCGCGGAGTGGGCCGACGTTGTGCCTCTGCGCGCGCCCGTCGACCGCAGAGGATCGGCGTACACCCCGCCGGACGCCTGGGCGTTCGACACATGGGCGACTCGAGACGCCGCCGGACGATCGGTGAACGGCGGGACGCGCAACGCCATCCGAAACGGGACTCTGTCCCCGCTACTCGCGATGGCGATTGATATGGACCAGCCAGCCGACACCACCCGCCACCTCCCCCTGGAACGCCTGACGAGCGATCACGTATGGTGCGGACAAGTGATCCGCATCCCCAACGAGGAGGCTGAATGTCTGAGGAACGAGGTGTGACGTGGGTGGTGGTTGCGAGGACGTTCGTGTCCGTCGGGATCCTGCTGGCCCTCTGGCTGCAGACCCTCGCGAACGGACGAGCGATCGAAGCGTTGCGGGTGGAGCTGAGCGAGGCGCTGGCGCAGGTGGAGGCGCAGGACTAAGGGACGCAGGACGGGTCTCTTACGGCCCCAGCGCCCCGATCGGAATCACGCTCACCCCGTCTTCCCGCGTGTAGCCGTAGCCGCTGCTCACGATCACACCGAGCGCTGCCGGCTCGCCCATGCGCTTCGGGTCCACCCGTTGCGCCAGTCGCAGCAGGTTGGCGGCTCCCGCGTCCGCCCGGCCCTCGCCAAGCTTGACCTCGAAGGCCGCCCAGCGGCCGTCGTTGGCCTGCACGATCGCGTCCACCTCCAGACCGCCCTTCTCGCGGTAGTGGAAGACCTCGGCATCGGCGGCCTGGGCATAGACGCGCAGATCCCGGATCACCATCGACTCGAAGAGGAGCCCAAGGAAGTCGAGGTCGCGAAGCAGCCGAGGAGGCGTCGCGCGGACGGCGGCCACGGCGAGCGACGGGTCCGCAAGGTGCCGGACCGGCTTGCTCCTCAGAACCGATCTCGATCTCAGATGCGTGGGCCATGACGGCTGGTTCTCCACGATCATGATGCGCTCCAGCGCTCGAAGGTAGTCCGCCGCGGTGTGCTCCCTGATGGCGGACATGCCTTCGCCGGTGTCCGAGGCGAGGGTTGCGGTCGCCACGGGTGTCGCGACGTTCCTCGCCAGAGACCGAAGGAGCATGCCCACCCGCACAGGGTCTCGCTTTCTGCCATCGCCATTGGCGATGTCGAGGCGCCGGATCTCGTCGAGGTGATCCCTGTTGGCACGGAGCGCCGTTTGCGTGCTGCGCCCAAGGTTGACGGGCCAGCCGCCTACGCAGATCAGCGCCGCCAGGTCATCGAGGAGGACTACCGATCTGCCTGCCCTGGCGGGCGTCCCTTCCAGGAGACCGGCCAGCGAAATTTCGCCGGACGAATGACCCAACTCGAACAGTGAGAGCGGGCGCATGCGGAGACGCGTCAGGCGTCCGGCACCGGTATGTCGGGTGGCGTCGTCAGCCGGCACCGCCGAACCGGTGAGGATGAACTGACCCGGCTGGCGCCGATCGTCCACGGCCCTGCGCACGTGGTTCCAGATCGCCGGCTCCAGCTGCCATTCGTCGATCAACCGCGGGACGTTGCCGACCAGCACGCGGGCCGGTTCGAGGCTGGCCAGGCGTCGCGCCACATCGTCGACGTCGAGCCTCACTTCGCTGGCGGCGATCTGCTGCGCCGTGGTGGTCTTTCCGCAGGCCCGAGGGCCCTCAATCACGACTGCGCCGGTGGCCTGCAAGCGCTCCGCCAGTTCGCGGTCGACGATTCTGGGCTGGTAAGTCAAGTTGGTACCGGCATGGGGGCAGGCGAATCCGGTTGATCGAAGATGGCCGGGGGTCTGTCGGGCGCAGGCGCACGAGGATGGTAACCGTAGGGAAGACTTCGGAAAAGGTGTCAGCGTCAGATTCGGCATCGTATCAGCGTCAGAAATAGCGTATTACCGACGACAGAAATATCTCATCGTCAACGTCAGAAATGGCGCAGACGGGCGGAGAGTTTCAGCTGAAACTCTCCTGGGCTCGTCGATCCCCGCGCCAATCAGGGCCCGGCAGGCGGCCACCCGCTGAGCCGTCCGCTCAGGAACCCTCCCTCGGCGCCAGGCTGAACGGTTCCCGCGCGAACACCCGGCGCACCATCGGCTCGAAGAACTCCAGCGGCAGCGACTCATAGTCGGGATCGAACGCGCACTGGTCCCAGCGGTGACAGAAGTCCACGGCGTCCTGATACCAGGGATGGTCGCGGTACTTGTCGCGAGCGTTGCGGTCGCCGCCCATGTGATGGGCGTAGTAGTAGTACTGGAACAGGCCGTGGTGGCGGACGATCCAGTGGGTTCGTTCGGTCACGTAGGGGCGGAGCAGCAGCGCGGACAACTCGCCGTGGCTGTGAGGGGCCAGGAGGTCGTCCATGTCGTGGAGAAGCGCCGCCACCACCATCTCCTCTTCCGCGCCGTCGCGATGGGCGCGGGTCGCGGTCTGCAGCGAATGCTCCAGCCGGTCGACCTGGTAGCCGGAGAGCGAACCCGACAGCTCGCGGAGATGCGCCAGCACCCGGTCGGCGGTACCGGCGGCGAACTCCTCCTCGAGTTCGTCGAGCAGCTCGTAGTCCTCGCGGGTGCCGTCCGCCATGCGGGTGAAGCTCACCACGGGGCCGCCGGGCCTTGCCATGTCGTCCATTGCGCGTCACTCCCGCGATGAGGGCTCCTGGTCACGCAGCGTGCGCCGAAGCGCAGAGATGTGTCAAGCGGGCGCCGGCTTGCCCGGACCGGGGACCGATCCTGATGGGACCACCCCCCTCGGAGCCGGTGCTTGACGCGCGCGCCATGGGTGCACTCTGATACTCCATAGTGGCCGGGTGCGCTCCGCCCCGGGCTTCGACGGACCTGAGGAGGCCTACCATGCATGACTCGATCAGCAGCCTCACCCGGAATGGGGACGCCCTGTCCGCAGTCTGGGCCGGCGGCGAACGGACCGACCTTCCCTACCTCTGGCTGCGCGACAATTGCGGGTGCAGCGAGTGCCGCGTCGTGCAGACCACCGAGAAGCGATTCCACCTCTTCCGGGTCGACAAGGACCTGAGACCAGCGCAAGCCACCATCGAATGTGCCGGATCCGCCGACGAGGCGATCTCCATCGCCTGGCCGGACGGGCACCAATCGCGCTACCGCTCGAGCGAGATCCGCGGCCTCCTGAGCAGGCCTCGTTCCGACCTGCGCTACTGGGACGGCCGGTTCCAGCCGCGGAGGTTCGACTACCAGCGGTTCCTGGCGAGCGACCGCGCGGCGGCGGAGCTGATCGAGGAGTTTCTGCAGACCGGCGTCTGCGTGCTGATCGACGCCCCCACCGAACCGGATTCGTCCGAGCAGCTCGCGCGCCGCCTGGGCCCCGTCCGCGAGGTGCTGTTCGAGCGCATCCACAACGTCGTGCTCGATCCGAAGGGATACAACATCGCGCACACGGGTCTGGCGGTCGCGGCGCATAACGACTTCACCAGCTACACCTGGCCGCCGAGCGTGCAGGCGCTGCACATGCTGGTGAACGAGTGCGAGGGCGGCGAATCCATCGTCGTGGACGGCTTCGGCCTGCTCAACGGGCTCCGCCGCGATCATCCCGACAAGTTCGACGTGCTGTGCGCGGTGCCGGTGCCGTTCCGCATCTTCAGCGAGCGATACGAGGTCTACGCGGCCAACCCCATGGTCGAGCTCGACAGCGCCGGCGAGGTCAGGCTGATGCGCTTCAACACCGCGCAGATGCAGGCCGTGCCTCTCTCGGAGCCGCGGCTGGGCGACTTCTACGCCGCGTACCACGAGCTTTCCAGGCGCGTGAATGACCCTGGCGCGCAGGTGACCTTCCGGTTGGAGGGCGGGCAGGTGCTGCTGTGCGCCGGGCACCGGGTGCTGCACGGTCGTACCGCGCTGCGTTCCAAGGGACAGCGCCACCTGCAGGACGCCTACTTCGAGCACGACAACGTGCGCACCCACCTCAGGTGGCTGCGCCTCAGCGGCCGGATCTGAAGGCCGAAGGCCCGTGGGGGACCACCCGCCGACTCCTTCTGAGACCGGGATTCAAGCTGCACTCTCCGGCTTGTGCCTCGGCGCCTCGGTGGAGATCCTGCCGGGTCGGCTGCCGTCTCCGGAAGTCCTCGCCGGCCACCTCCCGCGCGGTGCCTCCGTCTATATTCCGTTCCCTCCGAAGGGCCGGTGGTTCGATACCATCGACGCCTGTGAACAGGTGCTGGCGGCGGGCATGAAGCCGGTGCCCCATCTGCCGGCGCGCTCGGTGCAGAGCGCGGGCGAACTCGACGACTGGCTGGCCGCAGCGGTGGGGACGGGAGTGGACTCCCTGATGCTGGTGGCCGGAGACCGCGCCACACCCGCCGGCCCCTACCCCGATACGCCGGCCCTGCTCGACTCCGGGCTCCTCGCCAGGCACAATCTCCGGCGGTTCGGCGTCACCTCGTATCCGGAGGGGCACCCCCTGGTCGGCCAGACCGATCTGGATGCAGCACTCCGGCGCAAGACGGAATACGCCCGGACGACGGGTTCGGAACTCTGGATCGTAACCCAGTTCGTGTTCTCGCCTGCCCCGGCGCTCGCCTGGCTGGCGCGGACGAGGGACGCAGGTTGCACGCTGCCGGTTCGCATCGGCATGCCGGGGCCGGTCGCGCTGAAGACGCTGATCGGATACGCGGTCCGCTCCGGCGTCGTGGCGTCCGCGCGGGCGCTGAAGCGCAAGCCCGGCATCGCGCGGTTGGCGGGCAGATGGTCGCCGACCCCCATTGCCCTGGCGCTGGCCCGGCACCTGGCGGCACACGAGAACACGCTGGGCGTCGACATTCATCTGTTTACCTTCGGTGGGCCGGCGGACGCCGCCGAATGGCTGTCAACTCTCCCCAATGAACTCTTTTGTTCGCCAGAATCGGGCTGATCCGGCAAACAAAAGAGGGGCCGGCGATGAAAGCTGCACTCCCCTGATCTACGAGGACCTCCTGGCAGGCCGGCGGGAGTACAATTGTCGCGCCCATCCGGGTACTCTTGTGGCGCAGTTCGTGCAAGGTTCGGGGTTCGGGGGCGGTACCAGGCCCGCCGGTGCGGCGGAGCCGGGGTCGCCAAGCCCGTCAGTGGCTACGGGAGGGACGTGGAAACGATGTGCTCGCGATTCGCGGCGGGGACGCAGATCCTGCTTTCGCTCGTCGTCCTTGTCGCACCCCTGCCCGCATTCGCCCAGACGAACCAGCTGAGCGGTCGGATCCGGTCCGAGGACGGCCGTCCCGTCGAAGGGGCACTGGCGCAGGTCAACCCGGTTTCCGACTCGACGCGGGTCGAATACACCCTTTCGGATGAGCTCGGCTTCTTCGCCTTCCGCAATCTCGAGCCGGGCGCGCACGTGCTCAGAGTGACCCGAATCGGTTTCGAGGAATACCGGGAACAGGTGACCGTCGAGGCCGAGGGGACCGAAGTCGAGGTCGCCATGACTTCGCAGGCCATCGAGATCGCGGGCATCACGGTCGAGGCCGAGCGCAGCCGCGCCAAGACCCGCTTCGAGGAGTCGGCCGGGATCACCGTGCAGGAGATCGAGGCCGCCGCCCTCAAGTCGCTCCCCATCATCGCCGAATCGGATCCGCTCCGGGCCATCGAGGTGCTTCCGGGCGTGACTACCGTTTCGGACTTCTCGGCGGCGTTCAACGTCCGCGGCGGCTCCGCCGACCAGAACCTCATCCTCCTCGACGAGGTGCCGATCTTCAACCCGTTCCACCTGGGGGGCATCTTCTCCGTGTTCAACGCGGACATGGTGGACCGGGTCGAGTTGCAGTCCGGAGGCTTCGCGGCCGAGTACGGCGGGCGGGTCTCTTCGGTGTTGACCATCGAGAGCGATCCCGGGGACGGAGAGTTCGGGGTCGACGCGGGCATCAGCGTCCTGGCATCGCGCCTGGCGGTCAACGGAACGATTCCCGGGGGCGTCACCGAAAAACTGGGGTTCCAGACGACCCGCTGGCGCATGTCCGCGCGGCGTTCCTATCTGGACGTGCTCTTCAAGCCCTGGGTCGACTTCCCGTACCACATGTCGGACGTGCAGGGAGTCTTCGAGGCGTGGACGGGGCGCGGAAGCCGGCTCCGTTTCGTCGGGTACACGGGACGGGACGTCGTGGACCTCTCCGGAGTGGATGACACGCCTCTCCCGATCCGATGGTGGTGGGGGAACGACGCGATCGGCGGTTCGTGGACGCAGTCGATGAGCGGGGGCGCTTCGATGGCGGTTCGCGCCTCGCTGTCCCGCTTCGGATCCGATCTGTCCTTTCCGGAGGCCGACGCCGAGTTCAAGACCGGGGTCGAGCAGGCGAGCGTCGGCGCGGATCTCGAGTTGCTTCCCTCCTGGGCGACGCGCTGGAAGTCGGGGGTAAGCGCCAAGCAGGTCTCGTACGACAACGGCCTGCTGGGGGGCGGGTCGACCTTCCTGGACCAGGAGGGGAGTGGTGTCGAAATCGCCGGATACAGCCAGGTGCACTGGGACCCCAGTCCGAACTGGCTGGTGGAGGGTGGCGTCCGTGCGGACTACTGGCGGCCGAACGCAGGTGAAACCGAAGCGACACTCTCGCCCCGGTTCGCCGTGCGGCGCTTCCTGCGCGACAGGAACTCGGCGGTGCGCCTGGCGGCGGGCCGGTACAGCCAGTTCATCCACTCGACCCGGGACGAGGAGTTCCCCTTCGGGATCGACACCTGGGTGCTGGCGGGCGCGGAGGCCCCGCGCATCGTGTCCGACCAGGTGCAGGTAGGCGCCGAGACCTTCTTCGGCGAGGACGACGACTGGTTCGCGTCGCTCGAAGGCTATTACCGCACCTTCGACGGGGTCGCCGCGGTCAATGCGGTCGACGATCCCAACGACGACTCGGACGCGCTGGTGGCCGGAGATGGCGATGCCTACGGCGTGGACCTCTACGTGAAGAGGGACCGGGGCACGACCACCGGCTGGCTCTCCGTCTCGTTCCTGAAGACCCTCCGGTCCTTCCCGGACACCCGCGTCGGCATCGAGCCCAAGCCCCTGATCACCTATCCCCCGGTTTTCGACCGCCGCTTCGAAGTCGATCTCGCCCTGCGCCGGCCCCTCGACTGGTGGGGGCTCGAAATCGGCGTCAGGGCCAATTTCGGAACCGGACTGCCGTTCACCAGGCCGCTCGGCACCTACCACGTATATCGCAGCCAGCTGACCAGCGGCGTCGCGGATCCCGACGATGAGAATGCGGTGCTGCTCGGGCCGCGAAACGGCGCGCGCTACCCGTCCAGGCACCGGCTGGACCTGTCGTTCCGCAAGACCATCACGAAGGGGTGGGGCACGATGACGCCCTACCTGAGCGTGATCAACGTGACCAACAAGAAGAACGCGCTGTTCTACTTCTACAACTACGACGCCTCGCCCCCGACCCGGGAGGGCGTGTCGATGATCCCGCTCCTTCCCACGCTGGGCCTCGAGGCCTCGTTCCGGTGATGGGCGGAGCGGGTTGGTCCAGTAGGCCCACGCGCGCGAGACACCCGGACGTCCGCCAGCAGTTGCGCCTGCCGCTCGGCCGATCGCGGCGGCCCCGCGGGTCGGGTCCGTGTGCGGCCCTGAGCGCCCTGGCGGCGACGGCCGTCCTGCTGGGAGGTTGTGAACTCACCGAGGTGACGCTCGCGGAATCGGACGACGTGGTGATCGCCGAGACGCGGCTCGTCCTGAATCTCGAGAGCGGGGACCGGGCAGCGTCCCTGGATGCGTACACGTACCTGCACCGTACGCTCAGCGCCGCGCGCGGGGACGAGGTGGAGGGAGCCATCGTGCGCCTGTCCGGTGCGTCGGGCGGAGTCGTTCATCTCGATCCGACGAACGACGGCAACGCGTGCCTCAGCTACGACCCGGACGAACCAAACGAGGATGTCGGTTCCTGTTACCGGGCGGTCGTCTCCCCTTCCCCCTTCGCTCCCCGCGAGGTCATCGAACTCGAGGTGACCCTGGCCGACGGCGGCACCCTCACCGCATCCAGCCGAATCCCCGGCCCCTTCGACTTCGTCGGGCTCACCCACGAGGACGGGCACTGCCGCATCGAGCCCGATACCAACTACCGATTCAACTGGACCGAGGCGGCGGGCACGTGGTCGTACCTGTCCGACACCTGGATCAGGGGATTGCCCGAGGCCCTGGCCGGGCGGGACATCGAGGTGCCCGACTCGGTATACCTGACCGGTTTCGGGATCGGCCGGGAGGACACGGATGTCCTCTTCCCCGGGGAATACGGGCTGTTCGACATAGTCGACGACGTCGAGACCGACCTGCTGCGCATTCTCGACGACGGCCTCCCCGGCGGCGCCTGGGGCCGGATCGCGTTCGCCGCCACCGACCGAAACTGGGTGAACTGGATCCGGGGCGGAAACTTCAACCCTTCGGGGATCATCCGAATCCCCTCCGTCTTCGGAGAAGGGACCGGCTTCTTCGGCACGGCGACGCAGCGCGTGCTCCACGTCCGGGCTGCCCCCGGCGGCGACGGCATGCCGCCGCTCTGCGGACCTACCGCGCCTCCGGATTCCTGAGAGACCGCATACGCCGGACTGCCTCGGGTACGCAGATCGGCTCGTGATCAAGCCGCGCGACCCCTGGAAGACATAGTCCACTCCCATGGACCCTCTTTTGTCCGCCACTTTTCGGCTGTTGTGGCGGACAAAAGAGGGTCGCGGGTGAATGATGCCCGCAGTGTGCCCCAGCGGGGGTCGAACCGTGTTCGCGCCCTAAGGCGCCAGCGGGTCCGGCCGCAACTGGAACTGGAGGACCTTGCTGGGCGTTCCCTTGCCGCCCTCCATGTGGAAGGGCGCGCGCGTGCTCACGGTCGCCCACAGGCCCCTTCCCTTCCATCCCCCGTCCGGGTCGTCGATGCGGCCGTCCAGCCACTTGGTGTAGAAGCCGAGCGGATAGGGGACCCGCAGAACGATCCATTCACCGTCCACGAGGGCCAGCAGCCCTTCGGAGGCGTTGCCGGTGTTGATGGGCACGTTATCGCCCAGCCCGAAGACGTTGAACTGGTCGACCCAGGTGTAGTAGCTCGCCTCGGCGCTGCCGGGAGCGGTCACACCCCGGATCTGCGGGAGCGGCTCCCGGTGGAAGGTCCAGCCCTCCGGGCAATGCTGGCCCGTGGCCTCCGGACCGTTGAGCGGCCCCGTGCACTTCGTGCGGTCGAAGCTGGCCATGTGCCCGCTGGCGAGCGCCACCCACATCACCCCGTTGCGGTCGATGTCCCCGCCGCGGGGCGAGAACCCTTCGATGGGCGCGCCCGAGACGTCGAGCGGCAGCTCGTACAGCTCCGCGAGCGCCGTCGCCGGGGGGTTCGGACCCGGATCCAGCCGGACCACCGCCCCCGGGTAACCGAGTGACGTCGCCCACACTGACCCGTCCGGAGCAGGCGCGACGGAGTAGAAGCCCGCCACGACCCGCTTGTCCATCGCGGGGTCGACCGGCTCGTCGGGCTCGACGTAGTCGTCGCGCCGGCCGTTGCCGTTTGTGTCCAGGATGAGCGCGGTCCAGCCCTGCGAGGCCTCCTCGTCGCCGGTCTCCTCGAACATCCTCGTATTGAGCCAGCCCACGACCTGTCCGCCGCCACTCGTCCAGAGCGTGTTGTCCTCGTCCTCGGCGAACATGAGATGGTGCGTGCTGAAGCAGGTGCGGATATGGGTGAGCTCCTGCGTCTCCGGGTCCCAGAGCTGGAGATGGCGCCGGGCGCTGTTCGTCGGAAAGAGCCTCGCCGACGGGTGGTCCGACCCCTCGCGACAGAAGTCCGGATTCGCGGGCGGAGCCACCGTGGAGGTGAGCCAGAGCCGCCCCCGCTCGTCCAACATCGGGTTGTGGACGTTGTTCTTGCTCGTCCAGATGACTTCGTCTCCCCAGTAGGGCGAGGGCTCGGGCATGCCCGGACCCGATGCGGGCTGCGTGCTCGCATCGCGCACCGTCAGCGGGATCCGGGTCGCCGCGTGGTCCACCGGATCCAGCACCGGCACATAGTCCGCGCTGGCCTCGAGCGCCCCGTAGATGGGACCATAGGCGTTGACCGTCGGATCGCGCCGGTCGGTGGAGACCTCGTCGTGGAGGTAAGCCCTGGGATCGGCCCAGTCCCACAGCGTGACGACCACGTTGCGCTCGATGCCCTCGGGCCGCGGAGGCGCCTCCGCCGGCACTTCGCCCGCCGCGATGCGGTCGGTCCAGTCCGCGAACATCTCGAGCATCCGCTGCCGGCCCATGCGGTTGAAGCCGCCGCTCATGCCCCCGCCGGCCTGCCCCGACTTGATGCGCCGGTCCCAAGCGTCCACCGAGGAGGCGAACTCGCCCAGTTCCGCCGGGATGTTGCGGGTGCCGAGGCCGCCCATCTGATGGCAGGCCGTGCAGTTGCCCGACTTCAGGAGCCGCATGAGCTGCGCCTGGTGCTCAAGGTTGGGCGAGATCCCGTTCCCCTCGTCACCGGTTCCCGGGAACTCGTGCTCCTCCGGCACCTGGAGCAGCGACAGCCAGTAGCCTGCGGGGTAGTATTCCGCGGCTGCGCGGGCGTCGGGCGCCGGCACCGCGGTCAGGTCCAGGGCCGCGCCCGGCGAGGCGCCCACCTTGTCCGAATCCACCAGGCCGTACCCGCGCACCCACACCTCATAGCTCGCCTCGGGCAGGTCGGGAATCAGGTATCGCCCCTCGTCGTCGGTTACGACGATCCGGGCGAAGCGGGTGGGGAGGTCGAGCGTCTCCGCGATCACCCAGACGCCGGCTTCGGGACCGTTCGCGCCGGTCACGACGCCGCTGATGTCGTCGGCATCAATGGCGGGTGTGTCGGCAGCGGGTTCGCAGGCGGTGAGCGCGGTCAGGGCCGCGACTGCGCCCGCGCAAAAAATACGCCAATTCCTCATGTCCATCCTCCCGCTCAGGCCTTCCCGAGACACACAACCCGGGTACTCTGATTGATAGGCGGGAGCGTGATGGCGGGCCAGCGACGAGGGTTCGTGTGTAGTACAGATCACAGAGTGGCAACGGTCGTCAAGCAGGAGACGCGGTAGATGTCACACACAGGGCGATCGCCTGGTAGCCCGGAGAGGAAACCGAAACTCCTCTCCGGCGGCAACCCCCAGATCCCGAAGGGCGACGGGGACGCGCCCGTGCAGGCCTACCTCGCGGCCATGCCCGGCTGGAAGCGCGACGTCGGCCGCTACCTCGACGGGCTGATCGAGCGCAGCGTGCCCGATGTCCGCAAGGCGGTCAGATGGAACTCGCCCTTCTACGGCATCGAGGAGCAGGGCTGGTTCCTCGCCTTCCACTGTTTCACCAAATACGTCAAGGTGACCTTCCTCAACGGTGCCTCGCTGCGCCCCGTTCCGCCGGTGGCGTCAAGGCACGAGCACGTGCGCTATTTCCACATCCACGAGGAAGACGAGCCCGACGAGGAGCTCCTGGTGAGCTGGATCAGGCAGGCGTCGGCGCTGCCGGGAGAGAAGGTCTTCTAGTCGCGTCGGGCCGGAACATTCGCGAAGAGGCCGTTCTGAGTCCCTGAATTCGCGGTCACGATGTCGGGGAACCCGTCGCCGTTCAGATCCCCGATCCCCAGCCCGTAGGTCGAGCAGTCCGCGCACCCGAAGCGGAACTCGTCGAACGCCGAGGGCCCGCCGCCCAGGTTGAAGTAGACCGCGTTCCGCGCGCCCACGTTCGCAACGACGATGTCCGCGTCCCCGTCGAGGTCCAGGTCCGCGAGATGGACCGCGTAGCTCTCGTCGTCGGCCGGTCCGAACGGCATGCTGCGCTCGAACCGTCCCGATCCGTCACCGAAGTACACGCCGTTCGGCTCGCCGATGTTCGCCGTCACGATGTCCAGGACACCGTCGCCGTCCATGTCGCCCACCGCCACACCGCGCGTCTCGTCGCTCCCGGTTCCGTACCCGCTCACCCGTTCGAAGCTGCCGCCATCGTTCCAGTGGATGGTGTTCGCTCCACCGTCCCGGTTGGCGAGCACGAGATCCGGGTCCCCGTCGCCGTCGAGGTCCGCGGCGACGACATCGATCGTAGAGTCGTCCCCGGCCCCGAACGGCGTTCGCTCGCGGAAGGCTCCCGAGCCGTCTCCATGGAAGATGAAGTTCTGGCGGCCGCGGTTCACCACCAGGATGTCCACGTGCCCATCCCCGTCCAGATCGGCCAGCGTCAGGCTTCGCGTCGAACTTGGGGTGCCGAAGGCGGCGCCGGCCTCGAATCGGCCTGTTCCGTCGTTGAAGAAGATGAGGTTGCGCGTGCGATCGTTCCCCACCGCGACATCCAGGTCTCCGTCGCCATCGAAATCGGCGAGCGGGACGGCGTAGCTGCCCGCCTCTTCCTCCCCCAGCCGCCGCGCCAGCGTGAAGGCGGCTCGTCCATCGTTGAGGTAGACCCGGTTCTGCCCGGGCCAGTGGCGGCCGTTGGCGACGACCACGTCGAGTGCCCCGTCGGCGTTCACGTCGCCCAGGCTCACCGAGGCCGTCAGCTCGCTGCCTCCGCCCAGGGGTCTGAGGGGGCGGAAGGTGCGGTCCTGGCCCACCAGGGGGGTCGCGGCGAGGGCGAATGCGAGAACAAGGGCTGCTGCGACTACTTTAAGGATGCACGGCTCATCGATGGCCGGATGCCTCATGTCTTCCTCCTCTCTGCCTCGCGTGCGTCTGACGTTGCCGCTCCAGGGTTCCCACTGAGAATTCGAGTAAGGCAGGGCTGTCTTGCGGAAGCGTCGCCCCTCACCACCCCAACACCCCCGGCAGCCACAACACCACCCCCGGCACCACCGCGATCACGACCGTAAGCCCAAGCATCAGCGCCAGATACGGCCACAGCGGCCGCGCCACCTCCGCCGGCTCGACCCCTCCTACCGAGCAGGCCACGAGCAGGCTCACCCCCACGGGCGGCAGGAACACGGAGATCCCCTGGGTCGCCACGATGACGGCGCCGTAGTGCACGGGGTCGATCCCGAGCTGCGTCGCCAGGGGCAGCAGGATCGGCGTCAGCAGGACGACCGCGGGCACGCCCTCGAGGATGGCCCCGAGCGGCAGAAAGACGAGGATGGTGAGGATCATGAAGCCGGCCTGCCCGCCCCCCATCCCCACCACCGACGACGCCAGCGCCTGGGGCACCTGCATGACCGCGAGCACCCAGCCGAGGAGGCGTGCGGCGCCCACCACGAACAGCACCATCCCCGACACCATGGCGGTCTGGACGACCTTGGCCCACAGGTCCCGGACGGTGAGCGACCGGTACACCGGGCCGGCCAGCACGAGCGCGTAGGCGACGGCGACGGCCGCGGCCTCCGTGGGCGTGAAGAGCCCGAAGCGGATGCCGCCCAGGATGACCACGATCATGAAGAGGGGGAGCAGGGCGTCGACCGCCGCGCGCCGGACCTCCGCGAGGGATGCGCGCTCCCCTGCCGGCCATCCCTGCCGCCGCGCCTGCCACCCGATCAGGGTCATCAGGCCCACCGCGATCAGGAGCGCGGGTACGATCGACGCGACGAACAGGGCGCCGATGGAGACGTTGCCGATGACGCCGTAGACGACCATCACGATGGCCGGGGGAATGAGGATCCCCATCCCGCACGCGGCCGACACGATCGCGGTGGCTCGCGCCCGGCCGTATCCGTTCGCTCTCAGCTGCGGCACCATGATGCCCCCGATGGCGGCCGCGTCCGCGGAGGTGGAGCCCGACACCCCCGAGAAGAACATCTCCGCCATGATGACCACCTGCCCGAGCCCCCCGGGGAGATGCCCCACGAGCGCCCGCGCCAGCGCCACCAGGCGGCGGCTGATCCCCCCGACGTCCATCAGGAAGCCGGCCAGAATGAAGAGGGGGACGGCGAGCATGGGGAAGGAGTCCATCCCCGCGACGATCTGCTGCGGGATGATGACGAGCGGGAGGTCCGCGACCACGATGGCGACCACGGCCGCGATCGCGAGCGCGAAGCCGATGGGCACGGCGGCCAGCACCAGGAGCCCGAAGACGCCAAGGAGAAAGGCGCCCATCAGCCCGACCGCCCGCCCACCCAGCCTGCCACCATGTGCACCACCATCAGCACGCCCGACACCGGTGCCGCCGCGTAGACCAGCGCGACAGGCAGGTTCAGCGCCGGGGAGCGCTCTCCCATGGTGAGATCCATGAGCGCGATGCCCGTGCCGATGAGGATGAGCGAGAACAGGAGCACGACCGCCCCCGCGAACCTCTCCACGACCCTCTTCGCCCGCGGGGCCAGCGCCTTTGTGACCTGGTCGAACCCGAAGTGGGCCCGGTGCTCCACGGCCAGCGAAGCTCCGAGCAGCGACAGCCAGATGAAGCAGAAGCGCGACACCTCTTCGCTCCACGGATTCGGATGGGCGAAGAGATACCGCATCAGGACCTGGAGCAGGACGACCGCGGCGACCGTGACCACGAGGACGCCCGCGGCACGGGTTTCGAGTACGACGAGGAACCGGTTGAGCGTGCGGAGTCGGCGGAGCAACATGGGCCTCTCCTCGTTGACAGCCCTCGCGGTCCTGAATGAAGATGAACCATAACCCGGAGCAGCCCGGATTAACAGCGCCATATGCCGGACGACGCCAAGCCGGAATCGTGATTCTCGCTGCAAGGAGGATTGCCATGACCGAATCCACTCACACGGCGGAAGCGATCCGCGCGGCGATGGATCATCTTATCGATCGCGCGACCAATTTCGACGTCGATGCCCTGAAAACCATCTATCACAAGGACTTTCATACAACGCTGGTGATGCCCGACAGCACCGTAACCACCTACAGCAAGGAGGAATTCATCGCCCATTTCCGCAAGCAGGCGGAAGAGGGCAAGACGCGGCTCAATCCGTGGGCGGACTGGCATGATTTCCATGTTCTGGGCGACACTGCGGTTTGTGTGCTGACCCGCAGACACAGCGGCATGAGCGGCGAGGAGATGCAACTCCTGTGCAACATCGAGTGGCGTTACGAAGACGGGCGCTGGCAAGTGCTTCGCGAGCAGATTTTCCTTCGTCCGCTGGACGCGTGAAGCGCCCCCTCACCGAAAGGAGCGAAGCTCATGACCACTTCAAGCCTCGACATATCCAGCGAGGCGGTACCGGCGTTTCCGGCGATCGTACCGGGGAAGCTGATCCTCAACGGCGAAAACCCGTTCATTCGCCTAAGCGATGCACCTGGCGATCCGTTCACCACCGACGCCAGCCTCTGGACGATCACCTATTCACCCGGGGGCGCCGGTCACGCCCTGTTCATCAGGAGTGAGCTGACCGACGACCAATGGCGCATCTACACCGACAATCCGGAGATGGTGAGGTGGCTGCAGGCAACCGTTCAGGGAATGCTGAACCCGGAAACGGCCAGTAGCCGCATTGCCCTTCTGGATGCCAGCTTTTCGCGACACGGTGACGTGCAGAGCATCTGGACCCAGACGGTGCGTTCGGATACTGACGAAATCGTGCTTTCCTGGAGCAATCTGATCGGCCCGCTCCTGATGGCGCATGACCAGCCGGCCCAGCTCCCCGAAAGGGAATACGGCGTCAGTCTCGTCATGATTCCGGCCCTGGAGGCCGGGTTGACGTTGAACGGCCGAAGGGCATCGGGCCGGGTTTGGCCCTGCCGGTATGACGGACAGCCCTTCAGCACTTCAGCGCTGGCCTTTTCGGAAAGCTGGAGAGAACCCTGACGGCTCCCGTAATTCACGCCTTCTACCCCACCCGCTCCGCCTCTCGCACCAGCCGCTCGATCAGCGCCTCCCCGTCCGGCAGCCGATTCGCCAGCTCGTCCCGGATGCGCGGGATGACGGCGGGGGCGAACGGCGCCAGCTCCGGGCGCGAGATCTCCACGCCCGCGGCCCGCATCTGCTCGATGGCCTCCGCCTCCATCCGGCGCGCCTCTTCGCTCTGGTACGCGAGCGCGTCGGCCGCGGAACGATCCATGATCTCCCGGATGTCCGCCGGCAGCGCGCGGTAGAACGGCTCGTTCACCAACAGCGTGATCGGGTTGTAGGTGATGGAGGTGAAGCTGTAGAAGCGGGCCACCTCATGGAGCCGGCTGCTCACGAACCCGATGGCGTTCGCCTCCCCGCCGTCGATCACGCCCTGCTGCAGCGCTGAGTAGACCTCGCCGTAGTTCATCGGGGTCGCCTGCACGCCGAGCGCGGAGTAGGCCGCCAGGTAGGTCGCGTTCTGGAGGACCCGGAGCTTGAGCCCGGCGAGATCCCCGGGCGCCTGGACAGGCCGGCGCCGGTTGTAGACGTGGCGGAACCCGTAGTCGAGGAAGCCCAGCGAGCGGACGCCGGTGCGCTCGAGCAAGAGATCGCGCCACCAGTCCCCGACGGGGCCGTTCATCACCGCGAGCCCATGGTCCCGGTTCTCGAAGAGGAACGGGAGGTCGAACATCTGCCCCTCGGGCACCCAGCCCGAGAGCACGGGGGTGCCGGTGATGGCCATGTGCACCGCGCCGACCTGGATCTGCTCGAAGGCCACGCGCTCGCCCCCAAGCTGTCCCGAGGGATAGATGACGACCCGAAAGCGCCCGTTGGTGCGCTCGAGCATCAGGTCCCGGAAGCGCTCCGCCAGGAGATGGAACTCCGAGTTGGTCGAGAGCACGTGGGAGAAGCGGACTTCCCACGCAGGCGCGTCACCCCGCGTTGCGCTGTCGGCATCGCCGGGCGCGGGGCCGCGGCAGGACGTCAACAGGAGGGCTGCCACCAGCGCCGGCAGTCCGCGGATGATTCCGCGCGAGCCCCTACGCACCCCAGATCGTCTGGCCGGCGTCGATGAACAGGCTGGCGCCGGTCACGAGACGCGCCTCGTCGCCGGACGCGAGGTACACCACCGCCCCCACCAGGTCGTCCGGGTTGCCGATCAGGCCGAGCGGGATGCGCGCCAGCCGGCGCTCGCGGAACTCCTCCTGCGCGATGTCGGCCCGGTTCAGGTCGGTCTCGATGAGGCCCGGGGCGATGGCGTTGACCCGGATCCCGCGGGGCGCGAGCTCGAGGGCCATCTGCTTCGTCAGCATCTCGATCCCGGCCTTCGACACGCAGTAGTGGGTGAGGTTGGGGGCGGCCACCGCCTGCCCGGCGGATGACACGTTGACGATGGCGCCCGCCGTCCCGGCCTCGACCATGCGGCGCGCCACCGCCTGCCCCACCAGGAAGTACCCCTTCAGGTTGACGTCCAGGATGGCGTCCCACTCATCCTCGGCGATCTCGAGGAAGGGCGTGCGCTTCAGGATGCCCGCATTGTTGACCAGGATGTCGATGCCGCCCAGGAAGTCGTGCGCCTCGGCGACAAAGCGCTCGACATCCGGGCGGGAGGCCGCGGACCCCTGCACGGCCACCGCGCGCCGCCCCATCTCCTCGATCTCGTGGACCGCGCTATCGGCATCCCCGCGGCTCCGCCGATAGTTGACCGCTACGTCCGCGCCCTCACTGGCCAGCCCCAGGGCGATGGCCCGGCCGATGCTCCGCGAACCACCGGTGACCAGGGCACGCTTGCCTTCAAGACGCATCGCGTGTCGAACTCACCCCAGATCGAAGCGATCCAGGTTCATCACCTTGTTCCACGCCGCCACGAAGTCGCGCACGAAGGCTTCCTGCCCGTCGTCGCACGCGTAGATCTCCGCGAACGCGCGCAGCTCGGAGTTCGAACCGAAGACGAGGTCGACGCTGGTGCCGGTCCACCTCACCTCACCCGTCCCGCGATCACGCCCCTGGAACTCGTCGTCGGATGCCTCGGAGGCCCCCCACTCGACACCCATGTCGAGCAGGTTCACGAAGAAGTCGTTGGTCAGCGTGCCCGGGCGGTCGGTGAAGACACCCAGCTCGGCCCCCCCGCAGTTGGCACCCAGGACGCGCAGGCCGCCCACCAGAACGGTGAGTTCGGGTGCGGTCAGCGTCAGCAGGTCCGCGCGGTCCACCAGCTGCTCCGCCGCCGGCCTCCCGTTGCCGCCCCCGCTGAAGTTGCGGAACCCGTCCGTCTTCGGCTCGAGCACGGCGAACGACTCCGCGTCGGTCTGTTCCGCCGTCGCATCCGTGCGCCCGGGCGAGAACGGCACCTCGACATCGTGCCCGGCATCTCTCGCCGCCTG
This sequence comes from Longimicrobiales bacterium, assembly GCA_965202805.1. GTDB lineage: Bacteria > Gemmatimonadota > Gemmatimonadetes > Longimicrobiales > Gaopeijiaceae > BD2-11. The sequence continues at coordinate 2,111,219 of OZ241869.1, forward strand.
CTCCACGGCCGCGCACCCGCCCAGCACGATCAGGTCGGCGAGCGAGACGCGCTTGCCCCCGGACTGCGAGCCGTTGAAGTCCGCCTGGACCGCTTCCAGGACCCCGAGCGCGGCCGCCAGTTCGGCCGGCTCGTTGACCTCCCATCCGTTCTGTGGCGCCAGGCGAATGCGCGCGCCGTTCGCCCCGCCGCGCTTGTCGGTGCCGCGGAAGGTCGAAGCCGATCCCCAGGCGGTCGAGACCAGCCGGGAGACGGACAAGCCCGATGTCAGGACCCTGCCCTTGAGCTCTGCGATGTCCCGCGCGTCGATCAGCTCGTGGTCGACATCGGGCACGGGATCCTGCCACAGCTGCGGCTCGGCCGGGACCTCGGCCCCGAGATACCGCGCCACCGGCCCCATGTCGCGATGCGTCAGCTTGTACCAGGCACGCGCGAACGCGTCGGCCAGCTCCTCCGGGTTCTCCATGAAGCGCTTCGCGATGGCCGCATAGGCGGGATCCATCCTCAGGGAGAGATCCGTCGTCAGCATCATGGGGGCGTGCGTCTTCGACGGGTCGTGCGCGTCCGGCACCGTGCCCACGCCGGCGCCATCCTTCGGGGTCCACTGCGCCGCGCCGGCAGGGCTCCTTACCTGCTCCCAGTCGTAGCCGTGCAGGTTCTCCAGAAAGTTGTTGTCCCACTTCACCGGGTTGGTCGTCCACGCGCCCTCGATCCCGCTGGTGACGGAATCGGCGCCCTTGCCGGTGCCGTAGCCGGTCTTCCAGCCGAGCCCCTGCTCCTCCAGATCGGCGCCCTCCGGCTCGGGCCCCACGTAGCGGCCCGCGTCGGCCGCGCCGTGCGCCTTGCCGAAGGTGTGTCCGCCGACGATGAGCGCGACGGTCTCCTCGTCGTTCATCGCCATGCGGCGGAAGGTCTCGCGGATGTCCCTGGCCGCCGCGACGGGATCCGGCTTGCCGTTGGGCCCCTCCGGATTCACGTAGATCAGGCCCATCTGCACCGCGCCGAAGGGCTCGTCGAGTTCGCGGTCGCCGCTGTAGCGCTCATCCCCGAGCCAGGTGTCCTCGGCCCCCCAGTCGATGTCCTCCGGCTCCCAAACGTCCTCGCGGCCTCCGCCGAAGCCCATCGTCCTGAAGCCCATCGACTCCAGGGCGCAGTTGCCGGCGAAGATCATCAGGTCGGCCCAGGAGAGCTTGCGTCCGTACTTCTGCTTGATGGGCCAGAGCAGCCGGCGCGCCTTGTCGAGGTGGGCGTTGTCGGGCCAGCTGTTGAGGGGCGCGAAGCGCTGGGTGCCGGCGCCCCCGCCGCCGCGGCCGTCGCTGATGCGGTACGTGCCCGCGCTGTGCCACGCCATGCGGATGAAGAGGGGCCCGTAGTGGCCGTAGTCGGCCGGCCACCAGTCCTGCGACGTGGTCATCAGCTCGAAGAGGTCCTTCCTCAGGCCCTCCAGGTCGAGCGACTTGAACTCCTCGGCGTAGTCGAAGTCCTCGCCCATGGGATCGGTCGAGCGGGCATGGCGCCCGAGAGCCTTCAGGTTCAACTGGTTCGGCCACCAGTCCTTGTTCATCGTGTGCATCGGGTGTCTTCCTCGAGGGTGGGCAAGTGGGTCGTCGTGCGGTGGCATCCCGCGTTCAGTGTCTTGGGGCCGTTTGGACTCTATAGTATCGGATGCGGCAGGTCCATTCCCTATCGCGGAGCGATCCATGACGCCCCTGGTTCGAGTTGTAATCGCCTTTGTTCCCGCGTTCCTCACCTCCATGGCGGTTCCGCTTGAACCGGTGGGCACGCGGGCGTTGACCGCCCAGTCCTTTCCCTCCGACGACCCGGTCATCCGGGCGATCTGGGAGGAGGGCGTCGAGCGCTCGCAGATCTACCAGCTCGGCCAGGTGATGATGGACTCCATCGGGCCGCGCCTGACGGGTTCGCCCGCCATGGCCGGCGCCAACGACTGGGCGCTGGCGAAGTACGCGGAGTGGGGCATCGAGGCCTACAAGGAGCAGTACGGGACGTGGCGCGGGTGGGAGCGGGGGATCAACCACATCGATCTCATCGCCCCGCGCGTGCGCACGCTCGAGGGCATGGCCGCCGCCTGGAGCCCGGCCACGGACGGGCCCGTCGAGGGGGAGGTGGTGATTCTGGCGGACGCGGGCAGCCTTGGAGCCTTCGAGGCATCGCTGTCGGAGGTGCGTGGCAAGTTCGTTCTCATCTCGCGCCCGGAGCCCAGTTGCCGCTCGCCCGAAAACCTGGAGTGGTTCGCGCGGCCCGAGACGGTGGCGCGCATGACGGCGGAACGCGAGCGCGCAATCGCCGAATGGAGCGAACGCGTGGGGAACACGGGGTTCGACGCGCGCTCGCTGCCGGAAGCGCTGAACACGGCCGGACCCGCCGGGATCATCCGCTCGCAGTGGTCCGAGGGTTGGGGCGTCACCAAGATCTTCGGCACCCGCGCTGACCGGGCGCCGGTGCTGGACCTGAGCTGCGAGGCGTACGGGCTCCTGTACCGGCTGGCCGAGAACGATCAGGGGCCGGTGCTGCGCGTCGACGTCCAGGCCCGCTTCCTGGGAGAGGTGCCGGTCTTCAACGCCTTCGCCGTGATCCCCGGCAGCGCCGAACCCGAGGAGTACGTCATCCTCGGGGGCCACTTCGACTCCTGGGACGGCTCGGACGGCGCGCTCGACAACGGCACCGGCGCGGTCGCCGTCATGGAGGCGATGCGCATCCTCAAAAGCGCGGTTCCCAACCCGCGGCGCACCATCATCGGCGCCCTCTGGAACGGGGAAGAGCAGGGCCTGAACGGCTCGCGCGCCTTCGTCGAGGACAACCCGGAGGTCCTCGAGCGCACCCACACGGTGTTCAACGTCGATCATGGCAACGGCCCGGTCACCTTCATCCCCATGCAGGGGTTCGCCGGGGCCGCGGCGCGCTTCGGCGAGTGGCTGGCGCAGATCCCCGCGGAGCTGTCGGACCTGGTCACGCTCGAGATCCCGGGAATGCCCGAATCCGGCGGGACGGACCACGCCTCCTTCCTGTGCGCGGGCGTGCCGGCCTTCAGCTTCCATGTGGGCGACGGCCGCAGCGACAGGTCCATCGCCGACAACCGCTGGGACACCAGCATCTACACCTGGCACACCAACCGCGACACCTTCGACAAGATCGTCTTCGAGGATCTGCGCGACGACGCGGTCATGACCGCGCTGTTCGCCTATCTGGCCTCGGAGGATCCGGAGATGATGCCGCGGGATCAGCGGGCGATGCCGGAGGGCTCGCAGTGGCCGGAGTGCCGTCCGCCGGCGCGGAGTTCCGGGGTGAGCAGCCGGTAGCTTCGGGAAGGCCTCCGGAGCGCGGACGGAAGCCGCTGCCCGCTCCCCGGGGGAGACCCGTGTCCGGAACTGCGGAGAGTGCCTGCGCTACTCGCGCCCCATGTCCTCCGGCTTGGAGTGAACCGCGAAGGCCGCTCCCTGCGCATCCATGCACTGGGCTATGAACTCGCCTCCCGGCACCTCCATGGGTCCGTTGAGCACCGTCCCGCCCAGTTCAGTGACCTTCTTCGCGGCGGCGAAGGCATCCGGCACCCGGACGTAGTTCAGCCACGCGGATACGGGCATCTCGGGAGGCCGGTTGTAGAAGCCCCCCAGCGGATGCGCGCCGCGATGGAACATCTGGTAGATGCCCGCCTCCCCCATGTCCATCCGGTCCGCTTCCTGCCAGCCGAACAGCTCCGAATAGAATGCCCAGGCCGCCTCCCAGTCGGTGGTCGCCAGCTCGCGCCAGGAGAACTCGCCCGGTTCTGCCGGTTCGTCGTGCCCCGGCGTCACGTCGGTGGGCTGATACGCGATGAAGACCGCGTCCAGCGGATCCTTGAGCACGGCCATGCGCCCGACCTGGTCGACATCGACCATCTCCAGGATGCTTCCGCCCAGGCTCTCGGCCTTCGCGGCGCACGCGTCGGCGTCCGGCGTCGACACGTAGAGCAGCCAGTGCGGCGGCACGCCCGCGCCCGTGAGATGCTCGGGGAGTGCCATGAGCCCGCCGACCGGCACGCCCTGGTTCATCCACAGATGGTACGGGGTCTCGGTCTCGCCTTCTCCCCACTCGCCCATGCCCCAGCCGATCACTTCACCGTAGAAGACGGCCGCGGCCTCGGGGTCGCTGGTGAGCAGTTCGTGCCAGCAGAATCGACCGGTGGGGGTGGTCGCCGTGCTCTCGGCGGGTGGTGCAGTTGTGGTGTCGGACATGACGGGATTCCTCTCGGGATGTCGGGGTGGATGTCAGGATCGGGAAGCCGGTTCTCGCGCGGCTCGCACGTTGACTCGATTGTCGGGCTCAACAATCTTGCCTCGATCCTACGTCGATTCAACGGGCGCGTTTCGCGACCCGCAAGACGCCAGCCACAGCCCGCACAACGTCGGCCGCAACACGAGACGACGCAGGCCGCGACCCGATACGCCGCCACGCGGCTCAACACGAAAGGTGACCATCCCATGACAGCCATCCGCGTGGGCGCCGATGCGCCCGACTTCACCGTGTTCGCTCCTCCCGGCGAGGCGAACTTCACGCTTTCCGAGCACCGGGGCCGGCCCGTCGTGCTCATGTTCGTGCCGCTGGCCTTCACCAGCACCTGCACGGCCGAGTTCTGCCACGTCGCCGAGCACTGGGGCCAGTGGGGCGAGCTCGGCGCCGACGTCGTCGGCATCAGCGTGGATTCCCCCTTCGTCAACCAGAAGTGGGGCGAGGAGATGGGGGCGCCCTTCCCCATCCTCTCGGACTTCAACAAGGAAGCCGTGGCCGCATACGGGGTCCTGCAGGGCGAACTCATCGGGTTGCGCGGCGTAGCCCGGCGCTCGGTCTTCGTCGTCGACGGGGACGGACGCGTCACCTACGCGTGGGTTGCGGAGAATCCGGGGGTGCTGCCGCACTTTGACGAGATCGTGGAGGCCGTGCAGGCGGTCGCGTGATGGCCGGGCACCGGTCGGGAGGCGATGCTCCCGGCCACCACATCCATGCGTGTCGCGGGCGCGGTCGGCTCTGACGTATTTTCAGCGGTAAGGCCACCCCGGTTGTCCATGCGGGAGAGGGCCCGCGCCTCATCCCGCAGGCGTCTGGCCGCGAAGCAGGCAATGTCCGCAACACAAGCGATGTCCAGGAGAGGAAGATGACGCTCACACGACGCGACTGGCTCAGGCTCACGGCGGGCGGCGGTGCCGCGCTCGCACTCACCCCCGACCTGCTGGCGTCGCTGGCGCGCCAGGAAGTCATGGCCCGGGCCATTCCGGGCACCGACGAGATGCTCCCGGTGGTGGGGCTCGGAAGTTCGGCCACCTTCTCGCGCGTGGCGCGCAGCGAGGACGTGAGCGCGATCGGCGCCGTGCTGCAGACCTTCGTGGACAACGGCGGGACGGTGTTCGACACCGCGCCCAGCTACGGGGCCTCCGAGCAGGTGGCCGGCGACGTCGCCAACGAACTCGGCATCCAGGAACGGATTTTCTGGGCCACCAAGGTCAACGTGGCCGGACGCGGGGGCGGATCGGCCGATCCGGCGGCGGCGCGCGCGCAGATCGAGCGCTCCTTCGACCGCTTCCAGCTGCCGGTCATCGACCTGATCCAGGTGCACAACCTGGGCGACCCGCCCACCCAGCTCGGCATCCTCGCGGAGGAGAAGGCCGCGGGCCGGGTGCGCTACATCGGCATCACCAGCACCAGCGAGCGGCGCTATCCGGACCTCGCGGCGGTCATGCGCAACGAGCCCATCGACTTCATCGGCGTGGACTACGCGGTGGACAACCGCGCCTCGGCCGACATGATCCTGCCGCTCGCGCAGGAGCGCAACATCGGCGTGCTGGTCTACGCCCCCTTCGGCCGCACACGCCTCTGGAACCGGGTGAGCGGGCGCGACGTGCCCGTGTGGGCCGGTGAGTTCGACGCGCACAGCTGGGCCCAGTTCTTCCTCAAGTTCGTGGTGGCGCACCCGGCGGTGACCTGCGTCACCCCCGCCACCAGCCGCCCCGAGCACATGATCGACAACCTGGGCGGCGGCATGGGCGGGCTCCCGGACGAGAGCCAGCTCGAGCGCATGGTCCAGCTGGTGGAGGATCTGCCGCCGGCCCGACGCGGGTAGACAAGCGGGAATCCTCCGAAGGCCGCTTCGGGGCCCGCGGTTGGCCGGCGTGAAAGCGTCCGGCGTCCGGCCCCGAAGCTACCCCTCCGGCCTCACGATCTCGTACTGGTGCGGTGGCTCCGCCCCCAGCAGGTGGCGCACGAAGTAGTCCCAGCGGCGGCGGATGAAGTAGGGCTCGTTGAGGCCGTGGGCGCGGTCCGGAGCCCAGATCAGGTCGAAATCGCGGTTGGCCTTGATCAGCTCGTCGATCACCTGGACGGTCATCGCGGGGTGTACGTTGTCGTCCATGTCCCCGTGCATCAGCAGCAGCTTGCCCTCCAGGTTCGCGGCGTAGGTCTTGTTGGCCGAGGCCTCGAAGTTGTCCGTGCCGATGGAGTCCTCCTCCATGACGCCCTGGTATTTCTCGGCCCAGTAGATGTTGTAGCTGCGGTTGTCGTGATTGCCGGCCCCTGAAACGGCGACCTTGAAGAACTCGGGGAAGCGCAGGATGGCATCCGTGGAGGCGAACCCGCCGCCGGAGTGTCCGTAGATGCCCACCCGGTCCAGATCGATGAAGGGATGGCGGGCGGCGAGCTGCCGGATGACGGCGATGTGATCGGGGATGCCGTTGTCGATGAAGTTCCCGTAGTAGTTGTCGTGGAAGGCCTTGGAGCGATGCGGCGTCCCCAGGTGGTCGATCTGCACGACCACGAAGCCGAGCTGCGCCAGGGCGAAGTTCTCGCCGCCGCCCTTGAACTCCCAGTCCCCGACGCTTCCCCGCTGGGGCCCGGGATAGATGTGCGAGATGATGGGGTACTTCGCGCTCTCGTCCAGATCCGGCGGGAGATAGAGGATGCCGTAGAGATCGGTGATCCCGTCGCGCGCCTTGGCCGTGAACACTTCCCCGGGGATGAAGCCGATCTCCTCGATCGCCGAGATGTCCGCGTGCTCCAGCTCGCGCACGACGCGCCCGTCGGCCGCGGTCCGCAGGACGGTGACCGGTTCCCCCTCCACGCGCGAGTACGTGTCCACGAAGTAGCTGCCGCCGGGCGAGAACTCGATGACGTGGTTCGCGTCCTCGGGGGTGAGCAGCGTCAGCCCGGAGCCGTCGAAGCCGACGCGGTACAGGTGCGCGTAGTACGGGTTGCGCCCAGGCTCGCGGCCGCGCGCGGTAAAGAAGATGCGCTGGCGCGTCTCGTCGATGAAGACGGCCTGTCCGACCGTCCACGGGCCGGAGGTTATGCGGTTCTTCAGGTTGCCCTGGCCGTCGAAACGGTACAGGTGCGCCCAGCCGTCGCGCTCGGACCACCAGATCACGTCGTCGCCGCTCTCGGAGACGTACCAGGACGGGGTGCCGCCGCTGGATCCCCCGCCCCGGTGCCCGAGCGACACGAAGGTGCGGGTGGAGTCGCCCAGGATGACCCGTGAGGCGCCGGTCGCGGCATCGATCTCGGCCAGGTACACGCGCTGTGAGCCGCGCGTGAAATAGTTGACGTGCAGGCGGGTGCCGTCGGCGCTCCAGGCCGAGTCGGGGGCGGAGCCGGCGAAGGACAGCTGATGCGGGACAGGCGCCACCTCGACCCGGCGGTTGGCGGCCGCGCGCAAGGCGGTGACGGTCTCCGCGCCGACCCCGTTACCATCCTCCCCAACCCCGCTGCCGGCGGCCATCTCGCCCTCCTCCAGCTCCACGACGTGCACGGTGGGCAGCGGGATCACCGAGTCGCCCGGCAGCGCGTACGGCTGGGAGAAGTGCCGCGGGCGCTGCGACGTATACGAGATGTAGTGCATGTGCTCCACCTCGCGCTCGTCCCGGCGCGCCACCGCGATGTAGCGCGAGTCCGGCGACCAGGCCAGCGTGGGCGTGCGCGGCCCCGGCCCCTCCCGCAGCTGGTTGGGGCGCGGCTCGTTGTACCCGTAGGCGTAGTACTTCTCGCCGTCGGCGGTCAGCTGGATCGAGTCGCCGCCCCCCGCCGGGCGCACGAACAGGTTGTACTCGTGCGAGAAGGCCTCCCAGCGCCCGTCGGGGGACTCCACGAAGGGCAGCCGCGAAGGGAGCGTGTCCCCCACCGCGCAGGAGTAGCCCGCGATGTCGCAGGTGAAGCGCCTGCTGTTCGCCGTGAACTCGATTTCGCTCTCGCTGGCGCCGAAGCGGAAACTGCTGAAGGGCAGCTTGTCCGGGACGTAGCTGGTGTCGCCCGCGAGCGACATCGCCCCCGCCAGGCGGTAATGGTCGAAGAGCGGTTCGCGGCTGCCCCCGGCCGGGTTCACCATTACGAACTCGTACCCCGACCCCGTGTTGTTGCGGTACCAGAAGCGGGCGGTGTCCCCGGTCTCCATCCAGTTCGGGACCACTTCGGCCCCCGCGATCATGCGCTCGGTGTTCCAGGTCAGGAAGCGCTCGGCGCGGGAGTAGTCCACCTCCTGCGCCGTGGCCGCCCCGCCGCCGGCAAGAGCTGCGAGCAGAGCCGCCGGAGCGAACAGGCGAGCGATGGCAGGATGGACGGGGTATCGCATGAGTGCCTCCCGGAGCATTCAGGGGTCGCGCGGGCGTCGGGCGTTTGCGGAATCCGCCGAGGGCGGGGATTATCCGTGCTAGCCAATCTGCCGAGAGGGACGAATGCCGGGCAATCGCCCAGTGCCCTCCCGGCGGGAACCGCGCGGCCCCGCATCGCATCCTTGAACACGCGTTTCCGACTCGAGCCCCGAGACCACACATGAGCGAGATCAGCTTTACCGCCCAGGTCGACCGCCACTTCCACAAGGCGGCCGCGTACACGAACCACCCCCCGGGCCTCCTCGAGCAGATCCGGGCGTGCAACAGCGTCTACGCGTTCACATTCCCGATCCGGAAGGACAACGGCACCATCGAGGTCATCCACGCCTGGAGAGCGGAACACAGCATGCACAAGACCCCCACCAAGGGGGGGATTCGCTACGCCTCGCACGCCAACCAGGACGAAGTGGTGGCGCTCGCCACCCTCATGACCTACAAGTGCGCCCTGGTCGAAGTCCCCTACGGCGGCGCCAAGGGCGCGGTCTGCATCGACCGGCGCGAGTATTCGGACGCCGAACTCGAGCGCATCACCCGGCGCTACACCTTCGAGCTGGTGGCCAAGAACTTCATCGGCCCCGGCCTCGACGTTCCCGCCCCCGACTACGGCACCGGTGCCCGCGAGATGGCGTGGATCGTCGACACCTACGAGCAGATCGCCCCGTCCAAGCTCAACGCCGCCGCGTGCGTGACCGGGAAGCCGATCGCGCAGGGCGGCATCAGGGGGCGGACTACCGCCACCGGGCTGGGCGTCTTCTTCGGCATCCGGGAGACCTGCCTGGACGCGGGATTCATGAAGGACCTGGGCCTGCAGCGGGGCGTGGGCGGCAAGCGCATCGTCATCCAGGGCCTCGGCAACGTGGGCTACCACGCCGCCTGCTTCCTGCACGACGCGGGCGCCGTCATCGCGGGCATCGCCGAATACAACGGCGGCATCTGGTCCGAAGACGGGATCGATCCGCGCGCAGCCCGGAAGCACTTTCGCGAGCACGGCTCGCTGCTCGGCTTCCCGGGCGCCTCCGACGTGACCAGCAGCCTGGAGCTGCTGGAGGCCGACTGCGACATCCTCGTGCCCGCCGCCATCGAGAACGTGATCACCGAGGAAAACGCGGGACGAATCCGGGCCTCGATGATCGCGGAGGCGGCCAACGGACCCACCACCGCCGGCGCGGCGGAAATGCTCCTGGAGCGGGGCGTGCTGATCCTCCCGGACATGTATCTGAACGCGGGAGGGGTCACGGTCTCGTACTTCGAGTGGCTGAAGAACCTCTCCCACGTGCGCATGGGCAGGATGGAGAAGCGATTCGAGGAGGCGAGCAACCGCCGGCTGCTGGCTGCGATGGAGGCAGTGACGGGGTACCAGCTTTCCGAGGCGGTGCTCGGCATGGCGGCCAAGGGCGCCAGCGAGGAGGACCTGGTCCGTTCCGGGCTCGAGGACACGATGATCAATGCCCACCGCATCAGCTGCGAGGTGGCGCGACGTCACGGGGTCGACCTCCGGACCGCCGCCTACGTCCTGGCCATCGACAAGATCGCCGTTGCCTACGCGGAGCGGGGGATCTTCCCGTAGAAGGGACCCTCCCTACTTGAATACGCGCTCGAACTCGTCGCGCTGCGAGTTGGTGCCGACGAAGAGCACGTGCTCTCCCCTGCGGATGACGCGTCCCGGCCGCGGATGGGGATTGACCACCCCGTTGCTCTCCACCGCGATCACGGCGAGTCCGGTGCGCGCCAGGATCCCGCTCTCGCGCAGCTGCTTGCCGTCCAGCGAGCGGGGCACTTCCGCGTTGAAGACGTCGAGTCCCTCTCCGAAGATCATGGGTTCCCTGCCCCGCAGGGCGCCCACAACCGACTGGATCTTGATCTGCGAGTCGCTCACGGCGAAATCGGCGCCGGCGCGATGGATGGCCTCGACGTTGGAGGGATGGCTGACCCGGCTGACGATGATCGTGTCCGGGTTGAGCTTCCGGCAGTAGACCGCCAGAAAGATGTTTGCGGCGTCATCGTTGGTGGTCAGCACCACGGAAGCCGCCTCCGAGATCCCGAGCCGCGTCATGACGCGGCTGTCCGCCGCGTCCCCGATCACGATGTCGCTGGTCACCTCTTCGATGCTCTCGCGCAGCGTCGGGTCACGCTCCACGATCCGAACCTCCGCCCCGCGCCCTGCCAGGGCGCGCGCCACCTCGCGTCCGACCCGTCCTCCGCCGATGACGAGCACGCGTCCCCCGCAGGTGATGCCCTCGCTCAGGTATTCGTTGAGCGCCTCCACCTCGGCCACGCTTCCCACCGCCAGCCCGATGCAGTCCTCCCGCAGCATCGTGTCGGGCAGCCCCGGCTCCAGGTGGCCCCTCTTGGCGAGGGCGGCCACGGTCACGCCCGTTTCCGCCCGCACCTGGGCGTCCTCCAGAGTCATCCCGGCAAGACGGGTATTGCGGATGGGAAACTCGGCGATCGCGATCTGCCTGTAACGACCGATGGTGAGCGCGCGCGCCGAACCGACCGACACCCGGCTGGCCAACTGCTTGCCGAGCCTGCGCGCGGTCAGCACGACCTGGTTGGCCCCGGCCAGTTCCAGCACCGCCTCCCCCTCCGGGTTCACCGCGGTGGCCACGATGGGCACCCGCTCCGAAACCTCGCGCGCCGTGAGCACGATGTTGGTGTTGACCTCGTCCGCCGCGTTGGCCAGCAGGAGGCTCGCGCGCCCGAACGCGCAGTTCTCGTAGGTGGCCCGCACGCCGAGGCTCCCGCGCACCACCGGCACCTTGTCGGCGTGCAGGGAGGCAGCCCGCAGCGGATCGGACTCGATCACCACGCTCTCGATTCCGGAGAGCGCCAGCCGTTCGATGAGCTCTTCGGCCACGTCGTCCCAGGTGCTGATGATGACGTGGCCGTCGAGCTCCGCGGGGACGCGTGTGCGCACCCTGGTCTTGAACTGGGCCTCCACCCAGGGCGCGTAGAAGCGGACGAAGGCCACCGGCAGGTAGATGAGCAGCATGCTGACCCCGGCCACCAGCACCACCATGCTGAATATGCGCCCGAGGTCCGACTGGAACACGATGTCGCCGAACCCCAGCGTACTCATGGTCGTGAGGGTCCAGTAGATGCCCGTGAACCAGTCGTGCTCCTGGCCCTCGCGCACCATCAGCAAGTGGAAGATCGCCGAGGAGACGCCGATGAAGGTGACCAGCACAACCGCGAAGCCCAGCAGGTTCAGAGGCCTCAGCTCGGCGTTGCCGCGATGGCTGCCGCCGACCAGGTCGGCGATTGCGCCGATGGTTCCCTTCATCCGGGGAAATCCCTCATGGCGTGATGTTCTTCATCCCTGCGCGTCCCTCGAATGTAATGGCTCGACTGGCCCGCGCGGAAATGTCGGGGGAGCGGTCGGCGTCCGGGTCCGCCGCTCCGACGAAGCGCCGCCTTCTCCCCGTGCCATTGCGCGAGCACGGCTCTGCACGCTACGAGTTGCCCACCGCCATCTCCGGACGCAAGGGAGGACGGATGCCGGTCCGCATGATGCTCGACCCGCTGCGCCGCACAGCCCGACACCTCCCCATGGTGGTGGGCGTCCTGGTTCTCGGTGCCACCGCTCTCGCCTCACAGGCGGCGGGGCAGGACGAGCCGGGTCCCGGCGAAGCCATACCCTTCTACATCGACGACGGCGCCGGCATCCCCGGATACCAGCCGTCGGATGACGATCTGGCCCGCGCGGCGTTCGACGCCTGGGCGCGCGAAAGCGGCGGCCGGCTGCGCTTCGCGGAAACCACCGCCCGGGACGCGCTCATCCACGTGGTCTGGATTGACCCCGCGAGCGGCGTGTATGGGGAGATGCGCACCGTGGTCGTCGACGGCCGGCCCAGGGCTCTTCTCTACGTGACGCCGAGCGTCGACCTCCAGGGACCCGCCATCGCACGCCTGGCCGCGGACGATCCGCTGCTGCGGGACACGATCGTCTACCTGACGTGCGTCCACGAACTGGGCCACGCCATCGGACTGCCGCACACCGCCGACTTCGAGGACATCATGTACTCGTTCGCCTTCGGCGGCGACATCGTGCGCTACTTCATGCGCTACCGGGAACGGCTCGCCGACCGCACCGACATCGCGAACCACTCCGGGCTCTCGGCGGGCGACCGGGCGGTCCTGCACGGCCTGTACCCGCCACGGGAGCCGCGTTAGCGGCGGCGCGGGCTCAAGCCTGTCGCCTCGGCCGGACTCGTGCGGGGGCGGTTGGACGGGGACCGACCCGGACCCTGCCTGGCCGGGCGGCGGTGTCGGACCCGGCTCAGCGTCCGTCCACAGGCTCCAGCCTGAGCACCGCGGTCGGCTCGTCGTCACGATGGTCGATGGCGAGATAGATCAGCCCGTCGGGTCCCTGGCGCACGTCCCGGATCCGCCCCATCCCGTACACCAGCGTCTCCTCCCGGTGCACCGCCTCGCCGTCCATGACCAGGCGCGCGAGCTGCTCGAGCGCCATGCCGCCGGCGAAGATGTCGCCCCTCCAGCGCGGGAAGGCGTCCCCGGTGTAGAGCATCAGGCCGGAGGCGCCGATGGACGGCACCCAGACGTGGCTGGGGTCGGCCATGTTCTCGTCCATGGTGCCCTTGTGGATGGCGAGCCCGCTGCGGTAGTTCACGCCGTACCCCACGACCGGCCAGCCGTAGTTCTCGCCCGCCATCACCAGGTTGAGCTCGTCACCGCCCTGGGGCCCGTGTTCGGTCTGCCAGACGGCGCCGGTCTCCATGTCGATGGCCAGCCCCTGCGCGTTGCGATGCCCGTAGGCCCAGATCTCCGGCTCGATGTCGGGGCTATTCAGGAACGGGTTGTCGGAGGGAACGCTGCCGTCCTCGTTGATGCGATTCGTGGTCCCGTGATGGTTGGACGGATTCTGGGCCGGGTGCGCCTCCAGATCGCCGGAGGGCGGGGCCTGGCGGTCGCCCACGGTGACGAAGAGGGTGCCGTCCGGATGGAACGCCATCCGGGCGCCGTAGTGGCCCCTTCCCTGCGAGTTCGCGAGGAAGATCTCCCGCTCCGGGGTGAAGGTGTCGTTCCGGAAGGTGCCGCGCAGCACCGAGGTGGTGGAGCCCCCCTCCACCGGCTTGGCGTAGCTGATGAAGAGGACGTTGTTGCTCGCGAAATCCGGATGCGGCAGCACGTCGAAGAGCCCGCCCTGCCCCTGGTCGACCACCTCCGGCACGCCGGGCACCGGATCGGGCAGGAGGTTGCCGTCGCGGACGATGCGCAGCCTTCCGGGCTTCTCCGTGACCAGCATGTCTCCGTTGGGAAGCCAGGCCATCGACCAGGGCCGGATCAGTCCGTCGGCCACGGTCACGACGCGGTAGTCGTGTTCGAGCGAGCGGACGACGCCCGACTGCGCCGAGACGGGGGTCGGAGCAAGAGCCGACAGCAGAAGTCCGGCGGCGGCGAGTGCGAAGAAGGAGCGGGCCATCTGAGTTCTCCTGAAAGGGTCCAAGTCTATCGGAAATGTTATCGCCGGGACGGAATGCGGGCGAGTGGGGGCGCGATGATCGGGTGCCCGGACGATTTCCTGTTGCCGGATCTCCGCGCGGCGCTCGGCATGGCCATCAATTGAAGCCCTGAATGCCCCGGAAACGGTTGTTCACGACGTTGTTGAACAGCGAGCCGAACTGGAACGAGAACCCGAGGCGAAGATTGTAGTCGTACGAGGTGGCCCGCAGCCGCAGCGCGAGCAGGGCTTCCTCGTCGGTCACGCCCTCCCCCGACAGATAGATCTGGTCCTCGACCCGCCGGATGCTGCCGCGCGCATTGATGCTGAAGCCCCGCACCACGCGGTAGTCGATGTCCCCGCGCAGCGAGATGTTGTAGAGGCTGGTGTCGTGAAGGAACTGGGATCCCTGCAGGGTCACGCCCGCATCGCCCCAGTCCTGCCGCTGCGAGAAGTCGACCTCGAAGGAGTGTTCCGCGCGCGTCTCCTGGTCCTCCCCGTACGTGGTCGTCTCGAAGTACTCCCGGTACGCCGCGCCGATGCGGTAGGAAGCGGTCAGGGAGCGCCGGGTGGCTTCCTCGTAGGGAAAGAAGCTGTACTCGATGACGGGGGTCAGTTCGACCCGGACCCGCTGGTTGAATCGCGTCGTGCGCGCGGACTGCAGCTGCATCCCGGTCGACCAGTGGTCGGCGAGCGCGTAGACCGCGGTCTGGTTGAAGTTCCAGTCCACCCGGGTATCCGAGAAATCGCCGTCGTCGAGCTCCACGAGGAGCCGGTTGTAGCTGGTCCGGATGTTGGTCCGCACCTTCCATGTCGGGGTGACCCGGGATATGGAGAAGCTGCCGGAGCTCTGCACTCGTCTGCGGGTCGACTCGCCATCGAACTCACCGCTGCCGTTGATGCGGAACACCCACAGGTCCCAGCGGTCCTCGACCTCGGAGCGCGCGACCACGCGCTCGCCCGTCACGTCCCGCGGGGTGACGCTCACCAGGCTCACGATGTCGCGGAATCCGGCACTGGTGGCGAAGCTCGCCAGGCCGACGCCCAGTGCGTGGGCGAAGCCGTCCAGCTGTTCGCGCTCGGTGTCGGTGGGGGACGACTGGTACCGGACCGCGGACTCGTAGCCTTCGTAGGGGCCGGCGCCGAGGTAGTCGAAGCGAAACTCCCTGCCCCCGCTGCCGGTGCCCAGGCTGGTGATGATGACGTGCACGTCGGACGCGGCGGGATCTCGCACCCAGTTCACCCAGTCGATCTCGGTGCGGTAGTAGTCGAGGTTGCACCTGGGGCCGGAGCAGTCGAAGAAGACGTTGGGCCGCTCCACGGGCGCGGCTTCTTCCTGGGCGAGGGCGCGCGCCGGCGCCGGGAGCGCCGCCAGCAGTAGGAGGGGCGTCAGAGCCGGAAGAACGGCCCGCGGTCGGCGAGTTGAGCCTCGCATGGGGCCGCGAAGCGGAGCTCGGGGGAGCGGAGTGGGCAACGCGATGAGGATGGCTGCTGAAGCGCGCTCGGGTTCGGGGCCGTCGGTTCCGGGAGCCCGGCAGGCTCCACGGGCAGGGACTTCGGAAGATGCAATAGTGTTGAGCCCTGCGGTAGATGCCCGGCGGGGAGCGGAGCGCTACTGGCGTTTTCCGCGCCCACGCGTGCATGATCCGGTACCGCGTGCCCCGGCATGCGCCGCCGGTACCCGTGACGCGTCACCCGTCCCCGTTCCCGTTTCGGAGGCTCTCCCCATGCGCTGGCTACGACCCTGCTCCGGCTCCCGCGGCCTGTGCGTTGCGGCCCCCGTTCTCGCTGCTGCGGTCGTCGCGTCGTGCGCGCCCGCCGGGGATGCTCCCGGCACCGGGGAGGCGGCGTCCGCGACGGGCGCCAACCCCATGGTCGAGCTCCTGTCGAGCGGCCAGCCGGTCTTCGGCATCTTCTCCGGCGAGCACACGCCCGGGCAGGGCGCGCGCATGGCCCGCAACCGGGAGGCGGACTTCGTCTTCTATTCGCTCGAGTCCGGACCCTTCGACATCCCCGCCATGGAGGCGTACATGGAGGGGATGCGCGAGGGAGCCGGCGATTACGCCCCCCAGCCGGTGGCGCTGCGCATCCCGCCCATCCGGGACGGGGCCGACTCGGCCCGGGCGCGGGCGCGGGCAGGGCTGGACGCCGGCGCCCGTTCCATCGTGTACCCACACGTGGAGAGCGTCGAGGAGGCGGAACTGGCGGTTGGGGCGCTCGGCGACGCGGCGTGGCCGGGCAACCCGGACGGGAACCTGGTGAACATCCTGCTCATCGAGGACCAGGTCGGGATCGAACGCGCGGCTGAGATCGTGCGCACCCCCGGGGTGAGCGTGGTGATCCCCGGCCCGGGCGACCTGCGGCGCGCCTACGAGGGGGACATGGAGGCGGTGGAGGCCGCCATCCAGACCGTTCTGGCGGAGTGCCTGGCGGCAGACGTGCCCTGCGGCATCACGGCAGGGCCCGACGATATCGGTGAGCGCCTCGACCAGGGTTTCAGGTTCTTCATCGTGACGTCGCCGGAGGCGCTCACGGTCGGGCGCGCCCACGCCGGACGGGCGGAGGCCGAGGTCGCGCGCGCTTCCGGCACGATCGGGCTCTGGGAGCGCGACCTGGCCGCCTTCGGGGTGTTCGTTCCGCCGGAGTTTGCCGGCGGAGCAGGACCGGGCGGGGGCGGCAGGCCAGGGCCGGGCGCGGAGCCGGGCGAAGGTGCTGAGCCGGGTGGCCCGCCGGGTGCACGCGCGGGTGCTGAGCCGGGGGCCGGCGCGCGCGGACAGAGGGGGCCGCCGCGATACACCGTCGAGGGTGGGCGTGAGCTGGCGCGCGATCCGCTTCTGGACTTCGTCTTCCTCAACCTGGAACGGAACTACGATCCGGCCGCGGTCGAGGCGATCGCCACCGGCCTGCGCTCCCCCGGCGCCGCGGGCCGCAAGACCCTGCTGGTGCGCATCCCCTCCATCGAACAGGACGGGGAGGAAGCCACCCGTGCCCGCGTGCGGGAGGCGCTCGAACTGGGCGCCGACGGGGTCGTCCTTCCGCACGTGCGCAACGTGGCGGAGGCGCGCGCCGCAGTCGGCTTCTTCGAGGACGCGGGCGCGGACGTGTGGTCGCCGGCCAACCCGGACGGCACGGTGATCGCCATGCTCATGGTCGAGGACCCGGATGCGGTCGCGGAGGCGGCCGCCATCGCCGATGTGCCCGGCTACAGCGTGCTGGCGTGCGGCATCGGCAGCCTCACCGGCGCCCTCGGCGGGGACCGCGAGGCGGCCGAGCAGGGCAACCAGGCCGTGCTCGGCGAGGCCACGCGGGCCGGGCTGGCGGACATGATCACCGCGAACGCCGGCGACATCGAGCAGCGGGTCGAGGAGGGATTTCTGGGGTTGCTCATGCAGGTGGGCGGCGCCGAGGAGGCCATCCGGCTGGGGAGGCAGGCGGCGGGACGGTAATCGCGGCGGCGAACCCGATCCCGCTCCGGGATCATCGGGGTCGGCCATTCGGTCGGCCCCGTTTTCGGTTTCGGTGCGCGCAGTCCCGGCGCATTGCGCCCGGGAGCCATGCCCCGCGGCCCGGGCACCCCGGGCATCGGCATCGACCTTCCGTGCGAGCTCTTCGGCCCCGGCATCCGCACCACGCGGATCCAGCACCCTCGTGCTTCCAGCATCCCGCACCACGCGGTCCATGCGTCCATCAGGTCCCGAATGATCGGTTTAAGGCACGGCTTACCGCCCCGGTCCTCCCTGATATCGGTTATCTATTGTCAATTACCCTTTTCTGATGCTATCATGACACCTGACTCCGACCGCAAACCGCTCAATCGTCACACCTGTGAACGTCTTGACTGCCTCGCCAGCCGGCCTCGAGCCGGTGCACCTCGGCACACGGGAAGTCGCAGAGCTTCTCGGCGTGCATTCCTCCACCGTCAAGCGCTGGTTCCGGGGGGCTCCGGGAATCGCGGCCCGCGATGCCGCTCGCCCTGAACCCGCCCCGACGGCCGCCCGGGTCGGGACCACCTCCGGAGGGCATCGCCGCATCCCCCTGGACACCGCGCTGCGCGTGGCGCGGGAGCGCGGCAACGAAGTGTATCTGCACCGGTTCGGAGACGACGCCGGGGCGGTCTGGACCGCGGTTCAGGCGCTGGAGAACGGCGACGCCTCGCCGGCACGAAACCTGCTCTCTGGTTGGCTAAGGCTTCGGAGGGCGCATCTGATCGGCCGCTTCCTGCACCATGTGACGGCCGCGGATCCGGTCGACGCGCGGGTTCTGGACGGCGTGCTCGGGGGGTTCATGCGAAGGGTGGGTGAGGGGTGGAGGCGAGGGGAGCTGCGCATCGCCGACGAGCGCGCCGCCTCCCGCGAGGTGAGCGAAACGATTCTCTCCCTGGTCGGGGGCACCGGCTACGTGAACCGGCAGCAGGTTCCGCAACCGCCGGTGGCCGTCGTCGGCACCATCGAGAACGACCATCACGCCCTCGGCGCGCTCCTGGTCCGACTGCTTCTGGTTCAGCGCGGGTGGGCGGTCGAGTACCTGGGGAGCCGGATTCCGATTCCGGAAATCGTGGCAACGCAGCGTGACCTGGGGGCCGCCCTCGTGTGCGTGTCGGTGACGCCGCCCTCGGGCCCCGCCGATGTGCGCCGATTCATCGAGGTGGCGGGCGAACTCGCCGATCCCGGGCGCCCCTTCGCGCTGGCGGTCGGAGGAAGCGGCAGCAGGAGAGCCGGTTCGGCCGTACGCGCGTGGCCGCTCGGCCGCTCCGCGCGGTTCGCCAGCCTGTCGGCGTTCCAACGATGGATGGACCGGCACTTTCCGCGGACCACAACGGTTCCCGCCTGATCCGCGCATGTACGGCCTGACCCGGGTAGACAAGATCGGCCTCGCCGCCCTGGTGCTGTTTTCCATGGCATCGGTCGCCGGGTATGCCACCTTCGGACGGCATCCCGAACTGCTCGCGACGTTCCCCTCGTCGGCCGGGTTTTTTTCGGTGGCGTTCGAGGTCTTCGCCCGCGGCCACATCATCATCGCGTTCACGGCGCTGGCGGCTTCCCTGTCGGCTCGCGCCGGATGGGGCTGGGTCCCGGGACTGGTGGTGGCCGGGGTACTTTCGCTGGGCGCCGAGCTCCTGGGGACCTCCACCGGTTTTCCCTTCAGCGCCTACCGATACACGGAGCTGCTGGGCTACCGGGTGGCCGGGCTGGTTCCCCTGCCGATCCCGTTCAGCTGGTTCATGATGGCGTTCCCTTCCTACGTCATCGCGCAGGGCATGGCGGATGCGCGAGTTGCGCGCTGGGGGATCGGGGCGCTGCTGCTGACGACCTGGGATCTGACGCTCGATCCGGCGATGAGTTCGCTCACGCGGTACTGGATATGGGAGACGCCGGGGCCGTACTACGGGATGCCGCTGGTCAACCTGGCGGGATGGTTCGCCACGGGGGTGGCGATCATGGCCGGATTCGACCTGGTGCGGGCGGGCGAGGTGGCCCGGCGCATCCCCGTCCCGCTGATGGAGACGTACTTCGCGACGGTGCTGGCGCTCTCGCTCGCGATGACGCTGGTGGGCGGATACTGGGGGGCGGTGCTCGCGACAGTGGCGGTGCTGGCGCTGGTGAAGGGGGGGCAATGGTGGGTGGCGCGCGACTAGCATCAGTCGGCAGCCTCGTCGAAACGGGGCTCGCCGGGGCAGCCAGGGCGGCTTCCGGCCGGGGGGTTACCGTGCCGCCCCTGCGCGGCAAGCTGCTCCGGCCGCGCACCGCTGTCGCGTTCGTGCCGCCGGAACGGCGCGAGCGTCTCCCCGACCGCTTCTGGCTCGGCTGCCTGGCGGTGCAGATGGCGCACGAGGCGTCGCTCCACCACGACGACGTCCTCGACGGCGGCCTCAAGCGCCGCAACTCCTGTTCCCTGATGGGCGACCGGGGCGCGGGCGCCGCCCTCCTCACGGGGGACCTCTATCTGACCGGAAGCTACCGGGTCGCGCTCATGACCCGGTCGGAGGAGTTTGTGGCCGCGTTCACCGAGGCCGTGGAAGCCACCGTGCAGGGCGAGCGGATGCAGGGGGAGGTGTCGGCGCGCGGGTGCCCGCCGGACGGGTACCTGGAAGTGGTGCGGGCCAAGAGCGGTGCGCTCTTCGGGGCGGCGGCGGGGCTGGCGAACTGGGTGGTCGGGAACGCGGCCATCCGACCGGCTCGCGACCTCCGCGAGCTCGGGATCGAACTGGGAGCGTTCTACCAGTTGGTCGACGACTTCCTGGACTACTGCCCCGCCGACGACACCGGGAAGCCCAAGCTGCAGGACTTCAGGAACCGGGTCTGGACTTCCGTCCTGGGCGACCGCGGACCGCGGTGGTTCGACCGCACCCCGGAAGAGGCGGTGCGCGAGTTCTTCCTGCCGGGGAGAAACGGCGCGGAGCATGTCACCCCCGTGCCCTCCATGGCGCGCCGGGCCGCGGAGGACCTGCGTGCGCGGGGGTCGGATCTGGCGGCCAGGCTCCGGGCGGCCCAGGCCGATCCGGCCCTCATCGACCTCATCAACAAATGGATCCGGCGCTGCGAGAGCAGGCGGTGCGGGAGGGCATCGGACAGGTCGACGCCGGACTCGTCGGGGCCAACGGATCCCGACCCCCCGCCCCCGCCGCGGACCCGCGCGCGACGGGCGCGTCCATCCCGCCGTCCTCCTTCACGGCCGTCGCCTCCATCGCGGCCCGCGCCCAGGCGCTGGGGCCCCGGCCGGCGTGGGGACGCTATTTTGCCCGGCACAGCCGCAGCTTCTCCTTCGCCTCCCGGCTCTTCCCGCCGGAGGAACGCAGGAGAGTGCGCGAGATCTACGCGTGGTGCCGGTTCACGGACGACCTGGTCGACGAGGCTTCCGCACCGGGGGCCGAGCTGCATCGGACACTGGACGCCTGGGCAGCGATATGCGGGGCGGCGTACGGCGGGGACGCGACGAGGATCCCGCTCGCCGACGCGGTCATGGGGGAGATGGCAAGCCGGCGCATCCCCTTCGCTCTCGCCTCCGAACTGATCGAGGGCGTGCGCATGGACGTCGAGCCGCGCGTCTACCGGACCATGGACGACCTGCGTCGCTACACCCACCGGGTCGCGTCCGTGGTGGGCGCCTGGCTGACGTATTCGTTCGGGGTGCGGGACGGCTGGGTCATCGAGCGCGCACACGTCCTCGGGCACGCGATGCAGCTCACCAACATCATCCGCGATGTCGGAGAGGACCTCCGCCGCGGGCGGCTCTACCTCCCCGCCGACCGCATGGCGGCCCACGGCGTGAGCCGGGAGTCGCTCCTCGATGCACGGGCGCGGGCGCGGAACGGAGGAGGCGTGGGAGTCGCCTACCCCGGGTTGCTCGAGGAACTCATGGGCATCGCCGACGCCGCCTACGCGGACGCATACGAAGCCATGCCCCACCTTCCGGCTTCCTTCCAGCGCGCGGTGGCCGTGGCCGCGCAGGTCTACCAGGGCATCCACGACCAGGTGCGCGCCAACGGCTACGACAATCTGAACCGGCGCGCCCATACCTCCCTGCCGGCCAAGGTCATGCTCGCTCGCCGGGGCTACGGGCGGCTGCGGGCCCGAAGGCGGCGGCGCGTCGAACGGCGCCCCGCTACGCCGTGATGGCGCACTCGATGGCTCCCGGGTCCGTCGGGCGCACCAATGGCCGGGCGCCACAGCCGTCGTCGGGCGACTCCGGCCGGGACAGGCCGCTCCGCGCCGTCGTAATCGGAAGTGGCTTCGGAGGTCTGGCCACGGCCATCCGCCTCCAGGCCGCCGGCGTGTCCACCACCCTGGTCGAACAGCGCGCGCAACTCGGAGGGCGGGCGGGCCAGCTGCGCCGGGACGGATACGTGTTCGACACCGGCCCCAGCCTGATCACGGCGCCTGCGATTCTCGAGGACGTGTTCGCGGCGGCCGGGCGGCGCCTGCGCGACTACGTCTCCCTGGTGCCGCTCGATCCCTTCTACCGGGTCTGGTTTCACGACGGCACCTGGCTCGACTACACCTCTGACATCGAGCGCATGAAGGCGTCGATGGCGCTGTACTACCCGCGCGATGCCGCGCGCCTCGAGGCCTTCTACGCCGATCTCCGGCCCATTCATGACGCCGTGATCACCGAGGGACTGGGCGCTCGCCCCTTCGACACGCTCACCGCCATGGTCCGGTTCGCGCCCCGGGTGGCCCGCCTGAACGCCTGGAGGCCGGTCGCCCGCTCCGTGGCACGCCACTTCCACAACTGGCGACACCGTTTCCTGTACTCGTTTCATCCGCTGTTTCTCGGAGGCAACCCGTTCCGCGCGCCCTCCATCTTCCTCATGATCCCGTACCTGGAGAAGGAAGGCGGCGTGTGGTACGCCCGCGGGGGGATGTACAGCCTGGTCACCGCCCTGGAGACCGTCTTCCGCGAGATCGGCGGCGTCGTGCACACGCAAACGCCTGCGGTGCGCGTGGAGGTGCGGGGGCGGCAGGTGACGGGCGTCAGCGTTGCGGGAGCCGGTGCTCGCGCGGAATCCCGGCCCTTCCTTCCCGCCGACATCGTCGTGAGCAACGCCGATGTCGGACACACCTACGGGCGGCTGCTCGGCCATGTGCCCCGCCGCCGCTGGACCGACCAGCGTCTCGCGCGCGTTCATCAGTCGATGAGCTGCTTCCTCCTCTATCTGGGCGTGCGCCGGCGCTATCCCCAGCTCACCCACCACACGATCATCGTGGGACCCCGATACCGGGGTCTCGTGCGCGACATCTTCGACAGGAAGACGCTGGCCGGAGACTTCAGCATGTACGTGCACACGCCCTCCCGGACCGACCCCTCCATGGCGCCCCCGGGATGCGAGAGCATGTATGTCCTGGTGCCGGTTCCCAACGCGGCCTCCGGTATCGACTGGACGGTGGAGGCGCCGCGCATGACGCTCCGCGTTCTCGACGCCCTGGAAGCCTGGGGGCTCGAGGGGCTGAGCGGCGCCCTGGAGGTGCGGGAAGTCTTCACCCCCGACGACTTCGCGAGCCAGTTCGGCGCGACCCTCGGCAACGCCTTCGGGATCGAGCCGAGGCTGACCCAGACGGCGTGGTTCCGGCCGCACAACCGGAGCGAAGAGGTCAGCGGGCTCTATCTCGCGGGAGCGGGAACCCACCCCGGTGCGGGTGTGCCGGGCGTGGTGCTCTCGGCTGCGGCCACATGCCACGCCATCGCGCAGGACTTCGGGTTCGGAGAGGCTTGAGCCGCGTCCTCAGGACGGAGGCTTGCCCGAGGAGGCGGAGACAAGAAAGCGCTCCACCGCGATGCTGGTCGCGTCCCAGGAGAGCGATTCGGCGTAGGTGCGGGCTCGCGCTCCGAGCTGCCCGCGAAGTTCCGCGTCCGTGACCAGTCTTCGGATGGCCCCTGCGAGGGCTTCGACGTCGCCGTGGGGCACGAGCAACCCGGTCTCTCCGTCCAGCACCGCCTCGCGCAGCCCGGGCGCGTCACTCGCGACCGAGGGCGTGCCGCAGGCGCCGGCCTCGACGACGGTGATCCCCCAGCCCTCCTTGGGAGACGTGAGCCCGTGCACCCACGACGTGCGCATCAGGTCGATCTTCGTCCGGTCATCCACGAATCCGAGAAAGATGACCCGATCCTCCACGCCCGACTCGCGCACCAGTCGCTCCAGCGCGGGACGGGCGTCGCCCGCTCCGGCCACCTTGAAGTCGACGCGCAGCCCCTGCCGCGCGAGCCTCGCCACCGCGCGCACCAGCAGGTCGACGCCCTTGTAGCGCTTGAGGCGGCCCAGATACAGCAGGGAGGGCGTGGGCGTCCTGCGGCCCTCCGGGTGCGGAGTGTAGTGCGCGGTGTCGACTCCGACCGGAATGACCTCCATGGGAGCCCGCAGTCCGCGCCTGGTCAGGTCGTCGCGGGTGCTCCGCGAGACCGCGATGGTGGGCCGGCGGCGATACGCCAGCGGGAGCGGCCGCTCCATGAGCCAGGTCGCCGCCGCGAGCGGGAAGGAGGCTTCGCGGAAGGCGGTGAGCCCGAAGAGGTGGTGCACGAGGGGAACGACCGGAGCCGACGTCCACCACGGCGAGAAGAGGGGCACCTTGTTGAGGTTGTCCACCACCACGTCCCAGCGCTCGTGCCGCAGGTTGCGCAGGTAGTACCAGGGCGCGGCAATCGAGAAGGTGTAGCGTCCGCCGGTCCTGTGAACCTCGATGCCGTCCAGCCGCGCGCGGGGCGCGCACCCCGCGAAGCCCGAGGCCAGAAGCGTAACCTCGTAGCCGAGTCCGGCCAGACGGCCGAAGACCTGGTGGACGTGCTCCTCGGCACCGCCGGCCTGCGGGTTTTCACGGTCCTGCCAGTTCAGGACGAGGATGCGCCGCACGGGCTCACGCCGGCCGCGCGTGGGCGATCAAGGGGGCCACGTGATGGCTAGCCGCGCCGTCCGAGCCGCGCGGCGACGCGGGGATCTTCCTTCCAGTCGGCGGCCGTGGTCTCCAGCTGCACGGTCACGTGCCGGATGTCGAACTCCTCGTTGGCGATGGTCCGGATGCGACCGAGCAGGGCGTCCATCTCCCCCTGCCGCTCCGGGTCGACCAGGACATGGGCGGCGAGGGCGTCATTCCCCGGGGTCTGCGTCCAGACGTGCACATCGTGCATCAGGGTCACCCCGGGCAGGTCCTCGATCCGGCGGCAGAGCCGGTCGACGTCGATGTGTTCCGGAGTGCCCTCGCGCAGGACGTGGACGACGTGGGCCAGCAGGCGCCAGGTGTTCACGAGCGCCAGGATGGCGATCAGGGCCGCGCACGCGAGATCCGCGGCCTGCCATCCGAACATCTGGATGGTCACGCCCGCCAAAACCGCGGCCACTGGACCCATGACGCTCGGGAGGGCGCGCGCCCGTGCGTGCGCGACGCCTCCTTGCTTCTGCGCGGGCTGTTTCAGCACGAACATGACGGTGAAATGCACCGCCAACCCGATCGCCGCGACACCCAGCAAGAGACCGCCGTCGACGTCGGAACCCTCGCCGAACCGGCCCCACGCCTCGAGCAGAATCCACGCCGCGACCGCCCACAGCAGGAGCGCGTTGGCCAGCGAGGCGATGACCTCGGCGCGCTGGTAGCCGAAGGTGCGCCGCGCCGCGCCGGCGGGCGCGTCCGATCCGGTGGCCAGCAGCGCCGGTCCCAGAGCCACGCCCAGGGTCAGGCCGTATCCGGCGTCGGCCAGGAGCGCCAGGCTTCCGGACACGATCCCGCCGGCCACCCTGGCGATGGTCACGGCGACGACGAGGGCGAGCGAAATGCGCAGGCTGGTCATGGTTTCGGTCCGGTGCGTGAAGGAAAACGGGTTGGCCGGCCGCGCCGGCAGGCCCTCAGCTGGCTCTCGGGGTCGCCCGGTACTTGTCGAACCAGGCCACGATGTTGGCGATCTTGGCCATGAGCTGGCTGGGTCGCCGGCTCATGTCGTGGGAGGCCCCGGGCAGCCGGATCACCGCCGTGTCGATCTCGCGCATCTTCAGTGCGTGGAAGAGCTGGTACGACTCCGACAGCGGCGTGCGCAGGTCCTCTTCGCCGGTAATGATCAGCGTCGGGGTGTCGATTTCGCCGGCCAGGGACAGCGGAGAGAATTCCCAGTAGGGGTCGGGGTTCTCCCAGGGCAGACCGTCATAGCGGCTGAAGTAGTAGCCGTACCAGTTGTCCGCGGTGAGCGTCTTGCTGATCCAGTTCACGACCGGCTTCTGAGATACGGCGGCGCGAAACCGATCCGTCTTGCCGACGATCCACGCGGTCATGATGCCGCCCGCGCTGCCCCCGGTGACGAAGAGGTTGTTCTCGTCGATGTATCCCCGTTCGATGACCGCGTCGACGCCCGAGATGATGTCGTCGTAGTCCTGGCCCGGATAGTTGTGGTAGAGCAGGTCCCCGAACTCCTCGCCGTAGCTGGTGCTCCCCCTCGGATTGGGATAGAGGACGACATAGCCCGCGGCGGCCAGCAGCTGCATCTCGGCGGAAAAGCGGTCCCCGTAGTTGGAGACCGGCCCGCCGTGGATCTCCACGATCAGCGGATGCCGGCGTGAGGGGTCGAAGTCCGGCGGCTTGACGATCCAGCCCTGGATGGGGCGGCCGTCGAAGGATGACTCCCACCAGATCTCCTCCACCTCCCCCAGCGTCCGGTTGGCGAGCAGATCCTCATTGAGCGCGGTGATGCGCCGGGGAGCGCCGTCGCCGCCGCTGCGCACCGCCAGCTCGCCCGGCATGTCCGGGCGGGTCTGGTTGAGCGCGATGCTGCCGTCGCCCGCGACCGAGAAGGAGCCGCCCCCGTAGGGCCGGCCGTAGGATGTGCCGCCCAGGTCCTCCGCCAGCACCTCGACCTGACCGTCCAGCGTGGCAAACGCGACCTTGGAGTTGCCCTCGTCGTCGTACTGGAAGTAGAGGCCGCTGCCGTCCGACGCCCACACCGGGTTGGCGACGCTGCGGTCCAGGTCGGCGGTGACGACGCGCCGCCCGCCGCCGTCGAGGTTCATGACCTGCAGCCGGCTCACCTGGTAGGTGCGCGTCCGGTCCTCGTAGCCGACAAAGGCCACCTGCCGCCCGTCCGGGGATACCGCGGGGCTCTGGTCGGGGCCGGGACGGTCGGTCAGCGCGCGGATCTCCCCGCCCGCCACGGGCGCGATGTACAGTTCGGAGTTCCGGTAGTCGAGCACCCAGCCCGGGTTGCGGTTGGACGAGAACACGAGGCTCCGGCTGTCGGGCGTCCAGGCGGGCGCGGCGGAGTGCTGGAAGTCGCCCGTGGTCACCTGGACGGCCGTTCCACCCTCCGCCGGAACGACGAAGATGTGGTTGTAGCCGAAGTCCAGGTAGCCGACCCCGTCCTGCCGGTTCTTGAAGCGGTCCTCCATGATGGGCGGGGCCGCCCAGTCGGCCCCCTCGGGCGGGCGCGGCGGCGCCACCAGGCTCGGCGCCGGGTAGGGCACCAGCATGTTGAAGGCGATCCGGCGGCCGTCGGGCGACCAGCGGATGCCGCGCGGGGATTCCGTCAACTGGGTCAGGGTGGCGGTCGCGCCCGTGTCCATCCAGCGCAGGTGGATCTGCCCGCCCGCCGTATAGGCGAGCCTGGTGCCGTCCGGGGACCAGCGCGGCGACCCGCCCTCGCCGAGGCGTCTGTGCTCGGACCCGTCCACGTTCACGATCCACAGCTCGGCACGGCGCCGGTCGCGCATGACGTCCATCGAGTTGCGCACGTAGACGACCTGGCGGCCGTCCGGGGAGATCTGCGGGTCGGCCGCGAACTCGAGCGCAAAGACGTCCATCGGCTCGAAGCGGTTCTGGGCTTCCGCATGGCGCGGAAAGGCCAGGGTGGTCAGAAGGGCGGCGGCGAGGGCGGCTCCCGTCGCCAGCGGCGCGTTCGCGAAACGGCTCTTCTCAGACATCGGCTTGCTCGCGGATTCGGATAGGTGAAGAAGTCCTGCGCAAAATCCACCGGACCGGCGCGGACGGCAACCGGTCTCCTTCGTTTTCGCGCCCGGTGTGCCGCCTCCAGCAGGCTCCCCTTTCCGTCCCGGGGACCCGCCGGCCGGTTCGTCACACGGGCAGGCGGCGCTTATCCTGCATCGAATGTCGCCCCATCCCAGTGGAGATCGACCGATGAACAGCTCCGCATCGCGACGCAGCTTCCTCCGCATTCCGCTCCTCTCCCCCGCGCTTCTTCTGCTCCCGGGCCTGGCCGCCGCCGGGCCGCTCTCCACGCCGGTCCCGGCCTCGGCCGCCCAGCAAGGCTACGAGTACCCGGACCCGTTCCCGGGGGGGTACCCGTCGCTCGCGGGCGCCGGTGGCGCGGGGCGGATGTACATGGAGAGCTATTTCCCCCCGCCGGTGACGGCTTCCCCCACCTACCCCGCGTGGTCGCCCGACGGTGAAGAACTGGCGTTTGCTTACCAGGGGAGGATCTGGATCGTCCCGGTCGAGGGCGGGACCGCGAGCCAGTTGAGCGGCGGCCCCGGCTACCATTCCCAGCCCAGCTGGTCGCCCGACGGGCGGCAGGTCGCCTACGCGGCCGACATCGACCGCAACTTCGACATCTTCGTGGTGGACGTTGCCACCGGCGCGTCGCGGCGGCTGACCGACCACCCCTTTCTGGACCTCCGGCCCCGCTGGTCGCCCGACGGCTCGCGCATCCTCTTCACCACCGAGCGCGACGGCACCTTCGACCTCTGGGCCTACGACCTGGCGCGCGCGGCCGCCGAGCCGGTGATCGCCGATCCCGACGTGAACGACATGGCCGGGGACTGGGTCGGTTCGAGCGGCGACATCGTCTTCGTGTCCCGGCGGGGCGAGGCCGCGCTGGGCTCGGGCTCGCTCTGGCGCTGGCGCGCGGAGACCGGGGAATCCGAACTCCTCATCCGCATCGAGACCAACTACCAGGCGGCGCCGGTCGTCGCCTCCCACGGGGGCATCGTCGCGTACATCACCGACGCGTCCGGCAACAACGATCTCTACGCCGTCCCCAGTGCAAGGTCGCTGCGCGGCATCCAGCCGGTGCGCCTCACGCACACGCGCACGGACGAGTACTTCCCGTCATGGTCACCGGATGGCGAGCGCATCGTTTTTGCCCGCAACGGCGGCACCGACGACCAGCCACGCACCATCGACAGCGGGATGGGCTTCGCCCTGTACACGGTCGGGCGGGGTGGCGGGCAGCCGCGGCGGGTGCGCATCGACGGCTACGCGTGGTCGGAGCCGACCGGCCAGCTGCGGGTGCGCGTCACCGACTCCGACGGGGAGCTGCTGCCGTCGCGCATCTATCTGACGGGCGCCGACGGGCGGGCCTACTTCCCCCACGGCAGCTATCCGCGCGTCGTCAGCGTGACCGAGGACTACTACTTCCACAGCGACGGCAGCTTCACGGTGACCCTCCCCGCCGGCGAGGCGAGCCTCGAGGCCTGGCGCGGCTTCGAATACGAGCCCGTCTCGCGCCCCGTCGAAGTGCGGGCGGGCGAGCACACCATCGTCGAGGTCCAGCTCGACCGCTGGATCGACATGGCCGCCGACGGCTGGTATTCGGGTGACAACCACATCCATCCCAACTACGGAGGCCACTACTTCATCACCCCGGCCGATCTCGGCGACAAGGCGCGGGCCGAAGACCTGAACGTGGCCAACGGCATGATCGCCAACTACTGGGGCAACAGCCGGGTCGAGGACCTGGAGCACTTTCTCGGCCGGCCGCATCCGCATCCGCACGACGACCCCAGGACCATCGTCTACTACAACGAGGAATACCGGCCCAGCTACTTCGCCCACATGTCGCTGCTGAACCTGGTCGAGCTGATCACGCCCTTCTACATCGGCTCGGTCGGCACCGCCCACCACGCCCTCTATCCCGACAACGCGCACGTTCTTCGCCGCGTCCACGAACAGGGCGGCATCGGTGGCTACGTGCATCCCTTCGGGCTCCGGCACCGCGACCCGAATGCCGCCGGAGCCGGCTCCGCCCGAGAGTTGCCCGTGGATGCCATCCTCGGCCTGGCGGACTTCGTGGACGTGGCCTGCATCTGGAGCGACGAGCTGGGAACGGCCGAGGTATGGTATCGCCTGCTCAACACCGGATCCCGCATTCCCGCGACGGCGGGCACGGATGTGATGTCGGACATCTGGCGGCACCCCGCGGTCGGCACCACGCGCACCTATGTCTACACCGGCGAGGATCAGCTCGACTACGACGCGTGGGCCGACGCCATGGCGGCGGGACGCGCCTTCGTGACCAGCGGCCCCATCCTCACGCTCGATGTCTCGGGCAGGGA
This sequence comes from Longimicrobiales bacterium, assembly GCA_965202805.1. Taxonomy (GTDB): domain Bacteria; phylum Gemmatimonadota; class Gemmatimonadetes; order Longimicrobiales; family Gaopeijiaceae; genus BD2-11. Next base: position 2,141,081 of record OZ241869.1, read on the forward strand.
AATGGGCGAGGAACTGCAGGTCGCCGCGGGCGACAGGGTTACGGTGAACGCCACCGCCGAGTCGCTATTCCGCATGCACCGTCTGGAGATCGTCCAGGACGGGCACGTGGTGCATGCCGTCGAAGCCGACGGCGACGGCAAGTCGCTGAGCGCCGAGCTGGAGCTCCCGGTCGAAAACTCAGGCTGGATCGCCGCGCGCGCCCTGGGGCCGCCACAGCACGGCGCCATGGACAGCTACCTGTTCGCGCACACCAACCCGGTCTTCGTCATCGCCGACGACGAGCCCATCCGCTCCCGGGAAGACGCCGCATTCTTCGTGCGCTGGATCGATCAGGTGCTGTACGAACTGCGGTTCATGGACCGCTGGGACGATCCCGCCCACAAGGCCGAGGTGCTCGCCACCTTCGAGGAAGGGCGCCGCCTCTACCAGGCGCAGATCGAAGAGCTGGACGCTGCCGTGCCCAGGTAGACGCCTCGACTCAACCGCCGTCGCACCGGTCCCTGACCTGGTCCATCGCCGACTCCGGCCCGGCCCGGATCCACGACGCGCCCGTTTGGAGTCCTCAGTGCCGGTGATCCTCCCGCCCCTGGTGCAGGACCACGTGCAGGAGGGTGCCCGCCACGAAGGCCTCCAGGAGGTGGCTGTCGATAAAAGCCAGGTCGGTCATCACGCCACTGCCCACCACGTATCCCGCCACTGTTGCGACCATGATGGCCCCCACCCCGCCGCCTGCCACCAGCGTGCCGTGGCGCGGCACCACCAGCCACCATATCAGAAGCCCCACGGCCACGCGGTGCAACACCACCGTCAGGACGAAGGCCGGGGAAGCGCCGGCCGTGAGCGCGCTCCCCTCCAGCAGCGCATGCAGGGAGATGCCCAGCACGGCGAAGAGGATGGTCACGTCGTCGGTGTAGCGGGCCAGGGTATGGGACAGTCGCTCGACCACGGCGACCAGCCCGGCCCCGAGCGCCACCACGACGACGGGCACCAGGCTCCGTTCGGCCCAGGCATGCGGCAGCACCTGGATCGCCACGAGCACCGGCAGAGCGACAATGACGGCCGTATCGAGCAGCCGGACCGTGCGCGCCCGGTGGTGCAGCGTGACGTAGATGAGCACCCCCGCGAGGGGGGCGAGCAGCGCTGAAACGAGAGGGAACATGGACACAACATTAGCGGCTTCGTCAACTTGCGCGGAGAAACCCCGGGGGCTATTCCTCTACGGTTAGACGTCTTCAGGATCGTGGAGAGGAATGTCATGCGTGGACTCGCGGCGTCCGGCCTCATCTCGGGACTTCTGCTGGCGGGCGGAAGCAGCTTCGTCGGCCAGGGTGCGGCCGGGCCGGATCGGGGACCTGCAGCGCGCGCAGACGAGCCCCATGCCGTCGTCGCGAGCCACGGCTCCGGCACCGTTCCCAGCGAAGAGCTCACCGCGGTGGTGGTGCGCTACTGCCAGGTCTGCCACAACGACTTTCTCCAGACCGGAAACCTCTCCCTGATCGGCTTCGATGTCGCCGCCGCCTCCACTGCGCCGGAGACGGCGGAGAAGATGATACAGAAGCTGCGGGCCGAGATGATGCCGCCCCCGGGGATCCCTCGTCCGGGGGGCGACACCCTCCTGATGCTGGTCGAGACCCTCGAGGCCAACATGGACCGGGCCGCCGCCGAAGCCCCCAACCCGGGCGGCCGCACCTTCCAGAGGCTGAATCGCGCCGAGTACCAGAGTTCCATCCGCGACCTTCTCGAGATCGAAATCGATGCGGCGAACTTCCTCCCGCTCGACACCAAGAGCGCGAACTTCGACAACATCGCCGACGTGCAGGCGCTCTCGCCGACGCTTCTGAGCGCGTATCTGAAGGCCGCCAGCGAAATCTCGCGCCTCGCGGTCGGCAACCCGCTCGCGGGGAACCAGGAGACCACCTACCGCATCCCCCGGCTGGCTTCCCAGCGGGAGCGGGTGCCGGGCGCGCCCTACGGTTCGCGCGGCGGCACCTCCGTCGTGCACAACTTCCCCGCCGACGGGACCTACGAGTTCAGCGTTTCCTTCCACTACTCGCCGGAAGGCTACCTGTTCGGCCGCAACGAACCCGGCGAACAGGTAGACATCTCCATCGACGGCGAGCAGGTCGCGCTGCTCCCCATCGACCGCTTCATGGGCGAGGTCGATCCCGGCGGAAAGGGCCTGATCCTCGAGACCGGCCCCATCCAGGTGCGCGCCGGTCCCCACCGCGTCTCCGCGGTCTTCATCCCGACCGAGCGCGGCCCGGTGGACGACCTCTTCTCGGCGCACGGCCACAGCATCGCCGACACCCAGATCGGCATCGGCTACGGGCTCACCATGCCGCCCCACATCCGCGACCTGGTGATCAAGGGACCAGCCAGGGTGACGGGCGTTTCGGACACCCCGAGCCGCCGCAGGATCTTCTCCTGCCGTCCCACGGGACCGGACGAGGTCCGGCCGTGTGCCCGCACCATCATCGAGCGGATCGCGACCGACGCCTACCGCAGGCCTGTGGACGACGCGGACCTGAGCGGCCTGATGGCCTTCTACGACCAGGGCGAGCAGGAGACCGGCTTCGAAGGGGGCATCCGCTATGCCCTGGAGGCGATCCTCGCCAGCCCGCACTTCATCTTCCGCTTCGAGGAGTGGCCGGAGGGAGTGGAGCCGGGCGAGACATATCGCATCAGCGACGTCGACCTGGCCTCCCGCCTCTCCTTCTTCCTCTGGGCGTCGCCTCCGGACCAGGAGCTGGCGAGCGTGGCGCGCGCCAACCGGCTTTCGGGACGGACGTTGCGCGAACAGACGCTGCGCATGCTGGCCGACCCCCGCTCGAGCGCGCTCAGCAGCCGTTTCGCGGCGCAGTGGCTGCGCCTGTCGGACCTGGAGAAGCTGAACCCGGACATGGTGCTCTTCCCGGACTACGACCAGCAGCTCGGCGATGCGCTCATCCGCGAGACCGAGCTGTTCTTCGACCATCTCTTCCAGGAAGACCGGCCCGTCACCGAGTTCATCACCGCGGACTACACCTTCGCGAACGAGCGCCTGGCCAACCACTACGGGATTCCCGGGGTGGTCGGCGAGGAATTCCGCAGGGTGCAATACCCGACGGAACGGCGCCGCGGCGTCTTCGGCCACGGCAGCGTCCTCGCCCAGAGTTCGCTCGCCAACCGCACTTCCCCGGTTCTGCGCGGGAAGTGGGTCATGGAGGTCATCCTCGGCACACCGCCGCCGCCGCCACCTCCCGGCATCCCCGACCTCGACGAGACCGAGGGTACGGAGGGCACGCGCATGCTGACGACGCGGGAGCGCATGGAGATCCACCGCGCCAACGTGGTCTGCAACGCCTGCCATCAGTTCATGGATCCGATCGGGCTGGCGCTCGACAACTTCGACGTCACGGGCCGCTGGCGCATTCGCGAGAACGGCATCGCGCTCGACACCCGGGGCCAGCTCTACGACGGCACCCCGCTCACCAGCCCCACCGACCTGCACGAGGCGATGCTGCGGTTGAAGACCCCGGTGCTGCGCAACTTCACGGCGAACCTCATGGCCTACGCCCTGGGACGCCGCGTGGAATACTACGACATGCCCGCCGTGCGCCGGATCGTGCGGCGAGCCGAAGAAAACGAATATCGTCCTTCCGAATTCGTCCTCGGCATCGTCGAGAGCGACGCCTTCCGCATGCGCAGGGCGGCGGAGCTGGCCACGGAAGCACAACGCTGAAGGCGGACAACGAGACAACAGGACAGGGCTACCCCGTCATCGACAGGAGCACGACATGAAGTTCATCACCGGAACCCACATCCCGCGGCGGACCTTTCTCCGGGGCTCGGGGGTCGCGCTCGCGCTGCCCCTCCTGGACAGCATGATTCCCGCGCGCAGGCTGTGGGGCGATGTGGCCGCCGAAGTGCAGAAGCCGCGCCTCATCGCCATCGAGAACTCGCATGGAGCGGCGGGGAGCAACGAGTGGGGCGCGACCCAGAACCTGTGGGCTCCGGCGAAGCTGGGTCGCGGCTTCGATCTGAGCCCGAGCGCGCTCCAGCCGCTGGAGGGCTTCCAGGATCGCCTGACCATCATCAGCAACACCGATGTGCGGCAGGCCGAGGCCTTCGCGCCCAAGGAGATCGGCGCCGACCACTTCCGCTCCAGCGCCACCTTCCTGACGCAGGCGCATCCGCGGCGGACCGAGGGCTCCGATGTCTACGTCGGCACCTCCATGGACCAGCTCTTCGCCCAGCGCTTCGGCCAGGAGACCGCGATTCCCTCCATGCAGCTCTGCATCGAGAACGTGGACCAGTCGGGCGGCTGCTCGTACGGGTACGCCTGCGCGTACACGGACTCCATCAGTTGGGCCTCCCCCACCGATCCGCTGCCCATGACCCGGGATCCGCGCGTCGCATTCGACCAGCTCTTCGGAGCCGGAGGCACGCCCGAGGAGCGGGCGCGCCGGCGCCGCACCCAGGCGAGCATCCTCGACTGGGTCACCGAGGAGGTCGCGCGGCTTCGCGCCGCCCTCCCGCCCGAGGACCGGATCCGCATGGAACACTACCTGGAGGACGTGCGCGAACTGGAGCGGCGCATCGAGCGCACCGAGGCCCGCAACACCAGCGGCTTCGAGCGCGAGCTGCCCGAGGCTCCGGTGGGCGTGCCCGACTCCTACACCGAGCATGTGCAGATGATGTTCGACCTGCAGGCGCTCGCCTTCCAGACCGACATGACCCGCGTCTTCTCGCTCAAGATGAGCCGCGACGTGTCCTCGCGCGTATTCCCGGAGAGCGGCTGCGAGGGCGGATTCCACCCGCAGTCGCACGCATCCGGCAACGAAGGCGTGCTGGGCTTCTACCAGATCAACAAGTATCACGTGGGCCTGCTCCCCTATCTGCTCGAGAAGCTCGACAACACGGCAGAAGTGGACGGCACGCTGCTCGACAACACGATGGTCGTGTACGGATCGCCCATGGGTGACGGAAACCTGCACAACCACCGGCGCGTGCCCTTCATCGTGGTGGGCGGACAGGCCATGGGACTCGAGGGCGGACTGCACGTCAAGGCTCCCGACGGCACCCCGCTGGCCAACGCCATGCTCACGCTGCTCCACAGGCTGGGGCTGGACAACCTGGACAGCTTCGGCGACAGCACCGGCGAGATGCTGATGAGGCTTCCCGCCTCCTACGCCGACGACGCGACCTCGAGCCGCTAGTCGGGAGGATGTGTTCGAGCGAGAATCGTCGCAGCCTGCCGGCGGTCACGGAACAGAGAGTGCGCGCACTGAAGGAGGGCCGATGAAGGCCGCATGGAAGATCAACCTGGTGTGTCTGACGCTGCTCATCTCGGCAGCCGTCCCGCCGGATTCGCCGGTGGCCGACGCCGCCATGCGCGGCGACGCCGAAGAGGTGCACGCGCTGCTGCGCGCGGGGGCGGACGTGAACGCGGCCCAGGGCGACGGCATGACCGCGCTGCACTGGGCGGCCGAGAACGGCCGGATCGAACTGGCCGAGGTGCTTGTGTTCGCGGGGGCGAGCCCGGAGGCCGCCACCCGGCTGGGCGGGTTTACGCCGCTCATGGTGGCCAGCCGCGCGGGTCACGCCGGCATCGTGCGCCTGCTGGCGGATGCGGGCGCCAACCTGGAGGCGACCACCGAGACCGGCGAGACCGCGCTCCACTACGCCGCCTGGTCGGGCAACCCGGAGATCGCGGTGGCGCTGGCGGAGAAGGGCGCCGAGGTCAACGCGCAGGAGTCCGCCAACGGGCAGACGCCGCTCATGTTCGCCGCCGCCTACGGCCGCACCGAGGTGGTGCGCACGCTGCTGGAGGCGGGCGCGGACCCCTCCATCCGGACCAACGTCATCGACTACCCGGCCATGGCCCGGGAGGACCGCGAGCTCATCAGGCAGCGTGACAGACGCCTCTCCGCGCTCTTCGGCGAGGACATCATCTCGGACACGCCCGTCGACGGAACTCGCCAGGACGATGACGAGGAGGAAGCCGAAGAGGAGGAAGAGGAACGGCCGGCCGGGAGAGCCGCCACCCGCGGACAGACCCGGGCGCCCATGTCCTACGACCAGCTGGTGGGCAGGCAGGGCGGCAATGCCGCGCTGCACTATGCCGCCCGCGAGGGCCACCACGACGTCGTCAGGACTCTCCTGGAAGGCGGCGCCGACATCGACCAGGTGACCGGCGGCGACCTGAGTTCAGCCCTGCTCATGACGATCCTGAACGGGCACTTCGACCTCGCGATGTGGCTGCTCGAACAGGGCGCCGATCCCAACCTGCAGAGCGATCCGGGCGCCACGCCCCTCTACGCCGCGGTCCATCTGCAGTGGGTTCCCAAGTCGTTCTACCCGCAACCCACCGCGATCAAGCAGGAGAACACCACCTACCTCGAGCTCATGAAGGCGCTGCTCGACGCGGGGGCGGAGCCCAACGTGCGCCTGAAGCGCCACCTCTGGTACACGTCGTTCAACCACAACGTCCTGGGCGTCGATACGTGGGGCGCCACGCCCTTCTGGCGCGCGGCCTACGGCACCGACGTGGACGCGATGCGGCTGCTGGTGGCGTATGGCGCCAACTACACCACCCCCACCTTCCGCCCGCCGGGACGTCCCTCGACCGGCAACGGCCGCGATGACGGCGAGAAGAAGCCGGATCCCTCGGGGCTGCCCGTGGTGCCGATCGGCGGCCCGGGCGTGCAGCCCATCCACGCGGCCTCCGGCGTCGGCTATGGCCTCGGCCTGGCCGGGAATGCCCACCGCCACGCCCCGAACGGCTGGCTCCCCTCGGTGCGCTACCTGGTCGAGGAGCTGGGGGCCGACGTCAACGCGCGCGACTACAACGGCTTCTCGCCGCTGCACAACGCGGCGGCCCGCGGAGACCGCGAGCTGATCGAGTACCTGGTCGGCCGCGGCGCGGACGTCACCGTGCTCACGCGCAAGGGCGAGACGACCGCCGACATGGCGAACGGTCCGGTGCAGCGCGTCACCGTCTTCCCGGAGATCGTGGCGCTGCTGGAGAGGCTGGGCTCGAAGAACAACGACAACTGCGTGTCCTGCTGACGGACCGGAGGTTCTTCCAGGAGGACGGTTGTCCGCAAAAACCATGAAGGTCTTCGCCGGCGCCGCGGTCGTACTGGTCGCGGCGCTGGTGGTTTTCCACGGTCCGACGCGCGCAACCTCGCCGCAGGTCCGCAACGGTCTCCCGATCGACGCGCTGGCCGAGACGGTCTGGATCGAGGAGTTCGACATCTCGCCCGACGGCGGCCTTCTCGTCTTCAAGTCCGCTGCGGGCGGCTCCTACGACCTCTGGACCGTGCCCACGGCGGGAGGCGAGCCCACCCGCATCACGACGATGGCGGGCCGGGAGATGTCGCCGCGCTTCAGCCCCGACGGGCGCTGGATCGCCTTCGAGGCCGACTTCGGCGGAACCGACGTGCGCGACATCTACGTGGTGCCCTCGGGCGGCGGGGAGTCCAGGCGCCTCACCGATCACCCGCTGAACGAGTCCGGCATCTCGTGGGCGCCCGACAGCCGCCGGATCTACTTCAACACCAGCATGTACTGGGACAACTCGGTGGCGGCGGTGGACATCGCGACCGGCGAGATCGAGCGGGTCGGGCCCGGGGGCAGCGGTCAGCTGTCCGCCGACGGCGCGATGTTCGCCTTCACCCGCAATACCCGTCCGCAGGACGACGCCCAGAGCAACCAGGACATCTGGGTGATGCCCGCAGCGGGCGGGGACGCGCGCGCCCTCACCCCCAACACCTTCGACTGGCGCGACACCGAGCCGCGCTGGTCCCCGGACGGCACCCGCCTGGCCTTCGTCTCCGACCGCAACGGCTTCAACAACCTGGGCGTGCTGGACGTGGCCACCGGCGACGCCACCATGCTTCTCACCGAGGATGTCGAGCACAGCGAGCCGCGCTGGTCCCCGGACGGCCGCTGGATCTCCTTCACACGCAACCTGGACTACGACTACCACATCTTCCGCATCCCCGCCGAGGGCGGCGAGCCGGAACAGCTCACCCACGCCACCGGCGTCAACGGCGGGTCGCGGGCGACCGGCCAAACCCGCGGCGGACATCTGTGGCACCCGGACGGCGAGCACATCGTCTACACGCACTCGGGGCCTTCGCGGACGGGCGACCTCCGGATCCTCCCGGTCGACGGGGGCGAGCCGCGCCGGATCACGGACCACCAGCACCCCGCCCTTGCCGACCCCGACCTGTTCGTCGAGCCGGAGTTCATCGAGTACACCAGCTTCGACGGTCTCGAGGTCGCGGGACTCGTCTACAAACCGAAGGGCGCCAGCGCCGGCGACCGCCTCCCGGGACTCTTCTTCTTTCGCGCCAACTCCAACGGGCAGCATCCGAAGCAGTGGCATCCGTACATCCAGTACTTCCTAAGCCGCGGCTACCTGGTCTTCGCGCCCAACTTCCGCGGCAGCACCGGAAGGGGAAAGGCGTACCGGCAGGCCGTGCACACCCACGGGGGCGACCACGACCTGCGCGACGCCTTCATCGGCATGGATCTGCTCGCCGGCCAGGGCTGGGTGGACCCCGGGCGGGTGGGCGCCTTCGGAGGCTCCACCGGCGGCTTCTACACCACCACCGCGGTCACCAAGGATCCCGGCCGCTTCCGTGCGGGCATCGTCTGGTACGGCTCGACCGACCTCGTCACGCTGTCGACCTACGGCGGCATGGAGGGCTGGAACCGGTTCCTGATCGGCCGCACCCCCATGGAGAACCCGCGCAACTACTACGAGCGCTCCATCATCTACCACGCCGACGAAATCGATGTCCCCCTCCTCTTTCTGTACGCGCAGGGGGACGGGGCGGCGCGCTTCCAGCAGATCGAGCAGTACGGCATCCAGGCCGAGATCCACGGCAACTGGTACGACTGGGTCGTCTACGGCGGCGAGCCGCACGGCTGGTATCACTGGGGCCCCTCGAGCGTCAGACGGTCGCTCGAGATCATGAGCGCGATGTTCGACACCTTCATCCTCGGTGACGAACACGACGTGCACGCGATGGCGGAGGAACAGCGCGAGGGCATCCGCATCCAGCGCAACCCGACCATCGAATTGTGGAACTCGCTGGTCAACGGTCGCCCCCCGGAAGGGGACTGAGGTCCAGCGGGCGGCACGCCGTGAATCCATCGGGTAGCCAACCCTCGTACATGATCCACGCACGGTTTCGCTTGATCCCACCGTGTCCCGGACCTATTGTGGGCGTTGCTCCGCAAACCGGGTGAACGAAGTTCTTCCGGGCCGGAAGACAGTTCTTTTCCTTCTGATCGCAGCAGAGGAGGCCAGATGGTGCATCCAACGTCGGACCACACACATCCCGGGGCCGGCAACGCCCGGCTGAGGAGGGCGGGCCTGACCGCCGCAGCGGTACTTCCGCTGGCTCTGGCGTTCGCCTTCGGCACGCCCGGCGCCGTGGAGGCCCAGGACAGCGGCCAGGTCATCGGTCAGGTGACCGACCAGGCGACCGGACGCCCCCTGGTCCAGGTGCAGGTGTACCTCGCGGGCACCGGCCTGGGCACCCTGACCCGCGGCGACGGCCGCTTCCTGATCCTGAACGTGCCCACGGGCAACTACACGCTTACCGCGGAGCGCATCGGCATGCGCACCGCGACCGCACAGATCTCGGTCCAGGCAGGCCAGTCGACCACGGCCGATCTCGCGCTCGAGGAGGAAGCCCTCGGGCTGGACGAGATCGTGGTCACCGGCACCGCCGGCCAGGCGCGCCGCCGCGAGGTGGGCTCGTCCATCGCCCAGGTGGACGTCGCGACCCTCCCCGACCCGGTCCCGGCGGTCGACCAGCTGCTGTCGGCGCGCGCACCCGGCGTGGTCGCGGTACGCACCTCCGGCATGTCCGGCTCCGGCTCGCAGATCCGTCTGCGCGGCAACGTGAGCGTCGCCATGTCCAACCAGCCGCTCGTGTACGTGGACGGGGTGCGCATCCGCAGCGATGGCCTGGCGCTGAACCACGCGGTCGGCCAGCACGTCGCCTTCGGGCCCAAGGACGTCATGGGCCCCCTCAACGACATCAACCCCAGCGACATCGAGCGCATCGAGATCGTGAAGGGACCGGCCGCGACCGCCCTCTATGGAACGGAGGCGGCCGGCGGGGTCATCCAGATCTTCACCAAGCGCGGATCCGGGGGAGAAGCGCAGTGGTCCGCCCAGATCGACCAGGGCGTCAACTGGGTGCAGGAATTCGGCCCGCCCAACGCCCCCTACATGCGCCTCGATCCCTGGCTGCGCAACGGGCACCAGCAGCGCTACACCATGTCGGTCCGCGGAGGCAGCGACATCGTCTCCTACTACGTCTCGGGGAGCCTCGACAACAACGAGGGCATCCTGCCGAATGACGCCGACCAGAAGTACCTGGGGCGCATCAACCTCGGGTTCCAGCCCCGCAGCGACCTCGACATCCAGGTCAACACCTCGATCACGCGCCAGCACGTCGAGAACTCGCCCAGCGGCTCGAGCCCGTACAGCATCTCGCACAACGGCTACAAGAGGGCGCCCCAGCGCCAGGCCCACGCCACCTACGTGCGCACATGGGAGGAGGATGTCATCACCCGCCTCCTCGACTACCAGATCGACACCGACGTGGACCGCGTGGTCGCCGGCATCACCACCACCTACACGCCGATGCCGCGCTTCACCAACCGTCTTACGCTGGGCCTCGACCGGCTCGCGAGCGACATGCGCAACATCCGGCCCTTCGGCTACGTCAACGACCCCAACGGTTCCGTCTCCGACCGCACCTGGACGGCCGAGCAGCTCACGGCCGACTACGTGGGCAGCTTCGACCTGCGGCTCACCGAGAGCTTCCGCACCAGCCTCTCGTGGGGCGGGCAGTCGGTGGTGGCGCGCGACACCGACCTGGGGGCCAGCACCAACGCGCTCCCGGGACCCGGCGAGCACACCGTCACGAGCGGCGCGTCCTATCAGGCCCGGGAGGCCCGCTCGCGCGTCGTGAACGCGGGCATCTTCGGTCAGACGCTGCTCGACTTCAGCGATCGCTACTTCCTGACCCTGGCGCTGCGCATCGACGGCAACAGCGCCTTCGGCAGCGACTTCGGACTTCAGCCCTACCCGCGCGCCACCTTCTCGTGGGTGATGTCCGACGAGAGCTTCTGGCCGCAGGACATGGGCGAGATGAAGGTCCGCGTGGCCTGGGGGCACGCCGGCAGGGCTCCGGGCGCGTTCGACGCGGTCCGGACCTGGCAGGCCATCCCATGGCTGGGTCAGACCTCCTTCAACCCGCTCAACGTCGGAAACGAGAACCTCGGTCCCGAGCGTACCATCGAACTCGAGGCGGGCTTCGACGGCGTCTTCTACGACGACCGCCTCAGGGTCGGGTTCACCTACTACAATCAGGAGACGCGCGACGCGCTCATCCCGGTGCAGCTGGTGCCCAGCCTGGGCTTCACGGGCTCGCAGCTGCGCAACGTGGGCGTGCTGTCCAACAAGGGTCTCGAGCTCAGCCTCGACGGCACCGTGGTGCAGAGCCGCGCGCTCAGCTGGGACATGGGGCTCACCGTCTACACCAACAAGAGCCAGGCCGTGGATCTCGGGGGCAACGCCGGATTCGGCGTCAGCGGCGGGGGATGGCTGGAGGAGGGTCAGCCGGTTCCGGCGGTCCGCTTCGACCGGCTCATGAACTCCGACGACATCGCGGAGCCGGTGGTTGAGCGCAACCACATTTGGGGCCCGAACCAGCCGACGCTGACGGTCACGCCCAGCACTTCCGTGACGCTGGGCAGCGGCATCGTCGTGTCGGCGCGCGGCGAGTACATGGGCGGACACTACATCTACGACCGCCAGAGCACCACCTCGGCCCAGCGCGGCCAGGTCAGCCCGCTCTGCGACGACGCCGTTCCGGCCCTGCAGGCCGGCCAGCGCAGCCAGCTGACGGCCTTCGACATCTTCACCTGCAGCGGTGAGTTCAGCGCGCGCCTCGTCTATCCCAACGACTTCTTCCGCGTGCGCGACCTGACCGTGCTGACGCCCTTGCCCTTCGCCGTCCCCGGAGCAAGCACCGCCACCCTTACGCTCTCCGTCCAGAACTTCTGGACGTGGAAGAACGCGGATTTCCTCGCCATGGACCCGGAGATGGCCGGCAACGAGGGGATGAGTTCCGGGATCACGCGCTCGATCTGGGAGCATCCGCCGCCACCGGCGAGCTTCATCGCTTCCCTCAGGATGACCTTCTGATGCGGCCGGCGAACGGGGGGAAGATCATGAACGCGATTACGAGGGAGGCGTCAGACATGCACAAGATCAGACTTGCGGGCGTTTCGCGCCGCGTGGTCCAGGTCGCCGCCGTGGCTGTTCTCGGCCTGACCGGCTGCGATCTGGAAGTCACCAATCCGGGCCCCGTGCAGGACGAGTTCCTGAACGACACGCAGGCATTCCCGTCCGTCCTCCAGGGGGTCAGGCGCGCGTCCGCTCTGGCCTACACGCGGCTGGCCTACGACTCGGGGCTGACGAGTTTCGAGGGAACGCCGGGAGGGCTCGTCGACTCGGAGTTCTACAACGGAAAGCTCACCTCCGAGAACGTGGACGATCACTGGGACCGGGCACAGCAGGCGCGCTGGATGGCGGAGGACGGCGTGCGCCGGCTGCGCGAAGCCCTGGAGGGCGAGTTCAGTTCCAACCAGATCGCCGGAAGGCTTCTGGTTCTGTCCGGCTATGCGAACCGCACGCTCGGCCACAACATGTGCGTCGCGGTGTTCGATGGAGGGCCGGAACTGCCATCCAGCGACTTCCTGAACCGGGCGGAGGAGTACTTCACCGAGGCGATCAGCGTCGGCAACGCCTCCGGGGCCTCCGACATCGCGCTCGCCGCCCAGGCCGGGCGCGCGGACGTGCGCATGTGGCTCGGAGACTGGAGCGGCGCCCGCAGCGACGCGTCGGGCATCCCCACGGACTTCGTGTACCAGCTCCACCACTACGATCTGGACGATTTCCCGGACCCCAACGAGGTCTACTTCCGCGGGGCGTCGGATCCGTGGCGCGAATACACGATCTGGGGCACCTTCGCAGAGGGTTACTACACGGAAACCGGGGATCCACGAATGGCGTGGAACGAGATCCCGGACGCCGTCACCATGGTGTACAACCTGCCCTTCTACGTTCAGCAGAAGTTCACGAGCAAGACATCGCCGCACACGCTTGCATCGGGACGGGAGATGCTCCTGATTCAGGCGGAGGAGATCCTGGTCAACAGCCCCGGCAACTTCCAGGGGGCGATGGACATCATAAACCAGGTCCGCACCAGCGTCGTGAGCGACCATACGGGCGAGGCCCTGCCTCCCGCGACCGCCGCCAATGTGAACGAGGCGTGGACCGCGCTCAAGCAGGAGCGGCGCGTGGAGCTGTGGTTCGACAACCGCCGCTTCGCCGACCTGCGCCGCTGGGACAACGAAGGACGCCCCGGATCGACGCCCATGGAGGACATGTCGGGCCGCAGCCGCTGCTTCCCGGTGGGCGTGACCGAGGTCGACACCAACTCGAACCCGCTCAACCGCGTGAGCTAGCAAGCCGAGGCGCGGGGGAGCCCGCCGGGAGGTCTCTGGTGCAGACAGGTGCGGTCGATGCCGCTCAGGACGTCATCTTCGACTGGAACCAGTTGCACAAGCGGGCTCCCCTCGCACCCGGTCGCTTCGAACTTGTCGACGAGACCCTGAGGGACGGCCTTCAGTCCCCTTCGGTCACCGACCCCACCATCGAGCAGAAGGTCGAGCTCATCCACCTCATGGAGGACCTCGGCATCCGGATGGCGGATGTGGGGCTTCCCGGGGCGGGCAAGCGCGCGCAGGACGACGTCCGGGCGCTGGTCGAGGAAATCCGCGACAGCCGGATGAAGCTCCAGCCCATGTGCGCCGCGCGCACCATGGTTCGCGACGTGGAGCCGATCGCCGACATCGCCCAGAAGACGGGCATGCCCATCGAGGTCTACGCCTTCATCGGCTCGAGTCCCATCCGACTCTACGTCGAGTCCTGGACCGTCGACACGCTTCTGCGCCGCATCGAAGAGACCGTGACCTTCGCCATGCGCGAAGGACTCGACGTCTGCATCGTGACCGAGGACACCACGCGCTCGCGGCCGGACGTGCTGGATCCGCTCTTCCGACAGGCGGTGCGGATGGGGGTGCGCAGACTTTGCCTCTGTGACACGGTGGGACACGTTACCCCCGACGGAATGAAGAACCTCTTCGACTGGACCCAGTCGCTGATCCGCGGCATGGGCGAGCCGGTCGAACTGGACTGGCACGGCCACAACGACCGCGGCCTGGGCGTCACCAACGCCATTCTGGCCATCGAGTACGGCGCCACCCGGGCCCACGGCACCGGATTGGGCGTGGGCGAGCGTGTCGGGAACGCCTCCATCGACCAGATGCTGCTCAACCTCAAGCTGCTGGACGAGTGGGACCACGATCTGTCGAAGCTCGGCCGCTACTGCCAGGCGGTGGCACGCTATTGCCGAGTGGACATCCATCCCAGCTACCCCATGGCCGGACGCGACGCCTTCCGCACGGGCACCGGGGTGCACGCCGCAGCGATCATCAAGGCGCTCAAGCGAGGTGACCGGAAGCTGGCCGACCGGGTGTATTCGGGCGTGCCCGCCAATTGGTTCGGCCGCGGGCAGGAGATCGAGATCGGCCACATGAGCGGGCTGTCCAACGTCAGTTACTGGCTCGCCTCGCGTCGCATTCCCGCCGACGACGAGCTGCGCTCGGCGATTCTGACCCGTGCGAAATCGTCCAATCGCATCCTCACCGACGAGGAGATCATGGAGATCGTCCGGGCGCATCGGGGCGACCCGGTGGAGGAGGCGATCGCCGAGGGCTGAGGACAGCGACGAACTTCCCTCGACACTCGAAGCGGATTCGTTCCGCGAACTGCCGAGGACCCGGCAGAGATAGCGGCGGCGCTTCGCGCTGACGAAGCTACCTGATCAACCGCAGCGTCCACCCCGTCATGAATTCCGTGATGGGCCCGCCGCCGGTTCCGGCTGGTTCTCCCTCGATCGACAGGAGCAGCCCCAGGCCGAGCGCGGCGCCGACGCCCACTGCAGCCCAGGTGCGGGTCGGGTTCAGCTCCCTGCGGGAGATGGCCTCGATGTCGGGGATCGCGAGAGAGACCGGATCCGTCGCCGCCGATCCCAGTTCCGGCAGCAGGTTCAGCCGTCCACCGTCCAGGTCGACCACGGTACCCTCGACCTGCGTTCTCCTCTCCAGTTGCGGGGGGAGCCGGTCGACGGCCTGCTCGAACACGCGCAGCCGCACCGCTTCCCCGGGCGCCACGCTCTCCACCCCCACCTGGGTATAGCTGTAGCAGGCGCTGACGAGCGGAAGCACGAGGAACACCCGGAGTCGGCGAAATCGGCTCCGGCATCGGGAGGGCTGGAGCGGGTTCCCGTGTTTCATGGGCGAACACCTGGGCGAGGGCTGCGGGACGAAACGGGAGACAGCGCGTCCCCCAAGGCAAACGGGTCCCCCAAGGTAATAGCGTGGCTGACGGAAGTAACGTTGGCCATCGAAGGCAGTGCACTCAGGCAGACAACGCTTCATTGGCGATGACTGTCCATGAGAGTGCGCGACACCGTTCCGGTCTCGCCGGCCGGCCTGACGCCGCCGGCCCTCCGACACCACGCCCGAGAGGAGCTGATCCCAGGATGTCCCGACTCATCGCCCTTGTCCTCGCCCTCACGCTGGCCTCCGTTCCCGCCACTCCGGCGGCGGCCCAGACTGCCTCCGACTTCTCCGCCGTGCTCGGCGCATGGGAGATGACCCTCGAGACACCACGCGGCAGCATGACCCAGACGCTGACCTTCGTCGCCGACGGCGACGAGCTGACGGGCTCGGCCATGGCTCCCAACGGGACCATCCAGCTTCAGAACGTCGCCTTCGAGGATGGGCGGGTCAGCTTCGAGGTGACGCGCAGCTTCCGCAATCGCGAGATCACCCAGAGCTACAGCGCCACCATTGAGGGCGGCCAGATGACGGGCACGGTTTCGGGGCCCCGCGGCGGCCCGCGGGAGTTCACAGCCGTGCGGCCGACCACCTGACCGCACCCGGACGCGCGCGACCGCCCGTTTCGCGTTAGCATCCCTTCCACCACATCGGCCCGCCGCGCCGTGCCGGCGGCGGCCGGCGAGAGCGACCGGGATGCACACATGCGGGAGGAGACCATGGCCGGGTTGTCGCGACGCGCGTTCGTGGGGACAGGCGCGGCCGGCGTGGCCGGCGCCTGGTTGGCGGGGTGCGAACAGAACGCGCCGCGGACCGACGACAGCGCACCCCCGGGGCCACCGGACGACGCCCCCCTGGCCCGACCGGACGGGGTCGACGACCCCGCATGGGCCCATGTGCGGGCGGCCTTCAGCCTCGAGGCCGGCACGGCCTACATGAACAACGCCGGCCTGGGCATGCCCCCCGCGAGCGTCGCGCGCGCCGTCGCCGACGGATACCAGGCGGTCTCGCGCGCACCCCGGCGGGCCACCGGCGAGCTCGGCGAACTCGTCGCCGGGCGGGTCCGTCCCGGCCTCGCGGCCTTCCTGGGAGCCGACGAGGGCGAGCTCTCCCTGACCCGCAACGCCACCGAGGCGCTCCACCTCAGCGCCGCCGGCTTCGACCTGCGCCCCGGCGACGAAGTCGTCTTCACCACCCAGGAGCACCCGGCCGGCCGCCGCCCCTGGCAACTGCGCGCCGCCCGCGACGGGGTCGTGACCCGCGAGGTGTTCATCCCCAGCCCGCTCCCCGGTGGGGACCAGGTGGTCGAGGCCTTCGAGGCCGCGCTCACCCCCCGCACCCGGGTGCTCGCCTTCTGCCACGTCACCCGCGGCGGCCACCTCTATCCGGTCGGCAGGCTGGCGGCCCTCGCGCGCGAACGAGACATCCTCACCCACGTGGACGGCGCGCAGGCGGTGGGCATGTTCCCGATCGACCTCCACGCCCTGGGGTGCGACACCTACTCGGCCAGCCTGCACAAGTGGTTCCTGGGCCCCATGGGCACTGGTTTTTTGTACGTGCGTGCGAGCGCGCGCGAGCGCATCCGCTCCGCCTTCGCCTACGACGCCACGCCCGACAACCCCGCGTTCGAGCCCCCCGGCACCAACGATGTGCCGGTCCGCGCCGCTCTGGCCGCCTCCCTCGCGTTCATGGAACAGGTCGGCATCGACCGCGTCGAGGCCCGCACGCGCTTCCTGTCCGATTACCTCAAGGAGCGCCTCGCCGGGCTGCCGGGAGCCCGCCTCGTCAGCGGTGCGACCCGCGAAACCAGCGGTCCCGCGTCGACCATCTTCGAGCTGGAGGGCGTCGACGCCGTCGCCTCGGTGCCGGTCATTGCCGAGCGCGCCTCCATCCACATCGACGAACATCGCCGCGACGGCCACGAAGCCATCCGCGTTTCCACGCACGTGTACAACACCACGGCGGAGATCGACCGCCTCGTCGAAGCGCTCGCGGGCATCCGCCCGGCGTGATCTCCACCACCGGCCTCGCCAGGTCCTTCGGCGATCGAACGCTCTTCCGAAATGTCTCCCTGCGCCTCCAGCCCGGCGAGCGCTACGGGCTCGTGGGCGCCAACGGCTCGGGGAAAACCACCCTCCTCAACATTCTCAGCGGTGATGTCGAACCGTCGGAAGGCTCGGTCTCCATCCCGCGCGGACTCCGCCTCGGGGTGCTTCGTCAGGACCAGTTCGCCTACGAGGAAGAGAAAATCCTCCGCGTGGCCATGCGCGGCAATCCGGTGCTCTGGGAAGCGCTGGCGGCCCGCGAGGCGCTGCTCGCGCACGTGCAGGCGGGCGGGGAATTCGACGCGGACCGCTTCTCGCGCTTCGAGGAGATTGTCGAGCGCCACGACGGCTACACTGCGGAAGCCAGAGCCGCCGCCATCCTCGAAGGACTGGGCCTTCCCGCCCCCTGCCACCGCGATCCGCTTTCGACCCTTTCCGGCGGATTCAGGCTGCGCGTGCTCCTTGCCCAGGTCCTCGCCGGCGCTCCCGATGCACTCCTGCTCGACGAGCCCACCAACCACCTCGACATCCTCTCCATCCGCTGGCTCGAGAAGTTCATGCGCGACTTCAAGGGTCCGCTGGTGGTCATCTCCCACGACCACCGCTTTCTCGACAACGTGGTCACCCACATCCTCGACGTCGACTACGAAACCGTCCTCGCCTATCCCGGGAACTACAGCGCCTTCCGGAAGAGCAAGCGCGCCGAACACGAACGCCGCGAGAAGGAGATCGTCCGCCGCGACAGGGAGATCGCGCACCACCAGAAGTTCGTGGACCGATTCCGCGCCAAGGCCAGCAAGGCCCGCCAGGCGCAGAGCAAGCTGAGGCTCATCGAGAAGAAGGCCGCCGCGCTCGAGACCCTCCCCGGCAGCTCGCGCCGCTATCCGGCGTTCCGCTTCGAGCCCGTCCGCGCCAGCGGCCGCGAGGTGTTCGAAGCGAGAGGCGTGCGAAAATCGTTCGGCGACAACCAGGTTCTCCACGGCGTCGACTTCAGCGTCCGCCGCGGCGACCGGCTGGCCATCCTCGGCCCCAACGGCATCGGCAAGTCCACCCTGCTCAAGATCGCGATCGGTGAAATGCCTGCCGACGCCGGATCCGTCCGCTGGGGATACGAAGCCCAGGTCAGCTACTTCGCCCAGGACCACGAGGAGCAGCTTGACGAACCCGGACGCACCGCCCAGGACTGGATCTGGGACACCTGCCCGGGCCGGGACATCGGCTACGTGCGCGGGCAGCTGGGTCTGGTGCTCTTCAGCGGAGACGACGCGGCCAAGCCCCTTTCGGCGCTTTCCGGAGGAGAAGCCGCCCGCCTGGTGTTCTGCCGCCTGGCCATCCAGCAGCCCAACGTCCTGGTCCTCGACGAACCCACCAACCACCTCGACCTGGAGTCCATCGAGGCGCTGGTGGAAGCCCTGAAGCGATTCCCCGGCACCCTGATCTTCGTCTCCCACGACCGCTGGTTCGTCAGCCGGCTCGCGACCCGCATCCTGGAGATCACGCCGGGAGGCGTGCGCGACTACCCCGGCACCTACGACGAGTATGTCCACGCCAGCGGGGATGATCACCTGGATGTCGACACGGTGGTGCTGAAGGCACGGCGGGAAAAGCGAAAGGACCGGGAAGCGGCCGCGCCGCGTCGCTGGAGGCAGCCCTCGAACAAGGTCCGCGCGCCCGACCCCGCCACCGAAGCAAGGCGCGACCGCGCGCTCGCCCGGCTCGAAGCCATGGAGTCCCGGCTTGCCGAAATCGATGCGACCTTTGCCGACACGGCCTTCTACCAGAGCTCCGATCCAGCCGAAGTGCGCGAACTGAAGGCCGAGCGGGAGCGGCTCGCGGCGCAGGTTGAGCGCCTCACGGAGGAGTGGATGGCCCTTGAGGAGGAAATGGAAGCGCGGTGATGGCGAAGCCCGGGGTTTCGCTGTAGAATCAAGGCTGCGGGGTTGTCTCCGTCCGGTATGGGGTGTGTCCCGCAGGGACGGGCCCGGCGGCGGAGGGTTTTCGAGGATACCGCACTCGTCGCGCACGGGCGGGTCAGGCAGAGAAGCGGGGACGACGGCATGAAATTATTCGCATCGATTGCGTTCGTGGCGGGCATCTGGATCGCGGCTGCCGGCACGGGCGATTCCGGACGCGCCCTCTCGACGTTCCATCCCGGAGATGCCGATGATGGGGCCGCGCAAGTCCCGGCGCACAACACGTCAGGACCGGCCGGCGAAGCCCTCTCTCCAGCTCCGGCCGCGAACGCGCCCGTTGCCGCTCATCTGCCCGCCGCCAACCTCGCCAACGTCGTTCAGCGCTACTGCCAGGTCTGCCACAACGACGCGCTCCTCACCGGCAACCTCTCCCTCGCCGGCTTCGACATCGACAACCTGGCCGCGCGCGCCGAGACCGTGGAGAAGATGATCCTCAAGCTGCGCGCGGGGATGATGCCCCCACCGGGGATGCCCCGCCCTGTCGGCGACACGCTGGAGCTGCTGGTCACCACGCTCGAGGATCGCATGGACGCCGCCTTCGCGGCCGACCCCAATCCCGGAACCCGTTCCTTCCAGCGCC
The DNA here is from genome assembly GCA_965202805.1 of Longimicrobiales bacterium. Taxonomy (GTDB): domain Bacteria; phylum Gemmatimonadota; class Gemmatimonadetes; order Longimicrobiales; family Gaopeijiaceae; genus BD2-11. The sequence continues at coordinate 2,161,166 of OZ241869.1, forward strand.
TGAACCGCGCCGAGTACGAACGCTCGGTCAAGGACCTGCTCGATCTCGACATCGACGCCGGCGAGTACCTCCCGCTCGATACCAAGAGCGCGAACTTCGACAACATCGCCGACGCACAGATGCTCTCGCCCACCTTGCTGGAAGCCTACCTGAACGGGGCGAGCGACATCGCGCGGATGGCGCTGGGCGACGCGGCCGCCACTGCGAGCGAGACCCAGTACCAGGTCTCCCGCTGGGCTTCGCAGACCGAGCGGGTCGAAGGCGCCCCCTATGGAACGCGCGGCGGCCTCAGCGTCGAGCACAACTTCCCGGCCGACGGTGAATACGTCTTCCGGGTCTCGTTCCACCACGAAACCACCGGCACCCTGGTCGGCAACGGGCGCAACGCTCTGCACACCGACGAGTCCCCGGAGCAACTCGAGATCTCCATCGACGGCGAACGGGTGGCGGTCCTCGAACTCGACCGCTGGATGCACGTCTCCGATCCGAACGGCGTCGAGATGCGCACCGAACCGGTTTTCGTGCGCTCCGGCAACCACCGGGTGACCGCGGCCTTCCTGAAGCACGCGGAAGGCCCGGTCCAGGACCTCATCTCCCCGCACGACTGGTCGCTCGCGAGCACCGCCATCGCCGGCACCTACGGCCTGCTGGCGCTGCCGCACCTGCGCGACCTGGTCATCGGCGGCCCCTTCAACCCCACCGGGGTGTCGGAGACCGCCAGCCGCCGGGCCATCTTCACCTGCCGGCCCACGGACCCTTCGGAAGAGACCGCCTGCGCGACCGAGATCATCTCCCGCCTGGGGCAGAAGGCGTTCCGGCGGCCGCTGGTCGACGAGGACATGACCGCGCTGATGGCGTTCTTCCGCACCGGCGCCGAGGAGGGCGGTTTCGAGGCGGGCATCGGTACCGCGCTCGAAGCCATGCTCGCGAGCCCGCATTTCGTCTTCCGCTTCGAGGAACCGCCTGCGAACACCGCTGCCGACCAGGGATATCGGATCCGCGACATCGACCTCGCCGCGCGCCTCTCCTTCTTCCTGTGGGGCACCTCGCCGGACGAGGAACTGACGGAGCTGGCCGTGGATGGCCGGCTGTCGGATCCGGCGGTGCTCGACGCCCAGGTGACGCGCATGCTCGGCGATCCGCGCGCCGAGGCGCTGGGGACGCGCTTTGCGGCTCAGTGGCTGCGGCTCCAGGACCTCGAGAAGATCAATCCCGACGTCCGCCTGCAGCCCGACTTCTACCAGCAGCTGCGCCAGTCGATGCTCCGCGAGACCGAGCTCTTCTTCTACAATCTGGTCCTGGAAGACCGCAGCGTTTTCGATCTGTACAGCGCCGACTACACCTTCGTGGACGAACGGCTGGCGCGGCACTACGGCATCCCGGATGTGGCCGGCGACCATTTCCGGCGCGTGAACTACCCGGATGACCGCCGGCGCGGCCTCTTCGGCCACGGGAGCATCCTCACGCTGACCTCACACGCCGGCCGCACCTCCCCCGTCCTGCGCGGCAAGTGGGTCATGGAGGTGCTGCTCGGCACGCCGCCGCCACCGCCGCCGCCGGGCGTGCCCGACCTGGAGGAGACCGAGGAATCGGAGGGCGGCCGCATGCTCACCACGCGCGAACGCATGGCGATGCACGCCGCCAACCCGGTGTGCAACGCATGCCACCAGTTCATGGATCCGATCGGTCTCGCCCTCGACAACTTCGGGGTCTCGGGCAAGTGGCGGATTCGCGAGAACGGCATGCCCCTGGACACCCGGGGGACGTTCTACGACACGACCCCCGTCTCGACCCCGGCCGAACTGCAGCAGGCGCTGCTGAAGCGTCCCGAACCGCTGATCCGCACCTTCACCGCCAACCTGATGGCGTACGCGCTGGGGCGGCGCGTGGAGTACTACGATCAGCCGCGCGTCCGGGCCATCGTGCGCGAAGCCGAGCAACAGGACTACCGCATCTCGGCGTTCATCCGTGGCGTCATCGAAAGCGATGCCTTCCAGATGAGCGGACCCGAGCCCGCGGTCGCGGAGAGCCAGGGAGAGTCCCGATAGCGAGAACCCAGATGATGCTCGCGTGATCGCGAGCTACGCAGCCGGCCCCGGAGGGCCGTGCGACAAGACAGCTGACCGACCGTCATACCACGAGTGGAGATCTCGATGCACTTCATTACCGGAAAGCACATCCCCCGGCGGACCTTCCTGCGCGGTATGGGCGCCACCGTGGCACTGCCCATGCTCGACGCCATGATTCCGGCGGGCCGCACCTGGTCGAGGGCGGCCCGAAACGACGATCCCACCCGGCTCATCGCCATCGAGATCGTCCATGGGTCGGCCGGCGCCAACGAGTGGGGCGCCACCCAGAACCTCTGGTCCCCCGCCGCCACGGGGAGCGACTTCGACCTGGGCCCCAGTTCGCTCGCCCCGCTGGAGCGCTATCGCGACTACCTCACCATCTTCAGCAACACCGACGTCGCGAACGCCGAGGCCTACCAGCCCAAGGAGATCGGCGGCGACCACTTCCGGTCGAGCGCCGTCTTTCTCACGCAGGCCCATCCCAAGCAGACCGAGGCCTCCGACGTCTACGTCGGCACCTCGCTCGACCAGCTGCACGCCCAGCGCTTCGGGCAGGACACGCCGATCCCGTCCATGCAGCTCTGCATCGAGAACGTCGATCAGGCCGGCGGGTGCGCATACGGTTACGCCTGCGTCTACACCGACACCATCAGCTGGGCCTCCCCCACCGAGCCGCTGCCGATGATCCGCGATCCGCGCATCGCCTTCGACCAGCTCTTCGGGGCGGGCGGCACCGCGGAGGAGCGCGCCGCCCGGCGCCGCACCAGCCGCAGCATCCTGGACTGGATCGCCCGCGACGTGGCCCGGCTGAAGCAGGAGCTCCGGCCCTCGGACCGGCAGCGCATCGACCAGTACCTTGAGAACGTGCGCGAGATCGAGCGCCGCATCGAGCGCATCGAGGCCCACAACACCAGCGGAGAACCGAGGGAACTCCCCGAAGCCCCGGCCGGGGTTCCGGACTCCTTCACCGAGCACGTCGAGACGATGTTCGACCTGCAGGCGCTGGCCTTCGCCTCCGACATGACGCGGGTCTTCTCCTTCAAGCTGGGGAGAGATGCCTCCTCGCGGGTCTATCCCGAGAGCGGCACCGACAAGCCCTTCCACCCGGCGTCGCACCACGGCGGCAATCCGCAGGGCGTCCTCGACTTCGCCACCATCAACAAGTACCACGTGAGCATGCTGCCGTACCTCATGGACCGCCTGCGCGAGAACATGGAGGGCGACACCCATCTGCTCGACAAGACGATGATCGTCTACGGCTCGCCGATGGCGGACGGAAACCTGCACAACCACCGCAGGTGCCCGCTGATCACCCTGGGCGGCGCCAACGGCAAGCTCCAGGGCAACCTGCATCTCAAGGCCCCCGACGGGACGCCCATGGCCAACGTCATGCTGAGCCTGCTGCACGCGCTCGGTCACGAGGACCGGACCAGCTTCGGGGACAGCACCAGCGCATTCCCCCTGGGGATGCCGGGCATGGCGGCGGCCCAGAGCAGATCCTGAGGCCCATACCTGGGGCGACCGCCCAGAGCAGGTCCTGAGAACGAGCGCATTCCGATGGAGAGGAAGGCGATGAGACAGCTTCCGCGCACGATTGCCACCTTGATGCTGACCCTCGTGGTCCTGGCCGCCGCGCCACCGCAGGACTCCCCGGTCGCCGACGCCGCCATGCGCGGCGATCTGGCGCTGGTGCGCTCGCTCATCAACCAGGGTGCCGACGTCAACGGTGCCCAGGGCGATGGCATGACCGCGCTGCACTGGGCGGCCGAGAACGGCAGCGCCGCCACGGCCGATCTGCTCCTCAGCGCCGGCGCGAACCTGTCCGCGGTCACCCGGCTCGGTGGCTACACCCCGCTGCACCTGGCCGCCAAGGCCGGAAGCGCGGAGGTGGTGCGTGTGTTCCTGGAGGCCGGAGCGGACCCGCGCGCGGCCACCACCACCGGGGGCGCCACCGCGCTGCACTTCGCCGCCGCAGCCGGAAACGGCCACGCCGTAACGGAACTGATCGAGCACGGCGCCGACCCGAACGCGGTGGAATCCGCCTGGGGCCAGACGCCCCTCATGTTCGCGGCGGCGTCCGACCGCGCCGGAGCCATCCACGCCCTCATGGACGGCGGGGCGGATCCCTCCGCCACCGCCCGCGTGATCGACATCGCGGCGCGCGACGGTGAGGACCGGGAAGCACAGCGCCGCCGCGACGAGCGGGTCGCGGCGCTCCAGCAGCTACAGGGCGGAAGCGGTGGCGGTCGCCCGGCCCGGGCACAGCCCGATCCCACGGTCAGCACCCTCCTGAACCCGGACGAGCCGCCGCCTTCGCTGGCGCGCGACCGCGACCGGACGGTGCCCCAGCCGCTCTCCCACGCAGACCTGGTCGGACACTACGGCGGGCTCACCGCGCTGCTGATGGCCGTGCGCGACGGCCGGCGCGCCGCCGCCGAGGCCCTCCTCGACCGCGGCGCCGACATCGACCGGGTGAGCGCCGGCGACCATACCAGCCCGCTCCTCATGGCCACCCTGAACGGGCACTTCGACCTCGCCGCCGTCCTCTTCGACCGCGGCGCGGATTTCACCCTGGCGAGCGATGCCGGAGCGACCCCCCTGTACGCGGTACTCAACACCCAGTGGATCCCCAAGTCGCGCCATCCGCAGCCGACCGACTACACCCAGCAGGAAACCACCTACCTGGATTTGATGGAGGCCTTCCTCGAGGCCGGCGCCAACCCCAACGTGCGCCTCCACAAGACCCTGTGGTACACGGAATTCGGCCGCAGCTTCCTGAGCGTCGACCGCATGGGCGCAACGCCCTTCTGGCGCGCGGCGTTCGCGCTGGACGTCACGGCGATGAAGCTGCTGGTCGCGCACGGGGCCGATCCCCACATCCCCACGGTAAACGCCCCCCGGCGCTTCCGCCGCGGCGGCCGCACCGACATGTCCGGACTGCCTCCCGTCCCGATCGGCGGACCGGGTTCCTGGCCCATCCACGCGGCGTCGGGCATCACCTACGGCGAAGGGTTCGCCGCGAACGTCCACCGGCACGTACCCGAGGCGTGGCTTCCCGCAGTACGCTATCTGGTTGAGGAACTGGGCGCCGACGTAAACGCCCGCGACCGCAACGGTTACAACGCCGTGCACCACGCCGCCGCCCGCGGAGACAACGAGCTGATCCTGTACCTGGTCAGCAAGGGCGCCGACGTCACCGCGGTAAGCCGGAGCGGCCAGACCACCGCCGACATGGCCAACGGCCCGGTACAGCGCATCCTGCCCTTCCCCGAGACGGTCGAACTGCTGGAGTCGCTCGGATCCCACAACAACAACAACTGCGTAGCCTGCTGACCCCGGGGGGCCTCACTGGAGGCTCTCGGACAACGGCAGAAGGAGCAATTGAATGAGTGAAGCCACGTTTGTCCTGCGCCCGTGCCTCAAGCTCGCGGCTCTGTCCGTGTTTCTCCTCGCCGCCGGAGGGTGCTTCTCCTATTCGACGGTGCCGCTGGAGACGATCGCCCCCGACCAGCAGGCGCGCCTGGTCCTCGACCAGGATGCCTTCGGACGTGTGATGAACCAGGCCGCAGTCGAGGGCTTCCCGGTCCAGATGATGAACCTGTCGGGCAACCGCATCAGCGGCCGGGTGGCGGGCGTCTCCTCCGACGCGCTCACCATCCAGTTGCGCGGCGCCGGCTCTTCGGTGCTGACGACCCAGGTCGCAACCCGGTCGATTCAAGAGGCCGCACTTCGTCAGTTCGACAGCAGAAACACAGTCCTCACCATTGGTGCGGGCCTAGGTGCTGCCGCCCTGATGATCCAGGGAGGCGTGATCCCGGCAGGTGGTACGGAAAGCCCGGATGACAATCCGGAGAACATGGTCGGCCTGCGCCTTTTTTCCATCTCCGTGCCCTGACGGCGAACCGCGGTCCGGCCACGAGGCGTCGTTTCTCGCCGGTCGCGCCGCCCGACGAAACGGTCACCCCTTGCGCGTCACACGAGAGGGCTTCATTCTGATCGGGTTGCACCCGGTAACCGGGCAGGGCTGTGTGCGCTTTTCAGACACGGGCTCATGCGCTGGCCCGGTCCCGGAGGGGGCGGAGGGGATTGTAAACCGGTGGCAGGAACGCCACCCCAGAGGAAGGAGAGTGTTATGCGAGTCATCCGGCTACTAACCCTTACTCTGCTGCTCGGGGCCACGTCGTGGTCGTTCGCGGAGGCTCAGGTGCCCGCGAACAGCGATGTTGGCGCCCAAGCGGTGGACAGGGCCGCCAGATCCCTTGGCGACGCCCTGGGAATCCGCGTCACGGAGGCGACTCCGATCGTGGGTTCGCTGACCGGACTGGTGACCGACGCCGGCTCCGGTCGTCCTTTGTCCGCTGCCCAGGTGTTCATTGAGGGCACCGGCCTCGGCGGTCTTACCAACGCTTCGGGACGGTACCTCATCATCAACGTCCCGGCGGGCACCCACACCCTGCGCGTCGAGTTGATCGGCTACACCGCATCGTCGCAGGAAGTGACCGTGGCCGACGATCAGGCGACGACGGCCGACTTCGGGCTGAACGAAGAGGTCATCGACTTCGATGAGATCGTCGTCACCGGGACCGCGGGCCAGGCCCGCCGCCGCGAGGTCGGCAATGCGATCGAGCAGATCAACATCGCCGAGGTCGCCGAGCCCGTGAACGATGTCGGTCAGCTCCTGCAGGCTCGTGTGTCGGGCGCGCGGATTCAGTTCAGTTCCGGGAACTCCGGTTCCGGCGCCGACATCCGACTTCGCGGCAACGTGAGCACCGCGCTCAGCAACCAGCCCCTCATCTACATCGACGGGATGCGCGCCAAGAGCGAGCCGACTTCGAGCCAGAACGGCGCTGAGGACCCCTACAGCCCTCTGAACGATCTGAACCCCGACGACATCGATCGCATCGAGGTCATCAAGGGGCCTGCAGCCACGACCCTCTACGGCACCGAGGCCGCAGCTGGCGTGATCCAGATCTTCACCAAGCAGGGCGGTCAGGGCGCTCCGCAGTGGACCGGAGAAGTGCAGCAGGGCTTTTCCTACTTCCGCCCCTTCGCCACCGACGAAGTGCCCTACCTTTGGCTGGACCAGGTCTTCCGCAAGGGGCACCGGCAGCGCTACTCCATGCAGGTACGGGGAGGCACGGGTGATGTCGGCTACTTCGTGTCCGCAGCCTGGAACGACAACGTCGGTGCCGTTGAAACCGATGGCGAGACCAAGATGAACCTTCGTGCGAACACGACGTTCCGCCCGCACGAGGACGTGCTCATCCAGTTCAACAACACGCTGGCGCGCACGGATCTGCAGCAGGCCCAGATGGGCAATTCCGTCACTTCGATCATGATGACCGCCATCCGCGGCCCCCGGAACTACATGGCTGGCCTTCGCGACCAGGAGACACTCCGCCTCCTCCTCACGGAGTCCTACAAGAACCAGATTACGCGCGCGGTCACCGGGTTGACGGTCAACTACACCCCGGGCTCCGACTTCACGCACCGGCTGACCCTCGGATACGACTACTCCCAGGACGACCACTTCAACGATCAGCAGCACTGCTGGCTCTGTCCCATCGGGATCATGAGCGACTTCTCCGACTACATTCAGGGCGGAGAGCAGCGGCGGAGCATGTCGCAGAACACGGTCGTAAGCTTCGACTATATCGGAACTTGGGGCTTCAACCTCACGGACAACATTCGCAGCACGCTGTCGTTCGGCGCGCAGGGCGTCGAGAACGAGATCGAGAACACCGAGAACGTGGTCCGCCATTACCCGGGTCCGGGAGACTTCACGCTTTCGATCGGCGCGACACGCCAGAGCATCAGTCAGAATCGACTGCGCATCATCACCGGCGGTTTCTTCCTGCAGGACCAGATCGGGATCAGCGACAAGTACTTCTTGACCCTCGGTGCCCGTGTCGACGGGAACAGCGCTTTCGGTGAGCAGGTCGGCTTCGCGCTCTTCGGCGACGACTTCCGCTTCGATGTCTATCCAAAGGTCAGCGCCTCCTACGTCGTCTCCGACGAGGGCTTCTGGCCCGAGGCCTTAGGCCAGGTGAAGTTCCGCGGCGCCTACGGCCTCGCAGGCCGGGCGCCCGGCGCCTTCGACAAGGTACGCACCTGGAGCGCCATCGGTTACGGTACGGGCGGAGCGCAGGCCTACTGGCCCTCGCGCCCCGGCAACGACGCACTCGGGCCCGAGCGCACCACCGAGTACGAGTTCGGAATGGACGGTGCCTGGCTCAACGGCCGCTTCAGCGCCGAGGTCACCTACTATCACCAGACCACCTCCGACGCCCTCTTCAACGTCGCCTCGCCCGACAGCGAGGGGAACTGGTCCTCACAGCTCACCAACGTCGGCAAGCTGCAGAACAAGGGTTACGAGATCATGACCAACACGACCGTGCTCGACACGCGTTCGTTCCGTTGGGATCTCGGCCTCGGTCTCGCCACCAACTTCAGCGAGACGCTTGATCTCGGCGGCGCCGCCCCGTTCGGCGTCGGCGAGTACGGATGGGTGATCGAGGGCCATCCGGTGCCCGTGCTGAACGCCTACCGGGTCATGAACCACAACGAATTGGCCGATCCGATCTTCTCCGATGGACGCGTCCCCTACGGCCCGACCAACCCGCCGTACATGTATACGGGAAGCATGTCCTTCGACCTGCCGGGCGGTATCAGCCTGTCCGCGCGCGGGGAGTACCTCCGCGGAGGCTGGATCTCCAACTACTTCGAGGCAGGTGCCACCGGGCGCACCATCGCCCACCCCAAGTGCTACGACGCCTACCGCAAGGTCGACGCGAACTGGCAGCCGGGCGAGCTCGGCTCCGAGCCCGGACCCACGTGGCCGGGCAGCCGTCCTGCGGACATGTACGCCTGGGAAGCTGCGCAGTGCTTCGGCATGCGGCGGTATGACTACGCCAACTCCGAGTCCGACTTCGCAGAACTCCGCGACGTGACGCTGGCGATTCCGATCTCGAGCCTGCTGCCCAGCTTGACCGGGTGGGCGAGCCGGGCCGACCTGACGATCTCCGGCCGTAACGTGGCCTTCTGGACCCACAAGAACCTGATTACGGGCCACCCGGAGCAGAACGAGAACAGCCCCTGGACCCAGGGTGGAACCGGCGAGTTCCGGCACGACCTGGTCAAGGGCATCGACGAGACGCTCCCGCCGGTTTCCTACTTCACTGTTTCGCTTCGGGCGATCTTCTGATCGTCCATCCCCGAGGTCCCAACCGCCGCCGGAACCGGAGGCGGTTGGGGGGCCTCGGGGCTGAACGAGACGGTTTGCAAGTTACGGATACCGAAAGGCAAGGAGGATAAGAAGAATGATTTTGAGACGACTTACGAAGAAGGTCATGACCTTCGGCGCCTTTGCCGCGGTCGGCGTTTTCTCCGCTTGCGATCTGGCGGTTACCAACCCCGGTCCGGTCCAGGACGCGACCCTTAACCTGGAGGGGGCATACCAGGGAATCGTGAACGGCGCAATCCGCGGCGTTCAGGAAGGATTCGGCACCTACGCGCTGCTTGGCGGCGCCATCACCCATGATATCCATGCCAGCGGCCACACCGGCTCGGCGGGCGTACGCCCCGAGGAGGAAGTGGCCTGGTTGAACGACAACTATGACGGACGCGGAGGCTGGGGTCGCCTCCAGCGTGCACGTTGGGTTGCGGAGGAGGCTGTCCGCCGGTTTACGCGGGAGGATAGCGGAATCAGTAATCCCGGCTCCTACCCACCTCTCGCACAGGCTCATTTCTGGGGCGGGCTCGCCAGCCGCTACTTGGGCGAGAACGCTTGCACCGCCATTTTCGACGGTGGCTCGCCCGAGCCCAAGCTCGCATACTTCGATCGGGCCATCTCGGCGTTTGACAACGCGGTCACCGTCGGCCAGTCCGCCGGGATGAGCGATCTGGTGACGGCGGCCATCGGCGCCCGAGCGGCGGCCAAGCTCTTCAAGGGCGACTATGCCGGCGCCGGCGCCGACGCCGGGCAGGTTCCGTTCGACTTCGAGTTCCTGACCACCTATTCGGGCTTTGGCGGCGAGTACTACTACGTCTACGGGCACGTGGAAAGCCTGGGATTCCAGTCGCTCTCGTTCTGGGGCACGCCTGCGGGTGAGCACTTCCTGCTGACGGGCGACTCGCGTGTCGCATGGGGGTATGACAACGGCTCTCGCGAGGTCCCGGCGGGCAAGCCGGCCGCGGTTCGCGGACAAACCCATCCGGCCCGTCCCACCTGGGTGTCGCTGGTACCCATGTTCTATCCGCTCAAGGGCATCGCTCCCCGCGATCCGCAGCGGGAATTCCTCTTCTTCGAGCCCGACCGCGCGCAGCAGCGGGAGCAGCTGCAGATCCAGCTGGTGGACGGACGTGAGATGGAACTGGTCAAGGCGGAGGTCGAACTCCGCAACGGCAACTGGCAGGCGGCCATGGCGCACATCAACAACGTGCGCACCGCCACGCCGGTCTATCCGATCGACATGACCGACCAGAGCAAGTTCGACCTGAGACTGCACCCGGACGAGCAGAAGGACTGGGACGCTAACCCTGACCTGGCCGCATATTTCGACCAGTTCAGCTATGAGCTACAGGACTTCAGCGAAGGCGCCGACATGACCCCGATGGGGAACATGATGCTGGGCGACCGCATGATGGAACCCGTCCACGCGATGAGTGCCGAGGAAGCCTGGACGTACCTTAAGTTCGAGCGCTACGTCGAACTCAGCATGGAAGGACGCCGCTTCGGCGATCGCTGGCGCTGGCGCTCCAACCCTGAGCCCATCGCGCCCTCGTCGGGGCCCGGCGGAGAACTCACTCCGGGCAAGTACAATCACCTCGAGTTCATTCCAACGGCGCTGGCCCAGCGCTACAGCGTGCCGGAAGATCCGCTCATGATGTGCTTCCCGCTGCCCGTGGGAGAGAACGACACCAACCACAACATCGAAGAGTCCTACATGGACTGGATCGAATCGACCGGATATCGGGCGGTAGATCCGTCGCTGGTCGACATGCGCATGGGCGGCATGTAGCACCCGCCAACCAGACCGCAATGTTGGACTTCGTGGGGGGGCCGGTCCGGCCCCCCCACGAGCTTTTCAGGGACCTGCCGTGAGCCGATCTCCGATGCGTCCGAGAGCTGCCAGGAAGCAAGGAGCACGCTGGCTGGCAGCAGGACTGCTCGCGACCCTCGGGTGCGGAGACAGCACGATCCACTCCGCCGAACTACCGGAGGTACCCGGACTCCTTCGCGAGGTCATACCACCCGAAGGCTTCGAAGGACCCCTGCAACACGCCATCGTCATCGGGTTCGCGGGACAGCTCACGCGCTCCGGGTTTGCGCTCGGCCATCTGCCCCCGGAGGCCGGAGACGAGAGCCGGGCCTCCCTGCTCTGGATCGGTTGCTACATCCGTGAGAACACCGAAGACACCTACAGGATGATCGCGCGGGTCGAGGGATCCCTCTTCCCCTGCGGAGTCGTGCCCCACGACGACCACCTGGACGTGGTCATCGAGTCCCAGAGAACCCCCTCGTGGAGGGCGCTGGTCGTGGTGAACGTGCCCTGACCTCGCGGCCCCCCACTCAGGCGGGATTCACCGTATCGGCAAGCTGACCGACCCGGCCGAGGCCGCACGAAACGAACTACTGCTCCAACGGGTATCATTCCTCTTGGCTCGAAATACGCAGGAGGGTAACCCGTGAAACATCTATCAATTCAGCTTCTCGCGGCCGCGTTGAGCTTGGCCGCGGCAACGTCGCCGGCGCAGACTCAGGATGCCGGCTCCATAGTGGGCGGGGTGGTGGACAACGTCACCTTGGACCCCATTCTGGGGGCTACGGTCACGGTGGTGAGTCACGAACTCTCGGATATCACCAACGAGGACGGTCACTTCTCCCTGCACGACGTGCCCCCCGGCAACATCTCCGTCAGGGTGGAACAGCTCGGCTACATCGCCATCGTGGGCGAGGTGGAAGTCCGGGCGAACGACGTGACCTTCGTGCAGTTTCCGCTTTCTCCCATGGCCTTCCTGCTGGACGAGCTGCGCGTCGTCGCAGACCGGACCGAGGTCGAAGTGCAGGACGGCGGGATTTACACCGAGATCATTCCCGACGACTCGGATTCGGCCCGTAACGCCCTCGAGCTTCTCGTCACACGGGTGCCCTCGCTGAGGGTACAGACGGATGCCATGGGCGGCACCACGCGGAGCGAGATACGCATTCGCGGAAACGCCTCCGTCTCGCAGAGCAACATGCCGTCGATCTACATCGACGGGGCGAGAGCGGACATCGTGTACCTGGAGGACCTTTCCGCGACCGAAGTGCGCAGGATTCGCGTGGTGCGCGGTCCCTCCGCCGCGTCGCTCTACCCCGACGCGGCCAACGGCGTCATCATCGTCGAGACGTGGCGGTCTCGCGGTGGAACCTGAGAGCGGATTCCCAAAGCGATCCGCCCGGTCACCCGTACGCTCCACACGCGATGACCAGGTTCCGAAGTCCCAATCACACATGGACGCGCCCGCCGATCCGGCTTATGCTTCCATGTGGCGCGGGACCGGTCCGGGCAAGGGACTTTACCCGTCGGCCGGCGCGTACTTCCACGAGGTGGTCAGGCCGTGAGCGAAAGCACCAGGAACTGGATTCTCAAGGAAGTGCTGCCGCTCGTGGTTGTGGTGGGTGGGTCCGTGGGCGCGTCGGTTCTCTGGATAACCAATGACCTCGCCGACGTCCGGTCGGAGTTCTCGGAGGACATCGCCGACGTGCGGGAGCGGATCGCGTCTGTCGAGGGAAAGCTGGATCTGTTGATCTCCGGCCTGGACATCCAGGTCAAGGTGGCCGCCGTGCCGGATCAACCGACCAGTTCCCGGTAGTAGGGCAGCCTTCGCCCGACCAGCCCCGCGCGACCGCCTGGCGGATCTGGTCGCTCGCGTCCATGTCGCGGATCATCACCCGTCGGAAATCAGCGGTGACAGGTTGCTCGCCAGCAGGCGCCGGTTGAAGTCCGCGATCTCCCCCTCGAACAGCTCGTCCACCTGCGTCCGATACTCCACGACCTCCTGGTTCAGCAGCCGCTGAACCTCGCCCGCCTGATCCGTCGGGGAGAAGTCCCCGTTCATGATGTTCCCGCCCAGGTAGCGCAGCTCCTCGGCCAGCTTGGGCGCCCAGCGCACCCCGTCCTGCCCCGTGCCCGTGGTGATCAGGCGCACCAGGTTGTCCTCGACCGCGATGAGGCTCTCATCCAGTTCCGTCGCCGCGGCGAGGATCTCGTCCGCCCCGCCCCGGTCCTCCAGCACGGCCTCGAGGTCGTAGAGCTGGCGCCGCACCCATTCGATGCGGTTCACCATCGACGTCACCTCCGCGTAGTCGGCCCGGATGTCCGCGAACATCGCCAGCTGCGCCCGGATGTCGGCCTCGGTCCCGCTGGAATTGGGATCCTTGAGCACGCGCAACTCCTGGGACTGGCCGGGCTGGCCGTCCACCTCGAGGGTGACCGTGTATGTGCCCGGTGCCACGAGCATCGACAGCCCCTGCCCGCCGGAGCGCGTGCGGTCGTCCCCCAGGTCCACCCAGTCGGCGTAGAGCGGCTTGGTGCGGAACACGATCTCCGGTGACGGCTCGTCCCGCAGGTCCCACCAGACCCGGTTGATCCCCGCCTCGCCCGGACCTTCGAGCGAGCGCACCGGGTTCCCGGCCGCATCGGCGATGCGGATCGTGGCTCCGCCCGCGCTTCCCTCTCCCAGCCAGTAGTTGATCGACGCGCCGTAGGGCGGGTTGTCCCCGTCCGACTGGTCGTTGGGCATGGAGCGCGCGGCGGTGATGGCGCGGAAGCGGTAGGCGTCGCGCGGCGCGAACAGGTGTGCGCCCGACGCCGCAACCTCGGCGCTCAACTGCTGCAGCGGCGTGATGTCGTCCAGGATCCAGAAGCCGCGCCCGTAGGTCCCCACCACGAGGTCGTTGAAGTGCGTTTGCACCTCGATCCCGTACATCGGCGACACCGGCATGTTGTTCATGAGGGGCTGCCAGTTGTCCCCGTCGTCGAACGAGACGTAGAGGATGTTTTCGGTGCCGAGATAGAGAAGCCCCGGTCGCACCGGGTCCTCGTGGATGTCGCGCGTGTAGCTGAGCGGGCTGTCCGCAATGCCCTCGACGATCTTGTCAAAGCTCTCGCCGTAGTCGTCGGTGCGATACACGTGAGGCTCGAAGTTGCCCTGCTGGTGATGCTCGATCGCGAAATAGGCCTTCCCCGTCTCGTAGGCCGAGGCGTGGATGCCGCGCACGACGCCGTCCGGCGGCAGGTCGGGGATGTTGTCGGTCACGTTGCTCCAGCTGCCGCCCCCGTCGCGCGTGACGTGCACCAGCCCGTCGTTCGACCCGGCCCACATCACGTTGGCGTCGAGCGGCGACTCGGCGAACGCGTAGATCACGCAGCAGAACTCGACCCCGATGTTGTCCGGCGTGAGCCCGCCGGAGATCCCCATGCGGGACTCGTCGTTGGTGGTCAGGTCGGGGCTGATGATATCCCAGCTCTGGCCGCCGTTGGTGGTCCGGTGCACGTGCTGGCTGGTGACGAAGACGGTGTTCCGGTCGTGCGACGATACGTGCAGGGGGAAGGTCCACTGGAAGCGGAAGCGCACGCCGCTGGCCGGGTGGCCGCTGGCCAGCTCGGGCCACACCTCGACGTCCCGGAACTGGCGGTTGCGGGCGTCCCAGCGAACCACCACGCCGCCCCGGGCGCCGGAGCCCGACGCGCTCGACCACACGATGTTCGCGTCCTCGGGATCAGGGGTGGCGAATCCGCTCTCGCCCCCGCCCACGGTCACCCATTCGGACCGCGAAATGGGCCCGCCGATGCCCCCGAAACCCCCGGTGCGGCTGTTGCTGGGTCCACGGAAGGACGGCCCGTCCTGCCGGTTGCCGAGCACGTTGTACGGAATCGCGTTGTCCACCGTCACGTGGTACATCTGCCCGATGGGCAACTCGGTGGCGTGCCACGACATGCCCCGGTTCATGGAGACCGAGACGTTCTGGTCGTTCGCGACGATCATGCGGTTCCCGTCCAGAGGATCGATCCACATGTCGTGGAAGTCGCCGCCGGGCCGCTGCAGACCCTGGTGGTTGACGTAGGTGGCGCCCCCGTCCAGCGAGCGGGACAGCCCCGAGGTCTGGAAGTAGACCTCGTCGGGGTCGTCCGGGCTGACGAAACAGTTGTTGTAATACGCGGTGCGTCCGCCCAGGTCGCGGGAGTGGTTCATCAGCTCCCACGTCGACCCTCCGTCGCGCGAACGCCAGAACTCCCCGCTCTCGGTCTCGCGCCCGTGCCAGGGCACACCGTCGCCGGTCTCGATCAGCGCGTAGACCCGGTTGGGATCGGCGGGCGTCAGGCAGAGGTCGGTCTTGCCCACCGGCAGCACCGGCAGGCCGTTGCCCTCGAGCTTCGTCCAGGTGTTGCCGCCGTCGTCCGAAAGGTAGATGCCGCTGCCTTCTCCCCCGCTCTCACGTCCCCAGGTGTGCACCTCAACGGTCCACATCCCGGCGAAGAGTCGGCGCGGGTTGGAGGGGTCCATCTCGATGCTCGAAGCCCCCGTGTTCTCGTCCACGAAGAGAACATGCTCCCAGCTCTCGCCCCCGTCCGTGGTGCGAAATACGCCGCGCGCCTGCTGCGGTCCGTGGGCGTGGCCCAGCGCTCCGACGTATACGATGTCCGGATCGTGCGGATGGACGACGATGCGCGACATGCGCGTCGGCCCTCCCTCGCCCAGCCCCATGTGGCGCCAGGTCCTGCCCGCGTCGGTGGACTTGTAGACGCCGGTACCGAGCGAGACGTTCGAGCGAATGTGTGGTTCGCCGGTGCCCGCCCACACGATCGACGGATCCGACGGGGCCACGGCGAGCGCCCCGACCGAGTGATCCGTCTGGTCATCGAAGACGGGCTCCCAGTGCTCTCCGGCGTCGTTGGTCTTCCAGATGCCACCCGAGGCGGCGCCCGCGTAGTAGGTCAGGGGATCCCCGGCAACCCCGGCCACCGCCGCGAGTCGGTTGCCCACCGGCCCGATGTGCCGGTACCGGAGCTGCTGGTAGGCTTCGGGGGCGATCTCCTGCGCTCCGCCTGCGCTCGCGAGGCCGAGCATGGCCGCCACCAGGAAGAGTGAGCTCCGCGTCATGCCGGGGAACGTGTTCATCGTCATCTCCTCGATTCCGGAGGGAGCCGATTCCCGCGGACCGGGGAACCACTGCGGGAGGCCCACCTCGCCAGTGCCGGGAAGCCTCGTCAGGTTGTCCCTCAACGAGGCTCCGATCCGCACCATAGAGCCCGCGCCTTTCGCCTCGCAAGCGAGCCTGACCGAAGCTCGCCACGCACCGCGAACCGCGCTTGCGACGACCACCCGTCCGGGTTAGTCTGAAGGACTGGTGGAAGTGTCTCCGGGGCTCACGGAAACCGAGGCTGAGGTCAACGTTTTCCGGGGGCTGGGGGTCATGTAATGATGCGGGAGGGGTCCGGTGCGTCACGCTGAGGTGCTCGGCGCCGCCCCGGATGCCTGACTCGCGAAGGCTGTCTCGGGCGTTCACAGTTTCGTTCGCAGGACAAGGACGGGAGCAAGGGATATGAAGATCCTCAACCCTGGCGCTGTACTGGTCGGTGGCCTCCTTCTGACGGGAGCCGGAATCGGCACGAGTTCCGGCCCCACGGCACCCACCGGGGAAGCGGTTCCACTGCCGGACGCTGTGCACGCTTCCTCCGTACCCACGGAGGAACTGACCACCGTCGTGCGCACGTACTGCCAGGTTTGCCACAACGACGCGCTGCTGACCGGCAACGTCTCGTTTGCCGAATTCACCGTCGAGGGCGCTTCCGACAACGCCCAACTCGCGGAACGCATGATCCGCAAGCTGCGGGCAGGCATGATGCCGCCTCCGGGCATGCCGAGGCCGGAACCCGAGGTCCTGCTTTCACTTGTCGAGACGCTGGAAGAGAACGTCGATGAGGCATACCGGCGGCATCCCAATCCCGGTGTCCGGACCTTCCAGAGGCTGAACCGGGCCGAGTATTCGGCGGCCATCCGCGAACTGCTCGGCATCGAGGTCGACGCGGGCGTGTGGCTTCCGCTGGACCAGATGAGCGAGAACTTCGACAACATCGCCGACGTCCAGGCGCTCACCCCGACCCATCTCGACGCCTACCTGAACGCCGCGAGCGAAGTGAGTCGCCTGGCGGTCGGAAGCCCGAACGTCGATCCCACCGACGCCACCTACAACACCTCCCCGTACGGCTCCCAGCACGCCTGGGAGTACGTCGAGGGCGCGCCCTACGGCACCCGCGGCGGGATCGTGGTGACCCACGACTTCCCGGCGGACGGCGAGTACATCCTCACCCCGGTGGTCGAGGGCGGACGCAGCGCCCGCTACGAGGACGTGGACATTTCCATCGACGGCGAGCCCATCGCCCTGCTGGCGGCCGGTCCCTTCCCGCGCGGAGGCGCCGACTTCCGCGGCGGTTCGCCCATCAAGACCAACCCGACCTTCATCCGCGCCGGACAGCGCACGGTGTCGGCCGCGTTCGTGCGGCGAATCGACGGGCCCTACGACGACCTCATCAAGCCGCCGGAGTGGTCCCTGGCGGGCGGAGCCGGCGGGAGCCCGGGACAGACCACCCTGCCGCACCTGAAGAGCCTCATCATCAGCGGCCCGTACAACGTCACCAGCGTTTCCGAGACGGAGGCGCGCCGGCGCATCTTCACCTGCCGGCCCACCACCCCCGAGGGAGAGCGGCCCTGCGCCGAGCAGATCCTCGACCAGATCGGAAGCGCCGCCTACAGGCGTCCGCTGGACGAGCGCGACATGGCCGGGCTGATGGCGTTCTACGACGATGGCGCCGGTGACTCGGGCTTCGAGACGGGGGTGCGTCGGGCGCTCCAGGCCATCCTCGCGAGCCCCCACTTCATCTTCCGCATCGAGAGGCAGCCGGAAGACATCAAGGCGGGCGAGCGCTACGAAATCAGCGACCTGGCGCTGGCGACCCGCATGGCCGCGTTCCTCTGGGGCACCCAGCCCGACGCCGAGCTGATCGACCTCGCCGAGCGCGGAAGGCTCCAGAACGACAGGGAACTGGAGAGACAGACCCGGCGGATGCTGGCCGATCCCAAGGCCGAGGCGCTCGGACCGCGCTTTGCGGCCCAGTGGTTCCGGCTGCAGGACCTCGACAAGGTGCACCCGGACTCCTACTGGTTCCCGAACTACAGCCAGCAGCTGGCCGACGCCATGCGCACCGAGACGGAGATGTTCTTCAACAGCCTCGTGCGCGACGACCGCAGCGTTCTGGACCTCTATACCGCCGATTACACCTACGTGAACGAACGGCTGGCCAGGCACTACGGCATTCCGGGCGTGCTGGGCGACGAGTTCCGACGTGTGGAGTACCCCGACAGCCGTCGCGGCGGCGTCATGGGACAGGGATCCATCCTGGTCCTCACCTCGATGGGCACGCGTACCTCTCCGGTACTGCGCGGCAAGTGGGTGATGGAGGTGCTGCTGGGCACGCCTCCGCCACCGCCTCCGCCCGATGTCCCGGCGCTCGAGGAGACCGAGGGTGCCACGGACGGACGCTTCCTGACCACGCGGGAGCGCATGGAGATCCACCGGGCCAACCCCACCTGCCACGCCTGCCATCAGTTCATGGACCCGATCGGGCTCGCGCTCGACAACTTCGACGTGACCGGAAAGTGGCGCATCCGTGAGAACAACATGGCGCTCGACACCCGCGGCAACCTTTACGACGGCACGCCGTTGACGGCGCCCGAAGACCTCAGGGACGCGCTCATGCAGCGGCCCATCCCGCTGGTGCGGACATTCACCACCAACCTTCTGGCGTATGCCCTCGGTCGGCGCGTAGAATACCACGATCAACCCACTGTGCGGATGATCGCGCGGGAGGGTGAAGAGGATGACTACCGCATTTCGTCCTTCATCATCAACGTGGTCAAGAGCGACCCGTTCCGGATGAGGATGGCGGACGTGGTGGCCGAAGAAGAGATGGAGACCGAACGATAACAGGCGCTTTCCCCTGGGTCAGCGCATGATGGAAACCGGGTTGTAACTCCCTGCTTCAGGAGATCTGAAATGCAATTCATCACCGGCAAGCACATCGCCCGTCGCACCTTCCTGCGGGGGATGGGCGCAACAGTAGCGCTTCCACTGCTCGATTCGATGCTGCCCGCGGCGAGTCCGTGGGCGAGCCGGAAGCTCGCGGAAGGGAAGACGCGTCTTCTCGCGATCGAGGTCGTGCATGGCGCTGCCGGAAGCGTCGACTGGGGCGCGAAGCAGTTCCTGTGGGCTCCCGAGAAGATCGGACGCGACTTCGAGTTCGTGGCCCAGAGCGCGCTTACGCCGCTCGAGGACTGGCGGAAGTACCTCACGATCGTGAGCAACACCGACGTTCGCATGGCGGAGGCCTTTACCGGGCCCGAGATCGGCGGTGACCACTTCCGCTCCAGCGCCACCTTCCTCACCCAGCAGCACCCGAAGCAGACCCAGAGTTCCGATCTCTACGTCGGCACCTCGCTCGACCAGATGTTCGCGGGCCGCTTCGGGCAGGACACTCCGCTGCCGTCCATGCAGCTGTGCATCGAGGATCTCGATCAGGCCGGCGGGTGCACGTACAACTACTCGTGCGCCTACACCGACTCGATCAGCTGGGCCGCGCCCAACGAGCCGCTGCCGATGATCCGCGATCCGCGCACCGCCTTCGACCTGCTCTTCGGTGCCGGCGGCACCCCGGAAGAGCGCCAGGCGCGCCGGCGTGAGAACGCGAGCATCCTCGACTGGATCGTGGGTGAGGTGGCTCACCTGAGGCGCGAGCTGGGCGCCACCGACCGCCGCCGCATGGACCAGTACCTGGACAACGTGCGCGAGATCGAGCGCCGCATTCAGATGGTCGAGGCGCAGAACTCGAGCGGCGAGCAGCGCGAGCTGCCCGAGGCGCCTGCGGGCGTGCCGGATTCCTTCACCGAGCACATGCAGATGATGTTCGACCTGCAGGTGCTGGCGCTGCAGTCCGACATGACACGCGTCTTCTCCTTCAAGACCGGGCGCGACGCGTCGAACCGGATCTATCCGGAGAGCGGCACCGACAAGCCGTTCCACCCGACTTCGCACCACGGCAACAACGAGGAGACCATCCTCGACTTCAACACCATCAACAAGTTCTACGTGGGCCTGCTGCCGTACCTGCTCGAGAAGCTGCACAACAGCCAGGACGGCGAATCGAGCCTGCTCGACCAGACCATGATCATCTACGGGTCGCCCATGGGAGACCCGAACATCCACAACCACCGCCGGTGCCCGCTGTTGCTGCTGGGTGGCGCCAATGGCCAGCTCGCAGGCGACATGCACCTGAAGGCGCCGGACGGTACCCCGATGGCCAACGTCTTCCTGAACGTGATGCACAAGCTCGGTTTCGACGGCATGTCCAGCTTCGGCGACAGCACGGGCGAGTTCAACGTGCCGAGTTCGGTGTTGACCGCGGTCGAAGAGGCAAGTCAGTCACGCTAAGCCGGGGACGGTCAGCATGAAGAAGAGATTGCACGTACACGCGCTGGCGGCGCTCGCCGTCAGCATGCTGCTCACGTCGGCCGCCGCGCCCGACTCGCCCCTGGCGGACGCCGCCATGAAGGGCGACGCCGCGTCGGTGCGGACCCTGCTGGCGACCGGGGCGGATGTGAATGCCGCGCGCGGGGACGGCATGACCGCCCTGCACTGGGCAGCCGAAACCGGCAACGCCGAGATCGCCGAGATCCTGGTCAACGCGGGGGCGATCCTCGAGGTAACCACCCGTCTGGGTGCCTACACGCCGCTCCACGTGGCAGGCAGGAAGGGCGCCGCGGAGGTCATTCGCGTGCTGTTGGATGCCGGTGCTGACCCGGGCACGGTGGCAGCCACCGGCTCCACGCCTCTGCACCTCGTGGCGGGTGCGGGTAGTGCTGCCGGCGCGAAACATCTGCTCGACGCCGGCGCCGACATCGACGCGCGCGCGGGCGATGCCCGGCAGACGCCCCTCATGTTTGCGGCAGCCGCTGACCGCGCGGACGTCGTGACGCTCCTCATGGAGGCAGGCGCGGACCCGAACATCACGACCACGCTTATGGAGGCGGCGACGAGGTCGGCGGTGGACAACTACGCGGGCGAGCGCATGCAGGAGGTGCTCGACGCCTTCAAGGGGGACGGAAACGAACTGCCGACTCCCGCCCAGATCCAGGCCGCCCTGGAGGTTGCGCGGGCCGTGCAGCGCGCCGGCGTGGTGCCGGAGAAGGACGAAGATGAGGAGGATGACCCCAGGGCCTTCTTCCGCCAGCCACCCGACGAGAAGTGGGGGAGCCTGACCGCGCTGCACCACGCAGCCCGTGAGGGTGCCATCGACGCGGCGACTGCGTTGCTGGACGGTGGCGCCGACATCGACTTCGTTACCGAGTCCGACAACACCAGCCCGCTCACGATGGCTGTCATCAACGGTCGCTTCGACCTGGCCATGAAGCTGCTGGAACGGGGGGCCGATCCCAATCTGGCCACGGTCGACGGCGTAGCGCCGCTCTACGCCACCTTCAACGTCCAGTGGTCGCCGCGGTCACGCTACCCGCAGCCGCGCGCCCACGAGCAGCAGGAAACGGTCTATCTCGACTTGGCAATGGCGCTGCTCGATGCCGGTGCGGAAGTGAACTTCCAGGTCACGAAGAACTTCTGGTACTTCACCTACAGCGGTTGCGGCAACGGCAACTGCGGGCTTGAGAACCAGGACGGCGTGACACCCTTCTGGCGTGCCTCCCGGGCTCTCGACATCGATGGCATGAAGCTGCTGCGCTCATGGGGCGCGGACTGGAACATCGCCACCGCCAAGCAGCCCGAGCGCCGCCGGGGCCGCAACCCGCGCACGGGCGACACCGAAGATGAGGAACAGGTCGATCCTTCAGGACTGCCGCCGGTTCCGGTCGGCGGACCCGCGGTGTTCCCCATCCACGCAGCGTCGGGCGTCGGCTACGGCGAAGGCTTCGCCGGCAACGCCCACACCCACATCCCGGGCAACTGGATCGCGGCGGTCGAGTACCTGCTCGAGCTGGGGGCCGACATCAACCAGCGTGACGCCAACGGATACACCCCGCTGCACCACGCGGCCGCGCGCGGGGACACCGAGATGATCCAGTGGCTGGTGGACCATGGCGCCGACGTCATGGTGGTGAGCCGCAAGGGGCAGACCACGGTCGACATGGCCAACGGTCCGGTCTCCCGCGTAACTCCGTATCCGGAGGCGATCGCCCTGCTGGAGAGCATGGGCGCGATCAACAACCACAACTGCATCTCCTGCTAGGAGACGCGTAGAAGCGATCTGCGCGTCCCTGGGGGCGGCGCAGCGAAAACGCCCGCGGCCATTTCGGTCGCGGGCGTTTTCACGTCCGTGATGTGTGCGCCTGCTGAAAGGGTGGGTCCGCCTGCGGAAGATCGTCTGCGGGCAACCCGCCCCTAGCCTCCCCCGCCCCTCATGGTCGTAACTTCGATCAGCCCGTTAGGGAAGCCCGTTCCCCAGCGCATGGTGGCGTCGGCGGCGCTGTGGAAGCGAACCGACTGGACCTGGTCGGGGCGCAGGGAGTCCAGGATCCCCCAGTCCTGCGGAGCTCCGCCATCCACGACGACGGGCACCCGCCGGTCACCCCCGAACTCGATGCTGGGCGCGCCGCGCACGTTCATCCAGCGGGGCCGCAACTGACGGATGGCGTCGGCGAGCATCATGGTGGAGTAGTTTGCGAACTCCTCGGCCACGATCACGCTCGGGTCGCGCCGGACGTTGCGGTCGCACAAGTGGTCGAGTTCCTCCGCCGACAGCACGCCGGCCTCCTCCGCGCCCGGTGCGTCGGCCGCCGGGCCGCCTTCCGCGCACACCTGGGCCAACTGATCGCCGGTGAGGGTTGCCCGCAGCTCCCGCACGGCGGGAGTGTCGCCCGGGCTGCTGACACACGCTGAAGCGAGGAGGATGAGGGGGAGCCCCGCTACGGGTTTCGGGGAGGTGAGTCGCATGGTCCTGCCTCCATCAAGGGTTCGGGTACACGGGTCCATCATCCGCGAGATGCGCTGGGGAGACCAAGCCCCGTGGCCGCCAGGGCGGGCGTGCCGGTCTCCCGTACTACTGTTGCGTCGCGGTCAGAGGTCCGCGCGCACCCGACCCTCGAGCCGACGGCCAGAGGCCGCTACCCCGTGGCGCGCGCTCTGAATGGCCGATGGCATCCGCCGCAGGTACGCCCGAAGCCCCTGGCTGCTTCCCCCACGGCCGCCACGTCGCCCCCCCGGGCCGCTTCAGCCAGCGCGTCGGCAGCGCTCTGGAAAGCCGAGAGAGCCTCTCCGAAGCCGGTGGCGTCCTCCCAGATGTCGGGAAGCGCGCGTGAGCCGTCGCCATGGGATCCCTCGGGGAAGATGTCGGAGGCCATCACCGACAACTGCTGCAGCGAGAGCGCGTGCCCGAGCACATGGCCCTCGTGGGGCACGTCCTCGTTCAGGATGGCGGTGAGAGCGCCCCGGTGCGCGTTGAGGCTGTTCATGATGGTCTGGCGGTACTCCATGACCGGGGTTGGGTCCTGGGCAGCCGCTTCGGCGGGGGCGAGTCCGGCGATGATGCAAGCGGCGAGAGCGGTGCGGGTTACGACTGCGTACGAGCGGGCCACGGCGTTTCCTCCTCCCCGAAGAATGAGACCCGGAGGCACCCGTGAAGCGACCATCCGGGCGGGTTCGAGCGCGTTGTCACGAAACCCTAGATAGATCGCCGGGGGGCGTCGGCGCAAGGGAGGATGGCGCGCCGACCCGGGCACAGAAGCGTACGTCGCCGCAGCGAAGCGGATGCTCGCAGGATGGGTGGTAGGCGACCAAGGGCAAACCGGTCAGCCGGCGACGTCGCCGGCGCTGCTCCAACGGTCCTGTGGTGCTGGTCGGGTTCGGGCCGCCCGAACTACCGGTCCATGCCCGATGTCTCATCCGCTGCAACGCTGCCGTCCAGATACCCGCCGAAGGTCTCGTCGAACGCTCCCGGGAAGAACTCGCCGGTCACGATCGACGCCTGCGTGGGGTCACCGTCCACCACCACGATGTTCAGGGGCGTGCCCCACTTTCGCGGATCGAGGAGCGCCTTGCGCATGCGGAAGTGCGATGTCGTGACGCGCACCAGGTCCTCGTCGTCGGGATCCGGATTGGGGCTGCCAAGGATGACCGGATACTCGATGCCGAACTCGTCGACGTAGTCGTCAACCACGTCGGGATGCGAGTATTCGCTGCGGCCGACGATCATCAGACCATCATCCCGGTGCGCACCGTACTTCGCCACCAGGTCGGGGGCCTCGTACCGGCAGTTGGCGCACCACTCGGCGAAATAGGTCAGGAGGGTGACGCGATTGTCGCGCACCAAGTCATCGAGGGCGATCTCCTCTCCGTCCCTGGAGGTGCCGGAGAAATCACGGCGCAGGACTTCCCAGGGCACCAGGTAGTCGCCGCCCGCCCCGGCCACCTCCGCGGTCAGGTCGATCGCGACCACAGGCGAGTATTCGTGCGGGTGGGGTGCCGCCGCCTCTTCCGCGGGAGCCGCCGGGTTCATCACCAGCCACCCGCCGCCGGCCACCACCAGCAGCGCTACTGCCGAAACGATCCATCTGGTCATCGGATTCTGCCTCCATCAGGGATTGCCTGAGTTGTTCTCGGCGAGGGGAAACAAAAACGCCCGCCAGCCGGGTCGCTGGTCGGGCCTCCGAGCATCCTCTGCTGAATCAGAGAGGGAGCTACATGGGTCGGCCCGCCCGACCCCGCATCGGGGCGCAACATGGACACGAGCAGACCTCGACGACGGACTGCCGCCCGCCGTGGCGTCGGGTATCTTCGTTGTGGCTCCGGATTGCGTACATTGCGAACCGGGGTTCGTCAGCAGGAATACTCGGCCAGCCTCGCAAAACCCAAAATGGACCTGAACCGGGGATCGCGCAACGGCGGTCCCGGGAGCGCCGGGCGCCCGAACACGGGAATACCTTGTTGAAGCGACAGATTCCGACAGGCACCCGGGGCTCGGCAGCGAATGCCCGCTTCAGAACCGTGATGGCACGTGCAGCCCGCGGACCGGCTCCCCCCGGCATTCGAGCGCGCGGATTCACGCACGGACTGCTGGCGGCATTCGTCCTGCTGCCCGGCGCACTCGCGGCGCAGACCGGCGGTGTGGAAGGGAGGATCCTCGACGCGGACGGGCCGCCCGTCTTCGCCGCCAACCTCATGCTCGCACACCCGGCGACACCGGACCAGATCGAGCGCATCGCCGAATCGGATCGCTTCGGCTACTTCCGGATCGAGAGTCTGCTTCCAGGGCAGTACCTGCTGCGTGTCGAGCGAATCGGATACGGAGAAGTCGTCCAGCCCATCGACATCGTCGCCGACCGGCGCATCGAGGTCGATGTCACGCTGACCGCCTCTCCGGTTGAGCTCGAAGGCATCTCCGTCAGCACGGCGGAAACCCGCGAGCGCAGCCGCTTCCTGGAGACCGCGGGCGTGACGGTGCGCGAGATTTCGCAGGCGGAACTGCGTCTCGTGCCCGGACTCGCCGAAGCGGATCCCATCCGGGCGGTCGAGGTTCTGCCCGGGGTGGTGTCCACCTCGGACTTCACGGCGTCGTTCAACGTGCGCGGCGGCTCCGCGGATCAGAACCTGATCCTGCTGGACGGCGTGCCCATCTTCAACCCGTTTCACCTGGGCGGCATCTTCTCGGTCTTCAACGCCGACATGGTGGGCCGGGTCGAGCTGAGCTCGGGCGGCTTCCCCGCCGAGCACGGCGGGCGGGTGTCGTCGCTGCTGCTCGTCGAGAGCGACCCCGGTACCGACGACTTCAGCGTCCGCGGCGGCGTGTCGCTGCTCGCAGCGCGGGCGGCTCTCGGAGGAAGGGCGCCCGCGGTCCTGGAGCGCACGCTCGGGCTCCAGCGTCTCAAGTGGCGGGCCTCCGGCCGGCGCTCCTGGTTCGACCAGCTGCCGGGATCGGTTCCCTATCATCTCACGGATTTCCAGGGCGTGGTGGAGGGATGGACGGCGGGCGGAAGCCGTCTCCTGATCACGGCCTACACGGGCGACGACATCTTCAACCTGACCGACGTCGACGAGGCCGACGAGGACGGTTTCCCCCTGCGCGCGGCCTGGGAATGGGGCAACGACCTGATCGGGATGCGCTGGACCATGCCTCGCCGCGACGGCGGAGCCTTCGACGTTCGGGCGGGCTACACCCGCTTCAACTCCCTCCTGGCCTTCCCCGATTTCTCGGATACGGAGTTCAGCAGCGGGATCTCGCAGCTGTCGGTGGGAGCTGAACTCGAACACGCCATGGGTCGGCAGTGGACGTTCAAGAGCGGGGTTTCCGCGGACCGGATGACGCACCTCAACCTGGTCCGGGCGGGCGGCACCCAATTCACCGACAACTCGGGCATGGGATGGCTGGGAGGCGCCTTCGCGCATGCCGAGTGGAGGGGTGGGCTCGCCTGGCTGGTCGAAGCCGGAGTGCGCGCGGACCGCTGGGCGCCCACCCTGGGCGATCCCATCAACCAGCTGGCCCCGAGGCTCGCGGTGAAGCGGTTCCTCCGCGGCGGCGACATCGCGGTGAAGGCCGCGGCGGGCCGCTTCACCCAGTTTCTGCACTCGGCACGGGACGACGAGGTGCCCATCGGCATCGACGTATGGGTGCTCACCGGGCACCTGGCGCCCCACATCGCTTCCGACCAGGCCCAGGTGGGGGTCGACGCATACTTCCCGGGAGGGTGGTTTGCGTCGCTGGAGGTCTACGAGCGGTTCTTCGATGGCGTCACCACCTTCAACCCGGTCGACGACCCGAACCGGGGCGACGACGACCTGTTGCCCGGCAGCGGCCGGTCGCGCGGGATCGACCTGTTCCTGCGCAGGACGGGGCAGGGCCTGACCGGCTGGGTGTCGGCCTCGTGGCTGCGCGCCACGCGCACCTTCCCGAACTACCTGAGCGGCCGCCAGCCCCCGCCCGACCACACCTATCCGCCGATCTTCGACCGCCGGCTGGACCTGGACGTGGTTCTGCGGGTTCCCCTGCCCGCGGGCATGCGCGGCGGGGTGCGCTGGAACCTGGGGACCGGCCTGCCCTACACCCGGCCCCTGGCCTCCTTCGTGTACTTCTCTCCGCAGAACGTCTCGGGCGGGCGCCTCACATCGCAGGACGACGAAGCCAACGCCATGTTGCTCGGCCCGCGCAACGGCAACCGCTACCCGGCGTATCACCGCCTCGACCTCAGCATGCGCCGCACCTTCACCTTCGGCTGGGGCACGCTCACGCCCCACCTCGACGTGCTCAACGTCTACAACCGCAAGAACGTCCTCTTCTACTTCTTCGACTATTCCGCGGACACGGCGACCCGTTCCGGCCTGTCCATGTTCCCGATTCTGCCCACGGTGGGGGTGGAGGTGACGTTCTGATGAGTCCCCGCGGCTTTGGCACCCTGTGCGCGCTGGCGGCCCTTCCGGTGTCGGCGGTGGGGTGCGAACTCCAGGACATCACTGTGGCGCGGTCCGAGAATGTGGTCGTAGCCGAGATCTACCTCTCATCCGACGTCGACGGAGTCTACGCCACCGCGTGGATCCACAGGACGCTGGGGGGTGCAGCCTCGACGCAGGAGACTTCTCTTGCGGATGTCTTCGTGCGCGCGGAGTCCCGCGTCTCCACGGTTCGTCTCCTCTCGGCCGAGCCTTCGGTTTGCGCCGGCGACGAGCTTCCCGAGGACTTCCCGGGGTCGTGCTATTTCTCGGGACCGCTCGATCCCCGCCACTTCGGGCCGGGTTCGTTCGTGGAAGCGATCGTTCGTCTGCCCGACGGAGGTCGCATCACGGGACAGACGCGCGTGCCGGGCCCCTACGAACTCCGGAGTCCGCGCACCAATCGCCGCCGGACATGCTGGCTGGAACCGGCCCGACGCCTCAACGTGGAATGGACCCGCGCCGAAGGCGCGTGGGCCTACATTTCCGAGACGCAGATCATCAACCTCACTGCAGCGCTCGAGGACGCGAACGTCGAAGTAGAGGAAGATCCGCTGCTCCTGGTCGGTCTGTCCGTATCGGAAGCGGACACCACCATCGTATTCCCCTCGGAATTCGGCCTGTTCGACCGTCCCAACCTGGGGCGCGATCTGGCATTGGTTCTGCAAGAGGGACTACCTTTCGGAACGCAGGCGGAAGTAGTGATCGCGGCCGCCGACCGAAACTACGTCAACTGGGTACGGCGCGGCGCCTTCAACCCGTCGGGCATCGTTCGCGTTCCCAGCCTCCACGGGGACGGCACGGGCGTATTCGGGTCGGTCGTGCGCCAGCGCTTCACGGTCGATGCGGGTCTGGACCTCCCAAGACCGGGACCCTGTGAGCCGGTGGAGCCGTAGAACGATGACCAGGCCGGGACATCCCTTTACATCCCCTGCCGTGTCCGCAACAAGAGCTACGAGAGGAGAAGATGGCGAACATAATCATCCCGCCCGGCTGGCGAATCCCGGAATCTGAAGCGACACCCCACGGGGTATATCTGCGGCGTCGGGAATTCGTGCGCACGCTGGGTCTCGGGGTGGCCGCGCTGGGGTCGGCGGCGTGCGGGTCGAAGTTCATCGCGAACGAAGAAGATCCCGTGGAGCCGGAACCGCCGCCGGATCCGTCGGATCCGACGGACCCCACCCAGCCCGTCGATCCGCCGGACACCGGGGCCTGGACCTGCGACGACGATCCACCGCGGGACCCGCTTCACACCATCTGCCCCTCTCCCAACGCCGACCTCTATCCGCCGGAGCGCAACACCACCTACACCCTCGGCTCGCGGGCGATCACGGACCGCGGCGTCGTTTCGACGTACAACAACTACTACGAATTCAGGGTCGGGGCCGGGAACATCTGGCGCCTGACCGGTCCCTTCCGGGTTCGTCCCTGGACGGTGACCTTCTCCGGACTGTGCAACGCCCCGGCCACCTGGGATGTCGACGAGCTCGAGCGCATGTTCGGCATCGAGGAGCGGCTCTACCGCCTGCGCTGCGTCGAGACCTGGGCGATAGCCGTCCCCTGGGCCGGCTATCCCCTGCGCAAGCTGATCGAACTGGCCGAGCCCAACTCATCGGCCACCCATGTCGCCTTTCGCAGTTACCTGCGGCCCGAGCAGGCGATCGGGCAGGAGAGCGGGCAGTACCCGTGGCCCTATTACGAAGCGCTGCGCCTCGACGAGGCCATGAACGAGCTCGCCTTCGTGGTGACCGGCGCCTACGGCGAGCCCCTGCCCAAGCAGAACGGGGCCCCGCTACGGCTCGCACTGCCATGGAAGTACGGTTACAAGAGCGCCAAGGGCTTTCTGGAGGTGGAGTTCACCGACACCCAGCCGGGGACCTTCTGGTCGGATATTTCGCCGACCCAGTACGGGTTCTACTCCAACGTCAATCCCGACGTGGGAACCCCCTGGTCACAAGCCAACGAGCGCCACCTGCCCGGCAACACGTCCCAGCCGACGGAGCTCTTCAACGGCTACGGGGAGTTCGTGGCCGACCTGTACGATGCCGAGCTGCTGACCCGCGTAAGCTAGTGCCAGCCCGGACCGGACTCCGGCCAGAGTGCCCGGACCGGGGCGAACAGGCTTGCTACAGGAAGGTGGCTTGAGCCGCCGCGCGCGTCGCAGGGCGCCCTAGAGCGAGAGACGGGTGAAGTAGCCCACCACGATCTCGGGACCGGTGGCAAGGTTCTGGCCGGACAGGGGCAGCCGGGAACCCAGCTCCACCTGCCCGGGACCCGCGGTTACCAGCAGCGCCGGGTAGAGCCGCACCATCTCGCGCTTCTGTCCCGCCCCCCCGAGTCCCACGGCTGTGAACGCTCCGCCGTACCACCCCTCAAACTGGATCTTGAAGCCCAGCACGTCGCCACCACCCCCGAAGCTCACGTTAAAGAAACGCTCGTCGCCGAAGTCGCTTCCGTCCTCCTTCGCCTCACGCCAGCGGTAGCCGGCCCAGCCCTGCGCATAGAAGGGCCGCGGCCAGAAGGAGTGTCCCACCTCCGCCAGCACTTCCCAGTCGCGCTGACCGTCCCCCAGCGGGATGAGGTTGGTTCCGGATTCGAAATTGGTGGGAAGCTTGGTGCCTGCACGGATGGCGAAGGGGAAGTCGCTGCCCAGAAGCCGCAGCGGAGCCGTGCGCACGTACACGCGGGTATCGCCGAATCCCCACGAAATACGGGTGCCTTCAAGGTTGGCGAACTCGAGGCGGTGGTAGGACGGCTGAACCCAGATGTCCACGCCGGGAGCGATGCCCATCGCGATCGTCAGGAAGGAGGACGCCGTCTGCGCGTGACCGTCCAGAACGATATCGCGGACGTCGCCGGTGGGGCTGAATTCTTCGCGGGTGTCGAGATAGTACATCGCGAAGGAGGCCCACCCCTGGCGCTCGGGCTCAATCCACTGACCGCGTACCGGCGAGGCCAGGAGCGAGAGCGTGAGAGCCGCCAGGGCGAGGCCGCGATGGATGACCGGGGCGTGTATCGATTGAGTCATGGCGTATCGTGCGACGCTGTATGGGGAGTGGAAGGCTCGGCCGGTTTGCGCCCGACCGGGTGAACGGGCCGCTGGCCGGGTGAAAGGGCCGTCGTCGGCCGCTCTGCCGCAAAACAGGGGCACAATCCGTGCCACGGTGGATGGCGGGTCACGTCTCCGCCCGTAACCTTACAAAATAGCCGATCACCAGCGTGTTGCCAGCCGGCAGGTTGGTGCCGCGCACCGGAATCTGCACTCCGGCCTTCGCCGAACCCGCCCCCAGCCGGTAGCTGACTGAAGGCGTAAGGCGCAGCATCGAACGGGACGCCGTGGCGATCGAGAGTCCCTCGATGACCGGAACGCCGCCGTCCCAGCCTTCGGCGATGAGGCTCGCCCCAAGGCGCCCGAATTCGGTTCCGCCGGAGAGCAGGAAGAACACCTCATCGCCGAAGTCCCTCCGCGACTCCAGGTTCTCCTCCCGCCAGCGATGGCCGATCCAGGCGCTCACATACGCGGGTACGGGATAGAAGGAATGGCCCAGCTCGAGAACCAGCTCCCAGTCTCTTTGTCCGTCTCCGAGCGGAATGACTTCGGCATCCACGGCGAAATCGCCGACGGGGACCTTCGCCCCGCCCCTGATCGCCAACGGGAACCCGCTGCCGAGATAGCGGCCGGGCTGTACGCGCAGGTAGAAGCGCGTGTCGCCGATGCCCGAGCGCAGCCGGTCGCCGCCCAGGTCGTCGAAGCGGAGGCGCTGGAACGGCACCTGCACCCAGGCGTCGACTCCGGGAACCAGCCCCATCGCGACCGTGGCGAACGCGGATGTGCTGACCGCGTGCCCCTGCGTGAAGGGGTCGAAGGCCCTGATGTCACCGTCCGAGTGGAAGGCCTCTCGCGTGTCCAGGTGAAAGACCGAGACGTCCATCCAGCCCCGGCCGGGCGGCTCGACCCACTGGGCGCCCGCCTCTGTGACGCGGCCCGCCAGGATCATGGCCGTCATGAAAGCCGCAACGAGCAAGTCCCCCCCGGTCCGGGAGCGAGAGCCGGGGGATGCGGCAGGCCGGCTCCGCATCACGGACCGCTGATCTGGACCGTCACCGTGGCGGACTGCGAATCTCCGGCCACCGTGGATACGGTCGCGCGCGCCACGTAGGTGCCGGGTTCCTCGTAGGCGTAGTCGAAGTGGCCAGCCTGTGTGTTGATGTTGACCGGCGCCCCGCCGGTGTAGATGAACGGGACTGTCTCCATTTCTCCCGTACCGTATTCCACCACGGTCTGGGACAGGTTGGTGCCCCGCGACTCGTAGCGGAACCGGATCTCCTGGCCCACGGCCGCGCTCTCCTGGCTCACGGTCAGGTTGACGGTCAGCGGCTGGGGCTCAAGGGGCGGGTTCAGGCACGAGACGAGGAAGAGCGTGCACGCTCCCGGCGCCAGGAGCCGATACCGGGGGAGCCTCCGGGCGGGCCATCCGCGAGATGCCCGGGGAACTGTGGAGCCGCGAGTCCCGCCCCTGCGACCGGCGGCCTCGGCGTGCGTGCTTCTCGCCGGAGCGGCGCCCTCGGCGGAACCGGGCATGGATTGGCTGAACATCGTAGACCTGCCTCTCTGTATTCCTTGGTCCGCGCGTGGTGGCGAACACATCTGTCGAAACCTATGTTAGTCGTAGGAAATTGTCTGCATCTCAGACCTGCGAGATCAGGCCGGTCCGACCGGGTGGTTTGTGTCCTCCCGGCGGGCCGGGCCGGTGGCGCATGTCCGCGATCCGGAGGCCACGGAATGAATGTACTCTATGGCGCCACGGCCGCCCTGGGCGTCGCCCTGCTGGTCGGAGCGAGCGGAAACGGCTTCTTGACGGACGCGCCGCCCGCTCCGGCACCTCCCGCGGCCCACACGGCCGCCGCCGCCGACCTCCCCGCCGCCACGCTCACCGAGGTGGTGGCCCGGTACTGCCAGGTCTGCCACAACGACGCCCTCCTGACCGGCAACATGACCCTGTCGGGCTTCCAGGTGGAGGCGGCCGCCCAGAACGCCGAAACCGCAGAGCGCATGATCCGCAAGCTGCGTGCCGGCATGATGCCCCCGCCCGGCATGCCCCGCCCCGCCGGCGACACCCTGCTGGCCCTGGTCGAGACGCTCGAGAACACCATCGACGACGCCGCGCGCCGCAACCCCAACCCCGGAGGGCGCACCTTCCAGCGGCTCAACCGGGCGGAATACGCGCAGTCGGTAAAGGACCTGCTCGGCCTCGAGATCGACGCCGGCGAATACCTCCCCCTGGACACCAAGAGCGCCAACTTCGACAACATCGCCGACGTGCAGATGCTCTCGCCGACGCTGCTCGAGGCGTACCTCAACGCGGCCAGCGAGATCAGCCGGCTGGCGATCGGAGACCGCGAAGCATCGCCGCGGGAGGTGGCCTACAAGGTCGAGAAGCGCGCTTCACAGCTCGTCCATGTGGAGGGCACCCCCTACGGCTCGCGTGGCGGCATCGCCATCAACCACACCTTCCCGGCGGACGGGGAGTACGTGTTCTGGATGCAGTTCCACGGCGTGGGCGGAAGGGCAGCCGGCGAGAAGATCGAGATCTCCTTCGACGGCGAGCGGGTCGCCCTTCTGGACGTGAACCTGCGCGGCGGGACGGAGAACGAGCAGCAGGGCCGGGAGATGGTCACCGACCCCATCTTCGTGCGCGCCGGTCCGCGCAGCGTGTCCGCGGCGTTCGTCAGGACCTTCGAGGGACCGGTAGAGGAAGTGCGCGCGCCGCTCGGCCGCGCCGTCAACAGCGGCTGGCCCGACCTGGCGCTCACCACCGTGCCGCACCTGCGCGAGTTCGCGGTGCGCGGACCCTTCAGCGTCACCGGCGTATCGGAGACGCCGAGCCGGCAGAAGATCTTCAGTTGCCGCCCGACCGCTCCGGACGAAGCGCCCACATGCGCGCGCAGCATCTTCTCGCGTCTGGCCACGGAAGCCTACAGGCGTCCCGCCAGCGGGAGCGACGTCGCCGACCTGATGGCCTTCTACGAGATCGGCGCCGACGAGGGCGGCTTCGAGCGCGGCGTCCGCTTCGCGCTGCAGGCCTTGCTGGCGAGCCCGCATTTCGTCTTCCGCTTCGAGGAACCGCCCTCGGGCACGCGGGCCGGCGAGGAATACGAACTCGACGGCGCCGCCGTCGCCTCGCGGCTGTCCTTCTTCCTCTGGGGCTCTCCCCCGGATGAAGAGCTCATGGAGGCTGCCCGCCGCGGGAGGCTGGACGACGACGACGTACTCGAACGGCAGGTGCGCCGAATGCTGGCGGATCCGCGCGCCGAAGCCCTTTCGACCCGCTTCGCGTCGCAGTGGCTGCGTCTGCAGGATCTGGAGAAGGTGTCGCCCGACATCTACACCTTCCCGTACTTCGACATGACGCTGTCGGACGCGATGCGGCGGGAGACCGAGCTCTTCTTCCAGCATCTCGTGCAGGAGGACCGCAGCCTGCTGGACATTCTCACGGCGGACTACACCTTCGTGAACGAGCGGCTGGCCGCGCACTACGGGATGCCCGGCGTGGCCGGCAATGACTTCCGGCGCGTCGCCTATCCGGACGGCAGCCGCAGCGGGCTCCTCGGACAGGGCAGCATCCTCATGCTCACCTCGATGGCCAACCGCACCTCGCCCGTGCTGCGGGGCAAGTGGGTCATGGAAGTGCTTCTGGACGCTCCGCCTCCGCCTCCGCCGCCCGATGTTCCCGCCCTGGAGGCCATCGAAGGAACCGAGGAAGGCAAGGTCCTGACCACGCGCGAGCGCATGGAGAAGCACCGGGCCAGCCCGGTCTGCCAGGCCTGCCACCAGTTCATGGACCCCATCGGTCTGGCGCTCGACAACTTCGACGTCACCGGGGAGTGGCGCGTGCGCGAGTACGGGATGCCGCTCGACACCCGGGGAACCTTCTACGACGGAACCACCGTGGCGAGCCCGGGCGATCTGCGCGACGTGCTTCTCAAGCGCCCCATCCCCATCGTGCGCGCCTTTGCCAAGAACCTGATGGCGTACGCGCTCGGGCGCCGCGTGATGCACTACGACCAGCCTGCGATCCGCGAAATCACGCGCGAGGCGGAGGCCAATGACTACCGGATGTCGTCGTTCATACTGGGCGTGGTCCAGAGCGACGCGTTCTCCATGAAGCGTACGGATGCGCTCCTGACGGAGGAGACGTCATCCAACTGAAGCGGGGCTAACGTCCCGGGAGGCAAATCGATGAACTTCCTCACCGGCAAACATATCCACCGGCGCACCTTCCTGCGCGGGATGGGCGGATCCCTGGCGCTTCCGCTTCTGGACGCAATGGTGCCCGCGGGCGCGGGATGGGCCCGGGCTTCGGCCAATCTGGAGAAGACCCGCTTCATCGCCGTCGAGATCGTGCACGGCGCCTCCGGATGCACGGAATGGGGCGCGACCCAGAACCTGTGGTCGCCGGCGAAGACCGGGCGCGACTTCGATCTGAGCCCAACGGCCATGAAGTCGCTCGCGCCGTTCCAGGACTACCTCACCATCGTCAGCAACACGGACGTGCGCATGGCGGACGCCTACACGTCGCCCGAGATCGGTGGTGACCACTTCCGTTCGAGCGCGACGTTCCTGACGCAGGCGCACGCGAAGCAGACCGAGGGTTCGGACGTCTTCGTGGGAACCTCGATGGATCAGCTGTACGCGCATCGCTTCGGCCAGGAGACGCCGATTCCGTCGATGCAGCTGTGCATCGAGAACGTGGACCAGGCGGGCGGATGCGCCTACGGCTACGCCTGCGTGTACACCGACACCCTGAGCTGGGCCTCCCCCACCGAGCCGCTGCCGATGATCCGCGATCCGCGGGTCGCCTTCGACATGCTCTTCGGAGCGGGCGGAACCCCCGAGGCGCGCGCCGAGCGCCGGCGGGCCAACCGCAGCATCCTGGACTGGATCGCGGGCGAGGTGGCCGAGTTGAAGATGGTGCTGGGCGGCGAGGACCAGGTCCGGCTGGAGCAGTACCTGGAGAACGTGCGTGAGCTGGAGCGCCGGATTCAGATGATCGAGGAGCAGAACGCGAGCGGCGAGGAGCGGGCCCTTCCGGAAGCCCCGGCGGGCGTTCCCGACTCCTTCACCGAGCACCTGCAGCTCATGTTCGACCTCCAGGTGCTGGCCTTCCAGACCGACATGACGCGGGTCTTCACGCTCAAGCTGTCGCGCGACGCCACCAACCGGGTCTACCCGGAGAGCGGCCTCGACCTGCCCTTCCATCCCACGTCGCACCACGGCAACAACCATGAGGAAATCCTCAAATTCCAGCAGTTCAACGAGTTCTTCACGGGACAGATGCTTTACCTGCTGGAGAAGCTGAACGGGTCGATGGACGGGGACGCGAGCCTGCTCGACCGCAGCATGGTGCTGTACGGATCGCCCATGGGCGACCCCAACGTCCACAACCACCGGCGGGTGCCCATGTTCCTCGCCGGCAAGGCCAACGGCCAACTCGAGGGCAACGTGCACCTGCACGCTCCCGACGGCACGCCCATGGCCAACGTGATGCTCACCATGTTGCACAAGCTGGGTCTGGACGACCTGGAGGACTTCGGCGACAGCACCGGCGAATTCGGGCTGTCGCTGCCCGTGATGGCGGCCGAAGACGCCAGCAGCTCGAGCAGATAGGGCGGGCCCGCGGGACGATCGCCGGAGGTCACGCATTCAAGGACATCACGCGCACACCGGAGAGCCGATGAGAGAGATGATGCGCGAGAAGCGAAGGAAGACGGGAGCCGGGAGAAGGGAGAGGCCGGGCGCGCTGGTGGCCGCCCTGATCCTGACCCTCCTGGTCTCGGCTGCGACGCCGCCGGACTCGCCGGTGGCGGACGCCGCCATGCGCGGCGACCACGGGTCGGTGCGCGGGCTGCTTCAACAGGGGGCCGACGTAAACGCCGCCCAGGGCGACGGCATGACCGCGCTCCACTGGGCGGCCGACCGCGGTGACCTGGGGATGGCCCGGATGCTCGTCTACGCGGGGGCCGGCCTGGACGCGGTCACGCGGATGGCGGAGTACACGCCCCTGCACCTGGCCAGCCGGGCGGGCCACGGGGCGGTGGTGCGCGCGCTGCTCGAGGCGGGCAGCGACCCGGCGGCGCTCACCGCCAGCGGCGGCGCCACCCCGCTGCACCTGGCGGCCGCGGCGGGTGATCCGGAATCGGTCGCCGCGCTCATCGAGTACGGCGCCGAGGCGGACGCCCGCGAGGAGAGGGCCGGGCAGACCCCGCTGATCTTCGCCGCGGCACAGAACCGGGTGGAGGCGATCCAGGCGCTGCTCGCGGGCGGGGCCGACCCGTCGCTTACCACTGCCGTGGTGGACATGGTCGAGCTGGAGGAGTCCCTCCGCGGTGGCGAGCAGGACCGGGTGCGCCAGCAGATCGCCGCCCAACTCGCCGCCAGGGCCACGCAGGAACAGAAGGAAGAGGGCGAAGAGGAAGAGAAGCCGGCCGAGGCCCCCAAGCCCCTCTCCATGGGGCAGCAGGTGGGGCACATGGGTGGCATGACCGCGCTGCTGCACGCGGCGCGCCAGGGTCACGCCGGAGCCGTAGAGGCGCTCCTCGACGCCGGCGCCGGGATCGATCAGGTCAGCGCGGACGGGACCACGCCGATCTTCATCGCCGCGCTTAACGGCCATTTCGACCTGGTCCTGGCGCTGCTGGAACGCGGCGCCGATCCGAACCTCGCCAACCACGCGAACGGCACGCCTCTCTTCGCCACCATCAACCAGCAGTGGATCCCCAAGACCGGGTACGCCCAGCCCAACGTCCATCTCCAGCAGAACGCCACCCACCTGGAGGTCATGGAGGCACTCCTGCGGGCGGGGGCCGACCCGAACGCGCGACTGTCCAAGCGGCTCTGGTTCACCCAGTACGGCGGCAGCATCCTGAGCGTCAACATGATCGGCGCGACGCCCTTCTGGCGCGCCTCCTACGCGGCCGACGTCGTCGCGATGAGGCTGCTGGTCGCGTACGGCGCCGACCACCGCGTCCCGACGCAGCGGCCGCCTCCGCGCCGCCGCATCGCCTGGGACGAGGATCCGGGCGCGGACAAGTCGGGGATTCCCGCAGTGCCGGTCGGTGGCCCGGGCATCTACCCGATTCACGCGGCATCCGGTGTGGGATACGGGCAGGGCTTCGCGGCCAACGCCCATCGGCACGCGCCCGACGGCTGGATGCCGGCCATGCGCTACCTGGTGGACGAACTGGGCGTGGACGTCAACGTGCGCGACCACGACGCGTACAACGCGCTGCATCACGCCGCCTCCCGCGGGGACACGGAGATGATCCGGTTCCTGGTGGAGCGCGGCGCGGACGTAATGGCGATCAGCCGCATCGGCCAGACGACCGCCGACATGGCCAACGGGCCCTATCAGCGCACCACGCCCTACCCGGATGCGATCGCGCTGCTGGAGTCGCTCGGTTCCCTGAACAACAACAACTGCCAGTCCTGCTGAAGACGCGGCGGCATCCAACGGGCGGAGCACGGTGAAGAACGTCACGACTGTCGGACTGCTGGGCCTTCTCTGGGTCAACCTGGGCGTCCTTGCGAGCCCCGAACCCTCCGTGGACAGGAGAGGTGGCGCACCTCCCGGTATGGTTTCCCATACCGCCGATATGGATACCCATACCAACGGGTGGTCCGGACGCTTCTCGACCTCGGGCGCCGCCGTGGCCGGGAGGGCGGTCGGACCGGGTTCCGCCCGCGTTCGGGTAGCGCCTTCCACGCTCACCGATGTGGTGCAGCGCTACTGCCAGGTGTGCCACAACGACGCGCTTCTGACCGGCAACCTCTCGCTCGCCGGGTTCGACGTGGAGCAGGCGCCGTCGCGGCCCGAGACCGCGGAGAAGATGATCCTCAAGCTGCGTGCCGGGATGATGCCGCCCCCTGGGATGCCCCGGCCCGCCGGCGACACCCTGGTCGCGCTGGTGGAGGAACTGGAGGGCAGGATGGACGCGGCCGCGCGCGCGGCCCCCAACCCCGGCGGGCGCACCTTCCAGCGGCTCAACCAGGCCGAGTACGCGAGGTCGATCGAGGACCTCCTGAACCTGCGCATCGACGCCGGCGACTACCTGCCGCCCGACACCAAGAGCGCGAACTTCGACAACATCTCCGAGGCGCAGCTGCTCTCGCCCACGCTCCTCGACGCATACATGAACGCGGCCAACCAGATCAGCCGCCTGGCCATCGGCAACCCAGGCGCCCAGCCCGCCGAGCGGACCTACACGGTGTCCGGCTATGTCTCCCAGAGGGAGCGGGTCGAGGGGGCGCCCTACGGCACCCGCGGCGGCGTGAGCGTGGTGCACCACTTCCCCGCGGACGGCACCTACCAGTTCCGCATCGTCTTCGAGCACACCACCACGGGCGAGGGCTTCTTCGGCCAGATCGCGCGCTTCGAGCAGCTCGAAGTCTCGATCAACGGCGAGCGGGTGGCGCTGCTGGACGTGGACCAGTGGATGCACATTTCCGATCCGGAAGGCATCTCCATGCGCACGGATCCGGTCTTCGTGCGCGCGGGGCCGCAACGGGTGACCGCGGCCTTCGTCAAGCGCACCGAGGGGCCGGTGGAAGACCTCATGTCGCCCCACGAATGGTCGCTGGCGGACCGGCACACCGGCATCAGCGGCTACGGTCTGACCCTGCTTCCGCACCTTCGGGACCTGGTGATCGGCGGGCCGTACGAAGCGGCCGGAATCTCGGAGACGCCCAGCCGGCAGCGCATCTTCAGCTGTCGTCCCGAGTCGGCCGGGGAAGGCGAGAGCTGCGCCCGCGACATCCTCACCCGGCTGGCGGGCAAGGCGTACCGCAGGCCGCTGCTCGAGCGCGACATGGCCCCGCTCATGGCCTTCTACCGCACCGGCGAGGATGAGGGCGGCTTCGAGGCGGGCATCGCCACCGCCCTGACGGCCATCCTGGCGAGCCCGCACTTCGTGTTCCGCATGGAGGAGGCGCCGGCCGGCATCCAGCCGGGCGAGACGTTCCGGATCGACGATATCGACCTGGCCTCGCGGCTGTCCTTCTTCCTCTGGGGGACGCCGCCGGACGACGAGCTCATGGCGCTGGCGGGAGAAGGTGCGCTGAGCCGCGACGAAGCCCTGGAAGCGCAGGTGCGGCGCATGCTGGCCGATCCGCGCGCGGCCTCCCTGGGACCCCGGTTCGCGGCCCAGTGGCTGCGCCTGCAGGATCTGGAACTGGTTCATCCGGACCAGTTCTGGTTCCCCGACTACGACCAGCAGCTCGCCGACGCCATGCTGCGCGAGACCGAGCTGTTCTTCAACCACCTGGTCGAGGAGGATCGAAACGTCCTCGATCTGTACGACGCCGACTACACCTTCGTGAACGAACGCCTTGCGCGTCACTACGGCATTCCCGGGGTGCTGGGCACCCAGTTCCGGCGGGTGAACTACCCGGGTCCCGAGCGGCGCGGCGTGCTGGGTCACGGCAGCATCCTCACCCTGACCTCGGTGGCGAACCGGACATCGCCGGTGCTGCGCGGCAAGTGGGTGATGGAGGTGCTGTTGGGGACGCCCCCTCCCCCTCCCCCTCCGGGGATTCCGGACCTGGAGGAGACCGAGGACTCGGAGGGCGGACGCATGCTCACCACCCGTGAGCGCATGGAGAAGCATCGCGCCAACCCGGTGTGCAACGCCTGTCACCAGTTCATGGATCCCATCGGGCTGGCGCTGGACAACTTCGACGTCACCGGGAAGTGGCGCATCCGCGAGCACGGCATGCCGCTCGACACGAGAGGCACCTTCTACGACGGCAGCACGGTCGCGAGCCCGGACGACTTGCGCGAGGCGCTCCTTCGGCGGCCGGAGCCGCTCATCCGGACGTTTACCGCGAACCTGATGACGTACGCGCTGGGGCGCAGGACCGAGTACTACGATCAGCCGGCCATCCGCGCCATCGTGGCGGAGGCGGCCGAGGAAGACTACAGGATGTCGTCCTTCATCACCGGCGTGGTGAAGAGCGACGCCTTCAGAGCCAAGAGGGTACCCGAGGCGCTGGCGGAGAGCGCCCCGCAGCCGCCGGACCGGTAGGCGCGCCGGCAGCCGGAGACGAAGAAACGCGTCCGGCCGCCCCGCCCATCGCCAGCGGCGACGAACCATCCGAGGAGAGTGGAGATGCACTTCATCACCGGGACACACATCCCCCGCCGTACCTTCCTGCGCGGCGCCGGCGCGACCGTCGCCCTGCCCTTCCTGGATGCCATGATCCCCGCGGGCGGCGTCTGGTCACGCAGGGCGGCCGCCGATCCCGCCACCCGGCTGGTGGCCATCGAGATGGTGCACGGGGCCGCGGGGTGCAACGAATGGGGCGCCACCCAGTACCTGTGGTCCCCCGAGGCAACCGGGCGCAACTTCGACCTCTCCCCGAGCTCGCTGCTTCCGCTCGAACCCTACCGCGACCGCCTCACCATCATCAGCAACACCGACGTGCGGATGGCCGAGGCCAGAATGCCCCACGAGATCGGCGGCGACCACTTCCGTTCGAGTGCCGTCTTCCTCACCCAGGCCCATCCCAGGCAGACCCGGGGTTCGGACGTGTTCGCCGGCACCTCCATGGATCAGGTGCACGCGCAGCGCTTCGGGCAGGACACGCCGATCCCTTCGATGCAGCTCTGCATTGAGAACGTGGACCAGTCGGGGGGCTGCGCCTACGGCTACTCGTGCGTCTATACCGACACCATCAGCTGGGCTTCGTCCACCGAGCCGCTGCCCATGATCCGCGACCCGCGGGTGGCCTTCGAGATGCTCTTCGGGGCCGGAGGCACGCCCGAGGAACGAGCCGCGCGCAGGCGCACCGACGGGAGCATTCTGGACTGGATCGCCGGCGAAGTCGCGTATCTCAGGCGCGCGCTTGCGCAGGACGACCAGCAGCGCCTCGACCGCTACCTGGAGAACGTCCGCGAGCTGGAGCGGCGGATCGAGGGCATCGAGACCCGCAACACCAGCGGGGAGCCGCGCGAGCTGCCCGAAGCACCGGCCGGGGTCCCGGACTCCTTCACCGAGCACATGCAGCTCATGTTCGACATCCAGGTGCTCGCCTTCGCCTCCGACGTCACGCGCGTGTTCTCCTTCAAGACGGGGCGGGACGCGTCGTCGCGGGTCTATACCGAGAGCGGCATCGACAAGGCCTTCCACCCGGCGTCGCATCACGGAGGCAACGAGGAGGCCATTCTGGACTTCGCCCGCATCAACACCTTCCAGGCGGGGCAGCTCCCGTATCTCCTGCAGAAGCTGGAGGAGACGACGGAGGGCGACGGCACCCTGCTCGACAAGACGATGATCGTCTACGGCTCGCCGATGGCCGACGGCAACCTGCACAACCACCGCCGCTGCCCGCTCATCGTGCTGGGCGGCGCGAACGGGCGCCACGAAGGCGGGCTGCACCTGAAGGCTCCCGACGGCACCCCCATGGCCAACGTGATGTTGAGCATGCTGCACGCCCTGGGGCACGACGACAGGGACAGCTTCGGCGACAGCACGGGCGAGTTCCGGTTGAGCCCGCCGGCGGTGGTCGTCGAGGCTTCCAACCGGTCCGACCAGAGCGGCTGATGCGGTCGGGACGGAGGGTGTCCCGGCGGCGACGCGGGTTCCGGCTGGGTGCCGGGTCTGCCAGGAACGCGCTCCGGGCCATCGTGCCAGGGGAGTCCTCGCGGAGAGGCGGGTTCCGGCTGGGCGCGGGGGTTGTCGCGCTCCTGCTGTGGGCCGCCGCCCCCGCCGACTCGCCGGTGGCGGACGCGGCGATGCGGGGCGACGCGGAGGCCGTGGAGGCCCTGATCGCCCGGGGCGCGGACGTGAACGTCGCCCAGGGCGATGGCATGACGGCGCTGCATTGGGCCGCGGAGCGGGCGGAAGCCGCGCTGGTCCGCATCCTGCTCGACGCCGGGGCGGACGTCACCCCGGTCACGCGCATCGGCGACTACACTCCCCTGCACCTGGCCGCCAGGTCCGGAAGCGCGCCCGCGGTCGAGGCGCTGCTGGAGGCGGGCGGCAACCCTCGGGCGGTGACCGCCACCGGAGCCGTCACTCCCATGCACTTCGCGGCCGGCGCCGGGAACCCGGACGCGGTCGTCGCGCTTGCCCGCCACGGTGCCGACGTCGACGCCCGCGAGGCGGACCGGGGACAGACGCCGCTCATGTTCGCCGCGGCCAACGACCGGGTGGAGGCCGTGCGGGCTCTCCTGGAGCTGGGTGCCGACCTGACGCTCCGCACCCGGGTCGTGGACATCGTGGATCTCGCCGCCGTCGACCGCGAGGCGGGAGAGGCGCGGGACGCCGTACTGGAGGAGTTCCGGGCACAGGCGGCGGATCCGCGCACCTGGCGGCCGACCCCCGAACAGGTAAGGGTTGCGGTGCGCGCCGGGCACGAAGTGCAGCGTTCCCGCATGCAGGCCGCATCCGACCAGGAAGAGCCGGAAGCGGCCCCGGACGCCTTCCCCGGATACACCGGCCTGGTCGGCGCCCAGGGCGGGATGACGGCGCTCCTGCACGCGGTGCGCGAGGGGCACACCGAGACGGTCCTGGCCCTGCTCGACGCCGGCGCGGACATCAACGGCGTGAGCGGCGGCGACCACACCGGCCCGCTGCTGATGGCGACCATCAACGGCCACTTCGACCTGGCCATGACCCTGCTCGGCCGCGGGGCCGACCCGCGCATCGCCAGCGACGCGGGCGCCACCCCGCTGTACGGCGCGATCAACGCCTACTGGGTCCCGAAGTCCCGCTATCCGCAGCAGCAGGCGTACCAGCAGCAGCAG
Organism: Longimicrobiales bacterium; assembly: GCA_965202805.1. Lineage (GTDB taxonomy): Bacteria > Gemmatimonadota > Gemmatimonadetes > Longimicrobiales > Gaopeijiaceae > BD2-11. The sequence continues at coordinate 2,204,566 of OZ241869.1, forward strand.
ACGACATACCTGGAGCTGATGGAGGCACTGCTGGAAGCGGGCGCCGATCCCAACGCGCGCCTGACCCGGCACCTCTGGTACATGTCCTACACCTTCGACCTGCTGCGGGTGGACACCCAGGGAGCCACGCCCTTCTGGCGAGCCGCCTACGGGACCGACGTGGAGGCGATGAAGCTGCTGGTGGCGTACGGCGCCGATCCGTCGATTCCGACCATGAAGCCGCCCGCGCGGCGAAGGGGCGACGCGGACGCGGAGGATCCGTCAGGGCTGCCGCCCGTTCCGGTAGGTGGGCCCGGAGTATACCCGATTCACGCCGCTTCGGGCGTGGGGTACGGAGAGGGCTTCGCGGGGAACTCGCACCGGCATGCGCCCGACGGCTGGCTGCCGTCCGTGCGCTACCTGGTGGAGGAACTGGGGGTCGACGTCAACGCCCGCGATCACAACGGATACAACGCCGTTCATCATGCCGCCTCACGCGGCGATGTCGAGCTCATCCACTACCTGACCGGGCACGGCGCGGACGTCATGGCGGTCAGCCGGAGGGGACAGACGACGGCCGACATGGCGAACGGCCCGTATCAGCGGACCCAGCCCTTCCCGGAGGCGCTGTCGCTGCTGGAGAGCCTCGGGGCGCACAACAACGACAACTGCGTGTCCTGCTGACCGGGTCATCCGGCCGTCCCGCCGATCAGGCCCCGCCCCTCTCCTCCAGCAGGCGCTCGAACTCTTCGCGGCGCTCCTGGTCCAGGCTGACCTCGAGGGTGAAGAGCTGGTACTCCTCCTGGGACATCCCGTGGGTCTCGTAGATCTCGGTGAGCCTCTGGTCCATCTCGGAACGCAGTTCCTCCTTGCCGGGATCGTCGTGGACCACGGCGATCGCCTGGTTGAACTCCTCGCGGGCCTCAACCACCTCGATGTGCACCTGAACGAAGAGCATGAAGCGCTCGTCGCTTGTGCCTGCCGCCGGTGCTTCCTCCTGCTGGCCGTGGAGGGCCGTGGGTCCGATGGTGAACAGAGAGGCAAGCGCCAGCAGACCGCCCAAAACCGTGAGTCTCGGGGCCTTTCTCATCGCAGATACTCTCCTTCCGGCTACGCCTTGTCCAGGCACGGATACATGTCGACCGGGGTACGACGGGCCAGGGCTCAGGACGCCCTGCCGACGCGACCAACGTTCTATATTATCTCCTCCGGACTCGTCCGGAAACAAGCCCCGGTTGCGTGGACTGCCGCGGATGATGATCTTGGGCCGGACCGTTCCTTGCAGGAAGGGCGGTATTGGCGATGGCGCCGTTACGGGAGCGAGGCGATGCCCGTCTACGAGTATGTATGCAACGATTGCGGGAAGGAGTTCGAGGTACTGCTGCTGAGGAAGGAGACGGCGGCCTGCCCCTCATGCGGAAGTGGCGACCTGAAGCGCCTCCTGTCCGTACCCGGGGTCAAGTCCTCGTCGACCCATGAGTTGGCGATGCGCGCGGCGAAGAAGCGTGACCAGGCCCAGGCCTGGGAGCGGGTGAACGAACAGCGCAAATACGAAGAGAGCCACGACCGGCACGGCTGAGCCCGCCCGGTCCGGGGCTCGGCCGAGGGCCCCGCGAACGTTACCGTGAACCGAAGAGGAGTAGAGATGAGCGCGAATGGAAAATGGGGCCTGATGGCCTTGGGCATCCTGGCGATGGCCGCTGCCGTCCCGGCCACCGAGTCCGGCATCAAGCAGGCTCTGCCGGAGGGAGTGACCGAAGAGATGGTGGAGGAGGGCAGGGCGCTTTTCGCGAGCGACGCCCTGTGCTTCACCTGCCACGCTACCGGGGAGGGTGTCCCCAACCTGGGACCCAACCTGACCGACGACACGTGGCTGAACATCGAGGATCCCACTTCATATGATCAATTCGTGGAACTGATCAACACGGGGGTCCCCATGCCCAAGGAGCACATGATCCCCATGGTGCCGCGGGCGGGCAGCCCCATCAACGACGAGCAGGTCCGGGCCGTCGCGGCCTTCGTCTGGACGCTGGCGAACGGCAGTTAGCCGGGTCTCAAGCCCTGCGGGCGGATCAGCCGCAGGAAAAGAACCGCCGCCCCCTCGCTGAACGGGGGCGGCGGTTTTGTTGTGGGCCGAGCCGGTTCCTGGCGTGTGGCCAGGCCGGCACCAGGCGGTCGACCGGGGGTTCAGCCCCCCATGCCCTCGCCGCGCTTCATGAAGCCCATGTGGGCGCTGGCCTGCTCGAGGCCGCCCTCACCTTCCTGCCAGCCCACGCGTCCGTCGCCGTTGGCGTCGAGCCCGGAGACGAGCTGACCGGCCACTTCCGCCATCTCCTCGACCAGGGACGCAGCGGCGTCAGCGGACTCGGCTTCCTGGATCTGGGCCGCCAGTTCCAGAATGCGGTCGGCCCGCGCGACCGTGTTGTTGGCCGAGGTGGAAACGTGGTTCGAGTGGTTCCGGATGTTGTCCGTGGCGCCCTCGGAATCGGCCGCCATGGAGATGTGGCGTGCGGCTCCGGACGCGGCTTGCTTCACGCCGTAGCCGGCGCCTGGGCCGTTCTCCACGACGCTGGGATCGACGGCGTGCTGAACGTGGCCGGTGTGACGCTGCATGGCGCCGAGGTCGGTCAGGTCACGTGCCGCCAGGCCGGCGTGCATGGCCGCAACCTCGGCCTCGGCCACCGCGGTGGGAAGCAGTCCCATCCCGTCGGGGGTGCCGCGGAACCCGTCCGCGACGTGTCCCATGTGAGCGTGTGCAGGGCTGTCCTGGGCGGCCGCGTCGGTGGCGAAACCAACGAGAGCGAGCGCCATCAGGGCGATGGTGAATGGGTGTGCGCGCATGGAGTACCTCCGTGAAGAATGAAGGGTGAATCTTCTGTCGAATCTGTTGTGAGACTTCCTGAAACCGGCGGTTTTCCCCGACGATTCCCATCGCCGGAGACACCTGCAGGAAAATTGCATGTCCGGGGGATGACAGGCAAGCAACGGGGTGTCACTGGCGGACCGGTGAAAACTGCATCAGGGCGTCCTTGGGAGGACCTCTGGCCTGGTCTCGCGCAGGATGGAAAGGATGGCTTCGCGGTCGTCCGCGGAGAGATGCGCGAAATCACTCCCGCCCTCCTCGCCCCGGAGGATGCTCAGGATGCGTGCGTTGACGTACGCTCGGGCCTGCACCGGGAGGGCATCGTACTCCGGCGAGTGGATGAGGTAGCTCAGCGGGTGGCGGAAGAGCCGGGTGCGGAGATCCAGGTCGCGGAGGGAGCGGCCCTCGGCGTCCTTGCGGCCGTCAGCCGTGAAGTCGGCGGTGAAGGAGGAGGTGCCTTCGATGGGGTCCTCGAAACCGGGGGTGCCCACGAAGAACAGGGCGCGCACGAGCACCTCGCCGAGGCCCTCGACCAGGCGCGCGGTGCGCGGGGACATCTCGCCGGGAGGGAGGCCCGCCTGCTGGTCGGCGTGAAGGCGGGTGCGGACGCGGTATCCCAGCAGGGTGATGAGGTTCTGCACCGTGGTCTGGTGCTCGATGACCATCAACGCCACGATGTCGCTGTGGGCGCCAAGGTAGGGGGTCACGTCGATGAGCTCGCTGAGGTCGGTGAGGTTGCCGCCCGCGGTCGGCGAGTCGCCCCCGCGGCCGAGGGCGACGTTCCCCATGTGGAGTTGCTCCCCGTGCGTGCCGGTGACGTACCAGCCGCCCCAGCGCTCGCGGATGGGGGTGGTGTCGGCCGTGATCTGCCACAGCTCGTGGGAGGCCAGCTGGCCGTTCTCGTCCGTCGGCCCGGAGCCCATGATGTGCCGGGGCACCCCGCCTCCGGTGAGCGAGAAGGAGTCGTGGCACTGTAGGCAGAGGCCGGTCTGACGGCGGATGCGGGGCCCTTCCTCCCCGTCCGGGTCCAGGTTGTAGAAGACCGGTCCCAGCTCCGGGTCCTGGGCGGAAATCTCGAGGCCGTCCGCCCCCGGCGTCCAGGCGACGTACACGCGGTCGTTGAAGTAGATGGCGCGCGGGGTCTCGGGCCAGATGAGGCGCGCCAGCAGGCTGGTCTTGGAGAAGACCAGCATCTGTGAGGAGACAGGGATGCGGAGCTCGCGCAGGATGGCCGCCAGGTAGGCGCTCGGGCCTTCGCGAGCGAGGGTGACGTCCCCGCTCTCCAGGCGGCGGGCGAGGTCGGCCACCGGGTCGGTGGTCTCGCCGGTCATGTAGGGGATGGTCGGGTATTCGGTGTCGTAGGGAAGCTGGGGGACGGGGGCGATCGGTGCGGGGGCGGCGGCGCTGTCCGCGGGGGTCAGGGCTGCGAGCAGGGCGACCGCCAGGATGGTGACGTCGAAACCGCCGCAGGTGAGCGCGCGCTTGCGCCCCAGGCCGACGGGCCGGCCAACTCTTCGCCCGCCACTCGCAGGCCGAGCGGGGTGTGGGCCGGAAAACCGTTTCCCCTGCCGACATCTGTTTCTGCGCCTCCGCGCGCGGCCCCCGAGCCATCCGGTCGGCGACGGCCAGTCGTACAGCGCGCTCATCGCGTGATCGCCCCGTAGGGCCGTCCGGCCCGCATGGCGGCATAGGGTACCAGCCGCCGTGCAGCCGTCCGGCGCTTGCCCCCGGAGTCCACCAGCTCGTAGTCGCCCTCCACCATCTGGAAGACGGACAGGTCGGCCACCGCGCCCTCGCGCAGGGTGCCCAGTTCCTCCCCGAAGTCGAAGATGCCCGCGGGGGTGGAGGTGGCGCAGCGGATCACCTCCTCGAGCGACATGCCCATGTGCAGGAACTTGGTGAGGGTGGTGGGGAGGCCGAAGACCGGGCCGAGCGCGTTGCCGCGATGCACGTCGCTCGAGATGGCCGCGAGCCGGATCCCCTGGCCGAGGGCGCGCTCGGCGACATCGAAGTCCAGGTTGCCGCGGCCGTGGCCGATGTCGAGGTGGATGCCCCGCTCCACCGCCTCGCGCACCTGCGGGTAGACGGTGCCGGCATCGTCGAGGATGCTCCGGTTGCGGCGCAGGGCGTGGGTCACCACGTCGCCGGGGCGGAGCATCTCCAGGATGCGCGGGAGGGGGGAGGTCTGGCCGCCGATGTGCACCATGATGGGCACGCCGGCGCCCTCCGCGGCGAGCCGGGTGAGGCGCATGACCTCGATGTCGTTGCCGCCCGGGATGCCGGCCAGCATGCGCACCTTGAGGCCCACGATCACGTCCCGGTTGGCCTCGACGGTCGCGACGATGGCGTCCGGGTCGATGTACGCCAGGTCGGCCAGTTCATTCGAGATGGTCATGCCCGGACTGGACACGTTGAGGAGGGCGTACACGCGCGTTCGCGCGGGCGCCGCCACGTACGTCCTGAAACCCGGGAAGGTGGTGGCGCCCGACGAGCCGGCGTCGACGACGGTAGTCACCCCCTTGGCGATCCCCACCACGTCCGGCTCGATGGAAACGCCCGAGACCCCGTCGTAGACGTGCGTGTGGATGTCGATCAGGCCCGGCGTGACGATCATGCCGTGGGCGCGCACGACCTGGCGACCCTCGCTGTCGGCGATGTGCTCGGCCACACGCGCCACCCGCCCGCCGGTAATGCCGATGTCGCGGGGCGCGTCGATCCGCTCGGCGGGGTCGATCAGGCGGCCGCCGACCACCACCGTGTCGAACTGGCGTTGCTGCCCCGGCATCCGATCGCGGCCCCATGCGGCTTGAACTCCGGCCACCGCCGTATCGATCCGGCCTTCCCGCCACGCCCGCAACGGAAACGGCAGCGCCAGCGCGACGCCGGCGCTCGCAGCGCCGGCCACGAACTGGCGGCGGGTTGTGTTGGAGTCGGGCAGAGACCGCGGCTGCGCGTGGGACATCCCCTCCGCTGCCGCGCTATCTCGACCCCTGGTCGGGTCGCGCACGTTCACCCCCCGGTCCCTGCCACAGCCACAATGACCATTGCGGGGCCCCTCTGCTTTCGTCGTCAGGACACGCGGGCAATATACGTGAAACGGCTGCCGGAGGCCCGCAGGCCCCCGGCAGCCGCCGGTCCAACTGTTCGGAGGCTGGAGGCGATCAGCCGCCGCCGCCGATCTGCGGAACGTTGGGGTTGCGCTCGCGCTCCGAGTCTGGAACGTCGAAGCAGAGGCGCGCCTGACCGCCGATTTCGGTGCCGCGCGGGTTGTCGCTGAAGATCTCCGAGATGCGCTCGAAGTCCGGCAGCTCGATGTCGCCCGGCGTGCCGTTTTCCAGCCAGCGCCTCTGGTCGCCCAGCGTGCGTGCCTCGAGGAAGAGTTCGATCGCCCGCTCCCGCTTGAGGTACGTCCAGGCCCCTTCCAGGCTCATCGCGTCCCGCGGCCCCAGCGGCATGCCGCCCGGATGCAGCATGGTCTCGTTGGTGGTGTAGGTGGCGCGCAGGTTGTTGATTGTGGTCATCGCCGCCTGCCAGTTACCGTTCGTCAACTGGGCTTCGGCCTCGATAAGCCGCATCTCCGCGCCACTTGCGACATTGTACGAGTCGTTGGGATCGTCGTACTTGGTCTGGTTGAACCAGGGGGTCTGGCCGTAGCCCAGAAGGGATGCGTTCGACCACGGGAAACTGGGGTCCTCGAACCACTCCGTGCGCGGATCCCCGGTCTCCTGATAGTAGCCGGACGCGCGTACGGGCGCGCCGCCGGCCATCATGTCCGGCTGCGGCCCGTAGTAGGTGTTCCACATGGTAAAGGCCAGGTAGGGAGTCCTGGCGTTGGCCCACTGCGGGACGTTGCGGGTTGTGGCGACGTTCGCGTCCGCCGCTACAGAGTATTCGAACGTGTTGGGCACGCCGCCGGCGTCCGCCGCAGCACCACCCCAGTCACCCAGGAAGGCGCGCACCGAAGCGCGGCCGGCGGTCGCCGCCATCCTCAGCGTCTCGCCGGGATTCAGGGAGAGCGCGGCGGTGAACTGCTCCTCCGCGCGCCGCAGATAGTCCGAACCGGGAAGCAGCCCCGACCCGTCGATGACGGCCTCGCACCAGTTCTCGCCCAACAGCCGGTTCGAGAACCCGGCCCAGACGTTGGCCTGCGCCACGACCTCCGAGTCAACGGGGTCTTCCGATTCCGCGAACAGCTTGAGGGCCGTCTCGGCGATGAAGCGCGCCTGCTGGCCGTCGTTGAAGTAGCCGCCGTAGCCGCCGGGCGCGATGTAGCCTCCCTGGGCCAGAACGTTGTGCCCGTACGACCCGGTCTGGCCACCCGGCATGATCTGCCGGGTCACGAGCGCCCCGGTGTACCCGATCCAGCCGATGCCTTCACTGAGCCTGCGCTGCGACCCGTTGACCAGCCCCTCGCGGGACTCCTCGCGGACCAGGAACTCGTCCTGGATCGGACCGGGATTGATGACTTCGCACGCCGAGGTTGCGACGAAGGCGACCAGGAGGGTGGCACTCTGGAATGCTTGCTTGATGTTCATATTGCCCTCCCCCTAGAACGTGATCCGGAGGGATGCGTGCAGCGTGATCGGCGCCGGCACGGACTCCTCGAAGTTATAACCCTGCCTCTGACCGCTGTTGGGATCGCCGGTCAGCTCGGGATCCATGAACGGCATCTCCTTCCGCCAGAGGTACGAGTTGCGCAGAGCCAGCGTGAAGGTCGCGTTGCTCACTCTCTCCGGGAAGACGGCGTCCACCGGGATGGTCGCGCTCACACTGCGCAGCTTGAAGAAGTCGGCCTTCCACATGTAGCCCTCGCCTTCACGCGGGTTGCAGCGGGCGCGGAAGAGGGCCGGTGTGTCCGGCTTCATCTCGATGGAGTTCTGCGGGTCCACGTACCAGGGGAAGCAGAGATGCGAGCGGACGCTTCGGCTGATGGACCAGACGGCCTCGTTCATGTAGAAGCCACCCTTGAACTCGCCGTTGGCGGAGAGCGTGATGTTGCCCGGCGCCCGGACCGTCATGTTTCCGCCGATAAACGTGGTCGGCAGATTGGGCCCGTAGTTGTGGAGGTCGCTATCAACGGCCTGTCGCTCGGTGCAGACCCGGTCGAGGCAGTAGTTGGGCGCCGCGATTTCGTCCGGGTTCCTGACGATCAGGTCGCGCATGTTGCGCAGCGGGCATCCCTCGTCCCCGTTCGGCCCGCAGTCCATGCGCAGCGAATTGGTCGGAATAATGCCCTCGCCGAGTTCCAGCACCTTGGAATGGTTGGTGGTCAGCGACCCGCCGAGGTCCACGCCCCAGTTGGCCGATTCCAGCACCGTCAAGCCCATCTCCAGCTCGATGCCCTGGTTCTGGAGCCGGCCGATGTTGGTGAGCTGGCTGGCGGTGAAGCCGGTGGAGGGAATCTGCGGGACGAACAGCAGCGCATCGTTGGTGGTCTGCCGGTAGGCCGTGAAGGTGGTGGTGAGCCGGTCACCCAGCCACGATGCGTCGAATCCGGCCTCGATCTCTTCCGTGACCTCCGGACCGACCTGGTCGTTGCCCACGTTGGCCGGAACGAATGCCGGTACGCCGGCCAGACCGGCGGGGCTCCAGGTCCGCACTGCGTCGAAGGCGCCTGGCGCGCGGCCGGACTGGCCGTAGGCGGCGCGCAGCTTGAACTCGCCCAGATCCGGCCAGAACGCTTCGTCGGAAAGGATCCATGAACCACTCACCTTCGGGTACACCTGGAGGCCGAAGCCCTTGCCGAAGGCGCTGTTACCGTCAACGCGCGTGCCCAGGGTAATGAAATAGCGGTCCGAGATGTCGAAGACGTTCTGGAAGAAGAAGCCGGCGTTCCAGATCTTGGAGCGCGTCTCGAAGCCCTGGGTGAGGGCGGCAGAATTGATGGTGGGGTCCGCGGCGCCGGGGAAGTTCTCGCCGAAGGCTTCGACCGTGCGGTCATCGTCACCGGTGGCCTGACCGCCCCAGGAGAAGTTGGAGCCGATCGAAGACGTCAGTTCGAAGTTGTAGGTCCCAACGTAGTCGAAGGAGAGCACCCGGTTCTGGAAAGTGTTGTTGAGCAGGGACCCCTCCGGCACCTGCCTCCACGCGTAGGGGCGCAGGTTGCGGTGCTCCTGGCTCGAGAAGTCGTAGCCCATCGTGAAGCGGTTGGTGAGCCTTTCCATGGGCGAATAGGTGATCGTGGCGCCGGTGGTCAGCCGCTCGACATCCTGGTTGAGCTGCTGGTCCATCAGCTCGTTGAGGACCGCGGGATCGCCCGTGCCGAAGTAGTTCCTCTCCGACCGGAAGGCGTTGAGAGTGATGCCCTGGGCGTTGTTCTGCCCGTTGGTCATCGTCAGGGCGTTGGCCGAGTACGCCGTGTTCCACTGGATGGTCAGATCCGTGGCGGGCGTAATCGTGAAGTTCGCGCGCGTGTGGTACTTCTTCTGCGAGTCGTTGGTCATGTAGCCCTGTTCATCCAGGAAGCCGCCCGAGATGAAGTACTGGAGGTCCTGCCTTCCGCCCCGTACGGAGAGAGAGTAGTCCAGCGTGAAGGGCGAGCCCGGATGATACTCGCCGCAGCTGAACGGTCCCGTGCAGAGCCAGGGTCCCATGTTGATGTAGGGGTCTCCGCCTGAATCCTTTACGCCGAACTTGCGACTCCAGGCGCTTCCGCCCTTTACCTCGGCCGTCCACACGGGAGCTCCGGCGGCCCCTCGCTTGGTGAATACCTGGATGACGCCCGCGGAGGCCTCGGTACCGTACAGCGTGGTCGCCGCGGACCCCTTGATGACCTCGATGCGCTCGATGTCGTTGGGGTTGATGTTGTCGAGCGGGCTGACCGCGATGTTGCCGCTCCGGCCACCGCGGCGATCCGGCGGGTTGGCGTCCGGCAACGGGTCGCTGCGCATGCGCACGCCGTCGATGTAGATGAGCGGATGGTTGGAGAGCGACACGCTGCTCTGGCCACGCAGGCGGATGATCTTCGCCTGGCCGACGCCGCCGCCGCCGTACACCTCGAGTCCCGGTGCCTGCGACTGCAGGATGTCGGAAACGAGAACTGGGCGGTCGGGAATCTCTGCCGCGTTGATCTGCGCGATGGTGTTGCCGATCTCGCGCTGACGGGCCGCGCCGGCCGTGCCGGTCACGACGATCTCGTCGAGCCCGAGCGCTTCTTCGGTGAGCGTGAAGTCCTGCACCACGGTCTCGCCGGCGGCCACGGTGATCTGCGCGGTGGACGAACCCAAGCCGATGCGCTCGGCCCGCATCTCGTAGCTGCCCGGCGGCACGTTGAGCAGCACGTAGCGCCCGTTCTGCCGGGTGAGGCTTCCTACGCCGGTATCGGTCAGGAAAATCTGGACCTCGCCGAGCGGCGCTCCGGAGCCCTCCATCGTCACCTGGCCGGTAATCCGACCGGGCTCCTGTGCCGCCGCGGGCAGTGCCGACGCGAGGAACCCGACCCCGAGGAGCAGGGCCGGAAGCGCGGCGCGACCCCTGGTTCGCGCGGTGGTTGTGGGTACGAACCTTCGATTGGTCATGACATCCTCCCTTGAGGGAAACACGTAAGCGTCGTCGTGTCCTGGCATGCCTCCGAAGCCCGCTGCCGACCTACAGCGCGCCTCGCGAGAACGCAATCAGCTACAACCTAGCAGAGTAGGCGACAACAGCCCTGACCGTCAAGCCGCAGGGGGAGCGTTGGGGCGCGCATGGACCGGGACGGCCGGGACATGGGACCGGGACTCAGTCAGGTGCCCGAAGCGCAGTCCGTCAGTGCCCGAAGCGCAGGGTGAAGACGCGGCGGCGGCGGTCCTCCACCGGGTCAAAGGGCGGGGTGACCGCGTCGGGTTGGCGGGCGTCGTTGAGGATGAAGACGATGAGCCCGGTGATGGCGGCCGTGGTGGCGCCCACCAGCAGTCCGGTCTTGCTCCGGCTCAGTTCCTGACGTTCGATCTGCACGATCTCGCTGGCCGGGATCCGGAGGTCCTGCCCCAGCTGGGCGGTATGGAAGCCGACCTGTCGCCGGACCGTGGGCACACGCACGAAAAGGTCGCCGCCGGTGCGCCGCACGAATTCGCCGGAGAGCACGGGCTCGGAAACCATGCTCAGCGCCTCCTCGGCACCGCCTTCGTTGACGGCGTCCACGCCCGCGCGGGTCAGATACAGCCGCACCGATTCGCCCGGTGGCACCGCGCCGATCTCGGTGGGCACGTAGTTGAAGCAGCCTGTGGTCGTGGAGAGCACCACGGCGGCGGCGAGCGTCGGAAGTAGTCGTTTCGGCTTCATGGGCAGACAATGATGGAGTTTTCGAATGTTAATCCTCTCACCATCGGATCGGCAACGATGACCGCTGGAGTCGACCTTGTGCCGTCCGGCGTCACGGGCTGCGCGGTGCGACCGCTGACTGCGTGGTGGCGAGCCGCGCGGGCTGACGGCGACGTTGACGACGAATGCCGGGGCGCCGACAATCCACCATGCCCTCGCTCCAGGAACTTCTCGTCGCCTCCAGCCGCACCTTCGCGGTGGGGATCCGGATCCTTCCCGAGCCCCTGAGGCGTGAAGTCACCGTCGCCTACCTCCTGCTGCGGGTTTCCGACTACCTGGAAGACAACCGGGAGCTCGGCGCGGAGGAGAAGATCGCCTTGCTCCGGAGCTGGCGCCGCGTGCTCGAAGGGGCCGGCGAGCGACAGCCGCTGATCGAACGCCTGCGGGAAGCCCGGGAGGACATTCCGGATGCGCTCGTAGCCCGCCATTCCGCGACCGTCCTCGCCGGACTCGACGGGCTGGCGGCGCCCGCGAAGGAGATCCTCATCCGCCGCGTGGGCGAGTCGAGCGCCGGGATGGCGCGCTGGACGGAGCGCGGATCGCGCTTCGAGACCGAGGCCGATCTCGACGACTACATGCACGAGGTGGCCGGGCGCGTGGGTCATCTCCTCACCGAGCTGTTCACGCTGCGGCTTCCGGGAACGAGAAGCGCTCGCGAGCGGATGATGTCGCTCGGGCGCGAGTTCGGGCTGGCGCTGCAGACGGTAAACGTCATCCGTGGCCTGCACGAGGACCGGGATCGCGGATGGGTGTATGTGCCCGCGGCTTTCGTGCCCGACCCGCGCATCCACCCGAGCGAGCTCTTCGACCCTGACAACCAGGACGCGGCCATGGCGGTGCTCGCCCGGCTGGTCGGGAAGGCCGACCGTCACCTGGCGGCGGCCCGGGCCTATATCCGGCTGATCCCGAGGCGCTACCACCGAGTGCGCCTGTTTTGCCTGCTGCCGCTGTTCTTCGCGGTGCGCACGCTGGCCATCAGCCGGGCCAATCCGGACGTGCTCAGACGGGAGACCAAGATGACGCGCGGCGAGGTCAAGGCGATCACGCGCTGGGCGATGGTACGGGGTTTCTCGAATGGCTGGATCGAGCGCTACTGCGGGCGGCTGGCATCTTCCCCGCCCGCACAGGACGGCGGATCCGCCCCCCCGGCTGCGCAGCGGACTCCAGCGGCCCGGCAGCGGATCTCGAGCCCATGACATCTCTTGCGTCCTTCCGTGAGGAGTTCCCCGTCTCCCGCACCCATATCTTCCTGAATCACGCGGGCGTGGCTCCCACCTCGATCCGCGTGGTGCGGGCGGTTCACGGCTTCATGGATTCGATCGCGCGCGAGGGCCGGCCCGACTTCGACGCCTGGGAATCGGTGGCGCAGGACTGCCGGGAACGGTTTGCGCGCCTGATCGGGTGCGATGCGGACGAGGTCGCCTTCGTGCGCAACACCTCGCACGGGTTGTCGCTGCTCGCGTCCGGGCTCGACTGGCGGCCCGGGGACCGGGTCGCGGCGGCGGCATCGGTCGAGTACCCCTCCAACGTCTACCCGTGGATGGACCTCGACCGGCGGGGGATTGCGGCGCTCGACGTGGTCCCCGTGGAGGCGGACGGGACAGTGACGGTGGAGGCTGCGGACCGGGTGCTCCGTGACGACACCCGCGTGCTGGCGGTCAGTTCGGCCCAATACGCCACGGGAGCGGTCACGGACCTCGCCGGTCTGGGGCGGCTGTGCCGGGAGCGCGGAGTGCTCCTGTGCGTCGACGGCATCCAGACGGTGGGCGCCCTGCCCATCGACGTGAAGGAGGCGGGGGTCCACTTCCTGTCCGCAGACAGCCACAAGTGGATGCTCGGCATGATGGGCATCGGTGCGGTGTTCGTCGACCGCTCGGTGGTCGGGCGCATTCATCCGCCGCTGCTCGGCTGGCGCAGCACGACCGACGCCTTCAACTTCGACAGGGTCCACTTCGAGCTTCTGGACCACGCGGGGCGCTACGAGGAGGGGAGCCTCGCGTATCCGCTCATCGCCGGCTTCGGCGCCGCCCTCGAGCTACTCGAGGAAGCCGGGATCCCCGCCATCGGCGAGCACGTTTGCGCGCTGGTGGCCGACCTGGCGGAGCGCCTGGAGCGGCTCGGCTGCGTCACTACGCCGGATGCCGGGAGCCGGCGCCACATTCTGACCTTCCGCCATCCCGGACTCGACAACGAAACGTTGCTCGCGGGACTCGAACGAGCCGGCGTGGTCGCGTCGCTCCGGCGGGATCGCATCCGGGTGGCCCCGCACCTCTACAACACCCATGAAGAGATGAGACGCGTGGCGGAGGCGGTGGGCGCGCTGCTCACCGCGAACGTCGGTTAGCACTTTGGACAATCGGTTGGCACTTGGACAGGAAGACGCACATCGAAGCCGGGGTGGGCATCGAAGCAAGACGAGTATCGCAGGGAGAGAACGAGCCCTGGGGAGGACCGAACCATGAGGAGATTGGGGATGAGACACGCGACGACCACGCCGGTGGCGGTGATGACGAGGAAGGCCGCGCTCGCGCTGACCCTGCTCACGACCGTGCTGTCCGCGGGCACGGCGGCGGCGCAGAACCGGCAGGGCGACGACGCCCTGCCCACCATCGAGGATAGAACCGCATCGATGGAGTTGATGGACGGCTTCCTGCCCATCTACTGGGATGATGCCGGCGGTCGGATCTGGCTGGAGATCGCGCAGTGGGACACCGACGTGCTGCACGCCTCGGGCATCGGCGCCGGACTCGGGTCCAACGACATCGGCATCGACCGGGGCCAGCTGGCCGGCTCTCGCGTGGTGCGCTTTCACCGCGTGGGCCCGAAGGTCCTGATGATCCAGCCCAACTATCGCTTCCGCGCGTCCAGCGACAACCCGGCGGAGCGGAAGGCGGTGGAGGACGCCTTCGCGCCCTCGACCCTGTGGGGATTCGACGCGGCGGCCGAGACCGGGGAGCGCGTGCTCATCGACTTCACGCCCTTCCTGATGCAGGACATCGCCGGCTTCGCGGGCCGCCTGCGCCCGGGCACCTACCGGCTCGACCAGAGCCGCAGCTCCGTGTACCTGCCCATGGTCATGAACTTCCCCGAGAACACCGAGATGGAGGCGTCGCTGACCTTCGTGCGCCAGGACGGGGGAATGGCCGGCGGCCGCTTCGGCGGGGGTGGCGGCGGCGCCTTCGAGGGCGTCGGCAATGTCGCGGCCAACGCGGGCGCGGCCACGGTGCGCATGCACCACTCCTTCATCCAGTTGCCCGAGCTGGGCGAGTACACGCCGCGCGCGCACGACTCCCGCTCCGGCTACGGCGGCATGTCCTTCCAGGACTACTCGGTCGCGCTGGACGAGCCCATGACGCAGCGCTTCATCCGACGGCACCGCTTGGAGAAGCGGGATCCGAACGCGGCCATGAGCGAGCCGGTCGAGCCCCTCGTCTACTACCTCGATCCCGGGGCCCCGGAGCCGGTCCGCTCCGCGCTGCTCGATGGAGCACGGTGGTGGAACCAGGCCTTCGAGGCGGCAGGGTTCATCAACGCCTTCCGGGTCGAGATCCGGCCCGAGGACGTGAGCAGCCATGACGTGCGCTATAACGTGATCAACTGGGTGCACCGCTCGACGCGGGGCTGGAGCACGGGCGGCTCGATCACCGATCCGCGCACCGGAGAGATCCTCAAGGGCAACGTGACGCTGGGGTCGTTGCGGGTGCGCCAGGATTACATGATCGCCGAGGGGCTGCTGGCGCCCTACGAGAACGGCGACGAGGAGGCGAGCGACCTCTCGGAGTGGGCGCTGGCGCGCATCCGCCAGCTCTCGGCGCACGAGGTGGGACACACGCTGGGGCTGGCGCACAACTACTACGACAGCGACGTCGGGCGCATCTCGGTGATGGACTACCCCCACCCGCTGATTACCTGGGACGGCAGCGAGTTCGACTACTCCGAGGTGTACGACACGGACATCGGCGAGTGGGACAAGGTCACGATCCGGTACGGGTACTCCGTCTTCCCGCCGGGAGCCGACGAGACGGTGGAGCTGGACCGCATTCTGGACGAGGCGTGGGAGGAGGACGTCCGCTACTTCACCAACCAGGACGTCTCGGCGCACGCCCGGGTCGACCAGTGGTCCAACGGGACGGACGCCGGGGCCGAGCTTGACCGCATGCTGGACGTGCGCCGCGCGGCCCTGGAGCGCTTCGGCGAGCGAACGATTCGGAAGGGCACGCCGATGGCGCAGATGGAGGAGGTGCTGGTGCCCCTCTACATGCACCACCGCTACCAGGTAGCCGCCGCCGCGTCGGTGCTGGGCGGGCTGCACTACACCTACGCGACAAGGGGCGACGGGCTGGAGCCGGTGCGGCCGGCCTCGGCGGGCGAGCAGAAGCGGGCGCTGGACGCGCTGGTGCGGTCGGTGCAGCCGGCGGAGCTGACCATTCCGGCCAAGGTCCTGGATCAGTTGCCGCCGCGCCCCGCCGGCTACGGACGCACCCGCGAGCTCTTCCCGCGCTACACGGGATTGATGTTCGACGCGGTCTCGCCGGCGGTGGTGGCGACCGCCCACGTGGTCGGCGAAGTGCTGGAGCCGAGCCGGGCGGCGCGCCTGCTGGAGCAGAACGCGCTCGACGGGTCGCTCCCGGGACTTGGCGACGTGATCGCCACCCTCACCGCGGTGGGCGACCCCGACGCAGCCGACTCGCCCTACGAGGCCGAGGTGCGGCGCGCGATCGGCCGGGTGGTCGCGGACGGGCTGATGAGCCTGGCCGGCGGGGCCGCCATGCCGCAGGTGAGAGCGGTGGCGGCCCAGCACCTGGGATGGATCAGGGCCATGGCCGAGGACCGGTCGAAGGGTGACGACCACAACGCCGCCCACTTCGCGCTGCTCGCCCGGGACATCCAGCGCTTCGAGGAGCGGCCCCACGAGCCATGGGCGCCGGCGGTGACGCCGAACGCCCCCCCCGGAGCACCCATCGGCACCGCGCCCATGGACTGGATGGGCTTCGGGACCGGACTGGGCGGCCAGCTCACGGCTCAAGCGGGCCTTGCCGACCTCACCTGGCTGGACAGGCTGGTGCCGTTCTGCGCCTACGAACAGTGGTGAGGGTCAGCGCGAGCGGGAGCCGCCGGAGAGCCTGGAGAGGCTTGGCGTGCCGATGGTGCGGACCGCCATGAAGACGCTGACCCGGGGTCCGGGCCTCAGCGCAGAACGCGGAAGATCCGGTCGGCGACCGTCGTCATGAGCGGCGTGCCCACCGTAAGCAGGACGATCCCCGCCGTCTGCGCGGGGCGAGACTCATTGCTCTTGCCCTCGATCAGAAGGAGGTAGCCGGCCGTCGCCGCCATCGCGCTGCCGAGCGCGGCGGGCAGGAACCGACCCCTTGAGCGGCTGGTCTGCCCGGCCCACCCCGCGGAATAACCGCCGGCGGCGCTGGGCAGGGCCAGCGCCAGAATTCCCGTGCCCGTCGTCAGGACGCTTGGACAGCGCGGGCGGAGGCCTCCGAGACCGGTATCGATTTCGAGGCAGCGGCTGGCCAGACCGAGCCCGACCGCCAGGCCGACCGCGTTCCCCACCACGGAGCTGGCGAAGACCCGCTCCCATCCGTAGCGCTGCTCCTCCAGAGACCAGTCGAAGCCGGTCACCAGATCCTCGCTCGCCGCCTCGCGCCTGCGCTGCGGCCCGGTCTTGGTCTCCACCAGCAGCGCGCCCCCGCCCGCTGCCATGCCGAACCTGGTCGATGCCTGCAGGGGCGACAGCAACTCCACGCGCTCGATGTCGTCGAGCGGCATGGAAAAGTAGAGCAGAGAAGGCACGGCCGAGCGCACTCCGTCAACGTAGATCGACACGTCGTTGCACCCGCCTTGCGCCGACGTGGAGCGGTATTCGACGCACGAGCCGGTTCTCCCGGAGCGTACCCGGAGGCCCGGCAGGTGCTGCGCGAGCACATCGGACAGAGCGAGTCCGCGGCGGGCGGCCTCACTGAGCTGCGCCGGCCCGACTTCGTTGATGGAGTGGCCGGTGGAAATCCTCCTCCGCTCCAACTCCGTGACCGCCTCCACGACGAGGGGCTCGAGTTCGATGGTTCGCGGCGACAGGCGCACGTCGAGGCGAAGATCCTCGCCCGGATTCACCGCGATTTCACGCGACTGGTCGCCATAGGCGAGATGCTCCACCACCAGGATGTGCGCCCCCCCGGGCACATCCGTGAAACGGAACATTCCGTCGGCATCGGTCACGGTGGAGATGCCCAGGTCGTGAAGGCGCACGACGACATCGGCGATGGGTTGGGAATTGTCCTGCTCGAGCACCCGTCCGGTCAGAGCTCCGCTCTCCTGGGCGGCGGCAGCGGTCGCGGACACCAGGGTCAGGACGCATAACAGGGCGACGAGCGAGGTCGCCGGAGCACATCTCGCGAGCGCGCGCCGCGCCGCAACCGGGAGTCCCGGACGCATGGTGGCCGATAGCGAATCCGGTGTGGCTGATGCCGGTCGGACCGGCCGGAGGGAGGTCATGCGCGAGCCTGTCGGGGGAAAGCGTTCCAATTGGCTGATACCCTGCGGCGATTCGGCACGTTCCGAACCGGACCGGCTCCCGGTGATCCATCCGAAGCCAGCCCCGGTACTCCTCTGAAGTTAACGCCCAGGCCCCGGGGAGGCCCCGATGTCCAGGCTAACGCCGGCCCGCCGGCGAGGGTCCGATGTCGACCCGGATGTCACGCCACTTGCCCTGGCGATAGCGCGCCACGCTCAGGATGCAGCGGGCTGCGTGTCCCAGCAGAATCGCGATCCAGACGTCGGTGGGCTCGAGCCCGCGCATCTGCTGCAGGATCGCCAGCAGGCCGAGGGGAATCACCACCTGCGAGACGATGGAGATGAAGAGCGGGCTGCGCGTATCGCCGCTCCCCTGCAGTCCCCCGGTGTACGTGAGCGCGACGGTGACGAAGAGCCCCGAGACGCTCAGGAAGGCGAGCAACTGAACGCCCAGGCCGGCCACCCTGGGGTCGTCCATGCCGAAGATGGAGAGCAGGGCTTCGGGAACGAGCAGGAACATGGCTCCGACGGCGATGGCGACCCCCAGGCCGATGCGCGAAGCGACCCGCACCCCCATGACGGCCCGTTCCGGATGTCCCGCACCCAGATTCTGTCCCACGACAGCCCCCGTGGCGCCCATCAGACCCAGCGAGGTCCAGGTGATGAGCGAGAACAGCTGAACGTAGCCGACCGCGTACGCGGCCTGCGCCTCCGCGCTCAGGGCGAGCGAGCCGATGAAGCGCAGCAGCAGCACGCCGCCGAGATTCATGACCACGCCCTGGATGCCGGCGGGGAGCCCGAACCGGAACAGCTGGCGGATGATCCCCCAGTCCGGGGCGAGCGACATGCCGCGTTCGAAGGCGACGACGGTTCTGCGCGACAGCAGCAGCCAGAGCACGTACCCGCTCACGATCACTCCGGAGATCACGCTGCCCATCGCCGCGCCCGCGGTGCCGAAGGAGGGGATTGGTCCCAGGCCGCGGATCAGGATCACGCTGAAGGTGATGTTGAGAAGGGTGAGGGCCACGCCGAGACGGAGCGGCGTTCGCGCGTCCCCGGCCGCGCGGAATGCGCCTCCGGCCATGAAGAACATCATGGTGCCGAAGCTGAAGACGAAGAGGATGCGCAGGTAGGGGAGCGCCTCCTGCTGGACCTCGGCGGTCGCGCGCACCAGCCCCAGCAGAGAGGGAGCGAGGAAGTACCCGAGGGGCGCGACGACGCCGATGGACAGGGCCGCGGCCGTGAGGAAGGCCTGATAGACGGTCCGATTGACCTTGTCCCTGTCTCCCGCGCCGGCGAAACGGGCCACGAGAATGCCCATCCCCGTGAACAGCGAGGAGACGAAGGTGATCACGACGAGGTAGATCTGCGAGGACACGCCGATGGCGGCGTTGCCCGCGAAGCCCACGTAGTTGCCGACCATGGCATGGCCGACCACGCCCTGCATGCCGGCGATCACGTTCTGCAGCATGGTCGGCCACGCGAGCATCCAGACCGCGAGCGGGACCGGCCCCTCTACGATGCTGCGGTCGAAGGGGCGTCCGCCGGCCCGCCGGGACATGTCGCGAACGACCCGCGCGGGTCAGGCCGGCGTGCCTTTTCTCCGGACGACCCGAAGGAGCTTCGCCAGGGGGTCGTACGCCCTGTCCACGACGCGCTCCTTGAGGGGGATGATGGCGTTGTCGGTGATGGTGATGCTCTCGGGACACACCTTGGTACAGCACTTCGTGATGTTGCAGTAGCCCACGCCCTGATCCTTGCGCAGGGCCTCGAGCCGGTCCCCGGTGTCGAGCGGATGCATCTCCAGAGCCGCCACATGCACCATGTAGCGCGGCCCGATGAACTCCTCGTGCAGGTGGTGGTCCCTGAGCACGTGACATACGTCCTGGCACAGGAAGCACTCGATGCACTTGCGGAACTCCATCACCCGGTCGACGTCTTCCTGGAAGATCTCCCAGGTGCCGTCCTCATGATCGGGCTCGCGGGGCTGGAAGGCGTCGATGTTCTCCTTTACGCGGTAGTTCCAGGAGACGTCGGTGACCAGGTCGCGCACCAGCGGGAAGGCCTTCATGGGCTCGATGGTGACCGGCTCGTCCATGGGAAGGTCGCTCAGGCGGGTCATGCACATGAGCTTGGGCATGCCGTTCACCTCGGCGGAGCACGATCCGCAGCGGCCCGCCTTGCAGTTCCAGCGCACCGCCAGGTCGTTCGCCTGCTCGGCCTGGATCCTGTGCACGGCGTCGAGCACCACCATCCCCGTGGTGGTCTCGATGGTGTAGTCCTGGAACTCTCCGGTGTCCCGGTCCCCTCTCCAGACCCTGAACGTGCTCTCGGCCATTATCCCTGTTCCTCGATGATTCGGCGCAGCCGCCCGGGCAGCTCGCGGACCGGTTCCCTGCGACTCTTCATGCTCCCGTCCGCATCCTTCCACAACACGAGGTTGTAGCGGCCCCAGTCGGGATCCTTCGCCGGGTAGTCGACGCGCGAGTGGGCTCCCCGGCTCTCCCTGCGTCCGATCGCGGCACGGGCGGCGGCTTCGGAGACGGCGAGCAGGTTGTCGAGATCGAGGGCCGTGTGCCAGCCGGGGTTGTACTCCCGGTTGCCCGTCACGGCGACCTGCGCGGCCCGTTCCCTGAGCGCCCCGATCTCCTCGAGCGCCGACGCCAGGTCGTCTTCGGTGCGCACGATCCCGACCTTGTCCTGCATGAGCTTCTGAAGGTCTTCCTGCACCTGGTAGGGGCCTTCCCCGCCGTCGTTGGCGAACGGGGCCAGGGAATGGCGTTCGGCCGTCTCGACCTGCCCGTCGTCGAGCGACGGGGCGGGGTTCTCGCCGGCGAAACGGGCCGCGTACTCGCCGGCCCGCTTGCCGAAGACCAGCAGGTCGGAGAGGGAGTTGCCGCCCAGGCGGTTCGCGCCGTGCAGCCCGGCCGCGCACTCCCCGGCGGCGAACAGGCCGGGCACGTTGGACATCTGCGTGTCCGCGTCCACGCGCACGCCGCCCATCACGTAGTGCGTGGTGGGGCCGACCTCCATGGGCTCCTTCGTGATATCGATGTCCGCCAGCGCCTTGAACTGGTGGTACATCCCCGGGAGCTTCCTGCGGATGTGGGCCGGGGCGTCGGAGATCTTCTCGGCGATCCAGGCGATGTCGAGGAACGCTCCGCCGTGCGGGCTCCCCCGCCCCTCCTTGACCTCGCGCACGATGCAGCGGGCGACGTGGTCGCGGGTGAGCAGCTCGGGAGGCCGGCGCGCGTCGCGGTCGCCCACCACGTAGCGCCACCCCTCCTCGGGGGAGTCGGCGGTCTGGTCCTTGTAGAGGTCCGGGATGTCGTCGAACATGAACCGGCGCCCCTCGGAGTTGCGCAGCACGCCCCCTTCCCCGCGCACTCCCTCGGTGACCAGGATGCCGCGCACGCTGGGGGGCCACACCATGCCCGTGGGGTGGAACTGGATGAACTCCATGTCCATCAGCTCAGCTCCCGCGTGGTAGGCGAGGGCGTGCCCGTCCCCGGTGTATTCCCAGCTGTTGGAGGTGATCTGGTAGGCCTTGCCGATCCCTCCGGTGGCCAGCACCACGGCCTTCGCCCCGAAGACCTGGAAGCGCCCCCGCTCGCGGTCGTAGGCGAAGGCCCCCGCCACCCGCTCGCCGTCCAGGAGCAGCCGCGTCACGGTGCACTCCATGAAGACGTCCATGCCCTGGTGGACGCCGTGGTCCTGAAGGGTGCGGATCATCTCCAGGCCGGTTCGGTCGCCCACGTGCGCCAGGCGCGGGTACGCGTGGCCGCCGAAGTTGCGCTGCAGGATGCGCCCGTCGGGGGTGCGGTCCATGAGGGCGCCCCACGCCTCGAGCTCCCTGACGCGATCGGGAGACTCCTGCGCGTGCAGCTCCGCCATGCGCCAGTCGTTCAGGTACTGGCCGCCGCGCATGGTGTCGGCGAAGTGCACCTCCCAGCTGTCGCGCTCGTCGACGTTGGAGAGCGCCGCCGCCACCCCGCCCTCGGCCATGACGGTGTGCGCCTTGCCCAGCAGCGACTTGCACACCAGTCCCACCGAGGCGCCCGCCGCGGCGGCCTCGATGGCGGCGCGCAGCCCCGCCCCGCCGGCGCCGACGACCAGCACGTCGTGTTCGTGCCGCTCGAACTCCGCCATCAGAGGATCCTCCAGTCGGTCCAGATGCCCATGGAGCAGAGGCGCACGTAGACGTCGCTGAACCCGACCCACACGAGGCTCATCCAGGCCCAGAGCATGTGGCGCCGGTTGAGGCAGCTCACGCCCCTGTGGGCCTCGCGGCGCAGCGGACGCCCGGAGAGCCTGTTCAGCCCGCCGCCCACCAGATGGCGCAGGGAGTGGCATCCGAAGGTGTAGCCGCCGAGGAGCACGACGTTGGTCAGCAGCACCAGCGAGCCAAGGCCGATGCCGAAGGCCTCGCCCCCGCCCGGGGCCTCGAACCAGAACCCCTTCCAGGCGTCATAGGAGAGGATGCCGATGAAGATGACGGCGACGTACAGGAAGTAGCGGTGGATGTTCTGCATGATGAGGGGAAATGAGTGCTCGCCCCGATAGCCCTTGCGCGGCTCGCCGACCGTGCACGAGGGCGGATCGGCCCAGAAGGCCTTGTAGTACGCGCCGCGGTAGTAGTAGCAGGTGAAGCGGAAGCCCAGCGGCGCCCACAGGATCATGAACGCGGGCGACCAGCGCAGCCATCCCAGCCATGAGTCCGCCCACCAGGCAGGCGACGGTCCCAGCCAGGCATGGTGGGAGTCGCCCAGCAGCTCGGGCGAATAGAAGGGGGAGAGGTAGTTGCCGAAGGTGTAGAACTCGCCCTGGAACGCGGCCCAGGTCGAGTAGATGCCGAAGGCGGAGAGCCCCGTGAAGACCGCCAGCGGCTGTACCCACCAT
This sequence comes from Longimicrobiales bacterium, assembly GCA_965202805.1. Classification (GTDB taxonomy): domain Bacteria; phylum Gemmatimonadota; class Gemmatimonadetes; order Longimicrobiales; family Gaopeijiaceae; genus BD2-11. Next base: position 2,227,127 of record OZ241869.1, read on the forward strand.
CGGTCCCGGCGCATGGTGCCGCCGAACGGATTGCGGGCGGCCAGGGAAGTCGGGTTTCGGACCGGAAGCGAGGTCGTGCCTGACGCCATTCCTATCCTCCTGCGAGCGCCCGTGCGGCGCTTCTGTGAGATGGTGGGCGAACCTGCCGGTCGTGGTCGCCGGGGGCGCCCTTCCGCCGCGCCGTCGCGGCCCTGCCCGGGCCGGAGCACGCGGCGTGCAGAAGAATATCCCCGGGACGGTCACACGCCAATACGCGACGGGGGGACCGGGGTCGGATCCGGGGACGAGGGCGCGCCCGGGCAAGGGGTGCCGGCCGGGGCGCGGCGACCGGGAGTCAGGGCCCCGGATGCGGAGGCGGGAGTCGCGATTACCGCGCCGGATGCGGGTCGTCCCGGCGCCCGATCGCGCAGGCCCGGTTCCAGACGGCGTCGAACATCTCCTCGGTGAGCTTGCCGGTGAAGGTGTTCTGCTGGGAGGGATGGTAGGAGGCCAGCACGGTCAGGTCAGGGCGGATGCGCACCTCCACCGCGTGGCCGAAGCGGGGGAGGGGACGTGGAAGCGCCTCCCCGCGGTCGCGGAGGAGGCGGAGCACCACCGAGAACGCGAAGGCGCCGAGCGCGACCACCACGCGCAGGTCGGGCAGCAGATCCCACTCGCGCTCGAGGAACGGGCGGCAGGCGTCGCGCTCGGCGGGGGTGGGGCGGTTCGCCGGGGGTGCACAGCGGACCGCCGCGGTGATCCAGGTCCCCCGCAGGGCCAGGCCGTCGTCGCGCGACACAGACTCCGGCCGGGTGGCGAGCCCCGCGCGGTGGAGCGCTCCGTAGAGCAGGTCGCCCGAGCGGTCGCCGGTGAACATGCGGCCGGTGCGGTTGGAGCCGTGCGCGCCCGGCGCCAGCCCGACCACCACCAGCCAGGCGGCGGGGTCCCCGAATCCGGGCACCGGCCGACCCCAGTACTCCTCGGTGGCGTAGGCCGCGCGCTTCGTCCGCGCCACCTCCTCCCGCCACTCGACCAGCCGCGGGCAGCGGCGGCAGGCGCTCACCTCGGTGGCGAGAGCGGTGAGGGGATGGGTGGGGATCACGATCGGCGGCTCATCGCGCGCGTCCGTCGTGGAGGTGCAGCGCGCCCGGCGTCCCCGAAGCCGTGTCCCTCGACAGGACCGTCCCGATCACGACCGCCCGCGGGCAGCCGGCCGCGCGCAGGGCCTTCACACAGGCCTCTGCCCGGTCGGCCGGGACGCCGGCGAGCAGCCCGCCCGCCGTCTGCGGGTCGAAGAGGAGCTGGGTGGCGGGATCGCCGATCACTCCGGGGGCGGCGCGTACCGACTGCAGCGCGCGCAGGTTCTGGTCGTGGAGCGAGGAGAAGATGCCGAGCCGGGCCACGTCGAGTGCGCCGTCCAGGAAGGGCACGTCGGCGAGGCCGACCGAAACCTGCACCCCCGACGCGCGCGCCATCTCGAGCAGGTGGCCGGCGAGACCGAAGCCGGTCACGTCGGTGGCGGCGGTGGCTCCGTGTTCGCCGAGGATCCGCGCCGCGGGCCGGTGGGATTCCTGCATGACGGCGAGCGCGGCGTCGAGCCAGAGGCTCTGCGCCCTGCCCCGCATCTCCGCGGCGAAGATCACGCCGGTGCCGATCGGCCGGGTAAGCACCAGGCGATCACCCGGACGCATGCCCGACTTGCGCAGCAGATCTTCGGGGGGCGCCGTCCCGGTTACGGAGAACCCCATGGCGAGTTCTCCCCCCTCGCTGGTGTGTCCGCCCACCAACGCCACGCCGTCGCGCTCCAGAACCTCGAGCGCTCCCGCCATGAGCTGCGTGAGATCCTCCTCCATCTTCTCTTCCGCGGCGAGTGGCAGCGTCACCATCGCCATCGCCGCCACCGGCTCCGCGCCCATCGCAAAGACGTCGCCGAGCGCATGGTTGGCGGTGATGCGGCCGAAGAGGAAGGGATCCTCGATGAAGGAGCGGAAGAAGTCGACGCTCTGCACGGCCACCTGCCCCGCGGGAACCTGCACCACGGCCGCGTCGTCGGGGGCGTCCAGGCCGACCATCACGCTCGGATGACCGGCGGCGCCCAGCCGGGCCAGCGAACGGAAGAGCAGCTCGCTGCCCACCTTGGAGCCGCATCCTCCGCAGCGCATCGCGGGACCGGGCTCTGCAGGGGCCACGCGCCGACCTTCCACCGCGGCCCCGGCCTTCGACGCGCCCGCCGACGACGGCCCGTCGTCAACTCCCGCCCCATCCATCGATGGCAGCTCGGTGTAGTCCCGGATGAAGCGCCGATCGATGCGGTCCTTCCAGGTCCAGACCCAGCGACCCGCGACCGTCAGCCCGTTGCGGGCAGCGACGGCATGGCGCCGGCCGGTGGAGATCAGGCTCAGGTATTCGCGCTGGGGACGGAAGCCGGCAAGGGGCGCTCCGCGCAGGCGCCGCTCGAGGTTGCGGGCGAGCGGCGGCCCCTGGCGAACCGCAAAGACGCCGGCCTTGGGACGCGGATGCCCTTCGACCGCGGCGATATCCCCGGCGGCGAAGACATCGGGATGGGACAGGGTCTGCAGGGTGTCGCGCACCCGGATGAAGCCGCGCTCGTCCACCTGCAGACCGGATTCCCGGGGCCAGTCCGGCGCTCCCGCGGTCGTGACCCAGAGCAGCTCGTCGAAGGTGGCGCCGGATCCGTTTGCGAAATGCAGGCGATGGCCGTCCACGCGCACCACGCGGTGATCGGTGTGAACCACGATGCCGTCGTCCTCGAGGATCCGCGCGAACAGCGTGCGCATGCGCCCGGGGTATGCGGGAAGGATCTCGCTGGAATCGGTGAAGAGTTCGATGCCCACGTTGTCCTGGGGCCGCCCGGCGGCTTCGGCGGCGCGCGCGAGGCCATAGCGGATCGAGAGCGCGATCTCCACGCCTCCGGCGCCGCCGCCCACAATCCCGATCGAGACCGGGCCCGAGGTAGCGGCGACACGCTCGCGGAGCTGTGTCCAGCGCGCGAAGAAGCCGTCGATGGGCTTGACCGGGACGACCGAGTCCTCGGCACCGGCAACTCTCCGAACGCCGGGTGCCGAACCCGTATTCAGCGAGAGCACGTCGAAGGCCACCGGCGGACGCCCGGCGCACAGCACCCGCTTGTTTTCGAGATCGACCCCCACCACCTGATCGCGCAGAAAGCGGGCTCGAGCGAAGCGCGCCAGCGGGGCCAGATCGATGTGGGCGTCCGAGAAGGTGTAGTGGCCGGCGATCAACCCCGGCAGCATCCCGGAGTAGGGAGCGTTCGATTCCCGCGAGATGAGGGTGAGACGGACCCCGGGAAGCGGCTTCATGCCGAAGTGCTTGAGTACGGCGACATGGGTGTGCCCGCCGCCGACCAGCACGAGATCCTCGGTCACCGGTCGAGGCGGCGACCCCATGGCACCCATGCGCATGGCCTGAAGATGCCGCTTCGGCGAGGAGTCGTTCAAGGTTGAGGTTGCCGGGGACATGACGCGGGCCGAAGGCGCGGGTGCGCATTCCGCCCCCGGGGGAGCCTACGGTCCGGGCTCTTCCCCGCGCGCGGCCAGTTCCGACGGAAGCAGGGCCGCGTGCATGAACTGGTTGAGCGGTGTGGCCACCCCGCACGCGCGACCCAGGCGGACCACCGCGCCGCTCAATTGCTCCAGCTCCGAGGGCCGGCCCGCTGCGATGTCGCGGTGCATGGAGGGGATCGAGCCGTGGGGGAGGCCGTCCAGGAAGGCCAGCGCAGCCGCGATCACGCCCTCGGGCAGCCGCACCCCGCGGGCCTCGGCCACCGCGGCAGTCTCCTCCATCGAGCGCCGCAGCAGGCCGCGTGCGGCCGGGGTGGCGCGCACTCGGCCAAGCGGCACCCGCGCCACCGAACACACCCCGCTCACGGGGGCCATGAGGAGGAGCTTGTGCCAGAGCTCCGCCTCGATGTCGTCGGAGACCACCACGGAAACGCCCGGGGCCCGCTCCAGCGCTTCCGCCAGCCGGTCGCAGCGGCCGGTGCGCCGCCCGTCCCGCTCCCCCATCACGATCACCGGGTCGATGCCGGTGTGCCGGATGCGGCCGGGCTCGACCAGTTCGCACAGGATGCGGGTCAGGCCGCCGGCCACCGCCTCGGCGGGCAGCGACCGTTCCAGCTGGGCCGGCGCCTCCACTCCGTTCTGGAGCGGCACCACCACGGTGTGCCCGCCCACCAGCGGCCGGAGTGCCCGGCCGGCCGCCTCGACCTGCCAGGTCTTGGTCGTGACCAGCACCGCGTCCGTCTTCCCGAGCAACGCGGGGGCGTCGGTGGCGGCGACGCGCTCCAGGCGCACGTCCCCGGCGATGCTCTCAATCCGCAGGCCGTCCGACCGCAGCGCCGCCAGCTGGCGCCCGCGCGCGACGAAGACGACTTCCTCTCCCGCCTCGACCAGGCGAGCTCCGAAGTAGCCGCCGACGGCGCCGGCTCCGTAGATCACGATTCGCATGACCCGCTCCATGACTTGAGACCCGCAGGCTTTCGCGCGCCCGCACAATTATCTTGGAAGCGCGAAAAGGAAAGTTCTGCATCCCCCAACGTCCGGAGGTTCCCGGCATGTCCAACCGGTTTCGCGTCGAGCGTGATTCGCTGGGCGAAGTCCATGTTCCCGCCGACGCCCTCTACGGGGCCCAGACGCAGCGCGCCTTCGAGAACTTCCCCATAAGCGGCCAGCGCTTCGGGCGCCGCTTCATCCAGGCGCTGGGGCTGATCAAGAAATCCGCCGCGCGCGTCAACCGCGAACTGGGATACCTGGACGGCCACACCGCGCGGGCGATCGCCGGGGCCGCCGACGAGGTGGCCCGCGGCGACCGCGACGGCGAGTTCGTGCTCGACGTCTACCAGACCGGATCCGGGACGTCCTCGAACATGAACGCGAACGAGGTGATCGCGGCGCTGGCCAACCGCATCCTGGAGGGCTCGGGGGCCGCGCCCGTGCATCCCAACGACCACGTCAACTTCGGCCAGTCCTCCAACGACGTGATCCCGACCGCCATCCACGTCTCGGCGCGCACCGGCATCGAGGAGGAGCTGATTCCCGCGCTCGAGCACCTGCGCGGGCTGCTCGCGGCGAAGGGGGAGGCCTTCGACGACGTGCTCAAGTCGGGCCGCACCCACCTGATGGATGCGACCCCGGTGCGGCTGGGCCAGGAGTTCGGCGGCTACGCGATGCAGGTCACGCGCGCCATCGAGCGCCTGCGGCACGCCTCGGCGGAGCTGGGCGAACTCGCGCTGGGCGGCACCGCGACCGGAACCGGCATCAACACGCACCCCGATTTCGCTCGTCTCACCATCCGGCATCTCTCCCGCGAGACCGGTCTCGCGTTTCGGGAAGCGGAGGACCATTTCGCGGCGCAGGGCGGGCAGGACGCCTGCGTGAGCGCCTCCGGAGCCCTGAACGCGGCCGCGGCCGGCCTGATGAAGATCGCCGACGACATTCGCTGGCTCTCATCGGGACCGACGTCCGGCATTCACGAGATCCGGCTCCCCTCCGTGCAACCGGGGAGTTCCATCATGCCCGGCAAGGTGAACCCGGTCATGTCCGAGGCACTGATGATGGTCGCGGCCCGCGTGGCCGGGAACCACACCACCGTCACCATCGCGGGCAGCCGCGGCAACTTCGAGCTGAACGTCATGCTGCCGGTGATCGCTCATTCGCTGCTGGAGTCGATCACGCTGCTCGCGGGGGCGAGCCGCGCCTTCGCGGACCGGTGCGTGGCCGGCATCGAGGCCAACCGGGAGCGGGCGCGCGAACTGCTCGACAGGAACCCCGCGATCGCGACCGCTCTCAACCCCTACATCGGCTACGACGCGGCCGCCAGGGTGGCCAAGGAGGCCGCGCGCGAGGGCAGGGCCGTGCGCGAAGTGGTGCGGGAGAGACGTCTGCTTGACGAAGAGACGCTGGAGGAGGCGCTGGACGTGCGCGGAATGACGAAGCCGGGGTTGCCGGAGAAGGGGTAGGCGAGCGCGAGCCGCCTGCGATGGAGTCGCAGCGATTAGCTAAACTAACCGGACTAAGCTAATCTCCCGGCCCGGACAGCCGGTTGACCGCCTCCTCGAAGGAGGAGATGCCTTCCTCGCCGTTGAGCCTGACCTCCCCGGTCAGCTCCCCGCCCCGGTTGACCACGAAGGTGGGCGTCCCCTCAACCTCCAGCAACTGGGCCAGGTTCATATCGCTCAGGATGAGGGGCGCGACCGTGTCGCGGATGAGGCAGGCCTGGAACTCCTCCAGAGGCAGATTGATGTCGGCCGCGAACTGGAGGAAGACGGGTATCGGGTCCTGCAGCGGCTGCCACACGCTCTGGTTCATGTAGAGGCGGTGCTGCATCGCTTCGAAGCCCTGCCTGTCGTTCAGTCCACCGGCGCAAAGGGCGGCTTCGGCCGCGTGATACCCGCGCATGAGGCGGGCCAGCGGAAACATGCGCACCACGAAGTTGGCCCGGGCGGTGTCCACGAAGGTCGCCTTCAGGGAGTCGGTGCGCAGGATGTAGAAGGACCGGCAGGTGGGGCAGCCGAAGTCGACGAACTCGTCGATGCGCGCCAGGGTGGAGTCCACCATGTAGATGCGCGAGTTGTCGGCACGCTCCAGGAATTCCACGTCCATCATGCTGAGCGCGATCCCGGCGGCGGCTTCCTGCTGCAGCGCGCTGGCCGGCGTGGGGATCGTCCCGGCCAGGATGAGCGCGGGAATCATCGCCCGCCCGGCACGCTGAATCGTCTTTCGCATGGCTTCAAACGCCGCTCGGCGGCCCGCCCTCGACATGGAAGATGCTCCTTTCTGGATGGTGCAGCGGACCGTGGGTCCGGTTTTCGCGCAGGATGCGGCTACCGCCGTGTACCGGTGTGGGAGGCCGAGGGTTCAGCGACCTCTGGGAATCAGACGAACGAAGCCGGCCTGGATCAGGAGATCGAAGACTTCACCGGCGGCGACCGCCAGTTCCTGTGTCCGGTAAACGCCACCGCCCAGCAGATCGACCTCGAAGCCGATGGTGGGCAGCCTCCACTCGCGCGTAAACCGCTCCCGCGTCTTTCCCGACACGTTTCCGAGGCGCGTGCGGCCGCCGCCGGTGGAGATGTAGATGCGCGCGTCGTTGAAGTCGAGGTTGTCCACATAGATCGTGACGTCCCGGTTCGGTTCGGCGCCGATGCCGGTGGGCGCGCGTCGCTGTCCCGTGCAGCCGGCAACCAGCAGGGTCGCCAGCACGCAGAGCGCAAACAGGGGTCGAGTTGTCATGATACCTCCTCCCGCGGGGACCGGAGCCGGCTGGTCGCCGGCGGTCCGTGGTTTCCTGCCTGTGTACATTGTATCGCGCGTGGCGCGGGCCTGCTACCGAAACAGGTCCCCGCGGGCGGGCTCGACCGAGGGGCCTGGGCGGCGGGGTTGCCCGCGCGACATTCGCTGATGAAGCTGATGCACGGTTCGGACCGGCTCGCTGGCGTTCGTGGCGGGCGGCAGGCAACCATCGATCCATGAGGCACAGGATGCCGACAGCGGTCGGGAGGCGGGCGGCATGGCGAGGGTGACGCGGTTCCCGGACGACCTGGTGGCGCGCATGCCGGGGGCGGATGCGATCACCCTGATCGTGCTCGACGGCGTGGGCGGACTCCCGCACCCCGCCACCGGCCTGACCGAACTGGAGTCCGCGACCACGCCCAACCTGGACGCGATGGCCGCGGAGAGTTCGCTGGGGATGCACGTGCCGGTCGCGCCCGGGGTCACGCCCGGGAGCGGCCCCGCCCACCTAGCCCTGTTCGGGTACGACCCCGTCCGCTACCTGATCGGGCGCGGTGTGCTGGCCGCGCTGGGGGTCGGGTTTCGGCTGCGCGAAGGGGATGTGGCCGCCCGGCTCAACCTCGCCACCCTGGACGGGCGGGGCCGCGTGACCGACCGCCGCGCGGGTCGGCCCGACAACGGGGAGGGGCGGCGCCTGGTGCGCCGGTTGCGGGAGGGCGTGTTCGCGCCCCCCGGGGTGGACCTCCACTTCCAGCACGTCATGGAGCACCGCGCGGTGATGGTGCTGCGCGGCGACGGCCTGGGCGCGGAGGTCTCGGACACCGACCCGCAGCGCACCCGCCTCCCGCCCCATCCCCCCCGGGCCCCCGACGGCGACTTGCCCTCCGCCCGCACGGCGGAGGCTGCCGGCCGCATCCTGGAGCAGGCGGCGGCGGTGCTGGCCGACGAGCCCGTCGCCAACGGGGTGCTCGCCCGCGGGTTCGCCGAATACCGCGCGCCGCCCGGCTTTTCCCGGCGGTACGGGCTGAAGGCGGTGGCGGTGGCGCGCTATCCCATGTACCGCGGGGTGGCCGGTCTCGTCGGGATGGAGCTCGCTGGAACCCCGGCCTCCGATGAGGAAGCGGTGGAGCTGATGCAGGCCGCCGCCGGACACGCCGACTTCCGCTTTTTCCACTACAAGGCCACGGATTCCCGAGGGGAGGACGGGGATTTCGAGGGCAAGGTGGCCGCCATCGAGGCGATCGACCATCTCCTCCCGGGGCTGGACGACGGGGGCGTGATGATCGTCACCGGTGACCACAGCACCCCCGCGACCCTTGCCGGTCATTCCTGGCACGCGGTGCCGCTCCTGATCCGGTCGCGCCGGGCCCGTCCCAGCGGGCGCCGCCTGACCGAGAACACGTGCCGGCGGGGCGATCTGGGCACCATCGCCGCGCGCCACATCATGTCGCTGGCCTTGGCGCACGCGGGGCGGCTGGCGAAATTCGGCAGTTGAAGTTCGCGTCTTCCGCTGCCGGCAGGCACCCGTGACCTCCATCCCCTGCGAAGAGCACAGCCTCGAGAACGGACTCCGGATCGTCCTCTCTCCCGATCCCTCCGTGCCCATCGTCGCCGTGAACCTCTGGTACGACGTGGGTTCCCGGAACGAAGGTCCGGGACAGACCGGCCTGGCCCATCTCTTCGAGCACATGATGTTCCAGGGCTCACGCCATGTCGCCGGCAATCAGCACTTCGAGCTGTTGGAGCGTGTCGGCGGTTCGGCCAACGCATCCACCTGGTTCGATCGCACCAACTACTACGAGACCCTGCCCTCGCATCATCTGGAGCTGGCGCTCTGGCTCGAGGCGGATCGCATGGGATGGATGCTGCCCGCGCTCACCGGCGGGAAGCTGGAGAACCAGCGGGATGTGGTGAAGAACGAACGCCGGCAGCGCTATGACAACCAGCCCTACGGCGACTGGGACGAGCGCATGCTGGCCATGGTCTATCCGCCGGGGCACCCCTATCGCCATCCGGTCATCGGGTCGCTGGAGGACATCGACGGGTTCACGCTCGGCGATCTCGAGTCGTTCTTTCGCGCCTACTACGCCCCGGACAACGCTGTGCTGACGCTCTGCGGCGGCTTCGATGCCACCCGCGCGCTCGAGTGGATCGAGCGCTACTTCGGTGAGATTCCGCCCGGGCCCGGAACCCGGATGATCGCCGGAGATGCGGACGCGGAGCGCGACAACCCCACCGCTGCCAGACAGACGGTCGAGGCCGATGTGCCGCTTGCGCGGGTCTACGCGGCGATGCGCGTGCCCACCTTCGACGATCCCGCATTCCATGCCGCCGACGTCGCGGGCGACATTCTGGGAAGGGGGCGGGCATCGCGACTCCATCGGTCGCTGGTGCTGGAGCGCCGGGTCGCCAAGGATGTCGCGGCGCACGTTTTTCCGCTGATGACCGGGGCCGCGATGATGCTGGTTCGGGCCACCGGCAACGTGGGACTCGACCCCCGGGAGCTGGAGGCAGCCGTGGCCGAGGAGATCGACGGGCTGCGTGCGGTCTCGGAGGAGGAAGTCGCCAGGGCCGTGGTCATGGCCGAGACCGCCATTCTCGGGCAGCTCGAGGTCGTGGCCCAGCGGGCCGACCTGCTCTCCATGTTCGCGACCCACTTCGGGGATCCGGAGCGGATCTCCACGGAGATCGATCGCCTGCGCGCGGTTACGCCGGAGGCGGTGGAGGCCCTGGTGGAGGCGCGCCTTGGACCGCGGAACCGGGCGATCCTGACCTACGTGCCCCGGGCATCCGCGTGAGCCCCGCGGGCTTTCCCGACGCACCGCCGGGACCGGGACCGGTTGCGCCCTTCGCGATTCCGACGGTGCATGCCGCCGGCCTCGATTCCGGGCTCGAGCTGCGAATCGTGCGCCGGGACGGGGTGCCGCTGGTGACCGCCCTCCTGGTCATGGATGCGGGCGAGTCGACGGTAGCGGCCGAGCAGGCCGGGCTTGCGGTGCTGAGCGGCAAGGCACTCCACGGCGGAACCGCGCGCCGGTCGGCGCTGGAGCTGGCGTGCGCCCTCGAGGACATGGGCACGCACCTGGCGAGCTCGGTCGGGTGGGATTCCACGGTGGTCTCCCTCACGTGCGCCACCGATCGGTTTCCGCGCGCGCTCCGGCTGCTGTCCGAAGTGGTCCTGACTCCCGGATTTCCGGGTGCCGAGGTGGAGCGCACCCGTGAGCAGCAACTGGGAGGAATCCGGCAACGCAGGATGTATCCCGGGCAGCTCGCCACTGCCGCCGCGGCGCACTTCTTCTTCCGGGAGGGCGCCACCTACGGGCGGCCGATGGCGGGAACGGAGGGGACGGTCACGGGCCTGGAGCGCACGCATGCGGCAGGCTTCGCGGCCAGCCGCTACCGGCCGCGCGGAGCGGCACTGGTGGTGGCCGGAGATGTCCCGGAAGCGGAAGTGGAGGGTCTGTCGGCCGAGTGTTTCGGCGGCTGGCGAGGGCAGGCAGAGCCCGTCGAAGCGACGGCCGGAGCCCGCTTCGGCGAGCGCCGCATCGTAATCGTCCATCGCCCGGGGGCGGTTCAGTCGGAGTTGCGCATCGGGCATGCCAGCGTGGCGCGCACGACGCCCGACTACTTCCCGCTGATCGTGCTCAACGCCGTGCTCGGGGGCGCGTTCACCAGTCGCCTCAACCTGAACCTCAGGGAAGACAAGGGCTTCACCTACGGGGTGAGTTCGAGCTTCCTCCTCCGGCGCGCGGGCGGGATGTTCCGCATCGCCACGGCGGTGGCGACCGAAGACACCGAGGCGGCCGTCCGGGAGGTGCTGGCGGAGACGGAGGCGCTGGTTGCCGACGGGCCCACGCCGGCCGAAGTGCGCGGCGCGCGCGACTACCTGGCGGGGATCTTTCCGCTGCGCATGGAAACCACCGCGCAGGTCGCGTCCGGTATCGCGCGGGTGTTCGTGCACGGCCTTCCCGCCGACTACCACGGCCGCTACCGCGAGCGGGTGCAGGCGGTGAAGGTCGAGGACGTGGCGCGCGCGGCCCGCCGCCGACTTCGACCGGATGCCCTCACCGTGGTGATAGCGGGCGACGCCGACCGGGTGGCGCCGGAACTCGAGCCCCTCGGTCCGGTCGAAGTCCACCACGAGTTCTGACACGCGCGGGCACGCCACCGGCAACGCGGCGATGGCGACCCGTGGAGAGGCCGCCGGCACGGGTGGAGCACGACCGGGGGCGCGCGCCGGGAGACCGCTTCGGGCAACCCCTCGCCGTCCGGGCGCACCCAAGTGTCTGCAAGGCGGCCGCCTCGTGCGGTCCCTCGCGTGATGGGGGCGGATTTGCTCGCGCCCCCGGCACGCGGGGCATGGTGACCTGACGGGAGAAGTCGTGTCGCGCGAACAGGATTTACACCCATACGAATCCGTCGGCCGGGCGGTGTATCCGGAAGGAGACGCTGTTCGCCATCCGGGACCGGACGCGGTGCCGGGACCGGACGGGACGGGTCGCCTGTCGAGCCGGGTAGTGCACGACGGACGCGTGGTCCACCTGTCCGTCGACCGGGTGCGCTTTCCGGACGGATCCGAGGGCGACCTGGAGCTGATCCGGCACCCCGGGGCCGCCGCGGTGGTGCCCTTCGTGGATCCGCCGGAGTCACCCGATCCCGCGATTCTGCTGCTCCGGCAGTACCGCTACGCCTCGGGGGGATACCTGTACGAAGTGCCGGCGGGATTGCCGCACGGGGCGAACGAGGCCTGGGCGGAGTGCGCGCGGCGGGAACTGGCGGAGGAAACCGGATTCACGGCAGCGCGGATCGACTATCTGACCCGAATCTTCACGACACCCGGCTTCACCAACGAGGTAATCCACTTGTTCGTGGCGACCGGCCTCTCGGCTGGAGACGCCGACCGCGACCCGGACGAGTTCATCACCGTGCAGGTGGTGCCGTTCTCCGGCGCCCTGGACATGGTGCGCACCGGCCGGATCGTGGACTGCAAGACGGTCGCCGCCCTGCTGTACACCGCCGCCTTCCGGCGAACTTCGACCGAGGACGGGACCGGCCACCGCGGGGACGATCGCCGTCCTCCCCCGGGGACGTGTCCGAGGCGGGAGGCCGAGGAGGGCGCGTGAGTCGACTGGTACGAAACCTGCATGTAATTACGCCCCGTTCGGGGGCACGAAGAACAAAGTCTGGCAGCGGAGCCACATGAATACCGAAAAGAGTCTGGCAAGGAAGCCGGCGAGGCCGGCCCACGAGACCCGGGACGCCCTCAGGAAGCTGGATGACAGCGCCGTCGTGAAGCGGTTCCTGGACGGCGAGCAAAGAGCCTTCGGGATTCTGGTGGACCGCTACGACAATCGGCTGGTCAACTTCGTCTACCGGACCATCGGCGACCGGGAGCGGGCGCAGGACCTGGTGCAGGAGACCTTCATCCGGGTTTACCGCCACCTGCACCGCTTCGATCCCACCAAGAAGTTCTCCACCTGGATCTACACCATCGCCAGCAACCTGGCGAAGAACGAGTTGCGCAACCGCTCGCGAAACCCACTCGTCTTCTTCCAGACCATCAAGAAGAACTGGGAGGCGGATCATCGGCCGCTGGAGTGGGAGGACCACTCCTACCGGCCCGACGACCTCTACCGCAAGAGGCACCTCCGCGCGGTCGTCGAAAAGGCGGTCAGCGAGTTGCCGGAGCATCACCGGGTCGTCTTCGTGCTGCGGGAACTCCAGGGCAAGACGTACGAGGAGATCGCGGACATCACCGCGGTCAACCTGGGTACGGTGAAGAGCCGACTGAACCGGGCGCGCAACAATTTCGCCCGCATCGTCGCACCCATGCTGGACTGAATCCACGCCGGACGCACCATCCCGTCCGCGCTCCCGAACATCTCTTCCGCGTGTCGCCGGCGCAGCGGGCTGGACGCCCGCGACTTCCCCGCCGGCCATCGGATTCCGGCCCGGGCCCGGGTGGGAACCTCATCCTGCCCCTTCGGTAGCAGACCTTCCACCGTCCGCTCCCTGAGCGCCGTCCCTCGAGTTTGCGGGGGAACCCGAGCGTTGCACTGCAAGTAGAGAACTCGGCAGGCACCGACGGGCCCACGGGATCGAATCCGGGTTGTCGGACGAGGGTTGAGCCAGCACGGCTCGCAAGGAATAGTCGCCAAATCGCGAGTACACGAACGCACATGGATTGCAACGGCTTTCGGGAGCGCTTCTCCGAGTTTTATGACGGTGAAACGGCCGATGCGGGCGTATTCGAGCAGCACCTGACGGAGTGCGCGAGCTGCCGGCGCTATACGGAAACCGTAACGCGCAGCCTGGCTCTTTTGCGCGCCATCCCCGGCGTGGCCGTTTGCGAAGATTTCCGTCCCCGACTTCAGCATCGCATCTACCACATCCAGGAGAAGCTTGCGCGCCGCCGTCGCGGCGCCCCGTTCACCCGCCTGGGCGTGGCGTTCGCCGCCACGATTCTGCTGGCGCTGGCCGTATGGGGACCGGAACTCGTCCAGGAGACTCCCCAGGTCGCGCTTCCCCCCATCGTCGTCTCCGAGCCTCCCTCGCCGCGCACGGCGGCTCCGTCCGCCACGGTACGCTATCGCAACATCCGCCTGCTCGACTCGAGCCTGGACGGCGACGACCTGTGGAGCCGCGCGCTGTACGAGTACTCACACCTCTCCCAGCGCTGACCAGGCACCCAAGTCCCGCCAGCCGATGATCCCCGCCCCCTACCGGCGCGCGCTTGGCGGGCACGGAGGCGGGGTCTTCTACCTTCACGGCGAAGACGACTTCCGCAAGCGTGAGGCCGCGCGGGAGATCGCCGAAGCCCATCTCGACCCGGCGACGCGCGACTTCAACTTCGATGTCATGTCCGGCCCGGAGCTCGACGTGCGCGATCTGGCCTCGGTGCTGGCCACCCCGCCCATGATGGCCGAGTGGCGCGTGGTGCTGGTCCATGGCGCGGAGGCGCTGGCTCCGCTTGCCGCGGCGCGCAAGCTCGTGCTCGGCATCGCCGCAGCGCCCCCGGAGGGGCTGGCCCTGATTCTGACCGCTACGCGGCCCGCACGCTCCAGGGCGCGTTTCTACCGGGACATCGTGCGCGCCGCGCGCTCGCTCGAGTTCCGACCCGTGCGGGCAAACGACCTGCCCGGCTTCCTGATCTCGTGGAGCCGCGACCGGCATGGCGCGGAGATGAACGAAGACGCCGCGCGAGCACTGGCGGCGGCGGTCGGGTCGGACATGGGAGTACTGGCGCAGGAGGTCGCCAAGCTGGCCGCCATGGTCCCCGAGGGCCGCCCGATTACGGTGGAGACGGTGGAGGAGGGAGGGATCCGGGTACCCCGCCTCGACCCATGGCGCTGGTTCGACATGGTGGGGGAACGAGACTTCGCCGCGGCCACCGCCGCCCTCGGCGAACTCTTCCTGCGCGGCCAATCAGGCGTCTTCCTGGTCATGGGCCTCACCACCCGCTTCCTGCGCATCGGGCTGGCGCTCGACCGCGGGCTGTCCGGGCTTGAAGCCGCGCTTCCGCCCCACCAGCGCTGGCTCGCCCGCCGCATCCAGGGGCAGAGCCGGGGCTGGAACCGCGAGAGCCTGGACGCGGCGCTGCTCGGCCTGCGCCGGGTGGACCGGCTGATGAAGGCCAGTGCCCTGCCCCACCATCATCTTCTGGAGGAATGGCTGCTCGCGCAGCGTGCCTCCGCGGGAGAGGGGGGGCGAGCGGGGCCTCTCCGCGCCGGTACCCGGAAGCGGCGAGGAGAGGCCGTCAGGTAGGGGGCGCGACTATCCGCGAACGCCCAGGCTCCAGATGAATGCCGCGAGCGAACTGACTTCCCTGTCGGACAGACCCAGCCCGCCGCGCGGGAGCATCAGGCCGGGATACTCCTTCGGTTCGAGAACCCCGGTCTCGATGACCCGGATGATGCCGGCGTAGGTACCGTCGGAGTTGAGCCACACGTCGTCGGCGAGGTTAGGCGCCAACTGTCCCCCCTTGCCGTTGGCCCCATGGCACGCGGAGCAGGTCGCCCGGGCGTTGAAGAGGATCCGCCCCTCCGAAATGGACTCCAGGGTGACGCCGTCCGGAGCCGTGCCATCGTTCAGGGTTGCGCTCAGGACATCCGGCATCGGAAGATCCGCGTTCGCGTCTCCGGTTCCGCCGCATGCCGTGGCCGCAGCGATTATCAATAGTGGCAAGACATTACTCGGCAATGACTTATATAACATCAGAAATTCCTTTCGGGATTGAGTGTCGTCGGGTGTTGACGACACAGCGGATGATACACCCGGAAGCGGGCAAGGAGCCCGCCCGGAAGCGCTCGCATCCAGCCCGATCCCGCTCGCGACCTGGCTGCGGTTCACGCCGGCGCTCCCCTTCCGGGACGGTCTGCGAAACCACAACTTGGATCATGGCCCCGGGTGGGGGTCGCGCACATCAGGACGAGCTTTCGGGATGATCTCCGGCACCAGCGCCACGCCATGACCCAGGACACGCCGCTCATGCGCCAGTGGCGGGCCGTGAAGGCGCGCCATCGCGATGCCCTGGTGTTCATCCGGGTAGGCGATTTCTTCGAGCTCTTCAACGAGGACGCGCGCAAGGGTGCGCGCCTGCTCGGGCTTACCCTGACCGCACGCAACAACGGGGCGGCGCGGCAGGTCCCGCTCGCGGGCGTGCCCGCCAAGGCGCTGGACGACTACCTGCGCAAGCTGGTGAAGCTGGGGTGCCGGGTGACCATCTGCGACCAGGTCGAGGATGCCCGGGCGGCCAAGGGGCTGGTGCGCCGCGAGGTGGTTGAGACCATCACTCCCGGCACGGTCGTCCACGACGAGCTGCTGGAGGCCCGGCGAAACAACTTCCTGGTCGCGCTCGCGCCCGCGGCGAAGGAGGCCGGCGGTCTGGCCGCCCTCGACCTGTCCACGGGCGAACTGGTGCTCGAGGTTGTCGGCGAGGAGGCTCTCGCCGCCCGCATGGGCGAGTTGGCGCCGGCCGAGCTGCTCCTGCCCGCTTCCCTGGAGGGACGAGCCCTGCCGGGCGCGGCGCCCGACACGCTGGTCACCCTCCGCGACGACTGGATCTTCGGAGAGGAGGCGGCGCGCGAGGAAGCGCGGCGCGCCTACGGAGTGCTCTCCCTGCAGGGATTCGGCATCGAGGCGGGTGATGCGCCCGCGGTGCGCGCCGCGGGCGCCCTGCTCGCCTACGTCGCGGAGATCCGCCCCGGCGGGCTGGCGCACCTGCAGCCTCCCGTCGTGCGCCGTCCCGGCTCGACCATGGTGGTCGACGAGATGACGCGCCGGAACCTGGAGTTGACCGAGCCTCTGCGCCCGGGCGACCAGGGCGCCACCCTCATCTCGGTGCTGGACGACACCGTCACGGCCATGGGCGCGCGCACGCTGCGGAGCTGGCTGCTGGCGCCGCTGGTGGAAGCAGACGCCATCTGGAAACGCCAGGAGGTGGTGGGGGAGTTCTTCGAGCGGTTCGAGGTGCGGCGTGACGTTCGCGAGGCGCTCTCCGAGGTCGCCGACCTTGAGCGCCTGGCGGGAAAGATCTCGCTGGGCCGGGTCATGCCGCGCGACCTGCTCGCGCTGGCGCGTTCCCTCGACCGGGTCCCCCCGGTGCGGCGCGCGCTGGCGGCCGCCGAGCTCCCCGGGCTGCGGGAGCGGGGCGCCCGGCTCGACGCCATGGAGGACGTGCGCGAGATGCTCGGGCGGGCCATAGCCCCGGACGCACCCGCGACCCTTCAGGAAGGCGGCGCGATCCGGGCCGGGTACGACGCGGGTCTCGACGCGCTCCGCCAGACCCGCGGCGATGCGCGGACGTCGATCGCGACGCTGCAGGCCCGGGAACGGGAGCGCACGGGCATCGCCTCGCTGAAAGTCGCCTACAACAAGGTGTTCGGGTACTACCTGGAGGTCACCCGGGTCAACCTGGACCGGGTCCCGGACGACTATGTGCGCAAGCAGACGCTGTCCAACGCGGAGCGCTTCTTCACCCCCGAGCTGAAGGAGTGGGAAGGCCGCATTCTGGACGCCGAGGACCGCATCGCGACGCTAGAGGCGGAGCTGTTCGCCGCAGTGCGGGGGGAGGTGGCCGAGCAGGTGGGGCGGCTACAGAAACTCGGGCGCGCGCTCGGGCGTCTGGATGCGCTGGCGGGGCTCGCGGAGGTGGCGGAGCGGAGCGGCTACGTCCGCCCGGAGATCCATTCCGGCTACGCTGTCGAGGTACGCGCCGGCCGGCACCCGGTGGTGGAGGCGGTGATGCCCGCGGGCAGCTTCGTGCCCAACGACCTGGTGCTGGAGGAAGACGGTCGGGTTGTCGTGCTGACCGGCCCCAACATGGCGGGCAAGAGCACCATCCTGCGACAGGCGGGGCTCATCCAGCTGCTCGCCCAGATGGGGTCCTGCGTGCCGGCCGACCGGGCAAGGCTGCCGGTCTGCGACCGGATCTTTACCCGGGTCGGAGCGAGCGACAACCTGGCCCGCGGACAATCGACCTTCATGGTCGAAATGCACGAATCGGCGGCGATCGTCCACGGCGCCACCGCGGACAGCCTGGTGCTGCTGGACGAGATCGGGCGCGGCACCTCCACCTACGACGGGGTCTCCATCGCGTGGGCGGTCACCGAGCACCTGCACGAAGTGGTCGGCGCCAAGACCATCTTCGCGACCCACTACCACGAGCTCACCCAGCTGGGCGAACTGCTCCCGGCAGTGCGCAACCTGAACGTGGCGGTGCGCGAGTCAGGCGAGGACATCGTATTCCTGCGTCGCCTGGAGCAGGGAGGCGCCGACCGGTCCTACGGAATCCAGGTGGCGCGCCTGGCCGGGATGCCGCCCGCCATCGTGGAGCGGGCAAAGGAACTTCTGGCGGAACTGGAGGGAAGACGTACACATGACGACGGAGGGTGTCTGGGCCGTCAGGGTGAACGTCGGCCTTCTTCGGCCGTGGAGCCCGGCCAGCTCTCTCTCTTCGCGGCCGAGGCCGAACTGTGCGCCCGCCTTCAGGAGATCGATCTCGACAACATGACCCCACTGGAATCCATGACACTGCTCGCGGAACTGCGCCGGGTTGCGCGCGGGGCACGTTAGTCATGCCGGCGCCGCTCCGGCACAGACATCCCCCGACCGGGACCGGGGGCCTGGCAGCCCGCGGACCAACTCCCGCCGTCGTGGGAGCGGCGGTGCATCCGCGCTGGATCGCGTTGCTGTGCGTGCCCTTGCTCACGGCCTGCTCCAGCGATGCCGAGGTGGAGGATCCCGCGCCCCTTGGCGAAGGCGTCCCCATCGAATACCCGCTGGAGATGTGGGATCGGGGCATAGAGGGCGAGACGGTGCTCCAGGTCCGCGTCAACGAGCTGGGTGAGGTGGATTCGGTCGCGGTGATCGAGACCAGCGGCCACGAGTCGCTCGATTCGGCCGCCGCCGAAGGCGCGCGCGCGATGCTCTTCCATCCCGGGCGCAGAGGCGGGCGCGACGTGCCGGTGTGGGTGCGGATTCCGGTGCAGTTCTCCAGGCAGTCGAGCCCCGAACCCTGATGGCCGCCCGCAGGGAAGGAGCGCGGCCATGAGCGTCCGCCATCGCGAGCCCTACGACAACGTTATGGAGATGGTGGGGTGGACCCCGCTGGTGCGGCTGCACAGTGTCGCCGCGGACTGCCGCACCCCGGTTTACGGGAAGTGCGAGTTCATGAGCCCCGGCGGTTCGGTGAAGGATCGCATCGGCCTCGCCCTGGTGAGCGCCGCGGAGCGGGACGGGACCCTGCGGCCGGGCGGCGTCATCGTCGAAGCCACCAGCGGGAACACCGGGCTGGCGCTCGCGATGGCTGCGGCGACGCGCGGGTATCGCTGCATCTTCACCATGCCCGACAAGATGAGCCAGGAGAAGGTGAAGCTGCTGCGCGCCTTCGGGGCGGAGGTGGTGATCACCCCCACGGCCGTCGGCCCCGACCATCCCGACCACTACCAGCAGGTCGCCCGCCGCATCACCCGGGAGACCCCCGGCGCCGTGCTGGCCGACCAGTTCTACAACCTCGAGAACCCGAACGCCCACTACGCCACGACCGGACCGGAACTCTGGGAGCAGAGCGGAGGCCGCATCACCCACCTGGTGGGCGGAGCGGGCACCGGAGGCACCATCTCCGGCGCCGGCGCATACCTGAAGGAGCGGAACCCGGCGGTCGAGGTGGTGGGCGTGGATCCGGTGGGGTCGGTGATCTCGTCCTTCTTCAACACCGGCGAGATGGGGGAGGGACACCCCTACCTGGTGGAGGGACTCGGTAACGACAAGATCCCCGGCGCGCTCAACCTCGACGTGGTGGATGCGTACGTGACCGTCAAGGACGGCGAAGCCTTCCGCATGGCGCGCCGGCTGACCACGGAGGAGGGGCTCTTCGTGGGGGGCTCGTCGGGGCTGAACACACACGCCGGGGTGGAGCTGGCCCGCCGGCTCGACGACCCGGAGGCCTTCGTGGTCGCCATTCTGTGCGACTGGGGAGAACACTACCTTACCAAGATGTACGACGACGAGTGGATGCGGGAGAACGGGTTCCTGGAACGCCCGCGCAGGAGCGTCCACGACCTCGTGCGCGCCAAGGAGCCGCTCGGCTTCCGGCTGCTGACGGCGACGCCCTCCACTCCCGTGCGCATGGCGTTGTCCACCTTGAGCAGCCACGGGATCTCGCAGCTCCCGGTCGTCCGGGGCGGAGATTGCGTCGGCTCGCTGAGCGAGGGAAGGCTCATGGCACGCGTCATTCAGGACCCGGAAGTCCTGGACCACCCGGTGGAGACCGTCATGGGCTCGCCCTTCCCGGTGGTGGACAGCCATCTCGACGCCGAGAAGGCGACCCGGCTGCTGACCCGGGAAAACCCGGCGGTCCTGGTGAGGGCCAACGGGACCCTGGAGGACATTCTCACCCGCTTCGACATCGTGCGAACGCTCACGGGAGCGGCCGGTTGAGCGGGGCCCGGCGGGGAATGCGGTGATGAAGGTCGCCGTGCTCATGGGCGGGACCTCCGAGGAACGGCCGGTATCGCTGGTCTCGGGCGCCGAGGTCGCCGCGGCGTTGCGCCGCCGCGGACATGAGGCCGTGGCGGTCGATCCCGCGTCGGGCGTGCTCAGCCGGGAACGGGAACGCGAGCTGCGCGAGTCCGGAGTGGCCCGGGAGGCGCCGCCCTCCGCGGGACCGGGCGGGAGCGATCCCCTGCTCCTCCTCGACGAGGCGTTGCGGGCCTGCGCGCCCGACGTGGTCTTCCCGGCGCTCCACGGCGGGACCGGCGAGGACGGCACCGTGCAGTCGCTGCTCGACCTGATCGGGATCCCCTATGCGGGGAGCGGGCACACCGGCTGCGCCCTGGCCATGGACAAGGACCTCACCAAGCGGCTGCTGCGCGACGCCGGCATGCCGACGCCCGAGTGGATCACCGGACCCGCGCCCACGGAGCGCGTCGTGGCCGAGCTGGGGCTTCCCCTGATCGTCAAGCCGCCGAGGGGCGGGTCGACGCTGGGGCTCACGCTCGTGCATCGCGCCCGAGAGGTCCCGGCCGCGGAGGAGCAGGCGCTCGCCTACGGTGGCGAGGTGATGTTCGAGCGCTACGTTCGGGGACGGGAGTTGACGGTGGGGATTCTGGGGGACCAGGCACTCCCGCCCGGTGAGATCATCCCCGAAAACGAGATCTTCGACTACGAGTGCAAGTATCAGCCGGGGATGGCGCGCGAGATCTTCCCGGCCCACATCCCGGAGGACGTCGCCGCCACACTCCGCCGGCAGGCGCTCGCGGTGCACGGCGTCCTCCGGCTTGACGGCTTCAGCCGCGTCGACTTCATCCTGGACTCCGGCGGCACCCCCTGGTGCCTCGAGGCGAACGCGCTTCCGGGCCTCACCCCCGCCAGCCTCCTGCCGCGGGCCGGGCGCGCCGCCGGGCTGTCCTTCGGCGAACTGTGCGAGCGCATCGCCGCCCTGGCGCTGTCCGGACGCGCCGCGCCGGTTGCCGCCGGCCCCCGCGCATGAGCTGGTCGTCGTTCCAGCCGGGCTACGGAGCGTCGGTGCTTACGCCCTGGGTGAAGCGACTGCTGATCGCCAACGGGGCGATCTTCCTGCTCATATGGATAAGCGGAAGCGCCGGCTTCTTCGTGGAGTGGTTCGCGTTCCGGCCGTCCCGCATCCTCACCCGCCCCTGGGGCGCGCTCACCTACATGTTCCTGCACGCGGGCTTCTGGCATGTGTTCATCAACATGCTGATGCTGTTCTTCTTCGGCCTGCCGCTGGAGCGGCGCTGGGGTTCGCGCGAGTTCATCAAGTACTACCTGCTGTGCGGACTCGGAGGAGTGGCTCTCAGCTTCGTCTTCCAGTCCTCTTCGATCATCGGCGCGTCGGCGGCGGTGTACGGCCTGATGGCCGCCTTCGCCATGACCTGGCCGGACGCGCCCATCTACATCTGGGGGATCTTTCCGGTCAAGGCGAAATGGCTGGCCGCCTTCCTCTTCGTGGTGAGCACGCTGAGCGCCTTCGGGGGAGGGGGGGACGGGATCGCCCACTTCGCCCATCTGGGCGGCCTGGTCACGGGATTCATCTACCTCAGAACCGACTGGCGCACTCCCGCGTGGCTGCGGGGGCGCGGCACGGGCGGCTCCTCGCGTCCGGGCGAAAGATCCGGTTCCGGCAAGAAACCGGCAGCGCGGCCGACCCCCCCGGCGGACTCCCCCGGTCCCCGGCGACGTTGGGGGAGAGCCGACGAGGAAGCTCTGCTGGACGAAGTGGACGCCATCCTCGACAAGATCTCGCGCAGCGGGATGAGGTCGCTGACGCGCAAGGAACTCGAACTCCTCAACGAGGTTTCCCGCCGGCGCCGCTCTTCCTAGCTTCTGCTCCCGGCCGAATCCGCCGGAAACCACGACGCCGCGCCGCGTCGCCCGACTCAACACACGTTTTCAGGAGGCCAGATGGCGGAAGGGAAGGAGTATCTGACGGAGGATATTCGCAACGTGGCCATACTCGGTCACGGGGGCTCCGGCAAGACCATGCTCGTGGACGCCCTCGCATTCGTGGGAGGGACGGCACGGCGCAAGGGCAATGTGGCGGAGGGACACGCCCTCACGATGACCGCGCCCGAGGAGATCCAGCACGGGATCTCGATGCAGCTCACTCCGGCCTTCAGCGAGTGGAAGGGGACGAAGATCAACCTGATCGATACGCCCGGATACCTGGACTTCACCGGGGAGGCCCTGGCGGCGGTGCGGGTGGCGGACGCGGCCGTCATCGTGGTGAGCGCGACCTCGGGCGTCGAGGTCGGGACCGAACGGGTGTGGCGCTACTGCGAGGAGCGCGGCATTCCCTGCATCTTCTTCGTCTCGATGATGGACAAGGAGCACGCCGACTTCCGCAAGGTATTCGAGGACATCAAGGAGACCCTCGCCGACAGCGCATTGCCGGTCGAGATACCGGTGGGCGAGGGGCCCGGCTTCCGCGGGATCATCAACCTGTTCAGCGGACGCACCCACATGTATCGGGAAGGCTCCGTCACGGGCGAATACGACGAAGCCGACATCCCCTCCGACCTGGAGGACATCTTCGAGGAGTGGACCACCGAGCTGCAGGAAACCCTCGCGACCACCGACGAGGAGCTCCTGGACCGTTATCTGGAGGGCGAGGAGATCACGCGTGAGGAAGCCCTCGAGGCCATGGCCATCGCGATGGGGCGGGGCGAGGTGGCACCCGTCTTCTGCGGGTCGTCGACGCGCGTCTACGGGATCCGGGCGCTGCTGCGCAAGATGGTCGAGCTCTTCCCCGATCCCTCCGAGTCGGGCAGCCACTCCGCCTCCCGTCCGGGCCTGGACCAGGACGCGGAGCTGCAGGCGACCGACGACGGGTCGTTCGCGGCGCTGATCTTCAAGACCGCGACCGAGCCGCATGTGGGCGAGCTGTCGTATTTTCGCGTGTTCAGCGGGGTCGCGGTCAACGGAATGGATGCGCACAACGCCGACCGCAGCTCCAGCGAGAAGCTGAACCACGTGTCCATACCTCTGGGGCGCGAGCGCCTGGAGGTTCCCCGCCTGCACGCGGGCGACATCGGCGTGGTGGCCAAGCTCAAGAACACGAGCACCAACGACACCCTGTCCTCCTCCGCCCGGCCCCTCGTCCTCCGCAAGATCGACTTCCCGCAGCCGGACGTGTCGGTGGCGATGAGGGGGGCGACCCGCGCCGATGACGACAAGATCGGCGAGGCCCTGCAGAAGCTGCACGACGAGGATCCGACCTTCCATGCCGCGTACAATCCCGAGCTGGGACAGACGATAGCGCGGGGACTCGGGGAGCTGCACCTGGACGTCCAGATGCAGCGCATGAAGCGCAAGTACAACGTCAGCGTCGAGACCGAGGAACCCAAAATCGCCTACCGGGAGACCATCACGCGCACCGCGCAGGGACGCGGGCGTTTCAAGAAGCAGACCGGCGGCCGTGGTCAGTTCGGCGACTGTTGGGTGCGCCTGTCGCCCCGTCCGCGCGGCGAAGGCTACGAGTTCGTGGACAGCATCAAGGGGGGCGTCATCCCCGGGAAGTACGTCCCGTCGGTGAACAAGGGCATCCAGGAGGCCGCCGGAAGGGGGGTCCTCGCCGGCTTTGCGCTGGTGGATTTCGCGGCCGAGTGCTACGACGGCTCCTACCACTCGGTGGACTCCTCCGACATCGCGTTCAAGGTGGCCGGGTCGATGGCCTTCCGCGAGGTCGCGGCCAGGGCGGGACCGGTGCTGCTCGAACCGATCATCGAGGTAGAGGTGTCGACCCCGGACGAGTACATGGGCGACATCATGGGCGACATCACGCAGCGCCGCGGCAAGGTCCAGGGCATGGTGCCCGGCAACGGAAACACGACCGTGCAGGCGCTCGTTCCCGAGGCCGAACTCTACAAGTACGCCACCGCGCTGCGATCCATGACCCAGGGACGCGCCCACCACACGCGTAACCTCGCCGGCTACGAGCCGATGCCGGCGCACGAGGCGCAACAGGTGATCGAGGCGCTCAAGGCGGAGGAGTAGCGCAGGAGGCAGCCCGTGGCCGGACACAGCAAGTGGGCCAAGATCAAGCGCAAAAAGGCCGTCAACGACGCCCGGCAGGGCCAGATCTTCACCAAGCTCATCCGCGAGCTGACGGTGGCGGCGCGGGACGGAGGGGGCGATCCCGGCTTCAACCCGCGCCTGCGCCTGGCGGTGGACACCGCCAAGGCCGCAAACATGCCCCAGGAGAACATCGAGCGGGCGATAAAAAAGGGGACCGGTGAACTCGCCGGCGTCAACTACGAGGAGGTGGCCTACGAGGGCTACGCGCCCGGCGGGATCGCGCTCTACATAGAGACCCTGACCGACAACCCCAAGCGCACCGTGGCGGCGGTGAGGCACCTCCTCACCAAGAACGGGGGCAGCCTGGGGACGGCCGGGTCGGTGGCCTGGCAGTTCGACCGCAGGGGGCAGATCTACATCGAGGCGGCCGAGCATTCCGAGGAGGAGGTGCTCGAGGCGGCGCTCGAGGCGGGGGCGGAGGACGTGGCGCGTGAGGGCGGCGACATCATCGTCACGACGGAACTGGCCTCCTTTCACCAGGTCCAGGAGGACATGCGGCAGGCCGGAATCCGCATCGCTCAGGCGGAGCTGGCGATGATTCCGCAGAACGAAGTGGACGTCGCGGGCAGGACCGCGGAACGGCTGGTCCGCCTGGTGGAGGCGCTCGACGGGTCGGACGACGTTCAGAAGATCTCGTCCAACGGCAACATCGACGAGGAAACCCTGGCCCGGCTGTCGGAATGACGGCCGGACGGCCGCGACGCGGGCGGTGAGGGCGCCGGGCGGGACGCTGATCGTGCTCGGGGTGGATCCGGGCACGGCGCGCACCGGCTACGGGGTGGTCGCCAGCCGGGAGCGCACGCTCTCGCTGCTCGAGTGCGGGGTGGTGCGCACCCGGCCCCGGCGCCCGCTCGCCGACCGCATCCGCCACATCTTCGAGGCGATTCAGTCGATCATGGAGCGCTTCGAGCCCTCCGTGCTCTCCGTCGAGAAGGTCTTCCAGGGGAGGAATCCGCAGAGCGCGCTGACCCTGGGCCACGCACGCGGCGCCATCCTGTTGGCGGGCGCGCTCGCCGAGGTCCAGATTGCCGAGTATTCGCCGGCCGCGATCAAGAACGCGGTCGTCGGCACCGGCCGGGCCACCAAGGAACAGGTGGGGTTCATGGTCAAGACACATCTGCGGCTGGCTTCCGCACCCTCGCCCGACGACGCGGCCGACGGAGTGGCGGTCGCGCTCTGCCACTGTCTGATCGGGAGCCTTCCCGGGTGATCAGCAGGCTGCACGGAGTTCTGATCGAGGGGGACGTGGACTCGGTCGAGGTCGAGACCCCGGGCGGCGTCGTGTACGAGGTTCACGTGCCGGCCACGGTGGCGGGGCGCCTGCCCCCTCCGGGCTCACAGGTGCGGCTGCGCACGGTCCAGGTCGTGCGCGACGACTCGGTCGCCCTGTACGGGTTCCTGGAGGCCCATGAGCGCGACATGTTCCAGCGCCTGCTGGGGGCGACCGGAGTCGGGGCCAAGCTGGCGCGCGAGATGCTGTCGACGTACTCGGTCCAGCGACTGGCGCAGGCCCTGGCCAACAAGGAGACGGCCGTCCTCACGCGGGTCAGCGGGGTCGGCAGGAAAAAGGCCGAGTTGCTCATCCTCAGGCTGAGCGACAAGGTGCGCGACCTGGCGCTGGCCCCCGATGGCGGCGCGGCGGCGCCTCACGGCACGCGCGAGGCGGTCAACGCCCTGATGGCTCTGGGGTATTCCTTCGCGCAGGCGGACGAAGCGGTGCGCGGCGTGCCGGACCGCGAGGGCGCGGGGGAGGAGATGAAGACCGAGGAACTGATCCGGAA
This sequence comes from Longimicrobiales bacterium, assembly GCA_965202805.1. GTDB lineage: Bacteria > Gemmatimonadota > Gemmatimonadetes > Longimicrobiales > Gaopeijiaceae > BD2-11. The sequence continues at coordinate 2,253,252 of OZ241869.1, forward strand.
GGCGCTGGAGCGCATCGGCCGATGACCGATCGCTACGATGTCACCACGCCCCGGGAGCTCTCCGGGGAGGGTGCCACCGAGCTCTCCCTCCGCCCGGGCAGCCTTGCGGAGTTCATCGGCCAGGGGAAGGTCCGGGAGACGCTCTCGATCGCGATCGCGGCAGCTCGCAGGCGGGGCGACGCGCTCGACCACCTGCTATTCCATGGCCCCCCGGGGCTCGGCAAGACCACGCTGGCGATGCTGCTCGCCTCGGAGATGGGGGTCGGGGTCAAGATGACCTCCGGGCCCGTGCTGGAGAAACCCGGGGATCTGGTGAGCGTCCTTACCAACCTGAACGACCGGGACATCCTGTTCATCGACGAGATCCACCGCCTGCGGCCCATCGTGGAGGAATTCCTCTACCCCGCCATGGAGGATTTCCGGGTGGAGATCCGCATCGCCGACGGGCCTGCGGCGCGCACCGTGACCATGCAGATCGAGCGCTTCACCCTGGTGGGCGCCACGACCCGCTTCGGCCTGCTCACGGAACCCATGCGCGCGCGCTTCGGGATGGTCGAGCGGCTCGACTTCTATCCGCCGGAGGAGCTGACCCGGGTGGTCCGGCGCAGCGCGGAGATCGTGGGGGTGGACACCACCGATGAGGGCGTCTTCGAGCTGGCGCGGCGGGCGCGGGGTACGCCCCGGGTGGCCAACCGGTTGCTGCGCCGGCTTCGCGACTACGCCGAGGTGCGCGCCGACGGCGTGATCAGCGGCGAAGTGGCGCGCGCGGGGCTTCGGCTGCTCGAGGTGGACGAGTACGGGATGGACCAGATGGACGCGCGCGTGCTGCGCACCATCATCGAGAAGTTCGGCGGCGGACCCGTGGGGCTCGCCTCCCTGGCCGTGGCTCTCAGCGAGGACGAAGGGACCCTGGAGGAGGTCTACGAGCCGTTTCTGATCCAGAACGGTTTTCTCGAGCGCACCCCGCGCGGTCGCAAGACCACGGAGCGCGCCCACCGGCGCTTCGGCCACCCGTCCGGCGCGCGGGAGGAGGGGCGTTCGGGTCCTGACGCAGGCGGGCACGACCAGTCGTCGCTCTTCCGGCGATGAGGGCCGGGCGCGACTCCGTCCGGGACTTCGGCTACCACCTTCCCGAGGACCGCATCGCGCGCTACCCCGCGGCGCGGCGCGACCAGAGCCGCCTGCTGGTGGCGCCCCGGGCGGGCGGACCCTTCCAGCACCGGGTGTTCCGTGACCTGCCCGACCTGATGCGCGCGGGCGACCTCCTGGTGGTGAACGAGTCGCGGGTGCTCCCCGTGCGCCTGCTCGGCGCCAAGCCGACGGGAGCGCGCGCCGAGGTGCTCCTGCTGCGGCCGCTGGAGGAGGGCGAGCCAGATGGGGACGGGCGCCCTGCCCACGGGCATCTGTGGGAGGCGCTGGTGCGGCCGGGCGGCAAGCTCAAGCCCGGGCGCACGGTGGAGGTCGCCCCCGACCTGGTGGTGCACATCGTCGACTCGACCCCCGACCACGGCCGCATCGTGCGCGTCGAGACCCCGCTGCCGGTCGAGGAGGCGCTCCGGCGCCACGGCCGCGTGCCGCTCCCCCCCTATCTCCGCCGCCAGGACGAACCGGTCGACCGCGCGCGCTACCAGACCGTGTACGCGCGCACACCGGGCTCGGTGGCGGCCCCCACCGCGGGGCTCCACTTCACCCCCGAACTCCTGGACGCGCTGGAGGCGGGCGGGGTGCGCATCGCGCGCGTCACCCTGCACGTCGGGGTGGCGACCTTCCGCCCGGCGGGACCTTCCGGAGGCGACCCGCGCGGTCCCGGCGAGGAACGCTGCCGCATCCCCCGCGAGGCCGCCGCGCGGGTCGCCGCGGCCCGGGCGGGCGGGGGGCGGGTGTGGGCGGTCGGCACCACGGTGGTGCGAACCCTGGAGAGCGCGGCCGACGGGGAGGGCGGGGTACGGGCCGGGTGTGGCACGACCGATCTCTTCATCCGCCCGCCCTTCGACTTCCAGGTGGTCGACGCGCTCATCACCAACTTCCACCTGCCCCACTCGACCCTGCTCATGCTGGTCGCCGCCTTCGCCGGCCATGACCGCACCATGGCCGCGTATCGCGAGGCCATCGACCGGGGCTACCGCTTCTACTCTACGGCGACGCGATGGTGATCCCGTGACCGGGGATCCTGCTCCGGGCTTCACCTTCAGCCTCGAGGGCCGCGCGCAGCACGCCCGCGCCGGCGTGTTCTCCACGCCCCACGGGAACATCGAGACGCCCGCGTTCATGCCCGTGGGCACCCTCGCCAACGTGAAGATGCTCACCCCCGAGGAACTCCGGGACCTCGGGGCGCGCATGGTGCTGGCCAACACCTACCACCTCTATCTGCGGCCCGGCGCGGAGGTCGTGCGCGAGCTGGGGGGGCTCCACGCCTTCATGCGCTGGCCGGGCCCCATCCTGACCGATTCCGGCGGCTTTCAGGTCTTTTCCCTGAGCCGAATCAACCAGATCCACGACGACGGCGTCGTCTTCCAGAGCCACATCGACGGTTCACGCCATCACTTCACGCCCGAGAGCGTCATCGATGTCCAGCGGGCTCTGGGCGCGGACGTCGTCATGGCGTTCGACGAGTGTCCGCCCGGCGGCGCCGATCACGCCTCGGTGGCGAGGGCGAACCGGCGCACCCTTGCCTGGCTGGAGCGCTGCGCGGCGCGCTTTCGGGCAACGGACACGGAAGACGTCCCTCCCCAGGCCCTCTTCCCCGTTCTCCAGGGCGGTGTCTTCGAAGATCTCCGGATCGCGTGCGCGGCAGACGCCCGGGGCATCGCCGACTGGCACGGGTTCGGCATCGGAGGGCTCAGCGTCGGGGAGAAGAAGGAGGACATGTGGCGCATCCTGGAACGGCTGGACGGCGCACTGCCGCACAATCGTCCGCGATACCTCATGGGGGTCGGGTACCCCGACGATCTGCTCGAAGCCATCGCGCGCGGCTGCGACCTCTTCGACTGCGTCGCGCCCACGCGCAACGCGCGCCATGGGACCGCGTGGACCTCCCGGGAGGGTCAGGTGAACATGAAGGGAGCCCGGTTCCGAACCGACACGGATCCCCTCGATCCCGGCTGCAGGTGCTATACTTGCCGGCGTTTCGACCGGGCGTACCTGCGCCATCTGCTGGTTGCGGGCGAGGGGCTGGCGCAGCGGCTGCTCTCCATCCACAACCTGGGCTTTCTGGTGCAGTTGGCCGGCGAGGCCCGGCGCCGCATCATCGACGGCTCGTTTCCGATGTGGCGCGCGGAATGGCTGCACCGGTATCGTAGTGCGCGGGCGAGAGGATAGAACACCAACCACCGGCCCCGGGCCGGCGCATCATCGGAGGAACGAATCTTGGAACTCTGGATCGCGATATCGGCCCAGCCGCTCCGGCTGTCGCCGCTGGCAGGGCTGCCCCAGGGAGGGGGAGGCTCGGGCTTCGTCTTCTTCTTTCAGCTGATCGCGATCATCGCGATCTTCTACTTTCTCCTGATCCGGCCCCAGCGCAAGGAGCAGAAGCGCCACCGCGAAATGGTGGCGGCGCTCAAGAAGGGGGACAGGGTGGTGACCGCGGGCGGGATCGTAGGCAAGGTGATTCACGCTCAGGAGCAACATCTCACCATCGTGACGGCGGAGAACACCCGCCTCGTGATCGAGCGCTCCAAGATCGCCGCGCTCACCAACCCGCGGGACTCGTAGCCACGCCCGGAATGGCACTGCGCAGGATCGAGCTGTACGGCAGCAAGGTGTTGCGGCGTCCGGCGGACCCGGTCGACGAGATCGATGACGAGGTGCGCGCGCTGGTGCGCGACATGTTCGAGACCATGTACGATGCGAAGGGCATCGGGCTGGCCGCGCCGCAGGTCGGCATCTCCCGGCGGATCGTCGTGCTGGACGTGGAGGAGGAGTCCGGCGAGTCGAACCCGGTGGCGCTGGTGAACCCCCGGCTGGCGAGCCGGACGACGAAGAAGGACAAGCAGGCGGAGGGGTGCCTGAGCGTTCCCGGAGTGGAAGGCATCGTGCAACGGCCGGTATCGGTCGTGGTGGACGGCATGGACCCGGAAGGACGGAGCGTGCGACTCGAGGCGGAGGGGCTCTTCGCGCGCGCGCTGCAGCACGAGATCGACCACCTGGACGGCGTGCTCTTCATCGATCGGCTGAGCCCCCTCAAGCGGCAGCTGCTGCTCAAGAAGTGGAGGAAGCTGCAGGCCGAAGCCGCGGAGCCGTGAGGGTTCTCTTCTGGGGAACGGCGACCTTCGCCCTCCCCTCCCTCCGAGGCCTGGCCGATGCCGGTCACGAGATCGCGGGCGTGGTGACGCAACCCGACCGGGGCGCGGGCCGGGGGCGGCGGCCGCGGCCCACTCCCGTGAAGGAAGCCGCGCGCACCGCGGGATATCCGGTCTTCACCCCCGAGCGCCCGGGCCGCCCGGCCTTCCTGGGGCGCATGCGAGCCCTCCGGCCCGACCTCTCCGTGGTCGCCGCCTACGGCCACTTCCTGAGCCGGGAGGCGCTGGATCTTCCCGCCCTCGGGTCGATCAACGTGCACGCGTCCCTTCTCCCCGAACTCAGGGGCGCGGCCCCGGTTCACTGGGCCATCGCGCGTGGCCACGCGGCCACCGGGATCACGATCATGCGCATGGTGGCGGCCATGGATGCGGGCCCCATCCTGCACCAGGAGAAGACCGGCATCCTCCCGGACGAGACCGCCGGCGAACTCTACGAGCGGCTGGCGCTGGTCGGCGGCCGCGGGCTGGTGCGGGCGCTGGAGATGATGGGCGAAGGAACCGTCGGGGAGCGTCCCCAGGACCACGCGCGGGCGACCTTCGCACCCCGTCTCTCCCGCCGGGACGCGCGGGTGGCGTGGGCTCGCCCTGCAGAGGAGGTGGCCCGCTGGATACGCGCCATGGACGCGGTGCCGGGAGCGTGGAGCGAGCTGGACGGCAGCCCCCTCAAGCTCTTCCGCCCGCGCGTGCTCGAGGGCGGTGCGCGGGACGGATGCGAGCGGCGGGAGCCCGGCACCGTGACCGCGGCGGACCCCGGGCAGGGGTTCCGCGTCGCGACCGGCAAGGGCTCGATAGAGGTGGGCGAGGTGCAGCCTGCCGGCAGACGGCGCATGCCCGCCCGCGACTGGCTGCGAGGCAGGGCTGCCCGGCCGGGGCAGCGATTGCGATGATTCCACGGCTGCACGTCGTCACCGACGACCGCATCCTGGCGCGGGCCGGTTTTGCGGCGGCGGCCCTCGAGGTGCTGGAGGCGGGCGGGCGGGGGATCGCCATGCATGTGCGCGGGCCGCGCACCTCCGGTCGCGCGCTGTATCGGGCCGCCGCCGCCCTGGTCCGCCCGGCGCGCCGAACCGGCGCCTGGCTGGTGGTCAACGATCGCGTGGACGTGGCCCTGGTGCTGGGCATCAACCGGGTTCACCTGGGCGGCCGGTCGATGCCCGCGCGGGTCGCCCGCCGCCTTCTTGGACCGGATGCCCGTGTGGGTCGCTCGGTTCATTCGGCGGCCGAGGCCGGTGGGGATCACGGCCGGATCGATTATCTTTTTGCGGGAGCGGTGTTCGCGACGCCGTCCCATGCGGGGATCGCACCGGGCGGACTCGGGGTGGTGCGGGCTGTCGCGGCTGTGAGCCCCGCACCCGTGGTCGGCATCGGCGGCATCAACTCGGGACGGGCGGCCGAGGTGCTCTCGGCCGGCGCCCGCGGGGTGGCCGTGATCCGCGCCGTGTGGGACGCGCCATCGCCCGGGGAAGGCGTGAGGTGTTTTCTGGACTCGTGGCCCGAGGAGTGACGACCGCCGGTATGGACGGCAAGGTGACGATCCGCCTGAACGGAAAGGAGCGCGAGGTGGCCGCAGACATCACGGTGTCCGGCCTCCTGGACGAGCTGGGGCTGGTGCCCGGGATGGTGGTCGTCGAACGCAACCGGGAGATTCTCGCCCGCGACCGCTATCCCATGGTGCACCTGAGCGAGGGCGACCGGCTGGAACTGGTTCACTTCGTGGGCGGCGGATGACGGGCGACCGGGCAGTCGGCGTCAACCTGGCGCGGGCGCTGGCGGAACCCGTCGCGAGCCGCGGGGAGCGGAGTCGGGCGCCCGTCACCACCGCCGGGACCAATAAACCAGTAGATACCAGTAGATGTCATCATATACCAGTAACAGCGGCCGGAGCGAAGAGGCTGTGATGTCGACACATGCGAGCGCCGACACCCCGTTCGTGGTCGGGGGCAGGGAGTTCGACTCCCGCCTGATCGTGGGGACCGGCAAGTATCCCGACAACGAAACCATGGTGCGGGCGATCCGGGCCAGCGGCACGGACATGGTGACGGTGGCCGTGCGGCGGGTGGACCTCGACCGCACGCGCGAGGAGGGCATCCTCCACCATCTCGACCCCCGGGAGTTCTTCCTGCTCGCCAACACGGCGGGCTGCTACACGGCCGACGACGCGATCCGCTACGCAAGGCTGGCGCGCGCCGCGGGATTCAACGACTGGCTGAAGCTCGAGGTGATCGGCGACGAGACCACCCTGCTCCCGGACACCCACGCGACCCTCCAGGCCGCCCGGGTGCTGGTGGCGGAGGGGTTCAAGGTGATGGCCTACACCAACGAGGACCTCATTACCGCCCTTCGTCTGGAGGACGCGGGCTGCGTGGCGGTGATGCCCCTGGCCAGCCCCATCGGCAGCGGGCTCGGGCTGCTTAACCCGTACTACGTGCGTGCGATCAAGGAGCGCTGCGACGTCCCCATCGTCGTGGACGCGGGGGTGGGCACCGCCTCCGACGCCTGCCTGACCATGGAGCAGGGGGTCGACGGGGTGCTCATGAACACCGCCATCGCGGCGGCGCGCGATCCCGTGCGCATGGCGGCCGCGATGCGGGAGGCGGTGGTCGCCGGGCGGCTCGCCTACCTGGCGGGCCGCATGCCGACGCGCGAGGTGGCGGTCCCCTCCTCCCCGCCGCTGCCGGAGTAGCACGCGCGGGCGGCGAATGGGCGCGGACGGATCGCGCGATGCCAGGAGGGTCGCCCTCCGGGTGCTCGGCGCCTGCACCCGGGGCCAGCGCCTGGACCGCGCCCTGGACACGCGCGCCGGGGCCCTGGCGCCCCGCGACCGGCACTGGGTGCACGCGCTCGCCTACGGGGTGGCGCGGCTGCGCGGCCGTCTCGACTACACCATTGCCCGGCACGCGCACGGAGGGCTCGAGCGCCTCGACCCGGCGGTCCTGGACCTGCTGCGCATGGGCGTGTACCAGCTGCACCACATGGAGGGCGTACCCGCGTATGCGGCGGTCTCGTCCACGGTGGAGCTGGCTCGCGCGACCGGCGCGGGAGGGGCGGCAGGGGCGGCAGGGCTGATCAACGCGGTCCTGCGCGCCTCCGCGCGCGCGGGGTCGCCCGCGGACGCCTTCCCCGCCCCGGAGACCGACCTCGAGGGCCACCTCGCGCACTGGCACTCCCACCCCGGCTGGCTGGTGCGACGCTGGCTGGCGCGCTGGGGAGGGCCTGACACAGAGGCGCTCGTGCGACACGACAACCGGGTGCCGGGGCTCTTCCTTCGCCCGGTGGGCATCGGGATCGAACCCGCCCGCGAGCGGCTGCGGGCCGCCGGCATGACCGCCACCGAAGCCGGACTCGGTTGCGGGTGCCTGCGTCTCGCGGCCGGGACCGACGCGGCTCGCGCGCTCGAGATCGTTCCCGGTGTCATCCAGGACCCCGGCGCCGCGCTGGTCGCGCGCTACGCCGCCCCGCCACCGGACGCCGTGGTGGCCGATGTGTGCGCCGCTCCCGGGGGCAAGGCGCTGGCGCTCTCCGAACGGGCGGGATACGTGGTCGCAGCCGACCTCTCCCTGCCCCGCCTGCAGCTCGTGACCGCGTCCGCCGCGCGCCTGCGGGCCCGCGTGGGCGCGGTCGTAGCGGACGCCGGCTCCGTCCCCGTGCGCCGGGCCGACCTTGTCCTCGCGGATGTGCCCTGCAGCGGCACGGGCACCCTGGCGCGCCGTCCCGACGCGAGATGGCGCCTGACCGCGACGGATCCCCAGAGCCTGGCCCGCATCCAGTCCCGCCTCCTCGCGGGCGCATCCCGCGCCGTTCCTCCGGGGGGACTTCTGGTGTACTCCACGTGTACATTGGAGCCAGAAGAAAACGACCAGGTCGTGGAGGGATTCCTGAGCCAGCACCCCGAATTCCGCCTGGAAGCTCCCGGAGACATGAATCCTCAGGTACTGGACGACCGCGGCCAACTGCGCGTCCTTCCGCAGCGCACGGGTTTCGACGGCGCCTTCGCGGCGCGCATGCGCAGGGCTCGATGAGGCTGGGGAGTTCCATCGGCCGGCGCAGGCCGGCCCGCGGTGCCCGTCGGAAGCGCCGTGCCCGGGGAAGGAAGAGACGCCGCAGCGCCCGGCGAAGGCGTCCGGCCGGCGCCTTCAGGCGCGTTATGGGCGGCACCGTCCTGCTCGCCGTGATGTTCGGTCTCGGCTACGTGGTCGCCACCCGGGTCATCTTCCCCGTGCCCGCTCCGCCCCCGGACCTGCTGGGCGTGCCCGATCTGATCGGCCTCGACCTGGAGGGCGCTGCGGCCCGCGCGGAGGAGGCGGGGCTCGCGCTGGGCGCGGTCGACTCGATGTATCACCCATCGGCCTCCACCGGATCCATCCTGGGTCAGAGCCCTCTGCCCGGCCAGCTCGCCCTCCCGGGAGCGACCATCGAACTCGCGATCAGCCTGGGCCCTGAACACCGCGCCGTACCCGACATGATCGGCCAGCACGAGCGGAGGGCGCGCATCCTTCTCGGAGCAAACGGCTTCTCGGTCGCCGTGGACTCCGTGGAGAACGAGGAACCCGCGGGCGAAGTGGTCGCCATGGAGCCGGAGGCGGGAACCGGCGTGAACCTGCCCTTCGAAGTGCGGCTTGTGATCAGCCTCGGGCCTCCGACGGTGGAGATGCCGCTCCTGCTCGGGCAGAGCGAGGAGGAAGCCGCCCTCCTGCTCGATTCCCTCGGGCTTTTCCTGACCGAGATCGAGCTGGATCCGCTCGTGGGAACGGAGTCGGGCGTGGTGATCGAGCAGGACCCGCCCCCGGCAAGCACCGTGGAGGTGGGGTCGGACGTGCGGCTGGTGATCGGCGACCGGGGCCGGCTGCCGGCCGAGATCCCGCCCCGCGACACCGCCGCAGCACAGGAACAATCACCGTGAGCGCGAACATGACAAGGGTGATACCGTTACAGGTTCACTCCGCTGGTTCCGGGAGGCCGCAGACATGACCCACAGACCTTCGCGCATTCCGTATCTCGTGGCCGTGCTGGGGGCGGGCGCGCTCGTCCTCATGGCCTGGGCGGGCCGAGGGAGCTTTCAGCCCGTCGGGCTGGGAGCCGACGCCCCGGCGTTCACCATCTCCGACCTCCAGGGCGAGCCGGTGTCGCTCGAGGACCATCGCGACCGGGTCGTGCTGGTCAACATCTGGGCTACCTGGTGCGGCCCGTGCATCGTGGAAATGCCCTCGATGCAGCGCCTTTACGAGCAGCTTGAAGGCCAGCCGTTCGATATCCTTGCGGTCAGCGTGGACGCGGCTCGAGGCGAACCCGACGAGGCGGGCAACATCGGCGGCGACGTGGCGCAATTCGTCCGGGACCACGGACTCACCTTCAAGATCCTGCACGACGCCTCCGGGCGGATCAGGCGGACCTACCGAACCACAGGGGTCCCCGAATCCTTCCTGATCGGCAAGGACGGGGTCATCTACAAGAAGATCGCCGGAGCAACGGAGTGGGATTCCCCCGAAAACCTGGAACTGATCCAGAGGCTGCTGGCAAGCTGAAGCTGCCCTGGCCGGCGTTCGAGTCGGGCCGCAAATCGACTCCGATGCTTGCCGCGCTTGCCCTTGCGGTCGTTCTCTGGGTCGTCGTGCAGATGGAACAGCCGGAGCGCCGGGCCTTCGCCGGCGTGCCGGTTCGCGTGCAACTGAACGATCCCCAGTGGGCTGTCGCGGGCACCCCGACGCCCTCCAGCGCGACCGTTCGGCTGGCGGGCACCGCCCGTCAACTCCTGCGCCTCGCCGGGAATCAGCCTTTGATCATGGTTCCCGTGGATGCCGTGGGCTCCGCCGACACGTCCCTCGTGATCGATCGCAACTGGGTGCGGCTGCAGGGCATCGAGGGAGTGGTCGTCGAGGCCGTGGAGCCGGCCGCGGTCTCCGTCGCCTTCGAACCCATGGTCGCCGTGGAGGTGCCCGTCGCACCCACCGTGGTCGGCGTCCCGCGCGACGAGTTGACGCTGGTTGCGCCCCCTGTCGCATTCCCCCCTTCCATACGCGTCATCGGGCCGGCAAGCCGGGTCGCGGAGCTGCGCACGATCCGCCTCGATCCCGTGGACCTGTCGCGCATCGAGCGGTCGCAGGTGGTGCGGGTGGGCGTCGAGGACGGCATCGCGGGCGAGCTGATCAGCTTTTCCCCGGACACGGTCGAGGTGCGGGTCGAACTCGCCGGCCGAGAGGGGTCCCAGGGGCGGTGAGCGATCTCCTCGTTCTCGGCATCGAGACCAGTTGTGACGAGACTTCGGCGGCTGTTCTCCACGGTGCGCACGACCTCCGCTCGCACGTCATCCTTTCCCAGGACATGCACGCCGTCTACGGCGGCGTGGTGCCGGAACTCGCGGCGCGGGCCCATCTCCAGGTGGTGGACGACGTCGTGGGGCGCGCGCTGGAGGACGCCGGATGCATGCTGGCGGAAGTCGACGGCATCGGCGTCACGGCCGGCCCCGGGCTGATCGGAGCCCTGCTGGTGGGGGTATGCTGGGCGAAGGCGGCCGCCTACGCCTCAGGGGTCCCCATCGTGGGCGTGCACCACATGGAGGCCCACCTGTTCGCGCCCCACATCGAGGATTCCGCCGCGGAACCGCCCTTCGTGGCCCTCCTGGTCTCCGGGGGACACACCCTGCTCCTGCACGCGACCGCCTGGGGGGAATACCGGCTGCTGGGGCGGACCCGCGACGACGCGGCGGGGGAGGCGTTCGACAAGGTGGCGCGCCTGCTCGGGCTGCCGTATCCGGGTGGAGCTCCGCTCGAGGCGCTCGCGCGGGAGGGGGATCCGGAGCGGTATGCGTTCCCGCGGCCGCTGCTCGCATCGTCAGGCAAACCGGACCGGGCGGACGCCCTCGACTTCTCCTTCAGCGGGCTCAAGACGGCCGTTGCGACCCGGGTTGCCGAACTCGAGGCGAACGGCGGCCTCGACGCCGAACGCTCCCACGTGGCCGCATCCTTCCAGGCCGCGGTCAACGACGTACTCGCGACTCGAACGGCGCAGGCGGTGGACCGTACGGGCACCGACCGGATTCTGGTAGCGGGGGGCGTATCGGCGAACGGCGCATTGCGCCGGGAGTTGCGCAGGCGGCATCCCTCCGAAGTCCGGCTCTTCCACGCGACTCCGCGGCTGTCGGTGGACAACGGGGCGATGGTCGCGCGTGCAGCCGCCTTTCGCCTGGGCCTGGGAGAGAGCTCGGACCTCGATCTCTCGGCCGACGCTTCGCTCCCTTTCCCCGGCCTGCGCGAATGACGCCCGCCCCTCCCGCGCCCATCCGCGGGCCGGAACGCCCGGCTCCCCGGCGCGGCGGCCCGACCCCACCCTGAGCCCACTGGGAACCGTGTATCCAATCCTCTTTCGCTTTCCCGAATGGGTGCCGCTGCTCGGCGGAGAACCGGTCACCTCCTTCGGTGTCATGCTCTTCCTCGCCTTCCTGGCGGCCGGCTATCTGCTGCGCGCGCGGATGAGCGAGACCGGCATCCATCCCGACCGCGCCTGGGACCTCGTGTTCGCCGCGGTGATCGGGGGAATCGTCGGAGCCAAGCTCTACTACGTCTTCCTCAACTTCCCGAGCCTCGTCGAGAATCCGCGCTTCCTGTTCGCGCGCGGCGGGCTGGTGTGGTACGGGGGCTTCCTCGGCGGAGCCCTGGCGGTCCTGTACCAGATGAGGCGACTCGGTCTCCGCGTGCGCCAGACGCTCGACCTCTGCGCCCCGAGCATGGCGATGGCGTACGCGGTGGGGCGACTCGGATGCTTCCTGGTCGGAGACGACTACGGCCGCCCGACCGCCTCGTGGGTGGGAATCCGCTTCCCGCAGGGTTCACCGCCCAGTTCGGTGGACAACCTGGCGCGTTTCGGAATCGAGGTGGATCCGGCGCTGGTGGAAACCTACGGCCAGATCGTGCCGGTACATCCCACGCAGCTGTACGAGATCGCCATGGCCCTGGTGATCTTCGCGATCGTATGGCGTCTCCGGCACAAGGGGCATCCCCCCGGCTGGATGTTCTCGCTGTGGCTGGCGCTCGCGTCCGCCGCCCGCTTCCTGGTCGAGTTCGTACGCGCCAAGGACGACCGCTTCCTGGGCAACCTGACCATCGCGCAGGTCATCAGCGTCCTGCTGATCGCGGCGGCGGTGGCCGCGATGGTCCGCCTCGCGTCCCGGAACGGAGGGTCGCGCCCGAAGAAGGCGAGGGCGCCGTGAGCGATCCCGACCGTGTATTCACCATCCTTCACGGCTCGGATCTGCACTTCGGGCGACCGCACGCGCCTGCGGCAGCCAGGGACTTTCTCACGCTGGCGCACTCCGTCTCGCCCGACCTGATCGCCCTCTCGGGCGACTTCACGCAGCGCGCCAAGAACCGCGAATACGAGGCGGCGGCCGCGTACCTGAAGCGCCTTCCACAGGTCCCCCTGGTGGTTACTCCCGGCAACCACGACGTGCCCCTCTACCGTCTCTGGGAGCGTGCATCGGCGCCCTTCCGCAACTACCGGCGCTGGATCGCCGACGAACTCGACAGCGAACACGACCTCGGCGGGGCGGTCGTGGTCGCACTCAACACCACCACGCCCGACCGCGCGATCGTGAACGGCAACGTGGACGACGCACAGCTGGCACGCGCGGCGGCGGCGTTCGCCCGGGCGGGCAACCGGGGCCTGCGCGCGGTGGTGGTGCACCATGCGCTGGTCGGCGCGCCCGAAGGGGATCACATCGCGGCCCTCCCCCGCGCCCGGCGCATCGTTCGCCGGATGGCCGAGATGGGCGTGGAACTGGTGCTCTTCGGCCATCTGCATCGCGCGTTCGTCTCGGAGGGCGTGCCCAACGGCACGGCAGCGGGGGATTCACCCGTGCTGCTGGTGTGCAGCGGCACCACGGCCTCCGACCGGGGACGCGGAAGGGAGAAGGGCAAGAACAGCTGCAACCTGGTGCGGGTTACGAACGACCGGATCGCGGTGACCCGGTATCTGCGGTCCTCCCCGGTCGATGGCTTCCGGCCGGCCACGCGCGAGACCTTCCCCCGCCGCGACTTCGCGCACCCACGGTCACCGGGTATCGCGAGCGGCGCGTGATTCGGCGAAGCGGGTGTTCCCCGCCCAGGGTGACATCGCGCCGCCCGGCGATGACCCGGACCTTCATCGCGCTCCTCCCCGCCCTGCTCGCCACGGCGTTCCCGGTTTCGGCGGTTCAGGGCGAACTGGAAGAAGTCACCGCGCTCCGCTTCGAGGGGAACGAGGTCTTCTCCGATCGCGCGCTGAGCGCCTCCATCATGACGCGGCCCACCGAGTGCCGGGGATTGCTGCTCAAGTTCTTCTGCTGGTCGGGAAGCTCTTTTGCCATGGATCAGCGTTTCCTCGGCCCGCGCGAATTCGAACGCGACGTGGTGCGCCTGCGCCTGTTCTACTACCGGCACGGCTATCGGGAAGCCCTCATCACGCCGACTCTGAACCGCACCGGGGAAGGGGTTCAGATCACGTTCCGCATCGAAGAGGGGATGCCCGTACTCATCGACTCCCTGGCGTTCAACGGGCTCGATCCGCCCGCCGACCTGGATCTCCTCGACGATCTTCCGGTGCGCATGGGAGAACCGCTCGACCAGATGGCCCTGGGCGCGGCCCGTGATTCCCTTACGATCCGGTTGCGCAACGCCGGCTACGCCCACGCCGAAGTCCTTCTCGACATCCTGATCCCGGCTGCCGAGCCGTATCGCGCGCGCGTCAACTTCGACGTCTTCAAGGGGGCGCCGGCACGCTTCGGGCCCATCTCCATCGAGGGAAACGCAAGGGTGGATCAGGGCGTCATACTGGGCATGATTCCCTTCCGCGAAGGCAGCGCCTACGACGCCGACCTCGTTTTCGAGGCCCGGCGCAACCTCTACGGCATGGAGGTCTTCAGCAATGTCGCGGTAACGGAGGAGCTGGACGCGCAGCCGGACAGTGTGATCCCGGTCTCCGTCACGGTCGTCGAGGGCGACATTCACCGATATCGCGCGGGAGCCGGCTGGAGCACCGCCGACTGCGTCAACGCCGAGGCCAGCTGGACCAGCCGGAACTTCTCCGGGGGCGGACGCCGCCTGCAATTCCTCGGACGGCTGTCGAACATCCTCAACTCCCCGCTCAACTCCACGCTCTGCCGCGATGCCGGTACCGGCCCGTACGGACGCTACAACTGGTCGCTCTCGGCCCAGTTCTCCCAGCCCCACCTCTTCTCGCTGCGCACCACCTTTGCCGCCAACGTGTTCTGGGAACGACAAAGTCTGCCCGACCTCTTCGTCCGCCAGAGTCTTGGTGTGGATCTGTCCCTTACCCGGGGCGGCGCGGCGGGACGCTCGCAGACCATCTTCTTCCAGCCAACGACCGGGAAGCTGGACGCGGCGGACATCTTCTTCTGCTCCAGCTTCCTGGTGTGCGACCTCGAGGGCATCGGGGTGCTGCAGCGCAGCAACTGGCTGTCGCCCGTAGGACTCCGCCTCGCGCACGAGGAGGTGGGGCAGGGCTTCGGTCGCGCCATGGGATACTCGCTGGGCGCGGAAATCGAGCACGCCTCACACCTGACCGGGTCCGACTTCGCCTACAACCTTGCCGTGGGAGAGGCATCCGGATTCCGCGAATTGCGGGACGGCTGGGTCATGGCCGGGCGGCTGCGCGGGGGATGGCTTGGCGCCGGAGGATTTGGAGCGCTCGGCCGGGAGGTCAGCTCCGGGATCGCCCATCCGCAGAAGCGGTTCTACGCGGGGGGCGCCACCTCGGTGCGTGGCTTCGCCCACAATCAACTGGGTCCACGCGTGCTGTTCGTGGGTGTGGAGACGTTGCTCGGTGCCGCAGACGGCGGCGCGGCACCGTGTACTCCGGATCAGATCATCGACTACAGCTGCGATCCCCGCACCCTCAACGACGACCGCTTCACGTCCAATCCCACGGGGGGAAGCCGGTTGATCGAGGGCAACGTCGAGGTGCGCTTCCCGCTCAGTTCCGGTGACTGGCAGGGAACCCTGTTTCTGGACTTCGGACAGGTCTGGTCCGGCGGCGGCTCCCAGGAGCCCGCGCGCCTCGAATGGGCCCCGGGAATGGGAGTCCGTTACTTCACCGCCATCGGCCCTCTGCGGCTGGACCTGGCGTACCGGCTGAGCGGGGGCGAAGAACAGCGCGTGCTGACCTCCGGGATCCGGCCCTATCGGCCCTCCGTCGACCACCCCGAGGAAAGGCTGGCCGCCACACCCGACTTCGTGCGTTCGGGCCGGCTCGAGATCCTTCCGCACCCGGTGTTGTACGGCGAATCCGCCGATTGGTCGCTGAGCCGGCTTCAGCTCCATCTTTCCCTGGGACAGGTCTTCTGATGGCGGCCACGGCGCCCGCGGGGGAAGCCGGTGTGAAGTCGAGCCTTCCCCCCGGCCGCAGGCGCCGGCTTCTGCTGATCGGGAGCCTTTCGCTGGCCGGGCTCCTGTGCGTGGCGACGGCGGCGCTGGTGTACACCCCCCCGGGCCAGCGGATGGTTCTGGAAGAAGTTCTTCGTCGGGCGTCGGCGCGGCTGAGCGCGGAGCTGGCGGTCTCGGGGATTCGCTCGGCCGACCTGCTCTCCGGGGTCACCCTTTCCGGCATCACCATCGCGGAGGCAGGGCGGCCCGCCTCGTTCCGCGCGGACTCGATCCGCGCGCGCTATTCGCTCTGGAGCCTGCTCGGCGGGGAGTTGTCTCTCGCCGGACTGGAGCTGTGGAACCCCGTGTTGACGGTCGAGCGCCGCCCCGGGGAAGAGGAGTCGAACTGGAGCCGCATCCTTGCGGATCCCCGGGAAGCGGCCACCGCTCTCAACCTCCAGGCCGGATCCGGAGACGGTCTGGTCCTGCGCGACATCTCCGTGTTCGACGGCGACCTCATCGTGCGGCTGGCCACGGACGCGCCTCCGGGAAGCTCCGGCGTCGTGCCGAATCCGGACGGCGACGGCTTCGTGCGCGAACAGCGCTTCAGCCGGATCCACGGGCGCCTGCCGGAGGTGGACCTGCGAGCGGAGCGGTCCACGCTCGACGTGTTCGCGCTCTCGCTGCAGGGGAGCGTGACCGAAGAGCCCTTCGAACTGGCCGACTTCCGCGGGCAGGTCCTCGTGGGAGGGAGCGAACTCTACTTCGATGCCGAACGGCTCTGGCTCCCGGAGACAGAAATGTCGGGAGCGGGCGCGGTCGCCTGGGACGGGGACCTGCGCATCAACGCGAGCCTGACGGCTCCGGTTGCGGCCCTCGAAGACATCCACTGGCTGGTTCCGGGACTGCCGCCGGCCCGAGGGGCCCTGGCACTGGGTCTGAATCTGAGGCCGGGGTTCACGTCGCTCGCCCTTCCCTCCCTCGACCTCCGGACGGAGGATGGGGGACTCGAGGGTCGCCTCACGCTGACCCTTGCACCGGATTCCATGCTTCTGAACGGCGACCTCGCCCTGCGGGAACTGCGTGTCGCCGCGTTGGACCCCTGGCTGACCGTGCCGCTCCCCTGGCGGGGTGCGCTGAGCGGCGGCCTGCGCATGCAGGGGAGGCCCGAGGACCTGCAGATTTCGGGCGAACTCGAGACGGTCGCGACCGCCCGGACCGGCGATTCTTCCTGGTTCGAGTTCGAGGGTCGGCTGCACCTCGGGCCGAACCCGGGCGTGACCGGCTTTTCCCTTGCCGCCGCGCCGTTCCAGTACGGCCTGCTGGGCGAAATGGACGAGCGCGTCGCCATCGGAGGCTCGGGGTCACTGCGCGTCGAGGCCGGGGGACGACTGTCCGACGGAATCGGCTTCTCCGCCTCGGCGGTGCACGCGGCTGCGGACCTCCCGCAGTCGGACGTTACCGTCAGCGGCACGGTCGGCCGCAGGGACGAGACAACGTTCGTGGAGGTGTCCGGTGACCTCCGGCCCCTGTCGTTCACCGCGCTTCGCGGCTCCTTCCCGTCACTGCCCCTGACCGGCGAGGTCACCGGAACCGTGAGCGCCCGCGGGCCATTTGCCGACCTGGCGGTGGAGGTCGACCTCGAGACCCCGGCGGGGCCCCTGGCGATGAGCACGCGCTTCGATGCACGCGACGTCGGCCGCAGCTACCAGGCGGAGACCGAGGTTCGCGACTTCCACCTCGCGCGCATCGTGCCCGGGCTTCCCGAACCCACGACCCTCACCGGGAGCGTGTTCGTGGACGGTCGCGGGCTCGATCCCGACTCCGTCGCAGCCGATGTACGGGCTCGCATCGCTTCGGCCACGGTGGGGGTGGTCACCGTGGACTCGGCTCGAGCGGCGTTTCGCCTGGAAGCGGGCGCGGCCACACTGGACACCCTGCACGCCGTCACCAGCCTGGGCATGCTCGACGCATCCGGAGACCTGGGCCTCGCGGGAAGCCTCTCCCCGGGAGAGGTCCGTGTTGCCCTCGTCAGCGAGTCGCTGGACGGCCTGCGACGCTTCTTCATGACCGGCCCTATCATCGCTGCCGACACGCTGTCGCGCCTCGAGGCCGAATTGCTGCGCCTCGAGGGAATCGATCCCGACACCCTTCCCCTGTTGAGAGAGATCGAAGTCGGGGGGCGGATCTCTGCCGAAGCCACCCTGCGCGGCGCGGTAGACCGTTTCGCGGCGGAGGGGGTCGTCGCCATCGAGGGATTTCGCTTTCGGGACAACGCGATCACCCGGGCGGAACTGGACCTGCAGGTCGACGGCCTGCCGGGAACCGGGGGGCGGCTCACCGCCTCCATCCTCGCGGACTCCTTCGGCATTGGAGGGCGGGATTTCACCTCCGCGGCCATCGACCTGGGCCTTTCCCGCTCCGAGGGCCGCCTGCGCGCCGATCTGCAGCGCTCGGACGAAGAGAGCTACCAGGCGCGCGCCACATATCAGGCGGACTCGACCGGCGGGGTTCTCCACCTCGACGAGCTCACCGCCCGCTTCGCCGGCGGCCGCTGGAATCTGGGCGGGCCGGCGCGCCTCCTGTGGGATGCCGAGAGGTTCGTGGTCGACGACTTCAGCTTCACCCGTCCCGGGCTGGGGGGCATGAGGATCGAAGCCGACGGGATCATCCCGCGCGGCCGCGGCCCGGCGGACTTCGACCTGGTAGTGCGCAGTCTGCCACTGGAGCGGCTGACCCACGTGGCGCAGCTCACCGACCTGGAGGAAGGCAACCTCCGGGGAGTGGCAAGCCTCGACCTGCAGGTCTCCCGTACCGGTGGCGACCCCGGAATGGAAGCCTCCTTTCAGGCCGAGGGCCTGGGATACGGCAACGTGGACTTCACCCGGGTTGCGGGCGAACTCGAGTATCAGGACCGCAGGATCACCGGCGAGGTCGAGGCGTGGAGCCAGGAGGCACAGGTCCTGTCCGCCCGGGGCGCCCTGGCCGCGGACCTCGAACTTCAGCCGGTGCCCGACCGCTTCCCCGAAGAATCGATGGACATCGACGTTGTCGCGCGGGAGTTCCCGCTTGCGGTCGTGTCGCGCGTGATCCCCGGCCTCGATGACGTGGAGGGCCTGGTCGACGGCGAACTGCGTCTGACCGGTCCCCCGGCGAACGTGCGCACGAACGGGGAGCTGTCCCTGACGGGCGGCGCCCTCTCCCTTCCGGAACTCGGGGTCCGGTACACGGACGTGGAAGCCGCCCTGGGGTTTGCCGAGGACGCGCTCGTCGCCCTCTCCGCCAGCCTGCGTTCCGATGGTCCCGCCCGCGTGAACGGATCGCTGCACCTGCGTCCGCTGCGGGACCCGGCCTTCGACCTCGCCATCGACGGAACCAGCTTCCGGGCCGTCAACCGCTATGACATCGAGGGGGTCGTCAGCGGGCAGCTGCGCCTGACCGGGAACTATCGCAGCCCGGTCGTGCAGGGGGCGCTGGATGTCGAACAGGGCACCCTCTACCTGGACGAATTCGCGCGCTACCAGACGATCGTGGACCTGGCGGACACCACCTTCTTCGCCGCCGTGGACACCACCCTGGCCGGAGTGCTGCCCATCATCGAGGCGGGTCAGAACCCCTTCCTCGACAACCTGGTCGCGGACATCGAGCTGAGCGTCGAGAGCGACAGCTGGCTGCGCAGCCGCCAGATCGACATGGAGATCGACGGCGACCTGGAGCTGGAGTACGACCGCGGCGCACGCCGCTTCGTGGCGGTCGGGGAGCTCGCGGCCATCCGCGGATCCTACAACTACTTCGGCCGCCGCTTCGTCGTGCAGGAGGGAACCCTCGAGTTCATCGGCATTCCCGGCGTGAATCCGAACCTGGACATCCAGGCGGTCGCCCGCCTTCGTGCCGGAGACAGCCCGCTCAACGTGATCGCCAACGTGGGCGGCACCCTCGTGGCTCCCTCGGTGGCGCTGACCAGCGACGCGGCCGCTCCCATCGAGGAACCGGAGCTGGTCAGCTACCTGGTTTTCGGCCGGCCCCCGGCACTGCTGGGCTCCGGCGAGTCGTCGCTCCTGGGCGGGGCGATCATCACCGATGGCCTGTCCCTGGGTCTGGGTCGGCTGGCAGACGAGTTCCAGGAGGCCGTCGCGCAGGAGATCGGCTTTGTGGACTACTTCGCCATCTCCAACCAGCGGGCCACGCAGCGCCTTGGCCCCAACCCCAGCCTGCTGGGCACCCTCGCCTCCACCCAGATCGAGTTTGGCCGCTACCTGTGGGACGACGTCTTCCTCTCCGTCGACCTCGCCCCGGTGGGCACCACCACCCAGACGCGCACCCGCATTCCCAACGCACGTCTGGAGTGGCGCTTCGCCGACCTGTGGGGCTTCGAGAGCTTCGCCGAGGACCCGCTCCTGCGCCGGGGCGTCCTCGGAGTCCGGCAGAGCGGCCCCACCTACGCGCACTCGCTGGGGCTCTTCATCTATCGGGAGTGGGGCAGATGAGCGGCGACATGCTCATCATTCGAGGAGCGCGCGAGCACAACCTGCGCAACATCGACCTCGAGCTCCCCCGCGAGCGCATCGTCGTCATCACCGGTCTGTCAGGATCGGGGAAATCCTCCCTCGCCTTCGACACCATCTATGCCGAGGGACAACGGCGTTACGTGGAATCGCTGTCCGCGTACGCCCGCCAGTTCCTGGGCCTGATGGAGAAGCCGGATGTCGACGCCATCGAGGGCCTCTCGCCGGCGATTTCCATCGAGCAGAAGACGGTGAACCGCAACCCGCGCTCGACGGTGGGCACGGTCACCGAAATCTACGACTACCTGCGCCTGCTGTGGGCGCGCGCGGGCATCCCCCACTGCGCGGAGTGCGGCCGGCCGGTCCTGCGTCAGAGCGCCACCCAGATCGTCGAGCAGCTTCTGGAGCGGCAGCCGGGCAGCCAGGTCGAGGTCCTCGCCCCCCTGGTGCGTGGACGCAAGGGCGAGTTCCGCGAGCTGTTCGAGCGGGCGCGGCGCACCGGCTTCGTGCGCGCGCTCGTCGATGGCCAGGTATACGACCTCTCCCATCCTCCCGCGCTCAATCGGTACGAGAACCACGACATCGCCATCGTCGTAGACCGCCTCGCGGTGCGCGACTCCGACCGCGGCCGCCTCGCCGACTCGGTCGAGACCGCCCTGTCGACCGCC
The DNA here is from genome assembly GCA_965202805.1 of Longimicrobiales bacterium. Classification (GTDB taxonomy): domain Bacteria; phylum Gemmatimonadota; class Gemmatimonadetes; order Longimicrobiales; family Gaopeijiaceae; genus BD2-11. The sequence goes on from OZ241869.1 coordinate 2,274,074, forward strand.
GAGGGCGTCGTTGGGATCCGGGTTCGCGGCGAAGACGACACCCGGCTCTTCAGCGAGCACTACGCCTGCGTGGAATGCGGCACCAGCCTGCCGGAACTGGAACCGCGCCAGTTCTCCTTCAACTCTCCGTTCGGAGCGTGCGAAGACTGCGGCGGGCTGGGCACGCGCCGGGAGGTCAACCCCCAGCTTCTGCTCGGCGACCCCAGCCTCTCGGTGATGGAGGGGGTGGTGCTCCCCTGGGGGGATCCAGCCGGGCACCTGCGCCGGTCGGTGATCCCCGGGCTGGCCGCCGCCTACGAGTTCGACCCGCGCGAGCCCTGGAACACCCTGGACCCGGAGGTCCATCAGGGCATCCTCCGGGGTTCGGCTCCCATGAAGATCCGCTTCCCCTACCGGTCGGGCGGCTCCGCGGGATACTACGAGGACGTGTGGGAGGGCGTCGTCGCGAGCATCGAGCGGCGCTACCGGGAGACCGGGTCGGACTACGTGCGCGGCCAGCTCGAGTCCTACATGTCGGTGCTGCCGTGCAAGGCGTGCGAGGGGACGCGCCTCGCCCCCCGCTCCCGCGCCGTTACCCTGGGCGGCCGCTCCATCGGCCAGGTGATCGAGCTGCCCATCTCGGAATGCCTGGCCTTCGTGCGCTCGCTCCCGGTAACCGGCCGCCTGCGCTCCGACTCCGTCGAGCAGGCCCCCGGCCCGCCGCTCCCGGCCGAAATCGCCGGACCGATCCTGAAGGAGGTGGAAGACCGCCTGCGATTCCTGACCGCCGTGGGCCTCGACTACCTCAGCCTGGGCCGCTCGGCCGACACCCTCTCCGGGGGGGAGGCGCAGCGCATCCGCCTGGCGACCCAGATCGGCAGCGGCCTGGTGGGGGTGCTCTACATCCTGGACGAACCGTCGATCGGCCTTCATCCGCGCGACAACCGCGGCCTGCTCGCCACCCTCCGGTCGCTGCGCGACCTGGGCAACACCGTGCTGGTCGTGGAGCACGACGAAGACACCATCCTCGCCGCCGACCACGTCGTCGACCTGGGTCCCGGGGCGGGACGCAAAGGGGGCGAGGTGGTGGCCGCGGGCACGGTGCAGGAGGTCGTCAACCATCCGCGCTCGCTCACCGGCGCGTACCTGCGCGGCGCCCGCGAGATTCCCGTGCCGCCGCGGCGGCGCCCCGCCGACCCCGAACGCCGGCTCGTGGTGGAGGGCGCACGCCAGCACAACCTCCGGGACCTGGCGGTGGGGTTTCCCCTCGGGTGCTTCGTGGCGGTCACCGGGGTCAGCGGATCGGGCAAGTCCACCCTGGTGAACCATACCCTGTATCGCGCCCTGGCGCGCCGCTTCTACCGGTCGGTGGCCCTGCCCGGAGACCACGACCAGGTGCAGGGCGCCGAGCTGATCGACAAGGTCATCGAGGTGAACCAGGCGCCCATCGGAAGAACGCCGCGCTCCAACCCCGCCACCTACACCGGTCTCTTCACCCCCATCCGCCAACTCTTCGCGAGCCTTCCCGAGTCGCAGGTGCGCGGCTACGGCCCCGGCCGCTTCTCCTTCAACGTCAAGGGAGGCAGATGCGAGTCGTGCAAGGGCGACGGCCTGGTGAAGATCGAGATGCACTTCCTGCCGGACGTCTACGTGCCCTGCGACGTATGCCGCGGCCAGCGCTACAACCGCGAGACCCTCGACATCTCCTACAGGGGCCGGAACATCGCCGAGGTTCTGGCGATGCCGGTTGCCGAGGCCCTCGAGTTCTTCGACCCCGTGCCCCGCGTTCGCAACCGCCTGCGGACGCTGGCGCAGGTGGGGCTCGGCTACGTCCGGCTGGGCCAGCCGGCGACGACCCTGTCGGGCGGCGAGGCACAGCGGGTCAAGCTGGCCACCGAGCTCTCCAAGCGCGCGACCGGAAGGACCCTGTACATCCTCGACGAACCCACCACGGGGCTGCACTTCGAGGACGTGCGCGTCCTGCTGGAGGTGTTGCACCGCCTGGTGGACCGCGGCAACACGGTGGTGGTGATCGAGCACAACCTGCACGTGATCAAGACCGCCGACTGGCTCATCGACCTCGGCCCGGAGGGGGGCGCGGGCGGAGGGCGGGTGGTCGCGGCCGGGACACCCGAGGAAGTCGCCGCCGACCCGACCTCCTACACGGGAGCTTTCCTGACGGATGTACTGCCGGGACGGGCCCGTGAGCGCCGGAGGGCGTAAGCCGCCCGTGGACCAACTCCCCCGGCACTCGAGCGGATCCATCCACGGACCGCCGGCGCTCGCGATCCGCAGCCGAAACTGGCCCCGGCTCGTTCGCGTCTCCTATTTTGTTAGGTTATGCCATCGGATGACGCGACATCCCGGTCCATCGCGGCCGGCAGCGCCCATCCGGCGAGCAGGCTGACACCACGAGCGGGCAGAACCGCCCCGCCCCGCCCCGGAGACGGAGTGAAGTCATGGTAAGTCGAGAGGATGTCGAGGGCTTCCTGATCCGCATGGATCTGGACTATGAAGAGGTCGACGAGGGCATGTTCCTCGCACACGGCGACAACGGTGGCGCGGGCGTGGTGGTCCACCACTCGGATCCCGTGCTGGTGTTGCGCCTCAAGATGATGGATCTTCCGGCAGAGCCGGAGGACGAGCTCACCGGGCTGTACCGGACGCTGCTGGAGCTCAACGCGACCGACATCGTGCACGGAGCCTACGGCATCGAGGAGGGAGAACTGATCCTCACCGATACCCTCGAACTCGAGAACCTCGATTTCACCGAACTGCAGGCCTCGATCGAGAGCCTCCAGCTCGCGGCGTCGAGTCACATGGGCAGGATCCGCGAGCTTGCGCAGGCAGGCAGCGTACCGCAGGCGATGGAGGGCTGAACTCATGGGAATCTTCCAGAAGCTGTCGACGCTCATCAAGTCGAACATCAACGACTTGATCGCGAAGGCGGAAAACCCGGAGAAGATGCTCAACCAGATCATCCTCGACATGCGGGACCAGCTCGCCAAGGCGAAGCGCGATGTCGCGGGGGCGATCGCGGACGAGCGGAAGCTCGGAGCTCAGCTCGATGCCGAGGTCAAACAGGCCCAGGCGTGGAAGAAGCGGGCGGAACTGGCCGTCAGGGAGGGCCGTGACGACCTCGCCATGCAGGCTCTGGGCCGACAGCAGGAACACGCCCAGCGCGCAGGGGCGCTGGAGCAGACCTGGCGCGCCCAGAAGGAAGAGACGGAGAAGCTCAAGGCGTCGCTCCGGACGCTGAACGACAAGATCGAGGAGGCGAAGCGCAAGCGGAACCTCCTGATCGCGAAGCAGAAGCGGGCTCAGGCGCAGAAGCGCATCCACGCCACGATGTCCGGGCTCTCGGACCAGTCGGCGTTCGATGCGTTCAACCGCATGGCGGCCAAGATCGAAGAGGAGGAACGCCAGAGCCTCGCTCAGGCGGAAGTCACCGAGGCGCTGACGGGGGATTCGCTGGAGGATGAATTCCTGAGGCTGGAATCGGGCGGCGAGGGTGCCGCGCTGGACGACCGCCTGCTGGCGCTGAAAGCACAGATGGGGCTGCTCCCGGGAGGAACCTCCGAGGCTCCCCGGCAGCTCACCGCCGGTGAAGGGGCCGGCGACGCCCCCTCCGAGGCAGCCGCGGAAGCCGACGATGCCGACGCCGGGTCTTCCGCTCCGGTCGCGCCGATACAGGAAGCGCAGCTCCTCGAGGAGTTCGAGCGGCTGGGCAGAAACGACGGGTCGTGACGTGGATACGGTATACCTGAACGGCGAGTACCTGCCGAGGGATGAAGCCCGCGTGGCGGCGGATGACCGCGGTTTTCTCCTCTCCGACGGGATCTACGAGGTCACCCCCGCGTACGGGGGACGCTTCTTTCGCGGAGACCGCCACCTGGCGCGCATGGCGCGAGGCCTGGCGGCGCTGCGCATCGAGTACGACACCGGACGGCTGCCCGCCGTCAAGCGACGGCTGCTGGAGGTGAACGGCCTCGCCGACGCCGACTTCGCCTACGTCTACATGCAGGTGACGCGGGGCACGGCTCCCCGCACCCACTACTTCCCGCCGCACGCCGTGGAGCCCACCGTGTACGCCTACGCCCGCCCGCACCAGCGGCCCCTCAGGGTGATCCGGGAGCGAGGCTTCCGGGCGGTCACCGCGCCGGACCGGCGCTGGGCCAGGGTCGACATCAAGAGCATCGCCCTGCTGCCCAACGTGCTGGCCATGCAGGCGGCCGTGGACGCCGGGGTCGACGACGTCATCCTGGTGCGGGACGGGGTCGCCATCGAGGGAGCCCACAGCAATTTCTTCGCTGTGAGCGGCGGTGCGCTGGTGACCCACCCGGCCACCCACCAGATCCTGCACGGCATCACCCGCGAGTACGTGCTCGAGCTGGCGGCCGGACTGGGGATTCCGGTCGAACTGCGCCCCCTCCCCGTCGAGGAGCTTGCGTCGGTGAGCGAGGCGTTCCTGACGGGCACCACCACGGAGGTCCATCCCATCGTGGAGATCGACGGGCGGCCGGTGGGCAAGGGAACGGTGGGGCCCGTGGCGAAGCGGCTGTCGGAGGCGTTTCGCGAGGGGTTGCCGGGCGCGGCGTAGGAAACCCCGCCGGCGGCGTGCCGGACGGAACTCCCGCCCAGGCCTTCAGACGAGAAAGCCTCCCCGGCTTCAGGGCAGAGGCTCGCCCACCGCGACCACGGCGCCCTCGGGCACCAGGTGCAGGTCGTCCTCGATGAGGTGGGTGGCTTCCGCGAGCACGATGACGATTCGTTCGGGCTCGAGCCCCTGGTCGTGCCCGGGGATTGAATGGTAGTCGTCGCTCGGCAAGTGCATCACCACCCGACCGCGCCTCAGCGAGCGGTCCGCGCAGGTGCCCACGAGACGCACCGTGGCCCACCCCGGGCGGGGGCTCCATGCGACGTTGCGCGGCGTGTAGATTCGTTGCTCGTCCATGCCTGGCTCTCCTGGCTGCTAACCTTCCCTCAAGGTGGAACGCCCGTCAACCAGCAGGTCGCAGGTCGCCTGCTGCGCCGGGGACGGTTCGCTCGGCTGAGCCACCAGCAGGGCGCGCCCCTTCCCTCCCCGGGGCAGGTGCAGCACAAGCGCCTCGGGATCGGCCGGGGTCGAGTATTCGCGTGCCAGCCCCGTCCGGTCGATGGCGACGGTTCGTCCGTCGAAGGTGAGCCGGGCGATCGTGCGCGCGTATTCGACCCAGGCGGTGAACGGCTCTTCGCCCGCGGCGATCGCCGGGACAACCCGGTCGCGATAGTGGCCGAGCGCCTGCTCGAAGGCGGCCGCGTCGATGCCTTTCAGTTCCCTCAGGCGCTCCCTGCAGAGGCCTCGCGGGTCGCGCGCGCCCATCTTCTCGAGCGCGGCCTCCAGGCGCTGGTCCGCCACGGCCTGGGGGTCTTCGGTGTGTTCGGTGCCTGTCATCTGCCCTCGGTGCTGCCTGGCTGTCGCGCGACCCTCCCGGTCGCAAGATGCCGGTTGCCGGGCGGGCGCGCGACACGCGGGTCGCGTGGTGGCGTGGCCCGTCGACTCTCCCTAACTTCTTCTGCCCGGAACCGCGCCGTGACGCAATGCCGGGCGCATCCGGTCCGCATCGCACTCCCGCACTCATCCACACCAGGCTGACATGCCATCCAGATACAACCAGCCCCGCTTTTCGGATCCGACCGGAGACTATCTGGAAGTCTCCTGGGAGATGTTCGGGGAGCTGTGCCGGGCGCTCGCGCTCAAGGTGGCGCGCGAACACAGGCCGGACCTGGTCGTCGGTATCGCGCGCGCAGGCGTCATTCCGGGGGCCATCGTCGCATCCATGCTGCGCCTCGACTTCCACTCGATGAAGATCTCGCGGCGGGGTGTCGACAACTCCGTCCGCGAGCGCCCCGAAGTGCTCGACGCGGCCCCGCGCGTCGCCGCCGGCCGCCGGGTTCTGCTCGTGGACGAGATCACCACTTCCGGAGAAACCCTGCGGCTGGGGCTCGCGGCCGTGCGCGACGTCGGGCCCGCCGAAGTTCGTACAGCGACCTGCTTCGCGCGGCCGCGCGGCTACAAGCCCGACTACTTTGCGCTGGAGACCGGTTCCACCGTAATATTTCCGTGGGACAGGAAGATCTTTCAGGACCAGCGGTTCGTCGTGAATCCGAGGTACGAGAGCGTACTGGACGAATAGAGTCGCATGCTGGCCGCTCCCCGGAGCGCCACGGCTTGACGATGCCCGACAGGAGGAAGACATGACCATCTCCCGGTACTCCGGCCGCACGCTGCTGCCTGCCCTGCTGTGCGCCGCCCTGCTGGCTCCCTGCGCGCTGGCGGCGCAGTCGACCAACGGGGACGAACCGGAAATCACCTTCACGCGCGACATCGCCCCCATCGTGCAGGAAAACTGCCAGATCTGCCATCGGGAGTCGTCGGTGGCACCGATGTCGTTCGTGACCTACCGGGATGTGCGCCGCTACGCCCGCCGCATCCGCGAGCAGGTGTCGCGCCGCCTCATGCCGCCCTACCACCTCGACGTGGGTGTCGGCATCCAGGACATCAAGGACGACTGGCGCCTCGAACAGGAGGACATCGAGACCGTCGTCGCCTGGGTGGACGCGGGCGCGCCCGAGGGCGACCCGGCGGACATGCCGCCGCCAATGGAGTGGCCGAACCGGCAGATGTGGCAGCTGGAGCACATCCTCGGTCCCCCCGACCATGTCATCAAGTCCAAGCCCTTCACGGTTCCGGCCGAGGGCGGCGACACCTGGTGGCGGCCGCGCGTCCCGACCGGGCTGGGCGAGGACCGCTGGGTGCGCGCGTTCGAGACGCGGCCCTCCTTCCCCGCCGGTCGCCAGGTGGTGCACCACGCCATCCCCAGGCTGCTGAGGCTCAACGAGGAAGGCGAGTATCAGCGTATCGTCAGCCTCTCCGAATACGCCATGGGCAAGGTCGGCGAGATCGTTCCCGCCGACGCCGGCCGCCTCCTGCAAGCGAACGACCTCATCGAGTGGGACGCCCACTACTATCCCATGGGCTACGAGGTGCCGGACGACCAGGTCGAGCTCGGCATCTGGTTCCACGAGGAGGGATACACGCCCGAATTCGAGCAGGACCTGCGCCTCTATCCCCTGCGGGGAGACATCGCGCTGGCTCCGGGCGGCACGGCGATGACTCAGGGGTTCAAGCGGTGGGACCACCCGGTCCGCCTGGACAGCTTCCAGCCGCACGGGCACGTGCACCTGCACGCCATGTCGATCAAGGCGATCTATCCGGACGGCCGTGAGGAACTGATCAGCATGGTGACCGACTTCAACGCGCGCTGGCACCACAGCTACATCTACGGCGACGATGCGGCTCCCCTGCTCCCCGAGGGAACGGTCCTGGTCATGACAGGCTGGTATGACAACACCGAGGACAACCCGCTCAACCCGGACCCGGAGATCTGGTACGCGCGCGGCGACCGCACCACGGACGAGATGTCGCACGCCTGGCTCGCCATAACCCACCTGACGGATGAAGGCTACGAACGCCTCGTCGAGGAGCGTGAGGCCAGGGCGCGGGTGGTGAGCGACGGCAGCAGCGGGTCGCGTTGACGAGATCCGGCCGACTCCGCGCCTGCCTCTCAAGGGGCGCCGGGCCCGGCGTCAGACAAAGAAGGAGCTCACCGCGGATGTGGGGGGCTCCTTCCCCATTGTAGTGGACGGCGCACGACAGCCGACCGTGTCCAGTCGATGCTCGGAGAGTGAGAGATGAAAGCCCTGCAACCGAGACTTGGCATAGCCACGGCGCTCGCGGTCCTGGCGGCGGTTCCCCTGGGCGCGCAGCAGGTACAGCGACTCCCGCTGGCGCCCATCCCGCCGACGGGCGAGCCCGTGGCACCCTTCTTCGAGGGCTGGTATCGGAATGACGACGGTACTTTCACCTTCTCCTACGGCTTCTTCAACCTGAACACCGAGGAGATCCTGGACATCCCGCTCGGCACCGACAACTTCATCGAGCCGGCCGAGTTCGACGGAGACCAGCCCACCCACTTCCCGGTGCGGCCCCGGCGCGACCGCGGGGTCTTTTCGGTCACCGTGCCCGAGAGCTACGCGGATACCAGCCGGCGGGTGGTGTGGACGATCACGAGCAACGGCGTGACCTACTCCACGCCCGCGCGGGTGGGGATCGACGCGCTCCAGCTCGACTACGGGCCTCGGGCCATGGGTTCGGTGCCCCCGCTCGTACGGTTCGGAGACGACGGAGAGGTAGGCCAGCATATCCAGGGCGCGCATTCGGAACCACGCACCGCGACCGTGGGCGAGCCGCTCTCTGTCACCCTGTGGACATCGGAGGTATCGGAGCGCTCCCCGGACGACAACGTGAACACGGATGTCGAGGTTCGGGTCACCTGGTTCAAACACCAGGGACCGGTCGAGGAAGTGATCTTCGAGCCCCGGCAGATCACGGTTCCCGGCACCGGAGAAGCCGGCACTCTGGTAACCTTCACCGCCCCCGGCCAATACCTGCTGCGCGCCCGCGTGGACAACTTCAGCGCCAACGACAGCTCGGCAGGCAATCAGTGCTGCTGGAGCAACGGCTACGTGGCGGTGACCGTCAACGACCCCGCCGGAATGCGATGAAGCTGCTCGGCCTCCTGGCCGTGGCGGCGGTGGTCGGTCCCACGATTACCGGCGCCACCCCGGCCGCCGCGCAGGAAGCGATGGACCTCGACCGCCTCATCGAGCGCCGGGGCGTCTATCTCGAACCGGGCACCCTCGAACCCTACAGCGGCCCGGTGGCGCGCATGTGGACGGCGGACGTCGTGCGCGAAAGAGGCACGCTCGCCGAGGGTCGCTGGACGGGCGTACACGAGTGGTTCCACCAGAACGGCCGCCTCTCCGGGCGGGAGACCTGGCAGGACGGCGTCCTGCACGGACCCGCGGAGATGTACTTCAAGTCCGGCGTGCTCTCGGTGCGCGAGAACTACACAGACGGCGAACTCGACGGGCCCTACGAGTCGTACTGGACGCGCGGGGCGCTGGCCGAGCGGGGCACCTGGCGGGCCGGCGCCCCGTGCGGCGAGTGGACCAGCTTCGGCCGCTCCGTCGTCTTCCCTTCCTGCGCGCGGCCGTAGGGGAACGCCGAGCGCAACTCGCGGGCAACGGCCGTCCGCCGGATCCCGCCTCCCCAGTCGAATTCGCCGAGCAACGCCCTGCCGGATCCCGCGTCCGCGGTCGAACTCGCCGATTGCCGCCTTGCCGGGTTCCGCCTGGCAGCCGGTTGGGCGGCTCCCTACGCCGCCTGCATGGAATCCAGGAACTCCCGGTTGGTTTCCGTGCGGTTCATGCGCTCGATCAGGAACTGGATGGCCTCGGCGACCGGCATGTTGGAGAGGAAGTTGCGCAGCAGGTACACCCGGTTGCGCTCGGTTTCGGTGAGCAGCAGCTCTTCCTTGCGGGTGCCGGACCGGTTGATGTCGATGGCCGGGAAGACGCGTTTGTCGGAGATGTTGCGGTCGAGCACCAGTTCCATGTTGCCGGTGCCCTTGAACTCCTCGAAGATCACTTCGTCCATCCGGCTTCCGGTCTCGATCAGGGCGGTGGCGATGATGGTGAACGACCCGCCCCCCTCGATGTTGCGCGCGGCTCCGAAGAACCTCTTCGGCTTGTGCAGCGCGTTGGAGTCCACGCCCCCCGACAGGATCTTCCCGGAGTGCGGCACGGTGACGTTGTAGGCACGCGCCAGGCGGGTGATCGAGTCCAGCAGGATCACGACATCCCTGCCGTGCTCGACCAGCCTCTTGGCCTTCTCCAGCACCATCTCCGCGACCTGCGTGTGACGGTCCGCCGACTCGTCGAAGGTTGAGGCGATTACCTCGGCGTCGACGTTCTCCTCCATGTCGGTGACTTCCTCCGGCCGTTCATCGATGAGCAGCACGATCAGGTGCACCTCGGGGTGATTCTCGCTGATCGAGTTGGCCACCTTCTGCAGCAGCATGGTCTTGCCCGCTTTCGGCGGGGAGGTGATCAGCCCCCGCTGCCCCTTGCCGATGGGAGCGACGAGGTCCACCACGCGCGTGGACATGTCACCCCTGGAGCACTCCAGCCGCAGACGTTCGTCAGGATAGCGCGGACGCAGGTTGTCGAACGTCATCCGATGTCTGGCCCTGTCGGGCGGAGCGAAGTTGACGTTCTCGACCTTGAGCAGCGCCAAGTAGCGCTCACCCTCCTTGGGGGGGCGCACCTGACCCAGGATGGTATCGCCGGTGCGCAGGTCGAATCGCTTGATCTGCGAAGGACTTACGTAGATGTCGTCAGGGCCGTAGAGGTAGTTCCAGCTCTGCGAGCGCAGGAATCCGTAGCCCTCGGGGAGGATTTCAAGCACGCCTTCGCCGCGAAGCACGACATCGCTGTCGAGGAGCTTGTGTTCGATGCGAAAGATGAGATCCTGCTTCCGCAGCCCGGAATAGTTGGGGATGCGCAGTTCGCTTGCCAGCTCATGAAGCTCGCTGACCTTCTTGCTCTTGAGTTCGGCGATGTCCAAGGGGAACTCCGATCGGAAAGGCGGGGGGCGCGACCGTGAACACGGCGGCGCTGGCAGGGTGGTGTCGGGCGGGCTGTGGGCGGGAGGCGAGCGGGAGGCGTTGAGGTGCTTGGGCGGGGCTTGCATCCTCGGTGGGTCGCCGGGATGTTAAGCGGGCCAATTCAGGGGGTCAAGGGATCGGAGGCGCCTTGCCGAGACACAACCGGGAGGGTCGGGGACGGGATCAGCGGGGCTTCCCCTATGCGATCAGCTACCAGCCCGACTGCCTGAGGCGCATCACGGTGACCCGTTGCCTGGCGTCGGGGAGGCAGTCCACGAAGACCCTCTTCCGCAATCCCGCTTCCTTCCGTCAGGCGTCTCCGGGGAAGCGGGTTCGCACCCGGATCACCTCGCCCGAGCAGGGCATCGACCTCGAGATTGCGGTAAGCGGCGCCCGGACCTCGGTGACGCGTGTCCAGGTCGCGTGCCACCTGCCCTCCGGACATCCGGCGACCAGAGACGACGAGGTCGTCTTCACGCTGGAAAGCGGGCTCCCCCCTCCCCCGTAGAAGGGTACGCCGGACCGGGACATTTTCGGAGGCGAACGGAGTATCCGGAGTGACACCTGGACCCCGATTTCCTCTATCTTCAAGCATATGCCGGGCAAGACGCTGGATTTCGTCGGCGCCACTGGGCGCGCAGCCGTACGTTTCGCGGCGACGGTGGGCGAGTGGGGCGTCCTCATGCAGGACACCATCCGCGGCCTGCGCGCGGTCCGGATCTGGGGGAAGCTGGTCTTCGAACAGATGATGCGCATCGGCGTCGATTCGGTGCCCATCGCGCTCTTCATCGCCGCCTTCACCGGCATCGTGCTCGCGCTTCAGGCCTCCTACACCTTCACGGGGGCTGTTCCGGTCTACCTGGTGGGCAGCCTGGTGGGAAAGACCATGATCATCGAGCTGGGACCGGTGCTGACCGGGCTGGCGCTGGCCGGTCGCGTGGGGGCGAGCATCGCCGCGGAGCTGGGGACCATGCGGGTGACCGAGCAGATCGACGCGCTCGAGACCATGGCCTACGATCCGGCGGCGTACCTGGTGCTCCCCCGGGTGCTCGCGGGCGCGGTGATGTTCCCGGCGGTGACCCTGCTGGCGTCGGCACTGGGCATCGTGGCCGGCTGGCTGACCGCCATTCAGCTGCTGGACATGTCCACGCCCGAGTTCGTGCGGGGACTCGAGACCTTCTTCGTGCCCTTCGACGTGGTCTTTTCGGTGATCAAGTCGTTCTCGTTCGGTCTGGCGGTGACATCGCTGGGGTGCTTTTTCGGCTTCCGCACCCGTGGAGGCGCCGCGGGAGTGGGGCGCGCCGCCACTTCGGCCGTGGTCGCAAGCAGCATGGTTATCCTGGTGTTCGACGCCTTCTGGGCCGCCGTACTGCTGTGATCCGCCTGCGCGGCGTGCACAAGGCGTTCGGCAGGAAAGTCGTGCTGGACGGCTTTGACCTGGACGTTCCCGAGGGGGATACGGTAGCGCTGATCGGCGCCTCCGGGGCGGGCAAGTCGGTCGTGCTGAAGCATATCGTGGGATTGCTCGCCGCCGACAGGGGAAGCGTGACCGTCGACGGTCACGAGGTTGGCGAACTGGAACAGGAGGCGTTGTACGCACTGCGGCGCAGGGTTGGCTACGTCTTTCAGTTCGCGGCCCTCTTCGATTCCATGACGCTCGCGCACAACGTGGAGATGGGGCTGCGCCGGATGCCCGGCCTGAGTCGCCGGGATATCCGCAGAAGGGCCGCCGAGTGCCTGGAGCTTGTGGACCTGGGAGGATTGGGAGACCGTTATCCGGCGGAGATCTCCGGGGGGCAGCGCAAGAGAGCCGGGATCGCGCGTGCGATCGCGACCCGCCCCCGTTATCTGCTCTACGACGAGCCCACCACCGGACTCGATCCGGTGACGACGACTGTGATCGCCCGCCTGATCCTCAGGTTGCGGGAAGAGATCGGGGCCACCGGACTGGTAGTCACGCACGATCTCGGGACCGCTTACGAGGTGGCCGACTCCATGGCGTTCCTGCACAACGGGCGGGTGCGGGCCCATGGCGCGCCGGGTGAAATCCGGCTCTCCCGGGATCCCGTGGTCAGGTCGTTCATCGAAGGGGCTCCGGAACTGATGGAGGCGATGGCATGAGACGCAATGAGGTGTGGGTCGGGTCCGTCATCCTGCTGAGCGTCGTGGTCGCGGTGGCGGGCAGTTTCTGGCTGCGCGGGTACCGCCTGACGCGGGGCACGACCACGGTCGAGGCGCTCTTCAGCGGCGTGGGGCAGCTCATGGACGGCGCCTCGGTGAAGCTGCGCGGCGTGACCATCGGGCGAGTAGACGGTATCGCCGTGGAGCCGGACGGGACCGCGGTGCGGGTGGGGCTCGCCATCAACACCGACGTGGAGTTGCCCGCCGACGCCGCGGTGCTCATCGCCCCCGAATCGATGTTCGGCGACTGGGGCGCGGAGATCGTGTCGCGATCCGCCAACCCGCGCCTCGACTTCTTCGAGCCTTCGGACTCCGGCGTATTGCCCGGCTTCAGCATCCCCGACCTGTCCCGCCTCACCGCCACCGCCGACCAGATCGCCGACAACCTGGCCACCATCACCGACCGGGTCGAGGTCGCCTTTACCCAGGAGACCGCCGAGAACCTGAGGCTGGTGATCGAGAACGTCGGCAGAGTCAGCGAGCAGGTGGCGGAGCTCGCCGACGCCCAGATCGGGGCGGTGGAAGAGCTGGTCGAGAACGTTCGCACCTCCACCGGCGAGGTCCAGGAGGCGGCGGCGCTGGCGACCCGTACGCTCGCCGAGGTGGAGAGGCTGCTCACGGGCGGCGTCGTGGATTCCATCGTGGGCGACACCCGCGTCACCGCTGCCGAGTTCCGGCAGTTGGCCACCGATCTGCGCGAGACCACGACCGGGCTCGCGACCACGCTGCAGTTCGCCGACTCCACCTTCGTCCGCTTCGAGCGCATCGGACGCGAGCTGGAGACCGGGGAGGGGACGCTGGCCCAACTCCTGGCCGACTCCACGGTTGCCGTCCAGACGCAGTCCGTGCTCATGCAGCTCAGCCTGCTGCTCGAGGACTTCCGCGAAAACCCGGGGCGCTACGTGCGCCTGTCCATCTTCTGACGATGAAGGACATCGTCGACCTGACCATCATCGGCGGAGGCCCGACCGGCCTCTTCGGCGCCTTCTACGCCGGGATGCGCGGGATGACCTGCCGCATCGTCGACTCGCTGCCCGAGCTGGGAGGGCAGCTCACCGCACTCTATCCCGAAAAATTCATTTTCGACGTGGGCGGCTTCCCGAAGGTGCGCGCCAAGAACCTGGCCCGGGAGCTGGTGGACCAGGGGCTGCAGTTCGGCGCCGAAGTGGTTCTGGACGAGGAGGTGCGCGGGCTCCGGGAGGAGGACGGCGTCTTCGTGCTCGAGGGCGCCTCGGCGGAGTACCGCACCCGCACGGTGCTGATCGCCGGCGGCAAGGGCGCCTTCGAACCCATGGTGCTGAAGTGCCCCGGCTACGAGGAACTGCTGGGCCGGGGGGTCGAGTACTCGGTGCGCGATCCCGAGGTCTATCGGGGAAAGCGGGTCGTGATCGTCGGAGGAGGCGATTCCGCCCTGGACTGGGCACTCATCCTGAAGGACATCGTCGAGCGGCTGGTCGTCGTGCACAGACGCGCCGTATTCCGGGCCCACGAGACATCCGTCGTCCACCTCCACGAGGCGGCCGAAGCGGGCGAACTGGACCTCAGGATCTTCTGGGAAGTGCGCGAGATCCGCGGCAACGGGAGGGTCGAAGGCTGCACCATCTTCGACAACCGAAGCGATGCGGAGGAGTCCTTCGAGGCGGATGCGGTGCTGACGTTCCTGGGCTTCAAACCGGACCTGGGGCCGATCAGGAGCTGGGGACTCGAAGTAGACAAGAAGCGTATTGTGGTCGGCCAGTTGATGGAGACGAGCTGGCCGGGCGTCTACGCCGCCGGGGACCTGGTCAGCTACCCGGGCAAGCTCGACCTCATCGCCACCGGCTTTGCCGAGGCGGCAATCGCCGTGAACAACGCGATTCGCCGGGTGGACCCGAAGGCGCGCGTGAACCCCGGGCACTCGACCAACCTCAAGATCTTCAAGGACAAGTAGCCGACACCCTGCTGCGGGTTTTCGGTTTTCGAATACAGGAAAAGGGATGAAGATGACAGCAAAGCACGAACGGGTCGTGATCATCGGGTCCGGGCCGGCCGCATGGACGGCGGCCATCTACGCGGCGCGGGCCGCGCTTTCGCCGCTCGTCGTGGAGGGTGCCGGCAGCCGCACCATGATCCCCGGTGGACAGCTCATGTTCACGACCGATGTCGAGAACTACCCCGGGTTCCCGAAGGGCGTGACCGGCCCCGAGATGATGGACGCCTTCCGCGCGCAGGCGCTGCGCTTCGACACGCGCGTGATCACCGATGACATCGTGGAGGTGGAGCTGGTCCGTCAACCCAAGCGCCTGGTGACCGGGCGGGGCGACGAGCTCCTGACAGACTCGGTGATCGTGGCCACCGGCGCCAACGCACGCTGGCTCGGGGTTCCCAACGAGGAGCGCCTGGCCCAGAGCGGGGGCGGCGTGTCCGCGTGCGCCGTGTGCGACGGGGCGCTTCCGTACTTCCGCGGCCAGGTCGTGGCCGTGGTCGGCGGCGGCGACAGCGCCATCGAGGACGCCACCTACATGGCGAAATTCGCGGGCCGCGTGATCGTGATTCATCGGCGCGACCGGCTGCGCGCCTCGGCGATCATGCAGCAGCGCGCCTTCGACAACGAGAAGATCGAGTTCCTGTGGAACAAGGTGGTGACCGAGGTGCTGGGCGACGAGGTGATCACCGGGCTGCGGCTGAGGGACACGGTCACGGGGGAGGAAAGCACGCTCGAGGCGGGCGGGATGTTCGTCGCCATCGGCCACATCCCCAACACGGGGTTTCTGAACGGCCAGGTTGAACTCAAGGCGAACGGCTACATCGAGCTGCCCACCGCGTGGCGGACGGAGACCTCCCTGCCCGGCGTGTTCGCCGCCGGCGACGTCATGGACGACTACTACCGCCAGGCGGTGAGCGCCGCGGGGACGGGCTGCATGGCCGCCCTGGACGCCGAGCGCTGGCTGGCGCACGGGGGCCCGGCGGAAAACGGCGCCTCGTAGCGGGCGGGGCCGTGCCCGGGACCGACGGCGGCCCGGCGTTCGCCGACGCCGGATTCTCCTTTGGGCGTCAGGTGGCGGCGTGCGCGCCCCCGTCCACCACGACCACCTCGCCGGTCATGAAGGGCGAGCGGTCGAGAAACACCACCGTGCGTGCGACGTCCCCGGGTGATCCCCAGCCGCCCAGGGGGATGCGCGCGGCGGCGGCCCGGATGGCTTCCGGGGAGGCGTCCTCCTCGGGGAGCACGGAACCGGGCGCGATCGCGTTGACCCGCACGCGGGGGGCCAGCGCCCGGGCCGCCACCCGGGTGAGGTGGGCGAGCGCGGCCTTGGAGACCGAGTGGTGGGGGTAGCGCAACCACGGCCTCAGCGCCGACAGGTCGACGATGTTGACCACGTTGCCCCGGCTGGCTGCGAGCGCCGCCGCGGTGGCCTGGATGAGCAGGAAGGGCGCCTTCAGGTTGACCGCCATCACCTGGTCCCACTCCTCCTCGCCGACCTGGTCGAACGGCGTGGCGAAGAAGGTGGAGGCATTGTTGACCAGCAGGTCGAGGCGCCCCCACGCGGTGGTCGCGGCCGCGGCCAGCTGCCGCGTGCCGGCGCTGGTGGAAAGGTCGGCCCGGACGGCGAGGGCACGCCGCCCCCCGCCCTCCACCTCCGCCACGACCTCGCGCGCGGCGGCGGCGGATCCGTGGTATCCGACCACCACGTCGAGGCCCGCATCCGCCAGGGCCAGGGTGATGGCGCGCCCGACGCGCACCGCTCCGCCCGTCACCAGAGCCACCCTGTTCCCGGGGCGCGGGGCGTCGTTTTCGGTGGGCGCGCGGCCGGTCGCGGACGGCTTTGGACCGCCCGTGGAGGGGGAGTCGTTCACCGGTGTCGGACCCCCCTTTTCCTCCGGGCCGCGCGAGGCCACCATTCGAGTCTGCGGACGCCCGCAAAGGGCGCCCTGAAGGAACCCGGAGAAGCTACAGGAGCCCGCAGCAGGCGGCAAACGAGATGAGCGGAGCCAACAAACCGGCCGGAAGAGCGTGCGTCGTCACGGGGAGCACGCGCGGCATCGGCCTGAAGATCGCGCGGGCTCTCGCGCGGGACGGGGCCGACGTCGCGGTGAGCTCCAGAAGCGCCGCGGACGTGCATCGCGTGGCGGCCGAGGTGGACGCACTGGGTCACGGGCGCACGACCGGGATCGCCTGCGACGTGCGCGATGCGGAGGCCTGCGGACGGTTGATCGATTCCGCGGCCGAGCGTTTCGGGCGGCTGGACGTCCTTGTGAACAACGCCGGCTGGGGCCGCTTCGCTCCCATCGACCAGCTCTCCCTCGACGACTGGCGCCTGCAGATCGACACCAACCTCGGGGGCGTGTTCTACTGCTCCCGGGCCGCCGTGCCCCATCTGGCGGCCGGCGGCGGCGGCTGGATCATCAACATCGGCTCGCTCGCCGGGCGGCACGCCTTCGCCGGCGGAACGGGGTACAATGCCAGCAAGTTCGGCCTGCTCGGCATGACCGAGGCCATGATGCTCGACCTGCGCCACCGCAACATCCGCGTAAGCCTCATCATGCCCGGGAGCGTCAACACCGGCTTCCGCGGCCAGTCCGCCACGCACGACTGGAAGCTGGACGGGAGCGATGTCGCCCGGGCGGTGACGGACCTGCTGGCCTATCCCGGGCGCGCCCTCCCCAGCCGGATCGAGCTTAGGCCCAGCCGTCCCGGGCGGAAGCAATGACGGCGGGCGGCACGGGTGAGTCACATGGCGAGTCAGATTGAATCGCGGGGAGCCGCCGCATGAAGCGGGCTCTGGTGGTCGGGGCCGGCGGCCAGGTCGGCACCGAGCTGGTTGCGGCGCTCCGCGGCCTGTACGGGCAGGAGAACGTGCTCGCGACGGACCTGCGCCGGGAAGCCGCGGCGACGCTGGGCGGACCCTGTGCGCCCCTCGACTGCACGGACGGGGAAGCCGTGCTGGCGGCGATGCGCCGCTTCCGTCCGGACATCGTCTTCCACCTCGCCGCGCTGTTGTCGGTAACGGGCGAGGCGCGCCCGAGGCTGGCGTACCGCGTCAACCTGGGCGGGCTGCTCAACGTCCTCGAGGCCGCGCGCGGGGAGGGCCCGGCCGTCTTCTTCGCGAGCACGATCGCCAGCTTCGGCCCCTCCATCCCGCTCGATGTGGTACCGCAGGACGCGGCCCAGCGGCCCACCACCATGTACGGCATCACCAAGGCCGCGGGAGAGATGATCTGCGACTACTACCACCTGCGCTTCGACGTCGACACCCGCGGCCTGCGCTTTCCGGGGCTGATCTCCCACATGGCCGAACCCGGAGGCGGCACCACCGACTACGCCGTGGAGGCTCTTCGGGGCGCGGTGGCGCACGGCGCCTACACCTGCCCGCTGCGCGCGGACACGCAACTGGACATGATGTACATGCCGGACGCCATCCGGGCCGCGATCGAGCTGATGCAGGCCGACCCGTCGCGGCTGACGCACCGCAACGCCTGCAACGTCACCGCCATGCAGTTCACGCCACGAGCGCTCGCGAAGGAAATCAAGCGCCACCTGCCGCACTTCCGCATGGACTGCCGTGTGGATCCTCTGCGGCAGTCCATCGCCGACTCCTGGCCCCGGCGCATCGACGACTCCGTCGCACGGGAGGAGTGGGGCTGGAGGGAGGAGTACGATCTCGCCGCCATGACCGCCGACATGATCGCCAACCTCCGGCGGCCGGAATCCGCGTCCGCCGCATTCCCAACCACCGTCTGACCGCCCTGGACGCCCCGGAGACCCCATGCCCGTCGACCGCCTGACCGACGTACTGGACGGCCACGTCCGCGAACTCGAACGGAAGGGCACCGCCAAGGGCGCGGAAGCCGTGGTCACGGCGGTGGAGATGCCGCGCGGGGAACGCGGTCCCCGGGTACGGCTCGAGGGCGAGGGCGAACGTCCCTTCATCCGCCTCAACTCCAACTCCTACCTGGGGATGGGCCTGCGGTCCGACGTCATCGCGGCGGAGGAAGCCGAGGCGCGGGCATCGGGGGCCGGTCCGGGGGCGGTGCGCTTCATCAGCGGAACCTACGCCGCGCACGTGAAACTGGAGCGCCGGCTGGCCCGCTTCCACGGGCGCCAGGAGGCCATGCTCTTCTCCTCGGCCTACGCCGCGGTGGTGGGTTGCCTGGTCCCGCTCATCGACCCGGAGACCGCGCTCATCTCCGACGAGCTGAACCACAACTCCATCATCAACGCGGTCCGGCTCGCACGTCCCCTGTCGAAGGTGGTGTACCCGCACCTCGACATGCGCGCGCTGGACCGGGCCCTCGCGCGGGCGGCCGGAAAGGCCCGCCGCGCCATCGTGGTCACCGACGGCATCTTCAGCATGCGCGGCGTGCACGCGCCCGTGGACGAGATCATGGAGATCGCCCGCGGCCACGACCGCAACTTCCCCGAGAACGTGGTGGTGGTGCTCGACGACTCCCACGGCGTGGGCGCCGTCGGCGCCACCGGGCGGGGCACGGAAGAGTACACAGGCTCCCCTCCGGTGGATGTCCTGGTGGCCACCCTGGGGAAGGCGCTCGGGGTCAACGGCGGCTACGTGGCCACCAACGCCTCGCTGGTGCGCTATCTGCGCGAGAGCGCCCCGTTCTACATCTACTCCAACCCGATCACGCCCGGGGAGGCGAGGGCCGCGCTGAAGGCGCTCGAGATTCTCGACAGCGAGGAGGGACTGCGGTTGCTGGGGCGCCTGCGCGCGCTCACCCGGCGCTTCGAGGATGGCCTGGTGCGGCTCGGCATCGAGGTGCTGAAGGGGGAGCACCCCGTGGTTCCGCTGATGATCCGCGACACGGCGCGCACGCATGAACTCGTGCGCCATCTGCGCGACCATGGTATCCTGGCCACCGGTCTGGCCTTTCCGGTGGTGCCGCGCGGAGACGAGGAGATTCGCGCCCAGATCAACGCCGACCACACCGGGGCCGACATCGACTACGTGCTGGAAGTGCTGGCGAATCGTCCGGGAGCGGGGGGTAGATGAGCGGGGACAAGGGGACGCGGCAACCTTCCATGTCGAAGTCGGGGGCCGGCAAACCCCGTGGCGTCGCCAAGGGCACGCCCGGACGCGGGAAGGGACGCACGCCGGGACGCGAAGACGGGCGCGCACCGGGACGCGACTTCGTCCGCGAGATCGTCGCCGCGGATCTCGCCAGCGGCAAGCACGGGGGCCGGGTCGCCACCCGCTTCCCGCCCGAGCCCAACGGCCTGCTGCACATCGGCCACGCCAAGGCCATCTGCCTCGACTTCGGGGTCGCCGCCGAGAACGGGGGCACCTGCAACCTGCGCTTCGACGACACCAACCCCGAGACCGAAGAAGCCGGCTACGTCGAGGCCATCAAGCGCGACATCCGCTGGCTGGGCTTCGAGTGGAGCGAGTTGCGTCACGCCTCCGACTACTTCGAGCAGCTCTACGACTACGGTGTCCACCTCATCGAGAAGGGATCGGCGTACGTCGACAGCCTGAGCGAGGAGGAGATCCGCGCCCACCGGGGCACGGTGACCGAGCCCGGGCGCCCCAGCCCCTGGCGGGATCGTCCCGTGGAGGAGAGCCTCGACCTCTTCCGGCGCATGCGCGGGGGAGAGTTCGAGGACGGAGCCCACGTGCTGCGCGCCCGCATCGACATGGCATCGCCCAACATGATCATGCGGGATCCGGTGCTCTACCGGATCCGCCGGGCACACCACTACCGCACCGGTTCGGAGTGGTGCATCTACCCGATGTACGACTTCGCCCACTGCCTCTCCGACTCCATCGAGGGCATCACCCACTCGCTGTGCACGCTCGAGTTCGTGAACAACCGGGCGATCTACGACTGGCTGCTGGAAGAGGTGGAGGCGCCCGAGCCCGTGCCGCGGCAGTACGAGTTCGCGCGGCTGAACCTCGAATACACCATCGTCTCCAAGCGCAAGCTGCTGCGCCTGGTGCAGGACGGACACGTGAACGGATGGGACGACCCGCGCATGCCCACCCTCTCCGGGCTGCGGCGCAGGGGGGTTACGCCGGCGGCCATCCGCACCTTCTGCCGCCTGGTGGGCGTGGCCAAGGCCGACAACCGGGTGGACGCGGCCAAGCTCGAGTACGCCATCCGGGACGATCTGAACATGCGCGTGCCCCGCGTCATGTGCGTGCAGCGGCCGCTCAAGGTGGTGATCACCAACTTCCCCAAAGGCGAAACCGACTGGCTGGACGCGCCCCTCTACCCGCACGACGTGCCGCTCGAAGGGACCCGCCCGGTGCCCTTCACGCGCGAGCTCTGCATCGAGCGCCACGATTTCATGGAGGACCCGCCACGCCGCTTCTTCCGCTTGGCGCCCGGCAGGGAGGTGCGGCTGCGCTACGGCTATTTCATCCGCTGCGAGGAGGTGGTGAAGGACGAAGCGGGCGAGGTGTTGGAGCTGCGCTGCACCTACGATCCCGAGACGCGCGGCGGCTCGGCCCCCGACGGCCGCAAGGTGCGCGGCACCATCCACTGGGTGTCGGCGGAGCATTCGCGGCCCTGCGAGGTGCGCCTCTACGACCGGCTCTTTCGCACCCGGGACCCCGACCGCGGCGAGTTCCTGGAGCAGTTGAACCCGGACTCGCTGGTGGTGCACGCGGACGCGCGCGTCGAGCCGAGCATCGCCGACGATCCTCCCGGCACCCGCTACCAGTTCGAGCGGGTGGGCTACTTCATCAGCGACGAGGAGGACTCGCGGCCGGACCGGCTGGTCTACAACCGCACCGTCGGCCTGCGCGATTCGTGGGCCAAGATCCGGAAGCAGGAGATGGCGCGGGAGGCGCGGGAGGCGAAGAGGCGGGGTGGGAAAAGGAGGAGGAGGGGACGCGGGAAGCGCTAAGGGCTTTCGGCCGTGCACCGGCGCATCAATTGGACGATACGCCCGGCACGAGGAGTACCGAAGAGCGTGTGTCCGTAAAACTACTTGTGGTTCTACAAGTAATATTGTAGTCTGGGGAGATGCCGAACCTCCTGATCAGTTGGGTGGGTCAAGCTGACCTGCGCGCACCACGCGAAAGCCCTTCCGCCGGTGTGGGACCCATCGCTCAAGCTCTCACTGCGCGCTCCTATGACGCGGCGGTGTTGATCGCGGACTACCCGAAGGAAGAGGTAGCTCCGTTCCTGGATTGGCTCCGGTCTCGGAGTGAGACGGTCGTTATCGTCTGTTACGAGCCGTTGCCGGGGGGACCAACCCACTTCGGCCAGATCCACGAGGCTGTGGTCCGCGTCGTATCCGAGGCTCTCGAGCACCACGGAGAGAACGCCGGGCTCAGCTTTCATCTAAGTCCCGGGACTCCGGCCATGGCGGCCGTCTGGATCATCCTGGCGAAGACGCGCTTTCCGGCGGAACTCATCGAGTCATCGCGTGAGCATGGCGTGCGGACAGCCTCCGTCCCCTTCGACATCTCCGCCGAGTTCATCCCGGACCTCTTACGAGAGCCCGACCGGCGTCTCCAGAGCCTGACCGCCGGACTTCCGCCAGAAGCCCCGGAATTCACCGACATCATGCATCGCAGCCAGGCCATGGCCCGCGTGATCGCCAAGGCGCGTCGGGTGGCACCGCGGTCGGTTCCGGTTCTGATCGAAGGTGAATCCGGTACGGGAAAGGAGCTGCTGGCGCGGGCCATCCACCGGGCGAGCCCCAGGCGGAGCAAACCGTTCAAGGCGGTCAACTGCGGCGCGATCCCGTCGGAACTGGTTGAATCCGAACTGTTCGGCCACGAGAAGGGCGCGTTCACGGGTGCCGACAAGGCGAGAATCGGCTACTTCGAAGCCTCTCATCACGGTACGCTGTTCCTTGATGAAGTCGGCGAGCTGCCGCTTCCCGCACAGGTCAAGCTTCTTCGGACGCTTCAGGACGGGAGCGTCCTGCGTGTCGGTTCAACGACGCCGCGCCGCGTTGATGTGCGAATCATCGCGGCCACCAATCGGATCCTCGTCGACGAGATCGTCGCCGGACGATTCAGGGAAGATCTGTTCTACCGCCTGGCGGTGGCCGGACTCCAGCTTCCGCCCCTCAGGGAGAGACAGGGTGACCTGGGCCTTCTTCTGGATCGACTGCTTGAGCGTGTCAACGAGGAGCACGGGGAGCAACCCGGATACGAGCACAAGCAATGTTCTGTTGGCGCAAGAAATGTTCTTCTCTCCCATCCCTGGCCGGGGAACGTGCGGGAGCTGCTGAATACGCTGCATCGGCTCGCGATCTGGACTCCGGGCGCGACGATCCGTCGTGAAGACGTGCGAGAGGCGTTGCTGCCGGTGATCGGCGACGGCGAGACACGCATCCTTGACCGACCGTTGGGCAACGGCCTGAACCTCCGGGATTTGCTGGCGGACGTGGCCAGGCACTACCTGGCACGCGCACTCAATGAGACCCGGGGCAACAAGACGCGAGCGGCTCGCTTGTTGGGCCTTTCGAGCTACCAGACGTTGACCAACTGGCTCAAGAAGTACGAGGTGGACGGCGAGTGGCACGGGTCTTGAACATGGGGACCGCCGGAGCACACCATCGTCCACCCACAACCGGGAGCCTTGACATCCAGTGAAGCGATCTGAACTCGAATCCCGGGTGTCCGCGCTGCGGGATGCACACGGGGGGCACCAAGGCGGTTCTGCCGATGATGCTTACGGACCGTTCGTTGTTCCCCTCGCGGCGGCAATCCTGCTCCGGTGGGCGGAACACGCCGTGTCTCTCTCCCCGCGCTGGCGCGACCTTCGGGGACAGGAGTTGACCCGTTTCGTGGTGCAGGCACTTGACGCCGACCTGAAGGCTGACTTGGACCAAGAGGCACTGGATTGGTGGCTATTGTACATCGTTTTCGCGACCCACTACCTACATGGATCCCTTGCCGATTTCATCATAGACTGGGCTGTGGATTTAGATCTGGAGTCAGGTCGCAGGCGTGATGCGGCGAACAATCCACTGGAGGGACTAATCGTCGGCTCAGCCAGCCATCTTCAACCAGGCAGAATCCTCTCCCCGGCCACGCCCAAGCCCGTCGCAAGGCTCATGGTCGATCTGGCGAATCCCCGCCCTGGAGAGCGCATTTATGATCCATGTTTCGGCCGCGGCGATCTGCTAACGGCGGCAGCCGGCAGACTCGCCGAACAGACCAGTCTCGTGCCGGAGAGCCTGGGAGATTCCAAGCAATTCTCTATTGGAGCCGGAACAGATGGTCCAGCGGTCGTGGTTGGGCTTGCCCGCATGGTTCTCGCCGGCATCGACGATCTGGGCTTCCAGTCATACGACGTGTTGAATCAGGCATCCGAGAGTGCGCCGTCTCCCGAACAGTTCGACTGCATTCTCTCCGCTCCTCCAGCGGGACGGAGGACGTGGGCGGGCGCCGCGGTCGACATCGAGACACAGGCCCTCCGGCACATGATGGCTTCTCTGCGTGAGGGCGGTCGAGCGGTCGTCGCCCTTCCCGAAGGCCTGCTGTTCAGGCGCGGCTTGGACCGCAAGGTCCGCCGGAAGCTTCTGTCCGACTTTCGGGTGAAAGGCGTGGTGTCGCTGCCGGAGGGGGCGTTCCAACCGTTCTCGAAGATCAGGAGAAGCCTGGTTCTCTTTCGCCGGGAGAAGCCCGCCCGGACGGTTCGGTTCCTCCAAGTGGAAGAATGGCCGTCCTTTCGGCCCAACGACGCGCTTGCCCGCGAGCAAGCTCTGGAGACGGCGCGCACCGTCGCCGAAACGTTCAGGAATGGATCGTCGGACGACGACGCGTGGGAGACACCGATTGCGAAGCTTGCGGAGCGCGGATGGGAATTAGTCGCGAAGAGAACGGGCGAAGAGAGTCTCTGCTATTCGCTCTCCGCTCTCGCCAATGAGAACGAGGGGTTCGAGGCACGACCACTCGGCGAAGTGGCGGAGATCTTCCTCGGTGTGCCCAATTGGAGCGGCACAGCTACGTCGGACAAGAATGATCCTTCCGTCGTCGCCGGCATCGTGCGTGCGGCGGACGTCGGGAAGCGACGCATCCGGAATCCGTCACGCTTCGTCACCGGCTCCCATGCAGCAAGAGTCCTTCTTGAGCATCGGTTACGGGTGGGAGACGTTCTGCTGAGTGTTTCCGGCACGGTCGGCAAGACCGGAGTCGTTTTCGAATCGTCCGATCTCGTCGGTGCGTTGGCTGCCCGCGGATTAGCCGTCATACGCCCTGGGCCGCAGGTGTCGCCGCTCTTTCTGAGACGCCTGCTGGCGTCCGAGACCTATCAGAACTGGCTCCACGGGCATGCCCGAGGCGTATCGATCCAGCACCTCTCGGTCCAGGCCATCAGGCGTCTCCCTGTGCCCGTGCCTCGTTTGTCGATCCAAGAGCGTCTCCTTCGGCATGTATCCACACGCGACAGTGATGTACTCTCCAGATTCCGCCACATTCTTGGCGATGGCAGCTATTCGATAGATGTTTGGCTGCACGGCTCCCAAGTGCGGGCGGTACGTTCAGCTACCGATGCAGCTGACCGCCTAACACTCTTGGAGAAGACCGCGGACTCCCTCCAGGCGCTGCGGAATCAGGTGGTGCACGTTGACGGAAACGCGGAGCCGGGCCTGAATCGGTGGCTTCTGGCGCTCGCGGACTCGATGAGGACGTTCCAAGGTCTTAGCCACGTTCCCACCGGACCGGAGCGTGTGGCGATCCTCGATCGCGCGCAAGCGCGCATCGAGCGCATTCTGGCGGATCTCGTCAAGTCGTCTTCGCCAAATGCAGGCCCGGCGAGGAAGGCCACCCGCAGCATCTCCCGAATCGTTCGTTTGGAACGCGAGTCCATGCTGGAAAACGTGGAGATGGAACCGTTTGTCAGGCGGAGTTCGGTCCCGGCCGGGAAAGAAGCCGAAGTCCAGGTCTCGCTCAACAACCGGTCCCGTCTTGCCCTCCGCAACGTGTCGGTCTCGACCCGTCCGAATATCGGGGCTTCGCGCGTACCCTACCTGGCTGGTGAAAGGAAACTGAGTTTCCCTGTGCAAATTCCGGCAAGCGCGCCGGTGGGCAACTATCGGTTCCAGGTCCAGTGGCGAGCCGACCGGCTCGATGGCCAGCGGGTGCTCGGCGATGCTCCGCTCGCGGTCAGGGTCAGCGTAGCTCGAGAGACGGCTCCTCCGGGCGACCTCGGAACCAGCCCCTATATTGTCGGAAGCCCGATCGACCGGGACGAAATGTTCTTCGGTCGCGAGGACATCATCAACAAGATCCGCCGACAGCTTTCCACCCGCCACCGGGCCAACGTCGTCCTGCTGGAGGGCAACCGGAGGACGGGTAAGACCTCCATTCTCGGACGGCTACAGGCACCCGACGTGCTGCCAGGCTGGATCACGGTTAACTGCTCGCTACAGGGAGGCGAGGGTCACGAAAGCAAGCCTGGATTGTCTACCAACGAGGTGTTCCGGCTAATGGCTCGTCATATCGGGTTGGCCGCTCACGCCGCGGGGGTCCGCGTATGGTTACCCGACATGGATCCGCCCGACTCAAGGAAGCGGTTCAAGATCGCCTTCACCAAGGCCGTGCGGCAGGCATTCTCGGGTTCCCGACCCTTCGAGACGTTCGAACTCTTCCTACAGACCGTGATCGACACTGCAAAGCCTCGACGCATCCTCCTGATGCTCGACGAGTTCGACAAGCTGCAGGAGGGCATCGACAACGGCGTCACGAGCCCCCAGGTTCCCGAGAACATCCGCTATCTGTTGCACACCTATCCCGGCATATCCGCTGTACTGACCGGTTCCCGCCGTCTGAAGCGCCTTCGCGAGGAATACTGGTCCGCGCTGTTCGGACTCGGGCATCGTGTTGCCGTAAGCGAGCTTCGAGGGCGAGATGCGCGCCTGCTCGTAACTCGACCAGTGGAAGGACGACTCTCCTACGTGCCGGAGGCGAGAGACCGCGTGGTCAGTCTGTGCGCCCGGCACCCGTTCCTGATCCAATCCCTGTGCAACCGCATCTTCGACCGCGCCGCCGAGTCGGGCAGACGAGTCGTGACGGTCGGTGACGCGAACCGGGCCGCCAAGGAGATGGTGAGAGACAACGAGCACTTCCGTACATTGTGGGACTACGCCGAAACCGAGCGGAAGAGATTTATTCTCGCATGGTGCCAGAGACTCCGAAGAGGACCGGATCCCGTTACTCTGAGCTTGCTTGAAACGAAACTCGAGGAATCAGGCGTCATCGTACCTCGCGGTCACCGTCTGGGAGACGATCTGGAGTTTCTCCGCGAACTCGAGCTCGTCAGGCTCGATAACCGGACGAGCGAGTCCGCGTACATGCTGGCGGTGCCATTGATGGGGATGTGGATCAAAGGCAGTATCGACTTTGAGAACCAGCGCCGGCGGGCGGTCCGCGAAGGCGAGGAACTGGATGATGGCGGTGAGGAATCATGAACGACCGTCCGTACCAGGTCCTGGGCGATGGCGTTCCCCGGATGCTCGGTCGCAAGCGCATCTTTCGCAAGCTTCTTGGGCATTTGCTCAAAAACACACCGGATCATGTATGCGTTGTGGGGCCAACGCTATTCGGTAAATCGGTTCTTCTGCATCACCTCAGTTCGCACTTGAAGAGCGAAGACGATCATTACCTCACCTCGGTATACTGGGATCTCCGACACGGAACGCCCAGAACGGACGCCGAGTTCAGGGAGCGTCTTGCACAACGAGTCAGAGTTGCGCTGAAACCGGTGCGTGCCGACCTCGCGGAGTACCTGGATCCCGAAGATGAAGATCCCTTCGAACTGCTCGATATCGCCTTCGAGGAAATGCAAGGTGAAGGCCTCCGCCTTCTCGCCGTGCTCGACGGATTCGATCATGTTCTTGGTGGCGGGACCATTACCAGGAATTTCTGGGACAGAATGCGCGTGCTCGCCCAGCGCGGAAGTCTTCGGCTCGTGACCGGGAGCCGAGGAAGACTCCGGGAGCTTTGCAAGAGCGAAGACTCCCGGACTTCGGACTTCTGGGAGATTTTCTTCGATACGCCGCTCCAGGTCGGTTGCTTCGAAGAAGACGACTGGGATGGTTTCCTGGAGCCGTTCGCATCGAACGGCGTTGACGTTGAGGAACCCGCACGAAAAGAGCTGGCGAACTGGACCGGAGGCGTCCCGATTCTCGCCGCTTCATTGGCACAAAGGTTAATGGAGGACAGTGCGGTCACCGACTTGGTGACAAAGCCTTTCGTAGACCGAGTAGCGGGTGCGATGGCCAATGACGCTCCCGAGTCCATCCGCCAACTGTGGGATGATTGCCCAGTCGAAGTACAGTCCCTGTTGACGGATCTTGGCAGCGGAGAGATTCCGGTCGGCGAGGTGCCGCCTGATCGTATTCGCTTCCTCAAGAGCCGGGGCTTCGTTGAGACTTCAGGCGGAAAGCTGCGATCTGCCTGCCGGCTGATGAAGGAATTTGCCCGTCAGCGCCAAAGTGAAGTCACAACCCTTCGACGCCTATTCGGCGACGAGGATCGGTTTGAAGCAAACCTTCGAGGGTTGCTCGAACTTCGTTTGGAGGGCATCAAGAATCGAGTGGATCCGACATTGGCTGGCTACGCACTGAAGGCGATCCGGGAACTACCCGAACCTGATCATGCGATCGTGTGGATGCGAAGCTTCTCCGAGACAGCACTTGACCTGATCTGGAATGCAGAGCTCGAGCGTGACGACTCACTGCCAGAGGCCTGGGAGACCAGTGGGATTGAATTCGACGAGCACGATCAACTGCCCGTGAGTCGCGGCAAGCAGTGTGGAATCCTCCGCAAGGCGACCGGCTCGGCGAACACCCCCCGGGTTACCAGATTTCTGACGAAGCCAGCGTTCCTGTTGCTGGACCATCTGCACGCCGTTGGGGACTTCGGACAGCACAGGGAAGGAGCAACGATATCCGTGCCAACAGCCGCCGCCTTTTGTCTGTCGGCGATCGAGCTTTGCGAGAGGCTGGCTTGCGATCTGCCGAGGAGGTAAGGTGTCGGCAGCGCTCCGTACGATCTTGCCGTCAGCCCGCGCAACCTCAGCCCCCCGGACGCGATGGGGAGCCGGAGGTTCAGGCCAGCAGCGCCTCTCCCCTCCGGAGCGGATCCCGGATGCGCAGTTCCGGGAAGAGCATGAAGTCCCGGTCCCGGGACAGGAGAACCTCGACCCCGTGCGCGACGCAGATCGCGGCGACCCGCGCGTCGTGCACCACGCCCCCGTGCACGCGCGGGCGCCGGATGAAGGGTCTCAGCGTGGCGGGAAAGTCGTCGGTTTCGCCGATCAGGCGATTCGATGGCGACGCGGCCCATGCTTCCAACTGTCGCCACGCCCGGTCCGAGGTGCTCGCCTCCTCCTTCCGTATTCGGCGGTTGGTGACCACGCTCAGGAACTCGAAGCAGCAGGGCCAGGGGATGGCCCACGGGTGGCGCCCCTCCGCCAGCCTTCGCATGATCTCCCGAGCGGTCGCGTGCACCCGCGATTCCCGGCGGTGCGCTTAGACCAGCACGCTGGTGTCTACGGCGATCACCGGCGTCGACGGGCCGGCGCCGATGATGACGGCCTGTCCCGGTCGTCGTAGATGATGTCGCGCAGGTCCTGCCACGAGTAGTCTTCGAGCGGATCGCGAGCACCCGCGCGGCCGACGCTCAGATCGGGAAGCTCGTAGCGAGGAGGAGGTCTTGATGCGGCAAGCGCGAGGCGGAGGCCTGCCCATATCCTATAATATGGGCAACCCATATCCCGGTAATCCAAGGAGTTGACGCCGTGCCAAATGGAGGTTCGGACTGCTGCGGCACCTGTTGGTTCAACCGCGCAAACGGAGGGAGGATGGGAAGCTCCCGTCATGACGATTCCATCCCGAGCCATTGCGAGATCAGGGATCTGGCGATCGAGGATCCCTTTTATACCTACTGCTCGAATCATCCGTACCGGATGCAACGGCGGGTCCCGGTGCCCCTGGGCCCGGTGTACGTCCATGTCGATGAGTCGTTCGAGCGCGACGGAGAGACCTACTACACGCACGGGCGCGAGATCTGGGTGCATGCGCCCGACACCGACGAGGTTCGCAGCCAACTCCTTCGACTCCTGGAGGAGCCCGGCAGCGCGTCCGATCACTACCCGTTCTACGGTGACGACCTGTTGGGAGTCGTCGTTGACGAACTCGAGAGACTCCGCGAGCCGCGTGCCGTCTCCATCCTGGAGCGCGTTGCGGAAGAGGTCCGGGGGCACGAGGAGGCCTCCGAAGGCGTTCGGGACGCGCTCGCGAGGATTCGCAAGGCGGTCGAGGCGCCTCGGGGCGGATGACCGGGAGGACCCTATGACCGGTCTCCAATCGCAAGGAGAAGCCATGCTCAAGCCGACATCCGATACATACGGCCGGTGCGAACTTCCGACGCGCGCAACCCATTCCCGAGATGAGTTCGATGGGCAATCCCGGGATTTGCCCCGCCTGCGCGGCGGACTGTTGCTCATTCCCTTCGCGGTGCTGGGGCTCGCATGCGGGAGCCCCTATCCACCGCCGCCGGAAACCGCACGGGAGCCCGTCGTCGACACCCTGCACGGCGTCGTCTTCACGGACCCGTACCGCTGGCTGGAGGACCAGGACAGCCCGGAGACGCGGGCCTGGATCGCCGGGCAGAACGCGTATGCCGAGCAGATCGTGGGCGAGTCGGAGCTGCGCACCGGGCTGGAGGCGCGCCTGCGCGAGCTGATGGAAGCGCCCGGGCCGGTGTACCCGCAGCGACAGGGTGAATTCGAGTACTTCTCCTTCCGGCGGGCCGAGCGCGAGGTGGGCGCGATCTACCGGCGGCCAGCGCCGGAGGAGCCCGATGACGGCCCGTTTGACGCGACTGCCGACTACGAGGTGGTGATCGACCCGCTGGATCTGCGGGCGGACGGCACCACCAGCGTCGCGATTCAGGCAATGGAATCCAATTCCAGCTGGACCTGGGCACCGGGCGTCGACCCGGCCGACACTGTCGGTATTCGTCCCCCCGGGCGCGCGCTGATGGCGTACTCGATCCGGGACGGCGGCCGCGACGAGGTGGAGATCCGGATCCGCGACCTCGTCACCGGCGAAGACCTTCCCGACCGGCTGCCGACGGCGCTCTACAGCAGCGTCTCCTTTGCCGACGGCGGAAGCGTCCTCTACTACGTCCGCCGATCCCGCCGGACGGGCCCTCGCGTCTACCGCCACGTCGTCGGCACCGACATCTCGGAGGATGTCGAGCTGTTCGGCGCGGGCATCGGGCCCACCGCCTTCGTCAACGCCTCAAGGGCGGGGGACGACCACCTCATCTACACGGTGCAGCACGGCTGGGCGCGCACCGACGTCTACCTTCACGACGTGCGGGCAGGCACGGAACCGGTTCCGCTGGTGGTCGGGGCGCCCGCCCGCTTCCGGACCCGCTGGATGGAGGGCGAGATCTACCTGCTCACCAACCTGGATGCGCCCCTGAACCGGGTGGTGGCCGTGAGGCCGGAGGCCCCGGCTCCAGGCCAGTGGCGCGAGGTCATCCCGGAGGGCGAGGATCTGCTGACGGGATATCAGTTCATCGGCGGCGACATCTTCGCCGACTATCTGCACGACGTGAGCAGCCGCATCGTGCGGTACGGCCCGGACGGCGCGCTGAAGGGCGAGATCCCCATCCCCGAGCATCATGTGGCGTCGCTGCGCGGCCATGGAGAGGGCGTTGCCCTGCTGTCCCTCACTTCGCTGCTCACGCCCCAGACCGTGCTCACACTCGACCTCGAGACGCTGGAGACGGAGGAATGGCGACCCTCCCCCGTGCCCTTCGACGGAAGCGCCTTCGAGATGAAGCAGGTGTGGTACACCTCCGCGGACGGGACCCAGGCGCCGATGTACCTGGCGCATCGCCGGGGACTCGAGCTGAACGGCAAGATCCCTGCCCTGCTTTACGGCTACGGCGGATTCAACGTGAGCCTGCTGCCGCGGTTCGATGCCCGCGCCGCCGTCTGGATGGAGCAGGGCGGCGTGTATGCGATGGCGACGCTGCGCGGAGGAGGCGAGTTCGGAGAGGAGTGGCACCGGGACGGGATGCTTGAGAACAAGCCCAACGTCTTCGCCGACTTCATCGCCGCCGCCGAGTGGCTGGTCGAGAACGGCTACACCAACCCGGACAGGCTCGCCATCCGCGGCGCGAGCAACGGCGGGCTGCTGGTGGCGAGCGCCCTGACGCAGCGGCCGGATCTCTTCCGGGCCGTCTTCTGCGGCCTCCCCGACCTGGACATGGTGCGCTTCTACCAGTTCACCGAGACCAACAACATGCCGGCGCTGCTCGAGTACGGGAACGCGGCCATCGCGGAGGAGTTCGAGGTGATCCGCACCTTCTCGCCCTACCAGAACGTGCGCGACGGGGTGGACTACCCGGCAGTGATGCTCACGCAGGGCGATCTGGACACGCGCGTGCCGCCGCTCCAGGCCCGCAAGATGGCGGCGCGGTTACAGGCGGCCACCGGTTCCGGATTGCCGGTGATCCTCGACTACGACGAGCGCACCGGCCACGCCGGCGGCCGCACCTTCAGCCGCAACGTGCGCAACGCGGCCATGGAACTGGCGTTCCTGCTGCAGCAGCTGGGGGCGGGGGAGGGATAGCCATCCGAGGTTCCGCAGCCGCAGCCAGCGGCCCGCTCTCACGGTTGGTAGTGGTGGGCATACCCTGTGTCATGGTCATAATGCGCTCGCCGTCGATCCTGTCGAGCGGCCAGAGTTGCACGCGCTCCACGTCGAATTCGTCCGTCATCAGGCCGAGAATGTAGTCCTCGCCGATCTCGAAGACATCCAGACCGGGCGGTGTTTCGACAAATCCCTGAACGCGGCCGTCCGCGTCGAAGACGGTCCAGACGTTCCGATCCTGGCCCGGGTACCTGTATTCCTGCACCCAGAGATGCCCCAGTGGATCCGGCTGCAGTGCCTCGAAGGCGACTGAGGGTTCTTTCTGGCGGTTTTCTGGCTTCGTTGGGTAGTCTTGCCGTCGCCGGCAAGGGGAACTGCCGCGCCCTGCGCCCGGGCGATGAGCGCATACATCCGCGGGTGTCGGTCAGGCGCCGGCCCCACGTCCTGGGACAGCAGCTCCGATCCCCGGAAGCAGGCGATATTCAAGTAGGCTTCGGCACTCAAGAGAAGGGTAGATCAGCCCGGTGTCCGACAATCCCCGTCAAACGGCTTCGGACCGCGTCTTCGCCGCCAGTCAGTGGGTGCCGACCCCGCTGGACGAGGCGTTTGCGTTCTTCGCCGACCCGTGGAACCTGGAGCGCATCACCCCGCCCTTCCTGCGCTTCCGCATCGTCACGCCCGCGCCGATCAGGATGGGGGCGGGAACGCTGATCGACTATCGTCTGCGGCTGCGCGGGATTCCGGTCCGCTGGCGCACGGAGATCACCGCCTGGGACCCTCCCCGGGGGTTCACCGACGTGCAGTTGCGCGGCCCTTACCGGAAGTGGGTCCATCGCCATGACTTCGTGGAGGAGAACGGAGGCACCCGGGTTGATGACACCGTGATCTACGCAGTTCCGGGAGGCGCGCTGGTGGACCGGCTGATCGTTCGGCCGGACCTGGAACGGATTTTCGGGTATCGGCGCAAGGCGATCCGGGAGCTGTTGGGAGGGCCTTAGGCTCTGACTCAGGTCGATTGGCGTGGGAACCCGTTTCGGAGCCTGCCCGGCGGGCGTATCCTGTTTCTGTCCTCCGCCGATCCCTTCACGGCCCGGGGTGCCCGTGCACCAGCCGCCACCTCTCCTCGAACTCAACGATCTCACCCTGCGCTTCGGGGGCGTAACCGCGCTCTCCGGTCTCAGCATGGAGGTTCGCGAGGGAGAGTTGCTGGCTCTCATCGGCCCCAACGGCGCAGGGAAGACCAGCGTCCTCAACTGCATTTCGGGTCTCTATCGTGCGCAGGAAGGGAGCATCACCCTGACCGGCCGCGAGGGAACTCGGCACGCCCTCGACCGCCTGCCGCCGCACCGAATCGCGGCGCTGGGCGTCGCGCGCACCTTCCAGAACATCGAGCTCTTCAAGCATATGACGGTGCTCGACAACCTCATGCTGGGCCGCCACGTGCACATGAAGGGAGGCGTGCTCAGCGGCGGGATCCACCTGGGTCGCCAGCGCCGCAGGGAAATCGAGCACCGCCGCTGCGTGGAGGAGGTCATCGACTTCATGAACCTGGAGCCGCTGCGGAGCGCGGTGGTGGGAAGTCTGGCGTATGGCAACCAGCGGTTGGTGGAGATGGCGCGTGCGCTGGCTCTCGATCCCCATGTCCTCCTCCTGGACGAGCCCACGGCCGGCATGAACGCGGAGGAAAAGGAGTCGATGGCGCGCTTCATTCTCGACGTGCACGAGGAGCGGGGCGTCACAGTGGTGGTGATCGACCATGACATCAACGTGGTCATGGACATCGCCGACCGGGTCGTGGTGCTCGATTTCGGCAGGCGGATCGCGCAGGGGAGTCCGGAGCAGGTGAGGAATGACGCGGCGGTGATCGAAGCCTACCTGGGGCACGCGAGGGATGAGAGCGAGCCTGTGCCCCGCTGATTCGGGCGAACCCGGAGTGGGACCTGGCGCCGGGGGAGCTTCAGCCGCCAGGTTTTGGGCGGGCTTCGAGTGCCTTCCGAAGCTGTCCGGCGACTGCCTCGGGGGTGGCCGGCGTCCGGTGTGGTCGGCAATGTCCGGTACACCCGGCCCGCCAATTGCATCGCATCAATCGGGGCGCCGTGGCAACGGAGCCAGGTTTCGGCCGCTGGGAGTAATCCGGAACTGCCTGTTGTCGCCGTCTTGCCGCGCAATCGTCCCTGCGCGTGGACGGTTGCGCGGCAGATCGACCACGCGGAGAGGGAGCAGGACGATGGACGATCACGACAAACGCGAAAGCGTCCGGCGAGCGATGTCGATCGGCCTCGCCGCCGTAGTGCTGTTCGCCACATGCAGTGATCCGACGGGTCCAGTGGACGGGGATCCGACGGGTCCAGTGGACGGGGATCCGACGGATCAGCCCAGACCGGCACTGCCGGCAGCGCTCCTGTTTTCGGCGGACACCGTGAACCTGGTCGCCGAAGACGCCAGCTCGCTGTCCTACGCGGGGACCGTCGTCCTTTCCAACACCGGGCAGGTTGCGGTCGGCCCGGTCGTGCTCTCCGGGCGCGCGGCCACGAGCGGGGATGTGAGCGTGCCGCGCATCGTGCCGAAGGCCTCGCCGTCGGAGATTCCGACGCTCAACGTGGGGGCGCGGGCGACCGTCTCGATCACGGTCACCGTGCCTGCGATCACGTTGGCGGGTGCGTATGAAGCCATGCTCCAGGCGGGCGCCGCCGAGGCGGGTGCGGTTCTCGGCCTGCGGTTCGATGTGCCCGAGCGAGCCGCGGCCGTTGACGGCACGCACGTCACGGTCTCGGCGGGGAGCGGGAGCGTCCGGCAGGGCGACGTGGTTCGGTACGCGGCACAGGTCCGGGACAGCGCGGGCGCGGTGGTCGAGGGGGCGGATGTCGCGTGGTCCGTGACGCCGGCGGGCGGCGGGATGTTCGACGCCGAGGGTCGGTTCGTCCCCTACGCCGCCGGCGAAGTCGAGGTCGTCGCCCGGACCGCGGTCACGAAGGACGGCACCGTGCGCATGGCTACGGCCGGCATGCCGGTCACGGTTCGCCCGCGCGGCGTTCACGGCTCGCTGCGCAAGGTGGGCGAAGGCCGCGTCGGCGCCCGCCACACCTCCGATCTCTGGGTCCACGGCGACTACGCCTACACGGGCACCTGGGGCACCCGCGAGGGGGAGGTCGGCAACCAGCTCTACGCCTGGACTCTGGACGGCCAGGGCATGCCCACGCTCTCCGACTCGATCACGGTGGACGCGCGCACGGTGAACGATGTCAAGATCCGGGCCGACGGCCGCCTGGGCGTGCTCACGCACGAGGACGGAGACGCGACCGATGGCGGGCGCAACGGGGTCACGTTCTTCGACCTGGCCGACCCGGCCCATCCGCGCGTCGTCAGCCGTTTCTCGACCGGCCTGGAGCCGGGAGTCCACAACGCGTGGCTGGAGGGCGACCATGCCTATCTGGTCGTGGACGGCGTGGGCAGCGGCCTGCGCATCCTGGACATCTCCGACCCGGCCTCCCCGCGGGTGGCCGCGAGCTTCTACGGCGGCTCCAGCTTCCTTCACGATGTCTACGTGCGCGACGGACTCGCCTTCCTGTCGCACTGGGACGCGGGGCTCATCATCCTTGATGTGGGCAACGGCATGGCGGGCGGGTCGCCCGCCAACCCGGTCGAGGTGAGCCGCCTTTCGGACCTGGGCGGCGAGACCCACAACGTCTGGTACTGGCCCGAGGCCGGCTACGCCTTCGTGGGCGAGGAGCAGTTCGGGCACTCGAAGGGACCGTCGGGGATCATGCATGTAGTGGATCTGAGCGACATATTGCGCCCGCGCGAGGTGGCCACCTACGAGGTCCCGGGCGCCACCTCGCACAACTACTGGCTGGACGAGGAGGCGGGCACGCTCTACCTGGCCTGGTACGAACAGGGGGTGCGGATGCTGGACGTCACGGGCGAACTGATGGGCCGGCTCGAGCGGCAGGGCCGCGAAGCCGCCTTCATCCGGTACGCGGGGGAGGCCGAGGACTGCCTGTGGGATCCCGGGGCGACCTGCGCATGGGCGCCCCAGCTGCACGGCAACGGCAAGCTGTACGCCTCGGACATGAACCACGGACTGGTCGTGCTGGAGCCCGGCCGGTGAGGCGGTGGCGCGGCTGGCCGGTGCCGCATGGAACCGGCGCTGGCGCCATGCCGCGCCGACTCGCCACCCTCGTTCCGCTGCTGTTGACGGTCGCTTGCGGCCGTTCCCCTGATCGTCCAGACGAGGACGCCCCGCGCCTGTACGTGACGTCCGGGTTCACGGACGAGATCCACGTGCTGGACGCCCGCGACGGTACGGGCCTGCGCACGATCTCGATCGACCGCCGCCGCACCGAGACCGACGAGCCCCACGGCGTGACCGTCTCCCGCGACGGCCGCCACTGGTACGCGACGCTCGCCCACGGCCACCCCACCCTGTG
This sequence comes from Longimicrobiales bacterium, assembly GCA_965202805.1. Lineage (GTDB taxonomy): Bacteria > Gemmatimonadota > Gemmatimonadetes > Longimicrobiales > Gaopeijiaceae > BD2-11. The sequence continues at coordinate 2,310,784 of OZ241869.1, forward strand.
GAAGTACGAGACCGACGGCGACCGGCTGGTCGGACGCCTCGAGCTGGATATCCCGGGCGCGGCGCGGGTGGAACTCACGCCCGACGGCGGCCGCGCCTTCATTCCGGACTACTGGAGGGGCGGCCTCGGGAAGGAGAGCAGCGTGGCCGTGGTGGACGTCCACGACCTGACCGTGGCGGCCATGCCGGTCGTCTGCCCCGCTCCCCACCACGCCGCCGTCGACCCGCCCGGGACGCGGGTCGCCGTGACCTGCTCGCTGTCCGATGAGATCGTCCTGATGGACGCGGGCTCGGCAACGACGCTGACCCGTTTTCCCGCCGGACCCGCAGCCGGAACGGCGCGCTACACGCCCATGAACGCCGCGTGGAGCCCCGACGGTGCCCGCTTCCACGTCACCATGGCCGGAACCGGCGAGGTGCGGACGTTCTCCCGGACCGGAGACCCTGAAGGCGTGGTCGCGGTCGGTCGGGGCCCGGCCCAGATCGCGGGATCGGAGGATGGACGGGTGCTGGTGGTGGCCAACCGACTGGGCGGCTCGGTCTCGGTGCTCGACCCGGCCAACCTGACGGAGGTGCGCCGCATCGAGCTGCCCGGGGCGGCGTTCCCGCACGGAGTCGCCCTCGATCCCGCTGGCGAGATCGCCTACGTGACCTGGGAGGGCCGGGTGGGCGAGTCCGGTGGGGTTGCCGCCCTTCGGATCGGCACGGGGGACGTGTTGTGGAGGCGCGAGGTCGGCGTCATGACCCTCGGCGTGGCGTACCTCGCCGGCCGCCCCTGACAATCCCGGGACTCGAGCAGAGACCCCGGTTTTCGCGGCGGGGGCGTCGTCCTTATCGTACCCCTGCCCGCCTCCGGTCCATAACGCTCGCCCCCCGGCCACGCCGTGCCCACAGCACACACTCCCGACACCCTCCCCGGCCTGCTCGCCCACCACGCCGCCAGGCGCCCCGGCCAGGTCGCGCTGCGCGAGAAGGAGTTCGGCATCTGGCAGGAGATCACCTGGACGGAATACCTCGGCAGGGTGAGCGCCTTCTCGCTCGGACTCTCGGAGCTGGGCGTCGAGCGGGGGGACCGGATCGCGATCGTCGGGGACAACCGGCCCGAGTGGACGATCGCCGAGCTCGCGGCCCAGGCCGGAGGCGTCCTGCCTCTCGGGCTCTACCAGGACTCGATCGCGGGCGAGCTGGCGAGGATGCTCGAGGCCGCCGAGGCGCGCGTCATCGTCGCCGAGGACCAGGAGCAGGTCGACAAGGTGCTGGAGGTCCGCGACCAGGTGCCCGGACTCGAGTACATCATCTACTACGATTCCCGGGGGATGTACGGCTACGAGGCCCCCGGACTCATGTCCTTCGAGGAGGTCGAGGCGCTGGGCGATCGCGCGCACCGCCGTTCGCCGGAGGAATTCGGCCGCAGGGTCGCGGCCCTCAAGCCCGGCGACATCGCGCTCCTGTGCACGACGTCGGGCACCACCAGCATACCCAAGCTGGCCATGCTCTCCCACGAGAACCTGATCGCCATGGCGGCGCAGCTGCGCACCGTGGACGCGATGAACCCGGGGGACGAGTTCGTTTCGTTTCTGCCCCTGGCCTGGATCGGGGAACAGATGATCGGCGTGGCCAGCGCGCTGCTGGCGGGGTTCACGGTCAACTTCCCCGAGGAGGCGGCCACGGCGCGCATGGACATGCGCGAGATCGGCCCGGCCTTCCTCATGTCGCCCCCGCGCATCTGGGAGAACATGGTCTCCGACGTACAGGTCATGGCCGAGGACACCACCCGCCTCAAACGGTGGTTCTACGGCTGGGCCATGAAGCAGGGCGCGGCGACCGCCGAAGCGCGGTTCCGGGGAAGGCGCATCGGTCCGGTCCGGCGCCTGGGCCACCGACTCGCGGACTGGACGGTCTTCCATCCCATCCGCGACCAGCTCGGGCTCAGCCGGGTGCGGCGCGCGTACACGGGAGGGGCGGCCCTCGGGCCCGATGTCTTTCGATTCTACCACGCCATCGGCGTCAACCTGAAGCAGCTCTACGGCCAGACCGAGGTGTCGGGGATTTCGGTGGTGCACCGGGACGGCGACATCCGCTTCCAGACGGTGGGCCTGCCGCTGCCCCGGACCGAGATCCGGATCTCGGACGATGGAGAGATTCTCTGTCGCGGTCCGGCGGTGTTCCAGGGGTACTTCCGCAATCCGGCGGCCACCGGGGAGGCGCTCGACGGCAGCTGGCTGCACTCGGGCGATGCCGGCTATTTCGACGACGATGGCCACCTGGTGGTGATCGACCGGCTGGCCGACGTGATGCGCCTCGCCGACGGGACCCACTTCTCCCCGCAGTTCGTCGAGAACAAGCTCAAGTTCAGCCCCCACATCCGCGAGGCGGTTGTCTTCGGAGGCGAGGCCGGCGACGACGCCACGGGAGCGTCCGGGCCGGGCCCGCCGGGCGCGGGATCCGCGGGTGCCCGGTTCGTCACCGCGATGATCGCCATCGACATGGAGAACGCGGGGCAGTGGGCGGAGCGCCACCGCATCGCCTACACCACCTTCACCGACCTGGCCCGGCGGCCCGAGGTGTACGCTCTCGTCCGCGCGCATGTGGCCGAGGTGAACGAGGAACTGCCCGACGCCGCCCGCATCCACCGCTTCCTGCTGCTGCACAAGGAGCTGCACGCCGACGACGCGGAGCTGACCCGCACGCGCAAGGTCCGCCGCCGCCACATCACCGACCGCTTCGCGGAGATCATCGAGGCCTTGCAGGGCGAAGCCGATTCGGTCACGGTGGCGACCGAGATCACCTACCAGGACGGTCGCACCGCGGCGGTCGAGCACGAACTGCGCATCGAGACGATGGACCGCTGATTCCATGGACATCTTCCTGCAACTGACCGTCTCCGGACTCAGCACGGGGATGATCTACGCCCTGGCGGCGGCCGGGTTCGTGGTCATCTACAAGGCCAGCGACGTCATCAACTTCGCCCAGGGCGACCTGCTCCTGCTGGGGACCTACCTGATCTTCTTCGCCGTCGCCCAGACCGGGCTGCCGTGGAGCCTCGGGGTGTTGGTGACCGTGCTGTTGGCGGTCGCGGTGGCCCTGGCCGTCGAGCGCCTGGTGCTTCGTCCCCTTGTGGGCGAGCCCATCATCTCGATGATCATGGTGACCATCGGGCTGTCGTCGGTGCTCAGGGGAGCCATCAATGCCATCTGGGGCCCCAACCCGCGCTCGTTCGAGTCCTTCCTGTCCGCGGGCGACATCGTCATCGGGCCCGCGGTGCTCTCGGCGGCGCGCGTGCTCTCCATTCCCATCGCTCTGGCCGTGCTCGCGGCGCTCGGGCTCTTCTTCCGCCACACCCGCGACGGCATCGCCATGCGCGCCATCGCCGACGACCAGCAGGCGGCGCTCAGCATGGGAATCAGCATCCCGCGCGTGTTCGGGGTGGCCTGGGGGATGGCGGCCGCCTCAGCCGCGATCGGGGGGATCATGCTGGGCAACATCGTGGGGGTGAGCCCCAACGTGGCGGCCATCGGGCTGCGGGTCTTTCCCGTCGTCATCCTGGGCGGGCTGGACTCGATCGCGGGGGCGGTTGTCGGTGGCGCCATCATCGGGCTCCTCGAGGTCTACGTCGGCTTCTATGTCGGTCACGGGCTCAACCTGGTGGTGCCCTATCTGGTGCTCATCCTGGTGCTGATGGTCCGGCCCTACGGGCTCTTCGGGAAGGAGATCATCGAGCGCGTATGAGGACGGCACGACGGGTCGATGGGCGGGCGGCATCCATGCGATATGGGCGCGCCGGGACGGCCATCGGAGCGCGCCGCGGGGGCGAGAGGATGTCCCGGTGAGCATGGAGTGCGGGGTCTTCCACACCCGCTACGAGTCGGACATGGGGCTCCGCCCGCGGCCCGCGCAGCGCATCCGGCTCGCGGTTCTCGCCCTGTTCGTACTCGTTCTTCCGTTCGTGGCCAGCAGCTACTGGCTGGACCTGGCCAACCAGGTGGCCATCGCCACCGTAGGCGCCATCGGCTTGAACATCCTCGTGGGCCATACCGGCCAGATCTCGCTGGGTCAGGGCGCCTTCATGGCGATCGGGGCCTACACCGCCGGGCTGTTGACCCTCAACTTCGGGGTTCCGTGGGGCGCGAGCGTGTTCTGCGCGTGCATCCTCACCGCCTTGGCGGGCACCTTCTTCGGGCTCCCTTCCCTGCGCCTCAAGGGCCTCTACCTCGCCATCGCCACCCTGGCCGCACAGGAGATCGTGGAGTGGGGCATGACCCACTGGACGGCGGTCACGGGCGGAACCGAGGCCATCGTCCTGCCCGCCCCCCGCATCTTCGGCGTTCGCCTGAACAGCACCTTCAATTTCTACTGGGTCGCCGTGCTCACGGCGGCGGGCACCGCGCTCTTCGCCGCCAACCTCTTCCGCAGCCGGATCGGCCGCGCCTTCGAGGCGGTGCGCGACCAGGACGTCGCGGCGAGCGTCATCGGGGTCGATGTCTTCCGCACCAAGCTGCTGGCCTTCGCCACTTCGTCGTTCTTCGTCGGGCTCGCGGGGGCGATGATCGCCTTCTACCGCAACATCATCACCTGGGAGCGATTCACGCTGAACACCAGCATCGTCTACCTGGCGATGATCATCGTCGGGGGCCTGGGCTCGATTCGCGGATCGTTTCTGGGTGCGGCGCTGATCACGCTGCTGCCCGCCATGATCACGAACGTGGGGCGGGCGATCCAGGATACCGCTCCCCAGGCGGCTTCCCTTCTCCCCTACGCGCAGCAGGCGGTGTTCGGGATCGTGATCATCCTCTTCCTCATCTTCGAGCCCCGGGGACTGTCCAAACTATGGGAGAACGTGAAAGACTACTTTCATGTGTGGCCGTTTGCGTACCGGCGCGGCGAGAGTCGGGCCAGCTGAAGGACGGAGATCATGAGAAAGATGAGCGGGATAAAAGGGGTACAGGTCGGGATTGGACGATGGGCGGCGGGATTGGCCGACGTGCTGGCGGGCGAGCGGACGAAAACACCGATGACGGAACGGGCGAAGGCGTTGGCCATGGGACCGGGGAAGGCATGGACGACGCAGCGGGCGAAGGCGTCAGCAAGGGCGTTGGCCGCGGGCGCTGCGATGCTCGTGTGCGTCGCCTGCGGGGGCGCCGGCGCCGACACGGACGACAACAGCATCAAGGTGGGGGCCATCTTCGACCTCACCGGACCCACGGCCGACGTGGGCACCGACTACGGTGACGGGGTGCGCGGCTTCGCCGACTGGACCAACGCGCGGGGCGGCATCGAGGGGCGTCCCATCGACCTCATCTTCCAGGACTACGGATACCAGGTCGACCGCGCCGAGCAGCTCTACAGCCAGTTCGTTAACGAGGGCGCCGTGATCTTCATGGGATGGGGCACGGGCGACACCGAGGCCCTGCGCATGCGCATCGCCGAGGACGAGATCCCGTTCAGCTCCGCGTCCCTCTCGCATCGCCTGGGGGATCCGGCGGAGGCCCCGTACAACTTCCTGCTGGCCACGACCTACAGCGACCAGTTCCGCATCGCCCTCGACTGGATCGCCCGGAACCACGGCGAGGGAACGCCCATCGTCGCGCTGATGCACAACGCGAGCCCCTTCGGGCTGTCCCCGGCGAATCAGGGCGGGATCGAGTTCGCCCGGGCGCGGGGCATCGACCTCACGCTCTACGAGATGCCGCGCGGGGCGGTGGACTTCACCGCCGAGTTCTCGCGCATCCGCCAGAGCGGCGCCCATTACGTCGTGTTCCAGAATACCTCCGGACCGGCCGCGGTGGCGCTCCAGAACGCGCGCAGCCTGGGGCTGGACGTCACCTTCTTCTGCCTGAACTGGTGCTCGAACGCCCAGGTGGTGCAGTTGGCGGGAGACGCGGCGGAGGGCCTGATGGGGACGATGCCGTACGCGCCGCTGAGCGTGGATGTACCCGGCACGCGCGTCATCCGGGAGTACCTGGAGTCGAAGGGTGAGTCCGCCGAGGAGAAGACGAACGCGTACACGCAGGGCTGGTGGACGTTCGCGGCGTTCGCCGAGGGGATGCGGCGGGTGCTCGCGGCTGGCCGGGAACTCACCGGCGCGAACATCAAGGCTGCCCTGGAGACGCTGTCCGACTACGACATGGGCGGGGTGACCGCGCCCGTGACCCTCACGCCCACGGACCACCGCGGGTCCAGGGGACTGCGCATCTTCCGGGTCGAGGACGGGGCCTGGGTTCCGTTCACGGACTTCGTCCAGGCGCCGGCGTCCTGAGGGCGCCGGGATGACGGATTCGGCCGCTGGACGCGGAGCCGCGTCGTCGTCGAATGGCCGGTCGGACGCGGCTCGTTCCTCGGCGCACCGCGCGGGCGCGGACGCGCCGCTCCTCGGTCTCAACAACATCGAGGTCCTCTACGACGACGTGATCCTCGTGCTGCGGGGGTTGTCGCTGGAGGTGGCCGAGGGGCGCATCGCGGCCCTTCTGGGATCCAACGGCGCGGGCAAGACCACGACCCTGAAGGCCATCTCGGGGCTGCTGTATGTGGAGGACGGCGAGGTCAGCGACGGGACCATCGTCTTCGACGGCGAGGAAATCCAGGGGATGGACGCCCACCGCATCGTGGAAAAGGGCGTCTTCCAGGTGCTCGAGGGGCGGCGGGTGTTCGAACACCTCACCGTGCGCGAGAACCTGCTGGCCGGGGGTTACACGCGCGGGACGCGCGGGCTGAACGCCGAGGCGGACAAGGTCTACCACTACTTCCCGGCGCTTGCGGAGCGGCGCGGGCAGCTCGCGGGCCATCTCTCGGGCGGCGAGCAGCAGATGCTGGCGCTGGGACGGGCGCTCATGGCTTCGCCGCGCATGATGCTGCTCGACGAGCCCTCGCTCGGGCTGGCTCCGATGCTGGTCGAGAGCATCTTCGAGATCGTGCAGCGCATCAATCGCGAGGAAGGGACCACGATTCTGCTGGTGGAGCAGAACGCGCGCATCGCGCTTTCGGTCGCCGACTACGGCTACATCATGGAGGGGGGACGGGTGGTGCTCGAAGGCGCCGCGGAGGAACTGCGCACCAATGAGGACGTCAAGGAGTTCTACCTGGGGCTGGGCGAGGGCGGGCGGCGGTCGTACCGGGACGTGAAGCACTACCGGCGGCGGAAGCGGTGGCTTTCGTGAGAGCGCGGGCGTCGTGACCGGCGCACCCGGCTCGCGCCGGAGCGACGAGCGTCTTGACCGAGGCGGCGACCCTCGCCTTCCCACTGCAGCATGGAGGCGCCCATCGTGACGGGCAGACCGACGGACTGGGACGCGCTACAGGACCGGCTGGCGGCGCGCGCCGTTGCCTGGGGGACCGAGCGGAGCAGGGAAATCCGGCGGCGGCTGAAGGGCGCCGGGATGTCGGCAGGGGACGTCGCGGGGTTGGCGGACCTGCGGGCGATTCCGGTTCTGGCCAAGGACGACCTGCCCGCCCTGCAGGCCGCCGATCCGCCTTTCGCGGGGATGCTCGCGGTGGCATCCGGCTCGCTCGCGCGCATCTACCGCTCGCCGGGGCCGATCAACGACCCGCAGGGGGCCGGCAACGACTTCTGGCGGTTCGCTCCGGCCTTGCGGGCCGCCGGCTTCCGCCCCGGCGATGTGGTGTTGAACAGCTTCTCGTACCACCTGACGCCGGGCGGTCTGATGCTCGACGGGGGACTGCGCGCAGCCGGATGCGCGGTGATTCCGGGTGGCGTGGCGGCCACGACCGCCCAGATCGAGGCGGCGCGCGCGGCGGGCGCGACCGGCTACACCGGCACGCCCCAGTTCCTGCTTGCCCTGCTCGAGCGGGCCGCGGAGTCGGGCGGACCGCTCGGGTTCGAGCGCGCACTGGTGACGGGCGCACCCCTGCCGCCCTCGTTGCGCGCCCGCCTCCAGGACGGCTTCGGCGTGGACGTCTACCAGGCCTACGCCGCCGCGGACACCGGGCTGATCGGCTACGAGTGCGCGGAGAAGGACGGGTGGCACGTGGCCCCCAGGGTGGTGGTCGAGGTGCTGGTCCCCGGGGACGACCGCCCGGCCGCGGAGGGGGAGGCGGGGCAGGTGGTGGTCACCAGCCCGAACGAGGTCTACCCGCTGGTGCGGTTCGGCACCGGCGACCTGTCCGCGTGGAAGCGCGCGCCCTGTCCGTCCGGCCGCCCCGGCCCCCGCCTGACGGGCTTCCTGGGCAGGGTGGGCGAGGGGGTCAAGGTGCGGGGGATGTTCGTGCACCCCCGCGAACTGGCCGCGGTGCTGGGGTCCGATCCGGCGGTGACGCGCCACCAGGCGGTGGTGTCCGCCGACGGCGCGCAGGACGTGTTCACCGTGCGGGTCGAGGCGGCACCCGGGGCCGTGGTCGAGGCCACCACGCTGGCCGCCCGCATCCGCGAGGCCGTGAAGATCCGCCCGGTCGTGGAGGTGGTGGGGCCGGGGGGCATCCCGGACGACGCGCGGCCGCTGGTGGACGCCCGAAGGGAACAGGGTTGAGGCTGCCATCCGGCTTGCGCGGTTCGGCCATACCGGCCAAGAGTTGGAGGTCGCCAAGCCGAACGGGAACCAGTGCGGACTTCCGATCCAGACCCTCCCGGCAGCCGGCTTCGCCCTCTCCTGAGTGTTGGCACCGGGATGCAGGGGTGGCCGGTCAACGGCCTGCCCCCACCGGGCGGTTTCCCATGCATGGAGTCGCTTCCATGACGGTTCGTGCGCCTCTCGACGGCATCCGCCGGCATCCGCTGGCGCTCGTACTGTGTCTTGCGGTCGCCCCCGCGCTCGCCATCCCCCAGGTCTACGCGCAGGAGCCGGAGCAAGCGACCGTGTTCGAGGGCGATGTGCGCGACGCGGGCACCGGTGAACCCCTGTCAGGAGCGCACGTGTCGGTGGTCGGCAGGGAAACCAGGGCGGTCACCCGCGGGGACGGGACCTTCCACCTGACCGGGCTGCCCGCGGGTGTGCACATCCTGCGAGCCGATCGTCTGGGGTACCGGGGCGTGACCGTGGTGGTAACCGTGGGGAGCGTGCGCGCGCGCCGGGCGGTGGCAGAGTCGGCGGAGGTCGTGATCGAGTTGGTGCCGTCTCCCATTGCGGTGGAGGGCCTGGTGGTGACGGCGACGATCAGCGAGCGCGCCGCGGCCGAGGCGCTCCGACCGGTCAGCGTCATGGCGGGCGATGTCCTGCAGCGCCAGATGACGGCGACCGTGGCGGGCACCCTGGCGTCAATTCCGGGGATAGCCGCCGCCAGGACGGGTCCGTCGGTCGCGCAACCGGTGATCCGGGGACTGGGCGGGGACAGGGTGCTGATGCTCGAGGACGGGACCGCAGTCGGGGATGCCTCCAACTCGGGCTCGGACCACGCCACCGCACTCGATCCGTCGTCGGCTCGGCGCATCGAGGTCGTGCGGGGTCCCGGGGCGCTTCTCTACGGGGGCAACGCGCTGGGCGGCGTCATCAACGTCATCCGCGACGAGATCCCGTCTGCCGCGCCGCACAACCTGACGGGCGCGGCGACACTGCAGACCCAGACGGCAACCGGCTCGCTGGCCGGCAGCGCGTCAGCCGTAGTTGCCATCGCGGAGAGCGTGCCGCTGCGCGTGGAGGCGACCGCCCGGACGGCGGGAGACCTGAAGACCCCCGGCGGCACGCTTCTCAATACCGACGGCGAACTGTGGATCGGGGGTGCGGGGACGGCCTACGTGGCCGATTGGGGTCGCCTGGGGGCGTCCTCTCGCGGCTACCGCAACTACTACGGCATCCCGGGCGGCTTCGTGGGCGGGCACGGCGAGGGGGTGCGGATCGAAATGGAGCGGGTCGCATCGAAGTTCCGGACCGTGGTCGACGAGCCAATCGGGCCCTTCCACAATCTCCGCTTCGACGCGACCCACAACTGGTACACGCACCGCGAACTCGAAGCACCGGACATTGTGGGCACGGTCTTCGACCAACAAGGCGCGAGCGCGGACATCCTGGGTCGGCATGGGAGGTGGGGACCGTTCACGGGGGGCGCGATGGGCGGCCGGGCGTCCTGGGAGGACTTCGGATACGGGGGCTCCCTGTACACGCCGGACACGCGTCGGCTCAAGGCGGCGCTGTACCTGCTCGAGGAGATCGACCTGGGCTCCTTCCAGATCGAGTCGGGGCTGCGCTACGACTGGACCCTGACCGATCCGGGGGAAGACCGGGTTTCGGACATCGGTGAGATCCGCGACCGCCGATTCCCCTCCCTGTCAGGGTCGTTGGGTGTCCTTCACAAGTCCGCCTCGGGGCTGGTGCTCGGCGCCAGCGTTGTCCGGGCGTTCCGCGCACCCGACGTCACCGAACTCTATTCGGAAGGACCGCATCTTGCGGCCTACGTCTTCGAAGTCGGCAACCCGTCTCTGGAGGGCGAGGTCGGAAGGGGGATCGATGTCTTCGCCCGTTTCGAGTCCGACCGGATCAGGGCCGAGGTGACCGGCTTCCACAACGACATCACGAACCACATCTACGGGGAGGCCACGGGCCGCCTGAGCCGCGTGCGCCTTCCCATTTACCAATTCCATGGCAACGACGCCGTGTTCAGCGGCTTCGAGGCCGGCGTCGACGTTGACGCCGGGCGGGGGCTGGCGCTGGAGGGAGTGGCCTCGGCGGTGAACGGCCGTCTAAAGGGGACCGGTCAGCCTCTGCCTCTCATTCCTCCACTCAAGGGACATTTGGCCGTGAAGTACGAGAAGCCGTCATGGTATCTCCGGGCGGAGGCCGAGATGGCGGACCTGCAGGACAGGGTTGGTGAATTCGAGACGCCGACGCGTGGGTACACCGTCTTCAACGCCGCAGCGGGGATGCGGGTTACGCTCGGCGGACGTCTGAACGTCCTGACCGTCAACCTCGTCAACGCCATGAATGCCGAGTACCGCAACCACCTTTCCCGGGTGAAAGAGATCATGCCGGAGGCCGGACGGAGTCTGAACGTCAGCTATCGGGTGGTGTTCTGACGCGCGCATACGCGAGCTTCAGCTAACGCGCCAGCCAGGCACTGAAGCGCTCGTTGAGTTCGTCCTGGCTGTCGACCCAGAACGCCCAATCGTAACGAAGCGCACGATCCACGTTGCCCGCACTGGCCGGCATGTGGGGCGCCATGTCAACCCCTGCGACTACATGGGTCGTCACCAGCGGCATGCCGGATCTGCGCGCCGGGGAATAGGAGATGCGGCGGCCGATCCGCGCCAGAGACTCGGCGCTGGTGCTGAAGGCCACGTATTCAAGTGCCTCTTCCAGCCTCGGTGTACCCGCGACGATCCCGGTCTGACCCACGTCCAGCAACTGCCCGTCCCAAACGATCACGAACGGTTGGTCCTCCAGGATCTGGGCATTGAAGATGCGGCCGTTGTACGCCGTGCTCATGACCACTTCCCCGTCAGCCAGCAACTGCGGTGGCTGGGCGCCCGCCTGCCACCACACCACCTCGTCCTTGATCGTTTCGAGCCTGGCAAAGGCCCGGTCCAGGCCCCCCGCGGTCCTCAACGTGGCGTACACCTCGTCGAGCGGCACGCCATCGGCAATCAGGGCGAACTCCAGGTTCACCTGCGGCACCCGCCGCATCCCGCGGCGGCCCGGGAACCTCTCCAGGTCGAAGAAATCCGCCATGGTGGCGGGCTTCCCGCCCGGGAAGTTCTCATCGTTGTACGCATACACGGTCGACCAGTACAGATTGCTCACCCCGCACTCGGTCTGGCTCTCGGCCACGAAGTCGTCGGCCGCGAGAGTCCCGTCGGGTCCGGGAGGCAGATCGTCGATGTCGATCGGCTCGAGCAGCCCCTCGTCGCAACCGCGCACGGCATCCGCGATTTCCAGGTCGACCACATCCCAGTGGATGTTGTCGATGTCCACCTGGGCCCGGATCTCGGCCAGACCGCCGTTGTAGGTCGCCATGCTGACACGGATGCCGGTCGCCTCGGTGAAGGGAATGTTGGCGCCCTCGTTGACGGCACGACCGTAGGAGCCTCCCCAGGACACGACGGTGATCGACTGCCCGGCGACGGTGACGAGCGGGACGCCGGAAAGGAGCGCAGCGAGCGCCGGGATGGTCACCGCCAGACAACGTCTCCCGAACCCCTGTCTCATTCCGCTTCTCCTTGGTGGGTGAGTGCACGGCAATCGTCGGCGACCACGGGAAGATACCATGTCGCGCGGGCTTGCGGCGACCGCGGTCCCCGGCGCGGCTCGGCAACGGGTATGGACCGCCGCGGGCACCACGCCGTACCTTGAGCCCAGATTGGTCCGAACCCCGGAGGTTGCGATGAAACGCCGTATCCCACCCCGCGCGCATCCGGCTCTCAGGTTGATCGCCGCGGGCTTCCTCGCTCTGGCTCTCTCGTTCCCCCTGGCCGCGGTCGCCCCCGCGGCGGCCCAGTCGGGCGAGGTTCGCATCGTCCAGACGAATTCGGCGGGCGACAACGTGCACATCATCGACCCGGTCACGAACGAGGTCGTGCACATCCTCGAGGGGATCCCGAAGGCGCACGGCGTCGCGGCGCAGCCGGACGGGAGCGTCCTCTATTTCAGCAACGAGATCCACCGCACGCTGGAGATCGTGCCGACGGACGTCATGAAGGTCACGGAGCGCATCCCGCTCTCCGGACGGCCGCACAACGTCGCGATCAGCAACGACGGCCGGAAGGTCTACGTCGCGATCATCCAGGATTGCAGTTGCGTCGATGTCGTGGACCTCGCGAAGGGCGAGGTCGTCAAGTCGATCGCTACGCTGGGGACGGTGCACAACGTGTTCATGTCGCCCGACGGGCGGCACGTCGCGGCGGGGATGATCGGCGCGCGCACCCTGACCATCATCGACACCTCGATCGACGAGGCCATCTGGTCGCTCCATTTCAGCGGTCGCACCACGGGCGGCTACGCGGACGGGGGCGTGCGGCCCATGGCGTTCGAGACCCATCCGGACGGCTCGACGAAGCGCCTGTTCATCCAGATCTCCAACTTCCACGGCGTCTACGTGGTGGACTTCGCGCAGCGGAAGGTCGTCGAGAAGCTGGACATGCCGAGCCTCCCGATCTCGCGCGTGACCAACGACGCGCTCCAGGGATCGCCGGGCCACGGGCTCGCGGTCTCGCCGGACGGACGCCAGCTCTGGTCGACGAGCAAGCCCAACGGGCACGTCTATGCGTGGTCGCTGCCGGATCTCGAATACCTCGGGGGCGTCGAGGTCGGCTACATCCCCGACTGGCTGACGATGACACCCGACAGCCGCTACCTGTACGTGGCGAACGCCGGCTCGAACGACGTTTCGGTCGTCGATACGCAGGAGATGAAGGAGATCGCCCGCATTCCGGTGGGCCAGGTGCCGAAGCGCAACAAGACGGTGGTGTTCCCGTGAGCCGCGCGCCCGCACGGTTCGTGACGGAGCGGTCCGGCCCGGACGCATCGCCCGCTGAATGTGGCGGGAGTCCGGTTCGGAGACTGCCGGCGGGTGCGACCCTCGGGCGGTCCGGCCTCGCGGTTGCCATCGCGCTGATCGCGTCGATCCCCGGTGCCGGCGAGGCCACGGGCCAGACGCCGCTGAGCTTCGAGGACTACCGCGAAACGGTCGAGCCGATCTTCCTGGCCGACCGGGGCGGATGGGGTCCCGGACGTGCGCCCTGCGCCACCTGCCACGCCGAGCAGGGCACGCCCCTGCGCCTGCAGCGGCTCCGCGAGACCGCCGAGGGAGAGGTCTTCTGGTCGGAAGAGGATTCCCGCAGAAACTTCGAGGTCGTCTCCCGCCTGGTCACGCCCGGGGATCCGGACCGCAGCCGGCTCCTGAGGCAGCCCCTCGTGGAGTCGGCCGGCGGTTCGCCACTCCACGTGGGCGGGAAGTTCTTCGAATCGAAGGAGGACCCGGAATGGCGCGCGATGGCCGACTGGGTCGCAGCGGCGGATCCCGTCGATCCTTCCTTCGGACCGCGTCTGGACGCCGACTTCTTCCGTGACTGCGTGCAGCGGGTCTTCCTCGACAAGCGCCCCGGCGACGTGGAGTGCGTGCACTGTCACGCGTCCGGCGTGCGCGGCTTCGCCCCGCCCGTCCCCGAGGGCCGCGACTTCTGGAACGAGGAGGAGACACGGCGCAACTACGCGATCGCACGCCGCTACGTGGAGCCCGGCGAGCCGATGATGAGCCGTCTCCTGACGCATCCGCTCGCGCCCGCGGCAGGAGGCGACTACTTCCACGGCGGCCCCCGGCGCTGGGCATCGACCGAGGACCCCGAGTGGCAGATGCTGGCCGCCTGGGTCCGCGGCGAGACCCCCGCATGTGTGGTCGGCGAGGGCGATCGCTGACGCAACTGGCTAACGCAACCCTGACGTAACGTCAGTCTTGCAAAAGCCGCCCCGTTTGCATTGCAAAATAGGGCACAGTGATGTTGTTTTCCTGATCATAACACCGTTGCCAACTTGGACTCGACGGCATAGCATACAAGAGATCCATCTCCATCATGCCTTGCTCGCCCCGATGACATGCAACGTGATTTCGAAGACTCCAGGTACTCTGAACCCGCCGGCGGCGAGGAAACCCTGGCGTCCCGCGCCAGGGGGGAGGCCGGCCCTGGAAGCTACCGGCCACGGATCGCGGATCGAGAACTGAGTGCGCGCCTGGCATCGGCGGGGGCGGTGGTCGTCGAGGGCCCCAGAGCTTGTGGCAAGACATGGACCGCTCGCCAGATTGCGCGCAGCGAAGTGCTTCTCGATGTGGACGACGAAGCTCGCCGCCTGGCGAGGCTCGAGCCTGCCGAACTCCTGGCAGGTCGAACGCCCCGCCTGATCGACGAATGGCAGTTGGAGCCCCACCTCTGGAACCATGTGCGCCGGGCAGTGGACGATCGCCAGGCCAAGTCACAGTTCATCCTCACCGGTTCCGCGGTGCCACCTGATGCCATAACGCGCCATACCGGCGCGGGTCGTTTCAGCCGGCTGCGCCTGAGGCCCATGTCCCTGGCCGAACTGGGATACGCCACAGGCGCGATATCGCTGGGCGCCGCTCTCAGGGGTGAGCGCGTCAGAAGTCCGGCAGCTCACTTCTCCGCCCGTGAAGTGGCGGAGCTCCTCTGTGTCGGTGGCTGGCCGGGACACCTCCTCTCCCCGGCCAATGAAGCCCGGCTCGCCAACCGGGATTACCTGGCCAAAGTGTGCCGGGTCGATGTCGCCCGCGCCAACGGCGTGCGGCACGATCCCGAGAACGTGGACCGGGTGCTGCAGTCCCTGGCTCGCAACACTGCAACCTGCGCATCTCTCGCTACGATCGCGTCCGATGTCGCCGGACCCGATCCCCGGCCGGCCCACCGCACGGCTCGAAGCTATCTGACGGCCCTCGAGCGCCTCATGCTGGTGGAGGATCAGCCGCCCTGGGCACCCCACCTGCGTTCCCGCTCACGGCTCAGATCCGCGCCGAAGCGCCATTTCGTGGATCCGTCACTGGCGGTGGCTGCGCTGCGCGCGGACGCGGATCATCTGATGAAGGACATCGGCTGGTTCGGATTCCTGTTCGAATCGATGGTCGTGCGGGACCTGCGCGTTTATGCGCAGGCGGTCGACGCGCGGGTCTACCATTATCGGGACAACACCGGCCTGGAGGTGGATGCGATCGTCGACGCGGGCATGGGCCGCTGGTCGGCCTTCGAAGTCAAGCTGGGCACCACCCGCGTCGATGCGGCCGCCCGGACCCTCCTCAAGTTCGCGAACCGGGTGGACACGGATCGCTGTGGCAAGCCTTCCGCGCTGGGCGTCATCGTCCACAGCGGCTACGGGTACACGCGCAGTGACGGGGTGGCCGTGATCCCAATCGGAGCCCTTGGACCGTAACCGGCCAGGGGGGGTCGCGGCGCACCACCCTGAAGGGCGGACTGCACGCTCGTCCGTGTGCCGGATCGCTTGCGTCCGGCACGGGGACCGGATCAATTCCGGTTCCGCACCGACATGCACCCGATGGAACGGTGAATGGCGTCTCTCCACGATGAGCTGCGGGCCGGCGTCCGGTCGCTCTGCGCCCGCTTCGACAACGACTACTGGCGCGCCTCGGACGAAGCCCGCGCCTACCCGCACGAGTTCGTCGACGCGCTGACCGAGGCGGGCTACCTGGCGTGCCTCATCCCCGAGGAGTACGGGGGGATGGGGCTGGGCATCCGGGAAGCCAGCGTCATCCTGGAGGAGATCAATCGCTCCGGTGCGAACTCCGCCGCCTGTCACGCGCAGATGTACACGATGGGCACCGTGCTCCGGCACGGCTCGGAGGAGCAGAAGCGACGCTACCTCCCCGGCATCGCCGCCGGCGAACTCCGGCTGCAGGCCTTCGCGGTGACCGAACCCGACGCCGGCTCCGACACCACCCGCATCCGCACCTTCGCCGAGAGACGCGGGCGCCGGTATGTCGTCACGGGACAGAAGGTCTTCATCTCCCGCGTGCGCCAGTCCGATCTCATGATCCTGCTGGCGCGCACCACGCCGCTGGCCGAGGTGGAGAAGCGTACCGGCGGGCTCTCGGTGTTCATCGTGGACCTGCGCGATGCCGGCGATGCCGTCCGCGCAAATCCCATCGACACCATGATCAATCACGAGAGCTGCGAGGTCTTCTTCGACGGCCTCGAGGTGCCGGCCGGGAATCGGATCGGAGAGGAGGGGCGCGGCTTCCGCTACATCATGTCGGGGATGAACGCGGAACGCATTCTGCTGGCTTCGGAGTCGGTGGGGGACGGGCTCTACTTCGTGGACCGGGCATCCGAGTACGCCCGCTCCCGGCGCGTCTTCGACCGGCCCATCGGAGCCAACCAGGGCGTGCAGTTCCCGATCGCCGACGCTTACATGGATGTGCGCGCGGCAGCTGCGGTGCGGGACGAGGCGGCGCGGGCCTTCGACGCGGGCGAGACCCGCGGAGAAGGTCCCAACATGGCCAAGTACCTGGCGTCGCGCGCGGCCTGGAAGGCGGCCAACACCGCCATGGACGCCTTCGGCGGCTGGGGAATGGCCGCCGAATACGGAATCGAGCGCAAGTTCCGCGAAGCCCGCCTGTACCTGATCGCCCCGGTCGCGAACAACCTCGTGCTCAGCCATGTGGCCACGCATGTGCTGGGCATGCCGAGATCCTTCTAGGGGCGGCGAACGATGAATGACGGGGCACGTTCAGCGGAAGGGGCGGGGGCGGCCGGGCACTCCCATGCGCGGCTGGGCTGCCGTTCGATCCTGTTCGTTCCGGGATACCGTCCGGACCGCTTCGGCAAGGCGCTGGCGGCCGGGGCGGACGCCGTGTGCATCGACCTGGAGGACGCGGTGCCTCCGCCTCGGAAGGTGGTGGCGCGTGAAGCGGCCGTGCGGTTCCTGGCAGAGCGGCGGGCCGAGGGGCCCCGGAACGCCGCCGGCCCGCCCCACCTCATCATTCGCATCAACGACCCCGAGACGGACCTGGGACGAGCGGACGCGGAAGCGCTCGGCGGCACTCGCCAGCCCGACGCGTTCATGATCCCCAAGGTCAGGACCGCTGCCGGGCTGCGCCGCGCGGCCCGGCTTCTCAGCGACGGTGCGCCGCTCTTTGCCCTCATCGAGACGGCGCTCGGACTGGAAAACGCGGTCGCCATCGGGCAGGCGTCACCAGCCGTCGCCGGGCTGGTTTTCGGCGGCTTCGATCTGGCCATCGAGTTGCGCGCCGACCCCAGTTGGGAACCGCTGCTCTACGCGCGCTCGCGCGTGGTCCATGCCGCCGCGCTGAGCGGACTCGACGCCATCGACATGCCGTCCGTCGATTTCGGTGAGATGAGCGGCCTGCGCGAGGAGGCCGGCAGGGTCCGTCTCCTGGGATTTGCCGGAAAGATGGCCATCCATCCGGCGCAGCTTCCGGTCATCCACGAGGTGTTTACCCCGTCGGAGCTTGAGGTCGAGCGAGCCCGCCGCATTCTGGACGCCGACAGGGAGGCCGGAGGCGGCGCGGTCGCACTTGAGGGCCGCATGGTGGACCGGCCGGTCGCCGAGGTGGCGAGGCGCGTGCTGGCCCGGGCGCGCGCGGCCGCCGACCGGGGCGCGGCCAGGTGAGGGACACATCCATCCCGGTCCGGGACCGCATCAACCGCGGAGTGTGCGCGTGAGCAACGCACCGAACCCGGCCGGGAAGCCCCCGCACACCAGGGTCCGCACGGATGGGCTGACGCCCGGGCCCGCCCAGGCCATGCTCGGTCTGCTCGACCGCGATCCGCTGGGCATCGCGGAGGGCGACACCCTCCCGCTGGGATGGCACTGGCTCTACTTCAGACAGCCCCGCCGCGCTTCCCGCCTAGCGCGCGACGGACACGAGGTGCGCGGGGACTTCATGCCCGACGTCGACCTGCCCCGCCGCATGTGGGCGGGGGGAACGCTCCGGTCGCTCCATCCGGTTTCGCTCGGTGAGTCGGCGCAACTCAGGTCGAGGATCGTGAGCGTCGCCGAGAAGCACGGTAGGAGCGGCCGGCTCGTATTCGTGACCGTGGGCCACGCGGTCCTGCAGGGGGATCGCCGGTGCGTGGAGGAGGAGCAGGTGATCGTCTACCGGGAACCCGCGCCGCGC
Organism: Longimicrobiales bacterium; assembly: GCA_965202805.1. Taxonomy (GTDB): domain Bacteria; phylum Gemmatimonadota; class Gemmatimonadetes; order Longimicrobiales; family Gaopeijiaceae; genus BD2-11. Next base: position 2,329,317 of record OZ241869.1, read on the forward strand.
GCGGCCGCTGCGACCACCGGGCAGAAGTCCGCCCCGCAGAAGGCCACAACGTCCGGCCAGGGCGGCGGCGCAGCCCATCCGGCGGGCGCGGACGGGGTGGCGAGCAGCGGCGGCGGGGACGCGAGAGGGACCCGCAAGTCCGGTGGCCGCCGCGAACCCGCGCCGGAATGGTCCGAGACCTTCCTCCCCACCACGGTCACCCTCTTCCAGTTCTCGGCCCTGACCTACAACGGCCACCGCATCCACTACGACCATCCCTACGTCACGCAGCAGGAAGGCTATCCCGGCCTCCTGGTGCACGGGCCGCTGACCGCGCTTCTCCTCCTGGATGCCGCCCAGCGATACGCACCCGCCCCGGTGTCGTGCTTCCGCTACCGGGCGCTGGCACCGCTCTTCGTGGACCAGCCGATCACGCTCGCCGGCCAGGCGGCTCCGGCTCCTGCGGCCGAATCCGGATCGCCGAAAGAGCGCGTCGTTCAGGCGCTGGGGCCATCCGGCGCGGTGGCGATGCGCGGGTGGGTGAGCTGACAGGCATCGTCAGCTCCCGGCTACCTCCTTCGCCCGTGCGATCAGCGCCTCGGCGGAGTCGCACTCAATGACCGCATCGGCGACGGCCTCGATGCGGGCGGGGTCGGAAATGCCTTCGAGGATCGGGCGCAGCCGCGCCTCGGCGCCGATTCCAAACCTGCGGCCGACCAAGCGGTGCACCAGCCGCCGCTGTCCCTGGTCCACCTTCCCCTCTATCCACTGGTCAATGCGGTCGAGCATCGTCGTCATGTTCTCTCCCTTCGGAGACCCGGTCCAGATTCTTATTGGCGGTCCGGTCAAGCCGAGCCGGCGCCGCACGTCCAGGTTGATCCAGGCCTCCAGACGCGCCGCAAGCTCGGGCTCTCCCGACTGGTCCGCCCACTGCCCGAGCGCCCGCACCGCCTCGCCGAGGTCGCCCTCGGAGCTCGCCCGCTCGAATCTCGCCAGCGCGGCGATCATGTTGTCGGTCGACATCCCGACCGGATCGAGCCGCTGCAGATCCACCAGAAGATACCGATGGCTCGGAACCACGCCAACCAGCGGATCGGGGACCGGGCCCATAAGCCCCCGGATGTCGGTGGGTGCGGTCCAGGGCCGGGCGCCGTTGTAGACCACGACGGGTATCGTGAGCGGGTACTCGCCCCGTGGACCGAGCGCGTCGCTTCCGAGCGCGTTCATGATGCGCACCCAGTAGTCCACCATGCGTAGCGCCATGCGCCGGTCCACAGTGGACTGGAATTCGAGCAGCACGAACAGATAGACCCAGCCCTTCCCGGCGGCGTGGACGCGCCAGAGCATGTCGGCGTGGCGCTGGTCCAGGTGCTCGGTGACGAAGCTGGCGGGCAGCCGCTCCAGCGTGGCGAGGTCGAGATGGCGCGTGGCGCCCCGGACGAGCGCCCGCAGCGTGTCGGCCACCGCGCGCTTCTCGGCGAAGAAGCTCTTGTAGGCGGCGTCGTGTTTCGGCGCCTCCCACCGGCGCGGTCGCGGTGAGGGGGTGGATGACCTGACGGCCCCCGCGCGGGCTCTCCGCTACCTCATCCTCCCCGGGCCATCCCCACCTGAACGATCCGGGGCTGATCCACCCCCGCGACCCCCACATACCGGAAGACCGCCGCGTCGAGTTCACGGGACCGGGGCTGCTGAACGACGACCGACTCGGTGCCCAGCAGGAGCGACGCGAACGGCGCCGCCTGGCTGTCAGCCCCGGGTTCGTCCGGAAACGTGAACTCCAGGTCGCCGCTCCCGAACACGATCCGTCCGTGCTCGTCGGTGACCCAGATCTCCGAGATCCCCGAATCGCGCGCGACCTGCGCGAGCGCGCCGTCGATCTCCTTCTTTCCCATCCCTGATCGGAGCGCGGCGTCAAGGTAGCGGGCCGCGAGCATTGCAGCGGCCACCATCGCCTTCTCCTGATCACTGCGGCCTTCAGCCATGGATCGATCTCCAGTAGTCGGTGGTGTGAGGGGAGCAAATGAGCATCCGCTGAAGTGCGTACGCCAACTTTGCATTGTCGAACGCCAGCTCTTGCACTGCAACCCTTCAAGATATCTATTGTATATCCCTTTCGCAGAGGAGGACACCATGGGTTCCCGCTCACACATCGCCAGGTGGGGGAGCAGCCTGGCCATCCGCATTCCCAAGCCGGTCGCAGAGCAATGGGGCGTCCGCGAGGGTTCGAGGATCGAAATGGTGCCCCGGGGCGATCAGCTCGTGATGAGCAAGAGAGCCTATGATCTGACCGACTTGCTGGCCCGGATGTCGCCGGAGACACTCCACGGCGAGATCGACACCGGACCCGCGCAGGGTAGAGAGGAGTGGTAGAGGGTCCAAACCCGCCGGACACCGGGCACATCGTCTGGATGGCCTTCACGCCCCAGGCTGGTCACGAGCAGGCCGGGCGCCGTCCCGCGCTGGTGCTCAGCCCCGAGGAGTACAACAGCAGGAGTGGCCTGGCGCTTTTCTGTCCGATTACATCCAGCCGGAAGGGCTATCCGTTCGAAGTGGTGCTGCCGGCGACGGGCAGGGTCACCGGCGTAGTCCTGGCCGACCAGATCAAGAGCCTGGACTGGCGGGCCAGACGAGCTCGATTCGCGTGCAAGGCCCCATCAACGGCCGTCAGCGAAGTCCTGGCCAAGGTCTCGGTGCTTCTGGGCCACCCGTAAGCATGTCACCCCCTCACTCCAGCCCCATCGCCAGCGCCACCCAGATGGCCACCATCCCGATCGCCACCAGCCCCAGGTAGAGCGGGAAGGTGTGGCGGATCCAGTCCTCGTAGCGGATCTTCGCCGACGCCAGGATCGCCATCAGCGCGCCGTTGGTGGGGGTCAGCAGCTCGCACAGCCCCGCCCCGTACTGGTACGCCAGCACGGTGACCTGGCGCGACATGCCGAGCAGGTCGGAGAGGGGCACCAGTACCGGCATGGTCAGCACCGCCTGCCCGCTCACGCTGGGGACGGGCACGTGGATCGCCACCTGGGCCGCCACCATCCCGAAGGCGGAAGCCAGCACGGGGAGGCCCTCCAGGGGCGTGAACAGCCCGTGCACGATGGTATCCACCACCCGGCCGTCCTGGAGCACCACGTAGATCGCCCGTGCGAACCCGATCAGCAGGGCGGCGAAGGTCATCTCGCGGAAGCCGCGCAGGTAGGCCTCGGTCGTGCCGCCCAGGCGCAGCCCGGCCAGAAGGCCCACGATCACCCCCATGATGAAGAAGGCACCGGAGAGTTCGTTGAACCCCCAGCCCCATTGCGTCATCCCCACCACGGCCAGGACGAAGGTCGCTCCCACCAGGCCCAGGATCCCCCAGTCGGACGGGCGCATGCCCTCGGCCCCTTCTTCGGCCACCGCCTCGGCGGGTCCGCGCGTGCGCCGCGCATAGCGCATGGTCATCCCGACCCAGAAGGTCAGCGCGAGCAGCAGGAACACGATCCGGAACGCCGCGCCCGACGCCAGCGGCAGTTCGGCGAGCCGTTGCGCGATCTGCACCTGGAAGGGGTTGATGGGGCTGAAGGCGGAGCCCACGAACGCCGCACCCGCGCTCATCGCCACCGCGACCATCGCGTTGAAGCCGATCCTGCGGGTGAGGATCAGCAGCACGGGGATCAGCGGGATGATCTCCTCCTGCAGGTTCTGGACGACACCGCCGACGGCGAAGGGGACCGACACCACCGGGATGATGAGCAGATCCCGCCCGTGCAGCGCCCGGGTCAGCGACGTCACTCCCCGCCGGAGCGCGCCGGTCGCGTCCACAACGGTGAAGGCGCCCCCGATCAGGAAGACGAGGAAGATGATCTCGGCCGCGTCCGCCATCCCGCGCGGCAGCGCAACCATGGCGTCGAACAGGTTCACCGGGTTGGGCTCCACCTCCTCGTAGGTGCCCGCGACCACCACGACGCGCCCGGTCGCCTCGTCGTCGCGGCGCTCGTACTCGCCGGCGGGGAGCAGGTAGCTGGCGGCCGCAGCGAGAATCACGCCGGCCATCAGCAGGACCAGTGGATGCGGAACCCGAAGCTTCATGGCGTCTGCCTCCTCTCCATCCACTGAACCAGCTCGGCCTGCGCGACGATCAGCACATGGCCCTGTCCCGGAAGGATCTCGAGCGTGACGTCCGCCCCGGCATCCCGCAGGCGCTCCGCCGTGGATTCCGAGCCGTCGACCCAGCGGGTGTCGCCCTCGCCCACCATCATCCAGACGGACATCCCGGAGAGCGGCTCGAGCGACTCCTCGCCCGCGTAGCGGCCCGGCATGGCGATGATGCCTCCGACCCGGTCCGGCACCGCGAGCGCCGCGTGGAAGACCCCGATCCCGCCCGCGGACGCGCCCGTCATGACGATATCATCCGCCGCACCGGCGAAGTTCTCGTCGATCCAGCCCATCACGGCGGACATCACGGCTGCGGCATCCTCCTCCAGGCCCGGCCCGTAGGTCTCCACGCCGACGACCGCGTATCCCGCCGCCGGCGCCGCCTGGTCCCAGTAGGAGTCGATCAGCCCCAGCAGGAGGCTCGCGTCCCCCGCGCCCCACGGGAACGCCACTACGACGCCCCTGGGCGTGGCCTCCGGGCGCACGACGGCGATGCTCACGCCGGCCCCCGACTCCATCGGCAGCCGGATCCACTCCGGGCCCTGCGGCAGGTCGGGTCCGGCGCCGCCCTCGGCCGCGCAGGCGAGCGCGAGCGTCACCAGGGAGGCCGCAAGCGCACCGCCGGGAGGCACCGTCCGGGTCTGGCACGTTCTGGTCATCGGTTTCCGCTTCCGCGCTGTTGTTCCGGGGTGCCCGGGGCGGTTGTTCCGGCGTGCCCGGGATGGCACCTCTGGAGATAGGGCGCGGGCAGCTTGCCGAGCAAGGTCGATCCATGCGTCCCGCGACGCAGCCCGACGTTCCCGCGCTGCGCCTACTCCCGGCCGCGCCGGCGCCGGAGCGACTCCCGCCGCTGGCGATAGCTCGCGTATGCCCGGGGATGGTCCTCGTTGGCGCGCGTGGGCTCGGAGAAGGCGGTCAGGTGCACGGCGGTCTCCCGATGGACGAGGGCCCCTGCGATCGCGCCCCTCGCCACGACCCCCACGTCATGCCCCAGCGCGACGGCCGGGTGGACATCGAACGCCCCCTCCCGCAGACGGTCGACGAAGGCGCGCGCGTGCTTCCGCCGGGGCGCCCGGTCGCGGGCGGTCGGCCGCTCCATCGCGTCGATCGCGTAGCTGCGCACCAGCTTGGGAAGGAAGGCCGCGAAGGTCTCGTGCCTGTCGAAGAGATCCATGCCGAACTGCCGGGCGCCGGTAACGAAGATGGCGCCGATCTGACCGTCAATCAGGGACAGCTTCTCGACGTAGTCGTCCAGCGTGGCCCCGTGGCGCTCGTAGATCGCGCTCATCGCCTGGGTCGGGGAGTGCACCTCCATGCGGGCGGCCTTCTCGCTCAGGGCATCCCAGACCGCGCCCTGGTCGGAGCGCCGGGTCCCCGTGGTGCGGATCGATGCCTGCACGCTGTGGAGTCGGGCCGCGCGCCCGCGGCTGTTCTGCACTCGCTCGGTCACGTCGAAGTCGGGCTGGCTGTAGCCCCAGCGCCCGGCCTCCACGCACGACACCGGGATGGTCGTGGTGCGCTCGGCCGGAACCAGCAGGGTGAGGTTGGCGATCCGGTTCTGCTTGGCGCCCACCAGCTCCTCGCCATCGACGATGAGCACGTCGGCATCGGACCGGTTCTTGACCAGGAGATTGGGCACGCTGCCCCCCTTGTCCACTTCCCGGACCGACACCAGCCCGGTGCGCAGGCCCTCCTCAAGGAGCAGGTAGCGGACGGAACTCACCAGATCCGACGTCAGCGGGAAGACGGTCAGGCCGGCGAAGTGCGCGGGCGCTCCGATCGAGAGGCTGGAGAGCGCGGTCCTGGCGCTGTCGATGGGGGTTTCGGTGGTGTGGGCGTCGGATTCGGCAGGGGGCGGATGGCGCATGATCGTCTCTCCTTTTATGTTGTCAGTAATCACCAGTTGATATCAGTATAAGAGACCAGCTGGCGCATGTCAACAGTAGTCATCAGCTAATAGCAGTAAACGACAGCACAAGGCGGAAACCAGGGACGCCACCGGCCTGAGAGGCAGAGAATGGGCAGCTACACCACGAACGAGCTGGAGCGCGACACCGGCTTCGGGCGGAGGACCATCGCCTACTACGTACAGGAGGGCCTGCTGCCCCGGGTCGGCCGGCGCGGGCCGCGCACCCGCTATCCCGAACTGGTGCGGGATCGCCTGCTCTTCATGCGGCGCGTACGCGAGGCGGAGGCCGAGAGCGAGATCCGGCCCGTTTCCCTGAGCAGCCTGCGCGAGCTGTTCCAGGCCCTGCCCCGCGGGCTGGTCGCAAGCGTCGCCGCCGGGGAAACCCCGATCACCCCCGACATCGTTTCGCTCTCATCCGTCGAGCAACGTTCCATGGTAGACCGCGTGGCCGCGCTCAGGGCACGGCTCCTGGACGCGCGGCCCGGGCCGGCCGCCAAGTCCCCGATTGCCCGCGTCTACGAGGGCGAGAGGCTGGAACTCCGGGCGCCAGCGCTCCCGGACTGGGCGGGCGAGGAATCTGACGCGTACCCGGCAGCCCCGCAGGCACCGCGATTCGGGTTGGAGGACGATGCCGTGGACGAGGCCGTGCGCCGGCCCCGGAGCGCCGAGACAGCGGGCGAGGACGCCGATACCCTCGCGCATCAACTGTCCTGGGTGCTGAATGAGCTTCGCTCTCCCGCCCGCCGCGAACGCGCCGCGGACGCAGTCGACACCTGGTCGCAGGTCGAGGTCACCTCCGACATCCGGCTCTCGGTCCGGGGAATGGCGGACGAGGACGCGTTCCTTCTGCGCGTCGCCGGGCGCCTGCTGCGGCAGGTGCTCGAGAGCCACAGCCCGTTGGAGGAACGAAGCTCGGACGAGCTTGAGGAGTAGGCGCAGCACGGCGGCGGCAGACGGGGGCTGCAGGCCGTGGAGGCGAGCCGCGGACGGGCCGCAATCGTCGTGGAGGGCGCCTGCCGGGCGATCGGCCTGGATTCCCGCGATGTCCTGAGCGTACGGCCGGTCGGGGGCGGCTGCATCAACCAGGGCACCGCGCTTCGCACCACCCGCGGCGACTTCTTCCTGAAGTGGAACCGGCGGGCGGATCACCGCTTCTTCGCCGTGGAGGCCGAGGGTCTGGCGGCGCTGGGGGCCTCGGACGCCGTGCGGGTGCCGTCCGTCGTCGCCGCAAGCGGGCCCGGGGACGAGGTCGCCTGGCTGCTGCTCGAATGGATCGAGGAGGGCCGGGCCGGCAGATCGGGGTGGATGCGGCTGGGCCGGGAGTTGGCCGCGCTGCACCGGGATGTGGGTCCCGGAGGGCCGGGGGGCCCCTTTGGTTGGAGCGGCGACAACCTGATCGGGTCGCTGCCCCAGCCCAACGGGTGGAGCGACGACTGGGCCGGCTTCTGGGCCGAGCGCCGCATCCTTCCGCTGACGCGGGAGCTGCGCGCGCGGGGCACGTTCCCGGCGGCCCGGGCAGCCGTGGTCGAAGCGGTGGCGGAGCACGCGGACGAACTCCTCGGTCCGGCGGCGGCGTCGGACGGCCCTTCCCTGCTCCACGGCGACCTCTGGTCCGGCAACGTGCTCTTCGCCCGCGACGGCGCACCCGTGCTCATCGACCCGGCCGTGTACGTCGGGCACCGCGAGGTGGACCTGGCCATGGCCGACCTGTTCGGCGGCTTTTCCGGAGCCTTCCGCGAGGCCTACGAGGACGCCTGGCCTCTCCAGCCCGGCTACCTGCGGCGGCGGCCGGCCTACCAGCTCTACCCGCTGCTGGTGCACGCGCGGCTCTTCGGGGGCGGCTACGCGGCGGCGTCGGTGGCTGCGGCCAGGGCGGCGCTGGGGGGATAGGGCGGGCGCGCCGGACGCCGTCCCGTTCGTGCGGTGCCAGAGTCAGAGTTGCATGCTAAGGCAGGCACGGAGGGCGGGCTGCTCGTCCGAAAGGAGGCATGATGTACGTGAAGTGGCGGGGAACGATGTGCGCAACCTGGAGAGGAAGGAAGCGCCCGAAGCGGATGGCGGCGGTCTTGCTGACGGGCCTGCTCGCCTCAGGGCCGGCTGCGCTCGAGGGACAGGACGGGATCCGGCGGATGACGCTCGCGGAAGCGCTGGACGCCTTCGCCGAGAACAGCCCCGCGCTGCGCATCGCGCGGGCCGAGGCGGCGGAGATTGCGGGACGCGCACGCCAGTACCGCAGCTACGCCAACCCCGCCGTCTCGCTCCTGCGCGAGGATCTGGGTTACTCGGGCGAAGACTACTGGGAAACGACCGCGGGGCTGATGCAGCGGATCGAATGGCCCGGTCGCACCACCGCCCGCGGCGCGGCCGCCCGCCATGCCATCACCGGGGCCGGCGCCCGGTTCCGTGCCGATTCCCTGCAACTGGTCTACGACGTTCGCGAGGCCTATGTGGCCGCCTGGCTCGCGGAGGAGGCGGAACGCACCATCGGACAGGCCGCGGAGATGATCCAGGTGGTGACGCGCGCGGCGGAGCAGCGCCTCGAGGCCGGCGACATCTCGGGGTACGAGACCCGTCGGCTGCGGCTCGGCCGGATTCAGGCCGAGAAGGATGAGGCGGACGCGGAGCTCCGGACCCGTGCCGCGCGCCGGCTGCTGGCGTCCCTGGTCCTGCCGCAGATTTCCCCGCAGGAGCTGGGACCCGCTGATGCGATTACGGGCCTTCCGCCCACCATCACCGCCGGAATCGCCCTCGACGCCCTCTCCCGCCGTCCCGATCTGGAGGCCGCCGCGCGCGAACTCGACGCCGCCCGGGCCCGGCACCGGGTCGCGAACCTGGAGTGGGTGCCCGATCCGACGCTGAGCCTGGCGTACAAGGAGCACGCCGACGGCTTCAAGGGCGCCATGCTCGGGGTGGACCTGCCGCTGCCCATCTTCAACCGGGCCGGGGGCGCCCGGGAGGAAGCCGCCGCGCGCGAATCGGCGGCCACCTCGAGCCTCGAGCTTCTGCGGCGCCGGGCCGAACTCGACCTGGTGGACGCGTCCGACCGGTATTCGGTCGCGCGCGAGCGTCTGGAGGTCACGGGCGAGGGGATCATGGCCGAGGCCGGGGTTCTACTCTCGGCGGCACGGGTGGCGTACGATGAGGGCGAGATGACGCTGGTGGAGTTCCTGGACGCGACCGGGGCCTTCCGGGATGCCCGCCTGAGCGCGCTCGCGCTGCGGGCGGAAGCCTGGATCGCCTGGTACAACCTGCTGCGCGCCATGGGTGCCCCCGGGGAGGAGTCATGATGGGGGGAGTCGGGATTGCGATGGCGGGCCGGGCCAGGATCACGCTGGTGTCCGGAATTGCCGCGGCGCTTTGCTGCATCGCCTGCAGTCCGGGCGCGGACGGTCTTCCGCCGGAGGCCGATCCGGTCTTCGCCGGGGGCGCGGTGGTGACCCACTGGACCGACGCGCTGGAGCTCTTCGTCGAGTATCCGCCGCACGTTCGCGGGCTGGCGGGCGACGTGTGGGCGATCCACCTCACCTGGCTCGCCGACTGGTCGCCGGTCGAGGAAGGCAGCCTGACGCTGGCGCTGGAAGGGCCGGGAGGCGCGCGCGAGGAGATCGTGATGCCCGCACCCAGCCGGTCGGGCGTCTTCACGACGGCGCCGGTGCTGCCGGTGGCGGGAATGTGGCGCGCCGACTTCACGCTTTCCGCCCGCGGCCGGGAATACCCGGTCCCGGTGGGCGAGCTCGAGGTCTTCGAGAGCGTCGACGCCCTGGTCCTGGAAGAAGACGTCGGGGCCCCGGGTCTGATCACGCTGCTGAAGGAGCAGCAGTGGGTGATGCCCTTCGGCGTGGCCGCCGCGGAGGAGCGCAGCATCCCCCGTTCGATTCCGGCGGCGGGAGAGATCGCCGCGCCCGCCGACGGCCTCGCGCACGTCTCCGTGCCGGTCACCGGGCTGGTGGTGGTGCAGGGTCCCACGCCCGCCCCGGGGGATGCGGTCGCCGCGGGGCAGACGCTCGCCCTGATCGCCCCCACCAGCCTGGACGACTCGTTCGCGCGCATGCAGGTGCGGGTGGCGCACGCGGAGCGGGAAGCGGCGCGCGCGGAGCGGCTGTTCGCCGCCGAGGCCATCCCGGAACGCCGCCTGCTGGAGGCGCGGCACGAACTGGAGGTGGCGCGCGCGGCCTTCGCGGCCGTGGGCGGCATCCAGGCGCCGGAGGGCGATGAGGCCGCGCACCTCTATGCGCTGCGGAGCCCAATCGGCGGCGTCCTCTCCGAACGCCATGTCGCCCCCGGGGAGCAGGTGGAAGCCGGCGCGCATGCCTTCACGGTGGTCGATCCCGCGACGCTCTGGTTCATCGCCCGGCTGCCGGCACGCGAGGCCGCGGGGGCGGGTGGGGTGCGGGAGGCCTGGTTCACGGTCGAGGGGGCGGACGCGACCTACACGACCGACCGGGTGGTCTCCACCGGCACCGTCATCGACCCGGAGACCCGCACCCTGCCGCTGCGCTTCGCCGTCGCCAACCCGGAAGGCCGGCTCAAGGTGGGCATGCTGGCCGAGGGGCGGCTGCTCACGGGAGAGCCGGTGACCGGTGTCGCCGTGCCGTCCGAGGCGATTCAGGACGAGGACGGGCTCGGGGTCGTCTACGTCGAAGTCGGCGGCGAGAGCTTCCAGCGCCGGGTGGTGGAGCGGGGGCCCTCCGACGGCGCCTGGACCCTCGTCACCGGCGTGGCGATCGGCGAGAAGGTGGTCACAACCGGCGCCTATCAGGTGTTCCTCGCGTCGCTCGGCGACGCCGAACTCGCCGATCACGGGCACACGCATTGACGGATACCGGCTGATGTCCCCGACGCCCGCCGGGCGGGACGAGAGCGGCATTCTCGACGCGGTGGTCGGTGCGTCGCTCCGGCACCGGCTGCTCACCGTCGGCGCCGCGGCGGTTGCGCTCGCGGGCGGGGGATGGGTCGCGGCGACCCTCCCCGTCGATGTCTTTCCGGATCTCACCGCCCCTACCGTCACGGTGCTCACGGACGCCCACGGCCTGGCGCCCGAAGAGGTCGAGAGCCTGGTGACCTTCCCCCTCGAAACCGCCGTCAACGGAGCCCCGGGCGTGCGCCGGGTGCGGTCCAGTTCGGCGCAGGGCATCAGCATCGTCTGGGTGGACTTCGACTGGGGCACGGATCTGTTCCGCGCGCGCCAGATCGTGAACGAGCGGCTACAGCTCGCCGTGACGCAATTCCCCGACGACGTGACGGCTCCCGTCCTCGCCCCGGTCAGCTCGATCATGGGCGAGATTCTGCTCGTCGGCATGACCGCGCCGGAGGCACAGCTCATGGAAGCCCGCACCGCCGCGGACTGGACGGTGCGGCGCCGGCTGCTGGCCGTGCCGGGCGTGTCGCAGGTGATTCCCATCGGGGGCGAGGTGCGCCAGTACCAGATCCTGGTCGATCCCGGCCGGATGCGGGCGTACGGGATCGCGCTGGACGAGGTTCTCGCCGCCGCGGCCGCATCGAACCGCAACGTGTCGGGCGGAGTCTACCGATCCGGAGGCCGGGAGGTCCTCATCCGGGGCCTCGGACGCGCGCGCGGCCTGGAGGAGATCGGCCTCACCGTGGTCGCGGTGCGCGACGGCGTGCCCGTGCTGATCGAGGACGTCGCCGACGTGCGCATCGGCCCGAAGATCCGCTTCGGGACGGCCGCGGTGAATGCCGAGCCGGCCGTCATCCTCTCGATTCAGAAACAGCCGGGCGCCAACACGCTGGAGCTCACGGAGCGCGTGGACGCCGAACTGGACGCCATCGAGGCCGAGCTCCCCGCGGGCGTCTCGTTCGCGCGGGCCATCTTCCGCCAGGCCGACTTCATCTCGCTGGCCGTGGAGAACGTGGTGGAGGCGCTCCGCGATGGGGCGGTGCTCGTCATCGTCATCCTGTTCCTCTTCCTCTGGAACCTGCGCACGACGGTCATTTCCGTTCTGGCGATTCCCCTGTCGCTCGCGCTGGCCGTTCTCGCCCTGCTCCTGCTCGGGGGCACGATCAACACGATGACCCTGGGGGGGATGGCGATCGCCATCGGCGCCCTGGTCGACGACGCCATCATCTTCGTGGAGAACGCCTACCGGCGGCTGCGCGGCAACCGGCAGCAGCCGGAGGACATGCGGCAGCCGACCCTGCCGCTGATCCGCTACGCCGCACGCGAAATGCGCGACCCGATCGTCAACGCGACCCTCATCATCACCGTCGTGTTCGTGCCGCTCTTCTTCCTGTCCGGGGTGGAGGGCCGCATGCTGCGCCCGCTCGGCCAGGCCTACATCGTGGCCATTCTGGCCTCCCTGCTGGTGGCGGTCACCGTGACCCCGGTGCTCTGTTCCCTGCTCCTGTCGGAGGATCGCTCGCTGGCGAAGAAGCAGGAACCCTGGCTGCTGCGCGGCGTGCAGCGCCTCTACGGAAACCTGCTGGAATGGACCCTGCGCCGCTCGGGTGTCGTGGTGGCGGGGGCGGGTGTGCTGCTGCTGGGCACGCTGGCGCTGATCCCCTCGCTGGGCGGCGAGTTCCTGCCCCCGTTCCGGGAAGGTTCGCTGACCATCTCGGTGGTCAGCCTGCCGGGGACCTCGCTGGCGGAGTCGGACGGGATCGGAGCACGGGTGGAACGGCGCCTGCTGGACCATCCCGCGGTGGTCTCCACCTCGCGGCGGACCGGGCGGGCGGATCTGGACGAGCACGCACAGGGTTCCAACGCCTCCGAGATCGACGCGCGGCTCGACCTGACCGGGCACGAGCTGGACGACGTGCTGGCGGAACTGCGCGACGGCCTCGGCGGCTTTCCGGGCACCAACGTCACGGTGGGTCAGCCCATCGGACACCGCATCGATCACATGCTCTCCGGGACGCGCGCCGCCATCGCGGTGAACCTGTTCGGACCGGAGCTGCAGCCCCTGCGCGACATCGCGGCGCAGATCGAGACCGTCGCCGGCCAGGTCCCCGGCCTGGTGGACATCTCCGTCGAACGGCAGGCGGACGTGCCGCAACTCCAGGTCCGCGCCGACCGTCGCGCCATGGCCCGCTACGGCGTCACCCCGGGATCGCTGGCGGCCGCGGTGGACGTCGCGTTCCAGGGAGAGGAGGTCTCGCTGATCCGGGAGGGCCAGCGCGCCTTCGACCTGGTCGTGCGCTACGCCGACGAGCATCGTGCGGACGCGGACGCCATCGGGGGCACGCTGGTCTCGACGCCCGCGGGTGCGACGGTCCCGCTCTCGCAGCTCGCAGCCATCGTGCCGGCCCGGGGCCCCAACACCATCAGCCGCGAAAACGTCCAGAGGAAGATCGCGATCAGCGCCAACGTGGCAGACCGCGACGTGGTCGGCGCGGTGACGGAGCTTCAGGAGAGGGTCGCGGCGGAGGTGGCGCTGCCGCAGGGGTACTCGCTTCAGTACGGCGGACAGTTCGAGAGCGGACAGGCGGCCACCCGGCGCATCACCGTGCTCTCGTTCTTCTCGATCGCCGCGATCTTCCTGGTCCTGCTGCGGGCCTTCGGCGACGCCCGCACGGCGCTGCTTCTCATGGCCAACCTGCCCCTGGCCCTCGCGGGCGGCGTCGCCACGGTGATGCTCATCGGCGGCACCATCAACGTCGCCACCCTGGTCGGCTTCATCACCCTCTTCGGCATCGCCGTGCGCAACGGCATCCTGCTGGTCAGCCGCTACCAGCACCTGTGCGGGCACGGTCTTCCGCTCCCGGGCGCCATCCGGCGAGGGTCGACGGAGCGCCTCAGCCCCATCGTGATGACCGCGCTCACCACGGGCCTGGCGCTGATCCCGCTGGCGCTCGGCATCGGCGAACCCGGTAAGGAGATTCAGGCTCCGCTCGCGGTGGTGGTGCTCGGCGGCCTGATCACATCGACCTTCCTCAACATGTTCGTCATTCCCGCGCTCTTCCTGCGGTATGGGCGGTTCGGAAGGGAGGCGCCGTAAGAGCGTCTTGCCAGCCCCGCGCTCGCTGCTCGCGCGGACTTGTCCACGGTCTGCTAATGCAGGACGTTGCTTGACCTGAGGTGGGCCATAACCGGGCCGATCATGAGCGGACGGATGCGATAGCGGGACCGGGCGACGCCACCCCCTGCCGCTCTCTCGGCGGGCGGCTTCTCCGGGGCCGCGTCCCCAACCCCCTCGATCACGTCCGCGACCTTCTCGATCACCCGGCTCTCCTCCAGTGACCGGAGGATGTGCAGGCTCTCGGGGGCCGCGGTTCGCGCGACTTCACAGTATTCGTCGACGGTCAGGGTTCCGTGGTCGAGGATGGCCTTGAGTGCGAAGCTCTGCGTCCGGTCCAGGTGCTCGATTCCCGAATCCAGCGTGCTCGGCGGTTGCACGACGAGGGTGCCCGGGGTCGACGTGAAGTCCGCCGTACGCAGCCAGTGGAAGAGCGCCAGGCGAACCGATCCCAGGGAGGCGCGGTGCAGGCGCTGGAAGTAGTCCGCCTCGACGAGCAGTTCCTGCTTCTCCGCGCCCCGCAGCCGGCGCGTCCGCCGCCGCAACGCCGCGCGCCCGTCATCTGGTTCGGCGTAACGCAGCGGAAGGCCGCTCAGCCGGTGCCGGGCCAGAACGGCCTGCTTCAGCTCTTCGGGCGACAGCTCTCCCAGATTGACCCGCTCGATGTCGTGCACGAAGGCCGGCGCCCGCTTCTCGACCAGTTGCCAGGCCGACGAGGTCATGGCCGCGATCCAGAGCACCTTCGATTCGGTGCGCGACATGAAGGTCAGGAGCCGCTCGAACAGCCTGCTGCCCTGGGGCGTGCGCATGTGAAGATGTTCCGTCGCCTCCAGGATGACGAAGCCGGGAATCGTCCTGGGCGGCGCCTCCAGGACACGCTCCGCAAGGGAGTCGAGATCGCGCGCTTCCTCCAGACCCAGCCATCCGGCCAGACATTCCGCGAGACGTGCTTCTGCCGTGACACGGGTGGCGAACGTCCGCCGCACCCCACTCGGGATCGCTTCGGAAAGGCCGCTTGCCACGACATTCAGGAAACTGGTCACGCCCGCGCCGGGCGATGCGATGACGACCACGGACCTCGGCTCCGCGTGCGTTCGCCGGCCCCAGGCCGATCCCACTGCGGCCATCGCGTCTTCCCGTCCCGCCAGCAACCTCACGTCAGTCAGCGGCTCGAGCGAGAATAGGCGCCGGTATACGACCGGGAGCGCGCGCGGGTACGCCTTCGCGTGCGCGAGGGAATCTTCGCGGCG
The DNA here is from genome assembly GCA_965202805.1 of Longimicrobiales bacterium. GTDB lineage: Bacteria > Gemmatimonadota > Gemmatimonadetes > Longimicrobiales > Gaopeijiaceae > BD2-11. The sequence continues at coordinate 2,344,559 of OZ241869.1, forward strand.
ACCGGCGGCGGCCCGGGGCGCCGGACCGAGACCCAGGCTCGCGCGCAGTTGGCGAAGGAGCGCCAGGGCCCACGATGCAGCCGTGGTGGCGCGGGCGCCGGCCTGAGCGGACAGCCGCCCCGTCCGGTTCAACGCCCGGGCGAACCCGACCGCGAGAACCGTGCGAGCTTCGAGATAGCCCGCCGTCATCCGGTCCGCGGTGACGTGCTCGATCAGCCGGCGCGAACCGCCGCCGATCTCGGCGGCGACCTTGTCTTTCGCCGCGACGAGGGCTTCGCGCAGAAGTTCGCGCGCTGCGGCGGCCTTGTTGCCGGCACGGGTGAGGGCGTTGACGACCAGCGCGGTGGGGTGCGGCGCGCCGGAATTGCGCCGATCATTCGTCTCCGCGACCGCGGCCTCGTAGCCGTATCCCGACACTTCCCGGAGCTCGGCCACCTCCAGGTGTGCCCGGCGCATGGCTTCGCGGATCGCAGAAGGCGCGGCGCGCATGCGTTCCCGGCGCAGGAGATCGAACGCATGGAGGAAGGTCTCGCGCAGGCGCACGGTGCGGGGGTCGGCCCCCGGCTTTCGCGGGGTATCTCCGGGCGCGGGGATGTCGTGGAGGGCCAGGGCTCCCGGCATCCGCTCCCGAACCTGGTCCAGGGCGTGGATTCCCTCCTCCACCGTGCGGGTCAGCGCCTCCAACACGGCATCGGGTTCCGGCAGGCTGTCCTGGACGAGCGCGAGCGCCCGGCCGGTCCGTTGCCGCTCGGCCTCGAGCATCGCCGGCAGATCCGCGTCGTCGGCAGACAGGCTCTCCGCACGCTCCCTGCTTCGGTCCAGTTCGGCCGCGACGTCCGCCAGCACCGCATCCGCATTCCGGACGATGCGCGACCAGCCGCGCCGCAACTCGCCTAGAATCCCGTCGACGCCCCGCCGCATGGCAACCAGATTGCGGTACAGCTCCAGTCGAGCCGCGGCTCCCGCCGCCCAGGCGTCCCATTGCGCGGCCAGCTCCGGTTGGAGTCCGGCGCGCGGCCGGCTGGACGGAGGGTCCGCCGCGAAGGTGCCGGCCACCGCGACCGAGGCCGCGAGCAACTCCTCCAGGCGGCGGAAGTCGGCGCTCCGGGCGCTCCGGCAAGCCCATTCGGCCTCGTCGATGAGCGCCTGCAACTCGGCCCGAAACGCCGCCCCGGCGGTGTGGTGGATCCGTGCTTCGTCAGGCAGCTGCTCCTCCGCAGGGTCGGCGGTCCGCTCGGGGGCGTCCGCGGCACGGGCCGGCTGCAGCACCGCAGCGGCCCACCCGGAGCACGCGCGCTCGAGGTGCCCGAGCCATTCCGCTCGGTCGCGCTGGCTTTGCCTGAAGGCGGTCGCCTGCGCACGCAGCACCACCTGGTCGAGGTGCTGGCGGGCCAGCCGGGCCACCGGGACGCGGCGCATGCGGCCCCGCCACACCACCGGGCCGAGCAGGCGCGCGACGGCACGCTTGATCGTGCGGACGGTACCGACACCGGCGACGCGCGCGGCGGAGGACCGCGAAGCCGGCGCCTGGAGGATCGCCGGCAGCTGCGCCAGCGACGCCCGCGCCCCATCCGCGGTCGCGGCAAGCGATCGTTCGAGCGTGGTCGCGACCCTCGGTCGGGCCAGCACGACACGGAGAGGCTCGATGACCTCTTCCGAGACTGCATCGCGATACCGCGCCGGCGCCCCGGGCACATCCCCGCCCCTGTCGACGGCGCGCGCGTCCCGGCCTCCGTCCCCCGCGAGCCCTCCCCGTCCCCCACCGCTGCGACCGGCACCCTCCGTTCCCTCGACGGCGAGGGCGTCGAGTGCCCGCTCATGCGCACCCGCGGCGTCCTCCAGCGTCCGGCGAACGGGATGCCACGCTTTCTTTTCGTAGCGCCGCCAGGCCTCAGCGAAGGGCTCGTGCACCACTGCGGCAATGCGGGCGACGATGTCGGAGTCGCCGGAAACCCCAGGCCCGCTCCTGCTGTCGCTCGGCGGTGAAGAGACCGTCACCCGGGCGGCGTCCGCGGTATCCTGGCCGGGGACCTCGGGTCTCGTGCGCGAGTCTCCGTTCATCCAGGTCTCCGCTCAGCCGAATCTCCGGCCTCCGCCGCTGCGACCATCGGATACCAGTCGCGTTCCGGCATGAGCCCCGCAGAGCGGAAGCCATCGCGGGCGCGCTCGGTGATGTCGCTCCGCATCAGGAACTCGAAGCGAGGGTCCAGCACGTAGGCCTTGACCCGTACGCGGGTGACGAAGGTGGTGCGGAATTCGTCTCCCACCAGGACTACGATGGGCTTGTTCAGGAAGACGTACTGGGAGGTGACGGCGGCCTCGAAGGCGATCTCCCTGGCCCTGCGTTCGTCCACGCGGCCGGGCAGATACAGATCGGTCACGACCTGGCAGTTCAACTGCCCGGCGTTGGCGTTGGCGACCTGCTCCTCGACGACCTGCGAGTTGGGCACGGTCACCAGGTTGTCGTCGGCGGTCACGATGCGCGTCGACCTGAGACCGATCGATACCACCTCTCCGTAGGTTCCCCCGACCGAGATCTTGTCGCCCACCTGGAAGGGCTGGTCGAAGACCACGATCAGGCCCCCCAACACGTTCTTGAGCAGGTCCTGCGCCGCGATGCCGAGCGCCAGGCCCAGCGCCGCACTCGCCGCCAGCAGCCCCTGGGCGTCGACCCGGAACACGGTGCGCAGGATGAGGTAGGCCGCGATCCCCCACAGCGCCATGCGCGTGATGGGGATGAGCCACTTGATGGAGAGGCGACGCTTGACGCTCCGTTCGGCGAGCGTCTCAAGGATCCATGCCAGCGCCCGGATCAGGAAGTGAAAGACGACGATGACGATCAGCGACCAGAAGATGCCGACCCCGAGACTCCGGACCTCCTCGGTCGCCTCGTCCAGATCGAGGGCGGCGCCGGCGGTGTCGGCCTGGGCCGCGGCCGCTGTGCCGTCCTGCTCCATCGCGTCCAGGCGGGATAGTATCACTTGCTGCGCCGCAGTGATATCACTCAACTGGGCGGCGAGGGAATCGAGGGTCGGCTGGGATGGGGATGCAACCTGCCCGGCACCCGCCTGCGGCTGAACGCCAGCCGCCGCAGCTGCTTCGGCTCCGGGGTCCGCGGCGGGGCCCGCGCCCGCTTCCGCCTGCTGTCCCGGTGCCGCTTCCGCCGGTTGCTCCGCTGCCGCGCCCGCCTCGGCGCCGGGGACGGCCGTCTGCTCCGTCCCCGTGATCACCACCGTGCCGGACTCCGAGTCCGCCGGCACATCCGCGCACGCGGCGATGGCCAGCGGGAGCATGATACAGCCTGCGACGCGCGTGAGCAGCTTCGTGGCGTCGCCGTTCGTGTCTCGTGCGGCCATCTACAGGAGGCGTCCCGGGTTGAGTTTGCGGAAACACTACATTATCGGCGTACCGGTCGCGCGCCTACCCCCGCCACTGATCCCCGCGACCGAACCCTGTGGAGTCGGCTGGGACGCGCGCGCCCGACGGCAGCGCGAACCCGTCAGACCGCGACAGCGCTGTCGCCCGGGTCCTCGGGCAGCCCGCGCGCCTTCCACAGGTAGTAGACCACCGGGAAGAGCAGAAGTACCACGGCGCCCGAAGTCACGACCCCTCCCACAAGGGGCGCCGCGATCCGCTTCATGACGTCGGCTCCCGCGCCCGCGCTCCACATGATCGGCATCAGCCCCAGCACATCGGTTGCGATGGTCATCATGATCGGGCGGACGCGCTTGATGGATCCCGCCCGAATCGCCTGCGCGAGCGCCGCGCGATCGGTCAGCAGGCCGCGGTCGCGGTAGTCGTTGAGCGAGAGGTTCAGATAGAGCAGAAACACGATCGCGGTTTCGGCATAGAGGCCCGCCAGCGCGATGATCCCGATCCAGACGGCGATGGAGAGGTCGTAGTTCAGCGCCTGCAGCAGCCAGAACGAGCCGGCGACGGCAAACGGAACGCCCAGCAGCACGAGGCAGGTCTCCGTCACGGATCTGTTGGTCAGGTAGATCAGAACGAAGATCAGAAGGAGGGTCATCGGAACCACGTACATGAGGCGCCGCTGGGCGCGCTCGAGGTACTCGTACTGCCCGCTCCACGCGATCGTGTATCCCGGGGGAAGCGCGACCCCGGCCGCGACCGCCTCACGCGCGGACTCCACGTATCCGCCAATGTCCACATCGCGCAGGTCGACGTACACCCAGGCGTTGGGCTTCGCCCCCTCGCTCTTGATGCTCGGAGGACCGACCACGTATTCCATGCCCGCCAGCTGTCCCAGCGGCACCTGGTGCCCCTGCGGCGTCGTCACCAGGACGGCGCGCAGCGCGGGCAGATCGTCCCGCAGTTCGCGGCTGTAGCGCAGGTTGACCGGATGGCGCGTGAGACCTTCCACCGTCGTCGTGACGTTCATCCCGCCGATCGCCGTCCGGACCACCTCCTGCACGTCCCTCACCGTGAGTCCGTGCCGGGCAATCGCCTCGCGATCGATGGCGAAATCGAGGTAGTTGCCGCCCATCACGCGGTCCGCGTACACGCTGGCGGTCCCGGGAACGTCCCGCAGCACCTCCTCGATCTCGCGCCCCAGCCTCTCCAGCTCGGCCAGATCGGGACCGGCGATCTTGACGCCGACGGGCGTGCGGATGCCCGTTGACAGCATGTCGATCCGGCTCCGGATGGGCATGGTCCAGGCGTTGGTCAGCCCCGGAATCTGCAGGGCGGCGTCGAGTTCCTCGATGAGGCGCTCGGGCGTCATCCCGGACCGCCACTGTTCGCGGGGCTTCAGGGCGATGGTCGTCTCGATCATGGACAGGGGCGCGGGATCGGTCGCCGTTTCGGCCCGCCCCACCTTGCCGAAGACATGCCGGACTTCGGGGAAGGTGTAGATGATCCGGTCGGTCTGCTGCAGGATCTCGCGCGCTTCGGTGATCGAGACCCCGGGGAGCGTCGTGGGCATGTAGAGCAGATCGCCCTCCCAGAGCGGAGGCATGAACTCCGACCCCAGCCGCGACAGCGGCACGGCAGTCGCCGCCAGCCCCAGCACGGCAGCGGCAAGGACCCACCTCCGAAACCGCAGAGCCAGCGAGAGAACCGGCCAATACGTCCGGGCCAGAAACCGGCCCAGCGGGGTGCGCGTCGGCGGGCGGATCCTGCCTCGCACCCAGTAGCCCACCAGCACCGGAACCAGCGTCACCGACAGGAGCGCGGCCGCCGCCATCGCGTAGGTCTTGGTGAACGCCAGGGGCTTGAACAGCCGGCCCTCCTGCGCTTCGAGGGTGAAGACCGGCATGAACGACACGGTGATCACCAGCAGCGCCAGGAACAGCGACGGACCCACTTCCCGCGCAGCGGACCCGACGATCTCCCAGTGCGGCTTCCGGCCACCGTCCTGGGCGAGGCGCCGGTGGGCGTTCTCGACCATCACGATCCCCGCGTCGACCATCGTCCCGATCGCAACCGCGATCCCGCCCAGGGACATGATGTTGAGCGTAAGGCCCTGCAGCCGCACCACGATCAGGGCCATCAGGATTCCCACCGGCAGCGCGATCACGGCCACGAGCCCGCTGCGCAGGTGAAAGAGGAAGACGAGGCACACCAGGCCCACGATCACGAGCTGCTGCGCGAGGCTCATGCGGATGCTTCCCACCGCCCGGTCGATCAGGCCGGTGCGGTCGTACGCCACCTCGATCTCCACGCCTTCCGGCAGGCCCGGCGTGATTTCCGCCAGCCTGTCCTTCACGTCCCGGATCACCTGCCGCGTATCCGCGCCGGACCGTACCACGACGATGCCGCCGACCGTCTCCCCTTCCCCGTTCCACTCGGCGAGTCCGCGGCGGCCCTCCGGCCCCAGGCTGACGCGCGCGACATCCTCCAGCAGGATCGGCGTCCCGTCCGCGCTCACGCCGAGACCGATTCGGCGAATGTCGTCCACCGACTGGATGTAGCCGAGGCCCCGGATCATGAACTCCCGCTCGGCGACCTCGATGAGGCCGCCCCCGACATCGCTGTTGCTCTCCTGGATGGCGGTGCGTATGGCGGAGATGGACAGATCGTATGCGCGCAGGCGATTCGGGTCGACCGTGATCTGGTACTGGCGCACGAAGCCGCCCACGCTGGCCACCTCCGAGACCCCGGGCACCGCGGTCAGCTCGTACCTGAGGAACCAGTCCTGGATCGCGCGCAGTTCCCCGAGGTCGTGGCGGTCGGACCGGAGCGCGTAGACGAAGGCCCAGCCGACGCCGGTGGCATCGGGCCCGAGCCGGGGCGTGACGCCCGCCGGCAGCTGCTCGGAAAGGGCGTTGAGGTACTCCAGGACCCGGCTTCTGGCCCAGTAGAGGTCGGTTCCGTCCTCGAAGATGACGTACACGAACGACACTCCGAAGAACGAGTACGCGCGCACCACCTGCGCGAACGGCGCCGCCAGCATCTGGGTGGCGACCGGGTAGGTGACCTGGTCCTCCACGATGCGCGGCGCCTGGCCCGGATACTCCGTCTGGATGATGACCTGCACGTCCGAGAGATCCGGAATGGCGTCGATGGGCGTGCGGGACAGGGAGAAGACGCCCGCCACCACGACGGCCAGGGCGCCGACGAGGATCAGGGGCCGGTTTCTGATGGAGCCGTCGATGATGCGCGCGAACATGAGCGGGCCTCCCTCAGCGCGAGGGACGGGTACCGGGGACCGCCCCGGGCATCGCTCCAGCCTCGCCCGGCGGGGGCCCGTGCGAGCCCGGCATCTCGCCACTCGAATCCGGCATCTCTCGATGCGAGGCAGGCATCCCGGCGCCTGGCATCATCTCGTCCATACCGGGCTCCTCCCCGGACTCCGCGCCGCTCAAGAGCTGCGAGATCGCGGCCTTGAGGTTGGCGTCGGCGTCGATGAGGAACTGGGACGAAACCAGAACCTGCTCTCCCGGGGCCAGCCCGGACGTCACCTCCTGCATCCCTTCGCTCTCGGTTCCGAGCAGGACCTCGCGCGGCTCGAACACGCCGCCGCCCCTGGCCACGATCACGACGGCGCGCGTTCCGCTGTGAAGCACCGCCTCGGCGGCCACCATCACGGCGTCGGATGCGCCCCCGCCCCGCGCCGTCACATCGACGTACATGCCGGGCCGGAGCCGGAGGTCGGCGTTGGCCACCTCCACGAACGCCGTGAGCGTCCGCGTCTGGGTATTCAGCGCGGGACGAAAGAAGAGGATGCGCCCGTCCCATTGCCGGCCCGGGAACGCGTCCGCCTCGATTTCCACGGCCTCGCCTTCGCCCACATGCCTGAGATCGTCCTCGTAGAACTCGGTCTCGGCCCAGAGCGTGGAGTGGTCGGCGACCTTCAGGACCGTCATCCCGGGTTCGATCCGCAGCCCCTCCATCGAGTCGCCCATCTTCTCGACGATGAAGCCGGTGGCGGGCGAAAAGACCCGCACCGTGCGCGCGACCGTCCCCGATTCGGCGAGCGCGTCGATCTGCGCCTCGGTCATGTCCCAGTAGAGCAGGCGCTCCCGGGTCGCCTCCAGGAGGGACTCCGCGCGCTCGATCGCCTCCGCGTAGGCCCCGCCGTCCCTCAGGCGGCGGAGGTAGTCCATCGCCCCCGTGAACTCGCGTTGGGTCGTGACCAGCTCCGGGCTGTAGATCTCGAAGAGCACATCGCCCCTTTCGACGGTCTCGCCCACGTTGTTGACGCTTGCCTTCTCGATCCAGCCCGCGTACTTGGTCTGGACCGAGACCACCCGCTCCTCGTTGTGCGCCAGGATGCCGACCGTGCGGATGAAGACGGGGAGCGAACCGCGCTGCACGTCGGCCGTGCGCACGGCGAAGTTCTGCAGGAAGCTCGGGCTCACCCGGACCTGGCCGTCCGCGAGGCCTTCGTCCTCGTAGACCGGCACCAGATCCATCCCCATCGGCGACTTGCCAGGGCGGTCCGACGTGTAGTTCGGGTCCATGGGCGCTCGCCAGTAGAGTATCCTGCGCTCACCCCTGCCTCCGGAGGTCGCTGCATCGGCGCCGCCCGCTCCGGCTTCTCCCGGGGATGCGTGGTCCCCGCTCACTCCGGCTCCGGGCGGTGTCCCGGTCATGGGCTCGCCCGGCACGATGCGTATAAGAAGCAGCGTCCCGCCCGCGCCGATCACCGCGCCCAGCGCCACGATTGCCGCGAACTGAAATCTCCTTGTGTTCCTCATGATCCCTCCTCGTCCGGAGACGATGCTCCGTCCTCGGGAAAGGGCGATCCGATGGCCCGCTCCATGTCGGCCAGCGTCTTCATGTAGTCGGCCCGCATGCGCGCGAGGCCGAGGCGGACGTCCAGCAGGACGGATTCGCTGTCCAGCAACTCCAGCACGCCCGTGACGCCCGCCGAGTACGCCTCCTCGGTCGCGCGCAGCGCCTGCTCCGCCTGGGGGAGCAACGCGCGTTCGAAGAGGGCCAGCTGCCCCTCGATGGTGGCAAGCCGGAACGCGGTCGAGCGGACGGCGAACGCCACCTCGTTGACCGCATCCCGGTACCCTTCCTCCGCGGCCGATAGGCGCGCGGCGGCTTCGCGCATGCCCGCGTCGTAGCTCGACCTGAAGACGGGAATGCTCGCGCCCAGGGTGAGGCTGTAGGTATCGCGTCCGTTGTCCGGGGGCGGATCGGTGCGGCCCGGATCGTCGCGCCGGTCGAGCACGCTCCCCCAGGCGACGCCGATGGAGAAGTCGGGCCGGTACCGGCGACGCGCGAGGCGCACCGCCCGCTGGCCGCTCTCGATCCGCAGGCGCGCCGATCTCACCTCCGGCCTGACGCCGACGCCGGCCGCCCGCAACCGCTCATCGTCAACGCTCGCCAGCAGGGGCTCCCCGAGCTCGATTATCGGGATGGGGGCGTCCACCGGCCGATTCGCGAGGATGTTGAGCGCCGCTTCGAAGTCGGTTCGCTGCTTAACAAGCGTTTGCCGTGAGCTGAGGACGCGTGTCACCTCCGCCTGGAGCTTGAGCACCGCCTGCTGCTGCCCGAAGCCCTGCGAGTAGCGAGCCTGCGCCAGGGTTTCGTAGTGGAGGAGGAGCTGTTCCTCTTCGCCGGTGATGCGGAGGGCTTCATCGAGGTACGCGAGGTCGTAGTAGGCCAGCTTGACCTGCCGCACGACTTCGGCCCTCTGTTCCCGATATGCCTCGCCGCGACTCTCGGCCTCGGCCTTGGCGATGTCCCTTCGGTCCGAAAGCGTCCCGAACCAGGGGAATGCCTGGCTGAGCGATACGCCCGACGTCTGCGGCCCAACCCGGGTCTGGGGGCCCCGCAGGTGTTGGGTGAAGGCAACCATCGGATTCGGCAGGGCTGCGGCCTGCGGGATGCGGGCGCGCGCGGCCTGCGCCTCCGAGAGCGCCCCGCGCAGGCGCGGGTTACTCTCCAGTGCGTCCGCGATGAGCGCGGCAAGCGTGGGATCGCCGTTGTTCGCATGGGTCGGCGTCTGCGCGGTGGCGCCCGCCGGGCCCAGGGGATCCGAGGTCGCGATTGCCAGCGCAACCGCCAGGATCCGCTTGATAGACATGTGTACCTCGCCATCAGGATGTCGACAGGTCCCGTGAGGGGATGGCCGGGCGCGAGGCTGCGGTTCCGAAGGGAGCGGGACCGTGTGCTGCGCCGTACGGGCCCACGACCAACTGCGGGAAACGCCACCGGCGGGTGCGGCGGCGCGCGCGAGTCAGGCGGCCTTCACGGGTTGCGCCCCGAACGGAGCGCGGACGGTCAGGCGTGGTGGCGAGGCGGGGGCGTTTCCACGCCCATCGAGACCGCGACGGGGATGGGCGCGATGTAGAGGTTCGCCCGGACGGAAACGGCCGGGACGCGAGCCAGGATGGTCGCTCGCACGGTGCGCGCGGAGGCGGCGCCGCAGGACGCCAGGATCATCAGGCACCCGCCGCCGTCGCCGTGGTGCTCCCCGTGCGGGGCCGGCGTCGTGTCCCCGGTGGAGAGGTCGTGGTGGCGGGTGGCCGGCGGGGCGGGCGGGCGGGTCGGGTCGTGGTGCGCCGGCGCGCTCGCGTGGGGGTCGGGGTCGCCGGTGCGGTGCGCGGGATCGCCGGCCATGGGTGCGGAAGCGAACGTGCGCGGGGCGGCGTCGAGCATGGGCGTGGACGCACCCATGTCACAATGAACCGCGGCCAGTTGGGACCAGGACAGGGCCGCGAGGGCGAACAGAGCTGCGGAGCGGCGCATGAGAGCAATGTGCATGGCGCAATGCCGGGGCGTCAACAAGGCCGCCCCGGGTCAGCCTCCGCCCCCCGGAAGGTACTTCGCCGGAATCGGGTGGTCGGGCCCCTCGCCGAGCCAGAAGATCGACACCAGCCACCAGCGCGACCCGTCGTTCATCAGTTGAATCGAGTTGATGCCGCGCGTGAACGGCTCGGGGTCGCTCGCGCTCCTGCGCGACTCGTAGGTGCTGAAGGCGTGCGCGATGACGCCGTACTCCTCGGTCACCCGATGGATCTCCACCTCGTGGAAGCCGTTGGCTTCGAGCGACGCGCCGGCCACCTCCGCGTACTCGTCGGGGGTGATCACTCTGCGCGCGTAGGCCGCGCCGGCGGCGGGACGTCCCACCGGGCTGAGGGTCGCGCCGGACACGAACAGCGACCGGAAGCGGTCCCAGTCGCGCGCCACGCCCGCGTCGCCGGAGATCACTTCGTAGAGGGCCGCGATGATGGCGTCGATGGACGCGACGTCGTCCGGATCGGCGGCGGGCTGCTGCGCGGTGGCGGGGGTTGGCGCCCAGGCAGCCACGCCAGCCGCCACGACAAGGGTCGTTAGGCGTGCCAGGCAGAAGACACGGCCTGCAGGACGTGGGCGCGTAGCGGTCATGGGTACCGGTCCGTGATGGGAACGCCGGGAGTCCGGCGGTTCGAGGCTACATGATCACCCGCCGCATGTACTGCCTGACCTTCTCCATGTACTTCTCGAAGAAGTACTTCTGGATGTCCATCATGTCGAGTTCGCGGCCCTGGATGTAGGCCTGCTCGATGTCGGTGGTCATGTCGAGCGGCGTGCCCGTCGTGATGAGGAAGGTCGCCTGCTTGCCCGGCTCCAGGGAGCCGACCCGGTCGTCGAGCCCCAGGAACTCCGCCGGGTTGATGGTCACCGCCTTCAACGCCTCGTCCTCGGGAAGCCCGAACGCAACCGCCACCCCCGCCTCAAAGGGCAGCCGGTTCGAGTACAGCGAGCCCGAGCCGCCGGAGATCGCGAAGCGGACGCCCGCCTCGTGCAGCCGCGCCGGCATCGAGTAGGCGCCGTCGTAGCCCTCGTAGTCCCGGCCGGGCGCGGCCATCGTCGATGTCAGGATCACCGGCACGTCCTCGGCGACCAGACGGTCCGCCACGTGGATGGCGTCGCGGCCGCCCCGGATTACGATCCTGAGGTTCTCCTCCTGCGCCCAGGTGACGGCGTCGTTGATCTGCGCCGCGCCATCGGCCGCGACCACAACGGGAAGTTCCCCGTCGAAGACCGGCATCATCGCCAGATAGCGGGAGTCGCTGCGCACCTCTTCGCCGGCGGCAACGGCGTCCCGGTAGGCCCGCGCCTCGGCGAAGAAGCCCTTGAGCTGCTGCACCTGCTCCTCGTAGCTCGGCGGTTCCTCCTGCGGCCCGAAGCGGAAGCCGCCGAAGCCGCGGAAGCGGCGGGGGTTCGGGTTCGGCCAGTTCACGTTGAGCGCGGCAGCCGACTGCATCGACATCTCCTCCCAGCTCCAGCCCTCGAGGGCCATCGCGGAAGACATGCCGGACACGAGTCCGCCGTCCGGCGTCGTGAGCGTCGTGAGCACGCCGGCCGAACGGGTCGTGCCGATGTGCCGGCTCTCGGCGTTCACCGCGATGTCCGCGCGCACATTCGGGTTGAAGTCCCCCAGCTCATTGATGTCGTTGGAGACCCCGACCGCCCCGATCTCGGCGATCCCCACGGTGCTGTAGGCGTCGATGAGCCCGGGATAGATGTGCTTCCCGGTCGCGTCGACCACGCGGGTCCCGTCCGGAATCTCCAGATCGGCGCCGACCGCCGTGATCATCCCGTTCTCGAAGAGGATGGTTCCGTTCTCGATGACACCGCTCGTCACCGTGTGAATGGTCGCTCCGCGCAGGGCCATCGGCTCGGCCTGCGGGGGGACCGTCATGCGGACCTGGGCCTCGATGGCCGCCGGCGCCCATGCCAGGAGCGCCAGCGCCGCGCAGGCGGCTCTTCCCGCCCGTGACCAGGTTCCCTTCATCGCCCGTCCCTCGATCGTCGTCATCAGTTTCTCTCCATCTGAGCGTTCCGGCCGCCGTTTTCCTCCACGGACAGGATGGCCTGGATCAGCTCTGTGCGTTCCTGTTCGATCCGGTCCCGCATGGCCGCGTCCTCCTCGAGCGAGAAGTACCGGCGGCCGTCGACCCACGTCTGCTCGGCGCGCGAGAACTGCGAGAGCGGGTTGCCGCTCCAGATCACGAAGTCGGCGTCCTTGCCGGCCTCCAGCGAACCGACCTGGTCGTGGATCGCCACTGCCTCCGCCGCCTGGTTGGTCACCGTCGACAACGCCTGCTCCGGGGTGAGCCCGGTGCGCAGCAGCTTGCCCGCCTCCCAGTTCATGCGGCTGGCGATCTCGCTGTTGTCGGAGTGCAGCGAAGTCACGACTCCCGCCTCGATCAGGATGCGGGCGTTGTACACCGTCGCGTCGTACGCCTCGAGCTTGAAGGCGCCCCAGTCGCTCCACACCACGGCCGCGACCCCCGACGCCGCGAGCTCGGGCGCGATCTTGTAGGCCTCGACCCCGTGCTGCAGCGTCTGGACCCGGAAGCCGAACTCCTCGGCCAGCCGGACCAGCGCGAGGAACTCGTCCGCGCGATAGCCGTGCGACGAGATGAGGAGCTCCTGGTCGAGGATGTCCAGAATCGCCTCCATGCGCAGGTCGCGCCGCGGAGGCAGCCCCTCCTGGTTCTCCTCCCATCGCTGCCACTCGCGCTCGTAGTCCCGCGCGGCCATGAAGTGGTCGCGGATGATCTCCTGCGTGCCCATGCGGGTGTCGGGATAGCGGCCCTGACGCCGCTTCGGGTTCTCGCCCAGGGCGAACTTCACCGTGCGGGGCGCGTTCTCCAACTTGAGATCCTCGGGCAGCGCCCCCCAGCGCATCTTCACGAAGACATTCTCGCCGCCGATGGGATTCGCGGAACCGTGCTTGATGTGCGCAGAGGTGAGCCCGCCGGCCAGCTGTCGGTACATCCAGATGTTGTTGTGGGTCACGACGTCGCCCATGCGCACCTCGGGGACGATCGCGAAGCCGCTTTCGTTCACCGCGCTGACGCCCGAGTGGATGTGCGGATCGATCATCCCCGGCGTGACGTGCTTGCCGGTCGCGTCGATCTCGACCGCGCCGCCGGGGGCGTCGAGATCCATGCCGACCGCTTCGACCGCCCCCGCGCGCACCAGGAGGTCGGCGCCTTCGAGGATGCCCTGCGGCCCCTGGGTCCAGACCGTCGCGTTGCGAACCACGACGGCGGCGGGCTGCTCCGGGATCGAGGTGCGCCCGTAATCCATCATGGGCCGGATGAAGGGCAGGTCGATCTCGGGCACCTCCATCGCCACGGTACCGCGCGCCGGGCCCTCGAAGCCCTCGGTGCGGGTGCCGCGGAAGGACGGATCCGCCCCGTTGGGCAGTGAAGTCCATCCGTAGAAGTCGTCGCCGTGCACCGAACCCGACAGGAGCGCCATGCCCTGATAGCCGAGCACCTCGCCGTTGAAGCGGACGTCGAGGCGGCCGGTCTCGGCGATCGCGCTGGCCGATTCGAGCTCGACCCTTGCGCCGCCCGGCAGTTCGGGCCCCGTGCTGGCGATGTCGAGGTGGCCGCGCAGCCGGTTCAGCGGACCCTCCAGGACGAGAACGGCGTCGAAGCCCCACTCGTCGTCCGAGGCGATCTCCCAGCTTCCTCTTGGATCGATCTGGGCCGGGCGGGTCACGCCGTAGACCCTTCCCTGCACCCATACGTCGCGAACCGTCGCCTCCTCGGCGAAGAGATCGCCCTCGCTCACGATGAGGTTGGCCACCTTGCCCTCGGCGATGGTTCCGTGGGTCCGATCGATCCCCAGCCAGGAGGCCGGCGTGGTGGTGAGCGCCGCCAGCGCATCGTCCGCCTCGAGCCCCCGCGCCACCGCGACGCGCAGATTGGGCAGAAACTCGTTCAGCGACGCAAGGCCGTCGGTCGTGATGGCGAAGCGGACCCCGGCGTCGGCCAGCTGCGCCGCGCTGGTCGGCGCCAGGTACCAGTGGCGCAGATCGGCGAGCGAGGCATCGAGCGCGGCCCCCGGATGGCCCACGTCGGGGGCGTCCGGGAAATCGAGCGGAACGATGAGGGGATCGCTGCGCCCGCGCAGCACGTCGAGGAGCCGGTACTCGAGACCGTTCCCACGGTACCACGCCTCGAGCCCGAACTCCGACGCGAGGCCATGCGCGCGCAGGTATTCCTCCTCGCTGCCCGTCTCGAAGATGACCGGCTGATCGCCGTCCGCCGCGTCTTCGAGCGCCGCCAGGGCTTCGCTGGTCTCCGGAGGCAGGAAGGCGCGGCCGCTCGACTCGTACGCATTCCAGGCGCGCTCGTACCAGTCGGCATCCATGAACGTCTGCTTCATCAGCGCGATCGTGCCCATCGCGGAATTGGGATACGATCCGCCGAGCTCGAAGGAGCGCTGGAAGCCGATGGCCTGGGCGATGTCGGGGCGCAACACCCGGTCGCGCACGCCCTCGTCTCCGAGAGTGACCAGCGAGGCGGTGCCCCGGAAGATGCCCTGCTTCGGGACCGCCAGCGCCGCGCCGAACCCCTGCGAGCGGAGCGCCGCGCGGCGGTCGGCGTCGTCCTGGAGGTTTCGCGTGGTGGAAAACCAAGCCCGCACCTGCGGATTCCAGTGCGTGGGGCCGATGTCACCGCCCTCCGGCACGTCGTCCATCCCCAGATCCGCGTGCGCGTCGATGAAGCCCGGGTACACCGTGAGCCCGTCGAGATCCCACACGCGCGCGCCGGCCGGCGCGTCCCCGCCCCCGACCCCCTGGATGAGGCCATCGCGGATCACGATGGTCGCGTCGTCCATGACCTGCCCCGGCCCGGTCACCACCCGCGCCCCAACCAGGGCGTGGAACCCGGTGCCGTTGTCGCGCATGCCCTCCACCGGCTGGGTTCGGGTCGCCTGCTGGGCATCGACGCCCGTCGCCAGGACGGCCGCCAGCCCCATCGTGCCGAGTATTGCCTTCACGGAACCCCCCATTTGTCACCCCTGCGTAGATCACCTCGTTTCCAAAAGCCCGACCGGTCCCTGTCCGAGCCCGACGGCGTGCGAGTAACCTTGATGACTACGCTTCCCACGGCGTCCGGTCAATCGGGGGTCCGGTCGTCGGAGGGCGCTCGAGATCGGCGCGGCAGGGTCCTGGGATCGGGGCCCGGCGCCCGGGCGGACCTGGGCAGCGTGTCGACGCCGACATCGGCTGCGGCCGCGGCGCGCGGGAGCGCAGCGCGGGCCTCAAGCCTCTCGATTGCGGCCGAGATCGCCTGACCCCTGGCCTCCCGTGAGTCGATGCCCCTGAGGACTTCGCGGAGCCGAGGCAACGCCTGCACGGCGTGGATTTCAGCGAGCGCGTTGGCCGCGTGCGTGGCAGCAGACCCATCGAGCGCGCCGCCCAGGGCGGCGATGATCTCTCCCCCGTACCCACCGTCGTCCGCCTTGAGCGGTCCGCAGTCTCCGCCGAGGGCCGCGAGCACGGTGTCGGCCAGCTCCCCGGCGCCCAACTGCCGCAACGCCGTGCCGACCCTGGCCTGAATGGGCCGGCCGTCGGCCTCCCGGGTGTCTCCAAGCAGGGGGATCAGGTGGCCGATCGCATCCCCGTGCCGGATCGCGGCGAGGGCCTCGATCGCCCGGGCCCTGAGCAGGGCGTCCTCGTCCCGGAGAACGGAAGCGAGGGCGGGAACGGCCTCGGGATCCCCGAGTCGCCCAAGCGCGGCTGCCGCGTCGCGTCGCGGCTCGTCCCCCTCCCAGAGGACAAGCTTGTCCTTGATCTCGCCTCCGGGCGCGTACAGGCGCCGGATGTGGATCCCGACATCGTCCTCGTAGGCCTCACCCTCGTGACAGACCTGCTGCAGCACTTCGGCGAAGAGGTCGAACAGGGTCCGGAGCTGCGCCAGATCCTTGATCACCCCGGTCGACTGGAAGTGGAGTTCGTCCACGCCTGCGGGGAACTTGCTCAACCAGCCTTCATGCGCCTTGACGGACAGGCGAATCTTCGGCTGGGCATCGATGAGGCGGCGGATTCTCTCGTTGTCGAAGAGCCGCCGCACGCGTCCGGGCGCATTGCCCTTGATCACGAAATCCTCGTCGAAGCGGGGATGGCCGACGTCGATGTCCTGCATGCCCAGCCCCTTCCCCAGCCCGCTGAAGAGGGTCGCCCGGTAAATCTCGAACCTGAAGCCCTCCGGATTGAAGTAGGGAGCGCGCAGCCGGGTGTAGGTCTGGCTCGACTTGCCGGTGCTCACCGTGAAGGTGTCGAGCGTGATGATCCAGTCGTCGGCGCGGGCCTGGACGGCGGATGCCGTGAAGAAGTCCCCTTCGTGGAACCGCCCGCCCACCTCCTGGGAGAGCTGCTGCCAGATCTCCTTCCGACTCGGGCCGAACAGGGACTTGAGGAAGCTCATTCGGCGGACTCCCAGACGCTCATCGCGTCTTCGGCGCCCATCGCATCTTCGGGGCTCATCGCAACCGCACCACCGGGTGTCTGACCTCGAGGTCGGTCTTTCGCTGCAGATCGTGCACGGTAACGCACAGCCAGCGGTTCTCGTCAACCGAGTAGGTTACGCGCAGCCGGGGCGCCGCGCCCCGGCCGGCCGGGTTCAGCGGCAGCGCCGGATCCGCCTCGTTGAGGCACAGGCAGAACGCCCGTTCGCCCGCGGTCCCGGGCGTGAAATAGCGGGAGCCGTTGGGGCGCTCGGTCCACTCGACCGGACGCCCGGCCACGCGCCCGACCTCGCAGACGAAGAGGTTGATGTGCTGCTGGCCGTCGAAGCCGGGAGCGTAGTAGCGGGTCACGAAGTCGTCGACCGTCGGAAAGCAGGTGCCACCGGGGATGAGCAGCTCGTACTCGGCCTCTCCGCCATCGGCGGGCAGCAGTCGAAGCGCGTAGTCGTGGTAGATGAAGTCCTGTACGTGCGCGCCGCCCGCGTAGATGCACGCACCTCGCGCAACGCTGGCGAACGGGAGCCACTCGCGCACCTTCTCGCGGCCCAGCACGTCGCCCACGACGTTGCGGACTTCGGGAAGAAGGGTGGAGCCTCCCTCGAGGATCACGTCGTCGATCTCGCCCAGGCGCACGCCATGCCGGGTGAGCAGCTCGTTGAGCAGTGCGTCCAGAAGCTCCCGCATCCGCGCGTACAGCCCGTTTCCGGCGAGGATGTCGCGCAGGCCGTCGTAGTCCAGCCTCCCGAACGACTCGTTGCGGAAGGTGAAGTCGCCTTCGCTCCCCGCGCTGGCGAGCAGCTTCACCCGCTCGGCCTCCCACCTGAGCGCGACCTCCCATTCGGGCCAGTCGTGAAGCGCCGCCGGGACGAACCGCTCCAGGATCCAGCCGTCGACATCGTCGCCGCCGAGCTCCACGGCCTGCTTCGCCAGCACCTCCGCCCGACCGGTCTCCATCGTGCGCGCGCCGTGGGTGCGCACCACCGCGGCCTCCATCGATCCGCCCCCGAAATCGAAGGCCACGAGGGTGGTGGGTCGTCCGACATCCACGCCGTAGCCGAGCGCGGCCGCGACGGGCTCGTCGAGCGTGCGGAACACGATCCCGGTCGGCTTGCCCCGGAGGCGCGCCCAGACGCGTTCCCACCAGCCCCGCCGCTTCAGACGCCGGACAATCGCCTGCAGTTCGGCCCGGTACGTCTCGTAAAAACCGCTCGGCGTGGCGATGGTGATGTCGGCGACTTCTTCGTCGAACCGCGCCTCGAGGGTGCCGATGACCTGCCGCAGGAAAAGCGAAGCGATGTCCTGGGCGGTGAAGGCTCGCCCGTCCACGCGCGCCATCGCCCGGCCGCTCTCCATCCCGAGGTAGCGCTTGAAGCCGCGCACGAAGCCCGCGGCGCGTCCGTCCCAGTTGTAGGTGACGGCTTCCTGCCCGATCAGGACCTTCTCGCCCTCCCGGTCCATCACGCATACGCACGACGGCATGACGGGCGTCTGCGTAACGGGCTCGATCTTCGCGAGATCCGGCAGGTTCACGATGTGCGGCCGGCCCGACCGGTCTTCGCAAACGGTCGTGTTGGATGTGCCGAGATCGATGGCCCAGTGGGTTGGCATGGATTAATCCAGTGGCGGTCTCTTGAAGTGACACCTGCGGGTGTCGTGACGCATGATGTCGGGTTCGCCGGACGCGCTCCGGGGAGTGACTGCCGCTCACCTCCACAATGCCCCGAGCGGCACGGCGTAGAGCCCCTCCCCGAACGCGGTGGTGTGATCGCCGTCGTAGAGGAGCACGCCCATGCGGAACCGCTTCCCCGCCACGCGCCGGAAGCGCTTCAGCCCGGTGAAGTCCCGCGCGCGCAGCGAGGCCGCCGCCTTGACCTCAATCCCGTAGCATTCACCCGACACACTCTCCAGAACGACGTCCACCTCGATCTTGTCCTTGTCGCGATAGTGATGGAAGGCGAGAGGCTCCTCCACCCAGAGCGCCTGCTTTCTCAGTTCGTTGTACACGAAGGACTCCAGCAGAAACCCCAGATCGGCGGGGCTTCCGAGCAGCCGCCGCCGGTTGATCCCGCGCATCGCGCACATCATTCCGGTGTCGACGGCGTGCATCTTCGGCGTCTTGACCAGGCGCGTGAACTCGGAGGCGTGCCAGGCCGGAACCCGCTCCACGAGAAAAAGCTGTTCCAGGAGAGCCAGGTACTTCCCCGCGGTGAGACGGTTCAGACCCAGCCTGCCCCCGAGGTCGGCCAGGTTGACCAGCCTTCCCGAGAGAACGGCGGTCAGCCGGAGCAGTCTGGTCATGGAGTCCAAATGACCGATCCCGGGCAGGTCTCTCAGATCCCGCTGGATGAGCGTGCTCACATATTGCCGGTACCAGGCGGCCACCCGTCGTTCGCTCGTCCGCGTCAGGGGCTCCGGAAAGCAGCCCGCTACAATCCGCCGCACCAGATGATCCCTGACCCGCACTTCCTCCGCTACGGGCGGTTCGCCCCTGAGAAGGGTGCCGAGAAAGGTCGGCTCACGGCCGGCGATTTCGCATTCCGACAGCGTGGCGAGCCGGACAGCCTCCATCCGTCCGACCAGCGCATCGGACACCCTGGGCCGGAGAAGCGCGTTGGCCGATCCGGTCAGCAGGAAGCGCCCCGGCGTCCGATTCTCGTCCACCGCCTGCTTGATTGCGAGCAGCGTCTCGGGCACCCGCTGAACTTCGTCGAGGGCAATCCTCTTCGGTGGAAGATTGCGGACGAAGCCGACGGGATCGGCGCGGGCCACCTCCGCCTGCGCGATGTCGTCGAAGGTGATGTATTCCCAGCTGGCGTCGATGAGGTCCTTCACCAGGGTTGTCTTTCCCACCTGCCGCGCACCCATGACGAATACCACAGGTGTGTCGGCGAGCGCCTCGCGCACGAGGCGGGCGGTGAATCGTGGATAGATGACGGCGGGCTCCTGCGCGGGAGGAGGGCTCCGGAGGAGGCCGGAGGGCGGCGGTCGATCGTGAATCTATCAGCGTCCAATCGTTATTGAAAGGTCGTCCAATCGTTATTGAAAGGTCGTCCAATCGTTATCGATACGCCGTCTAATCGTTAGTCACCGACCGTCCAATCGTCATCGCCGGGGAACCGCAGCAGCTGTCGGGAAGGATCCACCCGGGGCCGCGGCATGTTGTTGCGGACGTGGCCCGTGGGATGACTACATTACATGCCCGCCGAACACCGCAGGTTACACCGAGCAAAGCCATGATGCACAGGGCGAGACATGGATGGGTCGAGGTCGTCGCCGGCGTCATGTTCAGCGGCAAGTCCGAGGAGCTGATCCGGCGCGTGCGGCGCGCCCTTATCGCCGGACGGCGGGTGCAGCTCTTCAAGTCCCACCTGGACGACCGCTACGGCGGCCAGTTCCGCATCTCGTCCCACGACGGCCGCCAGATCGACGCCGAGCCCGTGTCCAACTCCGTGCAGCTCGCCGAAAAGGTCCGCCCGGAGACGCAGGTGCTCGCCATCGACGAAGCCCAGTTCCTGGACGACGGCATCTGCGAGGTTGTCGATGCGCTGGCCGATGCGGGGATGCGCGTGATCATCGCCGGCACCGACATGGACTTCCGCGGGGAGCCCTTCGGCCCCATGGGCCTGCTCCTGGCGCGCGCGGAGCGGATCGACAAGCTGAACGCCATCTGCGTCGTGTGCGGCGATCCCGCGACGAGAAACCAGCGCCTCATCGACGGGAAGCCGGCGCCCGCGGAGGGCCCGACGATCCACGTCGGAGGCGCCGAGTCCTACGAGGCCCGCTGCCGCCGCTGCCATGAGGTGCCCAAGCGGGATCGGGCCCAGCGGGAGCTTTTGCCGAGGCGCGGGAAGGGATGGGAGGGGGTGTAGACCATGACACACGGCAGACTGAATCGACTCTCGTTTCCGGCGCAGATCCTGATGACCGCGATCATCGTGGCCGCCCTGGCCGGGGCCGCCCGCCTGGCGAGTTCCGAAGAAGACTCCAGGGCGTTCGACGAAGCGGCGGAGCAGACGCGGTTTCAGCTGGAAGGAGCTGCTCGCGGTGTCGAAGCGGCCGACCCCCCGGACGACGAGCGCCAGATGCCCGTGGAGCGTGAAGAGCCATGATCGACACGATCACGAGCGCGCTCAACTGGGACGCGGTCATGGGCTGGTTCTACATATTGAACGACCTGAGCCTGGTGTACGTGATCGTCCCGTTCTTCTTCGTCGAACTCATTCGCTATGCGTATCTGAAGCGTTTGAGCCTCGACGTCATCGGCGACTCGGTGGCGAACGTCATCACTTTCGTGTCGTTCGTGGCCATCGAGTACGCCCTCGGCATCCTCTTCGTCACGAAGCTCTACTTCTGGATCTACGCGAACTTCAGCCTGGCTCACCTGTCCCTGAACTGGGTCACCATCGTGACCTGTGTGCTGCTGGCCGATCTCATGTACTACTGGGATCACCGCATGATGCACAGGATCGGGGTCGGATGGGCCACGCACACGGTGCATCACAGTTCACCCCACTTCAACATGTCGGTGGCCTATCGCTTCGGCCCCCTCGACGCGGTCTTCCCGCTCCTCTTCTCATTCCCGATCGTCATGCTGGGGTATCACCCCATCCTGGTGCTGCTGTCCGAGATCCTGGTCCAGCAGTTCCAGGCGATCCTGCACACGGAGGCGATCCGAAAGCTGCCGCGCCCGGTCGAGTTTGTCTTCAACACGCCCTCTCATCACCGGGTGCACCACGGTTCGAACCTGCAGTACTGGGACAGGAACTACGCGGGCATGCTCATCGTCTGGGATCGCATGTTCGGGACCTTCGAACCGGAGGTCGAGCCGGTCATGTACGGCATCGAGCAGCCGCTCAACTCGAACAACCCCATCAAGGTGTTTCTGCACGGGATCCAGCGCCTGGCCGTCAAGTTCTTCCAGACGAAGGGAATGGGGAACAAGCTGCGCGTGTTGGTGAAGCCGCCGAGCTGGAGTGCGCCGGAGTAGGCGAGGTTACCCGCCCCCCTGCCCTGGCGAGGGGAGTCCAGGTATCCCGCCATGGCGGTTGGTAGCAGCCCTTCGCTAACCCCCCGGCACCCGCAGAATCGGATACGACTCTCCCGCACGCAGCCGGTCCGCGAGGAAGCCCCAGTTGGCGAACCCGTCGTCGGACTGCGGCTCCAGCAGGCTGAACAGCAGGCGTCCCAGCGGCTGGTCGACCCGCGCGAGCATGTCCGCGGAATCCGGCGTGACCCGGGTCCTCTCGTAGCGCCCGAACACCGTTTGCTCGTTATGGCCCTGGAAGGGCTGCTCGGCCGTCCGTACCGAATCGATCCGGAACGCCTCCACATCCACGCGCACGGCCTCCGCCGGCTCGAGTGCAACCCCATGCGCCGCGAGCCGCGTCAGGACCTCCTCCAGATCCGCGGGGACCAGGTAGGCCTCGGGGACCAGCTCCAGGAGGGTCGGCGCAAAGGTCCCGTACTCGTACATCGGCGCGACGTATTGCGTATCGGTGCGCAGGAGCAGCGGGCGTCCGGTGAGCGGGTGCGCCTCCTCGATCGTGCCGCCCATGAGGATGTCGACCGGCGCGGCCGAGCGCTCGGGTACGGCGCGGAGCGCCAGCGAATCGCCCACCACCGAGGCGGCATCGGCATCCGCCACGATGCTCCGCACCTCGCCCGCGTGCTCGTGCACGTAGTCCAGGATCTCCTCGACGAAGTACAGCGTGGCGAGCACCCGCTCCTCGAAGGACGCGTAGGAGTAGGCCTCGCTCAGGATGCCGATCCGGTTGCGCAGGCCGAGGTAGTTGTTGTTGAACCGCGGGCGGTGGTCGAAGGTGTACCAGGCGGGCTCGCCCCCACCGCGCGCGAAGGCGTTCCCGTAGTAGTAGTACTCCCAGCCGTGCTTGTCCCGGATCTCCCCGGTCACGTGCGGAAGCAGCCCATCCCGGAGGAAGTCGTCGATTCGGGCCGGCGTGTTGGGGTGGAGCGGGGGCGAATAGGTGAGATGGTAGGCATGCTGGGTCCCGTTCGTCGTATGCAGATCGACGGCGACGTGCGGATCGTATTCGCTGAAGAGCCGCGCCACCGACCGCGCCTCGGGCGAGTCGAGCTTCATGTGATCGCGGTTCAGGTCGTAGCCCTGGGCGTTGGGCCGCTGCCCCATCCCGCCGATGGGCCCGTGCTGGCGGCCCCGGTTGGTGAGGGTCACCCGCTCGTTGCCGTCCGCGTTGTAGATGGGCCCGATCAGGAGCACCATCGACTCGCGCCATTCGCCGTGACGGCCGGCCATGAGGTCGCGGAGCAGCATCTGGAGCGCCTCCTTCCCGCACACTTCGCCCGCGTGGATGTTGCCCTGGAGATAGACGACCGTCCTGTCCGAAGCCCGCACCGAGGCCGGGCTCGCATCCTCGATGTCGCCCACTACCGCCAGGGGAAGCGCCCGCCCCTCGGTGCTGTAGCCGAACGTGGTGTAGTGGACCGACGGCGAGCTGGCCGCCGCGCGCTGCAGGAAGTCGACGACATCGGCGTGGGAGCTGGTCTCGCGATAATCCGTGCGTTCCGCGCGCGTGAGAAAGGAATCGTCGGGGGCCGGGGCGCCGTCGCACGCCGAGAGCACGGCCGTGCAAGCCGCGAGCGCGCACGCGAGTGACCCCGACCGAGTGCGGGGAGGCGCCGGGGTGGCCCGCCGGGGACCCGAAGCTGCTCGTCCGGCTTCCGAAGCTGCTCGTCCCGTCTGCGAAGCCGCCCGTCCCGTCTGCGAAAGGGTTGCTTGTCCCGTGTCCGAACTGGTCATGTGTTCACCGCGCCTTTCCGATGGTCGGGTTGGTTTGCGCCACCAGCCCCAACCTATATTGCTGCCCATGAGCGGCGCACGGGATCGGCGAGCCACGGCGGATGCCGGGCTGTGGAAGGGACTCAATCCCGGGATGGCGCTGGCCGCGAAGGGCGTGGTCCTGGTCTTCGTCCTCGCCACGGTCCGGGACGTGGACGCCGCCGGCGCCGTCTTCGGCCGCATCCGCGACTGGATCGAGGGCACGCTCGACTGGTTCTACATCCTGACCGTCTGCGCCGCCGTGCTCACCTGCCTGTTCCTGGTGTGCAGCCGGTTCGGCAGGATCCGGCTCGGCGACGACGCGTCCGAACCCGAGTTCAGGACCTCCTCCTGGATCGCCATGCTGTTCTCGGCGGGAATCGGGATCGGGGTGCTGTTCTTCTCGATCGCCGAACCGCTCTTCTATTTCGACACCAGCTCGGCTGCCGGCTACCCGAACAACCCATTTGCCGACATGGCGGGCGCCGTGCTGCCGGACGAGCAGCGTGCCGTGCACGCGATGCGCGTCACCTACTTCCATTGGGGCATACACGGATGGGCCGCGTACGTCGTCGTCGGGCTGTGTCTGGCCTACTTCGGATTCCGCAGGAAGCTGCCGCTGACGCTGCGCTCTGCTCTGTACCCCCTCATCGGCGATCGCATCTACGGCCCGATCGGTGACCTGGTGGACCTGCTGGCCGTGTTCGGCGGGGTCTTCGGCATCGCGACCTCCCTGGGCCTCGGGGCAAGCCAGATGGCCACCGGACTCAACGTTCTGTTCGACGTGGATCCGGGTGTCGTCACGCAGGTCGGGCTCATCGCCGCCATCTCGCTGGCGGCAACATTGTCGGCGGTATCCGGTGTGAGGCGCGGGATCCGCATGCTGTCCGAGTGGAACATCGTACTGAGCATCCTCCTGCTGGGATGCTTCCTGTTTCTGGGCCCCTTCACGTGGCTCGTCCAATTCCTCGCCACCTCCATCGGCGCGTACCTGTGGCGTGTTGTGCCCATGGGATTCTGGATCGCCGACGCTCCCGATCAGGCGGCGTGGCAGAACGCCTGGACGATCTTCTACTGGGGATGGTGGATCTCCTGGGCGCCCTTCGTCGGCACGTTCATCGCCCGCATCTCCCGCGGGCGCACGCTGCGCGAGTTCATCCTGGGCGTGCTGTTCGTCCCGACCGGCCTGGGGCTGCTGTGGTTCGGGATTTTCGGCGGCAACGCCCTCCATCTGGAGCTCAACGCCGCGGGCGGCGTCGGCACGGCCGGGATCCTGGAACTGGTGCGGGCCGCGAACTACGAAGCCGCGCTCTACGCGACCATCGACCGCATGAGCGACGTCGGCTGGCTCACCTGGACCATGTCCGCCATGGCCACCTTCCTGCTGGCGACGTGGTTCATTACGTCGTCGGATTCCGGCACCCTGGTCATCACCACCTTCCTGAGCATGGGCAACGCTCACCCCCCGCGGCGTTTCCGCATCGTCTGGGGGCTCGGCGTGGGGACGGTGGCCGCCGTGCTCCTGCTTGCCGACGGTCTCCAGGCCCTGCAGACCGCTGCCATCGCCGCCGCCCTGCCCGTGAGCGTCGTGCTGTTGTTCATGATCGCCGGACTGCTCAAGTCGCTGGCGCGGGATCCGTGAGGAGGTCGGATCGGAGGGGATGGAGTCGGATCGGTGGGGATCGGGTCGGATCGATTGAGCCCGCTTAGGAAAACTTTCTTCCTTGGCGGGATCTTAAAGAAAGTGAATGGCCGCAACTTTTCGTTAGACGAACGAAGTGAGCGACGTTAGGAAGATCTCCTTTCCAACGAAGACGCTAACGAAAGCAAACGTCTTGAATCTTTCCTACGGCGGCGCCATCTTGGGATCCACCCCGTCGGTTCCACGTCCAGCGATGTCCCTGACGCGCCGACAGAGAAGTCGCTGGCCGATGCTCATGCAACATGCGTCGCGAATCCACAGGCACCTATGAAGTGACCACCGGTGGCGGAGAGACCGTGCGGGCCTTCGTGCCCCACCCTCTCCCGCCCGTTCCGGAAGTTGATTTCCGCGAGGATCTCCGGCGTCCGCTCGAAGCCGCCACGGCCGCGCTGGGGCGGCTCGATGCGGTCACGGAACTGCTGCCCGATGCAACCGTCTTCGTGTACGGCTACGTGCGCAAGGAGGCCGTGCTGTCCTCTCAGATCGAAGGCATCCAATCCTCGCTGTCCGACCTGATGCTCCACGAGGCGGGCGGTGCGCCCGGCGCCCCGATCAGCGACGTACTGGAAACGTCGAACGCCGTGGCGGCCCTCGATCACGGCGTCGAGCGCCTGCGAGGCGGGTTCCCGCTTTCCAATCGCCTCATGCGGGAGATGCACGCCAAGCTGCTTGCGACCGGGCGCGGGGCGGCCATGATGCCGGGTGAGTTCCGGCGATCGCAGAACTGGATCGGTGGTTCGCGTCCGGGCAACGCGGCCTTCGTTCCGCCGCCGCCCAACCATGTCCAGGACTGCATGGCGGGGTTGGAGCGCTTCATCCACGCCACGGACGATGGATTTCCCGTCCTCGTCAAGGCCGGACTGGCGCATGTGCAGTTCGAGACCATCCACCCGTTCCTCGACGGCAACGGCCGGCTGGGACGATTGCTGATCACGCTCATGCTGTGTGATGCCGGACTTCTCCGCGAGCCGCTTCTCTACCTCAGCCTGTACTTCAAGCGCAACCGGAGCACCTACTACCAGCTCCTCAACGACATCCGGCACACCGGAGACTGGGAAGCCTGGCTGCGCTTCTTCCTCGAGGGTGTGTGCGAGGTAGCGGAGGTAGCCTTCGCGACGGCTCGATGCGCCAGCGAGACGATCCGGGACGACCGGGCGCGAATCGGCCGGCTGGGACGGCGCGCGGGCTCGGCGCTGCGAGTGCACCAATCTCTCGTCGAACGCCCGATCGGGGGCATCGGCAATCTCGCGCGGCGAACCGGCCTCTCCGCGCCGACCGTAGCCGCCGTGCTCCGGCTTCTCGAAGAACTGGACATCGTGCGCGAGGTCACGGGTCGCCAGCGAGGCAAGATCTTCACCTATGAGCGGCATCTGGCCGTTCTGCGGGAAGGGATGGAGGATCCGCCGGGGTAGGGTGGGAGGAGGATTCGGGATTGGCTGTGACAGGACTTGATCCAGTGGGGATGTACCGCCCGACTCCCGGTGTTGCCGCGACGCTGCTGATCGGACTGGTGATCGGCGTGCTCTCCGCCGGGTGCAGGAGTCTCCCGAGCGATACCGGCGAGGCCATGACCCTGCGCTTCGATTTCGATGAGGGACCTCAAGGGTTCGTCGAGGGCTTCGCCGACTATCCTCCCGCCCATGAGGAGATCTACTAGTTGACATCCGGGCACCGTGCCCTCCCCGCCCCTCTGGCGTCGCAGTCCGGGCTGTTCCTTTCCGGGGTCAACAGAAGCGACGACCTGTTCATGTACTTCAAGGGCCCCATCGACGGCCTGACCCCCGGAGCGAGCTATGCCGTCGAGGTCAGCGTGGAAATCGCGACCAGTAGGCCGGGCGGTTGCATTGGCGTCGGAGGTGCGCCGGGCGAGAGCGTCTGGATCAAGGCCGGCGTGACCGCGGAAGAACCAGCCGCCGTCCTGGAAGGCTCCCACCTGCGCATGAACATCGACATTGGACGGCAATCCAACGGCGGCACGCAGGCGGTGGTGCTCGGCAACGTGGCAAACTCGCGGCAGTGCGAGCAGTCCCGTGAATGGGAACTTAAGGCCCTGGAGAGCCAATCGACACCGGCAGGCACCTCGGTATCTGCCGACGGCCGCGCTTGGCTCCTGATCGGCGTCGATTCGGGATTCGAGAGCCGGACGGAGGTCTATTTCACACGCGCGGCGGTTACGTTGACGCCGAGTGCGGGGGGGGGGGTGATCGGGGTGGGGATTGCGCGGGTGGGAGGGAGCTTTAGACAAAAGTGGATCTACATGGGAGGAGTACCGAATTGATGAAGACCATTTCGTTCTCGATCACACAGGTCAATCGCCTGCGGCGGGCTGCGGCCAAGGCTAGGGAGATACTCCCCGAGGAGAACCACTGGGAGGGAAGCGCTCCCCTCGCCACCGCCTGCGCCAACGACCTCCTGCGCGTCTTCGAAACACTTTGGCTCAAGCCAGGATTCGGCCTGCATGCGTACGCTTATCGGGGAGGCATCGGTGGTAACGGCGGGATATGGGCGGTGCCAGCCGATTCCTTACCCGTCGCGTCGGACGGGAGTACCAAGCTTGAAGGCGAGTGGATGCAGCGTCCGCCCGGGGCCGTCTCCCTAATGCAGGCAATAGAGGGCGACGGGAGTCCCTGGTCCTACCTGTCTGCATCCATCCTTTCCCGCGAGGCCGCTGAATTCGGGGCATGGTGGCACGGCTGCGATTGGACCGACCAGGCGATTATCGCCAGGATTCCGCGGAACGCCGAGGACCGGGACGCGCTGGGTGACTCGTGGGTGCTGGCCGGGGGCGCACCCGTCGGGAACTGGAAATGGTCCGCCCCAGTTCCTCGCACGTGGCAGCCGACCTACAGGGACACCGGAGCGACCAAGGAGGTCGGTCTGCACATCTACAATCCTGTAGGTGCCGAACACATCTACCGGGCCACAGACACCTATCCCGCTGGCACCTACCGTGGTACTACCGAGACCACAGGGTTGTGCTGGGGCAAAGGGGGGTTCGTATACTAGCCGATCATGCAGCTCTGTACGGAGCCGCCGACAATATTCTTCGCCAATCGTCCGACAACGGCCTCAGTTCCTTTGCTTGAACCCAGACCTGTCGCCCCTCCCGGTGTGCCCGGCCGTAGGCCCAGCGTGCGATCCGGCGAGTCGCGGGCCAATCGTGCAGGACCTTGAGCCGATCGAAGCCCTCGTGCAGTTCATCCCGGCGGGTACGATTCCGCTCGGTCCATCGTTCGAGGTGTTCCTCTGCGGCTAGCACGTCCGATTTGCTCGAGTTGCACCCCTGGTGGGCCAGGACGAAGTTGTGGCCGAGGTCCAGCGAGTACAGCCTCCACGGGATGAAGTGGTCGACGTCCGCCCGCGACCTGAAGTCACGTTCGCAGTAGAAGCATCGGCCCCGCTGCACATTCCGGAGCAGGGGACGGTACGCGGCGAGGGAGCCGCGTCGGGACCCGAACAGGAACGAACGCAGATCGACGACCTGGCCCAGGAGCCGCGGGTTGCGCCGCTGGACGAAGTGGGACCATGCGCCCTCGATAATGTCGGTGACCATCGGATAGAAGGCCCGAAAGCAGTAGGCGACTCCGGGTTCGAGCCGGACTACTCCCCCGGCATCGACGTTTTCGTACAGGAACTCCAGCCGTTCGGACCCGACGGTCTGCAACTTCCAGAGCGGCATCTTCCTTACGGTGTGCTCGACCTTGCGCCGCAGCTGGCCCCAGTCCCCAGCGCTCCTCTCGAGTTCAGCCAGGGAGCCTTGATACTGGTTGTGACGTTCAGCCAGTTCGCGCACGACCGCTGCCTGCCGGCCGGTGTTCTGGCTGAGGATCGCGGAGTCATCGCCCGCAACGAAGGGGGCGACCTGAGGCCAGTAGAGCCGGACGAACTGTTCCGCGATCTCGGAGGTGGATAGTTCCAGTTCAGCGCCACTTTCGTCGCCCTGGACCAGGCACAGGTCCGCGATGGCATGGAGCAGCGCAAACTTGTAGCTGGAGACAAAACTGCCCTCATCCAGAAGCCGCTGAAGCGAACGAAGGAACGCAAGCTGTTCCTCGGCCGTGGGCGGTCTCGGCTCGTTCATTCGTCCCAATACGCGGCGCGCTCGGGGACGACCCAGCGAATGCCGCCTCTCGGATCCCCGACATCCCCGTGAGACCGGGGGATGATGTGCACATGTGCATGCTCAACGGTCTGACCTGCCGCCGTCCCTTCGTTGAGCCCGACATTGAAGCCGTCGGGGTTGAACGCCGCCCGCAGCTCATTCCGCACCTTGGCCACGAGATACCAGACGTCGGCCTGGATATCGGCGCTCTGGTCGAGTAACGTCGCCGCGTGCGCCCTAGGAATCACGAGGGTGTGGCCGCTGGTGACGGGATATCGGTCCCGGATGGCGAAGGCATGCCGCGACTCGGCCACTACCGATTCCTCGGGCAGGTGGCAGAAGGGACATTCGACCGGTGGGTCGGCACCAACCGGCGAACTGGCGGCAGCCTCTCGGGTTTCTTCCGGCCACCAGATTCGTCCCTCGATGAGTTCCGTGCGGTCTTCGGCTGCGGTGAGAGTGGAGATCTCATCCAGGTGGCGGCTCATGACCACGGCTGATACCGCTGCGTCGAAGGCGTCCTCGGAAGAGGCGGCCTTGCACGCGAGCCTGTAATCGATCTCGCAACATTTCTCAGCCAAGTACATCTGCCGAGCGTCGAAATCAGATTTGTTCACCGGGCCGGTGAGCAGCCGCGGATAGATTTCGATGACCAAGGGCGACGCTACCTCGTGAAAAGGCCAGATCGAAAAGCCTTCCTCGCGGAGGGTCGCCAAGTGCGGCATTCCGCGGATCGAGCCTGTGCCGACTGCGCCGGCGCCACCGATCTGGAAGACGCTCTTGGGGCTCGAGCCCTTCGCCCTGGAAGCGTCCTCCGTGGCCCGAAAGTGCGTGGGCAGGTCTGGCTTGGGCCTTCGAGGTCTTCCCCAGAACGGGGGCGAGCAATCGCCCAGCCATTCCTCGCCCTGCTCGGCGACGAGCTTCCAAAGTTCTTCGATCGACTCCCTAACCCGTTGCTCCGCAAACCAACTTGGGAAGGAGAACGCGAAGTCCAAGCCAATGACGACATTGGGATCCGCGGAGGCGTCATCGATCACATGTTGGACCACGTCGCCACGATCACGTCCCGACTCCAGACGTGCAAGCCGTCCGTCACGGACCTCGGCAAGCCAGATCTTGGACCGCGCGCCAGACTTCGCTCCGGACCAATCAATGGCGATAACGCGTTTCGTGGAAGTGAACATCACCTTCCGAACAGTCGCCTCAGCTGAACGATAAGCCCGCCGGCTGGAGTCCCCTTCCCTCGGGCTTCCGGGCAGGAGCCGGGCAGCGGGATCAGGTGTTTCTTGTCAATCAGGTTCTCAAGGTGCGTGACCGCACAGCGCGCGACAGCAGCGTCCTCGAGCAATACTCCGAACTCAATGTTGGCATCCCAAGCCGCACGCGTGAGGTTGGCTGAGGTGATGAAGACTCGCTCATCGTCCGCGACAACCAACTTGGCATGCAACTGCCCACGATCACGGCGCGCGGGTCGCGGATCGTAGTAGACGCACGGACGCTTCGTACCCGGCCACCTCTTCCAGAAACGATCACTGAACTCACGCACCAGCTTCCGGGGCGCTCGGTCGTCGCGTTTGTACCGTGGCAGATTGAGAATCAGGTTTACTCTAAGTCCGGGCGTCGCGTCCAAGCGCTGCGCGACTCGGCCAAGGATATCGCGCCGGGACTGCGCGAGATAGCTGGTTATCCAAAGGGATTGCTCGGCCGACGAGAACAGCTCCACGAAGATCCGTCGGGTATTGCCCCAAGCATCACTCTCTGGACCGGACCACACCAGGTGAAGTCGGCCTCCAGACTCCTCGTGTATGGTCACGTCATGACTCCTTCCCGCCTAGGCCCTAGGGTTGAGATTCCGAGGTACTCTCTTGGCCCTCGATCTGGTAGTCCAGGGCCAGCGTGTGCTTGCCGGCCTCATCCACGTGGATCTCCATGGTGCCCGACAGGCCCGCCAGCTCACCGGTCCCGGAGCCCGGCACCACATGGCCGCCGGTGCGCTGGCACGGCACATCAGCAGGCGTACACGGCCCTCTGCATCCAGCTCGCCATGGTAGCGTTTGGCGACTTGTGCTTCCGAGAAGAGCGGGCCTTCGCCTTCCTCACCGTTTGGCACGGCGTCCCAGCCGGTGATTTCGAAGTCGGAAACGATGTTCATGAAACGGAATCCTTGCTCGTGTTGCCGTCAGGTCCAAGTAGACTTGGACCAAGTATCGTACAATGAGTCGCCTCGCAGGGAGCATCCGGGCGGACCGAAGCTGGCGGAGCGACCTGTCGCTCGATGGGGAAGGAGGGTCTCATGACGTGTGGGAAGAGGATGGTCGTGGTCGTCGGCGACATCACCAGGCTCGCGGTCGACGCGATTGTCAGCGCGGCGAACCGGTCGCTCCTGGTTGGTGGCGGGGTGGACGGCGCCATCCACGCGGCCGCCGGTCCGGGCCTGCTTGCGGAGTGCCGTGCCCTGAACGGATGCGACACCGGTGACGCGAAGATCACCCGTGGCTACCGCTTGTCGGCGGACCACGTCATCCACACCGTCGGCCCCGTCTGGTCCGGTGGGGACCCGGACGAGGACGGACTCCTCGCAAGTTGCTATCGCCGGGCGCTGGAGGTGGCGGTAGAGAACGGGCTGCGGACGATCGCGTTTCCGGCGATCTCGACGGGGGTCTACGGGTTTCCGGTTGAGCGAGCGGCGCGGATCGCGGTTCGTGAGGTTGCGAGCTTCCTGAGCGCCTCGCCCGGTATCGAGGAGGTCACCTTCTGCTGTTTCTCAGAGGATTCGGCGGAGGCACACCGGGCTGCGTTGGATGAACTTGGCTGAAGTCACCCCGTATTCCGGTCTCCCCCGTTTCGCCCACCAACCGCGCTACCGCGTCGCCCGAGGACATCGTCCGATGGGCGATAGGGCTCGACGCTGATCTCCCGATCGCGCAGCCGCGTGCGCGCGATGTCGTAGGACGCCTGCATCCGCATGAGCGTGTCCATCTTCACGCCGAACGCCTTCTCGATCCGCAGCGCCATGATGCCGGACAGGTCCGAACGGCCATTCAGAAACGTGGAGAGCGCCGGGCGGGATACACCGAGTACCTGCGCCGCGGCAGCTACGGTGAGACCGTGGGGTTCGATTACCTCGGTCCTCACGAATGCACCGGGGTGAGGGGGGCTCAGCATGCGCATCATGGCTCCCCTATCGATCTTCGAGGCCTAGTCGGCGGCGGAGTGCCTCAACATCCACCGGCTCTCTTCCCCCGCGTCCGCCCGAGCGATGGCCTCTCGCAGGCGCTCAGCATTCCTGGGCGAGCGAAGCAGGTAGTCGGTCTCCGTCCGCGAACTGAGACTCGTCCGTCTCCGGTCCTTGCTCATCTGCTTTCCTGTCGATGGCATGCTGTGACCGCCAAGCCAGAACGCGCTCTTCTGCGGTGGCGGTTGTCTCTTCGAGGATCCCCTCCTCGGCCAGGTAGGCCTCGAACGACGAGCCCACGCGACCCTTCTCTTTCGGCATGATATGACCTCCTTGGCTTTACTCCGAAGCGGCGCGAGGATCCGTTCAAAGATACTATCGTAGGAATCTGTTCAAGGTAGAAGGGTCACGTGATCAGCAGATCATCGACGTTCGTCGGCGCCGCGGTCGTCGGTGGTCCCCTGTGGATCCTGGCTGGGGCCGCTGATTCTTCCCTGAATACCCGCTGAGCGGAGGACGCATGGCTGACAGGTGGTGGCGAGATCAAGGGTAGTGGGTCGCGGTGGCCGGCGGCGCGCTCGCTTTCCCGATCGGGGTGCTGCTCCACGAACTCGGGCACTTCGGCGGATTCGCCGCGTTCGGATTCCCCGATCCGGTCCTGCACTTCGCCTCTGCCGGCTGGGGCGATGACGGGCAGTTCGACTCGCTCTGGCGGGCCGGAGACGTGGAAGCCGCGGCGGCGATTGCTCCACCGTGGCAAGTAGCGGCCAGCATCGCCGCGGGACCGGTCGTCTCCTACCTGACGATCATCGCCTGCATCCTGGCGCTCCGCGGATCCGGCCCTGGCCCCTTGTCTCTCGTTCTCGGCGTCGGGCTGGTGACCCCCTTCCACTGGACGTGGTCGATTCCGGTCCTCGCCTTGAGGCTCCGCGGGGCGCGCGTCGAATGGGGCCCCGACGAAATTGTCGTCGCGGCGATCATGGGGATCCCCCAGCTCCTGGTCATTCTGATCGCCCTAGCCAGCGCCGTGCTCGCGTACTGGCTCGTCGTGACCTCCATCCCCCGCGGGCAGAGGGTGAGGACCATCCTGCCGACCCTGGTCGGGGCGGCGGTTGTGGGCGGACCGGTGTGGGTGATGTGGGTGGGGCCGTGGGTGCTGCCGTAGGGCCATCTTGAGAGCGCGCCCCGCCCGCAACCCGAGCGGGCAGACATCTCAGGTGCGTTGGCTTGACCATCAGAGCTATAATAGCTACTATGGCCGCATGCGAGAAATCACTGCCAAAGAGGCCAAGAACCGGTTCGGCCAGCTGCTTCGGTCCGCCCAGCAGGGGCCCGTGCGCGTCACCCGGAACGGCACGCCGGTGGGCGTGATGCTGTCGGTGGAGCAGTTCGAACGACTGCGCGGAACTGCGTGGGACCGGTTGACGGCCGCGATGGACGCCATGAGCCGGGAGGCAGCTGCCAACGACCTGACGCCAGCGGCGTTGGAGTCCCTGCTCTCCGATGAAAGCTGACAGGGTCGTACTCGACACCAACGTTCTGATGAGCGCCGCCCTCACCCGGACCGGGCCACCCCGCAGGGTGGTCGATCTGGTCAGAGCGGACAACGGAGTCCTACTCCTCAGCGACGAGACGTTCACCGAGCTTCGCCATCGGATCCTCGGTTCGAAGTTCGACCGCTACGTGGGTAGGGAGTTCCGGGCCGCCTTCGTCGCGCTGCTGGCCGCGGTTGCGGAATGGGTGCCGATCGCCGGTGCCAGGCTCGGCTGCCGCGACCCGACCGTCGACAAGATCCTGGAGACGGCCCTCATGGGTCGCGCCGACCACTTGGTGACGGGAGACGGCAACCTGCTCGCCATGTCGCCGTTCCATGGAATACCGATCGTCACGCCGGCCCGCTTTCTGGCGCTCCATGGGCAAACGAGTGCGGCCGCAACCGATCTTCATGAGCGCGATCCCGCCACCTGAGGGGGTGCTTCATTTGAGAATCTCCATGAATCTCCGCCCATCCACCTATACCTCTGGTTCACGCAAGACGCTACGTTGACGACCGACCGCGAAACCACCAGCGAAACCGGAGCCGTCCCATGGCCAGCGCCGAGCAGTTCAAGGCATTGCTGAGGTCGCACCTAGAAGGTGACAACGTCCGGTTTATCTCGGTCGCGATGCAGGTCGCCGCCCACGAAGCGAGGGTGGGCCACGGCAAACTGGCCACCGATCTGAGCGACATCATCGATCGGGCCAAGAGCCATCGCGGGGCGGGGGCTCCGGTGCCAATCGGCCGACCGCGCGGGGAAGAACACCTTCGAATGAGGTCTTTCTGATGGTCTCGGGCGATGACAAACACCAACTAGTACCTGGGCCTTCGTTACCATTCCCTACTCTGACCCATGAGTGAGCCATCGTTCCAATCACGGCGACCAGAGGCGCCCGCCATGGGAGAGAGGCGGGCTCGGTGGGGATATGGGTATCAGGACAAGGTCGCCACAGAGCGAATCTTGCAGTTTCTGCGGAAGGATCTGCGTGATGGCGTTAGGGAGTTCGAAGGTGTCCGCCTTGCGGATCTTGAAGCCGGTCGCGTTGATGACTTTGTTCTTGTTTGGAAAGGATCGGTTGAAGGAAACTCGATCAAGTGGTCCGGTGGTGCGACCGGGTTTATGTGGGGTGACCTTGTCGGTGCATCTGGGCTCCTCCAAGATCTCGCCTGCGGATGGAACCGCCTCCGGAGCCGCTGGACGGGACGCACGGTCACTGTGCGACTCCATACCAATCGATCGGTTTCTCCCAAGAAACATCATGCACAGATAATCTCTTCCTTCAGCGTTGCGGAATTTGTCGAGAAACACTGGCCGTCAGGTCCTAATGCAGCGGATTCAGAAGATCTGCGTGAAGCGTGGCGGAAGATTGCTGAGCACGTAGACTTGGCAGGACCTGAGTTATGGAATTTCGTGGCGAATTGCGAACTGGCTTTCGAACAAACTGAGCCTCCGGGGATCGGTGACGACTCTCATGACTGGAGACACTATCGTCGACAGTTTGACAGCCTTCACAAGGCAATCGCAACATGGTTAACCAACAACCCCGACGGCGAATTAATTGAGCGAGATTACCTTCTCGCAGCGATCGGGCTACGATCGAGCCGCTCCGGCTTGAT
This sequence comes from Longimicrobiales bacterium, assembly GCA_965202805.1. GTDB lineage: Bacteria > Gemmatimonadota > Gemmatimonadetes > Longimicrobiales > Gaopeijiaceae > BD2-11. The sequence continues at coordinate 2,380,165 of OZ241869.1, forward strand.
TCAGCGCTTCCCGGAACCGACCATACCCTACGAGAAAAACCATGCGGCGGCCGATCGTTTGAAAGCGTTGGTTGATGAGATTCCGGGAGGATATCTCGCAATTACGGGGCCGGCAGGTGTTGGTAAATCCACGCTCGTCCAGGATGTTCTTACCGACTCCCGATACCCACACTTCGTCCCATACTACGCGTTCTTACCTAGCACTGACGGGAACCGCGACCGAGCTGAGGCGCTGACGTTCTTTCAAGACGTTGGTGCGCGTCTCGAGCGCATTCATTCGAAGAGTTACAGTCTCGGCATTACCGATATCGTTCAAGGCCGCGACGCACTCCGGCGCCACATGTTGAGTGCGAATCAACGCTACGTCCTGAACGGCCACAAGACCATCCTTCTCATCGATGGTTTGGACCACGCAATGCGGGAAGTAGATCTTCAGACACCGATGCTCAGCGAGCTTCCGCATCCAGACGAGATCCCAGAAGGGTTCTTGATCATCCTGAGCAGTCAACCGCAGGCATTCCTCCCAGACGTAATTCCCGCAGCGGTCGCCACAAGAGTTGCCGAAGATGGTAGGAGACTCGAAGTCTTGGGCTTGAGTCGCCAGGAGGTTCACACGCTTGCTTCGAAGCTCGGTAAGCCGACGAGGGGCGAAGAACGCGATCTGCTGCACGACGCATCTCAAGGAAACCCTTTGATATTGACGTACCTCCTAGCAGCGTTCAAGCGAACAGATGACACAAGTGTGACAGGGGCAATCGAGCTGGCCGGGCGCTACGCAGGTCAGATCGACCAGTACTACCACGACCGCCTGGCGGTATCGCTTCAAGACATCCAGACGAGGAAGCTTCTCGGGCTGCTGTGTAGGGCAGCGCCAACGCTCCCGGTAGCATGGCTCGCCGAGTGGCCGGAGAAGGAAGCGATCCAAGACATCTATCAGCGAGTGCTGACACCGTTCGTTCGCGTTACTGATGGTCGCGTTTCCTTTATCCATGACAGCCTGATTGCATTTCTCAGGTCGCAGACGCGCTCTCGGCTTCCCGGCAGCGATCCTGTCAGGGATGAACGAGAGTACCATTCTATCCTTGCGGACCGTTCATATGGACGTTCTTGCCTCGACCCCGTCGGCCGCGCTCGAGTTGTTCACCTCATGCGGGCCAATAGGCAAGCCGATGTGCTTGAGCAGTTGTCTTCCGATTGGCTGCGGTCAGCGGCGCACGGATTCCTGCCGTACGCTCATGTCCGTCCGGTTTTGTTGGCCGGCCACACTGCTGCTTCCGCCATGGGCGATTGGGGCCACACACTTAGACTACTCCTCTTGAGCCATGAGCTTGAGCAAAGGACCTCCCGAATTGACGCAGATCATCTCGCAGACACGTTCTTAGATCTTCGTGACCCACTGCTAGCATTCTCGCAGATTCGCTCCGACGACCGATTGCTAGTCCCCGAAAGCGAAGCCCTCCGATTCGCGGGCACCTTGCAGCGGTATGCACACGAGCAGAATCTTCCCAGCCTTAAGGATAAAGCTCGCACTCTCTATTCTCAAGCGAAGCCCATCTCATTGATCTACACAGGTGAGCCGATTGAATCGGTCAACCATGATGAAGACCTGGAAATCGTCAGAGCTTGGAGTAGCGTGGCCGTTCTGTTCGAACCGCCCACCATCGTGACCGAGGAGATCCAAAGACTTGTTCTGCGTTCAGAGAGGAACTCCCACCAGCCCGGTCCAGCGATGGTGAGAGCGGACCTTTTACTCCGAGCGTTTGACACTGCACTCGACGCGGGCTGTGACTCAGAGGAACTACAGGTTCTTGTCGACGCCATCCAAGCTCTTGGGTCTAACACCTCCCATTTTGTCGCGTTGCTTCGACTAGCAGAATCAATGCCATCGGAGGTAGATGTCGACTCACTCCAGGCGGCCTATGGGGCGGCTAGGACAAACAGGGATATCGATCTCGCTTATGCACGATTCCTCTACCATCAAGATGATCGGGCGGGGGCTACTGAGATCATCGGTCGTCTATCGCACATCCGCTTCAGGCCATATGAAGACTGGCACCGTTGGGGGTTTTCGGATGTGACTTACACCACCCAGCTTCGGTGGCTGCAAGAGATCCTCTCCGTGCGCGAGGGAGCCGTTCCAGGGGCTAAAGACGAGAGTGAAGAGGCACGCGCTCGACTGGAACATACAGCTAGAGAGCTCGGTGTCCATCTAGCGAGTGCAGCCAAGGGCCAATTCCACGGTGTTCACCGTGAGCTGTTCCGATCGTTCTTGCTCTTCCACAACCGGCCCGTGCACTTCAGTACATTGCCTCGACAACACTCTATCCCACAGGCGTCGAGAAACGAAATCTACGAACAGGTCGTGAAGCTGGCGAGAACCCAGGGGCTAGAGGGGCTCAGAGCCTTGAGTGAGGTGGTAGTAGAACTAACCACAGGCTCAACTGCCAAGCAATTCACGCCTTATCAACGCCGGCGCTTCGCGCAGCTGTTTTACCAGGAAGGCGCCATGTCTAGGGAGCAGTCCGTCTCGCTTGGGCTCTCCTCAACAGCAGACGCCTCCGATGATGATCCCATGCAGCGGCAAGAGGCATGCTTGGAGATCGCTAGGTTTCTATACCACGTGGGGGATCGAGGTGGGTCTGCGGACTGGAAGACTAGAGCGAGTGAAGTCTCTGCTGGGGCGGGCAGTCATAAAGACTACCACATGGCCCAGGTAGCAGACTGGCTGACTCGATCGATTCATCAGGCGAACCCCGATCATTTGGTGATTCTCGACCGATTCGCGCGTGCCGTAGAAGTCGCCGGAGGGAGCGGCGGGCCCGATGGCGCCGCGAAGCTGCTTCGCTTGATCGTTCGTCTGACGCCCGCGCGGGCGTGGCACCTGGCTGTGGAGTATGTGGACCGGGACGTCCTACCCTTGTCGGAGGTGCTCGATGCCCTGATCGCTGGCGGCGCTGATGCATCGGCGCATCCGGAACTCTTAGGCGGAATGTACGGTGAGCTTCTTTCGTTGATCGCACCTGGAGACACGTCCGAGACAGCCGCAATTGTCTTGAGAGCGTTTCCGCGCGCCCAGATGAGGGAAGTGGCAACGCGAGTGATGGCTCATGTGCGCACCAACGCCTTGCCCTCCCATCGCGCTGCGGTGGCGCGGGCTCTTCAGGACACGATTCGCCGTGAGGGCCTTGACCCGATTACCCTGACGCCGGGCTTGACACCAGGAGGTGACGATGCTGGGGGCCACAGCCACCTCTATCGAAACATGACCGGTGAACTGGAGACACTGGACCAAGTTGCCGAACGCCTCAGCGATCCGAGAAAACCTGACACATGGAATCCCAACCCCAAGGACAATGCCAATTTTTATTGGTGGGCCGCTATTGGGAAAGCACGTGTCGCGGACGAAGCTCATTTCGATAGCCTTGTTGAGCGCTTTCCTCCACCGGACTACCGTCAGATCGAACTAATGGCTCGGAGGGCGGACATTCTCCTGCGTTCAGGCGACCGTCAGTCTGCAAAGGAATTGATCGAGAAGGCTCTCAGCCACTCAAGGGATGGATCGTGGCATCGGCAGCTCGATGGCGCACAGAAGATGACCGTGTTTGAGACACTCAAAAAGATCGATCAGGCTGACGGCATTGACCGCGGCCGTGAACAGTTTTTGAACGATCTTAGCACCGGACAACTTTGGCCTCTTTATTTGCTGACTGATATCGGTGAAATACTAGAACTCCTAGCAGTCGATTGGCCTAGCGATGCCGTTCTTGAAGCTGTTGATGACTACCTGATACAAGTGCTTGCCGCAAGCCCCGAGACCCGACCCTATGAGTCGCTGACAAGGTCAGTACTCCCTTCGTCAACCGATCAGGCACTTTGCCGCTTCCTAGCCGAACTTCTGGTGTGTCCAGTCGTCGATGTTGGACTTGCCGCGAGACGCGCTCTTGCCAAGTATCTGGCCGTTCACGGAAAAGGATTTGTCACGTTATTCACTAATTCACCTTGGTGGAACCCGTTACAACTCGAACATCTCTTGGCTACGGTTCACTTAGCGATATCCCTCGGGTCACCGCGGATCTCCGCTCTGCGGGGAGTCATCGAAGATCTGAAGCACTCAGAATCGCTCTCCGTTCGCAGTATTGCGAAACGGATCTGCGACGGCCAGGGTTGGATTTGGGAGGACCTCACAACGGCTTCGCCGCGGCCGATCATCCTTGTGCCGAGCTATCCGGACACCCTCCGTGAGGCAGAAATGGTGATCGGCGGGGAGACGGCGATCGCATGGGATCTACATAGAGCGCTTATTCGACCACTACTCGATCGTGGACTCGATGTGGATGAACTGCGCTCCGAATTCGAAAGCGTGTACTGGGCGCTAAAAGGCGAATATCCGTGGGCTAGCGACAGAAGGCTCCAGCACTGGGTGAGGAAGCTCTTGACTAGTTTCTGGCTAAACACCAACGCGGTCATCGGTCGAGAAGCTGCCATGCGTGTGTTTGGAAGGCAGTCGCTCTCCGGGCAAATCCCGCCTGGTGCGGAGATCGCATATGACAGCTATTACCCGATCTACGACCCGTTAGTCGAGTCTTATCGACCGACCGAACGTCCACTGGAATTCCAGGCGATGGCATGGCGTTTCATGGGCAAAGACCGGGAAGATTGGCTCCAAGGGGCCGACGCCTCCGAGTGGAGCCACTACCCGAACTCAATTCAGGGACGGTCAGTCATTGGCGAACAAACCTGGTTTGTGCGACCGGAATGGGAGTGGCCACGTGAAGAAAGGTATCGCGGCTTGATTGCAAATGTAGCGGACGAAGCGGGCGAACAAGTTCTGAAATCAACACGTGCGCTGACGTACAAAACGTACTTGAACGGTTGGGGTCAAGAGGACAAACAACTGGTCGTTCTGAATAATGAGGATCAACTCATCGGGACGGTTTATCGGTGGGCGGCCATCAATTCAAACGTCGCGAAGGCTCTTGCCTGGCGCCCTTCAACGACTGTCCCGTTTCAATGGTTCGATGCCAAAGGGGAAGTAATGGTCGAGTCGACATTCTGGAAGGACGGCTGGATACGGATCAAACCACCCCGTTTCGAGTCCCTTGGCGAAGGATGGGTCGTCTCAGCGTCCACCGCCGCGATTGAGGCTATCCGACGTTTCGCCCCCGAAACAGAGATTCATTTGTGGGTTGAGCGCCATTGTCACGGTGATCCCGCAAACCAAGGTAAATGGCATCTAATCCGGCCGCTATGAACCGACTAACTAACACTATAGGAGGTGATATTACTCTTGGTCCTGTGTGGCTTCACGACCCTTGGGCCTCCTCTCGATCTACGAGACGAGAGCGTAAGCGGCATTCGTAGAGGAGCGCCGACCTGACACTTCAGACCTCCTTTTCCCTTTACGATACTGGCCCCACTCCGTTGCCCTCCACCTCAATCTCCTCCAACCCCACCCCCCGCAACACCTCGTTCACCTCCTCCAACTCACCATCCCACACCGACTGCAGCCGCTCCAGGTGGCCCTCCAGCCGCTCCACCATGATCTCGAACACGGCGTACATGCCGCTCCCCGGCCGCCCATCCCCGCGCTCCGACATCGACAGCAGGTTCGCCAACCGGTTGTTCACCTTGATCGGAAAGTTGAGGGGGTCCTGGTTCGACCGGTTGCGCACCTGGTAGATGTCCGCTTCCACCGCCGACGCCGCCTCCCGCAGCCGCTCGCCCGCCTCGGCCAGGCGCTCGTCGTCCGACGCCTCCAGCCGGTCGTCCAGCTGGGCCTTCACGTTGCGGATGGCGATCACGGCCGAGTTGGCCGCGTGCACCCGGTCGCGGATCTGTACGCCGAACTCGAACTGGGCGACCAGGTCCTCTTCCGTCACGTCCGTGATCCACGGATGCCGCCGCACGTCCACCTCGGTCGTCTCCACGCGGCCGTCCACGATCAGGCGCGCCGTGTAGGTTCCCGGCGGGACCGCGGGCGCCATGGTGGCGACGCCCCAGAGGACCATCCCGGGGAAGGACGCCGCGGGATCGGTGCGGAGATCCCAGCGCAGTCGGTTCAGCCCCGCCGTCATCGGCAGCGCCGGACCCGCCCACCGGTCGCGCTCCTCGCCCTCCACGGCGGCCTCGAAGGTCCGCACCACATCGCCCGATGCGTCCACGATCTCAAGCATCGCCTCCTCTGGCTCATCCCCAAGCCACCAAGACAACATGACCCCGTTGGCCGAGCGGTACGCGGCGGCGGGATCGAACAGCACCAGGTCCTGGGCCGTCGTCTCCGGCGTCAGCTGCCGCAGCGGCGCGACGTTGTCGAGGATCCAGAAGCCGCGCCCGTGGCTCGCCATCGCCAGCTCGTCGTGCTCCGGGATCACGTCGGTGATCGGCATGTCGGGCAGGTCCGGGTTCAGCTCCTGCCATGAGCTGCCGTCGTCGTAGGAGATGTAGACGCCGTGGTTGGTGCCGGCGTAGAGCAGGCCGGCCCGGTTCGGGTCCTCGCGGATCGAGTTCACGTAGGCGTCGTCGCGGATGCCGTCGACGATTCTCGTCCAGGACGCCCCGAAATCATCGGTTTTCCAGATATGGGGCCGGAAATCATCAAGAAGCGCCCGACGCGCCGAGACGTAAGCCCGCCCCGCGTCGAACGCCGAGGCGTCGATCAGGCTCACGCGCCCGAAATCCGGCATGTCCGGAGGCGTCACGTCGGTCCAGTTCCCGCCCCCGTCACGCGTCACATAGACGAGCCCGTCGTCCGAGCCCGTCCAGATCACGTCGATGTCCACCTTGCCGGGCCCGACCGCGAAGATCGTCGCGTACACCTCCGGCCCGTTCATGTCGCCGGTGATCGGCCCTCCGGAACGGCCCAGCGTCATGGGGTCGGCGCGGGTGAGGTCGGGGCTCAGCGCCTCCCAGTTGGTGCCGCCGTCGGTGGTGCGCCAGAGCCGGTTCGAGGAGGCGTACAGCACGTTGGGGTCGATGGGCGAGAAGATGATGGGAAAGGTCCATTGCCAGCGCTCGACCATGTCTATGGCTGGCTCCCCGGAGTAGAACCAGGGGTAGGGGTTGACCTCGCGCGACGTCCCCAGGCGCCGGTTGAACCGGTCGATGTAGCGGCCGTTGTTGGTGCCCGAGAAGAAGACGTCGAGGTCCCTGGGGTCGGGCGCGATGTAGCCCGGCTCCCCGCCGCCGGCCCGGTAGAACACGTCCATCGAGCCCGCGGTGATGTCGGGCACCCGTGCGCCGGAGTCGCCCGCCGTGTCGGCCAGCGCCGATGCGAAGCGCCCCGCGTTCCAGTCCGAGGGCAGGCAGAGCGTGCTGTTGTCCTGCTGCGAGCCGCAGATGTGGAACGGGATGTGCGCCGTGGTGACGCCGTGGTAGAACTGGGCCGTCGAGAACTCCTGGTCCGTCCACTCGCTGCCGGTCGTGAAGCTGACCGCCCCGCCTCCGTCGTTGGCGACCACCACGTGCGCGGGGTCGTCGGGGTCGATCCAGAAGTCGTGGAAGTCGACGTGGGTCCCGTTGTTGATGACCTCGTAGGTGGCGCCGCCGTCGGTCGAGCGGAAGAACGAGGTGTTCTGCACGTAGACCACGTCCTCGTCGTGGTGGTCGGCGAAGACGTGCGTGTAGTAGAAGGCGCGCTGGCGGATGCGTCGCTCGTCGTTGATGAGCTCCCAGCTCTCGCCCCCGTCATCGCTCTGGAAGAGCCCCCCGTCGTCGTGCTCGAAGAGGGCGTAGACGCGGTCCGAATTCGCGCTTGAGACCGCGAGCCCGATCTTGCCTACGACGCCCTCGCGCGGCATCCCCGGATTGCGCGTGATCTCGGTCCACGTCATCCCGCCGTCGACGCTCTTGAACATGCCGCTGCCCGGCCCGCCGGAGGACATCGTGTACTCCTTGCGGAAGGCCTCCCAGAGCGCCGCGTAGAGCACGTCCGGGTTGTTGCGGTCGAGCGCGATATCGATGGCGCCGGTGCGCTCGTCGCGGAAGAGGATCCTCTCCCAGCTGTCGCCCCCGTCGGTGCTCCTGAAGACGCCGCGCTCCTCGCTCGGCACCCCGTACTTCCCGAAGGACGCCACATAGATGATGTCCGGATCGGTCGGGTGGATGCGGATCTTGGAGATGCCGTCCGACTCGGAGAACCCGACGTGCTCCCAGGTCGCGCCCGCGTCGCGGCTCCGGTAGACGCCGTCCCCGGGCAGGATGTTGCCGCGAATGCAGGTCTCGCCCGTGCCGATGAAGACGAGGTCCGGGTCGGTCTCGGCAACCGCCACCGCGCCCACCGACGCCGAGTTGATCTGGAAGTCGGTGACCGGAAACCAGTTGTCGCCCCCGTCGACCGTCTTCCAGAGTCCTCCGCCGGTGGCGCCGAAATAGGCCTCCTGCGGCCGCCCCTTGACCCCGCTCACCGCGATGGAGCGCCCGCCCCGGTCCGGGCCGAGGTTGCGCCAGGAGTAGCCGGCGAGGAAGGCGGAGTCGAGGGTGACCTGCTGGGCGGCAAGGGATGCGCCGGGGAGCAGAGGGGGCCACGCGGCATGGGCCGCCGCGAGGAGTGTGATCGCGAGCAAGGCTGGCTTGAAGGGAGAGCGTTTCACTGAGGGCCATCCTGTGGGTTCGAGAGCCTGAATTGGCGGGATCAAGCTACCGAAGCGAAGGAGGATGCAACAAGCGGGGAAGGGCGGACCGTGTCGACGCCGGTGAGGATCTGCAGACCCTCGCCGACGACTACCGCCTGAGCATCGGTCAGGTCGAAGACGCCGTGTTCTACGAACGGGCCGCTTGAGCGTCGCCGCCCCAACCCTGACGTTACGTGAAGGTTTGTCGATCAGGGCAGTTCTATCCCACCGACCCCAACTCTTCCAGCACCCGCTCCGGCCGCAGCGGCACCTTCCGCATGCGCACCCCCGTCGCATCGTAGATCGCGTTCGCTACCGCGGCGGGCACCGGCCTGTGCGACGGCTCCCCCGCCCCGTAAGGCCGCAGGTCCGGGCGGTCGGGGTTCGGGTCGCCGTTCACCATCACGACGTCGATGCGCTCGGGCGTGTCCATGTGCGTGAGGGTCGGGTGGGTGCGCCAGTCGACGCTGGTGACCTTCTCGCCGTCGAAGCGGACCTCCTCGTAGAGCGTCCGGCTGATCCCGTGCAGGAGGTTGCCCTGGATGGTGCTCTCAAGGCTGTTCGGGTTGATCACCAGGCCGCAGTCGTGGGCGCACACCATGCGCCGGACCCACACCCGGCCGGTCTCGCGGTCGACCTCGACTTCCGCGATCACGGCGATCGTGGTGCGGGCGCGATACGCGTACGCGATGCCCCGCCCCGTCAGCACGCGCCCGCTTCCCACCGTCCCGGGTGACGGGCGCGCGTCCCACCCGTACGCCTCCGCCGCGGCCTCGACCACCGCGATCGAGCGCGCGCGGCGGAAGGCCTCGTCGTCGTCGGTCGCCCCGCGCAGAAGGCGCAACCGGAACTCGACCGGATCAGCGCCCGCGGCCGCGGCCAGCTCGTCGATGAACGACTCCCCGGCGAAGGTGGTCTGCGGGCCGTTGGGGTCGCGCAGGTTGCCGGTGCGGAGCGGCGTCTCGAAGGCAAGCGGGAAGCGCACCGCCCGCGTCTCCTGACGCCGGTTCGGGACGTAATACATCTCGTCGGGGCCGCGCGCGCCGCCCGGAGACGGCCGCTCCGGCCGGAAGCCCATCAACTGTGCGATCAGCACCGTCCGGGCCTGGTTGTACCCGACATGGGCATAGTTGGCGATCCGGCCCTGATAGTCCAGCGCGACCACGTTGCCCTCCGCATCCAGCCCTCCCCGCAGGTCGATCGCGAATGCCGGGCCCTTTGTGTCCCACGCCGTCTCCTCGTGCCGCATCCACTGCACCCGCACCGGGCGGCCCAGCTCCCTGGCCAGGTACGCGGCCTCGAAGCCCGCATCGTCCGCCGCCGTGCGCCCGTAAAGCTGCGGACCATCCATCCAGATCACCCGCACCTGCTCCGGGTCCATCCCCAGGAACTCGGCGATCCCGGTCCGGTGGCTGTACGGCTTCATGTCGTTGGTGTAGATCGTCATCTGGCCGTCCGAGGGGTCGGCCAGGGCGTGCGCGGGACCGATCGCGGTGTGCCCGTGGAAGGGGATGTCATACGCGGCCTCGACCACGGTCGCGGCGCTCGCCAGCGCCCCGTCGGGATCGCCTTGCGTCCGCGCCGCCCCGCGTCCGCCCGAGCCCGGCACCCGCTCCGCACTCCGCATGTAGTCGAAGAGGTCGTCGGATGCCGGGAAGGGGGCCATCGCGGGCTTCTCCCACTCGACCGCGAGCCGTTCCGCGGCCTCGATCGCCTGCTCCTCGCGCTCGCACACCACGGCGACGTAGTTGCCCTCGCTCACGACCCGGATGAAGCCGGGCACATCGCGCACCGACGACTCGTCGATGCCCGCCAGCGTCGCCCCAGCGAAGGGCGGGCGCACATGCCGCGCGTGCACCATACCCGGGAGCCTTACGTCGACGGCCCACTCGAGCGACGCATCCACCTTCCCCGGGATGTCGTAGCGCGGGATCGACTGGCCCACCAGCTTCAGGTCCTGCACCGGCTTGATGCTCGCGACCCCGGTGGTCGCGTTGACGTTGCCTCCGGTCAGCGCGACATCGAAGCGCCGTCCGCCGATCAGCTGGCCGTAGCCGACGGTGCGCGCGGGATCGTCGCGCAGAGAGATCACGCCCTCACTCACGCTGAGCTCCTCCACGGGCACGCCGAAGCGCTCCGACGCCATCTCCAGCAGCACGCGCCTGGCCTCCGCCGCGATCCGGCGCCCGACCATCGCATCGCGCTCGATCGCATCCGAGCCCCCCGAGCCACCCTGGTCCACGGTCATGTCGGTCCGACCCATGACCACCGTGGCCTTGTCGAAGGCCAGGTCGAGCTCGTCGCACATCATCTGCTGGGTGGCGGTCCCGGTCCCCTGCCCGCCATCGGTCTTGCCCACGTAGAAGGTCGCGCTGCCGTCCTCGTGCACGACCAGCCACGAGTCGAGCTGGAGGGAGTCGGGATCGGGCCAGGAAGCCGCTTCAGGGGATTCGGCCCCCGCCGGCTCGGGCCCAAAACCCCATCGACCCGCCCCGGCCGACCCCACGCCGCTCAACCCGAAGACGAACAGCCCGGACGTCTTGAGAAAGTCCCGCCGGGACGTGGTCCCGCCCCAGCGCACGAGCGCGTCGTCTACCGCCTTGGCCACCTGCCGCCCGGCTCTCATCGGTCCACGTCCCGTGTGGGGATCTCGCCGCCCGGCGCTCATCGGTCCTCCCCTTCGGCCATCGTTTCTGCCGCGCGCTTCACCGCCGACTGGATCCGGTAGTAGGTCATGCAGCGGCAGAGGACCCGGTTCATGCCCTCCCGGATCTCTTCGTCGCTCGGATTCGGGCTGTAGCTCAGCAGCGCCGCGGCCGTGAGGATCTGTCCGTTCTGGCAGTACCCGCACTGCGGCACCTGCTCGTCGATCCACGCCTGCTGCACCGGATGGAGTTCGCCGTTCTCGGGCAGCCCCTCCAGCGTCGTGATCTCTCCCGTCGAACGCGACACCGGCCGGTTGCACGAGCGAATCGCGCGCCCGTCCATGAGCACCGTGCACGTCCCGCATTGCGCCAGGCCGCAGCCGAAGCGTGGTCCCCGCAATCCGAGATCGTTGCGGAGCACATACAGCAGCGGCGTCGACGGATCGACATCGAGCGTATGCGTCTCCCCGTTTACCCTGAGCGTGATCTCGCTCATCGATGCATCCCCCTTCGAACGGAACGCCTCATTGCAGCCGCGCAGCGCGCGCACAGAGTGGAAACTGCCGTGCTTTATGCATCTCCGCCACCTGCCAATCCGCGACACGCCGACTCATCCCATTCCGCCATTCCTCCGCCCGCCGGAATCCAGAGATTTGAGATGGCGCAGGGCGCCGATCGAACTCGGCACTCGGCCCATCCATCTCCGGGACCGAGAGGAGGCTGGCGCCGAGAGGCTCACGAAGTTGCTGCGGAGGATGGTGCCAGTACATGTTTGATGCCATGGACACGACTGGGCTGGATACGCTCAAGGCGACGAGAACGCTCGAAGCGGCAGGCTTCGAAACGTCCCAGGCCGAGGCCCTTGTGTCCGTGTTTGGCGGACCGGTCGCAGGCAATGCCGCAACGAAAGGCGATGTGCGGGAGCTCCGGTCTGAGGTGAAGACGGAGATCAGGGATCTCCGAACGGAACTGAAGACAGAGATCTCCCAACTGCGCGATGAGACGAAGGCGGAGATCGCTGACTGCCGAACTGAGTTGAAGGCGGAGATCGCGGATTGCCGAACCGAGTTGAAGGCGGAGATCGCGGATTGCCGGGCCGAGATCGCTGGGCTGCGCGATGAAGTCAACGCGAAGTTTGTCAAGCTGCACGATGAACTGAAAGTGGAGTCGGCTGAGCGAAGGGCAGATATCACAAAGCTCAGTCGGGAAATCGCCGATGTGCGCGAGGACATAAAGAACCTGAAAGCGCAGATGTACCGCTTGCTGCTGGTGCAGGCAACCGTGATCGTAGCGCTCATCGTAGGATTGCAGCGGCTGCTCTAGTCGCGCTTGAGTGGAGCGTGGAGGTACACCCCCTCGGGGAAGTGATGTCGGGGATCGCACCGCTGGAGTAGGGCAGCAGACTGGTCCAAAGAGAAGAGATGGACCGCCGATCTGGAGGCAGCATGGACGTCAGCAACCCCTCGCCGGTCATTCGAGTCCCGCTCCTCGCGCTCCCGCTACTATGGGCGATCTCGTTCGTTGCGGCACCGCCCGCCCTCACCGCCCAGGACCACATCTCGCTCCTTCCCCCCATGGAGTGGCGCTCGATCGGACCGGACCGGGGCGGGCGCTCGATCGCGGTGGCGGGCCATGCCGACCGCCCGTTCGAGTACTACTTCGGCGCGACGGGCGGAGGGCTCTTCAAGACCACCGACGGCGGGTCCACCTGGGCCCCGGTGACCGATGGTCAGGTCGGCAGCGCCTCCGTCGGCGCGGTCGCGATGGCGCCCTCGGACCCCGACATCGTCTACATCGGCATGGGCGAGGTGCAGCTGCGCGCCAACGTCCTCCAGGGGGACGGCGTATACCGTTCGGACGACGGCGGGAAGAGCTGGCGGCACCTCGGCCTCGCAGAGACCCACGCGATCGGGCGCATCCGCATCCATCCGACCGACCCCGACCGCGCCTACGTGGCGGCGCTCGGCCATCCCTTCGGGCCCAACCCCGAGCGCGGCGTCTTCCGGACCAGCGACGGAGGCAGGACCTGGGAGAAGGTTCTCTTCCGCGACGAACGCACCGGAGCCGTCGACCTGGTCATGGACCCGAGCGATCCGAACATCCTCTACGCGACGCTCTGGCAGGTGTACCGGAAGCCGTGGCGCCTGTGGAGCGGCGGGGAGGGGTCGGGGATCTTCAAGTCGACCGACGGCGGCGACACCTGGAGCGAGATCACGCGCAACCCGGGCCTCCCGGACGGCGTCCTAGGCAAGATCACGATCACCGTGTCCGGCGCGGATCCGGACCGCGTGTGGGCGAACCTCGAGGCCGAGCAGGGCGGGCTCTACCGGTCCGACGACGGGGGCCGGTCGTGGGCGTTCATCAACGGCCATCGCGACATCTGGCAGCGGGCCTTCTACTTCCAGCGCCTGGAGGCGGACCCGGTCGACCGCAACACGCTCTACATCCTCAACTTCCGGCTCATGCGCTCGACGGATGGCGGGAAGACGCTCGAAAGCGTGCCCGAAACCCACGCCGACCATCACGACCTCTGGATCGACCCCACAAACCCCCTGCGCATGATCAACGGCAACGACGGGGGCGGCGTGGTCACGGTGAACGGAGGCCGGACCTGGACCTCGATGCGGTATCCGACGGCGCAGATCTATCGCCTGACGACGACTTCGGACTTCCCCTACCATGTGTGCGGCGCGCAGCAGGACAACTCGACCGCGTGCGTGTCGTCGGAGCCCGGCCATCTCCGCAACCCGCGCGGCCCGAGCACGGAGTGGATGTACGCGGTGGGCGGAGGCGAGATGGGCTACATCGCGCAGCATCCCACCGACCCCGACATCTTCTACGCCGGCGCGACCAACACCCTCACGCGCTACAACCGGGCGACCGGCATGGTCACCGACATCCAGCCCTGGCCGCGCATCGTCATGGGCGAGCCCGCGCGCGACATGCCCGAGCGATGGAACTGGACCTACCCCATCACCATGGCGCCGACGGCCCCGCATGCGCTGTACGTCGGTTCGCAGCACCTCTGGAGGTCCTTCGATGACGGGAAGTCGTGGGAGAAGATCAGCCCCGATCTGACGCGAGCCGAGCCGGAAACGCTCGATGACTCCGGCGGCCCGATCGTGAAGGACCAGGATGGACCCGAGATCTACGGCACGCTCTACGCGATCACGCCTTCGCCGCATGAAGCGGAGACGATCTGGACTGGCTCGGACGATGGGCTCGTACACGTCACGCGCGACGGCGGCGGGAACTGGCGCGACGTGACCCCTCCGGACATGCCCCCGCACACGCGCGTCATGACGGTGGAAGTGTCGCAGCACGACGCCGGGAGCGCGTTCGTAGCCGGGATCCGGTATGAGATGGACGACCGGGCGCCGTACGCGTGGAAGACCGACGACTACGGCGCGACCTGGACCCGGATCAGCGAGGGCATCCCCGATGGTGCCTTCGTGCGGGTCGTTCGGGAGGATCCGAAGCGTGCCGGGCTCCTGTACGCGGGCACCGAGCACGGTGTCTTCGTTTCCTTCGATGACGGCGCGCACTGGAGCGACCTCTCGTTCCGCCTGCCGGACACACCCGTCACCGGGCTCGCCGTCCAGGAGCGCGACCTGGTGATCAGCACCCACGGCCGCTCCTTCTGGGTCCTCGACGACATCGAGACGCTGCGACAGCTGGACACGGACGTCGCAGGCACGGAGGTCCACCTCTTCCAGCCCGCCGACGCAATCCGGCGATCGGTCCCGGCGGTCATCGACTTCCGGGTGGGCGCGTCCCGGACCGCGCGCCTCGACATCCTGACGGAAGACGGCGCGCACGTGAACACGCTCATCGACACGCGCGTGGATGCGGGCACCCACCGGACCCGCTGGAACCTCCGCTATCCGGGCGCGGTGACCTTCGAGGGCATCGTCCTGGAGGGGGGCAACCCCGCAGTGGGGCCCTGGGCGCCGCCGGGGCGCTACCGGGCGCGGCTCACTGTCGATGGCGCGACCCGGGAGGCGGCCTTCGACGTGCTCCCGGATCCGAGACTCGGTGACATCCCCACCGCCGCCTTCACCGGCCAGTTCCGCCTGGCGATGGCGATCCGCGACGCCGAGAGCCGGGCGAACACGAGCGTGCTGCTGGCGCGCGACCTTCGTGCCCAGATCGACGCGATCGTCGCCGAGAGCGACGACGCCGGCCTGAGCGACGACGCCTCCGGCTTCGCGGCGGGGATCGAGGCGGTCGCGGGAGAACTCTACCAGCTCAGGAACCAGAGCCCGAAGGACAAGATCGCCTTCCCCATCAAGCTGAACGATCGTCTGACCGGCCTGCGCAGCCACCTGGAGCGGGGCGACGGCACGCCCATCGATGCGTACCAGGCCGTCTTCGACGAGCTGTCGGCGGAGCTGGAGGCGCAGCTGCGCATCCTCGAGCGGATGCTCGGCGACGATTTGCCCCGCCTGAATCGGCGGCTCGCGGAGGCGGGGCTCCCTCAGGTGGTCGTCAGGGAGGCGCTGATCGCGGACGGGTGAGCGACCCGGGCTCGCATGGGTTCAGCCAGGCAACGCCCAATCGCCGGTCCGGTGGCGATGTTCCTGCCGCCGGAAAATCAACTCCTCCGTACGGGCTTCCGGCGCAAGCAGCAACCTCCGGCGTAGCGCCGGGACCCTCTCAGGTCCGCTGCCGTATTCCTAATGAGGAAACGCCTGTTCTCGCCCCGCACGTCTGGAACTGCTTGCATTGAAGCCCGAATCCCTCAAAGTCGCCCTCATCACCGACGTCTTCCCCCACCGGGACGAGGAAGAGCGGCTGCTGGCCCGTCTGCGCGAGGCGAAGGCGCGTGGAGCGAAGCTTGCGGTCCTCCCCGAATTGCCGCTGAACCGCTGGGCGCCGGCAAGCCAGGTCCCCTCTGACGGCGACGCCGAGCCTCCATACGGTCCCCGGGAGAGCGCCATGGCCGTGGCTGCGCGCGCGACCGGGCTGGCGGTGCTGGGCGGCGCCATAGTGCGCGACCCGGGGAACGGTCGCCGGCACAACACCGCAGTGCTCTTCGACTCCACGGGCGAGGAGTTGCTGCGCTACCGGAAAATCCACCTGCCCGACGAGGAGGGGTACTGGGAGGCGCACCACTACGAGGCGGGCGAGGAATTGCAGGCGCCGGTTGACGTGGGCGGATTCGGCATCGGGGTGCAGGTGTGCTCGGACGCCAACCGCCCCCAGGGGTGCAACGCGCTCGCGGCCATGGGCGCGGACGCCATTCTCCTGCCACGCGCCACCCCGGCGGAAACCTACCCGCGCTGGCGGCTGGTGCTGCGGGCGAACGCGGTCACCAGCTGCGCCTACGTCGTATCGGTCAACCGGCCCGGCACTCGGTCGCAGGGGGTCATCGGAGGACCGTCGATGGTCGCGGGCCCGGCGGGTGACGTGCTGCTCGAAACCACCGACCCGGTGGCCACCATCACGCTGGAAAAGGCGGTCCTGGAGCGCGCTCGCAAGGAGTATCCGGGATACCTCGACGTGCGGCCCAGGGTCTACGAGCACGCGTGGCGGCAGGCACGGAAGACCTCCAACTGACCCCATTCCGCCATTCCATCGCCCCGCGGTAGAAACGAGCTTTCGACTCATCCGGCAGCGAAGTGCGTCGACTTCAGGCAATGAAGCCCTGTCGTACGGCGGCGACGCCTCGCGGGCGCAATGAGGATGTCCAGCGGGAGTCCTGACCTTGCTGCGATGGAAGAGGGGGCCACATGTTTGATGCCATGGAACCGATCGGGCTTGATACGCTTAAGGCAACCAGGGCTCTGCAGGCGGCCGGCTTTGACGCGGCCCAGGCGGAGGTCCTGGTTACCGTGTTCGGCGGCCCTGTCCCGGGCAACGTCGCCACCAGAGAGGACTTTCGGGATCTCCGCGCCGAATTCCGCGACTTCCGAACCGAAATCAAGGAAGACTTCGAACAGCTTCGTGTCGAAACCAGGACCGAGATCGCCAGCCTCCGAACCGAGCTCAAGACCGAGATCGCCAGTGTCCGAACCGACCTCAAGACCGAGATCGCCAGCCTCCGAACCGACCTCAAGACCGAGATCGCCAGTGTCCGAACCGAGTTCAAGGAAGACTTCGAACAGCTTCGCGTTGAAACCAGGACCGAAATCGAAGGCGTCCGAACCGAGATCGAGGGCGTCCGAACCGAGCTCAAGGCCGAAACCGGACAGCTGCGCGATGAGTCGGCTGGGATGAGAAGCGACATTGCGCGACTGAGCCGTGAAGTAGGGGACATTCGGCGTGATGTGGCGGAACTCCGGCGGGGGCTCGACGAACACGTCACGAAGGCGCAGATGTACGGCTTGCTGCTCGTTCAGGCGACGGTAATCGTTGGCCTGATCGTTGGATTACAACAACTGCTCTAGCCGCCGCCTCTACCCGAAGCGCACCCCCTGCGCCAGCGGCAGTTCCGGGCTCCAGTTGACCGTGTTGGTCTGGCGCCGCATGTAGGCCTTCCACGCGTCGGAGCCCGACTCGCGGCCGCCCCCGGTCTCCTTCTCGCCCCCGAAGGCGCCCCCGATCTCCGCGCCGCTGGTGCCGATGTTGACGTTGGCGATGCCGCAGTCGCTGCCACGATGGGAGAGGAAGAACTCCGCCTCGCGCATATGCTCGGTGAAGATCGCCGACGAGAGCCCCTGGGGGACGTCGTTGTGCTGGGCGATGGCCTCGGCGACTTCGTCCACAGCCTGCGCCGGGGACGCATCCGCGCTCCCGTACCCCAGGATGTAGAGGATGGGCGCGAAGGTCTCCTCCTGCACGATGTCGAACCCGTTGCGCGCGCGGGCGATGCAGGGGGTGACGTAGTGGCCGCCGGGGAAGTCCGGGCCGTCCAGCCGCTCGCCCCCGCAGAGGATATCGCCTCCCTCCTCCGTGACCCGCCGCACCGCGCCCTCCAGGTCGGCGACCGCCTGGTGGTTCACTACCGGGCCCATGAGCGTCGCCGCGTCGCGCGGGTCGCCGATGCGCACGTCCCCGTAGGCGGACACCAGCCGCCGCTCCAGCTCCTCGCGGATGGATTCGTGCGCGATGATGCGGCGGGTGCTCGTGCAGCGCTGCCCCGCCGTGCCGACCGATCCGAAGAGGATGGCGGGGAGCACCAGATCCATGTTGGCGTGCGGGGTTACGATGATGGCGTTGTTGCCGCCCAGCTCGAGGATGGTGCGCCCCAGCCGCTTGCCCACCACCTCAGCCACCCGGTAGCCCATCCGGCAGCTGCCGGTGGCGGAAACCAGCGGGATGCGCCGGTCGTGCAGGAGCCGGTCGCCCACGGTGGAGCCCCGCCCCACCACCAGCGAGAAGATGGCCGGATCGTAGCCGTTCTCGCGCGCGACCTCTCCCGCGATGCGGGTGCACGCGATCGCCGTCAGCGGAGTCTGACTCGACGGCTTCCACAGCGTGGCGTCCCCACACACCGCCGCGATGGCCGCGTTCCAGCTCCACACCGCGACCGGGAAATTGAAGGCCGAAATCACGCCCACCACGCCCAACGGGTGCCACTGCTCGAACATGCGGTGGTCCGGGCGCTCGGAGTGCATGGAGAGCCCGTAGAGCTGGCGCGAGAGACCGGTCGCGAAGTCGCAGATGTCGATCATCTCCTGCACTTCGCCCTCGCCCTCGGTGAGGATCTTCCCCATCTCGAGGGTGACCAGCGCGCCCAGCTCCGCCTTGTGCCGGCGCAGCCGGTCGCCGATCTGGCGCACGACCTCGCCGCGCTTGGGAGCCGGCACCGTCCGCCACTGAAGGAACGCCTCGTGCGCCCGTGCGACGATGCGGTCGTACTCCTGCTCGGTGACCTGGCGCACGGTCGCGATGCGCGAGCCGTCGATGGGGGTATGGACCTCGAGCTCGGGCCCGGAACCCATCCACTCGCCGGCGAACCCGCCCGGATTCACATCTCCGAGCCCCAGCGCCGCCAGGAGGCGGGCGGTGCTCTCCGAGGCGCCAGCCTGGGTCATGGTCGCCTGAGTCATTGTTGCGGGATTCATCTTCGTTCTGTGGTCCTCGGGTCGGTTTACGGATTCGTTGCCACCACCCTCACGTAACGTCAGGGTTGTCTCGGTTATCGCCCCTGCGTCAGTTCGCGGATCTGGCGCACCGCCGCCTCCACCTTGAGCTGGATGCCCATTCGCCCGTAGACCACGGAAGCCTTGGTGGGGTCGCCGGAGACGCCGCTGCCCTCGTACCCGCCTCCCGGCGCCAACTCTCCCTGGCGGATGTGCTCGGGCGCGATGTAGAGAAGCTGGGACGTGTCGCTGATGCCGGCGTGTCCGCCGATGGTCGCCGCGTCGTAGCCGTGCTCCTCCATGAGCCAGTCGCGGAAACCGTTGCCCGAGTAGTAATCGCCCACGAAGTGGACGCGGCCCTGCTTCCCCGCGGCCCCCCACTCCTCGTTCAGCATCTCCGACACCGTGCGCATGCCGTTCTGGTTCCCGCCGCTGTCGCCGATGAACACGATGTCGGTGAAGCCGTGCACCTCGAGGCTGCGCGCCGCGTATTCGAGCAGCTTCATGAAGTGCTCGTTGGGAAGGGTGATCGCCCCGGCGTAGCGCATGTGTCCGGTGGGCCCGTCGGGCCCGTCGATGGCGCCTTCGGGAACATAGGCGATGACCGGCGCCACCAGCGCGCTGCCCAACTCGCGCGCGATCAGGTCCGACGCGTGGTTGATGATGAACTTGTGCTTGCCGAGCACCATGTGGGGCCCGTTCTGCTCCGTGCCGGCGGTGGGCACGATGATGGTGGTGACTCCCTCGTCGATGGCGGCCCGCACCTCGGTCCAGGTCAGCTCGTCGAGGAAGACGGTGTTGGGCCGCTGCGCGGCGGCGGCGCTCGCGGTCACGAGCACGGCGAGCGCGGCGAGAATCGGCGTGCGAATCATTGGGGGGCCTCCTGGAGTGCGCGTAAGCGATGTCGTCACGGCTGTAGAATGGTGCATCCCTGCGTCTGCCGCGACTCCAGCGCGCGATGGGCTTCAGCAGCTTCCGAGAGAGGAAAGCGCTGGCCGATGGTCAGCCCGATGCGGCCGGCCCGAATGTGTCCGAGCAGTTCGCCGGAGGCTTCTTCCAGGTCCTCGCGGCGCTCGATGTAGGGCTTGAGCGAGGGACGGGCCACGCTGAGCCCCTTTGCGCTCAGCCGCAGCAGGTTGAGCGGAGGCACGGGGCCGGAGGCGTTGCCGAAGGTGATCATCATGCCGAAGCGGGCCAGGCACTCCATCGAGCCCTCGAAGGTGGCCTTGCCGACCCCGTCGAAGACCACCGGGACACCCCGTCCGCCGGTGATGTCGCGCACCCGCTCGACGAAATCCTCTTCCTTGTAGAGGATGACGTGGTCGGTGCCGTGCGCCCGCGCCAGGCGGCCCTTTTCGGGGCTGCCGGCGGTGCCGATCACGGTGGCGCCCAGCGCCTTGCACCACTGGCCGAGGATCGTGCCGACTCCGCCCGCGGCCGCGTGCACCAGCACGGTCTCGCCGGCGCGCACCCGGTAGGTGCGGCGGCAGAGATACCACGCGGTCATGCCCTTCAGCATGGCTGCCGCAGCGGCCTCGTAGTCGACGCCGTCGGGCATCGCGACCAGCTGGTCGGCGGGCATCACGCGCCGCTCGCAGTAGCCGCCCAGCACGCTCCCGTAGGCGACCCGGTCGCCGGGCCGGAAGGTCGGTCCGTCGGCGGCCGCCGGCCCCGCCGCCTCGACCACGCCGGCCGCCTCCATCCCGAGCACGGCCGGCAGCGACGGCACCGGGTAGAGCCCGCTCCGGTGATAGGTGTCGATGAAGTTCAGCCCGACCGCCTCCTGCCGGACGAGCACCTCGCCCGGCCCCGGGTCGGACAGGGGCACTTGTTCCCAGCGCATCATCTCCGGGCCGCCGAGCCCGTGGATGCGGATGGCCATGGTGGTGGTCATATCGGTGTGCTCAGGATCAGGGCCGGGATCACGGAAGTTCAGCGATGCGCGCCAGACCGGCCCGGGACGCGCGCACCAGAGCTTTCAGCGTATCCCGCGGCGACTCGCCCATCTCCAGCTCCAGCACGCGTTCATAGAGCTGGGTGGCGAGTTCGATGTCGCCCCGGCCCTCCGCCAGCCCCGCCCTGCGTACCATCTCCGAGGGCGGATCCTCCGGTCGTTCGGCGGCGGGGTCGCGCACCAGGTTCGTCACCAGCGGCAGCGATAGCACGATCAGCCCGATGACCAGCAGCACGCGCCCGAGCTTGCGGTTGCGCCGGCGAAGCTCGACTCGGCGCTGCTGCGGTGACTCGGTCGGCTGAGAGGACATGTTTGCGTGGATTGCGGCTGCAAAGCGCGAGGAAGCGGCTCGCGTCCCGGCGTGCGGGAGGCGTCAGCGGGCCTCCGCCAAGGGGAAGACTACGAGCCAACTCTCGCGCTTGCCGCGCCAGGGATCAAGAGCAGGCTCAGCCGGAACCTCCTCCCTTCATTGCCAGCCGATGGGCATGAGCGCCCGGGGCTTCTCGGCCATGCGCTGCATGAAGCCGTAGGTATAGGCCCGGATTTCCGCGCCGTATGAGAACACCTCGATCTGGTAGATCTGGGAGGGCGGATAACTCTCGAGTTCGTCCAGTCCGCGAATGGCCGGGATTTCATCGACGTACACCCGCGGGCTTACAATGCGTCCTCGTCTGCGGACGCAGCGCCATGCGGTCCAGAAGGTCGGACACGGAACCATCCGCACGAAGGCTTGAGATCGCAGAAACTCGAGGGCGTTGGCCGAAGCCGTCCTCAACATCCGCTCCTGATCGTACACGCGCGCGAAAAACGGTACAGCCCGCCGACGGGAGCGAAAACGCCTCTCCATCGTGCTGATGTTGTCGGCCACCGTCGTGACGCCATCGAGGAGGATCGGACGGGGTGTGAGCTCGATCTCGACGAAGATGCTGTCTGCGAGCATCTCGACCGCTGCCGATATTTCCTCGTATCCGAACTGGACTACGGCCAGAACCTCAAAGCCCGCGGCAACATCCTCGAACCGGAACCTGCCAAGCGAGTCCGTAAGCGCGCCGTAGTTCCGCTCCTCCAGATGGACTGCGGCCCCGGGGATCGGAATCCGGGTCAACTCATCGTAGACAACACCGTGCATCAGCACGGGGATGGCCGTGCGGTCCGCTTCCTGCGCCCCGGTTGTGGCGGGCAGACCGAGGGAGCACGCCATGGCCAGGGTGCAACGGACCAGCGCCCGGGAATCGCCCCTTCGCATCGTTGATGGAGGCGCTACGGCCAGAGACTGATGGGGATCAGCGCCATGGGTCTCTCGGCCATGCGCTGCATGAAGTTATAGGTGTAGGCCCGGATCTCGGCGCCCTGGGAAAAGACCTCCAGCGCGTAGATCTGCGCCGTCGGATAACTCTCGAGTACGTCCAGGCCGCCGATGGCCGGCACCTCGTCGATGTACACCTTCGGGCTGATCGTTCTTCCCCGGCGGATGATGCAGTTCGTCGACATTGCGCCGGTCAGCCGGGAGATTCCGTGCCAGCCGAGGTCCCGGGTGGAGTTCCCCGTTCCGAAGATGCCGGTGCCCGCGGGACACGGAACGGGAAAGTAGCGGGTATCCGAACGCAGGAACTCAAGAGCGTTGGACGACGCGCTGCGGAGCAGACGTTCCTGGCCGAACGCGCGGGCCTGATAAGGGACGGCCCGCCGCCGCGTGCGCATGCGCCTCTCCATCGTGCTTATGTTGTCGACCACCGCAGTGACGCCGTCGAGCAGGATGGGCTGGGGCGTGAGTTCGATCTCGATGAAGGCACCGTCCTCGGGCACCTCGACCGGCGCCGCCGTCTCCTCGTATCCGAACTGGATTGCGGCGACAAGCTGGGGCCCCGGGAAGACGTCCGCGAAGCGGAAGACACCGGCGGAGTCCGACAGCACACCGTACCCTTCGTCGTCCAGATACACCGCGGCCCCCGCCACGGCGGCGCCCGTGAACGCATCGTAGACGATTCCGTGCAGCGGCACGCGGATGGACGAGGGCTCCGCCTCCTGCGCATCGACTGCCGCGGGAAGCAGGAGGCAGACCATCGCCGGGAGGAGGCAAACGGCGGGCCTGGTCACGACGCCCACCCACCTTTGATACCATCGTCCTTCCGGTGTGCTTCGGAGCATCTCGTAACCGCCCGTTACGGCCAGAGGTTCAAGGGGACGAGCACCATGGGTTTCTCGGCCATGCGCTGCATGAAGTTGTAGGTATACGCCCGGATCTCGGCGCCCTGAGAATACACCTCCAGCGCGTAGATCTGCGCTGTGGGGTAACTCTCGAGTTCGTCCATCCCCCCGATGGCCGGCATTTCATCAATGTACACCCTGGGATTGATCATGCGTCCCCGTCTGATGACGCAGTATCCGACCGGGCAAGGGACCGGGCCATACTGGGTCTCCCGCAACAGGAAATCGAGGATGTTGGACGACGCGCTGCGCAACAGCCGTTCCTGGCCGAACGCGCGAGCCTGGTACGGGACGGCCCGCCGCCGTGTCTGCATACGCCTCTCCATGGTGCTGATGTTGTCGACCACCGCGGTGACGCCGTCGAGCAGGATGGGCTGGGGCGTGAGCTCGATCTCGATGAAGGCGCCGTCCTCGGGCACCTCGACCGGCGCCGCCGTCTCCTCGTATCCGAACTGTATTGCAGCGACAAGCTGGGATCCCGGGGGAACGTCCGCGAAGCGGAAGACACCCGCGGAGTCCGACAGCACGCCGTACCCCTCGCCGTTCAGATACACCGCGGCGCCCGCCACGGCGTTGCCCGTGAACGCATCGTAGACGATACCGTGGAGCGGGACGCGGGCGGCTGTGCTATCCGGGTCCTGCCCCGCAACGCTGGCGGGAAGGCCGGGCAGCGCAAACAGAATGGTTACTGCCAACGCGCACAATCGGCTGGCTCCCCTGCGGTTCCGAAGTTCTGGCTGGCGCGGTCGATTCATCGGCTACCGTCACTCCCGGACATCGACGGGGCCCAGCGCAACCGGTTCCTCGGCCATGCGCTGCATGAAGCGGTAGGTGTAGGCCCGAATCTCGGTGCCGTGTGAATACACCTCCAACAGATAGATCTGGGACGGTGAATAGCTGGACAGTGCGTCCAGTCCGCCGAGGGCCGGTATTTCATCGACGTACACCCTCGGGCGGACGACCTGTCCCCTTCTGAGGACGCATTGATCCGACATCGCTTCGGGCTCCTCGCGGACGCCGTGCCATCCCCTGCGAAGGATGGCAAACCCGGTCCCGAAGATTCCGAGGCGGAAGGGACACGCGACCGGGCGAAAGCGGGTTTCGTATTCCAGAAACTCCAGGGTTGTGGTCGAAGGCGTCCGCAACATCCGCTCCTGATCGAACACGCGCGTAAAAACCGGCGTGGCCTGCCTCCGGTTGAGGAAACGCCTCTCCATCGTGTTGATGTTGTCGACCACCGCGGTGACGCCCTCGAGCATGATGGGACGGGGCGTGAGCTCGATCTCGATATCGGCGTCTTCGGACAGTTCGACAGGTGCCACTATCTCCTCGTACCCGAACTGGACCGTCGTGATGACCTCGGTGCCGCCAGGGACACCAGCGAAGTGGAACCTGCCGTGTGAGTCGGTGAGAACGCCGTACTTCTCCCGTTCCAGATAGACCGCGGCTTCAGGGACTGCGATGCCGGTCAGCGCGTCCAGGACGACCCCCCGGAGAGTGACGCCAACAGGACCGGGCTCGTCCTCCTGCGCATGGATGCCAGGGACCAGGAGGCAGCCCATCGCCATCAGAATGGCCGCACCGACGACGCGTCGCTGCAACCCTGCCGTTGTGCGTCGCTCCTCCCCTGGCCTCGTGCAAGAACGCATCAAAGTCGTTTCGCTCCAGCGCCTGGATCCGCCTTCGTCTACCTGGGTTCCCGCAGTCTTGCTACAGAGTGCCCCGACCCGTCATTCGCTGCAAGTTCCGCGCCGAATTCTGGACTTGCTTGAACACCTGCGCGCACGCCGGATGCCCTCGTACTCAGGCCACTCCGGACAATCGCCGGCGCATGCCTTCCGGCAACCACGACTCAATGCGAATCCCTGCAAATCCGGCACTTGCTGTGCGATTTGCATGGTTGAACAGGATTGTCGGGGATGAAACCCGCGGCGTTGCTCTCACACCTCCTCCAGCACCTCCGCGCGCACCCAGCCCACCTTGCCGTCGTCGAGGACCACCTCGAGCCACTCCTCCGAGCGCCGGTCGACGCGCACGCGGGTGCCCTCGTGGATGACGAAGAGCTGGAGCGCGGGATCGTCCGACGGGGCGCTCTGGACGCCCACCTCGGCGAAGAGCACGACCGCATGGCGAGGTTGCCCCAGGCCGGTCTCGCGCACCGCCAGGGTCGTGCCCAGCACCAGCACGAGGATGCCCCCCGCGACCGCGGCACGCCGCGCCCACGCCGCCGCGCCCAGCCGCAGCACCAGCATCACCAGCGCACTGATCGCCATCAGGTAACCCGCGGTCGTAAGTCCGATGAGCAGTGAGCGCGGGAAGAGGTTCATCCACCACGATCCGACCCGGAAGAGCCAGAAGCGGGGCAGCGGAACGATCTCGTCCGCCCCCAGTGCGCGGGCCAGGTCCAGGTTGGCGAGGATGTCGGCGTCGCTGGGGGCGAGGCGCCGCGCCCGTTCGTAGTAGAGGATGGCCCGGCCCAGCTCGTTCGCCTTGAAGTACGCGTTGCCGATGTTGTAGTAGAGGTCCGGGCTCTCGAACCCCGCTTCGCGGATGCTCAAGTAGCTGTCGAGCGCGCCCTGGTAGTCCTCCTGCTGGTAGAGGCGGTTGCCCTCCTCGAAGAGTTCCTCCTGGGCGTGGAGCGGAGGGGGCTGGAGTGCCAGCGCGAGGAGGACTGCCGGAAGGATCGCCCGCGCGCTCATCGGGCGAGGTGCTCCGCCATGGCCGCCATCGCGGACTCCACCTGTTCCAGGAAGCGGGCGCGCTCCCCGGGCGATGCGGTCGGGGGAGCGAAACGCTGTCGGTCGCACTCCTCCAGGCACTCCAGGCAGGGGTCCGCAGCTTCGGCGGCGACGCCCCGGGCGGCCAGCCGGTCGCGCACCTCGTCCCGGATCATGCCGGCGGCGGCGATGTTGAGCTTGTCCGCCAGGAAGCCCTCGAGGGCGTGGCCCGCTTCCGCGTAGAACGCGCGCACATCCTCTCCAGCCACCAGCTTGCGGGCCTCCGCGACGCGCTTGCGGGCCACCCTGGCCGCGCGCCTTGAACGGGCGTAGGCGACATCCCCGTGAAGCCGGTCGCGGTGGCGGCGCAGCCCGGCCGCTCCGCCCACCGTCGCCAGCGGCACGAGCAGGATGACCCAGAAGAGCGGGTGCGCGAACAGCGTGCGGTTGGCAAGCACCAGCGCCGGGGTGCCGATGCGGATGAAGCGGATGTCGGTGCGCAGCTCCTCCACCCCCGCCCGCACCCTGCCCGTCCCCAGCGGCCCGTCCGCCGCCACCCCGGTGACCTCCACCGCGAGCGCCCCGCTGGCCGCGACCTCGTAGCTCTCGCTCGCGGGGTCGAAGTAGGTCAGCTCGACGGGCGGGATGGCGCCCACCCCCGGCACCCGCGGCACCAGCACGTAGTCGTAGGTGCGCGTCCCGCTCACCCCCGCGTCCGTGCGGTCGACGCGCTCGGTCACCTCGGGCGGGAAGGCCTCGAAGCCGGGCGGAATCTCCACCTCGGGCTCGGCCAGCATGCGCAGGTTGCCGCGCCCCGCCACCACCACCGTGAGCGTGACCGCGTCGCTGACCTGCACGCTGTCGCGGTCGAGGGTGGCGGTGACGTCCAGGTCGCCCACGAAGCCGGTGAAGTCGTCCGGGCGCCCGCCGGGCAGCGGCAGGACTTCAATCTCCACCGGCTGCGAGGCCGCCGCCGTCGAGATCGTCGAGTTCAGCAGCGACCCACGCCCGAAGAAGTCCTCGAACGGGTCGAAGGCCGAGCGGCGGCGCACCCGTACCTGGGCTTCGATGCCCAAAGGCTCGAGCGTCCGCCCACCGGACCCGGTCGGGAAGAGCGCCACCTTGCGGATGGTCGCGGTGGTGTATTGCATCCCGTCGCGGACGGTCTGCCCGATCACCGGCTCACGCACCGGCGGATACTCCTCCACCCAGAAGCCGGTCGCGGGAGGCAACCGGGTGATGCTGTACGAACTCACGTTCACGCGCGTGAAGATGCGGTAGTCGACCACCACCGGCTGGTTCTCGTACACCCGCAACCGGCTCGGCACCGCCTCCACGAACAGGTCCTCGGGCGCGATGCCGCGGTCTGCCGCGCCCGGTCCGGCCGAGGGCCCCTGGGGGACGGGCGTGTCGGAGACGGTCAGCGTGAGTGGTGCCGTGGTGAAGGCGCCTCCGCCGATCTGAACGCCAATGGGGTCGATGGTGAAGGTGCCCGCGCGGGTGGCCTGGAAGCGGTACTGGATGGTGAGGGTGATGCTGGTACGCCCGCCGGACATCTGTATCGAACTCGAGGAGCCGCTCCCGAGATACACCGAGAAGGCGGTGAGGTCGGGGAGTTCGGGGTCCCGGTCCACCTGCTGCGCGCCGGAGACCTCCAGGTTGACCACGAACTGCTGCCCGACGCCCACCTGGCCGCTGCTCAGGTAGGCGCGCGCGGAAACCTCCTGGGCGGCGGCGTCTGTCGGGCCCGCGGCCAGCGCCAATCCGGGCGGCACCACCGCGGCGAGCAAGATCGCCCAACGGCGGACAGCACGCCGGTGCATCCCCGTGCGCTGCGCCTCGTTCGGCGCGCAAACGCCCGCGAACACCAGGAACTCCCCCAACACCCGCACTCCCCTCACCGCCAGTTCTTGCGCGGTCTCCGCCCGAGCGAGTCCGCCCGGGGCGGGCGGTCGACCTCGTCGGGGTCTTCCTGGATCGCCTGGAGCAGGCGCTCGGCCTCTTCGGGCGTCATCTGTCCGGGCGGCGGCTGGGCCGGCTGATCCTGCTCCTGCTCGTCGTCCCCGGGCGGCGGCTGGTCCTGATCCTGCTCGTCCTGCTCCGGATCTCCCTGCGGGGGAGGCTGCTGCTGATCCTGATTCTCCTGGTCCTGACTGTCCTGATTCTGATTCTGTTGTTCCTGCTGATTCTCCTGCTCCTCCATCTGCTCCAGCACGCGCTCGAGATTGTGCTTGGCGTCGGTGTCCCCCGGATCGATGCGGAGCGCCTGCTTGTAGGCCTCGAGGCTCGCGTCGAGTTGCTGCTGGCGGAAGAGCGAGTTGCCCAGATTGTACCAGGCGCCCTGGGCCAGCGCCGTGTCCCCGGCTTCGAGGGCGTCCTGGTAGGCCTCGAATGCGCGCTCGAACTCCTGGTTCCGGTAGAGCGCATTGCCCTCGTTGAAGCGGATCAGCGGCGAACCCGGATTCTCGCGCAGCGCCTCCAGGTACATCTCGTGCGCCTCGGCGTAGCGGCCCTCGGCATAGAGCCGGTTGGCCTCCTCGACCAGCGAGCGCTGGGCGCTCAGTGCACCGGGCGCAAGCAGGGCGCCCGCCATCAGCAGGAATGTCAGCCTGTTCTTCATGGCGCGCCTCCGGTCCACAGAGTGGCCTGTCTCCCGGCTTCGCCCCTTCTCCGCTCCGGGAGCAGCGGTTCGATCAGCAGCAGGAGGATGGCCGCTCCCAGGAAAAGCTGGAACTGCTCCTCGAACTGCGCGATCTCGCGGGCATCGATCTCGCGCGTACCCACCGCGCTCATCTCCTCGATGAGGGCATCGAGTTCGACGCTCTGCGGGGTGCTGAGATAGAAGCCTCCCCCGGTGGCCTCGGCGATCCGGCGCAAGGTAGCCCCGTCCAGCCGCGTGGTCACGACGTTGCCGTCGGCATCCCTCAGGAAGCCCTGCCTGTTGCCCGCGGCGTCCAATTCGGGGATCGGCACCCCGTCCGGCGAGCCGATGCCCACCGTGAAGACGCGCACGCCGGTATCGTTGGCGCGCCGGATGGCCTCGTCGACCTCGCCCTCGTGGTCCTCTCCGTCGGTCACGATGAGGAGCACCCGGAACTCGCGCACCTCCTCGTCGAAGAGGTCGAGCGCGACGTTCATCGCCTCTCCGAGATTGGTCCCCTGCACCGGAACCAGATCCACGTCCATGGCGCTCAGGAAGAGCCGGGTGGCGGCGTAGTCGGTGGTGAGCGGGCTCTGCACGAAGGCCTGGCCGGCGAAGGCCACCAGCCCGACCCGGTCGCCTTCGAGCCGGTCCACCAGGCGCAGGACCTCGAGCTTCGCGCGCTGCAGCCGGTTCGGGGCGATGTCCTCCGCGAGCATGGAGCGGGACAGGTCGAGCGCCACGACGACATCCTTGCCCTCGCGGCGCACGGTCTCCACCCGGGTGCCGAACTGGGGGCGGGCCAGGGCGGTGAGCAGCAGGCCCACGCTCCCGAGGAAGAGCAGGGTGCGCAGCGTCCGGTTGCGCCGGTGCACCGACGCGGCCAGCCGCTGCACCAGTTCGCTGTCCCCGAAGCGGTCCAGCGCCCGCCGTCGCGCGCGCGCCGCATGCCGGAGCAGCAGCGCCAGCAGGGGCACCAGCAGCAGCGCGAAGAGGAGTTCGACGGATCCGAATCTGAACATGGCTCAGGGCAGCTTGCGCAGGATGGTGTTGGCGAGCCCGGCCTCCATCAGCAGGAGCAGGAGCCCGGCGGCAAGCGGGAAGTGGAAGAGCTCGGTGTAGCGGGTGAAGTTCTGCACCTCGATCTCGGTGGTTTCCAGCTCGTCGATTTCCTGGTAGATGCCCGCCAGGCTCTCGGTGTCGGTGGCCCGGAAGTAGCGGCCGCCGGTGGTGCTCGCGACCTCGGCCAGGGTCTCCTCGTCCACGTCCACCCGCACGGTGGCGTAGCGCCGGCCGAGCAGCGGGTCGTCGACCGGCACGCGCGCGGTGCCGCGCGATCCCGCCCCGATGGTATACACCCGCACGCCCAGGGCCTGTGCCATCTGCGCGGCGGTGAGCGGGTCGATCTCGCCGCGGTTGTTGCGGCCGTCGGTGAGCAGCACCACGACCTTCGATTCGGCCGCGCTCTCGTTCAGCCGCTTGATCGCGGTCGCGAGCCCCATCCCCACGGCGGTGCCGTCCTCGACCATCCCCACTTCGAGCTCGTCCATCAGGTCGCGGACGACGCCGTAGTCGAGGGTGAGCGGCACCTGGGTGAAGGCCTGTCCCGCGAACACCACCAGGCCGATGCGGTCGTTGAGCCGTCCCGATACGAAATCGGCGGCCACCTGTTTGGCGGCGTCGATGCGGTTGGGCTCGAGGTCCTCGGCCAGCATGGAGCTCGAGATGTCCAGCACCAGCACGATGTCGATGCCCTCGGTGAGGACGTTCTCGCTGGTGACGCCGGCCCGGGGCCGGGCGAAGGCCACCACAAGCGCGGCGACGGCCAGCAGGCGCAACATGGGCAGAACATGGCGCCAGCGTCCGCCCCGGCGGATGTCGGCGCGCCGTACCGCCGCGAGGTCCGAATACACGAGCGAGCCGCCCCTGGGCGCCCGGCGTCGGAAATACCACCACGCCAGGGCGGGGACCGCGAGCAGCAGCCAGAGGAAGGCGGGGTCGGCGAATTCGAAGTTCATCGCCCGTCTCCACGCGCAAGGGGGATGACGTGCGGCTGCGCGCCGTCACGCCCCGCGACGCCATGGCGCTCGGCGCCGGGTTCCGGGCGGACATGGTTCGGCGCCGCGCTGCCCCCGCCCGCTTCCCACCCGCTCTCGTCCTGCGCGTCGTCTTGCGCATCGTCCTGGTCGCGGGCCGCCCCAACCTCCTCCGCGCCGCCCTCCCCTTCTCCCTCCGGTTCGGGCTCGGGGGGCGGCAGGGTCGCGTCCACCAGCGCGCGCGCGTCCGGCACGATCAAGGCGCACGCGGTCGGGCTCGGGCGGTGTTTTGCGAACTTGACCAGGTCGCAGTGCTCGAGGAAGGCGGTGAAACGATCGTGGACGTCCCAGGCGACGTCGGTGTCCGCCAACTGCTCGAGCACCTCCCGGCTGGTCATCTCGGGCGCGCGGATCGCGTAGCGTCCTTCCAGGTAGCGCCGGATGATGTCCGATACCTCGATGTGGTACTCCTTGATACGCCCCTGCCCCAGCAGCCCCGACGACTCGAGCCACTCGAGCTCCTCGTAGGCGATCTCGTGCGCGGGACGCGGGGGGGCCTGGGTGACGGGACCCTCGCCGGTCGGGCGCTGGCGGGCCCGGCGCGCGAGCCACCAGCCGGCCCCCGCGGCCAGGACGAGCGCGAGGAGCCAGAGACCGATCACCAGCATGCTGCGCGGAATGGATAACGGACCCCGGATGTCGCGGATGTCCTGCCCCTCGTCGAGCCCGACGCTCACCACCGCGATGCCGAAGGGGTCGGTGACCAGTTCGCTCACTCCGCCGGGGGACGCCACGCCCACCGTGAGGCTCGGGATCTCCAGCTCGCCCACCTCGAACGCGGTGAGAGTGAGCACCGCCGTGGTGGTGGCACGCCCGTCCGCCACGGTCGTGGGGTTCACGACCGCGCCGAGCACCTCGAAGGGCGCCAGGTAGAGCGAGTCGGGCCACTGGACGGTCGCGTCGGGGGCGTGCTCGACCGTGACGGTCAGGTGGAGGCGCCCGCCCACCGTGGTCGTGGTGGTGTCGACCGCCACGCGGAGGGAGGGGGGTGCGGGGAGCTCCTGGGCGGCGGCCGGGGCGGGGGCGCCGACCACCGGCAGCGCCATCAGCGCGATACGGCAGGCGGCCCGCGCCGCACCGGGACATCGTTCCCAGGAAGGCATCGCCGCGCCCGACCCCGCCCAAATCGACATCACCGGGACCCAAAACCGCGTTTCAGCTGAAACGCGTCCCGCAGCGCCTGGCCCCGTGCGCCGGCTTTTTCCGGCACCGCCCCCCGCCGCGCTTCCGCGGAACCGCGTTCCGAAGCGCGCGTCGCATCGGGAGCCACCACGCCCGGGCGGGGCCAATGAAACATCCTCGCGCCCGGCCGCGTCCGCCAACCAACACCCCGCAACGCCCGCCAGAGCATCCGCGCGCCCATCCGCTTTCCCCTCATCATCGCCGGCGCTCCCGCTCCTTGAAGAAGCGCGTCAGCGGCTGGAGGTACGGCTGGTCCGCGCGCACGTCGATCAGGTCGACCTTGCCGTGGCGGAGCGTCCGCTCGAGCTCCTCCTCGACCGCGGCCCGATCGCGCCCGAACGCCTCCTGGAAGCTCCGGTCGGAGGTGTTCACCACGAAGCGCTCTCCGGTCTCGGCATCCTCGAACTCCACCAGCCCGATGGGAGGCAGCTCCGTCTCGCGCCTGTCGCGCACCCGCACCGCGATGGTGTCGTGGCGGCGGCCGGCGATGTTGAGCGCGCGCCCGAACCCGCCCGCCAGGAAGTCCGACACGAGAAACACCACCGCCCGCCGCCGGGTCACGCGCGTCAGGTACTCGAGCGCCATCCGGATATCGGTTCCGCTCCGGTCGGGCCTGTGGTACAGGAGCTCCCGCAGGACCCGCAGCACATGCCGGCGCCCCTTGCGCGGAGGCACGAACTTCTCGATCCGGTCGCTGAAGAGGATCAGCCCGACCTTGTCGTTGTTCTTGATCGCGCTGAAGGCCAGCAGGGCGCAGATCTCCACCGCCACATCGCCCTTCATGCGCATCCGCGTACCGAAGTTGCCGGAGGCGCTCACGTCCACCACCAGCATGACGGTCAGCTCGCGCTCCTCCTCGAACACCTTCACGAACGGGGTGCCTGTGCGCGCCGTCACGTTCCAGTCGATGCTGCGAATGTCGTCCCCGTACTGGTACTCGCGCACCTCGGCGAAATTCATCCCCCGTCCCTGGAAGACGGAGTGGTATTCGCCGGAGAAGACCTCGT
The DNA here is from genome assembly GCA_965202805.1 of Longimicrobiales bacterium. Classification (GTDB taxonomy): domain Bacteria; phylum Gemmatimonadota; class Gemmatimonadetes; order Longimicrobiales; family Gaopeijiaceae; genus BD2-11. Next base: position 2,413,251 of record OZ241869.1, read on the forward strand.
TGACGAGACCGCGCGTGGTGATCTCGATGCGGCGGACCTTGCGGAGGATTTCGCTCGCGATCATTCCGTCACGGCACCTCGATGTTGTCCAGAATGCGGGTCACCACATCCTCCGGGGTGACCTCCTCGGCCTCCGCCTCGTAGGTGACAAGCACCCGGTGGCGAAGCACGTCCATCCCCACCGAGCGCACGTCCTCCGGGGTCACGTAGCCCCGCCGGCGCAGGAAGGCGTGGGCGCGCGCCGTCTTCGCCAGACAGATGCTGGCCCGGGGCGAACCCCCGTACGCGATCAGCTGCACCAGGTCGTCCAGCCCGCAGGCGGCCGGATCTCGCGTAGCGAACACCAGGTCGACGATGTAGCGCTCGATCTGCGGGTCCATGTATACCATCTCGACGGCATCGCGCGCCCGCAGGATCTCGTCCGGGCTCACCACCGGGGTCACGTCGCGGGCCGGCCCCGTCGCCATGCGGCGCATGATCTCGAGCTCCTCTTCCTTGTCGGGATAGCCCACGGCGAGCTTCAGCATGAAGCGGTCGACCTGGGCCTCGGGAAGCGGATAGGTGCCCTCCTGCTCGATGGGGTTCTGCGTGGCGAGCACGAGGAAGGGGTCGTCGAGCGGGAAGGTGGTCTGCCCGATGGTGACGGTGTGCTCCTGCATCGCCTCGAGCAGCGCGGCCTGGACCTTGGCCGGAGAGCGATTGATCTCGTCGGCCAGGATGACGTTCGCGAAGATGGGACCCTTGCGGGTCTTGAAATCGGACTCCCTGGGGTCGAAGACGAGGGTCCCGATGAGATCCGCGGGGAGCAGGTCGGGGGTGAACTGGATGCGCTGGAAGGAAGTGCGGATGGCCGCCGCCAGGGTGCGCACGGTCAGCGTCTTCGCGAGCCCGGGCACGCCTTCCAGGAGCACGTGTCCATCGGAGAGCAGGCCGATCAGCAGCCGCTCCACCATGTAGCGCTGGCCCACGATGACGCGCCCGACTTCATCCAGCAGGCGCTCCACGAAGGCGCTCTCCTCGCGGATCTTGTCCTGGATGGCGGCGATGTCGTGTCTGGTTGAGGTGGTCATGTGTCTTTCGGTCTTGTTGATGTGGAATCGGGGTAGCCTGGTGCGCGGAATCGAGGCCGCGTGGCCGCTTGAAGTCGATGCACGCGCGCACGTGACAGCAACTCCAGCCGCTCTTACCAGAAAATATGATAGCACAGAGCCGGAAAACGTTGCGCGCGCGCGGGCAGTCGGGGCAACTTGGGACCATGGCACCATCTGACGGGGGACACACGAGCGTGGATCCGGTCCTCGAGCAGGCCGCCGGCTGGCTTGGCGAGGGGCGCCGGGTGGCGCTGGCGACGGTCACGCGCACCTGGGGCTCGGCGCCGCGCCGTGCCGGGAGCCACATGGCGGTGGCCGAGGGCGGGGACTTCACCGGGTCGGTCTCCGGCGGATGCGTGGAATCGGCCGTCATCCACGCCGCCATGGAGGTCATGGAATCCGGCGACCCGCAGCGGCTCAAGTTCGGCGTCACCAACGAGATGGCGTGGGAAGTCGGGCTCGCCTGCGGGGGAGAGGTGGAGATCTACGTCGAAGCGGTGCGCTGATCCGTGCGATCCGCCCTCCTCGACACCCTTCTGGAAGCGCAGCGGTCGGGGCGCAGCGTCGTCCTGGCGACCCGGCTGAGCGACGGCGCCCAGGAGCTGCTGGAAATCGGGCCCGCGGGGGCGCGCGAACCGCGGTCCATGGCGGGCGTCACGGCCGACCAGGTCTACGCGGCCCTGCGCGCAGAGGAAGCCCAGGTGGCCGACACCGCCGACGGCCCCGTCCTTCTGCGCCCCTACACGGTGCCCCGCAGGCTGCTGGTGGTGGGGGCGGTGCACATCGCCCAGGTGCTGGCGCGCACCTCCCCCGAGGTCGGCCTGCCGGCCACCATCATCGATCCGCGCGAGGGGTTCGCCACCCGCGACCGCTTCCCCGACGCGGAGATCGTGCGCGCCTGGCCGGACGAGGCGCTGGAGCGAATCGGGCTGGACGAGCGCAGCGCGCTGGTGGTGCTCGCGCACGATCCGAAGATCGACGACCCTGCGCTGACCGCAGCGCTCGGCAGCGACGCCTTCTACGTCGGCGCGCTCGGAGGACGCCGCACCCGACGGCAGCGCCGGGAGCGCCTCATCGAAGCGGGCTTCGCCCCCGAGGCCGTCGCGCGCATCCACAGCCCGGTGGGGCTTGCCATCGGCGCGCGCACCCCCGCCGAAATCGCCTTCTCCATCCTGGCGCAGATCATCGACCGCATTCGCAATCCGGGGGCACCGCCGCTCGAACGCTGAGTGGGGCCGAGGTGCCGCTGGAACGCGAGGGGCCTCGGGTGGCGAGAAGCAGGGCCAATGGCCAGGAGCGGCACCAGACGACCCCAGCGTCGACGCCGGACACGATTCCGCACCAACCTCTTGCGATGCCGGCAGGATCGGACTTAGTTTACTCAACTAAGTTTATGCCTTCCCAGGAGCCATCGTCATGCGTACCTACAACATGCATGAAGCCAAGACGCACCTCTCGCGCCTGGTTCGAGAGGCCGTCGATGGAGAGCCGTTCATCATCGCCCGCGCGGGCAGGCCGCTGGTCAGGGTGACGGCGGTGGAGGACGAAGAGGGCGGCGCCGCGCGGCGCCTCGGCTTCCTCGCCGGACACGTCACGCTTCCCCCCGATTTCGATCGCATGGGCAGGAAGAAGATCGAGGCATCGTTCGAGGGCAGATCATGACTTTTCTTCTCGACACCCACCTGCTGCTTTATGCCGCAGGCATGCCCGAGCGGCTTCCAAGCGTCGCGCGCACCCTTCTGGAGGATCCCGAATCGGACCTCGTGTTCAGCGCCGCATCCCTCTGGGAGGTCGCGATCAAGAACGGGCTGGGGCGCCAGGATTACCGCGTCGACCCGCGCCTGCTCAGACGGGGACTGCTCGAGAACGGGTACACGGAACTCCCCGTCGCCGGCTCCCACGCCGTGACGGCAGACCTGCTGCCTCCGGTCAACGGCGATCCCTTCGACCGCATGCTGGTGGCGCAGGCTCAGATCGAGGGGTTGACGCTGCTTACGCTCGATCCGGTCATCGGGCGCTATCCGGGCCCGATTCGACTGCTCTGACGCTCGAACGGAAGGGGCAGTCCGGAGCAACGGAAGGGGCGGTCCGGAGCGCCAGGCACCTGCGGCGGCCGGATGAGTTCTAAGGGGCCGGATGAGTTCTACGGGGGCGGACGAGTTCTACGGAGGCGGATGAAGACCGAACCTCAGCGCGGCTCCCGCAGCTCGGCCGGCAACCGGGCCAGGAAGGGCTGCTGAACCCCGAGGCTGTCCTCGCGTACGCCCAGGATGGTATCGCCCCGGATGTCGAAGACGTCGGCCGGGGCACCCAGGTCGAGAACACCCAGGTAGTCGCCCGCGAAGCTGAACACGTCCCAAAACGGGCCGCCGAAGCCCGACGGCCCCCGGTTGACGTAGGTGATGCGCTGGTCCAGCCTCTCCACGGACCGGACGCGCTGGACCAGGATGAGTTCCGCGCCGGCCTCGATGTCCGCCACCGCCGGCAGCCTCTCGGGCAGACGAACCATGGTGCGCAGATCCGGAGGGGTTTCGCTCGGATCCATGTTCCGGGCGACGATGCCCAGGAGAATCTCGTGCTGTTCCTCATTCAGCAACACTTCGTCGCGATCCCACGAGATCCTCCGCACGGGAACGCCCTGCCGGTAGAGGGTGACCCATGGCTCGGACATCCAGCCGGCGACGACCTCGTCCGGCTCGCGCGTGGACCAGACGAGCATGTCGGCCCAGACGGGAAAGCGCCGGTCCACCGGATTGTAGCGCGGGCGGACCGCGTACACAGCAAGAGTGTCGAGCAGCGTCCCGGTGACGGACCTGTGCGCGAGCACATGCCACGGGGCGGTTGCGGACCAGAGGTGTACGGCCAGCGTCGAGTCGTTCGCCGCCCTCCACTCGGGCATGTACGCCTGCATGATGTCCCACCGGTGCGATTCCAACAGGTTGCCGTCACGGTCGAAGACGCTCACGGCCTGGTTGAGGGCGTCGGGCACCAGGAGGCGGCCGGATCCGATGCCGACCATCGCTATCGTGGCGTCGCCGCTGATCTCGCCTGGTCCGGAGCCCCTGCGGCTGATGCGGCGCAGAAAGGAGCCGTCCGGCGAAAACTGCCGCACCTCGGCCGCCTCCCGGTCGAGAACGGCGACCGTCCCGTCATCCAGCAGCTCGACGCCCGCCACCTCCGCGAAGAGCATCTCCGGAGGACCCTCCATGTCCCCGATGGCCAGGATGTACTCCGCCGGATAGACCGGGCGACCGTAGGCGGCCAGCGGGCCGTGGCGCACGATCTCGACGCCGGCGCTGTCCTGGACGATGGGGGTGGGGCCGACATCCCCCGGGGCACATCCCGTGGCGACTCCCGCGAGAACCGCGGCGATGGCGATGCGTCCCGCGGCGAATGACGGAGGACGCGAGAGCGTAGGGGTCACGTATCGATCCATCCGTCAAGGGTCGCGATGATTGCTTTCTGGCGAGCGGGCGGGCGGTTCAGAATCGGATCGGGGTCCGCCAAACCAGGTTGAGCCGGTCGTCGGCAATGAAGAGGAAGCCGAGATCGGAGGCAAGGCCTGCCGGGGCGGCCAGGGCGGTTTCGCCAGCCTCCAGCCCGGAGCCATTGTACTCCGACGCGCCGTTGCCGGCGAACGTGCGGATGACGCCGGTGGCGGTTTCGATGGCGCGCACCCGGCGATTCCCACGGTCGGCGACGAAGAGCGTCGCTCCCCCGTTCACGGCCACGACGGTCTCCGGGAAGGCGAGCCTCGCACGGACGGCCGGTCCGCCGTCGCCGGTGAAGCCCGGTGTCCCGGTACCGGCGACCGGCGCGATGATGCCCGTTTCCAGGTCGACGGCACGGACGCGCTGGTCGGCCGCATCGGCGATGTAGAGACGCCCGCCCGCGACCGCCAGCCCGCGAGGCGCTCGCAGGCGGGCCTCTGTGGCGAGCCCGCCGTCGCCGGAGCTGCCCGCGCGTCCGTCTCCGACGGCGGGGGAGAGGGTGCCGTCGCGGGCGATGCGCCACACGCGGTGCTCGGGCCAGTCGCTCACGAACACGTCACCCGCGTCGGACACGGCCACGCCGGTCGGCTCCCCGAAACGGGCCTCGGTGGCCGGGAGGCCGCTCGCCGGAGGCACGCCCCCGGGGTCGCCGGCCACAACGGAGACCGTTCCAGCGCTACCCGCGCCCGGCGTCACCTGGAAGATCCTGCCCGCCTGGCCATCCGCCACCAGCAGGGTGCCGTCGGGGCCGAGCGCGAGGGCTTCGGGACGGCGCATGCAGGCGGTCGGACCCGTGCACGTGCGGTGATCCACCAGCGTGACCACATCGCCGTTGGCGTGAACCGCGAGGATGCGTGCCGCCAGGCGGTCGGCGATGTAGAGCGTCCCGTCCGCCCCCAGCGCCAAACCTCGCGGCGAGGACAGGTCGAGGTCGGTGGCGGGTACGCGCTCCGCGGGCTCGAGGTCATCCGGCCTCCCGGCCACGATCCGCATGATGCCTGGCGCATCCCCGAGAATCACGACCGGGTCACCGCACCCTGCGAACGCGGCTGCGAGCATCAGCGCCGCTGCCGTCCGTACGGCTGCGAGCATGAGTACGAGGCGGCCACCCGTCACGGCCCGGCGTCCGTGCCTCACACTCTTCCCGCCCCGCGCGGCCCATCCGGCGATCACGATCCTCCTCCTCCGAACGCCACCACCCAGAGGTCGTGCTTTCCGCCGGTCAGCAAGCGGACGTACGCCAACCGGCTGCCATCGGGCGAAATCGCGGGCTCGCGGGCGCCTTCGGTGCCGGGAATCGGCGTCGCCGCCCCTCCCCCGACGGAAGCCGTCCACAAGTGTCCGTCCCGCCGGAAGACCAGCCGGCCCGAGTCGGGCGTCCATACGGGCTCCTCGCCCGACCCCAGTTCGCGGGTTTCCGACCCATCCGGCCGAACCAGTGCGATCCTCCGGTCCTTCACCTCGTAGTCCAGCCGCTCCTGCCGACAGACCGGGCCCAGAAACCCCGAGTGGGTGCAACTCGCGGTAACGGGGTCGCCCCGCACCAGCCGTGTGAACGCGATCCATTCGCCGTTCGGCGACCACGCGGGAGACACGCCGTCGTCGGTGCCGGGCACCGCTTCCGCCCGGGAGGAGGCGGGGTCCCAGAGAAGTACCTGAAGCCCGTCGCTGAATGCGACACGAGTGCCGCCCGGATTCCAACTGGGACGGAACAGGGGTGGATTCTCCTCGTGGAACAGGCGTTGGAAGGGATGGTAGCGGATGCGGAAGAAGCCGGGCAGAAACGGATCACCGCGCACCGGCACGAACTCCCGTCCCTCGAGGGGTACCACGAGCGAGCGCTCGGGTTGCGGCGAACCACCTCCTTCCCGATCCATGACGTGAAGCCGGATCTCGCCCAGGCGTGAGGCGATCGGCAGAGCGCCGGAGGGATCGCAAACCACGTTGACCGCCGGACAGAGATCTTCGTCCGCCACCGCCCAAATCTCCACGTAGGCCGCCCGCACTCCGTCGGGGGACGGCGCCGGGCTGGCGAGCCAGCGCGATGCGCCGCCGGGAAACTGGAACGCCGGGAGCAGCGCCGCCGCGGTCCCGCCCGTCGCCGCGATCTTCATCAGGACGCCCGGACCTTCCGCGAACGGCGCAAAGCCCTCCGCGGCATAGGCCAGCGAGTCGGGCCCGAGCCAGACGGGCGTACGCTCGTCGAGAGCGGAGAAGGTGAGCTGAAGCGGACCGTCTGCTTCGATGGTCGGACGGTCCGCAGAGTCGAAGGGAGCCGTGGCTTCCCTGCAGCCGAGGACGCACAGCGCCCAGAACGCCATCCACGCGCCCCGGCGCATCCGCCGAGTCCCGCAAGGACGCGCCTTCCGGCGAATCGTCCTGATCCATGCGCCCCGACGGCGCATGTCCCCTCCATTCCACTTCATGCCCGCGCGCATCTTGCACTTCATGCCCGCGCGCATCATCGGAACGCCACCTCGACGCCCAGCCTGAGCTGCAGCGGCTCGTCGAAGAACAGGGACGGATCCAAACGGTCCAGGGCGGCCGCCAACCGCACCGTTCGGTATTCCAGATCGGTGATGCGTCCGTTGCCGTCCAGATCGGCGAGCGCGCTGTAGCGAGGCGATTCCCGCGGGATGGCGCCGCCTGCCCCGCCCCGCGCCAGTTCGAGCAGTTCCGATGCGGGGGGCGCGATCGTGCCCGTATCCCGGCGAAGTGCCAGAACGTTCTCGCGGTCGAGGAGGTTGCGCCCGTCGACTACGATTCGCCAGCGGCAGTCGGAGCAGGCGGGCAGGTCGCCGAGTTCCAGCGTGGCGCGCAGGTCGAGTTGTACGATCCAGGGCAGGAAGCGGGCGAGATTGGCGCCCTCCCCTTCGCGCTCCGGTTGCAGGAGCGTGCGGTCCAGGGGATACCCGCTCTTGGCCGCGGTGGCGAGAGTGACGCCCCAGCGCCGGTCGGCGTCTCCGGCGGGACGGCCCGCGAAGACGGCCAGGTTCGCGGAGTGACGCCGGTCGAAAGCCAGGGGAAACTCCTCGCGGGTGGCGTCGGGGTCCTCGATCTCCGGGTCGAGCGCCGTCGAAACCACGCCCACCGCCTTCTGCAGCGCGTAGCCCAGGCGAACGCGCAACAACGGCCACCGGGCGCGTACCGACATCTCAGCGCCCCGGACCGTTCCGAAGTCTCCTCCCGTGAACTGGCCCCTGGAGAACCCGGCAAAACGCAGGCTGCCGGTCACCAGATTGTTCAGCTCCTTGCGAAACCCGACCAGCGAAACGCCGGCGCTCTCGCCGATCTGACGAGTGATCCCGAACTCGAGGCTGGTGCCCTTCTCGAATGCCAGATCCGGGTTGCCCTGGCGGCGGATGTCAGTTCTGAGAGAGTCGCCGAGCGTGGTGTCGAGGAAGAAGCGGAAGTCGGGAGGCTGCGCGACCTGACTGTAGTTGAAGCGGAAGGCCAGCTGGCCGTCCGTTCCCGGAACCGGCCCCGACAGGCCGATGCGCGGGGCGGCGCCGATCTTCCAGCCCGCGCGCGTCCCCGGGGCGAGGAAGTCCACCCGGTGGTGCCGGTAATCGAGGCCCGCCCGGAAGGCGTCGATTCTCCCGCCGAAGGTGAGGGTGATCTCATCCTCGGCGGCGAGGCGCGCGTCCACGAAGGCGCTCACCGACCCCGGGTAGAAGAGCGCATAGCCTGGCGAGGATCCGGCCAGAAAGCTCCTCGTCCGCTCGTACGATTCCACGCGATAGAGCCTGGTCCCGGCACCGGCGCCGAGGACGTGTCCGGCGGACGACAGCAGCTCGGCGAAGAGGTCGGCGCCGACGAACTCGGTGCGCGTCCAGTTGGCGATGCCGGGCGTCCCTTCGGTGAAGAAGATGCCCTCCGCCGCGGGCCCGAAGGGAGATCCGACGGAGCCGCCGGGGGGAACGTATCCGGGCACCGGCGTTCCGGACTTCAATTGATCCTGGACCGGGCTGCGCACGAACTCCTCGCCCAGAAAGGAAAGGCCGGCCGGCCCGAATCCGGCGAGGGTGCGGCGGCCCGCCCGGGAGTCCGGATCGACCACTCCCAGGTAGCGGTCCAGCCGCATGGCGGAGCCCCGCACCGTAACATGCGCGCCCCCTCCGAGCCCCTGCCGGGACCAGTCCAGCGACGCCGCGGCGAGTGTGCCGTCCGTCCGCTGTCCGAGCTGGTGGTCGGGGTTGTATTTGAACTCGGAGGTGTACAGCCCGGACTGCACCCGGTTGTGCAGGAGCGTGGTCGTCAGGGCCAGACCGTCCGTGATCGGCCGGTCGATGCGCGCGAACGCCAGCAGCTTGTCGCCGGCCTGGTGGGGGAAGGCGGCCGCCGTGTAGGGACAGCTCAGTTCCGCGGTGGCCGGATGCCCCGCCACCCGCTCGATGAGCGCGTCCAGTTCGGCATCCCCGTCGCCGGGCCGGAGACAGGTCAGGCCGCGCGCGCGTGGCTCGGCATCGAGCATGCCCTGGGCGAGCACGCTGGCGAACACCACCGACCCCCGCCCGAGCACCGGCGCGGGCCCGCCGCCGGAAGCCGTGAGCGCCGTGAATCCCCGGAACAGCTGCTCCGGGGCCCAGTGGTCGGTGCGGACAGCCGCCGTCCCCCGCCAACGTTCCGCATCTCCGCGCCTCGTCGTGTAGTGCACGACCCCGGAGAGCGCCGATCCGAAGCGGGCTCCAAGCCCCCCGGTCACCACCTCGATCTCCTCGAGGGCGTCGGAGGGGTGTTCCAGCGCCGGACCCTGGGACGATGCCTCGAACCGGTTCTTGAACTCCAGCCCGTCGACCACGTAGGCCTCCTGTCCGATGCGCCCGCCGCGGAAGTGGCCATCGCTGACGCCCGGGGCCAGCTCGATGGCCTGCGAGACTTCGTCGATCGGCAGCTCGCGCAACTCTCTGGCCTGGATGAGTTCGTGCGTTGCGCTTACTTCGGGCTCCACAAGGCGAACGCGCTCGACCTCCACCCGGATCTCGTCGAGTTCCAGAGACTCGGGTTCCAGCTCGACGAGGATGCGGACCGGCTGCCCCGGTCGCACGCGAACACCCTCGACGGTCATGGGGGTGTAGCCGAGCAGAGTGACCGTCGCCGCCCGGTCGCCGAAGGGCACCGCCACCAGGATGAAGCGCCCGTCGGGTGCGGAAGAAGTCCGAAGCGCCGTGCCCTCCACCACGAAGAGCGCATCCTGGAGCGCCTCGCCGGTCGATGCATCGACGACCCGACCCAGGATGCTGCCGGCGTTTTGCGCCGCAGCCCGCCCCGGCACGGCAAGGACACCGGCGAGGGTGAGCATACCGGCCAGTCGGACGATCCGTCGTGCGTGCGCGAAACGCGCGTTCACGACACGAGGTGGCGACGGGTCAAGCGGCTGCGACCGGACGGATCGCTCGCGGGCCCCAACGCTCTCGCCAGGGCCTCCACGCTCGCTAGGTTGTGCACCGGCCGATGCTCGTCCACTTCGGGGAGGAGCGCCCGGATGCCCGCGGCTCGGGGCGCGAACTCCTCGAAGCGCAGCAGGGGGTTCAGCCAGATCAGCCGCCGGCACGACTTCCTCAGCCGCCGGGCCTCGAAGGCGATCCCGCTCGCGCCTTCCCGGTCGAGTCCGTCCGTCACCAGCAGAACCACCGCGCCCTCCGCCAGCAGGCGCCTCGACCAGTGCAGGTTGAAGGCCCGCAGCGCCGCCCCGATGCGCGTGCCGCCGTACCAGTCGAGCACCGTCCGCCCCACGCGCTCCATCGCCCGGTCCATGTCCTGGTCGCGCAGCAGCCGCGTGACGTTGGTGAGCCGGGTTCCGAACAGGAAGGTGTGGATGCGCTCGCTCGCGTTCGTGAGCGTGTGGAAGAAGTGCAGCAGGATGCGCGAATAGGTCTCCATCGACCCCGAGATGTCGCAGATGGCCACGAGGGTCGGGCGGCGCGTGGCGTGTGAGCGTCGCCTCAGCGCCATGGGATACCCGCCGGTGCGCAGGCTCGCCCGCAAAGTGCGGCGCGCGTCGATCCCCGGCCCGTAGGGATCCGGGCGAAAGCGGCGCGTCCTGATCGGCCGCAGATCCGGCGTCACACGGCGGAGCGCCTCCCTGGCCTGCCGGACCTCCTCTGCGCTCATCTGCTCGAAGTCCTTGGTGCGCAGCGCCTCCGAGGGCGAGAAGGCCATGCGCATGGTGATCTCCTCGCCCTCCCCCGTTCGCGTGGTCCCGGTGTAGCCCGGAGCCGTCCCCGGCGACAGTCGGGCCGGGGCCCGCTCTCCCGGCTCGCTCTCGCCCATGCGCGACGTGGAGAGCAGCGCCTGCAGGGCCTCGTCCCGCCCCAGCGGATCCCGCCAGAATAGGCGAAAGGCGCTGTCGAAGATGGTGCGCTGCTCCGGGGCGGACACCAGGGTCCCGTGCAACGCCCAGTAGAACTGGCTCCGGTCGGTGGTGTCGACGGCCCCGAGGGCGCGCGCGGCGGAGATGGTGTGACCGGGACCCACCGGCAGTCCGGCCCCGCGCAGCATGCGCACGAAGTGGGCGAGGTTGTCGGCCAGCATTCCGGGCGGGCTGATCGGTTGTGGGGCCATGTCAGGGGCGTTGCTGTCCGCGATGAAATGCCTGGAAGGTTGGAGCGACAGCCGGCGGCGGCTCAGCCCTCCTGGCGCACCATGAGCCACCGCTCTCGATAGTCCGCCGGGCGGACGCCCTCGCGCACCACGGTCGACCTTCGGCCTCGCGCGATGAAGGTCACGCGCACGTCCACGCGCTCGACGCCCGGCGGCAAGCCGAAGTGGGCCGGCGCGGCGCCCTGGGAGCAGTAGCCGCCCCCGGTGTCGATCAGGCGTGTGCCCAGCGGCGCGCCGGTATCGTGGTCGACCAGCCGGACTTCCGCCCCGGGAACCACCGACCGTCCCGTGGCGTCGACCGCCGCGACCTGCAGCGAGCGGGCGGCCGTCCCGGGATCGAGAAGGTTGCGGTACAGGTGGTGGGTGCCGCCGGTTTCGTCGTTGTTGGCGATCGACAGGTCCAGGTCGCCGTCGCCGTCGAAGTCCGCCCAGGCCACGCCGTGACTCGGGCCGTGCTCGAGGAGGTTCGCCGGGAGCGCGTTGTGGAAGCGGCCGCCCCCGGCGTTCATGAACAGGTGGTCCTCGACCGCGGCGATGCCGGACAGGTACGAGGTCACCACCAGGTCGGGCAGGCCGTTGTGGTCCACGTCCCCCCAGACGGCGGAGGTGGAGTGGTAATCGACCCCCAGCGTGGCCGGATCGGTAACGTCGGTGAAGGTTCCGTCGCCGTTGTTGCTCCACAGGATGTCCGGCCCGTAGGTGGCGACGAACAGGTCCAGATCGCCGTCGTTGTCGTGGTCGGTCACCGCCGCGGCCACGCTGCCGTATTCCGCGCCCCGGCCGGGATGGTTCATGCCCAGCGCCGGGGCGACGTCCACGAAAGTGCCGTCGCCCTCGTTGCGGTAGAAGGCGTCTTCGTCGCCGTTCTGGTTGGACACGTGAACGTCCGGATCGCCGTCCCGGTCGTAGTCGAACCATGCGACCCCCACGGTGCGGCGGGGGTCGCCCAGCCCCGACTCGGCGGTCACGTCGGTGAAGGTCCACGCGGGAGCGTCTCCGACCGCGGAGTCACTTGCGCTGTCTCGCGGAGCCCGGTTTTCGCCCGGTGCTCCGTCGTTCCGGAACATCCGGTTGGGCTGGTCGCGCAGCGCGACGAACAGGTCGAGGTCGCCGTCGCCGTCGTAGTCGATCCAGCTGGGCTGGCGGCTGGTGCCCACCAGGTCCACGCCCAGGCCGGGCGCGACGTCTACGAAGCTTCCGCCGTCGTTCCGATACAGGCGGTTCGGCGTGTCCTCGGCGACGGGGTACCCGACGTAGAGGTCGGGATCCCCATCGCCATCATAGTCGCCCCACGCGCCCGCCCGCGTGTCTTCGACGTCCGCAAGCCCGACCTCCGGCGCCACGTCCACGAAGTGCCCACCGTCGTTCCGGTAGAGGCGGTTGGGCGTATAGCGCATCCCCACGAACAGATCTAGGTCCCCGTCCCCGTCGTAGTCGGCCCAGGAATTGGTCTGGGCCCCCGGCGTCTCGAACAGCTCGGGCTGAACCCGATCGAAGGCTACGGGAGCGGCGTCCGGCGCAGGGGCTTCGCACGCCGCCGCACACAACAGGAGGAAGAGGAGACCCCGCAAGCCATCTGCGGAACGCGGCACGCCGCCTGCCGAACCCGGCAAGCCATCTCCCTTTTGCGCCAAGCCATCTCGCGAAGGCAGCAGCCTATCTCCCGAACGAGTACGAAAAGTTGATGAGCGGCACGCAGCAACCGCCGTCGCCGTCGGCGAAGGCACCCATGGCTCCGACCTCGGTGTTGAAGCGGTCCCCGATGATGCGAACTCCGCCGGACAGCACGACGCCGACGGCGTCGGGAAGGACGTAGTTCTCCGTGATGAGCTTGATCCGCCGGCTGACCCGGGTTTCGCCCCCGAGCATGAACGCCGGCTCGTTGATGACGTCGCCCCCCGAATAGAAATAGCCGATCCCCGCGGACAGGGCTTCGTCCTTGTCACCGAACGTTCCCACCGCGTATGCGACCCCGACGACCTCGTTATCGAAGAAGAAGGCGAGCGTTCCGATGGATGCCTGCACCTCGGGTTGCCGGATTATCTGCAGCTTCGGACCGAGGTAGAACGGCTCGAGCTCCCCGAAGAGAACGGGCGCCCCGCCAACGATCGTGAAACGGTCGGTGATTCCGACCGCGGCGAAGGGCAGGACGACCACGTAGGTGCCGATGTACGACTCCCCGCGCTCGAGCGAGCGCCCGGTGGAGGTGAAGAACAGCCGGGTGCCGCCGGGATCCTCGGTCCGGAACTCGCCGTCGACGGTCTGTCCACGTGCCGGACGGACACCCTCGATCCCGGTCCGTTCGACATCGAGGCGGGCACCGCCCACGGTCTCGAACACCACCCGCTCCTGGTCGAGCTCCACCACGCGCGCAAAGATCACTGAGCCGTCCCCGAGCCGAACCTCGTAGATGGCATCACTCGGAGCGGGGATGTCGGGGGGTGTCTGAGCGCGGGCCGCGACGGGGAGGAACACCGTGGCCACCAGGGCGGCAGCGGAGAGGAGAAAAGTGCCAACCAGCGACGTGGGCGATGTCCGGCGCAAGCTGTGCATGTGGCTCCTTCTGAGCAGTCGATTCCGCGAGTCGGAGATTGTCCTGCCGAATACACTGTCCTGGCAGGAAAGGGGCCAATCCGGCCTGGCTCACTCCGTCCCGGCCATCGCCTCCTCCACGCCTCCATCCCGCCGCAGCTGCTCCAGGTCGTCCTGGTACTTGAGCAGCACGCCCAGGGTGCGGTTCACGGTCTCGCGGTCGAGGACCTGTCGGTCGAGGGCCATGAGGGCGCGCGCCCAGTCCAGGGTCTCCGCTACGCCGGGCCGCTTGAAGAGCTCCATCTCGCGCACCCTGCGCACGAACCCCACGACCTGGCCGCTGAGCTGCGCAGGCGCCTCCGGCACCCGCGACGCGAGAATCGCCATCTCCCGCTCCGCCGTGGGATAGTCGATCCAGTGGTAGATGCAGCGGCGCTTGAGGGCGTCGTGGATCTCGCGGGTGCGGTTGGAGGTGATGACCACGATGGGGGGCTTGCGCGCCCTGATCGTGCCCAGCTCGGGGATGGTGATCTGGAAGTCCGCGAGCACCTCCAGGAGATACGCCTCGAAGGGCTCGTCGCTGCGGTCGAGCTCGTCGATGAGAAGTACGGGCGCCACGCCCCCGGGCGGGTCGAGTGCCTGCAGGAGAGGACGCCGGATCAGGAACTCCTCTCCGAAGACGTCGCGCTCGGCGGCCGGCAGCGAACTTCCCGAGCTTGAGATGCCCGCGCCGTCGCCCGCCGCCCCGTCCCGCCCCAGTTCCGCGGCCCGGATGTGGATCATCTGCCGAGCGAAGTTCCACTCGTACGCCGCCGCGGCCATGTCCAGTCCCTCGTAGCACTGGAGCCGCACGAGGGGCTTGCCCAGCGCGCCGGCCACGGACCGGGCCAGTTCGGTCTTGCCTACTCCCGCCTCGCCCTCGAGGAACAGCGGGCGGCCCAGCTCGAGCGCGAGAAAGAGCGCGGTCCCCAGGCTCGCATCCGCGACATACCCCTGGCTGCCGAGCAGCGCCACGGCGTCGTCCACGGACCGGGGTAGGGGCGCAGAACCGCTTTCCCCGTCGCCCGAACGCGGCGAGGGCGCAGGACCGCTCGCCTCAGCGCGGCCCCGCGCCCTCTCTTTTTCGTCCATCTGACGGCTTCGCCGGACTCCGCTAGCCGCAGGCCTCCACGGCCCGCTTCGCCATCACCGTGACCAGATGGGCCCGGTATTCGGCGCCCGCCACGTTGTCGGACAGGAGCCCGTCCGAAGACACGCCGATGCCCGCGACCGCATCGGCCGAGAAGTCGTCCGCCAGCGCGGCTTCCATCTCCGCCACCCGGAAGACGCCCGCGCCCGCGCCGGTCACCGCGACCCGCACGCCATCGGAGTCCCGGGCCACCATGACCCCGGCCACCGCGTACTTCGACGCCGGGTTCTCGAATTTCGCGTAGGCGGCCCGGTCCACGATCGGGAAGCACACGGCCGTGACCAGCTCATCCTCCTCCAGCGGGGTCTCGAACATCGACCCGAAGAAGTCGTCCGACGAGATCTTGCGCCGGTCCGTGATGATGGTCGCCCCCAGCCCGACGCACGCCGCCGGATAGTCGGCCGCGGGATCGTTGTGGGCCACCGAGCCACCGATGGTGCCGCGGTTGCGCACCTGGGGATCGCCGATGCGGCCGGCCATCGCCGCCAGCGCCGGGATGCGCTCCTGCACCACGCTCGATGCCGCCACCTGCGCGTGCGTGCAGCAGGCTCCGATCTTCAGGCAGTGCCCGTGATCCTCGATGTCGCTCAGTCCCGGCACGTTGCGCAGCGACACCAGGTCGCTCGGGGCCGCCATGGCCAGCTTCATGACCGGCAACAGGCTCATGCCCCCCGCGAGCACCTTGCCGTCGTCCGCGCCCCTGAGGGCGCTCAGGACACCGTCAACCGAAGACGGTGCGTGATATTGGAAATCGTCCACTGTCGCCTCCGGTCAGTCCTGGGCCTGTGCGGCCTGAATCGCTTGCCAAACCCGCTCCGAAGTGGCGGGCATCTCCATGTGGGTCACCCCCAGCGGGCTCAGCGCGTCGACCACCGCGTTGATCACCGCGGGCGGAACGCCGATGGAGCCGACCTCGCCGACTCCCTTCACGCCCAGGGGGTTGTGGGTGCAATGGGTCGTGTTGTGGTTGATGTTGAAGTTGGGCAGGTCGCCCGCACGCGGCATGGTGTAGTTCATGTACGAACCGGTCACCAGCTGACCTTCCGCGTCGTACTCGCAGTGCTCGAGCAGCGCCTGTCCGATGCCGTGGGCGAGGCCGCCGTGCAGCTGCCCGTTGACGATCATGGGGTTGATGATGCGCCCCACGTCGTCGGCGCCGGTCACGCTCACCAGCTCCACCACGCCCGTCTCCGGGTCCACCTCCACCTCGGCGATGTGGGTGCCGGCGGGGAAGGTGAAGTTGAGCGGGTCGTAGAACGCGGTCTCCTCGAGTCCGGGCTCGAGGCCCTCGGGATAGTTGTGGGGCACGTAGGCCGTCAGCGCGACTTCGCCGATGCTCTTGGAGCGGTCCGTCCCGGCCACGGTGAAGTTGCCGTCGGCGAACTCGATGTCTTCCTCGGACGCTTCCAACAGATGGGCGGCGATCTTCCTGCCCTTGGCGATGACCTTCTGCACCGCGTTGTAGATGGCGGTGCCGCCCACCGCCAGCGAGCGCGACCCGTAGGTGCCCATGCCGAAGGGGATGGCGTTGGTGTCGCCGTGCACCACGTCGACGGCCTCGAAGTCCACCCCCAGCGTCTCGGCGACGATCTGGGCGAAGGTGGTCTCATGGCCCTGGCCGTGGCTGTGCGTGCCGGTGAAGACCGACACCGAGCCCGTGGGGTGCACGCGCACGCTGCCTACCTCGTACAGCCCGGCGCGCGCGCCCAGCGACCCCACCACCGCCGAGGGCGCGATGCCGCACGCCTCGATGAAGGTGGAGATGCCGATGCCCCGCAGCTTCCCGCGGCTGGCCGCCTCGTTCCGGCGCGCCTCGAAGCCGTCCCAGTCCGACGCCTCGAGCGCCAGGTCGAGGGTGGCGTCGTAGTCGCCCTGGTCGTACTGGAGCGCGACCGGGGTCTGGTAGGGGAACTCGCGGATGAAGTTGCGGCGCCGGATGTCGACCCGGTCGATGCCGGTCGCGGCCGCGGCCTTGTCGACCAGGCGCTCGAGCAGGTAGGTGGCCTCGGGCCGCCCCGCCCCCCTCAGCGCGTCGACCGGCACGGTGTTCGTGAACACCCCCTCGACCTCCACGTAGATGGCGGGGGTCGTGTAGGGCCCCGCGAACAGGATGCCGTACAGGTAGGTGGGCACGCAGGTCGCGAAGGTGGACAGGTACGCGCCCAGGTTGGCCTGGGTGGAGACCTTCAGCCCGACGAACTTGCCGTCCTCGTCGAGGCCCAGCGTGGCCGTGCTGATGTGGTCGCGGCCCTGGGTGTCGGAAACGAACGCCTCCGAGCGGTCCGAGGTCCACTTCACCGGCCTGGCCAGCCGGCCCGCGGTCCAGGTGAGGACCGCCTCTTCCGCGTAGTGCGGGATCTTCGACCCGAAGCCGCCCCCGACGTCGGGCGCCACGATGCGCAGCTTGTGCTCGGGCAGACCGAGCACGAAGGCGCCCAGCAGCAGCCGGATGAGGTGCGGGTTCTGGCTGGTGGTGTAGAGGGTGTACTCGCCCGTCGTCGGGTCGAAGTTGCCGATGGCGGCGCGCGGCTCGATCGCGTTGGGGACCAGCCGCTGGTTCACGACGTCGATGGAGACCACGTGGGCGGCGCCGTCGATGGCCGCCTCCGCGGCCGCCCGGTCCCCCACCTCCCAGTCGTAGCACAGGTTGCCGTCGGCCTCGTCCCACACCAGCGGCGCGCCGTCCGCGCGGGCGGCGTCCAGCGAGGCGGCGGCGGGCAGCTCCTGGTAGTCGATGTCGATCAGGGCCGCCGCCTCGCGCGCCTGGTCGCGGGTCTCGGCGACCACGATGGCCACGATCTCGCCCACGTGGCGCACCTTGCCGATGGCCATCGCCGGGTGCGCCGGCTCCACCATGGGCGAGCCGTCCTTCGAGTGGATCAGCCACCCGGTCGGGACGCCGCCCACCCCCTCCATGTCGGGTCCGGTGAACACGGCGTGCACGCCCGGCGCCGCCTCCGCCGCGCTGGTGTCGACGCTCCCCAGGTTGGCGTGCGCGACCGTCGAGCGCAGCAGGTGGGCGTACAGCTGCCCGGGCAGGTTGATGTCGTCGGTGTAGCGTCCGCGCCCCGTCAGGAAGCGGGCGTCCTCCTTGCGCTTCAGGCTCGCGCCGATGAAGCCGGTTCCGTTGCTTCCGTTGTCGCTCATGACCCACCTCCCATCGCGCTCGCGCCGGCCAGGACCGACTTCACGATGTTGTGGTAGCCGGTGCACCGGCAGAAGTTGCCGTCGAGCCAGTGCCGGACGTCGCCTTCGCTCGGGTCCGGGTTGTTGTTCACCAGGTCGATCGCGCTCATCACCATCCCGGGCGTGCAGAACCCGCACTGCAGCCCGTGGTGCTCGCGGAAGGCCTCCTGCATCGGGTGCAGATCCGCCCCGTTGGCGAGCCCTTCGATCGTGGTCACCTCCGCCCCGTCGGCGTCCACCGCGAGAGCGGTACAGCTCTTCACCGACTGGCCGTTCATGTGAACGACGCAGGCCCCGCACTGGCTGGTGTCGCACCCCACGTGGGTCCCGGTCAGCTGCAGCTTTTCGCGCAGAAAGTCGACCAGGAGGGTGCGGCCCTCGACCTCAGCCGAGCGCGAGGCCCCGTTTACCGTCATCGTTACCGCGGGCATCGAACCTCCTTGCCGGATGGGAGGGTTGCATTGGAACCAACAGGCTTCTCCAGCCGATGTTACGTCGGATGTCGAGGATGGCGCAAACTCTGATCGAGTCCGCCGGCGATCTTCCCCCGCACCAGCCGACGATCTTCCTCCGCAACCGCTGGCAACCGCGGCTCGCACCTGTCGATGATCTTTGTTCGAGGCCGGCCCCTGCCTACCTTGGCGGGGACATCCCAGCAAATCGTCAGGAGGAACGAGATGGCCCGCACACGCAAGGCAAGGTGGATGCTTTTCGCCCTGGTGATTGCCGCAAACACCGTTTCAATGACCGCGCACGCGGGCGCGCAGGAGCCGGCGGCCTGGCGCGCCGGAGAGGAACTGGTCTTCCACACCTTCTCGATCGCGGCGATCGATCCCGCGACCGGGGAGTCGGGGGTGGCGGTCACCACCCGCAACGCCTGCGTGGGCAACGGCGTGCCCTGGGTGCGCAAGGGGGTGGGCGCGGTGGCGACCCAGGCGGCCACCCGCACCGAATACGGCTACGAGCTCCTCGACTTGATGGAGCAGGGGGTATCGCCGGAGGAGGCCCTGACCCGGCGCCTGGCGGAAGACGAGAACGCCGCCCGGCGCCAGATCGGCGTCATCGGCGTGGACGGCCGTTCGACCCAGCACACCGGAACCAACAGCCGGTGGGCCGGCCACCGCGCGGGCCCGAGCTACGTCGCCCAGGGCAACACGCTGGTCGGGCCCGAGGTGATCGACGCCGTGGCCGGGAGCTTCGAGTCCACCGAGGGCACGGCCCGCCACCTGGCCGACCGTCTCATCGAGGCGCTGCAGGCCGGACATCTGGTGGGCGGGGACGCGCGCCACGGCGAGGCCCAGTCCGCCGCGGTCATCGTCGCCGATCCGCGCCCGGGGATGGCCCGCCGGGAGGACGGCCTCACCGTCCAGATCAACGTCTGCGAGCACGAGGACCCGCTCGCCGAGATGCGCCGCATCTACGACAACATCTCCGAGACCCTCGGCTTCCGCACGCTCCAGCAGGAGATCGGCCGCGACGTGTACCAGCTCAAGCTCATGCTGCACGAGCTGGGCCATTTCCGCCCCGACGCCGACGATGTCTCGCCCGAGGATGAGGACTGGAACGTCTACACCCAGGAAGCCGTGGATGCCGTCGACGCGTATCGGGCCGCGCAGGGATGGCGCACGACGGTCCCGGGGTATGTCGACGCGGCAACCATCGAACGCCTCTGGAGCCAGTTGGAGGAGGAAGGGAGGGCCGAGGACGTCCGCAGACGCCTGCTGGAGGTCCAGCGCATTCGGAGATAGGCCGGAGGCCATATTCCCATATCATCGATATGGAAAGCCATATGAGGCCACAGGAGACGATGACGAGCGATGTCCGCACGCGCCCGGCGGAGGTTCGGCCGGCGGTGCCGGCGCTGGCCCTCGCCCTCGCCACGTGCCTGCTGGCCGCCGCCCCCACCCCCGCCCCCGCCGCGGCCCAGACCGACCCGGAGGTGCTAGCCATCATCGACGAGGTCGACCGCCTCATGCGCGGCGAGTCGAGCACGGGCCGCATGCGCATGGAGATCGACACCGAGAACTGGTCGCGGTCGCTGGAGATGCGGGTCTGGTCGCTCGGGACCGAGCACTCGCTGATTCGCGTGGAGAGCCCGCCGCGCGAGGCCGGCACCGCCACCCTCAAGGTCGAAAACGAGGTCTGGAACTACCTGCCGCGGGCCGACCGGACCATCAGGATCCCGCCCTCGATGATGCTCGGCTCGTGGATGGGCTCGCATTTCACCAACGACGACCTGGTGAAGGAAAGCCGCATCATCGAGGACTACGACATCGTCATCTCCTTCGAAGGGGCGCGCGACGGCGACGAGGTCTGGGAGTTCACCCTGACGCCCAAACCGGAGGCGCCGGTGATCTGGGGGCGCATCGAGCAGGCGATCCGCAAGCGCGACCGCATGCCGCTGTGGGCGCGCTACTTCGACGAGGACGGCACTCTCTCGCGCACCATCACCTTCTCGGATTTCGGTCCCATGGGCGGGCGCACCGTGCCCGCGCGCACGATCATCGAACCCGCCGACGGCGACGAGCGGACGGTGGTCACCTACCTGGAGCTCGAGTTCGACATCGATGTCGACGAGGGCTTCTTCAGCCTGCGCAACCTGCGGGCGCGCTGACGAAGGCCATATGAGCCACGCCGCGGGCCGCATCTGGTGGCGCATCGCCTGGCGCAACATGTGGCGCAACCGGCGTCGCACCCTGCTCACCGCGTCGGCGCTCGCCTTCGGGTTCGTGGCCTCCGTGCTCATGATCGGATACATGCACGGGATGCTGGAGGAGATGATCTCCAACGGGACCGGGGTGGCAACCGGCCAGGTCCGGATCCATGCCGAGGACTACGAGCCCGAACGCAGCATCCACGACACCATGGGAGGCCGCGAGGGTCTCGACGTGGACGCGCTGCTCGCCGCCGTGGATGCGCGGCAGGGAGTCACGGGCGCGGCCCCGCGGCTGTACGGTGGTGGCCTGGTCAGCTCGGGGGACGAGACCGCCGGGGCGGTGCTCATGGGCGTCGACGCCGCCCGCGAGGAGGCGGTGAGCCGCTTCGGGAGCGCCTTGACCCATGGGCGCATGCCGGGGCCCGGCGAGATCCTGTTGGGCGACGGGATGGCGGAAACGGTCGGAGCCGGCGTGGGCGACGAAGTCGTGCTGGTGGCTCCCGCGGCCGACGGCTCCACCGGCAACGACCTCTTCACCGTCTCGGGCATCTTCGGCGTCGGCGTGGGGGCGTTCGACGACGCCTACGCCCTGCTCGAGATGGGCTCGCTCGCGGAGCTGATGGCGATGGGCCCCGGGCGCATCCACGAGGTGGCGGTGGCGGTGGAGCGCATTCGCGAGCCCGAAGCCACGACAGTGGCGATCCGCGAGGCCGTGTCGGCGGTGTCGCCGGGGCTGCGCACCGAGTCGTGGCGGGTATTCCTCGACCAGCTCTACTTCATCGTCGAGTACGCCAACGCGGTGAACCTCTGGGTCGCGGCGTTCATCTTCGGGATGGCGGCCTTCGGGGTGGCCAACGCGATGCTGCTGGCGACCTTCGAGCGGCGCCGCGAGTTCGCGGTCGCGCGGGCGCTGGGGACCTCGGGCGGCGGGATCGGCCGGGTCGTGATCTACGAGGGCATCCTGCTGGGGCTCATCTCGCTCGCGGCGGGGGTCCTGCTGGCCGCGCCGCTGATGATCTACATCCACAACAACCCCATCGACCTGAGCGGCTCGGTCGGCACCTACTCCTTCGCCGGTTCGGCCGTGCGGCCGCTGCTCACCGTGGAGTACTCCTGGCGGGGGCCCGTGGTGAGCGGCCTCGCCCTGGTGGCCACCGGGATCGTCGCCGCCCTGATCCCCGCCTGGCGGGCCGTGCGCGTGCCTCCCGCCGACGCGCTGGCGAACCGCTGATGGCCCGCCTGCGCACCCTCCTCCGGCTCGCGTTGCGCAACCTCGGCCGCGAACTGCGGCGCAGCACCCTCACCGCGGCGGCCATGGCGCTCGGGCTGGCGCTGCTCGTCCTCTCCCGAACCCTGGCCGACGGCGCGCACGAGGACTGGATCGATGCCGGCGTGAGGCTGGGGTCGGGACACGTCACCTTCAACGCGCCCGGCTACCGCGACGGCCGCAGCCTGGACGACCGCCTCTCGGCGGCGCAGCTCGAGACAACGCTCGCAGCCGTGGCCGGGACCGCCCCCCGAAGCACCGCGCTGCCGTCGGTGCGGGTCGCGGTCCGGGGGCTGGCGTCGTCTCCCGACGGAGCCCTTCCCGTGTCGATCGTGGGCGTGAATCCCACCGTCGAGCCGGCGTTTTCGCGACTCGGCGAGGAAGTGGTCGAGGGCCGCTACCTCGAGGAAGGCGACCGCCTGCACGCTTACATCGGCGCCTCGCTCGCGGGGCGGCTGGACCTCGGCACGGGATCGCGCATGGTGCTGACGGCGCAGTCCGCCTCGGGCGACATCGAGGGTCAACTGGTGCGCGTCGCGGGCATCTTCCGGACGAACGTCGAGGCGCTGGACGAGGCGCTGATCCACATCCCGCTCGCGACCGCGCGCTCGTGGCTGGGGGTGGAGGGCGCCACCAGCGTGGCGGTGCTCCTGCCGCACTCGTCCCTCACCGACCCGGTCGTCGAGCAGGCCGCCGAGGCCGTGCGCGCCGCCGGAATCGAGGTCGTGGGGTGGCCCGTCACCAACCCGGACCTGTACGCAGCGCTCCAGCTCGACGACGGAGGCGACTGGGCCTTCCACGTCATCCTCTTCATCATCGTGGCCATCGCCATCCTCAACGCCGTCTTCATGTCGGTGCTGCACCGCAAGCGCGAGATGGGGCTCCTGCGGGCGCTCGGCCTGAGCGGGCGGGAGACGGGGCTCGTCGTCTACCTCGAGGGGATTCTGCTCACGGCCGCCGCCGGCGTCGCAGGCGCGGTGCTCGGGTTCGCGGTGGTGTGGTTCTTCTTCCGCGACGGGATCGACTTCTCGGGGATGATGCCGGAGGACATCATTTTCGGGGGCATCGCCTTCGATCCGGTGATGGTGCCCTCGATGGAGATGAAGCACGTGGTGCAGAGCGCGATCCTCACGGCACTCATCGGTGTGTCGGCGTCCCTCTTCCCGGCATGGCACGCGGCCCGCCTGGACCCGGCCGAGTCGGTCAAGGTGGAATAGATGGCGGGGGAGGCGGGTCGGATGGCGACGAATGCGGCGACGAGGTCCGCGGCCGACCGCTCGGGGCCTGACGGGCCCGCGGACCATGCGGTTCGAACCGAGAACCTCTGGAAGATCTATCCGCAGGAGCCCCGGCCGGTGGAGGCGGTGCGCGGGGTCGACCTCGTCGTGGATCGCGGCGAGTTCGTGGCGATGGCGGGCCCGTCGGGCTCCGGCAAGACCACGGTGCTGAACCTGCTGGGGGGCCTGACGCGGCCCACGCGCGGAAGCGTCCGGGTCGGCGGTCTGGAGCTCTCGGCGCTGCCGGACCGGGAGCTGGCCGCGGTGCGCCGGGACCACATCGGCTTCGTCTTCCAGTCCTACAACCTCCTGCCCATGCTGAGCGCGCTGGAGAACGCCGAATTCACACTGCTGCTTCAGGGCGTGCCCGCGCGCGAGCGGCGCGAACGGGTGCTGCGGCTGTTCCGCGAGATCGGGCTGGAGGGGATGGAGCACCGGCGGCCGCTCAAGCTCTCCGGCGGCCAGCAGCAGCGGGTGGCGGTGGCACGCGCCGTGCTCGGGGAGCCGGCGCTGGTGCTCGCCGACGAACCCACCGCCAACCTGGATTCAACCACCGCCGAGGCGCTCCTCGACGTGATGCAGCAGCTCAACCGCGACAAGGGCACCACCTTCGTCTTCTCGACCCACGACCCCCGGGTGATGAAGCGCGCGGGCCGGCTGATCCGGCTGGTGGACGGGCGGATCGCGGAGGATGTGGTGCGGGGTGGGTAGGGTCGTCCTCGCTCTCCTTCATCTCGTCGCTTCATTCGCCGCGCCGGCCGCCGCCCAGCAGCCGGGCCTCTCCGGCTACTACCTGAACGTCGCCACGCATGTGCAGGAGAGCGTGCTCGGGCCGGCAGGCGCGTCGGATGTGCAGCGCCTGCGCCTCATGTGGAACGCGTCGCCCGGGCCGGTGCGCCTGGACGCCGCGTACGAGCAAGCCCTGACGCTGCGTCAGGCCGGCGCGCCCGGCGCGCAGCTCTTCACCGCGGCCGGGGCGGTCTCGGGAGGAGACTGGTTCTCGCTGGGCGGCGAGTTCCACTCCGGCGAGCGCGCGGTGTGGCGGCACCGGTTCGACCGGCTGAACCTCCGCCTCGACCTGGGCGGCAGCGCCGACCTCACCGTCGGCCGGCAGCCGGTGTCATGGGCAACCACCCTCGTGCTCACCCCCGCCGACCCCTTCTCCCCCTTCGACCCGGCCGATCCCTTCCGCGAGTACCGAATCGGGGTGGACGCCGCGCGCCTCCGCTATTACCGCGGGGCGTTCACCCAGTTCGAGGTCGTCGCCCGCCCCGCCCGCATCGCCGAGCGCGAGACGCTCACCCTGCTCGGGCGCGCGAGCACCAACGCCGCCGGCTGGGACGCGGGGGGATGGGCGGGCATGGTCCACGACACCTTCGGCGCGGCGGCCTTCCTGAGCGGCGCCGTGGGGCTGTGGGCGCTCAGGGCCGAAGCGGCCGTGCGCGACCTGGACGGCCGGACGTCGCTGCGCGCCGCCATCGGGCTCGACCGCACCTTCCCGATCGCGGAACGCGACCTGTACATCGTCATCGAGTACCAGCACGACGGCCTGGGCGCGACATCCCCGGACGAGCTCCTCGCCGGCGCGAACAGCCGCGCCTTCGCCCAGAGCGAGATGCAGGTCCTCGGCCGCGACACGGGCGTGCTCCAGCTCTCGTACCCGCTGCACCCGCTGGTGTCGGCGAGCGCGCTCTGGCTGGGGAGTCTGCGCGACGGATCGTTCCTCGTGTCCCCGGGGCTCGGCTACTCGGCGACGGAGAGTCTGGCGCTCCGGCTGGGCGCGTTCTTCGGCCTCGGTGACGAGCCGGTGGCCAGCGGTCCCGCGTGGGCGCTCACATCCGAATACGGCGCCCTGCCGCGCGTGCTGTTCGTGTCGGCGAACTGGTTCTTCTAGCCCGAACAGTCCCCGGTGGGCAGATGGAGCCGACCGCGACACCACATTACCAACTGACGGTCCATCAGGCTCTGCACCTGCTTCAGGGATTCCTCATGCCGGGCGCCGTAGTGCTCCGACGCGGTGTGAAGACAGTGCGCGCAGGTGACATCGCTCACACTGCCCGTATGGAGGTTGATCTCGTCCCCGGAACACCAGGCGCTCGTCGCATCATCGGGATCCCGCAAGAGATGCACCGGTTCCGCTCCCATGGAGTTCATGATGTCCTCCTCCCGCTCGACCGGAGACCGCAATGGTGCTTTTGCGCCTTAAAGATAGCGATTTTCGTATGTACGTAGTGTGTATAAACCCTGCTATTTTCATGTTGAAATCATGTATTGGCCGAGATTCCCATGTGAAAGCCTCGGCGACCGCCAGGGTTGGCGAGATCGATCCGTAGGCCAGCGGTGAAAGCGCGGCACGTGTCGGCGATACCATCCAGGTCAGCTGGAGCGCCGTGACGGACGATGATTCGCAATTCCGGGTCGTCGCCCGGGTCGCGCCCGCCTCTCCGGGTGGTGCGAGCCTGTGGGTTGTCCTCTCAGGGAGTGAGCGGCACCTGATCCGGGCGGGGGGTGAGGTGCGTTGAGGGCCGGGGGCCGGGTTGCGCTGGATTCGTCGTACCGTCATCCGTATAATCGTTCCTTCCCGTCACCCTCAGGAGATCCCATGAACGGACTCAGACTCTTCGCTACAGCTGCGCTGACGGCCCTGGTCTTCACCGCCTGCGACGATGGGCTTCCAGTGCGTGTGGAGCCGCCCCCACCGTCCATACCCGTGGGGACGATCTCCGGGTCGGTGACGATCGAAGGGACGGCTGCCGCCGGCGTCACCGCCACCCTCTCGTCCGGCCCCGGCACCACGACCGGATCGGGCGGCAACTTCGCTTTCGCGGCCGTGGAGGCCGGGACCTACGCGGTCACCATCAGCGGCTTCCCCGAGGATGCGACGTTCGCGCAGGTGACGCAGCCCGCGACCATCTCCACGCGTGGGGAGAACGTCCAGCTCGCCTTCGACGGCGAGTACGTCCGCTCCTCGGCGGTGGTCGGATCGGTCGTCGCGGCCAAAGCCATGATGAGCGGCAGCGACGGCCAGCCCGAGACGCTGGGCGGCGTGACGGTCACGCTGGGCGGCGAGCACGCCATGACCGACCCCGTGCAGACCGGCATGAACGGCGGCTTCGCGTTCACCGGGCTCCGCGCCGGCGCCTACACCGTCACCATCTCGGACTACCCCGAGGACGTCTCCTTCGAGACGGTGAGCGTCGAGCTCGTGGTCGGGGTCGGCGAGGTCGGCAGCGTCGGCTTCACGGGCCACTTCGTCCACGCCGCCGCGGCCGAGGACGGGTGAACCGTCGGGGCCTGCCGGACCCCGGCTTTGTCGCGCCTCCCAAACAGGGGGCCCGTATTCCGCCGAGCGGCAGTCGTTGACGCAACCGCCTATATGGCAGGTATATTTGCCACGTTATATTGGGCATTATGCGACAATATAGCGCAGTCGTGGCGGCTCAGCGCACGTTGCCGCGACCGGGCAGCGGCAGCCAGCGCCCGACCCCCGCTTCACACAACCCTGGCCGACCGCCACCAGCTCCAACCCGGACGCTCCATGAACGCCATCCGCCACCACTCCCTCCCTGTCGTTACCCGCTCGGTCACCTTCCGCGACTTCGTGGTGTTCCAGGTCAAGCTGGCGCTGGACGGGGTCAAGGATGCCGTCCTGATGAGCCTGTCGATCATCGCGATCGTGATCGACATGATCGCCGGGGGTGGCAGACGTCCCCGGCGCTTCTACGCCGTCATCCGGCTCTGCTCGCGTTTCGACCGCTGGCTCAGGCTGCACAGCACGAAGGGGTTCGCCGAGACGGGGGAACTGCTCTGGCCGGACCAACCCGGGACCGGCGCCGGAATCGGCGAGCGGCGCGTCCTGGGATCCGACGCCGACACCCTCATTGAGCGGGTCGAGGACCTTGCGCGGCGCGAGAGCAAGTCCGCGGAGCGCTGGCTGGACGACATGATCGAGCGGCAGCGCCGGGCCGGCGGGCGCGCGGGCGAAGCTCCGGGCCGGGAGGCGACGGACTACGACCGCGATCTCGAGGACTTCGACCGCGACCTCGGGTCGCGCGGGCGCTGAGACGACGGGCCGCGGCACCGGCGCGCGTCCCGCCTCCACATCTCTGGCGCACATCCCTCCATCGGGGCAGTTTGCGAGGGAGAATCGGACCATCCTCCAGGAGACTGCGCCATGACCCGGAAACACCTTCGCTTCGTTCTCGCCTGCGTCTGTAGCACCGCGCCGGTCCTGTCTGCCCTGGCACCGGCGCCCCTCTCCGCCCAGCACGACGAGCACGGACCCGGTCCGGCTCCGGACGGCGAGGAGGTCCTGCTCATCTCCTCCGCCCTCGGGCCGTACTCGCGCACCATCACCACCGACTCCGAAGCAGCGCACGCCTACTTCGTCCAGGGCATGCAGCTCATGTACGCCTTCACGCCTTCGGACGCGAACCGCTCCTTCAAGGAGGCGCAGCGCCACGATCCCGAGTGCGCCATGTGCTGGTTCGGCGAGGCGTGGTCGCTGGGCCGCTATCTGAACGGCGCCATGCTGCCCGAGGACGCCCCCACCGCCTACGCCGCCATCCACAGGGCGAAGGAGCTGGCCGCGGAATCCGGCAGCGAAATCGAGCGGGCCCTCATCGACGCGATGATCGTCCGCTACGCGCCCGAGCACGAAGGCGACGAGCAGCGCCTGGAGCTGGACAAGGCCTACGCCGCCGCCATGGAGAAGGTGTGGGAGGCGCACCCCGGGGATCAGGAGGTGGGGACCTTCTACGGCGAGTCGCTCATGCTGCTGCAGCCCCGGCGCGGCTACTGGGACATCGAGAACCCCGAGGTGCAGAAGATCCACGAGGTGCTCGAGCAGACGCTCGCGCTCAACATCGCGCACCCGGGCGCGTGCCACCTCTACGTCCATGCGACCGAACCCACCACCCGTCCCGGCAAGGCGGAGGCGTGCGCGGACCATCTCGGCCAGTCGATCCCGGGCGCGAGCCACATCCAGCACATGCCCTCGCACACCTACAACCGGATCGGGCGCTGGCACGACGCGGTGATCGCCAACACGCAAGCCTGGCACTCCGACCAGAAGGCCAGCCACGACCTGGGCTACGCGATCTACCCGTCGCACAACCTGCACATGCTGCTCTTCGCCGCATCGATGGCGGGGGAGGGCGCGGTGGCGATGCAGGCCTCTCGCAACTACGGCAAGCTGGTGTCGGGCGGCAACTTCTACGAGTCGCTCACCGGCGTCCGCTTCGGCCTCTGGGAGGACGTGCTGGCGATCGGGGCGCAGCCCGAGCAGCCGCTCTTCGCCGGGTTCTGGGACTTCGCGCGCGGCTACGCCCATCTGCGCATGGAGCGGCCCGACAGCGCCGCCTTCTACATGGAGCGGCTGAAGGAGGCGCGCGGCGCGCTCGACGACGAGGCGCCGTTCCGCGGACACTCGGCGGTCGATCTCATCACGGTGGTGGGCGGGATCCTCGAGGGCGAGATGCTGGCCGCCGAAGGCGATGTCGACGGGGCCGTGCGCGTGCTCGAGGAGGCCATCGAGGTCGAGGACGGGCTCCGCTACGACGAGCCCGAGCCGCTCAACTTCGCGGCGCGCCACTGGCTGGGCGCCATCCTGAACGACGCCGGACGCCACGCGGAGGCCGAAGAGGTGTTCCGCGCCGCCCTCGAGGACCATCCCCACAACGGCTGGTCGCTCTTCGGGCTCGAGCGCGCGCTCCGGGCCCAGGGCCGGGACGCCGAGGCCGACGAGACGCGGGCCGAGCGCATGGACTACTGGGCCAACGCCGATGTCTGGCTGATGTCGGCGCGCTTCTAGGATGACGGCGCGCTCCTGATGCACGACCGGGCCGCTGGGGGGCTCATCCCTTCGGTCAGGGCGCGCACCTGGACGTTTGTCCTGGTTGCGCTCTGGACGGGGGCTCTGGCGGTCCTTGCGAGCCCGGCGAGCGCGCAGCGCTGGGGACGCGGCTGGTCCCGGCGCGCGCCCATGGCCAACCCGGGCGAGGCGGCCGAGTTCGGCTTCACCTTCTGCCGCATCGCCTACCGCAGCGTGCGCAACGAGGCGCTGGGCCAGGGCTGGCGCACCGACTACCCCAACTCGGACGCCAACTTCGCGCTGCGCTTCTCGCAGCTTACCACCTCCGCGGTCAGCCGCTCCGAGGACGGGGAACCCTTCTACGCGGTCGTGACCCTGGACGACGACCAGATCTTCCAATGTCCGTTCGTCTTCATGTCGGATGTGGGGACGGTCGGCTTCGACGCCGACGAGATCGAGCGCCTGCGCACCTATCTCCTGAAGGGCGGCTTCCTCTACGTGGACGACTTCTGGGGGGACCGCGCCTGGCAGCACTGGGAGCAGACCATGCGGGAGGTGCTCCCCGATCACGTGATCCAGGACGTGCCGAGCGACCACCTGCTCCTGAACGGGCTGTACCAGGTGCGCAACGTGCCCCAGGTGCCTTCCATCCAGTACTGGTACCGGACCGGGCGGCAGGCGACCTCGGAGCGCGGGTTCGAGAGCGCGGAAGTGCATTTTCGCGCGATCTTCGACGAGGAAGGGCGGGCGATGGTGGTCATGACCCACAACACCGACATCGCGGACGGCTGGGAGCGCGAGGGGGAGGACGAGTCGTTCTTCTTCCGCTTCTCCCCGGAGTCGTACGCGCTCGGCATCAACATCGTGCTGTATGCGCTGACGCACTGATGAGTGCTGATGGCAACTGATGAGTGCTGACGATATAACTGATATCTACTGGTGATATACGGCGGTTGGCCATGACCACACTGCGAACGACGTGTCTCGCGGCGGCGTTGGCCGCACGGCTCGGCGCGACGCCGGCGATGGCCGGGCCGCTGGCTGCGGCGATGGCCGGGGTGCTGGCTGCGACGCTGGCCGCGGCCGGGCCGCTCGCCGGGCAGGAGGCGGTGCGCCTGGTTCCGGAGCAGGTGGAGAGCGGACGCGGGGTGTACGAGCGCTCATGCGCGGAATGCCACCGCGCCGACCTGAGCGGCGACTTCGAGGCGCCCGAACTGGCCGGCCGGAACTTCCGCGCCGCCTGGCGGGGCGCACCGCTCGGCGAGCTGCTCGCGGTGGTGCGCGACATGCCCCCGGAGGAGCCCGGCACCCTGAGCGAAGCCCAGTACCTCGCGGTGACCGCCTTCCTGCTCTCCGCGAACGGGGCGGCCGCCGACCAGGGCGCGCTCGCCGACGGGCAGGCGATCGACGATGTCATCGCCGGGGCGGCCGCCGCACGCGCGGACGCCGCCTCCCCGGCCCAGGCCGCCGAGCGGGCCGGCGGCGGCGACCCGGGCAACCCGGCCGCGACCGATGCGACCGACCCACCCCCCACCGAAGCGGTCACCACCGCCGCCGACCGGCCCTACGTCCCCACCGGCGACCTGGAACGCGCCACCGGCCTCACGACCTTGGAGGGCGCCATCGGCCCGCTCCCGCCGGTCACCGACGCCATGCTGCGCGATCCCGACCCCTCCGACTGGCTGATGTACCGGCGCACCTACGACGCGTGGGGGTACAGCCCGCTCGACCAGATCCGCCGCGAGAACGTCGCCGATCTGGAGCTGGCCTGGGTGTGGGCCATGGCCGACGGCACCAGCCAGCCCACCCCGCTGGTGCTCGACGGGATCATGTTCCTCACCAGCCCGGGCAACATCATCCAGGCGCTCGACGCCGCCACCGGGGACCTCCTGTGGGAGTACCGGCGCCAGTTCCCCGACCACATCCGCCCGGGCGGCTTCAACCAGTTGCGCAACGTGGCGCTCTACGAGGACAAGGTGTTCCTGGCCACCAGGGACGCGAGCCTGGTCGCCCTCGACGCGCGCACCGGCAAGACGGTCTGGGACACCCAGGTCGCCGACCCCCGCAAGGGATACGCCAGCGTCGCGGGCCCCCTCGTGGTGGAGGGGCTGGTCGTGAACGGCATGAACGGGTGCGGGCGCTTCTTCGAGGACAGCTGCTTCATCACCGCGCACGACGCCGACACCGGGGAGGAGGTGTGGCGCACCTACACGATCGCGCGCCCGGGCGAATCCGGCGGCGACACCTGGGGCGACCTGCCCCTCCACCTGCGGGGCGGCGGGGATGCGTGGACCACCGGCAGCTACGACCCGGCGCTCGGGCTCATCTACTGGGGGACCGCCCAGGCCAAGCCCTGGGTGCCCGCCAGCCGTGGCCTCACCACCGCCGATGCGGCGCTCTACACCAGCTCCACCCTGGCGATGAACGCGGCCGACGGCTCGCTGGCCTGGTATCGCCAGCATGTCCCCGGCGAGGCGCTCGACCTGGACGAGGCCTTCGAGCAGTTGCTGGTGGACATCGACGGCCGCAGGCTCCTCTTCGCCATCGGCAAGCACGGCATCTTCTGGAAGCTCGACCGCGAGACGGGCGAGTTCCTCCAGCACCGCGAGACCGTCTACCAGAACGTCTTCGACCACATCGACCCGAAGACCGGCGAGGTCACCTACCGCCAGGACATCATGAAGGCCGAAGTGGGCGAGTGGATCTCGGTCTGCCCCAGCACCGCGGGCGGCCACAACTGGCACGCGATGGCGTACAGCCCGGAGAACAGCCTGCTCGTCACCCCGCTCTCACAGAGCTGCCTCGAGATCTCCGGCCGCGAGATCGTCATGGAGGTCGGATCGGGCGGCACCGGCGCCGACCGCGACTGGGCCGAAATGCCCGGCACCGACGGCCGTCTGGGCAAGCTGGCCGCGTACGACGTGCGCACGCTCGAGGAGGTCTGGAGCGTCGAGCAGCGCGCCTCCTTCCTCACCGCGGCGCTCACCACCGGGGGCGGCCTCGCGTTCGCCGGCGATGTCGACCGCTACTTTCGCGCGTACGACGTCGCGACCGGCGACGTGCTGTGGGAGACCCGGCTGGGGACCTCGGTACAGGGCTTCCCCGTGACCTTCTCGGTGCGGGGCGAACAGTACCTCGCGGTCAGCACCGGCCTGGGCGGCGGCAGCCCCCGCATCGTTCCGCGCCTGCTGGCCCCGGAGATCCGCCATCCGGCCTCCGGAAACGCGCTCTACGTCTTCAGGCTGCGCGACACTTCGGCTTCGGCCCCCGGTTCGCGCTGAGACCGACCGCCGCACCGATCGCGAGACCGCAGCCGGCACCGGCGGCGACCCCGGCGTTGCCGGTCAGTCGGTGTCTTCCTCGGCGCGTCGCCGGGCGATGCGGGTGAGCTTCGGCTCTATGGATGTCATCACTGCCGCGAACAGCACGAGCGCCCAGCCCACCGAGAGGACCAGGTGTACGCCGACCAGCATTCGGGCAGCGGCCGAGACCGGGGTGATGGCCGCGTAGTCCTGGGCGAGGGCGGTGAAGAAGGAAAAAGACACCCAGCCGGTGATCCCCGTGGCGGCGTCGGCGAAAGCGCCGGGGCTGAAGCGCTCCAGCGCCCCGTAGAAACCCGCGAACAGGATTATGATCGTCAGGTAGCCGAGCGCGAACCCGCCGATGGGGATCCACATGACCCGAAGGTAGGCGGCAAGCTGACCGTACACTTCCAGCCGCGGACGGAGCCAGTTGGCGGCGGTGCGCCCCGCGAGAAACGCGATCACCGGGATCGCGGCCAGCGCGAAGATCCCGGCGATGAAGAGCAGCACGGTGTCTTCCTGCATGATGCCGGACCAGTACGCGACTCCCATCAGGGCGGGCAGGGCCGCCGCACCGAGGACCAGGAGTCGGGGAGGCCGGGCGTCACGCCATCCCTTGCGCCGGTGGCAGACCAGGCCAACCAGCAGCGCCGTCCAGGGCGTGGCCATGAGCGGGTACGTCGCCATGAGCGGCCACAACGGGACGTCGTCGACGACCAGCGCCGGGATCAGGCCAAAGCCCAGGAGGACGGCCAGGAACAAGGTCTCGCGAGTAACGTCCCGGTACCTGGACAGCGACGAGCGGCCGAGTCCGTCGATCAGGCCGATCGCCAAGGGGGTGCTGGGCGGGATGATGATGCCCCAACCGAGGTACTGAGCGCTGGTCAACAGCGCGGTCACGACCCCGACCGCCGAGCCGATCAGAATACCGGTCCACAGGCTGCCCTGCGCCCCTCGCCGGAGGCCGACGCCTACGCCGATCGCCAGGCCGCAGCCCGCTCCCAGCCAGACATTGGCGTGGTCTCCGGTGATCGCGTATCCGAAGGTCAGGACGACGAAGCCGATGGCGGCCGCCATCCGGATCCCCAGCCAGATCAAACGGCTCACGATTCTCCCTTCAGAAGGGCTGTGCGGTCAGATCGGGCCCTCAGAACACCCGATACGTCGCCGACAGCTTGACGCGCCGTCCCTTCGCGCTGTGGGTGAAGCCGTCGAAGGACTGCTCCCACTTCACGTACGGCGGGGCGACATCCAGCAGATTCAGCAGGGAGAGCGAGACGCCCAGCCCGCG
The DNA here is from genome assembly GCA_965202805.1 of Longimicrobiales bacterium. GTDB lineage: Bacteria > Gemmatimonadota > Gemmatimonadetes > Longimicrobiales > Gaopeijiaceae > BD2-11. Next base: position 2,446,948 of record OZ241869.1, read on the forward strand.
CGAGGGGCGCCAGAGCGCGGTGGCGTCCAGGGTCACGAAGCTGCCGATGTCCTCGTACTGGCTTCCCTCTTCGTCGTGGTCCCTGTAGGAGGAGATGTAGTTCACGTATCCGACCACGCTGTAATCGGACCACCCGTAGCTTCCGAACAGCCTTCCCTTCAGGCTCGGGAGCGGTGGGGCGATGGGGTTGTACTTGTTCAGTTGCCCGGCCCCTTCCTGCGAGGACGAGATCTCGACGCCCCCGACATTCAGCGGCTCCATCGAATAGCTGCTCGTATACGTCGCCTCCAACCCTGCGTTCAGGATGCCTGCTCCGGCCTGGGAACGGGCGTTCAGCTGGAAGTCGAAGCCGGAGGTCTTCACGCCCGGCCAGTTGACCAGGTCGACGTGGATGCGCTCGATGCCGGTGACGTCGCAGGTGCCGGTGCCGCGCCCGTCGGAGCAGGTCACGAAGTCCTTGATCGCGTTCCTGGAGGCGCCGCCCTCGTGGTACAGCCTGGTGACGGCGTTGTAGGGCACCACGGCGATCACGTTCTCGAAGTCGTAGCTCCAGTAGTCGGCGGACAGCTGCACCGGGACGAAGCCCGACGCGTCGGCGATCGACAGGACGAAGCCGGCGTTGTAGGTGAACGCCGTCTCGGGCTCGAGATCCTTGCTGCCGTAGGTGTCGACCGCCTTGTATACCCCCGCCTCGTTCACGTAGGCGAGTGCCGTGACCCGATCCCCGTTCAGGTCGTCGACGGAAGGGGCGCGGAAGGTCGTCTGCAGCGAGCCGCGCAACGCGAACCGGTCGGTTACGTCGTAGCGGATGGCGACCTTCGGGTTGAAGGTGCTGGCGACGCTGTAGAACTCGTAGTTGGCGGCCAGCTGCATGTGGAGGCGGTCGTCCGCCAGGTTCATGGGGAGCTCGCCGAAGAACCGGTGCACGGTCTGGTTGTCGGCGTAGGGATAGGTTCCGGTGGTGAAGGTGAACGGGCCCGCCTTCTCCAGGCAGGCGCGGCTGCCGAGCACCGAGCAGGGGTTGATGTTCAGGTTGCCGGCATCGTTGACGCCCGCATCGACGTCGAACCAGCGGAACTGGTAGCCGATGGCGTAGTTCTCGGCCGCGCCGCTGCTCCCGGTCAGCGTCGCATCGGCGACCAGCATGTTCGCCGAGCTGAACACATCGACCTCCTCGTTGATCCACGCGATCAGCTCGCGGTCGTTCGCCAGGTTGGGCGAGAAGTCGGGGTTGGCCTCGCCGACAAAGCGCGCGCCCGGCTGCTGGGAGTGCTGCAGCGCGTTGCTGAACGGGTTGTAGAACCGGCAGTTGCCCTGTCCCGGCACCCGGCTCCCCGTCGGGCCCAGCGCCATGCCCGAGGCCGAGTTGGGATCGGCGACCACGTCGACCCCGCAGTCGGGACCGCCGAAGCCGCGGAAGGCCAGGAACTTGCGGTAGGCGTATTCCGCGGGCTGATTCACGTTGCCCGAGGAGCCGGAATAGCTGACGGCCAGATTCAGCCGGTTGTCGTGGCCCTCCAGTGCGTCGAAGCCGGTGTCCAGGGAAGCCGAGGCCCGATGGGTGCGGGAGTTCCGGTGCAGGGTCCGTCCGGGACCGGAGTGTCCCACGAGCCGCCCGAAGAAGTACCAGTCACTATCCAGGCAGTCGCCGCTGCCCATGAACCCCACGCTGGATGCGTACTGCTGGCAGAAGGCCTGCCGTCCCGGGTTCTCCGGCGGCACGATCTGAAGCCCGTCGTAGGGGCTGATGGGGGGGAACGACGGGGTGGTGACCCATTCCGGCGTGTCCGCCTCGGCGAACAGGCCCTCGATATGGAAACTCGTGTTGTCTCCGACCTCGCCGTTGATTTCGGCGAAGGCCCGGAAGTGGGTGGACTCTTCGAGGAGGTTGTCCCAGGGCTGGTAGCGGAACCGGCAGGTGTAGGTCTCGAGGAAGCCGCCGAATTCCAGGCAGCGCGGATCGATGAAGATGTCGTCGTCCGAGAAGTGCGCGGTCGAGAGCTTGTCGATGAGATCCGCGGAGCTTTCCATCCCCGTCAGGGAAGGCGTGAGGAACGCCCCCGGGTTTCCGGTCCACGACCAGGCGCCGGCCCCGGGCTCGAACGGGTGCAGCGCCCAGTCCCGCTCTTCCGGGGTGAGCCGCTGGCGGGTCAGGTATTCGGCGGACAGGACCGCGTTCACGCGGTCGCCGAGCCGCCGTCCCACGATGCCGGCCACGTTGCTGTCGCCCGCGCCGGCGAAGTACTCGTGCGAGGCGGTCACCTCCGTCCCCTCGAAGTCGCCGCGGGTGAGGAAGTTGGCGACCCCGGCCACGGCGTCCGACCCGTAGATGGCGGACGCGCCCTCCTTCAGCACTTCGATGCGGTCGATCGCGATGGACGGGAACGCGTTGATGTCGACGTAGCGTCCGCCGATCAGGCGGGCCGGGAGGTAGACCTGGCGCCGGCCGTTGAGCAGCACCAGGGTCCGCGATGCCCCGAGGCCTCGCAGGTTCACGTTGGCCACCGTCTCCGGAACGGCGGCGATTTCGTTGGCGTTGTACCAGCTCTGCCGCTCGCCGACCACCCCGTGGCTCACGCCGAGGGCCTTGAAGAACTCGGTCACGAGCGGGAAGCCCTGTTCCTCCAGCTTGCGGCGGGCCGCCACCGCCACCGAGTAGGGCAGATCCGTGGCCGCCGCCTCCGCGCTGGTGCCGGTCACGATCACCTCGTCGAGCTCAAGGGCCGTGAAGCTCAGCCGCAGGTCGACCGTGGTGGCCTCCCCGGGAGCTACGGTGACCCCTTCGGTCGCCGCCAGATAGCCGAGGATGTTGGTGGAAAGCTGGTGCGCTCCGGCCGGGACATCCTGGATCGAGTAGCCGCCGTCGGCATCCGTGACCGCGCCGATGCCGAGCGCATCGATGAAGACCTGCACGCCCGCGATGGGCTCGTCGTCGGCGTCGTCGACGACGGTCCCCTGGATGGTGCCGGGGGATTGCCCCAGGGCGGGACTTGCGGAGAGGGCGCCAAACAGCGCCAGCAGCACGCACCAAACACGCGGGAATCGTGAGATCCACCCGTCCATTTCCGGCCTCCTCCGTCTCGGAGCGATGTCACATCTTCGCCTTCGAGCGACGTACCCTGACTCGGAACGATGTCCTGGCCTGGACTGGAGAACTCCGTGCCCGGCTGCAGAAATGTCGCAACGAGTATTGATTCCGTCGCATGTTCCTGAGCCCAAGATAGTGCCCCGGGCCGTGGAGGGCACTACCGCCGCCGGTTGGCCTCGATTACCACCCGTTCCAGGGACTCGCGGGCGGCGCCGAGCTCGATGGCGCCGGGAGGAAGGCCGTTCAACTGCAGGATGTAGGCGATGACGTCGGCGTACTGCTGGGGAGGGAGCGAACCCGGCTGATCTTCCGGCATGAGCGAGTAGATGTCGTCGTAGAGAGCCGCGACGCTGGCGCCGGCCCAGGAGCGGATGAAGGCCCCGACGAACTCCTCGTCGTCGTGGCATTCCCGGCAGACGTCCTCTATGACCTCGGCGCCGCGCAGCGCCTGCTCTTCGGTGTAGACGCCGTCGAGGGTGGTCACTCGCTCCTCGGTCTGCGCGAAGGCGGGCAGGGCCGCCCCCAGGGAGAGCAGCGCCATGGCTGCAACGAGTGCTCCGTTCCGTTTCATTTCTCGCCCCCGCGATGTCCATGTCGATCCGGCACAGAACCTGAAGGTCGTATCGCGGACTCCTGCGGGTCAAGGCTCCCGACAGGGTCTCCCGACCGGCGCCCCGACTGCGCTCTTTCTGTCCGTTCAGCCCGGCAGGCCATTCCGGTTCACGTGGCCGCTCGAAACGACGGCCGGGGCGGTCCGTACGCGTAAACTGATTAGTATTGTCGGCACGCTGAACGCCGGCTCGCACTCCGGGCCGGCACACCGTCCATGACCGGAGAGGGGCTCCTTGGAAATCGCGGTCCTGTCATCGGCGTTTGCCGCCTCCGTGGCGAGCGGACTGGTGCCGTTCGTGAACGCGGAAGTGGTGGTGGCGGCGGCCGCCGTCGCGGTGCCCGGGGCCCAGGTGTGGCTGGTGGTCACGGTGTGTACGCTGGGCCAGATGATCGCCAAGGCCGCGCTCTACGCGCTGGCGCGCTGGCTGCCCCGGAAGCTGCCGGCCCGGGCGACGCGCCACCTCGAGCGAGCCTCCGAAAAGGCCAGACGACTCGAGCAGGCCGGATGGACGCTGATTCTGGTCAGCGCGTTCGTGGGGCTGCCGCCCTTCTACGTGATCTCGCTGACCGCGGGCATCGTGCGCACCAACTTCGCCGCGTTCCTGATGCTCGGCTTCGCAGGACGGTGGGCCCGCTTCGCGATCCTGGCGTACGGAGCGGCGGCCGCGGGCGGGGCGATCCAGGGGGGGCTGTGAGCGCCTCGGCGGACATGGAGCGGGCGCGGCGGCTCGTGCGGGAGGCCGGGCGGGTGGTGGCCCTCACCGGCGCGGGCATCTCGGCCGAGTCGGGCGTGCCCACCTTCCGCGACGCGACCGGGCTGTGGCGCAACTACCGGCCCGAGGACCTCGCCACGCCGCAGGCGTTCGCGCGCGACCCGCGCACCGCGTGGGAGTGGTACGACTGGCGACGGTCGGTGCTGGCGGGCTGCGCTCCCAACCCCGGGCACCGGGCGCTGGCGCGCTTCTTCCTCGGGCGCGGCACGGCCGGGCTGGTGACCCAGAACGTGGACGGGCTGCACACCCGCGCGGCACTGGAGGAGGCCGGGACGGGAGCGGCCGACGCGGCGCTCCCGGTCGAGCTGCACGGGGCGGTCGGGCGGGACCGCTGCAACCGCTGCGAGGCGCGCTTCCCCGCCGAGCCCCTCGGCGAGGCACTGCCCCGGTGCGACTCCTGCGGCGGCCTGCGCCGTCCGGACGTGGTGCTCTTCGGCGAGTCGCTGGATGGCGACGTGCTGGGCCGTGCCTACTCGCTGGCGGGGCGCGCCGACCTCTGCCTGGTGGTGGGCACCAGCGCGGTCGTCTACCCGGCGGCGGCGGTCCCGCTGGCCACCCTGGAGGCGGGTGGCAGCCTCATAGAGGTGAACCTGGAAGACACCCCGCTCACCGGGTCCGCGACGGTGGCGCTGCGGGGGGCGGCGGGGAAGGTGCTCCCGGCCCTTCTGGACTGAGAGCACCTCCGGCCCGCCGGGGAGCGAGACCGCGCGGGTCTACTCGCGACCCGGGGTCAGCGAGAGCCGCGGCGGTCCTTCGCCCACGACCCGTGGCGACGCCTCCCGGACCGCGCCGACATCGTTCACGGCGTCCAGCGGGACCACCGTGCGGTATCTGTCTGCACCGGCGGTGGCGGAGCTACCCTCGACCGGGACACCGTTGAGTTCGAACCAGTCCAGGAGGCTCGGAGCGGTGAGCGCCGGATCATGGGTCCACAAGTGAACTCCATCGATTGTCGTAATCGCGTCGCCGAAGCTCAGTACGCCCGCAGAAGCCGAGAAGAGCGTTTCTTCTCCCGCCAGCGCCTGGAACATCCCGTCCTGCACCCTGACCGTGATGTCCGTGAACTCGCCGGGACCGTCATTGACGGCATCGGAAATTCCGCGGAAAGCAACTCCGTCGCGACCGGAAATGAAGTACCAGTTCGCGTCCCGACCCTCCGGCTCGAAGTACACTTGAAGCCCGTAGTTGATCGTCTCCGTATTGCCGCCCCCAAAGTTGAGGACCGTGGTGCCGATGTAGAGTCTGAACGCCCCGGTGCTCCGCTCGCCGGGGTCTGCGACATCGAAGAACAATGCTGTTCGCATCGTGTCGGCCTGGCGGCCCACGCGAGCCTGGACTTCCCATGAGGTGATCGGCGGGTCCAAGTCACGGCCGACGATTCCCCAGAGGGTGTCCGCCGTGTTGGTCACCCTCAGAATGCCCTCGGAGACCTCGCCCGTGGCGTTTTGGAACCCCCACTCTTCCAGGCTGCTTTCGTCGTCGAAGTCGTCGCGGAAGATCAACCCCGCAGCGGGAAGGACGGTTACATCGAAAGATACCGACGCCGAGAGTCCGCCCGGATCGGTTGCCGTTACGGTCCCCGTCGCCGTCCCCACCTCGATGGTCGCCACATTGAGCACGCTGCCCGTCGCCGACACGGTCGCGACGCCCGGATTCGACGACTCGGCCGAATAGGTCAGCTCGTCGTCATCCGGGTCGAAGAAGAGCGGGTTTTCGCCCTCCAGTTCCAGCGATCCCGACCACCCTGCCGACCGCGAAATATCGTTTATCTGGCCTCGCGCCTCAGGTGCCTGGTTGACCCGCTCGATCACCGTGACGGTACCGCTCAGCGAAGCCGTCAGGCCGTACGGATCGGTCGCCGTGACCGTCACGGTCGCGGTCCCGATGGTCACCGCGGTCACCGTCATCGTGGAGCCCGACACCGACACGGTCGCCACCCCCGCGTCCAACGATTCCGCCTCGTAGGTCAGGGTCTGTCCGTTCGGGTCGGTGAAGAAGGAGGCGACGTTCACCGTCTCGGAATTGCGCTCCTGAATGCTCAGCGACGGCAGCGAGTCCCGGGCCGTCTCCGGCGGGAGGTTGGGTGCCACGGTCACGGGTACGCTGAGGGAACCGGACAGGCCGTCCGGGTCGGTCGCGGTGACCGTGAGCGTCGTCGAGCCGGCGCCCACCGTCGCGGCCGACACCACGCTGCCCGACACCGTCACTGTCGCCACGGAGGCGTTGGCGCTGGTCGCCGTGTAGGTCAGCGCGTCCCCGTCCGGATCGGTAAAGAACGGAGACACGTCGAGGTTCAGGGTGTCGCCCACTATGGCCGTCAGCGCGGGCGCGACCGGCACCTGCGGTACCGGCGCCCGGTTGGGCTCCATCACCGTCACGTTGGCGCTGGCCGCGGTGGAGAGCCCCGCGGGGTCGCGGGCGGTCACGGTGACCGTCGCGCTGCCGGCGGCCACGGCCGTGATGGTCAGATCGGTGCCCGACAGGGCGACACTCGCCACGCCCGCGTTGGACGAGATCGCGGTGAAGGTCAGGGCGTCGCCGTCGGGGTCGCTGAAGAGGCCGCCCACGCTCACCGTAACGGATTCGCCCGCCGTCATGGTCTGGGCCGGGATCGAGCCCGACGCCACCGGCGGCCGGTTGGGCTGCGGCGCCGGCGGGGGCTCGGTGGTGCCTCCGTCTCCGCCGCAGGCGGCGGCCCAGGCCACGGCCAGCAGCGCCAGCGGCCGAACGAGGCGTCCCCGGAGCACGCGGGACGGGTGGACACCACAATCAGATGGCAAACCTGAACCTGTCATCTACAGAGATACCTTTTGCGTGGATTGGCTGAGGGGTTCCGACCTGCAGCCGCACAGGTCGGTGCGCCTGAAACATGAGGCCGCGCCCCGAAAAAACGAAATGGCGGTCGTTTGGCGTCAGCGCGCACCCGGCCCGGCTCCGGACAGCCGCAGCATCCGCGCCGCCGCGGCCATTGCGGTGCCGGGTGTCGCGGGCTTCCCGGTGGCGGCCGCCGCCGCGTCCGTTGCGGCGCTTGCGGTTGCGGCCCCGGCGGTGTGCGTTCCGCTCACCTCCACCCAGTCGAAGAGGGCGGTTCTCGCCTCCGCGCCATCCAGCGGAAAGACCCACAGGCCGATCGCGATCAGACGAGTCGGATGGTCGCTGCCCAGGGTGACCGCGAAGAGCTCGGTCTCACCGGCCCACGCACGCAACTCGCCGTCATCCAGCGATACGGCGATCTCCGTGAACTCGCCGGCACCGTCGTGAACGGCGTCCGAGACCCCGTAGGTGTCCTCGATGACCACCCAGCGGTTCTCAGGGGGCCACCGTGTCCGATCCAGCACGTAGAAGCGGTAGTTGGTGTCGTTTCCGCCGACGGAGACGCCGGACCCGATATCGAGTGCGTACCACGCGTAGCGCTCGTGCCCGGTCGCGAAGATCACCGACGCGACCACGCTGTCCGTCCGCGTGCGTCCCAGGCGTGCGCGCATCTCCCAGAAATTGATCGGGGCCTCAAGGACGCGATTCGCGCGGCCCGCGATGCCGCGTTCGAGGTTGGTGAGCGCCAGGACACCCTCGGACAGCACCGTGTCCGCCTGTTCAACGCCCCACGCCTCCAGTCCCGCATCGAAGTCTTCCCGGAAGCCGAGCATTGGCCCCGGCACCACCGTCACCGCGACTTCATGCGCCGCCGTGAGGCCGCCGGGATCACGGGCCGTCAACGCCAGCGTCGTCGTGCCCGCCGCCACGCCCGAGATCGACATCGTCAGGCCGGAAACCGAAGCCAGGGCCACACGGGGGTTCGAAGAGGAAGCCTGGTAGCTGAGCGCACCCCCGTCCGGGTCGTCGAAGTACGAAGCCACCTCCAGCAGGGCCGTCTGGCCGGAGGCCAGGCTCACCGCCGGAATCGAGCCCGTCGCCACGGGCGCCCGGTTGGGCCGCACCGTCACACCGGTGCTCTGGGTGGCCGCCAGCCCGCCCGGATCGCGGGCGGTCAGAGTCAGGATCGCCCTGCCCGAAGTCACCGCGGTGACCGTCACCAGGGTGCCGGACACCTCGACCCGCGCAGCAGCCGCGTCCGTTCTCGCCTCGTAGCTCAGGCTGTCGCCGTCGGGATCGGTGAAATAGGGAGACGCCTCCACCAGCACCATCTGTCCCTCGATCAGGGAGAGGGCGGGGATGGACGCCGCGGCCACCGGCGCCCGGTTCCGGTCCGCGAGGGTGGGCCCGGTCGTGCCGGGGCGGCAGCCGGCGGCTCCCAGGACCAGCAGCAGGAGCCCGCAGCCGAGAGCTGCGGGAGCGCCCCGCGGACGATGGATGAACGCGCGAGGTCCACCCCGCCCGCGCCCCGTCCCCCGGGTCTCGCCTGCCGGAATGCGTTCGTTCACGGGCCGCTACAACTCCGAAATCCCGACCGCCGTCACGCCGGCACCCATGGGCAGCCGGCCCTCTCCGGCATGAACCAGGTATCCGGGGGCGAGCCGGCTTCGACCAGGATTATCGGCGGAGCCACCGGAAGTGCCTTCAGCTCGACGGCGCTCCTCACCCTTCCTGCACATACTCGGCCACCGCCCGGTGCGTCGCGTACCACACGTTGCCGCGGGCGTTGATGTGCTCGATCAGGCCTTCCAGGATGAGGATGCGGGAGCGGTGGCCGATGTAGTGCGGGTGCATGGTGAGCACGAGCATGGTGCCCTCCTCCCAGGCGCGGTCGAACTCGTCGATGTAGACCTGGAGGACGTCGCGGGGGGCGCTGTAGCTGTTGCCGCGCGGGTTCAGGAGGGGGGCGTCGTCGAGAATCCACTCCACGGGCAGTTCGATCAGGCCGGTGGGCTCGCCGTTGGCGACGATCTCGTAGGGCCGGTCGTCGGCCATCAGCGAGCTGTCGTAGAGGAAGTCCATGTCGAGGATGATGTCGAGGGTGCTGGGGCTGAAGTTCCACGACGGGGCCCGATAGCCGACCGGCCGCTCGCCGGTGACCTCGGTCAGATACGCGACCGCGCGTTCCAGCAGGGCCCGCTCTTCGTCTCCCTCGAGCAGCGAGTTGGTCTCGTGGATCCAGCCGTGAATGCCGATCTCGTGGTGACCCGCGGCCTGGATCGCGTCCAGCATTTCAGGGTTGAACTGGAGGCTCATCGCCGGGATGAAGAAGGATGCGGGGATGTCGTGCTCGTCGAGGATCTCGATTATCCGCGGGAGCGCGCGGCGGGCGCCGTACTGGCCCTGCGACAGGCCGCCGATGGTGGGTTGCCCGTTGCGGATGGGAATGGTTTCGTTGTCCACGTCGAAGGAGAGCAGCACCGCGGCGCGGGCCCCGCCCGGCCAGCTGTCGGGCGTGAGGTCGCGTCCGGCCCTTACTGCGTTGACGGTCGCGAAGACGCGCTCGTCGCTCCAACGCCAGGCGGGCTCGTCGGCGTCGTCGGGCGACTGGGCGGCGTCCGCGGTCCCGGCCCCGGGGGCGCAGGAGGAGAGGATGATGGCGACGGCTGCGACGGCGATGAGGGTCAGGCGCGCGTTCATGGGTGCTCCCGGGTTCGGGTTCCGGTCGGGGGGCGCAGTCGCAACAATACGGATTCGGTATGGAGCGTAACAGTATGCGAGGGAGACGCAGGGATGCGGGCGAGGACCGTGGGACGCCTGCGGCGTGCGGGGCCCCGGATGGCAGGTGGGTCTGGCCATGCAGGCGGGGCGTGACGATGTACGGAACAGGCGCAGGCCTGTGAGCGCCCCCGCAGACCTGGCATTTCTTCCGGCCAGCGAACTCGCTGCGCGGGTCGCGGCGCGGGAGGTGGCGGCAGAGGAGGTGGTGTCGGCGGCGCTCGACCGCATCGGGCGGCACAACCCCGTGGTGAACGCGGTGGTGACCCTCTCCCCGCACGCCCTGGACGATGCGCGCGCGATCGACCGGCGGCTGGCGCGGGGCGAGGATACCGGGCCGCTCGCGGGGGTGCCGGTCGGGATCAAGGACATGACGGCGGTGGCGGGGCTGCGCACCACGTACGGATCCCCGCTGTATGCCGACCATGTGCCCGACGAGGACGCGCTGGTGGTGCGCCGCCTGCGGGCCGGCGGGGCGGTGGTGGTCGGCAAGACCAACACGCCGGAGTTCGCCGCGGGGGCGAACACCTTCAACGACGTGTTCGGCGCCACCCGCAACCCGTGGGATCCGGCGCTCTCGGCGGGAGGGTCGACCGGCGGGGGGGCGGCGGGGCTCGCGACCGGCATGTTCGCGCTGGCGGAGGGGACCGACCTGGGCGGGTCGCTGCGGATCCCGGCGGCCTTCTGCGGGGTGACCGGGCTGCGCCCCTCCCCCGGCCTGGTCCCCACCGAGCCCACCGACTGGGTGTGGGACACCATCATGGTCACCGGGCTGATGGCGCGCACGGCAGGGGACCTGGCGCTCGGGCTGCAGGCGGTCGCGGGGCCGTCGGCGGGGTCGCCCCTCCGGCAGCCGGCCGCAGGGCGGGACTTCCCGGCCGCCGCCCGGGCGGGAATGGCACACGGCGCCCGCATCGCCTACGTCGCGGACCTGGCGGGGATGGGGGTGGATGCGGGGGTGGAGGGGGTGTGCCGGGAGGCGGCGTTCGAGCTGGGCCGGGCGGGCGCCGCGGTGGAGGAGATCGACCTGGACCTCTCGCATGCCCGGCGAGCCTTCCTCGACCTGCGCGGGCAATGGATGGTCGCGCACCACCAGGACCGCCTGGACCGCATCGACGAGCTGGGCCCCAACCTGGCCGGCAACATCCGCGCGGGTCTCGCCACCACGCCGGGGCAGCTCGGCCGCGCCAACCGGGTGCGCAGCGACCTCTGGCGCCGCTTCGCCCAACTGCGGCGCGACTTCGACTACCTGCTCACGCCGTGCACCGCCGTGCCCCCCTTCCCCGTCGAACAGAGCCACCCCACCGAGATCGCGGGCCGCGCGCTGGAGACTTACGTGGACTGGTTCGCCCCGACCTTCGTGCTCTCGCTCACCGGCCTTCCTGTCGCGTCGGTGCCCGCCGGACCGGACCCGCGCGGGCTCCCGGCGGGCCTCCAGGTGGTGGGTCCTCCCGCAGGCGAGGAGGCGGTGCTCGCCCTGGCGGCCACGCTCGAGCGCCTGCGCCCTCCGGAGCGGCCACCGCTCGCGAACTAGCCAACGCCCGGGAGCGACCGGCCCGACCGCCTTCCGCCGACGGCGCGCGGCCGGTTCGGGCGGCGCGCGGAACTCCGCCGGCGGGAGCGTCGTTCCGGGCGGCAGCGCGAGTCACTCCCGCGCTTGCCCGCCCTCCGCGCGGCATCTACGATCTTCCCATCATCCGGCAACGTCCGGGTCGGGCGAATCCGCATACGGCATCCCATCTCCCATCGACTGAAAGGAGCAAGTCATGGCCAGAGCAGCTTCCGGTACTTCCCGCCGGCGATTCTTCAAGCAGGGCTTCGGCGTCGGAGCGGGCGCACTCGCCCTCCGCCGCTGGCCCCGAGGGCTGCTGCGCCGGCAACAGGCCGGCGTCCCCCTCATCATCACCAGCCACACCAACGAGACCGGGCGCAACGCCATGGCGCAGGCCTGGGACATCCTCTCGCAGGGCGGGAGCGCGCTGGACGCGGTGGAGCGCGGGGCCAACGTCATCGAAGTGGATCCGGATGATGCCGGGGTCGGCTACGGCGGACTTCCCAACGAGGACGGCGTCGTGCAGCTCGACGCCTCCTGCATGGACGGCAAGACCTACAGCGCCGGGTGCGTCGCGTCGATCGAGGACATCAAGACCCCGTCGTCGGTCGCGCGGCTGGTGATGGAACGCACCGACCACGTCATGCTGGTGGGACCGGGCGCGCGCGACTTCGCCCTCTCCTTCGGCTTCAAGGCGGAGAATCTGCTGACCGAGAACGCGCGCATGGCGTGGGTGCGCTGGCGCGAGACGCACAGCGAGAGGCGCGACGACTGGGGTCCGCCCGACCACATCCGCGACAGGCCGGACAAGCAGACCGGCGGGCTCCCGGGCGAGGACGACTTCAACTACGGCACGACCAACGTGCTGGCGGTGGACGCCAACGGCGACGTGGCGGGCATCACCACCACCAGCGGCCTCTCCTGGAAGATCCCAGGGCGCATCGGCGACTCGCCCATCATCGGCGCGGGGCTCTACGTCGACAACGACGTGGGCGCGGCGGGGGTCACCGGGCGCGGCGAGGACGTGATCAAGTCTTGCGCGTCGTACTTCATCGTGGGGCGCATGCGCGAGGGACGCTCGCCGCAGGAGGCCTGCGAGGACGCGATCGAGATGATCGTGGGCCGGTACCACGCGGTCGGGCTCGACTTCGTGCCCAGCGAGAGGTTCGTGGCGATCAACAAGGACGGCGAGATCGGCTGCGCCCGCATGGCGGGAAGCGCCGGCCGCATCGGCATCCTGACGTACCGCAACTCCTCCGGTCTCGACACCTTCGAGGGCACCCAGCTCTACCCGACGAGCTGAAGCCTACCGGGCGGAACTCCGTGTCTGGCGGGCGGGCGGACCACGCTGATGCCGCGTCCGGCCCGCCCGCGGCGTCAGGCGCGCGCGTCACCTCCTCGTCGTCCGGTCCATCCGGCGCGCCCGCAATGTCCGGTTCGCCCGCGGATGGCGTCGGCGCCTGGTGGGCCCGCGGTTTGCTGTTCGAGAGCTGCAACTGCCAGGTGGTCTGTCCGGGCCACGTACACTTCAGCCAGAACTGCACCCACGAGCGCTGCGTCGGCTACTGGGCCCTCCGCTTCGACGAGGGCCGGTTCGGTGACACGCGTCTCGACGGCGTGCGCGCGGTGGTCGCCTTCGAGTGTCCGCAGCTGATGATCGCGGGAGATTGGACCGAGGTGTTGCTGATCGACCAGGAGGCGTCGCCGGATCAGCGCACGGCCGTGGAAGCCATCCTGCGCGGCGATGCGGGCGGGCCCTGGGAGGTGCTCGCGCGCTTCGTCTCCGAATGGCTGCCCACGCGTTTCGTCCCCATCCATATCGAGGACGAGGGCAAGGTGAAGCGGGTGCGCGTGGGACCGCAAACGCAAGGCTCCGGGTCCGGGATGGAGGCTGCCGCGGCGCGGGCTGACGGGCCCGGCTCACCGGCGGGCGAATCGGTCTCGCTCCTTGAGGCGTCCGTCGAGGATATTCGGGGATGGGACCGGGATCTTCCCGTCACGTTCCAGAACATGTTCAACCAGATCCACGCTTCCACGCAGACCGTCGCCTGGGGCGAGACCCGCGGCGACATCGGCGGCATCCGACTGCGCAACCAGGGGACGCACGGCCTGCACTCGCGTTTCGAGTGGCGGGTGGGTAAACCGAAGGAGAGGAATTGATGCTTCACCCACGTGATCATCACGTGCCGGCGTTCGAGTATCCGGAACCGTATCACGCGGAGGTCATCCGGTTTCTGCTGTCGGATCCCAACGAGCCTGCGGATCAGGGGTGGCGGTAGGAGGGGAGAGACCTGGCTACTGCAGCAGGACCCCGCCGATCGCGCCGGCGATCCACTGGTTGAGGCTCTTCCCCTCGGCGGCGGCCGCAGCCGCGGCGCTCGCGTGCAGATCCGGCGACATGCGCAGATGGAACTTCCCCGAGTACGACCTCCGGGGCTCGACGCCGTCCTCCTCGCACATCTCAAGAAACACCTTGAGCGAAGTGGCTCCCTCCCGCCTGAGACCGGCGACGTCGGGGGCGTAGAAGTCCGCTCCGCCGTTCAGGCCGATGAATTCGCCGCGGAACATGTCGATGTCGGGGTCGAACTGAATGACGGCCCTGTAGCCGTCGATCTCCATGGTGTTCTTCACGGCTCTACTCCATTCCTCCGCAGCCAGTCCCGGATGCTGGCGACCGCCCCGGCATCGGTGCTCGGTCCACCAGCAAGGCCTCGATTCTCCGCCACGGTATGTTGCCGCTCACCGGGTGGCGGAAGATCGACTCCAAGGTTTTGCGGTGCCTGCGCTTCATGAAGTATGATATCGTGTTATGATACCGTTATCAATCACCACTTACGTAGAGCACCGGTTGCGTCACCTCCTTCGGTACGTCCCGTGATATGAGGCGAACGCTCATGGATCCATGCCGGTGTTGAACTCATCCTTCCTCCTCGCCGCGTCGATGTGGTTCGGGATGATGGCCGCCATGATGCTGCCGGTGTCGATCCCGTGGGTGCGGGCGTTGATTTCGTTGAGCGACGGAGGCGGAGGCGTCCGAGCCGGGGTGCCGTCGGCACGGGAGCCGTGGGCCCGCGTCCGATCAGGGGCGCTGTTCCTGGCGGGCTACCTGTCGGTATGGCTGCTCTTCAGCCTGGCTGCGGCTACGGTGCAGCTGGGGACAGCGGCGGTCGTCCCGCTCGACCGCGATGGGCCGCTCGCGGGGTTCCTGCTGGTGGGCGCCGGCCTCTACCAGCTCTCACCGGTGAAGGCAGCCTGCCTGCGCCACTGCCGCAACCCGCTGACGTACTTCCTGACCCGCTGGCGGGACGGTCCGCGGGGGGCACTGGGGATGGGGTGGGGGCACGGCCTCTACTGCCTGGGTTGCTGCTGGGCACTCATGGCGCTGGCCCTCGTGCTGGGCGTGATGAACCTGCTCTGGATGGCCGTGCTGGCGGCGGTGGTGTGCGTCGAAAACCTCGCGCCGGGCGGGGCGGTGATCGGCCGGATCGCCGGGGTGGGGCTGGTGGTGTGGGGAGTGGTGGTGTGGGTGACCCCCTAAGCCAGCAGCGACACCACCCGGTAGGTCACGAACGCCGCCGCCCACGCCAGCACCGTCATGTAGCCGAACTGGAGGGCCGGCCACTTCCAGCTCCCGGTCTCGCGCCGGGTCACGACGTTGGTGGGGAGGCACTGCATCGCAAGCACGAAGAAGACCAGCAGGGCCATCGCCGTCGCGGTGGTGAACACCGGGCTGCCGTCGGCGTGGCGCTGGGCGGCCAGGGTCGCGCTCAGAGTCTCTTCGTCCTCGGCGGCGTCCTCCCCGATGCCGTAGACGATGGCGAGCGTGGCGACGATGACCTCGCGGGCGGCGAACGACGAGATGACCCCCACGTTGATCTTCCAGTCGAAGCCGAGGGGCGAGAACACGGGCTCCACCGCCTTGCCCACCCGCCCGGCCACCGAGTACTCCAGCTCGTAGGGCGAAATCAGCGCGCCCGCCTCCGCCTCCAGCGCCTCGGCCTCGGCCTCGCTGGCCGCAGTGGTCGCCGCGGTACGCAGACCCGCCACCTGGGCGATCGTCTCGGCCGGAACGACCGTGCTCCACGCGGATTCCTCCAGCTTGGGATAGGTCGCGAGCACCCAGAGCACGACCGAGATCCCGAGGATGATGGTGCCCGCGCGCGTTACGAAGGCCCGGCCGCGATCGTACGCGGTCAACAGGGCGTTGCGCAGCGACGGCAACCGGTAGCGCGGCAGCTCGATGACCAGCGGGCTGGACGCGCCCGGGAGGATGGTGCTCTTGAAGACGAAGGCCATCCCGACCGCGGCGGTCATGCCCAGCAGGTAGGCGCCCGTGAACACCAGGCCGCCCACCACGGGGCGATCCGCGAAGAGCAGCGCCGTGATCATCACGTAGACCGGAAGGCGCGCGGTGCAGGTGAGCAGCGGGATCACCAGGATCGACACCAGGCGGTCGCGCCAGTTCTCGATCACCCGCGTGGACATGATCGCCGGGATCGCGCACGCGTGCGCCGAGAGCATGGGCACGAACGCGCGGCCCGGCAGCCCGACCCGGCTCATGGGGCGGTCGGCCACGAATGCGGCCCGCGCCAGATAGCCGCTGTCCTCCAGAAGCGTGATCAGGAAGAAGAGGAAGCAGATCTGCGGCAGGAAGACCAGCACCCCGCCGATCCCGCCGATCAGCCCGTTCACGACGAAGCTGTTCAGGTCTCCCGGGGGCAGAATGGCGCCGAACACATCCCCGGCGAGGCCGAAGCCGGCCTCGATCCACGCCATCGGATACTGCGCCACCGTGAAGATCGAGATGAAGACGGCCGCCATGATGAGCACGAAACCGGCCACCCCGTGGATCGGATGGGTCAGCCAGCGATCGATGGCCTCGGTAAGGCGCAGCGACATCAGGCGGGCACCCTTCGCCGCCCGAACCGCCCGCGCGCCCACCTCTTCCGCCCAGTCGTAGCGCGCCTCGTGCGGGCAGGTCGTGCACGTGCCGCACGCCGCGATGCCTTCCGGGAGCGCCGGCATCGCGTCCGGCCCCGAATCCAGCACGTAGGCGAGCTCCCGCTTGAGCAGATCGAAGCCGTGTCCCGAGCGCGAATTGACGGCAACCACGGGCGAGCCGAGCTCGACCGCCAGCGAATCGGTGTCGATCTCCAGGCCGTCCGCCCTGGCCAGGTCGATCATGTTGAGGGCGATGACCATGGGTACGCCCAGCTCCCGCACCTGTCCCGCCAGGTAGAGGTTGCGGGCGAGGTTGGTGGCGTCGACCACGACGATGGCCGCCTGCGGCCTGGGGCGTCCGGAGAGCTTCCCCAGGAGGGCGTCCCGCGCCACGCGCTCCTCGGTCTTGTGCTCGGACATCGCGTAGAGGCCCGGCAGGTCGAGGAGCTGGATTGACTTCCCGTTCAGCGGAAAGCTGCCCAGCCGCACGGAGGTGGTGGTGCCGGCGAAGTTGGCGGTCTTGCCGCGCATGCCGGTGAGCTGGTTGAAGAGCGTGGTCTTGCCCGCGTTGGGATTGCCCGCCAGCGCAACCGTGACCGGGACCGCGGCACGCGCGGGAAGAACCGGGAGGGAGACGGGGCTCACGTGTCGTCCGGGCTCACGCGCCCTGGTGCCGCTCATGGCACGGGACGCCGTCGTCGGGACGCAGGAAGACGTGGCCCGCCAGCCGCCTCGCGATCCCCAGGCGTGTTCCCATGACGCTTACGATCATCGGATCGCCCGCCTTGATCACGTGCAGGCGGCGTCCCAGGCACACGCCCATCGTCTTGAGGCGCTCGATGTCCTCATGATCCCCGTCGATGTCGCAGATCAGGCCGCACTCCCCGGCGGAGAGCCGGGTGGCGGCGAGGCTCTGACCGGGATCCGGGACCTGCTCCGGGCCGGCTGGATGGATGGGCGCTTGGAGTGGGGGCACGGTTGAGCTCGGCGTCGGGTGAGTTATGAGAATCATTCTCATCCGCAGGGAGCGAAGAAGCAAGGGGTGGCGGTGCGGGCAGCCGCGGCGCGCGCGCATGTCGGCACGGGAACCGTGCGGGCCCAACGCGCGACTCAGGCCTGCGGGCGTGCGGATGGCTGTGTGGGCACAATCGAGTGTCGCACGCCGCACCACAGCGCCGTAAGTTGCCCGGTTGAAGGTGAGGCGCGCCGTGGACCGGGGTTGAAGCGCCATCATTGGGCCCTGACAGGGGGATTGAGATGTCAGAGAAGAGAAAGAGCGGGATCGAGCGAAGGCGTTTCCTGGGGATGGCCGCGGCAGGGGTCGCCGCCGGGGGCCTCCGCCCGGAGATCGTCCTGGGTGAGGAGCGTCTTCCGCCCGAAGCCGCGGCCCGGCTGCTCCAGGAGGCCCAGGAACCTGAGCTGCCGCCGCTCGGCAACGGCGAGCCGCCGGCAACCCAGTTCCAGGCGTATCCCGGAGGCACGGGATCGCTGCTGGAGAAGCTGTGGAGGGACACTGGAGGGTCCCCCTTCGAGCGGCACGAGATCGAGATCGGGCCCTGGCCGGGACCGGCCCCGACCGATCCCCGGGAGATCGCCTTCCTTCCCGCGCATCGGCTGGGCGCCCTCATTCGCGAGCGCAAGATCACGTCCGAGGAACTCACCGAGATCTATCTGGACCGGATGAAACGTCACGACCCGACGCTGTTGTGCGCGGTGAGCATCCTGGAGGACCGGGCCCGCGAGGAGGCGAAGCGCGCCGACGCCGATCTGCGCGCCGGACGCTGGCGGGGGCCGCTGCACGGGGTGCCGTGGGGCGTGAAGGATCTCTTCGCCGTGCGCGGAACCCGCACCACCTGGGGATCCGCCGATTTCCAGGATCAGGTGATCGACGAGGACTCGGAGCTGGTGGTGCGGCTGCGCGAGGCGGGCGCCGTCCTGATCGCCAAGCTCGCGACCGGGCAGTTCGCATCGGGCGACAACTGGTACCGGGGCGAGACGAAGAACCCTTGGAACCCCGAGCAGGGTTCGAGCGGTTCGTCGGCGGGACCGGGCTCTGCCACGGCGGCGGGGCTGGTCGGCTTTTCCATCGGCACCGAGACCCAGGGCTCGATCGTGAGCCCATCGCGGCGCAACGGGCTGAGCGGCCTGCGGCCGACCTTCGGACGCATCTCGCGTCACGGCGGCATGGTGCTCTCCTGGACGATGGACAAGCCCGGGCCCATGTGCCGCACCGTCGAGGACTGCG
This sequence comes from Longimicrobiales bacterium, assembly GCA_965202805.1. Classification (GTDB taxonomy): domain Bacteria; phylum Gemmatimonadota; class Gemmatimonadetes; order Longimicrobiales; family Gaopeijiaceae; genus BD2-11. The sequence goes on from OZ241869.1 coordinate 2,465,751, forward strand.
CGCTCGTGTTCAACGCCATCCACGGGGCGGACCCCAAGGATCCCGGGACGCTGACCGCGCCCTTCCGCTTCGAGCGCGACCCGGACCTGTCCCGGTTGCGCATCGGCTTCACCGAGGATGCGCCTGAAGCCTTCGTGGCGAAGCTGGCGGAACTCGGAGCCGACCCGCAGCCCATGGCGGAACTGCCCGAGGGCGGCTCCAACTCGCTCGGCGTCGAGTCGTCGGCCGCCTTCGACTTCCATGTGGCGCCCGGAGGCGTGCTGGAGCAGGTCCCCGAGCCCCAGGAGGGAGAGGAAGCCCGCCCGCCCCGGTTCCATCGCGGACGTGACATCCTGGCCCTCGACTACGTCCAGTCGCTCAGGCGCCGCCACATCCTGATGAAGGAGATGGCCGAGGCGATGGAGGGGTTCGACATGTTCGTAACCGGATCCGGCGAGGTGCGGCTCACGAACCAGACCGGACATCCGGCTGTGGTGCTGCCCTACGACTTCGGCGACGGCAACACCGAGGACGACTTCGACCACGAACAGCCGATCTGCACCACGATCATCGGCGACCTGTTCGCGGACGACAGGATTCTGAGCGTGGGGCACGCCTACCAGTCGGCGACCGACTGGCATCGGCTGCATCCGGATCTGGCGTAGGGACTACCAGCGGCGCCCGAGGGTCCGGGCGCGGGTTGCCCACAGCGAGCGGCTGGCCAGCCCGAGCAGCTTGCGGGTGATGAGTTCGCCGTCCAGGCGGATGGCGGCCAGGATCGCTGCGGCCTCGGCGGGGGAGAGTGCTTCCCCGCCTTCCAGGTCGACGACGGTCTCCTCTTCGCCGAGCATGCCCGGCGGCGCCATGATCTCGCCGGACTCGCCTTCGGCCCGGGTGTCGTCCCCGGTCAGTTCGGCGTCGGAGAAGGCTTCGCCCGTCTGGACCCCGCGACGCGCACCGGTGTCGAGGGAGTCGAGCATGCGGCGGGCGAAGGCGAGGTTCCACGCGGCCTCCTCGCGGCCCGGGCTCAGGCGCAGGGCGTTGCGGTTCTCCTCCATCGCGGCCACGACGTGGACCAGGGCGGAGTCGGAAGAGGGCGCGGCGATGGCGGCGCGCAGGCTGGCCACGCCCAGGTTGTACCAGGCGAGGGAGCGCAGTTCGTCGTCGGGGCTGGCCGCGCCGCGGGAGAGCCGGGCGCGGGCGTCGGGTGCATTGGCCAATTCGAGGAGGGTGGTGCCCAGGTTGTAGTGGAGGTGGGGGGCGGGAGGGGTTGCGGAGGGTGCCGGCCCCGTGTCGGGAGCCGGGTTTTCCGGCGCGGCGGGAGACTCGGCGGCAACGTCGCCCGGGGCCACCGCGGTTTCTTCCTGCAGGCGCGCGCGATAGATGCGGGCGGCCGTGCTCCAGTCGCCGCGGCGGTGCAGCCGGTTGGCGCGTTCCTCGCTGGCGCGCTCGGCGACGACGACCGCGGTGAGTGCGGCGGCCAGGGCGGCCGTGACCACCAGACGGGTGCGGGTGGTCATGGACGCAGCCATTGTGGAAGCCCGCGGGGACGGGGTCGCGGGACGGTCGCCGGCCGCAAGCGCGCGGTGCCCGGGCGGTCCATCAGCCCGTCGGCGGCGACCAGCACGAGCCCGAGGAGGATCAGCCAGGTCACCGGGTCGCCTGGGCCGCCGCTTCCTTCACCGTCCTCGGGAGCGCGACGGAAGCGGGCGGCCAGTTCGGCCAGGCCGCGGTCGTCGGATACGTCCAGGTAGCCGCCCCCGCCGGCGCGGGCGACACCCCGCAGCAGCCGTTCATTGAGCCGCGAGACCACCGGTGCCCCGCCCGCGTCCGTGACCGCAGCGCCCGCGCCGTCCCCTCCCAGCCCCGCCCCCTCCGCCGTGCCGATCCCCGCGACCCAGATGCTCAGGTCACCCGCCGCCGCCAGGGCCGCGCTGTCCGCCACGGCGAACTCGTCCTCGTGCGCCTCGCCGTCGGTCACCAGGAGGATTACGCGCTCCCTGCCCTCCTCGCGGCGCGCGTCGAGCTGCCGATGCGCCTCGCCGATGGCCGCGCTCACACGGGTGCCCTGGTCGCGCTCGCCCAGAAAGTTCTCCGCCAGCGAGTCGGCGAAGAAACGCACCACCTGCTGGTCCTCGGTAATCGGGGCGAGCGTGTGGGACCAGTCGGCGAACACCACCAGGCCGACGCGCTCGCCCGGAAGTGCGTCCAGGAGCGCGCCGACCACCTCCCTGGCGCGGCTCATCCGCCCGCCCGGCAGGTCCCGCGCCCCCATCGAAGCGGAAATGTCCAGCGCAACCACCACGTCCACCGGGCGCGAGGCGTTCAGGCTGATCCCGGGCCCGAAGCGGACCCCGGCGGCCGCGAGGACCATCACGGTCACCGCCAGGCCGAGCACGCGGAGACGCCGTCGGGGAAAGTCCACCAGGACGCGGCTGGTGAGACGCCCGGCGGCCTCTGCTCCCCCGAACCCCTCTGCCAGTCGGCGCAACCGCCGGGTCGTGCGGGCCAGCGCGAAAGCCGCCAGACCGAGCACGACCGGAAGGAGAAGCAGGAGCTCCGGGCGCGCGAAGGTCATGGCGTCCTCACGGCAGCACCGCCCAGCGCGAGGCGCGCACCCCGACCGCCCCCAACAGCATCGCCAGCGCCCCGGCGACCAGCCAGAAGCGGAAGGGCACCAGGGCTGTGGTGAGGCGCATCTCTCGCGAGGTCGTCTCCAGGCGGTCGATCTCCAGGTAGATCGAGTCCAGCGCGACCACGTCCGCCGCCGAGAAGTAGCGCCCTCCCGTGATGCGCGCGGCCTGGGTGAGCACGGTCTCCATGCGCTGGCGCCGGGTTGGAGCGCTGGCGCCCCCCGCGGCGGTACCCGGCTCGGGGGGATCGGGCCGGCCGATCGCGACCGGGTAGATGCGCACGCCCACGGCCGCGGCCGCGCCCGCGGCCATCGCGGGCACCAGGCCGTCGCGGTTGTGCGCACCGTCGGTGACCAGCACCAGCACCTTCGAGTCGTGAGGGGCGGCATCCAGCAGCGCCGCGCCCGCGGCGATCGCGCCCGCGATGTCGGTGCCGTCGATGAGCAGCCCTACCTCCATCCCGTCCACGGCGTGTTCCACCAGATAGCGGTCGCGGGTGAGGGGCAGCCGGGTGAGCGCCTCGCCCGCGAAGGTGACCAGGCCGATGGCGTCATCGCGCCCCGCCACGAAGCGCTTGGCCGCGGCCTTGGCGGCCTCCAGCCGGGTGGCCGAGCCCTCCATGTCGTCGGCCCACATCGACGTGGACAGATCCACCGCCACAACGATCCCCGTGCCGCCCTCCACCGGTTCTTCGTGGGCCGTGATCAGGCGCGGGTGGGCGAGCGCGACGATCAGGCAGGACAGCGCGGCGGCGCGAAGCACGCGCGGGAGTGCATCCACGGCGGCCCAGACCCGGCTCCCCCGCAACGGCACCAACCCGGCTGACGCCAGGAGCAATCCGGAGGCGCGCCGCGCCCGGATCCACCACAGCCAGAGGGGCACGAGGGCCAGCAGAACCAGCCACTCCGGGCGCGCCAGCTGGATGCTCATTCGGGGCCTCCGGTCGAGCTCGCTTCGCCGGGGATGTCGCCGCCGGACCTGTCTGACGGGCCGTCCCGGTCCGGCTCGATCCCGGTCGACCGGTCGTCGCCGGCGACATCTTCCGGATTCGTCGATCGCCCGCCATGGCTCGACCGTGGCTCGGTCACCGCCGTTCCATCGTCCGGTTCCCCCGCGATCTCATCCCGCATCCGCGCGAACGCCGGTGCCTGCCCGGAGGCGTCGACCCACGCCCGCATCGTCGCCCAGTCGCGCTCGGCCGTGGCCGCGGCACCCTCGCGTACGCTCGCGGCGTCGTTCCGCACGGCGGCGGTTGCAGCAAACTTCGCCACCTCCCCCCGACCCATCGCGCGCGCCAGGGCGTCCGGGTCGGGCCAACCCGGCGCGGCGGAAAGGTCGCGCATGAGCTCCGTGCTGGTCCGGCTGCGATCCCAGGCGGGATCGAAGTGCGCCACGTATTCGCGCAACGCGTCGCCTGCTCCCTCGTAGAAGTCGCGCAGCCGTCCCGCCCGGTGGTGGCCGCGCGCACGCACCCGGTCGAGTTGGGCGAGCGCCCGGTCCCTCCACTCCTCCGGCGTCTCCGGCAGGGTCTCCACCTGAACCGCAGCCGCCGCGCGCGCCGCCAGCCACTCCCGCGCCTGCACCGTTCCCACGCCGAGCAGCAACAGGGACAGCAGCGAGGCGCCCAGCACGGCCGGGACGTTCCAGCTGAAACCGACCACGTCGGCGGGCGGTCTCGGTTCGAGACCCCGTGCGATGTCGTCCAGCAGCACCGGAGAGGTCACGAACACCCGCCGGCCGGCGACCACCAGGCGGTCCCGCGGGCGCTCCTCCGCGCCTGAGGCCCCCTGGATGCCGGACGGTTCGCCCGCAGCGACCGCCTCGCCCGGTTCATCCGGACTGGCCGGCTCCACCCCGCCAACCGCGTCTCGCGCACTCGGCCGCCGCTGGCCGGAGTCCGCACCGACCATCGGACCCGACCGGACGCCGTTCTGTGTATTTTGCGTATTTTGCGTAATTTGTGTAATCTGGGTCCCAACCGGGTCGCCCTCTCGCGGCCCATCCTCCACGCCAACGCGCGCTCTGCCCACCTCCGCTTCCCCACTCGTCATCTCCAGTTGAGGCGTCGCCGCCAGCCCGATCTCGAAGGGAATCAGGTCGTACTCGAGCGCGACCTGGAGAGACCCGTCCCCCGCCTCCACCACATCGATCCGCACTGGCTGCAGGCTCTCGACGCCCCACTCGGGAAGAAGGGTTGCGGGCACCCGCAGATCCCCGCCGGGAGGCACGTAGACGCTCGTGTGGAGCGTGAAGGGATCCCCCAGTTCCACGGTGTCGGGGGACACGCGCACCGCCTGAACCGCCGCCCGCTCCTGCATGGCGTGCGCGCCCGCAGCCAACATCCCCAGGGACGCGATCAAGGCCACCGCACCGACCCAGGCCTTCATGAAAACACCTGACCGTGAAAGGACGCGATGCGGACGCAAGTTCCGGCTCGGGATCGCTCAAGTGTGGGGTCAACCGCGGCCCGGTTCATACCTGAGAATGGCTAACCAGTCAGGGGTGCAGGGCTACCAGGACAAGAGCTCGTACTTGGCGATTCGCCACGGAGGTATGCGCGGACTCAGCAACACATAGAGGTACCTGCCGCCGCCCAGCACCTTCGAATCCTCCGGCAATCGTACGTTCTCGAAGAGTTTTTGGCCCGTATGGCGATCGTAGGCTTCCACGGACACGTCGAGTGGCTCGAACGGGAACCAGGGCTTGGCCGGGTTCAGCCTGCCGACCGTCAACACGAGGCGGTTGCCGTCCACGATGTCCATGCTCGTGACGAGGTCGAAGCTCTCGATCAACCGCTTGATCCGATTGCCGGTTTGAGCCCCGGGTCCCTCTTCGGCGGTGAAGGCGAGTGCCCCCGGCTCAAGCTCCGGCACTCTGCGGAATCCTGCCGGCGGCGTCCCTATGGTTCCGACTGAATCGCCGGCCGCGTTCAGGATGGTCGCGGGGTACAGGAGGCCCGCCATCGCATACACGGAGTCCCCGGCAACCGCAGCGTGAGCTCGTCCCAGAGCATTCCAGTACGGCATGCTGGCAGCCAGCGTGTTCCAGTTGCTCCAGGCCACCGTGCCGTCGACCAGCCGATGATAGAGGCCATGCATGTCGGCTGCGTACATGTCCCGTCCAACCCCGCCGAACACGATGTCAGGCCCGAAAGGAAGAACCGTCCCCGGCACATAGTTCTCGACCAGCAACATGCCATGGCGTGTCAGATCCGGAGCAAGAAAAGTCAGCGCCCCGCTCTGCGCGCCTGTCACGACGATGCGGCCGTCCGCCAGCTCCGCCACGCTCCGAATACGCCGGAACTCCCATGGTCCGTCGCCGAAGCGCCCGAACCCCGCCTCCAGCGAACCGTCCTCGCGGTAGGTCCGAACCCGGGGGAGCAGCCGGTCCCCGATCACGAAACCGCCGTCGCGCCGCTCGAAAAACTCACCCACGTCCGCGATGGAATCGGACGGATCCTCTCCCAGCTCGATGACTTCCACCAACTCGAAGACTTCTTCCAGGGGCGGCGAGGGCACCCGGGCCGGGTGCTTCTCGCAGGAGATGACAAGCAGCAGGGCGAGAGCCAGGGCCGTCCGTCGGCGGGGCAAGAGGTTGCCGGGTCGTGGTTGTCGGCCCGTCATCGGCCAACCGGCCCTCGACCGCAGCCGGGGCATCTCTCGCCTCGGGATCGGCCCTCGCGAGACCCATCGCTTCATCGGAACGCCCCTCCCCGCCTTCGACCCGGGGTCCGCTCGCGCGCCCGGAAGAACTCCGCCAGCACGGGCACGTAGTTCTCGTCCGAACCGACCTCCACGACCTCCAGTCCCAGCTCGCGGAAGAGACCGGTCAGTCGTTCGCGCGCCTCGCCGGTCTGCTTTGCATGGGCGGAGCGTGTTCCCTCGCGCCCGGTATCGACGATGCGACGCTCTCCCGACTCCGGGTCCACCACCCGCACCAGACCCACATCCGGAAGCCCCATCTGCCGGGAATCGTTGAGACGGATGGGCACGAGGTCGTGCTGGAAGCTGAAGCGGCTCGCGATGCGCGCCAGGCGGGGATCGGCCGCGAAATCGACCAGGAAGTCGCTGATGAGGAAGACGGCCGCGCGCCGCCGCAACACCTTCGCCAGGAACTCGAGCCCGGGCGACAGTTTCGTGCGCCGGCCCGTGGGCTTGAGCGAGAGCAGCTCGAAGATCAGCCGCAGCGCGTGCCGCCGGCCCGTGTCCGGCGGGATGAAGAGCTCCGTCTGATCGGTGACCACCAGCAGCCCGACGTGGTCGTTGTTGCGCGCGGCGGAGAGTGCCAGGATGCAGGCGATCTCGCTCGCGATGCGGGCGTTGGACGCGAACCCGGTGCCGAAGTCCTGCGATCCCGAGAGATCCACCATGAGCATGGCGGTGAGCTCGCGCTCCTCCTCGTGCTGCCTGATGAAGAGGCGGCCCCGGCGCGCGGTCACGTTCCAATCGATGGAGCGGATGTCGTCGCCGGGCTGGTACTCGCGCACCTCCGAGAATTCGAGCCCGCGCCCCTTGAACACCGAGCGGTACTCGCCGCTGAAGAGCGATTCCACCAGTCCGCGGGTGCGCAGTTCGATCTGCTTCACCCGCGCGGAAAAGACCCGGGGATGCTCGCGCGCGATGGACCGCCTCCCGGCCACGGCCGCCTCCCGCCTACCTCTGCCTCATGGCGAGGGCACCGCCTCCAGCACCCGGCGGACGACGTCGCCGGTGCCGACCCCGCGCGCGTCCGCCTCGTAGGTGGTGCGCAGCCGGTGCGGAAGGACCATCGGCGCCATCGCCTTGACGTCGTCGGGCAGCACGAAACTCCGCCCGCGAAGCCATGCCCGCGCCCGCGAAGTGCGCGCGAGGAAGATGGACGCTCGCGGCGACGTCCCGAAGTCGATCAGGCTCTCCAGCTCCTCGAGCCCGTACCCGGCCGGCTCGCGGGTGGCGAAGGCCAGCTCCACGATGTAGTCGAGCACGGCTTCCTCCACGTGCACCGCAGCGACCCGCTCGCGGGCGCGAAACACCTCTTCCGCGCCCGCCACCGGCTCGAGCGGGGTTCCGGCCCGGTCCCCCGCCCAGCGCACGATCTCCTTCTCCTCGCCGCGGGAGGGATATCCGATGTCCAGCTTCATGGCGAAGCGGTCCAGCTGGGCTTCGGCCAGCGGATAGGTTCCGTGCAGCTCCACCGGGTTCTGCGTGGCCAGGACCATGAAGGGATCGGCCAGCGGAAAGGTTTCGCCGGCGATCGACACCTGGCGCTCCTCCATCGCCTCGAGCAGCGCCGCCTGCACCTTGGGCGGGGCGCGGTTGATCTCGTCGGCGAGCACGATGTTGGAGAAGACCGGCCCCTTGTGCACCCGGAACTCGCCCGTGCGCGCATCCAGGATCGGGGTGCCGGCTATGTCGCTCGGGAGCAGGTCGGGGGTGAACTGGATGCGGCTGAAGCCGGTGTCGATGGCGTTGGCCAGCGTGCGCACCATGAGCGTCTTGGCGAGCCCCGGAAGGCCTTCCAGCAGCACGTGACCGCCCGTGAGCAGCGCGATGAGCAGTGCTTCGACCGCCGCGTCCTGGCCCACCACGCGCTCGCGCACGGCGGCGGTGACCCGGTGGGAAAGGCCAAGGCCGACCTCCCCGTTGCCGCCCTCCCCGGCGCCGGCCTCCCGCGCCAGCACTCCCGCGGATTCGCCCGGCATCAGGCCAGGTGCATCGTGCGCCCGCCGACCACGGTGCGGACGATGCCGATCTCCTGAAAGGCTTCGGGGTCGGTCTCGTGCGGATCCTCGGCGAGGATCACGAAGTCCGCCAGCTTGCCCGGGGTGATGGATCCCTTGAGGTGTTCCTCGTGGGAGGCGCGGGCGCCGTTGATGGTTGCGATGCGCAGGGCCTCGCTCACGGTCACGCGCTGGTTGGGCCCCCACACCCGGCCCTCGGAGTCGGTGCGGGTCACCATCGACTGCAGGGCCATCATCGGCTCGTAGGGCCCCGGCACGTAGTCGGAAGCTCCCGCCACGGGGATGTCGTAATCGAGGAAGGAGCGGTGCGCGAACATGAAGCGCATCTTCTCCTCGCCGTACTCGATCCACTTGTTGCCGTGGTAGTGGACGTAGGTCCAGAACGGGGTCGGCACCGAGCCGGTGTCGCGGATGCGGGCGAGCAACTCCGGGTTCACCAGCGTGCAGTGCTCGAGGCGATGGCGCGGATCGGGACGCGGCCACATGCGCTGCACCCGCTCGTAGGCGTTCAGCACCATGTCGATGGCCACGTCGCCGTTGCAGTGGATGCCGATCTGGAGGTCGTGGCGGTGCGCGTCCTCCACGACTTCGTGGATCTCCTCCTGGGTCATGGTGAGGATGCCGAAGTCGTCCGGGCGGCCGATGTAGGGCGTGGTCATGGCCATGGTGCGCCCGGAGGCGGAGCCGTCGGCGGTGTACTTGACGCCGCCCACGCGCACCCACTCGTCGCCCAGGCCGCTGTGGACGCCGGCCGCCTTCAGCCCGGGGGTCATCAGGCCCAGAGCGTACATGGCGATGCGGCAGCGCAGTTCGCCCGCCTTGTAGGCGTCCTGGTAGGCGATGGCGTAATCGGCGGTGCAGCCGGTGTCGTGGAGGGAGGTCAGGCCGGCCGCGGTCACGAGCTCGGAGATGAGCTTCACCCCCGCCTGGCGCTCCTCGCGGGTGGAGCCGGAGGGGAGGAGCCCGTAAAAGAGGTCGTTGGCGTTCTCGGCCAGGAGCCCGTTCAGCTCGCCGCCGTCGAGGTAGATCTGGCCGCCCGGGGGCGACTCGGTCTCGGCGGTGATGCCCGCCAGCTCGAATGCGCGGCTGTTGTACCAGTAGAGGTGGCCGCCGCGGTGGGAGACCCGCACCGGGTGGTCGGGGACCCATTCGTCCAGGTCGCGGCGGGTGATGCGGCGGCCTTCGCGCACCTTGGTGTCGTCGTACTTGAAGGCCAGCAACCATTCGCCCGGGGGCTTGCCGGCCGCGCCCTCGCGCAGCCGCTCCCCGATCTCGGCCATCGAGCGCACGTCCAGGTTGACCTCGGTGAGTTCGCGCACGCCGCCCGAGGCGGGATGGAGGTGGGCGTCGATGAAGCCCGGGGTGACGGTCATGCCCTCCGCATCGATCACCTGGGTGCCGGGCCCGGCCAGGTTGCGGATGTCGTCGCTTGACCCGACCGCGATGAAACGCGAGTTCTTGACCGCGAAGGCCTCGGCCTGCGGCAGGTCGTCGTCCACGGTGTAGACGCGGCCCCCGACCAGAATCAGGTCCGGAGTGACGTCGCCCGCTTCCTGAAGCGGCGCCAGGGAGCGCGCGCGGGCGAGCCTCGCGTCCGATCCCCGCAGCTCGAAGTCGCCGATCCCGAAGCCGGTGGCGAGGGCAGCGCCGATACCGAGAAACTCTCCTCTCGAATAGCGGTTCATGGACTCCTCCGGGCCAAGTCGTTGATATTCTGCTAATTTCCACCCCATGTACGCCCGTGCAAGTACGGCAGGTGGCAGGTGCCGGCGGGCGCGGAGGGGTTGCAAGCGCGCGGGCAGGGTGGCCCGTCATGAGCGCGGGGTAGCCCGTCATGAGCCGCGCCGCGTATGCCGAAGCCATGCGGCCGCACACGGGGCAGGGCACGAACAGCAACGGAGGACAGATGGCTCTCGATTCTCAGTCCGGGGTCCGCCGGGGCCTGCGAAGTCTGCGGGAGGGGGAGCGGGTAACGCTCTCGGCGGTGCTTGGCCGCCGCTGAGCCCGGCGGAGGGAGCGCGGCCATGACGCTGGCCCGCTCGCTGGCGGAGCACGAGGAGCGGCTGATGAGCTGCGTGCACTGCGGCTTCTGCCTGCCGGCCTGCCCCACCTACGTCCGCCTGGGCGACGAAGCCGACTCGCCTCGCGGCCGCCTCTACCTGATGCGCGCCGTGGTCGAGGGTCGGCTCGATCCCGCGTCGGACGCCTTCCAGACCCACATCGACCGCTGCCTGGGATGCCGGGCCTGCGAACCCGTCTGCCCGGCGGGGGTGGAGTACGGCTCGCTCCTCGAACACGCCCGCGAGGCGGCGGTCGAGGCCAGGCCCGCGGGGGGCGCGGCGCGGGCCGTCCTCTGGCTCTTCGCCCGGCGCAAGCTGCTCTTCGCGTTGATGGCGCTGGGGCGTCTCCTGCGCGCCACCGGCATCCCCGCGCTGGGCGCGCGCTTCCTGCCCGCGCGGCTCGGTCGGGTGCGCCTGGGGCTCGGGATGCTGGCTTCGACCCGCCGGGGGCGCGCGGCCCGCAAGGCCACGTCATCCGCTTCCTCGCGGGAGGCGGAGGGCCCCGATCCCGCACGCAGCCCGCCGGGACCCCATCCGCTCGCCGGCACCCGCGTCGCGGTGCTGAACGGGTGTGTGCAGGCCGGCCTGCTGCGGCACGTCAACGACGCCACCCGCCGGGTCCTCCGGGCCAACGGAATGAACGTCGTGGACGCCTCGGGGCAGCGGTGCTGCGGTGCGCTTCACGCCCACGGAGGAGACCTCGAGGGCGCCCGCCGCCTTGCGCGCACCAATATCGACGCCATGCTGGGAGCCGGGGCCGAGATCATCGCGGTCAACGCCGCCGGATGCGGCGCGCAGCTCAAGGACTACGGAGAATTGCTCGCGGACGACGCGCGCTACGCGCGGCGGGCGGCGCGGGTGGCGGAGAAGGCGCGCGACATCTCCGAAATCCTGGCTGAGACCGGACCCCGCCAGGGGGCGCCGCTCCCGCTGTCGGTGACCTGGGATGCGCCCTGCCATCTCCTCCACGCGCAAGGGGTTTCGGAGCCCCCGCTCCAGGTCCTGCGCTCGATTCCCGAACTTGAACTCATCCCCCTGCCCCGGGCCGACGAATGCTGCGGGGGCGCGGGCACCTACGGCATCACTCATCCGCGGCTCGGGGGCGAGATCGGGAAGGACAAGGTCGACGCGGTAGCAGGCACCGGCGCGAAGGTGGTCGCGACGGCCAACCCCGGGTGCATCATGCAGATCGGGGGAGGATTGCGCATGAAGGGCGCGCCGGTCGAGGCCTGCCACCCGGTCTCACTTCTCGACGAGAGCTACCGGGCGGCCGGATTCTACGACACTTCCGCGCATGGGATGGCGGGTCCGCGGGATGGCGGCTGATCCAGTGTCCCGGTGGACGATCCGTCCATTTCGGACCCATCGGGACTACGAGGCCTGCATCGCGCTGCAGGAGGCGACCTGGGGTGCCGGCTTCTCCGAGCGGGTGCCCATGGCGCTCATGATCGTGAGCCAGCGCCTGGGCGGGGTCGCCGCGGGCGCCTTCGACGACGACGGGTCCCTTGCCGGGTTCATCTTCGGCCTCTCCGGGATCGAGAACGGAATCCCGGTGCACTGGTCGGACATGCTGGCGGTGCGGACCGACTGCCAGGGGCAGGGCCTCGGCATCCGCCTCAAGAGCTACCAGCGCGACGCCGTCCTGGAGCATGGGATCCGGCGCATGTACTGGACCTTCGATCCGCTGGAGTCCCGCAACGCCTACATCAACCTGGCCAGGCTGGGCATCGTTGCGCGCGAGTACGTCGAGAACATGTACGGCCAGACCGACTCTCCGCTCCATCGGGGCATCGGCACCGACCGGTTCGTGGCCCTCTGGCAGCTGGATGCTCGCCGGGTCGAGCGACGGTTGGCGGCAGAGCCGTCGCCTCCCGTGATCGAGGACCTGGCCGAGGTGCCGCGCGTGCTCGACTGCACGCCGGGGTCGCCTTCGGGCTGGCCCGAACCGGAGATCCGGGACATGGCGGGGGCGAACGAAGTCCTGGCCGCAATCCCCTCCGACATCCAGGCGCTGAAGTCGGCTTCGCCCGAGCTCGCGGCGCGCTGGCGGGCGGCCACGCGCTCGGTCCTGCGGAGCTATCTTTCGAACGGGTACGAAGTTTGCGAACTCATTCGGGGAGCGCGCGTCTCACGCTATCTCCTGAGGAGAATCGAGAAGAACCCATGACCGAGAAGATGCTCGACGCTCCGCACGTGGCGATCATCGGCGCCGGTCCCGTGGGACTGGAGGCCGCACTCGCCGCTGCCGAGGCCGGGATGTCGTTCACCCTGTACGAAGCCGGTGCGCATGTCGGCAACAACGTCCTCTCGTGGGGACACGTCCGCCTGTTCACGGGCTGGGATCTGAACGTGTCGCCACGGATGCGGCGGTGGCTGCGGGGCGCGGGGCGCGGGATGCCCTCCGGAGACGAGCCTCCGACCGGACAGGAGCTGGTCGGAAGAGTGCTTCAGCCGATCGCGGCCCTGCCCGTCATCGCCGAACGCCTGTCCCTCGGCACACGGGTGCTGTCGGTGGCCCGGGAAGGGCTCCTGAAGCACGAAGAGATCGCCAGCGCCGAACGCGCCAGCCTGCCGTTCCGCCTTCTGGTGCGCAGCTCCGGCGGGGAGCGGATCGAGCGCGCGGACATGGTGGTCGACTGCACGGGCACCTGGGGCGTCCCCAACGCGCTTGGGGAGGGCGGCATTCCGGCTCCCGGGGAAGCGGCCGCGGAAGACAGGATCGTCCGGCACATTCCGGACATCGAGGGCAATCCCGGCGAATGGGCCGGGAAGCGCATCCTGCTCGTCGGGGCAGGTCATTCGGGACAGACGGTCATGCGGTCGTTCGCCGCCCTCGCCCGGCGAGACCCCGCTACCCGGGTGACCTGGGCGCTGAGACATCCCGAACTGCGGCTGCGGCCGGTCGCCGGCGACCGCCTGCCCGCGCGCAGACGTCTCACCCTTGCCGCCCGGCAGTTGGCCACGAACGACGCGTCCGACGTCGAAGTCCTCCGGGGCTTCACGGTCAACGGAATGGAGCGCAACGGCGATGGCCTGAACGTGGTCCTCAGCCAGCGGGACGGCTCCACCGTGGTGCGCCAGGTCGACCGGATCGTCTCCATGTGCGGCTACGTCGGCGACCACGACCTCTACCGGCAGCTCCAGGTCCACGAATGCTACGCGACGGCGGCGCCGATGAAGCTGTCCGCGGCGCTGCTCGCCGGCTCCGCGAGCGACGACTGCATGGACCAGACGAGCTTCGGCGCGGGCACGCTCGCCAACCCCGAACCCGGCTTCCTGATTCTGGGATCCAAGTCCTACGGCCGAAACAGCACCTTCCTCATGCGCGTCGGGTGGGAGCAGGTCGACGAGGTATTCGGCCCCCTGGGAGCACAGGTAAGGCCGAAGACGCCCTCGTGAAGATCGACGCCATCGAAGTCCGCGAAATCCGGCTCCCGCTGCGCGAGCGCTTCGAGATCTCGAGCGGATACTCCGAGGAACGACGCATCCTGCTGGTCAGGCTGCACGCCGACGGGGAGACCGGGTGGGCGGAATGCGTGGCCGGCGAGGACCCCGGGTATTCGTACGAGACCACGGAAACCGCGTGGCACGTTCTTTCGCAGTTTCTCATTCCCGTGCTCCTGGGCGCACAGGTGGAGGGACCCGCGGACGTTGAGCGGCGACTCGCGCACGTCCGTGGCCATCCGATGGCCAGGGCGTGTCTGGAAATGGCGTGCTGGGACCTCGAAGCCAGGCGGCGCGGCCTCTCTCTCGCGGAGGCCGTGGGGGGCTCGGGTGACCCCGTGCCCGTGGGGGTGAGCGTCGGGCTGCAGCAAAGCGACGACCTCCTGATCGACAAGGTGGGCGGCTTCCTCGCCGCCGGTTACCGCAAGATCAAGCTCAAGATCAAGCCCGGGCGGGACGTGGAGATGGTGCGCGCCGTGCGCGAGGCCTTCCCCGACGCGCCGCTCATGGTGGACGCCAACTCCGCCTATACGCCGGCCGACCGGGATCGCCTCGCGGAAATGGACGATCTCGACCTGCTGATGATCGAGCAGCCCCTCGCCTGGGATGACCTGTACCAGCACGCGCGTCTCCAGGAGAGGCTCGAGACTCCGGTGTGCCTGGACGAGTCCATCCGCTCGGCCGGCGATGCGGAGCTGGCGCTGGCGCTGGGAAGCTGCCGCATCATCAACATCAAACCGGGCCGGGTGGGCGGCCTGGGCTCGTCGCGCCGCATTCACGACCTGTGCCGCGCGCGCGGTGTGCCGGTCTGGTGCGGCGGGATGCTCGAGTCGGGTGTCGGGAGGGCCTTCAACATCGCGCTCGCCACGCTGCCGGGCTTCACCATACCGGGCGACATCTCGGCCAGCCGGCGCTACTGGGAGCGCGACATCGTGGACCCCGAGTTCGAGGTGGTGGGGGGGAAGATGACGCCTCCCCGCGGACCCGGGATCGGAGTGACGCCCGACGAGCGGCGCATCGACGAGCTCACGGTGCGGGTGCAGCGCTGGCGTCAGGCGCGGGGGTAGCCGGACGCAGACAATCGGGACAGAACCGCCACCCACGCTCGAGTTCCCGCCCGCAGGCGCACGTCGACACCCTCGGCAAGCCGCACCAGGGGCATCCCACGCCGGTCGGCGGCAGCTCTTCCCCGCATCCCTGACAGGCAAACTGCGTGGCGGCCGCGCCACCGATGACCCGTCCCACCTCGTGGGGCGTGGTGAGTCCCTCCGCCAGCTTCCGGCGGGCATCCCCGGCCATCGACCCCATCCCCGCCTCAACCGCGAGTTCCCGCAGCGCGGAGGTGGAGGCGCCGGCACCCACCTCGTCCCGGAGGCGGTCCGTCATCGCCAGCACCTGGAAGATGCCCATGCGGCCGCGGAACCCGTCCTCGCACTTGTCGCAGTCGCGGCCTACTCCCCGGCATGCCGGACAGGCGCGGCGCACCAGGCGCTGCGCGATCACACCGCTGAGCCCTCCGGCCACCAGGTAGGGGGGCACCCCCATGTTGAGCAACCGGGCGATGGCGCCGGGCGCGTCGATGGTGTGGATGCTCGACAGCACCAGATGCCCGGTCACCGCGGCGGCCATGGCGATCTCGGCGGTCTCGCGGTCGCGGATCTCGCCCACCATGACCACATCAGGGTCCTGGCGCAGCACTGCCCGCAGGGCTACCGGAAAGGTCAGCCCCGCCTTCGGCCGCACCTGCACCTGGTTGACGCCTTCCAGACGGTACTCGATCGGATCCTCCAGGGTGACGATGTTCTGCCGCTCCCGGTCCAGTTCGCCCAGCGCGCTGAACAGCGTCGTGCTCTTCCCGCTGCCGGTGGGGCCCGCCGCCAGAATCACCCCCTGCCGCCGGGCGAGCATGCCGCGCACCGCCGCGAGGTCGTCCTCCCCGAGCCCCACCCCCTCCAGGTCGGCAGGGGCCCGCCCCGGGTCGAGGATGCGCAGCACTGCCTTCTCTCCCTGGTCCACCGGGATCGTGGAGGCGCGCACGCGGAAGTGCCGACCCTCGCGGTCGTAGGTGAAGCCCCCGTCCTGGGGACGCTGTTTGACCGAAATGTCCAGGCCGCCGAGGATCTTGACCCGCGACACCACCGCCTCCCGGGACCATTTGGGCAGTTTCACCGCAGGACGCAGGACGCCGTCCACGCGCAGGCGCACCCGCAGCTCCCCGCCGTCCCGCTCGAGGTGCACGTCGCTGGCTCCCAGGGCGACCGCCTCGCCCAGGATGCGGTCGACGAGCTGCACGGCCGGTGCCTGGTCCCCTCGCCGGGCGTAGCCGCGGCCCGCACGGGCTTCCTCCCCGGGCAGCGCCGCGACAAAGACCTGCAGGCCATCGCCCAGCGCCCGGTCCAGCGCCTCCGAGATCGCCGAGCGGGAGGCCACCACCGGCTCCACCCGCAGCCCTGTGCGGAACTGCACGTCATCCGCCGTGGCGAGGTCCAGGGGATCCGCCATGGCCAGCCGGAGCACCCGCTCCTTCATGCGCAGCGGAAGTACGGCGTTCGCGCGTGCCAGGCTCTCGCCCACGCGCGGCAGCGCATCCTTGCCGGCCTCGAGCGGAGGCGGGACGTAGGGGAGGTTCAGCTGCCGGGCGAGTCCCCGGGCCACATCCTCTTCGCCGCAGGCCCTGATGCGGACCAGCGTCGTACCGAGGCGCTCCCCGGTCTGCTGCTGCTCATCCAGCGCGCGGGTCAGCGTTCTTCGGGTAATCGTGCCGGTCTCGAGCAGGATCCGTCCCAGCAGCCTGGGCGTGCTTCGCGGAGTCCTGGGCGTGTTTCGCGGATTCACGCACGAAAGCTCGCCGTCCGGCGCGGGCGCTGGAATGGAAGAATGTGACCCGCCGGCGATCCGGTTGGTCCGCCAGGTCGGCTCGGTACGCCCGCCGGACCTGCGCGGACTACTCGGCCAGCCCGGCGAAGGCTACTCGGCGGGCCTCACGTCGATGGTGATCTGCACCGCCAGATGGCCCAGATCCGCGCGCGAGCGCACGGCTTCGCGGATCCGCGGCTCCAGCTTCCCGTAGGCCGCCATCACCCCGTTGCGCAGGTGGGTCCTCAGCAGGTTGAGCGCGTTCGCGTCCGGTCTGGTGGTCCGGGTCTGCTTGCGCACTTCCACGAGATCCGCGGGCACGATCTCGAAGGGCACGATGCCGATGTCGTCGTAGCGCTCCGAGTCCAGGTACTGGATGGAGACCGAGACATCCCCCCGCGCGTGGCAGTGGCTGATGTCGCCGATCGCACGGAATCGCGACGCCAGCCGCTTGATGTCCGTGCTCTGCGCCGCGGACATGTAGCCACGGTTGGTCAGACTGAAGATCCGGCGCAGCCGCTCGGTCGGGGTGGCGTCGGCTTCCGGCGTTTCGCTGTCGAGTTCGCGTCCGGTGGCCGCGCGCGCGTAGTGTTCCAGGTTCAGATCGCGGTTTCTCTGGCGATCGATGTTGTCCAGGATGCGGTCCGGATTGGTTCTGAAGCTCATGCTTCTCCCTCATGCGTTTTTCCCGTTGGGCACCTGACGATAACGGGCACCGCGGCTACAGGCTATAATGGTTCGGCCGGCAGACGCGCCACGCGCCCACCCACCACACCGCAGGAGGATGCCATGTCCGATTCATCGTCCCCGTCCCTGCCCTCGCTGCCCGGAAGAATCGTCGCGGTATTCGTCTCCCCGGGCAGGCTCTTCGAGCAACTGCGCGAGATGCCCGTGTGGGGGGCCACCATGCTCCTTCTGGTGATCCTGAACGTCATCATGATGTTCCTCCTCCCCGCGGAACTCTTCGAGGAGCAGATCCGCCGGGGCATGGCGGATGCCGGAATGGGGGAGGACGAGATCGCCGTGGCGGCCACCGTCGGCCGCTACGCCGGCATTGCGATGGCCGGCGTGATGGGGGCCGTGGGCAGTTTCATCATCGGCACGGTCCTGTTCTTCGTCTTCTCCACGCTGCTCGGCGACAACGGACGCTTTCGCCAGTACCTTTCCGTCGTCGTGCACGCGCTGGTGATCTCGTCGATCGGCGCCCTGATCCAGGTGCCCCTGAAGAGGAGCGCGGGCGACATGGAGCTCGTGCTCAGCCTGGGGACCTTTGCTCCATTCCTGGAGGAGGGTTTCGTCCTGAGCTTCCTCGGCGCCATCGGACTCTTCGGCATCTGGTGCGCGATGCTGATGGCGATCGGGATCACCCGTATCCAGCCCACACGCAGCTGGGGCAGCGCGTTCTCGATCGTGATGGCGCTCTACTGCCTCTTCGCGCTGGGGACGGCGGGCATCAGGTCCATGGTCTCATGACGGACGAGTTCGGCGCGTCCCTGCCTGCTGGCCTTCCTTCCCGCTGAGGGCTTTCTGCTGAGCTCCTGCACGAGCCGGGCATTGTGGCTGCTGCCCGCCCTGCCACTGGCGGCGGCGGCTTGAGACGCCATCTTATATCGGCTTCACCGCACTCACCCGGGATCCCTCCGCGATGATCCGATCCATCGTCCTCGCCATCGCCGTCACTGCGGCCTGCTACCACCTCTACGTGGCGGGAGTGGCGCCGTTCACCGCGCTCATCCAGCGGCCGGTCCACCTCGCGCTCATGGCGTCGCTCGGTTTCCTGGGCCTCGGGGTGCGCGGCGGGCGCGGGTTGTATCGGAAGCCAGGCACCGTGGAGGATCCCGAGCGCGGCTTCGCGGTGCGGCACGTTATTTCCCTGGTGCTGCTGGTGGGCACGGTCCTCAGCTGCGCCTACCTGGTGTCGGAGAACGAGGCGCTGGTGAGCCGGTCGGCCAATCCGACGACCCTCGACCTGATCGCGGCCGGCATCACGCTGGTGGCGGTGCTGGAACTCGCGCGCCGGGCCACGGGGTGGGGCATCGTGGCGGTGGCGATCCTGTCCATCACGTACGCCCTCGCCGGGCCTTGGCTGCCCGGCATTCTGGCCCACCGGGGGTACGGCCCGCAGCGGCTGCTGGAGCAGCTCTATCTCTCCACCGAGGGCATCTGGGGCATTCCGCTGGGGGTGTCGGCGGACTTCGTCTACCTGTTCGTCTTCTTCGGGGCGGTGCTGGACATGGCGGGGGGAGGGGCGCTCCTGATCGCGCTCGCCGACCGGGTCGCGGGGCGGACAAGGGGCGGGCCGGCAAAGACGGCGGCGGTCGCCAGCGCGTTCATGGGGTCCCTGTCGGGGAGCGCGGTGGCCAACGTGGTGACGACCGGCACCTTCACCATCCCGCTCATGCGGCGGGCGGGGTTCCGGCCCTTCTTCGCGGGCGCCATCGAGGCGGCGGCAAGCACGGGCGGCCAGCTCATGCCGCCGGTGATGGGGGCGGGCGCGTTCATCCTCGCGACCTGGACCAACATCCCCTACCGCACGGTCGCGCTGGCGGCGGCCATCCCGGCCATTCTCTACTACATGGCCCTCTTCGCCGCCATCCACTTCCGGGCGGAGCAGAAGGGGCTCGACCCGGTGATCGACAAGGACCGGCCCTCGGTCGTCAGCAAGCTGCACCTCCTTGTCCCGCTGCTGATCATCGTCGTGCTGCTGGCGCAGGGCCGTTCACCGATGCGCGCCGCGTTCTGGGGTGTAAGCACCGCGCTCCTGCTCTCGCTGGCGGTGCCGTCGACCCGGATGAAGCGCAGCGACTACCTGAAGGCGACGCTCGCCGGAGCCTCGGGGGCGGTTCAGGTGGCGGCGGCGTGCGCGGCGGCGGGGATCGTCGTGGGGGTGGCGTCGCTGACCGGGATCGGGCTGCGCATGTCGGAGTTCATCGTCGTCATCTCGCAGGGCCAGCTCTTCCCCGCCCTGCTGCTCACCGCGGCGGGCTCGATCATCCTGGGAATGGGGCTGCCGACGACCGCCGCGTACGTGGTGCTGGCCGCGCTCGGAGCTCCGGCGCTGGTCGAGCTGGGCGTGCCGCTGCTGGCCGCGCACCTGTTCATCTTCTACTTCGGCTGCATCTCCAACGTGACCCCACCGGTGTCGCTGGCGGCATACGCGGCAGCCGGGGTGGCATCCTCTCCGCCAATGCGAACGGCGCTTACGGCGATGTTGCTGGCGATGGCCGGTTTCCTGGTGCCCTTCCTGTTCGTGTACGCGCCGCCCCTCCTGCTGGAGGGATCTCTCGCGGAGATCCTGCTCACCTCGGGGACGGGCGCCCTCGGCATCAGCGCCCTGGCGGGAGCCGCGATCGGCTTCATTCGAAGGCCGTTGGCGGTCTGGGAGCGCGCTGCGGTGATCGTCGCGGGCGCGGCGCTCTTCGGGCCCTCGCTGATACTCGACGTCGTCGGCGCGGTGCTGGGCATCGCGCTCTGGATCTGGCTGGGACGCAAGCCGGAGGCTTCCGCGCCGGCGCCTTCGGGCTGAAGCAATCGCGAGTCACGCGGCAGGGTTATACTATGTCGCGAGTTTTGCGGCGGGCCCCACAGCTTCGCAGGAGACCCAGTGAGCAGAAGAACCCTCATCGCGTGCGCTCTGATCGCGGCCCTGGCTGCCGCCGGATGTGGAGACGGATCCGGCGGAAGCAGGCAGTTCCGGAGCCTCGGCACCGCGGGGACCGGCGGCATCTACTATCCGCTGGGCGGCACCATCGCGAGCCGCCTCTCGGTACTTGACAGCACCAGCCAGTACACGGCGGAAGTGACGGGTGGATCGGTCGAGAACATCGCCCGCCTGAACGCCCGCCAGATGGATCTCGGCATCGCCCTCTCGGTCACCATGTACGAGGCCTACCGCGGCATCGGGGATTACGACGCCCCGATCGAGGGGCTGCGCGTGGTCGCGCCTCTGTATCCGAACATCACCCACGTGATGGTCCCGGAGGGATCCACGGTCACCGACGTCTCCGAACTGCGCGGAGGACGGGTGAGCGTGGGCTCCGCGGGAAGCGGCACCGAACAGTCCTCGCGCCAGCTGCTGCTCGCCCACGGGATCACCTACGACGACATCAACGTCCAGTACCTCACCTTCACCGAGTCGGCGAACGCGCTGCGGGACGGCGCCATCGACGGATCCATCATCTCGGTGGGGTACCCGGCCGCCGCCGTGCTCGAGGCGACCACCACCGGCGGGGCGCGCCTGCTCGCCCTCTCCGACGAGGCCATCGAGGCGATGACCTCCACCTACCCCTACTACGCGCGCGGATACCTGCCCGGGGGGATCTATCCGGGCGCGGACGAGCCGCTTCAGACCATCGCGATGATGAACTGGATCATCTCCATGGATCACCTGGAGGCACCGGTGGTGAACCACGTGCTCGGGATTCTGGAGAACGAGAGGGAGATCCTGGTTCGGGTCAGCCGCATGGTCGAGCAGGTGGACTTCGCTTCGCTCGATCTGGCTCCCGTGCCGCTGCACTCTGCTACGGAGGAGTGGCTGGCCGATCGGTAGCGGCCGCGCGCATGGTGGTCCGGGCCCTCGCGCTGGCGACCCTCTTGGCGGCGGCGTGCGGCCGACCCGCGGGGGGGCCGGCGGATCTGATCCTCACGGGCGGGGATGTCCTGACCATGGGATCCGCCGGGGTGGTCGAGGCGCTCGCGGTCACGGGAGACCGGGTGGTGGCCGCCGGGACCTCGGAGGAGGTCGGCCGGCTGGCTGGGCCCGGGACGCGGGTGGTGGCGCTGGCGGGCCGCACGGTCCTGCCCGGGCTGACCGACAACCACTACCACGGCATCGGGGGCGGTCCCGGCGTCGACCTGTCCGGGGCGCGGTCGCTGGCGGACGTCATCGACCGGGTCGCGGTCGCCGCGCGCGAGACGCCGCCGGGCGAGGTGATCGTCACCAACTCGAACTGGCATGAAGGCCAGCTGGCCGAGCAGCGGCTCCCCTACCGCGACGATCTCGACCTGGCCGCGCCCGGGCATCCGGTCGTGGTGGTGCGCGGCGGCCACCAGTACGTGCTGAACAGCGCCGCGCTGGCGCACTGGCGGATCGACGAATCGACGCCGGAGGTCCCGGGTGGCCGCATCGGCCGCGGCCCGGACGGCCGCCTGAACGGGGAGCTGGTCGACCGCGCGAAGGATCTGGTCACGGTTCCGCCCGGACCCATTCCCGACCCCGCCACCCTCCTCGACGGCCTGGCCGACGAGCACGCCCGGCTGAACGCGCGCGGCCTGACCGGCATCCGCTACCCGGGCGGGTCCGTCGGCCAGTACCGCGCGATCGAACGCCTGAAGGAGCAGGGCCGGCTGAGCCTGCGCGTCGACTACCTGCTGCGTGGGCCGCGCGCGGGCGGCGTGGAGGGACTCGCCGAAGCCCTCGCGACCTGGCCTGCCATGGGCGAGGGCGACGAATGGCTCCGCGTGGGCGGCGTCAAGCTCGGAGTCGACGGGGGCTTCGAGGGCGGCCTCATGCGCGACCCGTACGAGGAGCCGTGGGGGGAGGGCGGCACCTTCCACGGCCTGCAGACCATGCCGACCGACGCCTACATCGCCACCGTCCGCGAACTCCACCGCCACGGCTGGCGGGTCGCCACCCACGCGGTGGGAGACGCCGCCATAGACCTGGTCCTCGCCGGCTACGAGGCCGCCAACAGCGACGCGCCCATCGCCGGCCGGCGCTGGGTGATCGAGCACGGCTTCATCCCGCGCGACGACCAGTTCCCTCGCATGCGCAACCTCGGCCTCGCCGTCACCGCCCAGCACCACCTGTACGTCGCCGCCCCGAGCCTCGTGGAGTACTGGGGGGTGGACCGCACCGCGTGGACCACTCCGGTGCGCGCCTATCTCGACGCCGGCATCCCGGTCTCCCTGGGCAGCGACTCGCCCGTCGTCCCGTGGGACCCCTGGTCCGTGCTCCACCACTTCACCACGCGGGGGACCATCAGCGCCGGCGTCCACGGCGCCTCGCAGCGCATCACCCGCGAGGAGGCCCTGCGCGCCATGACGGAGGGGTACGCCCACCTCACCTTCGAGGAGGCCGACAAGGGCACGCTCGAGCCCGGCAGGCTCGCCGATCTGATCGTGACCGCCGAGCACTACCTCGACTGCGAAGATCCCTGCCTCGAAGCCATGCAGATCGACATGACGGTCGTGGGCGGAAGGGTGGTGTACGAGCGGTAGGGCCTGCCTGTTGTTGAACGGGACTCACCGAGCGCTCTCAACCGCGCCATCCCTCAACAACCCACCCGTCCCCCTCACCACGAACTCCCGCCCACCCCGAAGGTGACGAAGCCCGTATCGAACGCGTAGCACTTCGGCCGGCTGACGATTTCGCCACCTCCTCCACCCCGGAAGGGGCGTAGAAGATGAACGGCATGGGCGATCTCCAGGGCCTCGAGACAGGACTTGACGGTGGGCCGGCTCAGCTCCGTCAGCCGTGAGAGCCGACTGTAGTCGACCTGGCCCGTGCTCCACCTCAGCAGCAGCAGCCGGTCGAGGTCCGCGATTCCGAACGGCTCTTCACAATCTTCCCAAAGCACCGGACACAAGTAGATGGCCCGTTTGCGTCCGGTCAGCGAGTCCCGGAACTTCCCGGTCGCGGCGAGCGTGGACGAACCGGTCGCCAGGATTCGAAGCTCCGGGTACTCGTCGGCGGCGATCTTGAGAAGCAGGCTGGGATCGGCGATGCGATGCACTTCATCGAACGCAAGCGACGTCCACTGAGGAGGTGGCGCCGGGCCCTGGATCGGCAACAGCCGTTAACAGCCTCCGCGCCGCCTCGAGTTCCCGCCCCTCAGTACGCCCCCACCGCGTCGCTCACCGGCACGGGTCGCGGGCGCTTCGTTAACGTGCGCCCGGAACGCCTCTTGCATCAGTGCAGGCAGGGAGTGAGTCGATCGAGGGAGTCGCCGGAAGTCCCAGGGCCGCCTCGGTGCCCACGCAACACAGCCCGCCATGGAGGACCGGGCGCACCGCACCTCACCTCCCTGCCACATCAAGCGGTAAGCAACTGCGCCATAAGCAGTTGCGACCGAGGAGGCATAGATCATGAACACCCGCGCTTACACCTTCAACACCCTCTTCATCACTACGGCGCTAGCGAGCGCGTCCTGCGACAGCGCACCCGTCACCCCCGAACTCGCCGAGACCACGGAGGTCCCGGTGCTCACCTCCCGGGACGCTTCAGGCCCGCCGGTGGGGATGGACGGCCAGACGCCCCACCGATTCCAGTTCGATATCGCGCTGGTCAACGAAGGCGCGCAGGAACTCCGTTCCCAGATCCAGGCGCAAGCGGATCGGTGGGCCAGAGTCGTACAGGGCAGCGATCTCGAGGATGTCGAGTGGGAACCGGGCATAATCACCTGCGGAGGCCTCGAGTACGACTTCCAGAAGGATGTACTGGACGACCTGCTTCTCATGGTCGCCACAGTGGATCTGGACAACGGGCCCCGCGCCGGATCGACAATCACGTATTGCGGATACCGCGAGTCCTCGAAGTTACCCTTGATCGCGGCCCTCAAGCTCGACATTGACAGGGTGCCACAGGGCGATGTGAACGAAATGATCCTCCACGGGCTCGGACACCTGCTCGGGCTATCCGGCTATTCCTGGGAGATGATGGACCTGCTGCGAAACTCCTCGCACCACCACCCGGGTGCCGACACGCACTTCGTGGGTCCCAAGGCGATTGCGGCCTTCGTTTCCGCGGGAGGTGCCAGCTACCAGGGCGCCAAGGTGCCGGTCGAGAACGATCCGACCTATGGCACCGTGGACAGCCACTGGCGGGAATCGGTATTCGGCAACGAACTGATGACGCCCAATCTGGCGGCCGGGACCGACCACCTCAGCGCGATCACGATTCAAGCCCTGGCGGACATCGGCTATACGGTCAACCTGGAGGAGGCGGACAGGTTCGTCGTGGGGGCGGGCTCCAACGCTTCGGCGCACGCGGAGGAAGGCCGGCATGCCATCGATCTTTCCGATGACGTGGTGATCGGGACGGCCGTCTTCTACGACCGGCACGGGCGCGTGGTGCGGGTGGTGCGACCGAACTGACCGTGCGGAACCGGCCCCGTGGAGGGGATGCGCCCCCGTTGCGGGGTGTTCCCCCCCACGGGCTGCCGGGCGGTCCGGGCCAGCCGTATGCCGACCGGCGGGTGTGGGCTACAATTGGTGGCCACATGCCGATGAGCGTCATGTCATCTGCCGGACAAAGTGCCCGGGACGCGCAGCGAGACACCCAAACACACCCCATGACCCCACTCACCTGCCAGAAGTCCGCCTTCTCCCTCGACCCGGATATCCACTACATCAACTGCGCGTACCTGAGCCCGCTCGCTCGCTTGGTGGAGGAAGCCGGCATCCAGGGCATCCGCGCGAAGTGCGCACCCAGCGGGATCGGGCCCGCGGACTTCTTCGACCCCTGCGACGAGCTCCGCCGCCGCTTCGGCCGCCTCGTCAACGCTCCCGCCGAGAACATCGCCATCATCCCGGCAGCCTCCTACGGAGTGGCGACCTGCGCCCGCAACATCGACCTGCAGCGAGGCGCCAACATCGTGCTCACCGCACGCCAGTTTCCCGGCAACGTGCACACCTGGCGCCGGCTTGCCCGCAAGCGGGGGGCTGAGGTGCGGATGGTGGATGCGCGCCCGGGCCCCGGCTGCGGCGAGCGCTGGAGCACCCGAATCCTGGAGGCCATCGACGCGGACACCGCAGTCGTCACCATGGGCGTCGTCCACTGGACCGACGGCACCGTCTTCGACATCGACGCCATCGCCGCGCGCGCCCGGGAGGTCGGAGCGTACCTCATCATCGACGGCACGCAGTCGGTGGGGGCAATGGACTTCGACGTGGCCCGCATCCGGCCCGACGCGCTCATCTGCTCCGGCTACAAGTGGCTGATGGGCCCCTACTCCATCGGTCTGGCCTGTTTCGGACCGCGCCTCCTGGACGGCATTCCGCTGGAGGAGACCTGGATCGGCCGCGAAGGCAGCCGCGACTTCGCCGGTCTCGCGGGCAACTACCCTGACAGCTACGAGCCCGGCGCCACCCGCTACGACGTCGGCGAGCGCAGCAACTTCATCCTCGTGCCGATGATGAACGCCGCGCTCGAGTTGGTACTCGAGTGGACGCCCGCCCGCATCGCCGAGTACTGCGGCCAACTCACCACAGAGTTGATCGAACGCGCACGCGAGGCCGGATTCGGGGTCGAGGACGAACCGTGGCGCGCCCCCCATCTCTTCGGGCTCCACTCGCCTCCGGGGCTCGACCCGAGGGCCGTGAGCGAAGCCCTGGCCGCCCGCAACGTGCACGTGTCGCTCCGCGGAAGCGCGCTGCGCATCTCGCCCCACGTCTACAACGACGAGGGAGATGTGGCCGCGCTCTGGGACGCGCTCCGGTCGGTGCTCCGTTTTGGCGGCTAGTTCAGCAAGGTGCCCACCGCCTCGGGCGGGGCCTGGAAGTGGAAGCGCGGGATCGGAGCGCGGAACAGGGAGCCGTCCCGCCGCCGGAAGTGGTAGAATCCCTCCATGTGGCCACTTGGACCGCGGAGTACGCAGAAGCTCTGGTAGCGGTGTGCCTCGCCCGGGCGCAATACCGGGAGCTCGCCCACGACACCTTCCCCTTCGACTTCGTGGTCGCCCGCCACGGGATCGTGGATCTGCCAGTGGCGCCAGAGGAGCTGCGCCGTCTCGCCGCCCACGTTCCTGATCGTGACGTCGTAGGTGAAGACGTACCGGAAGGCGCGCGGCTCGGAGTATCGGGTCGCGTACTCGGGACGCACCGTGATCGTAATCGCGTCCGTCTCCACCGGCGGGCGGGCATCGGCGTTGGGCTGATTCGAGGACACGCCGTTCCCCTCACCCGCCTGTTCCCGCCCGGGAGGTTCGCCAGGTCGATGGCTTCCCACGGTCGATCCGCGCTCGCTAGATTGGTTCGCTGACTTTCGCACCCATCACGGACCCTCGCACAGGACATGCGGACATGCAAGGCGCCATGCTTCTCCCTGAATTCGATCACGAGAGCCAAAACACGCGCCGGATGCTCGAGGCCATACCCGACGAGCATCTCGAGTACCGCCCTCATGAGAAGTCGTGGACCATGCGGGAACTCGCGACCCACGTCGCGACGGTGGGCGGCTGGACACGGCCCACCTTCGAGCAGGACGAGATCGACCTGTCCCAACCCTGGGAGCCGCAGCAGTTCGCAAGCGCCGCCGAGATCGTCGCCGGGTACGACGCGACCATCGCCGACGCGCGCGAGGCCCTGGAAGCCGCCTCGGCGGAGACCTTTCAGGAGATGTGGACGCTCCGTTCCGGAGACACCGTCCACTTCACCATGCCCAAGGGCCTGGTTTTCCGCTTCTTCGTCATGAACCACATCGTGCACCACCGGGCCCAGCTCGCCGTCTATCTGCGCGAGTGTGACGCCCCCGTGCCGGGGATGTACGGGCCTTCGGCCGACGAAGGCTTCTGAGGCGAGACCTGCGCACGAAACCACACCCTGGAAGGAGGCCGGCATGAAGCGTTGGGGATTATGCATACTGAGAATCAGCACTGGATGGCTGCTGGTGATGTGGGGACTGGACAAGCTCGTCAACGTCGACCACGGAGTGGCGGTCGCCGACTCGTTCTACTTCGGGGTCGGCAACAGCGCCCTCTTCCTGAACGTGTTCGGCGTGCTGGAGGCGCTGCTCGGCGTCCTGGTGGTGCTCGGGCTTTGGCGCAGGCGCACCTACCCCGTGATGTTCCTCATCCTGGGCATCACCGCGGTCGCCGTGTGGCGGTCGGTGCTCGACCCCTGGGGCTGGTTCCTCGAGGGCGCGAACGTGCTCTTCTACCCCTCGATCATCATCGCCGCGGGCGCCGCCGTGCTGTGGGGCACGATGGATGAGGACCACATGACCCTCGACCACCGCATGGGCGCCGGCTGAAGCTGACGACGAACGACGGCCGACCGCCGGGAGCACGCGCGCATTGGTCCGCCCGCCGGGTGAGCAGGGCCGGGAGTTGATCGGGCGCACGGGTCCGGTCGCGTCCGGCGACCGCATCATTAGCCTGGATGTCCTGCGTGGCTTCGCCGTGCTCGGCATCCTGGTCATGAACATCCAGTCGTTCGCGATGCCGTCGGCGGCCTACACCAACCCCATGGCCTACGGCGACCTCACGGGGGCGAACCTGTTCACGTGGGTGGCCAGCCACCTGCTCGTCGACCAGAAGTTCATGACGCTCTTTTCGTTCCTGTTCGGCGCGGGCGTCTGCCTGTTCGCGGAACGGGCCGAAGCCCGCCGCGGCCGTTCGGCCGGGCTGCACTATCGGCGCATGTTCTGGCTGCTGCTCATCGGCCTCGCCCACGCCTACCTGCTCTGGCCGGGGGACGTGCTGGTGACCTACGCGGTGTGCGGCAGCCTCGTCTTCCTGCTGCGCAACCGCGCGCCCGCGACGCTGTTGGTCATGGGCCTGGTGGTCATGTCGGTGGCGAGCTTCCTGTCCGTCAGCTTCGGCCTGATCGCGCCCATGCTCCCCGAAGCGGAGACGGCGGACATCGCCGCCGCCTGGGCACCGGCCGCCGCCGAACTCGAGGCGCAACTGCTCGCCTATCGCGGCGCGTGGCTCGCCCAGCAGGGCCAGCGGGTCCCCGACGCCCTCATGATGCACACGACCGTCATTCCGGCGCTGCTTTTCTGGCGCGCCACCGGCGTCATGCTCATCGGCATGGCGCTCTATCGCTGGAAGGTCCTCGATGCGACCCGAAGCGACACCTTCCATCGCCGCCTGGCGCTCATCGGAGTCGGCGCCGGCTTCCCGGCGGCCGCCGCGGGAATCTGGTGGAACTTCGACGGCGGCTGGAGCTGGGAGCGCTCCTTCTTTCTCGGCTCCCAGTTCAACTACTGGGGAAGCCTGGCGATGGCTTTGGGCTACATCGGCCTCGTGATGCTGGCCATCCGCCACCGATGGCTCCCCGCCCTGCAGGCTCGCCTGGCCGCCGCCGGCCGCATGGCGTTCACCAACTACATCGCCCAGACCGTCCTCTGTACGACCATCTTCTACGGGCACGGGTTGGGGCTGTTCGGAAGCGTTGCGCGCTGGCAGATGCTGCTTGTCGTGTTCGGCGTGTGGGGACTCCAGCTCTGGTGGTCACCTCTGCTGTTGGCGCGGTACCGCTACGGCCCGCTGGAATGGGGCTGGCGGACGCTGACCTACGGGAGGATTCCGGGACGGTAGGCGGGGCCATCGAGGGGTCTTCCGGAGACGCTTCATGAGGGAGTCTGGATTCACGACACTCGCCGCGACCGGCCTGGTCGCCGGGGCTGCCCTGGTCTCCGCCTGCGCCCAACATGCGGGGCGCGCGGGTCAGGAGGCCGAGGAGCTGTTCGAGGAAGCCTGCGCCGGTTGCCACACCGCGGCCGGCGAGGGCCGCACACCCGGGGCCATGCTCCTCGGAGCGCTGTCCCCGCGTGCGATCGTCGCCTCGCTCGAGGACGGCGTCATGCGGGTGGAGGGCGCCGACCTGACGCGGGAGCAGCGCATCGGGCTGGCCGAGTACCTGACCGGACGCGACCATGCGAGCGAGATTCTGCCCGCGTCGGCCTTTTGCGCCGACCACGGTTGGGGGGAGCTGGATCTGGACGCGGTGGCCTCGATGGGATGGGGCGGAAACCTGGAGGCGACGGGATTCCAGTCCGGCGAACTGGCCGGCCTCAGCGCCGATGACCTTCCCGATCTGGAGCTGCGCTGGGCCTTCGCATTCGCGGACGCGGGAGAGGTGCGGACCAGGCCCACCGTCATCGGGGACGCCGTGCTCGTGGGCGGGCCGTTCGGCGAGGTGCTGGCGCTCGATGCGGCCACCGGATGCGTGCGCTGG
The DNA here is from genome assembly GCA_965202805.1 of Longimicrobiales bacterium. Classification (GTDB taxonomy): domain Bacteria; phylum Gemmatimonadota; class Gemmatimonadetes; order Longimicrobiales; family Gaopeijiaceae; genus BD2-11. Next base: position 2,495,342 of record OZ241869.1, read on the forward strand.
AGCTTCGAGGCGGACGCCGCCGTGCGGGGAGCGGTGCTGGCGGGGGAGGGCCCCGAGGGCCGGACGACCGCCTGGTTCGTCGACTACCGGACCAACGCCTACGCGCTCGACGTGGCCACCGGAACCGTCGTGTGGAAGTACCAGGTCGGCTGGCATTCGACCTCGAACACCACGGGGAGTCCCGCCCTTCACGACGGCCGGCTCTTCGTCCCCATCTCCTCGCTGGAAGTCGTCGTCGCGGGCGATCCTCGCTACGAGTGCTGCACCGCCTCGGGAGCGGTGGCCGCTCTCGACGCGATGACGGGCGATGTCCTGTGGTATCATCGCGTCATTCCCGACTACCCGGAGGAGGCGGGAACCAATGACATCGGCACAACGCTGTGGGCCCCTTCAGGCGCGCCGGTCTGGTCCAGCCCCACCGTCGATACGGCGCGCGGACTCGTCTACGCCGGGACGGGGGAGAACTATACGCGGCCGACCACGGCAAACAGCGACGCCATCATCGCAATCGACATCGACACGGGAGAGCTGGCGTGGTCGTTCCAGGCCACCTCGGACGACGCCTTCACCATGGCCTGCACATCGTCCACGGCTCGCCAGAACTGCCCCGACCCGCCGGGTCCCGACTTCGATTTCGGCATGTCCCCGATGCTCGTCCGGCGGACCGACGGCAGGGAGATCCTCGTGGCCGGCCAGAAGTCCGGGGTGGTCTGGGCGCTCGATCCGGATGACGAGGGAGCGGTGCTCTGGTCGACGAGGGTGGGAAAGGGAAGCGTGCTCGGCGGGATTCACTGGGGCATGGCGACCGACGGCCGGTACGCCTACGCCCCCAACGCGGACCGGAACATCGTAATCGTGGACGTGAATCCCGAACGGGCCCCGGCGCCGGGCATGTACGCCCTGGACCTGATCAGCGGCGAGATCGTCTGGAGCGTTCCGGCCCCGGAGGACTCGTGCGCGGGCAAGCGAAGGTGCTTCGCCGCCTTCTCCGCGGCACCCGCGGCGATTCCGGGAGTGGTCTTTTCGGGGGGACTGGACGGACACCTGCGGGCCTATGCGGCGGAGGACGGACGGGTCCTGTGGGATTTCGACACGACCGAGGTCGCCGAGACCTCCAACGGCGTGGAGGGCAGGGGCGGAGCCATCGACGGCCCGGGTCCGGTGGTCGCGGGCGGCATGTTGTTCGCCAACAGCGGCTACGCCCCGTTCGGCCAGATGCCCGGCAACCTGCTGCTGGCCTTCGGAGTCTGGTGACCGGCCCGCCGTACCCTTGCCCGGAGGACAAGGAATGACTGGATGCGGAAGGTTGGTCGCGCCCTTGCCGGCGGCCATGGTCGTGCTGATATCGGCCTGCGCCGGGAGCGACGGCATCCCCCGGACGGCGTCCGGCCACCCGGACATGAACGGCTTGTGGCAGGCGCTCGGAAACGCGCACTGGGACATCGAGCCGCACGCGGCCCGCCCGGCACTCGCCATGCAGCCCGGCCCGGTGGTCCCGGTTCCGGCGAACGAGGTCGTCGCCCTGGGTGCCGTCGGATCCGTCCCATCCGGCTACGGCGTCGTCGAAGGGGGCGAGATCCCCTACCTGCCCGAGGCGCTGGCGATGCGCGACGAGAACCGGGAGAGGTGGCTCGAGCGCGACCCCGAGATCAGGTGCTACCTGCCGGGCGTGCCGCGGGCCACCTACATGCCCTTCCCCTTCCGCATCTTCCAGAGCGAGAGCAGGTTCTTCATCGCCTACGAGTACGCGGGCGCCATGCGCGACATCTACCTCGAGGACCCGGGGCCGCCGCAGGTGGATTCCTGGATGGGCCAGTCCCACGGCCGCTGGGAGGGCGACACCTTCGTGGTCGAGGTGACCGGCTTCAACGGCCGGACGTGGCTGGATCGGGCCGGAAACCACCATGGGCCCGGCCTCAAGGTCACCGAACGCTACACGATGATCGGCCCCGACCACATCATGTACGAGGCGGAGCTCGAAGACCCGGAGACGTTTTCCCGCCCCTGGACGCTGCGAATGCCGCTGTATCGCAACATCGACCCCAACGCCCGGCTGGGACAGTTCAAGTGCGTCGAGTTCGTGGAGGAGCTGATGTATGGGCACCTGCGCAGGAACCCGATCCAGCGCTAACGGCGCCAACAACCCCGGCGGATTCTGGAAGGAACGGGAGCCAGCCCGGCCAGGACGCGGGAGATGCGTGGCTTGACGGCAGCTGCGGGAACCCCGCGAACGCGGAGATTTGACCTCAAATCGGGCCGGCGGATATCGTGGAGTATGAACCGTTTGGATCGCATTACCCTTGTGGGGCACGCGCGAAGTTCATTGGTGCTTGCGGGCGCGCACCGGGTCGGCGCGGACGTCGCCATGAGACCCGTGATGGTGCTGACGGCGACGCTCGCTCTGGCACTCGCCCCGTCTCTGCTCGCCTCTTCGTTGAGCGCCCAGCAGCCGGAGCCGGCGGCGGCGAACTGGACGATGCCGCGCACGCCCGCCGGACATCCCGACCTGCAGGGCAACTGGACCAACGCCACGGTCACCCCGATCCAGCGCCCGGAGGGACAGGGGCCGGTTTTCACCCGGGAGGAGGTGGCGCGGATCGAAGGGCGCGTCCTCGAGTCGCGGGCGGAGGGCTACGCCGACAGCGACCCCAACCGGGAAGCCCCGCCCGTGGGTGGCGTCTTCACGGGCAACGCCCGCTTCGACGCCGCGACGGGAGGCACCGGCGGATACAACGCCTTCTACATCGATGCCGGCGAGCGCGTCGCGATCTTCAACGGCGAACCAAGGACTTCCCTGATCGTCGATCCGCCCGACGGACGAGTCCCGGAGCTGAACGACGAGGGCCGCGAGCTCGTCACGGAGCGCCGCCGGCTCGCTCGACGGTTCGGCGCCTACGACAACCCCGAGAATCGGCCGCTCGGCGAGCGCTGCATCATGTCGTTCGGGTCGAACGCCGGGCCGCCGATGCTCCCGAACTACTTCTACAACAACAACTACACGATCGTGCAGACGCCGGACCACGTCATGATCATGACCGAGATGGTCCACGATGTCCGCGTCATCCGGCTCGGGGAGCCGAGGCGGCTGCCCCCGCATGTTCGTCCGTGGATGGGCGATTCGTGGGGGCGCTGGGAGGGAGACACCCTTGTCGTGGAGACCACGAACCTCCACCCCAACCAGACCCTGCAGGGCATCCCCCCCTCCGGGGAGATGAAGGTCGTCGAGCGCTTCACGCGGGCCGGCGAGCGCACGATCAACTACGAATTCACCGTCGAGGATCCGCGCATGCTCTCCCGGACCTGGAGCGGCGAAGTGCCGTTCACGCGGCTTGACGGGCTGGTCTACGAATACGCCTGTCACGAGGGCAACTACTCGCTCGAGAACGTGCTTCGCGGCGCTCGGGCGCAGGAACGGAGGCAGTGAGATGGGCTGGATGGATGGGGGCTCGGCCGGAGGCGGAGATATCGCAGGCAATGCGCGGCTCGGCGCGACGCTATTGGCGGCCGTCGTCGCGCTGACGGTGGTGGTCGCGGCCCCGCTGGTCGCCCACCATGCCTTCGGCGCCGAATTCGACCGCAACGCGCCGATCAGGCTGCAGGGCCGGATCGTGAGGCTGGAGTGGGTGAACCCCCACACCTGGATTCACCTGGAGATCGAGAACGAGGACGGATCCTCCGAGGTCTGGGCCGTGGAGGGCGGCACCCCCAACGTGCTGCTCAGACGGGGGCTGCGCAGGGACTGCCTTCAGCCCGGCACGGAGATCATCGTGGACGGCTACCAGGCCAAGGACCACTCCCTCAGGCGCGCCAACGGACGCGACGTGACCTTCACCGACGGCAGCAAGATCTTCCTGGGTTCGTCGGGGACGGGCGCGCCGTACGATGAGGACCTGATCAGGGCTCGGCGGGAACGGGGGCGGTGTTAACATCAACCCCATTTACGAAAACCCGATCCACCTCCCCGCCGCCGCCACGGTGAACCACAGCGCCAGCGATACCGCGCCGACGATGCGGCCGGTCGCGCCGGGGTCGTCCGCTTCGCGACGCGCCACCCGCTCCCGCACCGCGAAGGTGAAGGCGAGCGCCAGCGGCAACGTGCACATCTTGACCCAGAACGAAGTGTTGTAGTAGGCCCTTATCGCCTCGGAGAGGAAGAGCGGCACGCCGGTGGCGGCCATGACCACCAGGCTTCCGACCAGCCACGGACGCGCGTTGCGTGCCAGCCGGGCCACCGGCTGGGAGGTGAGGCCCAGGCCGAGCAGCCGGAGATCCACGACCAGCAGGGCGCCCCCGAGGACGCAGAGCCCGATGAGGTGCACCGCCTCGAGGATCGGGAAGGCCCACACCGATTCGGCGACCGCCCGGCCGACCAGCGTCGACTCGCACCACCGGAAGAAGGGTTCGAGCACGGTCGTCTACTCCGCCCCGACGGCACCCACGGCGCACCCCGCCAGCCGGTTCACCCACGCGGGCTGCGGCTGAAGGTCGCAGTCGAACCAGTTGTAGGCGATCAGGCGGCCGGCGACCACGATGACCGCCCAGGCCGTGAGGGACACCGCGCCCGCAATCCGCGCGGCACGAGGGGGCGTTGCGTCCTCGTCCCAGTCGCCCGCGTCGCGGTGCACGCCGGCGTGGAAGATCGCCGCGTTGGCGCCGGCCAGGACCAGCACGGCAACCTTCGCCCGGAAGAAGAGGTTGTGGTAGTAGCGGAGCGGTTGCGAATAGAAGAGGAGGAGGCCCGTCACCGTCATGATGGCGAAGCCGATCCGCGTCCACGGAAGCAGCCGCCCGGTAAACGCCGTAACGGGCACCCGGCGGAATGCGATTCCGACGAGGCGCAGGTCCATCATGACCGTGGTGCCCACGAACAGGCCGAGCGTGAGGACATGCGTCGATTCCACCAGGGGCCACACGTACAGCGACTCCAGCAGAGCCACGCTCCAGGACGTCTCGCCGAGCCAGCCCAGAAAGCGCTCGATCACGGACAGCGCTCGATCACAGGACAGCGCTCGGTCACGGGGCGTCCCGGGTCACGGGACTTCCGGGCCCGCGTCGTAGGAGGGGCGCAGGGTCTCGGCGGCGTAGACGGCGTGGCACCCGGTGCAGACGAGGTACACGTCGCCCCCCGCCTCGAAGACGGCGTCGGGATCGCGGGCCTGGGCCGCCGCGACCGCGCGTCTTCCGATCTCGATCATGGAGCGGGACATCGCCGTCCAGCGGTCCCGGCCCCGGGCGCGATCCTCAAGCAGCAGGAGGTTGCCGGACTCCGCCAGCACGAAAGCCGCGTTTTCCACCGCCTCCCACTCCTCCTCGGTGCGGGGCTCGATGTGGCGCGTGCCCTCCTCGTCCATGATCACGCCCACTGCATCCCAGTACACCTCCGCCGCCGGCTCGATGACCGACAGCATGAGCTGGCGCGAGTCGGCCACCGCTGCGAAGGGAGCCGGCTCGGGCGAGTCGGCGCAGCCGAGCAGGGCGAGCAGGCTCAGGGCGAAGATCGGGTCGTGCGTCGTCATGGCCCGCAAACTTGCCCGGGCGGAACGGTCGCGAAAGGGGACCGCCACGGCCATGTTGTCCCCAGCGGCATCCCGTCCGCCCGGGACCACACCCACACCGAACCGGCAACCCCATGAAGCTGACGTCGAACAATGCGCCGCGCGCCGCGCCGCGTTCCCTCTCCACGCGTTCCCTCTCCATCGCTCTCTTCGTTGCGCTGGCCGCGACCCTCCTGGCCCTTTCCGCCGGATCACGGCAACAGTGGACCACGGCCGAGCCGGAAGAGGTCGGCATGTCCAGCGAGGTGCTCGCCCGCATCGCGCCAACCATGCAGCGGTTGATCGACCGCAACGGAACGGCGGGAATCATGACCCTGGTGTCCCGCAGGGGCGAGATCGTGCACTGGAACGCGCAGGGTTGGCGCATCCGCGGCGACGACCCCCTCGAGCCCGACGACATCTTCCGCATCTACTCCATGACCAAACCGGTGACGAGCGTCGCGGCGATGATCCTCGTCGACGACGGGCTTCTCTCGCTGGACGACGAACTCGGGAGCGTCCTCCCGGATTTCGCCGGCGTCCAGGTCTACGAGAACGGAGGAACCCGGCCGCCCAGCCGACCCATCCTCATCCGCGACCTGCTCACGCACACGTCGGGGCTCACCTACGGATTCTTCGGCGACAGCCCCGTCGACTCGATGTACAACCGCGAGCTGAACGCGCTTCCCGAAGGCCCGGGCGGCGACCTGGAAGAGAGAGTCGCCACCATCGCGTCGCTGCCCCTGATCGACGATCCCGGCGCGCGCTGGAACTACAGCGTGTCCACGGACGTGCTCGGCCGCGTCGTGGAGGTGGTATCGGGCCAGTCCCTGAACGACTTCTTCCGCGAGCGCATCTTCGAGCCGCTGGGCATGGAGGATACCGGGTTTCGCGTTCCGGTGGGCAAACTCGATCGCTTCACCGCAATGTACCGCCGCAGCGGCGACGGCCTCGGCCCGGCGGGAATCCCCGGCGACGGCCCCTTCACCCGTCCCCCGACCTGGCTCTCCGGCGGCGGCGGCCTGGTTTCGACGGCCGGCGATTACCTCCGCTTCTGCCGAATGCTGCTGGGCGGGGGCGAACTCGACGGCGTGAGGCTCCTGCGGCCCGGGACGGTTCGCCTCATGACCGGCAACTATCTGCCCGACGAGATGATCCCCATCCTGCCGGGACTCGACGACCAGGGGTTCGGCCTGGGCTTCGCCGTCTCGGTCGGAGTGAACGCGGGAAGCTACTGGTGGTCGGGCATTGCCAACACGTATTTCTGGGTGGATCCCCGCGAGGAGATCGTCGCAATGGCGTGGACGCAGCTTCAGCCCTACGGCGCGGCGCCGCTCGACCGCCTTCTGAGACCACTCGTGTACGAGGCCATCATCGACCGGGAATGACGAACGCGAGCCCGCTCGCAGTTTGCACCGCAGAACGATTCACGGCCCCCGGGCACGCTACCGGTAGTAGTAGGGGCACATCGGCATACCATAGGTAGTAGTGCGCAACTTCCGCGGCGCAGACTCCTAGGTCCCGAACACGATCTCCGCCTGGGCCCCGACCTCGATCTCCATCAGCGCGAACCAGCCCTGCGGCACCTCCAGCGCGAACATGGCCGGGCCGGAGGACGTGTGCATGCGGGTGGTCTCGGGCTCCATCTGCTGGATATCGATGATGCGGGCATTCGCGTCCAGATAGGCGATGTCGAGCGGGATGAAGGTATCCTGCATCCAGAAGGACCGAACATCTTCGTCGTCGAACACGAAGATCATCCCCGATCCAGCGGCCAGATGGTCGCGGTTGCTCAGCCCCCGGCCGCGTTCGGTCGGGGTCCGTGCGATTTCCGCCACCACCGTGTCCGCGCCGAAGATCACCCAGGCGAGGTCGCGGCCGGGTCCCGCCGGCATGACCGCCTCCGACGCCTCGGGCACGGACTGGGCATCGCCCCCGGATCCGTTGCAGCCCAGGAGCGGCACAGCCAGGAGAAGCGCGGGGAGAAGCAGTTGGCCGAGACGCGGCGAGAGACTCCGGTGTCGGTCGTGCGGGGGAGAATGCGGGGGTGAGGACATCTATCGCCTGCCGGGAACAAGGTGGATCGTCGCATTCCGCGACGAGCGGGTGTCCCGTCCCCGGGCGCCGCCGGGTGGACGGGCGTTTCCATCGATTCACCTGCAATGATAACTTACGGGCGTCTCCCAGGAAGGATCCCGATCTTCGGGAACCGCGACGGAAACCAGGAAGCGCATGCTCGACCCGGAACTCCTCGACATCCTCGTCTGCCCGGAAGCGCGCACCGCGCTGCGCATGGCCGACGACGATCTGTTGAGGGCACTCAACCGGGCCGTCGAAGGAGGCGCGGTACGGAACCGGCGCGGCGAACTCCTGACCGACCCGGTGACGGCGGGCCTGGTCCGGGAGGACGGCACCGTCCTGTACCCCATACGGGACGGCATTCCCATCATGCTCATCGACGAGGCCGTCCCCGTCGGCAACCTCTGACGCATCGGACGCGCTTCAGCCATCACTCGAAGGCGCTCGGCTCCTAACGGCGCGCCGGGGGAACCACACCATCTCATGTCCCTGATCGGGTTCCACCGCTTTCTCATCTACTCGGGCATCATCTTCTGCCTGGCCTTCTCGGGCTACGAGTTCGTTCAGTACTCCCGCTCGTCCTCCCTCGGAGATCTCCTGCTCGGGATCGTCTTTCTGACGCTGGGCATCCTGCTCGCCTACTACCTGTCGCGGCTGGCCGACTTTCTCGCGGGCAAGGGACGATAACGCCCTCATCCAGCTCCCTGCCGGGAGCCTGACGCGCGAGGCAGTCGTCTCGCGGACGGCCCGTGACCTGCGTACTCTTCAGGAAAGCCGGTCACGCCGCTGCCGTCCGGCAACTTCAGGGAATTCAGGGGAGGAACGACCCATGCGCGGCTTCACTATTCCACTCGCCATCCTGCTCGCCATCGCCGTCCATCCCCTCACCGCCCGGGCTCAGTCCTTCGACCTGCTGATTCGAGGGGGACGGGTGCTGGACGGCACTGGCAATCCCGCGTTCGTCGCGGATGTGGGCGTCTCCGGAGGCGAGATCGTCGCGGTGGGGGATCTGGCCGGTGCGAGCGCGGCCCGCGAGATCGACGCGACCGGGCTCCACGTCACGCCCGGCTTCATCGACATGCACTCGCATGCCGACCGCAGCCTGTTCAACGGGGACATCGAGATCCGGCGCGCGTCCAATCTCGTCGCCCAGGGAATCACGACCGTCGTGTTCGGGCCGGACGGACGAAATCCCGTTTGGCCCCTGGAAGCCGAGATCGCGGGGTACGAGAACGGGGGCACGGCGCTGAACGTGATTCCGATGGTCGGCCACGCCACGGTTCGCACCGTCGCGATGGGCTACGACTACGAGCGCCACGCGACTCCGGAGGAGATCGCGGTGATGGTCGCCGAGGTCCGCCAGGGGATGGAGGCCGGAGCCTGGGGGCTGGGCGCCGGACCCGAGTACCGGCCCGGGCGCTTCTCCACGACCGAGGAGATCATCGCCCTGGCACACGTCGTCGCCGACTACGACGGCTTCTACTACTCCCACCAGCGCAGCCAGTCCCCGCTTCCGCTCTGGCTCACCCCGAGCATCGTGGACGAGTACACGCCGCCTCCGACCTGGCCGCGGGGCTGGAGGCTCACGGCCACCGACGGCATGGGCGAGACCATTCGCATCGGGCGCGAAACCGGCATCCGCGTGGTGGGCACCCACATCAAGGCGAAAGGTCCGACCACATGGGGCCAGTCGGCGACCGACGTGGCCGCAATCAAGCGTGCCCGCGCCGAGGGCATCCAGGTCTACCTCGACCAGTACCCCTACGAGACCTTCGGCGGTGGTTCAGCGGAGGTGATTCCGGCGTGGTACTATGCGCCGCCGGGCGAGAGCCGCGCCGGCGGGCTGGACGACCCGAAGTGGCGGGTCATCAACAGCGAGCTCTTCGCGAACTACAAGGACAACCTTCGCGCCCACCTGGGCGATCCGGAGATCTACCCCGAGATGGTCGCGGACATCGAGTACATGCTCGATCTTCAGGGCGGGGCCGCCCGGCACGTAATCGTCATCTCGCCTCAGGACGAGTCACTGGTCGGACACACCCTCGAGGAAGTGGCGAAGAAGAACGGCGTAACGCCGGTCGATCAGCTCATCCAGTTCGCGCTCGACAGCGAGCCGTCCGTCCGCTCCGGAGTGCGCTTCCGTCCGCTGGCCGGAAGCCCCGAAGATGTCGAGCGCTACATGCGGCAGGACTTTACCGCGACCGGCACGGATGGTGGAATCGTGCCGAACCCGGGTCCGGGGCGGCATCCACGGTACTACGGGACGTATCCACACAAGATCGCGACCTACGTCCGCGACAAGGGCACCATCACGCTGCCGTTCTTCGTCCGCTCCTCGACCGGCCTGCCCGCCCAGATCATCGGGCTCCCCGACCGCGGGTACATCCGCCCGGGACAGAAGGCCGACCTGGTCGCCTTCGATTATCCGCGGGTGCAGGACCACGCGACGATCATCAATCCGGGCGGCGGCAACGAGGGCATCGAGTACGTGTTCGTGAACGGTGAGGCGGTGGTCGACGGAGGCGAGCTGACGGGAGCCCTCCCCGGCCGGGTGCTACGGCGGCACGAGGCGCGCGGGCGGTAGGCCCCTCAGGCCGTCCTGTCCAGCGGGTTCGCGGCGAAGGCGGCGCGCAGCTTCGGGTGCTTGCGCCACAGGTAGTAGCCCATCCCGCCCGCCGCCAGCACGTTCGCGAAGGCGATCGACGTCCAGGCCAGGGGACCGAGCAGGAACTCCGCCCCGATCGCGATGAAGCCCATGAAGGCGGCCTCGAACCCCACGAAGAGCAGGACCGCACCGAGCAGCAGGGGCGGCGCCTCCTCCGCCTGGGTCAGGACCGCCGACGCGACCACCCCCATCACCGCGAACGCGCCAAGGTGCAGGGCGGAGTAACCCACCACCGCCCCCATGTGGATCGAGACGGCGTCGAGGTCGGTGACCCCGAGGAACAGGGCGGAGCCCAGCGCGCTCGGCGTGAACAAGGGCTGGCCCGAGACCACGTCGAAGATCAGGAACCAGACCGCCACTACGCCCGCGCCGATCAGACCCGAAACGATCCCCTCCATCAGGATGTGCTGGCGGCGCATGATCGACCACCAGTGCACCTCCGGCGTCGCGCCCATCATGTGCAGATAGCCCACCATGGTGACCCCGGCGATCAGGTTGCCGGTCAGGTACTCCGGCCAGCCCAGGCTCTCGACGATGTCCACCCCGGTGACCGAGACGCTCGCGAAGAACACGAGTTCGTACAGAATGAAGCCGACGATCAGCCCCGCGAGTATGTTGGGCACCGCCCTGATCCGGCCCAGAAGCCAGGCCACCGCCACCCCGGCCAGCGCGAAGAGCACCAGGTGAATCACCGAGTAGACCGCGATGTTGCCCGGAGCCACCGAGACCGTCTCCCGGCCCAGAATGGCGGCCTCCAGGAACGCCGGAGTGCGGAAGGGCTGGCCCCGCGAGGCATCGATGGCCAGGAACCACAGCGCCATCGCAACGGCGCCGAGCATCCCCGACAGGGCCCCGGGATAGAAAAACCGCTTCACGAACATGGACCGCCTCCTTCAGTTGGGCCGGAGGGAACCGGCGTCCCCGAACGCGCGACATAGCCCATGGCTATCCGTGAGGTTGGGCCCGGACGCCCCGGTGCCGCAAGTGTGGCCAGGGCCGGGTGAGTCACTGGAACTGCAATTGTCGGCGCGCGGGATTGCGGGAGAGTCCACGAGCGAGAAAGCCCTGACCGCCGCATCGGGCACGGTCAGGGCTTTGCCCAGCTGTTGGAGAGAGGGCGGCCCGGCTCGCTTCGGCCGGCGGCCCCTGGCGGTCAGCCGATCAGAACTCCGTCAGCACGGCGATCACCAGGATCACCGCCAGCGGCAGCGGGCTCGCGGCCAGGATCCACAGCCGTTTGGGCTCGAACTTCAGGTGCATGTAGTAGAGCGCCACCAGCAGGGCCTTCCAGAGCGCCATGAGGATCAGACCCGTGGCGAGCAGCCACTGCGGGAGGGCGAGAAACGCGTACCCCACCTCGGCCATCGTCAGAACGAAAAGTATGAACCAGATCAGGAAGTATCTGGGTTCTTGCCCGTTGCCTGCCATCCGGGTGTCTCCTTGGTTTCCAGGCGGCGGTCCGCCCCGATGATCAGATCAGGTAAACGATGGTGAACAGGATGATCCAGACCAGATCGACGAAGTGCCAGTAGAGACCCATGATCTCCACCGCCCCGTAGTTGTCCGCCGAGTACTTGCCCTGCCACGCGCGGTAGAGCACGAACCACATGCACAGAATCCCGATCGTGACGTGGGTGCCGTGGAATCCCGTCATCGTATAGAAGGTGGCTCCGTACAGGGCGGCTCCCTCGATCTCGTGCGCCACGCCGTACAGCTCCACCATGGGCACGAAGCCCTCCTGCGCCAGCAGGATGTACTCGACCACCTGAACCCCGACAAAGAAGGTGCCGAGCAGGATCGTCACCAGGAGCCAGAATCTGAGCCCCTTCTGATCGCCCTGCGTGATCGCGGCGTAGGCCTTGACCATCGACACGCTCGAGCAAATCAGCACGAACGTGTTGAAGGCCGTGAGCGGCACGTTCAGCACCGCACCGGGCTCGGCGAAATGATCCGGGTGGGCGAATCGCAGGATGATGTAGGACCCGATCAGGGCCGTGAAGAACATCACTTCCGACAGCAGGAAGATCCACATTCCCAGCTTTACGTTGTAGACCATCATCCCGGGCATGGGATGCCGGTCGGCTGTCGATGCGGCTGGTTGGCTCATGCGTCAGCTATCTCCTGAAGTTCCAGATCACTGGAGGGAATGCGGTTCGGCCGGCGAAACGAAGACGGGCATCGGGTCTAGTCCGCTACCGGCTGGGGTTCGAGCGCGGGCGCAGCGGTCTCGCTGGGCGGCGGAGTATCCTGCAACCAGTAGTCCTCTTCCACGTCGGGCGCGGAGTACTCGTACGGCCCGCGGTAGACGATGGGCACCAGCTCGAAGTTTCCGTGCGGCGGCGGCGACGGCACCGTCCACTCCAGGGAGTTGGCCTTCCACGGGTTGTTGCCGGCCTTTTTCCCCTTCCAGATGCTGATGATGAAGTTGAGGGCGTAGATCGCCTGAACCGCCACCAGCGCGAAGACGGCCATCGTGATGAACTCGTTGATGGGCTGCAGGGGCTGCAGGAACTCGTACTGCGTGGGGTCGTAGATGCGCCGCATGTGACCCTGGATCCCGATCGAGTGCATGGGCCAGAACACGATGTTGTAGAGGATCATGGTCAGCCAGAAGTGGATCTTGCCCCACTTCTCGCTCATGAGCCGGCCGAACATCTTCGGATACCAGAACGTGACGCCGGCGAAGATCGCGAACAGGCTGCCGCCGAAGAGCACGTAGTGGATGTGCGCCACGATGAAGTAGGTGTCGTGGATGTAGACGTCGACCGGGGTCGAGGCCATGAACACGCCCGAGAGCCCGCCGATGATGAACATCGACACGAAGCCCAGTGCGTGCAGCATGGGGGTGTGCAGGTGGATGTTCCCCTTGTAGATGGTCCCCAGCCAGTTGAACACCTTGATGGCGGACGGGACCGCGATGACCATGGTCGTGATCATGAAGGTGGTGCCGAGCATCGGGTTCATCCCGCTCTGGAACATGTGGTGCCCCCACACGATCCACGACAGGAAGGCGATGGAGACGATCGCCAGCACCATGGCGTGGTAGCCGAAGACCGGCTTGCGCGCGCCGTTGGCCAGCACGTCCGAGGTGATGCCCATGGCGGGCAGGATGAGGATGTAGACCTCCGGGTGCCCGAAGAACCAGAACAGGTGCTGCCAGAGGAGCGGCTCGCCGTCGCTGGCCGGCAGGAAGAACCCGGTCCCGATGGTCTGGTCGAAGAGCAGCATGATCAGCGCGCCCGCCAGAATCGGGATCGCCAGCAGGATCAGGATCGCGGTGATGAAGAGCGCCCAGGTGGCCAGCGGCATCCGGAACCAGGTCATCCCGGGCGCGCGCATGTTGATGATGGTCGTGATGTAGTTGACCGCGCCCGCCAGTGACGCGAAGCCCAGGATGGTGAGGCTGATCAGCCAGAGCTGCTGCCCGAGGTAGACGCCGGTGTATTCCCCGCTTGCGCTGAGCGGGGCGTAGGACGTCCAGCCGGCTCCGGCCGCGCCTCCCTCGACCGCGAAGCTCGCGAGCATCAGCAGCCCGGCCGGGAACGCCATCCAGAACGACGCCATGTTGAGGCGCGGGAAGGCCATGTCGTCGGCACCGATCTGAAGCGGGATCAGCAGGTTGCCGAAGACCCCCACCAGCAGCGGCATGATCGCGAAGAAGATCATGATGGTGCCGTGCATGGTGACCAGCGAGTTGTAGAACTCGGGCAGCATGATGGCGCCGGCGGGCGTGGGCGCCATCATCTCGTCGGGCAGGAGCATGCCTCCGGGCATGGGCTCGCTCGGGAAGCCCAGTTGCCACCGGATCATCATCGCCAGCAATCCCCCTACGACGAGGAAGAACAGGCTCATCAGGAGGAACTGGATGGCGATGATCTTGTGGTCGGTCGAGAAGACGTAACGCCGAATCCACGGCATCTCGTGGGCGTGCGCGTGCGCGTCCATCTACTGGTCCTCCTGATCGTCAGCGTCGTCGGCGTCGTCGGCGTCCGCGCTCCGGGAGGCGACCCACGCCTGGAAGTCGGCATCCTCGTACACGTTGAGTGTCCCGCCCATGGTCGTATGCAGGTTTCCGCACAGCTCCGCGCATCCGATGGGATACGCGCCCGCGGTGGTCGCTTCGAACCAGACGGTGATGTCCATCCCCGGCACGGCATCCTGCTTCACCCGCATCTCGGGCAGGAAGAACGAGTGCAGCACGTCCTCGGACCGGAGGGTGATGTTGACCGCCTGGTTCACCGGGACATGCATGATGTTGATCGTCGAGATGTCGTCGGCGGTGCCGGTGACCCCGTCCGTGCCGGCGTAGGTGATCTCCCACTCGAACTGCTTCGCGTTGACGATGTAGTCGAGGGCGTCGGCGGGCACGCTGTCCGGATTCTTCATCTGGTTCCACGACGGAATGCTGATGAAGGCCAGCCCCAGAACGGCGATGAAGGGGACGGTGGTCCAGACGATCTCCGCCTTCGTCGACCCGTGGATGTAGGTGGCCTTCCGCCCTTCGCGGCGCCGGTAGCGGATGACGAAATAGACCAGGAGCGCCTCGGTGACCACGAAAACGATTCCCGTGACCACGAGGATCGCATAGTAGAGGAAGTCGACGTCCGGCCCAAAGGTGGAATAACTGTCGGGGAGGAGCCAGCTCATGTTGGTGTTCTCCTGCTCGCTGCCGGGGATGATTCCGTGCGGGCTGGATGCCCGGTCGCGTACCGGACCGGCGCCCCAGCGGGGAGGCGCCGGCCCGTCCTCGGCGCTTCGTGTCTAATGGGTCGCGGGAGCGAGGGCGTGGGCTCCGGCACCGTGGGGATCGATCGGCTCGCCCATCGGCACCACGGCGTTCGCCGCCATCGCCTCCGAGAAGGAGAAGCTCACCATTGCGGTCTCGCCGGTGGTGACGGTGACGCTGGCGGTCTGCGTTCCGTAGCGCTCGTGCCATGCCTCGACCACGTACTCACCGGGCGGGAGCATGCCCAGGTCGGCGCCTCCCTCCATGTCCGTGACCCCGTGGAAGGGGTGGTCCAGCACGCCCACGTAGGCGCCCATCCAGCCATGCACGTCACAGCGCACCGGGACCATCACCTCCGCCAGCGGGAAGTTGCGGTTGGTGTCCATGTTCACCGGCTGGCTGATGTTGAAGCCGCGGTTTTCGCTGGGCGAGGCGTTGATGTTGTGGGGCAGGCCGTCCGAGTTGCGGAAGGTGAGGTCCTGTCCCGCCTGCACGCCCACGACCCTGGGCACGTAGCGGCAGCCGACCTGGTCCATGACCACCGCGCCGCCGGGCGTGGGGAAGCTCATGCCCGCGTCGAGGCCTTCCCGGACGTAGACGAAGACGTTGGCGAGGCCGCCGCCGTCGCCCACCACGACCTCCTCGGTCATCGGGGTGTCGGTGTACCGCGCCGCGCAATCCGGCTCGGACGCCATGTCGATCGCATCCATTTCGGGCGCCATGCCCTCGAACATCACCATCGCGTTGATGCCGCCCGCCGTGGCCATGTCGACGGGAGAGGCCATCTCCTCGCCGGCGGCCTCTTCCTCCATGCCGCCGCCGGCCTCACCTCCGCCGCCGCCACCGCACGCGATCGCGAATACCGCCGCCGTCGCCATCACCATGGCCCGGCCGCATCCAAACAGGTCTCTCATTCCTTCCTCCGTGGTGCTATTTGAACTTCGATGTCTACGCGTCGCCTTCATCCGGGCCCTCGGCGCCTTCCCGCTCGCGCTTCTGCGCCCGGGCCACCACCAGGACGCCCAGCCCGGCGGTGAGCAGCGTCGCGATCAGCGGCGCGACCACCACGGTGGCTGGCGTCGGTTCCTGCAGGAAAATGTAATGCCATGAACTGATCGAGCCCCTGGTCCCGGATTCGCCGTTGTCGCCGTCCCAGGCGGCGAAGCCGACGGGCACCGGTTCGCCCACGCGGAACTGCAGATCACCCGGATCCTCGGTCTCAAGAGCGCGGCGGAACATAACAGCCCAGCGTCCCGCCGAAAACGCCGCCTCCGATACGAGCGACTGGCTGGCGTCGCCCTGAGGGGCCATGGTGCCCAGCCCGCGGGCGTCCCCCTCCTGCGCGGCGCCCGCCGTGCTCTCCCAGTTCCACAGGTACACCGGGTTGAGGGGATCCCCCATGAGGAAGTAGGGCTTGTCCATTCCCTCGGGGATTTCCATGGGGAACTGAACGTACAGGGCGTCGGGTCTCGGACCCGGTTCCATGTCGCCCTCGTCGGGTCCCACCACCTCGAGAATCCGGGCCTGGAAGTCGGCCCAGGCGGTGTCGGGGCTCTCGGAGTGGTCGCTCCAGGAGACGTGCACCGCGAGTTCGCCGCCGTCGTGCAGGGCGCGCACCCACAGCCCGCTCACCTGCGGGACGAACCAGCGCGGGCTCTCGATGATCTGTCCGCCCATGGGAATGTAGAACGCCTCCGCGGACTCCCACATCGGGTCGTCCACACCCTGCGGCAGGGGCGCATCCTCCACCAGACCGGCCCGGATCACCTCGGTGATGCCCGGCGGGTCCTCGGGCGCGAAGCTGCGCACGTAGTGGGAGAGGTTCCACAACTGTTCGTCGGTGATGACGCCGGCGTCGATGAGGTCGGTGAACGACGGCATCGGCGTCCCGTCCAGGCCGGTGCGCAGCCGCTGGTAGATGTCCTCCACCGTGCCGCCGCCGTTGAAGAACCAGTTCTCGGTCAGGTCCACCGAGTAGATCGGCATGCCGGTGTCGTCCACCAGCGTCGGCGACGAGGTGCCGTCGCCCCGTCCATCGGCGCCGTGGCAGCGGTTGCACTCGATGAGCTCGTAAACCTGCTGTCCGTCTGCGAGGGCTTCCTCGGTCGCCCGGGTCGGGCTGCTGAAGGTCATGGGCTCAGGGGCCTCGCCGGCGGCGAAGAAGCGCGAAAAACTCTTCAGGTAGTCGACGAGCGCCAGTCGCTCTTCGAGGCTGAGCTCTTCCTCCCATCCGGGCATCGTCGTGCCCGGCATGCCTTCGTTGATGACGCGCATGATGTCGTCGTCGGTGGGAAGCTGCCCGCTCGCCGTGGTGCGGATCTGGTAGAGCGCCTGGGTGAAGTCGCGCGGGCGCGGCAGCATGTACTCCGCCGCGTAGCCGTCGCCGAGACCTTCGTACCCGTGGCAGGACGCGCACCAGCGGTCGTAGACGTCCCGCCCGAGCGCGTTCTCTTCCTGGGCGTCCTGCGCGATCAGGGGCACCGGGCCGGCGCACACGATCGCCGCGACGAGAACGCTCGCCGCCGCCATCCCGAACGCAGCCCGGGTACGGACCCTCCGGGCGCGTCGCCGGGTGCCGCGTCCGTCTCTCTCCGCCGTTTCCATCGCCCGCGCCCGCATCAGTGCTCCTCCCCTTCGGCGCCCTCTTCCTCCCAGGTGCGCGGCTCCCAGCCGGTCTGCTCGTAGAGATAGATGATCACCTGCCAGATCTCCTCGGCGGTAAGCAGGTCCTCCCAGGCGGGCATCGCCGAGTCCCAGGGCGTGGCCTCGCGGGGCAGCCCGGGACCACCCTTCGCGATGCGCCAGAAGACGAAGCTCTCCGTAAGCTGAACGATGGTGCCCGGATCCTGGAAGCTGAGCGGCGCGGGGTTGAAGGCGCTCGCGAAGTGTCCCTGCCCGTCCAGGGCGTCGCCATGGCAGGCCATGCAGTTCTGGACGTAGACGCGCTTGCCTTCCTCGTAATGCTCGTTGAAGTCGCCCTCGTGCCGGAGCGGGTTCTCGAGCCCATCCAGGACCATGGTCTCTCCCCGGAAGTCGATCTGACCCGGGGGCGCCGGATGCACCGAGCGCAGCGCGGCGGGTGCCGACACCGTGGGCCGTACCCTGTCGAAGGTCATGAAGGCTACCAGCAGGGGAATGGTGACCATGAGCGCCGTGCGCAGAACCTTCTGGCGCGGATCGACCATGACCCGGTGGATCGGGGCCTTGAACTGCTTCCAGCGCTCCTCGGAGTCGCTGACCCAGATCAGGACGCCCACCACCACCGTTCCCATGTATTGCAGAACCACGGTGGCGGGGACCGGGGCGCTGGCGACCCCGAACAGGGGCGGCAGGAGCCAGATTCCCCATTCGAAGAGGAGGTACGCCAGCACGACGACGATGGCCGCCTGGCCCAGCGGATGCTTCCAGGGCTTGGTGTTCATCGATTCTCCTCCCTCACCGGCGCCTCTCCTATCTCTGCGATGCGAGGAATTGCACGATCGCCTCGAGTTGGCCGGCGGTCAGCATGTCACCGAAGGTCGCCGGCATGGTCCCGGCAAAGGTCTCGTATCCCTCGGTGATCTCGGCATTCGGATCCAGGATCGATGTACGAATCTCGTCGGCCGTCATGCGCGATCCTATCCCGTCGAAGGGAGGGGCGAGCCGCACGGGCATCTCCATGGCGGCGGGCAGATGGCACGCCGTGCAGGTATTGACCTGCAACAGCATCTCCGGATCAAGGGTCGCGCCCCCGGCGCCCGGGGCGGCTGGCGTCACCGCAGCCAGGCCGGCGGCAGGCGCGGCGTCACCGCCGTCCGCGAAGTCCGCCCCGGTAACCGTCACCACCCCTCCCATGGACTGCAGGTAGGCGACCAGCGCCCAGATCTGCACGGAGGAGAGGGTGCGGCTGGCGTCCAGCATGATCGGCGCGAACCCTTCGACCAGGTAGGCGTTGGGGTCCACCATCGACGTATGCAGGTACTGCTTGCAGTCCTCGCCCGGCACGCGGTTCGCGCAGCGTTGGCCGATGAGCCCGGTGCCCGCGTGGTCGGTGAGCAGGTTCGGGGCGCGCTCGCCCAGACCGTGGCAGGCCGTGCAGCCGCCCCCGCCGTTGTACAGTTCCTCGCCCGCCGCGACGAGTTCCTCGGGGCTGACGTCGTCCGACAATACCAGGTCCTCGGGCACGTCCGACTGGATCTGCGGAATGGCGTTGGCGACCCAGGTGAACACGCCCAGGCAGCCGATCACCACCGCCAGGATACTCAGGTTGGTCTTTAGCATCTGCCTCCCCTATCCCTCGCTGGGTGCCGGCTGAAGTTCGCTCTGCATCCCGCCGGCGGCCGAAGCCTGCCCCACCGACGAGATCACGGGTTTCTCGGCCAGCGAGCCGAGCCAGAAGATGAAGGCCACCAGTCCGAAGAAGATGAGCACGCACGCGGAGATGACCACCGACGAATAGCCGAGCGCGGGGGTGGCCGCCCACGGGCTGGTGTCGCGAATCACCTCGAACACATGCCAGTGCTGGCGGATGCCGCTGCGGGCGAAGCCCATGAGGCCCATCAGCCAGGTGAAGGTCACCGCCAGGATGAAGAGCGCGTACTGGGAGCGGTCCGGCATGCGGCCCCACTGGATCTCGCCTCTGGAGCTGGCGCCGCGCAGCATCAGCAGATCGATGGTGATCACGCCGATGATGCAGGCGAGCACGGTAAGCACCTGGTAGACCGAGAAGCTGATGCGCACGAGAGTCGGTACCATGTAGCCGTAGATCCCGTAGAACAGCACGATCGCCGAGGCCACCACGAAGATCGCGCCCTGCACGATCGTGCCCGTGCGCGCCCACGACACCACCGGTTCCTTGTTGGCGCGCCGGTAGAGCAGGAACGACAGGAAGGTGGTCAGGATCATGAAGTTGACCGCCGTGTTCTTGCCGCTCATCAGCCCGAGGACGCTGAGGAAGGGGTGGTGCGTGCCGCCCATCGCCGCGAACTCCTCGCGGCTGGCGATCATGGTGTTGGGGGTCGCCCACACGATCACGCCCACGATGAGCACCGCCAGCATGTACTTCGTGTAGGGCATGAAGCGCTCTGCCCCGGGTATTCGCCCCATCCCCATCCAGAGGTAGTAGTTGCCGGCCAGGAAGAGCACCCCGATGAGGAAGGCCTGAATGATCCACAGCCAACTCATGAAGCCGCCCATCATGGTGATGCCCATCTGCTGGTTGAACTCGTAGATCTCCCGGCCCAGCCAGTAGCCGGCGAAGGGCAGGATGATGAGCGCGCCGATGGCGATCATGTTGCCCACGTAGCCCATCCAGTCGTAGTGGGCGCGCTCCTCGTCGCTCTTCGCCGCCAGGAAGCGGTACGCGGCATAGGCGCCGACCACCGCCCCCCCGAACACCACGTTGGCGATCAGCCGGTGGATGTTGATCGGCATCCAGGTCGCGTTGGTGAGCGCCGACCACAGCTGCACCATCTGGGGAGCCGTGTCGACGGTGACCTCGGCCGGCGGGCTCATCATGTAGGTCAGCCAGCCGTTGGCGATGAACATGACGATCGTGCCCCACACGTTCAGCGCGATGCCCAGCCCCCAGTGGAACCACTTGGCGCGCCCCTTCTTCCACCGGTCCCAGCCGTAGTAGTACAGGTACAGCGTGAAGGACTCGAAGAAGAAGAGCCCCACGTAGACCCACATCGACAGGTTGAAGATCTGGGCGAGATAGCCGAACAGGGTGGGATAGATGGTGATCAGCAGGAAGAGCAGGATGCCGCCCCAGATGGCGGTGGCGGAGTAGGCGACCAGAAGGAGCCGGGTGAACTCCTTGGACAGCTTGTCGTAGCGCTCGTCGCCCCCGAACATGCCGATGGCCTCGGTGACCACCGCGAACATGGGCACGCCCAGAACGAAGGCCGCGAAGAGCAGGTGCACCTGGGCGGCGATCCACACCGCGGCCCGTCCGCCGATTACGGGGAAGTCGCCGTAGTCGCGACCGGCGGGCACCTGGGCGAACGCAGGCTCGGCCATCACCAGGAGGGCGAGCACGCCCAGCAGCAGGAGCGGTCCGACGCCCACGCGCCAGGTCATTCCGGGTTTCGCCACGTTTCTCTCCGAGGTTGTGTCAACTCCGGGGAACATCGTCATCCCCCGGAATTCCGTCGCGCGATACGGCCGCGGACATCTGTTTGCGTAGGAAGAAAGGGAGTCGCCTGGAGAAATCAACCGGCATGCCGCGGCGCACCTCCGCCATCACCTCGGCGGTCACGGCGGCGTACCCCTGCTTGCGAGCGAACGACTCCACGCGGTCGGACACCACGCCGCGCACGAAGCTGGGCACGACGGACAGGCGCGCGCGCGCCTCTTCGGTCCAGGGGAGGCCGGGGGCGGTGTCGTCGCCGTACACGACCTCGCGCCGCGGCTCGATCACGGCCCGGTCGCCGGCCGGATCGTAGGCGCAGGAGTCGTCGGGTCCGAGCAGGTCGCCGGTCAGGGCGTGGGCGCGCGCGCGACAGCCCCCGCACACCGCGCGGTACTCGCAGCGCCCGCACCGCCCCCCCAGCTCCCCGCCGCGCAGGCGGGCGAAGACCGGGGATGACTCCCACACCTGGCGGAAGGGGGTGGTGGTGAGGTCGCCTGCCACCACCGGCGTGTAGGGACAGGGAGTGACCTTGCCTTCCGGGGTGATGCGGCAGTAGTGGACGCCGCACGGACAGCGCGTGCCGTAGTTCAGGAGCGGCGACTCCTCCCCGCCCTCGATCACGTGGCGCATGATCTGCGGCTGGCACTTGGAGCGGACCATCATGCGGCCCCGGTACTCGCGCTCGAGCTCCACGAGCTCGGCCAGCACGGCCTCGTTCTCCTCCGGGGAGAGGCCCTGCATGCGCTCCCCCCGCCCGGTGGGAACCAGAAAGTACAGGTTGAACGAAACCGCGCCCCGGCTCTCCGCCCAGCTCGCGATATCGGCCACCTCCGCCCGGTTGCCCCGGGTTACGCTGGTCTGGACGATGAAGTCCAGGCGGTGCGCCGCGAGCCGGTCCACCGCGTCCAGCGTGTCGGAGAGCGCCCCGGACCCGTGGCGAAAGCGGTCGTGGTAGGTGTCGACGAGCGAGTCCACGCTCACCGCGACCCCCTTTACCCCCGCCTCCATGAGCGACTCGATTCGCCGGTCGGTGAGGCGGGTGCCGTTGGTGCCCACCACCACGGTGGCCCCGCCGGCGCTCGCCCGGGCCGCGATCTCCTCCAGGTCGTCGCGCAGAAGCGGTTCCCCGCCCGAGAGGATGAGCACCGGATTCGGGTTGACCTCCAGAATCTGGTCGAGCACGCGATGACACTCCGCGGTGGAGAGCTCGGTCTCGGCCAGGTGCCACGACCCCGCGGAGATGTAGCAGTGCGCGCACTCCAGATTACAGCGCCGGGTGAGGTTCCACGCGATGATGTGAGGGAGCCCGGGCGCCGCCCCCGAATCCGCCGACACGCCTTCCGCGACCCAGCGGAGGGAGGGGGTGGTCGAGGGTTCGGAGAAGCCGTCCCGCCCCAGGGTGGGGAGAACGGCGGTGGACGGATCGGCCATCAGGCCTCTTCCCGGCGCATGAACTGCTCGACGGCGGCCTTCGCGTCGGCGGGGCTGACGGTCTTGAAGTCGACGGGGCAGTCGTCGGCCTGCTCGGCCACGTCGCGGATCGGGCAGCGGGTCACGCCCGACTCCCTGGCCTCCTCGATGAACTTGCGCATCTCCGGGGTCAGTCCGTCGACACCCTCGGCGGCGGCCTTGAGCTGCTTGGTCTGCAGCTCCCGGAACATCACCAGCATGGTGTCGGTGTCGAAGGTGTCCGCCTCCATCATGGCCTGCTTGTTCTCGTCCATGACCCGCGTGGTGATGCGCCAGAAATCGTGGTCGCGGGCGAAGCGCTCCACCGTGTTGCGGGCCAGGGGGCGGGCGATGAGCGGCACCGCGCCCAGGCGGTCGAAGGCCTCCTCCGTCCACACCACCGGGTCGGCCGCCGTGCGCACCCGCTCATGCACGTGCCCGGTGTAGGGGCACTTCGTTTCGATGGTCGGGTTGGCGGGCACGGGATCGGCGTCGTTGCCCTCCACCACTGTGCGCTTCATGGCCTCTCCCGCCTTCACCTCGGCGAGGGCGAGCTCCTCGGCCGTGCCGATCCCCATGATGAGCTGCATGTGGGTGGGCAGCAGCTTGGCGATCGCCTCGTCCAGCCACTCGCTGGTCACCATGGGCAGGGTGCCGCCGGTGTCCCGCCCGGGCTCCAGAAGCGGCGGTTCGGCTCCACCGGATCCGTTCGCGCGCGCGGCCGAGGCGCCATTTGCGCGAGCCCCGTTGGCGCCGCCGGATCCGTTGGCGGAGGGCTCGGGCGCCTCCTCCCGCGGGCGCCAGTTCTCCAGCACGTATTCCTCCACCGCCTTGCGGGCGATGCCGAGCGCGAAGGGCGGGACGCGCAGGATGCGGACCTCCGCCTCCGGAGCCCACTCGAGCCCCATCTCGCCGTCTTCCTCGATCCAGGGAATCTCCTCGGGACGAACGTCGGTGGTGCCGATGAGGAGGATGTTCGCGTCCGACTGCCTGAGCAGATTGTGCGCCTGGGATCCCAGGTCCGTGCCTTCGATGCGGTGCGCTCCGTGGCGCGCGAGGATGAGCAGGCCGGGGTCGACTTCCTCGGCCCACTGCAGGATGACCTGGAAGGGCTTGCCGATGAGCACCTGGGTCTCCACTTCGACCTCCGGATACTCCTCCGCCATGATGCGCGCCCGCTTCACGTTCGCCTGCGCGAGCTTCAGCAGGCCCTTGTCGATGATGTTGTTGTGAAGCTCTTCCTGCTCCTCGAACTTGAAGATCTTCGAAGCCTGCACCGAGAGCACGTCCTTGATGTTGCCGAAGACCGCGTGATGGTACTCGACATCGAAGGATGAGCCCACATAGAGCTTCGCCCCGTACTCCGACGCCATCTCCAGGGCGAGGCGCATGGCCTTGTAGCTGTACGCGGAGCCGTCCACGCACACCATGAAGCTGCCCCCGGCGAGCGGCCGCTCGTTCCGCACCACGAAGGCGTCCTTGTCCACCTTCTGCAGCACGCGCGCCACTACGCCGCCGAGCTGGGAGAAGGGCTGATGGCCGATGCCGTGCGCCCCGATCACCATCAGGTCGTAGTCGCGGCCGCTCGATCCGGCCAGCTTCTCGTCGTGATCCTCGTCCTCGGCGACGATGCGCCCGTCTTCGCCGAGGCGGACGTCGCTGCGCACCTTGTCGCCCCCGTCGTAGCTCGAGGCGATGTTCGGATCGAAGCCGATGAGGCTCGGCAGGTGGCCCTCACCCGAGTTCACCTCGCTCACGATCTCCTCGTAGTTGATGCCTTCCAGCAGCTGGCGCGTCAGCGGCACGCCGGCATCCCGGCAGCGGCGGTCGACCTGGTCGAGGAAGGAATCGGAGATGAGCTGCAGCCCCTTCTCGATCAGCTTGTCGTGGATCTTGCGCTGGCGCTTGATCTCGGCCTCGGTCTGAAACTGGGCGGGAAGCCCGGTCTCGAGCTGGCGGAAGCGGATGTCGTGCAGGCGCGCGGCGTAGACGTGGTTGCCGGTAACGTTTCCGTCGGAGCGCGAAGCGAGTTCGATGGCGCGATCCACCGCCCAGTCCGACCAGGGCGAGTTGTCCACCGGAACGAAGATCTCACGATACATGGCTGCCTCGATTGGGGGTGCTCGAGGGATCTGGCGCGTGTGGTTCAGCCATGCAACTCGCGAGCGGCGGACGCATGTCCGCCAAGGCAGGAAGAGAGCAGGAGGCAGTCCACTTGGTTCGGCAAGTCAGGCAGGGCCAAGTCCCCGAAGGCGGTCGCCGAAAGGTCGGCGTACATAACATAAGCGGGCACCCGGGCCCGCTCGTCAGATCTCATGTGTCGGCCCCTGCGGAGCCGGGCAAATTATACCGGAAATCGCCAATCGATGTCAAACGCCGCGGAGGGGCGCGGAGGCGCCCGCGCAAAGGCTCGGATCCACTCCGGGAAACCGCCCCGCCTCGAGTCAGAGATCCCATCCGGCGCGCGCCAGCATCCACAGGTTGATGACGATGACGACGATGGCCGTGAGGTAGAACCCCGGGGGCAGCGCGGCGTCGGGTCCGGGCAGGAACGCGCCTTCGATCATGCTGGGCAGGCGCAGCGCATGCAGCGCCCAGATCCCCCGGGCGAGCCAGACGCTCCGCCGGAACCAGAGCCCCCAGAAGACGAGCGCCACGATGGCCGCCCCGAGCAGCAGCCAGAGCACGATGGGCCCGCGGATGGGGTTGACGAGCCCGTTGCGCCACATGGCGACCACGGCGGCCTCGTAGAGCAGCCCGACGTGCAGGTACCAGAAGGCGGCCTGCCGGAACTTGCGGGCGCGTGCGCCGGCGTTCTTCGGCGCGGGTCCCTGCTGCTGCCGCATCGTGGGAGCGGACACGGAATCGCGGGCGGCGTCCCGGCCTGACCCGGTCACATTTCCTCCAGTCCCAGGTCCGAGCGCGCCGTGTCCATGACCTCCGGGGTCATGCGGTCGATGCCTCGTTGGCGGGCGTAGTCGGTGTAGATGCGCTTCACCATGCCGCGCACGAAGGACGGCACCCGGCCCAGCCGATCCACCGCGGCCGGGGTCCACTCTACCCGGCCGGGGCGGGCGGGAGCGGGGGGCTCCTCCTCCACGAAGGCGTCCTGCCGTCCTCCCTCCAGGTTGCCCCGCACCAGTTCCATGGGCTGCTCGGGCACCGTCCGGCCTCCGATTTCGATGCCCATGCTGCTCACCAGCCGGGTCTCCATGGGGTTGGTGAGCATGGCGATGTCGAGCCCGCACGCCGAGCACTCGAACACCGCCGCCAGGGTGCCGTCCCCGGGCAGCTGGCGTTCCGCGAAGGCCATGATGTGATCGCACTGGATGCAGAGGAACTTCATCGGCCATCCTCCTTCCCCGTCCCCCCGAGGCCGGCAAGCCTCCCCGCCAGCGCCCGGAAGGCGCGCGCGCTCGGCGAGTCTTCTCCTGCGGCGACGACGGGAGTGCCGCGGTCGGAGGTCTCGCCCAGACGGGGGTCGAAGGGGATCCTGCCCCAGATCTCCAGACCGGTGGCGCCGGCCAGGCGCGCGACGCCGTCTCCGGGAAAGAGGGGATCCGAGTGGCCGCAACACGGGCAGACGTATTCGGTCATGTTCGCGACCAGCCCCACCGTCGGGATTCCCTGTTCACGCGCCAGGCGCGCCGCCCGGGCCACCACCCGGCGCGACATCTCGGACGGAGTCGTCACCAGAAGCAGCGTCGCGAGCCCGGGCAGGAGCTGGAAGACACGCTCCATCTTGTCGGTACCCGGCGGCAGGTCCAACAGAAGGAAGTCGAGCTCGCCCCACGCCACATCCGACAGAAACTCGCGCACGGCCCCGGTCTCCATCGAACTCTGCCACAGGAAGCCGTCACCGGAGGGCGCACGCCAGCGCAGGGGAGCGTCGGCGTCGTTCTGCAGCAGCTCCATCGACATCACCCGGACCCCGCACGCGGCCGGCGCCGGAACCACGCCCTCGGCCCCGTCCACCAGCCGTTCCCCGGACGCGCCCAGCATGCGGGCCAGCGACGGGCCGTTCAGGTCGGCGTCCAGCGCGCCCACCGAACACCCCTCTCCGGCGAGGGCGGCGGCCAGGTTTGCCGTCACCAGGCTCTTGCCCACTCCGCCCTTGCCGCTTCCGACCGCGACCAGGTTGCGAATCCCCGCCAGCCGGCCGTCGAGCCGCCGCCGCTGGCCCCTGATCTGATCCACGAGCAGGTCGCCCGTCTGCGACTCCACCTCGTGGTAGGTGCGGATCTTTCTCATGGGTCCCGGGGCCTGCGGAGCCGGTCAGGGCAGGAGTTGCGTGCCGTCGGAATCGAGCACGGAAATCGCGTCCACGGGACACTCGTCGCAGGCATCCAGCAGGGTTTGGCGGTCCACCTCGTCGATGCCCTCCCTGAACACGGCGATCCCCTCGTCATCCAACTCGAACGCGGCTTCCGCGGCCTCGATGCAGTCACCGAATCCCACGCAGAGGTTGCGGTCGATCCGGATCCGCAGGTCTCCGACCCGTCGCTCCTGAATGTCGCTCACCGGGATCCCGTTGCTGAGGTGAAGTCCTCGCCGGCGTCGACGTGGACGGGTGAACATCTCCACGCCCGCAAAGCCGGGCAAGGTTGAAGGCGTGCGGTATCGACAACTATTATCATCTTCTGCCTGCCCGCTTTTCGCGAAAGGCCCGGGACTCGCCCGGGACGGATCGGGCCGGCACGACGCTTCAATCCAGGGAGACCGTGGAACTCCTGGTATTCGGTACCAACCACAGGGTCGCCCCGGCCGCGGCCCGGGACCGTCTGGCGCTTTCCGGCGAGGAAACGCGCGAGCTGCTCGGAACGCTCGTCGACGGCGCGCACGGCGACCGCCTGATTCGCGAGAGCGTGGTCCTTTCGACCTGCACGCGGACCGAGGTCTTCGCCTGGACGCGGGAGCCGGTTCGGGCCATCGAGCTGGTGCGCCACAAACTGCGCGACGTCAAGGACAACGACGCCGTATCCACCGAACGTCACACCTTCTCGCTGAGCGGACGCGAGGGGGCTCATCATCTCTTCCGCGTGGCGGCCGGGCTCGACTCGCTCATGATCGGCGAGCCCCAGGTGCTGGGACAGGTGCGGCAGGCCTACGCGCTGGCGGAGGAGGAGGGAACGTGCGGGCCGTATCTGACCCGCCTGTTCCAGTCGGCCGTGCGCACCGGCAAGCGCGCGCGCGCGGAAACGGATATCGGCAAGGGATCGGCGTCGGTGGCGTTCGCCGCGGTGCGACTGGCCACCAACATCCTTTCCGACCTCTCCGACCAGGCCGTGCTGGTGGTGGGCGCGGGACGCACCGGCGCCCAGGCCACACGCAACTTCGCCGCGAAGAAGCCCCGCAGCCTGACCATCGTCAACCGCACCGCCGGCCGCGCGCAGGCGGTGGCGGACGAGTGCGGCGGGACCGCGCGGCCGTTCGACGAACTCCACGCCGCGCTGAAACAGGCAAGCGTCGTGGTGACCGCAACCTCCGCCCCGAATCCGGTGATCACCGCCGCGACCCTCTGCGCCATAATGCGCGAGCGGGGCGGAAGACCGCTGGTGATCATCGACATCGCCAATCCCAGGGACGTCGAATCCAGCGCCGGGCGGATTCCCAACGTCTTCCTGCGCGACCTGGACAGCCTGGGCGACATCGTGCAGGAGAACCTGATCCGCCGCAGCAAACAGATTCCCCACGTCGAGCGCATCGTCGAGGAGGAACTCCAGAACTTCGTCGACTGGTTCGACACGCTGCAGGTGGTCCCGGTGCTCCGGTCGCTGCGCGAGAGCTTCTACCGGATCGCGGACGAGGAAGTGCGCCGGCACCTGGGCAGCTTCGACGAGTCCAGCCGCGACCGCCTGGAACGCTACACGCGCTCCCTGGTGGCGCGGCTGCTGCACCAGCCCACATGCCACCTGCGCGAGCTCGACCTGGAGACGTCCGAGGGGGTTTCGAGCCTGGCCGCGGTCAAGGAGATCTTCCAGTTGACGCCGGACGAGCCTGCCGGGTCCAACGGCGAGCAGGCGCGCAACGGCGCCGGCTGAGCGCCGCGACGGACGGCCCTTCCCGCAAAACGGCGGCATTCCCGACGCATGGCCTATCCGCAGCACCGCCTCCGCCGCCTCCGGCAGTCGCCGGCCTGGCGGCGCCTGGTACGCGAGAGCACGCTCCGGGCCGGCGACCTGGTGTATCCGCTCTTCGTGGTGCCGGGGGAGGAACGGCGCGAGCCCGTGCCCAGCATGCCCGGCGTACACCGCCTCTCCCCGAGGCTGCTGGTCGAGGAGGCCGGGGCGGCCGTGGACGCGGGGGTGGGCGCCGTGCTCCTCTTCGGGGTGCCCGACCGCAAGGACGCGCTCGGAACCGGCGCCTACGCCGACGACGGCATCGTACCCCGGGCGGTGCGCGAACTCAAGGCGCACTACCCCGGCCTTCTGGTGTGGACCGACGTGTGTCTCTGCCAGTACAACGACCACGGCCACTGCGGCGTGCTGGCGCCGGACGGCACCCTGGACGAGGAAGCCACTCTCCCCCTGCTCGCGCGGGCGGCGGTTTCGCACGCTCGCGCGGGAGCGGACGCCGTGGCCCCGAGCGACATGCTGGACGGGCGCGTGGGCGTGATCCGCGCGGCCCTGGACGAGGCCGGCCACGGCCTGACCCCCATCGTGTCGTACGCCGCCAAGTACGCGTCCGCCTTCTACGGTCCCTTCCGTGACGCCGCCCACTCGGCGCCCTCGCACGGCGACCGCCGCACCCACCAGATGGACCCCGCCAACAGCGACGAGGCGCTGCGCGAGGTGCAGGCCGACCTGGAGGAGGGCGCGGACGTCGTGATGGTCAAGCCGGCGGGCCCGTGCCTGGACGTGATCCGGCGGGTCAGGGATACCTTCGGCGTGCCCACCGCGGCGTACCAGGTTTCCGGCGAGTTCAGCATGCTGCGGGCTGCGGGCAAACGCGGCTGGATCGACGAGAAGGCGGTGGCGCTGGAGAGCCTGGGCGCCATCAGGCGGGCGGGCGCGGACATCATCGTCACCTACTACGCCGTGGAGGCCGCACGCTGGCTGCGCGAAGACGCCTGACGATCCGCCCGGAGAACCGGGTTCCGGCCGCGCTGGTGGGCATCATCGTGGTCCTGGCCGTCGCGCTTGTGACCATGTCGTTCAACCGGCCCGGGGTCGAAGCCTACGTTCCGACGCCCCCGAACCCCTCCGAAGCCGGCGAGACGCTGGTCGGCCCCGTCGAGTACACCGTGGATGCCACGTCGACCGACGCGTGGCAGTTCTTCGACTTCTCGCGCGGGTCGGTGGTGGGAGACCCCGGGGCCCGCGACTGGGACCTGGCCTTCCGGCGCTTCCACATCATCGCCAACGGCGGCCCCGGCTTTTCCGGTGACGGCGGGATCATCCGTCTGGAGGACGCCGACTTCGACGCGGTCTCGGAGCTGCCCGACGCACCCTACGTGGAGACCAGGGTCCGGCGCGATTCGGTCAACGCCGCCATCGAGCGCTGGTATGCCTACGGCTGGACCAGCCATCTGCTGACGCCGCACCCCGCCGTCTACGCGGTCAGGACCGCGGACGGACGCTACGCCAAGGTGCAGCTGCTGGGGTACTACTGCCCGGGCGCCCAGCCCGGCTGCCTGACCTTCCGCTATGTCTACCAGGGTGCGGGGGGACGCGCGCTCGGGGCGCCCGGGGAAGCCGGCACGGTCGTGAATCGCGAGCCGGACACCCGGGATCCACCCCCCTCCGCGGGCGAGCGATGACACCCATCCCGGCACCGGACGCGGGGGACCGCAGCCGGGAGTTGCGCCGAACGCTCCGGGAGCGACTGGCGCGGGGCATCTACGAGCGCGAGAAGGCCCGCGACCCGACCCGGAGCAAGCGCCAGTCCTCGTGGGACGACCTGAACGCCGGCCGCCGCGCCACGCGCCTGAACTACGCCGACGAACTGCTCACCACCCTTGCGGGGGCCCTTGACGTCGACTGGGCGACGGTCGAAAGCCTGGAAGCCTGTGCGGAGGCGGCGCTTGCGGCGGGAGGCGGGGATCGCGAGAGGGTTGCGGCCGGCACGCGGGAACTGGCCGAAGTGCTTGCCGCGCTGGTGCCGAAACCCGCGGGCGAGGCCCGGGGCAAGAGCGGATCAGTTTAGCTAAACTAATCGGACTAAGTCCGGTCAGCCTCCAGCCGCTCTTTCAGGCGATGCGACGCTGCTTGCGCCTGAGGAAGTCCATCATGATGTACTGCCCCAGGGTGAGCGAACTCGTGAAGTAGGCCTTTCCGCGCGAGATCTCGGCCACTTCGCGCACGAACCGCACGAGGTAGGGATCGCGGGCCAGCATGAAGGTGTTGATGTGGACGCCCGCGTTCCGGCACGCCGCCACTTCGCGGAAGGTCCTCCGCAGAATCAGGCCGTCGGGCGCGCCCGAGTTCTTGTAGATGCGCCCGTTGGGAAGGGTCACCGCGGAGGGCTTGCCGTCGGTGATCATGATGATCTGCATCATGTCCTTCTTCTGCGCCTTGAGCAGGCGGCGCGCGATCAGGAGGCCTTCCGCGGTGTTGGTGTGGAACGGCCCCACCTGCGCCCGAGCCAGCTGCGACAGCGGGATCTCCGTCGCGCGGTCGCCGAAGGTCACGACCTTGAGGACATCGCCCGGGAACTGCGTGCGGATCAGGTGGGTCAGCGCCAGGGCAACCTGCTTGGCCGGACCGAAGCGGTCCTCGCCGTAGAGGATCATCGAGTGCGACACGTCGAGCATGAGCACCGTGGCACAGGAGGACCGGTACTCGGTCTGGTGCACCATGAGGTCCTGGTAGTCGAGCTCGATGGGGATGGACAGCCCTTCCCGCTCGATCGCGCTCCGGAGGGTGGCGGGAATGTCGAGGTTGAGGACGTCGCCGTACTCGTAGGGGCGGCTCGCCGCGTCGGCCTCGACGCCGGTGGCCAGCTTCGGGGTTTCATGGGAACCGAAGCTGGAGGTCCCGCTGGCCGAGAGCAGGTTGCGCAGGGCGCGATACCCCAGGAAATCCATCCCCTTGCGCGTGAGACCGAAGTTCACGCTGCGGGCGGCGTCCCTGGCCTCGTCGATGTGCCCCTGGCCGGTCATCTCCTGCGTAGGCGGCATGGCCTTGCCGCCCTCCAGCGTCAGGTAGCCCTCTTCCACGAGCTTCTGGACGATGTCGTCGATGAGCTGCGCGATGCGGCGCTGGACCTCCTCGTCGCCCTCGCCCTCGCCGCGGAGCTCCTCCAGCATCTCCGGGGTGAACTGCCCGCTCTCGATGAGGGCGTCGAGGATCGCCCGCTGGAGGGCGTCGTAGGAGCTCGTGTCCTCGGTCCCGGACCATCCCCAGTAGGGATGGAAGTGCGGGCCGCCGGCAAAGCCGCCGTCCATCAGGAAGTCGGTCAGGTGCTCGAGCAGGGCCTCGAGGTTCAGGGCGTCGAGCAGGCCGGGCCGGTACTTTGTGTAGGTCGTGAAGCGCATCGCCCTGCCCTCGCGGAGTGAGCGTCCGATCACGCCCGCCGGTCGGTCACCTGGAGCGCCCGGCGGCGCGGCCAGCCATCCACAGGAGAATGGAAGCCATCCACGAAAGACTGCTCGCGTGGTTCGACGCGCACAAGCGGGACCTTCTCTGGCGCGGCGTCGGCGACCCCTACGCGGTGTGGGTCTCCGAGGTCATGCTGCAGCAGACGCGAGCCGGCTCCGTGGTCCCCTACTACCGGCGCTGGATGGAGCGGTTCCCGGATGTTGACGCTCTTGCCGACGCCGACCTGGAGGAGGTGCTGCGGCTTTGGCGGGGGCTGGGGTACTACGCCCGCGCGCGCAATGCACACCGGTGTGCGCAGCGGGTGCGCGACGCGTGCGGCGGCGCTTTCCCGTCGTCGGCGGACGGCCTGAAGAAGCTCCCGGGAATCGGGCCTTACACCGCCGCCGCCGTGGCGAGCATTGCCTTCGGGGAGGCGGTGCCGGCCGTGGACGGCAACGTGCGCCGCGTGGTGGCGCGGCTGTTCGACCTCCCCGATCCGCCGTTCGCGGAGGTGCGTAACCGCGCGGCGGACCTGATGGACACGGCCCGCCCCGGTGACTTCAACGAGGCGATGATGGAGCTGGGCGCCACCGTGTGCACGCCCCGGTCGCCGTCCTGCGGGGCGTGTCCGGTGGCGGCGGGCTGTCGGGCGCGCGCGGCCGGCACGGTGGCGGAGCGGCCGCTGCCAAGGGGGCGGCGGGCCGTGCCGACCCGCACCTGGGGGGTGCTGGTCGCGGTCTCGCCGCGGGGCAGGACGCTGGTGGTGCGGCGGCCGCCGGAAGGGCTGCTCGGGGGGATGTGGGAGTTCCCGGCGGTGGAGGTGGAGGACGGCGCCGACGCGCGGACCCGGGTGGAGGGACGTGTGGGACGGCAGGCGTCAGCCGGCGGCGGCGGGGCGGACCGGGCCGTGGGCGCCGTACGCGGCACGGTGGGACCACCGGTCGGACAGGGAACCGGGGCTGGCGGGGCTGGCGGCACCGACAACGCCGTGCGCCCCGCCACGGCACGACCGATGCGGGTCGCCGAACCCGCCCCGGAGGCGGTCGTGGAACTGCCCCCGGTCACCCACCGGTTCTCGCACTTCACCGCGGTCTACCGGCCCTGCCGGGTCGAGGTGGCCGGGGAGTGGGGGGAGGAGGCGGGCCGCTGGGTCACCCCCTCCGAGCTGGCCGACCTGCCGCTTCCGGTCGCCCAGCAGCGCATCGCCCGCGTGGCCCGACTCTGACGGGCCCCCGGCGGCGCTGGCGCGCCTCTTCCTGAATGACTCAGCTCTCGGCCGGAAACGGCCCTGATCCCTTGAATCCCTGCCCCGGCGCGGGCGCGTCGTGGCGTGCGCGGCCATAGCCTCCGCCGTCGGTGCGGCTGATGCGCTTGGCGTCGACCAGCGCCTCCAGCACCAGCTCGCAGGCGGAGGCCCGGTGGCCGTCCCCGGCGTCCTTCGTCGCCAGCCCGACGTTGGAGAGCAGCTCCAGCAGTCCTGGCACGTTGTCGAATCCCTTCACGCACGCCTTCGCTCCGGCGTCGTTGGATACCTGCAGCGCGCCGCCTTCCTCGAAGTATTCCACAACCGGTTCCACGTCGGCGCCGCCCGCGTACGTCTCGAAAACCTGTCCCGCGGCCCGGGCGATCAACTCGCGCGCGATGCGGTCGGGTCCGTGCAGTTCGCCCTCGTACTCCAGCTCCATCTTGCCGGTGATCGCCGGCCGGGCCGCGTAGATGTCGCTCACGCGCGGCACGACGGTCTTCTCCTTCAGGCGCAGCGCCCGCCGTTCCGCGCTGGCCACGGCGATCTCCAGCACCGAGATGGGCATGCGCTGGCTCACGCCCGAGCGCTGGTCCACCCGCTTGTCGACACGGGCCAGAAAGGCGACCGACTCCACGATCTCGGCGATGAAGTCGGGAACCTCGACGGCAAGATCGCCCCGCTCGACCCAGGCCTCCTGCGCCGTGATCGCCCGTCCCACGGCAAGGGTTGCCGGATAGTGGGTGCGCACCTCGGTGCCGATGCGGTCCTTCAGCGGCGTGATGATCTTGCCGCGCGCGGTGTAGTCCTCGGGATTGGCCGTAAACGCCAGCATGACATCCAGTTGAAGGCGGATGGGGTAGCCCTTGATCTGGACATCCCCCTCCTGGAGGATGTTGAAGAGCCCGACCTGGATCTTGCCGGCGAGATCCGGCAGTTCGTTGATGGCGAAGATGCCGCGGTTGGCCCTGGGCAGCAGCCCGTAGTGAACCGTGAGTTCGTCGGCGAGGATGTGTCCCCCCCGGGCCGCCTTGAT
Source organism: Longimicrobiales bacterium (assembly GCA_965202805.1). Taxonomy (GTDB): domain Bacteria; phylum Gemmatimonadota; class Gemmatimonadetes; order Longimicrobiales; family Gaopeijiaceae; genus BD2-11. Next base: position 2,529,704 of record OZ241869.1, read on the forward strand.
GGGATCCACATCGCCGATCATGTCCGCGATGCTCACGTCCGGGGTCGCGAGCTTCTCCACGTAGCGGCTCTCCCGCGGCACCCACGCCACCGGCGCGTCCTCCCCGTGCTCCTCGATCAGCAGGCGCCCGTAGCGCGACACCGGGTGGAAGGGCTCGTCGTTGATCTCGCTGCCCGCGAGAATCGGGATTTCCTCGTCCAGAAACTCCATGAGCTGGCGCAGGATTCGACTCTTGGCCTGGCCCCGAAGCCCGAGCAGGATGAAGTCGTGCCGCGCCAGCACCCCGTTCACGATCTGCGGAACCACGCTGTCGTCGTAGCCCAGAATACCCGGAAACAGCTCCTCCCGGGTGCGGAGCTTCCGGACCAGGTTGGCCCTCATCTCGTCCTTGACGCTGCGCGGGCGGTAGCCGGATGCGCGCAACTCCCGAACGGTGGCGGGTCGGCGATGGGTCATGTGTGTCGTGGGGGAGCGGGGGTCGGAAGGACGCCGTGACGACCGGCGCCGGATTGGCTAGGATGTAGCACTTCGGGAGGCCGGCTGCCCTGGGTCGGGCCGGGGTCGGGCGGCGCTGCGGCCTCGACAGACTACCCCGCTCTCCGGGCCCGGATCCTGCCCGCCGCGCGCCGGCTCGATCCACGGCGCAAACAGGCCGCGCAGACCGGAAGCCCGTTCAGGAGCCCGCATGTCGCAACCTCCGCCGTCCGTGCGGCCCGCCGTCTGGCAGCCGGCCCTGCCCGTCGACCGCTTCATCGTCGAGGAGCCTCCGGACGCCGAAGCAGTCCCCCTGGACGTGGTCTTCGTGGGGGGAGGACCGGCCGGACTCGCCGGCGCCATACAGCTCGCGAAGCTGGCGCGCGCGGATGGCGAGGCGGGAGGCGATCTGGGCGCACTCGAGATCGGCGTGCTGGAGAAGGCCGGGGAGCTGGGCGAGCACAGCCTTTCCGGTGCCGTCGTCAACCCGCGCGCCTTCCGGGAGCTCTTCCCCGAGCTCGCCGACGACGACTTTCCCTTCACGCGCCCGGTTTCCCGCGAAGCGGTGTACCTGCTGACGGGTGCGAGCGCGTTCCGGCTGCCGACGCCGCCTACCATGAGGAATCACGGCAACTTCGTGGGCTCGATCTGCGAGATGGTGCGCTGGCTGGGCGAGCGAGCGGAGGAGCTGGGCGTGAACGTCTTCCCGGGGTTCCCGGTCGACTCGCTCCTGGTTGAAGAAACACGCGTCAGAGGTGTGCGCACGACGCCCGCCGGCCTCGACCGGGAGGGCGCCCCGGGAGCGGGCTACCAGCCGCCCATGGACATCTCCGCCACCGTGACGGTGCTCGCCGAAGGCACCCGCGGCCCGCTCACCCAGGCCTGGCTGGAACGGGAGGGCATCGGCTCGCCCAACCCCCAGATCTACGCCCTCGGCGTGAAGGAACTCTGGCGCACCCGCCGGCCCCTGGACCGCGTGGTGCACACCCTCGGATGGCCGCTTCCGCGCGATGCCTTCGGGGGCAGCTTCATGTATCCGCTGGCTGACGATCTGGTCGCGCTGGGGCTGGTCGTGGGGCTGGATTACCAGGATGCCTCGCTCGATGTCCACGAGCTTCTCCAGAGGATGAAGCTGCACCCGCTCTTTCGCCCGACGCTCGAGGGCGGCGAGATGCTGGAATGGGGCGCGAAGACGATCCCCGAAGGGGGCTACTACTCGGTTCCGGAACGCCGCCACGGGGAGGGCCTGCTGATCTGCGGCGACGCGGCCGGCCTCGTGGACGTCCCCTCCCTGAAGGGCATCCACTACGCGATGCAGTCGGGCATCTACGCGGCCCACGCCATCTTCGCCGAACTCAAGGGCGAGGGCGACGGCCTGGCGGGCTTCACCCGCGTCCTGGACGGCTCCTGGGTGATGAAGGACCTGCGCCGCACCCGCAATCTGCGCCTGGCCTTCAAGAAGGGCTTCTGGGCGGGCGGGATTAAGGCGGGGCTCATGACGGTGACGGGTGGGGCTTTTCCCGGTGCCCGCATCCCGGTATCGGAAGACGCCGAGGAGGCGCGACGCCCCGGGGCACCTCAGGCCTTCAGACCCGATGGAGAGCTCACGTTCTCCAAGGTCGACGCGGTGTACAAGTCCGGGAACCAGACGCGCGACGACATCCCCAGCCATGTGCTGTCGGGCGACGCGGTGCCTCCGGAGGGAGCCGCCTTCTATGCCCGCATGTGCCCGGCCGGGGTGTACGAGGAGGGCGAAGACGGCGAACTGGTCGTGAACGCCCCCAACTGCGTGGACTGCAAGGCGACTGACGTGCTCGGACCGCGCTGGACGCCGAGGGAAGGGGGCAGCGGGCCGGCGTATCGCAGGATGTAGGTTGGAAGTTGGATTCAGGTCGCCGGAAATGGCCTGGCGAGGAGGACCCATGAACCCGGCTGCGGCCATGTCAGACCGGAGGCTTCCGGCCCGCAGGGACGCATCGCAACGGCTCCTGAGCCACCGACCCGCACTCGTGCCGGTGTTCGCATTGCTTGCGGCGTCGGCGTGCGCCGAGCGGAGTTCCGAGATCGTGGTCCAGGTCGACAGCGCCGGGGTGCGGATCGTCGAAAGCCGGGCGCCGGCATGGGCGCCCGGGACCGAATGGCGCGTCGATCCCGAGCCCGTCCTCCGGCTGGGAGCCGCAGACGACGACCCAGCCTCACAGTTCTTCCGGATCCTCGATGTCGCGCTGCTCGCCGGCGGGGAACTCATCGTCGTGGACGGCGGGTCCGCCGAGGTGCGTCGCTACGACGCCGGGGGCGGCCACCTGTGGAGCACGGGCGGACGCGGGGAGGGACCGGGCGAGTTCCGCGGCCCGCGCTATCTGGGGCGGCGGGAGGATGGGGCGTTCCTGATCTGGGACCGGGCGCTGCTTCGCCTGTCGGTGGTCGCCGAGGACGGAGAAGTGCTGCTCAGCGAGCGCAGGACCTCGCCCGATGGATCCGAGTTCATCGCGTTCGGCTTGTTCGACGATGGCGCCTGGCTGGTCGCCAACCCGAGGCGCGTGTCGGCCCCGGCGGAGGGCACCACGTGGACCGATACCGTGCCGCTGGGACGGTACGACCCGGCGCTGAACGAGCAGTTGGGTCTGGCGCGCGTTCCAGGCCACCGGTGGATCTGGACCGGCCAGCACATGCTGCCCGTGCCGTTCAGCCCGCAGCCATTGCGGACGATCGTCGGCGATCGCCTGGCCGTGGCGAGCGGGCCGGATCCGCAGGTTGCGGTCCACGATGCCGACGGTTCGCTGGTGGCCCGGTACCGGCTCGCACGTGCACGGGAGCCGGTGTCCGAATCGGATGTCGGGCGGATGATCGAGAGTTTCGTCGAGATGGGCCAGGAGCCGGCGGCGGTGTGGCGGCAATGGCGGGACGAGATGGAGATTCCGGCGCACGAGCCGGCGTTTGACCGACTGCTTGCGGACGACGATCGAAACCTGTGGGCACGCCGATTCACCGCTGACCCGCTCTCGCGCGAACCCCCGTCGTGGGACGTATTCGACCCGGCGGGAACCTGGCTGGGCGTGGTTGCGACGCCGGGCGGAATGACCGTGACCGCCATCCGTGACGGGTTTGTGGCGGGGATATACCGGGATGAGCTGGGTGTGGAGTACGTCAGCGTGCATCGCATCGCGACGGATGCCGGCTGATCCGCGGGGACCCGATCCGGAGGACGCTGATCCGTAGAGGATGCCGTCCGGGGTCATGCGCGGGCGCGCGCGACCCCTCCTCCGATGACCCGGGTGAGTTCCGGCCAGGACGCCGCTAGTCGTCCAGGATGCTCACCCTCACCCCGGCCTCCGTGCGCACCAGCGCGGGCATGATGGCCGGAATGTCGCGCGTCCGGTAGTGCGCCAGCACCGCCTCCGCGGTCGAGAAGGCGCTCAGCCGCTCCAGCGTGCGGATCGTGGGGAAGATCATCGGCAGCCGTCCCGTGCGGTGCCGGTCCAGGGCCTTCCCGGGTGAGAGCCAGAGCGAATCGGTCATCTCCCGCGGGTCGGGGGCGGACCGGGACCCCGCCGGCGCGAGTGCCGCGAAGAAGCGGGTGTCGTAGCGCCGGGTCTCCGCCTCGGGGGTGATCCAGTGGGCGATGTACTCGAGCGCGGCTCCGTCGATGCCCACCCCCAGATCGTCCAGGACCTCGGTGAAGCCCAGGGTGCCGGCCAGCAACTGCTCCCGCAGGCGAACCAGACGTGCGCGGCCCGACGTCGTGTCCGGCAGGAAGCGCCCTCCGGGCCGTGCGACCAGCACCGCGGCCTCTTCGAAGACCTCGCGCGCGGCGGCCAGGTAGTACGCGATCGCGGGCGGATCTCCGCCAGGGAGGCCCAGCCGGGCGGCGGCTTCCCGGGGTGTCAGCCGCTCGAGACGCGAGACCAGGGCCGGGTCGGCGTCCTGCGCATCCACGCGCCCCCCGGGAAAGACGTAGGCACCCGGCACGAATCCCGCGGAGCGGTTGCGCCTCATCAGCAGGAGCTGAAAGCCCGGCGCCCGCTCCCGCAGAAGAACGACGGTCGCTGCGGGCCGAGGCGCTACGCCGGAGGGCGGAAGGCGTTCAAACCGGTCCATCAGCGCCCGACCGCCATCCCGTCCTTGCGCGGATCCGACCCCGCCGCCCATCCCCGTTCCAGACGCATCACCCCCTGGCCTCCCCCGAAGGAGGTGAGCGACGGATCGACCACGTGATGTCCCATGAGCCCGAGCGCGACCCCGGTCACGCGGCTCAGTCCCTCGACCGCCACCTCGCGTCCGGCGGTGTGGCGAAAGCGGGGGGCTTCGATGGCGGCCTGCAGGTCCATGCTGAAGACGAGGAGGTTGAGCAGCACCTGAACATGCCCCTGGGGTTGCATGGATCCCCCCATGACGCCGAACGCCAGCCAGGGTTCCTCCCCCCGTGTCACGAAAGCCGGAATGATGGTGTGCAGGGGCTTCCTGCGGGGCGCCACCTGGTTCGGATGCCCTTCCTCGAAGCTGAAGCAGGCGCCGCGGTTCTGGAGCGCAAACCCGGTTCCCGGGATCACCACGCCCGAGCCGAACCCCTCGTAGAGGCTGTTGATGAACGACACCATGTTGCCGTGCTCGTCCGCCGTGCACAGGTAGATGGTCTCGCTCTCCGGGACCGCGGCGCCCGGGTCCACCCGGTCGGCGGCCTCGCGCGTGTTCAGCAGCGCGCGGCGGGCGTTCACGTGGTCATCGGCGAGCAGTGCCTGAGCCGGGATTCTCATGTGGTCCGGGTCGCCCACGTGGCCGGCGAGGTCGGCGAAGGCCAGCTTCTTGGCCTCGATGAGGTGATGGAGGTAGGCCGGGCTGTTGTGACCCATGACGCCGAGATCGAATCCCTCCAGGATGCGGAGCATCTCGAGCGCGGCGATCCCCTGTCCGGCCGGGGGAAGCTCCCACAGCGTGTGTCCCGCGAAGTCGGTGGAGAGCGGGGCCACCCAGCGCGGCTCGTGGCCGGCGAGGTCCTCGCGGGTCAGGAAACCACCCAAGCCCTCCAGCCCCTCCACCAGCCGCCGGCCGAGCGCGCCCGTGTAGAAGGCCTCCGCCCCCCCGCCCGCGACCCGGCGGAGGCTCGCGGCCAGCTCCGGCGACCGGAACCACTCCCCGGCGCGCGGGGCGCGTCGCCCGCCCACCAGGTAAGTCGCAGCCGCCCCACGGTCGCCGCGCAGCTTGTCGGCTGCGGCCGCCCACTGGCCGGCGATGATGGGGGTGACCGGAAAGCCCTCCTCCGCAACGCGGATGGCCGGCGCGAGCACTTCCGGGAAGGTCATCGCGCCGAACCGGTCCAGCAGGGCCGCCCACCCCGCGACCGCCCCCGGCACCGTCACCGATCCCGGCCCGCTCGCGGGCACGTCCTCCAGCCCCGCGGCCGCGATCGCCTCGCGCGACATGCCCGACCCCGACCGCCCGCTCGAGTCGAGCCCGACCAGCCGGCCCTCCGCCGCCGACCACAGCAGCGCGAACATGTCGCCGCCCATCCCCGTCATGTGCGGCTCGACCACGTTCAGCATGGCCGCGGCGGCGACGGCCGCATCGACCGCGTTCCCGCCCCGTTCCATCACCGAGAGCGCCGCCCAGCTGGCGAGCGGCTGGCTGGTGGCGGCGGCGCTTCTGGGCGCGTAGACGGCGGATCGGCCGGTCACGGCCGCCCGCTCCGGTTCTGGTGTGGGCGCATGGGCCGCTCCCGGGCGTGGTTCGGCTGGCGCAAACGCGCGTGCCGCGCCAAGCTAGAGAGAGCGAACGGAGCCTGCCAGCCTCCCCCCGGCGGAACCCGGTCTGCCAAAATGGCAGTCCCGGCACGCCGAGTCGGCCAATATGTCAGGCCCGATTCGTGCATCTGGGCCCGACACCATGCATTTCGTCTGACATGGAAGGCGAGCAAACCGCCTGGAAGTCGGGGCGATCTGCCCTTCTGACAGGACATTCGCGTCGCGGGTCGCAGGTACGGCCGGCTTCGCGGGGCAGGCCACCTGACTCGCCGGGCAAACGATAAGGAGTCGGATCCGTGGGCGAACGTTACAGGCTACCCGTCCTTCCGCTGCGGGACACGGTGGTGTACCCGGGCGTGGCGGTGCCCATATCGGCCGGTCGACCCGGCACCATAGAGGCCGTTCAGGCTGCCCTCGAGGGAGACCGCAAGCTGCTTGCGGTGGCCCAGCGGGAGAACGTGGACAAGCCGACCCCCGAAGGGCTGTACGAGGTGGGCACGGTGGTGCGCATCATTCAGACCCACCGCGTGCGGGCGGGGATCCAGTTGCTCGTGCAGGGGGACAGGCGGGCACAGGTGCTCTCCTACGAGAAGCGCGGCAAGACCATGCTCGCCGCCATCGTCCTGGACCTCGAGAGAATCCCGCCGCGCAGCGAAAAGGACCCCGCCTTCCAGGCCCTGGACCGCGAACTGCGCGATCGTGCGGCCGGGCTGGGAACCCGGCGCGGCGTCCCCGCCGAGTCCCTCAACCAGCTCATCCAGGGCGTGGACGAACCGGGCGCGTTCGCGGATCTGGTGGCCTTCTACCTGGACCTGCAAACCGCGGAGAAGCAGCGGCTGCTGGAGGTGCTGGACGACGAGGACCGCATGCGCCAGGCGCTTGTGGCGGTGGAGCGCGAGCTGGTGCGGCTCAGCGCGCAGGAGGAGATCCAGGCCCGGGTGCAGGAGGAGTTGGGAGAGCGCCAGCGCGAGATGCTCCTTCGCGAGCAGATGAAGCAGATCCGGCGCGAACTGGGCGACGAGGACGAAAAGGCCGAACTGGACGATCTGCGCGAGCGAATCGAGGCGCTTCGGCTCAACGACGATGCTCGCACCGAGGTCCGGCGCGAGCTCAAGCGCCTGGGGAGGACGAATCCCCAGTCGGCGGAATACCAGGTCATCCGGACCTACCTCGAGTGGATCACGGAACTGCCCTGGGATGATCGCACCGAGGACAAGATCGACCTGGAAGCGGCAGCGGAGGTGCTCGCCGAAGACCACTACGGGCTGGAGGACGTCAAGGACCGCATCCTCGAGTTCCTCGCCGTGCGCAAGCTGCAGGCGGAGCGGGCGGCGGACGCGGAAGAAGCGGAAGGCGAGGATGCCGGAGAGGAGGAAGTTCTCCGGGAGGCCGAGGCCGGGGCCGCCCGGAACGGCTCCGGGACGGAGGACGAGCCGGCCGATACGCCGCCCGCGAGCGGCCAGGGGCCCATCCTGCTCTTCGTGGGGCCGCCCGGCGTCGGCAAGACCAGCATCGCGCAGTCCATTGCCCGCGCGATCGGACGCAAGTATGTGCGCATCTCGCTGGGCGGCGCGCGCGACGAAGCGGATATCCGGGGTCATCGACGCACATACGTGGGCGCGATGCCCGGCCGGATCATCCAGGGAATGCGCCAGGTGAAGTCGAAGAATCCCGTATTCCTGCTCGACGAGGTCGACAAGCTGGGCATCTCCTTCCAGGGCGATCCCAGCGCGGCCCTGCTCGAAGTGCTGGACCGGGCCCAGAACTGGACCTTCACCGACCACTACCTGGGGGTCCCCTTCGACCTGTCGGAGGTGCTGTTCGTCGCGACCGCAAACTACTGGGACCGCATTCCGCCCCCGCTGCTCGACCGCATGGAGCGGGTCGACTTCAGCGGGTACACCGAGCAGGAGAAGCTGGAGATCGCCAGGCGTTACCTGCTGCCCAGGCAGCTGGAGGAGAACGGCCTGCTCGACGAGGAGATGGAGCTGGGTGACGAGGCGATCCTGAACGTGATCAGCGAGTACACGCGCGAGGCAGGCGTCCGCCAGCTGGAGCGCGAGATCGGAAAGCTGGCGCGCAAGGTAGCGCGCAGGATCGCCGGCGGCGGATGCGAGCAGATGGTCGTGGACCAGGATGTCGTGCGCGAACTTCTGGGTCGCCCGCGGGTGCACCCCGAGGTGATGGCGGAGGAGGACCGGGTGGGCGTGGCCACCGGAATGTTCTACACACCTACCGGCGGCGATATCATGTTCGTAGAGGCCAGCGTCATGCCGGGGGACGGGAAGCTGGTGCTCACCGGGCAGTTGGGCGACGTGATGAAGGAATCGGGGCGGGCGGCGCTGACCTATGCCCGCAGCCATCACGAGAGCCTGGGGATGTCGGTCGAGGATGTGCTGGACAAGGAGGTGCACATCCACGTGCCGGCCGGCGCGGTGCCCAAGGACGGCCCCTCGGCCGGGATCACGATGGCGACCGCCCTGATCTCGGCGCTGTCGGGGCGTCCGGTGAGGCGCGACGTGGCCATGACCGGCGAGCTGACGCTGACGGGAAGGGTGCTCCCCATCGGCGGCCTGAAGGAGAAGATCCTGGGCGCCGTTCGCGCGGGCATCCAGGAGATCGTGCTCCCCGCCGACAATCATGCCGACCTCGAAGACCTCTCCGACGAGGTGCGCGCCGACCTGGTTCTGCACCTGGTTTCCGGTCTCGACGACGTCGCCCGGGTGGCGTTCGCGGGCGGGCTGGCACCGGAGGCGGATCCGGTCGAGGCCGCCGACCCGATGACGCTGCTCACGTCCGGCGGCTCGTCCTCCGCGCCCGAGGTCGCGACGCACTGACCTCGCCGACCCTCGAGGTCGCCCCGGGCGCCGTGATGGGACGGCACCACGGGCGGCCGGCGGCCCGTCACTACGGACGGCCCGACCTGGAGTACCGGGCCGCAGTGGACTCCGCGGCCGTCCTCGACCGGTCGCACCGCAGCCGGCTGGCCGTGTCGGGCCGGGCGCCGGTGCGCATGCTCGGCGGCGTGATCACCAACAGCGTCCCGCCACCCCCCGAGCCGACCTCCTCCGGGCTGCTCGCGGGGCGCACGGCCTACAGCACCGTGCTCATCCCCAAGGGACGCATGGTCACGGACCTGGTCGTCGCCTGGCGGGGCACGCGCGAGGACCGCCACGGCCTCTGGCTGCACCTGCCGGCCGCCGGGCACGCACCCCTCGTCGCCCATCTGCGCAAGTTCCTGCCGCCCCGGTTCGCCTTCGTCGACGACGTCACCGAGGCGACCGGCACACTCACCGTCGCCGGCCCGGCCGGGGCCGGCCTGATCGAGACCGCCCTCGGGATCGCCCCCGGCGCACTCTCCGCCCTCGAAGAAGACGGCTGCCTGCTCACCGGCCCGGCGCCGGACGGCTTGCTGGTCGCGCGCCTGGGCGAGGTGCGGCTGCCCGCCTTCGACGTCCTGGGTGGCCGGGCTCCGCTCGAACGGCTGGGCGCCGAGCTGGTCCGCCTGGGCGCGGTGCCGACCGGCATGGGCGTCTTCGAGACGCTGCGCATCGAGGCGGGCCGGCCCGAGTTCGGCCTGGACATGGACGACCGCACCATCCCCACCGAAGCGGGCATCGACGATCGCGCGATCGACCACGGCAAGGGCTGCTACACGGGGCAGGAGGTGATCGTGCGCATCCGCGACCGGGGCCACGTCAACCGGCACCTGCGCGGCCTCCTGCTCGGCGATGCCGCCACCCCCGCGCCCGGGACGCCTCTGTACACGGGAGCGCGCGCCAGGCCGGTCGGGCAGATCACCAGCGCCGCCATGTCGCCCGCCTTCGGGCAGACCATCGCGCTGGGGTTCGTGCGCCGGGAGGTCATCCCCCCCGCCGAAGTTCGGCTGGGAAACCCGGACGGGCCGCCGGTGGGCGTGCGCGTGGTCGGGGAAGGCGGCTGGGAGCTTCAGCCGGGCGATCTGAGCTGAGGAGGTGCCGCGACCACGGTGTGCCCGAGCCCACCACCGACTCCCAGACCTCGAACCAACCTTGACAGCGGGCGACCCGCACCGCAGCCGCCTCGGACGCCTCCCGCACGGGCTACGCCAAGCGTGGGGTTGACATATATGTTAACATCGTTCCACGAGTGATGTTCGGAGTGCGGGCACGCTAGACCGGCAATGGAACCACCCGAGTATGCGGGAAGCAGGCTTACTATCAGGTGCATGGAGCAGACAAGCGGACGGTCGCCCGCACGCGAGTTCCTCCAAGCGCTGCCGGACAGGGAACGCCTGCGTGTGACTCTCATCATCAAGCAGTTGGGGGATCGAGGGTTCCTCACGAACGACACCAAGTTCAAGAAGCTCCGAGGCACGGACGGCATCTGGGAGATCAGGAGCGGTCGGAACAGGGTATTTTGCTTCTTCGCCCCCGGTCAGCTGATCCTCGCGCTGGGGACGGTGAAGAAGTCCGCGAAGGCCAAGCGGACGGACATAGAGAGGGCGATCAGGATGAGAGCCCAATTCAACGAGAGAACGAGAGAACGCTGATGGAGACCGCCACAGCCTGGGTGCGCCGCAAGTCCGAGGATCCGTCGTTTCGCCAGCTGTACGAGGAGGAGCGGCTCATCCTGGAAGCGGCGGAGGAGATTGCGGCTGTCATGGCCGAGCACGGCCTCACCCGGGCGAACCTCGCCGAGCGGATCGGCAGCAGCCGGGCAAATGTCACCCGGCTTCTGAGCGGGTCGCGCAACATGACCCTGCGAAGCCTCGCGAAGCTCGCCCACGCATGCGGCCATCGGGCAGAGGTGCAGTTGGCCGAACTCCACGACGAGGTGTTCGTGCCGGTGGGAAACTCGGTGACCCAAGTTGCGGCTGCCAGACGGGTCCCTGTCCCGGTGTTCAGGTCGTCGGACGGTGATCAGCGCACGATGGATCTGCCGCCCGCCGTCGCCGCCCATGTGCCTCGTAAGGCGCGCACGGGCGCAATCGCTCTAGCCGCCTAAGGGGGTGAGCGTGTCCACCACCCTCGACCTCGCGAGCCTTGTGGCCCGTGACGTGCAGATCGAGTCGGTCACTCTCGTCGGCGTCCGCATGGACGCGACCGGAGAGTACGATGGACAACTGCTCCTGTCGAACCGATACCGTTGCAGGCACCGGCTGCACTCCGCGGAACCCGACCGGCTGCGCGTCTACGTCGACCTGCATTTCGATGCCTCCCCGGATGGAACGCCGTCGGAGGAGTCTAAGTCGCAGGTGGACCTGTCGGCGACCTTCCTCGCGACCTACGCCCTGAAGGACGCGGCCAAGTACTCCGCAGAGGCGTTTAAGCACTTTGCGGACCTGAACGGAACCTTCAACGTCTGGCCCTACTGGCGGGAACTGGTCCAGAGCATGACCGGACGGGCGGGCCTGGGCGGCATCACTGTGCCGGTGTTCAGGCCCAGCATCGAGGAAGTCAGCTTAGAGAACGAGTCGCCGGTTGGGGAGTGATTCCCCCTCACGCCATCGCCACCTCGAGCCGTCTCCTTCCGCTTCTGCCTGCCGGGCATCATCCGGCTCGGCAGGCGGTGGAACCCCGAGCCGTGGTTCGGCGCGGCCATGTGGCAGAACTCGTGTGCGATCACGTAGTCGATCGCATCCGGCGGGGCCTCGATGAGGCGGCGGTTGAGGAGCAGGCCACCCGCTGGCGAGAGCGACCCCCACCGGTTCTTCATCCGCCGCACGATGAGCCCGGCGGGACAGAATCGGTCCGCGTCTGGGAAGAGGCCCAACACGGCCTCCAGCCGTTCGGCTTGGGACTCGCCTGCGAGCTCCTCCTCAGCCGTCTCGCGAAGTCTTGAAGTGTTCCACGATCAGGCCGCCGTGGAAGCGCCCGTTCTCGATGAAGATCTTGTTGGCGTCGTGGCCCGCGGCAAGCACGCCCGCGATGTAGATGCCGGGCGTGTTGGTCTCCATGGTGGCGCGGTCGTGACCGGGAATGCCGGTTTCTCCATCGATTTCGACGCCTACGCTCTTCAGCAGCCGCGGTGAAGCCCGCCAGCCGGTCATCGCGAAGACCCAGTCGTTGGCGAGCTCGGTGATCTCGCCCGTCTCCAGATGCTCCAGTACGACGCTGCCTTGCCGGATCTCCGCGACCCGTGTCGTGAAGTGGGTCGCGATCTCCCCGAACCTGATCCGGTTGGTGATGTCCGGAACCACCCACGGCTTCACGCCCTGGTCGATGCCGTCGAAGATGTGGACCAGCGTGACCCGCGCATGGGCCCGGAAGAGCTCCAGCGCGGCCTCCACCGCGGAGTTCCGCCCCCCCACCACGAGCACGTCCTGGTCGTAGTAGGGATCGGGCTCCCGGTAGTAGTGGTGCACCTTGGGCAGGTCCTCTCCCGGAACACCCAGGTAGTTGGGCTCGTGGAAGCTCCCGGTCGCGATCACCACGGCGCGGGCGCGGTGGCTTGCGCGGGCACCGTCGCGGCGGCGCGTGCGCAGCAGGAAGTCACCCCTGCGGCCCTCGATCGCCAGGACCTCCTCGTGCTGGCGGACATCCAGCCCGAAATGCCGCACGACGCGCCGGTAGTAGACGAGCGCGTCCCGGCGCGACGGCTTGCCGGACGCCAGAATGAAGGGCACGCCCTCGATCTCCAGCTTCTCCGCCGTGGAGAAGAAGGTCATGTAGGGCGGATAGTGGATGATCGATTCGGTGATGAACCCGCGGTCGAAGACGGTGGCCGAAACCCCTCCGACCCTGGCCGCGCTCGCCGCCGCCAGGCCGCAGGGCCCCGCACCCACAATCGCCAGGTCGACGGGCTCGCCTTCGCTGGCCATCCCGCCCCGGGCGGAAAGCGCTTCGATATCGGACATCTTCCTTGCGTCGTCGGTTTTCGCGGCGCGGAACCGGGAAACATCTACGCTCTGAACCTATTGATCTACGCTCTGAACCCATAGCTACAGAGGCGCATGTCCGGCTGATCCCCGAGACGAACGCCCGGGGACGGCCCCCGGTGCGGGAACGCCGCCGCGGCTGGAGCGTACCGTTGGAGCACCTTCCACATCCTCAGGGAGCGTCGACAGATGGCACAGGCCGAAGCGGAGGCGCGCAGAGCCGCGAATCGACTGCGGAGGGCGCTGGAGAAGTCGCACCGGGAAATCGACGCGCTGGAAGGGGCGCTCTCCAGAGCCGAGGGCGACGACTTCCCGGCGCACGCCTACGAAGAAGCCCGCGGACGGATCGATCGGGTGGTGGAATTCGTGGAAGAGGAGTCCCGCCGGCTCCAGCACAAGATCCTGGTGGCAGGAGGTCTCGAGCCCGGACGGGTTCGACGTGCCTCTTCCCGGGATGGATGAACGGCTACGCGCTCCGTGACGATCTGATCGGCGTCATGGGAGCGGGGGTCGCCACGCCCCTGTCCGACGCGGATTTCGACGACCTCGCGCGCCGTGTCTCCGAACACCAGTGGCAACGCAACCCGGTATTCGCCCGCTTCTGCGCGGCGCGCGGAGTCCAGCCGGGTTCATGGTCCTCGTGGCGCGCCCTCCCTCCCGTGCCCGCGCGTGCATTCCGGGAGCGCGGCCTCGTGTCCCGGGGGCCCTGCGAGGCGATCTTTCGAACCAGCGGAACCACGGGCGGCGGGGCGGAGCGCGGAGAGCACCGCATCCCCGACCTGTCGCTCTACCACGCCTCGCTGCTCCCCAACTTCGAAGCGCATCTGCTTCCCGACGGCGCACGCCTGCCCATGGTCTCGCTCATACCGCCTCCGCGCGAGGTTCCGGATTCCTCGCTCAGCCACATGATCGGCGTCGTGGAGGACGAGCTCGCGGGCGAGACCGGCTATTTAGTCGGAGGGGACGGGAGTTTGGACGAGCGCGGGCTGCGATCCGCTCTTCGCGACGCGGAGGGAGCAGGAGATCCGGTCCTGGTGGTCGGGACCGCCTTTGCCTTCGTGCACCTGCTGGATGCCTTGACCGCGGACGGGACCCGCTTTCGGCTGCCGGCCGGCTCGCGGGTGATGGAGACGGGAGGCTTCAAGGGACGCACCCGCGCCGTTCCCCGTGCGGAACTCTACGAGGGCATCCACCGCCGACTCGGCATTCCGCCGCGCCGGATCGTGAACGAATACGGCATGACGGAACTGCTCTCGCAGTTCTACGAGCCGGTGCTCACGGAGGGAGCGCGTCTGCATCGCCCGCCACCGTGGGTGCGCACGCGTGTGCTCGACCCGGCGACCCTCGAGACGCTTCCGCCGGGGCGCGAGGGGCTGCTGTGCCACTTCGACCTCGCCAACCTGGGATCGGTGTGCTGCCTGCTCACCGAGGACCTGGGCGTAGAGCCCCCGCAGGCCGAAGGAAACGGCTTTCGCGTGCTGGGCCGGAATCCAGGAGCGGAGCCGCGCGGGTGCTCGCTGGCGATGGACGACCTCATGACCGCCGTCCGCGGCCCGGGGCGATGACAACCTTCCCGGCCTGGTGGCTCCCGCCCGGGCTGCCGGGCGAGGGGACATCCGCGGCGGACGCGGCGGCGGAAGGGAAGGCTGCTGTGGCGGGGAAGCTCGGTGGCGGCACCCACACCCCGTTCCCCGCAGGGCGGGACCCGGAGGCGGTGCAGCCGGTGGACGAACGACCGGCTTTCTCCACCGCGTCCGCAAGCGACCACCTCCGACTCCGCTTCCCCACCCCCGACCCCGCGTTCGCGCGCCGCCTGTGCGACCAGCTCATCGACGCGGGCACCCGCCTGCATGAGCGCCGCACCGACGCGCTGGTGGCGTCGCTGGGTCGCGCCGGAGCCCGCTTTCTCGACCCCGCCGACCCGATCCGCACCGCGGCGCTCGACCTGCTGCCCGCCGCCGCCGGGCTCTCCCCCGCCATGGCCCGGGAGGTCCTGGACGGAATGGCGCGCGACTGGACCGCCGACCGTCTCACCCGGCTGGTGCGCGCACAGTTTCCCGATCCGGGCGTGCTGGACGGCTTTCGGCCGGGGCCCGGCGGGTCACGGGTGCGGGCGTTCGGCCACCGACTGGTCGTGCAACTGGGCGCGGGCAACGTGGCGGGGGTGTCGGTCGGAGGGGTGGCGCGCGCACTCCTTGCCCGCTCCCCCGTGCTGCTCAAACCCGGCCTTCACGATGCCGTGCTCCCGGTGCTCTACGCCCGCGCCCTGGCCGACTGCGACCCGGAACTGGCGGCCGCCCTGGCCGTGCTCTACTGGCCGGGAGGCGCCGCCGCGGTCGAGGCGGAAGTGCTCGCCCGCGCCGGTCTGGTGGTGGTGTACGGCGGCGCCGACACGGTGGAGGCCGTGCGCGCCCGCATCCCCGCGACCACCTCCCTGGTGGCGTACACCCACCGGGTCGGGGTCGCCCTGGTCGGCCGCGGGGCGCTCGCCGGCGGGCGGGCGGACCGAACCGCCCTGGATGCCGCGCGCGCCGCAGCCGCCTTCGACCAGCGGGGTTGCGTCTCCCCTCACCTCTTCTGGGTGGAGGAGGGCGGCGCGCTCACCCCCGCCGGGTGGGCCGCCCGCCTGGCTTCCGCCATGGCCGAGGTCGAAGAGGATCTCCCCGCCGGCCCCACCCCTCCGGAGGTCGCGTCGCAGGTCCAGCAGCTGCGCGGCACCTGGGAGCTGAAGCAGGCGGCCGGGGAGGGTGCGCGCGTCTTCCGCCCGGCGGGCGCGGAGTGGACGGTGGTCTACGACCCCGACCCGGCCTTCTCGGCGTCCTGCCTGGGCCGCTTCGTCCGGGTGAAGCCCGTCCCCGACCTCGAGGGGGTCGCCGACCTGCTGGCCGGGCTGCGCCCGTATCTGCAGACCGCCGCTCTGTGCGGCGCGGGCGGGCGGGCACCTTCTCTGGTCGAGCAGCTGGGAAGGGTGGGCGTCAGCCGCGTTACCTCGCTACGCCGCATGCCGTGGCCGCCTGCCTGGTGGCACCACGACGGCGGCGACCCGTTGCGGGCGCTCGTCCGCTGGGTTGACTGGGAAACGGAGTAGAAGGCCCGCTGCCCGGTCCGTCAGTCCTCCGGCTGGTCCTCCGAGCGCCAGACAACCAGCTGACGCGACCCGTTCGAAGCCTCCACCCGCACCCTCAGCATGTCTCCCTCCACGATGCCGAGGTGGTCGCGCATCTCCTGGGGGATGGTGATCCTTCCCCCAACTCCCACGACAACGTCGCCGTAGTACAGCGAGCGATAGATGGCCATGGCTTTCCCTGTGTCTGGAATCGAATCAAAAAACCGGAAGTGGTTTCCGTAGTATGGCCTGACGGAGACGGCCCGACGAGGCGGCGTTTCCCGGCCGGGAAGTTGCCGCAAGCCCATCCTGTTAACCTAGCGACGAGCGCAAGACCTGTGCACGCGGCATCGGCGCACGCCTGGCTGCGCCAACCCCGCCCCCCGTTATCGCGGGTCGCCCTCCGGCCTGCGGATGGTGAGCTCGCGCTCCACGGTGACCGACGCGCCGGTGGTCCGGTCGGTGATGGCGATGATGAGCCGGTGCGCCCCCTCCCCCGCTTCTTCCGCGGAGACCGAGAAGTACTCGGGCACCACCCCGTCGACGGGCTCGACGTTGCGCACGAAACGGACGGCCAGCTCGCCTTCCGCGCCCCGTATCAGGTTGCCCAGCGAGCGCAGGAGGCGCGCGCCCACGCTGCGCCGCTCCGCGTCCTGCAGCGTCACTTCCACGGTGTACTCCGACGAACCCGTGAAGTCGGTGGTCAGACCGTAGAGTTCCAGGTAGACGTGGATGTCGTCGTGCGCGTCGAAGATCAGGTCGCGCGAGGCGCCGATGGCAAAGTCGCGCCATCCGCCGGGCCGGTCGACCCGCGGCACCACGCCCCCGGCCAGGACCAGATCGGAGGTGGACAGGCCCACCCGCCGTGCCGGAATGGCGGTGATCGTCCCCCGGTTGCGCGCGGCCACGCGGGAATCCGCCGCCAGCCCCTCGAGCGAGTACTCGAAGGTTCCGCGGGGCAGCTCGAAGGTGAACAGAACGTTGCCGGTGTCTTCGGCCTTCACCGCGTGCGTCACGCTGGCCGAGTCCTCATAGCTGCGGTTGAACAGGAACATGCCGACGCGCACGGAGTCGCCCTCGAACAGATTGAAGGAGTCCGGGTCGGCGCGCAGGAAGGCCAGCACCTCCACCTGCCCGGGCGCCGCCCCCCGGAAGCGGGCGATCTGCGCGGGGATCTCGGTCCAGCGGTTGACCGCCCGGCTCTCGAAGGTGGTGGTGGCCTCGCTTTCGCTGACCTGGCGCAGATACTGCCCGGTGTTTGCGTCGAAGTCGAAATCGACCCGGTTGTAGCCGAGCTGCCGGCGGAACACGAAACTGGGCACCTCCAGCCGATAATTCCAGAAGATCCACCTGTCGTTGGCGCTGGCTCCGACCCGCTGGCCCGCACCGAGCCCCACGCCGGCGCCATCCCGCCGCAGCATCCAGATGTTTTCCGGCATGCCGTAGCGAATCAGCACCTGCCCCCGGTCGCTGCTCCAGCCCGGCAGGCGCCGCTCCGGGTCTCCGAAGGCCAACTCCGCGTAGGTGACCCGCGCCACATGCTCCATCAGCCGCTCGTTCTCCGGTATGAGAAACAGCGGGTCGGACTTGGCCCACAGGATGCGCTCGTATTCCCGGGCTTCCTCCGCTTCGAGCTGTTGATACGAGGCCCTGTCCTCGTCATCCAGCAGGTAGGAAATGTTGTCGTAGGGCGCTCGCTCCGCTGGAGGCATGAGCGCGAGGCCTGTGTCGAAGGCGTCGCGCGCCGCCGCCCACTGCAGCGACTCGTAGAACGCCAGCCCCAGGAAGATGTGTGCATGGGAATCTTCGGGATTCACTTCGGCGAGGCGCCGAGCCTCGGCCGCCATGTCCTCGAAGCGGCCCTGGCGGTGGAGCAGCGCGAGCAGTCCGCGGGCGGCCTGAGGGTGGTCCGGGACGTGCGACAGAGCCGCTCGATAGTGGGCTTCGATGCGCGGCGGGTAGTCCACGTCGCGGTCGCTGGCGCGTCCCGCGCCCGCGAGCTGCCGGTTGAACGTGCGCGGTTCCGTGTAGTTGAGGCAGAAGGCCTGGACCCCGGCCGGACAGCGCGTCGATCCGGCGTACTCGTCCGTCCCGGGCGACCCGTCCCGCCGCCACCCGGCGGGCAGGAAGACCATGTGCTCGAAGTCCTCCATTTCCTCCGTGAGGATGCGGGCCAGCACAAAGTGCGACTGGGCCAGGACGTGTGGCTCAACGGCGCGGCTGCTCTCGGACCCCACCGTCCGTTCCAGAATCCTGCGCGCGTCCACGCGCATGAACTGGCGCCGTTTCAGGAGGGCCATCTCCAGCAGCACGCCCGCGTCCTCGTGGAGTCCCTCGTACGCCTCTTCCAGCAGCGCTTCCGCCTCCATCCGCTGCCTGAAGTCGGTCTCCCCCAGCGGCGCGGTGCGCGCCAGCAGCGTGCCCAGGGCGAATGCGATGTGGGGATCCCGGTCGTCTTCGTCCCGCGCCCTGCGCAACAGCCCCAGTGCGGCGGTCGTGTCCCCGGCTTCGACCAGGCTCGTGGCCTGGGCGACGGCGCGCGGCACCGAGACCTCCTGGACAGACTGCCCCTGAGACGCGGGCGCCGCGGGACGGACGGGAATCGCGGAAGCCGAAGCGGGTGCGGACAGGATGAGTGCCCATGCCAGCCACGCCCGGAGTCCGCGGGACGCCCGGAGGGACCGGCCCACGACGGTCAGGGAAGAATCGACCGGAGCAGCGCTTCCAGTTGGTGGCGCCTGAAGCTCTGCGCCTTTTCCACCGCCAGCTCGTAGGATTCCTCGACGAAGATGGCCGCGGTCTGCGCCGCGTCTCCGGATTCCCCGTCGGCCGGTGAATAGACCAGCTTTGCGCGGCACGGTTCCCCGCTCGAGGACCGCTTGGTCTCGAACTCCAGATAGACGTCCCAGATGCGATTCTGGTACGTGATGGTTGCGAGGTGCTGGCCCGGCATGGGCCTGAGGTCGGAGGGTACCGCAGGGTCGATCATGGTGGCTTACATTATCATCCGCGGGCCGGGAAATCCAGCGCCCCGACCCGGGCAAGTCGGGTGCCGCAGGCGCTCTCTCGCGGCCGTCTCTTCGCGTGTTCCGCCATCGTGACGCGGTCATCCTGCAGCAACCCTCCTCGCGCGGGCGTTCAGACATCCTCCTGGAACTGATCTTTCGCGAACTCGTCCCTCCGTGTTCCAAATGAGCCTTTGACCCCATTCCGTTGACGCTCGCCACCGGTGCCCCTAACTTGCGGCCCGAATCACATGGGCCGCGTGTCTCCGTCGCCGCCGGATGCGAACGGCGCGAACCATTCCCGCAACCTCCACACGCCAAGGAACCGCGCGCTTCATGAAGGGAAAGCGGACTGCCGTTCTGGCTGGAGTCGTCGCAACGCTCGGCGCCCTCGCCTTCGTTCAGGAGAGCGACACCCCCCAGGAGAGCCCGGATTCCGCCGTCGAGATGGCCGCGGCCGAACCGGATCCGCTGGCGCAGCCCATCGCATTCCCCCACGACATCCACGCCGGCGAATTCGGCATGGACTGCCAGTACTGCCACTTCTCCGCCGAGCGGTCCGTCGACGCGGGCATCCCGCCGGTGGCCACCTGCCAGGGCTGCCACCTGGTCGTCCAGGGACGCAACAATCCGGAGGAAGTGGCCAAGGTGCGCGACTATGCGCTGCGCCAGGAGGCGATTCCGTGGGTGCGCATCTACAAGGTCTCGGACCACGTGCGCTTCCCGCACATGCGACACGTGGCGCCCGACGAGTCCGGCGAACCCCGGGTCCAGTGCCAGGAGTGCCACGGTCCGGTGCAGGAGATGGCGGTCATCGAGGCGGTGAACCAGCCGCTCTCCATGGGATGGTGCGTGCAGTGTCACGTGGAGCGGGAGGTCTCCCGCGACTGCGCGGTCTGTCACTACTGAGCGAGCCGGAGTCGCGAGCAGCTACGGCCGGGAGCGGGAACGCGGAGCCCATGACCAGAAGCGGCACACCAGCGAGAAGCGAGAGCACATGAGCGGTGGCATCCAACGCCGGGACTTCCTGCGGGTGGTGGGCGCATCCGGGGCCGGGGCCACCATGTTCGGCTGTTCCACGGACAACGTGGAGAAGCTCATCCCGTACGTGGTCCCGCCCGAGGAGATCACGCCGGGGGTAGCAACCTGGTACGCGTCCGTATGCGGGGAATGCGCGGCAGGATGTGGAATCTGGGTGCGCACGCGCGAGGGGCGCGCGGTCAAGATCGAAGGCAACCCGCAGCATCCCGTCTCCGGAGGCGCGTTGTGCGCCCGCGGGCACTCGGCCCTTCAGGGGCTCTACAATCCCGACCGTCTCACGGGGCCGATGATGCGCGACGGGGACGGCTTTACTCCGGTCAGCTGGGAGGATGCGGAGGCGCAGCTCGTCGAGCGGCTGGGCGCCGCGGGCGGAAACGTGCTGCTCGTCACCGGGAGCGCCGGTGGAGCGCTCGGCCACCTCTTCGACCGCTTTGCGGAGGTCACCGGCGGCACACGCGTGGAATACGAGGCGCTGTCGGAAGCCCCGTTGCGGGAGGCTGCGCGTCTGGCATTCGGGCGCGATGTCGTTCCCACCTATGACTTCGAGGCCGCCCGCTTCGTGCTTTCCTTCGGCGCCGACTTCCTGGAGACCTGGCTGTCGCCTACGGCGTACGGGCGGGGCTTCGCGCGCATGAGCGCCATTGACCAGATGGGTTCCAAGGGGCGCTTCGTCTTCCTCGCGCCAAGGCTCTCGCTGACGGGCCAGAACGCCGACGAGTGGTTCCCCATCCGCGCGGGATCCGAGGCGGGGGTCGCGCTCGCGATGGCCGCGGTGATCGCGGGTGACGGGGCGGATGCCGGCCCGTACGCTGATCTGCTGGCCGGTTTCGACCTGGACGCGGCGGCGAATGCGGCCGGGCTCTCGACCGACGAGATCGCGGACCTGGCACGGCGCTTCGTGACCGAAGGGCCCGGACTCGCGCTGGGGCCCGGCGTGAGCGGACAGCATCGAGGCGCCACCGGCGCCAACCTGGCGGTGCTGGTGCTCAACCACGTCGCGGGCAACATCGGCCGCTCCGTGCACCTGGCCTCGCCGGACCAGGCAGCCGCGTCCTCGGCGTACGCGTCGTTCGAGTCCGCCATGGGTTCGATGCGGGCGGGGGAGGTCGCGGTTGCACTCGTGCACGGCACCAACCCGGCCTATTCGCTGCCGCCCGCCGCGGGCTTCGCGGACGCGTTCGGTGCCGTGCCGTTCAAGGTGTCCTTCGCCTCGGCGCTCGACGAGACCGCGCACCTCGCCGACCTGGTGCTCCCCGACACCCACCCGCTCGAATCGTGGGGTGACTCCCATCCGCGTCCGGGACTTCATGCGGTGCAGCAGCCCGTAATGCGCCCCGTGCCGCTCTTCGATTCCCGGGACACCGGCGACGTGCTGCTCTCGGTCGCCAGCGCCCTGGGCCAGGACCTGGGTGCCGGCGACTTCCAGGCATATGTGCGCGCCCGCTGGCAGGAGATGGGCCTCGCGGGAGAAGACGACTTCGACGGCTTCTGGCGCGAAGCCCTGCGCCGGGGAGTGGTCTTCTCCGAGCCCGGCGGGCAGGAGGGAGAGCAAGGGGACGCCGCCGGGCTGCTCTCTCCGGATCCCGCCGTCGGCTTCGACCTGCCCGCCCTGGACGGCGACCCGGACGGACTGGCCCTGGTCGTGTACCCGTCGTCCCGCTTCGGGGACGGACGCCAGGCCAACCGCTCCTGGATGCAGGAGCTCCCCGACCCGGTCAGCAAGATCACCTGGCATTCGTGGGTGGAGCTGCACCCGGCCACGGCGGAGCGACACGGGCTCCGCGAGGGCGACATCGTGCGCGTGAGTTCGCCGCACGGCCAGGTGGAACTGCCGGTGTGGCCCTATGCGGGCGTGCGGGAGGACGTCGCCGCCATCGCCATGGGCGGCGGACACACGAGCTACGGCCGCTACGCCGACGGCAACGGGGTGAACCCCATGGCATTGCTCCCGGCCGAATCGGAGCAGCCTTCGGGCGGTATGGTCCATCTCGCCACCCGCGTGACCGTCGAGCCCACCGGGGAGTGGCGCAAGCTCGCCAGCATCCACGGTTCGGGACATACCCAGGAAGACCGCAACATCGCGCCCGCCATCGCGCTTGCCGACGTCGGGCACGCGGAAGAGGAGCACGCGGAGCACGACCTCTACGAGCTGCAGGAGGTCGGCGGGTTCGTCCCCGTCCCCGCGGACGGGGAGCCCGGCGATTTCCCGCTCCCGGGAGCACGGCACGGCGAGTACGATCCGGAGACCACCCCCCGCTGGGCCATGGCCATCGACCTGGACAAGTGCACCGGGTGCAGCGCCTGCGTGACCGCCTGCCAGGCCGAGAACAACGTGCCCGTCGTCCAGGAGCAACAGCTCCTCATGGGCCGCGACATCCAGTGGATGCGCATCGAGAACTACCTGGAAACCGTGGACGCGTCCCACGCGGGCCCGGTCGACGTGCGCTTCACGCCCATGCTCTGCCAGCACTGCGGCAACGCTCCCTGCGAGCCGGTGTGCCCGGTTTTCGCGGCCTACCACACCCCGGACGGACTGAACGCGCAGGTGTACAATCGCTGCGTGGGCACCCGGTACTGCGCCAACAACTGCCCCTACAAGGTGCGGGTGTTCAACTGGTACGAGTATTCGGACGTGCCCGAGCCCCTCAACTGGCAGTACAACCCGGACGTCACCGTGCGGGGCGAGGGGGTCATGGAGAAGTGCACCTTCTGCGTGCAGCGCATTCGCGAGGTGGAAAACCAGTCGGTGCTCGAGGGACGGGACGTCGCCGACGGCGAGGTGGTGACGGCCTGCCAGCAGAGCTGTCCGGCCGAGGCCATCGTCTTCGGCAACATCCGGGATCCGAACTCGCGGGTGGCCCAGGTCACCGCGAACGAGCGCTCGTACCGGGTGCTCGACGATCTGATCAACACCCAGCCGGCAGTCACCTATCAGCGGAAGGTGACGTTCCACGAGCCGGCCGCGGCGGGACACTAGAAGCAGGGCGCCTTCCGGCCCGCTGGCCGGTGGAGACGCGCCCGGGAGAAGGATGGCGACAGCGACGGAAGCACCCCGCGGCGCGGTAGCCCACCCGGATGTCGGGTCCTACCAGCAGGTCAACGAGGACGTTCTCAAGATCCTGGGGCGTCCCGGGCGCGGGTGGTGGATTCTCTTCGGGCTGGCTTCGCTGGGGCTGGCGGTGTTCGCCGGTTCCTGGGCGAACCAGATCATCAACGGCATCGGGCTGTCGGGGCTGAACTCTCCGGTCGGCTGGGGCGCCTACATCACCACCTTCGTCTTCTGGGTCGGCATCGCCCACTCGGGCACCCTCATCTCCGCCATCCTCTTCCTCTTTCGCGCGCCCTGGCGGCAGTCGGTATACCGGCTGGCGGAGGCGATGACGGTCTTCGCGGTCATGACCGCCGGCCTCTTCCCGCTGATTCACGTGGGCCGCGTCTGGCACGCGTACTGGCTCATCCCCTATCCCAACTCGCGCTTCCTCTGGCCCAACTTCAAGTCGCCACTGGTCTGGGACGTCTTCGCGGTGACGACCTATTTCACCGTGTCCGCCGTGTTCTTCTACCTGGGGACCATTCCGGATCTGGCCGCCGCGCGCGACCAGGCCCGCGGGCTGCGCAAGAAGTTCTACAGCGTCGTGTCGCTGGGATGGCGCGGAACCGACAGCGAGTGGCACCACTTCGGCAAGGCCTACATCTTCCTCGCCGCGCTGGCCACGCCGCTGGTGCTGTCGGTGCACTCGGTGGTGTCCTGGGACTTCGCCATGGGCATCGTGCCCGGCTGGCACGCCACCATCTTCGCCCCCTACTTCGTCGCGGGCGCCATCTTCTCGGGCGTCGCCATGGTCATCACCCTGGCGGTGCCGATGAGGAAGTTCTTCGGGCTGGAGTCGTACCTCACCAACAAGCACTTCGACGCGCTGGCCAAGTTGTGCCTGCTGACCTCGCTGATCGTGCTGTACGCGTACCTCACCGAGTTCTTCATGGCCTGGTACTCGGGCGAGCCTCCCGAGCGCGGCGTGTTCTGGAACCGGGTGTTCGGGCCCTACTGGTGGGCGACCTGGACCATGCTGGTCTGCAACGGCATGGTGCCCATCCTGCTGTGGTTCAAACGGGTGAGGCGCTCGATCGCGGCGCTGTTCGTCATCTCGATCTTCGTCAACATCGGCATGTGGTTCGAGCGCTTCGTGATCATCGTCACCTCGCTCTCGCACGAGTACGAGCCCTTCGCCTGGGGCATGTACCGTCCCTCGCTCACGGAGATGGGCATCGTCCTGGGCAGCTTCGGATGGTTCTGCTTCTGGTTCCTGCTCTTCACGCGGCTGCTGCCGCCGGTGGCGATCGCGGAACTCAAGGAAGTGCTCCCCGCCCCGCTCCGACCGCGCGCCCGCAAGGAGGCTGCCCGATGAGCGCGCAAGCCGGCCTGCTGGCCTCCTTCGACTACCTCGACGGGGCGGTGGACGCCGTGAAGGCGCTGCGCAAGTCGGGGTTCCGCAAGATCACCGCCTATTCCCCGCTGCCCGAGCATCATCTGGAGGAGGCCCTGGGGTACGATCAGAGCCCGGTGCGCGTGTTCGCGCTGGTGGGCGGCCTGACCGGCGCCGCGACGGGCTTCGCGTTCACCACCTGGACGTCGATGGACTGGCCGCTGGTGACGGGCGGAAAGCCCATCGTATCGATCCCGGCGTACTTCATCATCGCCTTCGAGCTGGCGGTGCTGTTCGGGGCGCTCTCCACCGTCATCGGCGTCTTCATCAACGCGAAGCTGCCCCGCCTGCGCCCGCCCGTGATCTACGATCCCGGGTTCAGCGGCGGTCGTTTCGGGGTGCACGTGAGCGCCCCCGCCGACCGCATCGAGGAAGCCCGCCGGATCCTCAACGGAAGCGATCCGGCCGAACTCACGGAAGAACCCGCCCCATCCCATGGCTGACCGACCTCGCCCGCGCACTCCCGTCCGCTTCGTCGCGGTGGCCCTGCTGGCCGGGCTGGTGAGCGCCTGCTCGCCCTTTGACGACCTCATGGTGCAGATCTTCGGGCGCAGCATGCGCGACCAGCGCTCGTTCGACCCCTACGAGAACACGCTGCTGCCGCCGGAGGGTTCGGTGCCCTTCTCGGCCGGCAACTTCTCCGCCGGTCCGGATCAGGTCTCCCTGGGACAGCCGGATCCGTCGGTCGAGATGCCTCCGCCCTTCACGATGGCGGAGGTGGCCATCGAGGCCCCGGTGGTAATGGAGATGACCAACCCGGTAGAGGCCACCGCGGAATCCCTGGCGCGAGGCGAGCGGCTCTACAATCGATTCTGTGCCGCGTGTCACGGCGTGGACGGAGTTGGCGCCAACGCGTCCATTGCCCCGCTGCATCCCATGCTTCCGGCCGTCAACCTCTCGAGCGCGATCACCGCGATCCGCCCCGATGGCTACATGTACGGCGTCATTCGCGTGGGGCGTGGACTGATGCCCGCCTACGGGCACCAGATTACGCACTACGACCGCTGGCACATCGTCAACTACGTCCGGCAGCTGCAGGCGCAGGCGGGCAACCCGGCCCCGGGGGAGTAGCGGAATGGCCCACATCCACGTCCCGGGCGACATCCCGGTTCGCCACCTGGAGCGCTCCCGGGGCTTCTCGATGTTCTGCGGGGCCCTCTTCCTCGTCGGCGTGATCTCGCTCTTCGTGCTCCGCGCCGCCGATCCCGCGCGCGCCGAGCAGGCCTACTCGGCCAACTGGCTCTTCTTCTTCGCCGTCGCCGAGGGCGCGATGCTCCTGTGCGCGGTGACGACCATCGTAAAGGCGAAGTGGAACTGGTCCGTGCGCCGCGTGAGCCTCGCCTTCGCCGCCTACCTGCCGATCGCGTTCATCCTGTTCCTCCCCATGCTGGGGCTCCGGGAGTCGTACTTCCCCTGGATCGAGGCGATGGAGAGCGATCCCATCGTGCAGGCGAAGGCCGCGTACCTGAACATCCCCTTCCTTGTCGCCCGCAATGTGGCCGGCTTGCTGCTCCTCATCGGGCTGAGCCTGTACCTGGCCTACCTGGCCCTGCGCCCGGACATGGGGCTGGTTGAAGGCGATGGCGATGCGGGGCGCAAGCGCTGGCGTGCCACCCTTGCCGCGGGATGGATTGGACAGGAAGCCGAGGAGACCGCCAGCGCCCGCAGGATGGGCCGTCTGGCCCCCGCCTTCATCCTGGTCTACGCCGCCGTGATGAGCATGGTGGCCTACGACTTCGCCATGTCGCTCGAACCCCACTGGTTCTCGACCATCTTCGGGGCCTGGTACTTCATGGGCGGCTTCTGGGGAGGAATCGCGTCCACGGCGCTGATGGTCGTGCTGCTGAAACGCCGGCACGCGGATCTGAATCGGCTGATGGGCCTCCAGCAGATGCACGACCTGGGCAAGCTGACCTTCGCTTTCTGCGTGTTCTGGACCTACATCTTCTTCGCCCAGTACATCGTCATCTGGTACGGCAAACTGCCGTGGGAGCAGGCGTGGGTCGTACACCGGACCGGCGAGACCTGGGGAGGGTTTTCGCTCGCCCTCGTGCTGATGTGCTTCGTGATTCCCTTCGCGGGACTCATCGGGCGCCGGCCCAAGATGAACCCGGTGATCCTCGGTTCCTTCGTGGTCGTGATCCTCGGAGGGCTCTGGCTGGAGCACCATCTGCTGATCGCGCCCTCGCTGCGCCTGGATGGCCCGACGATCGGCGCATGGGAGGGGCTGGTGACGCTGGTCTTCCTGGGTCCGCTGCTCTGGAGCCTGCGCTGGTTCCTGAGCACCTTCCCCGTGGTGCAGGTGTGGCAGCCGCCGGAGCAGTTGGAGATGGTGGATCTGGAAGTGACGCGGGAGGAAGCCGGCGTCCGTTAGCCGACCCGCCTCCGGAGGTGTTTCGAGGCGATGAAGTGCACGTTTGGCTCGGACGGGCGTTGGCGCACCCGTCCATTCACGCCGCAAAGACGCTTCAGTTCCGCAGCAGGGGCGAAGATTGCAGTTGCGCTGGCCGTGGTGGCCGCAGCCTCGTGTGGAA
This sequence comes from Longimicrobiales bacterium, assembly GCA_965202805.1. Taxonomy (GTDB): domain Bacteria; phylum Gemmatimonadota; class Gemmatimonadetes; order Longimicrobiales; family Gaopeijiaceae; genus BD2-11. Next base: position 2,556,945 of record OZ241869.1, read on the forward strand.
CCGAGGCGCGTGACGTCGGCACATCGGCCGTTTACGACTCCGCGGGCGTGACCATCGTCGAGAACCCCGGGCCCGACCGGCTGCTGGATGTCGAAGTCACGCCGCTGGCCGATCTCATACCCCCCGACAGCGCGCTCACGGTGGTTCCATGGGGTGTTGCGGTCGATGAGGCGACGGGGCGCGTTTTCGTGGCGGATCGACCCAATGACCGGGTCGTCGTGTTCGAACCCTCGGGAACATACGCCGGGACTCTGGGGCGCTCGGGGGACGGGCCCGGAGAGTTTCGCGATCCCGACGCGGTTTCCATGGAGCCCTCCAGATCGCTTGTCGTGTGGGACAACCGTCGCCGCATCCTCAGTCGCTGGTCGAGCGGAGGGGATTTCCTGGGCGAAGATCGTCCGGATCTGAATTACGGGCGCCTGGGGTTCGCGGTGGGAGCAGACTGGGTCGTGACCGTGACGGCCACGGGCGCAGGAATGGCGACCAGGCGGCAATTGGTCGTCCACAAGGAAGGCGACACCAGGACGTTGCACGAAACTACGGCGGAGATGGCCTTGATGGAGATGCGTGGTGGGTCCTTTCCGGCCGAGGAGCTGTTCGCCCCCACGCCCGTCTGGACGAACCGGGGTGACTCAATCTCCTTCCTTGACGGGCCGGACTATCGTATCGACATGAGCGTCGGCGGTTCGCTGGAGCTGAGTCTCAGGCGTCCCCTGGATCCCATCGAGGTGACACGGGAGATGGCCGTCAGGAACATCGAGTCGGGTCCCGGGGCGTATGGCGACCTGATGCGCCGGAATGGCCTGGAGGCGGAAGACATCGTAGCTGCAATCGGATATGAGGACCGCATCTCGCCCGTCCTGAGCATGACCGCCGCCCCTGAAGGTCGGCTTTGGGTCACCCGTACCCTGGATGGGATCTCGCCCCACGCCGTCGACATCTTTGACGCTGCCGGAGGGTACGAGGGCACGTTCGAAGCGCCCGTGGTTCCGGTTGCGTTCGTGTCCGATTCCACCTTCGTGGCGCTTCGGCTGGAGGAGTTCGGAGAGACGATCCTGACGCTCCAGCGCGTACGCATGAGCGAAGGGGGCTTCTGAGGAGGCCGTAGGAGTGGCGGTCGGCGCCGATCGGGCCGGCCTGACCAGCCAGTGCGCGACGTGCCGGTAGTCCATGACGGAGCCCGGCACTGTGCTTCAGCGGGCCGGAGCGGTTCCCCCGGCCAGCAGATCGAGGACGCGCGGGTGCAGGGCCGGGTTGCTGGATACCCCCGAGCCGCCGTGGATGGTGGGCTCGCCCGACACGTCCGTGAAACAGCCGCCCGCCTCGGTGACGATGGTCAGCAGGGGCGCCGCATCCCAGGAGGCGAGCACCGGGTCCACCATGACCTGAGCCCGACCCGTGGCGACCAGGACGTGGCCGTAGCAGTCGCCCCAGCTGCGGGTCATGCGCGCGGCGGCGGCCAGGGCCCGCCAGCCCGCTTCGCGGGGATGACCGTGAAAGGCCGCCTCATCGGTGGTGAGCACGAGGCTCCTGTCCAGCCGGTTCTCGGTGGAAACCGAACACGGCGCGCCGTTCCAGCGGCACCCCCGGCCCCTGGCCGCCGTTACCGTCTCCCCGAGTGCGGGAAGGTGTACGACCCCCACTACGGGCTCATCCTCCACCTCGATGCCGATGAGGACGCCCCACAGCGGCACCCCGCGGACAAAGGACTTCGTGCCGTCGATGGGATCGAGAATCCAGCGCACCGGAGCTCCGGGCAGCACTTCGCCGTGCTCCTCCCCGACGATGCCGTGGTTGGGGAAGCGTCGCCGGATCTCCGCGCGCAAAAGGCTCTCGGCTTCCCGGTCCGCGACGGTGACCGGCGTGTCGTCGGCCTTGGTTTCGACCCCGATCCGCGTCCCGAAGTACCCGAGCGCGACCTCTCCGGCGGCGCGCGCGAGGTCCTCGGCCGTGCGCGCGAGGTCATCGAGTTCGATGCGGGTCGGATGGGATGTGCTCATGGCGGACGGCAGGCGGACCGCGGCGGATAGTCCGTGCGCTGCGCCGAGCGGGAAGGCCGGCGCGTGCCGGGCGGGTGCGCCCCAAGATATCGAAGGTCGCGGCCCTCCGGGAGCGGGCGGGCGGGCGAGCGCCGACGGCGGAGATCCAGATCCGCCGCCGCAAGGAGATCCTGCCAGCGGTTCATGCCGGCGTCCAGGGCGGCGACACCGAAACTGACCGTGACCCCGTGCACGGAGAGCGCCGGGTCCCTCGCGACCGCCTTCGCCATGTGCCGGGCCGCTTCCCGGGCCTGGCCGGTTGCCTTGCCGGGAAGGATGGCGACGAATTCGTCTCCACCCAGCCGGGCCGTCAGAGTCGGGCAGGCCCTGGAGAGCGTCCTTCCCACGACCGACAGCACTTCGTCACCCGCAACGTATCCGTGCCTTTCGTTGAAGTGCTTGAAGTCGTCCACATCGAAGAAGGCCAGCGAGAACGGGCGCAGGCGAGAACCCGTCTGGCGGGAAGCCGCGGGGACACCGGGGGCCAGGAGCCGATCCAGATGGCGCTCCAGGTGCCGGCGATTCGGGAGACCGGTCAGCGGATCGGTCAGCGCCAGGCGCCGATTGGCTTCCGCGATCCGCTCCATCCGGCGCAGCCTCAGTTCCAGCTCCCGAACGTAGCGAGCGTCGAGACGGCAGCGGGCGCCAAGGCTTCGTTTTCGCCTCCGGCGGCGGAACCGGACCGATGCCTGCTTCGATTGTCCGTCCGAATACGCCTCGGGCCCGGAGGGATGTGCCAAGAGCGTGATCCCGCGCGGAGTGTGGACGGACGGGCGACCCATGAGGCTATCGCAACGCCCCATGAGCAGGAATGGGAGATCGGGACCGATCGGGTCCCGGTTTTCGCCGCAGCGCGCGTCAGTCGGCCCGCTCCCGCGGAGCCGCGGGGGCCGGCCCGGTCTCGACGGATTCGGCCTCGCCGGCGGACTCGGCGCCGTCGATGGATTCAGCCCCGCCGATGGATTCGGCCCCGTCGCCCCCGGCCGCCAATCCTTCCGCACGTTCCGCGTAGCGCCTGATCTCGTAGCCGACGGCCCTAAGGATCCCCGCTTCCTGGGTGTCAGGCTCGGCGCGCGCGATGATGGTGCGCAGGGTGCGCATCACTCCCTCGGGCGCGCGGCGGGTGAAGAAGTCGATGCGGTCGAGGCCGCGCTCGAGCACCGCGTAGGTCTCCTCCAGTTCGGCGCTGCTGGCGGGTTCGGTCGCGCGCCGTCCCCGGGGCAACTCCGCCGGGTCGTGCGCCGCCAGGAAGATCTCGTAGGCCAGGATCAGCACCGCCTGGGCCAGGTTGAGGCTCTTGTACTCGGGCAGGGTCGGAACGATCGCCACCCGGTTGCACAGGTCCAGCGCCTGGTTGGAGAGGCCGCGGTCCTCGCGCCCGAAGAGCACCGCCACCCTGCCCCGGGAAGCGCGCTCGAGCACCTGGGCCGCCAGCTCGCGCGGCCGCCCGTAGTTGCGGTGGGCGGTGCGGGCGCGCGCCGTGGTGCCGAGCACGAAGACGGTGTCGGCCAGGGCGTCGGCCAGGGTGTCGTGGATCTCGGCGCGCTCGACCAGATGGTCGCTGCGGTGGGCGATCCCGGTAATGCGCCAGGCGTCGAACTCGGCGGGACGCACCAGGCGCAGCCGGTCGAGTCCCATGTTCATCATCGCCCGCACCGTACCCGCGATGTTGACCAGGTTCTGCGGCTCGTGCAGCACGACCACAACGTTGGAGAGCGGAGAAGCCTCCGCCGGCACATCTCCCGGCATGGGGCGGGTCAGCGACGCGGTCGGGCGCGGATGCAGCGCCGCTGGAACGCCGGGCGCAGTGCGTGCACGGACCGTCAGGACTCGGAGGCTACTTCTTCCTCGGGCGCCTCGGGGAACTGGGGCGACTCATCCGCCTGCCCTTCCTTGAGACCGCGCTTGAAGTTCTTGATGCCCGTGCCCACCCCGCGGGCGAACTCGGGAATCTTGCGGCCTCCGAAGAAGAGGACCAGGAGGCCCAGCGCCAGAAGGATCTCGTTGAATCCCAGCAGCAGGGGCAGCGCCACAAAGACCGGGTCTGGACCGAACATGTTCTCGCCTCGATGTCGTGGGGTCGACCTGTGGAAGGTAGCAGCCCGCGGGTGACTTCGCCCGCTGTCAGGCTCCGGCCTCTCGCAGCAGGAGCTTCGCGATGGTCTGAAGCTGCATGTTGGTCGTCCCTTCGTAAATGGTGCCTATCTTCGCGTCGCGGTAGAACTTCTCGACCGGGTACTCGCTGGTGAAGCCGTATCCACCGTGCAGATCCACGCACTCCGACGCCACCCTCTGAGCGGTCTGCGATGCGAAGAGCTTGGCCATCGCCGCCTGACGAATGTAGGGGTACCCGCCGTCGCGCAGGCGCGCCGCATTGTACACCAGCAGGCGCGCAGCCTCCACGTCGGTGGCCATCTGCGCGAGCTGGAACTGAACCCCCTGAAACTCGGAGACCGAACGGCCGAACTGTTCCCGCTCCCGCGTATAGCGCAGGGTGTGGTCGAGGGCTCCCTGCGCCAGCCCCACCATCTGGGCGCCGATTCCGATGCGTCCCTCGTTGAGGGTGGCGATCGCGATCCTGTACCCGAGGCCGACCTCGCCCAGCAGATTCCCGCCGGGGACCCGGCAGCCGTCCAGCACCACCTCCGTCGTCGACGACGCCCGAATCCCCAGCTTCTGCTCCCTCCTGCCCACGGAGAGGCCCGGCGTATCCCTCTCGACCAGAAACGCGGTGATGCCGCGGTAGCCCGAATCCGGATCGACGTTGGCGAAGACGATGTAGAGCCCGGCTTCGGCTCCGTTGGTGATCCAGAGCTTCTGGCCGTTCAGAATCCAGTCGTCGCCCGCGCGCACCGCGGTGCATCGGAGGGCGAAGGCGTCGGACCCGCTTCCCGCCTCCGAAAGCGCGTAGGCGCCGACGGTGCCGGAGGCCAGACGCGGCAGATGGCGGCTCTGCTGCTGCCCGGTTCCGTAACGGAGGAGCGCATTGATGACCAGGGTGTTCTGCACGTCCACCAGCACGGCCACCGCGGGGTCCACGGAGGAGAGTTCCTCGACGACGAGCACGGCCGCGAAGAACGAGCTGCCCGCTCCCCCGAAGCGTTCGGGAATCTCCACCCCCATGAGCCCGAACTCGAACAGCTTGCGGATCAGCGCCGGATCCATGGCGTGCTGGGCGTCCATCGCGGACACCCTGGGTGCGATCTCGCTGCGCGCGAAGTCCCGCACGGCCTGCTGAAAGAAGCGCTCCTCCTCGCCAAGGGAGGTCAGCGCGGCGCGCATTCCGTCCGCGAAGCCTGCCTGCATGAAAACTCCGTTCCTGCGCTGGAAGTCGAGGAAACGACCGATCCATGGACCGCTTCCTCATCCATGGACGGCGGCGCGGGCATCACGCGCGCGCGGCGCGCCGTACAACCCCCTCGGGGCGCGCGGCGTTCCCCCGTGGAACCCTGAGCTCGAGGCCGATCCGGCTTCGGCGCCAGGGGTGCCGGCATCGGGGTTGACGGGGCAGGAACGCGCTTTCTATAGTCCCGAACCGAAATCCACCCTCGATCACTCCTGTGCCCGGAGCACCCATGTCCGACATCCCCGAGCATCTCTACTACACCGAGGAGCATGAGTATGTGGGGGAAACCGACGAGGAGAGCGTCTACGTCGTCGGCATCACCGACTACGCGCAGGGGGAACTGGGCGACATCGTGTACGTGGAACTGCCCAGAACCGGCACGCACTTCGACCGGATGGAGGTGTTCGGGGTCATCGAGGCGGTGAAGGCGGTCAGCGACCTCTACTGCCCGATCGCGGGCGAGGTCGTCGAGATCAACGAGGCCATCGACCTGGACCCGGCGCTGGTGAACGGCGATCCCTACGGGGACGGCTGGATGATCAAGCTGCGCGCGGAGGACGACGACGCGCTGGAGGGCCTGATGAGCCCCGAGGACTACGAATCCCACATCGACGGGTGAGCAGCACCGCATCCGCGCTTCGCGCATCGCCCGACTGATGCCCGACATCGCACACGAGAACCGATTCCCCCGACGACATCTCGGTCCAGGGCCCCGTGATGTGCGCGCGATGCTGGATGAGCTGGGCTACGAGTCCCTCGACGGGCTGGTCGCGGACACGGTGCCCGAATCCATCCGCCTGGGGCGCGAACTGGATCTTCCCGAGGGGATCTCCGAGCACGAGCTGATCGGTCGCCTGCGGGAGATCGCCTCGCGCAACCAGGTCTTCCGCTCCTATCTGGGGATGGGCTACGCCGGCACCATCACCCCGCCCGTGATTCTCCGCAACATCCTCGAGAACCCCGGCTGGTACACGCAGTACACCCCCTATCAGGCCGAGATCGCACAGGGCCGGCTGCAGGCGCTCCTGAACTTCCAGACCATGGTGGGGGATCTCACGGGCTGCGCGGTCGCCAACGCGTCGCTGCTGGACGAGGCCACCGCCGCCGCCGAGGCCATGACGCTCTGCCTGGCGTCCACACGCGACCGCGGCCGCAACCGCTTCCTGGTGGCCTCCGACTGCCACCCGCAGACCATCGAGGTGGTGCGCGCCCGGGCGGAGCCGCTCGGCATCGAGGTGGTGGTGGAGCACCCGGGCGACTGGGCGCTCGACGACAACGTCTTCGGCACCCTGGTCCAGTACCCGGGCACCGACGGCAGCGTGCGCAACTACCGGGCGCTTTCGGACGCGGTTCACGCGGCGGGAGGCCTGATCGTCATGGCGACCGACCTGCTCGCACTGACCCTGCTCACCTCCCCCTGGGAGATGGGCGCCGACATCGCGGTGGGCAACAGCCAGCGCTTCGGCGTCCCCCTCGGCTACGGCGGTCCGCACGCCGCCTTCATCGCCGCGCGCGACAACATGCGCCGCCAGATGCCGGGCCGGATCATCGGCGTCTCCATCGACGCCCACGGCAACCCCGCGCTGCGCATGGCGCTGCAGACCCGGGAGCAGCACATCCGCCGCGAGCGGGCCACCTCCAACATCTGCACGGCCCAGGTGCTGCTGGCCGTCATGGCGGGCATGTACGCGGTCTACCACGGACCGGAAGGGCTGCGCCGCATCGCCACCCGGGTGCGCAACCTCACGGGCGTGCTGGCGGAGGGCGTGCGCAGGCTCGGCCACCGGGTGGTCAACGATGTCTTCTTCGACACCCTGACCATCGAACCCGCGGGCGTGAGCGCGCGCCGGATCGTGGAGCGGGCGCGGGCGCGCGGCATCAACCTGCGCGAGAGCGCCGGGCGCGTGGGCGTGTCGCTGGACGAAACCGTGGGACCGCAGGACCTGGACGATCTCTTCGCCGTCTTCTCGGCCGAGGGCGGGCCCGGGTTCGACGCCGCCGGTCTTGCCCCGGAGACGGAGGTGCCGCCGCTGCCCCCGAAGCTGGCCCGGGAGACCGTGTTCCTCGATCACCCGGTCTTCAACAGCTATCACTCCGAGACGGAGATGCTGCGCTACATCCGCCGTCTGGAGAGCCGCGACCTGTCGCTGACCACGAGCATGATCCCGCTCGGCTCGTGCACCATGAAGCTGAACGCCACGGCGCAGATGACGCCTGTCTCGTGGGCGGAGTTCGGCGCCATGCACCCCTTCGCGCCGCCGGAGCAGGCGGCGGGATACCGGCGGATCGTCGCGGACATGGAACGGTGGCTGGCCGAGATCACCGGGTTCGCCGCGACCTCCCTGCAGCCCAACTCGGGGGCCCAGGGGGAATACGCCGGCCTGCTGGTGATCCGCGCGTACCACCACGACCGCGGCGACACCCACCGCGACGTATGCCTCATCCCCTCCTCCGCGCACGGGACCAATCCGGCCAGCGCGGTCATGGTGGGGATGAAGGTGGTGGTGGTGAAGTGCGACGCGGACGGCAACATCGACGTCGATGACCTGCGCGCCAAGGCGGACCGGCACGCCGACCGGCTGAGCGCGCTCATGGTCACCTACCCGTCCACGCACGGGGTTTTCGAGGAGCGCATCCGCGAAGCCTGCGCCATCGTGCACGAGCGCGGGGGGCAGGTCTATCTGGACGGCGCCAACCTGAACGCCCAGGTGGGGCTGGCGCGACCCGGCGACTACGGCGCGGACGTGTGCCACATCAACCTGCACAAGACCTTCGCCATCCCGCACGGCGGGGGCGGGCCCGGGATGGGGCCGATCTGCGCGGCGGAACACCTGGCCCCCTTCCTTCCCGGCCATCCTCTGGTGAACACGGGAGGCGAAAAGGCGATCGGCGCCGTCTCCGCGGCTCCGTGGGGGAGCGCGAGCATCCTGCTCATCTCGTGGGCCTACATCGCCCTGCTGGGACGCGAGGGGACGAGGAAGGCGACGGAGGTGGCCATCCTGAACGCCAACTACATGGCGAACCGGCTGGAGAAGCACTTCCCGGTACTCTACAAGGGCGCACGCGGCCGGGTGGCGCACGAGTTCATCCTCGACCTGCGGCCGCTCAAGCGGGCGACCGGGATCACCGACGAAGACGTGGCCAAGCGCCTCATGGACTACGGCTTTCATGCGCCCACCATGTCGTTCCCGGTGCTGGGCACGATCATGGTCGAACCCACGGAGAGCGAGTCACGGGAAGAGCTGGACCGCTTCTGCGACGCGCTCGTCTCGATCCGGGCGGAGATCCAGCAGATCGAGCTGGGGCTGGCCGACCGCAAGGACAACGCGCTCAAGAACGCCCCGCATACTGCGGCGGTGGTGGTGAGCAGCGAGTGGAATCACGCCTACAGCCGGGAGCAGGCCGCGTTTCCGGCTCCCTGGACGAAAGAGGCGAAGTTCTGGCCCTCGGTGGGCCGGGTCAACAACGCATTCGGGGACCGCAACCTGGTCTGCGTCTGTCCCCCCGTGGAGAGCTATTCGGAGGTTTGACCATGGCCAGCCTGACGTATCACGGACACGCCACCTTCCTGCTCGAGCTGAACGACGGCACGCGCATCTCGATCGACCCCTGGTATGAGGAGAGCCCCGCCAACGACCTGTCGCTCGCGGATCTGGGGGACGTCGACTACGTGTTCTGCTCGCACGGGCACTTCGATCACTTCGCGGATGCGATTCCGCTGGCGAACGCGACCGGCGCCACGCTGGTGTCGACCTTCGAGATCGTGGCCTTCGCCCAGACCCAGGGGGTCGAGAACGCGCACCCGATGCACATCGGCGGGGGATTCAACTTCCCCTTCGGGCGCGTGAAGATGACGCCCGCGCTGCACGGCGGTCAGGTGCACGGCGACAATACCGGCGCGTACACGACGGTTCCGGGCGGGCTGCTCTTCCACGCCGACGGCACGCGGGTGTATCACGCCGGCGACACCGCGCTGCTCACGGACATGAAGCTGCTGCGCGGCCAGGTGGACGTGGCCCTGCTGCCGATCGGCGACAACTTCACCATGGGCCCGGACGACGCGGCCATCGCGGTGGACTTCATCCAGCCGTCGGTGGTGGTGCCGATCCACTACAACACCTTCCCGCCCATCGTTCAGGACCCGGAGGCATTCCGGGCGCTGGTCGGGGACGCCGCGCGGGTGGAGGTGATGGGCAGCGGCGACGTGCTGGAGCTGGGCGGAGGCTGAGGGAGGCCGAGGGGCGCCTCGGGCTCGCTCGGAGACACGGGCCGGTATCGTCTCCGAGGACGATGTCCGGCGGAGCGCAGTGGAGCGCGGCCGCCCGAAGGGTGGCGGGTATGGCCGGGTGGCGCGAGACGGTTCGCCGGATGGCTCGCCTGCGGTGGACCGTCGTCTTCGACCCGCCCCGTGACGGCGCGGCCAACATGGCGGTGGACCATGCCCTCGCGGAAACCGTCGAGCCCGGCGCGGCGTGGCTGCGGCTGTACCGCTGGGTCCGGCCGACCCTTTCGCTGGGCCGCAACGAGCCGGCCGCGGGCGCCTACGACTTCGAGCGCGCGGAGCGGCTGGGCATCGACGTGGTGCGTCGTCCCACCGGCGGCCGGGGCGTGCTGCACGACGCCGAGCTGACCTACGCGGTGGTCGCCCCGGTCGCCGCGGCCGGGCGGTTGCGGGCGGCCTACGCGGCGGTCCATGCCGGCCTGGCCGCCGGACTCCGCTCCCTCGGGGCGGACGCCCGGTTGGCCGCGGGGGTGGCGCCGGGCCCGCCGCGGGCGGGAGCATGCTTCGACGCGACCGCCGGAGGGGAGGTGGTGGCGGGGGGGCGGAAGCTCGCCGGCAGCGCCCAGGCGCGCATCGGCCGGGCCCTGTTACAGCACGGCTCCATCCTGATCGACGGCACCCAGGAACGAGTCGGCGAACTGCGCCGGCAGTCTCCCGACGCGGACACACCACCCGCGTCCACGACCCTCCGCGAACAGCTCGGCCGCGCACCCTCGTGGCGGGAGGTCGCGACGGCGGTCACGGAAGGGCTCGCCACGGAGCTGGGAACGGAGATCGTGACAGGAGAACTCCCGCGAAGGGTGACACGGCTGATCGGGCCGCTGGGGCGCCACTACCGGTCGCGCGAGTGGACGCTACGCCGGTAGATCGGGCCGGCGAATGCGCGAGGCCTTCCGTCGGATCGAGATCGTCCGGGCGGCTGGCCCGGGCGATTCTGCAACGGACAGGGCAGGCATCGGAGGACCGACGCCAGCCTCGATGAGGTACCTTCCGCGGAGTCGCGAACGCCGGGCTCCATCGGAGGTACTCTCATGTACGGCATCGCGATCGATGGCACCGGCTCAGGTGCCGCCCCGGATGTGCCAGCCATTTACGAAGTTACGATCCGGCCTGCTACCTGAGACGAGCGCCGGACAACCCTTGACACACCCCGGAGGTGCTTTCATCTTGCCTGCTCCGGTGCTAGGATAAGTTCCGGTGGACCCGGTGGGCTGTCCGATGTGGGCAGTCATTTCGTTGCCTTGAACCCAGCTCATGGAGGGCACTCCCTTGGCCGCACTCAACAACCTTTATGTTGCGCTCCTGCAGATCCCCGGGATGGAAGCTCCGGATCAGACACTCGGCGAGCAAATGGGATTCATCTGGGATCAGACGGGCTTCATGCGCTATCCGCTGGCCGCCTGCATCGTCGTCGGCATCATCGTCATCATCTGGAAGTTCTTCGACCTGATGGCCAAGAGCGGCCGCACCAAGAAGATCCTCTCCGAGGTCGACGCTCTGCTCGCCGACGCCCAGCTGCAGGAGGCGATCGAGGTCACCCGCGAGTCCAACTCGCCCGCCGCGAACATCCTGTACGCCGGCCTCGAGCGGCACGAGGAAGGCACCGACCGGGTCATGAAGGCCATCGAGAACCAGGGGCTCATCGAGCTGAGCCGTCTGGAGCGCGGCCTGGTGGTCCTGGCGACCCTCACCAACATTGCCCCGCTCCTCGGCTTCCTGGGCACGGTGATCGGGATGATCATCGCGTTCCAGTCCATCGAGCTGGCCGGTGAGGTCGAGGCGACGCTGGTGGCGGGCGGCATCAAGGTGGCGCTCCTTACGACCGCGGCCGGCCTCACGATCGCGATCCCCGTGAGCATCGCCCACAACTTCTTCGTCTCGCGCATCGACTCGCTCGTCATCGACATGGAGGAGTCGGCCCAGAAGATGATCGACGCGCTCCACGCGATGGAGACCGGGAGGGCGTCCATATAGCCGGAACCCGAGGTTTCGCAGTCGAGAGGTCACCCCCTGGGGTGGCCTTTCGTCGTTTTCAGGCCAGGGGTTTGAAGATGAAGCCGTCCTCCGTGAAGGTACTGATTCTCGCCACTGCGGCGTCCCTGATCATCGCCGCCCCCACCCCGGCCTCGTCCCTGTCCCGGCCGGCGACGACTCCCCAGGCTGCCGCGGCCGGGAGCCGTGACCGGATCGAACGGCCCTGGCAGACCGCGGTCGCGCTGAGAGAGGCGCTCGCCGCGACCGATTCCCCCCAACCCGCAGCCGTCCTGGAGCTGGCCCGCGCCGAGGCGGGCTGGCGGAACTGGACGGAGGTGAACGAGTTGCTGGCGGGCGCGGAGTGGCTCGACGAGGTGAATGCCGGAGAAGGATGGTTCCTTCTCGGCCGGGCAGCCGAGGCGGAAGGAGACTGGGCGGCCGCCGAGCACGCCCTGAGCGCCTATCTGGCCGGCGGAAGCCGCGACGAGGAAGCGGTCCTGCGGCTGATCCGGATTCGAGCCCGTCTGAACCGTTCCGGTGACGCGCTCGGGACGCTGGAGGCGATCGCCACCGGCCGCACGGACTACTTCAACAGCCGCTTGCGGCTGGAGGTCGCGGACATTCTCGCCCCGCTGGGCGACACCGCCGGGGTGCGGCTGGCGATCGCGGGCATCACCGACGACGAGGTCCGGGAACGGAGCTGGCTGCTCCGCTCCGACGCATACCTGACCGTGGCCGACAGCGCCGCCGCCGAGACCTTCCTCGACCAGACCGTCGCCTCGATCTCGAACGACGGACGCCGGGCGCGGGGATGGGCGATGCTGGGCGAACTGCGACAGGCGCGCGGCGACCGGGAGGGCGGGCTCGCCGCCTTCCGGGCCGTGCTCGACGCCGTCGACCGGGGCAGCGCCGCCACCCTCGCTGCCACCGCCCTCGCGGAATCGGGCACCGCCCCGACCGACGACCTGCCGGCCCTGGGGCGCGTCCTCCAGCGGGGAGGCGAAACCGGACGCGCGCTCGAAGTCTACGACCGCTACCTGGAGGAAACCTCCACCGCTCCGCCTATCACCCTGCGCCTGGCGCGCGCGCGCCTGCTGGCAGGCTCGGGGCGGCTCTCGGAAGCCAGAGACGAGCTCACCAGCCTCGCCGGGAGCGATGACCCGGAGGTGGGCGCACCCGCCCTCGACAACCTGGCCCGGGTGCAGCGGCGGCTCGGTGCGGGGGGCGCGGCGGAGACAGCGCAGGAGCAGATGGTGGAGCGCTTCCCGGGCAGCCGTGAAGCGGTCGACTTCGTCTTCTTCCGAGCAGACGCGGACCACGACGCGGGCCGGCTCTCCCGGGCCATGGAAGGGTACGGGCAAACCGCGTCGATGGCGCCCACCATGGATCGCGCCGGTCTGGCGCGCATGCGCCTCGGCCAGCTACACATCGGCGCCGGCGATCATCGGCAGGCGGCCGGGGTTTTTGAAGACTACCTCGCCGACTTTCCGCGGGGGCGGCGCTGGCAGGAAGCGGCCTACTGGGCTGCGTGGGCCCGCCTTCGGCTGGGCAACCGCGAGCTCGCTGCCGGGCATGTGGCCCTCGTCACCCGCGGTGATCCTCTTTCCTACTACGCCTTCCTCGGAGCGGAGCTGCTCGGCGAGGACTACGACCCCGAACTGGAGCCCGATCCCCCCTTCGACGAATCCAGCGTCTTCTGGATGTACGAGCCGCTGCGCGAAGCCGCGCTCCTGAGGCGCGCGGGGATGAACTCGGCCGCCGCGGACATCGCGGCGCGATTGCTGGAACGGGCTGAAAGCTCTCCGGGAGCGCTGCTCCGGCTGGCCGAGGGCCTGCTCGCCGAGGGCATGTACATCGAGGGCATCCGCGTCGGCGGACGGGGCCAGAGCGCCGGATACCCCCGCTCGCCGCGCCTCGTGCGCGCGGCCTATCCGCTCCCCTATCGGGACCTCATCTTCGACGAGGCGGCCAGGCACGAAGTGGACCCGTTCCTGATGGCCGCCCTGATGCGCCAGGAATCCGCCTTCGACGCGGAAATCGTCTCCAGCGCGGGAGCGGTCGGGCTCATGCAGGTGATGCCCGCAACCGGACGCGAGCTCGCGCGCCGGGGAGGACCGCAGCCCTTTTCGGCTACGGCCCTGAGGGTCGCCGATGTCAACCTGCACCTCGGCTCGCGCTACCTCGCGCAGATGCTCGGCCGCTACGACGGCCAGCTGCCGCTGGTGCTGTCGGCCTACAACGCGGGTCCTTCCCGCGCCAACCGCTGGCGCCGCCTGCCGGAAGCCGCGGACCTGCAGCGCTTCACGGAGCGGATCCCCTTCTTCGAAACGCGCAACTACGTGAAGAGCGTCGAGCGCAACCTGCGGATCTATCGCTGGCTGTACGGCGACGACTCGTGAACCGCGGCTACGGGCCATGAACCCGCCTTCCCTCTTCCTGATCGACGCCTACGCGCTCATATATCAGTCGTTCTTCGCCTTCGCCAACCGACCGCTCACCAACTCCAGGGGCGAGAACACCTCCGCGGAGTGGGGCTTCCTCAACTACCTGATCCGGATCCGGGAAGAGTTCGCGCCCGACTATCTCGCGGTGGTCTTCGACGCCGGCTCGAGTCAGCGCAAGAAGCTCTATCCCGCGTACAAGGCGACGCGCGAGAAGATGCCCGAGGATCTGCGCGAGAGCCTGGGCCGCATCCGGTCGCTGCTGGATGCGCTCCACCACCCCGTGGTCGAAGTCGAGGGATTCGAGGCGGACGACGTGATCGCTTCGCTGGCGCAGCGAGCCCTCGCGCTCGAGGAGGACATCGAGGCCGTCATCGTTTCGGGGGACAAGGACTTCTACCAGCTCCTGCGCCCGGGCCTGCGGCTGTTCCGGCCCGCACGCGGGGGACGCGCCGGCACCTCGGCGGAATGGGTCGACGAGTCGAACGCGAGCAAGCGTTTCGGGGTCCCTCCCGATCGCATCATCGATTACCTGGCGCTGATCGGAGACTCCTCGGACAACGTGCCCGGAGCGCCGGGCATCGGGCCCAAGACCGCGGTCAAGCTCATCGAGCAGTATGGAGACCTGGACGAGATTCTCGCGCACGCGGAAGATGTGCGCGCCAAGCGTCCCCGCGAGTCGCTGCTCAACCACGCGGACCAGATCCGGCTGTCGAGGCAGCTGGTGACCATGCTCACCGACGTGGACGTGACCTTCGATCTCGATGGCCTCGCCGTGCGCGCTCCGGACCGCGAGCGGATGCGCGAGCTGCTGCTGGAGCTCGAGTTTCACACCCTCCTGGAGCGCTTCGCGAGTTCGCCGGGAGCCGGGGGACCGGCATCCAGGGAGGAGGACGTCGACTACCAGCTGGTGCTGGACGGGGCCGGAGTCGGCGAGGTGGTCCGGGAAGCGCGCGCGCAGGGTGAAGTCGCGGTCGCCGTACTCACGGCATCCCTCGATCCGATGCGGGGGCCCATCGCCGGGATCGCCCTCTCGAGCCGGCCGGGCGAGGCCCGCTACCTCCCGCTGGCCCACGAAGCCGCGCTCGACCTGGAGATGGGAGCGCTGGCGGAGTCCGCGGCGTCGGCGAACAACCTGCCCGCGCTCGATTCCCGCGACATGGCCCCGCTTCGCGATCTGCTCGAGGACGCCGGGGTGGCCAAGACCGGACACGATCTGAAACACGGGATGGTCGCGCTGGCCGAGGTCGGCATCGCCCTCGCGGGGGCCTGCTTCGACACCATGGTGGCCTCGTATCTCCTCGAACCCGAGCTTCGGGGCCACGAACTGGACACCCTGGCGGCAAACAGGCTCGGCCTCGAGACCACCCGGCTCAAGGAGCTCGTGGGCACGGGGAAGAAGGAGGTGCCGCTGACCCGGCTCGGGCCCGAGCAGGTCCTCCGCTACGCCTGCGAACGCGCCGACTGCGCGGGACGGCTTCGTGAACACTTCCGGCCCAGGCTCGAGGGACACGCTCTGGACGGACTGTTTCGGGATGTGGAGATGCGCCTGGTACCGGTGCTGGCGTGCATGGAGCGAAACGGAGTCCGCATCGATCCCCTCTTCTTCAGCGACATGAGCCGGGAGCTGGAGCGCGAACTCGAGCGGGTGCGGAAGGATATCTTCAGCGAGGCGGGATCCGAATTCAATCTCAATTCGACGCCCCAGCTGCGAACCGTGCTCTTCGAGGATCTGGGGCTCCCGGTCATCCGCAAGACCAAGACCGGGCCCTCGACGGCCGCCTCGGTGCTGGAGGAACTCGAGGCGCTCGGCCATCCGGTGCCGAGCCTGCTGATGAAGTACCGCCGCATGGAGAAGCTGCGCAGCACCTACATCGACGCCCTCCCCGGTCTCGTCCATCCGCGCACCGGGCGCATCCACACGCATTTCAACCAGACCGTGGCGGCGACCGGCCGGCTGTCTTCCAGCAACCCCAACCTGCAGAACATCCCCATCCGCACCCGGATCGGACGGGAGATCCGCAAGGGCTTCGTGGCCGCTCCGGGACACGTGCTGCTGACCGCGGACTACTCCCAGATCGAGTTGCGCATCCTCGCCCACTTCTCGGGCGATCCCGCCTTCGTGACCGCGTTCCGCGAAGCGAGCGACATCCACCGCCAGACCGCCGCCGTCATCTTCGACGTGCCCGTGGACGAGGTGAGCCCGCGAATGCGCGACCAGGCGAAGACCATCAACTTCGCCACCCTGTACGGGCAGGGAGCATTCTCCCTGGGACGCCAGCTGGGCATTCCGCAGGATGAGGCGCGGCGCTTCATCGACCAGTACTTCGAGCGCTTCAGCGGCGTGCGCGCCTTCCTCGACGAGCAGGTCTCCCTGGCCAGGGAGCGCGGCTACGTCGAGACCCTTTCGGGGCGCCGGCGCTACGTGCCCGAGCTGGCCTCGCGCAACTGGAATATCCGCGCGCACGGGGAGCGGGTCGCGCGCAACACGCCCATCCAGGGCACGGCCGCGGACGTCATCAAGAAGGCGATGATCGAGGTGCAGCAGGGCCTCGAGAAAGCCTCTTCAGGGGCGATGCTGCTCCTTCAGGTGCACGACGAGCTGGTGCTCGAGACGCCCGCCCGCGAACTGGATGCCGTGCGCGACATGGTCGTGTCGCACATGGAGAACGCGACCGTGCTCGACGTGCCGCTGGTGGTGGATACCGGAGCCGGCGAAAGCTGGTTCGAATGCAAGGGTTGAACCCCGGACCGGACCGGGACCGCGATCGGCTCATCCTGTCATTCCTTCGCCCGGACTTCCCCGCGAACGTCAGAGACGCGCGGAGGAATCCAGTTTCACAGGCCAAGGAAGGAGAGACGCCGATGAGCCGGTCGGTCAACAAGATCATCCTGATCGGGAATGTCGGGCGGGATCCGGATGTCCACGAGACCCAGGGGCGCAAGAAGGTGGCGCATTTCTCGCTCGCCACCAACCAGCGTATCCGTCGTGGGCCGAACGACGTGGAGGAGCGAACGGACTGGCACCGGATCACGGTGTGGAACAAGACCGCTCAGTTCGTCGAGGATTATGTGCGGAAGGGAGACCGGGTGTACGTGGAGGGCCGGCTCGAGTACGACTCCTATGAGCGGGACGGCATCACCATTCCGACGGCCGATGTCAACGCACGCGAGCTGGTGCTGCTCACCTCCCGCAGCGACGGCTAGCGGTCCGTGGGATGAAGCGGCTCGAATGCCGGGGGGCGTTCGCCCACGGACGCGCCTGGCGGTCGAGGAAAGGGCGAGCGCCGGTCAGTTTGCGCTCCAGAAACCCGACAGCGAATCCCCGTGCGGGCTGTCGCGCAGCTTCTCGAATGCGCGGTTGCGAATCTGGCGAATCCGTTCGCGCGTGACCCCCAGAAGCACGCCGATCTCCTCGAGCGTGCGCTCCTCGCCGTCGTCCAGGCCGTAGTAGAGGTAGAGGATCTTGCGTTCGCGTTCCGTCAGGTACTTCTCGAACATGTCCTCCATGAAGGCCCGGCGGGCCAGCGCCTCCACATCCAGTTCGATGTCCGCGGCCTCCACGCCGGCAAAGCGTTCGCCGAAGCTGGAGCTGTCCCGGTCCCGGCGGTCGATGGGGGCGTCCAGGCTGAGTTCGGTCGCGGCCACCCGGCGCAGCGCGCGGATGGTCTCGACGGGCTCCTGCATCTCCTTGGCGATCTCCTGATCGGTGGGAGAGCGGCCCAGCTCCTGGGTCAGCGCCGTGTCGGTGCGCGCCAGCTTGGCGAGGTTGGAGTTCTGGTTGAGCGGGATGCGCACGGAACGGGTCTGTTCGGCCAGCGCCTGCAGGACGGTCTGCCGGATCCACCAGACCGCGTAGCTGATGAATTTGACCCCCTTGTCGGGGTCGAATTTCTTGACCGCCTTCAGCAGCCCCTCGTTGCCGATGCAGACCAGTTCGGCCAGACCGAGCCCGCGACCCTGGTACTTCTTGACATAGGAAATCACGAAGCGGAGGTTGGCGGTCACCAGCCGCTCGGCCGCCTCCATGTCCCCGGTCCGGGCGCGCCGAGCCAGCTCGCGCTCTTCTTCGGGATCCCGGATGAGCGGGTACTTCTCTACGTCCTGAAGATACTGATCGAAGGAGTCCAGACCACGAGAGGATGAGAACATCCAGTGCGCGCCTACCGGGGGTGGGGTTCTACGAAACGGCGATGGCTGGCCCAGGAACAGCAAGTCAGGCAATGTAACACCGCCGATCCTGACAGGTCTACCTCTTGATTCTCTGACAGGTCAGGACCCGGTTTTGTTGTGTCGCTAGTGGAAGAACCGCCCTCTGCCCACGAACGCACCCCGTGAAGTTGCTCCCTGCGTTCCGGCCAGGCCGTCCAGCCAGTCGTTGAGGGAATCGATGCGGTCGGCAATCACATGGATCACGCCCTGCTCCTTCTCCAGCCGGCCGCGGCAGACCATGAGCCGCGCGGTGAGCAGGGCGCGGCGGCAACGTTCCTGGACCGAGGGAAACACCACCAGGTTGGCGGTTCCGGTCTCGTCCTCCAGGGTCACGAACACGATCCTGCCCGCCGTGCCCGGCCGCTGGCGGCACAGCACGATGCCGGCGACGGTGACGCGCGCACCGGCGGGGGCTTCCTCCAGGTGGCTGGCCGGGCGCACGCCCCGGTCGGCCAGCCGCTCCCTCAGCAGGGCGGCGGGGTGCTGTTTGAGGGACAGCCCGGTGGTGCGGTAGTCAGCCACCACCTGCTCGCCGGCGGAAAGGGCAGGCAGAGCCGGTTCCGGGCGGGGCGGTTCCGCCTCGCCGGGCGGATCGAAGAGAGGCAGCGGTTCCACCTGGTCCAGGGAGCTGATCGCCCAGGTGGCCTGGCGGCGGTCCAGCCCGGTGGAGGTGAAGGCGTCCGCCCTGGCCAGGCGCATCAGGACGGCCGGACTGGTCCCTGCCCGACGCTGCAGGTCGGCCGGGGAGCGATACCCTTCCTCCCGGGCCGTAACGATGCGGGTGGCGTCCTCTTCCCTCAGACCGCGGACCTGACGCAATCCCAGCCGCAGCGCCATGCGCGGTGGCGGGCACGCCGGTTCCAGGGTGCAGTCCCACTCCGAGTGGTTGACATCCACCGGGCGCACCTCCACCCCGTGCCTGCGCGCATCGCCCACGATCTGGGCGGGCGCGTAGAAGCCCATGGGCTGGCTGTTCAGGAGGGCGCAGGCGAAGACCTCCGGGTAGTGGTGCTTCAGCCACGAGGAGATGTAGACCAGGAGCGCGAAACTGGCCGCGTGGCTCTCCGGAAAACCGTAGTCGCCGAACCCCTCGATCTGCTTGAAGCAGCGCTCGGCGAACTCCGGCTCGTACCCTTTCCCCACCATCCCATCCACGAACTTGTCGCGGAAGCGGTGGATGGTGCCGTAGTTGCGGAAGCTGGCCATGGCCCGGCGCAGCCGGTCCGCCTCGGCCGGGCTGAAGCCGGCTCCGACGATGGCGATCTTCATCGCCTGTTCCTGGAAGAGGGGCACGCCCAGCGTCTTCCCCAGCACCTCGCGCAGATCTTCCGAAGGGTATTGCACCGGCTCCACGCCCCTGCGCCGGCGCAGGTAGGGGTGGACCATGTCCCCCTGGATCGGTCCGGGCCGCACGATCGCCACCTCGATGACCAGGTCGTAGAAGGTGGCCGGCTTCAGCCGCGGGAGCATCGCCATCTGCGCCCGGCTCTCGATCTGGAACACGCCGATCGTGTCCGCCCGCTGGATCATCCGATAGACCCCCGGATCCTCAGCGGGCACGTCCCCCAGAGTGTGGCGGACGCCGTAGTGTGCTTCCAGCAGCTCGAAGGAGCGCCGGATGCAGGAGAGCATGCCGAGCCCCAGCACATCCACCTTGACGAGCCCCAGCGCCTCGAGATCATCCTTGTTCCACTCGATCACCGTGCGGTCCTCCATGGCGGCGTTCTCGATGGGAACGATCTCGCACAGCGGCCCGCGGGAGATGACGAAGCCGCCCGTGTGCTGGGACAGATGGCGGGGAAAGCCCTGGAGTTCGCGGGCCAGCTCCAGGGTCAGGCGCAGGCGCCGGTCCTTCGGGTCGAACCCTTCCTCACGGGCGCGCTCCCCGTCCACCGGCTTCGACCAGACCGAAGCCATGGAGAGCAGCCGGTCGACCGTGTCCTTGCTCAGCCCCATGGCCCTGCCGGTGTCGCGCAGGGCACTGCGGACGCGATAGGTCACCACCGTTGCGGCCAGCCCGGCCCGCTCGCGGCCGTACTTGCGGTAGATGTACTGGATGACCTCCTCGCGGCGCTCGTGCTCGAAATCCACGTCGATGTCGGGCACTTCGTTTCGCTGGGCGGAAATGAAGCGCTCGAACAGCAGGTCGATGCGGTCCGGATCGACCGAGGTGATCTCCAGGCAGTAGCACACCGCCGAGTTGGCGGCCGAGCCGCGTCCCTGGCACAGGATGCCCATGCCGCGGGCGGTCCGGACGATGTCGGCCACGGTAAGGAAATAAGGGGCGTATTCCAGTTCGCCGATGAGCGTCAGCTCGTGTTCGAGCGTCGCCCGCACTCCGGAGGGGATGCCCTCGGGATAGCGCCGGGCCGCGCCCTCCCAGGTCAGGGCCTCGAGCTCCTGCTGGGGCGTGCGGCCTTCGCCGACCCCCTCTCCGGGATATTCGTAGCGCAGTTCTCCGAGGGAGAAGCGGCAGCGCTCGGCGATCTCCACTGCATTGGCCAGGGCACGGGGATGATCGCGGAAGAGGGCGGCCATCTTCAGGGGGGATTTGAGATGGCGTTCCGCGTTGGCCGCGAGGCGCCAGCCGGCGGTGTCGATGGTGCAGCGCTCGCGGATGCAGGTGAGCAGGTCGTGGAGCCGACGCCGCTCCGGGATGTGCTGGTGCACGTCGCCGGTCGCGACCAGGGGCACGCGCTCCGCTTCCGAGAGGGAGGCGAGGTCCGCCAGGCGGAGGGCGTCGTTGCCCCGGTGGAGGCAGGTGGCGGCCATGAAGAGAGGTGCGTCCAGCCGCGCCCGGTACCACGCCAGCCGTTCGGCGAAAACGGGACCGGGCACCTCCGGCGGCAGGGCGATGAAGACCTGCTCTCCAGCCGCCTCCACGACGTCCCCGCGGTGGAGCCGACACTCTCCCTTGGGAGCGCGCCTGCGTCCCCGGGTGATGAGGCGGGCCAGGCGGCCGTAGCCCTTCCTGGAGACGGGCAGGCAGAGCAGGGACGGCCCGTCCTCGAGGTCGAGGCGGGCGCCGGCGATGAAGCGGAGCGCGGTCTCGCGGGCGGCGTGGTGGGCGCGCACGACCCCCGCCAGGGTGTTGCGGTCGGTGAGAGCCAGGGCGCGGTAGCCCAGGGCATGCGCCCGCTCCACCAGTTCCTCGGGCCGGGAGGCACCGCGCAGGAACGAGAAGTTGCTGGTGACCTGGAGTTCCGCGTAGCCGCCCGTCCAGGCCGACGAACCTCCATCCGTGCGGCCGCCGGGGAGGAGCGCCGCGGGGTCGCGCCCGACCGCGCTCACGCGAAGAACCCGTGCAGGAACCAGCGCGGCGGGGCGGCGGGGTCGCGGGGTCGCTCGCAGAAGAGCCAGTAGCGCCGCCCCTCCTCGTCTTCAATCAGGTAGTAGTCGCGGGACGGGGCGTCCTCCAGCCACCATTCGCACTCCAGCCGCTCGGGACCTTCGGCCGCGCGCACCCGGTGCCTCCGTCCACGCCAGCGAAAGAACGCCGGCGCGCCCGCAGGCTCCATCCCGCCGGGCTCGCGGGCGACGGCCTCCACCCGCTCCGGGGGAGACAGCAGGCGGAGCGGCCGGCGGCGTCCCTCCGGCCAGCCCGGGCCGTGCCTCCGGTGTGCGGCCAGGGGCTCGCGGAGCTCGACCGCGCGCTCGGGCAGCCAGCTCTGGCGCGGGACCGGGCAGGCGATGTTTCCGAAACCGAAGCGGTTCCCCAGCCGGTCGACGAGGGCGGCCAGTTCTTCGCGGCCCGTCCCACCCTCTCCTCCGATCCATCCGCCGCTGCCCGCCGCTGCCGTTCCGGCCCGCGCGAACCAGTCCTCCTGCTCCTCTTCGACGACCTCGACCACCTCGGCGGACAACACCATCTCCTCGATGCCGAAACCCGGGTCGATCCGCTCCAGCTTCCCCGCGAACAGGTTCATGAGGAGCCTTGCGCGGCGCAGAGGCCGGCTGGTGCCTGCCACCAGAACGGAACGCGCTCCATCCCCCCGGTGGCAGACGAGCCGCATGCGCCGCACGCCCTCGCCTGCCCGGCTCAGGATCCGGCACAGATCCCCCAGCAGGGCTTCCACCGCCGCGTGGATGGCGTCCACTGTCGAGACCGGCTCGGCAAAGGCACGGCGGGCCTCGCGCGGAAGCGGAGGCGGAAGAGAGATGACCGGCTCCTGAGCGAAGCCGAGGGCCTGCTCCAGGCGGCGGCGCGGGGCGGGGCCGAACCTCTTCGCCAGCGCTCCGGGGTCGAAGGGGTAGAGCGTTCCGATCCTGTCCAGGCCGAAGGAGACCAGGGCCTCCACGACATCGGCATCGAGCCTGAGGGCGGCGACGGGGAGCCCGGCCAGCACCTCCTTCATCCTGGCCGGACCCGCAGACGGGGGCACGATGGCCGGAGACCTCTCCCCGTGGCGGGCCAGCGCCCAGGCCGCCCCGGGCGTACCGGCCAGAGCCAGTCGAGAGGTGAGCCCAAGCCCCCCCAACCCCGCCCCCAGCGCCGCCAGCAGCGCCTCCTCGCCGCCATGGAGATGCGTGCACCCCCCGACATCGAGGAAGAGCCCGTCCGCGCCGGCCGGCATGACCCGGGGGGTGAAGCCGTCCGCCCACCGGGCCAGCCGCTTCAGCGCATGGGCGTCGGCGGCGGGATCGGCGGGGTGGGCGATCACGTCGGGCACGATGGCCCGTCCGTCGGCCAGGGGCATGCCCGGCGCCAGCCCAGCCCCCGCCGCGCGCGGGTTGACCGCCTCGATCACCAGCCGCCCCCGCTGCTCGCCGATGGTCACGAAGGGCCGGGTGCGCGCCTCGGGACAGCGCCAGACCAGCCTCTCCACCGGCCACCAGGGGAACCAGGCGGCAAGGATGCGACGGGGGGTGGAAAAGACGCCCATGGTTCCGGATCGGGTCAGCCGGCGCGGCGCGAAAGGTCACGGGCAGCCATCCCCACCACCCAATACCCCGGTCTCCCCCCGCGGCAGTGCACCACCTCCACGCGCCACCGGGTCATCCCGGTCCCCGGAACGGCGGTGACCCGCCACCGGCTGTCGGCCGTGGGTACCCTGACCCGCCCCGCCCCTCCTGTCCCGGCCTCAGGCCACAGTACCAGCCCGGGTACGCCCGAGCCTTCGGCGGCGAGCATCAGGCGCCGGGAGGCCGCCCGGTCAAGGGTGTCCACCTCCGCCACGACTCCTCTCAGGGCCCGGCAGCGCAGCGCCTCCTCCATGGCCCACAGCATGTCGGCCCGCCGCCGCAGCCCCGAAGCAACCAGCAGCCGCCCCGGTTCGATCCCGTACCGGACCAGTCCCGGCAGATAGAGGTCATCCCCGCGCGCCAGCCACAGGAGCGGCCCCGGGGCCCTGCCGGCACGCGCCAGAAGGACGGCGCAGAAACCGGTCGCGGCCTCGTCCCCGGCAATCTCATGGACGCACCCCGCACGCAGCCCGCCTCCGGGCAGGGCGCCATCGATTTCCGGGATGCCCAGCGACAGGCACGCCGCCCCGGCTTCGCCCGGAACCTCGATCCGGCGGATCTCTTCGCGCAGCGCCTCCAGCGCTCGCCGCTTCGTCTTCGGCACGTGAGACATGGGCCGACAAGATACCGAATAAAAACCGTAAGTGTCAAATGGCCGGGGTCTCCAGGCCGAGGTGGTGCACGCAATCCCTACATGAGCCCAAAACCGAACCATCCCATCCGGAAAAGGGTAGGATGGACGCGCGGCCGGGTTTCTCTTCGCGTGTCGGACTGTAACGGAGAGGATCGCCGCCAACCTTGATCTCAGGAGCTTCCGAAAAATGTTTTCAAAGACGAATCGTCAGCCGATATCCTTCAGACTCCTCCTCGTCCTGCTGCTCGTCCCGACCGCCTTCGCGCTGACAGCCTGCGAAAGCTCTACGGAGCCGGAAGGGGACCGGATGACCCAGAACGAAGCCAACGCCCTCGTGCAGGGGCTGTACGGTGGAAGCCTTCTGGCGTATGGGGGATTACTTCTCCAGGCGGATCCGGCAATGCTCACAGCCGTTCCGCCTGGAGCGCCTCTTCCCCTGGACGCCGCCACTCCCTGCGCCGAAGGCGGCGAAGCCGGGTTCTCGGGAAGTGCGATGATCTCCATAGACGAGGCCCGGGGTTCCCTGGAGGTGGAGCTGTCTGGCACCCTGACCCCCAGCGGCTGCACGTTCACCGGCGGCGGCGCCACTTTTGTCCTGGACAGCGATCCGGGTCTGGCTCAGACGGGCTCGGTCATCCTTGTACTGGAAGACTTCAGCTTTTCCATCAACATCACGTCTTCCGGCTCGTTCAGCTGGACGAGCGGGACCAGATCGGGCAGCTGCGATCTCGACAACACCATCACCTCCGAGATCTCGATGGTCGATACCGCACTCAGCGGCGCCATCCCGACGGCGACCGTGTCGGGCTCCGTATGCGGCCTCAGCGTCAACCGTGACATCGAACTGACCGCCACGACCTCCTGACGCGGACAAACCCGCCGGGCACATCCCGACTGCGGGTGGTCCCGGTGCCCTCGACCTGCCCGGTCTTGCATGATGTATCGAACTTCGATATGTTGAGCACGTGATATATTGCTTGCCGATACATCGGAACACGACATAATGCTCAGGGCGGGCATCTTCCTCAGGGATATCCACATGACGGACCAGGAATTCGACGCGCAGGGCTTCGCCCGGGGAATCCACGAACTGCTGGTCCTCGCTGCCCTGCGAGAGAGCCCCAGGCACGGCTACCAGATCGCCCTGGACGTGGAGGCGCACAGCAACGGGGTCTTTCGTTTCCGGCACGGCACCCTGTACCCGATCCTGCACCGGATGGAGGGGAACGGGCTCATCCAGGGCCGCTGGTCGAGCGGGGGCGGGCGGAGAAGGAAGGTGTATTCGCTCACCGACATCGGCCGCAGGCACCTCAGCGGAGAAACGGACCGGGTTCAGGAGATCCTGTCCGGGCTCATGCGCATGCTTCGCCGTGCGCGGGAGCTCCCGGCGTGAGCGCGTTCCAGCCGGCGCTGCGCAGGCTCGACCGGGACTTGACGGTCCCCATTCCGGACCGCCTCAGGATCCTGCGCGAACTCGAATTCGACCTCGAGGCGCTCTCCGGCGAACTCGAAGCCCGGGGTACGCCCCCGGACGAGGCCCGCGCCCGCGCGCTGGACGCCCTCGTGCCCGACGGGGCGACGCTCCGCGAACTCGACCGCCTCCACGCCTCCCACTACCGCCGGCTCACCCGCCACTTCAGTCCCGGCCGCCTGCGCACCCTCGAGCGCTCGGCGCTCGCCCTGACCACCGCAGTCGTGCTTTTCGCGGAGACCTTCCTGCTTCTGCGGGCCGACTGGCTCCGTCATGCGTCGCCCTTCCTGTGGCCGGTTCTCGGGCTGGGTACACTCCTTTTCGCAGCCATCGCCACGCTCTCGTTCAGGCTGTGGGTCAAGCGCGACCACCGGGATCCGGCAGCGAACCTCCGCGTCATCCTGTTCCTGTCCGGCCTGACGCTCGCCACCGGCATCTTCGGCGCCCTTGCCGACCTCTTACGGCTCGCCGGGGCTCTGGAGGCCGAGCCCGGACTGGCCGGATCGCTCCTGCTCGAGTGGTTGGCCGGAACCTGCGTCCTGCTCTCGTTCTCACTGTTGCTGGCCCTCACCGGAGGGCTGGCCTGGTTCATTCCCGCACACTGGCTCGCGCTCGTCTCCGGTGCGCACGCCGAGCTGCTGGGCAACCCCCTGCCGGACACCCGCCCCGGCGCGCCGCGGATGCCCGATCCCGCGCCCACACACCAACCCGCATCCCTGGGAGAATCATCATGACCGCGATGGAAGCCTTCGAAGCCCTCGGCGTCATCCGCTGGCCGCTCACCTTCTCGCTGCTGGTGGTCGTCGCCCTGGCGCTGTGGTCGCTCGCGCTGGTGTGGCGCAGTGCCATGCCGGGCCGGCACGCCAAGGCCTGGATCGACGCCATCCTGTTCTGGGGAGGGTTCGCGGCCATCAGCGGCGTGCTGGGCACACTGGTCGGCATAATCATCACCTTCCAGTTCATCGAGTTGGCCGGCGAGGTCGTGGCGACGCTGGTGGCGGGCGGCATCAAGGTCGCGCTCCTCAGTTCGGCGCTCGGCACCCTGATCCTGGCCGTCGCTTCCCTGCTCTGGTTCGGACTCCAGCTACGCTGGCGGATCCTGGTGGCGCGGCACGCCGGAGAGACCGTGCAGGACCCCGGAAGCGGCGTATTACCAGTGTAATACAGCGGCTTCGGCGGCTTTCATGCGCGCCGGGAGATTGCGTCTTGCCCCACGCTGACGCCCGGCCTCGCGCAGGATCTACCGCGAAAACAGGTACGTGACCTTGACGATCAGCTGCCGCTCGCGGAAGGACGCGAACTCGTTGTACCTGCCGAAGTCGTCGTAGACGTTCCTGCGCAGTTCGTCGTAGACGATGTAGATGTCGCTCCCCGGCCGGTAGATGTAGTTGAAGCGCCCCGCAGTGCTCCACTGGTCGGTGAGCGAGTTGTACTGCGTAACGGTGCGCAGCGTCATCGTCGGCGAGAGCGCGTAGTCGATGCGGAACGACGCGATGTCGGCGCTGAAGTCGCCCCCGGGCAGGCGGACGTCGTTGCGCGTGAACGCCCCCTCGGCGGCCAGCTGGCTGGTCAGCCTGAAGCCGGCACTGGCGCTGTAGTCGGTGCGGTCGCCGTCGAAGAAGGTCTGCGGAGAGTAGTAGACGGTCCCGTAGAGCCTGCGCGAAGGGTCGCTGTTGAACGAGAAGCGCCAGTCGCCGAAGCGGTAGGTCCCCGGCGCCACCACCACGTCCGGCCGCACGCGGAAGGGGTTGTCGAGCACTTCCAGGTTGGCATTGTACCAGATGTTGATGTAGGCCCCGTTCTGGAGCCTCGTCCCCAGCATGTGGTGGATGCGGCGGGTCACGAGCCGATTGTTCTGGTCGGTCGTGTAGGTGATGTTGACCATCGGGTCGAAGACGCGCACTCCGAAGCGCCCCGGCCTGGGATTGCGCTCCAGGTGGAGCTTGCTGATGCGGATCCCGTTGCGCGGCAGGAAGCCCACCTCCGGGTTGAAGTTCTCCTGGAAGTCCGAGTACTCGCCGTAGACGTTCCAGTTCTCGTCGAGCCAGCCGAGGCGGATGTAGCCGGCCAGCTGGCCGTCGGTGACCCCCGTGGTCGAGGTCTTGGCGACGAAGCTGTTGACCAGGAAGGCGGGATGGGGGGCCAGCGTCATGTCCGCGGCGAAGGTGCGGTTGACGTAGTGGCCGTCGCCCACATGCTTGTTGATGACCAGCGCGCCCACCTTGGAGCGCGCCATGATGTCGCGGCTGTAGCGGGCCACGAAGAAGTTCTCGCCGTCACGGCCGGGCATCCCCCCGCCAACATCGCCGGGCAGGCCGTCGGTCTGGATGTCCATGATGGCGATGTTGTTGCGACCCACCTTCCCGGTCAGCCGGGCGCCACCCAGGATGGGGATGGGGTCGCCCGTCTCGGACAGGCCGATGCGACGGCTGAAGAACAGGTCCGCCACGCGCATGAAGGCGCTGTTGGTGCCGACGTTGAACTGGCCCGAGTTCTCCAGGAAGAAGTCGCGCTTCTCGGGATAGAAGAGAGCGAAGCGGGTCAGGTTGACCTGCTCGTCGTCGACTTCCGCCTGGGCGAAGTCGGTCCTGTAGGTGATGTCCAGGTTCAACCCGGCCGAGACCCCGTACTTGATGTCGAAACCGATGTCGCGTTGCCCGTCGTTCTCCACGACGCCCTCGGTGGCCACGCGCGTGCCGCCACCGGTGACGAACGGCTTGACGCGCAGGTCCATGCCCCGGTTCAGCGACTCGAGACCCGTCAGGCTGCCGGCCAGACTCACGCGCGTGAGGGTATACGGCTTCGGAATGCCCGCCCAGAACGCCTGCTCGTTCTTGCGGCGGATGTTGCGCATGAAGTTGATGCCCCACTCCTGGCGCTCCTCGTCGGGGAAGCGCAGGGTGACCATCGGAATGGCGATCTCCGCAGCCCAGCCGTCGTCGGTTCTGCGCGCGCCGACGTGCCAGACCCCGTCCCAGTCCTTGTTGATGTTGGTCGCCACCCCGAAACCGCGCCGACTGCCTCCCTCGCCTTCCTCGAAAACCTGCTGCTCCAGCTTCGCCCCCAGCGGCGTGGTGACGAACATGTAGGCGGAACGGAAGTCCCTGAAGGTGTCGAGGATGATCTGGAAGTTGTCCTCGTCGAGTATCCGGTCCGAGTCGCGGCGCATCTCGGTGGCGATGACCCCGTCCGGCTCGGAGTCGAAGGCGCGCACCCCGATGTAGAGGTTCTCCCCGTCGTAGAGGATGCGCGCCTCGGTACGCTCGGACGCCGGAGCGCCCTCGTCGGGCTCCTGCTGCACGAAGGCGTCGATGGCTTCGGCCGCTCTCCAGACCGGCTCGTCCAGGACTCCGTCCAGGACCGGCGCCTCGTCCACGCGGGAGGCGGCGACGCTGTGCCCGTTCCGGCCGTTCTGGGCGGATAGGGGCGCGGCCGTCGCGATGGCAACAAGAGCCGCGACCGCCAGGGCATGTACGCCGTGATGCACTCGCCGAATGCCGGAACGATCGCGAGCCGTTCGCCGAATCGCTTCCAGGGACAAGAAGGCTGCTCCCACGAGGAAATCCTGTCTGGTTTGAAAGGAAAAAGCGCCGGGAGAACCTATCTCCCGGCGCTCTTCCGGCGCCAGCCCGAGGGGTTCCCGGCTCCGCTAGCTGCCGCTGCCTCCACGCGGGCGGGCGGTGCGTCCGGTCGAACTGCCGGACCCGCCCCTGTAGCCGCCGGAGGAGGTGCCGACCGACGAACCGCCGCTGCGGGACCCGCCGGACGACCACATGCCTCCGCCGTCGCTGCCCACCGCGGTGGATCTGCCGCGGTCGCCGCCGCGAACGTACCCGAGGCCCCTGACCAGCCTGCCGCGCTGATCGGCCGGGCGCTCGCTCACCTGAACCACGACCGGCCGGTACCCGATCCCGTAGTAGCCGCCGTACCCCATCCCGTAGCCGCCATAGCTGTACGGAGAGAAGCCGTACCGATAGGGGGAATACCCGTACCCGTAGAGCCCATATCCGCCATGGTAGCCGAAGCCGAACGGGGAATAGTACCAGGGATCCGTGCGTACCCTGCGGCGGTCCCGGTCGCGTTCGCGGTCCTGCCTGGCGAGCGCAACACCCCTGCGGTCCTCTTCGCGCAGCCGGAAGCGGTGGGGATTCGCGACCGCGACCACCACATCGATCACGTCCGGATCCACGCCTGCATCCGCGATCCGGATGAGCTGCTCGGCGTTCACGTTCAGGTCGGGCTCGCTCTCGACCAGCCAGGCCTGCACCGTCTGGGCGTGCAGTGTCTGGCCCGCCTCGATGATCGCGGCGATGGTCGGCGACGTGGTGGAGTACATGCGCGCGGCCCGGATGGCCATCTCCTGGTCGTCCCCGAGGCCGGCGTATCCGGCCGCCTGCGTCGCCATGACGCCCGCCATGCGATAACGCTGCACCCAGGGCGTCACCTCGCCTTCGACCTCCACCGCACTGACGTCCATCCACTCGGTGGGGTTCAGCATGACCATCATGCCCGAGCCCTTCCGGGTCACCGTCCCGTCGCAGACGTGCTCGGAGCGGTGATACACCCGGTGGCCGTCCTGCGAGAAGCGCCAGGTGGTGGTGCCCTCGCACCCCTCCTGGGAGGCGTCCACGGGCCGTCCATCGGCGCGCGCCACCTCGCGCGATGCGACCTCGCCGTCGCGCACGGTCACGAACTCGGCCGAGAACCGGTCTTCTCCGGGCACCACGCACAGGGTCGGCCGCTCCGCGGCATCCTGCTCGAGGGGCGTCCAGCATCCCGTAAAGGCCAGCCAACTGCCGACTTCGGACTGTCCTTCCACAGGGACGGCGGCGACCACAAACAGCAACGCAACGACCGAACATCGCCGGGCGACGGCCGTCAGGGCTTCGTGATGTGCTTTCATGTTGCTTTCCTCCACTGACGACTTGCTTCCATCCGAGGGCATCGCGGTCATCCGCTCATGCGGATTCCGATTCCCGCGAGAATCTGGAAGCCGGAAAGATCGATGTTCTCAAACCCCTCGAACGAACGATCCATGGGGCTGCTGGACCAAGAATAACGCCCTTCGCCCGTCAGCACGAATCGCGGGCCCAGCGCGTACTCGATGCCACCGAAGACATGCACGAAGGGAGCGGTGCCGTCCGACACCAGCAGGTCGTTGAAGACGTCGAGCGTCTCGATGTCGACGAAGTCCCCGTCCTGCTCGAACTTGTACACGTTGCCGCCCGCTCCCGCTCCCACATAGGGCACCAGCTGCGACGGCACCCAGGCGAAACGGCTCAGGCTGCGGCCGCGATCGCGCAGGAAGTAGCGGGCGCTCACCGTGAAGGGAAGCTTGGAGTGGGTGGTGACCTGCTCGATCGGCTGGCCCCTGTTGTCTTCCCAGTCGCGGAACTCGGAGAGCGTCTCGCTCCTGGCGTAGCCCACGCCCGCCACCAGCTCGAGTCTTTCGGTAAGGTGGACACCGATGTCGACCGTGATCGCCGGAGCCGCGAAGCTGCTCTTCTCCAGCGTCAGCA
Source organism: Longimicrobiales bacterium (assembly GCA_965202805.1). Classification (GTDB taxonomy): domain Bacteria; phylum Gemmatimonadota; class Gemmatimonadetes; order Longimicrobiales; family Gaopeijiaceae; genus BD2-11. The sequence goes on from OZ241869.1 coordinate 2,587,825, forward strand.
ACTCGCTGGTGTAGCTGAAGATGTCGCTGTTCGCGCGGGGGATGTCGTATCCGGTGCGGAAGTTGAAGGTGGCGCCGGGACGGCTGAAGAGGAACCCCCTTCCTTCCTGGGCATGCAATGCGGAAGGCGGGAACGTTCCGGCCACAAGGAGCAAGGCGAGAAACGGCGCCGCGGTCTGTCGATTCATGGAGGTCTCCCGGTAAGTTGGAGGCCGGCCCCGGGCACCGCTACTTGCGCATCCGGAACGTTGTTCTACACGATTTCCCGTAACGCGTTCGCCGCTCGGGCTCATCATGGTTCGCCGCTGGATGGGGAACCACGCTGCAATCATCGTGCCGAAGGAGTCACGCCATGAACCACCCACGCACCTTTTCCTACGCGCTGACCTGCGTCGCCGCCGCCGGTATCGTGGCACTCTCTTCCTGTACCATCGAGTCGGCGAGCCAGGCGCCCGACATGTCTGGCGAGGCGCCCATCTTCGAGGTGGATCCGCTCTGGCCCAAGCCGCTGCCCAACCACTGGATCCTGGGTTCGACCATCGGCGTCGGGGTCGATTCGCGCGACCACGTCTTCATCATCCACCGCCAGACCACCTTCAGCGACGTCAACGAGATCGGGGCCACCCTCGATCCACCCACCAGCGAATGCTGCGTGCCCGCGCCCAACGTGCTCGAGTTCGATCCCGAGGGGAACCTGGTCAACTCCTGGGGCGGCCCCGGAGAGGGCTACGACTGGCCCACCTCCAACCACGGCCTCAGCGTGGACCACCACGACAATATCTGGATCGGGGGCAACGGCGGCCCGGACGGGCAGCTGCTCAAGTTCAGCCGCGACGGCGAGTTCCTGATGCAGGTGGGCGTGGCCGACGCTCAGCCCAACAGCACCTCCACGGAGCACTTCTCCCGGGTGGCGAAGATCTCCTTCGACGGCACCACCGACGAGGCCTTCGTCGCCGACGGCTACGGCAATCGCCGGGTGGTGGTGCTCGACTCCAACACCGGGGAATTCAAACGCTACTGGGGCGCCTACGGCAACGAGCCCAGCGACGACCTGGTACCGTCGCACACGCCCGACGGCCCGCCGCAGCAGCAGTTCCGCACCCCGGTGCACTGCGCCGACCCCTCGGCGGACGGGCTGGTCTACGTATGCGACCGCGCCGGCAACCGCATCCAGGTCTTCCAGAGCGACGGCACCTTCGTGCGCGAGGCCTTCATCGCCAACGCGACCCTGGGCGGGGGATCGGTGTGGGACATCACCTTCTCGCGCGATGCCGACCAGCGCTTCGTGTACGTGGCCGACGGGATGAACAAGGTGGTCCATGTGCTGGACCGCGAGAGCCTCGAGGTTCTCACCAGCTTTGGCGGCGGCGGGCGCCAGCCGGGCCAGTTCTACGGGGTGCACAGCGTCGCGACCGATTCGCAGGGCAACCTCTACACCACCGAGACCTACGAGGGCAAGCGCCTGCAGAAGTTCGTCTTCATGGGGACCGGACCGGTGACCGCGGAGCATCAGGGGGCTCTGTGGCCGCAGAGCGGAGGTGAGTAGGCGCGGCGTGCCGGTCATTTTGGACGGAGAATTCACGGGCGCGAAGCCCGGACGCTGGATCCGGGGGCCGGTGCATGAGCCGCGGGAGGGTTCCGCGGGATGAACTCGCCGAGGCCCGGGGGCTTCTCCCGGGCCGTTTGCCTCCCGGTGCTGGCCGCCCTGCTGGCTCCCGTCCCCATCGTCGCCCAGGCCAACGGGCCCGAGGCGCGCGCGACCGCGAACCCCGTGCCCCGTCCCCCCACCATCGACGGGGTGCTCGACGAGCCCTTCTGGGCGATGATCGAGCCGGTCACCGACTTCCGCCAGCGCGACCCGGTGGACGGCGCGCCCGCCAGCGAGCCCACCGAGGTGCGCATCGGCTACGACGCCAACGCCCTCTACTTCGGCTTCGTCTTCCACGACTCCGAGCCCGCGCTCATCCGGCGCAGCATCCTGCACCGGGGCGGGCGCATCGACAAGGACGACCGCGTCATCGTCGCGCTGGACACGTATCACGACCGCCGCAACGCCTACATCTTCGAGGTCGGCGCGCTGGGGACGCAGGACGACGCCCTCATCTCCGACGAGAGCATGACCCTGGACGACTGGAACTGGGACGGGGTGTTCACCAGCGAGACCCGGGTTACCGAGGATGGCTGGGTGCTCGAGCTCGAGATCCCCTTCACCACCATCCGCTTTCCGGACACCGACGAGCCCACCATGGGCATCGCCTTCATGCGCTCGATCCGGCGCAAGAACGAGAGCGTGCTCTGGCCGCACATCGGGCAGGAGTACCGCTCGGGCATCTCTCAGGTGTCGCGCTATGCGACGCTGGAGGGGCTGCGCGGGCTCAGGCGCGGCCGCTACGCGGAGGTCAAGCCGTTCGCGATCGCGGGGACTCAGCGCATGGCGGGGGACGCGAGCTTCGAGGGGCAGACCGACGTGGGGCTCGACGTCAAGTACGCCCTGACCTCGAATCTCACCTTCGACCTGACCTGGAACACCGACTTCGCGCAGGTGGAGTCGGACAACGTCCAGATCAACCTCACCCGCTTCGACCTCTTCTATCCCGAGAAACGGGAGTTCTTCCTGGAGCGAGCCGGCCTCTTCCAGTTCGGGACCCCGCGCCAGACCGAGGTCTTCTTCAGCCGGCGGGTCGGGCTCCAGGGCGACATCGCGGGAGGAGGGCGGCTCACCGGGCAGGCCGGACCCCTCTCGATCGGTGCCCTGGGGCTGCGCACGCGCGGATACTCGGATGATGCGCTCGCTCTGCCGGCGGCGTGGAACTCGGTGGTGCGGCTGCGAACCGACTTGCGACCGCGCACGACCCTCGGCGGGATCATCACCAGCCTCGATCACGAGAACGGCTGGGACCGCACCGCGGGTATGGACTTTTCCAGCCGCTTCTGGAGCAGCAGCGCCTTCAATGTGTGGGCGGCGCGGGTGTGGAATCCGGACTTTGCCCCCTCCGCGACGGAGGTTTCGGGATCACCCGGGGGCACGGTATCGCCCGGATCCGCGGAGCCCCGGGACGCGGGCAGCGCCAACGCCGCGTCCGCCGAGCTGGTGCTCCAGAACGACCTGTACGTCGCGGGCGTTTCGCGCCTGGTCATAGACGATGGCTTTCAGCCGGCGCTGGGGTTCGTGCCCCGCACCGACCAGGACCGGTGGGAGGGCCGCGCCGGGGTCACACCCCGCTTCGAGTCCAGTAGCTGGGCGCGCCAGCTGATGCTCGACGTGAGCGGCCACCACATCCGGGGCAGAGACGGTGCGAAGCAGACTCACGAACTGGGAGCGAGCGCCGGACTGAACTTCCAGAGCGGGGAGTTCGCCAACATCGGGTTCCGCGAGCGCTTCGAGCGGCTGGAGACGCCGGCGCGAATCAGCGGACGGCGTCTCGCGGCCGGTGACTATCGCTTCCGGAGTCTCTACGCGCATGTGCGCACCAACGACAGCCGCACCTTCTCCGGCGCGATTGCCGGATCCATCGGCGACTTCTGGTCCGGCACGCGGACCGAGATCGGAGGCGGCGCCACCTGGATCACCGGCCCGCACCTCACCATTGGCGGGAGGTATTCGTGGAACGGCGTCTCGTTGCCGGTGGAGGACGGGGATTTCTCGACCCACCTGGTGAGCGCAAACATCCAGGGCGCGGTGAGCCGCAAGCTCTTCGCCAACGCGCTCGTGCAGTGGGACAACCACTCGCGGGAGCTGCAGGCCAACATCCGCATCGACTGGATCCACACCCCTGGCAGCGACCTCTTCGTGGTCATCGATACAGGCTACCTGACCGGCGACCTCCTCGACCCGCGCGAGCCGCGCTGGCAGCGGCGCACGGGCGTGGTGAAGCTGACGTATCTGATGGCGTTCTGAGGGGAGTTCAGGACGAGCGCCCCCGCCGATTTCCATGAGCGTCCGCAGGAGAACGCGGGCCCTGCTTGATCAATCCGTCACCGAAGGAGGACCCATGCAGACTCCGTACACGAATGAAGCCGCGCTCGAGCACGCACGCCGACTCGCCGAAGTCGTCGGGCTCGCCGAGAACCAGCTGCCCACCACCGTCTTCGCCGACGTGCTGAACGGGCTCGCCGAGTGCGAGGCGATCCTGGCCGGGATGCCGCAGCAGGAAACGCCTCCCCCGATCACGAAGCACGTGCCGGAGTGGCTGCCATGAACGCCGCCGGGGGTACGGCACTCACGCGCCGAAGCTTCGTGAAGGGCGCGGCGGCGGCCGCGGCCGCGCCGTGGGTGCCCATGTCGCGGCAGCCGCGTTGGACCATCCCGCCGGTCGAACCGCAGGCGGTCCCGCTCTACGACCTGGAGGTGTGGCAGGCGGCCGATCTGATCCGCCGGCGAATCGTATCTCCCGTCGAGTTGGCCGAGGTGACCCTCGAACGCATCGCGGAAACCGAGCCGCGGATCGAGACCTTCGTGAACCAGTACCCGGCCGACGAGATCATGGCCCAGGCGGAAGCCGCCGAGGACGAGATCGCTGCGGGGCGCTACCTCGGACCTCTGCACGGAATCACCGTGGGGCTGAAGGACATCTACCTGACGGAGGGCAAGGTCACCGAGGGGAACTCCGGTCTCTACAGGGGCTTCACCCCCTCCTTCGACGCGACCTCCGTGGCAAGGCTCAAGGCCGCGGGAGCCGTCATCGTGGGCAAGGTGGGCACCAGCGAATTGGCCACTGCGGACCAATGGCCTGCGAAAAACCCCTGGGACTTCGATCGAGTTGCCGGCGGATCCAGCACGGGCTCCGCGACCGGTGTCGCGGCGTCCCAGTTCATGGTGGGAATGGGCACCTGCACCGGCGGTTCAATCCGTGGTCCGGCCGCCAACTGCGGCATCACGGGGCTCAAGCCCACCTACGGAGCCATCAGCCTGCACGGGGTCCTCCCCCTCGCGTGGTCCATGGACCACCCCGGCCCGATGGTGCACAGCGCCCGGGACGCGGCGCTGGTGCTGGACGCGGTGGGTGGTGAAGACCCACTGGACCCGCACTCCCGCAAGGTGGCCCGCTACCGGACCGCCGAGGCGCTCTTCCTGGAGCCCCGGCCCAACCCCCTCGAGCGGGTGGTGGTGGGCGTCCCCGCCGAAGACGACTTCCTCATGGGCGTGCCCAACGACGAGCAACTGGGCGCCTTCGGGGAAGCGGTGGAGGTGATGAGATCACTGGGGGCTACGGTCCGCACCGTGCGCACCAACGTGCTCTTCCCGGGACTCACGAGCCTGAGTTCGTTCTACCTGATCATCCGAAGCGCGGAGGTGGGAGCGTATCAGCGGCACAACCTGCTGACCCAGCCCGAGAACATGTCCGAGGCCTACCGTTCGCGGGTCGCTTCGGGTGTGCTGATGCCGGGGCACGCCTACGTACAGGCTCAGCGGGTGCGCCGGCACTGGCGCGATCAGTTCCTCACCGTCTTCGATGAATGCGACGTGCTCATTCACCCGGCGGACGACATTGCCGGACTGGTCGAGGGTGAGGATCCCCCGCGTCCCCGGGAGTCGACCGGGAGCAAGACCAATCTCTGGAACCTGTCGGGGGCACCGGCCGTCGCCATCCCCACCGGGTTCTCCGAGGTGGAGGGAATGCCGCTGTCGATGCAGGTGGCGGCCGCTCCCGGGCGCGATGAGATTGCGCTCATCGTCGCGGACGCCTTCCAGCAGGTGACCGGGCACCACAGGGCGCGGCCGGCGTTGTAGGAAGGTCCGGGGAGGCAGGGCGGGCCCGGAGCGGGATCGGCGACGCGCGGCTTCCGCGACGGCTCGGCGCCGCTGCTTCAGCCTGGTCTGCCCCAGGGCCGCACAAACGTCTCCGGCTCCACCCCCAGCCCGTCCGCTACCCGCGTGATGTAGTTGAAGTACCCGATCACCTGGGTCGCGTCGTGGATCGCGCGGTCGTCGAAGCCATGGCCGCGGAGCACTTCCAGATCATCCGCTCCCACTTCCGCCTGCCTGAGCGTCAGCTTCTCCGCATAGTCGCACAGCGCCTGGTCCGCCTCCGACAATCCCGCCTCGCGCCAGTCGCGCACGATGGCGTGCACGAAGGCGTCCCGCTCCTCGTCCGTCCCGAACAGCTCCTCGATCTCTTCCCGGAGATCATGCGCGTGCGCCTGCTCTCAGTAGAAGCAGCCGTTCACCTTCGAGGTGACCACGGCGAGCATCTCACGACGCCAGCGGTTCAGCGGGGAAGGCCCGAACATCAGCGTGCGGTAGAACCGCATGGTGGTCTGCATGACCCGGGGGTTCAGGCTCATCACGCGCACGATGTTCCAGATCCGGCCGGCCCGGTCCCGCGCCTCGCCGTACAGCTTGCTCAGGAGGCCGGCGGCCTCGGATTCGGAGATCTCTCTGATGTGGGACATGGGCAGGACTACCTCGAAACCCCTTCGAAGTTGGTGTTCACGCCCGAGCGCCGGCTGCGGACCATCTGCGCGTCGGCGAATCCTCGCACCAGCCCGATGAAATCGCCAGCACTCGCGCGGAACATGGGCCCGCGCCCCGAGTCCGCGCCAACCGGCCAGGCCAGGTCGATGCGCGTGACGCGGCTCGAACCCGCCGGGAATGCGAGACGCAACCCGGCGCCGACAGCCCCCTTCCAGCCGGTGTCCGTGCCGAAGGGAACATCGCCTGCCCAGGCCCGTCCGGCATCGGCGAAGAAGGTCATCCCCAGGTCGATCGAGGACGGGGCCGGCCACCCCAGATCCACGCGATTCTCGAAGGAAGCCACCACCCGGCGGCCCGCCGGAAAGTCCTCCTCCTTGTACCCGCGCACCACGTCCCGGCCTCCCAGGGTCAGCTGGAAGGGCGAAATGGTATTCCAGCCGCCGGCTGCGGAGACTCGCGCGACCAGCGTCTTCGCGAAGCCCACACCGGGCTGCCAGTAGGCAAGCAGGTCGGCCTCCGAGAAGATGTCCCGCCAGCGCCCCGCCGCCTCGTCCTCGAAACGCACCCGCCGCGCCTCCGTCTCCGCATTCACCAGCAGCACCGCCGATGCCGAACCCACGCCCCCGAAGAACGAGACGCGGCCCATGAAATCGCTCGCAAGCGCGGCCGGTGACGCCCGCAATGACTCGTCTTGCCCCGACAGCCACCTTCCCAGCGGCAGACGCGGCCCCAGCGTCAGGGAAAGATCGACGCCCTGCGGTACGCTCTGCTCCCCGCTCACCGCGTCCAGCCCGCGCCGGGTCTCGAAACGCACTTTTCGCCTGGCGAGAAGCAGGTTGAAACGGGTGAGATCGTGCCCTCGCGTCTGGCCCGCGAGACGGGAGCCGATGCCCGGTTCGTCGTCGAGCAGGTTGCCGAAGTCCAGACCCCGAACGAGCGACACGGAGTCCGGATACTCATCGAAGCGCAGCGTTTCGTGCGTGATGCCGAAACCGAGCAGGGTCAGATTCCCCGGCTCACCGAAGCGGTACGCCTGCGTGGCTTCGATGCGCTCCTCGAGCTCCGGAAGGAGGGCGTAGCTGTATTCGAATCCGGGATCGAGCACGTAGGGAAAGAGCGACTCGCGCCGGTAGAATCGCAGACGCCCCGCGAAGCGCCCCACTTCTCCCACGAACGGGTAGACCAGCATCGCCTCGGCGAATCCGCCCGAGCGAGTTCGGCCCCAGTTGAAGCGCCCGTCCAGCCGTGTGCCGGCGAGGCGCGTGGAGTGCAGGGTGAGACCGTAGTCCTGTCGCTGCTTGCGCTCCTGGTAGAAGGCGCCGATCAGGTTGCCCGAGCCCAGGAAGTTCTCCTCCACCACGCTCGCGCCCTCGAACTGCAGCCCGTCATCGACGGTCACGTCGATCTGGATCTTGGTGGTCCACTCGTCGCGCGTCGTCACCCGCACGTGACGGGTGCCGTCCGGCTGGGGCTCCGCGACGATGTCCGCGGTAGCGATGAAGCCGAGTTCGCGCAGGATCCGTTCGGACTCCTCGAAGAGAAACGGGCCCGGGCAGTCCCCCTCGCCGAACAGCAGCTCGCCGGCGATGAATCCCTCCCGCGTGTCGACGTGCATGAAGTTGGCGAGCCCGCGCGTCCAGCGCAGAATGCGCGGCTGGGTCGGCGGTCCCGGGTCGAAGATGGGCTGGCTTTCGATGACGATGCGCGAGACCGGTCCCGCCTCGCAGGCCACGTCGTCACCGGGCGTCTGCGCACGTGCCGGAGCTGCCGCCAGGAGCCCGAACAGGAGGCAGGCGAGCAGACCGCCGCAGCGGGACGCGAGCGGCTGATTCCGGGAAACGCGGCACCATGAAGGGCTCGGGACCCGAGGGCAGCCGGAGGAGCGGACGAAGACGGAAGCCGCGCCCGCAGGCGGAGCCGGAACTGCGAGATGAGGCAAAGGCGCCGTGGGATGTTGCTCGGAGGGAAGTTTGACTCGGAACTGGCGGAACCCGGGCCCGAAAACCCGGCAATATGCCCGAAGCCGACGTTCCATGCTATGACACCCGCGGGTCCGATGTTCCCGGTCGGCTGCGCCCCCGTTGACCCTCGCCCGCCCTCGCGAATAAAATTGAAACCGTTGTCTCCTCCGCGCGGCGTCGGGATTCGAGAGGCCCCGCGGAGGCTCGTGTTTTGGGCCGCCGACCTCGTCCATCCAGCCCGGAGTCCCCCGGATCCAATGACCCTGCCAGCCCTCGACGTGTCTCCAACCGACTCGCGCGCGGCCGTCGAACTCGACGCCCACGGCCTGGCCCCCGCGGGGAGTATCCACTGGAATCTCTCCCCCGCGCAGCTCTGCGAGGCCGCCCTTGCCCGGGGCGAGGGCCATCTGGTGAACATGGGCCCCTTCGCCGCGGTCACCGTTCCGCACACGGGCCGCTCCCCCAACGACCGCTACACCGTCGAGGAGGCCTCCACGGCCGACCAGATCGACTGGGGCCCGATCAACCGCCCCATGAGCGAAGCGCACTACCGGGCGCTCCGGGCCGACATCATCGACTATCTGAACCCGCGGGAACTGTTCGTGCGCGATGCCCACTGCGGAGCCGATCCGGGGCACCGAATCTCGGTTCGCGTGGTGAGCCCCAGCGCCTGGCACACGCTCTTCGTCTACAACATGTTCCTGCGTCCGTCCGCCGAGGAACTGGCCGCCATCCGCCCCGACTTCGTCGTGCTGCACGCGCCCCTGCTCCAGGCAGATCCCGCGCGCCACGGCACCCGCAGCGCCACCGCCGTGGTCGTGAATCTGGCCGAGCGGACCGTGCTGGTCGCGGGCACGCGCTACGCGGGCGAGATCAAGAAGTCCATCTTCTCGTCGATGAACTTCTTCCTCCCCGGCAAGGGCGCGCTTCCCATGCACTGCTCGGCCAACATCGGCGACGACGGCGACAGCGCGCTCTTCTTCGGGCTCTCGGGAACCGGCAAGACCACGCTTTCCGCAGACCACGCGCGCCGCCTGATCGGCGACGACGAACACGGCTGGAGCGATGACGGCGTCTTCAACTTCGAGGGCGGCTGCTATGCGAAGGTGATCCGGCTCTCCCCGGAGAACGAGCCCGAGATCTACCGCACCACGCGCATGTTCGGGACCATCCTCGAGAACGTGATCTTCGACGAAGACACGCGCGAGGTGGACCTGGACGACGACACCCTGACCGAGAACACCCGCGCCTCGTATCCCATCCACTACATCCCCGGGGCCGTGCCCGAAGGGCGGGGCGGGCATCCGAAGAACATCTTCTTCCTGACCGCCGACGCGTTCGGCGTGCTGCCGCCCATCGCACGTCTCACCCCGGAACAGGCGATGTACCACTTCCTGTCGGGGTACACGGCCAAGGTGGCGGGGACCGAGCGGGGCGTGACCGAGCCGCGCGCTACCTTCAGCGCCTGCTTCGGGGCGCCGTTCCTGCCCATGCACCCGAGCGTCTACGCCCGCATCCTGGGGGAGAAGTTGCGCCGCCACGGCTCTCAGGTGTGGCTGATCAACACCGGCTGGACGGGCGGAGGGTTCGGCACCGGCAAGCGCATGGATCTTCCGCACACGCGCGCGATGATCCGCGCGGCGCTCGACGGGTCGCTGGACGGCACGCCGACGCGAACCGATCCCGTCTTCGGGCTGGCGGTGCCGCTGGACGTCCAGGGCGTGCCCAGGGAGGTTCTGACCCCGCGTTCCACCTGGACCGACCCGGGCGCGTACGACCGTGCCGCCGCGCGGCTGGCGGCCATGTTCCGGGAGAACTTCTCAAGCTTCGCCGACGCCTCTCCGGAGGAGGTGCGGGCGGCGGGGCCGGAGTAGCGCCGACGTACCGCGGGCCGAGCTCGCGCCCAATCCGAGAAACCGGCCCGGTACGGCGCCGGGACAGGGAGCCGAAATGGCGAAGAAGCACTGGCTGATGAAGACCGAACCCGGCGTCTACTCGATCGACGACCTGGAGCGGGACGGCTACACCTGGTGGGAAGGCGTCCGCAACTACGGAGCCCGCAACAACATGCAGGCGATGAGCGTGGGCGACGAGGTGCTCTTCTACCACAGCATGGCCAAGCCGCCGGGAGTCGCGGGGCTCGCCCGGGTGTGCAAGGAAGCCTATCCGGACCACTTCGCCTTCGATCCCGACGAGCACTACTACGACCCGAAGTCCGACCCCGCGAAGCCCCGCTGGTACATGGTCGACGTGGAGTTCGTGGAGAAGTTCCCCGAGGTGGTTTCGCTGAGGGACATCCGGCAGGTGGCGGGGCTCGGCGAGATGGTGCTGGTGAAGAACTCCCGCCTCTCGGTCCAGCCCGTGCGCGAGGAGGAATTCGAGATCATCCGGGCGATGGGCCGCGGCGGCGGCTGACCGCCGTCCCGAGCCGGCGTCCCGTTTCGCCATTGCTCCGCCCGCGCACGCGCCGGTAGACTCCCTGCATGTCCCCCCGGAACGCGCCCGCCCTGATTCGCGACCCGATCTGGGGCTCCATCCGGCTGGACGCGACCGCCGTCCGCATCACGGACGCTCCCGCCTTTCAGCGGCTGCGCTACATCCGCCAGCTCGGGCTGGCCCACCTCGTCTACCCGGGCGCAACCCACACCCGCTTCGCCCACGCGCTCGGCGTGCACCACCTGGTGAGCACCGCCCTGCGCGCGCTCCGCGAGCGGGAACCCCTCCCCGACCAGGTGTGGCGGGGCGCGCGGCTGGTGCCCTACGCGGGACTCCTGCACGACATCGGCCACTACCCCTTCTCGCACGCGCTCGACGATCTGCGCGGCGACGATCATCCGGGCGATCACGAGGCGGTCGCGGCGCACTTTCTCGAGTCACCCGGCGTGCGCGAGGCCCTGACCGGCCTGGGACCGGGGGCCGCCGGGGAGATCGGCGCGCTCATCCGCGGCGAGAGCACCGCCCCGCTGCGGGGCCTGGTGCACGGAAGCCTCGACATGGACAAGATGGACTACCTCCGGCGGGACGCCCGCTCCTGCGGGGTGCCCTACGGAGAGGTCGATGTCGAGCGCCTTCTGCAGGGCCTCGTCATGCTCGAGGATCCGGAGACCGGCGCTTTCGAGGTGGGGGTGGGAGAGAAGGCGGTCAGCGCGCTGGAATCCCTCCTGTTCGCCAAGTATCAGATGTTCCGGAACGTGTACTGGCACCACGGAGTGCGGGCGGGCACGGTGCTCTGCGCGCGCATCGTCAACGACGCGGTGGCCGCCGGGCTGGTCGGAGGGCGTGAGCTGGCGGGCCCGACGGACGACGAACTCCTGCACCTGATCGGTCGCCGTGCACAGGCCCGCGGCGGACCCGTCGCCGACCGCATCCGCCGCCGCTGGCTCCCCGCCCTGCGGGCACGCCGTCTCCCCAAGCGCGCCGCCGAACTCACCGCCGCCGACCTGGGCGACCGGAGCCTCCCTGCCTGGATCGAGGCCCCGGGTCCGGAACGGCGGCGGCGGGAGGACCAGCTGGCCGAAGCGCTCTCCCTGGAGCCCGGCGAGGTGGTGATCGACTTTCCCTGCAAGCCGGCGATGTTCCAGGTGGATCTCCTGGTGCGACGCCGCAACGGGCGTGCCGAGAGGCTCGGCAAGGCCGGAATCCCCGGCGTAATCGATCTTCCCAGGGTGGCCCGCGAGCTCTACCGCACGTCCCGGGTGCTGCGCGTCTTCACCTTCCAGAAGAGGTCTCTCACGCCCGACGCGGTCCTCCGTCTGATCACGGAAACCAACGGGAACCCCGGCGGCAGTCGGGGTTAGGAAGCGTGGCACCGTTCTCCGGTGTTCTGGACAATCCCGGAAATCTTATTATGCTTAAGGGCTGCGGACCTTACGCCTTGTGCGTGGGTATGCGGGGCCGACACGAACGAAATGCCGGGGCGCCAATCGTCGCCGGAGCCGACAAGGAGACCGTTTTCAGAATGCCCGCTACGCTGCGAAAGAAGGTGGTTCGTAGGAAGAAGGTGGTTCGTCGCCGAAAGAAGCGCTCGACCAGCCTGCTCGTCGGCTTCGATACCGGCGTCGAGGAGCAGAGTGCGCTCGACCAGTACCTGCGCGACGTCAGCCGGCACGAACTGATCACCCCGGAGCAGGAGAAGGTGCTGGGGGCGCGGGCTCAGAAGGGCGACGAGGACGCGGTGCAGGAACTGGCGCGCGCCAACCTGCGGTTCGTCATCAGCGTGGCCAAGAAGTACCAGAATCGGGGCGTATCGCTCACGGATCTCATCCAGGAGGGCAACGTCGGCCTGGTCACGGCGGCCCGGAAGTTCGATCCTGAGCAGGGGGTCAAGTTCATCAGCTACGCCGTGTGGTGGATCCGCCAGGCCATCCTGGCCTCCCTGGCCAATCAGGGCCGCTCGGTGCGGGTTCCGCTGAATCGCGCCTCCGACCTCGCGCGCATCTTCCGCGAGAAGGAGCGGCTGCGGCAGGAGCGCGGCCGGGAGCCCTCCCCCGAGGAGCTGTCCAAGGCGACCCGGCTCACCCCCGAACTGATCGAGTCGCTCCAGACCCTGAACGCCGCCGAAATCCGTCTCGACGCACCCATCGGCGACAGCGAGGACTCCCAACTGGTGGAGCGGTTCCTCACGGAGGAGGCGACCGAGCCCGAGCTGGGGGTGGAAGCCCGGCTGCTGGCCGAGTCGGTCAACGTGGCGCTCACCACGCTCGAGGCCCGCGACGCCAAGGTCCTGCGCCTCTATTTCGGGCTGCAGGGCGAGCGGGAGCACACGCTGGAGGAGATCGGCAACATGCTGGGGGTCACGCGCGAGCGGATCCGCCAGCTGCGCGACCGGGCGCTGCGCCGCCTGCGGGACGGCGAGAAGGGATCCGCGCTGGAATCCTTCGCCGCGTGACGTAGGGGTGCGGCGCCGCCTCGCACCCTTCTTCCCCCGCCGGGGGTCTCCATCCCCCGCGTCACCCGTCCGGGCTCACCGTATCGCCGGCCTGTGACCTCCGTCGGTCGGGTGCATGCAGTCGTCGGGGGCGTCTACCGCGTCGAGCTCGACGACGGCGGTTCGGTCGACTCCTCGCTCCGCGGACGGCTCAAGGCCAGGCCCTGGAAGGGAGGCCGCGTGGTCATCGGCGATCGCGTCAGGGTGGCGGTCGATGGCGACGACGCCACCATCGAGGAGGTGCTCCCGCGCACGACCACCTTCCTGCGCCGGGGGGCGCACGGGCGGACGGCGAAGGTGATGGCGGCCAATCTCGAACGGGTCGTCGTGGTGATGTCGGCGCGCAACCCGGATCTCAGCCTGGGTTATCTGGACCGCATCCTCGCCGTGTGCGCGGCCAACGCGCTTCCCTGCACGCTGGTGATCAACAAGCAGGACCTTCCGGGAGCTCCCGCGGCCTCGGAGCCGGTGCGCGACCTGTATCGCGGGATCGGCTACGAAGTCGTCCTTGCCAGCGCCGAATCGGGCCTCGGCCTCGAGCGGCTGCGCTCGGTCGCCGTGCGCGGCATCTGCGCTCTGATCGGCCCCTCGGGGGCGGGCAAGTCCAGCCTCCTGAACCGGCTGGACCCGTCCCTGGACCTGCGCATCGGCGACCTCAGCCGCAAGACCGGCACGGGCCGGCACACCACGGTGACCAGCCGCCTGCTTCGGCTCTCCGACGGTACCCTGGTGGCGGACACGCCGGGTTTCGGAGACGTCGGCCTGTGGGGTGTTCCGGCGAGGCGACTTGACCGATGTTTCCCCGAGATCGAAACGCTCGCGGACGAATGCCGGTTCCGCGGGTGCAGCCATGTGCATGAACCCGACTGCGCCGTCGGCGAAAGCGTCCGAACGGGGCGGATCGCACAGAGCCGCTACGCGCACTACCAGGCACTGCTGGAGGAAGCCGATTGAATGCGCCCGGGCGGGGAGGATCGGCAATGGAAGCCGGGCGCGGGGCCCCGCGGACGGTCGGGACCGCCTCCGGATTGGACGGAATGGTAGACCAGAATCGGTTTCGGGACGTGATGAGTCGCCTGGTGACCGGCGTTGCGGTGGTCGCCAGCCGGCTCGACGGCTCGGTGCACGGGCTGACGGTCAACGCCGTCAGCTCGGTGTCGCTGGATCCGCCCCTGGTCCTGGTGTGTCTCGACCGGGGCGGAAACTCGCACGATCCCGTCATTGCCTCGGGGGCCTTCGCGGTCAGCGTGCTGGCGAGCGACCAGGAAGAACTGGCCCATCGCTTCGCGCGCGGAACCCACCGCGAGCGATTCGCCGGGGTCGAGTTTCGCGACGGCGCGTCCGGCAGCCCGGTCCTGCCGGACGCACTCGCCTGGCTGGACTGCGCGATCCGGGCCGTGCATCCCGCGGGCGACCATTCCATCGTGGTGGGTGAGGTGCTGGGGTGCGGGGCCGGGGAAGGCGATCCGCTGGTGTTCTTCCGAAGCGAGTACGGGCGATGACGGGCATGGGCACGACGATCCGCCGGACGCATCTGGCAGCGTTTCTTCTCGGCGGAGTGATGGGCGTGATGGCCGAGATGGCCGCCGGGCTGATCCTCTACGAGGGATCCGGGCTCCTGCGGGCGACCACCGTCGTCCTCACGACCGAGGCCGCCGCCGCGGGGGCGGGGCTGCTCTTCGCCACCCGCGTTCCCACGGACGAGATACCCCGGCACCTGCGGCGACACCTGCACCTCACGCTGGTGTCGCTGGGGCTCGCCGGCATCCTGACGTCGTTGTGGGGCTACTTCGGCGGCCTGTCGGTGGTCCAGGGCGGACAGGCGGCCGCGCTGGCCCTGCTGGCGGCGCTCCCGCTCTACATGGCGGGATCGGTGCTCGGGCTGGTGTGCCGGGCGGACAGCCGCACTGCACAGGGGGGAACCGTGGCCGGGGGCGGACCCGCGCTGCTGGGCGCCGCGACCGGATTCCTGCTCTACGGGCTCTTCCTGATTCCGCGTCTCGCGCCCCCGGTGCTGGTGCTGTTGTGCATGGCCGCGGTGTCGGGCGCTGCCCTGCTGGTTGGATCCGCCCTCACGCGCGAGAGCGAGGATTCGGGCGACGGGGAGGCAGACCGAACGGATCCTGACGCCGCGGCCGGGGAAGAAGATGCGGCGGGCGCGGCCCGGGTGCTCCAGATGTCCCTGGAGGACGAAGGGCTTGGCGCACCAGCCGGGCCGGCGACGCTTCGGGACTCGGGGGAGCATCGACCTCAACCATTCGAATCAGCAGGAAACCGGGAGTCATGACAGAGATGAGGGACAGCAGACACGGCAGGTGCACGGACAATACGCGCGCGGCAGCCTTCGTTTTTCTGGCGGCGATCGGTCTGGCGGCATGCGCTCCCCAGGGCGGCGGCGGGCGGCTCGAGGTGCGCACGCTCGAAGTCCGAGCCACCAGCGCGGACAGCATGGTCGTCGAGGGCGCCGCCGTCGATTCCACCTGGACCATCCCCGGGGACGACGCCCGGCAGCTGACCCGTTCGCTGGTGCTCGAGCCGGGCGACCAGTCGGAGACCCCGAACCCGCTCGTGGATGTCGCCCTGCGCGCACTGGTCACGGGCTACCAGTTTCTCCCACCGGGCGAACTCCCGGACGACATCGAGAGCACCGAGGACAGCGCCAATGGGCTCCTGGAGATATCCCTGCAGCAGGGAATCAATTTCCGGGCGATCGTGGTCACCAACTACAGCCGGGGCGAAGACCTCGCGTGGCGCGGCCAGGCCAGCTTCGGGGACCGCATGGTGTGGATCGACAGCCGGGTCTTGCCCGCGGACACCGTCAGGCTCGCTCTGGATGGAGACTACGAGGATGTGCGCGATGTCGCGGGCGGGCAGCAGGCCGTCCTGCGCGCGCAGGGCACCCTCTCCGTGGCCACGGGCGGCGAATACGCGGTCGAGTTGACGGAGCGCGTCGAGATCATGGAGGTGTCGGCCGAGGGCGTGGCGCGGATGATGGGCGGCGTGAGGGTTGAGTCGGAGCCGTAGGAGATCCAGCAGTCCGTGGACGAATCCGCGCGCGCACCGAGAGCGGCGAGGCGCCGGGCCGGCAAGGCGCCTTGAAGGTCAGGGCGCGGCTGGTTCGAGCCTGCTGACCACGGCCCGCGGAACGTCCAGTTCGTCCTCGCGGCGCAGCAGTACGACGTCCCTTCTCGCGTCCAGCAGTTCCTCGTCGGCCGCCAGCGTCACCTGGAACAACGGCGTGAACCGCTCCATGTCCCACACCCGCCAGGTCACGCTGTCCTGGTCGGTGAAGTGGTAGTCGCGCACCCAGAGCCTCTCGTCGAAGTCGACGAACAGCTCATCGATGGGCGGTGCCAGGTCGTTCACCGGCCAATGGTCCATATTGAGGCGCAGCGAGCGTAGGTCGGCTACTTCCTCTTCGGACCAAACCCGGCTCAACATCGTCGCCATTCTCGATGGTTCATCAGCCCTGTAGTCGCGTACCGCACGCACCTGGTCTCCGGATGGTCGAACGGCAGGGGGCATGGGGATGCGGCCGACTTCGCCTCCATCCCATCCGAACACCCGGATCGCTTCCTGGTCGGTCTCGGCGATGGTGACGCGATCCGAAGAGGCCGCCATCAGGGTGGAATGCCCGAAGATCACGCTGCCACTGCTGTTCGCCTCGTAGTAGTATTCGGAGCCCTTGGCCTGGGCGACGACCTCAACTTCGCCTGCGCTGTTCACCGCCAGGTACTCGATCGCGTCCCATGTACGTCCCCGGTAGCTGCGGAAATCCTTGTCGTCCCTGTCACGGAAGACGATACGACCATCCGGATGAACGGCTACCGGCAGTGCGTCCATGACGCCGCCCTTGAACGGGGCGGTGTTGTAGCGCATGTCGCCCACAAGCTCGCCGCTGTTGTCGAGGAACACGACGCGAACCCGGTAGTTGTCCTGGAGCGCGATGCCCTGCGGGCTACGCAAGACACGCTGGATGCGGCGGAACTCGAGTGGCCCCCCGCCTTCCCGGCCGAACACTTTGGCTTCCCCGGACGCCATGTCGACGAAGTAGACCTCGGTGCGTTCGACCAGAACCATTCCGGAATCGGGAAGGAAGAACCCGCCGACGATGACCGACAATGCGTGGGTGAGCTGTGGAAGCTCCGACGAGTCGAACGTCGAAGGACCGGGGAGGAGGGAGTGGTTCGCCTCCTGTTCCGCGCGAGGCTGGTTCGAGGCATCCCCCATGCCTCCGCATCCCGCGCTCCACATGCCCAGGCAGAGTAGTCCGGCGATCGGCTTCTTTCGCATGTCTGCTGTCCTAACCGAGACTCGATGGTGCGGCAAGGGGTCACCCCCGCAAGGCGCGCCTGCCGGTCCGCACGAATGCGTGTCCGCCGGACCAGATCGGATGATGGACTAAGTCCGGTTAGTTGGACTAATCTGCTCTTTGCAGCAGCAGATTCCCCGATTCGTCGACCTGCGCGCGCCACCCGGAAGGAATCCAGGTGGTCGAGCTGTACTCCAGGACGAGGCCCGGGCCCGGCAGCGCGTGCCCGGCGCGAAGATCGCGCCGCCACCAGCAGGCGGCGTCGCGGAGGCGGCCGCCGGCGTGTACCCGGGCGGTGCGGGCGGGCGGCGTGGCCTCGGTTGCGGGCTGGAGCGCGGGCGGGTCCAGGGACAGGCCGGGGGCCCGGGTCACGACCCGCAGCGTCACCGCCTCTACCCGGGCGTCGTCCTGGCGGTAGCCGTACCGCTGCGCGTGGGCCCGGTGGAATCGCTCCACCCAGCCGTCCGCGCGCACCGGGAGCTCGTAGCTCTGGCCCAGGTAGCGGGCGTCCACCCAGCGCTCCACGGCGAGCGACGCGCGGCCGTAGCCTTCTTCGGCCATGCGGGTGGTCGCGGTCTGCTCCAGCTCGGCGAACACCTCGCCGAGCTGGGCGTCGCAGGCGGCGTCATCGTGGGCGACGAGCACCGTGCGCGAGGCCTCCTTGGTGACCGGGGCGGCCAGCATGCCGTAGGCGGACAGCAGGCCCGGGTCGGGCGGGATCATCGCGCCGGCGGCGCCCAGGCGCTCGCTCAGCTCCGCCACGTGGAGGCCCCCCGCCCCCCCGAACGCGACCACCACGAAGCCGGCCGGGTCGTGGCCGCGCTCCACCGAGATGACGCGCAGCGCCCGTTCCATCGAGCTGTTCACCACGGCCAGGATGCCGGCCGCCGCGTCCTCCATGGTGGAGCCCAGACGGCCGGCCAGCTCGGCCAGGGGCGCCTCCACCGCGCCCCGGTCGAGGGTCGCGCCACCACCCAGGAAGCCGTCCGCGGGCAGGCGGCCCAACCACACGTGGGCGTCGGTGACGGTCAGCCCCCCACCCCCGCGACCGTAGCAGATCGGCCCCGGCACCGCGCCCGCGCTCTCGGGACCCACCCGGAGGGCGCCGCCGGGGTCCACCCGGGCGAGGGAGCCGCCGCCGGCCCCCACCGTGTGGATGTCGATCACCGGGATGGCGGCGGGCTGCCCTCCGATGGTGAATTCCCGGGTGCGCAACGGCCGTCCCGGGCAGAGCGACACATCGGTGGAGGTGCCGCCCATGTCGAAGGTGACGATGTCCCGGAAGCCGGCCCGACGCGCCCAGGCGAGCGCCCCCACCACCCCGCCCGCCGGCCCCGACAGGACGGTGTGAACCGGCTCCTCGCGCGCCCGCGCGACCGGCAGCGCCCCCCCGTTCGACCCCATGATGCGGACCGCCCGCGCCCCCGACCGCTCCTCCAGCCGCCCCAGGTAGCCGGAAACCACCGGCGCGATGTAGGCGTTCACGACCGTGGTCGAGGTGCGCTCGTACTCGCGGTACTCGGGGAGGATCTCCGAGGACACCGAGACCGCATGGCCCGCCGCGCGCAGCCGTTCCGCCACCGCCGCCTCGTGCGCGGGGTCGGCGTAGGCGTGCAGCAGCGCCACCGCCCACACCTCCGCCTCGCGGTCCCCCAGCGCTTCGACCTCGGCCGGGTCGAGCGGCTCGATCTCCTCCCCCTGCGGCCCCAGCCGCCCGCGGATGCCCACCCGGTCGGCGCGCGCCACCAGCGGCGGCGGCCGGTGCCCGGCCAGGGCGTAGAGCTGCGGGCGGTTCTGGCGCCCGATCTCGATCACGTCCTCGAAGCCCCGGTTGGTCACCAGCACGACGCGCGCGCCCTTGCGCTCGAGCAGGGCGTTGGTCCCGACCGTCGAGCCGTGCACCATCAGGAAGGGCCGGTCCTCGTCCATCAGCTGCCGCACCCCCGAGAGCACCGCCTCCGAGGGATCCGCCGGAGTGGAGGGCAGCTTCAGTGTGGAAACCCGCCCGCCGCGGTAGAGCACGAAGTCGGTGAAGGTCCCCCCCGTGTCCACCGCCAGCACCGGGACACCGGACACCCGGTCCGGCGCCACCTGCCCGCCCGGGGTGTTGCTAGGCATCGGCGAGCGCGTCAGGTTCGGTCGCATGAATCCTGGCCTCTCCTTCGAGCGCTTCCGCGACCTTGCCCGCAACAGCCGTCTGGTGCCGGTGTGGACGGAGTTGCTCTTCGATGTGGACACGGCGGTCACCGCCTACGCGCGGATTGTGCGCCCGCCCTGGGGCTTCCTGCTGGAGTCGGTGGTGGGAGGCGAGCGCTGGGCGCGCTACAGCTTTCTGGGGACGGATCCGGCGGCGGTCTGGCGCCTCCACGGCGGCAGCGCCACCTGGTGGACGCGCGACGGCGGCTGGCAGCCGGTCGACGCCGAGGACCCCCTCGCCGACCTCTCGCGGCGGCTGGAGGCGTACCGGCCGGCCTCCGTCCCGGAACTCCCCCGCTTCTGGGGAGGCGCCGTCGGGTATCTGGGATACGATGTGGTGCGCCAGCTGGAGCGGTTGCCCGACGCTCCGCCGGACGACCTCGACATCCCCGACGCGGTGTTCATGTTCACCGATGTCGTGCTCGCCGTCGACAACCTGCTGGGGCGGGCGAACGTCATCGCCGCCGTTCCGGTCGAGCCCGGGCTCGGGGAGGAGGAGCTGCGCGCCCGCTATGAGCGCGGGCTCAGGAAGGTCGCCGCCGTGATCCACTCCCTGCGCACGGCCCCGGCGCCCCCTCCCATGGAGCTGCTCCCCGAGCCCGCCTCCGACCCCGGGTTCGAGAGCAGCATGAGCCGGGAGGAGTTCGAGGGCGCCGTCGAGACCATCCGCGACTACATCTTCGCCGGCGACGCCTTCCAGGTGGTGCTCAGCCAGCGGCTCCGGATGTCGCTCGCGGGTTCGCCCTTCGAGCTGTACCGGGTGCTCCGGACGCTCAACCCGTCGCCCTACCTGTACTTCGTCGAGCTGGACGGCGTCACCCTGGTGGGCAGCTCCCCGGAGCTGCTGGTTCGGGTGGAGGATGGCGTCGTGACCGTGCGCCCCATCGCCGGGACGCGCCCGCGGGGCGCCACCCCCGGGGAGGACGCCCGCCTGGCCGCCGAACTGGCCGCGGACGAGAAGGAGCTGGCGGAGCACCGCATGCTCGTCGACCTCGGGCGCAACGACGTGGGCCGGGTGGCGCGCTCCGGCACCGTGCGCGTCTCGGAGTTGATGGCGATCGAGCGCTACTCGCACGTCATGCACATCGTCAGCCGGGTGGAGGGGGAGCTCAGGGAGGGGCTTACGGCGCTGGATGCGCTCCTGGCCGGCTTCCCCGCGGGAACGCTCTCGGGAGCGCCCAAGGTGCGCGCCATGGAGATCATCGACGAACTGGAACCCGTGCGCCGGGGTCCCTACGCCGGCGCCGTCGGCTATCTGGCCTACGGGGGCAGGACGATGGACACCGCCATCGCCATCCGCACGCTGCTGGCGACGCGGGGGAAGGCCTACGTGCAGGCGGGGGCCGGGATCGTGGCGGACTCCGATCCCGGCGCCGAATACGAGGAGACGCTCAACAAGGCGCGGGCGCTGCTCAGGGCGGGGAAGATGATCTCCGGGGCCGACTCGACGGACTGAGGCGTTTCCGACACCCGTCCGCCGCCACGCATCCAGATCGGATTCGAGCGCGCGCGGCATCGCGCCGCCTGGTCCGCGCCCGTCCGTCGCCACCCCGCAAGTCCGGATTCGAGGGCGCACGGAGCGTCCGCTCAGGAGGCGAAGGCGCCGCTCCCCAGCTCCTCCAGCAGCGCGGCGAGGGCGACGATGCCCTTGTCGAAGTTCTCCAGCGGAAACCACTCGTCGGGGGCGTGCATGTTGGCCCCGGGGAGCGCGAACCCCAGAAGGAGCACCGGCGCCTCGAGGATGCGCTCGAACTCGCCCACGATGGGGATCGAGCCCCCCTCGCCGGTGAGCACCGGCGGCCGCCCGAAGGAGCGCGCCAGCGCCCGGCTGGCCGCGTCGATCAGGCCTCCCGACACCTGTCCCCGCCACGGCATTCCGCCATGCAGCTCCTCGATCTCGACCCGGACCTCCGGGGGCGCCACCCGCGCGACATGGGCCCGCAGCAGCTCCGCCACCCGCGCCGGATCCTGGTCGGGAACCAGCCGGAAGCTGACCTTGGCCATGGAGTGCGCCGGGAGCACCGTCTTGGCGCCTTCGCCGGTGTAGCCGGAGAGGAGGCCGTTGACCTCGCAGGTGGGACGGATCCAGAGGCGCTCCAGGGTCGAGTACCCGGCCTCGCCCGAGAGCGCGGCCACGCCCACGCCCGCGCGGAACTCCTCGTCGTCGAAGGGCAGCGCGCGAATCTCCGTGCGGGTCTCCCCGCCCCAGTCCACGACATCGTCGTAGAACCCCTCGATCGCGATGCGCCCGTCGCCGTCGTGCAGCGTTCCCAGGATGCGGGCGAGCGCCATCGCCGGGTTGACCACCCCGCCCCCGTAGCTGCCCGAGTGCAGATCGCTGGCAGGCCCGTGCACGGTGATCTCGAAGTAGGCCAGGCCGCGCAGCGAGAAGAGCACCGAGGGCAGGCCGGGCGCGAACATCGCCGAATCGGAGATCACCACCACGTCGCACGCCAGCCGCTCGGCGTGCGCCTCCACGAACGGGATGAGGTTGGGCGAGCCGATCTCCTCCTCCCCCTCGGCGAGCACGATCAGGTTGACCGGAAGCCGGCCGTCGGCGGCCAGCAGCGACTCCGCGGCCTTCACGTGCAGGAAGAGCTGTCCCTTGTCGTCGGCGGACCCCCGTGCGTAGATGCGCCCGTCGCGCACGTCCGGCTCGAAGGCCGGAGCCGTCCACAACTCCAGGGGCTCGGCGGGCTGGACGTCGTAATGGCCGTACACCAGCACGGTGGGGGCGTCCTCCCCCGCTCCGCGCCACTCGCCGAGCACCACCGGGTGGCGCGGCGTCTCCAGGATCTCGGCCTCCAGGCCGATGTCCTGCATGCGTTCGCGCAGCCAGCCCGCGGCGTCGCGCGTGTCCCCGTTGTGTTCGGACTTCGCGCTGATGGAGGGAATGCGCAGGAAGTCGAAGAGCTCCGCCAGAAACCGGTCCAGGTTGTCGGCGGTGAATCGCTCCGCAGCCGTCACATCCACCCCCGAATGCCCCAGCGGTAGGTCCAGGACATGAGCGCGGCCAGCACGACCGCGCCGATCATCCCTCCCGCGCTGAGCGCCACGGGATCGTCGAATTCGAGGATGCCGACGCCCAGCATGCCCCCGATGACCGCGCCGAAGGCCCCGAACACCGCCAGCAGCCAGGTGTGGCCGGCGGTCTCCTCGGGCCGCTTCACCACCACCTTCATCATCAGCCCGATGAAGGCGCCGACAACGATCCACACACCGACGCCGATCCAGTTCTCCATGGCGCTATCCCGAAATCCGGTTGAGGGAGTTGGTCGAGCAGCCCGTGGACGAACTTCCCCCGGCATTCGAACGGATTCATCCACGGACTGCCAGCGGCGAAAATCTACCCGCGCGCGGAGCGGGAAGCCACCCCGGGGACCTACCCTCTGCCCATCCGCCGCTTCAGCTCCGCGAGGCGCTCCTCCAGGTTCTCCTCCCCGGAGGGCCCGGACTCGAATTCCCGGTCGAATGCGGCGGCGGCTTCAGCCTCGGACTCGGTGCCGGAGACCTTCTCTCCCATGCGGTCGAAATCGTGGAAGAGGTCGTCGGCCCTGCCGAGGGTCTCGCGCGCCTCCGTCCGCCCCGCGGTGGCGCCGAGCGCCTCGCTCTTCTGACGGGCGACCTTGATCTGTTCCAGCATCTCGTCCACGTCGCTCCGGCACACCGTGAGCTCGCGCAGAATCGCCTCCGCCTTGCCCTCGAGCACCTGCGCGCGCTCTTCGTGCTTCCTGGCGAATTCCTCCGCCACGCGGACCGTTTCCTCATCGCCGATGCGCTCGGCCTGCTGCTGGCGCCGGCGGCAGATTTCGGCCTGCTCCGACTCCCGCTGCGCCCGGGCCCGTGCCGCGGCCAGGTCCTTTTCCAGCTTGCCGACGTAGGCCTTGGCGTCGGTGGCTTCGCGGTACATGCCCGCGAGCAGGCCGTCCACCGTCTCGGGGATCTGGTCGCGATTGAGTTCGGTCTTGAAGTTCTCGACGGCTTCCCGGAACGCGGCTCGGAGCTTGGCGAACATGTGACGTGGATGTCCTTCCCGGGATGGCCCAGCTGCACGCTGCGGCCAGCGCCGCTCAGTTCAGGTAGGGTTCGATGCGCTGGGCGAAGGAGTTCCGGGCCCGGTGCAGGCGGCTCTTCACGGTGCCAAGGTTCACGCCGGTGATCTCGGCGATCTCGTCGTAGCTCTTGCCGTCGAGCTCCCGCAGGCGGAAGACCATCCGGTGATGCTCGGGCAGCTGGGCGACCGTGTCCTCGACGAGCCTCTTCAGGTAGCGCTTGCGGTAGAGCCCGTCCGGGGACATGGAGGAATCCTCGAACTGGAGGGGCCGGGGATCGTCTTCCCAGCGGCTGCGCAGCACCTGGAAGAGTACCACGGGGCTGCGGGACCGGTTGCGCAGTTCGTTCTTGGAGAGATTGCTCGCGATCGTGTAGATCCAGGTGGAGAACTTCTTGGTCGTGTCGAAGCGCCGGAGGTGCCTGGCAACCCGGATGAAGGCCTCCTGGGTCAGATCCTGCGCGCGGTCGGCGTCCCCCGTCTTGCGGACGATGAAGTGGACGAGGCGCTCGCGATACCGGTCGAAGAGCTTGGTGAAGGCCCCGCGGCGGTCGTGCAGATGCGAGACCACCAGCTCCTCGTCGCTCATGCAGTCGAGCGGCAGTCCGGAGAGCAGGTCTGGTTCGCGCACTTTGGACTCCGCCATCGGCTTCTCCTTCACACCACCACCGTACACCCCGCACCCCCGGCCATCCCCTCGGGCCGTGCGGACGGAATCCGCGTCAGACCTGTGCGCCAGCCTGCGGAGAGCCGGGGTTGCCCACCTCGGAATATGCCCGCTCCCAAGGCGTTACTCAAGTGTGACGGATGCCTGGCGAGGGTGCGGCGGCCCCGGTGGCACGCTCGTTCGCGCCCGGGGTGCGCGGCGTGCCGCCTGATGCCGGACTCAGACCGGACGCTGCTCCAGCGAAAGCAGCGTGCCGCCCCGGGAGATGCCCTCGTAGAGCGCCTGTTCGGGCGCGGGCTGCCGGTCGCGGGAGGCGAGCGCTTCGTCGGCCGCGGCCGCGACCTCGTCGGTGACCAGCTCCTCGATCGCCCGCAACCGGTCCGGATCGACGTCCCGCGCCTCGAGGTACGCTTCGTAGAGGCCGACGGGATCCCGCCGGCCCCAGCGCTCGAACAGCTCCGGGGGGAAGGTCTCGCGGGCCTCGCGCTCGTCGTGGGTGGCGTGTCCGCCCATGCGGAACGTCGAGGCGACGATGATGGCGGGACCGTCGCCGGCGCGGCAGGCGTCCGCGGCCATGCGGGTCACCGCGTACACGTCCAGGATGTTGTTGCCGTCGCAACTCCAGCCCTGAACGCCGTACATCGCCGGCCAGGCCTCCAGGCTGCCGGCGCCGTGCTGTTCGAGCGGAGTGCCGAGCGCCACCTGGTTGTTCTGGATGATGAAGATGGCCGGGAGCCGCTGGACCGCGGCGAGGTTGAGCCCCTCGTGGCACTCGCCGGTCTTGGTGGCGCCGTCGCCGATCCAGGTGAGGGCGACGCGCTTCTGGCCCAGGTTGCGAAAGGCGAGCGCCACCCCCGCCATTACCGGCACGTTGGTGCCCATGTGGCTGATGGGCTGGATGACGCCCTTGGCCAGCGCGCCGATGTGCAGGTCGCGTCCGCCGTTGGGCCCGTCCTCGGTCGCGAGGTAGCCGCGGAAGATGTCGGCCACCGGCATGCCCATCATGTGGCACGCGCCGGCGTTGCGGATCATCGGGCTGACGATGTCGCGGGTGGGATCGAGCGCGCGCACGCTGCCGACCGTGACCGCTTCCTCGCCGGTGGCGAGCCACGCCTTGGAGATGACCCCCTGGCGCACCCAGCGCTTGAGCCCGATGTCGTGAAGGCGGGTGGTGAGCAGGTCGCGGTAGAAGGCGAGCAGGTCGTCCTCGGAGAGTTCGGCGATGAGCGCGGCGCGGGAGGGCTCGGCCAGCGTCTGCTCGAACGCGCGCACCAGTTCCGGGTCGGCTGCCCAGTTGCGGTACTCGGGCGGATCGAAGGCGGGATAGCGTTTCATGGGGCGACAGCCCCGACCGGAGCAGCGCCCCGGCTCGGGCGCACTGATGCGACCGCGGGACGTCCGATCATCGATCGGCCGTGGCCGCGCGATGAACCCGATACGTGCACATGTCCTGCACGACCCGGATGCCCCGGGCGCGCGCCGCGGCCGCTTCCTCGTCGGCCCGGATGTCCTCCTGGAGCCACACCACCGGACGCTCCGGACGGGCGGCGGCCTCCGCCAGGTGGGTTCCCGCCTCCTCGGACGGCCTGAAGACGACGACCATGTCCACGGGCTCCGTGACCTCCGCGAGCGACTTCCTCGCGGGCCTTCCCAGGATGCGGGTCGCGAACGGGTTGACGGGCAGGATGTCGTACCCCTTGGCCGCCAGGTAGGACGGCACCCGCCGCGCCGCCTTGGTGGGATCCCGGGACATGCCCACGACCGCGATCGTCCTCACGGAGCGCATGATGTCCAGCAGCTCCGCGGCATCCGGATTGTCCGGATCCGAGGATTCCTGCAGCAGCACATCGAGAGCGGTCAGGTTGGTCATGGCTGGAGCATCGGGAAGTGCGTCGCGCGCCCGGTTGGCATTGGCCGGCGAGCGCGCACCGTCGGCAGTCGGGGTCGTCAGGATACGGGATGGAGGGGCAGGGAGCAACGGTGCGGCGGGCCGGCTGGCGAGCGGAACTTGCCGTTGCCCCGCACACCGGCGGGGGCGGGGGGCGCGGGGGTTGCCGAGCCTCCCGATCGGGACGCGAGTACACCGGGCCGAACCGGGCAGCGGTTGCTCGCACTTCGCCGGGTCGCCATCATCCCCGGCGTCTGCGTTCCGGACATCTTCGGAATGCGGGGCTTCGGAGGGAGACCACCATGGATATGCTCGGATACATTCTGTTCTTCGGCGCGGTCGCGGCCCTGCCCGTGGTTTGGCGGGTGTCGGGCCAACGGGCGGCGGCGCGGTATCAGCGCGCGCTCGAACGCCTCCACGCGGAGGTACGTTCCGGGAACATCGAGGGGGACGACAATTCGCTGCCTGCCGGGATCAGGGCGGTCCGCCAACGCCTCGCGAGCGGGTGGATGCCGGTGCGGGGCGCTTCCCCGGAGATCCTCTCCCGCCTCGCGCAGTTCCTCCAGCTAGCCGTCGTGAAGCCGCTCGTTCAGGCCCTGCACGCCCGCGGCCGTGGGGTGCGGCCGCGCATTCAACAGGCCCTCGACGCCATCGAGGACATCGAGTTCTACGCGGAGACGCCGGAGCTGGCACGCGCCTCGGTTGACCTGGTCGACGCGGTGCAAGGCGTGGCTCGTGAATTCCAGAAGGCCTTCAAGGTCGAAGTGAAGCTGGATCTGCCGGGAGAGCCGGTGCCGTGTCGCGCGGACCTCGCCGCGCTGCAGGATGCCGTCTACATGATTCTGGCGAACGCCGGGCGCCACGGGGGCGGAGAACCGATCCGGATCTCGCTTCGGAACGCCGCCGGCTCGGCGCGGATTGTGGTGCGCGATGCGGGCGAGGGCTTCCCGGATGAGGCGCTGGCGCGCGCGACGGAGCCCTTCTTCAGCACGGTGCCGGGCGCGCTGGGACTGGGGCTGACCCACGCCCGCTACGTCGTCCAGACCCACGGCGGGACCCTGGAGGTGCGGAATCGCGGCGGAGGCGGGGAGGTGGTGGTGGGGTTGCCGGCGGGAGAGGGCTGAGCGTCCCGCGAGGAGAGCCGCTGAGCTTCACCTGCGAACGCTACCCGGCCTTCACGACTCGGCTCCTGCCTCGCCACCAGCGTGGGATGGCGGCAGGGCTGCGGCTCGTCACCACTCGTAGGGCGTAATCGAGGTGCCAGCCATCTTGAAGGACGCCGATCCGTACAGGTTCGTCGTCTGCTCCAGGGTCAGGGTGCCGTGGATCCAGACGGGATTCCAGAAGGAGACCGGCACGCGCTGGCTGTTCTCCATCCTGACGTAGACCAATTGGTTCGGGGGCGGGGGCGGGGTGTGCACGCAGGCCCCGACGTACGGGACCAGGAGGAACTCCGAGACCTCGCCGGCCCAGTCCTCCAGGGGGACCATGAATCCGGGCACCTTCACTCCTCGCCCCACGACCGACTCGAGTGCCCCGGATACCTCGCCCGTGCGGTAGTCCAGGGAGGCCAGCAGCTGCCAATCCACCTCGGAGGAGTCCCCCGGGACACTGGCCGCGCGGATCCTCGCTCCACCGTTCGGATCGGCCAGGACGGAGCGGGGGCCCGACGTGAGCGCAAGCCAGCCGCCCATGAGGGCCAGGGCGAACTGGAGCGGCGTCCAGGTGATCGGGAATCGGCTGCGCGGCTTTGGCATGGGACGGGATCCTCGCCCCTTCGGGGAACCAGGAGATGATAACGAGAATACAATATCATTCAGACGCCTGCACTGTTGTCCCTGTACGCACGCAACCCCCCACCGGTTCCTTCACGATGAGCTTCACCACACTCGATCGACCCCAGGTCCGCTCCCGTTTCGTCGGGTGGACGATCCCGTGCCTTCTGCTGTTCGTCGCATGCGGCGGTTCATCCTCCCCGGATCCTGGTCCCCCCCTGGTCGAGGGCGAACGGCTGGGGACGGCCGGGGCCCACGAACACGGCATCGCCCGACTGGGCCTGGCCGTGGACGGCACCCGCCTCACCGTCGACCTGGAACTCCCGGCAGAATCGGTGTTCGGCTTCGAGCACGCCCCCCGCTCGGAGCAGGAGCGGGCCACCGTAGCGGAGGCCCTCGACAGACTCCGAACCGGTGGCGCGCGTCTCATCGCCTTTTCGGACGGGACGGCCTGTACGCTGGATTCGGCGGAGGTGCAGGGGCCCGAAGGTGCAGAAGACGACCATGCCGGCGAGGACGAGGACGCTCACGAGGAAGAGCACGCTCACGACGAAGACCATGCTCACGAAGAGGAGCATGCTGACGAGGACGAGCATGCCCACGAGGACGAGCACGCTCACGAGGACGAGCATGCTCATGAGGACGAGGGCACCGTCCACCAGGACGTGCACCTCCTCGCCTCCCTGACCTGTTCCCGTGAGCCCATCGGACCGGCGAGCCTGCGGTTCGCGGATCTCCTGCCCGACGTGGCGCAGGTGGACCTGACGGTGTTCACCGCGCTGGGGGAGGCGGCCGGCCGCGTCGCGCCCGACGCCTCGTTCCGGTTCTGAGCTGACGAGCCGGGAGTTCTTTCCCGCAGGTGTCAAAACCCGTCCCGGCGTGAGCGGCTCGGGCTCGCCTTCCGCCTGAGCCCGGCGGAGGCGTCTTCATCCTCGCGGTCGTCACCGAAGCAGGGCGTGATCCCCTTGCCCGCTAATGATAACGGGTTATCATTACGGCCAAGCACTCACGCCCCCTCTCTCTTGTCGGGAGCGAGACACCATCGACCGCGCGCAGCACAGCGGGCGTAAGCAAACGGGAGTCCCAGTGCAGACACGCCTGATGCAAGGCTCGGTCGGGTCGGGCCACGCGGACTTCGTGACGGAACCGCTCCACATCCATGTGCACGAGCACTGACGACGGCTGGCTGGGCTCAGCCGGTCCAGGCGGGACGACTCACCACTTACTGACCGCAAGTACTGACTGTAAGAGGACATGAGCGAAGACACACGGGACTGGAGAGCTCTCAGCAACTACCTCGGCGGACACGAAACGGTTCGGGTAAGCCGATGACGAGGGGAACCCGGACACTCGACGTTGTCATCGTCGGCGCCGGGGCTGCGGGTCTCGGCTTTGGTGTGACGCTACGCCACCTGGGAATCGACAACTTTGCGATCCTCGACCGCGCCGCCGTCGGTGCCTCGTTCCTGCGTTGGCCCCGGCAAACGCGCTTCATCACGCCATCGTTCACCAGCAACCAGTTCGGCCTGCTGGACCTGAACGCCGTCTGTCTGGAGACCTCGCCGGCTTTCTCGATCGGCACCGAGCACCCCACGGGGGTGGAGTACGCCTCTTATCTGCAGGGGGTGGCGGAGCATTTCGAATTGCCCGTAGCGACCGGGACCGACGTTCTCTCGATCACGAGGAAGGCGCGGCGCAAGCCGTTTCGGGTAGAGACGAGTCGCGGCGACGTCCACGCGCGGTTCGTGGTATGGGCGGGCGGCGAAATGCAGTATCCGCGGACCCACGGCTTCCAGGGCGCCGAGCATTGCCTGCACTACTCCAACGTGGCCTCATGGGACGATCTCGCCAACGGCGAACGATACATCATCGGCGGCGCCGAGAGCGGCGTCGACGCCGCCGTCGGGCTGGCCGCCGCCGGTCGGCGAGCCGTCGTCTTCGACCGCGAGGAGCCGTGGAACCGAAGAGGCTCGGACCCCAGCCAACTCCTGTCACCCTTTACGCGGGCGCGCCTGGACTCGGCCGTTGACTCGGGTCGGGTGACGCTGCGCGGCAGCTGTGTCGTCACCGGCGTTCGCCGCAACCACGGCGGCTATCAGTTGGCGCTCGAGGACGGCGACGTCATCGACTGCGCCGAGAAGCCGATCCTGGCCACCGGATTCGTCGGTTCGGCAAGCCACATTCGCTCGTTGTTCGATTGGCGAGATGAATACTCTCCGTGGCTGACGGAAAACGACGAGTCCACCGTGACGAAGGGGCTCTTCCTGGTCGGTCCGCAGGTGCGCCAGGACGATATCATCTTCTGTTTCATCTACAAGTTCCGCCAACGCTTCGCCGTGGTAGCCAACCAGATCGCCCGGCGCCTGCGCGTGAGCACGGAACCACTGGAGTGGTACCGCCGCCACGGAATGTACCTCGACGATCTGTCGTGCTGCGAAGATGCCTGCGCTTGTTGAATGGGCCGTGAAACACTCCGAACGCCCACTCGCGATCTGACCGTCCGTCCGCGCCCTCTTTTCCTGGAGCGCTCCGCCCTTGGGCCTTTCTGGGCGCTGCTGCTGTTGTTGGCGCCCGTCTGGGTCGCGGTTGACACCGCCAACCGTATCGCGGATCGAGTCGACCCCTGGGTCCGCGCCCGGACCGAGCCGCTGACCGGGTTGCTGACGAGCTGGCCGCAGCCGTTTGCGGAGATCCTGGCTGGCGACTACGGCTTTGTCACGATGGGGCCGCTGCTGCTGGTGTGGGCGACTCCGGTGGTCGTGCTCCATGCGCTGCTGATGGGTGCGTACAAGTCGAGCGGCCTGCTCGACCGCCTGACAACCGCCATGAATCCGTGGCTGCGGCCGTTCGGCATGACCGGCCGGGAGCTGGCGCCGGTCGTCATGGGTTTCGGCTGCAACGTGCCCGCCGTCATCAGCGCGCGCTCGTCGCCGGCCTGCTCGCGTGGCGCATGCGTTTCGGCCATTGCCTTCGGTTCGGCCTGTTCGTATCAGCTGGGAGCCACGCTGGCGATCTTCGCCGTGGCGGGACGAACCGAGTTGGTCCTGGCCTACCTGCTGTACCTTGGCGCGACGACTGTCGCCTACGCCCGCCTCACCGCGCCGAAAGCGGCTCGTTCTTCCTTCAATGTGCTGTCGACGGAGGGCCGGGTCTTCCTGACCTGGCCGCGCCCGAGAGCCGTCTGGCGGGAGACGCAGGGCGTGATTCCGGAGTTCTTTCGCAGGGCCGTGCCGATCTTCTTTCTCATCACGGCCGTGGCGTCTCTGCTGCATTGGCTGGGCGCGCTGCAAGCCGCGTCGACCGTCGTCGAGCCGGCGATGGCCATCTTTCGATTGCCCGCGGAGGCGGCCACGGCGGTGGTCATGGCGAGCGTGCGCAAGGACGGCATCCTGTTGCTGGCGGAGCCGGGAGTCGCCGCAAGCCTCAGCGCCGTCCAACTGTTGACGGCCGTCTACCTGGCCGGCGTGCTGCTGCCTTGCCTGGTCACCTGCTTGACGGTTGCGCGCGAGCAGGGCGGCGCGTTCGCGCTGCGGCTGGTGGGTCGGCAGGCTGTGGCGGCCGCCGCGTTCAGCGCCTTGCTGGCCTGGGGCGGCGCATGGCTGTGAAACCGGTCTCCGGCCCGCGCCGGCGCAAGGGGCAGGAACTGCTACACCAGCAGTGCTGGAACTGGGGCCGAGACATCGTGGGTCCGGAAGGCAACCTCCTGCTCGAAGCGGGCTTCCTCAAACGACGGCCGCCCGAGGGAGAAGCAGGATCGAGTTGCTACACGCTGGCGCTATCCAACGGCGACAGCCTCATGTTGTGGGGTTTCGGGCTCCTGTACGGAACGCCGCAGAAAGGTGGCGTCTACCTCAACCGCTACGCGTTTCGACCCGACTGGCTCCCGTCCGAGACGATGCAGGGGCCGATGTGGAAGCCCGACATGATCCCGGCTGGACAGGCGCCTCCGTCGCTCCGTATACCGGTTGACCTGACCGTCGCCGCCATTCGGCGCGTCGCGGACTACGAGGAGTGGGTTCTCGCACGTTGCGGTCTGGAGTATCGCCGGGCCGTCCTGCGCCAATGGAAACAGCCTTCCGGGCGACTGCCGCCGCAGACGCTTCCCCACGCCTGGCGCGCTCTCGCCGACGCAATCGACGGCCACCCGCATCCTGAGCCCGTGGACAAATCGGGTCTGGCGACCTGCGCCTTCCCGTAGTCCCTTATGGAGGCGTGTCCGGGTGATCCTTGGCGCGGAGCCGCCGCTACTCCACGTATCCGTACACGTGGTAGAGCATGGCGTAGACCAGCAGCCCGGTCACCGACACATAGAGCCAGACGGGGAAGGTCCAGCGGGCGAGCCGGGCGTGCTCCGTGAAGCGCTCGCGGCCGGCAAGGAAGAGCAGGCGGATGATGAGGGGGACCACCACCACCGCGAGCACCATGTGTGAGAACAGGATGGCCAGGTAAACCACCCGGGCGGTTCCCTCTCCGGCGAAGGTGTGCGTACCGGTGAGGGAGAAGCGGATGACGTAGAAGACGAGGAAGAGGCCGGACGCGCTCGCCGCCGAGATCATGCACAGGCGATGGCGGGGGATGTTGCGCGCCCGGATGAAGGCGAATCCGGCCACCAGGAAGCTGGTGCTGAGGAGGTTCAGCGAGGCGTTGACCGGAGCCAGGAAGTTGCCGAGCGCCTCCGCGTCCATGGAATCCGCCGGCGGCCGGGCTTACAGGGCGGGATGCGGATCAGGTTCCTGACCGGCCCGCGCCCTTGTCGAGTCGCGCACATCCGCAGGGCTCCCCGCCGCGCCGGCCGCGAGCCGCAACTCGGGTTCATACCCGTAGGTCGCGAGCGCCACGGTCAGCGAGAGGAGCAGCGCCGCCAGCAGCGTGTGCAGCGAAACCGGCGCAACCGCCAGCCCGCTGCTCACCGAGAGGAAGCCCACGGTGACCTGGGCCAGCACGGTGACCAGCGCGCCCACCGCGAGGGCCGGGAGCGGGGCGGCGGCCTTCCGGCGCAGCACGAAGACGGCCAGCGCGAGGGTCGCCAGCGCCACCAGAATGCCCAGCAGGCGGTGGCCGAAGTGCAGAATCACCAGCGGGTGCTCGAGGGGAGGCACCACCCGGCCCAGGCAGAGCGGCACGTCCGGGCAGGCCATCCCGGCGTCGGTGTGGCGCACGACCGCGCCCAGCACCGACTGCGCCAGCACGAGCGCGGCCACCCCTCCCGCCATCCTCCCCAGCGTCGCGCGCGCGGCACCCGCCAGGCGCGCGCCCCGGCCCCATCCCCGCGCCGTTACGACCGTCATGACCGTGGCCAGCCCCAGGAACAGGAAGGCCAGCGCGAGATGGGAGGACGAGATGGCGTCCGGCAGGCGCATCAGCACGGTGAGCCCGCCCAGCACCGACTGGACGATCAGCAGCGCGATTCCGGCCAGCCCCGCCCGGTGCAGCCAACGGCGTCCCGGCTGCCGGCGCCAGGCCAGCCAGGCGGCCGCGGCAAAAAGGAGCACGAGCCCGCCCGCCACCAGCCGGTGCAGATGCTCCCAGAAGACGCCACCGGTCATCTCGGGCATCATGGTGCCGAAGCAGGTCGGCCAGTCCGGACAGGCGAGGCTCGATTCGGTCGCGTGCACGATGCTGCCCAGCAGGAGAAGCCCCAGGGTCCATCCCAGGACGACGGCCAGCGCAACGTGGTGAAGACGAGAGCTCATCGGCACCCTGCGCTAACGCGCCGCCACCGCGGCCTCCCAGGCCAGCTTCGCGGTCGAACCGGCGGAGGCGGCGGCCTCGGCCTCTTCCATCGCCTCCAGGTCGGCCATCGTGACCACGCCCTCCTCCAACCACCCGTAGGTCCCATCCATGGTCCTGGCGGCCACCTTGTAGGTAGCGACGTCGTCGTTGGAGAACAGAGCGGCGAAGTGCGCCCGGACGCGCCGCCGCGCCTGCCTGCAGAAGAGGTCCGCAAGATCCTCCGGGGAGTAATCTCCGGGGTTCTTGGCGGTCAGCAGGTCGACCCGCACGGTGACCGCGGTCATCGCGAAGAGTTCGGATCCGATGTCGACGATCCGGCCCAGCACTGCCTGGCGCTTCTCGAGCCCGGGCCCGAATCGGAGCATGCAGTGGAACAGAGCACGCGCAAGCTTGCGCGAACTCCGCTCGATGAAGCCAACGTGCCCCGCCAGGCGTCCGAATTCCGAGAATCTGGGCCAGCGGCTCCAGCCTGCCCAGCGCGTGGGATACCACCAGGCATAGTGCCATGCGGCGCGCCCCAGCGCGGCCATCCGCTCCCGGAACGGCGCCTGCGGATTCACCAGGGCCCCGGCCAGCTTCAGGTGCTGATCCACCGCCTCGCGGGCGATGAACAGGCGCATGATTTCGCTCGAACCCTCGAAGATGCGATTGATGCGCAGGTCGCGGAGCAGACGTTCCACGGGAGCAGGCATCTCCTCGCCGCGGGCACGCAGGGAATCGGCGGTCTCGTACCCGCGGCCACTCCGCATCTGGACCGCGTCGTCGGCCAGGGCCCAGGCAGTCTCGCTGTTCCAGAGCTTGGCCATGGCGGCTTCGATGCGGATGTCGAAGGTCTTCGCGTCGGCCATCACCGAGGACAGTTCCATGACCGCTTCCATGGCGAAGGCGTTCGCGGCCATCCGGCCCAGCATTTGCGCGACGGCGTCGTGCCTGCCCACCGGGGCGCCCCACTGGACCCGGTCGCGGCACCAGCGGCGGCACATGTGCAGGGCCGACTTGCCAGCCGCCGCGCACAGGGCCGGGAGCGACAGCCGGCCCGTGTTCAGCGTGATGAGCGCGAGCTTGAGACCGAGCCCCTCGCCCCAGAGCAGGTTCTCGCGCGGCACCCGCACGTTGGTGAAGCGCAGGACGCCGTTCGATAGTCCCCTCAGCCCCATGAAGCGGCTGGTGTGCACCACCTCCACCCCGGGCCAGGCCCTGTCCACGATGAAGGCGGAGATGGGCCGCTTTCCCTTGACGCCCGCGCGCGCCGGCGTGCACGCCATGACCACCAGGAGCTCCGCGCGCGGTCCGTTCGTACACCAGAGCTTCTCTCCGTTCAGGAGATAGGCGCTGCCGTCCGCCGTCGGCGTGGCGGTGGTCGACATGTTGGCGGGATCGGAGCCGGCCTCGGGTTCCGTCAACGCGAAGGCGGAGAGCGCCCCGGCGGCCAGCCGGGGGAGGTATGCCCGTTTCTGCGCCTCGGTGCCGAAGTAGGAGAGAGGCTGGGGCACGCCGATGGACTGGTGCGCGGAGAGGAACGCGGCAGTGGAGATGCAGCGGCTGGCCACGATCTCCAGCGCGCGGTTGTACGTGATCTGCGAGAGTCCGAGGCCGCCGTATTCCCGCGGGATCTTGATGCCGAAGGCGCCCAGGGCGCGCAGGCCGTCGAGCACTTCCTCGGGGACCCAGGCTTCGCGGTCGACGGCGTCCCCGTCGATGTGGTCGCGCGCGAACGCCTCGAGCTCCCTGAGGAAATGACTCGCCCGAAACTGCTCCCCGGGGTCCGGCAGCGGATGGGGATGGACCCAGTCCAGATGGAACCGGCCCGAGAACATCGACTTGACGAAACTCCGCTGCTTCCAGCGCTTTTCCCGCGCGCTCTCCGCTACCTCGCGCGCTTCGCGCTCACTTGCATGGCCCCGGGCCGAGTCTGGCGTCATGTGCGGCTCCGGTGAATCGACGCCTTCAATTCGCTGGTATGCCTGCGCGATTTCCGTGCCACGGCGGCTACCCCGTGCTGCCGAGCAGCGAGCGGCCGATCGAGGCGACGCCCGCCCAGATCAGCGCCAGCGCGATCAGCGCAGACACTGCGTGGGGGGCGTACGTGCGCTGATCCGCGGGACGGCGCCGCATGACCGAGACCGGAAGCTGCGCGACCGTGGCGGCGATCACCATGGTCAGGATGTGCCCCATGAGGGCGGGGTAGAAGCCGCTCGTGAAGATGACCGCCACCCCGAGCAGGATCTGCAGATGAAGCGTTCCCGCGAAGATGGACGCGATCACCCGCATGGTGAGGCCGTAGCGGCGACCCGTCGCCCATCCCACGAGGGCGTAGAGCGCGCACGCCGCTCCAAACAGCAGAACCAGATAGCGAACTCCCGAATGGGCCATGAACATGAGGGCAGGACTCCTTGTCGGTTATCGGAAACGGGGGTGCGTCCTCAGCGGAGACCGCCGACTTCCTCCAGTTCCTCGCGGGCGCCGGCGAGGAGGGCTTCGACGCGCTCCTTCTGCTCACGGTGGGTCGCCGTCGGGGGATAGAGCGAACCCTGGCGGACGCCCCCGCCATTCATCGACTGGTAGATGCCGGCCAGCGCCGCCCGGCCCTGGTTGAGGGCCTGGTCGAGTTCCGCGATCCGCTCGCCCCTTGCGCCGCCCCCGCCCATGCTGCCCAGCTCGTCCCGCACCCGCTCCACCTCCTGCCTCAGCGCCAGCACCTCCGACAGGAACTGCTCGCGCTCCCGGTACTGGGCCAGCGTCACCGGCAACTCCGGATCACCCGTGACCGCCAGGCTCTGCTCCGAGGTCGCGCCGCGAGCCTCCAGCACCACCCGGAACGTGCCCGGGGACACGAAATGGCCCCGGTCCTCGATGGTGCGCGCCAAGCCTTCCTCATCGTGGGGCCGCCACTGCGTCGAGCTGCCGGGAAGCGGATGCCGGAGGTCCCAGTTGACCCGGTGCACGCCCGGAGAACCGGGTACCGAGAGCTCACGCACGAAGTTCCCGCGCTCGTCCTCGATGACGATGCGCGCGGGGCCGCTTCCCTGGCCGAGGCTGTAGGTGATGATGGCGCCGTCCACGGGATTGGCGCCCGCGTATGCCTCCTGGGCCCGGTACGAGGTGTCCTTCCAGTACTGGAAGATGGCCGCCGACCGGATCGGGAAGAGGTGCGCGGGCGCGGAGGCTACCTGGGCGTTCCAGGCGGCAAGGGCGCCGAGATCGTCGAGAACCAGGATGCCCCGACCGTGGGTGCCCATCACCAGGTCCTTGTCACGCGGGTGGATGACGAGGTCGTCGTAGGCGGTGGTGGGCGCGGGCATCCTCGCCCAGGTGGCGCCCGCGTCGGTGGAGGCGAAGAGCCCGTGCTCGCTTCCGACGAAGATCAGTTCGGGGTTGTCGGGATGCTCGGCGAGCGAGTTGATCGAGCCGCCCGGCTCGAGCCCGACGCTCAGGTTCAGCCAGGTTGCGCCCGCGTCCCCGGTGCGGAACACGTAGGGGGCAAAGTCGCCGCTGCGGTGGGCGTCGAAGGCGACGTAGGCGACCTCCTCGCCCCGCACCGAGGGAAGGATCCGGCTCACGTAGGTGCCGTCCGCCACCCCGGCGATGTTGCCGGAAAGCTCCGTCCAGCTGGATCCGCCGTCGCGCGACAGCTGCACGTTGCCGTCGTCCGTCCCCACCCAGAGCACATCCCCGTTCAGGGGCGACTCCGCGATGATGGTAATCTCGCTGAAGCCGCTGGTGCCGTCGTTGCGCGACAGCCGGATGTCGGAGCCGCGCACGCCCATGATCTCGAGGGCGTCACGGTCGATCTGGCGGGTGAGGTCCTCGGTGCGCGTCCAGCTGTTGCCGTGGTCGCGGCTGATGAAGAGCCGGTTGCCGGCGGTGTAGACGAGTCCCTCGGTGTGCCTGGACACCAGCGAGGGCGAGGCCCAGTCGAAGCGGTAGCGGTCTTCTCCCTCGGGGGGCTGCGGACGGATATCGAGCTGGTCCCCGGTCTCGGTGTCCACGCGCACGTAGCCGCCGCCGTTGGAGTTCACGTAGACGTAGCGCGGGTTGTGCGGATCGGGCTGCTGGTACATGCCGTCCCCGAAACCGGTCTGGCGCCAGTCGTCGTTGAGGATGCCGGCCCAGCGCCGGGTGCGCGACGGCCCCGCGAAGGAGTGGTTGTCCTGAAGTCCCCCGTGCACCCAGTACGGATCGCGCATGTCCACGCCGATGGCGTAGAACTGCGCAATGGGGATGTTGTTGATGCGCCGGTAGTTGATCCCGCCGTCATAGGTCTCGTGCACCCCGGCGTCGCCGGCCAGGTAGAAGTGCTCCGGATCCCGCGGATTGATCCACATGGTGTGCATGTCGGCGTGCACGCCCACGTCGTAGGTGGGACGCGCCGAAATGTCCTCCCAGGTGCGCCCGCCGTCCCGGCTGCGGTAGGAGGAGGTGGCCAGGGTGTAGACCACGTTCTCGTCGTTCGGGTCGATGTAGACGTGGGAATAGTACATGGGGCGGCCGTTCAGGTCGCTCATCTTCTCCCAGGTGTCGCCGCCGTCCGTGGAACGGT
This sequence comes from Longimicrobiales bacterium, assembly GCA_965202805.1. Classification (GTDB taxonomy): domain Bacteria; phylum Gemmatimonadota; class Gemmatimonadetes; order Longimicrobiales; family Gaopeijiaceae; genus BD2-11. Next base: position 2,626,289 of record OZ241869.1, read on the forward strand.
ACGTCCCCGTGTCCTCGGTGTGCTCGATCAGCGCGTTCAGCACCATGGGGTTCGAGCGGGAGATGGCCAGGCCGATGCGTCCCTTGTCTCCCGCGGGAATGCCTTCGGTCAATTCCTCCCAGGTGTCGCCGCCGTCCGTGGAACGGTAGATGCCGCTGCCCGGACCACCCCCGTTGAAGCCCCAGGCGGTGCGGCGCCGCTGGTACATCGCCGCGTAGACGACGTCCGGGTTGTCGAAGTTGAGGACGAGGTCGATCGCGCCGGTGTCTTCATCCACGTGCAGGACCTTCCGCCAGTTGCGGCCGCCATCGAAGCTGCGGTAGACGCCCCGCTCCTCGCTGGCGTTCCACAGGTCGCCGCTGGCGGCCACGTAGACGACATCGGGGTTGCGCGGATGGACCTGCACCTCGGCGATGTGACGCGTTCCCTCCAGCCCCAGGTGCTCCCAGCTCTCGCCGCCGTCGTCGCTGCGATAGACGCCGTTGCCCCAAGAGGTGCTCTGCCGGTTGTTCTGCTCCCCGGTGCCCGCGTAGACGACCATCGGATCGGAGGGGGCGAGGGCCACGTCGCCGAAGGTGTTGACCTCCATGTCCTCGAAGACGTTCACCCAGTTGTGCCCGCGGTTCAGGCTGCGCCAGAGGCCCCCGGAAGCGGTGGCGACCCAGAGCACGGAAGGGTTGTCCGCGAGCGCCTCCACGTCGTGGACCCGACCGCCCGTGACCGCCGGGCCTATGGCTCGGGGTCGGAAGGCTTCCAGCTGGGCTTCGGAGATGGGCGCCGATTGCGCGGCAACCGACAACGGGAGCGAGAACGCCAGGAGCAGGCCCCCGAGAGCGCCTGCGCCGACTCTCCGCAAATGGACGGACATGCTGATTTCTCCTGACACGAAAAGACCAGACCGGACGGCGAGGATCGCGACCGCGAACGCCTCTCCGGCACGTGTGGACGGCCCGAAAAAGAATCGTATCCGGGCCGGTTCGGTGCAAGCTGACCGGACGCCGGGGCGCCACGCGATCCGGCGACGGGTGCAATCAGGCCTCCGGTGGTTCTTCCCCGCCGCCGTACCGTTCGAGGGCCTTGCGCACAACCTCACGCACCTCGTCGGCGAGATCGTCCAGCCTCAACATCCAGTCCAGGTAGTCGGGCGAGGTCGCCGCCACTTCCGCCAGCCGCGTTCCCCGGTGCTTTCCGCGGGCGAAGACGTAGCTCTCGAGGTCGCTCCCCGAGAACCATCTCTGGAACTCCGTCAGAAAGGGCCTGATCTCGTCGCAGTAGGCGTGGAGCCCGGCGATGTCGCCCGGAAGACCCGGGTAGTGGGTGAGCTGCGCGGCGAGGACGCGGGCGGTCATGCGCACGTCCGCGCGAGCGCTGTGCGCGCCGTCATGCTCGTCGTCGACGTAGAAGCGGGCGGCGGCGGCCAGATCGCGCGGCTCCTCCCGGTGGAAGATCACCTGCGCGTCGATGAGCCGGCGGTCCTTCAGGTCGAAGGGGACAGCCGCGCGCCGGAACTCCTCGAGCAGGATGTGCAGGTCGAAGCCGCGGATGTTGAACCCGGCCAGATCGCACCCCTCCAGCAGGCCGGCCAGGCTGCGTGCCCGGCTCCGGAAGGGAGCCTCGCCGGCGACATCGGCGTCGCTGATGCCGTGGACCGCGGAGGCCTCGGGGGGGATGGGTTTTTCCGGGTTGAAGCGGCGGACCCGGTCCACCACCCGGCCATCGGGATACAGGATAAGCAGCGCCAGTTCGACGACGCGGTCCTCGCTTCGGTTCAGACCGGTGGTTTCGAGGTCGAGGAAGGCCAGGGGACGGGCCAGACTGATGGGGAGGGCAGGATCCATGGGCGCTGGGTCAGGGGCTTCGGCGGCGCGGGCCCGAACCTCCGGCGGTTGGTCCGCCCGCGTCCGATCCCGGGAGCGTTTGAGTCTGGCAGCCGGAGAGCCGGAATGCCAGATTGGCGGCGGATCAATGTGCGGATCCTCCGAAACGACAGCCCGCCGTCCGGAGTATGGAGACGCGTGACTGCGACTCGCCGAAGACACCGGAAAACGCCAGGGGGTTGGTGGAAGTCCGCTGGCCGCCGCCTGACGTTCGCGGCGCGCCCGAGCCGCCCGATGGCGCGGGTACTCCGGGCGCGGGTGCCGGCGGCCCTGCTGGTCGGTCTCTGTCTCGGCCTTGCGGCAACCGCCGCCATCGGGGGCGAGGCCGGAATGCAGGAGGCAGGGGATTCCGTGGTGCTCCTGCACGGGCTGGGCCGCACTCGGACTTCCATGCTGGTTCTGGCCCAGCGGCTCGAGCGGGCAGGCTACGACGTCACGAACGTCGGGTACGACTCGCGGGGCGGATCCCTGGCGGAGCACGTGGAGACGTTGGCCGCGGAGGTGTCCGGCTGCTGTGCCACGGCTTCGCGCGTGCACTTCGTCGGCCACTCGCTCGGCGGGCTCGTGATCCGCCAATACCTGGCCGACTCTCCCCCTGCCGCGCTGGGACGCGTCGTTCTGCTTGCGCCGCCCAACCGGGGCAGCGAGATGGCGGACTGGTTCCGCGAGCAGCCGTTCGGCCACCTCCTCGGACCTGCGGGGAAGGCTCTCGGCACCAGCGCCACCGACATCCCGGCCAACCTTCCTCCGCCGGAGTACGAGGTCGGGATCATCGCGGGCAACCGCAGCCTCAACCCGATCGGATCGGCTCTGATCCCGGGCCCCGACGACGGCATGGTCGGCATCGAGCATACCAGAATCGAGGGCGTGCCGCTGATCGTGGTGCCGGCGTCCCATACCTTCCTCATGAACAGCCGCTTCACCGCCGAAGCGGTAATCAGCTTCCTCGGGACGGGCGCGTTCCCGGAGGTTCCTGACCGGCTATAGCCCGCCGGCGGCACCCGCTTTGTGGCGGGTCCGACGATCTGTTGCGTACAATGTCCGGACGCAGGCCCGCAGCTACCGCTCGGCGGTGGCGACGGGGACTCCGGAACGGTCCCGGCGGGCGCTCCCTCCCCAACTTCGTACAAAGGCAGGATCCGATGGGACGCTTTCCTGTTTCGATGGCGACGCTCTTCGCGGCCGCGCTCCTCGTTCTGCCGCACGGCGCAGCAGCTCAGGACCGGGGCCTGGCGCGGCACCTCGACCGCGCGGCGCACCGGCCCGCGGTGCCCGGTCCCAACGGTCTGGTGACGGCAGGTCACCCGCTGGCGTCGATGGCGGGCCTCCGCATGCTCATGGCCGGAGGCAACGCCGCCGATGCCGCCGTCGCAACGCTCGCCACCCTGAACGTGGTCCGGCCCCAGATGTCCGGAATGGCCGGGAACGGGTTCGTGACCCTCTACGACCGCGTCTCCGACCGCGTGTACTCGCTGGGGGCGACCGGTGCCGCTCCCCTGGCCATCGATCCGGCGAGCCGCACGGCCGAGGAGCTGAACAAGGGAATCCACGCAGGCGTCGTCCCGGGCCTCTTCGGGGGATGGATCGCCCTTCTCGACCGCTTCGGCACCATGAGCCTGGACCAGGTGCTCGCCCCGGCCATCGGCTACGCCGAGAACGGCCATCCCATCGAGGCATCGGTGGTGGCAGCGATCGAGTCCCACAAGGAGCTCTTCGAGAGCTTCCCGTCGAGCCGGAGGATGTTCCTCCCCCTGGGCAGGGTGCCCGAGCCCGGCGAGAACTTCCGCATGCCCGATCTGGCGAACACGCTGCGGAGAGTGGTGGAAGCGGAACACATGGCGCTCGCGGCCGGCAAGACGCGCTCGGACGCGCTCCAGGCCGCCTTCGACCGGTTCTACCGGGGCGACATCGCCGAGGAGATGGCGCGCTTCTACAGCGAGAACGGCGGCGATTTCACCATGGAGGATTTCGCGCGCTACGAGCCCATCTGGGCGGAGCCGGTGCACACCACCTACCGGGGCTACGACGTGTACACCAGTCCGCCCACGTCCCGCGGCGGGCTCGAGGTCACGATGCAGCTCAATCTGGTCGAGGGCTTCGACCTCGAGGCTCTCGGCCCGGGAAGCCCCGAGACCATCCATCTGCTGGCGGAGGCGATCAAGGTCGCGAAGGCCGATATCTACGCATACGTGGCCGATCCGGCTCTGGTCGACGTGCCCGTCGACGAAATGCTCTCGAAGGACTACGCGTCGGCGCGCCGGTCCCTCATCGATCCTTCGCAGGTGATGGCGTACCCGGGGGCCGGGAATCCGGCGCGGGTCGAGGTACTCCAGCCGGGCGGCCGCGCGGCGGGGGCGGGAGCATCCGACGGGCCGGGAGACCATTTCGGCGAGCAGTCGTACGCGGGGAGCACGACCAGCTTCTCCATCGCCGACCGGTTCGGCAACGTCATCGCGGCCACGCCCACCCACGGCGGAGGTTTCGGCACGGGCGTGGTGGTCGGCAACACAGGCCTGACCTTCAACAACGGCACGCGCATCGGTTCGACGTCGCCCTACCCCGACAACGTCAACTATGTCCGAGGGGGGCAGATTCCCATCCTCAACAACTCGCCCATCATCGTGCTCAGGGACGGGCGGTTCCATGCGGCGCTGGGAACGCCGGGCGGTGAGACGATCGGCCAGACCCAGTTTCAGGTGCTCGTGAACCTGCTCGACTTCGGGATGCCGATCCAGGAGGCCATCGCGGCGCCCCGCTTCACGCTCCGCGGGGAGCCCAACTTCTACCGGCCGGGCGCGGAGGTTCGCTTCAGCCTCGAGGATCGACTGCCCGGCGAAGTGGTCCGGACGCTCGAGGGGCTCGGCTACGCCGTGGAGCTTGCGCCCGGCTACGCCTTCGGCAGCATCCAGGGAATCACCCTGGACGCCGGGACGGGGACGCTGATGGCCGGAGCGGATCCCCGGCGCGTCGCCTACGCGGTGGGCTGGTGAGGAGACCCGCCCTTAGTCCGCGAACGCCGCCCGGATAATGCGCCGCTGGCCCTTCATGTGGTCGGACATCTTGCCCTCCGCGGGGCTGGACCACTCGGGACGCGCAACCTGACGTAACGTCAGGGTTTCGGGCAGCAGGGCCCGCAGCAGGGGTTCGACATACGGGCGGGCGCCCATGTTGCGGGGCTCTTCCTGGGCCCATACGACCGCCCTCAGGGCCGGCAGGCCCGACACCAGCTCCGCGATCTCGCGACGCGGGAAGGGATAGAGTTGCTCGACCCTGGCCAGCACCGTGTCCCTCGCGTGCGCGCGCTCCTCGCTCGCGAGTAGGTCGTAGTAGATCTTGCCGCTGCACAGGATGAGCCGGGTGGCGGATCCGCGGGCCTTGTCCCCGACTTCCTCGGGCAGCACCGGACGGAAGCCTCCGCGGGTGAGGTCCGAGACCTTGGAGCGGGCCAGCTTGTGGCGCAGAAGGCTCTTCGGGGTCATGACCACGAGCGGACGCTCGGGGGTGTGCGCCTGGTGACGGAAAAGGTGGAAGTACTGGGCGGAGGTGGTGGGATTGGCGATCCGCATGTTGCCGGCGGCGCACATCTGCAGGAAGCGCTCCAGGCGCGCGCTCGAGTGCTCCGGACCGCGTCCCTCGTACCCGTGCGGCAGCAGCAGCACGAGGCGGGAGAGCTGTCCCCACTTCGACTGCCCCGACACCACGAACTGGTCGATGATGGGCTGGGCCACGTTTACGAAGTCGCCGAACTGGGCCTCCCAGATGACCAGATCGCTGTCCGCGCCCACGCTGTAGCCGTACTCGAAGCCCAGCACCGCGGTCTCCGACAGCGGCGAGTTGTGGATCTCGAAGCGGGCGCCGCCCAGGGCCGCCAGCGGCGCGTGCGTGGAGCCGGTGTCGGCGTCGTGGAAGACGAGATGACGATGGCTGAAGGTGCCGCGCTGCGCATCCTGCCCGCTGAAGCGGATGGGCACCCCGTCCCGGAGCAGCGAACCCAGGGCCAGCACCTCGGCGTGGGCCCACTCCAGCGGGGACTCCCCGGTGAAGTCGCTCCGGCTCCGGTCCAGTTGCCGGCGCAGCTTGCGGTTGATGGCGAACCCCTCCGGGACGGCCGTCGAGGCTGCGTTGATCTCCGCGAGGGCCGCAAACGGGATGGCGGGCGCGCCGGCATCGCGGCTCCACGCTTCCGCCGGATCCCCATCGTCTTCCGGCGCGGCGTCGGAGTCGGAGCCGGGTGCTTCTCCCGGGGACGGCGCCGGCGAACCGGCTCCGGCCTTCGCGGGTTGGCCCGACGGCTTCGCCGCGCTCGCCGCCACCAGCGCCTCCCGCAGGCGATCGGTGGCGTCGCGCCGGGCCCGGGCGACCTCGTCCGCGGTCACGATCCCGGCCTTCACCAGCCCCTCGGCATACAGGGTGAACACGGTGGGATGCGCCCGGATGCGCTCGTACAGGCGCGGTTGGGTGTAGGCCGGATCGTCCCCCTCGTTGTGTCCATGCCGGCGATAGCCGATCAGGTCCACCACGATGTCGTCGTGGAATTCCGCCCGGTACGCCATCGCCAGGCGCATCGCGGTGAGGCAGGCGGGAGGATCGTCGGCGTTCACGCGCAGGACCGGGATGTCGTAGCCCTTGGCGAGATCGGAGGCATAGCGGGTGGAGCGGCCCTGTTCGGGGTTGGTGGTGAAGCCGATCTGGTTGTTGACGATCAGGTGCACCACGCCGCCCGTCGCGTATCCCGCCAGCCGGGCCAGGTTGAGCGACTCCGCCACCACGCCCTCGGCGGCGAAGGCGGCATCGCCGTGGATGAGGAGCGGGACCACCGCGGCCGTGTCCTGCCGGTCATCCTGGCGGGGACCGGTGAACTGGCGTGCCCGGGCCACCCCCGCCACCACCGGATTGATGAACTCCAGGTGGCTCGGGTTGGGGGCGAGCGTGACCCGCACCGTGCTTCCGTCGCGCAGGACGTGGTCGCGGCGGGCGCCGTGATGGTACTTCACGTCCCCGATCCCGCTCTCGTCGTCGGGCAGGGTCAGGATGCCGTCCGCGGCCGGGGCCGCGCCTTCGAACTGGCGCAGGATCTCGTCGTAGCCGACGCCCACGCTGTGCGCGAGCACGTTGAGCCGGCCCCGGTGGGCCATTCCCATCACGACTTCCCGGCAGCCCCGCGCCGCCGCCTCTTCGAGCACCAGGTCCACCATGGGCACGAGCATGTCGTTCCCTTCGAGAGAGAACCGCACCTGCCCCGGATAGACGCGGTGCAGGAACTGTTCGAGGCCTTCCACCCGGGCGAGGCGGATCAGCAGCTCCACCTGGTCTTCGCGGGCCGGCGGCTGCGCGTGGGCGCCCGATTCCACCTGGTTCCAGAGCCAGCGCACCCGCTCCGGCGATTCCAGGTGCTCGAACTGGTATCCGATGGATCCGCACCAGGCGCGCTCCAGCCGCCTCAGGTAGTCCGGCACCCGTTCGTCATCGTCGCCGAGGACGGTGGAGGCGGGGAGCGCCTCCAGCTGCTCCATGCTGGTGCCGAAGAAGGAGGGATCGAGCTGCGGGTGCCCCGGGGGATCGCTCCCGAGCGGATCGATGCGGGCCAGCTGGTGACCGTGGTCGCGGAAGGCCTGCACGAGCGAGGTGGCCCGGGCGACGAGATGGAGGAGCTCCTGCATCGCGCGCAGGGTGGCACTGCGGTCCGCTGCGGGGGCGGGGGGCGGGGCGGGGCGGGAGGATGCGTCCCCGGGCGCCGGAGCCTCGGAGGGGCTGAGCGGGCGTCCGGATGGCTCAACGGGACCGGACGGAGCGGGCGCAGGGCGTGGCGATGGTGCGCGGGGCGGGCGCTCCGATGTGCGGATGGGGCGGGCGGGCGCGGGGGCGGGCGCAGGCGTGTGCGCCGGGGACCGTTCCGCGGCCTCCCTCGAGAAAATCGAGCGCCAGCGGGCGGAGACGGATTCCGGATCCTCCAGATACCGTTGGAACAGCTCCTCCACGTATCCGGCGTTCGGCCCAGTGAATAATTCGGACGACGGCATGACTCGCGACATCTTCCCCTGCGGACAGCAGCGTTGGAGGGAGTGGAAGATAACCGCAACACCTTCCAAGTTGTACAGACCGCGCGTCCACCGACGTGCGGGCGGACGGCGCGGGAGCGCGGGCGGGAACGTCGCTCCCTCCTGGCGGGCCGTCCCGCAACGACAGCGCCGCCGCGCCATCCCCGCGCCCGGAGAAAGCTTGCCCCACCCGCCCCCACGCACCGCCCCGGGCCACGGACCCGTCCACCGGGTGACCGAGGAGATACGGGGTGGTCGGATTCCCCTGTGCGTGCACCCGGAGTGGGGGCGCGCCCTTCCGTGGGTCGTCCAGGGGACCACGGTCCGCACCCGCGCCGAAATCAGGCAGCCCGCCCACGACCGGGCCGGACGCACCCGCGCCGAGGTCGGGCGAACCGCCCCCTACCGCGCCGGACGCACCCGTGCCGATGAACGCCCGCCCGCCCGAGCCCGCGAACGCCCGGCCGCGCGCGCCGACAGCGGAGAACGCGAAGACGTCGACTTCGGGCTGTTCACGGGTGCGCCGGCGGGCGCGGTGATGAAGCGGTGGGAACTGCTCGCCGAGGATACCGGGTGCGAGAGCCTGGTGCACGCCCGCCAGGTCCACGGGCGCGCGATCACCCTGCACGAGGCAACCCCGCGAGGCCTCCTCCTGGCTCCGCCGTGCGACGGACACGCCACGCGCCGGCCCGGCACGCTGCTCGCCGTCTCCGTGGCCGACTGCGTTCCCGTCTTCGTGGTCGCCCCGGGCGCCCGCGCAGTGATGCTGCTTCACGCGGGGTGGAGGGGGGTGGCGAGCGGAATCCTGGAGGCGGGCCTTGCGATGCTGGAACGGGACTTCGGCACCCATGTCCGTGAGACCCGCATGCACATGGGACCGGCCATCTGCGGGGACTGCTACGAAGTGGGGCGCGAGGTGCACGAGGCGCTGGGGCTGCCGCGGCCGGCATCCCCCCGCGAGCCGGTCGATCTTCGGCGCGCACTCCTCCGCCGCGCCCTCGCCGCCGGCGCCGATCCCGCGCACCTGACGACCTCGACGTTTTGCACCCGGTGCGCGGACGCGCCATTCTTCTCGCACAGAGGTGGAGATGCCGGCCGCCAGTTAGCGGTGCTGGGCATCGCCCCGAACGACGCCGTCTCCCCACGGGGGGAAGGGTCCCCCGGACACCGCCGGGAGCCGAGCTAGTGGACCGTTCCTTGCAGGGATTGCGCGCGGATCCGTCGGTGGGGCTTTGCTCGGTCTGCGCGCACAGCAGGGTGACGGGAAACCGGAGAGGCTCCATCTTCTGGCTCTGCCGGCTCTCGACCGACGACGCGCGCTTCCGGCGCTACCCGCGCCTTCCGGTGGCGCGCTGCCCGGGATTCGAACCGGCCACGGCCGGAAGGGCGGACGACGACGGGGAGGACCAGGAACTGCAGGCTCGACAAGGCGAAGACGCAACAACCCAACCGAACCGGGAGAACCGGAAATGAGCGAACCCTTCTACGTGTCCAGAGTGGAATTCGAAAAAGTGGCCGGTGCGCGCAGGCGCGGCCGGCTTCCCGCGGGAACCACGGTTGAGCTCGGCGTCCACGGGCCGGTGAAGAGCCACTACCGGCTCGACGCCGAACCGGATCAGCCCCTCGCAGTGGACTACGTCGTCGCCGCCGCGGGCGGGTGACTGCTCGGAACCCTCAACGGCGCACTGGAGGTGCGCGGGATCAGCCTCACCCCGGACCAGATCAGCGCCCGGGCGGAAGGAATCAACGAGATGGCGGGCAGACTGCCCTTGCTCAGGCGCATTCACGTTCACTACCGGCTCTCGATCCCCGAGGGATCGCGCGCTCCCACCGACCGGGCCCTCGCCAGCCATGTGGACAAGTGCCCCACGGCCGCGAGCCTGCGCGGCGCCATCGACATCACCTGGAGCGCGGACATCGTCGAGCACGCCGCAGGCAACGCGTGATCGAGCGCCTGGACAGGCGGCGGCCCAACCCGGCGACGATCGGGCACGGTCCCGCGACGCGCGTGCCCTCCGCTCCCGCATCGGCTGAGCGATCCCGTGCCTGAACTGCTGGCGCAGACGATCATCGGCCTCTCCCTGGCGGTCCTGGCCCTGCTGCTGCCGTTCGCCGCCCACCGGACCTACCTGCTGCTGCTCAGCCGACGGCCGCCCCCGGAGCTGCCGCGCAGGTGGTCGGGCCGGTTGCCGCCGGTCACCGTCCAGCTCCCCCTGTACAACGAGGCTCCCGTCGCCCGCCGGGTAATCGACGCCGCGTGCTCGCTCGACTATCCGGCCCGCGCCCTCGAGATCCAGGTGCTGGACGACTCGACCGACGAAACCGTGGACCTCGTCGCCCGGCGGGTGGCGTGGTGGCGGGCCCGGGGCGTGAACGTCTGCCACATCCGCCGCCGGCAGCGCTCAGGGTTCAAGGCGGGCGCCCTGGCCGCGGGCGTACGCCGGGCCCACGGCGAGTTTCTGCTGGTGCTGGACTCGGACTTCGTACCCCGGCCGGATCTCGTCAGGAAGCTGCTGCCGCCCTTCCAGGAGCCGCGCGTCGGGATGGTTCAGGCCCGCTGGGATCACCTCAACGAAGACACCAACTGGCTCACGCGCGCGCAGAGCCTGCTGCTCGACGGGCACTTCTTCTTCGAGCACGGAGGACGCTACCGGGGTGGTCTCTTCTTCAACTTCAACGGCACCGCCGGCATGTGGCGGCGCCGCTGCCTCGAGGACGCGGGCGGATGGCAGGCGGACACCCTCACCGAGGACCTCGACATCAGCTACCGCGCGCAGATGCAGGGCTGGCGCTTCGTCTTCCTCGAGGACATCGGGGTTCCCGCGGAGTTGCCGGACCAGACGGGGGCCTTCGAGATCCAGCAGCGGCGGTGGTCCCAGGGGGGGATTCAGACGGCGCGCAAGCTCCTCCCGGAACTGCTGCGCGGCCCCTGGCGGCTCTCCGTGAAGAAGGAGGCGGTGATCCATCTGTGCGGGCACGTCGCCTACCCGCTCACGCTGCTCCTCGGGCTCCTGATCTATCCCTCCGCCCTGGCCCGGCGCGCGCTCAGCGGGGAGGAGTTCCTCTTCATCGACCTGGTCATCTTCTTCGTGGCAACCATCCCCTTCGTCATCTACTACACCGCCGCGGGCCGAAAGCGGAGCCGTCCCTGGGGGGACCTGCTCCCCGCGGTGGCCGTGACCCTGGCGACGGGCGTCGGGCTGACGGCGCCGGCGACGCGCGCGGTGCTGCGCGGTCTGGCGGGACGCCGGGACGGTTTCGCCCGAACGCCCAAGAAGGGCAGCGGCGGGTCGGTTCGCGAGCGTCCCGGAAGCAAGACCCCGGACACCCTGTTCAAGCTGACGCTGGCGCTGGTGATGAGCTTCTTCGTGGGCGCCGCGATCCAGGCCCGGCTATACGCCTCCGTCCCGTTCCTGCTGCTCTTCGCCGTGGGCTACTGGAGCCTGGGGGTCGGCGGCCTGAAGCTCCTTGGAAGGGACGCGCGCGTCCCAAAAGAGCAGGGCGTAGAAGGGAAGCCAGAGGAGGAGGACCGTCCACAGGGGCCTCGGCCACTCCCCGATCTCCAGGTAGGTCCCCAGACCCACGTACGTGACGAATGCGAGGCCGCTTAGCAGGATCCAGGCGCGGTTCCGGCGCAGGGCCGCGAAGGGCAGGATCCAGAGGGCGTACCATGGGTGGAAGGTGGGCGAGAGCAGAAGCCCCGCGCCGAGAATCCAGAAGAGAGCCCGCTCGGCGTCGAAGTTGCGGAGCGTCGCCCAGGCCACGACCGCGAGCACGAGCGCCCCGGACAGGTAGCGGGACGCCATCGGCCCCGGCAGAGCGGCTTCGATGACGGCGAACGCCCCCTCGTACGCGCGCCAGTGTTCCGCATAGGTGGCGAGGCCGGCCCAGAGCGCGGATCCCGCCTCGGCATAGGGAAGATGGAAGAGCACCAGCACTACCACGCACGCCGCGAACACGCGCACTCCGTAGCGACGGGTGAGCGCCGGCAGGACGGCGATGGGCGCGAACTTGGTCAGGGTCGCCAGGGCCAGCACGGTCCCCATCGCCCACGGCGTCCAGGACCTCGATGCGAAGCGCGCGCCGGAGGGGCCGGCGTTGGCGTCGCCGGAGACGGGACCGGTGTCGGGCGCGGCCGGGGCGTCGGCGGCGGACCCGGGCGTCCCGCGCGCGGGCAGGGCGAGGGCAACCACGACCACGAGCAGGAGGATGCCGAGGGACTCGAAGTGTCCGCTCCAGGCCGTCTCGACCACCAGCAGCGGCGACCACGCAAACAGGACGAGGGTCCCGGCCACCGGGCGACCGGTCCGGCGCGCCACCTTCCCCAGCAGCAGACAGGCCGCCAGGTCGGCGAGCGTCCACAGCACCTTGAGTGCGAGCATCGACCCGCCGGCGAGCGCGCCCGCCGCGAAGACCACCTGGGCGAAGGGCGGGTAGATGGTGGAGATGGAGGGATTGTTGATGCGCGCGTGCCAGGCGGTGCGAATGGACTCCAGCTCCGGCGCATCCGGGGGGTACAGGTAGGGGTTGATGCCCGCCGCCTGCACGTGTCCGTCCCAGAGGTAGCGGTAGATGTCGTCGGACAGAAACGGCACGCACGGGAGTAGGACCACACGGAAGAGGATGGCGAAGCCCCAGATGAGGCGGGTGTCGGCGCGCTCGTCGAACGCGGCAAACGCCACCCCCCAGTAGGCCGCGAACGCACCTGCAAGGAGCGCGAGGCGTGGAAAGGGAACCCCGGCTTCGGGCCACCAGCCCAGAGCTGCCAGAAAAGCAAGTTCCAGCAGGCCGAGGACGATCAGCGGGCGCGCGCTGCCGCCACGGAACCAGCTCACCGTCCCCGCGCTCCTGACCGCCCGCCCGCCATGTCTCCTTCACCGCCACCCCGGGCACCCTCGGTCGCCGGCGCCGTGGCCGTGCTCATTCCCGCCCTCGACGAGGCGCCGACCATCGGGTCGGTAATCGGCGCGCTGCCGGCCGGCCTGGTCGACGAAATCGTGGTCGCGGACAATGGCTCGCGGGACGCCACCCCCCGCATCGCGCGCGACCTGGGAGCGGTCGTGGTGGACGAGCCGCGCCTGGGATACGGTTCCGCCTGTCTGGCCGGCATGCGCCACCTGGCCCGGCGGCCACCGGCGATCGTGGTGTTTCTCGACGCGGACGGGAGCGACGACCCCTCCGGCCTGGCCCGGCTGATCGAACCCATTCGTTCGGGCGCGGCCGACATGGTGCTGGGGGTGCGCACCGGCGACCCGCCCGGCGTGCCGCTGCACGCACGCATGGGCAACCGGGTCGTGCTCATGTGCGCGCGCCTCCTCTTCGGCCTCCGCTTCCGCGACATGCCCCCCTTCCGCGCCATCCGCTACGATCGCCTGTGCGAACTGCACATGGATGACCGCGACTGGGGCTGGACCCTGCAGATGCAGATCCGCGCCGGCCGCCTCCGCCAGCGCATCGTCGAGATCGACGTCCCGTACACTCGCCGTACAGGGGGTGTTTCCAAGATCAGCGGCACGCTGAGCGGTTCCCTCAAGGCCGGCGCCAAGATGTTCCATACTCTCGCCCGCGAGAGATTGATGTCCGTGAGACAATACAGATGAACGACACCGATACCGAAGTCATGCCCCGCGCGCGGGACACACCCGCCGTCATCGACGACGTCCGCAGCCGCCTGAAGCGCGTCCTCCCCCATGGGGAAGCCGGGCTCGCGGCGGACTTCGCGGCGCTCTTCCTCGCCAGGGCCCCCGCGCTCTACCTCAGCGAGCGGAGCCCGGTGGAGCTCGCGCGGCTGACCGCGGACGCCTTCGCGTTCCTCCGGGCGAGCCGTCCGGACCGGGTGGACGTGCGCGTCTTCAACCCCGCCGCGGATCCGGAGCGGCGGCGGACTCCGGTGACCGTCATCCGCACCAACGTGGGCGAGCGCCCCTTCATCGTGGACTCGATCCGCGAGTATCTGCACTCGCGCGATCTGACCATCGAGCACTTCATCTACCCGCTGCTCGGCATCGTGCGTCACGAGGGCCGCATCCTGCGCATCGTGCCGCCCGGCGACGCGGAGGAGCGGGAATCCCTCATCCACTGCGAGATCTCGCGCGTGACCGATCCCGCCGTCCTGGAGTCGCTTCAGGAGGAACTCGAGCACCGCCTCGCGGATGTGGTGCGCGCCACCGACGACTTCCGGCCCATGCTGGCTGGGCTGAACAGCACGATGCAGCGCCTCGATGCCCGGTCCCGCGAGCTCCCGGACCTCGCCGGCGAACTCGAAGAGATCCGGGCCTTTCTCGCCTGGCTGCGCGACGACGGCTTCGTCTTCCTGGGGCACCGGCGCTACGACATCGCCGACGACCCCGACACCGGCGAGCCCTTCGTGATGGTGGAGCGCGGCTCCGGCCTCGGCATCCTGCGTGACGAAGAACGTTCGGGCTACGTGAACCCGGTTCCCCTGGCAGCCATGCCCGACACGCTGCGGCACCTGCTCGCCGACGGTCCCCTGCTGCTCATCGGCAAGACCAACACCCGCTCGACCGTGCATCGACTGGCGCACATGGACTACATCGGCGTCAAGAAGCTGGATCCCGGGGGGCGGCAGGTGGGAGAGGAACGCTTTCTGGGGCTCTTCACCTCGAAGGCGTACGGCGACCACGCCGACCGGATCCCCATCCTGCGCCAGAAGCTGCGCTGGATCCTGGAGGACGCCGGGGCCCAGAAGGGGGCGCACGACTACAAGGAGATCAACACGATCTTCAACTCGATGCCGAAAGAGGAGCTCTTTCTCAGCTCGGCGCGGGAAATCGCCAAGGACGTCAGAACTGCGCTGACCTCGTACCACACCACCGGGGTGCAGGTGACCCGCCGGGAGGACCCGCTCCGCCGGGGAGCCTCGTTCATGGTCATCATCCCGCGCGAGAAGTTCTCCGCCAAGGCGCGCAAGGCGATCGAGGCCGCGTTCGTCAACGCCCTCGACGGCGAGGTCCTCAATTATCACCTGGCGATGGGCGGCGGAGAGCAGGCCCGGCTCCACTTCTACCTGAGGGTGCGTCCGGAGCTGCTGGACGTCGTCACCGACCTTGAGCTCAAGCGGCTCGTGCAGGAGCTCACGCGCGACTGGACCGACCGGGTGGGCGACGAGCTGGGGCAGGTCAGGCCGCGGAACGAGGCGCGCCGCCTCGCCGACCGCTACGCCACCGGCTTCGGCGCGGACTACCGGGCCATCGCCGACCCCGACGCGGCCGCCCGGGACATCCTGCAGCTCGAGGCGATGGTAGCGGACGGACGCGACCTGTCCATCGCCCTCTCCAACCCGAAGCAGAGCGCCGTGGCGCCAGGTGACCGCGTGACCGAGCTGCGCCTCTACCGGCTCGGCCCCCGGCTGGTTCTGTCGCACTTCATGCCCACGCTCGAGAACGCGGGACTGCGGGTGATCGCGGAGAAGCCGGCCCAGCTCCGGGGATCGGGCGTGCCCGAGGGGGCAGTCCACACCTTCGCCGTCCAGACCGCCGGCAAGTCTCCGCTCGACCTCGGCGAGGTCGGGCCTCCCCTGGTGGACGCCATCCTGGCGGTGAGCGCCGGCGACGCCACCAACGACCGCCTCAACGCCCTGGTGCCGGCCGCCGGCCTGGCCTGGCGGGAAGTCGAGGTGCTGCGCGCCTACTCGAGCTACGCCTTCCAGCTCGGCGCGGTCCCGAGCCGGGACTCCATCGTCGACGCCCTTCTCAACTATCCCCGCATCGCCCGGCTGCTCTTCGCCTTCTTCGAGACCCGCTTCCGACCAGGGAAACGGGCGCGCGGGCGCCGGAAGGCCGACATGGACGCGATGCGCGCGAAGCTGCTCGCCGCCCTGAACGACGTCTATCTGCTGAGCGACGACCGTGCCCTGCGCCACCTGTTGACGCTGATCGGGGCCACGGTGCGCACCAACTACTACGCGACCGGAGGCGGCAGGCCGACGCGGCGCTCGGGCGGGGTCCCGTACATGTCGTTCAAGGTGATGGCGCGCGCGATGACGTCGCTGACCCGGACCCCGCTGCTCTTCGAGGCGTGGGTGCGCTCGGCCCGGATGGAAGGGGTGCACCTGCGCGGCGCGCGTGTCGCCCGGGGGGGCATCCGCTACAGCGACCGCCCCGACGATTTTCGCACCGAAGTGCTGGGGCTCGCGGAAACGCAGATCGTGAAGAACTCGGTGATCGTCCCCGCCGGCTCCAAGGGCGGCTTCGTCATCCTCGACCAGCCGTCCCTTTCCGTTGCGATCCGGAGCGAGGTGGAACGGCAGTACCGCACGCTGATGCGGGGGCTCCTCGACCTGACCGACAACGTGCGGGGGGGCAGACCGGTCCCGCCCGACGCCGTGGTCAGCTACGACGACCCCGACCCCTATCTGGTGGTGGCCGCCGACAAGGGCACCGCGGGGTTCTCCGATGTCGCGAACGCGGTGGCGGGCGACTACGGCTTCTGGCTGGGCGACGCCTTCGCCTCCGGCGGCTCGAACGGATACGGCCACAAGGAGCTGGCGATTACCGCGCGCGGCGCGTGGGAGTGCGTCAAGCGCCACTTCCGCGAGATGGGCAAGGACATTCAGTCGGAGCCCTTCACGGTGGTCGGCATCGGCGACATGAGCGGCGACGTGTTCGGCAACGGCATGCTGCTGTCGCCATCCATCAGGCTGATCGCGGCCTTCGACCACCGCCACATCTTCATCGATCCCGATCCCGATCCGCGCGCATCCTTCGAGGAGAGGGAGAGGCTGTTCCACAAGCCCGGCTCCTCGTGGGCGGATTACGACGCGAGCGTGATGAGCCCCGGCGGGATCATCGTGCGGCGCGGCTCGAAGGAGGTCGAACTCTCTCCCGAGGCGCACGAGGCTCTGGGCATCGCGGGGGATCCCGGAAGGGTGAGCGGCGAGGAGCTGGTCCGGCTCGTGCTCCGGGCGGAGGCCGAGCTGTTCTGGAACGGGGGAATCGGCACCTACGTGAAGGGGTCGGACGAGACGCACGCGGACGTCGCCGATCCCTCCAACATCCCGGTGCGGGTGGATGCGAGCGAGCTTCGCGTCAAGGTGGTGGGCGAGGGCGGCAACCTCGGGCTCACGCAGAGAGCGCGCATCGAGTTCGCGCTGGCCGGCGGACGCCTGAACGTGGACGCGCTCGACAACTCGGGGGGCGTCTCCCTCTCGGACCGCGAGGTCAACCTGAAGATCCTGCTCAACGCGGTGGTCGAGGAGGGGCGCATGACGGTGGCGGAGCGCAACCGCATGCTGCGCGAGCTGGCGGACACCGTCTCCGGGCAGGTGCTCCTCGACAACGCCTCGCAGAGCCTGGCGGTGTCGCTCGACCTGGAGCGCGCGCGTGACGGGGTCGACGACTTTCGCCAGCTCATCTCGGAGCTGGAGCGGGACGGCTTCTTCGACCGCGCCCGCGAGGATCTGCCCACCTGGGAGCAGCTGCTCGAGCGCGACGAGGCCGGCTCCCGCCTGACCCGGCCGGAGCTGTGCGTGCTGCTCGCGCACGCCAAACTCCACCTGATGCGCCGCCTGCTGAAGGGGACGCTCATCGACGACCCGGTCGCGAGCGGCTACCTGGCGCGCTACTTCCCTCAGGCAGCCCTGAACGCCGCGGGGGAATCCGGGTTGGCTGTCCACCGGCTGGGACGCGAAATCGTGGCCAGCCAGCTCACCAATGACCTCGTGGACCTGATGGGCGCCGGATTCGTGCATCGCATGATGCGCGACTCGGGCGCTTCCGCGGATGAGGTGGCGCGGGCCTGGCTGGTGGCTTCCCGGCTCTCGGGACACCGGCAACTCCTCGCGGACCTGCGGGAGCGCGAGCGCGAGGCCGGGACCGGGGTCGCGTACCGGTGGTACATGGGGCTCAGCCGGGTGCTGGACCGCACGACCCGCTGGGTGCTGGGCAACGCCGAGCGCGAGGAGATCGACAGCCTGGTCGGCAGGAACTTCACTACCCTGCGCGAGCTGCAGCACATCTTCCCCGACGTGGTGAGCGGGGAGGACAGGCTGACCTTCGAGCGCCTGGTGTCGGCGATTCAGGAGGTCGGGCCGGGGGCGGATATCGCGCCCGCGCTGGCCACACTGCGTTTCCTGGACCAGCTCATGGACATCCTGCGCGTGGCCCGCGACACCGGGACCGCGCCGGTGTACGCGGCGCGGGCCTACTACGCGGTGTCGGAACTGCTGGAGATCCCGTGGCTCCGCCACGCGATCGACGAGTGCGCGCGGGACGAGCGCTGGGAGCAGCGCGCCGCGCGGGCGCTGAACGACGACCTGACGCGCGCGCACCACCGGATCGCCAACTTCTCGGCGGCCGCGGCGGCCGGGCGGGACGCGCAGCCCGGCGGCGTGGCGCACGTCCTGACCGCGTTGCGCAGCCGGGAGGTGGCCTACTTCGGCGAGCTGCTCACGGAATTACGCGCCGAGACCACCCTCACCCTGTCCGGGCTGGCGGTGGCGGTGCGCGCCATCATGGTGCTCTCCGAGCGTACCGCGAAAGGCGCAGGCGCAGACGAACCGTAGGCGACCGCGGAGCGGAAGAGCGGCTCCCCGGCACGCCGGGTCCGACGCGCGCGGCACCAGCGGGCCGGGGGCCGGGACGTGACGCTGGCCGGCCGCGAGCCTGGACGTGACGTCAGCCGGCCGGGGGCCGGGATGTGGCGCTAGCCGATGCGGTCGATGTAGTCGTCCATCGCGGCAAGCACCTTCACGACCTCCGACGTGCCTTCCGCCGCGGTGATGTCGGCCGCAAAGTCGAACAGCATAGTGCGAACCGCTGCGCGGTCGATTTCGGCGGGGGCCGCCTCGGCAGCAGGAGCCGGCGCAGCAGCGGCGGGCTCGGGTTCCGGTGCCGGCGCCGGCTCGGGCTCGGGTGCCGCCGCTACGGGCTCGGGCTCGGGTTCCGGCGCCGCGGGCGCGCGCCGGGGACGCCGACGAGGCTTGATGCCGGCCGCCGCATCCGCCGCCCGACGAGCGGCCCGCTTCACCTGAAGCGGATAGCGCGCGTGGAACTGGCGCTTGGTCAACTCGGCGATTCCGGCGTTCAGTTTGACCGCGCCCTCGAGCAATTCGTCCACCGAAACGTCGGGGTTGTCCTTCAACTGTCCTTCAACCCAGCTCATGACCTCGGCGTCCGTCGTCGTCTTGCTCTTTGCCGGGGCCGGGGCCGGGGCCGGAGCTTCCTCGGGTGCGGGAGCAGCTTCCGCGACAGCTTCCGCAGCGGGCTCGGGAGCGGCTTCGGGAGCTTCGGCGGCGGCTTCCGCAGCAGCTTCGGCGGCGGCCGCTGCCGCAGCCCTGCTGGCGCGCCGCTTTACCTGAAGCGGATATCGCGCATGAAACTGGCGCTTGTTCAGTTCGGCCACATCGGGCTGAAGGATCTTCGCGCCCTCGAAGAGCTCATCCACCGTAACTTCCGGATTGTCCTGCAGTTGCTTCTCAACCCAACCCATAACTTCAGCGTCGGTCGCGACCATTGATCAATTCTCCCCTGTGTGACGAGTAAACAGCCAGGAAATCGGTTGCCAGCGCAAACGATAAGGTGTGGCAAAGTGACGCGCAATATCTCTCAGTGCTGACAGAAATATGATCGTGCGACGAACGGCGTCCCAGTGTCCCCGGGTTCAGAAGTCAATGACGACCGCGAGCCCGAAGGTCTCCTCGAAGAGGTCTTTCTTCTGTGCCACGGTCCAGCGCTCCAGCAGCACGTCGCCATCGCACTCGGCGCTCAATCGAAGACTGCGCCCGTCCAGCGTGGCCGTGACGGAGCCGATCAGCTGACGACGCTGCCGGTCCAGTCCGTCCACCAGTCGCAGAATCGCGCCCAGGTGGTCGACCAGCACGCGGTCCCGGGGGGAAAGTGACGTGTAGCGCCGGTGATGCGACCGGGGATGGCTCTTGCGGTGGTAGCGCGCCACGTTGCCCACAATCGCCATCTCGCGCGCGGAGAGGCCCGGTATTTCCGAGTTGCCGAGAATATAGAGCGTGTGCTTGTGGTGCTTCTTCATCGCGACGAACACGCCGATATCGTGGAGGATTGCCGCGACTTTCAGGAGATGCCTCGCCTGGGCCCCCTGGCCGTGCAGGGACTCGAGCTGGTCGAACACGCTGACCGCCAGACGTGCGACATGACGGCCGTGCGCCTCGTCGAACATGTAGCGGCGCCCGAACGACACCGCCGCCTGGGTGAGCTGCTGCTCCTGCCGGGTGTCGTTGGTGGCCCTGGAATTCAGGTCGGCCATCAGGTCGAGCGTGACGCCCTCCTTGACCCCGATATGCGGAACCAGGATCTCGCGGGTGCCGGTGAGCTCCGCCAGTCGCCTGAAGACCACGGCGGCCGGCAATATGACGTCGGCGCGGTCGTGCCGCAGCCCCAGCTGTTCGATGCGCTCCGAATACGACAGTCGCGCGAGGAGCCCGATGGCGGAATCGAGACCCGAGACGGGCAGCCTGCTGACGCCGTCCTTGCGCATGCCGGGGGCAGCCAGCGCGGCCAGGGCTTCGATGTTGCCTCCGCAGCCGATGAACCCGGTCGGCTGCCAGTATTGCGCCGGCGCGGGAATGTTCATGACCGCCACATACTCGGAGAGCAGTCGCTGAAACGCTCCGGGCTCGTTTCCGGGCTCGGCCAGCCGTTCCAGCAGACGAACCGACCCCATGGAGTGGGTCTCGCTCCACAGCATGCCCGAGTCGTCCACCAGCGACAGCTCGACGCTGCCGCCGCCCAGATCCACGAGCAGCCAGCGACCGCCCTCCAGGCCGATGCGCGCCGCCACCGCCAGGTGCACCAGCCTCGCCTCCTCGGATCCGGTAATGGCCTTCAGCCGGATCCCGGTCTCGCGTTCGATCCGCTCGACGAGGAGAGGCCCGTTGCGCGCCTCGCGCACGGCGCTGGTCGCAACCGCCCGATAATGCTCGATGTCGAATTGCTTCAGGTACCCCTGGAAGCGCTGGAACGCCTCGACGGTCGCGTCCATGGTCTCGGGAGCCAGTCGTCCGGTGAGGAAGACCTGGTGCCCCAGCCGAATCGGCACCCGCTCCGAATGGAGCGTGGTGTATTCCGCCGGCGTGGTGAACTCAACGGCCATGAACCGGATCCCGTTCGACCCCGTGTCGACGCACGCAAGTCGAACCGGGAATTCCACCTGTGCCTCCGGGCCGTTCGGATTCGTCATGGCGGGTGTCGGGTCCGGCCCGGGTGTGGAAGCCGTCTTCGGGAGGAGATGACCGGTATTCGGGAGGGACACTGGCCGCGCGGCGGACGCGCGGTCAAGGGTCCGGCCAGTCGTCGAGGAGGACCGCGGACACGCGGCCGGGCCCGTGGACCCCGGTCACCATGACCTGGCCGATGTCGGCCGACTTGCTGGGACCGGAGTGCAGCGCCAGCGCGGAACCGCCGTCGCCGCGGCACGCGGCCAGCGCCTCGCCGAGGGTGGCCGCGACCGTCGTAGCGTCCACCAGCACGACGTGGGCCGGCGGGAGCAACTGGGTGCGCCGCCCGTCCCGGCTGCTCAGCACCAGCGACCCGGACTGGGCGGCCGCCGCGCGCGCCACCGACACGCCGAGCGCGGCGTGCCGGGGCGGGGCCTCGGGAACCGGCAACGCCAGGCTCGCGGGAACGCCCGCCCCGTGGCTGACGCTCTCGAACCGGGCGGCGAACCCATGCAGCCACCCGCGCGCCGCGTCCGCGTCGGCGAAGCGGTGCACCTCGCCCCCTGCCGCGCGAAAGCTGTCCGCGAAGTGCTCCACCGCCCCCGGGGCATCCGGGGCCGCCGTATCCAGTGCGCCGGGATGAGGGGCCCGGGGTCGGCCCCGGAGCGCCTCACGCACCCGCCGAAGAACCTGCTCCCTCATTCGATGCCCTCCCGCCAGAGCTCGCGGAAGGAGGTCCGGGACGGCTCCGGATCCGCCCGCACCTCGCGCCAGCCACCCACCACCGGCAGGGGAACGCGGCGCACCGGCTCGGGGAGCGCGTGCAGCACGCCTCCGGCGGCCCGGTACACGCCGGGCCGGGTCGCGACCGCCGTCCACGCCTTCAGGAGCGCGGCCTTGGCGCGCGAATCCATCCCCGCCTCCACCGCCCGCCGGCGCCAGCTCAGCAGCAGCTCGGGGATCGGGATGCGCACCGGGCACGCCTCCTCGCAGGCGCCGCACAGGCTGGAAGCGAAGGGAAGCGGCATGGCGGCGTGCAGCCCCGCCAGCCCGGGGTTCAGCACCGACCCGATGGGGCCCGAGTAGACGGCCCCGTAGGCGTGCCCGCCCGTCTGGCGGTAGACGGGGCAGGCGTTTAGGCAGGCGCCGCAGCGCACGCAGCGGAGCGCCTCCCAAGCCTCGGGGTCGGCGAGTACGTCGGAGCGGCCGTTGTCGACCAGCACGACGTGCACCTCCTCCGGGCCGTCGGGGTCCTCCGCCGTCCTGGGACCGTGGATCATGGAGACGTAGTTGCCCACCGGCTGCCCGGTCGCCGCCCGTGCCGTGAGCTGCAGGAACACGGCGAGGTCGCTCCAGCGCGGCAGCAGTTTTTCGATGCCCACCAGCGCCACGTGCACGGGTGGCGCCGAGGTGGTGAGCCGGATGTTGCCCTCGTTCTCGATGAGCGCCACGGTGCCGGTCTCCGCCACCAGGAAGTTGCCGCCGGTGATGCCCAGGTCGGCCGCGAGAAAAGCCTCGCGCAGGATCACGCGCGAGACCGCCGCCAGTTCGTCCGGCGTGGCATCCGGCTCCGTCCCGTGGGTTTCGTGGTACAGCCGGCGGATCTCGTCCAGGCTCAGGTGGATGGCCGGGCCGACGATATGGCTCGGCGGCTGTTCGAGCAGCTGCAGGATGTACTCCCCCAGATCCGTCTCGAGCACGTCGACGCCGCGCTTCTCCAGCAGCTCGTTCACCTCGAGCTCCTCGGAGAGCATGCTCTTGCCCTTGACGGCGCGCCGCGCCCCCCGGCGCTTGATGATGCCGGAGAGGATCCGGTGGACATCCTCCTGCGACGCGGCCCAGTGAACCCGGGCGCCGTTGGCCTCCAGGCGCGTCTCGGCCTCCTCGAGATATCGGTCCAGATGGGTGAGCAGGTGCGTCTTCACCCCTTCCGCCCAGCGCCGCCATTCCTCCGCGGCCACCCCCGCGTACGCGGCCCGGCGGTGTGCGTCGAAGGTCAGGGTCGCCCCGGTCACGGACGCGCGCACATCCCCGCTCTCGCGGGCGCGCTTGGGGTATTCGCGGCTACGAATCTCCACCGGCCGCCTCCCAGAGAACGTCGGCAAGATGGCGCACGGCGAGCTCCTGCCCGCGCGTTCGCATGCGGCCCGAGAGCTGGAGCAGGCAGCCGCAGTCGGCGGAGGTCAGGAAATCGACTTCACCCGCATCGGCGAGTGTGTCCAGCTTGCGATCGGCCATCCCCGCGGAAACCTGGGGGAAGCTCACCGAGAACAGGCCTCCGAACCCGCAGCATTCCTCGGCCGCCGCCCACGGCACCACTTCCGCCCCGGCGTTGGCCATCAGCGCGAGCGGCTCCTCGCGGATGCCCAGCTCGCGCAGGGCGTGGCACCCGTGATGGTACGCGACCCGGCGTCCCTCGAGGCCCTGCCCCAGGTCCGTGACCTCGAGCACCCGCACCAGGAACTCCGCCAGCTCGAAGGTGCGCCCGGCGAGGTCGGCCACCTGCCCGGACAGGCCGTCGTCCTCATGGAAGAGATGGGCGTAGAAGCGCCGGAGCATGGAGGCGCAGCTCCCCGAGGGAAGCACCACGTACTCGCTCTCGCGGAAGACCTCGAGGGTGTGCCTGGCCATGCGGCACGCCTCGGCGTCCCGGCCCGCGTTGAAGGCGGGCTGCCCGCAGCAGGTCTGCGCCTCGGGGAAGTCCACCTCGACGCCCAGCTTCCTCAGGAGCCGCACGGCCGAGGCGGCGGCATCGGCGTAGAAGTGGTCGCCCAGGCAGGTGACGAAGAGGGACGCGCGCACGGGTCTCGGCAATGGCCCCGGCTCAGGCATCGAACCCGGAGCTGCGCACCAGGTCCAGTCCTTTGGTGACGATGAGGCCCTCGGCGCCGTCGACGCGTTCCAGCAGCTCGATGCCGTGGACGGGGCCCAGCACCATCGCTGCGGTGGCGAGGGCGTCGGCGTCCATGGCGGACGGGGCCACCACCGTGGCGGCGCTGGCGTGGCCGGGCGAGGCGCCCGTGCGCGGGTCGATGATGTGGTGATGGCGGAGGTCGGTGGTGTGGGCCCGCAGGTAGTCGCCCGAGGTGGCCACCCCCTGGTGGCGCACCTCGATCGTCCCCAGCAGCGTCCCCGGCTCGCGCGGGTGCTCCACTCCCACCGGCCATCCCGTCCCCGCCACCTCCCCCTCCCCGGCCGAGATGTCGCCACCCCCGTCGGCCAGCACGCCCGCGGCCCCCGCGCCCGTGACCCACTCGACCACCCGGTCGAGGATGTACCCTTTGGCGATGCCGTCGAGCGAGACCGTCATGCCCGGGCGCGCGAACGCGATGCCCGCCGCATCCAGCCGGACGTGCCGATACCCGACCCGCGACATGGCGTGCTCCACGGCGGCTTCCGCGGGCGGTGCGCCGGTTTCGGCGAAGCTGCTCCGGTAGAGCTCCATCAGCGGGGCCACGGTGGGGTCGAAGGCGCCGCCGGTCAGCTCGGCGAAGTGCAGGGCGCGGCGCACGACCGCCACCAGTTCGGGCGGCGGATCATGCAGAACCCCGTCCCGGTTGAGGCGGGACACCGGCGTGTCGGGCCGGTAGCCGCTGAAGACCGCTTCCAGCCGATCGATCTCGTCGAAAGCGGCGGCGGCCAGCTCACGCGCCCGCGCGGCCTCGGGGTGCACCACCCTGACCTGCACCAGCGTGCCCATGCGGGTTCGGGTGTCGCTCGCGCCGTGCAGCCCGGCCCGGCGCAGGACCGCCGCCGTGAGTCCGCCGCCCATCGCCAGCAGCAGGCCCGCCGCCCCGCCGATCCGCAGCGCCTTGCGGCGGGAGATGCCCTCACGCACCGGTCTCGCCCCGCGCGCTGGTCTCGAGCGCCGCGCCGGACGCCACTTTCAGCTGCACCAGCCGCTGGCGCACGTCGCGTATGTCGTGGCGGCAGACGCCGGCCCGCTCCATCAGTTTCGCCTCGCAGATGTTGCAGCGCACGCACTCGCGGAAGTCGATGCGCGGTCCCTCGATGGCCCCCGTGGGACAGGCCTGCTCGCACACCTTGCAGTGGTCGCAGTGCTCCACCCGGCGGATGCGGAAGGGCGACACCGTGGAGGCAACCGCGAGCGCCGCGCCCAGCGGGCAGGCGTAGCGGCAGTAGAAGCGGGGCACGATCGCCGAGGCCACCAGCACCGCCCCCGCGATACCCCAGAGCACGATGGACGAACTCAGGAAGAAGACGGTTCCGAAGGGCTCGAAGAAGGGAAAGATGCTCGCCCGGCTGCCCGCCAGCGCCGGGAGCAGGACAGCCGCCAGAACCAGGTACTTGACGAGGTACAGGCGCTCGTGCAGGGCGCGCGGCAGCTCTCGCTTGAACTTCCGGGGAACCACCTTCTCCAGGAGGTCCTGCAGGACTCCGAAGGGGCACAGGAAGCCGCAGAACACGCGCCCCACCAGCAGCGTCGTGACCACGGTGAACACCACGAACAGGAGCAGCGGGATGTCCTCCAGAAACACCCCCGGCCCCACGGAGATGGCCGCGGTGATGTGCGACACCGAGAGGAAGCCGCCGTCGAACCATCCCAGGTAGAGGAAGGTCGCGACCAGGGCCACCCAGCGCAGCCGGTCGCGCTTCAGGAAGAACGCCACCGTGACCAGCGCCAGCAGCCCCAGCATCCACGCGACTTCCGCGGGGGAGGTGCGCGCCAGCGTGCGCTCGAGGACGGTCTGGTCCTCGGCGAGGGAGAAATCCAGGTCGGGTTGGGGGGACGCGGCCGCAGGGTCATCAGGGGATGGGGGGCCGCCCACAGGCGCTGCTTCGGTGGGAACGGCCTCGCCCCTCGTCCCGGGGTCACCTGCGGCTGCGGCGTCATCCGGCATCCGCGGATCGCCCCCCTGAGCAGCCTCAGCGGCATCGCCCCTCGTCCCCGGATCGCCCCCCTGAGCAGCCTCAGCGGCATCCTCCTCCGACACCGTCGCCGCACTATCCTCGGGCGCGTCTCGCGCGACCTCCCTGGCCACAGGAATTTCGTTCGGGCTCGAAACGGCCGACGACGGATCGACTGCGGCCGATGACGGCTCGCCCGCGGCAGTTTCCGGCTCATCTGCGGCAATATCCGACGGCGGTGCGACAGTATCCGACGTCTGTGTGGCAATATCCGATGTCTGTACGACAATAACCGGCGTCTGTACGACAATATCCGCCATCCGCGCGGCATTCTCCGGAGCGGCCGCGGCATCCGCCGGCTCAGCCGCCGGTTCAGCGGGATCGGGGTCCTCCCCGGCAGGCGCATCTTCCGCCGGAGGCGCGTCTTCCGCGACGATCCGCTCCGCGAGCTGCGGCGGCGGATACTCCGTCGAATAGAGATCCATCCCGGGACGGAGATCGAAATAGATTTCGAAGCCCCGCTCGACATCGAGGGCGCCCGGCACCGCCATCACCCCGACGTTGCGGAACTGTCCCGACACCATCCCGCTGCGCGGCTCCCCCAGCATGACGACGTCCGGGTTGTCCATGTCGAGGGTGTCGGCGCCCTGCACCAGCGAGAGCGTGCGCGGATAGAAGAGGAGGGCCAGCGCGCCATCGACTCCGACGAGCATCAGATGGTCTTCCTGCGTCCGCTCCCCGAACTGTTCCGCCACCTCGCCGAATCTGCTTCGGCCGACCAGCATCTCCCCGACGGAATCGCTGCGGATGTGCGCGAAGGAGAGCACGATGCGGGTGACGTCGTTCTCGAGCACATGGATCTGCGGCACCAGCTCGCCCGCGACCATGTCCGACCAGGACAGCTCGTCCAGCTCATCGATGCCGATGGTCAGGAGCGAGCCGCCGGATTCGGCGGACGGCCGGGTGGCCAGGTAGTTGGCGTACACCCGGCGCGCGGAGGCGCGGATGCCGCGCGACATGGCCGAGACCGAGATCGTGGCCCGCGAAACCACCCGGACATCGCGCTTGGCGCGGAAGGGGTCGGAGATGGATTTGCCCGTGAACTGGGCCTCGTAACCCGGGGTGCGCAGGAAATCGCCGCGGGTGCGGATGTAGGACTCGACGTAGTGGGTGACCCGCACACCGGTGAGGGTCCCTTCCCGGTCCATCCCCACCAGCACCTCGATGGGGCCGTTGTAGCCGAGTTCCTCCGGAGGCACGTCGGACGTCAGGAAGGCGTAGCCGACCACGGCTTCCTCGTCCGGGACCTCGGCGGCGTAGCCCACGATCACCCGCGGGTCGCCGTCGCGCACCTCGAAGGAGATGGCGCCCGGCAATACCTCCTCCACGAGACTCTGCGGGAACGGGAAGCCGTCCAGGACTTCCTGGCCGAGGGCGGGGGCGGTCGCAAACGCGTTTGCGACCACCGTGATCGCGAGGACGCATGCCGCCGCCGTCACCCACGCGGCCGCGCCCATGACCCAGGCAGGCGCGCCGGGGGACGCCGTGGCCCGTGCGACGGCCGCGACCCGCGCCACCCTCCTTCCCTCCCGCGCGTCAGGCATCCACACGCGCGAGCCGGAGGGCGTTGGCGGTCACCAGCAGCGAGACGCCCACATCACCCACCAGGACCGCCGTGATCAGCGAGACCATCCCGAGCGGCACGCCGACCACCAGGACGAGCTTCACCAGCAGGGCGGTGGTGATGTTCTGGCGGATGACCGCCCGAGACTTGCGCGACAGCCGGAACAGGTAGGGCAGGCGGGTGAGGTCGTCGCCCATCAGCGCCACGTCCGCGCTCTCGATGGCGGCGTCGCTCCCGGCCGCTCCCATGGCGATGCCCACCGAGGCGGCCGCGAGCGAGGGCGCGTCGTTCACGCCGTCGCCCACCATCGCGACCCGGCCGTGCTCCCGCTCGAGCGCCTTGAGCGCCTCCACTTTCTCGTGCGGGAGCAGCCTGGCCATCACCTCGTCCACCCCGGTCTCCCCCGCGACCCGGCGGCCGGTCGCGGCGTCGTCGCCGGTCAGCATCACGACCGGCCGGATGCCCATGCCGTGCAGCCCCCCCACCGCCACCCGCGCCTGCTTGCGGGCCCGGTCCTCCAGGGAGATCCACCCCAGCGGCCCGTCCTCGTCCGCCACGACCACCACCGTGCGGCCATCGCCGGCCATGCCCGCGGGTGGTTCGCCGAGCCCCAGGACGGCCGGCTTGCCGACGAAGTGGCGCACGCCGTCCAGGCGGGCCGTGACGCCCTCGCCCCGGCGGGTGGCGAAGTCGCGCACGGCGTAGTGCGCGTGGATCTCGCGCCTGACCGCCTCCTCGTGGATCGCGCGCGCGACCGGGTGCTCCGATCGGGCCTCCACGGCGGACGCGCGCGCCAGCACCGTGGCCGGTGGCGCCCCCCGGGTCGAGCGCACCTCGCGCACCTCCAGGTGCCCGACCGTGAGCGTGCCGGTCTTGTCCATCGCCATGGCCCGCACGCCGCTCATCGCCTCCAGGTAGACCCCGCCCTTGATCAGCACCCCGCGGCGCGCGGCGGCCGTGATGCCGCTCACCACCGCCACCGGGGTGGAGATCACCAGCGCGCACGGGCAGGCGATCACCAGCAGGGTGAGCCCCCGCACCAGCCAGGTGACGAAATCCGCGCCCGCGAGGGTCGGCACCGCGACCACCAGCACGGCCGCGACGGTGATCGCCGGCGTGTACCGGCGCGCGAAGCGGGCCACCAACCGTTCCGTCTTCGCCTTCTCCGCCCCGGCCCGCTCCACCAGCTCCACGATGCGCGCGAGCGAGCTCGAGTCGGCGGGCTTCTCCGTGCGGATGTGCATGAAGCCGTCGCGGGTGATGGTGCCGGCGAAGACCGGGTCGCCGGGGTCCTTGTCCACCGGGAGCGACTCCCCGGTGAGGGGCGACTCGTCCACCGCCGAGCCCCCCTCCAGCACGCTGCCGTCGACCGGAATCCGCTCGCCGGGGCGCACCACCACAACATCCCCGACCGCGACCGCGGAGGCCCGCACCGTTTCCTCCACCCCGCCGCGCAGCACCACGGCCGTCTTGGGGGCGAGGTCCATCAGCGACTCCATCGACGCCCGCGCGCGGTCGACGGCGTAGCTCTCCAGCAGCTCGGCGATCGAGAACAGGAAGGCGATCGCCGCGGCCTCCAGGTACTCCCCGATCGCGATCGCTCCCAGGATCGCCACGGTCATCAGGAAGTTCATGTCCAGCGAGAGAGCGCGCGCGGCACGCACCCCGTCCGGCATGAACCTCCATCCGGCGACCAGGGCCGAGGCGACGAACAGGAGCGACGGAATCCGCACCTCGTTCAGCGGCAGCGTGAACAGCAGCGTTCCCGCCCCTGCCAACTGGAGCGCGAGCCCGACCGCGAACAGCGCCGCCGACGCGTACGTGATGCGCGCGTCCCGCGTCGCCCAGGTCGCGGTGGCGCGCTCCCGCCGGGCGCCGGTATCCGGCTCGGCCAGGTGCCCGAGTCGCCCGATCGCCCGCCGCACCTCGTCGGCCGCCACCCGGCCGGGGTCGACCTCAACGGTGACCGTGCGGCCCACCAGGCTGGCCCCCACCCCCATCACCCCGTCGACCTTGCGCAGTCCGTCCTCGATGCGGGTCACACAGTGCGAGCAGTCCATGTCCCGCACCCGGAAGCGGACCGCGGTCGCGGCGCCCCCGGCCGGCGCGGTACCCCCGGCCATCGCGGCGTCCCCGGCCGTCGCGGTACCTCCGGCCGGCGCGGCACCATCGCCGTTCCCACCCGCCACCACGTCGCCCCGCACCGCCATCTTCGTCGTGCGGCTAGACCGACGCCGCCACCGGCTCGCGGGCCGCGCCCGCATAGGGCGACTCCAGCCGGTACTCCGGCCGCGCTTCGAGGAAGGCGGCCACCCGGCCCTCCCGGGTCACCGCCTCGGCGATGAAGTCCAGCGCCTCCTGCAGGCGCTCGTCGGAAGCCGCGCAGCTGAAGCGCAGGAACCCGGCCCCGGCGTCGCCGAAGCACTCGCCGCCCAGGCAGGCGACCCCGAAGTCGTCGTCCGCCCCCTCGAGCAGGTACATCGCCAGGCCGTGGCTGGTGATGCCGAGCCGGTTGCACACCGGCGCCACCTTCGGAAAAACGTAGAACGTCGCGTGCGGATCCAGCGACGAGAACCCGTCGATCCGGTTGAGCCCCTCCGTCAGCAGCTCCACCTTGCGGCGGAACCGGCGCATGGCGGCCTCGCGCTCGGCGCCGTCCCGCTCGAGCGCCGCCACCCCCGCCAGCTGAATGAAGGGCGGCGCGCACGACACGCTCGTGTTGATCATCTTGCCGATGGCCTCGACGGTCTCGGGCGCCGACACCGCGAACCCCAGGCGCCAGCCGCCCATGCTGTACGACTTGCTGAAGGTGTAGGCGGCCACCGAGCGCTCCATCATCCCGGGCTGCGCCAGCGGCGACACGTGCTTCCCCTTCCACACCATGTGGCAGTAGGGCTCATCGCTGAAGACGGCGACGCGGGTGCCCCGAACCAGCTCCGCGATGCCGCGAAAATCCTCCTCCGTGGCCACGCCCCCGGTGGGATTGTGGGGCGAATTCAGGAAGATGGCCCTGGGCCGGGGATCCTCGGCGATGAATCGCTCGACCGCGGCCAGGCTCGGGCGGAAGGCGTCCTCCTGGCGAAGCGGCGTGAACACCGGACGCCCCCCGCGCCTGAGGATGTTGGGCACGTAGGTCGGGAAGTACGGGCTGAAGACCAGGACCCCGTCCCCCGGATCCACGAACGCCTCGCAGAAGTACTGCTCGAAGACCTTGGTGCCGGTGGCGATGACGACGTTGTCGCGGCCCGCGGGCACACCGAACTCGCGCTGCATGTAGCGCGCGGCCGCGTCGCGCAGCTCCGGGAGCCCCAGGGAAGCGCAGTAGCGCGTCTGGCCCGCGGCGATGGCTTCCCGCCCCGCCTCGGCCGCCGCGCTCGTGGTCGCGAACGGGCTGTCGCCGATCTCGAGCTCGACGACGTCCTTCCCCTCTGACTGAAGCCGCTTGGCGACCGCCAGCACGGTAAAGGCGGCTTCCGCCGTCAGCGACCGCGCGAACCCGCTCAGTTCCATGGCCACTCGTCAATTCTCCGTTTGTCGTTGCGTGGGCGCGAGATGGGCAGCGGCGTTATTCGCAGGACATCATGCGCAGCGCTGCCCGGACCGGAATGATAGGCGACCCTCCCCGCCGACCGGAAGGGTAGGCGCCGGTTGCGCTGGCCGCCAGACTGGACGGGATGCGTGATGCAGAATTAGAAGGTGTTGGGTGTTGGCCTAAATTTAGTCGCTGACCTTAATTTAGCCCGCAGCCTAATCCCATCTAAATCCTGGGTGACGGCCGTGCAGGCTCACCGCCCCCGGCCCGCCTTGCCCATACTCCACGCCATCTTCATCTTGCGATGCTCGCTCCGTTGTGCGAGGCGATGAACATCTGTTTGGAAGGGGGACGCGGAAGATGACAGGAAAGGACCGTCAATCACGGATGCCGGCCACGCGGGGCTGGTGCTGGCTGGCCCTTATTTCGCTCGGCGCGGGCGCGTGCGCCCAGACCTCGGATGCGGGACCGGCCGGGAGCGTGGTCACCGAGGGCGACTGGGCCTACATCGGCGGCGACGCCGGCAGCCAGCGCTACACGGAGCTCACGCAGATCAACCCCGCCAACTTCGACCAGCTCGAAGTGGACTGGATCTGGGACGGCTCCGCGTATCCTAACGTTAACGCGCGCGCGACCCCCATCTACGTCAACGGCAAGCTGATCAGCGTCGCGGGCGAGAAGCGCCACGTGATCGCCACCGATCCTGCATCCGGCAAGGTGCTCTGGGACTGGGTCGAGCCCGAGACCTTCCGCTGGGAGTACTCGATGCGGAAGAACCACGGCAAGGGCGTCGCATACGCGAACGTCGAC
The DNA here is from genome assembly GCA_965202805.1 of Longimicrobiales bacterium. Taxonomy (GTDB): domain Bacteria; phylum Gemmatimonadota; class Gemmatimonadetes; order Longimicrobiales; family Gaopeijiaceae; genus BD2-11. The sequence continues at coordinate 2,658,186 of OZ241869.1, forward strand.
GGCCGCGACATCGTCTACGTGGTCACGCCCGCCTTCTTCCTGCACGCGCTCGACGCCGAAACCGGCGAGCCCATCGAGGGCTTCGGCGGTTCGGTGGACATCGAGGGCTTCCCGAAGACCGGGACCGTGGATCTGCTCGCGGACCTGGGCCACGAATACGATCCGTACATGGGGGTCCCGCTGGAGAAGGGCTACATCACCAGTTCGTCCCCGGCCATCGTGGTCAACGGCGTGATCATCGTCGGAAACTCCGCCGAGCAGGGATACAACCAGTCGCGCATGGAGAACATCCCGGGCGACATCCTCGCCTATGACGCGCGCACCGGCGAGTTCCTGTGGAAGTTCGACGTGCTGCCCGGTCCCGGCGAGTTCGGGCACGAGACCTGGGAGAACGACGCCTGGGAGTGGACCGGCGACATCTCGTCGTGGGCGCCGCTTTCGGCCGACCCCGGGCTGGGGCTCGTCTACATCCCCACCAACGGGGCCACGCAGGACTTCTACGGCGGCTTCCGCCCCGGCGACAACCTGTTCAGCACGAGCCTCATAGCGCTCGACGTGCAGACCGGCGAGCGGGTCTGGCACTACCAGCTCGTCCATCACGACATCTGGAACTACGACACCTCCACCGCGCCGATGCTGGTGGACGTGACCGTCGACGGGGAAGACATCCCCGCCATCGTGCAGATCACCAAGCAGTCCTTCGCCTACGCCTTCAACCGCGCGACCGGCGAGCCCATCTGGCCCATCGAGGAGAAGCCGGTGCCGAAGTCGAAGGTGCCGGGGGAGAAGCTGGCCGAGACGCAGCCGCATCCGACCTGGCCCCTTCCGTACGACATGCAGGGTCTGAGCGTGGACGACCTGGTCGACTTCACGCCCGAGCTGCGCCAGGCCGCGCTCGACCTGCTCGAGCCCTACGACTGGGGTCCGTTCTTCCAGCCCCCGCTGCACCGCGACAACGACGAGGGCAAGCTGGGCTCGATCTGGTGCCCCGGCGACGTGGGCGGCACCAACATCGACGGCACGCCCGCGGTGGATCCCGAAAGCGGAGTCATCTTCGTGACCTCACAGAAGGGATGCTCGTCGCGGCTGGTGGTGCCCGGCCACGAGGTCGACGAGAGGGTGGAGGCACCCACCGGCACGACCATCAACGACTTCGCGGTGTTGGGCGGCGCGCGCATCGGGCGCGTGCAGGGGCTGCCGATGTACAAGCCCCCGTACAGCAAGATCACCGCGATCGACATGAACACCGGCGAGCACCTCTGGTGGATCCCGGTGGGCGACACCCCCAACAACGTGCTCAATCATCCCGCGCTGGAAGGGATCGATATCCCCAACACAGGGACTGGCAGGCAGGCGGCGCAGATCGTGACCCCGGACATGCTCATGTACACGGGCAACGCGAGCGACAACACCCCCATGCTTTACGCCGTCGACAAGGCGACGGGGGAGCGGCTGGGCCAGGTCGAACTCCCCGGCAACCCGCGCTACGGCATGATGACCTACATGCACGAGGGCAAGCAGCGGGTGGTGATCCAGGCGCCGAACATGCTGATGGCGATGAGTCTGCCGTAGGGGGAGGATGACGCCGGATTCCGAGGAAGGGTGGCGTGACCTCTGAGGGGCAGTCCCTGGGCAACCGCATCCTCCAGTTCGGGGCGACCCGCATCGTTCTGGCCACGCTGGCCATCGTTGCGGCCATCTTCGTGGTCCAACTCGTGGTCGGTGGTCTGCACGAGATCCTGGGCTTTGGACCGCTGGGCCAGAACACGCTCCAGTACGTCATCCCGATGGTGGTCGCGGTCCACTTCGCGTACATCGGCTACGTCCGCCTCGTGGAGCGGCGCCGGGCCGACGAGTTGTCCGGAAAGGGCGCTGTGCGCGAGACCGGCGCGGGAATCGCGGTGGGTGCGGGTCTGCTCGTCGCCACCATCGGCGCCATCGCGGCGCTGGGATTCTACCAGGTTACCGGGTCCAACCCTGTGAGCGCAGTGGTGCCGACGCTCGCCATGGCCGTGGCCTCCGGGTACGCGGAGGAGGTGCTGTTCCGCGGCGTGCTCTTCCGCATCATCGAGGAGAGCCTGGGCACCTGGATCGCCCTGGCGCTCACAGCGCTCATGTTCGGCTTCGCGCACATGATGAACCCCAACGCGACGCTGTTCAGTTCGTTCACCATCGCCATGGAGGCGGGTGTGCTGCTGGGCGCCGCCTACGTTCTTACCCGGCGGCTCTGGCTCGCGGTGGGCATCCACTTCGCCTGGAACTTCACCCAGGGGGGCATCTTCGGCGTCCGGGTCTCCGGGTTCACCATGGATGGGCTGCTCGAGTCGGAGCTGAGCGGCCCCACGTTGCTGTCAGGGGGAGAGTTCGGGGTGGAGGCGTCGATCTTCGCGCTGGCGCTGGGGGTGGGAACCGGGGTCTGGTTCCTGGTCCGGGCCGGGCGCAAGGGGCACTTCATCGCGCCGTTCTGGAGGAGGGCAAGGGGCGCCTGAGACCTCCGCAGGGGACTCCCAGCCGGATACCCCCCGGACCGATCAGCCGGGATTGTGGACGCCGATCACGCCGCACCCGACCCGGGCGCCCGCGCCACCGGTCGGCTGGGTCGTGAAGTCATCCGCGCCCGCGTGGACGATGACGGCGCGCCCCAGGATGCTGTGGTCCCCCTGCAGCTTGATGACGGCGTCCAGCCGGTTCATCGTGGCGTGGCCGCGTGCGTCCGCCGTGATGTTCCCCAGGTCGCCGACGTGCCGCACCGCCGCGTCCGGGCCCCCGTGGTCGCTGCCCGTGGGGTTGAAGTGGCCGCCCGCCGTCTTGCCGTCGCCACCGGAACAGTCTCCGAACTCGTGGATGTGGAACCCGTGGTCGCCTGGGGACAGGCCGATCACATCGGCCACGACGCGAACCCGGCCGCTCTCGTTCGTGAAGGTGACCGTACCGGAGACGGAGTTGCCCGTGGTGGGGTGAATCACCGCCACCGCCTGGTCGGTCCTGGGTCCAAGCAGCGTCTCGGTGCAGCCCGTCCAGGTCAGGACAACGGTCGCGAGCGCCGCGAAGCGCCCGACGATCCGAAGGAGGCGTGCGCACCGACGGTGGCTCATCGGGTCGATGTCACGACAGCGAGTCATGGCCGACATGTCTCCCTCCCCGTTCATGTTTGTCGGAAAACCAGACCGGTTTTGTCGCATCCTACGATGCCTCCCCACGCGCTTCAAGTTGGCGGCGCGGGCCAACTATCCTTGGTCTCCAGAGGGCAACGAGCGGAGGATATCTGCTCGCGGAACTGCCAGATTTCTTTTCCCACCAGAACCGTCAGGCCAAGCCAGACCAGACCGACGCCCACCGCAATGGGATGTCGGATCGAACTCTTGGTTTTCGCCTGCCGCGATAGCGTCAAAATCGGGCTTCTTACCACCCAAGGAATTGCTTCCGCTTCATGACGAAGTGCTCACGGATGAGATCGGTCGGGATCGCCGATCCATGCTTGCCCTCTCCGTTGTACACCTGACTCCAAGGAGTGTCAGGCGCATGAGTGCGATTCCGCAAACTCGCCGCTGTAAGGTGTCCGTACGCTCGCCAAGTTCCCGAAACAGCCCCGCGGGCTTGCCTGTCCGACCTTGGAATCGAACTGACCCAAGTCGATCCATCGCGGTTCAGTTCAAACGACCGGCCGGTAATCGGGTTGTTGGTGTACACCTTGAATTCGTGGAACAGGCTTGGAATGACGGGGCCATGCTTCCAAGCCTGGATCGGCTCCGTGAAGAGCTGTAGATCGTAGAGAACCAAGGCCCACCCGTAGGCGATGTAAACAAGCTTCTGGAGCTTCATGGGAGTCACGGCTACTCCGTCCCGGTCCGCCAAGTCCAGGATGTAGTTCGCGACTTGCCCAGCGCTGTAGGGTCGCACGTGTAGCGGAGGTTCCTGGGTTGCCATAGGCGCCTTCCGAGCTGAACGGTTTCGCACGGAGGATGACGGGTGGCGGCGCTCAATCGTCCGCATGCAGATCGTCGAAGAGATCCTCGACGCTGTCGAACTGCGGGAGGTTGCCCCGGCGGGCTTCCTTCATCGCTTTGATCGTGGCGGCGTTGGGAACCGCGGCAGCTTCCTCCTTTACGGCCTTCTCGATGCGGGCCTGGACGCGGTGGTTTGGCATGTCGAGCTCCCCTTCTGAGTTGCACTACACGGTCATGCAGGCAGGATGCCCGGTCAAGGGTAGTTCGTCCTCCTCACCGTTGGTTGGCGGGTGCGAGGCCGATGTGTCCCGTCAGTTGCAGACGTTGGCCGCCCGATGCGCGATCATAGGCCGTGGCGACTTCGAGCAGCCGGCCTCCCAGGCGGGCCCGGTAACCGCCGCGCACGTCCATCGTCCAGCCCGGGGGGAGGGCGTCCGGTCCCGGCGTCATGCCTGGCGCGCGGTCCTGCCAGAGCGCGAAGCCACCTCTGGTCTGGCCGCCCCAGCGGGGGGATGCGGACAGCGAGAATCCCTCCTCCTCGCGCCCACCCACCGTGAGGGTGAGGCCGGCGCCGCTCTCGTTGTAGCGGGTGGCCGAATGGAAGGCGAGCCACCGCCCCTGGACGTCGAGGCCGACGAGGCCGATCTGTGTGCGCAGTCCGCCGGCGAGTTCCACGCCGCGTCCGGTCGGGCCGTCGCCGCCGTCATGCCGCACGTGCACGGCGCCGAAGGGGGCGAGTCCCGCGCCGCCGGCCTGCAGCTCGCTTCGCACGTCGAGGCCGAGGCGGGCCTGGTGCACGCGCCCGCGCAGGTCGTCGATCGTCTCCGTCCCCTCGCCGGTCGACAGGTTGGCCCACCCCGCGTCGGCTCTCAGTCCGAACGCGACCGCGCCGCCCGCCGGTCCCAGCCGCCGCCGGAAGTCGACGAGCCCCATGGCGAGGTCCAGCGGACTCGTGCCGACGCGGCCGGTCGCAGCCCGTTCATTCCGGGCTTCCCCCGTGCCGGCGCCGAATGTCGTCCAGACCGCGGTGGCCCCTCGAGACCAGCGCAGGTACGGATGCACCGACGTCATCGAGGTGCTCAGCCGGCCACTCGCGGTCCCGGCGTTCCAGTCGCTCGCGCCCCGGCTGCGGCCCAGCGCGACGCCGAAGAGCCAGCTGGAAAGCTGCGCGTCGAGCCCCAGGTACTGGACACGCAGGTCTCCGTCGTAGTCGCCCGCGATGCCGGCCGGCCCGGACCCGGGTTCCCCGGCGCCGCCGTCGAAGCGCTGCACGTCTGCCTGACCCCACAGCGACCACGCGATTCCGGGGCGTGCCGAGTCAGCGGCCTGGCCTCCCCAGGCAAACGTGAAGTCCGTGCTGGCGATTCCGGCGGGACCGCGGATCTGGTTGAGCGGGTTTGAAACGCCCGCCGGGGCGAGGTCCGACAATGAGAGGTCCGTTCCCGGGGCGACGCCCGACAGCGAGAGTCCGGTACCCGGAGCGGGCCGTGGCGCGCCCGGGGTCGATAGTGCCGTGCCCGGCCTCACATGGGCCGAGCGCGTCCTGTGCGCGAACCGGTTTCCAATGCCCGTGGGGTCGGGCAGCCAGCCCGTAACCACCTGCTTCGCCGCGTCCCAGAAGGAGTGCCCGTCCGGGAGCCCCACGGATCTGCCTCCAACGCGCAGCCCCGACTGCCCGCCCGCGTCGGTACCCCCTCGGGCGCCGGGCGCGACGCGTCGTTCGAGCGTCATGCGTGCGCTCGCAAGCCAGGACCGCGCCATGGCGGCGAACGCGTCGTTCAGCACTGCCCGCACCGGCCGGTCGCTCACGCCGACGGTCACACGCTGGGTCGCGGCCAGTCCACCGGGGTCCGTTGCCGTGACGATGACCGTGGCGTCCCCGTAGGCCACCGGAACCAGGACGAGCGCCGCTCCGCTCACCGCCGCGGTGACGACGTCCGCGTTGGAGGTCTCGGCACTGAAGGCCAGCGGATCACCGTCGATGTCGGTGAAGAAGGGCGTGAGTTCAACCGTCACCTCGTCTTCGCCCTCGTCCAGCAGCTGATCGGGGATCGCACCCACCGCCGCCGGCCCGTCGTTGACCGGGGTCACGGTCACCTCGACGGTCGCGGTGTCGGCGAGGCCGTCCATGTCGGCGACCACGTAGGTGAAGCGGTCGGGGCCGTGGTAGTTCGCGTCCGGGACGTAGGAAACGTTCGTTCCGTCCGCCGCGACCTCGGCTGCGCCATGCCCGGCGGGCGACACGCTCCGGACGTGCAGCCGGTCGCCGTCAAGATCCACGTCGTTGTCGAGCACCGGGATCTCGACCGCCTCGTCCTCGGCGGTGGTGGCCTGGTCGTCGGCCGCTTCGGGTGCGTCGTTCACCGGGGTCACGGTGATCTCCACCATCGCGGTGTCGGCCAGGCCGCCCGCGTCGGCGACCACGTAGGTGAAGCGGTCGGGGCCGTGGTAGTTCGCGTCCGGGAGGTAGGAGACGCTGGTTCCGTCCGCCGCGACCTCGGCCACGCCGTGCTCGGCGGGCGACACGCTCTCGACGCGCAGCCGGTCGCCGTCGAGGTCCGCGTCGTTGTCCAGCACCGGGATCTCGACCGCCTCATCCTCCCGGGTGGTGGCCTGGTCGTCGGCCGCTTCGGGCGCGTCGTTCACCGGGGTCACGGTGATCTCCACCATCGCGGTGTCGGCCAGGCCGCCCGCGTCGGCGACCACGTACGTGAACCGGTCGGGGCCATGGTAGTTCGCGTCCGGCACGTAGGAGACGCTCGTTCCGTTCGCCGCGACTTCGGCCACGCCATGCCCGGCGGGCGACACGCTCTCGACGCGCAGCCGGTCGCCGTCGAGGTCCGTGTCGTTGTCGAGCACGGCAATCTCGACCGCTTCATCCTCCCGGGTGGTGGCCTGGTCGTCGGCGGCTTCGGGCGCGTCGTTCACCGGAACCACGGTGACCTCCACCGTCGCCGTGTCGGCCAGGCCGCCCGCGTCGGCGACCACGTACGTGAACCGGTCGGGGCCATGGTAGTTCGGGTCCGGCGCATACTGCACGGCCGTCCAGGCGCCGACAATCTGCGCCTGCCCGTGTCCGGGCACGCCGACCGAAACCACGCGAATCCGGTCTCCGCGATCCGGATCGGCATCGTTGGCCAGCACCTCGACCCTCGCCTTCCGGTCCTCGGCCACGCTCAGCGTGTCGTCCGCGGCTACGGGGTGTTCGTTGACATCGACCACCTGCACCACGACCTCCGCCTGCGCTTCGCCGCCCAGCGTGTCCGTCGCCGTCACGGTCAGCGCGTAGCGGTTCGGATCGGCTTCGAAGTCCTCCCCGGGGCCGATGTAGCTCAGATCCCCCGACGCCGCATCGATGGCGAAGCGGTCGGCGCCGGACGCCAGCCCGAACTCGAACTCGTCTCCATCCGGATCGGTCGCGCGAACCCGGCCCAGCCTTCTTGGCGTCCCGCGGCCGACGCGGTTCTCCGCAATCTCGAAACGAGGCGACCGCCCGAACACCGGAGCGCGGTTCACGACTTCGACCGCGACCTCCGCGGTCGTGGTTCCGCCCTGCCCGTCTTCGACTTGAACCCGGATGACGACGCGGCCGATTCGGTCCGGTGCCGTCCAGAGCGCATCCGGCCCGTCGGTCGCGCCCGTGAACGTTCCCTGCGCAGCGCTCCAGTCGTATGCGATGGCGTCGCCGTCCGGATCCGAGGCGTCGGCCGTCAGCCGCACCTCGCCGCCGCGCGGAACCGCGCAGGGATCGCATGCCGCCTGCACGGTGGGCGGACTGTTGGGCGGCGGCGGGGAGTCGTCGTCCCGGATCGTCACCTCGACCGACGCCGGGTTGCCCGCCGTCACCTCCGGCGGCAGCGCCCCCAGCGACACCGTGAAGGTCTCCTCGTTCGCGTCGGCGTCCTCCACCGTCGAGATCGTGCCGGCGCCGGACGTCCGGCCACCGCCGATCGTGATGCTCGCCAACGATCCGAAGTCGCCCGATTCGGCGGTCCCGGCCGCCAGCGTCAGCGGGATCGTCACGCCGTTCGACAACGCCTCCGACAACCGCGCCGTCACCGTCACCGGCTGCCCCTCCTCCACGGGATTCGGGGAAGCCGACAGGCTCACCCTCGGCGGCAGCGGCGCCCCGTCACCGTCCCGGATCGTCACCTCGACCGACGCCGGGCTGCCCGCCGTCACCTCTCCCGGCAGATTGCGCAGCCCCACCGTGAACGTCTCGTGTTCCGCGTCCGCGTCGTCCGTGGTGGAGATCGTGCCCGTGCCGGACGTCCGGCCACCACCGATCGTGATGCTCGCCAGCGACCCGAAGTCCCCGGCTTCGGCGGTGCCGGCCGACAGCGACAGCGGGATCGTCACGCTGTTCGACAACGCGGCCGACAGCCGCGCCGTCACCGTCACCGACTGCCCCTCGTCCACGGGGTTCGGGGCGGCCGACAGGCTCACGCTGGGCGTCGGCGGGGGCGTGGTCAGCCTGGTGAAGGTGAGCACCGCCATGGGCTCGTTGGAGAACTTGCCCGTGCCCGCGATGCGCGTAATGACGCCCTGCGGACTCGTGTCGGGATTGGACAGGGAGAACTCCTCCCCGTCCTCGGTGCCGGCATCGTACGGAAAGAGGTTCACCACAAGCGACGGCCGCCACTGACCCGAGCCGTCGAGCAGGGACACTCCAGACACACCGACGAACCAGTCGGGACTGGGACCGATCATGGACAGGAGCGTCACCAGCGGATGCGCCCTGTTGACGTCGATATTGAACGTCGCACTGCCGGTGCCGCCTCCCGAGACGCCTTCCTGAATGACCGACAGGGTGTGCGAACTGCCCGAAACCTCGCTGCGGAAGGTCCCGGTGGAGCCCAGTTCGGCCACGCCCTCGACACCGGCACTGGCCTGCCCGCCAGGCGCCCAGAAGGTGACGCCGCTCCCGTGCACGCCCCCGATCAGCGTCGTGAAGTGCGCTCCGCCCACCACTCCTCCGGGCGTACTGTCCAGCGTCCAGTTGCCATCGAACGTCACCTGGTAGGTGATCGTCTGCGCCGCGGCCGGCAGCGCTGACACACCAAGGGCAACGGGCAGGGCGAGAAGTGCGCCGAAGCGCCGGCGGCGGAACGTGCGCGGGCGGCGGACGAGCGTGTGCGGGAGGAGGCCAGCGATGCCGACCACCTGCCGCACCCAATCGGAGAGGATCCCCCGAAGGGAGAAGTTGCGTTTCATTCGATCATTGCCCGGCGTCCCGAACATCCCCAGGACGCCCGTCTAAGTAATGTTTACCTTACATTCTGTAATGCGCGCAAAACATCATGCCCCTTGGGGGACCTCGGTGGCCCGGAGTACGCGGACCCCGCGTCGATCCGCGAGATCCATAGCTGGGGACCGCGCGAGACCCCTGACTCCGGCTCACCTCCGGGCCTGTCCCGCACCTCACCGCGGCGGCCCACCTCCCCGGCTGCTGCCTCCGATCGGGTCACCCTGCGGCATCACCAGCGCGCCGCCTGGGACCGTGTTCTCGATGCGCTGCTGCCAGCGGCGGATGTCGGCGGCCACCAGGCGCTGGTGCGGTGACGGGTCGGACATCGCCTCCAGGTCCGTGGCGAGCCGCTCCAGCCGGTCGGCGAGCACGGCGCGCACCTCGGCGGCGTTTCCGTCCCGGCTGGCCTGCTGCATCATGCGGTCGGCGACGGAGCGCTGGACGGCGTGCAGCACCCGCTGGCGGTAGTCGTCCGGGGCCGCGTCCGCGCCCCAGGTGTGCTCGATCAGCCGGTCCGCGACCTCCTCAAGGCCCGGGTAGTCGCCCATGCTGCCGAACACCAGCAGGCGGGCCATGCGGTTGGGGTGCAGGATCTCGCCCACGGCGAAGTCGGCCGCCGCCTCGGCCGCGCCCACCGGGTCGAAGACCAGCCCGGTGTAGCCGGGGAAGGCCTCGCCCTCGTCGTGGCGGAAGGCCGCGGGCGGGATCATCGACACGACGTCCTCGGGCAGCGTCAGGAAGTCGACCGTCAGCGTCGAGAGAATCGTCTCCAGCGCGTCCCGCTGCTCGTCGGCCGGGATGATGGCGAACGGCCTCTGCCCATCTCCCTTGAGCGCGTAGCGATAGTCGGCGCCGCCGAGGGTCTGCGCGGCGGAGCGCAGCTGGAAGCGATGGTGCATGTAGAGGGGCATCAGGACGTATTCGAGGTCCGAGAGCGGCTCTCCGGTGCGGAGCACGTCGGTGCCGAACTTCTCGAGCCCGATCTCGCGCACGTCGATTTCGAGCTTCAGATGGTCGACCAGGTTGGCCCCGTTGTCCCATACGCTCGCCCCCGGGTGTGCGGCCCCGATGAAGTTGTTGTTGGTGTGCATCATGAAGACGAGCCCGTCGTCGATCCCCTGCAGGACGATCTCGTTCAGCGCGGCCCGCTCGTCGGTCCCCTCCGGGAACTCCCGGTAGAGCCAGTTGACGGAGAGCTTGTCGTAGGTGCCGATGCGGGGCACGTAGGCGTCGGAGAGGTCGATGTCGCCGTTGTCGTCGATGGTGGCCAGGGGCGCAGGATAGTCCATGACGCTCTCGCGGCCGTAGGTGCTGGAGAGATAGTTGTGCGGGAAGCCGAGCGTGTGCCCCACCTCGTGCGCGGACAGCTGCCGGACGCGCGCGAGCGCCATCTCCACCGCGTCGGAGTTGCCGGCGACCTGGGCCAGGTACTCGAAGTCCGGCGCCCCCGCGAGCATGCACGCCTCCCAGTAGGCGCGCTCCTCGTCGCTCATGGGCACGTCGAAGTAGCCGCCCCCGTCGTCGGAGGTGATCCCGCCCGTGAACGGCGGCACCATCCCCTGCCCGTGCAGGTAGTCCTGGCGCAGCCGCAGGCTCCCCAGGTTCACCACCCCGCGCACGATCTCGCCGGTGCGCGGATCGATCACCGAGTTGCCGTACGAGTAGCCGCGCGTCCGCCGGTGGGTCCAGTGGATCATGTTGTAGCGGATGTCCTGCGCGTCGACCCCCTCGGGCAGCACCTCGACGTGGTAGGCGTCGATGAAGCCCGCCTCCTCGAAGGCCTCGGCCCACCACTCGGCCCCCTCGATGAGCGCGCTCCGCACCGGCTCGGGCGTGCCCGGATCCACATAGTAGACGATGGGCTCGACCGCCTCGGAGCGCTCCGCGTCCGGGTCCCGCTTCTGCAGGCGATGGCGGGCCACCCAGCGGATGCGCATGTCCTCGTCGATGGGACTCGCGTAGTCGCGCACGGTCGGCCCGTTCACCCCGATACGCGGATCGGCGACGCGCGGTTCGTAACCGGGCCCGGGCAACTGGATGAAGGAGTGGTGCTGGCGCACGGTGAACGAACTGCCCGTGGCCGCAACGCCGCTGACCAGGTTGCCGGGCCGGTCGCTCGTGAAGGTGAGCATCGCCTCGACCTCGGTGTTCTCCGGAAACGACTTGGTGTTGGGCAGATAGATGGCGCTACGGGACACGTCGAGCTGGAACGACCCCTGCCCCCGCTGCTCGATCTGATTAATGACCCCGCGCGCGTCGCGCATGAAGAACTCGGTGGCGTCCACCAGCACGCGGTCGCCGGTGCGGGCCACGATGTCGAAGCCCCAGTGCACCGACGGCGCGAAGGCGTCGCGCACCGCCCGCGCCTCGGCGGTGTTTTCGGTGATGGCCCGGAACTCGTAGTTGGGCTCGACGAGCAGCACCCGCGGCCCGATGCGGCGCGCCTCGAAGACGTGCGTCCCGCGCAACTGCCCCCGGTCGATCCCCACCGGATTGCTCCCGAGCCCCGACCCCATCGAGATCTGGTAGAGAAACTCGGTGTCCAGCTCGGCGATCTCCCAGTAGAGGGCGCCGGCGTCGTCATCCCAGTAGAGGTTGAAGAAGCCCTCCATGGGGGTCGTGCCCTGGGTCATCTCCTCGATGGTGGGGAGGTCCTGGGCGGTGGCGGGGGAGGGGAAGGTGGCGATGGTGGCGACCACGGCCGCGGTGGTGAGTGCGGCGAGGGTGAGGAGGGGGGTGGGGGGGACGAGTCGGCGGGTTCGTCGGGTCGTCATGGCGGGTACCTCGGAGGGGTGGGGGTGCGGGAGTTCTTCTGCAGGAGCGTTGGAGCGTCGGGCGGGTGAAGCCAGGCCGTAGGCACGTGACCACCAGCGATGGCTCAACACGGATACGGTGAGACTGGAACAGGGGCCAGAGGGGCGCAAGCGAGCAACACCCTCATGCGGTGGCGAGACACACAACAGATCATGGCCCCGCTTCCTCAGACAAAGCCTCACGGGGGAGGACGGCGTTCAGAGCCGGCATCCGAGAGGTGTACGTGGCCGAGAGGGCGGACTCTCGCTCTCTGGCTATCGTAGGCGTTGGTCGGATGATGCTAGACCACGCGGAACGCAAGTACCGAGGGCATTACCCGAAGAATCGGCCTCTGTGATCGACGTGCTAGCCTGACTCCCTTGGCGGTGCCCCGTCATCTCCCAGCTTCCACGTAGACCTCCACCGAGGTTTACAACGTTCCCAACGTCCGCTAACGTCGGTGTATCGCAACGCCGCACGACGTCCGGCTGATGGGGAGATGGAACAAACGATGCCATCACACCTTTCCGTGACATCCAGAAAGCCTGCGCTCCCCGAAGCCGATTTCATGTTCGGGATCGACTTCAAGCACCGTGAGCGGCCAGCTTCTCGGCTGTTCCTCGCGACACATGCATTCATCCTCACTTGTGAGTCACTGGATCGAGAATTGATAGGTTGTATAGATTCAAGCATACAGCCTGTTATGGTATTGGAAGATGTTCAAGCGGCATCTCTAAAGACTTGGTTTCGGACCATGCTGAGCGAAGTCGACGATACGGCTCTGCACCGCATGGATTGGAAGCCTATGATTGGTCAATACCTTGTGCGTGCCAAGTACTTCATCCTCCGGTGGCTTGACGATCCCGAACGGTCGTCGCCACACGACATGATTGATGAGATTGGCGACCTTGCCGAAGATCAGGGCATTGTGAATAAGCTCGGATACCGACCTCCGCAGCTGGGGAGCTTACTTGACGCCGCGACTAATTACCAAGAAGTAAAAGACCACTTGATAGAGGGCGACCAAGCGTATGTAGAGATTGAACCCAACAGCGAGGCGCCTATAAGACACGATGTGAATGTCACCGTGGCGTGGAATGTAGATACTATCGCAGACTTGATCACGAGCGACACCTCGGTCAGCGAAAGCACTATGAACCTAATAGTAAAAAAGCCCGACTTTTTGGGTGATAGCAAATGGGATTTTCGTCACGGCAAACGGACCATTTCAGCCAAGATTGAAGATGAGGGCTGGCTCCGTGACTTTCAGAACCGGAAAATCAACGTGCTCCCAGGCTACGCGCTAAAATGTCGCGTGCGAACCGAGCTCGCGTATGACGCATCCTACGAGCTAATATCGACCCGCTACTTCATCCAAGAGGTCTTGGAAGTTATCGCTTTTAATTATGACGACGAACAGTCTTTCTTTTTTGGTCAAGAGTAAAGAGGGCGTTGCCTTCCTATGTCTCACCCCCAGCTAATAGCATGGAGACGTACCACAAGACGGCAGCCACTCTATCGATATGAAAGAAACCATTCCCGTCTCCTCGCACGACCGCTCTTGCGCTTTATTGCGGAAGTTATACGCGACATATTGCTTGGTTTGCTTCAGAGCGTGATCCCTTGATGACCTTGCAAACCATATGCATTCAGACGGTCGGAATGCGTTCCCTTAACTCATATGCCCGCTCCATCACCGAGTGCGGATACGTCACCGTCTGCGCCTCCGGAGTCCTCCAAGTACCGGATGCTGTCCCCGTGCGTCGGCAGCAAGGGGACCTGCTACGACGGTTGTCGCGTGCCGCGAGACATATCGGCTGCCGACGCCAAGCAGTGTTGCAATGAAATGCTATGGCCGTGACAGGTTCAGGGCAGATGTTGTATCTTTTCATGTAGAGAAACGACACACGACGAGGCCTACATGAGGTTGATCGACTTTCTCAAACGCTATCCCGACGGTTGGATCGTGAACGCAACGAAGAGCCCGGAGGAGCACCGGTGGGCGCATGATCGTGACCCTGGGTTATCCCGCAGGCGCTCCATCCACCATCGCATCCGACCTGCGATGATCGAGGAAGACAACGCGATGCTCCAGCGCATCGGTGAGGCCGGCGTGACCTCCGTTGGCGGCAAGCCGCGAAGGGGCAATAGCCGGTTCGGAGGTCGTCCGGGCCTGGACGGGCGCCACACACACACATTGGCGGTTATCGGCGCCGTCGATTGGGGCGCAGCGTGGGCACTCGCGTGGCCACCGATCCCTCGGAGGGAAGCGTTGGTCGGTTACCCAACCGCCACATGGATCTGCAGGGATCGCCGCTCACCACGGATGGGTATCAGTCTCGAAAGCACCTTTGGGACTGGACGGCTTAACGCCATCATCAATCACCGCATCAGCTACCCGGTCGGGTTGGTTCACACTAACAGTGTCGAACGCTTCGGGAGCCTTCGAAAGCGCCCGTGGCATGCAACGCCGCATCGCCTCGAAGCAGAGCGCCTGCCGCTCTACATTGCCGAATCTGTCGGAGGACATAATCACAGAAGGGATCGAAACGCGTTCGGTTCCGTCATTCGGGAGGCGATGGCATGGTGAACACACCCAATAAGCTGCTCTACGGCGATTGCCTCACGCACCTTCGGCAGATGCCGAAGTACAGCGTGGACTTAATCTATCTCGATCCGCCGTTCAACTCAAATCGCGAATACAACAACATCTACAAGGACGAGACAGGCCGCCCCCTCCCTGACATGATCGAGGCGTTCAATGACACCTGGACATTGGACCAAGAACGAGAGCGTGCTATACGGCATACCCCGGTCCTGATGCGGGAAGCAGGCATCGAGGACGAGGTAGCTAACTTTTGGAAGCTGTGGATGAATGCGCTGCGGGCCACCAATCCGCGGTTGCTCGCCTATCTGTCTTACATGACCGAGCGGCTACTCCAGATGAAGAGCATCCTCAAGCCAGCCGGCACAATCTATGTACACTGTGATCCCACTGCAAGTCACTATCTGAAAGTGATGATGGACAGCATTTTTGGACACAAGAACTTCCGCAATGAGATCGTTTGGTGCTACCGTGGGGGCGGAGTTCCGAAGAGCGACTTTGCACGAAAGCATGACATTATCCTGCGGTATTCGGCGGGAAAAACGGTGACGTTCAATGTCGATGACGTGCGGATTCCCTATTCTGATGCGGTCTTAGGAAGTAACCCTAGCCGGTACGACAAATCTTACCGACCAGGGAAGGTCTATAGCGGATACACTCTGAACCCAAAGGGGAAGCATCCTGAAGACTGGTGGCCGATCCAGCCAATTATGCCGTCATCTGGTGAACGCATGGGGTACAAGACCCAGAAGCCTCTCGTCCTAATGGAGCGTATCATCAAGGCCAGCAGCAATCCGCGAGACATGGTACTTGACCCTTTCTGCGGGTGTGGAACAACGATGGAAGCGGCTCACAGACTCGGCCGTCGATGGATTGGCATAGACATCGCGATTCATGCCGTCAAGCGTGTATCCCGCGTCCGACTCCAAGAGCGTCTAGGATTGGTCGAGGGTGAGCACTTTGAGATCGACGGAGTGCCGCGCGACCTCGAAGGAGCCATAGACCTTTGGAAGCGGGACAAATATGACTTCCAGCGTTGGGCTGTGGAACAGGTGGACGGCTTTGTGACTACCAAGCGGACGGCGGACGGCGGAATTGACGGACGTCTGTACTTCGGCGTGAAGGATCGAAAAGACCTTGCCAGCATGGCACTGGAGGTGAAAGGTGGAAAACACGTCACCATCGCACACCTGAGAGCATTGCGGGGAGTACTGGAGACGGACAGTGCAGAGATGGCCGGGCTGATCGTTATGAACCCACTAGGGCCGACCCAACAACGGAATTTCAATCGCTTCGCAGCGCAGGCGGGCTACTTTGAGGAACTAGGCACCAAGTATGACTGTATGCAGATTCTCACTGTGCCTGATATCTTGGCGGGGAAGAAGTTCCATACACCCAGCGTGGCGGGTTTGTACGTGACCGGACAAGGCCAATTGGGGCTCGGATAGTTCTGCCCATGGGCGCAAGCCTAGAGCTCATCATTTCATATCAGTTGTCGTCCTGAGCCTCGCGATCCGCGAATGTACAAGTACGATGGATTGGACGCCCCCTCCCGACGGCATCGCGATGTGCCAAGATGGTGCTGAAGCGATTAAGTCGGCCATCTGAGGGAGGAGGCATCCACATGGAAGAGGTTACGATCATCGGGATCGATCTGGCAAAGCGCAGCTTTCAGGTACACGGGGCGCGGGCGGACGGGTCGGTTGCCTACCGCAGGAAGCTGAGCCGCGGGAAGCTGCTGGGCTTTTTCGGTTCACAGCCGCCGTGTACGGTGGCGATGGAGGCGTGCGCCAGCGCCCACTACTGGGGCCGTGAGATCGTGGCGCTCGGCCACGAAGTGAGACTGGTTCCCCCGATCTACGTGAAACCCTTCGTCAAGAGGAACAAAAACGACGCGGCCGACGCGGAGGCGATCACGGAGACGGCGCAGCGTCCGACCATGCACTTCGTGGCGGTCAAGACCGAAGCGCAGCAAGCGCAGGGGATGCTCTTTCGCACGCGTGACCTGCTGGTGCGCCAGCGGACGCAGACGATCAACGCGCTGCGGGGCCACCTCGCCGAGTACGGTGTTGTCACTCCGCAGGGCAGGGCCCGGATCAGGCCGTTGGCCGCGGTGCTCGAAGACCGGGACTGTAGCTTGCCCGAGGCGGTCGCCGATCTGGGCTGGGTGCTGCTCGGGCGGATCGATGAACTCGATGAGAAGATCGATGGGCTCGACCGCGAAATCCAGGCGAGCGCGCGGCAGAATGAAGAGACGGCGCGGCTGATGACGATCTGTCTTCGAAGCGCTTATGGTTCTGTCTCCATCCGATTCAATCGCTGACTAATCGCTTGCTGCTCCTTGTGGAACAAGTCAAGCACCTTCACGATCTTCGGCAGCATGTCGTCGAGCCGCCGCTCGATGGCGTCGATCCGTTCTTCGGGTGTGTCCAGCGCTCGGATCTGGTGTTCGTCGAGCGATCGAAGCAGGGCCGCGATCATGGGACTGGACCGCGCCATTTTCTTTATGACTCTTCTGGATTCTTGGTTCATGGTTCTTGGAGTGCGTCCCTGGCGCAGTGTTGTTACCGTCCCTGTGGCGACATCTATGAGCCAGCCATCCATGCCGCACGCTCGTCGGCGACCATTCTTCGTTCGGAATCAATTCCTGCGGGAGCGGTGGCGGTGGGCATAGCGAGCAAGCTACTTGCGCGGCAGCTGCAGGTCCACCGAGGGCCGACCGGTCAGCACCAGCCAAGTGGACAGGCTCCCGTCCAACTGGTTCATCGATCGCGTTCGCCTCTCGCCTCAGTGCCACAACGTACTCGAACGGGGCGGCAGCCTCCTCCGGCCAGACCCCAACATCGCTGTGCTCCGGTCGCCGTCGGAGCGGATGGCGTTAGGTTGACGAATGTCAACCGTGATGGACGAGAACCCTGCTAAGCGCCATGGAAGAACTCTTGTCTCAGGAAACGCGCCAACGCTCAACCGAGGAAGATGCAGATCGCTTTGTCAACCTGGTGAATGACTCCGGGTACTGGCAGTCCATCGACTTACGCATCTGCGCCATCCGTTGTGGCCGTCACTGGGTGAACCTCGTGACCCGTGGCTTCCTGGACCACCGCCCCGCTCGGTCGGTTCCCGCCTTCTCTCCGGTTGAGCGGTCGGACTTCCGCGCTTGGCAGGTGGTCCTTCCGATCACGGACCTGTCCGACGTGGTGCACGGGATTGTCAGCGGCACGACGAAGCTGGGGAAGCCGTCCGTACAATACGTTGGCAGGTCGGATCAGCCGGCCATGGAGGTGAGTTACGTCTTCAGCGAACTCTCGGCGTCGTATCGGAGTGTGGAGTACGATGCCTGGAGCTGTCACGCCCTCGTGGGCCACGGTTCTCCGATGTGGCAGGTAGTGAGGGAGGCTGGCCAAGGTCCGTTGGAACTCGACTGCATGATTCGCAGTGGGCCGAACGCCTACGACGGGCTCTCGGACCTGGTGCGAAGATTCTGCACACGCACCGAGGGACCGGAGATCCAGCGCAACCCGACCATCTTCGA
The DNA here is from genome assembly GCA_965202805.1 of Longimicrobiales bacterium. Lineage (GTDB taxonomy): Bacteria > Gemmatimonadota > Gemmatimonadetes > Longimicrobiales > Gaopeijiaceae > BD2-11. The sequence continues at coordinate 2,676,311 of OZ241869.1, forward strand.
GTTGATCGCTCCCCTGGCCTTGCGCTTTGATCGTGAAAAGGGAGTCTCTTCGCCCGAACGCGCGAGCGTCGCCCTGCGGGCCGCTGCAGATGTCTTCGTCGCGAAGGCGGAGTTGGTCTGGACGGTGGTCGCTGGCGGAGAACCGCCCCGTCACGGGTCGACCAAGCTGCACGAGCGCGACTGGACCAATCACGATGGTGGCGTCCGCGCGCGGCTGGACATTCCGATTCGCGAGGGCGACGCGACCGCCACGCTCTTCATTCTCATGGCGGGCCGATGTGTGGACTGCGTGTCCGTGCCCTTAGCCGAAGCGGGCTACAACCTTCAGATGAGAACACACAACGTTGTGGATCCGGGCCTTCGCCGGTTCCTTGAGCATCTACGGCCGGCAAGATCGCACAAGGGGAAGGAGTTCGGGGAGGCTGTTGGTCTGCTGTTCCTCTTCCTCGGCTTCCATGTGGATCCGCTCTACGCGCAGAGTGGGCTGGGGGACGCCGTCGACAGCTTGGCTCATGATCCGGCCTCTTCCGTCATCCTAGCCATCGAGTGCACGGTCGGGCCGCCGGACGGGAAGGCAAAACTGAGCAAGCTTATCGCCCGGTCAGCGGAAATGCGCAGCAAGCTTCGGGATAGCGAAGTGATCCCTGTCCTCGCGACGGCAATTCCGCGTGAGGCGGTATCGAAGATCGAAGTGGAGAAGGCCGAGCGTGACGGCGTTGCGCTTCTCGCTCGAGAGGATCTCGATGACCTCTGGACGGCGGCGCAGACCGGAGAGACCACAACCCATGTGGTCCGCCGGCTACGGCACCAACTCACACAAGAGAGACTTCGGGGAGCCAGGAACCGAGAGGGCGATTGATCGGGACAATCGTGACGGCTGACCCGGTGTTTTCGGTTGTGCTCCCGGGGTCCTGTGGACGGTAGTCCGGGCGGCCGGGATGCGCTCATGGTGACGGCTTATCGCCGCGGAGAAGTAGTCACCTAGATCGCAACTCGCGCAGGGAACCGAAATACTCTGGCAAGGCACCGCCACGAGTCGGCCCCGTCCAGTTCCCTAAGCTAGTTTCGATGGTTGCCTCTACGGATTTCGGATATCCCAAATCCGACGGGAGATTGGTGTGTGAAGGAACCCTCAACTGGATATTGCCCCCGGGCGGGAGGACCGACCTATCTGGTTGCACCTCGTGAAGCAGTGTTTTCGCCTTCTTCTTTCGTGCCAATCCCAACCGCTTCGCCCTTACTCCCACACTCTTGATCGTTACCGTGCGGAGGCTCATATTATCAATAGAAAAAACGAAGTCCTCGTACGTTGTATATACGGGCACGGAGCCAGGGTCTTGCTCGCAGTAGTTGGGATCTTCCTCATAGTACCAGTCTACCGATACTGCTAATCGGAGGCTCTCGGAGCGACGGGCGAGACGTAACGAAACAACCACGGCACCTAGAGACCCAATACCGGCGACGAAACCGCCCAACATGGTAAGCACTCGGATCGTATGATCCGACAGCCACGGGAAGAGATCACCCACAGAGGCTAAAACCTCTTGATCTGGAACAAGACAACGAAGTACGTCTCGTCCTCGGAAGATGCCGTTCCCAGTGGCGCGGAAGAACACTCCCGCATCGTATCGATGCCTGCTTCCCCAACTACCCGACCGCTATGCCTATCGCCCAAGAGCTTCCCTTTGATTGAGACGTTTGGACACTACTGCGGCCAGTGCTTCTGCCGGTACTCAAGCAGTGCCGATCCCGAGAGTTCCTCCGTCGCGTTGTTGAGTCGCGCGAAGAAGATCTCCCGGGCCTTACCCTTTCGGGAGGCAAACGTCGGCTGGGTCCCACGACGTACGTCGATGCGCGCGATCGTCCGGCCTTCGATAGTGCAGTAGCCCACGGGGAGATCGGTGGCGGCGACGCTTCCGAGTGCGTTCTTGACCGCCGTGGTTATCCAAAGCTCCCAACCATCGCAGTCCGCCCCTTTGACGTGCGGGTAGTCCGCCTCGATTCCCACGGGGTCACCTCGGTCATTGACACCGATCAGTAGCGTGCCGCCATCCGTGTTCATGAAGGCGGCAATCGTCTTGATGACTGCCCACGTGATTGCCTCGTCACGCCCGTTGCTGTGCAGGTTGAAGCGGGCTGTCGACTTGAACTCGACCACCGCCGATTCACCGTTCTCGATCAATGACCGGACACCCGACTCGATGTCGATCTCTCGCTGAGCGAACGGGCTCTCGTCGCGCTCCGGCCGCCGATTCACCGGCTTGGACATCGCTCGTTCGATGTGGCCGAGTAGACGCTCGAACCGCTGGTTGAAATAGTGTCCGAAATCGTCACATCGAAGGGCCACCGGGTCAATGTCGTGGGAGCGGAGAAAGCCGTCGAGCACATGTGACTGGATGCCATCGCCGGATTCGATCCGTGAAAGGTAGACGCTGGGCGCGGAGCCGCCGATGCGTCGGTTGGTGCGTGCGTCGAGAGCCGTCTTGTTGACGATGCAGTTCGCAATCCCCGAGTCGATACCGTGCTCATCCCCGCGCGTGTCGCACCAGTGCCGAGGAAAGACATGGTGGATATCGATCGCTTGCTCCATATAGGCGTGGACATCGATCGGCTGGCCGGTCTTGAAATCGCGAGCGCCCTGCTTCATCTGGAGTGCGTGCAGGCCCTTGTAGGCGGCACTGTTTCGTGTGCGTAACGTGAGTAGCCGCTCTGCTTGGAACTGTGCGGCTTGCACCGTGCGGGGCGGGGGAGAGTCGGGCAACGCCTCGGTCCACGCAACGCAATCCTCCAGGTCAAGCGCAAACCGTGTTTCCGTGCCGCCGCCGTACATTTCACCGAGGACACCGCACCAGAACCACCGCCCGAGCCGCTGAAGCGACTCGTAAGACTCCGCTCGGTCTTCCAGCCAGCCGAAGATGGCCGCCAAGGGCACCAACTGCGTTGTGTACGGGATATCGCGGTAGCGGAACATGCACTGGGTGTGCAAGAACGAGACCGTGCGCAGCAGTCCTGTCTCGGCTCGATCCGCCCATTGCTCGTAGTCCGCGAGCGGTAGGCGCAAGACCTCACGGCGCTTGCAGGAGATCGCCGGAGCTTTGTCGTCCTCCGGATGTGCCCCGAGATGCGACTGCCGTCGGTTGTAGGTGGCGAGCAGCGTAACGATCTGCAGGAAGGCAGTGGCGTCGACCTTCTTCAGCAGTTCGAATTGGCTGAGTCGCTGCTGGCGGGCTTCCCAGTCCTTGCGCAGTTCGAAGTTGTCGGCGGCGTATGTCGCCGTCAGCAGTTCGAAGACCGTCAGCGTAACGCCACCGGTGTTGACCTTCTCGAACACCTGGCACACGGCCTCCTTCGGTGTCGGCTTAGCCAGTTGAATCGTCGGCACATCGTATTGCTGGAACGGAAGGACGACTTCCTCGTGAAACCGCATCCACTTGGCGAGCCGCTCGGCCATGTCACCGCGACCTGAACCCAGATACGCCTGCTGCCAGACCATCGTGTCGCCGGCATGGAAAACGATGTCCAGCGGAAACATCTGTGCCGCAATTTCGTGCTCGCGAGTGGTAAGGTCCAGATCGACTTTCCGACCGAAGTCGCTCCGAATGATGCGATCCGCCGGAATGCCGACGATGCCCTTCTCTTCCCGGTCCGCAGAGGGGTCGATGCAGGCTTCGATGCTTGCATAGTAGTGACGGAGCAGCTTTTTCCCACGGCTTGAGCGCGTGCGAACCGGGTCTCGGGACTTCAGGGCCTGGAACAGCGACGTTAGCCGCTGCTGGCCGTCGAGCAGCAGCGTCTCGGGCTCCGGCCTCGGGTTCAGCTTGACCCCTTCGAGCAATCTCGCCTTGAAGTTCACGCCGGGATTGCCGGCGACAAGCGTCATGACCGCCCCGATCGGATACGACAGCGAAATCGAGGCCAGCAGACTCCGGATGTGGTCGTCGTCCCACACCCATCCACGTTGGAAGTCCGGCAGTTGGAGCTCACCGCTAGTCGCTTGATCGAGCAGGTCTACGAGGGGCACATCGTCGCTGTTGAACTTCTTCTTCATCAGTTGCTCTCGTCACATGGGGAAAAGCTGCCGTCGCGTTCACCAGAACTTATCTCCAATCTCACCCCACCGGCTCCCAAAGCTCAATCGCGTTCCCCTCGGGGTCGTGTATCCGCGCGAAGCGCCCGATGCCCTCCATCTCGCTTTCGTGGCTAACCTCGATGTCCGCGGACTTCAGTTGTGCGATCATCGCGTCCAGATCGGCCACGCGGAAGTTCAGCATGAACGTCTTGTCCGCCGCGAAGTAGTCCGTGTCGGCGGCGAAGGGTCCGAAGACCGTGACCCGCCGAGCCCCTGAACGCGTGGCACGCTGCCTCCCCTGGGTGATGGACCGCACCATCTGCGCATCGGAAGTCTCGCGGAGAGAGGCCGTCCCTGCCAGACTTGTGGCGGAACTCGACTCTCGACGGCAACCACCACCAACCGGAACACCCCCATGCCAAAGAACATCGTCGTGTGCTGTGACGGCACGGGCAACGAGTACGGCCCCAACAACACCAACGTCGTGAAGCTGTACGAGGCGATCGTTCGCGACGCGGACCAGGTCGCCTTCTACGATCCGGGCGTCGGCACCTTCAGCTTTCTCGGCAGGACGCTCGGACGCCGGGTGGGCCGCACGCTGGGGAAGGCGTTCGGTGCCGGGCTCCAGCAGAACATAGAGGATGCCTACCGGTTCCTCATGGACCGCTACGAGCCGGGGGACAGGCTGTACCTGTTCGGCTTCAGCCGCGGCGCGTTCACCGTGCGCGCGCTGGCCGGGATGCTGAACCTGTGCGGTCTGCTGCAGAAGGGCAGCCTCAACCTGGTGCCGTACGCGTCCAGGATCTACAACGACCGCGCGCGTCACGGGATGGCGCCCGGGTTCAAGCGGACCTATTGCCACGACTGCCGTCCGCACCTCATCGGCGTGTGGGACACGGTCGGCTCGATGGGCTGGTTCTGGGGCCGGAAGTTCTTCGACTCAACGCTGAACCACGATGTGAAGTACGGCTACCACGCGGTCTCCATCGACGAACAGCGCAAGAAGTTCCCGGCCAACATGTGGCGCGAGGACGCCAAGGCCGACCACCAGACGATCGAGCAGGTCTGGTTCGCCGGCGTCCACTCCGATGTCGGCGGCTGGTATCGCGATGCCGGCCTCTCCGACATCGCACTGGAATGGATGCTGGACAGGGCGCGAGCCCGGGGCTTGCGTCTGAGACCGCACTGGCGCCGCAGGCTCTCACCCGATCCCGCGGGTCGCCTCCACGTCTCGAGAACCGGCCTGTGGCGGCTGTGGAGGCCGGCGCCGCGAGCCATCCCCGAAGGTGCGCTCATCCACAGGAGCGTGCTGGCGCGCATGGAGGATCCCGCGCTGGGGTACGCGCCCGCCAATCTGCCCGGCGCGCATACGGTTGTCGGTGGTCGCTAGTCGGGCATCGCGCGCAACATGTATTGATCGAACATGGGAACGGTGAACGCCGTTTCTCCGTGAGCAGGACTCCAGATCATCCCTTTCCGGATCAGGCCCGTGCGGATTGGTCCTGCCGAAGTAACCGCAACCCCCAGCTCTGTCGCTACTGCCCCCGAGCGGTGTGGACCTGGGCCGAGTTGCGCCATTGCCCTCAGATACTCCTGCTCCCTGGGCGTAAGGCGGTCGAAGCGAACGCGGAAGAAGCTCGCGTCCAGAGCGGCAATCACCCTTTCCCTGGCCGACTCGACATCATCGAGAGTCACCGGTGATTCGGAAGCGATGTTCCAGCAATGCGCTCCCCACTCCTGAAGAAAATACGGATAGCCTTCGGTCTGATGACCGATCTGTGACAGCGCGTCATCTTCGATTTCGGCTCCCGCCTCCTCGATCGGCCCTCGAATGGCCTCTGCTATGGCATTCTCGTCGAGTGGACCAACCTCGGGGAAATCGAATAGACGTTCCGCGTAGCTCTTGGCCTCGCCAGCTACCGCTGCGAGCTGCGGTAGCCCGGCACCGAACATGATCAGGGGTAATCCCGTTTGGCTAATTCGGTGCAGCGCAACGATGAGTGCGCCCAAGTCTTCGTCTGACAGGTATTGGACCTCATCCACAAGGAGGGCTGCCGGTTTGTCGGCGGCTTTGGCCGCTTCACCGACGGCGACCAGGAGATCCGTAAGGTCGGTCTCGAGATCGCCGGAAGCGGCCAGGCCCGGCTCTGGCGTCACGCCTACCTCAAACTCTGGGTAGGAGACCTTGAATGCGCTGGCGAAATTCCGGAGAGCGCCAAGGGCTCGGTTGCCAAGGACGCGGGCCTTCTCGCGGCCGCCAAGTTGATAAAGGAGACGGCCGAGTTTGGGGACGATGAGAGCTGCCAGGGGACGCCTCTCCGGGGCCTCGATCAGGGCGGTCAGGTACCCCGCAACCTCCGCAAGGTCTCCTATGCGGACGAGAAGGACGGTCTTGCCGACGCCTCGAAGGCCGAGAAGCATCATGCTCTTCGCGTGTCGGCCAGCTTGGATTCGTCGTAGCGCGATATCCGCCGACACAAGCAATTCGTTGCGACCGGCCAAGGCTGGAGGCCGAGATCCCGCTCCGGGTGCGAACGGGTTGGCAACCGGATCCATCGAACTTCCTTTGAGAGAGTTAGATCCAGTTAGATGCATCTAAGGCTAGATCCTGTCTAACTCCCACTAACTCTGTCAAGATGCTGGTTCTTGTTGAGTGGCCCATAGGTGGACGTCGCGTGTTCCTGGTAGGATGCGCCGGTTTCCAGAGGACTGGCATCAGCCCGAGCCCACGCGACCTAGATCGAGCCAGCTCCCGACGAATCCGAATTCTCTCCGCTCTGCCTCAAGGCTAACACCCTCATGCCAAAGAACATCGTCGTGTGCTGTGACGGTACGGGTAACGAGTACGGCTCGAACAACACCAACCACGCGGTCTCCATCGACGAACGGCGCAAGAAGTTTCCGGCCAACATGTGGCGCGAGGACGTCAAGGCCGATCACCAGACGATCGAGCAGGTCTGGTTCGTCGGCGTCCACTCCGATGTCGGCGGCTGGTATCGCGATGCCGACCTCTCCGACATCGCACTGGACTGGATGCTGGACAGGGCGCGGGCCCGGGGCTTGCACCTGAGATCGCACTGGCGCCGCAGGCTCTCACCCGATCCCGCGGATCGCCTCCACGCCTCGAGAACCGGCTTTTGGAGGCTGTGGAGGCCGGCGCCGCGACCCATCCCCGAAGGTGCGCTCATCCACGGGAGCGTGCTGGCGCGCATGGACGATCCGGCGCTGGGGTACGCGCCCGCCAACCTGCCCGGCGCGCATACGGTTGTGGAATAGGAGCTCACGACGGGCGGGATTGCGGCATCGTCCGGCAGGGTGAAGATGGACCGGTGTCCGTCATGGCGGAGCAACTCCATGCAACCGAGAAGGAGTTCGCCGCGAAGTAAGGACGCCAGCGCCCACAAACCCTGACGTAACGTAAGGCTTGCGCTTGACCGCTCGCCAATCAAGCGCGTCGCCAAGCGGTTACCTTTCTCGCATTCCTATATGTCCTTATCCTTGCGGGCCGCGTGGCCGTTCGGGCCTTCCTGACCCCTCATCTATCCGGAAGATACGCCAGAGGTGACCCAATCGTCCTTCCCCGTTCAACTGGAGCGTCCGTCCTACCCGGCGGCCGAGGCCGGCCGTCTGGTTGGGCTCACCGCGAGCAGGGTGCGGCGGTGGCTGGGCGCGTATGGCTACAGCTACGGTGACGCCGTGCGTCACCAACCCCCGGTGCTGCGTCGTGGCGCGACCGGTTCGTACGCGTCTTTCCTGGATCTCGTGGACCTGCTCTTCGTGAAGCAGTTTCTGGATCATGGCATTTCGCTGCAGAAGGTGCGCCGTGCACTTGACGAAGCTCACGACATTCTCGGGACGAACCACTTCGCAAGGCAGTCGTTTTTTGCCGACGGCGCGGACATCTACCTCGAAGTTCGAGAAAACGGAGAAGCGATCCTGGAACTGCTGTCAGATGGGCAGTGGGTGATCGCACCGGTCATTCGGCAGCTCGCCACCGAGATCGACTTCGCGTCCCCGGAGGGCTTGGCGCGCCGGTGGTTCCCCTTGGGGCGAAACAGACCTGTCGTGCTGGACCCTTTCGTGTCGTTCGGCGCGCCCACGGTCGTCGGGCACGGCGTGAAGACCGCCAACGTTCACGATCTCTTCGTCGCCGAGAACGAGAAGCTGGCGGCGGTTCGCGCCTGGTGGGACCTTGCCGAGGGTGAAGTGGAGGCGGCGGTAGAGTTCGAACGCCGCCATCAAGATTACACTCCATACCTTCCGGCTGGAGCCGCATAGGGCAAGGGCCGCGTTATCCGCCCCGGATGACGGGCCCGGTAGTGCGAGGGGTGGACGAGAACGTAGGCCTTTCCGGTGAGGTGGTCGATGGCATTCATGATCGGCCCGAAAGAGTGGTGCGCGAAGCGGGAGCTTTGCAGAATCACGATATCTGGACCGAGGATTCGGATTTCGTCCAGGATTAGCTTGACCTCCTTCGTCCGGTCCAGGAACTTCTGGGTGCTCTTTTGCTGCAAAGTGTTTTCCGCTCCGTGCCATGCCCATTTGTAGATGTTGGAGAAGGCCAGGTAGGAGAGCGGGTTTTCCGAGGGTAGGCCCTCGCCTTTCCGTAACAAGGCTTGGCAGCTGTCCTTGGAATCCTGGAGCCTCTCCCAGCCCCACTCCGGAGGGCATCCGTAGCGTAGCATGGTGACGTAGGTTCCGGCGATGTGAGGGTTGAAACCTGTCTGAACCTTCTCTTGGGGCTCCAGCCCTGCCTGCCATTCGTCGGTCGTCCAGATCCCTTCGGGATTCATGTCGTACCCGACGTTCAGACCGAAGACGAGGACACGGTTTACCTCCGGGTCTGAGCCGTACTTCGTTCCGACATGGGGGTAACAAGCGATCTTCCACTCCTCCCGTCCCTTCAGCAAGCCGGTCGCGGGATCTACCCCCATGTCCTCGAAGAACTCTGCGTAGCGCTCTTCCAGTTGGTCTACCAGTTCTTCGACCAGATCGCTGCTTCTACCGTCGGCCCTTCTCGGCCCAAGCCGTTTCGGAGGCAAGCCCCCTACGTTGACTGCCTCTCCGGCTGTCGTCCGGCCAGGAGCGTCTTTCGCACCCTCGCCAAATCCGATCACTGTGAAGGAGGCACCGGGATACCCCATCTGCTGGATCACCTCCCGGCACGACGCCTGAAGGTTGTCGCGCGTGACCCAACGAACGTTCGCCCACAGATCCGGGTCAAGCCGCAGAAAATCTCGGTAACTCGGCTTCAAGAAAAAGCGCTTTCCACCGCGCCAGATCAGCCACGGGAACCGGTCGGACGCGGCACACTTGCGCAACGCATCCGGGTTCATGCGGTTTAGCTCCGGGAGCAGGTGTCTGAGCACATCGCGTAGCTTGGCCCGGGTGTGGCGTTCACCGAACAGGAGGTATTCGCAGGAGGTGACGGGCATCAGTCTGGCCAGTTGGGGTCAAGCGGGCGTCCCGGCACCGGCGGAAGCCTTGCCCCACTCACCGAGGGGTTAGCCGGTGTCCATCGCGGCGCCATCAGTCCGGCGGTGGGAAATGCGCCGTCAGGAAGCGCTCTATCTGCTCAAGTCGGTCGTCGAGCGCCTTGCCGGCCCGGTACCCGCCATCGTCGTACTTGCCAAGCGCGGCAGTAGCCTTGTCTTCGTCGATGTGCGGAAACCACTCAGCGAACTGTCCCGGACCTACCCAGATACTCAGGCCTCCGCCGCTCTCCCTCGCCCGCGGCCCCGCGTACATCAGGAATCGAGTTCGGTTTGCCGGCGGCGCAACTCTCACGGATGCCCGTTGCGGCTGCACTGGGAGGCCAGCCTGCTCGGACATCTTGACAAAGCGATCGAACTGCTCGCGCACGCCCACCTCCTCAGCGAAGGCACGGATCTTTTCAACGGTGTACCGGCGTTTTGGAGGTGCTGGCTCGGTCGGTTCGTCAACGACTTCACGAATCAGAAGCAGCGGCCCGTCCTGCAGCTTGAACACCTCGAAGCTGACGACACCGATCGGGACTCCGAAGCGTGCGAGAAACTCGTTCATGCGCTCCAGGCCTGAGTGGATTCCTGCACCAACGAGCAGCACGGCGATCTCGCGCTCCTCCCCCTCGCCAGCCAATTGCTGCTTCACTTTTTCCGACAGCGTTTCCTCGTTACCGTACCTGCCGAGGTTGGCCTTCAGCTTCCCGTAGAGTTTGTCCGCGTCGAGTCGGGCTAGCGACGAAGCGTAGTAGAGCGCCTGTCCGAGCGCGCCGGAATCGAGCCTCCCGGGCTTGATCTCGATCACCAGCCAGCGATCCCGTGAGTCGATCGCCAGAAGGTCCAGCTGTCCGTCGTCGATTCTCACCTGGCGACCGACCAGGGTGTATCCCTCCCCGATCAGCGTCACGTCGTTTACGATCCAGTTTTCGAAATGTCGCTCCAGTCCGATGTGGGAGCGCGCGATTTTCTGCGGTTGCGACCGTTGCGGGCCATCGTCGCCCCGCTGAGCATCCATGCTCCAAGCCGCCAAGTTCGTCATCGTCTGCCTTCCTCAGCGTTAGTCCGCGCGTCAACTGGATTGGTAGACGGCAAGCGTAAGTGTCGGTCCGGCGAGAACACAACTCGGGGCGCGACCTCATGAACTCGCCCATCGTACAGAATCAGGAAATCCCAGCCGACACCGAGTGGCTCTGGCACGAGAGGGCCATCGTCGAGGGGATCCTGGCTGGCGTTAACCGCTGTCATGCGCCTCCACAAACCCTGACGTAACGTAAGGCTTTGCGCTCGAGCGCCCTTTGCGGTGGCTCTTGTGGCATTAGTTGACACAAAACGCGGGAAATACCATCTTCACGCTATGGCTACCCGGCAGACTCGAAACATCTCGCTACCACCCCAACTGGACGCCTTCGTCGAACGACTGGTCTCGCGTGGACGCTACCGAACCGCTAGCGAAGTGGTTCGGCACGGCTTGCGGCTGCTGGAGGAAGCAGAGCACCGGAGGCTTCTTGAGAAGTGGATCTACGAGGGACTGAGCGACGAAGAGAGGAAGAGGATGTCACCTGCGCTCCTGGATCGCGCCCGGACACACTTCCGCAGACTCGCCGAAGCTACACTTCGCGAAGTTGCGGACGGACGTGTGTCCGACGGACAAGCTGCCATGCAGCGGCTGAGAGAACGCATTGAGGCCCAGACCTGAGTGCCGACAGGCTACAGGCTCAGCCAGACTGCGCTGGAGGAACTTGAGGAGATCCTCCTCCATGTATCGGAACGGTCCGGGACGGAGTTATGACTCATGAGAATAATCGTTATGGCCCATGTCCCATAACTATGGCGCGAGGGTCACAACTTTGGGTTGCCGTCCTCCGGCAGCCCGTACCACGTGCCTCTCTTCTTGCCGTGCATGACCAGTTCGCCTCGACGGGTCAGTCGAGCCAGGATCCGGCTCGCCTGCTTCGGATGAACCTTGCAGAGTTCAGCTGCGTCGCGACGGGCGATCCGGCGGTGCGCGGCCACCTACTGAAGCACGAGCTGGCGTGAAATGGGCACCTGCACCGCTAGTCGGGCATCGCGCGCAACATGTATTGATCAAACATGGGAACGGTGAACGCCGTTTCTCCGTGAGCGGGACTCCAGATCATCCCTTTCCGGATCAGGCCCGTGCGGATTGGTCCTGCCGAAGTAACCGCAACCCCTAGCTCTGCCGCTACTGCCCCTGAGCGGTGTGGACCTGGGCCGAGTTGCGCCATTGCTCTCAGATACTCCTGCTCCCTGGGCGTAAGGCGGTCGAAGCGAACGCGGAAGAAGCTCGCGTCCAGAGCGGCAATCACCCTTTCCCTGGCCGACTCGACATCATCGAGAGTCACCGGTGATTCGGAAGCGATGTTCCAGCAATGCGCTCCCCACTCCTGAAGAAAATACGGATAGCCTTCGGTCTGATGACCGATCTGTGACAGCGCGTCATCTTCGATTTCGGCTCCCGCCTCCTCGACCGGCCCTCGAATGGCCTCTGCTATGGCATTCTCGTCGAGTGGACCAACCTCGGGGAAATCGAATAGACGTTCCGCGTAGCTCTTGGCCTCGCCAGCTACCGCTGCGAGCTGCGGTAGCCCAGCACCGAACATGATCAGCGGTAATCCCGTTTGGCTAATTCGGTGCAGCGCAACGATGAGTGCGCCCAAGTCTTCGTCTGACAGGTATTGGACCTCATCCACAAGGAGGGCTGCCGGTTTGTCGGCGGCTTTGGCCGCTTCACCGACGGCGACCAAGAGATCCGTAAGGTCGGTCTCGAGATCGCCGGAAGCGGCTAGACCCGGCTCTGGCGTCACGCCTACCTCAAACTCTGCGTAGGAGACCTTGAATGCGCTGGCGAAATTCCGGAGAGCGCCAAGGGCTCGGTTGCCAAGGACGCGGGCCTTCTCGCGGCCGCTAAGTTGATAAAGGAGACGGCCGAGTTTGGGGACGATGAGATCTGCCAAGGGACGCCTCTCCGGGGCCTCGATCAGGGCGGTCAGGTACCCAGCAACTTCCGCAAGGTCTCCGATGCGGACGAGAAGGACGGTCTTGCCAACGCCTCGAAGGCCGAGAAGCATCATGCTCTTCGCGTGTCGGCCAGCTTGGATTCGTCGTAGCGCGATATCCGCCGACACAAGCAATTCGTTGCGACCGGCCAAGGCTGGAGGCCGAGACCCCGCTCCGGGTGCGAACGGGTTGGCAATCGGATCCATCGAACTTCCTTTGAGAAAGTTAGATCCAGTTAGATGCATCTAAGGCTAGAAGCTGTCTAACTGCCACTAACTCTGTCAAGATGTCGCCTCCACGTCTCGAGAACCGGCCTGTGGCGGCTGTGGAGGCCGGCGCCGCGAGCCATCCCCGAAGGTGCGCTCATCCACGGGAGCGTGCTGGCACGCATGGATGATCCCGCGCTCGGGTACGCGCCCGCCAACCTGCCCGGCGCGCATACGGTTGTGGAGTAGGAGCTTCGACGGGGACGGTCCGGGACGGAGTTATGACTCATGGGTATAACCGTTATGACCCATGTCCCATAACTATGGCGCGAGGGCCACAACTCTGGGTTGCCGTCCTCCGGCAGCCCGTACCACGTGCCTCTCTTCTTGCCGTGCATGACCAAGTCGCCCCGACGGGTCAGTCGAGCCAGGGTCCGGCTCGCCTGCTATGGATGAACCTTGCAGAGTTCAGCTGCGTCGCGACGGGCGATCCGGCGGGACCCGTCAACGTCCCGTCCAGAGCCGGGCGCGCTCCAGGAACACTGTCGCATCTTCGCGCCACTCCGCGTAGCCGATCTCGCGGTCGCGGGTAAGCCAACTCAGCTTCTCGTCGATGCAGGCCAGTAGTTCCGGCCGCCCGGCGTCCAGGGCGAAGCCACCGTGTTCGGCGAGGGTATCGAGCGCGGAGACCACGAAGCTGCCGTCGGACTCGTAGGCGGTTTCGCCGTTGCCGATCGCGCCTTGCGCGACTGCATCGATCGTTTCGTCGCGCAGGGCCTCAATGAGCTCCCGTTCGTTCGCGGCGTGGACGACCCGGGGCATCGACTCGGACGGCGGATGGATGTGCGTCCTTCCCTCCAGGACCGCAGATGCTCTCGCGGCGGTGATCACATAGGCCGCCGTGCCGTCAGCCACCACCGTCCCCCCCGGAGTGTCGATCCGCGTGCCTGCGGCCAGGACGCCGGCGTCGTCGGCAAGCCCCGCGAGCTGGAGGAAACGCGCTTCACCGGTCGTACCCCGAAAGACACCGACCAGCACATCCCGGGTCAGCCCGTCGTAGGACGAGAAACGTCCTTCGTCGCCTGCACGCACCAGCAGCGACTGGCGAAAGGCGATGTGGCCGGACGTAAAGGCCACGGCCACCTCTCCGGCGTGGTCCCGGGTTCGGGAATCGAGAATCGAGATACCGCCGCCCACGATGTCGATATCCGGCGTGGACGGGAGCAGCCAGATGTCGGGCCATTCAGCGACGGGACTCCGTTCGAAGGACAGCCGCGCCCCCTCCATCGCCTCCATCGCCGTGAGCAGGTCCGCCTCGTAGCCGAGGTGGGTGTGGAACCCCGGAGAGGCCGGATCTTCGTCGGCGCTGTAGCTCACGGGCGGGTAGTACGCGTAGAACGCCGCGCGGAGAGGCTCGCCCGCGGGTGTGCAGGCACCGGCGAGCTGCTCCGGCTCCGTGACCCGGCAGGCCGAACTCAGGAGCAGGATGCCGGGGATGGCGAAGCGCAGCAAATGAACAGGTTTCACGACGCGGGTTCCCAAAGCTCGATCGCGTTTGCGTCGGGGTCGTGGATGCGGGCAAAGCGGCCGATGCGGAAGCTCGGGCCATCCGCTGATCCCGGTACTCCGCGCCGATCCGTCAACGGAAGGCGCGGCGCAGCGCAGCTTCGTAGACCGCGTCGCCGAACCACTTGCGGATGAACATCAACGGACGGGCAAAGGCGCCCTTCACGTAGCGCCGTCGCGGGCGGGCGGTGGTCGCGGCCTCGACGAACACCCGTGCGAGCACGCTGGCTTCGGTGCCGCGACTCATGGTCTCGGGATCGGACACCATCGCGAGGAATCGATCCAGACCGGCCTTGTAGGCACTGTCGGCGTAGTACTTTTGAAGCGAGCCTGCCACCACTTCGCCGAACTCGGTCCGGATGCCGCCGGGCTGGATGAGGACGACCTGGATGTTGAAGGGCGCGGTCTCGATGCGGAGGCAGTCCGACCAGCCCTCGAGTGCGTGCTTGGTCGCGTGGTACCATGCGCCGAAGGGCGTGAATATCCGGCCGCCCATCGACGAGACATTGACGATTCGGCCCGCGCCTTGCGCCCGCATATGCGGCAGGACGAGCTGGGTGAGGTGGGCCAGGCCGAACAGGTTTACCTCGAACTGGTATCTCGCGTCGTCGAGCGGGATGTCCTCGACCGTCCCGTAGAGGCCGAAGCCCGCGTTGTTGATCAGCACGTCGATACGTCCCTCGGCATCGACGATCCGGCGCACGGCCCGCTCGTTGTCCTCGCCCTTCGAGACGTCCATCTCGACCGGGGTGATGCCGTGTTCAGACAGGTCGTCCATGCGGTCCAGTCGGCGCGCGCCGGCGTAGACGGTGTGGCCCTCGCCGGCCAGGAGGATCGCGGCCTCCCGGCCCATGCCGGACGAGGCTCCCGTGACGAGCATGATCTTGCCCAAGGCGCTGCTCCTTCTCTCGGTGTCGGCTGAAGACGTTGCCCGTGGGGGCGTCGAGACGTGGGTCGGGGAACGGGCCCCAGGCTGCCTACTTCGGCCCGGGCGCCAGATGCTCCAGCAGATAGCGCACCATCAGCATGCGAACATGGACCGCCGTCCCCTCTCCCTCCGACAACCCGTGGTTCCGGTTGGGATAGGTGAAGTAGTCGAAGGTCTTCCCGAGTTCCACCAGTCGGTCCACCAGTCCCTCGACGATCTCCAGGTGGGTGTTGGTTTCCCCGGTTCCGTGAATGATGAGCAGGTCCCCCTCGAGCCCTTCCGCGTAGTTGATGGGCGCGGAGACGCGGTAGCCGTCCGGGTTGGTTTCCAGGGTCTCCATGTAGATCTCCTGGAACCATGCGTTGTAGAGGTGCGGCTGGGGCTTGGGGACCACGGCGATCCCCACGTGGTAGACATCGGGCTTGCGAAACAGCGAATTCAGGGTGTTGGATCCGCCGCCGCTCCAGCCCCAGATCCCCACCCTGGACACATCGACGTAGGGGAGCATCCTGCCGAGTTCCAGCACGCCCGCCGCATGCTCCTCCGTCGATTGCACGCCGATCGTCGGAAAGGGCGCCCTCCGCCACGCCGCACCCTTCGGCGCCGGCGTGCCCCGGTTCTCGATTGACACGACCAGGTACCCGAGGTCCGCGATGGCGCGATGGTAGTTGTTCCGGGTCGACCACTGGTCGAGGACGGTCTGGCCGTGCGGTTCCCCGTAGACGTAGATGAACACCGGGTATTTCGCGCCGGGGTCGAAATCCCGCGGCTTGATCATCCACGCGTCCATCACCACGCCGTCCCCGATATCCAGCTCCAGAAACTCCGTGGGGCGTGAGATCGTGGCCTCGGCCCGGCGCCGGAGCTCGTCGTTGTCCTCCAGAACCCGCACGACGCGGTGGTCTGGGAGGCTGATCAGGGCGGTAACCGGGGGAGTATCGAATGTGGAATATGTGTGGAAGGCCCACCGAAGGTCGGGAGAGAAGTCGTAGAAGTGGGTTCCCGGCTGGTCCGGGGGCGTGACCCGCTCGGGCTCTTCGGCGCCGTCCAGCCGGACACGGTAGAGGTAGCGCTGGGTGGCGTTGTCGGGCGAGGCGAAGAAGTAGAACCAGCCATCTCCCCCATCGACCTCCCCGTGGGCAACCGGCCCGCGCTCCATGACGTCGCCGGGCCCCGGGGTCAGGAGCCGTTCCTCGCGCCCGTCGCGCGAATAGACCCAGGAGTGGCGCCACCCGTCCTTCTCGGTCAGGAAGAGGAAGGAGTCGCCCCCCCGGATCCACTCCAGGCCGGCGTTCAGGCGATAGCTGGCGACGACCCAGGCCGGATCGGACTCGTGGTAGACCCGGTTGACCTCACCCGTGGTCACGTTGGCGATGAAGAAGTCCCGTTCGTCCCGAAACCGGCTGAACTGCTCCACCAGCAGCTCCTCGGAGTTCCCGGCCCAGCTCACCTGCCCGAGATAGAAGCCCTCGGTGGGGGAAGGGATGGAGATCCAGCGGACTTCCGTGCCCTCGGCGTCCACCACGCCCACCCGGAGCCTGGTGATCGTCTCGCCCACCCGCGCGAATCGGACCTGCCGGAGCTCGGGATACGAGGGATCGGTGGGGACGAGCATGGACCTCATCCGCACTCCGGAGGCGTCGGACTCGACGAAGGCGACCCGGTTGCCGTCGGGGCTCCACACGGCGCGCCCGTTGGAGACGGATTGGGCGGTGGTGTGGGTCAGGCGGGTCGTTTGCGCGGCCGCGAGGTCGTGGACGTGGAGGTCGCCCTCACGGCTGAAGAGGATGCGGCCTCCTTCCGGGGAGATGGTGCTCCCGGGGCCTGCCTCCACCCTCGTCAGCCTGGAGGTGGCGGGTTCGAGCATCCAGAAGCCGTCGGTGTCGGTCCGGAGGAGCGCCCAGGTGCCGTCCGGGGCGAACTGGTAGTCGGAGATGCTCAGGGGCTCCGAACCACCGGCGGGCGTGAGGTCGGCGAGCGAGGCGAGGACGGTCCGGCTGCCGCTCGCGGCATCGTACCCGATCAACTCCGGCTGCAACGCGCCCGAGGGGGTCTCCAGGGTCGTGTATCCGGATCCGTCGGGCAGCCAGGTCGCCTGGAATGACCGCGCGTCAAAGTCCCTCGCCTCGAAGATGGAACGGAGGCGGGCTTCCGTCTCTGCGGGGACCTGGCAGAAGGCTGGAGATGCGACAAGTGTGGGGACGGCGAGAACGCCAACCAGCCAGAGGCTCCGAATAATGCGTCTCGTGCTCATGAAGAACTCCAGATCATCCCAACAGGTCGAAATCTCACGATACGGGCTCCCAAAGCTCGATCGCGTTTCCTTCGGGGTCGTGGATGCGGGCGAAGCGGCCGACGCCCTCCATCTCGCTCTCGTGGCTGACCTCGATATCCGCGGACTTCAGTTGCGCGATCATCGCGTCCAGATCCGCCACGCGGAAGTTCAGCATGAACGCCTTGTCCGCCGCGAAATAGTCCGTGTCGGCACCGAAGGGCGCGAAAACCGTAACCCCGGACTCGGTCACCCAGGGCGGCATCTCCATGTTCGTCGGGGCGGGATTGATGCCAAGGTGATCCTGATACCATTTCGCAAGTCCCTTCGGGTCCTGTGCCCGAAAGAAGAACCCGCCGAATCCCTGAACGGTTTGCACGCTGCGTCCTCTCGATGATGGGTTGCACGATCTGCGCTTCGGAGAGTGTCGTGGAGAGAGGGCGTCTGCGCCAGAGCGCGGGCCGCAACCCGGCGGATGCCCCTCTCACCGTCCGTCCGAACGTCATCCATGCCCTGCCAACCGGGGGCCGTGTGAACCTCCCGAGGGTTGACGGTATCAGATCACATGACTAGCGTACACCGCCTGAATCGTCCTGGCCGGATCGGACACGGGAGCAGACAGATCATATGAGTGTATATGACCACGAGTTCGGCCAGCACGCCAAGGAGCGAGAATCAGCCCGACAAGCACGCCGAGGCGCGCCGACAGCTGATCGCCCTGATCCGGCAGCCACGGCGACGGGTGAGTGCATGGTCTCTCGAGCGCCCCACCGACATCCGGTACGAGGAGGTTTGGAATCCCGAGTCCGGGATGTACCTGACCGAGAAGGGTATGTGGCATATGATCGAGCGCTTCCTCGGGGAGGGAGTCCCGCTCCGGCAGCAGACGCTGGATCAGCCTGCGGGCGAGAAGGCGTGGGTGTGCCTGTTTCGGCTCGCGGCAGACCAACCGCGCATCTACGTCAAACTTCAGATGATCGGGTCTCGTGTCCATCTTCGCAGCTTCCATTACTCCGATCCGAGGTGATCCGGAATGGCTAAGATTGCTTCACCCCCGACCGTCCTCCGTGAGATTGACGGACCTGAGATCTGCGGGTCGTGCGAAACCCCGGGCCTCAGGACGGAACTCGTCCGGGACCCATTCATTTACGGCGCTGGTGAAGACGCCGTTGAACTCGCCGTCGAGATCCCCGTCCATACCTGTTCGTACTGCGGGTCGTACACAGGCGAGGCGGCGGCGGACATCAGACACGACGCGGTGTGCCGGCACCTCGGGCTCCTGACACCGAACGAGATTCGGGAGCTTCGCGGAGTATACGAGATGTCCCGTGCCGCCTTCGCGACGTTGACCGGCCTCGGCGAAGCAACCATCGCCCGCTGGGAAAGACGCGAGGTGATCCAGAACGTCGCAAACGACCGTTACCTGAGGCTGCTCCAGAATCCGGCCATCTTCCTCCAGCTCAAGGCGTTGGCGCATCCTGGAGCCTCGGTGGACGCCGTCCGCGACTCGGTGATTGCCGTGCCGCATGTCCTGCAACTCGATCGCGCGAAGGAGTATCGCGACCGTGGCGCGGCCTTTTCGCTGCACGAGCACGCGGCCTGATGTACGTCGTCACCTTCTACTCCTTCAAGGGCGGCGTCGGTCGCACGCTCGCGCTGCTCAACGTGGCCTACGAGTTGGCAGACTCCGGCCAGCGTGTACTGGTCGTCGACTTCGACCTGGAGGCACCTGCGATCCGCGCCGACCGGTGGAACAGGGACGCGCAAGATGGCGACGTGGCGCGAGTGGGCCAGTTGTCGGAAAACCGGGGCGTGGTAGAGTACGTCGGCCAGTACCTCCAGACGATGCGGGTCCCCGACGTCCGGGAGTTCATCGTCGACGCCACCACGCCCGAGAATTGTCAGGGACAAATCTCCGTGATGCCTGCCGGAGAGCTGAACGACAGCTATGGCCAGCGCCTGAACGCCATCGACTGGAACGAGCTCTACCAGCTCCGCGACGGCTATGTAATGTTCGAGGATACACGAGCTCAGTGGGATGCCGCCGGGTTCGACTACGTCCTGCTGGACTCCCGCACCGGGTTCACCGATGTGGGCGGGATCTGCACCCGCCACCTGCCCGACGCCGTCGTCTCGCTGTTCCGCCCGGACGATCAGAGCCTGAACGGCACCCGACAGGTTGTCGAGGCCATCCGCAAGGAGGAGCAAACGCCCCGGAGGAGACAGGAGATCGAACAACATTTCGTCATGGCCGGGATACCGGATGCCGACGACGAGCATGGCCACCTGGCTGCGAGAAGGAGGCTGTTCAGGACAGAGCTCAGCATTCCCGGCCCTGAACGACTGTTGGAGATCAGGCACTACCCCAGCATGGACCTGCTGACCCAGCCGATCTACACGCAGACCCGCAGCGGGACCCGCCTGGCCCGTTCGTATCGAATCCTTGCGCGCAGGATTCGTGCCTGGAACATCGGCGACCGAAAGGGCATTCTGGACGGTCTTCGCGACCGCCGTCGCTTCGCAGACTCGCGTGCGTTGGACGACTTCCTGGCCCAGGTCAGGAGGCGGTACCACAACGACGCGGACGTTCTCATCGAACTCGCAGAAACATACGAATCCCGAGGATCGATCCTGAAGGCCGCCGAGCTGCTCGACAGGGCGGCCGAACTCCGCCCCGCGATGACCCACAAGCAGCTCCTGCATTTGGCGCGCGCACGGCACCGGACCGAGGACCGGCAAGGTGCCCTGCGGGCCCTGCGGTCGTTCTTCCAGACGGATGTCCATCACCCGTCTTCGGAGAACCTGTTCCTGCTCTTGATGGAAGCACTTGACTTGCTCGAAACGCTCGGGGAGGACGCCGCGGGACTCGCTGCTGAGGCGCCAATCATTGCGGAGCTCTCGCCTCGGACGCGCGTCCATGTGGCATCGCGGCTTAATCGGTCAGTGGGCGAGCGTCGCGTGGCCATTTCGATATTTGAGACACTTCTCGACGAAGACACTCTCTCAACCAGACAGAAGGCGAGCTGGGCGTGGCGCCTTGCCCTTGCCCGCATGGCCGTGGGGGACTACGACCGCGCCGGGGCGGTTTTCCGGTCAGAACTGGACGATTCCGCGTCTCGTTCTGCCGTGCCCACCGCGTTCAATCTGGCCATGGCCGAGTGGGCGATGGCCGGTAAGCCGAATGAAGACGCCTTCCGCGCCGTGGTGAAGCGCATGGACGAAGAAGACGACGGCGATTGGCAGCGAGACAACGCCAGCGGACTCCAAGGCGTGGCCGTCGTACAGTGGTTCGGAAACCGCCGGGAGCAGGCCACAAGCAGCCTGGATGCGGCCGAGAAGGCCTTGGGCCGCACCGCGATCAGCTGCTGGTCCTACACCCGCGTCCCACGCAAGACTTTCCTGGAGCACTGCGCCGAGATCCGCCGACTCTTCGCCGGCGAGGACATCCAACCAGTCTTCATGCGAGGCGGTTGCTGAAGGGCTTGAGAGAGGAAACGCGATGAGCACGTTCGGAGAAGACCTGATCCGGTCGCTGAAGGAAGTTTTGGCTCACAGTAAGGGCGAAGGCCCCGCCATCGTTCACGCCCCGGTGACCCCGCGCGAGGTCCGGGAACAGGCCAAGCTGACACAGTCTCAGATGGCAGCCCTGATGGGTATGAGCCTGTCCGGCTACCGGAAATGGGAGCAGGGAACGCGCCGCGTCAGCGGCCCGGCCGCGACGCTTCTGCGCATCATCCAGCACGAACCCGCCGCGGTCAGGCGTGCGCTGCTGGCGTCGCCTTGAAGGACACGTCTTGCTGCCCGGTGACAAGCCCGAGCCAGGGAAGCCCATGAAGCCGCTACGCCGCGCAGTTCCCATCTCGTGCCTGCTGGCGCTGCTTCCGGCCCTCGGTTGTCAGGAGGTGCCGGAGCCTGGCCAGCGGCTCGATCCCGGCGTGGATACCGCGCCGGCGACGGTAACCGATTCCGCAGGGGTGAGCATTGCTACAATCCCCAACCTGCTCGCCCTGGACCTTCCTGAACTCGGCCTGACGCTGCTTCACTCCACGGTCGACGATCTTGACCTGGTCGAGGTGGTGGGTGCGGTTCTGCTACCCGATTCGTCGCTGGTCATCGCTGACAAGGCCGCGCCCAACCTCAGCTTCCTGCATCCGGACGGAAGCCTGCGGGCGCAGGTGGGCCGGGAGGGAGAGGGTCCGGGCGAATACACCGATCTCTCGCGCATCGGGCTCACCGGCGATGGATCGCTGTTCGCCTATGACCGGGCCCTGCGCCGGTTCACGTTTCTCGATCGCGAGGGCGGCGTCATCGGGGTCCGGCGAAGCGGATGCATTGCTGCGACGGGAGAAGCCGTTCCCCTTGCGGATGTGAGCGGGCAAGGCTTCATCGGCGTCCTCGAGACCCGGCCCGATCTCCCGCCGGGCGTGCAACGCGCCCCGCTGTTCCTGGTGACCTGTGCGGGCACCGAAGGATCGTTCGAGACATCGGGGGAGTGGGCGGGCAAGGAGCGCTACGTCACATCGAATCAGTGGATCGCCGTCGGGTTCGGTCGGACGGCACTGTACGATGGGCGGGGAAACCATACGGTCCTCGGCACCAACGACTCGTTGGACCTGACGCTGTACGAGGGAACGGCCGTGCGTACCAGGGTCCGCGGCGGTTCTTCCATGCGGATGGTGACCCCGCAGGAACGCGAGGAATGGACCGATCTGTACCTGGACATGTTCCCCGAGGTCGCCCGGGCGGACAGGCGGAGGAGATTGGAGCAGTCAGAGGTTCGGGACGCGTATCCGTCCTTCGGGGCCATCAAGGTGGATGGCGGTGGCAGGATATGGATCGGAGACTACGCGAAGCTGTCGGCCGAGCAGCGACTGTGGACGGTTCTCGGTGCGGACGGAACGCCGGTCGGCTCCGTTCATCTCCCGGTCTTCCGTCCGGATTGGCTGCAGATCCGTGAAGGCTCAATCACCGGCCGGGCGCTGGTCGAGTGGGAAGTCACCATCCCCAGCCCGGTCCACGAGTTACTGGACATCGCCGGCGAGCGCATCGCGGTGCTGGGCAAGGACGAGTTCGGTCGCGAGTTCGTCGAGGTGTACGAGGTCGGGATGCCCGGGGAAGGGACAGCCCCGCCACGCTAGCTCGGTCACGGAGCGCCGAAGCCGAGCGCCCGCGCGAGGTCTTCGTGCTCGAACGCCGACTCCATGCGATCGATTTCCCTTCGACCCCCGCCGAGTCGCGCGGCGACCTCTCGCCACTCGGAGACCGCCTTCCCTGCCGCGCCCGCAATCCGTCTGGCGTGTTTCGGGCCCAGGCCGTAATACTCCGCGGTGGCCAGCGCCTGGTCGAGCGAAGCGGTGCCATCGAATTCGTCGATGTATGTCGTAAGGACCCGGGGGCTCACGTCCGTCGGCACGGGATTCAGGTCGTAGGCCGGTGAGAGGCGCCAGCCCCTTCCGATCTCGTAGAGGAATCCGTGGTTCCGCAGATGATCGTCGGTGTTCGAGATGAGGACGCTGAAAACGACGCGTCTCCACAGCTCGGCGAGGTCGGTTCGTGCCGCCGCTCCGTGACTGCGCAGCGCCTCGGCCAGCTCGAGATACGAGCGCCGCTCGTTGTCGCGGGCATCCAGCATGCTCATCGTCGAGAGAAACGGCACCCGATGGCTTCCCTCGCGGTCGAACCGCTGAAGAACCAGGATTCGCCTTCCGGCAACGGTCTCCAGTCGCCACGCGGGGACCCGGATCCCGGCGCGTTTCGCGAGCGCGAGCGCGACTCCTTCCCAGAGCACGATGTCGCGGTCGTCCTCGGTGCCTGGAAACTTCGCCAGCACCAACTCGCCGCCGTCGTCCCTGACCGCGGCCTTGGGCCGGGTGCCGCCGAGGGACGATCCGGGACCGACCAGCAGGCGAAGGTCGTCGTCCTTCTCGCGCCGGCGAAGAACCCGCCTCGAGGCCGCCACGAGCCGGCGCAGATCGACCAGCGGAGGAACGCGCATCGCGCCCGCTTCGGCGAGAAACGGCCCTTCCCGCTGCGGCGAGAATCTGAGCGCGCCCATCCGGATTTCGTCGTCCACGCGAAGAAGGAAATCGGATTCGAACAGAGTCCGGGGAGCTCGCCCTTCCAACCTCGCCCGCCTGACTTCGGCACGGCGGAGGAGCACCCGGCCCCAGCGGTCCGGCGCCGAATCGCCGAGGGACCCGAAGAGTCTGCCGCGCGTGTGGTACGGGCCCGGTCCAACCGTCAGCGCGGGCTCGAGGGCGAAGCGCTGGGGGTGGTCCATCCACGCCGCATCGTATTCGAACGATGCGCTCTCGCGGCCGCCGCGAACGCGAATCCACAGCCGGCCGGCTCGCATGGGCTCACCCCGCAGATCGACGTGAACCAGGACGGGGGTGTCCATCAGTCGTCGGCGCCCGCAAGACGCGTCTCGCCCCTCCGACGTTCGGCCGAGGGCACGCGCACGCGCTGAGGCAGGCGCTCCTCCAGCAGATCGAGCCCGATCCCGTCCCGGCTGCGGTCAGCCAGCTCCGAAATGCCGTCGTGCATCCCCAGGACGAACAGGACCGTGGCGTACATGCCCATGGAGACGCCCGCGTCACCCCGTTCGATCCTGTGCAGCGTCGTGCGGCTGATCAGCGCGCGCTCGGCCATCGTCGATGCGCGGATGCGGCGGCGCAGCCGGGCGTCCCGGATGTCGCTCCCCAGCTTCCTGAGGATGCGCCGGACCGGAAGCGGCAGCGTGCCGCGGATGTAGGAAGGCATCTGATGATCCTTTACCGTCCAGTAATACAGGTGTGAATGCAGTTAGCGTATATGATACTGTACGGTATGGTAAAACGCACCCCCACGGACAACTCGTTCTCACGCGCCGGTCTCGCGGAGAGAAGCCGTCTCTGCCAGATTCAGAATCCCTCAATCCACGAACCGCAGAAAAGGGAGCCCCATGGCGCTGCCAGCCAGCCGATCCGGTCCCGCTGTTCGATTCCAACCCGACGAGAATCCCGGCTTGCCCGTCACCATCGGACTGGCGCTGCAGTACTGTCTGCTCACTGTGGGGCCGATCGTTCTGACCGTCGCGATCGTGGTACGGGCGGCCGGCCAGAGCGAGCTCTTTCTGTCGTGGGCGGCGTGCGCGGCGCTGCTGGTGAGCGGCATTGCGACGATGGTCCAGGCTCAACGCGTGGGACGCCTCGGGGCGGGATACATCCTGCTGATGGGCACGTCGGGGGCCTTCATCGCGGTGGCGGTGACGGCGCTGGTGCAGGGGGGGCCGGCGTTGCTGGCGACGCTGGTGGCGGTCTCGGCGGTGTTTCAGTTTGCGCTGGCGTCGCGGCTGTCGCTGCTGCGGCGGATCATCACGCCGACCGTAGCGGGGACGGTGATCATGCTGATCGCCGTGACGGTGATGCCGCTGATCCTCGACCTGATCGGGCGGGTGCCCGAGGGGGTGGCGCCGGCGGCCGGGCCGGTCACGGCCGCGGTGACCCTCGGCGTCACGATGGTGATCGTGCTGCGCGCTTCCGGGGCGATGCGGCTGTGGGGTCCCGTGATCGGGATCGTGGCCGGGAGCGCGGTCGCCGGCTTCTTCGGCGTGTTCTCGTGGGATGCGGTGGCCGCGGCCCCCTGGTTCGGACTGCCGCTGGCGGGCTGGCCGGGATTCGACTTCAGCTTCGGGCCCGTGTTCTGGGCGCTGCTTCCGGCGTTCGTGTTCGTCACGCTGGTGGGGGCGATTGAGACCATCGGCGATGCGGTGGCCGTGCAGCGCGTGTCGTGGCGGAAGGAGCGGGCCACGGACTTTCGCGGGGTGCAGGGGGCGGTCATGGCGGACGGCCTGGGCAACCTCCTCTCGGGACTGCTCGCCACGGTTCCCAACACGACCTATTCGAGCAGCGTCGCAATCGTGGAGATCACCGGCGTGGCCGCGCGGCGGGTGGGCGTCGCCATCGGCGTCGGGTTCTGCGCGCTGGCCCTGCTCCCCAAGCTGGTGGCGGTGATCCTCTCGGTCCCGGACGCGATCATCGGCACCTACCTGATCGTGCTGATCGCGATCCTTTTCGTTCTGGGCATGCGCATCGTCGTGGCGGACGGCATGAACTATCGGAAGGCGGCCATCGTCGGCGTCTCGTTCTGGGTCGGCTACGGCTTCCAGAGCGGCGGCCTGTTCATAGACCGGATGACCCCGTTTTTCGCTGAGATGCTCGGGAACGGCATGACCTCGGGCGGGCTCACGGCGCTCGCGCTGTCGGTGTTCGTCGAGCTCGCCGGACCGCGCCGCAAGCGTCTGGTGACCACGCTCGACGTGGACGCTTTGCCCGGGATCAGGGCGTTCATCGAGAGCTGCGCGGCGCGTGCGGGATGGGGCGCCGGCATGCTCCAGCGGGTCCACCTGGCTTCGGAAGAGGCGCTGGTGAGCCTGATGGGCGACGAGGGCGGCGCCGACGGCCCGGCGCGGCGGCTGCGACTCGGCGTGCGTCTCGAGCGCGAGGCGGCGGAACTGGAGTTCCTCGCCGCGCCAGGGGAAGGGAACCTGGAAGACCGCATGGCGCTGGCCGCCGAGCAATCGGTCGAGATCGAGGCCCAGCGCGACTTCTCGTTGCGGCTGCTGCGGCACCTGGCCGGATCGGTCCGGCACCAGAAGTACCACGACACGGACATTCTCACGGTGCGGGTGGAGGCGCCGGCCGCGTAGGGCTCAGGCCCGGGGCATCCTTCGATCGCCTCCCGAATGGTTCTCCAGTACTTGGCCGGGTGACTCGGCATCATCAACTAAAATATTAGTTGACAGATCCGCTCTCGCTCTCCATCGTACCAATCGGTGTTCTTCGGAAGCGAGCGAGGGCCAACCGCCTGGTGCTCGACCGGCTCCGGGCAATGGCCACCCGACGAGGAGAGACGATGAGCGACAAGGAATCCGTACAGGTGCAGGAAGGCCCGCCTCTCGAGACGGCGAACGACCGCTTCAAGAGATCGTTCGACACCTGGTTCTGGGGATCGGTTCTGGCCGCGACCGTGGTTCACTTCGCGATGTTCATGTTCTGGCCGACATTGACCGCGGAGGACGTCTCCTTCGATTCCGAGGAGCTCGTGGCGATCGAACTCCCGCCCGAGATCGAGATTCCGCCGCCGCCCCAGGCGATCAGCCGGCCCGCGACCCCCGTGATCGCCGCGGCCGACATCAGCGAGGACATCACGATCGCGCCGACCACCTTCGAGGACAATCCGGTCGAGGAGCTGCCTCCTCCGCCCGACGAGGAGGCCGTCGACATCTCGTCGGCGCCGTCGTTTACACCCTACACCGTCCGTCCGGACCTCATCAACCAGCGTGAAGTGGAGCGTGCGCTGGAGCGGGAGTATCCCCCGATCCTGCGGGACAACGGGATCGGCGGGAGGGTGACCGTGCACTTCTTCATCGACGAGGAAGGGATCGTTCAGAACACCCTCGTCGCGGAGACCTCGGGACACTCCTCGCTTGATGAGGCGGCGCTGCGCGTGGCCAACGTCTTCCGGTTCACCCCGGCGCTCAACCTGGACAAGGTGGTCCCGGTGTGGATCGCGCTTCCCATCCAGTT
Organism: Longimicrobiales bacterium; assembly: GCA_965202805.1. Classification (GTDB taxonomy): domain Bacteria; phylum Gemmatimonadota; class Gemmatimonadetes; order Longimicrobiales; family Gaopeijiaceae; genus BD2-11. The sequence continues at coordinate 2,703,419 of OZ241869.1, forward strand.
CCAGACGCGTTAGTCGCGTCGGGCGGGCTCCTCGAGTATGACGGGCTCGTCGACACGGCCGTCGGATTCACGGTGCTCCGTGACGGGCGCTCGGTGGTGTTCGATCCGGGTCACAGCGCATTCCAGGTGTTCGCGCCGGACGGGGAGTTCGAGCGCTCGGTGCGCATGCCCGGCACCTCATTCTACGGGATCCGGAACCTGTTGCCCGCCAGGGACGGCCGGAACGTCATCACGACAAGCATCTCGGCTTTCGGCATGGGAGGCCCCGCCGGCGGCCCCGAGCCATCGTTCCGCCCCATCTACCGATTGGTGCTGACCGGCGATGAGGCCGTGCAGGACACGGTGATCCGGGCGTGGCGCCCATCGGGAGACCCGGACGGCTTCGGGCCGGAGCTGGTTGCCGGGGCGCTGCCGGGGGGTGGGCTGGTCTACACCGACTCTTCCGCCTATGCGATCAAGGTTGCTGCCGGAGACGGGGAACTGACGCGTGTGCTCACCCGGCCGTTTCGGCCTGAACCCGTCACGGGCCGCATCAGGGAGCGGGAGATCGAACGCCAGTTGGAGGAAAACGAGGAGCGCGCCGCCAGATCGAATGCTCCGTTCGCCGCCGCCATGGCCGATAGGAGACGCGAGAGCATCCAGAACATGGAGTTCTACCCCGAGGTGCCGGTGGTCCGCGACCTGCAGACCAGCTGGGAGGGGACCATCTGGGTGCTTCGGCGCGGGGAGGAACCGGCGAGCGATGGCCCGATCGATGTGCTGACCCCGGACGGCCGCTACATCGGGACCTTCCCTGCCGGCACGACCGGGTTGCCCGACGCGTTCGGGCCGGACGGGCTGGCCGCGTTCATCGAGCGTGACGAATTCGACGTGAGGAGCGTGGCGGTGCGGCGACTGCCGGCTGGTGTGAGGTGAGGCCCGGCCGGGTGCCGGCGATGAGCCATCGCGTCGCACCGTTTGCGCGCGGGCCGAGGCCGTAGCGGAAACAACCCCTGCCCGGCGGGTGAACTCGAGTTCTTCTGTGTCGGCAGAGGCTCATTCGTTCGTGCACCGCGGGTCTACATCGATGAAATCTGGCAACCGGAAGGGCTCGCCGCGCTGCAGAGGTTCTCACCGTCTGAATTGTACTCGGTTGAGGTCTATTTCTCCGGCTCGGAGATTCGCGGCTATACCTACCAGTTCATGGAGCGTACCGCGCGCAAGCCACAGGCCCTGATTCCCGTGCTCCTCTGGCGCTGGGGCCGCCGACCTCCCTGAGACCTCAGATGAGTTGGTTGGAGTTAGGCCTGGTGCCGCGGACGCCAAAGCGGCCCGTTTCCAGCACGCCGCAATCTAGCTAGTTTTCTAGTCATCTTCATCGCGCCACGAGCGGAGCGCGCAGAAACATGGTCATTGTCAATGTCCACCAGGCCAAGACGCAGCTTTCACGGCTGCTGGCGCAAGTCGAGGCAGGCGAGGAAGTCGTGGTCGCCCGCCGGGGCAAACCCGTCGCGCGGCTGGTTGCCTTCGAGCCCCGCGGCGCTCGGTGTCCGGATGTCCTCAAGGGGAAGGTCACGATCCCCGACAGCTTCTTCGATCCGTTGCCGGAGGAGGAGCTGAAATCATGGGAAGGCGAGTAGCGTCCCGATGCGGGTGTTGCTGGATACCCATGCCTTCCTCTGGTGGATCGCCGACAGCGGACGCCTGTCCCTGGCGGCGCGCCAAGTGATTGCCGACGAAACGAACGACATCGTCGTCAGTGCTGCGTCCGCCTGGGAAATCACTACCAAGTACAGAATCGGCAAGCTCCCCGGCGCTGAGGCGGTGGCACTCGATGTTGCGGGCGCCATCTCAGCCCAGGGGTTCGAAAACCTTCCGATCAGCGTCGTCGACGCGGAACGCGCGGGGCGGCTGCCCGGGCCTCACCGTGACCCCTTCGACCGGATGCTTGCAGCGCAGGCTCAGGCGCGCGACCTGGCGGTCGTTTCTGCGGACACGGCATTGGACGCCTACGGGATCCGCAGGATCTGGTGACCTCGCCTCAGCCCGCACCCCTGTTCAGCACCACCGCAATCAGCGCCCCGGCCGCCCCGTTGTTCACAATCCCGATCAGGGTGTGCCCGCCGACCGTCGCGAGCGTCTGCACGTCGGCCATGGTGGCGTAGCCCATCAGCGCCATGCCCGGACTCAGCAGGGCCCCGAACACGGCGCCCGCCTGGAAACCCGCCCCCGTTGCCAGCAGGAAGCTTCTGGTCACGCTGTCGGGTCCCCGGTCACGCGATGATGTCGTGAATCACCTCGCCCGCCACATCCGTCAGCCGGAAATCACGACCGCTGTAGTTGTAGGTGAGCTTCTCGTGGTCGATGCCCATCAGGTAGAGGATGGTCGCGTGCAGGTCGTGGATGTGGACCGGGTTTTCCACGGCCTTGAAGCCGAAGTCGTCGGTGGCACCGTAGGTCATGCCGCCCCTGATGCCGCCGCCGGCCAGCCAGATGCTGAAGCCGAACGGGTTGTGGTCGCGGCCGTTGACCACGCGGCCGCCGGCGCCCCCACCCCCCGTCTCGAGCACGGGCGTGCGTCCGAACTCGGTGCCGCACACCACCAGGGTGTCGTCGAAGAGGCCCCGTGACTTGAGGTCCTTGATCACCGCCGCGAAGGGCTGGTCGGAGTCCTTCGCGTTCTTGCGGTGCTGGAAGATGTCGGTGTGGGCATCCCAGGGATCGCCCTTCGCGTAGTAGACCTGCACGATGCGCACGCCGCGCTCGATCAGCCGCACCGCCATCAGGCAGCCGCGCGCGGTGCTTCCCGGGCCGTACAACTTCTGGGTCGCCTCGCTCTCGCCGCGGATGTCGAACACGTCCGGGGCCTCGGTCTGCATGCGGTAGGCGGTCTCCATCACCTGGATGGCGCCCTCGATCTGCGGATCCTCCTCCTCCAGGCGCTGCATGTGCAGCCGGTTCAGCCTCTCGATCAGGTCTACCTCCCGGCGCTGGCCATCGCCATTCATCTCCTCGCCACGGATGTTGGGGATCAGGCGCTCGGGGTCGAAGTCGTCCTCGATCCTCGGCACCTTGTCGGAGATGTAGGTGCCCTGGTGGATGGGCGGCAGGAAGGCGTTGCTCCACAGCGGCGGGCCCACCACGGTGGGCTGGTCGGGGCAGAGCACCACGAATCCGGGCAGGTTCCGGTTCTCGGTGCCGAGCCCGTAGGTGAGCCACGAGCCCAGCGAGGGCCGGCCCGGCTGGATGTGCCCCGTGTTCATCATGAGCAGCGACGGCTCGTGATTCGGGATCTCGGTGTGCATCGAGCGGATCACGCAGATGTCGTCCGCGCACTCGCCCACGTGCGGGAAGAGTTCGCTGACCTCGATCCCCGACTGCCCGTAGCGCTTGAAGCTGAAGGGCGACTTCATGAGAGCGCCGGTGCGCCGCTCGGTCTTGATCTCGCCGCTCGGCAGGGGCTGCCCGTGGTACTTCTCGAGCATCGGCTTGGGATCGAAGGTGTCGACCTGCGAGACGCCCCCGTTCATGAACAGGAAGATGACGTTCTTCGCGCGCGGCTCGAAATCAGGCCTGGGCAGCGGCGTGCCCATCGACGAAACGAGCCCGTTGGAAGCCTCGAGCATCGACGTCCCCACGAGGCTGGCGAACGCCATCATGCCAAAGCCCGCGCCCATGGTCTTCAGGGCCTCGCGCCGCGTGCGCGGCTCCCCGTGGATCATGCCGCAGCCGTGATGATCGTGATCAGACATCAGTCCACAAAACCTGCCATCTCAGTCCACAAACCTGAATTCCGCGACGCTGAACAGCGCTCGCGCGTACTGGACCCATGCCTGCATGGAGGCGCGGTGCTCCGGGGTGTCGGGCTCGAGGTCTTCCGCGGCCTCATCATCCTCCGCAGCCCCCGCATCCTCCTCCGATGCGTCCGCCCCGGCTTCGTCACTCGACTCATCTTCGAGCTTCGCAAGCTCTTCCGCCAGGAACGCGGCGCGGCGCTCTTCGATGAACTCGAGGCCGGCGGCGATCTCGGGCTCGCTGACATCCCGCGAATAAAGCAGCGGATATGCGGCTTCGATCATCTCCCGGTCTCGGAAGACAGGGCTGTCCAGTTCATCTGCACTGTTATCGGCGTGCATTTGGGTACCTGACGGCGTCTCTCCGTTGGTCTCGGACGCGTGCCCCGGCTCGCCGTTGCCGTTCCCGTTGCTGCCATTGCCCGAACGCCCGCTCACTTCCTCTCCATCCTCCGCAACCAGCCCGGCGTCAGCCGTCTCATCCAGCAGCCGCTTCACGAACAGCTCCGCCTGCCTCCGCACGAAGGGGCTGTTCATGAAGTAGAGGCTCTGGCCGGGCACGTTGGTGGTGTAGCGGCGCTCCGCGGACAGGCTCGGGTTCGGGAAGTCGAAGGTCTGCAGGAACTCGTCGACCTGGAAGCGGCTCACCTCGCCGTAGATGGTGCGGCGGTTGTTCTCCTCGTCGCGCAGGCTCTTCGAAGGCCCGCCCACGGTGGCGTCCAGGTCCCCGGACACCTGCAGGATCGCGTCGCGGATGCTCTCGGCGTCGAGCCGGCGCCGGTCCGCGCGCCAGTAGTAGCGGTTGGCTCCGTCGATGGCCTCGTTGCCGGCGTGCCGCCCGCTGGCCAGCTGATACGTCGCCGACAGCATGATGTCGCGGTGCAGCTGCTTGACCGACATCCCGCCCTCGACGAAGCGCGAAGCCAGGTACTCGAGCAGCTCGGGGTTCGTGGGCCGCTCGCCCATCATCCCGAAGTTGCTGGGGGTGTCGACGATGCCCGTGCCCATGTGCCAGCGCCAGACGCGGTTCACGATGACGCGCGCGGTGATCGGGTGCCCGGCGATGGCCTCCGCGAGCTCCAGCCGGCCGCTCCCCCCGGCGTACGGCTCGGCGCCCTCCTCGTCGAGGACGGTCAGAAAGCCGCGCGGCACCGCTTCGCCGAGGTTCGTGGGGCTGCCGCGGATGTGCAGGGCGATGTCCGTCAGATCCTCGGGCTCCTTGTCGGCTACGCCCATCGCGAAGGGCAGGTCCGGGAGCTCCTCCTCCAGCTCCTCGATGCGTTCGCGCATGGCCGAGATATGGTCCATCGCCACGCGCCCGAGCTGCCGCTCCAGCCCCCATCCGCGGAACCGGAACAGGCCCGGCGCCGGGAAGAAGGTGTCCAGCTGGTTGTCGAGGTCGCTGCGGAAGATGTCCGAGTAGAGGTTGAAGCGCTCCCGCTCCATGGTCTCGAGCTCGAGCTGGTGCTGGTCGAAGAAGCTCTCGAAGCCGTTGGGCATCGGCGTTGACTTCACTTCCTCGAGCGGCGTGCCCTTCGCGATGATGCGCTGGTTGCGCTCCTCCAGCTTCTCCTGCTCCGCGGCCACCTCGAGCACCAGGCGCTGGAAGGCGTCGGCCAGCTCCCGGGCCTCGTCCTCCTCGGCGTCGCCGCGCGCGATCATCTCCTGCCAGTCGATCAGGAACGGATAGTGCTTCGGCTCCTTGCCCAGGAAGCGGATCCAGCGCTGCAGCGTTTCGAGGTCGACCTTGGCCTGCGAGGCGGCCTGCTCGGGCGGAAGCTGCGGCCTGCCGGTCACCTGCCACGCGGCCATCATGTAGCGCGACACCTGGAGCGAGAGCACGCGCGTCAACTGGTCGCCCTCGGTGCTCAGGTACTCGTTGAGACTCTTCTTCAGGCCGTCGATGAACTCCTTTTCCTTCTCGTAGGCCTCGGCTTCGTCCTCTTCCGCAATCGGATATTCGTGATAGTCGGCGTTGTTGAAGATGCCGGCGAGGGCATAGTAGTCGTGCGTGCCGATGGGATCGTACTTGTGGTCGTGGCAGCGGGCGCAGCCCACGGTGAGGCCCAGGAACCCGCGCGTCGTGACGTCGACGCGGTCGTGGCGCTCGTCGGCGCGCGCCACCGGCGGATCGGCGATGTCGTAGTACCAGGGACCGCCCCCGAGAAAGCCCAGCGCGGGGATGGCGCGCTCGCGTTCGGCCTCCTCCAGCAGGTCGCCCGCGATCTGCGCCTTGACGAAGAGGTCGTAGGGCATGTCGCGGTTGAAGGCCTCGACCACCCAGTCGCGCTGGATGTAGGCGTTGGGGTAGCGCTCGCGTCCCGAACCGCCCGGCGCCAGCCCGCGGGTGTCGTCCTCGCCGAAGCGGGCCACGTCCAGCCAGTGCCGGCCCCAGCGCTCGCCGTAGTGGGGGGAGGCCAGCAGCCGCTCGACGACCTTCCCGAAGGCGTCCGGCGACGTGTCGCTGACGAAGGCGTCGACCTCCTCCGGGGTCGGGGGCAGGCCGGTCAGGTCGAAGGTGGCGCGCCGGATGAGCTGGCGGCGGTCGGCGGCCCGCAACGGCTCGAGCCCCTGCTCCTCGATCTTCGCGAGCACGAAGCGGTCGATGTCGTTCTGCGCCCAGTCGGCGTTCGCGGGCGCGGGGATGGCGGGATCGGCCAGCGGCCGGAACGACCAGAAGTCACGCTCGGCGGCGGTTACTCCGCGCCGGGGGATCGCGAGCGGCGCGGTGATCTCGGCCCACTCCGCCCCAGCCTGGATCCACTCGATGAACCCCTCGATTTCGGTGTCGGGGAGCTGATCCGCGTTGCGCGGCATCTGCAGGTCATCGTCCACATGCCGGAGCGCGGCGATGATGAGGCTCTCTTCCGCGTTCCCCGGGATGATCGCGGGGCCGCGGCTGCCTCCCTGGAGCATCCGCTCGCGGGAATCGAGCCGGAGACCGCTCCGTTCGTCGTCGGTGTGGCACGAGAAGCAACTGCGCTCAAGGACCGGCCGCACCTTGTCGACGAAGACCCGAGCGCCGGGCGAGAGTCCCTCGTCGGCGAGGGCGAGGACGGCCCCCGCGGCTCCTCCCGCCCCTGCCGCCCCTGCCGCGCCTTCAGCCACCACCGGCCAGGGCGCGTCCATGCGAATCCACTCGATCAGCCCCTCGATCTGCTGCGGCGTGAGCGGATCTTCGTCGCGAGGCATCTCCTGCCCCTCGATCTCGTGGCGCACCGTCCGGATCAGCAGACTCCCGGAGGGATCCCCGGGGATGATCGCGGGCCCGGAGTCGCCGCCTCGCAGCATCGCCTCGCGCGAGTTGAGGCGAAGATTCCCGCGGCGCAGTCGCCCGTGGCAGTCCATGCAGCTCTCGGCCAGCACCGGACGCACCCGGGTTTCGAAGAACTCTTCGGGCGATTGCGCGGAGGCGGTCCCGGGGAGCAGCAGCGCGACCAGCCCGGCGAACAGCAACGCGCCGAAGAACATGGGAAAGGCGAGGCTGAAGACTGGCCTCATCGCGCGGACTCCCTCGACCGCTGACACGTGCCTGACGAAACGGGATACCAGTCTGTCATTATGCGACGGGGCTTCCCCGGACGCAACGCGCATGCGCCTGGTGCGCGCGCGACCGGCTCCGGGTCGATCCGGGATGCCGGCCGGCATCAGCATTCAACCGACTCCTCCAGGGCTTCCCGGAACGCGGCTTCGATCTCCCATGGGATATCCGAATCGCGGTAGAGCGCGGCCCCGTTGGAGAGCACAAAACCATCGCCTTCCGCCGGGGCGCCGGGATGCGCCGATGGGACCGGAGGCAGGTCCTGCGGTACTCGCTGGCCCGATGCCTCCCGCGACCGTCGTTGACCCGGTGCCTGGACCGACCGTCGCTGGCCCGGCGCTTCGTCCGGTACCCGCTGGCCCGTTGCCTCCCGCGACACTCGCTGCCTCCGCGCGTTTCCCAACTTTGGCCTGCTCGGCGCATCGACCAGCATCCTCCCCTTCGGCGTGACGAAGAGCACGGTCCCGTCGCTGGCCACGGACACTTTCACGCGACCCTCGTGAACCGCGCGATGATGCCGCCGACAGAGCAACACCGTGTTCCTCAGGCTCGTCTCGCCCCCGTCGGCCCAGTGCTTCACGTGATGCGCCTCGGTGAACCGGCAGCCGCACCCCGGAAAGCGACATCCCCGGTCCCGCTCCTCCAGCGCCCGCCGGATGTGCGGCGGAATGGTCCGGGTTCGCCGGCCCACGTTCAGCACCGACCCGTCCTCGGCGTGGACCATCGCGACCACCGCAGCATCGCATGCCATGCGCCGCGACGTTTCCGCGGAGACGCGGATCCCGTCCAGATCCGAGCGTCCCGGCTCGCCCTCGGCCGCGAGCGTCGCGGCGTCGCAGTGGACCATCACCTGGTAGCGCTCCGCGCGCGTGCCGGACTCGACGCGGGGTCGGGCCCGGGGTTCACGGCACTCACCACCCCCGAACCCGGCCGCCAGCGCCCGCTCCGCCAGTAACCCCACCGCATCCGCCCGGCGCTGCTTCGGCTTGGGACGCGCGTTGCCGGCATCGTTCCCTCGGCTACCCGCACCCGCTCGGCCCTCGTCACCACCCGCACGCGCACCGCCCGCACCGCCCTCGCGACCACCAGCGCCCCCGTCGCCCTCGCGCCGGAACAGCGCATCAGACGCCGCCTCCACCGCCCGCATCAGCACCGCTCCGACCTCGGGCTCGAGCCGGCCCTTCACCACGTACATGCCGTCGCCGTCCACGAACACGGAAAACGTCCGGCTGCGGCGCCGGGCCTGCTCTGCGGTCAGCTCCTCGTTGCGGGACAGCTTCGTCCACATGCGCAGCGTCCGCTCCAGCTTCGCCGCCGAGCTGGCGCGCGCGAACTTGAGCAGCTCCCCCTCTTGCTCGGGCGTCGCCACGCGCGTGAGCGCCCGCACCTTGGTGTATGAGATGGTGCCGCTCGCCAGGGCATCCGCCGTCTGCGGCAGGTTCTCGAGCGCGCGGGCCGCGCGGACGCGTTCGCGGGCCGGGCCGAGCTTCATGCCGAGCCGCCACGCGAGCCACTCGGCGCAGGAAGAGTAGCCGCCGTCCTTCCACCCGCCCCGGCGGTCGAAGTCAGCGATCAGGGTCATCATCCGGGCTTCGGCGGCGTTGATGCGTTCGGCAAGCGCCGCGATGCGTTCGCCGAGCCGGTAGAGTTCATCGTCGTTCTCGTCGGAAGAGGGCGCTTCGCGCGTGGCGCAGCCCTGGTCTGAAGATGCGATCGAGTCTCCAGATGCGATCAAGTTTCGAGATGCAATCATCGGTTGTTCCCGAATATCTAGGTTATTGTTGATGACTTACGTACAAATATAACGGCACTGAAATCGACCGCTCAGGATGCCCTGTAGCGGCCGAGGCGGGGTTGGGAGACCATCGGAGGAGGAAGCGGCCCACGAACGCTCTCAGAGGGCCGGTCAGCGCCCCTGGCGGACTATGGAACGCGGGATATCGGATCCTGCCGAAGAGCGGGTTCGAAACCCGTCAATGGCAAATCGGGACGCCCGCATGTGAATTCGGGCGCCTTGGTTCCTGCCCGCAGCGAGCCGGGCGCTGAGGATCCTGTCAATGGCAAATCGGGACGCCCGCATGCGAATTCGGGCACCTGGACTCCCGCCCGCAGGAAACCGTGCGCCGGCGTCCTGTCAATGGCAAATCGGGACGCCCGCATGTGAATTCGGGCCGGCTTGTGTCCCCCTCAGAACGACACCGTCGCGGTCATGGACACCGTCCGCGGCGCGCCCAGCCAGGCCGCGTTTTCGGTGATGGCCGACAGATAGGCCGCGTTGCCCAGGTTGTTCGCCACGATCGAGAACTCCGTCGAGCGTAGCACTTCGCTCAGGGCCTCGCCTCTGAGAGTCACGTAGGCGTCGGTCGTCCAGTAGGCGTCGGCGTACCAGTCCGCCGCCAGGCTGACCCGGCGGGAGGACGTGTACTTGGCGGAGAGCCCGCCGCCGAGCGGTCCGCTTCGGTCGAGCGAGATGACCCACAGCCGGGCCGGCACCCCGGTCACGTCGGATCCCGCCACGATGCCCTGGCTTTCGTCGACGAGCGGATCACCGGATCCGATGTACTCCGAGTTGTTGAACGTGAAGGCCGTGTAGAACGACGTCTGCCCGGACAGCGGCACCGTCGCGGCCACCTCAAGGCCGCTCGTTTCGATGCCGCCCGCGTTGAAATACGCCCCGCCTCCCGGGATGAGGTAGTTGGGACCCGCGGGCGTCTGCGGACCGAGGTAGAAGATCCGATTCGTGAAGTCGATGGAGTACCAGGCGGCGCTGAACGCGACCCGTTCGCCCGCATATTGCACACCCACATCGAGGTTCGAGGCGGTCTCGGGTTCGAGCTGCTCCAGGCTCCGGCCCGGGACCTCGAGCAGCGTGCTGGCGATCGCCCTGAAGTTCTCGGAATAGCCTGCGAACAGGTCGAGGCCCTCGACCGGCGTCTGGTACGTGACGCCGCCCTGGAAGAGCAGCTTCGAATCGGAACCGACATCGAGCGACGGATCGGTATGGAACTGGTCCTCGCGCGACACGCCGATCAGGTACTGCTTGACGCCGCCGCTCAGAGCGAAGGGGCCAACGTAGAGCGTCTCTTCCAGGTACCACTTGAAGATGTTCTGCGGGAAGTCCCACTCGTACTGGTACCAGTAGGCCTGGTCGTCCCACTTGAAGCTTAGCGTGGGATCGAGCATGCGGTGCCAGTCCCGGCCGAGGTCGCGCCGCGAGCCCTCGTACCAGATGCCGGCCCGGAGCGCGCTGCCGGCGCTGCCCAGGGTGGCCGACCACTCTTCGTCGAGGGTCAGGCCGAAGCGGTCCTTCCCGTAGTGGCTGTGGCGGTACGACTGCACCGCGGTGGCCCCCGGGTGGCACGCCGGGTCGACGGCCGGGCCACCCGACCCGTAGTAGTTGAAGATGTAGGACGACGTGCATCCGGGCGTGGGTCCGACCGCGACACCGTCGGCGTCCACGAAGCGGATCACCCCGAGCTGCGAGCCGCCCCGGACCGGCGGGTTGCCCGCCAGCTCCGATTCCGGTCCGCCGCCGTCGTCGACCACGTCCACGATGTAGGGGGGCAGCCAGTCGCCGCGGCCCCGGTTGCGGTGGTAGTAGACGCCCGCGCTCAGTGAACTGAGTTCGCTCTGCGCCCAGTCCATCCTCAGGTATGCGAGCGTGTTCCGGCGCCGGGTCTGCCATCCGGGCCGATAGAACTGGTTCAGGTACGGTACCCCGGGCCAGTCTCCGACCAGCCGGTCCCAGCGTGGGTCGGCTCTGAAGTCGCCATCGCTGTAGAGCCGCTGGTAGACGTCCTCGTGAATGTCGTCGTACGAGAGATAGCTGGTGAAGTCGACGCGGCCGTGCGACGAAACCAGTTTGGCGGCGACGTGCTCCCGCTCATTTCTCGCGGAGCCCTCCATCCAGTCGGTCGCCTCCTGGCGTACGCCGGCGATCCAGGCCCGCGTCTCTCCGCCGAACAGCGGTCCGGTGTCGACCCGCATGGAGAACCGCTCGCCGCCGTTCTCGCCGATCGTGGCGGACGCGGTGTAGGCGCGCTCCTCCGCGGGATCGTCCGTGAGGTAGTTGAAGGTGCCGCCCAGCGCCTCGACGGACCGGGAGGCGATGTCGGCCGTGCCCTGCGAAACCTCGACGCTCGCGAGGTTCATCGGGTCGACGAAGCGGTTCGCCTTGGCGCCACTCCAGTAGTCGGAGGTGCCGTTGGGAAAGCCGTCGATGGTGGTGCCGATCTGCACGTCGTTGATGGTCACCTGGAAGCCGCGCACGGCCACGTTGCTCGACCAGTCGTCGAAGCCGTACGCGTCCCCTTCCTGCACCGACACGCCGGGGAGGTTGTCCACCACCGCCGTCACGTTGGTGATCTTCGACTGCTGCCGGATCATCGACTCGGGGACGAAGTTGCGCGCGAAGAAGCGGGGCTCCTCGGCGACGACGCTGAGCGTGTCGAACAGGTAGGTGACCTGCAGGACGAGCTGGACGGTCTCGGTGGCGCCCGCCGCGAGCGTGACCTCGGACTCCGCGACCTCGAACCCCGGCAGCATCGCTGTGACGACGTAGGTTCCGGCGGCCAGGTCGGCGAACCGGAAGGAGCCGTCGTCGCCCGCGACGGCCTCCCGGCTCAGGCCGGTGCCGGTCACCGTCACGAGCGCACCGGACATCGGCAGGCCGTTCGAGCCTACGGTCGTGCCTTCGATGGTTCCGGTGGTCTGGGCCGTCGCCGGCGCGGTGGCCGACAGCGAGAGGAGCAAGGTAGCCAGGGCGAGAAGGCGGCTGGAGAGCGGGTTGGCGATCGACGTGTCCATATGCACGGTCCTCCTTTCCTGAACAGGCTCCCGTCCTCTGTACTATGGGGCGCGGACAGAGGTGGCGCGAGGGGAGGAAGTTGCGCGCGGGAAGCGACAGATACGGGCATCACGCCGTCTGATAATGGCGGAAGGCAGAAAATCGGGAGGGACGCTGCCGGGTTCAGCGGCGATAGTCGTGCAGGCATGTGCGGCTGCCGGACGCGGCTGCCGCGCACACGGTCGCCGGCCTCGATCCCCGGGGAATCCGGGCCCGCCAGAGGTACTCCCCGTACCAGATCATCGCGGCTGTCCCCCCGGCATCCCCCGCATCCCCGTCCTGCGATTCCCACGTCACCTCCACGCCGCTCCATTCCGCCGCGAGAGACGGGCTCTTCCGCTGGTGGATGCGGACCAGGACGAGCGTGCTGTCACCGTCCGGCATCGTCATCGGCGTTCGCACGACGGGCGGATTGCCGTTCACTTCGAGCCCATGTCCCAGGAAGATGCGCTCCTGGATGGCCGTGGGATGCTCGCCCTGGGACTGCACCACGTCGATGCGGCCGTCCCCGTCCAGGTCGGCGATGGCCATGCCGAGCGTCCCGGGCGTCTCCGCGCCGGTGAACACGTCCGTCGCCACACGCAGGCGGCCGCTCCCGTCGTTGATCAGCAGGCGATCGGGGCCGCTGAGCGAGCCGATCAGGAAATCGGCGTCGTAGTCGGCATCATAGTCGAGGAAGGCTACGACGTTGTCGTCCTCCCCGATGTTCTCGGAGGTGGGCCACCAGGCGTCGGTGGCGTCCACGAACCGGCCTTCGCCGTCGTTGCGGAAGACGTGCTCGCGCCGGCGCGAGCCGCGTTCGCCGACGATTTCGCCGTCGTTGATGGTCACGAGGTCGAGGAATTCGTCGCCATCGAGGTCCATCGCCTCGAACTCATAGTTGTTCGTGTACTGCGGAAGCCCCCGCGGGTCCTCCTCGAAGGTGCCGGTGCCGTCGTTGCGGAAGAGCAGGCTTCCCGCGCAGCGCTTGCACGACACCAGCACATCCAGATCGAAGTCGTTGTCGACATCGACCAGCTCGAGGTCCCAGGAGAAGCGCACCAGAATCGCGGGCATGCGGCCGTCGGTGGCGTCCGTGAAGCGGCCGGCGCCGTCGTTCAGCCAGAGGCGCGTGCGGCCGCCCTCGTTGGTCATGTTGTTGCCCGGCCCCCAGTCCGCGAGGACCAGGTCGAGGTCGCCGTCCAGGTCGATGTCCCCGGGCTCGGCGTCGCCCAGGCTGAGCGGAAGCTGGGGGAGATGGGTCGCGGTCCGCTCCTCGAAGGCGCCGGCCTCCCTGCCCTCGAACGCGCCCTCTCCCGTCCCCAGAAACAGCCGGCTTCGGGTCTGGTACGTGGTGCCGACGAAGATGTCGGTATCGCCGTCCCCGTCGAAGTCGCGCGCCTTGATCACCCGCGCCAGGTCCGGCGTGGAACCGAACACCCGGGCGGTCACCTCCTCGAAGGGCTGCCCCGGACCGCGGTTGGCGAATGCCCGGTTCAGTTCGGGCTCACCCGCCTCGGAGTAGTTGCCCCCGTTCGCGAACAGCAGGTCGATCCGGCCGTCCCCGTCGATGTCGGCGAGCTCGACCTTGTTGGTCCATTCGCCGGTGGCGGGCAGAAGCTCGTCGGTGGCGTCGTGCCAGAGTGCGGTGGGCAGGGGTGAATCCGCGGCCTGGTCCGACGACGCGGTCTCTCTCTCGCTCGCCGGTTCCCCACAGGCACATGCGAATGCGAGGAGAATACAGGGCCATCCTCCGCCCTCCCGCACCGTCTCAAGCCTCGAAGTCATCGAGGTCGCGGTCGCCGCTGATGACGTATCCGGCCTTGATTCCCTGCCCCCTAATCCATCGACGCAGCCAGTTCGCGCATCGCCTGAGCCAGCCAGCGCTGTCGGGGCGCGTCGCCCAGCCGCTCACCCGCGGCTACCTCGCCGGCGTTCGCGTCCAGCACGGCTGCGGTCTCCCTCAACTGCGCGGCCACGTCGGCGCCCGGGGATGACGCGGCGGCCCCGAGCACCTCTCGCGATCGCTGCAGCAGCGAGGGCTGGATGTCGCCGGCGCGCTCGAGCTGGTCGAGGTACGATCCTGCTACGGCGGGGTGCGCGGGCCAGGTGAACATCGGCTGCAGCTGCGCGTTGAACTCTTCGACCTGAACCATGTTTGCGGCGTCGATCTCGTTCTGGGAGAGATGCTCGCTGGGGCTCAGCCGGAAGATGTCGAGCCCGCGCGTGATCTCGGCGCCGTAGATGAAGCCGTTGTTCCAGTAGGTGGACCAGTAGCCGCCCGTGAACATCTCGTCCTCGCTCAGCGGGCCGCGGTCGAAGAAGGCGATCTCGACGGGGTCGGATGCGTCGGTGAAGTCGAGCATCGACAGGCCGCCCTGGTACCACGCCTGCACCATGATGTCGCGTCCGGGCACCGGGATGATGGCGCCGTTGTGGGCCACGCAGTTCTCCAGCTCGCTCTGCGGCACCGGCAGCTTGTAGTAGCCGGCGAGCTCCATCTGTCCGTCGACGATGTCGAAGATCGCGTTCGCGCCCCAGTCGGGCGGATCGGTGGAGCGGCAGCGCGGCTGGCCTCCCCCGCCCCACTCGTCGGTGAAGAGGATCCTGGTGCCGTCGTTGTTGAAGGTGGCGGAGTGCCAGTAGGCGAAGTTGGGGTCGACCACCTCGTCGAGGCGCACCGGGTTCACCGGGTCGGAGATGTCGAGCAGGATGCCGTTCCCGGCGCACGCCCCGGCGGCGAGCCCGATATCGGGGAACACCGTGATGTCGTGGCACTGGTTGGTGAGACGGGATTCCTGAGTGCCCTCGCCGTGGTCGCCGCCCTGCCAGAGGCCGCCGTATTCGCCGGTCTCGGGGTCCGCGAAGATGCGCGGCATGTTGACGATGCGGGCGTCCTCCGGGTTTGCGAGCGGGACCTGGATCACCTCGATGCGGAAGTACGCGGTGTTGGGATCCTCCTCCGGGGGCAGTCCCGAGCAGCCGGGAAGCTCGTCCGCCGGACGCACCCCCGATGTGCCGGAAACGTAGACGTAGACGTTCTCGTCGTCATTCGGGTCGGTGACCACGGTGTGCGTGTGCGAACCGCGGCAGGTCTGGACGGCCGCCACCTGCCGGGGCGCCTCCAGATTGGACAGGTCGAAGATGCGCACCCCGCGGAAGCGCTCCACGCTCACGCTGTCCTGGACGCCCTCGGTGCCGCAGTCGAGGCGGCCGCGGGTCTCCTGCGCGGACATGAACAGCAGGTCGCCGTAGATCGACACGTCGCCCTGGCCGCCGGGGCACACCACCGCGACGTGCAGTTCGATGTTGCCGGGATCGGAGATGTCGTAGACCTGGAAGCCGTTGTAGTTGCCCTGAAAGAGGTAGTTCCCCTGGAAGGCGAGGTCCGTGTTGGAGAAGCCGGCGCCCTGGCGCGGCGTCTCCGGGTTGAAGAAGCCCTGCGGACGGGGCGTGGTCGCGACCAGCTCCAGGTTCCAGATGGCGCTCTCGGCGTCGAGCCAGCCGGCCGCAAGGTTCACCCTCGGATCGAGGATGTCCCAGTCGAAGGCCGGCAGCGCCGGTTCGGCCAGCGAGTCGGCGCGCACCTCGGCGAGCTCCTCGGGCCGGGGCTGGCCCGGCGGCACGGCCTGGGCGGACGACGTCGCGGGAATCGCCAGCGCCATCAGGACGGCACCGGGCATCACGACCCGTCCGGCCCACATCTCTCGATTCAACTCAAGCCGCTTCCGCATCGTCCCTCCTCTTCTTTCCCGTGTCCTCCGCGCGCCGGATCCGGGACGCGGAAGGTTGAATCAGGCCCTTTAGTCGCCGCTCTCCAGCAAACCGCGCATGCGCCGGATCTCCATCTCCTGGTCCGCCTCCACATCCGATGCGAAGTGGTAGATGGCGGACCCCTGTCCCGCGCCCGGGCTCGCGAACAGTTCCTCGACCATGACCAGCGCGCCTTCGTGGTGGCTGATCATGAACTCCAGGAAGAGGCGGTCGAATTCGGTGTCGCGCGCCTCCGCGAGTTGCGCCATCTGTTCCGGGGTGAGCATCCCCGGCATGAGTTCGCCCATCATGCCGTCGTGTCCGTGGTGCGTCATGGCGCCGGCTTCCTCGCCCCGCTCGCGCAGCCAGCGCTGCATCATCGCGATCTCGTCCTTCTGAGATATCTCGATGCGCAGGGCCAGCCGATGCAGCCGCCGATTCGACGTGCGGTCCCGGAGCAGCTCCACCATGTCCAGCGCCTGGGCGTGATGCGGGATCATCCCGCGCATGAAGCGAAGATCGGCCTCGGTGTGGGGAGGGAGTTCGGTGCCGTCGAGTGCGCCCGGCTCGAGCACGCGGGTGTCCTCCCCCGGCGCTCCGGGCTGAACCGTGCGCGGAGGGGCCTGCGCGGAAAGAGCGCCGAGAGACGCGGCCGGCCCGGCCCATTCGCGGCGTTCGCCGGCAGCGTTGTCTCCGTCCCCGGGGCCGGTCTCGCCGGAGGATGACCCGCCACCCACCAGCGTGGGCTCGGTCGCCGCCCCCTCGCCCTCCTCGTAGCCTTCCATCCCGCCCACCCGGCCCCAGCACCAGACCTCGCCGGCGGCGGTAAACGCGCAGGTGCCGTAGTTGCCCGCCGAGATGGACTCGAAGGTGTGGCCGCCCGTGACCTCGACCGGTTCCGCGCGGTTGGTGGTCGAACCGTCGCCCAGCTGGCCGAAGGTGTTGAGGCCCCAGCAGTACGCCTCGCCGTCGTCGGTGAGCGCGCAGGTGTGCACGCCGCCGGAGCTGATGGTGGAGAAGTCGTGCCCGCCGGCCACTTCGGTCGGCCCGCCGCGGCGCTCCTCGGTGCCGTCGCCCAGCACGCCGTAGTTGTTGTTGCCCCAGCAATAGGCGTCGCCGCCGCCCGTGACCCCGCATGTGCGGTTGCTCCCGGCGGAGAGCACGTCGTACCTCGGCCCGTCGACCTCGCCGGGCCCGGCCGAGCCCAGAGCGCGGGTGCTGTCGCCGAGCTCGATGAAGTCGTTCGAGCCCCAGCAGGTGGCGCGCCCGTTCCCGGCCAGCGCGCAGGTATGGTCGACGCCGGCGGTGATCGACTCGAAGCGGGTGTCGGTCTCGACCCGCACCGGCGTGCCGCTGGGGCTGCCGGCCGCCACGCCCAGCTGGGCCGAACTGTTCAGCCCCCAGCAGTACGCCTCGCCGTCGTCGGTGAGTGCGCAGGTGTGATTGGTGCCGGCCGCCACCGCCTCGAAGGTCATGTCACCGGCCGCGCGCACCGGTTCGGCGCGGTTGGTGGTCGAGCCGTCCCCCAGTTCACCGTAGCCGTTTCTGCCCCAGCAGTGAACGGCCCCGTCCGCCGCAACCCCGCAGGCGTGCCCGTGGCCGACCGAGATCGACTGGAAGGTCAGCCCCCCGGACACCGCGGCGGGCTCGGCCCGATTGGCCGTGTCGCCATCGCCCAGCTGCCCGTAGGCGTTGGTGCCCCAGCAACTTGCCGCCCCGTCCTCCCCCAGGGTGCAGACGTGGCTGAAGCCGACCGAAACCGCGCCCGTGCCGGCCTGGGCCGGAGGAGGATCGACCGCGAAGGGGAGGGCGGGCGATCCGAGGAACAAGGCGAGGAAAGCGGGGAGAACACTCAGGTGCAGCCGCATGAGTCGCTCCTTGCCGGACGGAAAAACGTCGTGTCCGCGACACTCTTGACCCGAAAAATCGGGACGGCCGGATTCGAACCGGCGACCCCCTGAACCCCATTCAGGTGCGCTACCGGACTGCGCCACGTCCCGAAGAACGCGCAATATAACCAGCCCGCGGCAACGCACAAAGAAGCCGGGCACGGGGGTTGCAACCCGCACGTGCTCCCCTAGACTTCTCCGGGTTCCCGCACTGAATCGGAGTTATCGGAGGTGAACAAGTGACCGACGCCGGCAAGAATTTCGACGTGATCGTCATCGGCAGCGGCCCGGGCGGCTACGTCGCGGCCATCCGCGCGGCCCAGCTCGGACTGAGCGCGGCCTGCGTCGAGGACGAGGAACTGGGCGGGGTGTGCCTGAACGTGGGCTGCATCCCCACCAAGGCCCTGCTCTCGAGCGCGCTCCTGGTCGGCCAGCTGAAGAAGGCCCGGCAGCACGGCATCATGCTGGGCGAGATGGGGGTGGAGCTCGGCCCCGCGCAGAAGCGCAGCCGCAATGTCGCTGCGCGGCTGGTGCGCGGCATCGGCCATCTCCTTAAGAAAAACGGGGTTACCTACATCGAGGGCTACGGCCGACTGGCCGGCGGGGGCACCGTCGAGGTGCAGAACCGCGACGGCGAATCGCAGCGCTATCACGGGCGCAACGTCATCATCGCCACCGGCTCCCGGCCCCGCGACATCCCCGTGCTGATCATCGACGGCGAGCGCATCTGGTCGTCCACCCACGCCCTCTTCCAGAAGGAGGCCCCGGCTCATCTGGTGATCGTGGGCGCGGGCGCTGTAGGCATCGAGTTCGCGGACATCTACGCCGCCTACGGCTCGAAGGTCACGGTGGTCGAGATGCTCGACCGCATTCTTCCCGTGGAGGATGAAGAGGTCTCGGAGGCGGTGGCGCGGAGCTACAGGCGCCGCGGCATGGAGATTCTCACCGGCACGAGCCTGCGGAACACCGAGATCCACGACTCCGGGGTCCGGCTGACGGTGCAGGACGGCGACGGCAAGGAACGCGTACTCGAGGCCGACTACGTCCTGTCGGCGGTCGGGCGCGTCCCCAACATCGAGGACATCGGGCTGGAGAGGGCCGGGGTGGCCACCCGCGACGGCTTCGTCGACGTCAACGAGCACATGGAGACCAGCGTGCCCGGCATCTTCGCCATCGGCGACTGCGCCGGCCCGCCCCTGCTCGCCCACAAGGGCTCGCACGAGGGCATCGTGGCGGTGGAGCACATCGCCGGAGCCGGACACGGGACCGTCGACTACGGCAACATCCCCAACTGCACCTACTGCCACCCCGAAGTGGCATCCGTCGGCCTCACCGAGGCCCAGGCCCGGGAGGCCGGCCACGACATCGAGGTGGGCCGGTTCCCCTGGGTCGCCAACGGGCGCGCGCTGGCGGCCGGCGACTCGGATGGATTCCTGAAGGTCATCCGCGACACCCGCTATTCGGAGATCCTGGGCGCACACATCGTGGGACCGGGCGCAACCGAACTCATCGCCGAATTCGTGGTGGGCCGTCACCTGGAGGCGACCGTCGAGGAGATGGAGAAGGCGATGCACCCGCACCCGACCCTCTCCGAGGCCGTGGCGGAGGGGGCGCTGTCAGCGCTGGGAAGGGCGATTCACTTCTAGGGGCGATTCACATCCAGGCAGGTCAGGCTCGAACCTGCGGCAGGACCTTCGGCACGCGCGCACCGTTCCCGGCCTTCTTCTGCGCGTCCGCGTCGGGCAGCACCCCCCGGATCTGCAGCACCCGCGCCAGCGCCTCTCCGATCTTGTTGTTCGGGGTGGAGGCGCCGGCCGTGATCCCGAGTTCGAACGGGCCCTCCGGGAGCCAGTCCCGGGCGACCACTTCGGGGGCGTGCGGGTCGAGTTCCGGCTTGTGGCGCACCACATCCTTCGCCGTGTCGATGCACACCGCGTCCTCGATGTGGTAGGTGACCGTGTACTCGCGGCACATGCTCGCCAGGTGGTTGGTGTTCGACGAGTTGTAGCCACCGATCACGATCATGACATCCGGCGGCCGGGCCATCATCGCCTCGACCGCATCCTGCCGCTCCTGGGTCGCCGAGCAGATGGTGTCGAACGAGCGGAAACGTTCGCGCGCGTAGTCCTCGCCGTGGCCCTCCACCATCGCCTGGCGGAGTCTCCCGGCGATCGCCAGCGACTCGTTGGCCAGCATGGTGGTCTGGTTCGCCACCCCGACCCTGCACAGATCCTGCTCCGGGTCGAAGCCGGGCGTGGATTTCTCGCGGAAGTGCTCGCTGAACTCGTCGGTCGACATGCTGCCGGGACGGTGCGCGATGTAGTCGCACACGAGCGCCGCCTCCGCCATGTCGCGCACGATCAGGTACTTGCCCCCGTCGTACAGGGTGACCTGGGACGCGGTCGCCCGGGATTCCTCGTGTGTGTACTTGCCATGGACGATGGCCGTGTAGCCGTCGCGCGCGTACTTCTCGACGCGCTTCCACACGTTCAGCACGGAGCCGCAGGTGGTATCCACCAGCACGCAGCCGATCTCGCGCAGCGTAACGAAGTCATGGCGCGTGACCCCGAAGGCGGGAATCAGGACGACATCCCTGGAGGTCAGGTGCGAGAAGTCGAATGTCTTGTCGTCGCGCGGATAGAGGAACCGGATGCCCATCTCGCGCATGCGCTGGTTCACATGCGGGTTGTGGATGATCTCCCCGACCAGGTAGATGTCGCTGTCGGGAAACTTGCGCACGGTCTCGTACGCGTAGTCGATGGCGCGGTCGACCCCGTAGCAGAAACCGAACTCCTGCGCCAGACGAACGGTGATGTCGCCGAAGATGTCGGTGTAGCCGCGCGCACGGATGCGATCCACCAGCTGCGAGTGGTACTCCGCATCGATGATCGGCTTGACCTGCTTCTTGAGACCGAAGCCTCTGCGGAAATAGGTCTCTTCCATGCCGGATCCGGGATGACGGGGGAAGACGGGAGGGAACGCTGGTACACCTGCAACTAAGCGAAGGCTCCGGCGGCGATCAAGCTGGCGGGCGCCGCGGGCGGCCCGGTGGCACCGGAGTCGGCGGCTCGGGGTAGAGCGTCCAATGTCGATACTGTCCAGGCTCGCGCTCCTCTTCATCGCGGTCCCGCTGCTCGAGTTGTTCATCCTGATCCGGCTGGGTGGCGCGATCGGTCTCATGCCCACTCTGGCCCTCTGCGTGCTGACGGGGGTCGCCGGGGCGTGGCTGGCGCGCCGGGAGGGGATGCGCGCGCTGTGGTCGTTCCAGGAGCGGCTGGCGCGGGGCGGCGTGCCCGGGCGGGCGCTCATGGACGGGCTGTGCATCCTCATCGGGGGCGCGGTGCTGCTCACCCCCGGACTGCTCACGGACCTGCTGGGCTTCGCCCTTCTGCTGCCTCCCAGCCGGCGCTGGATTCAGGCTCGGATGAAGCGGCGCATCGAGCGCCAGGTCGCCGAAGGGTCGATCCGCGTGACGACCCTGGGCGGGTTTCCGGGAGCCGGAATGCATCCGGGCTCTGGCGGGGCACACCCGGGCGCTGGTGGGGCGTCTGGATGGGGATTCGGGACCGGGCGCGAACGATTTGGGCCCCGGGAGGAGCCCGCTGACGAGGCGGCCAGACACCGTCCCGCCCCCGGGGAGATCATCCAACCCGAGAAACGGGACGACAGATGACGGGAGGGGATCGATGACCCGGGAGATCGACTTCCTGGAGCGCCTTCTCAACGCGCCCGGCCCGTCCGGCTTCGAGGTCCGGCCCGCGCGGGTCTGGCGGCAGCGGGCAGAGGGCTTCGCCGACCGGGTGTGGACGGACGTGACCGGCAATTCCTTCGCCGCGGTCAATCTCGACGCCAGGCCGCGGGTGATGATGGCCGGGCATGTCGACGAGATCGGCCTCCAGATCACCCACATCGACAAGGACGGGTTCCTCTACTTCGACACCATCGGCGGATGGGATGCGCAGGTGCTCGTGGGCCAGCGGGTGCGTATTCTCGGCGCCGCGGGGGAGGTGCCCGGCGTCATCGGCAAGAAGCCGATCCACCTCATGCAGGCATCGGACCGGACCAAGGCGAGCAAAGTCCGGGATCTCTGGATCGACGTGGGGGCCGGCGATCGTGACGCGGCGGGCGAACTGGGGTTGCGCGTGGGAGACCCTGCGGTGATCGACGCGGCCCTGGTGCGGCTGGCCGGCGACCGCATCGCCTCGCGCGCCATCGACAACCGGATCGGCGCCTACGTGGTGCTGGAGGCGCTCCGCCGGCTGGCGGAGTCCCCGGGTTCAGCCGGCGCGGTGGCGGTCGCCACGGTACAGGAGGAGATCGGCTATTCCGGGGGCGGCGCCCGCCCCAGCGCCTACTCCGTGGATCCGGATGTGGCGCTGGTGGTCGACGTCACCTTCAGCACCGACGCCCCGACCATCAACAAGAAGGAACTGGGCGAGCACGACCTGGGCGGCGGTCCGGTGCTGAGCCGGGGTTCGGCGGCGCACCCCGTGGTCTTCGAGCGACTGACGCGAGTCGCGGAGTCCGAGGACATCTCCTACAGCATCCAGGCGGCCCCGCGCGCGACCCGCACCGACGCGGACGGCATCCATCTGGTGCGCACCGGCGTCCCGACCGGGCTGGTATCGGTTCCCAACCGCTACATGCACTCGCCCAACGAGATCGTCAGCACGAGCGACCTGGACGCGGCCGCGAACCTGCTGGCGGCATTCGTGCGCGACCTGGGCGGGGACGAGGACTTCACGCCGCGGTAATGTTGATTTTGCGCAGCCCCGGGCAGCCGATGGCGGTTCGCGGGAGGAAGAGACCTCCAGGCGTGCTCAGGCGGGCATGGGGCCACACCTGGCGAGCACTCAAGTTCGTCGGCCGCGTGCTCTGGACGATCATCAAGGCGATCTGACCGCAGCCCTTCCCGCGACCACGCGAGTCGGAGAAAGGCCTCTGCCGTCGAAACACCGGCTACTAGCAGCTTGCGCCGCAGAACGATCCAAGGCCCTCGAACACACGACAGGTAGTAGTATGGGCGTGTTGGCATACCATAGGTAGTAGTGCGAGATTCCTGCGGCGCAGACTCCTAGTCGGGCTCTCCAGTGACGAGTCCGTAGTCCTTCGTCGCCGCCGGTTCCGTAACGTAGCCGTCGAGCAGGTCGTCCCGGATGTGCTCGCGAGAACGGTGCCGCGGGTCGCCGAGGCCGCCTCCTCCGGGGGTTTCCAATACGATGCGGTGACCGGGCGGCACCACTTCGCGGCCCTTGGCGCGGAGTTCCCCGACCTTCGGCACGTGGACCCGGCCCAGCGCGCCATCGCCGCCCCCCGCACGTCCCCGGGCAGGGTTGCGGACCCGTTCGAACATCTTGGAGATGGCGAAGGGTTCGCCGGAGGCGTGGGAAATCTCCATGACCTGGCCCAGGCCGCCCCGGAACTCGCCGGGCCCTCCGGAGTCGGGGATGTACTCCTTTCTCCAGAAGATGAGCGGAGCCACGGTTTCGGTGATTTCGATGGGCGTGCTGCGGACGCCGGAGGGAAAGGCGGTGGCCGAGAGCCCGTCCTTGCCCGGGCGGGCGCCCGTGCCCCCGGTGTGGAAGGGATTGACCACGAAGGGCTCGGAGCCGCCGTACGGGTGGGTGCCGGTCAGGCCCGGGCCGCCCAGCAGCACCGGATTCCAGAGGCAGGAGGCGCCTTCCGCGGGGACGGATCCGGGTTCCATGGCCTGCTCCAGGCACCCGAGCACCACATCGGGCAGCATCTGGCCGATGGCGTGGCGGGCTGCGACGGCGGCGGGCGGCGGGGCGTTCAGGATGGACCCGCTTGGGGCGCCGACCGAGATCGTGCTGAGCGACCCCGCATTGTTGGGCACCTCCGA
This sequence comes from Longimicrobiales bacterium, assembly GCA_965202805.1. Classification (GTDB taxonomy): domain Bacteria; phylum Gemmatimonadota; class Gemmatimonadetes; order Longimicrobiales; family Gaopeijiaceae; genus BD2-11. Next base: position 2,727,063 of record OZ241869.1, read on the forward strand.
GCCCACCACGCAGCGGACGCCGAAGGAGGCGTAGGCTCGGGTATAGGTGAGGGGCACGTTGATGCCGCGCGGGGACATGGGCGAGGTGCCGTCGAAGTCGATGCGGATGCCGTCGGGCGAGACGGTCAGGGCACAGGCGAGGTCGAGGTCGTGGTCGTATCCGTCGATCCTCATGTGATGGCGATAGGTGCCCGGACGCAGGGCGCGGATGCGCGCCAGCATGGCGCGACGGGACGCGGAAACGACCATCTCCGCAAGCGGATCCAGGGAATCGAGCCCGAACTCGGCCATCATCGCCGCGAGGCGTTCGCAGCCTGTGCGGTTGCAGGCGGCGAGAGAGTAGAGGTCGCCCTGGGCTACGTCGGGGTCGCGCACGTTGGCGCGGATGAGGCGAATCAGGGTTTCGTCCACGCGACCGGCGCGCATCAGGTATCCGATGGGGATGCGCACGCCCTCTTCGAACACCTGGTTGGCGTCGGCTCCGAAGCCGCGTCCGCCCACGTCCGCGATGTGGCTGGTAGCGGCGAAGAGCGCTGCCGGACGTCCCGAGACGAAGGCCGGGGTCACGACCGTGAAGTCGTTCAGGTGGCCGGTTCCCTCCCAGGGGTCGTTGGTGATGAGGACGTCGCCGTCGACGAGGGTCGGGACGGGATGGTCGCGCAGGAAGAACCCCACCGATTCCGCCATCGCGTTGACGTGTCCGGGGGTACCGGTGACGGCCTGCGCGAGCATGCGTCCGGACAGGTCGAAGACACCCGCGGAGAGGTCGCCCGCCTCCCGGACCGGTGTGGAAAAGGCCGTGCGCACCAAGGTGCGGGCCTGCTCCTCGACAACCGAGAGGAGGCGGCTCCACATGATCTGGTCCTGGAGCAGGGTGAGGGCGGGGCGGGGGGATGTCGGATCGGGACGGCGAGGTTCCCGGATGGGGCGGGTGGATTCGGGTATGGGATCCACGGGCGTGGGTGCGGGGCACTCGGATGTGGATTGGGGAAGGGCGGAGTCAGGTACCGTTTCTGCGGATTGGCGTCCCGGATCCGTCGATGCTCCTTCCGGGTTCATGGATGCGCATGCTGCGCGGTCGCTTTCGAATGCCGGGCGGCTGGATGCGAGATTCGGAACCGCGGCCGGGTCGCTGTTTCTGCGCACCAGCAGGTGCCCGCCGGGGAGCACCACCGCCCCCCACCCCCCCGGGACGACCGTGGTGGTCTGGGTCTCCACGACCAGGGCCGGTCCCTCGACCCGCTCCCGCTCCCCCAGCCCACCGCGGGGGTGCACCGCCGCCGCGACCGGTCCACCCTCCGCCCCGTCGACCAGTTCGGACCGGCGGACGGGCGGTGGTGCGCCCGGGGTGGGCGGGCCCCCGGACGGGCCTGGTTCGGGCGGGCCGGCGGACAGGTGTGGCTCGGATGAGTAGCCTCCCACCGCCGCGTCCCCACCGGTCAGCCGCGCCGACCCGGAAGCCCCGTCCCCCGGTTCCCGCACCTGCATCTTCCCGCCCGTGACCGTCCCGGCCGACCCGTCCCCGCGAGGCGCCGACCGTCCACCCGCGTGAGCCCCGTCACCGCCCCGGCCCCCATCCCCACCCGTCGCCGACTCCAGCCCACTCGCCGCCGCATCCGCCGTCACCACCAGCGTCCAGCTCAGCACCTCCACGTCCAGCCCCGGGATGACGCGACCGTATACGGCCCGGTAGGCATGGTCGAAGGCGCCTCGCAGGACGTCCACGGAACCGTCGCCCGCCGCAGAACCGTCGCCCGCCACAAAGCCCGTGTCCGCCACCACCTCCCGGGGCACCTCCACCCCGATCTCGTGGCCCTGCCCCACGTAGCGCATGTAGGCCCGCACCCGCTCGGTGGTCGCGGCGCCGGGAGCCCCCCGAGCGACCACCTCGGTCGCCTCCTCCCGCATCTCCTGCATGACGTCCCGGACCACCCTGGCTTCGAACGCCGACAGGCGCATGTAGCGGCTGCGCACCACCTCGTATGAAATCGGCGCCAGCAGGAAGCCCACGGCCGAACCCACACCGGCGTCGGCCGGGACCAGAAAGCGGTGGAGTTCGAGCTTGTCCGCCAGGCGGGCCGCGTGGATGGGCGCCGAACCTCCGAACGCCACCAGCGTCCGGCCGGCCAGTCCCTTCCCCCACTCGATCGCGTGCGTTCGCGCGGCGTTGGACATGTTCTCGTCCACCATCTCGCTGATCCCGAGGGCGGCATCCGTCTCATCCATCCCGAGTTTCGCCCCCGGCCCGTTGCGAATGGCCGCCGCCGCCCGCTCGCGCTCCAGACGGATCGCGCCCCCCGCGAAGAAGGCCGGATCGATGCGGCCCAGCACCACATCCGCGTCGGTGACGGTGGGATCGGTCCCGCCCCGGCAGTACGCCGCCGGCCCCGGTTCCGACCCGGCGCTGGCCGGCCCCACCTCGATGCGGTCGAGGTCGTCCACCGCCGCAATGGACCCGCCGCCCGCCCCGATCTCGACCATTTCGATCACCGGGATGCGTACCGGCAGCCCGCTCCCCTTCCTGAAGCGGTAGCTGCGGGCCACCTCGAAGGCGCGCGACTGCAGCGGCCGGCCCCCGTCGATCACGCACAGCTTCGCAGTCGTGCCCCCCATGTCGAAGGAGAGCACGTCGCCCAGTTCCAGCCGCCGCGCCAGGTGGCTCGCCAGAATCGCACCGCCCGCGGGACCGGATTCCACCAGCCGCACGGGCGCCGCCATGGCGGTTTCGAGCGTCGTGAGCCCTCCCCCGGAGGTCATGAGCAGGAAGGGACAGTCGAGCCCCGAGGCCGCGAGCGACTCCGCCAGCCCCTTCAGGTACCGGGACATCAGCGGCTGGACATACGCGTTGGCGCACGCGGTCGAGAGCCGTTCGTACTCGCGCACTTCCGGGCACACCTCCGAGGCCAGTGTTACCGCAAGCGCCGGGCGCTCCGATGCGAGGATCGCGCCGATGCGCCGTTCGTGGTCCGGGTTGGCGTAGCCGTGGATCAGCCCCACGGCCACGGACTCGACCCCGTGTTCGTCCAGCACCGGCAGCAGCGCGCGCACCGACTCTTCGTCCATCGGCACCAGCACGCGCCCGTGACGATCCACGCGCTCGCGCACAGGCAGACGCAGGCGGCGCGGCACCAGGGGCGCGGGCCGGTCGATGCCGATGTCGTACTGCTCGAAGCGGTTCTCCCGCGCCATCTCCAGGGCGTCGCGATGTCCCGATGTGACGATCAGGGCCGTGTGCGCCCCCCGACGCTCGATGATGGCGTTGGTCGCCAGCGTGGTCCCGTGGATGACCAGCCGTACGCCCGAAGGCGCCACCCCGGCGATCTCCAGTACCCTGCGCACCCCGGCCAGCACCCCCTGCTCGGGCGCCGCGGGAGTGGTGAGCACCTTGGTGGTGACGGGGGGCCCGCCGGCCTCCAGCGCGACATCGGTGAAGGTCCCGCCGATGTCGATCGCCAGCCGCGCCCCGGGCGCCTCCATGCCCTGCCGGGAACCCTCAGCCATCCTCGCGCAGCGGAACCGTGTAGTTGAGCGCCAGCCGCCCACCGTCCGGATAGATGGTCTCGCCGGTGAGGTAGGACGCGTAGTCGCTGGCCAGGAAGACCGCCACGCCCGCAACCTCCTCGGGCTCTCCTACCCGCCCCATCGGCGTCCGCGACAGAATCGTGCGCCGGGCCTCTTCGTCGGCCATCACCTCGTCCAGCAGTTTCGTGGCGATGGAACCCGGCCCGATCGCGTTGACCCGGATGTCGTGCGGCGCGAGCGCCATCGCCATCACCCTGGTGAGTTGCGCCACCCCGCCCTTGGAGACCGCGTAGGCGAGCTGGTTCGGAATCGTCACGACCGCGTTGGTGGACGACATGTTGACGATGGACCCCTTCACGCCCCGCTCCACCATGTGACGAGCCGCGAGCCGCGACATCAGATAGGTACCCCGCAGGTTCACCGAGAGCACGCGATCGAAGTCCTCGACGGCGCCGTCCAGAATCGATCCCGGCACGATGATGCCCGCGTTGTTCAGAAGGATGTCGCAGGCGCCGAAATGCTCCGTGCAGGCGTCGAGCAACCCGGCACAATCCTCCTCCAGGCTCACGTCCGCCCGAATCGACACGGCGGACGCCCGCGTCTCGTCGCGAATGCGGCGCGCGGTTTCGGCGCAGTCCTCCTCCAGCACGTCCCCCAGCACCACGTTCGCCCCATGACGCGCGAACGCCAGCGCGCACGCGGCCCCGATGCCTCTCGCCGCTCCCGTGACGATCGCGTTCCTGCCCTCGAGTGAGATCACTTCGCCGGCCCCTCTGAAGGTGTACGTCCGATGGGCGCCACTGGCGTTGCCGCACCGCTGGTCCGCCCCAAGCTCACATCTTTCGCGGCTTGGGGCGAGAGATGGAGGTGTTGATTTTTCAGCATCCATGTCCCATGGTGTCCCTGTCGGCGGTCCCGGCCAACCGGCGGGAGCCGATTTGCGGTGAAAGACCCCTCCTGGATCACGAGGAACGACCCACTGGGCACCCCGAGGGACGGCCACTGGGCATCGCGAGCAACGATCCATCCGGCATCAGAGAAAACAACCCACCCGGAGCGCGAGACACGGATTCGGCCGTCCGCTCGATCCTGCGCATCCTGATCAACAAGGGACACCTGACCCGGGAGCTGGACGGTCCCCGTTACGTCTACTCGCCGACCACGCCGGCCCCGCGCGCGAGCCGCTCCGCCATGCGTCACGTCCTGTCGACGTTCTTCGGCGGCTCCGTCGAAGGCGCGGTCGCCACGCTCCTGAAGCTCCGGGAAGGCGATCTGACGCCGGCCGAGCGAGCACGCATCAAGGCGATGATCGATGAAGCGGCGGAGGAAGGACGGTGAGCGGGCTGGGCGTCGTCGCCGCAGGTGTCTCGGGGACGGGTATGGTGGGGCTGGTTGCGAAGGCCACGCTGGTGCTCTGTCTGGCGCTGGGCCTGGCATGGTTGGCACGCCGGGAATCGGCGAGAACCCTGCACCTGCTCTGGACGACGGCGTTCGTGTTTCTGCTGGCGTTGCCGGTGGTGAGCCTGCTGGGCCCGTCGTGGAGGGTGCCGATCCTGCCGGGCCGGGACGTCGAGACCGGCGGCGCATCCCTCGTGATGGCGGCCGAAGAGGCATCGGCTCAGGGAACTGCGCGCGAGACATCCGGCTCAACCATTCCATCGGGGTCCCCGCGGCGGATGGAAGGCTCCATGGCCTCATCCGGCTCCGGCACGGCGGCGGCGAGCCCGTCCCAACCCGGAGCAGGCGATGAACCCGCCCCGCTGACCCCCGCCGGCGTCGCGTTCCTGATCTGGGCTCTGGGCTGTGGCGCCGCCCTGACCTCGCTGGGCGTCGGGAGCCTCCGCTTCCGGAAGCTGGTCCGCGAGGCGGCCCCGGTGCGGGACCCGGCGTGGCGACGGCAGACCGACGCAATTCGACGGCGCCTGCGGGTGCGGAGGCAGGTCCGGATCCTGATGAGCCCGAAGGTGCCCACGCCGATGGCGGGTGGTCCCTGGAGGCCGGTGATCCTGCTGCCGTCGGTCGCGGAAGCGTGGTCGCCGGGGCGACGGGCGGTGGTCCTGGCCCACGAGCTGATCCATGTCCGGCGCCGCGACACACTACGGCAGGTCGTCGGCCGATGCGTAGTGGCGCTCTACTGGTTCCACCCCCTCAGCTGGCCGGCGTGGCGGGCCGCGACCATCGCCGCCGAGCGATCGTGCGACGAGGAGGTGCTGGAACTCGGCACGCGCCCCTCGGAATACGCCCGGCACCTGTTTTCGCTCGCGGCGGGGCCGACGGGCGGTCGCGCCTTACTGGCCCTCCCAATGGTGCAGCGCTCGCACCTGGAGAACCGAATCATGTCCATCCTGAAGCGACATCGTCCCCGCTATTCGCTCGCCCGCACCATCGCCGCGCTGGTGGGAATCGGAGTTGTGGGCACGCTCATCGCCTGCGCCAATCCAGTGCCCAGGGATCCGGACCCGCAGCCCGCTCCTCAGGTGGAGGCGACGGTAACTCCAAGTGTCGAACCAGCGGCCGATCGGATGGCGACGCCGGAAGCCATCGGCCTGCGGGCGCTCGACTGCAGTCTCTGGAGCGTGAGCATGACTCTTCGAGATGATGAGTTGACGACCGTCCAGACAACCGTGGACGGGATGCAGCTATGCATGCGAAGCCGTGGCGACGTCGTCATGACCGAGGACGGTACCGCCCTTGAGAGCATGGATGCCGAAAGCTGGCTTGTCTTGCAGTCCAGGGCCGAGGAGTTGCACCGGATGGTCATCACATCGGGGCCCGATGGCATCGAGTACGACTGGAGCATTGATGGGCGTTCCCAACCGTTTGACGCCGAGGCCCGGGAATGGCGCGACCTGATGTTGATCGTGTTGGCACGCTCCGGTGAGGCGACGCAGATTCGCGGCAGGGAAGCCGGCCTCCGCGGACAGATCGCGAGCCACAGGGGATGGGTCGCAACCTGGCAGGGACGGATCGCATCTCACCGATGGCACGTTGCGACCTTGCAGAGTCAGATCGCTTCCTTCAGGGCCAACGTCGCCGGGCTGCACGCGCAGATGGCCTCTGTCCGGGCACGCGCGTTCCGCATGCAAGGGCCATTGGGAGCCGTCTGGCAAGCCCGCGAACGAATCCACATGAACAGGGTCAACCGTCTGCGTGCCACCCGGTCCCCGGTTCCCGACTCGATCGGAGAGCCTCCCGATTCCATCGGAGCAATCGAGGCAGCCACCGAGGCTCTGGACGCTGCACGCGCAACTCTGGAGGACGACCTTCGCCGGGCCGGGCGCGATCTGAACGCAACGCGGGCCGAACTGGCAGCGAAGACCGAGGTCTCGGACCTGGATGCCAGCCTTCAGGAGCTCCGTCAGGCGATTGAGGACTACGACCTCGACGGCAGGATCGCCGAGATCGAAGCGGAGATCGAGGACTACGACCTCGACGGGAAGGTGCGGGAGATCGAGGCGCAGATCGAGGAATACGACCTGGCCGGCAAGGTCCGCGAAATCGAGGCGCAGATCGAGGAACTCGACGCCGACCGCCGCGCCGACGAAATCGAGCGCTCGATCCAGGATGAAATCGCCGCGCTTCGCCGCCTGATCCGGTAGTCTTGATCGTCGTCGTTTTGTCGTCATATTCGCCCTGAATGACGCACATCGTGTCACGTGCCGTTCAGCACGAATGCGGGCGCACGCTCCTTGATGAGGGACGTGCGCGGCCGAATGACGGGAAGAGGACAGATGCGAAATACACGGTACCTGCCGGTGCTCTGGGTGATGCTCGTGGTCGCCGCGGGCTGCCGCGACGCCGTTGCACCGCCGGACGAACCCGAGCTCATTACGATCGCGGCGACGGTCTCCGAGACCGGGATCCGCACCCAGTCCGCCGGAGAGATGGGGCGGGGCTACCGGCTGGCCGTGGAGATGCTGAACGAGATGGGCGGCATCGGCGACAAGGAGGTGCGCCTGGTGACCCGCGACGACGGGAGCGACCCGGCGACCGCGGCCCGCCTGTACGAGGAGTTTATCGCGACCGACTCCATCGACGTGCTGCTGGGTCCCTTCAGCACCCCGATCACCGAGGCCGTGCTGGCGGTGACCGAGGCTGCCGGCCGGCCGCTCATCGCCCCGCTGGCGTCGGCCCCCGGGGTGTGGTCCGACCGCGGGCGCCGCTGGAGCGTGCAGATGCTCGACCCGGGGCCGGCCCGCCTGAGGGGCGCGGTCGAGGTGGCCGCGAGCCATGGCGCCCGCACGGTGGCGCTGATCTACGAGGACAGCGCGTTTCCCGCCTCGCTGGCGGAGGGCGTCAGGGAAGCGGCGGGAACCCACGGGCTGATCACCGCGCTGGATCGCTCCTACCCCGTCGGCGGAGCGGACCACGCGGGGCTCGTGGCGGCCGCGCGCGGCGCCGGGGCCGACCTCTTCATCGGCGGAGGCTACTACGACGACGCGGTCGCCTTCACGCGGGCACTGGCGGCGGCGGACTACGCCCCGCTCATGGTGAATCTTGCCCTTGGCCCGGCCGACCCGAGGTTCCCGCAGGATGTCGGCGATCTGGCTCGCTGCATGACCGCTGCCGCGTCGTGGATCCCCTCGGTGCGCACCTCGGGGCACATCGCCGACAGCGAGACCTTCGTTCAGCGCTACCGGCAGGCGCACGGATCGGACCCGGGCTATCACGCGGCCGGCGGATTCGGAGCCGTGGAGCTCCTGGCCGAGGCCATCGAGGCCACGCCGACGGCAACGGGAGAACTCGATGCGGCCGCGGTCCGGGACTACCTGTTCTCGGCGTCCACCGAGACCGTGCTCGGCCCCTACCGCGTCTACTCCCTGGGCACCAACGAGGCCGGCGGGCAACGCGCCCTGACGGCGCTCCAGGTGCAGTGGCAGGACGATGGTTCGGGAGGGCTGGTCCAGCGCATCATCCATCCGGAGGCCGCGGCCGACGCCGAACCGTGCTTCCTCAGGTAGGGTGGAGGGTTGGCTGTCGCTTATGCCCGGCCCCTCCAGCGGGCGAGGGCCCAGGCGTGCGCCGCGCCAAACCCTTGACCCCCCTCTCCCCGTACACGTCCTTATCGTGATGCCGGCATCCGGCATCGCACCTCGACAACCGAACAAGGACGGCCCTGCCATGATGCGGATTCTCAGGTACGTCTTGCGCCTCGTCCTGGACTGGCTGCGCAAGAAGATCTAGCACGGGAGCCGAATACCGAACCAATGTCATTTCTGCCCGACAACTGGCTGAGCCTGGTGGGCGGGCTCGTGATCCTTGCAGCCGGCGCTTGGATCGTCGACTGGGTGACCACCCGGGTCGTTCACGGCGCGATCCGGCGGGTCGCGGCCCGGACGCGCTCCTCCTGGGACGACCGCGTCATCGAGCGCAAGGTCTTCGCGCGCCTCTCCCACATCGTGCCCGCCGCCATCGTCTACTACGGCATCGGGCCGGTGCTGGGGGTGACGCCCGCCGAAGCGGCCGCCGGAGCCGAACCCGCCGGGCTCATTCTGACCTGGACGCTGGCGCGCCGTCTTTCCGCCGCCGTCATCGTGATGGCCACGGCGGCGGCGTTCAGCGCCTTTCTCGACGCCGTCAACGACATCTACGTCGAAGCCTTCGAGCAGTCGCGTTCGAGGCCGATCAAGGGCTACCTGCAGGGGATCAGCCTGCTGGCCTACCTTGGCGCCGGCGTCGTCGCCATCGCGATCCTGGCGAACCAGAGCCCGCTCGTCTTCCTCTCCGGCATCGGCGCGCTCACCGCCGTGCTCATGCTCATCTTCCGCGATACCATCCTGTCGCTGGTGGCGAGCATCCAGATCATGTCCAACGACATGATCCGCATCGGCGACTGGGTCTCGATGCCGCAGGCCAACACCGACGGAGACGTCATCGAGATCGCGCTGCATACGGTCAAGATCCAGAACTGGGACAAGACCATCTCGACCATCCCGACGCACAAGTTCATCAGCGAGTCCTTCAAGAACTGGCGCGGGATGACGGAATCCGGGGGGCGCCGCATAAAGCGGTCGCTGCGCATCGACATGAACTCGGTGCGCTTCCTGAGCGACGGGGAAATCGAGCGGCTGTCGCGCTACGAGACGCTGCGCGAATACATGGCCAAGGCGCGCCGCAGGATCGAGAGCTACAACGCGGCCAAGGCGATGGGCGATCCCGGTATCATCCCGGAGATCCGGCGCCTGACCAACCTGGGGACGTTCCGCTTCTACGTGCTCAACTACCTGAAGGGCAACCCCCGCATCAGCCAGGAGATGACGGTGCTGGCGCGCCAGCTCGCGCCCGGACCGCAGGGCGTGCCCATCGAGGTCTACTGTTTCTCGAGCGACACGGCGTGGGCGAACTACGAGGGCCTCCAGGCCGACCTCTTCGACCACCTGATCGCGATTCTGCCGGAGTTCGGGCTGAGGGCGTTCCAGGAACCCGGCGGGTCGGACTTCGCGGAGGCGCTGACGGCCGCGGGCACGGGGCGGCCGGAGCCGGGCACCGACGAGGGCAGGGCCGGAGGCTGACGCCGGCAACGACGGAGGCTGACGCCTGGAAACGCCGGAGACCCGGGCCGGAACACCCGGAGACCCGGGCCGGACGGCGGAGGCCTGCGACGGGGCGGCGGACTCCGGTGCGTGACGTGCGCTCAGGTCGCGTTATCTTTCATCCTGGGATGACGTGGATGAGGGCGGCAGGGAAACCAGGAACCGGCGGGGCCGGAGGCTCCGCACCACGGGGAAGATCGGAAACATGGTGAACACCGTTGAGTTGCTCGGCGACCTGCAGCGCCTGAGAGAGCAGGGCTATCTGTCGGACGCCCTCCTGCGTCACGCGGTTCGGGGACTCTCGAAAACCGAGAACTTCGACTGGGTCGGCGTCTATCTGCTGGGAGAGGAGGGGGATGAGCTCTGGCTCCACAACTACATCGGAGCCAGCACCCAACACGCGAAGATTCCCGTGGGCACGGGTGTGTGCGGGACCGCCGTGGCGACCGGCAAGAACCAGAACGTGCCCGACGTGGGCGCGGTCGACAACTACCTCTCGTGCAACCCCGCCGTGAAGTCCGAACTCGTGGTCCTGATCCGGGCGGGCAAGGAGATCTTCGGGCAGATCGACGTCGACAGCCGCACTCCGGCGGCCTTCAGCGACGACGACGAGCTGGCCGTGCAGATGATCGCCGACAAGCTCGCCGAGCAGTTCGTGCACGAGCGACGCTAGCGGACGGCAACCATCGAGCTTCCCCGCGCGTGACCGTGGGCGGGACCGATCCGCGCGCCATGACCCGTCCTCGCGTCTACAAGGCAGCCAACCCGGGGCCGTTCACTCTCGACGGGACCCGGACCCACGTCGTGGGGCGTGAAGCGGCGGCGGTCATCGATCCGGGCCCTGACGATCCCGAGCACCTGCGCGCGCTCCGGGCCGCGGTGGCGGGTGCGCGCCGGGTCGCGGTGCTGGTGACCCACGATCATGCCGACCACTCCGGCTGCGCCCGCGCCCTGGCGGACGCGCTGGGGGCGCCCCTCCTCGGACCCTGCCGCGACGCGGACGGGCCCCTCGCCGACGGGGACGCGGTGGAGACGGACCGGGGCGAGCTGGTCGCCGTGGACACGCCGGGCCACTGCGCCGACCACCTTTGCTTCCACTGGCCGCGCGCCCGGGCCCTGTTCGCGGGCGACCTGATGCTCGGCGAGGGCAGCACGACCTGGGTGGGGGAGTATCCGGGCTGCGTGCGCGACTACCTAGCGTCGCTGGAGCGGGTCGAAGCGTTGGCGCCCACGGCGATATACCCGGCGCACGGGCCTCCGATCGAGGATGTGTCCCCGGCACTCACCGCGTATCGCGAACATCGCGTCGAGCGCATCCGGCAGACGGAGTTGGCCCGGGGCGATCACCCTGACGCCAAGCCGGCGCAGCTGGTGACGACCATCTATGGAGACGAGCTGCCGCCCAGGCTGCGCGCCGCCGCCGAAGCCAGCATCGCGGCCATGCTCGACTATCTGGCCGGCGAAGGGTAGTATTCCCTTGACGCGGCGCGCGTTACCGGCGGCTGCCCGCGACTGCCGGACGCGCGCTTCTCCTTCACCGGGAGCCACGCCGTGATCGCCAAAGCACCGCGCCTGTCGACCGAGTTGGCGGAGGAACTCGTCCGGATCGTGGGGGCGGACGGGGTCATCACCGACCCCGCCCGGCTGATGGTATACGAGTCCGACGGGCTCACCGCCTACCGGTATCCGCCACGCGCCGTGGTGCTGCCCCGGGACGGGGACGAGACCGCCGGGGTGGTCCGGGCCGTCGCCCGGGCAGGCGTGCCCTTCGTGGCGCGCGGCTCGGGGACGGGTCTCTCCGGGGGGGCGCTCGCGGTCGACGGGGCGGTGGTGGTGTGCACGGCGCGCATGAACCGCATCCTCGAGCTCGACCTGCACAACCGGCGGGCGCGCATCCAGCCCGGAGTGGTGAACGCCCACCTCACGGCGGCGACCCGACCCCACGGGCTCTACTACGCCCCGGATCCCTCGTCGCAGAGCGCCTGCACCATCGGCGGCAACGTGGCCGAGAACTCGGGCGGGCCGCATTGCCTGAAGTACGGCGTCACCTCCCGCTACATCCGGGGGCTGGACGTGGTGCTCCCGGATGGAAGCCGGGTGTACCTGGGAGACCGCGGGCTCGACACCGGAGAACTGGACCTCGCGGGGCTCTTCGTGGGATCCGAGGGCTGCTTCGGGATTGCCGTCCAAATCGATCTGGAGCTGCTCCCGCTGCCGCAGGCGACCCACACCCTGCTCGGCATCTTCGAGCGGCTGGAGGACGCGGGACGGGCGGTGACCGCGATCATCGCCGACGGCCTGCTCCCGGCGGCGCTCGAGATCATCGACCAGGCCACCATCCAGGCCGTGGAGGAGAGCATCTTCGCCGCCGGCTACCCGACCGACGCCGCGGCCGCGCTGGTGGTGGAGTTCGACGGCATCGAGGCGGGGCTCGGGGCGGAGGCGGCGCGGGCCGAGGCCGCGTGCCTGGAGTGCGGGGCGCGCGACGTGCGCAAGGCCACCTCCGCGGATGCGCGCGCGGCCCTCTGGAAGGGAAGGAAGAAGGCCTTCGGCGCCATGGGCAGGATCGCCCCGGACCTGCTGGTGCAGGACGCAACCGTCCCGCGCACGCAGCTCCCGGACGTGCTGGCGAAGATCGCGGGCATCGGGGAGCGCTACGACCTGCGGGTCGCGAACGTCTTCCACGCGGGAGACGGCAACCTGCACCCCAACATCCTCTTCGACCGGCGCGATGCCCGGGAGATGGAGCGGGTGGAACGGGCCTCCAAGGAGATCATGCGCATCTGCGTCGAGGCCGGGGGCACCATCACCGGCGAACACGGCGTGGGGCTTGACAAGCGCGACTACATGTCGCTCATCCACTCCGACGACACCCTGCGGGCGATGGAGTCGGTGCGCCGCGTCTTCGATCCCGCGGGGGTGTGCAACCCGGGCAAGGTGCTCCCGGACCGGATCCGGGACGCGGACCCGGGGCGCGTGGCTGTGGCAGGGACCGGGGAGGAGGCGTCCAGGGCCGTTCCCGCGGGCGCGACGGCATGAGCCCGGAGAAGCTGAGCGGTTCGACGACGGTGAGCGATGAGGAGGCGGGCACCGAGCGCATGGGCGGAGAGGCGAACCCCGGGGCTCGGGACGGAGTGAACGGCGTGGCCGCGGTGGACGGCCGGTCGGTTGGGGCCGGCGGCGCGCCCGTGTTGGCGCCGGGGACCGTCGAGGAGCTGGGCGACCTGATGGCGGAGGCCTCCCGCGATGGCCGGCAGGTGCGCTGCATCGGCAACGCCAGCTCCCTCCCCCCCGGGTACCTGGACGCACCCGTGGACCTTGTGGTGAGCACGCGCGCGCTGGACACGGTCCACGCATACGACCCGGCGGACCTGACGCTCACGGCGGATGCCGGCGTCTCCCTCGCGCGGCTGGAACGGCTGACCGGCAAGCAGGGCCAGTGGCTCCCCCTCGACCCCCCCCGGCGGGCCCGGCGAAGCCTCGGAGGCGTCCTGGCGAGCGGAGCCTGCGGACCGCTGCAGGGGAAGTTCGGCACCCCGCGCGACCACGTCCTCGGGCTGACGCTGGTGACGGGCGACGGGCGCGTGCTCGAGCTGGGCGGCCGAGTGGTCAAGAACGTCGCCGGCTACGACCTGGTGAAGCTCGCGACAGGAAGCGGCGGACGGCTCGGGATCGTGACCTCCGCCACGGTGCGGCTGCACCCGCTGCCGGTGCGGGACGTGACCCTTCTCTACCAGACCCCACGGCTGGCGCTGACCGTGGTGCTGGCGCGCTCGCTCGCCACCGCTCCGGTGCGCATCCCCGCGCTGGAACTGCTGGCGGGCCACGGCGAAGAGCCGACCGTGGCCGTTCGCCTGCTCGGCTCCCCGGAGGCGGTTGAGGAATCCGAGCGCATCCTCAACGTGCGCGTGGGCCGGGAAGCCAGCCGCCGCCTCGAGGGTGAGGCATCCGCGCAGTGGTTCGCGGCGCTCGAGCGCTTTGAGGACGACGCGGCCGCGGTGGCGCGCGTCAGCCACCTGCCCTCGCACCTGGGCGACCTGGCAGAGCCCTGCGTGGAGTGCGGCACGGTGGCCGCGCACGTATCGCTGGGGGTCTTGCGGGTGGCGGTGGGCAGGGACGGGGCCGTCGACCAGACCGCCGTCTCCGACGCGCTCGTCCGTCTCCGCGACGATGTCGTGAAGGTGGGCGCGACCTTCCGCGTCTCGCGCGCGAAAATCTCCCGGTGGCCCGGGCCCGAGCCCGCCACCTCACCGGGCGTCCTCGCCCTCACGCGCGGCATCGTGGACAGCTTCGACCCCGCCGGCGTGCTTTCCCGGCCGGGCTCCTAGGCCGCGGCACCGGGGAGCCGGGAGGTGTCTTCCATGTGGACCGCCGCCGCGCAAATCGGAGGGATCTCGGAGAGCCTGAGCGCCAGCCCGCTCCTCGCGATGGGGCTGCTCTTCTGGGCCGGGGTCCTCACCAGCCTGACGCCGTGCGTCTACCCGATGATCCCCATCACCGCATCGGTGATCGCCGGGGCCTCCAGGGACAAGGCGCCGCGCGCACGCATCGTGGGGCTGACGCTCACATATGTGACGGGGCTGGCCATGTTCTACGCCCTCCTCGGCCTGCTGGCGGGGCTGAGCGGCACCCTCTTCGGCACGGTCAGCGCGAACCCCTGGGTGCGGTTTGCCACCGCCAACCTGCTCATCATCTTCGCGCTGGCCATGCTGGACGTGATTCCGGTCAGCGCGCCCAAGCGGCTGCTGCACTGGGCCGGCGGGCTGGGCGGCGGGTCCTATCCGGCGGTCTTCCTGTTGGGCGCCACCTCGGGCATCGTGGCGGCGCCCTGCGGCGCCCCCGCCTTCGCCGTGGTCCTCACCTGGGTGGCGGCGACCCAGGCCGGCGCCATGGGGTTCATCTACCTCTTCGTGTTCTCGCTGGGGATGACCTCGCTGCTGGTCGCGGTGGGGCTCTTCTCGGGCAGCGCCGCCTGGCTGCCGAAGTCGGGCGCCTGGATGGTATGGATCAAGAAGGCGGCGGGTATCATTATGCTGGGTGTGGCGGAATACTACCTGATTCAAACGGGACTCGTGATGTGAATACGGTCAGACGCAATCTCCTGGCGACGGTGGCGGTGCTCGGCGCCGTCGTGATGCTCTCAAGCGGCGCGGCCGCGCAGGAACGGGGCGAGATCGGCATCGCCGTCGGCGAGACGCCGGTGCCGCCGACGATCGAGAACCTGGACGGGGAGCCGGTCAATCTTGCGGACTACGTCGGCGAGCAACCCCTCCTGCTCGAGTTCTGGGCCAGCTGGTGCGAGCAGTGCGAGGCGCTGCAGCCCAGCATGGACGCCGCTTACGAACGCTACGGCGAGGAGGTCGGATTCCTCGCGGTCGCGGTGGCGGTGGCCCAGAGTCAGCGCGCCGTGCGCCGGCACCTGGAGCGGCACGCCATCCCCTTCCCGATGCTCTGGGACACCCGCGGCAACGCCACGCGCGCCTTCCTGGCACCGGCGACCGCCTACGTGGTCATCCTGGACGCGGAGGGCAAGGTCGCCTACACCGGCATCGGCCCGCAGCAGGACATCGTGCAGGCCGTGGGCGACGTGCTGGCGGTGGGCGGTTAGTCACCCAACCGGCCGCCGCAGCTGTCCGAACTCATATTCCGCCGGGGGCTCCGCGCCCATGAGATGGCGCACGAAGTAGTCCCAGCGCTTGCGCATCATGTAGGGCTCGTTGCCAAAGCCGTGGCCCCGATTCGGGAACAGCACCAGGTCGAAGTCCTTGTTCGCGGCGATGAGCGCGTCCACCACCAGCATGGTGTTGGAGTGCGGCACGTTGGTGTCCATTGTGCCGTGGGCGATGAGCAGCTTGCCCTCGAGGTTCTCCGCCACCAACTGGTTGGCCTGGTTGTCGTAGTTGGTGGTGCCGTCGTCGTACTCCTCGAGCAGCCCCTGCCACTTCTCGCCCCAGTCGTCCTCGTAGTTTCGGTTGTCGTGGTTGCCCGCCTGGGACACCGCCACCTTGTAGAAGTCCGGGTAGCGCAGGATGCCGGCCGTTGACGCGAAGCCGCCCCCCGAGTGCCCGAAGATCCCCACCCGGTCGATGTCCATCCACTCGTGCCGCTCGGCGAGCTGCTGGATCCCGGTGATCTGATCGGGCAGGCCGTTGTCGCCCATGTTGCCGTAATACGCCTCGTGGAACGCCCGTGAGCGCATCGGCGTGCCCATGGCGTCCAGCTCCACCACCACGAATCCCAGCTCCGCGATCGCCTGCAGATCCCGGTGCGCGGTGCGGAAGCTGCGGCTCCCGACGCTCCCGCTCTGCGGACCCGGATAGAGGTAGTTGACGATCGGGTACTTCATCGACGGGTCGAAGTTGGACGGGCGGAACATGAGCCCGTAGAGGTCGGTGACGCCGTCGCGCGCCTTGACCTCGAACGGGATCGGCGGCTGCCAGCCGGCTGCCTCCAGGCCGGAGATGTCCGCGCGTTCGAGCTCCAGCACGACCTCCCCGCTCATGTCGCGCACGACGCTGACGGGCGGCGTCACGGGGGTGGACCAGGTGTCGACGAAATAGTCGCCGTCGGGCGAGCGCGAGATAGTGTGGTCGGCGCTGTCCGGGGTGAGCAGCCGCACATCGCCGCCGTCGAGGCCGATCTGGTAGAGGTAGCGGAAGTAGGGGTCGCCGTCCTCGCGTTCGTTGCCGATGAAGAGCACGGTGCGCGCGTCGGCGTCTACTTCCAGCACCTCGAGGACATTCCACTCACCGGAGGTGATCTGCCGCTTCAGGTCGCCGGATTCCAGATCGTACAGGTAGAGATGGCTCCAGTTGTCGCGCCGGGAGAACCAGATGACCTCGCCGCTCTCCTCGAGGACGCGCCAGTTGTGGCCCCCGTCCCCGGACTCGAAGAAGGTCTCCACCCGCTCTTCCAGGATGTCGCGCACCGCGCCGGTGCGGGCGTCGGCGACGCGCAGCGTGGCCACCTTGTGGTCGCGGGAACTCGACACGAAGGCCACCCCGGTGGCGTCGTCGCTCCATTCCACGTCCGCGAAGGTGCCGCCGCAGGCGACGTGGTCGCACACCGTCGAGCGGTGCTGGTCCGGAGGCATGTCGAAGCGCACCAGGCGTGAGTCGGCGGGCGCGTCCAGATCCAGCACCACGCGGTGGATCCGGAAGATCACCGAGTCCTCGGGCAGGGGATAACGCCAGGCATCCAGCTCGGGATGACCCACCTGCGTGTTGACCATGTACATCATCCCTACGCCGCGCGCGTCGTGCTGGAAGGTCGCGATCCTGCGGCTGTCGGGAGACCAGCGGAGGACGGGGCGAGCGCTCCGCACCCAGCCCGCGTTGTTGGTCGCGTAGCCGAAGTCCTCCTCGCCGTCGAAGGTCAGCTGCGTCTCCTCCCCGCTCTGCGTCTCGCGCACCCACAGGTTGTGGTCGCGGATGAACGCCTCCCGCGCCTCGTCCGGCGAGACGACGCCGGCGGAGCGCCGGAAGGCCGCCTCGAAGCCCATGGAGATCGCCATGTAGTTGGCGCGGCGCTGTTCCGGGGAGCCCTCCAGCTCCTCGCAGCGGTAGGCGATCGTGCTGCACCGGAAGGCGCGTCCATCGTCGCTGAAGTCGTCCCCTTCGGGCGCGAAGAGGACCACCGCGGCCTGCGGGATGAACTGCCCGGGTGGCAGGCCATCCGCCGTCGCGCCCGCGCCGGCGACCTCCGACAGGGCGTTCGCCATGCGCCCGTGGTCGAAGGCGGGTGCCCGGGTGCCGGCCCCGGGGTCGACCATCACGTATTCGCCGCCCTCCGGCGCCCGATTGTGGTACCAGAAGCGCCCGTCCGGCGTCCAGTTGGGGTCGACCGCGCCGTTGAACACCAGCGGGTTCATGTGCTCCCCGAGGTGCCGTTCCGCGCGGGCATAGTCCTCTGCGGTCAGGGCACGCGGCGCCTCCTGGGCGTGAGCGGGAATCGGGGCCAAGGTCGCAAGGACAGGCGCCAGAATCAGAAAAAGAGACGACATATCGAGTCGTGTCGGATGCGATGTCGGCGGCCGCATGGTCTTCCTCCGATGCGGGGAAATGGTTTGCTTGAGGAAGATGGCCCGACGGCCTCCACCGGTGCAACGACAGCCAACCCTCATCGTTTAGTGCGCCTCATGACCGACCGTTTGCCTGACGGGATCGTTCCGAGCCACTCCTCCCCCCTCTTCACGCAGGACACGCTCCCGGAGGCGTTGCAGCGGGAACACGCACTCGCGCCGGGGCACTGGGGCGTGCTCAACGTCCTGGAAGGCAGTCTGCGATTCGTGAATCTCGAAACGCGCGAGACCCGGACGATCTCCGCGCCCGGCCGCGTCACGATTCACCCCCGGATACGTCACCACGTGGCCGTCGATGGCCCGGTACGCTGCAGAATCGATTTCTTCCGCGAGAGGCGGGACTGACCAGGGAAAGCGAATCGCCTGAGGACTCTCCCCATCTCTTGACCCACAAGGGACCGAATGGGACACTTCAAAGCTATCCTTCGACCCTCGGTTGAGAGCCGTTTTCAGGCCTGAGGGTGCCGCCTTGCCCCTTCCTGCCGCCATCCGCAGGAGCTGACGCCATGTCCGCCGATACAGCCACGATCGATATCTCGCGCGAACCCATCCGCAACTATGTCGCGGGCCGCTGGACGGCGCCGTCGGGCGCGGGCTCGCTGCCGGTCACCAATCCCACCACCGGTGAGCCCCTGGGACGGGTGCCCCTTTCCACGGGCGCGGATGTGGAAACCGCCGTTGCCGCCGCCACCGCGGCCTTCCCCGGTTGGCGTCGCACGCCCGCGGTCGACCGCGCCCGGGTCCTCTTCCGCCTGAAGCATCTGCTCGACGAGCACAAGGACACGCTGGCCCGCTCCCTGGTCATCGAGCACGGAAAGAACCTGGACGAGTGCCGGGGGGAGCTTCAGCGCGGCATCGAGAATGTCGAACACGCCTGCGGCATCCCCACGCTGATGATGGGCGATGTGCTGGAGGACGTGGCGCCGGGCATCGACTGCGAGGCCATCCGGCAGCCGCTCGGGGTCTTTGCCGTCGTCTCTCCCTACAACTTCCCCGTGATGATCCCGATGTGGTTCTGGCCCTACGCCGTAGCCGCGGGCAACACGGTGGTGCTCAAGCCCAGCGAGCAGGATCCGCTCACCCACCAGCGGGTGGTGGAACTGGCCGAGCAGGCCGGCCTGCCCCCCGGCGTGCTCAATGTGGTGCACGGCGACCGGGAGGCGGTGACCGCGCTGCTCGAGCATCCCGGGATCGCGGGGGTCTCCTTCGTGGGCTCGAGCCAGGTCGCGCGCATCCTGTACAGGAAGGCGGGCGCGGCCGGCAAGCGCGTGCAGGCGCTCGGGGGGGCCAAGAACCACATGATCGTGCTCCCGGACGCGGACTACGACCTGGTCGCCGACGCGGTGGTGTCGTCGATCTTCGGCTCGGCCGGGCAGCGCTGCCTCGCCGGCAGCGTCGTGGTGGGGGTGGCCGACGCCTACGCGAACATCCGCGAGCGCATCCTCGACCGCTCGGCCTCGCTGCGCGTGGGCAACGGGCTCGAGGACGGGGTGGACATGGGCCCGGTGATCTCCGCCGGCCACCGCGACCGGGTGGTGGGCTACATCGACAGCGGCGTGAAGGAGGGGGCTTCGCTGACGATGGACGGCCGCGACGCCAGCGTGCCCGGCTACCCGGACGGCAACTGGGTCGGCCCGACCATCTTCGAGGACGTGCACCCCGACATGGCGATCGGCAAGGACGAGATCTTCGGGCCGGTGATGGGCATGAGCCGGGTGGACACGGTGGAGGACGCCATCGAGCTCATGCACCGGAGCGAGTACGGAAACGCCACCTCGATCTTCACGACGAGCGGGCGCGCCGCGCGCGAGTTCCGTTACCACGCGGGCATCAGCATGATCGGCATCAACATCGGCGTGGCGGCGCCGATGGCCTTCTTCCCCTTCGGAGGCTCGCGCGGCTCCTTCTTCGGCGATCTCAAGGCTCAGGGCCGTGACTCCGTCGAGTTCTTCACCGACAAGCGCGTGGTGATCACGCGGTGGTGAACGCGCGCGCCGGCGCGGCACTGATCGAGCGCCAGCGCGCCTCCATCTTCCCGTGCGTGAAGCCGTTGTACGACGTGCCTCTGGTGCTCGTGGAGGCGGAGGGGGTGCGGGCCAGGGGCGCTGACGGGCGACAGTATCTGGACCTCTTCGCGGGCATCCTCACCACCTCCATCGGGCACTGCCATCCGCGAGTGGTCGCCGCCGTGCAGGACCAGGTCGCGCGCCTGGGCCACACCTCGAACCTCTACGTGACCGAGCCCTACGTGGCCGCGGCGGAGCGGCTCACCAGCCTCGCGCCCGCCGGCCTCGACCAGGTCAT
The DNA here is from genome assembly GCA_965202805.1 of Longimicrobiales bacterium. Lineage (GTDB taxonomy): Bacteria > Gemmatimonadota > Gemmatimonadetes > Longimicrobiales > Gaopeijiaceae > BD2-11. The sequence goes on from OZ241869.1 coordinate 2,747,502, forward strand.
GTTCACCAACAGCGGCACCGAGGCCATCGAGACGGCGGTCATGCTGGCGCAAATGCATACCCGGCGCAGCGAGATCATCGGCCTGCGGCTCGGCTACTCCGGGCGCAGCACGCTGGCTACGGGCCTGACCGGGCAGGCGCAGTGGAAGCCGCTCCCGGCGATGGCCCCGATCCGGCACGCCATCGCGCCGTATCCGTACCGGCACGCCGACGGCGACAACGTCGACCGCTACATCGACGAGCTGGTCGAGGTGATCGAGACCACGACCACCGGACGGCCCGCCGCCCTGCTCGCCGAGACCATCCAGGGGGTGGGTGGCTACATCGTTCCGCCGCCGGGATACCACACGCGTGCCGCCGAGGTGATCCGCGCCTACGGGGGCGTGTTCATCTGCGATGAGGTGCAGGCCGGGTTCGGACGCACCGGCGACCGCTGGTTCGGCATCGAGCACTGGGAGGTCGAGCCCGACATCATGGTGGTCGCCAAGGGGGTGGCGAACGGCTTCCCGGTCGGCGGCACGCTGGCCCGCGAGGAGATCGCCGCCGCCTGGACGGGGCTCACCTTCTCCACCTACGGGGGCAGCCCGGTGTCCATGGTGGCCGCGCGCGCGACCATGGACGTCATGGTCGAGGAGAACACCCCCGCCCGGTCCGCCGAGCGCGGACGCCAGATGCGCGAAGGCCTGGAAGCACTCCAGCGCGACTATCCGTGGATCGGTGACGTGCGCGGAATGGGGCTGATGATCGCCCTGGAGCTGGTCGAGGACCCGGTCACCAAGGAGCCCGGCGCCAGGCTCGGCAAGGCGCTCCTGGAGGCTGCGCGCGAGGAAGGCGTGCTCATCGGGCTCGGCGGCATGGGCGGCCACGTGATCCGCATCGGCCCCTCCATGCTGATCACCCCGGAGGAGGTCGCAGAGGGGGTGGAGCGGCTGCGGCAGGCCTGCGCGCGGGTCGAAGCGGGGAGATAGACCCGGAGGCACCCGCCTTCCCGGAGTTCTGATCAGCGGTCGCCCGCAGTGCTCGCGCTTCTGACCCGCACCTCCCCCTCCTCCACCACGAGCTCCTGGACGCGCTCGGCCTCATCGAACAGGAAGGGCCAGCGGCCTGAGGCGCCATCCGCCAGCCGCACGCGGCGTATGCCGTCCAGCGAGAGCGGCCGGCCCGGCTGAACGACGGCCGGACCCGTGGCCTCATACATCCAGACGGCGCCGCCCAGTGCCGAAGACACGCGGTAGCTTCCGTCCTCGATTTCCAGTGCGGCCCCCTCGTCGATCCCGATCCCGACGAACGAGCCCGAGCGGTGCTGCGCCAGCAGACGCCCGAGGAAGGCGAGGAGCCGTCCCTCACGGGACCGCTCCGTGAAGTGGGAGTCCACGATCGTGTTCGCGAGCTCGGGCTGAGGCAGGTTCGATGGTCCCACGCTGACCGATACGTCGGCGGGTTCCGAGAGGGCTTCGCCCGATGTGATGGTGCCGTGCCGGGCATCGAATGCGGCTTCGCCCAGCGACACCGCTCCGGCGCTGGTCCCGCCCAGGGCCGCCCCTCGGCGCGTTGCTTCCCCCACGGCGACATGGACCGAATTCGGCCACCGCCCCAGGTAGTTCCACTGGCTTCCGCCGGCGAGCCAGATCGCCTCCGCCCTGCCGAGGCGGCAGAGGACGCTCGGGTGGTCCGCCAGCGGAGGGGTGTCGGTGCGAATCGTGACCACCGAGGCCGGAGCCGGACTGGGGGCCAGTTCCGCCGAGAAATAGTCCGGGTAGCTGGTCAGCGAACCCGTTGCGCGCAACACGACGATGTCGCCTCCGGCGGCCGCTTCGGCGAAACGGCGGGCGGCGCCGTCCTCCTCGGGTCCTCCTCCCATGAGCACCAACCGGCGGACGGGAGACGGGGTGGCGTCGCTCCCGGTTCCCCGAAGCCCTCCGATCGTGGTGCCCGCGCCGGGTTCGGGGCAGCCCTCGAGCGGCTCGCCCAGCGAGGTCGCGCGCGTCGAATCGGCGCACGCGGCGGCCGCCGCGACCACGAGCGCCGTCGAGATTCTCATGACGTATGGAGCTGCCAGAAGGCGCCTTCGAGACCCGCCTCGCGCAAGAGGGCCTGCTTCGTCTCCGCCGAGGAGGGACGCCAACGGTCGCTCAGCCGACCCGCGTACCATCCGCGGCTCAGCCTGCCCAGCGTCTCGACCGGCACGGTCGCACCCGGGTCGACACCCCGCCGCGCCGCCCACCGGGCCGCATCCGCTTCCGACCGGAACGCCAGGATGTTGCGTCAGGTGTAGCCGATGTCGTCCCAGAAGCGCCGGGCCGGCACGGGGAAGCGGACCACCGCGCCGTCGGCAGGTTCGACTCGCCCGCTGGTCACCGCCAAGTGGATCGCGGCGCCGGACCGGGGGCACGCGGTTCGCGTCCGTCCGTCGACGTCGAGGAGCAGCGGGATCGCGAGAGCATCCCAGGCGCAGTTGGCCCGGTAGTCCGTCCATCGCGTACGCACCCGGAAGGGCGTCTCCATGGCCGAAAAGGGATGAGCCATCCGGATTTCGCCCGCCTCGTCCAGAACCAGGATGTGAGCTTCCGCCAGGAACGCCAGAGCTCGATCCACATCGCCGGCCCCGGCTCCCAGTCCCCCGGCAAGTTCGACGCGGTCGGGGACCACCCCTGATTCACCGATTCTCCGGTAAAGATGGCCGCGCAAGCGCCACGCGAATGCGTCACCTCGTCCTGTCACCACGGTCTCCCCTCGCTCCAACGCCAGGCAACACCCGGCTCTGCAGGCATCCCGGCACCATGGTGAGCCGCTGCCGAAACGTCCAGCCCCAGGCGAAGCCGTTGCAGCCGTGCCGTCCCGCGGCTAGGCTTTTCCGATCAGACGAAGGGCGCATAACCGGTGGACGTGAGAGGAGGTCGGACAGGATCATGACGATGCCATGGCGACGACGGCTGGCGGCAGTCGTCCTTGCGCTTGCCGGGACAGCATGCGGCGACGAGGAGCCGACCGGGCCGATTCCCGATGTCGCGGGCACCTACAACGGCTCGTTCATCGTCCAGTTCCTGCTCAACCAGCAGGGCATACAGGGGTCGATGCAGGTCGTCGTCGAACAGGCCGGGGAAAGTGTGACGATCACCGGCGAGATGCAGGTTGCGGGCGGGGCCGCGTCGATTCCCACGGTTACCGGAACGCTGGACGCCACCGGATTCCTGGAGTTGTCGGGCGGCGGCTTCTCCGCCTCGGTCAACGAGGAGTTCTGCGGCCCCACCAGAACGCTCAGCTCAACCGTGAGGTTTTTCGGAAGAAGCGCGGAGGTCTCCGAGCACGCCGACACCGATTTCTGTGGGCGCGTCATCCTCTCGGGCTCGCTGGCGCGTCAGTAACGAGGGAGAATCGATCATGAAACCGACGCGCCGGGATTTTCTGCGCACGACCGGTATCGCCGGGGTCGGACTGGGACTCGGGCTCGGCGCCCCAGGCATCGGCCTCGCCTCCGCCAACGGCACGCGCCGGAATCGAGCTGGCAAAGAGTCCCACGCGGAGCCCCGGCAGGCGCCCACGCCCAAGCGGCTGCTCGTCCTCGGCGGCACCGGCTTCATCGGCCCGCACATGGTTCGCTACGCGGTGGAGCGCGGACACGAGGTAACCATCTTCACCCGCGGTCGCGCGCAGGCCGCCCTGCCGGACGTGGAGCACCTCATCGGCGACCGCAACGGCGACCTGGACGCCCTCGAGGGCCGCAACTGGGACGTCGTGCTCGACAACAACACGCAGAACTATCGCTGGGCGCAGTTGAGCACGGAGCTGCTGCGGGACGCCGCCGAGCAGTACATCTTCGTCTCCTCGATTTCGGCCTATGTCAGCCCCGGGCTCGCGTACCAGCACAAGGACCGCGTCCTCTACGAGCATCTCATCGACGAGGACTCGGAGCGCTTCTCGCCTCCCGACGGCTGGCAGGACGGGGACGACGCCCACTACGGGCTCATGAAAGCGTTGAGCGAGGACATCGCCCACGCCGCCTTCCCGGGCCGCGCCACCATCGTCCGGCCTGGCCTGATCGTGGGCCCCGGCGACCGGACCGACCGCTTCACCTACTGGCCGCTGCGCATCTTCGAGGGCGGCGAGGTGCTGGCCCCCGGCAACCCGGAGCACGCCAACCAGATCATCGACCAGCGCGACATCACCGAGTGGATCGTGCGGCTGGCCGAGGACGGCGTCGCCGGCGACTTCAACGCGACCGGCCCGGCCGCCCGCATGTCGATGGCCGAGATGCTCTACGGCATTCGCGCGGCCACCTCGACCCCGGTCGAGTTCACCTGGGTACCGGAGGACTTCCTCGAAGAGCAGGGCGTGAGGCCCTTCGGCGACCTGCCGGCGTGGGCTCCCGGAGCCGACCTGATGTACGTGGACATCGACCGCGCGCTCGCGACCGGCCTTACCTTCCGCCCGCTGGCCGTGACCAGCCGCGACACCGTGGATTGGGACGGGACCCGCCCCGAGGAGGAGCGCAACAACCGGCGCGCCGGGATGAGCCGCGCGCGGGAGCGCGAGGTTCTGGATGCCTGGAGAGCGGCGGGCGCGTAACCCGGGCTGCTAACAGAGAGCCCGTTCGTCGCTGGCCACCTGATCCAGCCGTTGGGCGCGCGCGCTGTCCCCGAGCGCCAGAGCCGCGATGATCCCGCGCCGGGCCAGGGCTGGCCCGAAACATCGGGCCTCCAGCTGATCCACGAAGGCGTCCACCTGCGCCCGGTATTCGCCGGGGCGCCAGGCCTCCGCCCAGATCCCGAGCGGCTCCATCAACTCCGCGACCCGCGGGGCGTAGAGGTCCGCGAGCTCCCGGGACTCCTGCGAGAGCAGTTCGATGGCCCAGGTCGCGTCGTAGTGATTCGACAGCAGGAGCGCCACGGAGTAGAACCCGGCGCTCGCGCAGTCCTGCGGCACGCAGGTCGCGACCGCCACCACCGACAGCGCATCCGGCTGCGCCGTGGCGAGCAGGTTGATGCCCATCCGCCGTCCGAGCGACTCCTGAAACGCCGCTTCCAGCACGCGATTGGCGGTGGGGTCGTCGAAGGCCAGGACGACATCGATGCCCTCGAGATGCTCGAAGCCCATCTCCGGCTCCTGGGCATGCACCGCGCCCGGCATGCCGAAGGCGAGCCCGCACGCGAGAAGCAACCCCGAAGCGAGTGCGGACACCGGCGAAGTGCACTTCATCGACCTGGAATCGCAGTTCATCGATTGTTCCCGTTTGCGTGGACCCGGCTTCATCCCGAAGCTAGTAGCCTGCGCGCGTTCCGGCACCGCATCCAGCAGCAACACTTCCCCTGGAGAACCCCATGCGCCTCATCCGTATCTCCGGATTCGCCCGGCACCCCGGCACCACCGCCGCCACACTCGGCTTTCTCGCGTTCATCTGCGCGTGCGCTGAAGGACCCACCGCAAGCTTCGAAGAGCTGGCACAGGCGCAGCTGCCCCAAATCGATGGCCGCATCGAAGTTCCGGGGCTCGCGGGCGAAGTCGAAGTGCTGCGCGACCCCTGGGGCATCCCCCACATCTATGCCTCGGGCCTCGACGACCTCTTCTTCGCACAGGGCTTCGTCCAGGCCCAGGACCGTCTCTGGCAGATGGAGATGTACCGGCGGGCCGGCGAGGGGCGGCTGAGCGAGGTGCTGGGCGCGGAGGCCCTGCAGCACGACCGCGTTGCGCGCCTGCTCATGTTCCGCGGCCCGTTCGACGACGCGGAGTTCACCACCTACCACCCCGAGGGCCGGCGCATCCTGGAAGCCTTCGCGTCGGGCATCAACGCCTACATCGATCACGCGACGGCGGCTGGAGAGCTGCCCGTGGAGTTCCTGCTGACGGGTCTCGAACCCGAGCACTGGAGCGCCGAGACGCCTTTGCTGCGCATGCAGACGGCGATGCCGCTGGCGGATGTGCGGCGCGAGCTGCAACTGGCGCTGCGGGTGGCCGAGCTGGGGGCGGAGGAAGCCAACCGACAGGCGAATCCGACTCCGTGGCGGGAACTCGAGGTGCCCGCGGGCGTCGACATGGCTCTGATCCCGGGCGAGGTGCTGGCCGGCGTGACGGGGTTCCGCAACGCGATGAGCAGTCCGCCCCTGGTCGCGCCCTACGATGGCTGGACGGGGTCGGAGATGGCGCTCAACCTGGGCGCGCGCGAGACCTCCCCGGGGAGCAACAACTGGGCGATCCACGGAAGCCGGACCGCGAGCGGCCATGCGATCGTGGCCAACGATCCGCACCGCGGGGTGACCAACCCGTCGCTCCGCTACGTCGTGCACCTGGACGCGCCCGGCTGGACCACCATCGGTTCGACCGAGCCGGTGCTTCCCGGGGTGGCCATCGGGCACAACGGGCGCATCGCCTGGGGGCTGACCATCGTCGGCACCGACCAGTCCGACGTGTACGTCGAGCAGGTGAACCCGGACAACCCGAAGCAGGTGCGCTGGGGCGACGGCTGGGAGGAGGTGCGGACCATCACGGAAACCGTTCAGGTCAGGGACGCTGACCCCGTGACCCTGGAACTCGAGTTCTCCCGGCACGGCCCCATCTTCCACCGGGATCCCGCAAACAACCTCGCCTACGCCATGCGCTCGACCATGCACGAACCCGGAACCACGGGATATCTGGCGGGCCTGCGGCTCAACGTGGTCTCCGACTGCAGCGGCTTCCTGGAGGAGATGCGCTACTGGCTGGCTCCGACCGAGAACATGATCTGCGGGGACGCGGACGGGAACATCGCCTGGCAGGCCGCCGCGCTCTCGCCCAGCCGCCCCAACTGGCACGGGCGGCTGCCGGTGCCCGGGACCGGGGAATTCGAATGGGATGGCTTCCGCGACGATCTGCCCACCGAGTACAACCCGGAGCGCGGCTGGGTAGGGACGGCCAACCACGACATTCATCCGCCCGGTTACGACCCGCCGCTCTTCTTCAAGACCGCCGGACCCTTCGCCCGCTTCGCGCGCGTGCAGGAGGTGCTGAACGCGGGCAGCGACTTCACGCCCGAGGACTCCCGGGTGCTCCAGCAGGACGCGTATTCGGCGTCGGGCGCGGCCCACGCGGCGCTCTTCGGCGGATGGACGGCGAGTGACGCCGACGTGGAGTCGTACCGGGCCGAACTGGCCGCCTGGAACGGCCTCTTCGACCGCGACAGCCGGGCGGCGGCGATCTACCGCCGTCTCGACGGGGACGTGCTCGACGGGGCGGCGGGAGGTGCGGGCGGGGACGCGTCGGCAGCGCTGGAGGCGGCCCTGTCCGCCGCCCTGGACCTGATCGCGCGCGACCAGGGCGACGACCCCGCCGAGTGGCGCTGGGGACGCGACCACCGCAACGAGTTCCCGCACGCGCTGGTCACCGCCTACGACCTTCCGTCGGCGGAGCGCTCCGGGGGCGCGGGCACGGTGGCGGCGACGGGGGCCACCTACCGCCACATCGTGGACTTCGGCGACCTGGACGGGTCGCTGTTCACCAACGCGCCGGGACAATCCGGCCGGCCGGGAAGCCCCTACTACGGCAACCTCACCGAGGACTGGGCCAACCGGGAGTACTTCCCGATGCTCTTCTCGCGGGAGGCGGTGGAGGCGCAGGCAGAGAACCGGCTGGTGCTGGCTCCGGGAGGGTCGTAAACCAGCTAGTTGCCAGCAGATGTCAGTGTAGTTGTCAGTAGATGTCAGGACCGGGGCAAGGCGCGTCAGTCCCGCCCCATCCAGTCGATGTCGGACAGATGAGCCAGCGCGAGCTGGAGCGCGTGGGTTCCCCTGTGTCCCTTCCCCTGCGCCCGAAGGGCGTTATACAACTGATGCGCCAGCGCCAGTCCCGGCAGCGCCAGCTTCATGCGGCCCGCCTCGGCGAGCGCGATCTCCATGTCCTTGACGAAGTGCTCGACAAAGAAGCCGGGATCGAAGTCGTTGGCGATCACGCGCGGGCCGTAGTTGGATAGCGACCAGCTGCCGCCGGCCCCGGGAGCGACCGACTTCATGACGGTCTCCAGGTCGAGCCCTGACCTGTAGGCGTAGAGCAGGCCCTCGCACATCCCGATCATCAGCGGGCCGATCAGCACCTGGTTGACCATCTTGGTGTGCTGTCCCGCTCCCGGTCCTCCCTGGCGCACGACGGCCTTCCCCATCGCCCGCCAGCACGGCCCGAGCGCCTCCACCACGTCCTCGTCCCCCCCGATCATGATGGACAGGCGCCCCTCGCGGGCCCCCACGTCCCCCCCCGACACCGGGGCATCCACGCTGGCCACCCCCTTCGCGCGCGCCGCCTGGTAGATCTCGACCGCGAGCGAAGGCTCACTTGTGGTCATGTCCACGAGGATGTTCCCGGGCTCGCATCCCGCCAGCGCGCCATCCTCGCCCAGGATCACCTCGCGCACGTCGCGCGGGAAGCCGACGATGCTGAAGACCACGTCGCTCTGCTCGGCCACCGCACGGGGGCTCTCCGCCCACACCGCGCCCTTCTCCAGCACCGACGCCGCCGTTGCGCGGGTCCGGGTGAAGACCGTGGCCGAAAACCCGTGGTCCATCACGTGCGCGCACATGCTGCGCCCCATGACGCCCAGCCCGATCCAGCCGATGCGGGTCCTGCCTGGTTGAATGTCGAGATCTGCCATGTTTGCCGGTCTCTGCGATGTTGTGGAGGATGCGTGATGGACACGATAGTGTTGGAGCCGGGTGCCCGGGGCAATCACCATCGCCTCGCGACGCCGACAATCTCCGCTTCCACCCCCCTTCTTCCGCCGCGCGACCCGGTTCTTCCGCCGCGCGACCCAGCAGGAGAACGCCGATGAATCCCGGATGGCTTCCTATGACACGGACGACCCACTCCCGCTCTCGCACCCTGCGCCCGACCAGGCTCCTGCTGGCCGCCAGCCTGCTCCTGGCCACCCCGGCCAGTGCGTTCGCCCAGGACTTCGAGCTCGCGGAAGCAACCATCGCGGAGGTGCACGCCGCGTTTCTCGCCGGGCAGCTGACCTGCGTCGACCTGGTGCAGGGCTACCTCGACCGCATCGAGGCCTACGACCAGCAGGGACCGCGGCTCAACACCATCGCCAACCTGAACCCCGCCGCCCTCGACGAGGCTGCCCGCCTCGACCAGGCGCTCGCGTCCGGCGGACTCAGCGGGCCGCTGCACTGCATCCCGGTCCTCCTCAAGGACCAGGTCGAGACCCGCGACCTGCCCACCACCTACGGATCGGCGCTCTTTGCGGACTTCGTGTCCTCCCGGGATGCCACCATCGTCATCCGCATGAAGGACGCGGGCGCGCTCATCATCGCCAAGACCAACATGGGCGAGTTCGCATCGCGCTACGTGGGCTCCGGTTTCGGCTTCATCCGCAACCCCTACGACCCGCAACGGAACCCGAGCGGCTCTTCCGGTGGCACCGGCGCGGGAGTGGCCGCGAACCTGGGCATGATCGGCATCGGGGAGGATACCGGCGGCTCCATCCGCGGGCCGTCGGCCGTGCATTCGCTGGTGGGGCTCAGGCCCACCCTGCCGCTGGTCAGCCGCTACGGCATGATGCCCGCCAACCCCACCACCGACACCATGGGGCCGATGACCCGCACGGTCATGGACGCGGCCATCCTGCTCGACGCCATCGCCGGGTACGACCCCAACGACCCGGTGACCGCCCGTTCCTTCGACCAGGTCCCGGACTCCTACAGCGACGGGCTCTCCGAGGATGGGCTCGACGGGGCCCGCATCGGCATCATCCGCGATCCCATGGACCAGGCGCTGGACACGGACTCGGAGGGATACCGGCAGGCGCGCGCCATCGTCGACGACGCCGTCGAGCAGTTGCGTGCGCTGGGAGCCGAGGTGGTGGACAACGTGGCCATCCCGGGAGTAGACGGGATCAACGCCATCTACTCCATGAACTCCCACGAGACCGAGGCCGCCACCAACGCCTATCTGGCGGAACTCGACGACCCGCCCTACACGACGCTGCGCTCCATCCTGCTCAGCGGGCGGGTGACGCCCTGGCGGGCGACCGGGCTGGCGGGCTCACTCGGAAAGACCACCAGCGACCCCGGTTATCTGGCCTATCTGCTGGCCCGCGACCAGCTCCGGCAGGACGTCTACCAGGTCATGGCCGACCACGACCTCGACGCGCTGGTGCACACCACCTTCGACCACCCGCCGTCCCTCATCGCCCCGGACGTCGAGACCAATCCCTCCCCGGCCGACGACTATGGCCTCGGCGACAACCGCCTCATCAGCCCGGTGACGGGCTGGCCCGCGCTCACGGTCCCCGCCGGCTTCACCCCGGACGGCCTGCCCATCGGCATCGAGTTCCTGGGCCGCCCCTTTACTGAAGGGATGCTGATTCGCTTCGGTTACGCTTTCGAGCAAGCCACGGGGCACCGGCGCCCGCCCGAAAGCGCGCCGCCGCTGCGCTAGCGACTCGACACGCAGCTGGGCTGCCCGTGGCGCCGGGCTAACGCCCGCCGATCCCCGTCGCCCTCGACCGGCAGTTCGCCATGGTGGCCAGCGTGGAATCGATGCTGAGGAAGAGCGCCTCGCCGGGGTCGACGATCAGCTCTTCCGTCGTGCAGGTCCCGCCCGCGAGCAGCGAGATCTCGATCGAGAGCGTCTGCGAGATGTCCCAGTCGAGGGTGTAGTTGGCTTCGGTCTTGCCGGTGAGCATGCCGATGTACTCCCGTCCACGGGGGTGCACCGCGTACATCCGGGCGTCGCTGAAGTTGTTGTTGATGATGCGGATCTCGATCTGATCCTCGAGGCCGGGCGTGATGGCCGGGTTCCCCTCCCCGGCACGCGCGGCGCAGGCGGTGGCGAGCGCGGTCACCGCAGCGACCAGCACGGCCCGCATGAACAGCAACGCCGCCCCGCGGACCCTCCCGGGTGCGGCACCGTCCACCACGGTGGACACTCCCGCTCCCCCCGTCGTCATCGCTCCCCCCACGCGCCCCGGGCGCACAGCGGATACGGGTCGCGCCCCCCGTTCCCTCGCTGTTATTCTTGCGTGCGCTCGAATTCCCCTGGCTCCATCACTCATCTTCGCCCCCTCTCAGTCAGGATCATTACTCATCGGTTCAGGAGTTCATCATGAAGGCTCTCGTAACGACGGCCCTCGGGTTCGCGCTGTCCGCGGCGGCGCTCGCGCCCACGGCCGCCCTCGCGCAGGAGCGGCGCAACATCACGGTCGACGATCTGTTCGAGCTGGAGAACGTCGGCACGCCGGTAGTCAGCCCTGAGGGCGACTGGGTCGCGTACACCGTCTCTCGCACCTCCCTGGAGGATGAACGCTCCTACACCCGCATCTACATGGCGCCGGTCGCGGGCGGCGACCCGGTCCCGCTTACGCGCGACAAGCAGTCTGCCGGCTCTCCCGCCTGGAGCCCGGATGGCCGGTACCTCACCTTCACCGCAGCGCGCGACGGCGACGCGACCCAGGTGTGGGCGCTGGACCGGCGCGGCGGCGAGGCCTTTCCCCTGACCGACGTCGAGCAGGGCGTCAGCGGATACCGCTGGTCCCCCGACGGCACCCGTCTCCTCCTCACCATCCGCGATGCCGAGGAGGAGGACGAGGATGCGAAGCCCAACGCTCCGCAGGATCCGTGGGTCATCGACCGCATCCAGTTCAAGCGGGACGGAGCCGGCTACCTGACCGGCTCACGCATGACGCACCTGTATGTCTACAAGATCGATGCCAGAGAGTTGCGGCAGCTCACCACGGGGCGCTGGAACGAGTCCCTGGGCGTCTGGAGCCCGGACGGCACCCGGGTCGCGTTCGTCTCCAACCGCACGGAAGACCCGGACCTGAACGCCAACAACGACATCTGGGTGGTCTCCGCGGATCTGGAGGAGCCCACCGACTCGCCGCGGCAGCTCACCACCAACCCCGGCTCCGACGGCTCACCGCAGTGGAGCCCCGACGGGCGCTGGATCGCCTACACCACCGGCATCCGCCCCGACCTGATCTGGTACGCCACCACGCACCTCGCCGTGGTCTCGGCGGACGGAGGCGAGCCCCGGCTGCTCACCACCGAGCTTGACCGAAACGTGCGCTCCCCCCGCTTCTCCCCGGACGGCGAATGGATCTGGTTCGGGCTCGAGGACTCGTCGGAAAACCACATCGCGCGCATCCGCCCGGACGGCTCGGAGCTGGAGCGGCCGGTGTCCGGGGGGCTTTCCGCCTCCGGCTTCGACTGGAACGGCGACACCTTCGCGGCCCGCGTCAACTACCTGGACCGCCCCGGCGAGATCTACGCCGTGGAGGACCACGCGGACGGCGAAGCGGCGCTACGGCGCATCACGGGCCACAACGACGACTTCCTCGCGTCGTTCAACATCGCCGAAACCCGCAACATACAGTTTCCCTCCGAAGGCGGGATCGAGGTCGAAGGCTTCGTCACCTTCCCGCCCGACCACGAGGACGGCCGCGCCTACCCCACAATCCTGCGCATCCATGGGGGCCCCGTCTCGCAGTACAGCCACTCCTTCCAGTTCGAGTCGCAGCTCTTCGCGGCCCACGGCTACGTGGTCGTGCGCACCAACCCGCGCGGCTCGTCGGGTTACGGACAGGACTTCTCGGCGGCGCTGTGGGCGGACTGGGGCAACCCCGACTTCAAGGACGTGATGGCGGGCATCGACTACGCCATCGAACAGGGCTGGACCGACCCCGACCGCCTGGGCGTGGGCGGCTGGTCGTACGGCGGCATCCTCACCAACTACGTCATCACCCAGACCGACCGCTTCGAGGGCGCCATCACCGGAGCGAGTGAAGTGCTCTACATCGCCAACTACGGCCACGACCACTACCAGCGGCAGTGGGAGGCCGAGCTGGGGCTTCCCTGGGAGGGCGACAACCGCGACAACTGGGAGCGCATCAGCCCCTTCAACAAGGTGCACGAGGTCACCACCCCGACCCTCATCATGGGCGGCGAGGACGACTGGAACGTGCCCATCCTCAACTCCGAGCAGCTCTACCAGGCGCTGCGCCGGCGCGGCGTGCCCACCCAGCTCGTGGTCTACCCCGGCCAGAGCCACGGCCTGCGCGTCCCCAGCTACCAGAAGGACCGCTACGAGCGCTACCTCGCCTGGTACGACCGCTGGGTCATGAACGCCGACCGACCCGTGAGCTGAGGGATGAGAATCATCGTCAACGGCCAGCAGGCCTTCGGCGCGAGCGTCCTCAAGGCGCTGGTGGAGCGCGGCGAGGACATCGTCGGCGTCTACACCCGTCCCGAAAAGCCCGGTCAGCGCCCCGATCCGCTCGCGGACGCGGCCCGCGCACACGGCCTGCCCCTCTTCCAGCCCTCCTCCTTCAAGAGCGAGGACACCTGGCAGCAGATGAAGTCGCTCCGTCCCGATCTGGGCGTGATGGCCTACGTCACCCTCTTCGTGCCCGAGCAGGCGCTGAACATCCCGACCCGCGGGACCATCCAGTATCATCCCTCGCTGCTCCCGCTCCACCGCGGCCCCAGCTCCATCAACTGGCCCATCATCTGGGGGAGGGAGAAGACGGGACTCTCGATCTTCTGGCCCGACGACGGCCTGGACGAGGGGCCGATTCTCCTGCAGAAGGAAGTCGACATCGGGGATCACACCCTGGGCAGCCTCTACTTCAACCACCTCTTCCCGATGGGGGTCGACGCCATGCTCGAGGGCGTGGACCTGGTGCGCGCGGGCCAGGCGCCGAAGATCGCGCAGGACCATTCCGCGGCCACCTACGAGGGCTGGTGCAGGCACGAGCACGTGCGGGTGGGCTGGAACCGGCCGCTGCGGCAGACATGGAACCTCGTGCGCGGCGCGGATCCGCAGCCGGGGGCATGGAGTACGTTCAACGGCGCCTGGGTCAAGCTCTACGGCGCTTCGCGGATCGATGAGGCGCTCTCGATTCGCCCGGGGCAGGTGACCGGCATAGGCGCGGAGGGGATTCGTATCTCGGCCCCCGATGGACAGCTGCGGGTCGGCAAGGTGCGGCCCGAAGGGGGCAGGAAGATGGCTGCGGGCGAGTGGGCGGAGTCGGTCGGGCTGAAGAAGGGCGTGTTCTTCGTATAGGGTGAACAGGATGGCATCGCAGGACGAAAGGCGGGGTACGCTGGAGGGGATGGTTGCGCGGGTTGGCCGCCGCTTTCCGGATGTGAAGACCATCAGTGCGGCGGCGTTGCGCGAGCGCCTGCCCGACGACGACACCGTTCTCGTCGATGTCCGGTCTCCCGCCGAGCGGGCGGTGTCCACGCTGCCCGGCGCCATCACCCCTGAGGAATTCGAGGACCGGCTCGACGATCTGGGGGACTGTACCGTGGTCGCCTACTGCACTCTGGGAGCGCGTAGTTCAAGGTACGCCCGCCGCATGGGCAGGAAGGGCGTGCCGGTGCTGAACCTGAAGGGAAGCCTGCTTGCATGGACGCACGCGGGCGGAGAGCTCGTCGATGGCCCGTCGCCGACGAAGCGGGTCCACGTCTTCGGGCCCAGGTGGAATCTGGCCGCGGACGGATACGAGGGCGTTTGGTAGCACGAGAGCGCCTGGCTGCCAGGCACCCGTCGGACGCGCGCGCCTCGGGCGCCGTCGTTCCTTTCTCCCTGGTCCTCGCGCTTCTTCTGGGCACCGGTGTCGAGGCGAGCGCGCAGCTCCCGCAAGTCTCCCTCCCCCCCGAGTGGTCCAACTCCAGCGAGTTCAGCTTCATCCAGACCCGCGGCAACACCGAATCGACGACCTTCGGGCTCGCCAACGAGCTGATCACGGAGTGGGAGCGGACCGAGACCAAACTGGAGGTTGGAGCCCTGCGCACCAACACCACCCGCTTCAGGCGCGCCGCCATCGGCACCGCCGACGATTATCGGATCGAAGAGGAGAGCGAGACCCGGGTTTCGGCGGAGAACTACCACATCCGCTTCCGCGGCGACCGGGAGTTCTCGGAGCGGTCGTCGGTGTTCGGCCAGCTGGGATGGGCCCGAAACACCTTCACCGGCATCGATGGCCGCTACGTGCTGGTCGCCGGCATGTCGACGCGGTGGATGGAGGATGAAGTACACCAGCTGCGCAGCTCATACGGGCTCACCTTCACCGCGCAGGACGACGTCGTGCCCAATCCGGACGTGCGCGGCACCTTCATCGGACTCCAGGTCTCCGGCGAATACGAGATTCAGCTGACCGACAACACGGAGCTCAAGACCACGCTGGTGATCGACGAAAACGGCTTCGACCCGGCCGACCTGCGCGCGGACTGGGTGAGCACGCTGGGCGTCTCGATGAGCGAGCACTTCGGGCTCCAGGCCAAGTTCCAGTACCTCTTCGACAACCGGCCCTCGCTGGTCGACGTCCCGCTGACCACCGCCGCCGGGGAGTCCACGGGCAAGGTGTCCATCCCCCTGGACAAGTCGGACCGGGTGCTGACCATGGCGCTGGTGGTGAATTTCCAATAGTCCGTGGATGAATCCGCGTGGGCACCGAGAGCCGCGCGACCTCGTCCTCCATGGGGGCGAATGATCCCGACGGCGCGTTGGGCACCCCGGATTTCCAATTGCGCGAAACCGCCGTTGGCTCAAGTTTTCAGGGCTCGCCGAAGTATCCGCTGCATGGAGTCAAGAGAGATGAAGATTCGTCCCGTCGCCGCCCTCTGGTCCCTCGCCCTGCTCGCGCTCGGCGCGTCGTCCCTCGCCGCCCAGGAACCCGCGCGCATCGTCGTGGAGGAAGGGGTGCTCACCCTCCAGCCCGGTGAGAGCGGACAGATCACGGCCAGCGTTGTCGATGCCGACGGGAACGCCGTCGATGCCCCGATCATGTACATGGCCCGGGGCGCGCGCGGGCGTCTGGACGTGAACAGAACCACCGGCGCGGTCGAGGCCGTGTACGGGGGTGACTACCTGGTCACCCTGATGGTCGCCACCGACCGCAACATCCGCGCGGAGATGACCGTCTCGGTGCCGTACCCGGCCCTCGACCGGGTCGAGATCTCGCCGGGCGAGAGCGGGCGCTTCTACGTGGGTACGGTGATGCGCCACCGCGCCGCCGTGTACGACGCGGTCGACGACGTTCGCGGCGACGTGGAGCTGGGCTGGAGCACCAGCGACGAGTCGGTGGCCACCGTTGACCGTTTCGGTGTGTTCAGCGCGCACGCGCCCGGCCGGGTCACCCTGACCGCCGAGGCCGAAGGGGTCGCGGGAGAGGTGGCCTACGATGTGGTCGCGAGCCCGGTCACCTCGATTTCGCTGTCGGGGAGCCAGGAGGTGGGCCGCACCGGCGACGTGATCCGCTTCGAGGCCGCGCCCATGGCCGGCGACGAGGCCAGCGACATCCCCGTGACCTGGTCCGTCGTGCCCTACGCGGACATCGAGGCCACCGCGGACTTCGCGCCCGCCGAGATCGACCAGCAGGGCCGCTTCGTGGCGTATCGGCCGGGCGTGTACACCGTCATGGCCACAGTGCCGGGCCACTCGGCCAACCAGACCATCCGCATCGAGCCGCGCAACGTAAGCGAGACGGTGGAGTTCATCGGCCAGGGCGCGGTGCAGGACGTTCCCACCTCCGACCTGTGGGTGTGGGAAGGCATCGACGGCCGCGACTACGCCATCACCGGCACCTGGGGCGCCTACGGCGCGACCTACTGGTGGGACGTGACCGACCCCGCCGCCCCGGTCATGACCGATTCGCTGGTGGTGGACGCGCGCACCACCAACGACGTGAAGGTCTCCGAGGACGGCCGCATCTGCGTGATCTCGCGCGAGGGCGCCTCCAACCGGCGCAACGGCATCGTCATCGTGGACTGCTCGGACCCGCGCAACGTCGAAATCCTCTCCACCTTCGACGACGAGCTGACCGGGGGCGTGCACAACGTCTTCGTATACGACAACCACGTGTATGCCGTGAACAACGGCGTCCGCTTCGACGTGATCAACATCGAGGACCCGACCAGCCCCCACCGGGTGGGCCGCTTCGAGCTGGACACCCCCGGCCACGGCATTCACGACATCTGGATCGTCGACGGGATCGCCTACACCTCCAACTGGGCCGACGGGGTGGCGGTCATCGACGTGGGCGGCGGCGACCGGGGCGGCAGCCCGTCGAACCCGGTGCTCATGACCAGTTTCGCCGATATCGGCGGGGCGACCCACGCGGCCTTCCCGTACTGGAGCCCGACCGGACGCTTCTACATCTTCATGGGCGACGAGATCGGCCGCCCCGGCTTCAACGACCTGGACGCCGAGCGCACGCCCCCGCGCATGGCAGGCTACATCCACGTCGTCGACTTCACCGACCCCAACAACCCCGAAGAGGTCGCGCGCTACGAGATCCCGGAGGCCGGGTCGCACAACATGTGGATCGACGGCGACCGCCTCTACGCGGCTTTCTACAACGGCGGCACCCGCGTCATCGACATCTCCGGGGAACTCAAGGGCAACCTGGGGCTGCAGGGTCGCGAGATCGCCCACTACGCCGCCAACGACCCGGACGCCTTCGTGCCCAACGCGCCCTTCAGCTGGGGCCCGCAGATCCACAAGGGCCACCTGTTCATCGCCGAGCACCACTCGGGGCTCTGGTCGGTGAGGCTGCAGCCGAGGAGGACGCTGGTTCCGTGAGGGACGCGGGAGGCGGTCGGCGCGCCGGCTGCGACGCCGCCGGGCGTACGGGCGACGCATCGGGCTCCCGCCGCTGGCTGCAGAGGTTCCCCGTGAGGGCGGCATGATGTCGCGCCGGCTCGCAACCCTGGCCGCGGTCGCTGCCGCTCTGTCGGCCGTCGTCGCCTCCGCCTCCGGGCCGAAAATGGCCCACGCACAGTCCTACCGTGCGTACGTGGCCGCCGAGTCGGAGGACGAGGTCGCGGTGCTCGAGTTCACCCCCGAAGGCGGGCTCTCGGTGCAGAAGACGATCCGGGTTGGCCGCTGGCCCGCCGAGATCGAGGGCCCGCACGGGATGTTCTTCGACCCGTCCGGCGAATACTGGTACCTGACGCTCGGGCACGGCTTCCCGAACGGCTACCTGCTCAAGTACGAGACCGGCCCCGACACCGTCGTGGCCGCCACCGAACTCGGCTTCTTCCCGGCGACCGTGTCGCTCACCCCCGACGGTGTGCTGGCCTTCGCGGTCAACTCGAACTTCTACGGGGACCACGTCCCGAGCACGGTGTCGGTGGTGGACACCGAGGAGATGTACGTGATCGAGGAGGTCACCACGTGCACCATGCCGCACGGGTCGCGCATGTCGCCGGACGGCATGCACAACTACTCCGCCTGCATGATGGACGACCAGCTGGTCGAGATGTCCACGTTCTCGCTGGAGGTGACCCGGCGGCTGAACCTGGTGACCGGCGAGCTGGTCGCGGATCCGGTGGCGCACGGCGCGGGGATGGGCGGCGGGGGGATGAGCGGCGCCATGGGCTCCGGCATGGCCGCCTGCTCCCCGACCTGGACCACCCTCTCGGGCGACGGACGCTTCGTCTACGTCGCCTGCAACCGCGGCAACGAGATCGTCCAGGTGGACGTCGAGTCGTGGAGCGTGGCCCGGCGCATCCCCGCCGACGGCGCGCCCTACAACCTGGCTCTCACCCGCGACGGATCCCGCCTGCTCGCGACCCTCAAGGGAAGCGGCCATCTGGCGGTGTGGGATCTCGACACCGGCGAGCAACTGGCGAAGATCGAAAACACCCAGGAGGTTACCCACGGGGTCGCCGTGACCTCGGACAACCGCTTCGCCTTCGTCACCGTCGAAGGGATCGGGGGGCAGCCGGGCATCGTCGAGGTGATCGACCTCGCGAACTACAAGCGCGTCGGGATGGCGGAGATAGGCAAGCAGGCCGGCGGCATCACCCTGGTTCCCGGAGCCGGCTAGTGGCCGACAACACCACACCTCCCTACCGCTGGGCGGCCGGGGTGGCGGGGGCCGTGTTCCTCCTCTACGCGGCGACCGTGGCTCCCACCACGGCGTTCTGGGACACGAGCGAGTACATCGCCACCGGGCACATGCTGGGCATCCCCCACCCCCCGGGGAACCCGCTCTTCGTCGTGCTGGCCCGCGCCTGGGACATCCTGCTGGCTCCGCTCGGCCTCTCGACCGCGGTCCGCATCAACCTCTTCTCGGCAGCGGTGAGCGCGGCCGCCCACGGGTTCTGGTTCCTCGTCGTCCATCACATCCTGCGCTTCTTCTCCTCCGACCGGCGCTTCCGGCTGGTGGGGGCGTGCGCGGCGGTCCTCATCAGCGCGACGGCGTTCACGGTCTGGAACCAGTCGAACGTGAACGAGAAGGTCTACACGGTCTCCCTCCTTACCATCGCCCTCCTTACCTGGCTCACCTTCCGCTGGCAGGAAAACCTCGGAAAGGGAAGGGAAGACAACCTGTTGGTATTGATGGCGTTCATCATGGCGCTCTCGGTGGGCAACCACCTCATGGCGCTGCTGGTGCTGCCGTCCCTCTTCCTCTTCATTCTCGCCGTGCGCGCACGCACGCTGCTCAACCCGCGCCTGTACGCGACCTCGCTGGTGGCGGTCCTCCTCGGGCTGAGCATCCACCTCTTCCTCCCGATCCGCTCCGGGCTGGACCCGGTCATCAACGAAGGGCAGCCGACCTGCGAAGGGGTCTCCGACGCGCTGGTGAGCATCGCCACCTACGGCAACGCGGGATGCGAGGAGCTGTCGTCGGCGCTCAAGCGGGAGCAGTACGCCAAGCCGCCGCTCGTTCCGCGACAGGCGCCGCTCTTCGCCCAGTACGGCAACTGGATGCAGTACTTCGACTGGCAGTGGGCCCGGGGCGTGGCCTTCGCGGACAACCGGTTCCCGTTTCGCCGGCTCGTCTTCACGCTGATCTTCCTGGCTTTGGGGGCCTTCGGCCTGCGCGAGCACTATCGGAAGGACCGTGCCAGCTGGCTCTATCTGGCTTCACTCTTCGGCATCCTCTCCGTCGGGCTGGTCTACTATCTGAACTTCAAGCTCGGCTATTCCTTCCCCGACCAGGGGATCGAGAAGGAGGTGCGCGAGCGCGACTACTTCTTCATCGTCGGCTTCTCGGTCTGGGGCCTCATCTCGGGGATCGGCCTCGCGGGCCTGTGGAGGTCGCTGTCGAGAAACCTGGGGTCGATGAAGATGGCCTCGCCGGTGCTCCTGCTGGCGCTGGTGCCGCTGGTCCTCAACTTCCAGCGCGCGAGCCGGACGGACGATTACTCCGCGCGCGACTGGGCCTATAATCTGCTCATGAGCGTGGAGCCGTACGCGCTCATCTTCACCAACGGCGACAACGACACCTTCCCGCTCTGGTACCTGCAGGAGGTGGAGGGCATCCGGCGCGACGTCGTCGTGGCGGTGACGTCGTACCTGAACACCGACTGGTACGTGAAGCAGTTGCGGGGCCTGAGCCGTCCCTGCGGTCCCGGCGAGGACCCGGACGCGGACCCGACCCGCATCGTCTGCCAGCGTCCCTACACGCCGGTGGGCACGGCGGCACTGTACACCGACAACCCGGCCTCGGCGCAGGCCGCGGGGCTGGTGCCGCTGGTCCTGCGCGAACCGATCTCGCCCCCGGCGCTACCGGTGGTCAGTCCGCAACTGACCGACGACATGATCGACCAGGTCGTCATGACCGGTGTCGCGCCGCTTGCCGAGGATCGCAGTTTTCGCCTGGGTCCGGTCACGGCCACGGTCGCGCAAGGCCGCCTGATGCAGCCGTGGATGCAGTTCGCGCTGTCCTTCATCGCCAACTCCATCGAGGACCGGCCCATCTACTTCGCCTCCGCCGTCGGCGCCCCGGAGAACATGGGGCTGCGCAGGTACATCGTCAGGCAGGGGGTGGCCTACAGACTCTGGCCCGGAGACCCGGCGCCGCTCCAGGGCCAGGGGATCGCCCAGGTCGGCGACCCGAACCGGCTGTCGGGGATCGGCGTCTGGGTAGACACCGAGCGCACGCGAACGCTGGTGGACGAGGTGTACGTGCACCGGAGCGGCCTTCCAGACGGATGGGACTACTGGCGCGATCCCAGCAGCCTGGGGATTCCCACCTACTACGCCCTCGCCTACTTCGCCCTCTACCGCGAAGCCGGCCTGCGCGGCGACTCGGCAACCGCCGCCAGGATGCTGGAGCGGATGGAGGCCTGGAACGAGCTGGGGCTCTAGCGGCCGCCGGTGGCTGAATCCGCGCGCGCGCCCGCCCCTGCCATCACAGCCTGCTCCCTACCCAGGGTCTCGAGGCGGTCAGGAGCGGACTTAGTTCGGTGGACTAAGTCTATTCTCTAGACCGTTCCCTCCCGCACCCCCTTGTCGAGCAGCGCCACCAGCGCCTGGATGGCGTCCACGCTCGGAGTCGGCACCCCCACCAGCCGGCCGAGCTCACCCACCACGCCGATGATGGCGTCGATCTCGAGCGAGCGGCCCGCCTCGACGTCCTGGAGCATCGAGGTCTTGTGCGCGCCCACGCGCTCCGCGCCCGCGATGCGCCGGTCGATCCCGACCCGGAAGGTGATCCCGAGCTCGCCCGCCACCTCCTGCGCCTCCTCCATCAGCGTGCGCGCCAGTTGCCGTGTGAGCGGGTATTGACAGATGTCCACCAGCGTCGCGCGGGTGAGGGCGCTGATGGGGTTGAACGAGAGGTTGCCCCACAGCTTGAGCCACATCTCGGCGCGGATGTCCTCGATGACGAACGACTTGAAGCCGGCGCGCCTGAGCGTGTCCACCAGCAGCTGCGCGCGCTCCGTCCGCGAGCCGTCGAGCTCGCCGATGGGGAAGCGGTTGCCCTCGGTGTGGCGCACCACCCCGGGCGCGGCGATCTCGCCCGCCGGGAAGGTCACGGTGCCCACGATGTGATCGACGTCGATGCTCTCGGCGAGGATGCCGTCGGGGTCCAGCGTCTGCAGCCGGTGCCCGGCGAACGGGCCGCCGTGCTTCTCGAAGTACCACCAGGGAAGCCCGTTCTGAACCGGGACGACCATGGTCCCGGAACCGAGCATGCCGCGGACCCCCGGAGCCACCGCCGACAGCACCTGCGCCTTCACCGCCAGAATGACGAGGTCCTGCTCGCCCACCCCGTCCATGTCGCCGCGGGCGTCGAGTTCGGCATGATGCTCCGACCTGTCGGCCATGATCAGCTTGAGCCCGCTCCGCTGGATGGCCTCCAGGTGCGGGCCCTGATCGATGACCGTCACATCCTCCCCCGCATTCGCGAGCTTCACGGCGAGCAGCCCGCCGATGGCTCCCGCGCCCACCACGCAGATCTTCATTCGGTCGTTTCCATGTTGGGGTTGTGCGTGCACGCGCTCTGCCGGCGCGCGCTTCGTCTTCGTCGCCCGTCTTCGTCGCTTCTCAGCGCCCCGGTCCGAGCAGCACCGCGTTCATGAACAGCAGCTGGGTCGCCTCCGCGTAGGCACGGTAGTTGGGATCCTCCGCGAAGGCCACGATCTGGCCGCTGCCCACCGGCTGATGGATCAGGAAGGCCTTGTTGGCCAGCTGGGGCCGGGATTCCTCCCAGACGATCCCGCCCAGAAGGAGATCGCTCTCGTCCGCGTAGCGTCCGACGTTGGTGCCGTCGTCCAGGGTCACCGGCCGAAATACCCGCGATCCCACCACCAGCACCCCGATTTCGCCGTCGGTGCCGGAGGCGAGCCAGTGGTCGTCGTCGAGCAGCACCCTGATGATGGCGCCGGGCACGGATGCCGGAGCCTCGTCCGCGGGCACGATGGCGTCCAGGTATTCGATGGGCTGGTCGGGGGTGCCGGGATCCGGGGGATCGTCGGCTTCGGCGCGGCCCCCGCGGCGCTCGGCGGTGGTGGCCAGCAACCCCGCTCGAGCTGCCCAGCGCGTCGACTCGGCCATGGTGATCAGGGTGCCGCCGCCGCGCATCCACTCGCTCAGCCGGTCCTGCAGGCCGCCGCCGACGGCGCCCGAGTAGCTGCCGCTGGGGAAGACGATGACGTCGTAGCGGTTCAGGTCCGCGCGGCCCAGGCTGGAGGCGCGCACGACCGTGGTAGCCTGGGCGTAGCGGCGCTCCAGGACGTAGCGGGTCCAGCCCACCGAGTAGGTCTGGCCGGGCTCGTCGTAGACCAGCAGCACCCTCGGCTCGCGCAACCCCCGTGTGGCGTTGCTGCCCAGCGACGTCCCTTCGGTCACGTAGGCGCCGTCGATGGGAACGACTTCGGCTCCGTGGGCGCCGGCGATGCGCCCCAGCGTCTCGCGCAGGTCCGGTCCGTTCTCCGTGGTACGCACGATCGCGGTGCCCATCGGGTACTCGCGGCCCTCCAGCGTGAAACGGGCGCCGGCGGCCCGCACGCGGACGCCTTCGCGCAGGGCTTCCACGACCGCACCGGCCGCGTTCGTGCCCCACGGCAGGAGGTAGCCGACGGTTGCCTCCGGGAGCGCGAGAGCTTCCGCCTCGCGGGTGGCGGCGACCGGGGCGCCGGCCGCTCCGGTCGGCCGGTCGACGGTGATGGCCTCCACATCCCACAAGAGCGCCTGGCTCCACGCGGTAATGTCGTAGATCTGGTCGGGCTCCCGCCGGGCGCGCCGGTCGATCTGCTCCTGGACGAAGTCCTCCGCCATGGGCACGTGCGCGTCGAGCAGGTTGCGCGCGAACCGGTGCGTCGGCTGGTCCATGGGGACAATGAAGGTCCCCTCGGCCGGGAGCTGGCGACCCTGGACGCTGACCGGTCCGGCGGCCTCACGCACCTCGATGCCGTTGCGCACCAGCATGCGCGCCAGCCGCTCCGCCATCCCCGGGTCGTGGGCGGAGTGAAGAACGTACTCGGCGACGCCCTGGCCGCCCAGTTCGATCCCCTCCCGGCGGAAGGCCAGGTAGTCGGTGAGGATGCGCTCGCGGTTGACGGCGGAGGTGTGCGCCGTGGCCATGGCTGCGGTGAACTGGTGCAGGACTCCGTCGCCGTAGGTAAGCACATCGCCGTCGGACTGCTCGAGCACCAGCGCCCGCGCCGACGCCTGTTCGTAGGTCATGCCGAGCGCCCCGTGGTTCATCGGCCACATGTCCACGTAGCCCGGATAGAAGAGGTCGAAGACTTCGCGGTTGAAGTAGGCGAAGCCCCGCGCGTCGAACGCAGCGGCGTTGGCGCGCCCGAAAACATCCATCAGCGCGATCTGGCGCTCACCGTACCAGGGATTCTCCGGGGGTGCCGTGGGCGGAAAGAAATAGGTGGCGTCGCCGCCCATCTCATGCAGATCGGCCACGATGTGCGGCCAGTACTCCAGGAAGATCTCCACCTTGCCCCGCGTCTCCACCTGGCTCTGGATGAAGAGGTCGCGGTTCAGGTCGAACAGGTAGTGGTTGACGCGCCCGCCCGGCCAGCGCTCGTCGTGCTCCGCCGAGTACGCCTCGACGTTGGGCGTGACCGCCGCCGTCATCGTGTTTTCCTGGACGAAGCGGTTGCGTCCGTCCGGGTTCTCCACCGGATCGATGAGCACCAGCGACTCGGCGAAGATGAGGTCGACGTTCGGGTCGTTCTCCGCGGCCAGCAGGTGGTAGGCCTCCATCATGGCCGCCCCGGAGGGACTGATCTCGTTCCCGTGGATGCTGTGCATGAGCGCGGTGACCACCGGCAGCCCTGCGATGAGCTCCTCCGCCTCGGCGTCCGACAGTCCCTCCGGATGGGCCAGCCGCGCCAGCCCCGCCTTGATCTCCTCCAGCGACGCGATCCGCTCCGGCGTCCCGATCACCATGATCACCAGCGGCCGCCCCTCCCAGCTGTCGGCGTAGTGGATCAGGCGCGTCCGGTCCGGAGCCGCTTCGGCCAGCGCCTCGAAGTAGCGAACGAGCTGGTCGGGCGGCGTGACCACCTCCCAGACCTCGTGCCCCACCACGGACTGTATCGTGGGGATGGCGGGATTGTACGTCGTACCGGGAACGAACTCGCCCGGCGAGGCGGGAGCCTGGGGACCGGGGAGCTGCAGCAGGGCGGCGAGAGCGATGGTGGCAAACATGATTCTCGTGCGGGATGAGGGGACGAACGGCGTTCAGCGCCGGAGGGATGCGGACCGGAACCGGATGATACTAAGGAGGCGGCGGGGTTACCGGAACATGCGGGAGCCCGAGTGGGCGATGCCGGGCCAACGCGTTGGTGGCAGATCGGGCATCCGCCATGATGCCGCCCATCTGCGCGTGAGGCTCATGCGTGTAGGTTGTTCGAGGGCCGTTGCCCAACGGCTTGGGGAGAGCAGGGGCTCCGGCCTTCCCCGCATTCCATAGACTCCCGCCATTCAGCACATCTCCCAACAACTCCCATGACTCCGAAATCCCTCAACATCTTCATCGCCAGCCCGCTCGAGCCCGAACAGGTGGAGCGCATCCGGGCCGTCGACCCCGAGCGCCTCGAGGTCGTCCACGACCCGGACGTCCTTCCGCCCAAGCGCTACGAAGCCGACCACACCGGCCCCGCCGACTTCCGCCGCACGCCCGAGCAGCAGGCGCGCTGGAAGGCGTACCTCGGGCGCGCCGACATCCTCTGGGACTTCCCGCCGCGAAACCCCGACGGCACCGGAGGGCTCGCGTACGCGCCCAATGTGCGCTGGATCCAGGGGACGAGTTCAGGCGTGGGCCGGACGGTCGAGGCGTTGGGGCTGCTGGACTCGGATCTGCTCATCACGACCGCGCGCGGCGTGCACGGCGGCGCCCTGGCCGAGTTCGTCTTCCTGATCCTGCTCGCGCACGTGCGCAAGTTCGCGCATCTCGCCGACCTCCAGCGCCGGCGCCTGTGGGAGCGCTTCTGCGGAGAAGAACTGGAGGGCAGGACGCTGGCGATCATCGGGACGGGCGCGGTGGGCCGCCAGGTCGCCTTGGTGGGCAGATGCTTCGGGATGCGCGTCGTTGCACTGGCCAGCCCGAAATCGCGCCGCACGGCCGAGGAGCTGGGCGCGGACGCGCTTTATGCCAACGACGACATGCACCGGATGCTCGCTGAAACCGACGCGTTGGTCCTCAGCGTCCCCCACACGCCGGCGACCGACGGGCTCATCGACAGCGCCGCGTTGCGAGCCCTGAAACCGGGCGCGATCCTGGTGAACGTGGCGCGGGGCGGAGTGGTGGACGAGCCCGCCCTCCTCGAGGCACTGCGCGAGGGACGCATCGCTCTCGCGGGCCTCGACGTGTTCGCCGACGAGCCGCTCCCGGCCGACAGCCCCTTCTGGGACATGCCCAACGTGATCGTCAGCCCTCACTCATCGGCGAATGCCGCAAGCGAGAACCGGAAGATCACGGACATCTTCCGCCACAACCTGCGCTGCTACCTGGACGGGCGCCCGGGCGACATGCGCAACATCTTTCAGAGCAAGAGGATGTATTAGGCCGATGCCCGTCGTGAGCGCCGTTCCCTTCACCCTCAAACGCAGCTCCGACCTCCACACATCCGGCTGGGGATACGAATCCACCACGGAGACGGCACATGGGCTCGTGCGGCTGGAGGAGGACCGCCTGGTAATCCAGTGGCGCGTTGCGGTGGTGACCGAATCGGTGGAAGGCAGCGGGTACGAGACCCGGGAAGAGATCGAGCCCGTAAGGGAGATCGTGATCCCGCTCGCCAAGGTGGCGGGTGCCGTCGTGACTCGGCGGAAATGGTGGAGGCTGGCTGGCCCGAGGCTCACCATCACCGCTGCGGACCTCCTTGCCTTCGAAAAGATCGCCGGACCCCAGGGCCTCAAGCTCAAGCATCCCTCGAAGCTCGTGCTGAGGATTAAACGGGCCGACCGGCTGATCGCGGAAGAGTTTGCCGCCGAACTGGCGCTCACGCTGACGCGGTTGCCGGAGGACGAGCGGCGGGCGCAGTTGCCGGAGTCGTCCTAAGCCCGAGCGCACATCTCCACGGCCTCCCTCAGCGAGCGCAGGGGGTCGCCGCTCTGCGGGATGAACTCGTGGGCCATGTAGCCGGTGAAGCCTGTGTCCCGGATCGCGCGCACGATGGCGGGATAGTTGAGTTCCTGCGACTCGTCGATCTCCGCGCGCCCGGGGACGCCGCCGGTGTGGTAGTGGCCGATCCAGTCGCGGGCGTCGGTCAGGGTGCGGATGATGTCGCCCTCCATGATCTGCATGTGGTAGATGTCGTAGAGGATGCGCACGCGGGGAGAGTCGACGGCGCGGATGATCTCGAGGGCGTAGGACATGTGGTCGCCGATGTAGTCGACGTGTCCGCCCGGCTTGGAGTTGAGCGCCTCCACGAGGATCGTGACGTCCTCGGCCTCGGCGATCGGGGCGCATTCGCGCAGGCACCGGATCGAGTTGTCGATGGCCGGCGCGTCCGGCATTCCGCGGCGGTTGCCGAAGAAGCAGATCACGTTGGGCACGCCCTCGCGCGCGGCCCGCGGGATGTGCTCCTCGAAGGCGCGGATGATGCCGGCGTGGTTGCGGGGTTCGTTGAGCCCGTCCTCGATGGTGCCCGCGCCGACGTCACCGCATGAGACCACCAGGCCGTGGTCGTGCGCGACCGCCCATTCGTCCACGAGCAGGAGGTCGATTGCGGGCAGCCCCATCTCCGCGACCGCGGCGCAGAAGGGGCGCAGCGGGATGTCCTCGAAGCACCAGCGGGCGACCGACTGGGTGATGCCGGTCTGGAGGGCCGCGCCGGTGCCTGCGTCGTCCCGGGGATGCGGGGCATGAGAATCGCTGTCCGGGCCGCCGGCCGGCTCCGCTGCTCCCGGCTCCGCGTGGACCCGCCCACCGGCTCCCGGAATCATCAGCCCCAGAGAGGCGGCGCCGGTTGCTTTCAGGACTTCGCGACGTGTAAGGTTGGGCATCTTTCCCAAGCCTCCTTTTCGTTCGGAGCAACCTCCTCCCGACACGGCCGCGTCAGGCGGCGGAAACGGTAACCCATGAAACGAAGGCGGGCCATCGGCGTGCTGGGCGGGATGGTGGGTGGTCCGCTGCTCGCGCCGGAAGGCGCCTTCGCGGAGCTGGTCGCCTGGGCGGAACGGGTCCGCGCTTCCGCCGGGGAAGCCGGCGGCTCGGTTCACGACGCCAGCCAGGTGGCGCCCAGCCTCCTCACCCCACCCCGCACGCGCGTCATGGCCGCGCTGGCCGAGGCGATCATCCCCGTGACCGACACCCCGGGTGCATCGGAGGCCGGGGTGACGGAATTCGTGGCCGCCCTGGTGGACGGGTGGCTGGACGACGACGACCGCGACCGCTTCCTCACGGGCCTGGACTCGGTGAATCCGGCGGCCCGCGACCGCTTCGGGGCCGACTTCGCCGACTGCACCGCGGACGAACAGGCGGCGCTGGTGGGCGACCTCGACGCCGACCTGACCCGCCTCCGCGACGACCCGGATGCCGACGAGACCCGGCACTTCTTCCACGACGTGAAGCGGTTCACCCTGACCGCGTACTTCACCTCGGAGGTCGGCCTGGAGGCCATCGGCTACCGCACCACCTTCCGCGCCTTCGAGGGGTGCGCGCCGCTGACCGACGCGGAGGCCGGCCGGTCTCCCGGTGCGGACACCGGCGCGCAAGGCCCCTCACCCGCCGCAACGCCCGCTCCGGGGGCGTACGCATGAACATCCGCCGCCGCCGCCAGGAATACGACGCCATCATCGTCGGCTCGGGGATGTCCGGCGGATGGGCGGCCAAGGAACTCACCGAGCTGGGGGCAACCGTCCTCGTCCTCGAAGCCGGCCCGATGATCGTGCCCGAACGGGACTACGGCGAGCACACCCGTACATCGGAAATGCCCTACCGGGGCTGGAACGACCGCAAGGCCCTGGCCGCCGACCAGCCCATCCAGAGCCAGTGCTACGCCTGCGACGAAGTGGCGCGCAAGTTCTTCGTCAACGACAACGAGCATCCCTACACCAGCGACTCCGAGGAGCCCTTCCTGTGGATCCGCGGGCGCCAGGTGGGGGGCCGCTCGATCATGTGGGCGCGGCAGTGCTACCGGCTGAGCGACCTCGACTTCGAGGCCAACGCCCGCGACGGACACGGCATCGACTGGCCCATCCGCTACGCCGACATCGCCCCCTGGTACGACCACGTCGACGCCTTCGTCGGCATCAGCGGGCAGGCGGAGGGGCTGCCCCAGGTGCCGGACGGCGTCTTCCTCCCGCCCATGCCGATGTCGTGTGTCGAGGAGCACATGCGCGACTCGATCGAGCGCGCGTACGGCGGTACCCGGCGCATGACCATCGGGCGCACCGCCGTGCTCACCCGCGACCACAGGGGACGCCGCGCCTGCCACTACTGCGGCCCCTGCCACCGCGGCTGCCGCACCCGCAGCTACTTCAGCTCCATCAACGCGACCCTGCCCGCCGCGGAGGCGACCGGCCGCCTGACCCTGCGTCCCAACAGCGTGGTGCCCGGCGTCATCTGGGATCCGGGGCGGGGACGCGTGACCGGCGTGCGCGTCATCGACCGCGAGAGCCACGAGGAGCTGGAGTTCCACGCGCGCACCGTCTTCCTCGGGGCCTCCGCCCTCGAATCGACGCGCATCCTCCTCAACTCGACGTCATCCGACTTCCCGGACGGCCTCGCCAACTCGAGCGGCGTGCTCGGCAAGTACCTCATGGATCACGCCATGTGCGACGATACGCGCGCCATCTTCGACGGCTGGGAGGACCGCACGACCCGCGGCAGGCGTCCCAACGGCATCTACATCGCCCGCTTCGCCAACGTCACCGAGCCATCCTCCGATTTCGTGCGCGGCTACGGGTTCCAGGGCGCGGCGGAGCGCCTGGGATGGGGACGCGGCATTTCCATGCCGGGCTTCGGAGCCGGCTACAAGCGCGAGCTCGCGCGCCCGGGCCCCTGGGAGTTCCGGCTGCACGCATTCGGCGAGTGCCTGCCGCGCGAGGAGAACCAAGTGGCCCTCGACCCGGACCAGGTCGACGCCTGGCGCATCCCCACGCTGCGCATCAGTTGCGAATGGAGCGAAAACGAGCGCGCGATGATGCGCGAGGCCGTCAACCAGGCCGCCGAAATGCTCGAAGCGGCCGGCGCGCGCGACATCGTCCCCCAGCCGGTGGTCTCGCCTCCCGGGCTGGCCATCCACGAGATGGGGACTGCGCGCATGGGCCGCGATCCGGCCACGTCCGTGTTGAACGGCTTCAACCAAACCTGGGACGTGCCCAACCTCTTCGTCATCGACGGCGCGGCCATGACCTCGTCCGGTTGTCAGAACCCGTCGCTGACCTACATGGCGCTCGCGGCGCGGGCGAGCCACTACGCGGTGTGGGCCTCGAGGCGGGGCGAGATCTAGCGACTCGTGGCAGACATGGAAGACACCACCCCTCTCTTTTTTCCCACTCCTCACGACCTGCGCGCCTGGTTCGCGGCGAACCACGACAAGGTCGACGTGATGTGGGTGGGCTACTACAAGAAGGCCACGAAGCTCCCCACCGTCACCCTCGGGGAATCCGTGGACACCGCCCTCTGCTTCGGCTGGATCGACGGCCTGAAGCGCACCGTCGACGACAAGGCCTACAAGATCCGTTTCACGCCACGGCGCCGCCGGAGCCATTGGAGCGCCCGCAATCTGGCGCGCATGAAGCAGTTGCTCGCCCAGGGAGTCGTGGCCGAACCGGGGCTGGCGGCATACGAAAGGCGCGACAAGAGCAAGGACCGGGCGGCGTACGAACCGGATGTCACCGCGCTACCTCCCGAGTACGAACGCCGGATCAGGGCCGAGCCCGAAGCCTGGAAGTACTTCCGGAACACGCGCCCTTCCTACCGCAAGCAGGTGGCTCGCTGGGTTGTGAGCGCGAAGCGGGAGGAGACGCGCCTGCGGCGTCTTGGAATCCTCATCGACTCCAGCGCCAGCGGGAGAGTGATCCCGCCGATGCGCTGGATGGAGAAGAGCTAGCGCCCCACCCCCGGCACCCCCTCCGGCTCGTCGTCCCACCACCACAGCGGCGCCAGCGGCCGCTCGCGCGGATAGAGCTCGTCGAGTGTGTCGCCATCGTAGAGGCGGCCGTTCAGCATCACCCGGTCGATGGTGTTGGTGTTGCGCAGGTCGTCCAGCGGATTGGCGTCCAGGATGACCAGGTCGGCCAGCTTGCCGGCCTCAATGGTGCCCAGGTCCTGGTCCAGCCCGATCGCCTCGGCCCCGAAGATGGTGGCCATGCGCAGGGCGTCGTGCTCGTCCATGTCCGCGGCCGCCATGGCCCACAGCTCCCAGTGGTATCCGAGCCCCTGGAGCTGCCCGTGGCTTCCGACACCCGCCTTGCCCCCGCCGTCGACGAGGTCCTTCACGAACTCGCCGTGACGCGAGAAGGTGTGCTGGTCGCCGCGGAACCACTGCGGGCGGCGCAGGGTGCGGCTGTCGACTTCGTCGTGGGGGGTGAAGCGGCGAAGCTTGGGGTCGTCGTGCGGGTTCTCGCGGCTGTAGAAGTAGTTCTCCGCCCAGGGACCGCCGTAGGTCACCAGCAGTGTCGGCGTGTAGACCCGGCCGGTCTCGGCGAACAGCCGCACGTAGTCGTCATATACCGGAAAAATCGGGATGGAATGCTCCAGCCCCGGATATCCATCGAGGGTCTCGGTGAGGTTCTGGCGGATGTTGAGCGAGCCCTCGGTGGTGGGCATGAGCCCCAGCTCGCGCGCCGCCATGATGATGTGCTGGCGGCCCTTCCGCGCGGCCGCCACGTACATCTTGATGGTCTTGGTGTCGAAGTAGTCGGAATAGCGCCTGAGGACATCGTGCGCTTCCTCGGCGGTGTCGATCTGGTCCTGCCAGAAGACACCCGGCCCCGTCGAGTAGACGCGCGGCCCGAGTATCGAGCCGGTGCGGACCATGTCGGCGTACGAAAGGACCTCCGTGTTGCCGGTCTGCGGGTCGCGGGTGGTGGTCACGCCGTAGGCCAGGTTGGCCAGGTAGGGCCACACGTCCGTCCGGTGCAACTGGTCGCGCGCCCGCAGGTGCGCGTGCGTGTCCACGAAGCCGGGCACGATGGTGCGCCCCCTGACGTCGATCATGGTTGCACCATCCGGGACCATCACCGAACCGCTCCGGCCCACGGCGTCGATCCGGTTGTTGCGCACCACGATGTCGGCGTTTTCGATGACCTCGTCGCCGTTCATCGTAATCGCGCGCGCCCCACGGAGCACTGCCAAGCCCTCGGGAATGTCCCGGGGCGCATCGATGAGCACCCGGAACTCCGCCGCGCGGTACTCGTCATCGCCCTGTTCTTCGTCCTCGTCCTCCGCTTCCGTCTCGGCTTCCGGTTCCTCGGCCTCCTCCGCTTCCGCCTCTTCCTCGCCTTCTTCCTCCTCCGCGGCCGCCACGCTGTCCTCGAAGGCCTCGGCGGCATCCAGGTCGTAGGCGAAGTGCGCGTTGCCCAGCGACCAGTGCACCGAGCGGCCGTCGCCGCTCCAGGCCGGGAACTCGCCGCCGATGTCGGTCAGCTGGCGCGCGGGGAAGGCCGCGTTGTCGGGGTTGGAGACGTTGATGGTGGGCGTGATGCCGATCCGGGGTACGGTCACGCTGTAGATCTGGCGCTGCAGCTCCACCAGCGCCTGGTCCCCGCGCGGCGCCATCCGGACAGTCGTGGGCGCGAGCCCCTGGGTCGCGCCGGTCAGGGTGGCGCCCCGTACCCGCACGTGCTCCTTCTCGTCGCTGCCGTCCCAGCGAATCGACACCAGCAGGTCGGGCGGGCGGAACATGTAGATGCGGTCGTCGCCCTCCACGAAGTGCAGGTCGCGCCGCCCGTCGCTGGGCGCGATCACGGTCAACGGGCTTCCGTCATCGCCATCGGGCTCCGTCGACACCTGGACGATCTCGTTGCCGGGGGTACCGCCCTCGCCCTGGCTCTCGTAGGCGCGGATGAAGCCCCGGAGCGCCACGAGGCGATCCCCCGGTCCCCACGCGGGCGAGAAGTAGGCGGCCGCGTCCCGGGTCAGGCGCTCGGGCTGTCCCCCACCGTCCACCCGGGACTTGTACATGTGTCCGACCTCCCCATCCCAGGTCGCGTACGCGATCCACTCCCCGTCCGGGGACCAGGCCGGAAAGTGCTCGGAGCGGTCGGCGTCGGTGAGCCGCCTCGGGTTGGAGCCGTCGGCATCGGAGACCCACAGCCGGTCGAGCGCCGTAAACGCGAGCATGCCGCCGTCGGGCGACGGCGCCGCGTCGCGAATCTGCCGCACGGTGAAGGTGGGCGTGTCCTCGATGGGGTAGTCGAAGTCGACCCGCGCTCCGAGCGTCAAATCCATCTGCACCCGGAACGGGATCTCCTCGGCGCCTCCACCTTCGACCGGCAGCTTCCACATCCTGCCGCCGTAGGAAACCACCAGGTAGCGCGAGTCCGGAGTGAAGGACATGCCCGGCAGCACATCCAGCGTCGCGCGCGACTCCTGGTCGTCGTGCTGCACCGGATGCGCGAGCCAGCGCTCCTCGCTCGTCTCCAGGTCCCGGATCAGGAGCCCGGTCTGGTCGTCGTGGCGGGTCCCGAACACCAGCCAGCGTCCGTCGGGCGAGAGCGTGGGCCGCACCGCCGAGCCGTAACGTGACGACTTCGGGTAGCGCTCGCCGTCCTCGCGGTCGTAGGCCTCGAGCTGGTACTGCGGGAACTGGGCGTTGTACTGCCAGTCGCCGGTGCGGCGCGCGTACCACACGTGGCGTCCGTCGGGCGAGACCGCCGGCCCCGTCACCTTCATGTTGTCGGGCTCGGAGACGAGTTCGATGCCGCCGCCCCCGTCGACGTGGAACATCTTGAGCTTGGGCAGGTTTCCGCCCCGGAAGTTGCCGACCGCCGCGACCACGTAGTCCCCGTCCGGCATCCACTCCGGCGACTCGGTGCGATTCGACGCGCCGCGGGACACCTGCACGGTGTCCGAGCCGTCCAGAGACATGATCCAGACGTTCTGGCCCCCGTCGTAGTCCGAGGTGTAGACGATGCGCGTGCCGTCGGGCGAGAAGCGGGGCTGGGCGTCGAAGGCCATCCCGGAAGTCAGCTGCGTCGCGGTGCCTCCGGAGATTGGGATGGTGAAAAGGTCGCCCAGGAAGTCGAAGACGATGGTCTGCCCGTCGGGGCTCACGTCCAGCGAGATCCAGCTGCCCTCCGTCATGTCGATGGACACGGTCCGGTCGACAGGGAGGGGCAGGTTCTCGTTCTCGGGGGCGTCGTCGTCCTCTTCCGCGGCGGGCGGCTCCTGAGCGAGCGCACCTGGCGTGACCAGGAATGGAACGCCGGCGAAGACCAGCGCGAGGAGAACTGCGCGAGGGAGCGAAACGAGGCGACAGCTGTGCATCTGGTGTCTTCCTTAAGGGAGTTCGCGAACGGGACAGACGGGCGGGCGGTCCGGAACTCACGAAGTGAACGCGCATAGAGCGCAGATGCAACGCATGAATCGACGGGATTTCCTCCGCCGCGCCGGCGGGCGGCGGCTTCGACTGCCAGAGCGCGACGCGCGTCTTCGTCCGCTTCCGGAGGCGGTTCTGGGAAGCCGAGGGAATGAACGGATGGGGGACTACCGCCTCCAGCCACCTGGCCTCCGGGACATCCTACTCCTGGCAGCGGGACCCCTGGAGCCGGGCCGCGAGGGCCGAGCCGACGCCGGAACAGGACCGCGAACTCGGGAGCGAGCTCGCCATGCCCGAAGGTCCGATTCATTCCGCAGGCGAGCAGATCTCCGGCGCCCGCGGATGGATGAACGGCGCCCTCGAGTCGGGTCTCCGCGCCGCGGCGGAGATTCACGGAGGATGATCGCCCCCGGACGGGCCGGCGACGAACGTTAATCGGCTGTCCCCTGTCCCTGGATACGCGGGGAACTCGCACCGAAACCACCCATGACGTACGATGTGCTTCTGCCCGTGCACGCGGTTCGTCCAGGCTCGTGCACCCATCGGAACCCGGAGGAAGGATCATGAGGACCACCCTGCTCATCGGAGCCCTGCTCGTCACCTCGACCGCCGCCCAGGCCCAGCAACGACCGGAGCGCGACCCGAACAGCATGGGGGGCGGTGACTGCGCCGCCAACGTCTACAACTGCCGGGATACGCCCAACCCGCTGCCGGCGGCGAACACGGTCTGGATCGAGGAGATGACGTGGATGGACGTCCGCGACGCCCTCGCCGACGGTAAGACCACCGCCATCATCCCGACCGGCGGCGTCGAGCCCAACGGCCCCTGGCTGGCCACCGGCAAGCACAACTTCGTGCTGCGCGCCAACTGCGACGCCATCGCGCGCGAGCTGGGCGACGCTCTGTGCGCTCCGGTCATCAAGCTGGTGCCCGAGGGCAGCATCGACCCGCCCAGCGGGCACATGACCAGCCCCGGCACCCTGAGCCTGCGGCAGGAGACCTTCGAGGCGCTGCTCACGGACGTCGCCCACAGCCTGAAGATGCACGGCTTCCGCAACATCATCTTCATCGGGGACAGCGGCGGGAACCAGGGCGGGCAGCGCGCCGTGGCCGAGAAGCTGAACGAGCAGTTCGCGGGCGCGGCCGTCGTGGCGCACGTGCAGGAGTACTACGACTACAACTCCGTCACCCGCTACATGGCCTTCCGCGGACTTGAGGACGGCGAGAGCGACAACCTCCACGACGATCCGATCATCACCCTCAACATGTTCTACGACGACCCGTTCTCGGTGCGCTACGACGAGCGCATCGCGGCGGGCAAGGCGACCATCAACGGCGTCTCCATCGAGGACCGGGTGCAGTCGCTCGAGTGGGCTCGCGAGATCGTGGAGTTCCGCGCCGAGCACACCGCCGGGGCGATCCGCAAGGCGATCGCCAACCGGGGCACCCTCCCAGCGCCCGACAGGTCCGCGATGCGTGCCCGCTTTGCCGCCATGCGGGCCGCGGGCGGAGGTCCGCCGCAGCGCCCGGCACCCGATCCCCGCTCCATGGGCGGAGGCAACTGCAGCGCCAACGCCTACAACTGCGCGGACACCCCCAACCCGCTCCCCGAGACGAGCACGCTCTGGATCGAGGAGATGACGTGGATGGACGTCCGCGACGCGCTCGCCGGCGGCAAGACGACGGCCATCATCTCGACCGGCGGCGTCGAGCCCAACGGCCCCTGGCTGGTCACCGGCAAGCACAACTACGTGCTTCGCGCCAACTGCCCCGCGATCGCGAGGAAGCTCGGCAACGCACTCTGCGCCCCCGTGATCGAGACCGTGCCCGAAGGCAACATCGATCCACCCAGCGGCCACATGACCAGCCCGGGCACCATCAGCCTGCGCCAGGAGACCTTCGAGGCGGTGCTGACCGATGTCGCACACAGCCTGAAGGTGCACGGCTTCGAGAACATCGTCCTGATCGGCGACAGCGGTGGCAACCAGCGCGGCATGGACAACGTGGCCAACGCGCTGAACGAGGCCTGGGGCGATCAGGCCGCCGTCCACTTCATCCCGGAGTACTACCGGACCCCGCCGGGCACCCCCAACGTGCTGCGCGACCTGGGGATCGTCACCGACGACATGCCGCGCGACGGGCTGCACGACAGCCCCGGAATCACGTTCAACATGATGCTCGACGACCCGGCCTCGGTGCGCTGGGCGGAGCGGGTGAGGACGGGCCAGGCGGTCATCAACGGCGTCTCCATCGCCGACTTGGGCGCGTCGCTCGAGATCGCCCGCCAGATCGCCGATGCCCGCACCGAACGTACCGCGCGCCTCATCGAGGAGAGGATCAGGAACAGGTAGGGCAATCGTGGGAGCACGAGGAAGGAGAGCGAGAATGGACCGAAGAACCTTCATAGGGACGACCGCGGCCGGCGGCGCCGGCCTGGCGATGACCTCGGCGTGCGCCCCCTCCGCCTCCGACTCGCCCACCGGCGCACAGGCGCCGGACGAGATCCCGCCCTTCGAATTCGACGAAGTCACGGTTGACGATCTGCAGCGCATGATGGAGGCGGGCGAGCATACGGCCCGCTCCATCACGCAGGCCTACATCGGGCGCATCGAGGCGATGGACCGGCAGGGCCCGGAACTCCGCTCGATGATCGAGATCAACCCGGACGCGCTCGAGATCGCCGACGAACTCGACGCCGAGCGCCGCGCGAGCGGGCCGCGCGGGCCGTTGCACGGGATCCCGGTCGCCCTCAAGGACAACCTCGACACCCACGACCGCATGACCACCACGGCCGGGTCGCTCGCGCTCGAGGGTTCCATTCCGCCGCGCGACTCCTTCGTCGTCGAGCGCCTGCGCGCCGCCGGGGCCATCCTCCTGGGCAAGGCCAACATGAGCGAGTGGGCCTACTTCCGGGGGGAGCGGGCCACCAGCGGCTGGAGCGCCCGCGGCGGCCAGTGCGTGAACCCCTACGCCCTCAACCGCAACCCCTGCGGCTCCAGCTCCGGATCAGGGGTGGCGGCCTCGGCCAACCTGTGCGCCCTCACCGTCGGCACCGAGACCGGGGGCTCCATCATGTGCCCGTCCTCCAGCAACGGCATCGTGGGCATCAAGCCCACGGTGGGGCTGTGGAGCCGCTCCGGCATCATCCCCATCTCCCACTCCCAGGACACCGCGGGGCCCATGACCCGAACCGTGCGCGACGCGGCCATCCTGCTGGGCGGAGCCGTGGGCGTGGATCCGCGCGACGAAGCCACCTCGCGCAGCGAAGGCAACTTCCACACCGACTACACGCAGTTCCTCGATCCCGCCGGGCTCGACGGCGCACGCATCGGCGTGGCGCGCTC
This sequence comes from Longimicrobiales bacterium, assembly GCA_965202805.1. Classification (GTDB taxonomy): domain Bacteria; phylum Gemmatimonadota; class Gemmatimonadetes; order Longimicrobiales; family Gaopeijiaceae; genus BD2-11. The sequence goes on from OZ241869.1 coordinate 2,785,002, forward strand.
CTTCACCGGCTTCGATCCGCGCGTCATGGCCCTCTTCGAGGACGCCGTCCTCGCGATGCGCGACGCGGGCGCGGTGATCGTGGACCCCGCCAACCTCCCCGCCGCCAACTGGAGGGACGAGCTTCCCCTCATCGTCCTCGAGTACGAGTTCAAGGCCGACCTGAACGCCTATCTGGCCACGCTGGGGCCGGACGCGCCGGTGCGCACGCTCGCGGAGATCATCGAGTTCAACGAGCAGAACGCCGCGCTGGAGATGCCCCACTTCGGCCAGCAGCGCATGCTCGCGTCACAGGCGCGCGGCCCCCTCACGGACGAGGTCTACCTGAACGCGGTGCGCACAATCCAGCGCGGCAACCGCGAAGAGGGCATCGATGCCCTCATGAACGAGCACCGGCTGGACGCCATCGTGGCCCCCACCCGCGACCTCCCCTGGACCACCGACCACATCAAGGGGGACCGTCTGGACGGCGGGAGCAGCGCCGGGCCGGCCGCCATCGCGGGCTATCCGGACATCAGCGTGCCCATGGGGTTCGTGTCCGGGCTGCCGGCGGGCGTCTCGTTCTTCGGGCGCGCCTGGAGCGAGCCCGTGCTCATCCGCATCGCCTACGCCTTCGAGCAGGCCACGCAGCACCGGCAGGCGCCGACCTTCGCGCCCACGCTGGGATAGCACCCCACGGACGGACTCCCTGGACGGACTCCCTCCCGGCATTCGCATGGATTCATCCACGGACTGCCCCGGGGATGCTACCTCCCCATGCTCTCCCGTATGGCGCGCACCGTGATCCCGGTGCGGTAGGCGATCAGAGCTTCGCCGATCTCGAGGGTCCGCTCCACGGGCCCCAGTTCCACTTCGTTGATCGAGTAGAGCCCCGCTGCCATCCGCTGTTGCGCGCGGATGCGCTCCGGGTCCGTGGTGGCCACGATCGACGAATAGTGCACGTCGTCGTGGTAGATGTCGCGCGTGGCGGAGCAGAAATCGGGCTTCTGGAAAATCCCCAGTTCCTCCTCGAGGAAGACGCAGCTCCAGATATCCTCCCGATAGTACTCCTCGATATAGTGGGCCTGCGCCGTCCCCCCCCAGTGTTCGTTCAGCCGGTCTGCGGCCTCCGACATGCCGTTCTGGTTCCCCCCGCTGTCCCCGATGAAGACGACGTCGGTGAACCCCTGGCTCTTCAGGCTGTTGCCCACGTCCTCGAGCATCATGCGGAAGGTCTCCTGTCGCACGCTCAGGGTTCCCGGATAGCGGATGTTCTCGGGGTCGCCCTCGGGCACGTACTTCATGACCGGCGCGCACAGCGCGTTGCCCAGTTCGCGCGCGATCGCATCGCACATGGCCTCCAGGACGTAGTTGTGCTTGCCGCCCGCCATGTAGGGGCCGTTCTGCTCGACCCCGCCGGTCGCGATGATGCCGATCGTCTTCCCGGAGGCGATCTCGTCGCGCACCTCCATCCAGGTCAGCTCGTCGATCCAGATCGAGTTGATGCCCTCGATGGGCCGCGGGGCGACTCTCATCTCCTCCATGCGCCGCTGTCGTTCCGCCTGCTCCTCCGGCGTCAGGTTGCGACGGCCCTGCGACTCCGCCGGTGAAGCCGGAAGCAGGATGACAGCCAGTAATCCGAGTATCCATTTCGCCCGTTTCATTACGTCCGCTCCTCTCAGATGACTCCCTCCCGTCCATCCCCCAAGCCGGGGATTCGGGTATTGTGGGCCGGATGCCGGCGGGGGTCAAACGACGCGTTCCCGCCTTGACACCTTCCGCCACCGAAGGCAGCTTGCTGCATCAGGCCGGAGTGCCCTCCGGCGGCACCCGGATGTATCCGACCGGCATAGCTGTGAAGCCGATTTCTCCTCGATCGCGGGACCTTCGCCGCTTCGGCGTTCTCTCCCTCTCGCTGCTTCAGCTCGCCGTGTTCGCCGGCCTTCCCACGGCGGATGCGGTGCTCGAAGCGAGGGGGCTGAGCACGGTCGTGCATATTGAAGGGGAGAACAGCGAAGATTGCGAGACCGGGCACAACCACCTCATGTGCCAGTTGACGCGCACGTTGTCGTCGGGTTTTTCCCCCTTCGCTCTGATCGACCTCCCGCTGGTATTCGAAGCCAGCATGGACACCCCGACCGCGACCGCCTGGCAAAACCGCCCGATCCCGCCCGGCGGCAGCGGTCCGAGGGCGCCTCCCCGGGCCTGACCCCTTTCCGGGTTGGTTGTCCGGGCCCCCCTCCGTCCGTTACGCGGCAACAACCCGTCCCGCAATTCGCGCTAACCGCTGAAGCATTTCGGCGAGTCGCACCGCGGAGCCTGGCGCAGGAGCGAGAGGCTCGCCGGTGGGGCTTGAAGAAGGCTGTCCATGAAACTGAGGCGACTGGCCGGTTCAATTCCGGCAGTTCTGGCAATGGCTCTCGGGGCCGTCGGCTCGTCCGCGCAGGTCGAGCACGAGGGCGAGATCGAGGGCGTCGTACGCGACGTCGACTCGAGTCAGCCGCTCGCCGGCGCCGTGGTGTCCATCGATGCCGCGGCGGGGATGGCGGTCTCGCATGGGGACGGCACATTCCACGTCCCGGTGCCGGGTCCGCGCATCTACACGGTGCGGGTCGAACGCCTGGGCTATCGCACGGTTTCGCTCGAGGTGGACGCGTCGAGCGAGGAGATCGTGACGGTGGAGCTGGAAGCCAATCCGATTCCCCTGCCGCGGGTCGTGGTCACCGGATCGCTGGTGGCGCGCGCTGCCAACGAGGTGTTGCGCCCGACCAGCGTATTCGCGGGAGAGGAGCTGCAGCGCCGCCTGGCCGGGACCCTGGCGGAGACGCTGACCTCCGAGCCGGGACTGGCGGTGAGCACCATGGGGCCGGCTTCCGCGCACCCGGTGATCCGGGGCCTGAGCGGGGACCGCATCCTCATGCTCGAGGACGGCGAACGGGTGGGCGACCAGTTTGCGAGCGGCCCCGACCACGCCACCGCGATCGACCCGTCGGCCGCGCGCCGGATCGAGGTCATCCGCGGGCCGGGCGCGATCCTCTATGGAAGCAACGCCCTCGGGGGCATCATCAACGTCGTTCGCGACGACGTGCCTTCCTCCGTGCCCCACCATCTCACCGGAGCGTTCACTCTTCAGGGACAAAGCGTCAGCAACGCGGCCGGCGGAAGCCTGCACGCCACCTATGGCCTGACCGACCACATTCCGGTGCGGCTGGAACTCGCGCGTCGTACGAGCAGCGACCTCAAGACCCCGGTCGGCGTTCTTCATAACACCAATTCCGATGTCCTGGAGCTCTCGGGCGGAACATCCTGGGTGGACGACTGGGGCCACGTCGGCACCACCTTCCGCTACTACGGCAACGACTACGGCATCCCCGGAGGATTCGTCGGGGGTCACGAAGCCGGGGTTCGCATCGAGATGGAGCGGACCGCAACCCGGCTCAGGAGCCTGATCAGGCCCCAGGGCGTCTTCGAGACCATCGAGATCGACGCAGGGTACACCTGGTACCGACACAAGGAGATCGAGCCCCCCGACATCCTGGGAACGCTCTTCGAGCGCCAGACGGTGAGCGGTGAACTCCTGGCCCGCCACGCGGACTGGGGACCGTTCTCGTCGGGCGGAGTGGGAACGCGGGCTTCCTGGGAGGACTTCGGGTTCGGAGGGGGGCTGTACACCCCGAACTCCACGTACACCTCCTTCGCCGCATACGCGCTGGAAGAGATCGATCTGGACCCGATTCGCCTCGAAGCCGGCCTTCGCTACGACTGGGCGCACGTACGGCCTGACCGGGAGAATCCCTCATCCGATATCGGCCACATCCGCGCGAGGTCCTTCGGCGCGGCATCCGGATCACTCGGGGCCCTCGGACGACTGACGCGGAACTTCACGGTGGGCGCCTCGGTCGCCCGAGCCTTCCGCACCCCGAGCGTCAACGAACTCTTTTCAGAGGGTCCGCACCTGGCGGCCTATGCCTTCGAGGTGGGGAACCCGTCGCTCGAGACCGAGCGCGGCACCGGCATCGATGCGTTCGTCCGCTTTACGGGAGACCGGCTCAACGCCGAGACGACGGTCTTCCGCAATGCGATCTCGGGGTATGTCTTCCCCCTCGAGACGGGCGAACTGAGTCGGGTGCGGCTGCCGGTCTTCCAGTTCTACGGAGAGGACGCCGTGCTCGCCGGCTTCGAGAGCGCGCTGGAGTGGGCGGTGGTCGGCGACCTGACCCTGGAAGCGGTGGTTTCCTACGTCCGCGGCAGGATCGCAGCCACGGACGAACCGCTTCCCCTGATCCCGCCGCTGCAGGGGCGCTTCGCCATCGGTTACGCGCCCCGCGACTGGTTCGTGGAGGCCGAAACCCGGGTTGCGGCTCGCCAGGACCGGACGGGTCCCTTCGAGAGCGCAACTGATGGATATGCTGTTTTCGATCTCTCCGCCGGAATCCGGATTACGGTCAGGGGGCGGCTGAACGTGATCACCGTGCGGGGAGAGAATCTTGGCAACGCCGTATACAGGAACCACCTGTCGCGCGTGAAGGAGATCATGCCCGAGGCGGGAAGATCCGTCAGCGTGGCATACCGGGTCGTCTTCTAGAGCGAGCCGTCCGCGCAGTGCGGAGACGCTTCGCCACAGGAACGACCGGAACATCAACACAAACGAGGAAAGAACGATGAGACATTCGAGACTGAAACTGCCGTTCGCCCTGCTGAGCGCGGGCATCCTGGCCCTCTCGGCGTGCGAGAGCGCAACCGAACCCGAAGAAGACCATGCAGACGAAGTCGAGGGCGTGATCCTGGTGCAGGGCGGCCAGACGATCGCGTCGTACGATGGCCACGACGGTGAGTGGACCGGCGAACTGGAGGCCGAGCCGGGCGAGGAAGGTCCCCACATCACCGTGCGCTTCGTCAACCACGACATGGACCCGGTCCAGCTGGACGAGGACTTCTACCTGGAAGTGGAGGTCGAGGACGAGTCCATAGCCGAATTCGAACAGGACACCCCCGGGGAATTCGGGGGACACCTGCACGGAGGGGCCGAGGGCGACACTGACATCGTTTTCCGCCTGATGCACGGCGCCGTAGGCTCCGGGCACGCCGACTTCGTGACCGCGCCGCTCCATATCCACGTGCACGAGCACGACGACGGGTAAGCCGGGCCCAGCCGGTCGCAGCAGTTCCGCGAACCCTCCCCGGGGAGCGATCTCCGGGGAGGGTTGGTCTTTGCGCTCGACATGCGACCGGTCGGGCGGCACGCCCGTGCGCGCACTACAATGACGGGGCATCCTCCATCCCGACCCAGCAATCCGGAACACACAGATGCGCGCATCCAGACTCGACCGCTCACCCGGGCGCCCGGGTACCAGCGTCCGGCCATACCGGGCCGGCCCTCCTGCCGCGCTCCTCGCCACCGTCCTGCTGCTCGGCGCAGCCGCGTGCGGGCAGGGCACGTCCACGAGCGCGGTCACCCCTGACCGCATCCTGCACAACGGCCGGGTCGTCACCGTCGACGACGACTTCTCGGTCGCCCGGGCCATCGCCTGGCGCCAGGGTCCGAACGGCTCGGAGATCATGCGGGTCGGCAGCGACGAGGAGGTCCTCGCCCTCGCCGGCCCCGACACCCGTACGACCGATCTGGAGGGACGCGTCGTCCTGCCCGGCCTGATCGACTCCCACCTCCATTTCTCACAGCTGGGCATCGAAGCGGCGTTCGAGAACGACCTGCGCTACGCGATGAGCACCGACGAGATCACTCAGCTTGTCGCCGACCTCATGGAGCGCCTCGACCCCGAGCCGGGCGAGTGGGTCACGAGCCGGGGCTGGGACGAACACAAGTACGAGAGGCCCTTCACCCGCTGGCAGATCGACGAGCACACCCCCGAAAACCCCGTTCGCCTGGGCCGGGTCTACCGCGGCGTCGCGGTCAATACCGCCGCCTTCCGCCTCATGGGCATCGACGACTCCGACTCCTCCACCTGGCCCGACTGGTGGCTCCAGGACCTGGACTGGTTCAACTACGAGGACAGGGTCTTCCGCGAGATGCGCACCCTGACGGTGGACGGCCGGACGCGTGAAGTGGAGGTCCCCACGGGGATGTTCCTGGGCAACGCGACGCGGCTGGTCACGGTGAGCCCGCCGCAGCGGGACTACGAGGCGCAGGTGCGCGCGGTGGACTACGGCAGCCGCGAGATGACGAGCCTGGGCGTGACCGGCATCGTGGACCCGGGCGGAGGAGGACGGGTGATGCGCGCCTACCAGGACGCCTATGAACGCGGCATGCTCCACTTCCGCATCCTGCAGGTCTACGAGGGCATGTGGAACACCCAGTCCCCCGAGGAGATCGACGCCCATTTCGCCACCCTCCCCTTCAACAACATCGGCGACCGCTTCCTGCGCTGGCGCGGCACCAAATGGCAGATCGACGGCGGCGCGGGCACGCGCAGTTCCTGGGTCTCCGTGCCCTTCGTGGACTGGGAGAGCATCGAGGGCGAGCCCAACTACGGGTACCACTGGGTGGAGGACGACGTGCGCGAGGCGCAGTTGCGTCCGACCGTCGACCGTGGCTGGGAACCCCACATCCACTCCACCGGCGACCTGGGCATGAAGCAGACGGTGGACATCTTCGCAAAGCTGATGGACTCCATATGGGCCGAGGACCCCGACGCCGATCTGCGCTGGAGCGTCATCCACGCCTACCTGCCCATGGAAGACGAGACCAGCGTGCTCGACAAGATGGCCGAATACGGCATCATCGCCGCGGTCAACCCGTCCTTCATCTACCACCAGGGCCGCTCATTCTCCGCCAACCTGAGCCCGGGGCGCATGGCCCGCCTGAAGCCGCTGCGCAGCTACCTGGACTCCGGCGTGCGCCTCGCCGTGGGCTCCGACTACGGCACCTCCCCGTACAGCCCCTGGATCGGACTCCATGCCATGCTCACGCGCACGGATCTCTGGGGAGACCAGCATGGACCGGAGCAGATCATCACGCTGGAAGAGGCGCTGCGCGCGATGACCATCGACAACGCCTGGCTGACCTACTCGGACGACTGGACCGGCAGCCTGGAGCCCGGCAAGGTCGCCGACCTTGTGGTGCTCGACCTCGAGGACCCGTGGGAGCTGGAGCGCGAGCCGGACCGGATCCTGGAGATGGGCGACCGCGTCCTGCTCACTCTGGTGGACGGCAACGCCGCCTTCCGGAGGGCGGGGTTCGAATACTGACCCGCGCCTGCGCCGGGCACGCACGAACATGGGAGGACCACGTTACTCGTGTGGCCGGAGTTCGGGCGGTCGGCCCTGCAGCCCGGTCCCGCTGTCCCGGAGGAGGGTATCGCTTCGTTTGTTAGCTTAGTCCGATAAACTAAGCTAATTCGCTCCGGCGATCGCTTCCCTGATCAGCTCCACGGTCTTGTTGTTGCGCCACTCCATCAGCTGCTCGCCGAGGGCGATGGTCTCCTCCATTGGGGCGATCGAGACACCGTTGATGGTGGCCTTGCCGGCGGCAACCCGCTCGTCGTAACGCACCGACGAGGGGTCGACGGTCATCTGCATCGAGGTCAGCCAGTACGTGTCGTGGTAGCCTTCGCTGGGTCCCTCCTCGACGCCCAGTTCGTTCATGCGCGCCACCACGCCGGCGTTGTCGTAATAGCCCGCGATGTGGTGCGCCTTGGTCTCGCCCCAGCGCTCGTTCAGGGCGGCGGCCGCGGCAGCCATGCCGGTCTGGTTTCCGCCGCTGTCGCCGATGTAGATGATGTGCTCGAACCCGTGCACGTGCAGGCTGTGCCCCACGTCCTCGAGCATCATCTGAAAGGTCTCGTCGCGCACGGTGAGCGTACCGGGATAGCGCATGTGCCCGGTTTTGGGCTCGAATCCGCCCTCCGGCACCAGCTTGATTATCGGCGTGCAGAGCGCGTTGCCGAGTTCGCGCGCTATGGCGTCGCACGCCCCTTCGAGCACGTAGTTGTGCTTCCCGAGGGCGACGTAGGGCCCGTTCTGCTCGACGCCGCCCGTGGGAATGATGGCGGTGGTCTTCCCGGCGGCCATCGCGTCTCGCACCTCGATCCAGGTCAGCTCCTCGATCCAGACCGAGTTCAGCGGAGCGATGGGGTTTTCCATGCGGAGCTCGGCCTGGAAAGCGGCCTCCCGCTCCTCTGGAGTGGGCGCCTGCACGGCGTTGGGAGGCTGCGAATCCGGATCCTGGCCGGGTCGCATGACGAGAAACGCGACCGCCGCCAGGATGAGAACCGATATGGCGGACCATGCTTTCATCTTGATGCTCCTTGTGCGCGTAAGGCATGCCGGGCCACGTCCTGTCGGCCCGTCCGCCCCTGGTACCGGAGGGGCGTACCGGCACGTTAGCACACGGCGCTCAATCGTGCGAGACGCCCTCGCGTACGCGCACGCTCGCGCCCGAATCCCGCGCGATTGTTGCGGAACCGCAACCTGACGCAGTACTGTGTATGCTGGCCAGTCGTCTCCTGGCGCCGTGCGCCGTCCCCGGGCGGCGACGGTGCAGGTCAGGAAGGCCGGTCCGAGTACAGCGACGCACAATCCGGAAGGGCAGATGCCATGAGACTCCACTTCGCCAGCGTGTTGGCGCTCGCAGGCCTGGCCGCGGCCGTCGGGCATCAGTCCGGGACGGTGCCGGACCAGAACCTCGAGCCCGTCGCACTTTCCTCAGCCGTCGAAGTCGCCCCGGACGCTTCGCCCGAGGACCTGACGGGCGTCGTGCGCATGTATTGCCAGGTCTGCCACAACGACGCCCTGCTGACGGGCAATCTCACCCTGGCCGCCTTCCACGTCGAAGACGCCCCGCAGTCTGCCGAGACGGCGGAGAAGATGATCCGCAAGCTGCGCGCGGGCATGATGCCCCCGCCCGGAATGCCGCGGCCCGCCGGCGACACCCTGGTCATGCTGGTGGAGACGCTCGAACAGCTCATCGACGAAGCCGCCGCGGACAACCCGATGCCGGGCAATCGGTCCTTCCAGCGTCTGAACCGGGCGGAGTACGCGGCATCCGTCCGTGACCTGCTCGACCTCGAAATCGACGGCGGCGACTATCTGCCGCTCGACACCAAGAGCGCGAACTTCGACAACATCGCCGACGTTCAGATGCTCTCCCCGACCAACCTGGACGCCTACCTGCGCGCCGCCGACGAGATCAGCCGGCTGGCGGTGGGCATACCCGACGCGCCCAGCAATTCGGTGACCTATACCAATTCGGGATACGCATCGCAGTGGGATCGCGTGCCCGGCGCGCCCCGCGGCACTCGCGGAGGCGTCAGCGTGGTGCACAACTTCCCGGCGGACGGCGAGTACACCTTCCAGCTCTGGTTCGAGCACACCACGACCGGCGAGATCACCGGCGGCGTGACCCCCGGCGAACAGATCGAGATCTCCCTGGACGGCGAGCCCCTGTTGCTGCTCGAGGTGGATCGCTGGATGCACGTCGCCGACCCCAACGGCATGAGCTTCACCACCGAGCCCTTCCATGTGACCGCGGGACCGCATCGGGTGAGCGCGGTCTTCATTCGGGCCACGGACGGCCCCGTCGAGGACATCCTTTCGCCTCATGACTGGTCGCTCAGCGACCGCAAGATCGGGAGCGGCAGCGGCTACGGCATCACCGTGCTGGCGCATCTGAAGGACCTGGTCATCCTGGGCCCCGAGAACCCGACCGGGATTTCGGAAACGCCCAGCCGCCGCGCCATTTTCAGTTGCAGGCCGTCGTCTCCGGCCGAGACGCGCCCCTGCGCCCGCGAGATCGTGGAACGGCTCGGCAGCAAGGCGTTCCGGCGTCCGCTGGAAGCCTCTGAAGTCGAGTCGCTGATGGCCTTCTACGACCTGAAGGCCGAAGAGGGGTTCGAGGACGGCGTTCGCACGGCGCTCCAGGCGATTCTGGCCAGCCCCGACTTCGTGTTCCGGGTCGAGGAAACGCCGGCGGGGGCACGGGCGGGCGACCTGTATCCCATCTCCGATCTCGATCTGGCTTCGCGACTGTCGTACTTCCTGTGGGGGACGCTTCCCGACGAGACGCTGGTTGACCTGGCCGACCGGGGTCAACTCTCCGATCCGGCCACGTTGCGCGCGCAGCTGAAGCGCATGCTCGCCGATCCGCGTGCCGAGGCGCTCGGCTCGCGCTTTGCCGCGCAGTGGCTGCGGCTCGAGGACCTGGAGAAAGTCAATCCCGATCGCCTGCTCTTCCCCGATTACCACGAACAGCTCGGCAACGCGATGCTGGCCGAGACCGAGCTCTTCTTCAACAACATCGTCCAGGAGGACCGCAGCGTCCTGGAGCTCTTCATGGCGGACTACACGTTCGTCAACGAGCGGCTCGCCAGACACTACGGCATTCCCGGCGTCGCGGGCGAGGCCTTCCGGCGGGTGCAGTATCCCGACGACCGGCGCCGCGGGCTGTTCGGACACGGCAGCATCCTCACCCTCACCTCCCACGCCAACCGCACCTCCCCGGTGCTGCGCGGCAAGTGGGTGATGGAGGTGATGCTGGGCACGCCGCCGCCGCCGCCGCCGCCCGGGGTTCCGGATCTCGATCAGACCGAGAGCAGCGATGGCGGCCGCATGCTCACGACGCGCGAGCGCATGGAGCGGCACCGGGCCAGCCCGGTGTGCGCCGCCTGCCACCAGTTCATGGACCCGATCGGCCTTGCGCTGGACAACTACGACGTGACCGGCAAGTGGCGCATCCGGGAGAACAGCATGCCGCTGGATACGCGGGGCACTCTCTGGGACGGCACCCCGGTGGAGAGCCCGGCCGCGCTTCAGGAAGCGCTCCTCAAGCGCCCGATTCCCCTGATTCGCAACTTCACGGTGAACCTGATGGCCTATGGCCTTGGCCGCCGGGTCGAGTATTACGACATGCCCGAGATCCGGGCGATCGTAGCGGCGGCGGAAGCCAACGACTACAGGATGTCCTCTTTCCTGACCGGTGTCATCGAGAGCGAGGCCTTCCTCTACAGCCAGGTGCCGGATGTCGTCGTCGAGGAGGCGCAGAGCAGATAACCGCGATCGCGATCCGGAGCGATGAGCCCTGGAGGGCCCAGCCGGGATCGCGCGATACGGATACAGAGAGAGTCGCTTCGCCGACCGCGAAGCTCACATCGCAGGACCGAGGGAGAAAAACGATGAGACTGATCACGGGCAAGCACATTCCGCGCCGCATCTTCCTGAAAGGCATGGGAGCGACCGTGGCCCTGCCGCTGCTGGATTCCATGATTCCCGCCGGGCTGCGCGGTGCGGAGGCGGTTCGCGAGCTGGACGCCACACGCCTGATCGCGATGGAGATGTCGCACGGGGCGGCCGGCTGCACCACGTGGGGCGCGAAGCAGAACTTCTGGAGCCCTTCGACGACCGGCCACGACTTCGACCTGTCGCCGACGTCCCTGCGCAGCCTGGAGCCGTGGCGCAAGTACCTCACCATCGTCAGCAACACCGACGTGAAGATGGCCGAGGCCTTCATCCCCGAAGAGATCGGCGGTGACCACTTCCGTTCCACCGCGACCTTCCTGACGCAGGCGCACGTCAAGCAGACGGAAGGCTCGGATGTCTACGTGGGCGCGTCGCTGGACCAGATCTACGCGGACCGCTTCGGCCAGGACACGCCCATCCCCTCGATGCAACTGTGTATCGAGAACATCAACCAGGCCGGGGGTTGCGCGTACGGCTACACCTGCGTGTACACGGACTCGCTGAGCTGGGCATCCCCGACGGAGCCGCTCCCGGTGATCCGCGACCCGCGCGTCGCCTTCGAACAGCTCTTCGGGGCCGGCTCGACGGCGGAAGAGCGGCTGGCGCGACGCTCCACCAACCGCAGCATCCTCGACTGGATCGCGGAGCGGGTGGCGCAGATGCGGCAAACGCTCGGACCCGGCGACCGGCAGCGCATGGACCAGTATCTGGAGAACGTGCGCGAGATCGAGCGCCGCATCCAGATGGTCGAGGAGCGCAACACCGGCGGCGATCCGCGCGACATGCCGGAGGCGCCCGCCGGCGTGCCGGATTCCTTCAGCGAACACATGCAGATGATGTTCGACCTGCAGGTGCTGGCGTTCCAGACCGACATGACGCGCGTGTTCTCGTTCAAGCTGTCGCGTGATTCCTCGGCGCGCACCTTCCCGGAGAGCGGCGTCGACACCCCGTTCCACCCGGCCTCCCACCACGGGGACAGCGAGGAGGCGATCGCGGACTTCGCGGTGATCAACAACTACCACGTCAGCATGCTCCCGTACCTGATGGAGAAGCTGAACAAGGTCGAGGAGATCGACGGAACCCTGCTCGACAAGAGCATGATCATCTACGGCTCGCCGATGGGCGACCCGAACGTGCACAACCACCTGAGGGTGCCGTTCATCGTCCTGGGCGGGGCCAACGGGCAGATGGACGGCAACGTGCACCTGCACGCGCCCGAGGGCACGCCTCTGGCGAACGTGATGCTCACCCTGCTGCACAAGCTGGGGCACACCGACCTCACCAGCTTCGGCGACAGCACGGGAGCCTTCAGCCTGGGATACTCGGGCGAGCTGGCCGCCGACGCCGCCTCGTCGAGCTGAGGCGTCCGGTGAGAAGCAAGGCCCATGTGAACGCGTGGCTTCCGGCGGTGATGCTCGCCCTCCTGTGGGCGGCGCCACCGCCGGAATCACCGGTTGCCGATGCCGCAATGCGCGACGACATCGACGCGGTGCGTTCACTGCTCGAGGAGGGCGCCGAGGTCAACCTGGCCCAGAGCGACGGCATGACCGCGCTTCACTGGGCCACCGAGCTGGGCAACGTGGAGTTGGTCCGCCTGCTCGTCGACGCGGGAGCCGACCTCGAAGCGCCTACCCGCATCGGCGACGTCACTCCACTGCACATCGGCGCTGAACTGGGACACGGCGGCACCGTGCGCGCCCTCCTGGAAGCGGGTGCGAACGCGGAATCGCGCAACACCAACGGAACCACCCCCCTACATTTCGCGGCCCTGTCCGGGAACGTGGAAATCGTGGCGGCGCTGACCGATCACGGGGCCGACGTCAACGCCCGCGAGGCCAGGTGGGGCCAGACCCCGCTGATGTTCGCGGCCTCCCGCAACCGCGTGCCCGCGATCGACGCGTTGATCGACCGGGGAGCGGAGGTGGGCATCACCAGCAAGGTCGTCCTGTTCCAGGATCTCGCGGACCGCGAGAAGCTCACGGCTGCGGTGCGCGACTCCGTGCTGGAGGTCTACCGGGCCATGTCACCGGATCCGGAGACATGGGCGCCGACCCTGGCCCAGACCCAGGAGGCACTGCGCGCCGCGCGCGCCCATGAAGCGGTCGCGCCGGTCGAGGCGTCGGAGGTGGTGCGCATCGACTGGGATTCCGCGCAGACCGCCGGCAGAGCCCCGACCTCCCAGGAGAGGGCGGGCTATCACGGGGGCCTGACCGCCCTTCTGCACGCCGTGCGGGAAGGTCACCGCGAAGCTGCAATCACCCTTCTCGAGGGCGGTGCGGACATCAATCAGCCCAGCGGCGGCGACCTGAACACGCCCATCAACAGCGCCATGATCAACGGGCACTACGATCTTGGCCTGGAGCTGCTGAAGCGCGGAGCCGACCCGAACGTGGCCAACTACCCGTCGGGCATTACTCCGCTCTACGCGGTCATCAACACCCGCTGGGCATCCAAGTCCCGCTACCCGCAGCAGCGTGCCTTCGAGCAGCAGGAGTCGAGCCACATCGAGACGATGAGGGCCCTTCTGGAGGCGGGGGCGGATGTCAATGCCCGGCTTAGCCTGGATTACTGGTTCCTGGCGTACAACTTCGGCGGGATCGGTGTCAACACCTGGGGCGCCACGCCCTTCTGGCGGGCGGCGCATGGGCTCGATGTTCCCGCGATGAAACTCCTGGTGGAATTCGGGGCCGATCCGCACATGCCGACCCGGGCGCCGGCCGGAAATCTCTACGTGGGCCTTGAAATCGAGGCGCCCGAGGAAGACCAGTCCGGCGTTCCGCCCATTCCCCCGGGCGGTCCCGGGACCTACCCGATTCATGCCGCGTCCGGCAACTCCGGCGAAGGCGCGGGACGCGCCGGCAACTTCCACCGGCATGTTCCGGACGGCTGGCTGCCCGCGCTGAAGTACCTGGTCGAAGAACTGGGGGCCGACGTGACGCTTCGCGACCACCTGGGCTACGGCACCATTCACGGTGCGGCGGGCCGCGGCATGAACGACGTGATCCTCTATCTCGTCGAGCATGGCGCCGATCCCCTCATCGTGGGACGGTCGGGACGCACGACCGTCGACCTCGCCAACGGCCCCGCAAATGGTCTGACCCCCTTCTATGACACGATCGAATTGCTTGAGGGCATGGGGGTCATCAACAACCATCTCTGCGTATTCTGCTGATTCCCCCGCGCGCTCGCGCACGAAACAGAACAAGCGGCCCGTTCGTGCCACCATCCACGAACGGGCCCTCTTTCTTGTGAAACTCCGGATCTTCCAATAGGCGCGCGCATGGCTGCTTCGTCTCCCGCTCCGATCCCCTCGCGCCGCCGCGCCATCGTAGCCGCGAGTGTGGGCAACGCGCTCGAGTGGTTCGACTGGACCGTGTACGCCACGTTCGCGATCTTCTTCAGCAGCCAGTTCTTCCCCCCCGGGAACGAGACGACCGCACTGCTGGCCGCGTACGGCATCTTCGCCGTGGGCTTCATCATGCGCCCGCTCGGTGGCTGGATCATCGGTGTCTTCGCGGATCGCCGGGGCCGCAAGGCCGCGCTCGTTCTGAGCGTCCTCATGATGGCGGGCGGTTCACTGGTGATCGGCCTGTCCCCGACATTCGCCTCGGCAGGAATCGTCGCGCCCGTCATCCTGACCCTGGCGCGCCTGGTACAGGGGCTGTCGCTGGGCGGACTTTACGCATCGGCAACCACGCTGCTCGCCGAAATCGCGCCCGCCGGCCGTCGCGGATTCTACTCGAGCTTCGTGTTCTTCAGCCTGGCCGCCGGCATCCTGGTCGCGTCCGCGCTGGGCTGGGCTCTCACGACGAACCTCACCGAGGAGGCGATGCTGTCGTGGGGATGGCGGGTTCCCTTCATACTCGGCGGGGTCGGCGGGCTGGTCGTGCTCTGGATTCGCAGCTCGGTCCCGGAACCGGAAGCGTCGCCGGTCTCCTCCGGTCAGGACGTCGTCGAGAAGCCGCTCAACGCGCTTCTGCGCGAGCACCCGGTGGCGCTGCTTCGGATCGTGGGCTTTGCCACCCTGACGACCTTCGCCTTCTACATCTTCGTCCCCTACCTGCCCACCTACGCGATCCGCGCGGTCGGCGCGGATGCCTCGGTCGCCTTCGCGGCCAACACCGTCGGCCTCATCGTGTTCATGCTCGTGCAGCCGCTGTTCGGGGCACTCTCCGACCGCATCGGGCGCAAGCCCCAGCTGATCTTCTTCGCCCTCGGCTACCTCGTCCTCTTCTATCCCCTGATGTCGGCGATCCAGCCGACCTTCGGTTCGATTCTCATGCTCGAGCTGTTCGGCCTGGGGCTCTACGCGATGTACTCCTCCATCGCGCCGGCGATCATGTCGGAGCAGTTTCCCGCCAACGTGCGCGCCGTCGGCATCGGCATCCCCTATAACCTGACGGTCGCTCTGCTGGGGGGCCTCACGCCCTACCTCCTCACCTGGCTGCAGAGCATCGGGAGGGAGCAGTCGTTCTTCCTGGTGGTGCTGGCAGGGGCGGTCGTCTCGCTCGTGACCTTCGTGCAGATGCCCGAGAAGGTCGGTCAGCCCCTGGACTGACGGTTCCTCGCGTATGGTGACAGAGTCGGCGATGCCGCTGCATTACCGCAGCGCCAGGGAGCTTGCCGATGCCATTCGGGCAGGCGAAACGGACTCGCGCGCGCTGACCCGGCTGTTTCTGGATCGGATCGAACGCGGCTCGGCGCTGAAGGCCTTCACGCATGTGGCGGCGGAGCGGGCAGAGGCGCTGGCCGATGCGGCCGACCGGCTTCTTGCCGCGGGAGTCGTGCTGGGACCGCTGCACGGCGTCCCGGTGGCGGTGAAGGACAGCCTCGCGTGGGCAGGCACGCCGCTATCGGGGGGATCGCTGGCCCGCGCCGACTGTATCAGCGACCGCACCAGCGCCGTGGTCCGCCGCCTGATTGCGGCCGGCATGGTCGTGCTCGGAAAGACTGCCATGACCGAGTTCGCCTTCGGCCTGTCCGGGCAGAACCCGACCTGCGGGACGGCCCGCAATCCGTGGGATCCGCTGCACGACCGGGCGCCCGGGGGATCGTCCAGCGGTTCCGGAGTGGCCGTCGCCGCGGGCCTGGCGCCGATTGCGATCGGGGGAGACACGGGCGGTTCGGTGCGGGCGCCCGCGCTCATGAACCACCTGGTCGGGCACAAGCCTTCCTCGGGCCTCATCAGCCGGGCCGGCTGTCTGCCGCTCAGCTCGACGCTGGATGTGCTGGGTCCCATCGCGCGGACGGTGGAGGATGTGCGCATCATGACCGCCCTGCTCACGGGTCCCGACTTCGACGATCCTGTTACGCTGGCCCCGCAGCGGACTTCGATCCCCGCCGGCACGCGCAGGCTGGCGGTCCTGGCCGAGGAGGCGTGGCCCTGCCCGATGAGCCCGGAGGCGGCGGAGCACTGGGGGCTGGCGCTGGAGCGCATCGCCGGTGCCGGCTGGGCTCTGGAGACCTGGTCTCCCCCCGGCATCCTCGACTTCGAAGGCCTGGGAAGGGACAACTCGACGGTCCTCGCCTTCGAGGCCTGCCAGCACTACGGAGCGCTGGCGAAGGACCGTACCACGCCGCTCTGGAGCGTCATTCGCGATCGGATCCGGGGCGGCGCCGACATCGACGGAACGGACTACGAGGCCGCGCTCGAACGCAGGCGGGCGGTCAGGACGCGCTTCGCCCGGGAGATGGACTCCGACGGGCTACTGATGCCCGGCGCGGATCAGAGCGCCCGGATCCTCGATCCGGAGGATGAGCGCCACGCGGGACTGGGCGCCTTCCTTCGGCCCGCCAATTTCCTCGGGGCAGCGGCGATCGCTCTCCCCACCAGCCGGGACGCGGAAGGCATGCCTCTCGGGCTTCAACTGCTCGCGCCCCACGGCAGTGACGCGTCGCTGCTGGCGGTCGCCGCCGGGCTGGAGCGTGCGCTCGGCGCGGGGCGGCCGGTTCCGGATCCGGGGCCGTGGGGGCTGACGTAGCTTCGCCCGCCGTGCAGACGGCGGCCGGATCCCGGTTACCAGCAGGCTGCTTGCTGGCAGGCAGGCTGCCGCGTACCTCTAGCAAACCGTCCTCGACGCCCATGAGTGGAGGTTCACAAGATGCTCACCTTGATGCTCACCCATCCGCGTATCACGCAGTCGCTCTTCCACGGCTGCGGGTCGGCATTGCTCGCCCTTCTCTTCACGGTGATGCCGGCCCGGGCCCAGACACCCGCGGAGCCGAGCGGGATCGGATGGGCCACCATCGAGGACCTGAACGCGGCGTTCGATTCCGGAGAGCTGACTGCGGAACGGCTCGTCGAGATGAGTCTGGCGCGAATCGAGGCCTACGACCAGGCGGGTCCCGAACTCCACGCCATGCTGTGGCTGAACGAGAACGCCCTCCAGCGGGCCAGGGAGCTCGACGAGGAGCGCAGGCGAAGCGGGCCGCGGTCGCTGCTGCACGGCATCCCCGTAGCGCTCAAGGACAACGTCGACACGGGAGACATGCCCACCACGGGCGGGTCGGCCCTGCTGGCCGGCGCGATCCCCCCCGACGACGCGTTCATCGTGAAGAAGTTGCGCGACGCCGGGGCGATCATCCTCGCCAAGACCGCCCTGAGCGAGCTCGCGTCCGGGGGCATCCTCAGCTCGGTCGGCAACTATTTCCCCAAGAACCCCCACGACCCCACGCGAACACCTTCCGGATCATCGACCGGGGCGGGCATCGCCGTCGCCGCGTCCATGGCCCAACTGGGCGTCGGCACCGACACCGGCGGCTCCATCCGGGGCCCCGCGACGGACAATGGCATCGTCGCGCTCCGTCCGACGCACGGCCTGCTCAGTCACGACGGGGTCATTCCGCTGTCGATCACGCTCGACATGGCGGGTCCCATGGGTCGTCACGTGTACGATGTCGCGGCGATGCTCGGGGTCATGACCGGCGTCGATCCGGCCGACCCCACGACGCAGAAGAGCGAGGACCGATTCGAGAACGACTACACGCAGTTTCTCGACGCCGGTGCGCTCGAGGGTGCCCGCATCGGGATCGCGCGCGACTTCATGGGGGAGGACGACGGGGTCACCTGGGTCATCGAGGCGGCGCTGGGGACCATGCGCGCCCAGGGAGCGACGGTCGTCGACGTGCGCTTTCCGCCATGGCTTCTGGCCGTCAAGGGCGACTGGTACACCACGGTCCGCTATCCGGAGTTCCGGTCCCAGATCGAGGATTATCTCGCCACCCTCGGGCCCGAGTATCCGAAAACGCTGCAGGAGATGATCGAGCGGTCGGACCGGATCGTAGCGCTGATGCCCGACGGATCCCGCCCGAACCCGGTCCGCTGGAACATCTTCAGGCAGGAGGAGGCCAGCGGCGAGCTCACAGACTACGAGTACGTGGCGATGCGCGAGCACGGCTTCCCGATGGTTCAGGCGATCGTGCACGGAATGCTGGACGTTCAGGACCTGGACGCCATCGTCTACCCCCCCTCGAACACGCCCCCTGCCCTGCGTTCCGCCATCAACCACTTCGAGGGCATGGTGGGCACCAACATCGCGAGCCTCGCCGGCCTGCCCGACCTCATCGTGCCGGCGGGATTCACCCGAAGGGGTCTGCCCGTGGGGATTTCCTTCCTCGGCCGCGCCTTCAGCGAGCCCCGGCTGTTCGCCCTGGGCTACGCCTTCGAGCAGGCCGCGCGCGCGCGCCGGGATCCGATCCACACGCCCCCCCTGCCCGGGGAGCATGTGCCGCGCCCCGCCGGACCCGGAGGACGCTGAAGCAGCCTCCGGCCCGGGAGGCTGCCGGACGGTTCTGCCACTGACAGCCTCAAGGAGATCGCTTGTGTCGTATCGCCAAATCCGCTAGAATGCTGGATTTAAGTCTGTACGTGGTCCCGCGCTCTTAGGTCATTCCTGTCGACATCCTGTCGATGCCCCCGGGGCCACTCGTTGTGAGGAGGTGCAGTATGAGTCGTCGCGGGTTCTTCGTTGGTCTCGGTCTGTTTGCGTTCCTCCTCCTCACAGCGACTCCCGCGCTGGCGCAGGGCGGCACCATCACCGGCACCGTCGTCCACGGCGAAACGCTTCGCCCGCTGGCCGGCGCACAGGTCTCGATCCCCGAAACCGGAATCGGCGCCGTGGCGAACAGCGAGGGACGCTACCTCTTCCTCAACGTGCCGGTTGGCATGCACCCGCTTCAGGTCCAGATGATCGGGTACGGCACGCAGCAGACCACGGTTACCGTGGCTTCGGGGGAAACCGCGACCGTGGACTTCCAACTCGACATCGAAGCTCTCGGTCTGGACGAGATCGTCGTCACCGGCACGGTCGGCACCATTCAACGCCGAGCAGTCGCCAACGTGGTCGGGACCATGAACGCGGCCGAGGCGCTCGAGACCAGCGCGCCAGCGAACATCCAGCAGATGCTGACCGGACAGATCCCCGGGGTGTCCGTCCAGGTCGGCAGCGGCTCGGTCGGGTCCGGCAGCGGCATCATCATCCGCGGACGCAGCACGGTGGCGCTTGGCACACAACCCCTGCTGTACATCGATGGGGTCCGCGCCAACGGTGGCGTTGTCGGCTTCGGTCCCTGGACGAGCGACGGCACTTCCCGTCTCAATGATCTCAACCCGGAGGAAATAGAGCGGATCGAGATCATCAAGGGCCCGGCGGCCGCCACCCTCTACGGCACGGAAGCCTCGGCCGGCGTGATCCAGGTCATCACCAAGAAGGGCGTTCCGGGTCGCGCAACGGTCGAGGTCGTCGCCCGGCAGGGCGCCAACTGGTTCCACAATCCGGGCGGACGGCTCCCGACCAACTACGGGATCGCCTCGGACGGACGGACCATCATCTCCCAGCATCCCTACCAGGACGAGGCGGCGGCGGGTCGCGACGTCTTCCGCACCGGAATGGTCCAGGGGTATGTGGTGAACGTCAGGGGCGGACGAGACAATCTCACGTACTATTTCTCGGGAGCCTTCGACGACGAGGAAGGCTACCTGCCCAACAACGACAAGACCCGGACCAACGTACGGGCGAATGTTCAGGCGGCCGTGACGGACGAGCTCGACATGGCCGTCGATCTCGGCGTCGTTCGGAGTCTGAGGCACACGGCGAGGGACATCGATTTCGGCCTGATCGCCACCCACCAGTTCGGTTCTCCCGTCACCCAGGACACGCCGTTGCGGGGGTTCTCCAATGCTCCTCCTGAAATCACCGCGCTGCGCGACTGGCAGGACCGGCTGAACCGGGGCACGGTTTCGACCACGATCAACCACCGACCGACCGACTGGTTGAGCCAGAGAGTCGTCTGGGGACTGGACTTCACCGACTCCAGGCTTTCGACCTTCGTGCCCCGCATGCCGGACACCGAGGAGGCTTCATACTTCGGCTTCCACGGTTCGGAGGGCGGGGGCCAGGGTGCGAAGGGTGTTGAGGAGAAACGCGACGTGAACCAGACGTTCGACTACAACCTCACCGCGTCGTTCGAGCCGTTCTCCGAGGTCACCGCGGCATCGTCGTTCGGGATACAGTATTTCACGCGCGAGTTCCGGGTGACTTCCGCGAGCGCCATCCAGATGCCGACCCCGGCTGTGTCCACGGTCTCTTCCGGATCGGTGGCAACAGGCGGAGAGTCCTACGTCGCGAACAAGACCTTTGGCGTCTTCGGCCAGCAGACGGTCGGATGGCGGGAACAGCTGTTCCTTACCGCCGCGTTGCGCGCCGACGCCAACAGCGCCTTTGGCGAATCCTTCAACGCCGCCTACTACCCCAAGCTGAGTGGAAGCTGGGTGATCAGCGACGCCGAGTTCTTCAACCTTCCAACCGTCGAGACCCTTCGCCTGCGGGCCGCGTGGGGAAGGTCGGGGATGCAGCCGGACGCGTTCGCGGCGGTCCGGACCTATGTCCCGTCCGTGGGGCCCGGCAACGTGCCCACCGTGAGGCCCGGGGAAGTGGGCAATCCGGACCTCAAGCCCGAGGTCGGGTCGGAGCTGGAGGTGGGGTTTGATGCCAGCCTTCTCGGGGACCACGTCAACCTTGAGGTGACCCACTACCGGCAGACAACGAACGACGCGATCCTGATCGCCGCGTCGGCGCCGTCGGGCGGCTTCTCCAGCAGCCGCTTCGTCAACGCCGGCAGGGTGGAGAACAACGGCTGGGAGCTGTCGCTCACCGCGCGCCCCATCCAGACGCGGGCGTTGGGCTTCAGCCTGACCGGCACCGTCTCTCACAACACGAACCTGCTTGCGGACAACGGCGGGCTCCCGCCTCTGCAGATCGACCGGCGGGGCCGTTTCCAGCACATCGAGGGCTGGCCCCTCGGCGCAAACTGGAGTCGGCATGTGGCTTCCGCGCAGTGGGGTGGGCCTCAGGGCCGGAACCTGGTCAACATCATGTGCCATGGAGGGCCGCCGGGCGTCTTCAACATGGACGAGTCCGAGATCGGCCAGCATCCGCCGGTCCCCTGCGGAAACGCGCCCTACTTCTTCACCGCCCAGGCTGGACCCGGATGGCTGGGCAGCCTCTCCTCGCAGCTGACGCTCGGCGACAACCTGACGCTCAATGCACTGTTCACGTGGTACGCGGACCGTACCAGGTTCAGCACCACGCAGTGGAAGCGGGACAACTCGTTCGGGAACTCGCTCCAGGGGGCCCAGGCCCGCATCGGCGAACTCGATCCGATCCTGGCGGCCTCATTCCTGACGGCTGGAGTGGAGTGGCCGCACCACCAGCGGGAAGACCACATCCGCCTGCGCGACGTATCTCTCAGCTACAGCCTGCCGACCAGCCTGGTAGAGGGCTTCGGGATGTCGCGGGCAACCCTGACGGTGACCGGGCGAAACCTGTGGACCCCATATGTTCACGAGAGCTTCACCGATCTCGATCCGGAAGCGAAACACGCGCGGGACCGGGAGTACGGCTGGCAGCTCAATCCCCCACCCCTGCCACACTCCGTCATCACCACGCTGAGGGTGAGGTTCTGATGATCCGCCGTCAGCCGAGTGACCGAGCACGAAACAGTTTCCTGCCCGCGCTGCCGGCAGGAGGAAGAGGGGGTCGCATGCGCAATCGATTTCAATACCATCGCGGTTATCACCTGAGCGTTGGCGGGCTGACGCTGATTCTGACGCTGTCGCTCCTCGGGTGTGACAACCTTCTGGAAGTGGAACTCCCCGGTGCCACGACTGCCGAAGCACTGGACGATCCGGGGTTCGCCACGTTGCTGACCACCAGCGTCCAGGGTGAGTTCGAGTGTGCGTACTCCAGCTTCATCTGGGGCACATCTCACCTGGGCGGCGAGATCATCGGCGGATTCGTCGAGGCGGGGGGCGCCGAGTGGCTCCAGCGCAACGTCACGCCGGCGAGCAGTGACTATGTCGGGAGCGGCTGCGGCGGCACCGGCGTGTACGCGCCGATGGCGACGGCTCGCGCACTTGCGGACGACGTCATCGGGAGGCTCCAAGCCTGGACGGACCAGGAGGTGGCGGGCCGAGGCGAGCTGCTCGCGAAGGCCAACCTGTACGCGGGGTTCAACTACGTCATCTTCGGCGACGCAATGTGCACCGCGGCCTTCGACAACGGCCCTGAGCTGCAGCCGGCGGCCATGTTCGAACTGGCGAAGGACCGCTTCAGCGAGGCCACCTCGGCGAGCGATGCCCAGATCAGGAATGCCGCCTATGTCGGACTCGCCCGGGCCAATCTCTCGCTGGGAGACAATCAGGCGGCGCTCTCCGCAGCCGAGCAGGTCTCGCGCGGCTTCAGCTACGACGTGACCCGCTCGTCCGCCAACAACGCCCGCCGGAATATCATCTACCTGAACAACAACCAGAATCGCAGGATTTCCGTCGACCCGCACTACTGGGACGTGACCTGGATGGGCGTTCCCGATCCCAGGGTGGACGTCACGAACACGGGCGGCAAGACAACCGACGGCGTGACGGACCTGTGGCTCCAGACCAAATACGGTTCGGATTCGTCGCCTTACCGGCTCGCGAGCCATGTGGAGGCCCAGTTGATCATCGCCGAGGTCGCGGGAGGCCAGAGGGCCGTCGACATCATCAACGAGCTGCACGCCGCCGCGGGAATCCCACCCTTTGAGGGCGGTTCAGAGGCCGAGATCCGGGCTCAGGTCATCGAGGAACGGCGGCGCGAGTTCTTCCTGGAGGGGAGGAGGTTCGGCGACCTGCGCCGCTACGGCGGGTTTGACGAGTGGACCAAGGGCACGCATCCGTTCACCCCCATCACATATGGGGGCAACGAGTGCATGCCCCTGCCCAATGTGGAGCGATTCAACAATCCCAGCCTCTCGGGCTGAAGGGTGAATTGAGACACGCTTCGCGGGCCCCCCGAAACCGGGTGCCGGCGGGCGCGCGCGTTTCCCGAGCGATCTGCAGAATGCTGCTCGCAAGAGACTTCCCGATCCGAAAGTACGTCTGCGTGGCTGCCGTCCAGTTCCTCTGTTCGGGATGCTTCGGCTATGTCACGGCGGAGCGCGGGACCGTGCCGCCTGGCGAGAGGGTGCGTGTACACCTGACGCAGGAAGGGCTTGACGACCTGGTGGAGTTCGCTCCTGGCCTCACGATGGACGGCACGCTCGTTCGGGCCGACAGCGACCAGCTCATCCTGCGCGTCTCGGTCGTGGACCAGACGGTCGGGATCATGACGAGATCCCTGGGGCAGGACCTGACGATCCCGGCCAGCCGTATCGCTCGACTGGAGCAGCGCGAGCTCGACCGCAGGCGAACCTGGCTGACCGCCGGGGTCGGCGCCGCCGCCGTGGCCGCGATTCTGACGAGCTTCGGGGAAGGGGTCCCGAACCCCGAGCTTCCACCTGTGGAGGAGGATCCCGCCGGATTCACAGCTTTGAGAGCGGCGATCTCGCTGTTTATGATTCGGGCCCGTTAGCGCGGAAACCCATGATGAACCCGGAAGCACGTCCGGCAGCGCGCGGCTCCTCGCCCTCCTTGCGTTCGAGTTGGGCACCAGCGGTTCTCACGACGCTGATCTGCGCGACGGCGGCCAGCGCCCAGGAGCCTCCGTCCGGTTGGGAGGAGATGGTCGCCTCCGAGGAAGCCATCGTCCAGGTCTCGCCGCACATCAAGCGCCTCGGCCACTCGACCCTGAACCTCCACCTCCCCGACGAGTCCACCCGGACGGTGTTCGGAGACGTCGTCAAGGTCGTGGATCTCCTGTCGGTCGAACCCCGAGGCGGGAATGCGCTCGGCGTGGTCGGGGGGGCTTCCCATGAGCCGGGGGCGCGTGACGTTGCCCGACGGGATCTGGCCCTGTGGCGACCGCTCCTGGACCACGTCGAGTACTTCGACCATGCGAAGTTCGAGGTGATCCGCGGCCAACTGCTCGCGGACAACCCGGGACGCCTCGAGACCGACCTGGGCTTCGAAGCCCTGGCACGCGTCCCGGACGGTCGGCTCTGGTTGCGTGGCGACCTGACCGTCACATGGGCGGCCGGGGCCCCGCTGGAAAAGGACGGGCCGGCCACCTGGAGCATCGTGGAGTGGCGAACCGGAGAGCTGCGGGCCATGGCGGCCGACCGCCTCCTCTTCGCCGAGATCCTGGATCAGGCCCTGGAGCCCGAAGCGCTGGGCCCGGCCCGTCGCTCGATACACGAGGAGTTCGTCCTCGAGTACCTGCTCGATCCGGACGGCTTCCAGCGTCCCACGCCCTATTTCGATGTGCAGTCGGCGGATCGGCATCCGGGGATTGCGGTCACGGATGTGAACGGCGACGGCTTCGACGATGTGTACGTCATGGCACGCTGGGGTCCGAACCAGTTCTTCCAGAACCAGGGCGACGGAACCTTCGAGGAAGTCGCCGCGAGGATCGGCCTCGACGTGTCCCATTTCACTTCGTCGGCGCTGTTCGCCGACTTCGACAACGACGGCGACCAGGACGTCTTTATCGGCCGGACGCTGCAGCCGAGCGTCTACCTGGTGAACGAAGGAGGTCGCTTCGTCGATCGTTCGCTCGACCTGTCCGACGACCCGCTGCCGGCACTCGTCTCGTCGGTCTCGGCCGCCGACTACGATGGCGACGGCCTGCTCGACCTCTACGTCTCCACCTTCGCCGCCGCCCTGCATCCGATCGAGACGATGGCGTTCCTCGACCAGCTCGACGGACAGCGTCTGTGGGCGCTCGCGACCGGCGGCGAGAGTCACGTCATCAAGAACAAGTTCGGGCCCCCCAACGTCCTCTTGCGGAACCGGGGCGGCGGCCGGTTCGCACGCGAGGAGAACACCGCGCTCAACCTCTTCAGAAACACCTACCAGTCCACCTGGGCCGACTACGACAATGACGGCGACATGGACGTCTACGTCGTGAACGACTTCGCGCCCAACAACCTCTACCGGAACGACGGCGGGGGCGCGTTCACGGACGTCACGGCGCCGACCGGGACGGCCGACCTCGGCTTCGGCATGGGGGCATCGTGGGGAGACTATGACGCCGACGGCCTGCAGGACCTCTATGTGACGAACATGCACAGCAAGGCAGGCCTGCGGATCGCCGCGCGGCTGAACGACGTCGACGGGAACTTCACGCGGATGGCCCGTGGCAATACTCTGTTCCGAAACCGGATGGACGGGTTCGAGCAGGTCTCCAGCCTCGAGCGACCCGGATTGCCGGTTGAGGCGGCCGGATGGGGATGGGGAAGCCAGTTTGTCGACCTGGACAACGACTCGGATCTCGACATCCATGCCTTGAGCGGGTTCTATACCGCTCCATCGGCGGTCGAGCTGCCCATCGACATATGAACTGACTACTGGCGCGCAGTTGTGCGCTCGGACGAACATCCAGGGGCGCTTCAGCTCGAAACCGACCTCTATTCGAGAGCGACGGAACGGCTCCAGTCGGGAGCATCGTTCAGCGGACACGAGCGCAATCACGTCTTTCTCAACCAGAACGGAGACGACTACGTCGAGGTCTCCGGAATCTCCGGTCTGGATCATCCCGGAGACAGCAGGGCCTTCGCCGTTCTCGACTTTGATCGGGACGGGTGGCAGGACATCGTGGTGGTCAACGCGAACGCACCGCTGTTTCAGCTGTTCCGGAACCAGATGGGCGAACGTGGTGATCCGGGAGGAATGGTGGCGATTCGCTTCGAGGGTGGAAACCGGTATGCGTTCCCCACCGGCCAGTGGAGCAGCCGCGATGCCTATGGCGCCCGGGTAGTCCTCGAGGTCCGGGGCCGCGAACTGCTGCGCGAGCATCGCGCGGGCGAAGGTCTCGCCGCGCAGAACTCGGCGTCGCTGCACATCGGCATCGGCACCGCGGAAGAGGTCGCCAGGCTCAAAATCGACTGGCCGTCAGGCCGGCGGTCCGACACCACGGCCGTCCCCGCGGGGACGCTGGTCACCGCCTACGAGGATCCTTCGGCTTCGCCCACGGGGGCTCCGTTCGTCCTGACACCGTACCGGGCACGCGGCCGGCTGCCCACGGTGACCTCGCCCGTGAAGGCCGTGGAGACCGTCAATGCCGTGCAAGGGCCGATCCGCGCCGCGCAAGACGTCCTTCCCGGCGAACGCGGCCGTCTCATCCTGTATTCGACCGTGGCCACATGGTGCGCCCCGTGCCTCGATGAGCTTCCGGGCCTCGACCTCCTCAGAGCCTCCTTCACAGGCGCGGAGCTGGAGATCTTCGGGGTGCCCTACGACCCGGAAGAGACGCCGGAGATCCTGGCCGCCTGGTCGGAGCGATACGAGCCACCATACCGCATCCTCTCCGAGCTGAACCCCGGGCAGCGCGATGCGGTGATTCACGGCGCACTCGACGTCTTGCGCATCGATGGGCTTCCCGCAACCGTCGTAACCGATTCGGAGGGCGAGGTACTTGTCGTGCGCTGGGGACCGCCGTCGGTCTCGGAGCTGCGCGTCCTTCTCGAGAATCAGGAGAACGGCAGGTGATCGGAGGCACGGCATCCTCGTGGTTCGGACAGATTCTGCGGAGGGCTGCTCCGGCGTTCGCAGCTCTCGTCCCGATGCTGACGGCGGCGCCTGTTCAGGCACAGGTGCGCCTGGACGGACCGGGGCCGCGGCGTCCTTCCGTCTCCGCCGAGGTGGTGCGGGGAAGCACCGTGCGGCGCCCGGATTCCCTGTCGCTCCGGATCTCGGTGGAGGTCCCCGGCGCGCATCATGGGTACATCGACAAGGGGGACGACGGGTTTTTCATTCCGTTCTCGTTCTCTTTCCCCGATTTCGAGGGATCCGGGGTCGGGGTCGAGATGACCGACGCGCCAGCCGGTACGAGAGACGACTCGGTAAGGGCGCAGGTGCTCAGAGGCCGGGCCGAGTTCGGGTTTCTGCTCGTGCCGGCACCGGGACCTGGCACGGAGGCGACTGCCAACCTTCGATATCAGATCTGCAGCGACTTGACGCAGCGGTGTTATCCGCCCGCAAGGCTGCCCATCCCGATTGTCCTGGACGGGAGGTAGCGGTTGACCGTTTATGCGGGCGGCGCGCAGGGCGATCCGGTCCACGCGCCGCCCCTGCCGGGAGAGCATGTGCCACGCCCGGCCGGACCCGGAGGACGCTGAAGCCGGCTCCGGTTCAGGGAGACCGCACGTACTTGGTCAGCCCTCCGCCCGCGAACGGCCGCGAAATCGGGCCTTCGGCGGCGTAGACATTGCCGTCCGCGTCGACTGCGACACCTTCTCCCGCGGCGCCATGAGGCCGGTCGTCCACCGGGTGCGGCGGAATGAACGCCGTGACTCTGTCTTCGCTGGCGTGGCCGACGCGGATCCCGGTCATCCAGTCCGGATGGTTGTTCGGGTTCGACTCCGAGTCGATCGCGTACAGCATGTCGTTGTCGTCGATGAAGAGCCCGCTGATCCGGCTGAACTGGTGGTAGGTATCGAGCAGGTTGCCTTCCTGGTCGAAGATCTGGATGCGGTGGTTGCCGCGGTCGGCCACGAAGAGGCGTCCCTGGGAGTCCAGCTCGAGGGCGTGCGGCGTCCGGAATTCTCCGGGTCCGGTACCGATCTGGCCCCACTCCATCATGTACTCGCCCTCGGGGCTGAACTTGATGATGCGCCCGGTCGCGCCGGGAGGAACGTTCGCGTTCTGGCCGCTGTGGCCGTCGGAGACGAAGATGTAGCCCTCGGGCGTGGTGATGACGTCGCAGGGCTGGTTGAAGTGATCCGCACCGCTCCCGGCGACACCGGCCGTTCCGAGCGTCATGAGGATCTCGCCCTCGGGGCTGAACTTGAAGACCTGATGGCCCTTGGTCTGCTCCGCGTCGCCCGATGAGTCGGTGACCCAGACGTTCCCGTCCTGATCCACGTGCAACCCGTGCGGGAGGATGAACAGCCCCGCTCCGAAGCTGGTGAGCACCTCGCCGGTTTCGCGGTCGAACTTGAGGATGGGATCCACGTCCGAGGTGCCGCAGCCGTCGGTGAGCGCGTTGCCGCCACAGCGGTCGTAGGCCCACAGCTGGCCGTCCGGCCCGATGTCCACGCCCGCGGTGGACCCCCATTCACGCTCATCCGGCAGCGGTCCGAAGCCGATGACGACCTCGGACGTGGGGTTGGGCAGATCGCCGGCCATGGCGGGATCGGTCACGTCGGCGGGGTTGGCCATTTCAGCCTCCGCGGATTCGTCCCCTCCGCTGTCGGCCGGAGCACAGGCCCATGCTCCGAGAACGAGGACTATGGTGAGGCTGATGGCAAGGTTGGAGTCGTCGGTCGCGAACATGAGGCACCTCCCGGTAACGAATGACCCGAACAGGCAATTTATGCCACGGGCGTGGGCCGGGCGAGCGAGGGTCCACGCGCGCGGATGGGGGCGTGGGGCGGGCTGACGACGGCGTCAGGGAGTCGGCTTCCTTCCGCTGATTTGCGGGCGGGGCCCGGCGATTCGACTCAATCCGCGGCGCTTGACCGGTCCTTTCGAGGGAGCGGGATCAGCGCCGGGACCGCTGCCTGGTAGTCACGGTAGCCGGGATACTTCGCGGCGGAGATCTCCTCGGTCATGCGCATCGAGGGAATGAACAACAGCGTAAGCCCGATGCAGCCCAACGCAGTCCAATGGAGCCACTCGCCGGACGCGGCGACCGCGAACAGGTAGAAGACCCACCACATGGCGATCTCGCAGAAGTAGTTGGGATGCCGGCTGTAGCGAAAGAGCCCGCTGGTCATGAACGGCTGCCGGACCTCCTCTCCGTTGGCGATCCGCCGCTTCTTGTCCTGCTGGAAGTCCCACATCTGCCGATCGGCGACGGTCTCGCCCGCCAGCAGCGTGAGGAACAGGGCGGCCGCCAGGAAGTCGAGCCACCCGAGCGGCGCGTCGGGAAACTGCCACGCCCGGTGGATCGGGGAGGTGAACAGCCAGATGAGCAGCATCTGGCCGGGGTGGACGAAGGTGATGTTGAGCACCTGGAAGCCCAGCGGGCCGTACTGCTTGCGGACGTGCGCCCACCGGTAGTCCTCGCCCCCCGGCCCGTACCCGCCCTTGCGGGCGAAGTTGCAGGTCAGGCGGATGCCCCATGCGACCACAAGCGCCGTCATGAGCATCACGCGCGGGGCGTCGAAGCCCGCGGCGGCCGCGACGATCAGGCAATAGACCGGCGGGCAGACGGACCAGAGGCGATCGATCCAGGAGACCTCGCGGGTGATCACGGACAGGAGCCAGGCCACCAGCGCGAGCACCAGGCACAACTCGAGCGCGGTCCCGAAGGGTGCGCCGGAGAGGGGATGGTCGATGAAGTCAAACATCTATGGCTCTGTTTATCGACCTCGGAGTTTGGCCAAGTCTGGAGGAAACCACTCTACGCCTCCGGACGAACCGGGTCAATCGGCGTCGGGTGCGCGGACCGGTCGCCGCATGCGACGGCTCGAGCTGCCGCGGTCGTCGTGGAGTCCGCGCGTTTCACCGCTCGCGTCGTCCGATAATGAATCTTTGCGTTCTCCGGCGATTGCATGGTAGTCTCACTTTGGGTCTACGGTTCGTGCTGCGCGTGTTTCTTCCCGGCGCGGCGCCGTGCGGGGCAAGCAGGTGGACCTGGTCTCCGGCGGCGACTCCGACAAGCATTGCGCACTTCCCTGAAGTGGCATGCATCTCCCGCGCCGGGACGCTCAGTCGAGTGCCAGTGCGTTTGGGTGTGCTTATCCGCTATTCGCTGGAGGTGATCATGTTGATGACGTTGCGAACGCTGACCCTCCTTCTGGTCGTCTCCGCGACACCAGCCCTGGCCCAGATCCCGGACGCGCTTCTCGACAACTTCAGGCCCCGGGAAGTCGGACCTGCCTTCATGGGCGGGCGCACCGTTGACTTGGCGGTTTACGAGGAGGATCCGGCGATCTTCTACGCCGCGACGGCTTCGGGCGGCCTCCTGAAGACCGTGAACGGAGGCAACTCCTGGGTGAACGTCTTTGACCGCCAGTCCACGGTGTCCATCGGCGACGTGGCCATCAACCCGACAGATCACAACGTCATCTGGGTTGGCACGGGCGAAGCCAACAACAGACAGAGCTCCTCGTGGGGCGATGGCATCTACAAGTCGACCGACGGCGGCAGGACCTGGCAACACATGGGGCTTCGCGAGTCGCACCACATCGGCCGCATCGTCGTCAACCCGCAGGATACCGATATCGTCTACGTAGCCGCGCTCGGACACCTGTGGGGTGCAAACCCGGAGCGTGGAGTGTTCATGACGATCGACGGCGGACGGAACTGGCAACACGTGCTCAGCTTGAATGAGGACACCGGCGCGGTCGATCTGGCGATGGACCCGGCCAATCCCAAGGTGCTGTATGCCGCGGCCTATCAGCGCCGACGCAGTGCGTGGGGCTTCAACGGCGGGGGTCCCCATGGCGGGATCTACAAGACCGTCGACGGTGGGCGCACCTGGCGGAAGCTGAGCAACGGCCTTCCCGAGGGTCCTGTGGGGAGAATCGGCCTCGACATCTTCCGCCGCAACTCCAACGTCGTGTATGCGACCGTCGAGCACGAGGAAGGCGGCATATTTCGCTCCGAAGACAAGGGCGAAACCTGGACGAAGGTTAACAGCCTGAATCCGCGGCCCATGTACTACAGCCAGATCCGCATCGATCCGAATGACGAAAAACGGATCTATGTTCTCGGCACTCAACTGTCCGTCTCCGACGATGCGGGCAGGACGTTCTTCGAGGGTGACCCCGAAGTTCACTCGGACCACCATGCGCTCTGGATCAACCCGCAAAACTCCCGTCACCTGATCGACGGCAACGACGGTGGCGTCTGGGTGAGCCGCGACCGTTCGCAAAGCTGGGAACACCTGAACAACTATGCCATGGGTCAGTTCTATCACGTCACGGTGGACATGCAGCAGCCCTACCGCATCTACGGCGGCATGCAGGACAACGCCACATGGGGTGGACCGAGCATGGTTCGCGATCGCCAGGGCATTGCAAACGAACACTGGAGTCAGATGCTGGCATGCGACGGCATGTACGTGGCCGTCGATCCCGGCGACGGCCGCACGATATACACCAACTGCCAGAACGGCCGCATCGTCCGATATGACCAAGCGACGGGTGAACGGAAGGCGATTCAACCGCAACCGGTCTCCAGCGAGGAGACACTGCGGTGGAACTGGACTACGCCGATCGTCGTGTCTTCTCACGATCCCACGACCCTGTTCACGGGAGGAAACATCCTCTACAGGTCCGCCGACCGTGGCCACAGCTGGACGGCCATCAGCGAGGACCTCACAGGACAGGTCGACCGCGACGAGCTCACCTTGATGGGCGTCCCCGGCGAGGACATCACGCTCTCGAGGAATGACGGCGTGTCGTCGTTCGGCAATATCACGGCACTCGCCGAATCGCCACGGAGTGCCGGCCTGATCTATGCCGGCACTGACGACGGCAGGGTGCACGTGACCCGGGATGGCGGGGGGACGTGGACGGATTTGACCGGCAGAATCCCGGGCGTACCGGACATGATCTACGTGAGTCGGCTGAGGCCATCGGCGTTCGATGAAGGTACCGTGTACGCGTCCTTCGACGGGCATCGCAGCGACGACTTCAGCCCCTATGTCTTCGTCAGTACGGACTACGGCGCCTCCTGGCGGTCCATCGGGTCCGACCTGCCGACGGGCTCCGTCTACGTGATCGAGGAAGACCCGAAGAATCCGGACCTTCTCTACATCGGCACGGAGTTCGGGCTCTTCGTCTCAATCGACCGGGGATCGAACTGGACGCGCTGGAAGAACCTGCCGACCGTTGCCGTCTACGACCTGGTCGTCCATCCTCGCGACAATGACCTGGTCCTGGGCACGCATGGCCGCAGCATCATCGTCTACGATGATATCTCGCCGCTTCAGCAGCTCAACGACGAGGTTCTCGCGTCCGGAAGCCATCTGTTCGACATGCAGCCCGGAATTCAATTCATTCCGAACGAGAACGGATGGTTTCTCGGGGGACGCAGCTACAGGGCCGGGAATCCCGAGCCCGGAGTCTACGTGCACTACTATCTGAGGGAGCCCGCGGGTGATGATGTCGACGTCACGATCCGCGACGCCGCGGGTACGGTCGTTCGTGAACTCACGGGACCGGCGGGCGCCGGAATCCATCGCGTCGTGTGGGACCTGCGCGCAGAGCCCAGCGGGCCTCCGTCCATCGGGCTTGCCGGAGCGCTGAATCTGACCGACCTGGGTCCGTTCGTGCTTCCCGGCGAATACTCCGTCCGTCTGTCGGCGGAAGGGCAGGAGCACTCGAAGCCCGTTCGCGTCCTGGGGGATCCATTGGTCGAGATGACCGACGCCGACCGCCGGAGGCTCTACACCACGCTGCTGTCGCTGACCGGGATGCAGAGGACGGCTGAATCCGCTGCGGACGCGATCGACAAGCTGAGCGGGGAGGTCCAGCGGATCTCGGAGATGCTCGCGGAACATCCGGGGCCTCCGGATGCGGTTACGGACTCCGCCGAGGATGTGAACGAGGAGATAGCGGAGCTCCGCACGCTGCTCACCGGAGCCGGCGGGAGCGGCTTCGGGTCGCAGGCGCTAAGCGATCGCATCGACCGCCTGAAAGCCGCGCTCATGGGATCGCAATCGCTGCCCACGGCCATTCAATCGGATCAGTTCGAGATGTTCCTCGGGGAGCTGAACGATGTGGTCGGCCGGGTGAATGCCTCCATCAACAGCACGCTGCCGGACCTCTACAGACAGCTCAACGACCATGACATCCATCCGATCCCGGGCGAACCGATCAGACCGGTTGGATCGGGATAGGAAACAGCCGGTCCGACATTGGAATCGCTCAGCTGCCGCTCGCTGCCACTTCTCCGTCCTTGACCATGAAGCGCTCGAACCAGTTCCGGAGCAGGAGCTGTACCCGAATGAAATTCGTTGGTGGCCGGCTCCTGGAGTGCCAGCCGTCCGTCAGGCGGATCATGGCCGTAGGAATCCGCCGGAGCTTCAGCGCGCGATAGAACTGTTCCGTCTGCTCCATCGGCGTTCGGAGGTCCCGCTCCCCGGTCATCACCATGGTGGGCGTGGTGACGTTGCCCACGTACATGAGCGGTGACCGCTGGAGGTGCTCCGTCGGATCATCCCACGGGAGCTGCTCGAAGTCGTAGTACCAGCTCGACCCGTCCGTCGTCCCCACGAAGCTGATCCAGTTGGTCACCGGGGCCTTGGCCACAGCGGCGGTGAAGCGATCGGTGTGCCCGACGATCCAGGACGTGAGAACACCCCCGCCCGAGCCCCCGTACACGAAGAGATTGCGCTCGTCGATGTAGCCGCGGCCCAGCAGCGTGTCCACACCCACCATGAGGTCGTCGTAGTCCATGGATGGATAGGCGTAGTTGATCGCGTTGCCGAACTCGCTCCCGTAGCCCGAGCTTCCGCGGGGATTCGTGTATAGCACCACGTAGTCGTGAGCAGCATGGTTCTGGTTCTTGAAGTCGAACCCGGCGTTGTACATCGAGTGTGGACCACCGTGGATGCGGAGGATCAGGGGATACTTCCGTGAAGGGTCGAACCCCGGTGGCTTGTTGATCCACCCCTGGATCTGCAGTCCGTCGACGGACGGATACCAGATCTCCTCCACCTCACCCAGCTCGACCTCGGTCAGGGCTGCGTCATTGGTGGACTTCAGTACTTCGATGTCGTCCGGCCTCTCCAGCTCGAACCGCACGATGCTGCCCGGCTCGTGGTATGCCGTTCGCGTTCCCACCACGGTGCCGTCGGAGCCGATGCCCGTGATGGCAAGCATGTGATTGCCTTCCGTAACCGCGCGCGGTTCTCCGTCCAGCGGCGCATACCAGAGGTTGGCGGTGCCCAGGATGGAGGCCGTGAAGAAGAGGCCGCGGCTGTCGCTCGCCCAGGTCACGTTCCCCATTGCGCGCCCGAATTCGTCGGCGACCAGACGCGAGTTCGAGCCGTCGGCATCCATCACCCAGAGTCCGTTCTCCCGATACGTGTCGGTAGTGAAGGGAAAGCCCTGGTACGCCACGTAGCGCCCGTCCGGTGAAGGCACGGGATCTCCGTCCGGTCCACGGCGGCTGGTGAGCCGCTCCACCGCACCGGTGTACACATCCACTGCGTAGACTTCGGATTCCCGGTACTGGTGTTCGGCATCTTCGGCGCGGAGGCCGGAGAACAGAATGCGCGAGCCGTCTGGCGCCCATGCGGGAGAGCCGTGATCGTATGGTCCGTCGGTGACCTGTCTGGCGGTTCCGCCGTCGGCTGAGACCACGAAGATGTGCCGGAATCCGATCGGTGCCCAGCCCTGCCCGTCTCGGCGGTAGACCAGGCGCTCCACGATGCGCGGCGGGGCCGTCCACTCCGCGTTGTCGGGCGCGACCGGCATGTCGATGCTCCATGCGGCGTCGGGAGGAGCGTCCACCAGCATGTTGAATGCGATGCTTTGGCCGTCGGGCGACCACGTGATTCCAGAGGGGCTCTCCGTGAGCCGTGTGATCTGCGAGGTGGTGCCCTCTGTGTCCATCCAGCGCACGAAGATCTGGGCACCCGACGGCTCGCCCTGCGCCACATAGGCGATGCGCGTCCCGTCAGGCGACCACAGCGGAGAGGAGCCGTCCACCAGGAAGCGGTTCCGGGTCCCGTCGGCATTCATGATCCAGACGTCGGAAACGTGTCCGTCGTGAACCTTGTCGATCCACTCCCGCTCGTAGATGACCTGCCGCCCGTCGGGAGACAGTTGCGGGTTTCTTACGAACTCCCAGTCAAGGTACCGGTCCACGGTGAGGCGGTCCGGGAGATCCTGGGCTCCAGCCTCCGCCGGGGTCGGCAGGGCGCTCATCGCCAGGAGAGCGGTGGCGTAAACTGTGGCGCGAAGCATCGCCGTGAGGACGATCGATGGTTTCATGAGAGGCTCCCTGATGCAGTAGAGACGAGAGGATGCAGTAGAGACGAGAGGGGTGGAGACGATCCACCCCTCTCTTCATGGTCACTCGGGCCCGGATTTCGTTCCAGCTATTCGTCCGCAGCCCCGGGGTTCTCGATCAGCCAGTGGACGAACCAGGTCCTCAGACGCTCCAGACGATCCACGAGGAGCCACGGCTCACCGGTCCGTGACAGGCCGTGCGACGACCTCGGGTAGCGCACGAACTCCACAGGTACGCCGAGCTTCTTGAGCGACATGAACCATTGCTCAGCGTCCGCCATGGGAGTGCGCCAGTCCTGCTCGGAGTGGATGATCAGCGTGGGCGCGGTCACGTTTTCCACATACGAAAGCGGTGAGAGACGATCGTATAGCTCGCGCTGCTCCCACGGAGGTCCGTAGAACTCGAACTCGGTCATGTTGGGGATGTCGGACGTGCCCCACCAGCTGTACCAGTTGGAAATGGATCGGCTGGTCACCGCGGCCGCGAAACGGTCCGTGTGCGCGGTGAGCCAGTTCGTGCTGACGCCACCATAGCTTCCTCCCGACACACCCACCCGGTCCGGATCGATATCCGGATACTTCTCCGTGGCGGCCTCCACGCCCGTGAGGAAATCCTCCTCGTCCATCACATGCCAGTTGCCGCGCGTGGCATACTCGAAGTCGTGTCCGTATCCAGCAGAGCCGCGGGGGTTCGAATAGAGAACGAAGAAACCGGAAGCCGACAGGACGTGAAAGGTCTGGAAGAAGGTGTTTCCGTACGCCCCGTGCGGCCCACCGTGGATCTTGAGGACCATCGGATACCTTTGGCCGGGCTCGTATCCCACCGGCTTGACCACCCAGCCCTCGATTACCGTCCCGTCGGCGACGGTCCACGTCAGGCGCTCCGCCGGCATACGGGTAACTTCGGCGAGCCATGAGTCATTGAACGAGGTGATCCGACGCTCATCCGTTCCGTCGGTCCGCGCAACGTAGACCTCCGACGGTGTGACCGCGTCCGTGACGGCATAGGCCATGAACCGCCCGTCTTTTGACGTTGACACCGAGCTGACGCGGCGGTCCCCCGTGGTCACCTGTCGGACCGCGCCTCCGGAAGCGGTTACCTCGAACAGATGACTGTTCCCACCGATGGAGGCCTCGAACCGAATCGCCCGGCCGTCGGCGGTCCAGGTCGGAGCGCCCGGCGTCAGCCGCCAGTCCGGCGTCAGATTGCGCGGATCACCCTGGAACGTCCCGTCCGCGTCCACTGCCACCACCATGAGCTCCTCTTCCCCGCCGTACACGGCGGTCGATATGTAGGCGAGAGTTCTTCCGTCCGGCGAAACCACCGGATTCGATTCGGACCCGGGATTGGAGGTGATCGGCCTGGGCTGCCCACCCGTACGGGCCACGGCGTAGATGTCCCGGATCACCTCGACCTCGGGTTCGAACTGACCCGGGTCGGCCGAAAAGAAGAGGGTCTCGCTATCCGACGACCAAGTCACCTGGCCCACGTCGACAGGAAGATCGGTGAGCTTCCGCGGCGTTCCTCCTTCCGAAGGCACGACGTAGAGTTGCTGTTTCGGAGTGGAGGAGGGGTCGGGCTGGAGCGGCAGGATGCCGTCGCTCTTGTAGCGAAAGTGGGTGATCACGCGCCCGTCGAACCGTTCGCGGTCGAGAGTGTTGGTGATCGCATTCGGAGCGATCCACCCCGCGCGCCCGTTCTCATCCTCTTGTTCCTCCGCCCGGGTGTAGGCGATCCACTGCCCGTCCGGCGACCAGGACGGCGCTCCCTCGACTCCCTCGATCCGGTAGGCCTCGCCGCCGGGGGCGGCCACGGGGACAAACCAGGTTGAGCTTGCCTCGTCGCCGCGCTCGGACTGGAAGCTGATTGCGCTTCCATCCGGTGACCAGGCGGGGGAAGAAGATTCCCGGGTCGGGTCGCTGAACCGGCGCGGATCACCGACCGGCTGTCCGTCCTCCAATCGCTGTATCCAGACTTCCCTGTGCCGTCTGTTTTCCTCTTCCACGACCGTGGTGACCACAAAGGCAACGAGGTCGCCCGCCGGCGAAACCGCGACATCCCCGACGGAGGTCATCCGGTAATAGTCCGCCGGCTCGACGCCTCGCATCTGCGCGCCAACGGAGGATGGGACGAGAATACAGAGCAGAATGGTTGTGGCGGGGCCTGCTAGCATCGTACGCATGGTACGCTCCTCGGAAACCGGCTTTTCGCGACTATCCTCCCTGGAAGTTCGGATTGTTCGCGAGTTCCTTGAATGGCAACGGCCAGCAGGTCGTCGCGGAGTACGGTTCGTACCCGACTTTGTGATACGGCGTCCCCGGAGACTGGACTCCGCGCAGCACAAAGGGGTCGGTGCGGAAGTAGAGCATCCGCTTCCCTTCCAGGAAAAAGTCCAGTGAGTACTGGTCCATGAACTCGATGAAGACGCTTCGATCGTCCATTGCACCGTCGTACGGCGGCTGGCCGTTGGCTTCGCGCCGCGCTTGCACCAGGCTCAACTGGGCTGCATTCCCCTGGGCATGCGCCGCGATGTAGTCGGCTTCGAGCCTGGACGCGAGCCGGATGGGATCGTTGTAGCTCGTGTATTTCCCGGGGCTGAAGATCTCCGTCTGCCCATCCATCGCGTTGTGCTTGTTTACTTCCGGTGGAATCACGGTCACGCGAGGATCGTTCAGGTCGCGAAAATCGGGATGCACCGAGACGACCGACTGTCCGAAGGTGCGATCCCACACCCGGTTCGACAGGCGCGTGCGATTTGCGATGTCGTCCACGAAGGTGAGGTTATACACGAACCCCTCCGCTACCTGACCGGCGTCCGCGCTGGCCTCGGCCGTCCGCCCGAGCTGAAGATTGGCCCGGGCTCGTCCGACGAGACCGGCATTGACGAAGTCCTGGGCTTCCCCGGGCCCGAGTCCCCTGCTGACGTCGATGGCCTGAGAGAAGCGGTCCACGGCCGATTCGAGCATCGTGGCCGTGCTGAGTGCCGGCCCGCCGTTCACGGCTCCTTCGCAGTAGAATTCCGCCATGGCAATGTAGGACCAGCCTGTGAACAACGCGGCTCGTGCCGCGTGGATGCTGGTGGCTACCTCGGTTCCCTCAAGCTGCTCGGCGACCCGGGTTCCGAGAGCTACCGCCCGGGCGAGCTCCGGGAACTCGCTCGAGAGCGTCTGGTCCACGACGCGCGTGGCCCAGAGGTTCCCCGGCGCGTTGATGTCCGCGCTGAGGATCTCCCCGGTGAACCATCCGCCCTCCACGATGAAGTCTCCCCATGCCTGCTTGAAGTCCTGCTGGGTGGACAACGCCAACGCACGAGCGTCGCTCACCGGGTCGATTTCCCCGGCATTCACGGCGTTGGGATTGGGTACCGTCAGAAAGTCATCACACCCGGAGACCCCCAGGCTGACGACAACAAGTGCGGCCGTGACCAGGCCCCGCGTTCCATTCTCTATCATGGTTCCCCCTCAGAATCCGAGATTCACCCGTATGCCATAGCGGCGTGCCGGGGGCACGTTGAAGAAGTCATAGGACTGGAATCCCTCTCCCAGGTCTCTCGCAGGGCCGGAGATGGCTTCGGGCGAGTGTCCGGTGTAGTCGGTCCACAAGGCAAGGTTGCGTGCCGAGAGCGTGACCGTGGCACGATCGGCTCCGAGCTGCTCTGCAAGTTGGGCAGGGAGCGAATACACCAGCGCCAGTTCCCGGAACCGGAGGAAGTCCGCCTGCTCGTACCAGGCCTCCCGGACCTCCGCCTTGTTCACTTCCTGTCCCGACTCGTTCACGAAGGGGCCAAAGCGGCGGAGCTGCTCTTCCGGCGAGAGGAAGTCCGGGTCGAACGCCGCGCGAGCCCGGACGAGCTGAATCTCGCGGTACCGGCGCTGGTTGTTGTTCACGTAGTAGTCGCCCTTCCAATCCAGCTGCGCGGCTACTCGGAGGTCGCCGAGGATCGTCATGGTTGAGGAGATGCTGCCCTCGTGCCCGGGGAATTTCCCACCGATGAACTCGAGCGTGTCCGAAACGATGACCTGGTTCCCCGCCACGTCGATACGGCGAATCTTCGGGGAGAAGAACGACGAGAGGGGACGCCCCTCGACGAAGCGTTCGAACTGTCCGAAGGCGGGAAGGTCTCCCAGATCGACGAGTTCATTGGTGAGGGTGCTCGCGGACAGGGTCACGTCCCAGGAGAAAGCGGGTGTGGTGACCACCTGGGCATTCAGCAGCGCCTCGAAGCCGCGGTTGTGCACCTCCCCGACGTTGTCGAAGGGGTCTTCCCGGAATCCGACCGAGGGCGGGAGCTCCCTCCGAAGAAGCAGATCCTTCGTCACCTTGTTGAAGTAGGTGAGTTCGAGCCCCAGCCGGTCGTCCAGGAAGCTGGCGTCCACCCCGGCCTCGAATTCCGTCCCCCGCTCGGGTCGCAGTTCGAGCTTCCCCGGGTTCAGAAGGCCGAGCCCCACCTCGACATTCCCGTCCCTGGTGGCGTACGGAACCGGATCCAGCGTTTCCAGCGTAGCTCCCGGCGGCGGAGCGCGCCCGGTTGCCCCATACGCCGCACGCAGGCGAATCGTATTGATGAAGCCCAGGCCGTCTCCGAAGAACGGTTCCTCCGAAACAACCCACGAAGCTCCGGCCTTCGGCAGGTAGACGGCGCCTACTTCCTCTCCAAAGGAGGAGTTCCGGTCGACGCGCATGCCGACCTGGAAGAATAGCCGATCCTGGTAGCCGACCTCCCCCTGCCCGATGTACCCGAGCGACCTCTCCCTCAGGAAGCGTTGTCCCCCGGCGCTCTCGGCGGCGGCGGAAACCACGCTTGCGGAGTTGGTGGCGAGCCCCAGCCCGTCACCCCACAGGAAGTCGTCCCGGATATCGACCACCTGGACCCCGACTGCTCCGTTCGTCGACCACTGGCTGGCTTCACCGAACCGGAGAGTCGCGTTCGTGATGTAGTCCAGGGTGACGTACTGGAGGCTTCTGCGCGTCTCCCGAACCAATCCGGGATTGTGCGTGGATCGATAGAGGTTCTGATCGGTCCTGGGGATGTGGCGGACCTTCTCGTTCGATGTGTAGTCGCCACCCACGATGAGCCGATTCGAAAGCCAGTCGAAAGGCTGGAAGCCGAGCTCGAGAGTGGGCATGTGCCGGACGACATCGACCTCGTTCTTGATGGCCGCGATGGCGTCGACCTGGCGTGGACCGAGCCAGCCGTCGTTGGGCTCCGTCCCCACCGTAAGGGGGGAACCGAGGAGCGCGTTGGTCACCATCCCGTACAGGCTGTGGTTGTTGTCGGGTTGCCGGCTGTATGTCGTCAACAGCGTGTAGCCGGCGTTCAGGGTCAGGACGGGGTGCGGGGTCCACGTGACATTGACTCGGCCCGACCGCTTGTCGAAGTCACTTGCCGGGAGGGTGCCATCTTCACCCGAGGCAAACAGGGAAAGATAGTAGGTGAAGTCTCCCGTGGCCGTTCCCCCTCTCCCGGACCAGCTCAGGGACCTGTTGCTGCCCCTGCTGAAGGCGCCGTACCGCTCCAGGGGATTGTCCGATACCACGGTGCCGACGGGCACTCCCTGACAAAGCGTGGCGCCACGGTCGATGTGCGTCTGAGCGCACACGCCCCAATTGGATGGTGGGGTGAAGTTGTCATGGGAGATGGCGTCGTACTCCGCCGTGAGGGTCTGCCGGAAGCCGCCGGCCGAGCCACGCTTCGTGATGATCTGGATCACGCCGGCCGATGCATCCGCACCGTAGAGCGTTGCGGCAGCGGGTCCCTTTACCACCTCGATGCTCTGGATGTCCTCGGGGTTGAGGTCGTTCAGCCGGCTGGTAGCCTGTCCCCCCGTTCCGGTGCCGCTGCCGGAACCCTCCCCCGGCCGGTTCACCGATTCGATCGTGCCGTTGGCACGAATCCCGTCGATGAAGATGAGCGGCTCGTTGGAGAGGGATATCGAGGAAGAGCCCCGTATTCGAATCTTCTGTGACGATCCGGTGACGCCCGATCCGTGCGTAACGGACACCCCGGGGATCCGGGACTGGAGGACTTCGGAAACGCTGTTGATTGGAGCCAGTTCAATCGTTTCCGCCGCGTCGACGACCGACACCTGCGCCGGCTGGGACCGGCGGAGGCTTTGACCAGCGGTACCGGTCACGACGATCTCGTCCAGTCCAATGGCTGAGACGGTCAACTCGAAATCGAGGACAGCGGTCTCGTCAAGTACGACGGTAACGGTCCGTTCCTCCGTATGATACCCGATCCTTTCGGCACGGATCGTCACTTCACCGACCGGGACATTGATGATCACGAAGGATCCGCTGGCATTCGTCAACGTTCCTCGCCCTGTCCCCGGGAGGTGTACCTGGACGCCGGCGAGGGGAAGTGATGTGCCGGCTGCGGTGACCCGTCCGGTAATCCTGCCCTCTTGCGCCTGGACCGGACCGGCCAGGGCCAGAAAGAGCAGGACGGAACCCGCCGCTGAAGAAGAAACCCGACGAGTACGACGATTACAGAACATCATCCTACCTCCGCTCGAGGATGGTGAACGGCAGGAGCCGTGGAGGAAGATCGGAGGCGCCTGGAGCTTGAGCTGTTCGGCGGAATCCCGAGCGATCCAGCGAAAATAATCCGTAACTTACCACAGGCCATGCTGTGAGGACAAGAGGCCAGACGAGGAGATGTCGGAAGCAACAGACGTCAGAAGAGAATGCGCACGGATGAGCAGGCCCGGTCGCTGGTATGAGCCAGGCAAGCCAGGGCGATGAAATCGCCGCTCGCCCTGGTGCGGATCAGACCACTCTCACACCACCGTGCCCTGGTATCGCGAGCGGGATGGGGTCCCCCTCCGGAAGGATTACCGCTCCGATTGTTCCGGGGCTCGTGGGGGGTGGGGTGTTCTCCCCTCCTCCCGAACCCACGGCTTCGTGGATGAGCATGCCGAGCGCGGTAGCCAGGGCGGCTGAAAGGAGGCTCGTGCGCCAGACGGACACCCGCCGCTCATCGACGCGTTCAATCTCATCCCGCAGGAACGCCATGTGATCCTGAAGAACGCGGCTCCCGCCGATGCCCGAAGTACTCGTTACCCGAGCGACGGAAAGGAGGATTTCCCGGTCGTTGACGGAGACGAGCTCTCCTTCGTACTCTCGTTCGCTCGTCATGTCAAGCTCGCTGAGGCGGAGGGCACCAGCGACGGTCAAACGAACCCTTACATCAGTTCCTGGCGATGGGACGGAAGCCAATGGAGCGTAGCTGAAACAGCCGGCAAGCAAGACCAACATTGCCGGTCCGCTTGCGTACTTCAGGATCTGCGAGGCCATCGGCAGAGTTTAGCTTCTGCCTGGTGACCATGCCAGCCTCATCGATCGAGACGGAGGCGGGGGGACTCGAACCCCCAAGGGCTTGCGCCCGCCGCATTTCGAGTGCGGTGCCTTACCAATTAGACTACGCCTCCGGACGAAACCGGGCCGATCGGCATAAGGACGGAGAATCTTCTCCAACTACTCTTCAATCGGGGCGCCCGGATTTGAACCGGGGACCTCTGCGACCCGAACGCAGCGCTCTACCGGACTGAGCCACGCCCCGAGAAAGGGGTGCCGCCCGCAGGCGACATACAGCCAAACTGACAGCCGGATCCGCCATCCAGCAAGGTGATTCCCGTCCGGCGGACGGGGTGGGATTCGCAGCCGAGGTCCGGCGCCAGCCGGCCCGAAGGCGAGGTGAGGGCGAAGCCCGCAGCCTCCACCCCGGGTTCGAAGCCCGTCCGGCCCGCCCGCCAGATTGGCCCGCCGTCAGCGGACGGGGTGGGATTCGCAGCCGAGGTCCGGCGCCAGCCGGCCCGAAGGCGAGGTGAGGAGGCGTAGCCTCCGCAACCTCCACCCTGGGTTCGAAGCCCAGCCCGTCCGGGGCCGGGCTCCGCCCGTCAGCGGACGGGGTGGGATTCGAACCCACGTGGGCGTTAGCCCACACGATTTCCAATCGTGCGCCTTAAGCCACTCGGCCACCCGTCCGAACATATGTGGCCACTACAACCTGCAGGGATACCGCTGAAAGAAACACGGCCGGTTAGACCGTAACGGAGAGCATACCGACGCGAAGCCAAAAGAAACTCGCCCGACGAACGAAGTGATGCCGAGGGCTCACGATCCAGGGCGAGTACGGCGCGCAGGGCGAGCCGGGAGTCGCCGATGCCTCACTGGCAAAACTACCGCCCCCCAGGACACTGGTGAGATCACAACCGAGGACCGCGCCAGCCGGCCGAGGTGAGGCGGATGCGCAGCACCGCAACCCTCCGCCTCGGGGGTAGCGGCCAGCGACCGCGCCCGTTGGTGACTACACAGGGTGAGGTTCGCAGCCGAGGTCCGGCGCCAGCCGGCCCGAAGGCGAGGTGAGGAGGCGAAGCCTCCGCAACCTCCACCCCGGGTTCGAATCCCACCCCCTCCGGGGCGAGCCCCGCTCGCCAGCGGAGGGGGTGGGATTCGAACCCACGAGACCCTCTCGGGTCAACGCCTTAGCAGGGCGCCGCCTTAAGCCACTCGGCCA
The DNA here is from genome assembly GCA_965202805.1 of Longimicrobiales bacterium. Taxonomy (GTDB): domain Bacteria; phylum Gemmatimonadota; class Gemmatimonadetes; order Longimicrobiales; family Gaopeijiaceae; genus BD2-11. Next base: position 2,829,009 of record OZ241869.1, read on the forward strand.
CCCCTCCGAATTGCCCCGCCTGGGATCGAACCAGGACTCTTCTGATCCAGAGTCAGACGTGTTGCCAGTTACACCACGGGGCATCCTGTCCCAATTTGTGCGCTCGCCACCCCTGCTGGCAAGCAGCAAGCCACCAGTCGGATTCGAACCGACGACCCCGTCATTACGAGTGACGTGCTCTACCAGCTGAGCTATGGTGGCGACCATGCCGACCGCCTCGCGCATCGCGCATTTCGCCGGCCAACCAGGAATGGAGCCGAGGGGAATCGAACCCCTGACCTCAGCATTGCGAACGCTGCGCTCTCCCAACTGAGCTACGGCCCCTGCCTGCCCGCTTCCGCGGATACCGTGTTGAAGCATGGGCGCGAGAGGACTCGAACCTCTGACCTCTACGATGTCAACGTAGCGCTCTAACCAGCTGAGCTACGCGCCCTCGGCCGGAACCCCGTCCTGGCCTTCACCTCCCCCGGAGGGGAATACGCCCGGGAGGACTCGAACCCCCAACCTCTTGATCCGTAGTCAAGCGCTCTGTCCAATTGAGCTACGGGCGCTGATTTGCCGTCCGCCTTCACCAGGGAAGGCCAGCCGTTGATGGCCTGCAAGTGCCCACGACAGGACTCGAACCTGTACGCCGTTTCCGACACTGGTCCCTCAAACCAGCCTGTCTACCAATTCCAGCACGTGGGCAAATGTTCTCCATCGAAACGCTGCCGCCGCCTGGCGCCGCGGCCTGCCATGCTCGGAGAGGGACTCGAACCCTCACGGGGTTAACCCCCACAGGATCCTGAATCCTGCGCGTCTACCAATTCCGCCATCCGAGCTCGCTCGCCTCGCGAACGGACTGCACCATGGAGCCGAGGGGAATCGAACCCCTGACCTCCTGAATGCCATTCAGGCGCTCTCCCAACTGAGCTACGGCCCCGATCCTTCGCCGATGACCCGATTTGTCAAGAAACAAACAGCGGGGCTGACGGGACTCGAACCCGCGGCCTCCGGTGTGACAGACCGGCACTCTAACCAACTGAGCTACAGCCCCTGTTCCGCGCTCCTCGCGCGTCCTTCCAAACGCCCTCACGGGGAATCGAACCCCGACCGCCACCTTGAAAGAGTGGTGTCCTAGCCGTTAGACGATGAGGGCTCTCCCCCCAGTTGTACAGGCCCGGAGGGACTCGAACCCCCAACCCCCGGTTTTGGAGACCGGTGCTCTACCAGTTGAGCTACGGACCCCCGCGCACACAACCGGCCATCCTCCGGCCGGTGAGCCGGTAGATGGCCAGGGGCGGAATCGAACCGCCGACACCGCGATTTTCAGTCGCGTGCTCTACCAACTGAGCTACCTGGCCAAAAAAACGCCCGAACCTTTTCGGTGCGGGCGGCTGGGTCGGGAGTCTGCCGGGGGCTACCGGCGAGTCCCGCTTCCCCGCCCGCGAGGGCTCGACCACGTATCGGACGGAAACCAGCGAAGCGCCCGCACGCGGCCCGACCTCTGGAAGGCCCGCGGTCGACGGGTTTCGGTCGCTCCCCGCATGATCTCCGCCTCCGTTCTCCTGTTTGTTGCCTTGCGTCAAACTGTCCTGCTACGTGGAAAACGCCGCCATTTCGGCGGCGCTTTCAAGTAGCGGGGGCGGGATTCGAACCCGCGACCTTCGGGTTATGAGCCCGACGAGCTACCAGACTGCTCCACCCCGCAACAAGAATCGAAAGGTAAAGCAAAGCCGCGAAGCGTGTCAAGCGGAGGTCAGCCGGACGGAAGGGCCCGTACCGGCGCCTCCCCCCGTGGTGCCAGGCCCCGATGCTCACACCTTCGAGGCGACCCCCGGGGACGTCTCGAAGGCCCCGCCTTAACGGCGCCCCAACCCCGCCAGCGCCTCCGGATCGCCCTCGATTCCCTCGGCAGGTTCGAGGCCCAGCACCCGCGCCATGAAGGGATAGATGTCCACCCCCTCGATCCGGGGAAGCCGCGTGCCCGCCTCGATGCCCGGCCCCTTCACGAGGAAGATCCCGTGCATGGGTCGGAACTGCGGGTCCCATCCATGCATCCCCCGGCTGCTGCCCCGGCGCGGTCCGATGCCGACCGTGTACCCCCCATCCGGCACGACGACGAGATCGCCGAAGCGAGGATGGCCGTTCAGATGAAGTTGCGCGGGAGCCTCCCGGCTGCGGTAGACCCCTGCGCGCGGCATCCCCTCGTCGAGTTGCGTGCGCAGTTCCTCGATGCGCTCCTCGCCTCCCTCCACGAACAGGATGCCCACGGTTCCGCCGGACGTCAGCCGAGCCCCGGACAGGTCCGCGATTTCGTCGAGCGCGTAGTGTCCCTCGGCAAGGACTTCGCTCATGCCGTGGTCGGAGACGAGCAGGACGAAGACCTGGTCGGCGTGCGGGAGTGCATCCAGACCGTCCAGGAGACGTCCGAGCGCCTGGTCCACCTGCGCGACCGCCCGCGCCAGCTCCGGGCTATCGCCAGGGCCGAATCGGTGTCCGGCATAGTCGGCCTCGGCGAAGTACAGCGAGACCATGTGGGGTCGCTCCTCGTCGGGGAGACCGAGCCAGGTCAGGACCGTGTCGACGCGCACTTCGTTGGGAATGATGGGATCGAAGGGCTTCCAGTAACTGGGGCGGATGCCCTGCACGTCGGCTTCGGAACCGACGAAGTAGAAGGCCGCGCTCACCATGCCCTGCTTCTCCGCGGTCACCCAGATGGGCTCGCCTCCGTACCAGCGCCCGTCCTCCACCGTCTCGCGGTCCGAGAGGGAATAGGTGCGATCGAACTCCCGGTCATGGAAGGTGTTGGCGACGAGACCGTGGGTTCCCGGGTAGAGCCCGGTTGCGATGGAGTAGTGCGCGGGAAAGGTCAGCGAAGGGAAAACCGGGATCAACCCATCGGCGCGAGCGCCCTCGGCCGCCACGCGGTCGAAGTTGGGCGTGTCGAACATCTCCATGTAGTCGTGCCGAAAGCCGTCGAACGACACCACCACCACGTAGGGCTTGTCGAGATGGCGGGGGTCGTTGCGCCCGGCGGCCAGGCCCGGCCCGGCCGTCACAGCCGCCCCAACCGATCCATCGCCTGCGGGGGCCTGCCGCACACTGGCGCAACCTGCCAGCCATGGCGCCATAATGGCGATCCCCGCCGGGATCAGCCCCACCGCACGCAGGCGTCCTCGCCCGATCCACGATCCTCCCCGCGCACGAATCCCCTTGTAGCGCCGACGCTCTGCGGTCATCTTCACGGCTTCCGGCAGCACGGCAAGCACCTCTCTCCTGGGAGGATCCGTCCGCGATCACGGGCGCGGGGAGGGGAACGAGTGCGGCGAAAAATAGCTACAAGCAGACGGCTCTTGAAGGAGGCGACGGGTCGAGATGAGCGAGAAGGGGCTTGAGACCGCCACGCTGGCCGGGGGCTGCTTCTGGTGCCTGGAGGCGGTATACCTGGAGTTGCGGGGCGTGCGGCGGGTGGAATCGGGGTACGCCGGCGGACACGTGCAGCACCCCACCTACCACCAGGTCTGCACCGGTTCCACCGGGCACGCCGAAGTGGTCCGCATTGCGTTTTCGCCGGACGAAATCTCCTTCCGGGAGCTGCTCGAGGTCTTCTTCACGATTCACGACCCCACCACCCTGAACCGCCAGGGAGCCGACGTGGGCACCCAGTACCGCTCCGCCATCTTCCATCACTCGCCGGAGCAGGAGGCCGTGGCACGCGAAGTGATCGCGGGGGTGGAGAGTCAGGGCGTGTGGCGGTCGCCGATCGTGACCGAGCTGGCTCCGGCTGGCGAGTTCTTCGCCGCCGAGGCCTATCACCGGAACTACTTCGCGCGCAATCCGGGCCAGGGATACTGTCGCGCGGTGGTGGCGCCCAAGGTCGCGAAGGCACGGGCGAAGTTCTTCGACAAGCTGAGGAAGGCACCCGCCTCCGGCTGACGAGAACCCCGGCAGCCCCGGATGGACCCCCGCGAATGCCGGGAGGAGTGCGTCCGCCGGCTGCTAGAGCAGTACGCTGAGCGGTTTCTCCAGGGTGTCCCTCAGCGTAGCCAGGAAGCGCGCCCCCTGGGCCCCGTCGATGACCCGGTGGTCGCAGCTCATGGTCATGCGCATGCGACGACGAACCACCACCTGACCGTCAGCCGCCACCGGCCGATCCTCGACCGCGCCCACGGCCAGGATTCCGGCTTCGGGCGGGTTGATGACCCCGGTGAACTGTTCGATGCCGAACATGCCGAGGTTCGAGATGGAGAAGGTGGACCCCGTGTACTGATCGGGCGTCAGACGCTTCGCCCGGGCCAGCGCCGCCAGCTCCTTCACCTCGTTCGAGATCTCGGCGATCGGGCGCGCGTGCGCATCCCGCACCACCGGAGTAATAAGCCCGTCGTCGATGGCCACCGCGACGCCGATGTGCACGCGGTTGTGTCTGCGGACGTGATCGCCACCCCACCACGCGTTGCACTCGGGATGGCGGGCAAGCGCGAGCGCCGTCGCCTTGATGACGATGTCGTTGAAGGAGATGCGCGCGCCCAGCTCGAGCTCGTTGAACTGCTGGCGCAGCTCGGTTGCCCGGGCCATGTCGACATCGGCCGTGAGGAAGAAGTGCGGCACCGGCCCCAGGGACTCGACCAGCCGGCGCGCGATCGTCTTGCGGATCTGCGTGAGCGGGACGTCCACGAAGTCCTCGCCCGGGACTTCCGGCACGGGCGCGGGAGCCGGCGCGGCCCCGGCGGCCAGCGCGGCCTCGATGTCCCGCTTGACGATTCTGCCTCGCGGTCCCGACCCCGTGACCGCCTCCAGACGCAGGCCGGCCTCGCGGGCCAGGCGGCGGGCGAGGGGTGACGCCCTCAGCCGTTCACCGTCCTTGCGGGCCTCGGCGGCCGGCTCCGCCCGAGCGGTCGCCTGGACCACCGGCGCGACGGGCCGCGGGCTGACTGGTGGAGGGATCGGAGGCGGCGTGGTGGTGGCCGGCGTTGCAGTTGGCGGCGCCGCCCGAGCCGGCTCCTCCTCCACCTCGGTGTCCGGTGACGTGGCTGCCGGCGCGGCGGCCGCCACCAGCTCCGACACATCTTCGTCCTCGGCCGCGATGACCGCGATCACGTCTCCCACGGGCGCCGTCTGCCCCTGGTTCAGCAGGATGGCCCGCAACACCCCGTCGCCGCGCGCAACGAGTTCCATGGTCGCCTTGTCGGTCTCGATCTCGGCCAGCAGATCGCCGGCGGCAACCTGGTCACCCTCCGCCTTGAGCCACTTGACGACCTGCCCCTCCTCCATGGTGGGCGAGAGGGCTTCCATGTGCACTTTGGTGGCCATCGACTAGCCTCGGATGGTCAGGATCGGCGGTTGCGTCGCGTCGGATGGCGCGGCCAGGGTCAGTTGCGGTAGAGAACCTTCCTGCAGGCGTCCGCGACCCGTGCCGCGTCGGGTTTCGACTGCTTCTCCAGATTCCTGGCGTAGGGCATGGGCACGTCCGCCTGGGTGATTCGCTGCACCGGCGCGTCCAGGTCGTCGAAGCCCTCGTCCTGGATCAGCGCGACGACCTGCGCGCCGACGCCCACGAACGGCCAGCATTCCTCCACGTAGACGGCACGATTGGTCTTGTGGACGGAGCGCAGAATCGCCTCCATGTCCAGGGGACGGAGCGAGCGCAGGTCGAGCACCTCGGCGGAAACGTCCTCCTTCTCCAGCGTGCGTGCCGCCTGGAGCGCCACATGGACCATCTGTCCGTGCGAGATGATGGTGACGTCCGTGCCCTCCATCTTCACATCGGCAACGCCCAGGGGTACGAAGTGCTCGCCCTCGGGAACGTCGCCGCGGGCGTTGTAGAGCAGCTCGGACTCCATCACGACCACCGGGTCGTCGTCGCGAATCGCGGCCTTGAGCAGGCCCTTCGCATCCGCCGGCGTCGCCGGATTCACCAGCTTGACCCCGGGGGCGTGGACATAATAGGACTCGCACGCCTGCGAGTGCTGTGCGGCGAGCTGCAGGGCCGCCCCGTTGGGTCCGCGAAAGACGATGGGCACGTGCAGCTGCCCGTTCGTCATGTAATGGGTCTTGGCAGCGTTGTTGATGACCTGGTCGAGGGCCAGGAACGCAAAGTTGAAGGTCATGAACTCGATGACCGGGCGGAGCCCCGCCATGGCCGCGCCTACGCCCAGTCCTGCGAAGCCGAGTTCGCTGATCGGAGTGTCCACCACGCGGCTGTCGCCGAAGCGATCGAGCAGGCCCCGCGACACCTTGTAGGCGCCATCGTACTCCGCGACTTCCTCGCCCATGAGAAAAACGGAGTCGTCGCGCTCCATCTCCTCGGCGAGCGCCTCGTTGAGGGCGTCCCGGTAGGTCATGACCGCCATCTCAGCCTCCCCGCCCATCGAGGAAAAGCCTTCCGTGTACGGCCATGTCGCTGTAGACGTGTTCGTGGAGACTGTCATCGGAGGGGAGCGGCGAGCGGTCCGCGAAGTCGGCGGCGTCATCGACCAGCTCGCGCACCTCCTCGTCCATGCGCTCGAGGTCGTCCCGCGTGAGGTGCCCGCTCCGGATCAGCAGATCGCGCAGATGGGCGATGGGGTCGTCTTCGCGGACCCGCGACTCGACCTCCTCCTTGCTGCGATAGGTGCCCGATACCGGATCGGACATCGAATGGCCCTTGAAGCGATACGTCTCGGCGTCCACGAACTGGGGTCCCGCGCCGTCGCGCACGCGTTCCAGCAGGTCTTCCATCAGTCGCCAGACCGCAAGCACATCCTGGCCGTCCACGTAGTGCGCGGGAATCCCGTGCGCCCGCGATTTCTCGACCATGGGGGTCGTGGTCACGCGGTTGAACGCCGTCCCCATGCCGTACCCGTTGTTCTCGACGACGTAGATGACCGGCAGCTTCCAGATGGCCGCCATGTTGAGCGACTCGTGAAACGAGCCCTGGTTGACGGCCGCGTCTCCCAGGAAGCAGACGCAGACGCGGTCCTCGCCGCGGTAGCGGATCGCCCAGCCCAGACCGGTCGCCAGCGGAATCTGGCCCCCGACGATGCCCCATCCACCCATGAAGTTGTGCTTCGCGGAGAAGAGGTGCATCGAGCCCCCCTTGCCGCCGGAACAGCCGCCCGCCCGGCCGTACAACTCGGCCATCGCCGCGCGCGCGGAGATGCCCTTGGCGAGCGCAAGCGTGTGTTCCCGGTAGGCCGAGAGGGCATAGTCCTCGGGGCGAAGCGGCCCGATGAAGCCCAGCGCGACCGCTTCCTGCCCGGTATGCAGGTGGCAGAAGCCGCCGATCTTGCCGATCGCGTATGCCTCTTCCGCCTTCTGCTCGAATCGCCGGTATATGAGCATCTCGCGCAGGAAGCGAAGCACCTGTTCGGGCGGAAAGCCTTCAATGACGGGCGGAGGGGCGGACCTGGATGCGTCCCGAACGGCGCTGTCAGGCATATGCCACCTCCCTTCCGTCCTTTCCCTCTCTCCCGGGGCGCCTCGTCTCGATCTGCACCAGCCGGAGCCCGGGCACCTCCGCGGGCGCCGGGAGGTCCGCCTCCAGCACGTGCCGAAGCGAACCCGCTGCGCCGGCGGACACCTGGCGCGCCTGATCCCTGGCGTGATAGCTGGAGCGGACCAGGGGACCGGCCTCGACGTGCCGGAAGCCGAGTTCCTCCTGGCCGATACGCTTCCAGTCGTCGAATTCCCCGGGGGTCACCCAGCGGGCAACGGGAATGTGCTGGAGCGACGGACGGAGATACTGGCCCAGGGTGAGGATATCGACACCGGCCTCGCGGAGGTCGCTCATTGCCTGCCGGATCTCGGGTGCTCGCTCCCCCATCCCCAGGATGATGCCCGTCTTGGTCAGGATGCGCGGCTCGAGGCGCTTGGAGGCTCCGAGAAAGGAAATCGAGCGCCAGTATCGGCCCCCGGGCCGCACGTCGGGGTGGAGCCGCTCGACGGTCTCCAGGTTGTGCCCGAGAATCGCCGGTCGAGCGGCCAGAACCGTCGCCAGGGCGTCCTCGTCGCCCTTGAAGTCGGGGATCAGCACCTCGACCGAGCAGGCGGGAAGCCGATCTTCGATGCGGCGAATGGTCTCCGCATAGATCGCGGCGCCGCCGTCGGGCAGTTCGTCGCGGTTCACGCTGGTGATGACGACGTGTTCGAGCTCCATCGCGGCCACGGTTTCCGCGACGCGACGCGGCTCGTCGCGGTCCAGCACGGTCGGCAGTCCGTGGGCGACCGCGCAGTACTTGCAGGCGCGCGTGCAGACGTCCCCGAGGATCATGAAGGTGGCGGTGCCGGCCTCCCAGCACTCCCCGATGTTGGGGCAGCCCGCCTCCTCGCACACGGTGTGAAGCGCCTGGCTGCGCATGAGTCGCTTCAACCGCAGGTAGTTCGGTCCCCCGGGCGAACGTACCTTGAGCCAGGACGGCTTGCGGTCGCTCGGGGAAATCGTAGCGAGGCCCTCGTGCGCGCGGATGCGGGAAGTCCCCTTGGGCCTGACGGTGCCCGTATCCTTACGCGCCGGCGCGTATCCTTTCCAGGCTTTGAGGGGCTGGCTCAACCTCGACTTCTCCGTCGCTCGTTCCCTTGAAGCGGACCCGGATCGGCCCCCTGGTATCGCAGGATTGGCTGGTCGGGGGCCGCCGGCAAAGCGGGCCCGCGAGGGGTCTCCATCTCGGGTTCCGGCGCGGCTTGCGCCTCCCGCTGCGTAGCTTGGAATGATAAAACCCCGACGCTTTCTACGGCAACGGAGCGCGCGTGCGCAACGCAGGCCTAGAAGCCGAATCCCCGCAGCGCTTGAGCGATGCCCATCCCCGCGTACGTGCCCAGGGCGTAGCCGAGCAGACCCACCAGAATGCCCGGCAGAATGAGGGATCGCCACCCCCCGGCCACCGCTACCGCCAGTGCGCTGCCGGGACCTCCCACGGCGGCCTGGGAAGCAACGCACAACGTGCCGATATCCACGCGCAGGAACCGGCCCGCCAGGAAGACCAGCACTCCGTGGACGGCGACGACGAAGAGCGCGTAGAAGAGCACCTGGACGCCCACGGCGAGCACTTCCGCGATCCGCGAGTAGATGCCGATCACCACAAAGAAGAACAGCAATGCCAGGTTGCCAAGCTGCAGCGCGCCCCGTTTCGCCCCGGATGGCATGACGTACCCCGTGACAAGGGCCAGAGTGGTGAGCCAGAGCACCGGATTGATTCCGGGGGTGACGGCCGCGACGACCCGGGACGCGATCACGATCGCGAGCCCTGCCGCGACGAGAATGGCCAGCCGATTAGTGGAAAGCGATGCGCGTGCGAAGAGCGGATGCGCGGATTGGTCGTCGGGGAGATCGGGATCGTGGCCGGCGTGGTCCGGGACCGGGGCCGAATCGGCGCCTGGTGATGGTGGCGGTGCCGGGTAATGCCGCCCGATCCACCGGGGCAGCACCACGCACGCCGCCAGCCAGAGGCCGGTGACGACGTTGTCCGCAGCCGTGGCGCCCACAAAAAGGGCATCGGACATGTCGACTGCCCGGCTTACCGCCGTGAAGTTCAGTGATCCGCCCGAATACGTTCCCGTGAGCGCTCCCGCCAGCTTCCACGTCTCCTCGCCGATCGCGTCTCCGAACAGGAACGCCCCCGCAAACGCCCCGAGGGCCGTGCCCGCCACCGCGATGCCGAACGCGATCAGCATGGCCCCGCCGGCCTTCCTCAGGTCGGCCAGGTTGACCGCCAGGAGCAGCCACACGATGGCCAGATCGGTCGCGGTGCCGGTGATGGCCTGGTAGGTGGGCGAGGCCGGGGGCACGAGCCCCGCGTTGGAAAGAACGCCGCCGATGGCGATGGCGAGCAGGGTGGCTCCCAGCTTCCAGATCCCCGGCACCCGGCGACGCTCCAGCCACAGGGCGAGCACGACCACGCCGGCGATGGTGGCGATGAGCGCCAGAGGGGTATCGATCATGAAAGGGCGGATCGCCAGGCGTGCCGTGGCCGCCGCTCACCGTGCGCGCTCGGATTCATCCGCGGGCTGTCAGCCACCGGTTCGCGTCTCGGCGGCCTGCCTCATCTCTTCGAGCGGGATGGCGTGCATGAAGTACTCCTCGAGCCCGCGCGCCTGTTCGCTGTCCCACGCCTCCAGGAATCGAGCGAAATAGGCGTTGGCTCCGTCATTGTCGCCGAGTTCGGAGGCCGCCCGTGCCGCCGCGCCCAGGAGCAGCAGGTGGCTGGGGGCGTCGGCCAGCGCCCGCTCTGCCACTTCCCGGGCCATCAGGTGATCGCCGCCCAGAGCGTGCAGCAGCGACAGGTGGTAGTGGCCGTCCGCATCCAGGGGAACCACCAGGTTGTAGGCGTCCAGGGCCATCGGCAGAAACGCCAGCGCCTCGGCGCTGTCCCCCGCGGACGCGGCGCGCATGATTCGATCGTACAGTCGATCCGCCGCCTCCCGCGGCGTCATCGAGCTCAGATCCGGAGGTGCTCCCGCGCCGGAGGTCAGGCCCGCCGCGGGGTCAGGGAGGGGAGTATCGGCCGGCTCATCCCGGCCCAGCGCCCAGTACCCCGCGCCGATGACCAAAACGCCGGCGAACACGCCGCTGGCCCAAAGCACCCTCCTGCCACCCGCGCTCGCCGGCGGCCGGCGGCGCCCGAGGGGTGCGCCGCAGAAGATGCAGAAGGACGCTCCCGCCGGGACTGTTTGCCCACAGGAGGGGCACGACAGCTCCCGCATCGCGGCCCCGCACTCCGCGCAGAACTTGCCGGCGGCGACCGCGCCGCACTCCGGGCATTTCATGATGCGCCTCCTCCGGTGCACAACGGGTTCGGCCGCCGGTGCCTAGAAGCCCGTCGGGAAATCCAGAAACTCCCAGGGAATGCCGAAGCGCGCCTCCAGGTGCGAGGCGAGCGCGCGCACCCCGAGGGTCTCGGTGGCGTAGTGGCCCGCATAGTACACGTTGATGCCGTATTCCATCGCATCGAAGTACGTATGATGCGCTCCTTCCCCGGTGACGAGGGCATCGGCACCGGATGCCGCCGCTTCGGCAATCATGGACCCGCCCGCACCTGTCACAACCGCGATCCGGTGTATCCGGTCAGGTCCTCCATCTATAAGTCGGACTGGCACTTGCAGTGACTCTGTCAACCGATCACCGAGAGATCTGCGTGTCTCCGAAGCCGTCCCGATCCAGCCTACATCAATCCCCTGAAAGGAGCCAAAACCCTCGTCAATCTCGATGTTCAGAGCGCGGGCGAGCAAGGCGCAGTTGCCGACCTCGGGATGTGCGTCCAGCGGCAGATGAGCCGAGTAGAGACCCAGTTGGTTGGAGAGGAGGGCGAACAGCTTCCGGAAACGTCTGCCGGTGACGGGCGCTGCCCCATCCCAGAAAAGCCCGTGGTGCACGAGCAGGAGGTCGCTTCCGCGCTCGACCGCGGCGTTGATGGCGGCTTCACTGGCGTCCACCGCGGCGCAGATGCTGCCAACCCGGGCCGCCCCCTGAACCTGAAGTCCGTTGTAGGCGTTGGGGTAGTCGGGGAAGTCAGGGACGCGGAGGTATTGGTCAACATACTCTACGAGCGACTCCAGTTTCATGCTCCCGGCCCTTTGCTTCCTGGCCTCTTGCACACGAATCCCCCGCGATCAGGAGGATGCATTTGAAGGTTTTCCACGACCCGGGAAAAACAACAGCGGTGTGGACAACGCGCTTGCGGGAGGGACGAAGGACCTTCGGAAGAGTCGATGGTGTAATGGCTTCAGAGGTTTTCCACAACACCGGCGGAGCACGGGAAAACCCTTTCCCGCCGGACTGAGTTATTCTCAGGCACTTCGCCCATGGCTCACGTCCGCGGCGAGGGGGGTTTGGCGCCCCGGCTTCCCATCTTGACGGTTCCGTTGACGGTTGCGCCCTCTTCAAGCACGATGCGCCGGGTGTCGATATCCCCGTCGACGTCACAGGACGACTGCAGCTCCAGGCGCGAAGCGATCTTCAGGCTACCCTTGAGCTTTCCCGAGATGACCGCGTCCTGGGTGGAGATGTCACCGACCACGATTCCGCCCTTTCCGACGACAACCGCCTTTCCGGCCTCCACTCCCCCCTCGATCCTGCCTTCGATGCGGATGGTCCCCTCGGTCTTGCAGTTGCCGACTACGGTCATCCCGGGTCCGATGATCGAAATCGTGTTGTCTGGAGACGCGGGGGGCGAAGTCGGGCGCTGTTTGCTCATCCTGGTGTTTCCCTTACTGGTAAGTTGAGACGAATCGAGGAAAGACGGGTTCCGCCAACTTTCAGCGTCGGTCAAGGATTGTCAACGGATCGACAGGTTCGTTGTTTCGAAGGATTTCGAAGTGAAGGTGGGGAGCCGTCGACCTGCCGGTCGATCCGCTCAGTGCAATAACCTCGTTCTGCCGCACCAGGTCCCCGGCCGCGACAAACGTCACGGAAGCATGAGCATACAAGCTGCCATATCCGTCGCCGTGGTCAAGGCGTACAAACCGGCCGTAGAGGGGATCCTCTCCCGCTTCGGCCACCACCGCCCCACCCGCGGCGCGGATGTAGGAGCCCGTGGGTATGGCGATGTCCAGACCCGGATGTTCCCCGACCATGCCTTCGATCAAGGGCTGAGTCACGAAACCCCTTTCGGTCAACGGCCAACTGGTGGGCCTGGTTTCGTCCGCGACCGTCCGTCCGGAGTTTCCCTCGTTACCTACCGGAGGCAGCCACAGGTCCGACAGCGCGGTTGGGCGGGCTCCAAACAACTCGGCGATCCGCAGATAGCGTGCCTCCACCGTGTCGATGTGCGTGCTCAGCGCCTGAATCCCTTCCGCCTGGACCGCAAGCGAGTCCGACAGGATGTCCACGCGATGCGTGGTCACAGCGACGCCGACCACGTAGCCCGCCGACATCAGTCCAATCAGGGCGAGCGAGGCCAGGACGGCGTGCCTGGTCGTCAGCTCATGGCTTCGGGTATTCGCCGACCCTTCGGTCAGGAGCATGACCGTCAGACCTCGGCGGCTTGGAGACTTCCTATTCCAGAACATCGGAGGCCTCCCGGCCCGACACCAGGGCAAACAGGCGTTCAAGGTCCTGGTCGTCGTGGAAGGGGATTTCGATGCGCCCCCTGCTTCCCCTCTGCCGGCGAACGACTACTCGTGTGCCGAGCGCCGCGCACAACTCCTGCTGCAACGCATGGAGCACCGGATCCAATGCTCGCGACGACCGGGCCCGACGCTTTCGGTTGTCTGGAGCGCCTTCATTGCGAGCCGGGCGCGTCGGCGTGGTGCGGACGGCATCCTCGAGCTTGCGCACCGACCAACCGCCTTCGACCGCCATTCGAGCCAGCTCGGCAGCCCATTCCCGGTCGTCGACGGCGAGGAGCGCCCGCGCGTGTCCCGGCGTCAGCTTCTCCTCCCCGAGCAATTGCCGCACTTCGGCGGGAAGCTTCAGCAGACGGAGGATGTTGGTTACCGCGGCGCGGCTCTTTCCGACAGCCAGCGCGATGTCCTCCTGTGTGCGCTTGAACTTGTCCACCAGCACCCTGTAGCCTTCGGCCTCCTCCAGCGCGCCGAGATTGCGGCGCTGAAGGTTCTCGACGAGCGCCAGCACAAGCATGGTTTCGTCATCTACGTCGCGAACGATGGCCGGCACTTCGCCCCACCCGAGTCTCGTGACAGCTCGAAATCGGCGTTCTCCCGCAACCAACTCCCATTGTCCCTGCGCCGGCGCGGATCTGACGAGCACGGGCTGGAGCAATCCGTTGGCGCTGATTGAAGCCGCGAGTTCCCGGATTTCCTCTTCCTTGAACTCGCGACGGGGCTGGAACGGGTTGGGAATCACGGAATCCAGGGGCAGGCTGGCGACCTCGCCTTCCACGGGTCGATCGAGATGATCCCCCAGAAGGGCGCCCAGGCCGCGCCCGAGCCGAGTGTTCGGAGCAACGCTCATGAAGGTACGGGAGCCCTCGTCGTAGCAAGTCTATGTTGCGTTCGCTGAATGACTTCCCTGGCCAGCCGGAGGTAGTAGCGGGCCCCGGCGGACAGGACATCGTATACGATGATGGGCTTGCCGAAGCTCGGCGCCTCCGCCAGGCGAACGTTCCTGGGGATCGCGTTCGTAAAGACCTTGTCTCCAAAGTACTCGCGGGCTTCCCGGGCGACCTGTTTCGACAGGTTGAGCCGCTTGTCGAACATGGTCAGGAGCACGCCCTCGATCTCCAGGCCCGTGTTGAGCCCCCGCTGTACGACGCGAACCGTGTTCAGAAGCTGGCTGAGGCCTTCCAGCGCGTAGAACTCGCACTGAATCGGGATGAGTACGGAGTCGGCCGCGGTCAGGGTGTTGAGCGTGAGGAGACCCAGCGATGGGGGGCAGTCCACGAGAATGTAGTCGTAGTCGTGGCGAATCGGCTCAAGAGCCGTTCGCAGAACGGATTCGCGGGCCTCGACGCCCACCAGTTCGATTTCCGCGCCCGCCAGGTCGCGCGTGGTGCCGACCATGTCCAGGTAGGGAAAGTGAAGCTGGCGAACCCTTGATTCCTCGATCGAGCGCCCGCCGATCATGACCTCGTACATTCCGGAGACCTGGTCGTGGCCCCAGAGGCCCAACCCGCTGCTCGCATTGGCCTGTGGATCCATGTCGATGACCAGCGTGCGCTGTTCGGCCACGGCCAATGCGGCTCCCAGGTTGATCGCGGTTGTCGTCTTCCCTACACCCCCCTTCTGGTTGGCGATGGTAATGACTCTGGACATGGAAGCAGCGGTCAACCTTTGCCGGGGGAGGGTTTTGCACAACAGCGAGTCGTCCCGGGATCGAACTCCGGACTCAAACGAGAGTCCCATCCGAAAGCTACCCGACCCCCGGTTTGCAGAAAAGGTGGATGCGCGTCGTTCGCGGCTGGTCTCGCGCCCTCTGGCGGGTCACCCTTACATATGGATCCGGGTGCCCCGACACACCGGCTAGCGGTCGCGGGGCGGCTCCGATGCGGGGGGAGCGCTCGCCGAACCTGCGGCAGGGTCCGACGGCGTGAAGTAGCGCGCCTTCATTGCCTGGAAGCGACGCGCGGACTTCGCGTCCAGGTGTTCATCCAGGTAGCGGTCCAGCAGGGGAACCAGTTGTTCTCTGAGGAAGGCTCCGCGCGCCATCCATTGGTAGTACTGCCGTCCGCCGTGCCGGTAGGGACCGTACAGCTTCCCCCCCGGGAAGTTCTCCATGATCCAGTCGAAGAGCGTCTTGTGGTCCGTGTGCATGCGGAGCGTCACGTGCGGCTGCCGACCATCTCCACCGAAATGTCCTTCCCCAACGAGGATTCCCACGAGGAACCCGACGTCGAAGTCCCGGCCTGCTCCTTGTTTCACCGTCATGTTTCCCGTGAAACATGGCTGGCTCCACGGTGTTGTTTCACCGTCATGTTTCCCGTGGAACATTGTGAACGAACGCCCCCCTGTTTCCGGATCTCCAGGACCAGGTTCTGAAGATCCGCCGGCGACACGCCCGAGACCCTCGAGGCCTGCGCCAGGGTGCCGGGACGGACTTGACCCAGCTTTTCGCGGGCCTCGTGCGACAGCGTCACCAGGTCCTGGTACACGATATCCCGGGGAATCCGGAATGCCGCGCGCGCGCGAAGCGCAGCCGCTCGATCCCGCTCGCGCTGCACATATCCCCGGTACTTCAGGTCGACCTCGACCGCCAACATTGCATCCTCCCAGCCAACCTCGACAAATGACGCATTGGCCGCCCGAATCAGCATCTTTGATGTCACCTCCGGCCTTCTCAATAAATCCACCGCTCGTGAGGTGGTGCGCACCGGGCTGGATCCCGCGTCCGCCAACGCGTCGTTCACCTGCTCGGGTCGCAGGCGCGTTGAGCGGAACCACTCGCGCAGCCGCGCTTCCGTCTCCAGGCGTTCTTCAAGCACCTTTGTCTGGCTGGGCGACAACAGACCCCGTTGGCGCGCTACCGGCCCCAGGCGGGAGAGCGCGTTGTCCTGTCTCAGCAGAAGGCGGAATTCTGCGCGCGAGGTAAAGAGCCTGTAGGGTTCATCCACGCCCTTGGTGACCAGATCGTCGATCAGCACGCCGATGTACGCCTCGTCACGCTCAAGGACGAAGGGCGCCTTCTCCAGAGCGGCCAAACCGGCGTTGGCACCCGCTACCAACCCCTGCCCGGCGGCTTCCTCGTAGCCGGTCGTGCCGTTAATCTGCCCGGCAAAGAAGAGTCCCGCTACCGACTTCACCTCCAGCGTGTGCCGCAGCTGATGCGGAAGGAAGTAGTCGTACTCGATCGCGTACCCGCACCGGGTCATGCGCACGCGCTCCAACCCCGGCACGGTACGCAGGAATCGGAGCTGCACTTCCGGAGGCAACGAGGTCGACAGCCCGTTGACATAGAGTTCGGTCGTGTCCAACCCCTCCGGCTCCAGAAAGACCTGGTGCCCGCGTGCGTCCGGAAACCGTACGATCTTGTCTTCGATCGACGGACAGTACCGCGGCCCGCGGCCCGCGATGGCCCCCCCGAACCGCGCGCTCTGGTCGAGGTTTTCCTGCACGATGTCCCGGAGTTCCTCCCCCGTCCACGTAATCCAGCAGGGTCGCTCGCCCGGATACTCCTCGCGTACAAACGCCGAGAACCGCACCCCTCCCGGTTCCGACGGTTGCTCCTGCACCCTTCCGTAGTCCACGGACCGACCGTCGATGCGAGGTGGAGTGCCGGTCTTGAAACGCGCCACCTCCAGCTCCCGGCCTTCGAGCGCACAGGCCAGCGCGACCGAGCCCTCCTCTCCGGCACGCCCCCCCTCGACCCCTTTTCCAAGGCCGATATGAATGCGCCCGCGAAGAAACGTGCCCGTCGTGATGACCACGGAGGAAGCCCGGAACTCCAGCCCCGTGCGCGTCCGCACGCCGGCAATCCGGTCGCCCCGGAACACAAGGTCGGAGACCATGTCCTGAAAGAGGTCCAGCGTCGGCAGTTCTTCGAGCACCCGCCGCACCGCCAGAGCATACAGGGTCCTGTCGCATTGCGCGCGCGGACCCCACACGGCCGGTCCCTTGGAGCGGTTGAGCATACGGAAGTGAATGCGCGCCGCGTCCGTAGCCCGGCCCATCACACCGCCGAGAGCGTCGACCTCGCGCGCGACGACACCCTTCGCGATGCCCCCGATCGCGGGGTTACAGCTCATCTGTCCGATGCGCCCAAGATCCGGGGTGATCAGCAACACGCGAGTTCCGAGGCGCGCTGCGGCGGCCGCCGCCTCTGCCCCGGCGTGGCCTCCACCCACCACGATGACGTCGAATTCTCGATCCACGATCTGCAACCCGCGTTTCCCGTCTCGCCTGCCTATTTCCCGATACAGAAGTCCCGGAACACCCGGTCGAGCACCTCATCCAGGGTAACGGTCCCGAGGACATCCTCCAGGGCCGTCTCTGCCGGCCTCAGGTGGGTCGCGGCCACTTCGGCCGGAACCCCGTTCGCCAGGGCGCGTTCAAATGCGTCCAGCTCCTCCACCGCTCGTGTCAGACAGCGGCGGTGGCGCCTGCGGGTCACGACCGGCATGTCTGCCGGCGCCTGGACCAGCCCCCCAAAAACCATGCGCGGCAGAACGCTGCGGATCTCTTCCAGTCCCTCGCCCGTGACGACCGAGGTGACGATCCGGTCAGGCAGGGCGTTGACGTCATCCGTTCCGGCCGCGAGAGGGTGCCTTGTCCGGCCTTCTGCCCTGGAACAGCCGTTCCCCCGGGTGCCCACGTACCTGGGCGTGCCGTTGCCCGCTCGGGCCAGGTCGGCCTTTGTTTCCAAAACCAGGAACGGGCAATCGCGTTCATCCAGAAATCCCGCATCCGCATCCGAAACCCCTTCGCCCCACTCCGTGCAATACAGCACCAGATCCGCCCGCGCCAGATAGCGGCGGGCCACTTCGATCCCCAACGCCTCGACGCGCTCCCCGGTTTCCCGGAGCCCGGCGGTATCCACAAGCCGGAACGGATAGCCGCCCAACGACACAGTGGCCTCGAGCGCGTCTCGCGTGGTTCCCGGCACTTCGGTCACGATGGCACGGTCGTATCCAACTAAAGCATTGAAAATACTTGACTTACCGGAATTGGGACGTCCTGCCAGAACGGTCAGCGCACCCTCTCTGAGCAGCTCCCCCTCAGGTGCCGTGGCCAGCACGCCCTCCAACCGGAGACGCACCTCCCGCGCCTCGTGGGCCACGGCCTCGAGGCTCGTCGGGGGCTCGTCCTCATCCGGAAAGTCCAGGTGGTGGACGAGCAGTGCCTCCAGTCTGACCAGAGAAGCGCGAGCCGACGTCATCCGGGCCGACAGCCCACGCTCGATCTGATGCACCGCCACCCGGTGCAGTGCCCGGCTGCGGCCCGCCACCAGATCGGAAACGGCCTCCGCCTGCAGCAGATCCATCTTCCCGTTCAGGTAGGCCCGCCGGGTGAATTCACCGGGCTCGGCCATGCGCGCGCCCGCCTCGAGCGCGTGCTCCACCAGGAGGCCGGGGACGAGATATCCGCCGTGACAGGAGATCTCCACCATGTCCTCGCCGGTGTAGCTGGCCGGCGCCGGAAAGCTGGTGACGATTCCCCGGTCCAGGAGTTCCCCGGATTCCGGGTCGTGCAGTCCCGCCAGCATCGCTCGGCGGGCACCTGGGTCACGCAGACAGGGCGCGAGCGCGCGTCGGATGGAAAACGCGCCCGGTCCCGAGACTCGCACCACCGCGAGGGCCCCCGGCCCCGGCGGGGTCGCCGCTGCCACGATGGTGTCCGTCAATCTTGCTCCCTGTTCCGGCCTGGCCATCCCGGTCGGCCGTCTTTCAGACCTGGGAGGGTGCCTTGTTCCTCGCCTTCTGCCGCTCCCTGGCGATCCAGTACTGCTGTGGCAATGTGGCGATGTTGGCCGTCGCGTAGTAGAGGTTCAGCCCCGATGCCAACTGGAAGAAGATGAATACCATGAAGATCGGCATGAACCACAGCATCATCTTCATCTGGGGGTTCACCTGCTCCATCGTACGCATGCTCACCCACTGAAGCAGAAACATGGACAGGCCGAGGAAGACGGGAAGCAGATACAGGGGATCCGGGGCGGAGAGATCCGGGAGCCAGAGGAAGGAGACGCCGCGAAGCTCGATGGTATTCTGGAACACGAAGAAGAGGGTGATGAGCACCGGGAAGGGGATGAGCATGGGCACGCATCCGGCCAGCGGATTGAAGCCATGTTCCTTGTACAGCCTCATCATCTCCTTCTGCTGCCGCTCGGGATCGTTCTTGTACTTGGCCTGGATCTCCTTGACCATGGGCGCGACGGCGGTGTTCCTCAGCTGCGCGCGCATGGCCTTCTGGTTCAGCGGAAAGAGGACGACCCGCATCATGACCCCGAACAGGATCAACACCCATCCATAGCCCCAGCCCAGCTGGTTGTGCAGGTAGATGAGGATCGTGGTGATGATCGCCGCAAACGGCTGGATGACGGGCCGCAGCCACCTCCAGCCGACCGGGTTCACATCTTCGAGGTCACCGCCGATCGTCGTCAGCCGGGTGAAGTCCTGCGGCCCCAGATAGACCCGATACGCGAACGAGTCGTCGGGCAGGAGGCTCTGCGCGGCGGTTACCGATACCCGCGGCTCCTCCCCGCCGTACAGGTCGACCGGGCGCCGCGCGAACACACCACCCAGGAAGCGCTCCGCCTCCCAGTCCTCTCCGGCCAGCAGCGCCGCCAGGAAGTACTTGCTCTTGAGCGCCACCCACAGCAGCGGGCCGTCCTCGACCCGATCGTCCTCGAAATTCCTGAGCGGCCGCTGCCGGATCCCGTCCTGGGTGTGGTTGACCACGTAGGCGAGCGCCTGTTCGTCATCGGCGGGGCGCGCCTCGTTGAACGCCAGTCCCTGGCCCAGGTCGGTAAGCAGAAGACCTCGATCGACCCCGAGAACACGCCCGCGGACGTCGATCAGATATGAGTCCGGGTCAAAACGGTATCGGATTTCGAAACCGGTCGCCCCGTCGGGACTCCGGAAGGCAAAGCCGAGCTCCTGCGGGTCACCGCCCTCGGCCAGCGTAAGTCCTTCCGCAGGAGACACTTCGAACGGCATTGCGGAGAAGTCGAGGGTGTCTCCGGCGACTGCGACCCGGTTGCCGAACGCCCCCGGTCCGTCGCGCAGGAGAAGCTGTACCGGGCCATCGTCCGCGAACGACCTGAATCCCGGCAGGACCGCGGACTGCAACTGCGCCCCGTAGTTGCTGAACTCGAACTCGTAGAGCGGTCCCCGCACGCGGATCCGGCGCTCGGGCACCACCGGCGCATCCGGCGCGGGCACGACGCCGATCCCGACGCTCGTCGTTACCGCGGACTCGGGCGGCTCTTCGGTTTGAGGTTCGCCTTCCACGGCCGCGGGCGTGGGCGGCTCCGGGGTCGGGGGAGGCGGGAAGAGCAGGTTGGTCCCGAACAGGACGCCGATCATCAGAAAGATGGCGAGGACGAAGCGAAGTTCCGGCCTCATCGCGCGCGTCCTCGAGGCACCGGGTCAAAGCCCTTCCCTCCGAGGGGATGGCACCGGCAGAGCCGCCGCAGAGTCAGCCAGCAGCCGCGAAGGGTTCCGTGCCGTTCGAGCGCCTCCAGCGCATAGGACGAACAGCTGGGCACGAAGCGACAGGCAGGCGGCGTCAACGGAGAGATGGCCGCGCGATAGAATCGAATGCCGCTCAGCAAGAACTTCAGAGTAGCTCCTCGGTCAGCTTCACCAGTTGACTCCTGAGCTGCTGGAACGACACGCCGTACGCCTCCCGCCTCGTTCTGACCAGGAAGTCCAGTTCCCGGGGAAGGGTGTCGAGCCGCGGCAGCACCTCGATTCGGCCGATTTCCCGCAGCCGACGCCTCAAGCGGTTGCGATCCACGATGGTGTGCCCGTACTTGGGCACGATCACACCGAAGCGGGCACAGGAAGCGGCGGAAGCCGCGAGGAAGACGTCGAGTTCGGACGTCCGCCGTCGCTTCCCCCGCCTTAGCAGGCTCCGGATCTCGCCGGACCGCCGAATGCGTCTCACGGGCGGAAAGCATACTTCGGTTGGAGGCCCCGGCTCGTCGGCGGCTGCGCCGTCTACTTCGAGCCGACCTCCACGACCAGCCTGCGGCGCCCCTTCCTCCTCCGCCTCGACAGTGTCTTGCGGCCTGCCCGAGTGCTCATTCTGGCGCGGAATCCGTGGGTGTTCTTTCTCTTTCGATTCCGTGGTCTGTATGTCGGTTTCATGTGGAACGTTCGTGAAAGGGACCACCCGCATCCTGTCGAGCCACTCGCACCAACCACCAGACGAACGCGGGACGGGCGAGGAACCTACCGGAAATCCGCGCGGACCGTCAACCCCGCCCTGCACCGCCATGCCCGCTCGACCGGCGTCGCCCCGGGGCGCAGGCCCGCCTTCGGCGATTGACTTTTCCACACTCCAGGGGTACCGTTGCATCCTTCGGTTCTCCGGGGGCTTTCCGCGCAAGCCCCGGCCCTTGAATCTCCTCCCCCAGTCCTTCCTCGATGGAACTCTCTGCTTCCGAAATCTGGGCTCACGCCCTGGCTGCCGCGCGGACCTACCTGCCGGAGCAGAGTTTCCAGACCTGGCTCTCCGGCACCGAGGCGGTCGGCTTCTCCGATGGAGAGCTTCTCGTCGAGGCCCCCAGCCAATTCCACGTGGAGTGGATCGAGGACAAGTACGGCGCGCTGCTCCGCAGAAGCATCGAGCAGAGGCTGGGACGTCCGTTGTCGATCTCCTACCGTTCATCGGCTTCACACGCCGCGCCGGCAGCCTTCGACCTGGCTGCGGACACTCCTTCCTACGCCACGACCGCGTACAGGTCCAGCATATCCGAGTCCAGGCCCCCGGTGTCCTCCGACAAGCTGAACGAGCGCTACACCTTCGACCGCTTCGTCGTGGGCAACAACAACCAGCTGGCCGTCGCAGCCTGCCGTGCCGTCGCCGAGAAACCGGCCCGCATGTACAATCCGCTCTTCGTGTACGGCGGGGTGGGACTCGGAAAGACCCATCTCATGCATGCGATCGGCAACTACCTGCAGCAGCACGCTCCCCAGACGCACATCGCATACGTTCCCACCGAGCAATTCACCAACGAGCTGGTCACATCCATCCAGGAGGGAGCCACGCCCGGCTTCCGCCGGCGCTATAGGCATATCGATCTGCTGCTCGTAGACGACATCCACTTCCTCGAAGGCAAGGAACGCACACAGGAAGAGTTTTTTCACACCTTCAACGCCCTTTACGACGCGCAGAAGCAGATTGTTCTGACCAGCGACCGCGCACCCAGCAGCCTGTCCGGGCTCGAGCAGCGTCTGGTGTCGCGTTTCGCGTGGGGTCTGGTGGCCGACATCAAGCCGCCGGACTACGAAACCCGGATTGCGATCGTCCGGAAGAAGTCGGCCGCCGACGGGCTCTTCCTGGAGGATGACGTGATCGACCTCGTGGCCCGGTCGTGCACCTCGTCGGTCCGGGAGATGGAAGGCGCGATCATCAAGCTGCTCGCCTTTTCGTCCCTCACGAATCAGGAGATTACGCTCAAGCTCGCGCACGAGGCCCTGCAGGAATCCCGAATCCCGAGCGACATCCCGTCCCCGCCCATTTCGATGACCGACATCCTGAACGCGGCCGCTGCAGCATGGCGGGTGGAACCCGCAGGCCTCGTCTCGAAGCGGCGTACTCGTGACGTGACCGTGCCCCGGCAGGTCGCCATGTTCCTGATCAAGGAGATTCTCGATCCGCCCCTGACCCGGATCGGCGCGGCCTTCGGGGGGCGCGATCACTCCACGGTCATCCACTCGATCCGAAAGGTGGATCGTGACATGCAGACGGACGAGGAGTTCGCCGGGCGCGTGTCCCGGCTGCGGGATCAGATTCTCGCGGGAGGAGCGTGAAATCCATGTTCAAACCGATGGGGAGAACCGGGGAAACCTCGAGGCCTGCTCCACTCGCGACGTCCCGGCTGTGGATTCATGGAAAACCGGATGCCCTTATGCAACCGGATTCCACGGCATCCTGCCATTCCCGAGGTCGTTGGGATGAAGCAGGTTACCCGGACGCGGACGAGACGTTATCGACAACCCCACAGCCCCTACTACTACTACTTTTTACCTGTCCAAGGGTAGAACTCGAACTTCCTCTCGTGGATTCGCCCAAGAGCGCAACTCAATTACCCAGGACCCGATCCACATGAAACTTGCCCTGACTCGGCAGAACCTGTACCAGGGACTCTCGGCAGTCTCCCAGTCCGTCCCGGCCCGAACCACGCTGCCGGTTCTCTCCAACATTCTCTTCGATGCGACCGAAGAGGGCCTCTGGATCACGGCCACGGATCTGGATGTCACGGTTCGAACCCGCGTCCCCGCGGAGGTTCAGGAGGCAGGTTCGTTGACCGTCCCCGGGAAGAAGATCCAGGAGATCGTGCGGGCTCTTCCCGACCGTCCGGTGCTGGCGGGCACGCTGGGCAGCCAGATGGAGCTGGTCTGCGGCAAGAGCCGGTTCAAGCTCAACGGGCTGCCTGCAGATGATTTCCCGTCGTCGCCCCACCTGGACTTCGACCAGGCATGGACTACCTCCGGGGCCGACCTTCTGTCGCTCATCCGCAATACCTCCTTCGCGGTTTCGAGCGAGGAGAGCCGGCCGATCCTGAGCGGAGTGCTCTGGGAACTGCGGGGAAACGAGATGAGAATGGTGGCGACCAACGGCCACAGGCTCGCGAGGAGGGCG
Organism: Longimicrobiales bacterium; assembly: GCA_965202805.1. GTDB lineage: Bacteria > Gemmatimonadota > Gemmatimonadetes > Longimicrobiales > Gaopeijiaceae > BD2-11. The sequence continues at coordinate 2,852,667 of OZ241869.1, forward strand.
GTCAAGACCGAGTCGTCCGGGCCCGCGGCCTCGAACCTCATCGTTCCCCCCTCGGCGTTGAAGCTGGTTCAGCGGCTCTTCGGTGAAGGGGATGACCTCGAGTTGGGCCGGGACGGCAACTTTCTCGGTTTTCGCTCGGGGGCAACCGAGGTGTTTACCCGGCTGATCGACGGCACCTACCCCAACTACAAGCAGGTGATTCCCAAGGACAACGACAAGTTTGCGGTGGTCGACAAGAACAGCCTGCTTGCCGCCGTGAAGCGGATGGACGTTGTCGCGAGCGACCAGACGCACCGGATCAAGCTCAGATTTTCGGGTAGCCGGATGAACCTGAGCGTGAGCACGCCCGATCTGGGTGAGGGGTACGATGAGGTGGATCTCGGATACGAGGGCGACGACCTCGAAATCGGGTTCAACGCCAGCTATCTGATCGAGGTGCTCCAGCACATGCCCACGGATGATGTGCGGCTGGGATTCAAGGCGCCGGAGCGTGCGGCGACCGTCGAGCCGGTGCCAGCGGAGGACGCGGACGCGATCGATTACCTCTGCCTGGTGATGCCCCTTCGGTTGCTCGACTGAACCGCGGCAAGGAGTTCACTCGCGGGGAACACGGTTGTCACCGCGTACCCTTCGGCCGTGATACGCTCACCGGCCCCTTCCTCCCGATCTACGAGCGCCAGGACGGCGAGCACCCGGGCACCGTGCTCCTCGACAGCCCGGATCGCCTTGAGGGTGCTGCGGCCGGTGGTCATCGCATCCTCGATGACCACCACGCATGCATCCGCGGGAAGACCACCCTCGATCCTGCGCCGGGTGCCGTACTCCTTCGCGTCCTTGCGGACGGAAAACGCATCGACGGGACGGCCCTCCTCCCAGCTCTGGCGGGCGATGGCGTAGGAGATCGGGTCGGCGCCCAACGTCAGCCCGCCGACGTGGGTGGGATCCAGATCGGCGCGCCGGAGGTAACTCAGGCATACGCGGCCAACGAGCGCCTGTCCCTCGGCGGTCATGGTCGTCGCTCGCGCGTCGACGTAGTACGTGGAACGGGTGCCGCTGGCGAGCGTGAACCCGCCTAGCCGGAGAGATCGCTTGATGAGCAGGGCGAGCAGGCGGTCGCGGCTGTCCATGCGGGTCCTCGGCGCGGGAGAACGATAACGCGCCCCGCGCGCAGCGCCGGGGCAAAACAGGACGGAAAGCGGGTAGCGCGGTATATTGATATCCGAGTTCCGCATCGTCAAACGAGGCAAGGGGCCGGCAAAGGTATCGGTGTGACAAGGAGGTTCGGGCTTCCGTGGATCCGGGTGGCCATCTTGACGGCCGCGGTTTCCGCATGCGAGGAGAACGGCGTGGAGCCGCCCACGCTGCGCTTCGGCCAATCCGGTCAGTTGGTCGTGGAGGTCGTGACTCCGCGATTGTCGCTCCTGTCACCGCTCCAGCCACCCGGCATGGGAGAGTTGCGCCAGACACTCACCTGGAGGTCGACCGGCGCCTGGCAGTTGGTCGAGTCGATCGCCTACCGGGGGGTGGTGGGGAGCGAGACCACCACGCGAAGTCCGGGACTCCCGGGGACGTTCGCCGCAGCCTACGCCACGCTGGTCGCTCAGATCCAGGGGGGGACCCAACTGGATCTCTTCACCGGCGATCTCAATCCGGACCTTGGCCGGATTTGTCCCCCCGAGGATCCGGCCCGCGATACGCTGACAACCCGCGTAACGCTGCGAATTCAGGATGAGATTCGGGGTGAGGAGAGAGGCTGGACGCGGTGTGCGAAGGGCCCGCTTGGATCACTGAATCCGGCCGGGTCCGGGTCCAGGGCCGATCCACACGCCAGTCGGGTGATCCAGGTCTCCAGGCTCGTGCACAACCGCACCCTTGGAGAATCCGCCACCAGCGTCTACAGCCGAAGCATCCCGTTCGCGACCCTCGACCAGGGGGCAAAGCCCGGTGAACGGGGACTGGTCTCCCAGGTGTTCTTCGGAGGACCCGCCGCGGGCGATGCACCGGCCGACTGGGGGGACTTCTGGGGATGGCACGCCGGTGGGGCTTCCCCTCCGGACATCGACTGGTCGGCGGACATGGTGGTGGTCGCGGCGGACGGCCCTCGCGAGGAGGCGGGGAGCGAACTGGAGATCAGGGAGATCAGTGCCATAGGCGAGGGTGCGATCATTCAGATCGTGGAGTTCGCCCCGGGTGATTTCTGTTCGCCTGCGGCGGTGGTCCAGACTCCCTTCCACCTCGTCATCGCGCCACGGACGGGATCGGCGATCCAATTCAGGGAAGTTGTCCGCGAGCGGGTGCCCTGTGGGCTGTGAACCGGGGCCACCGGCCGGACGAAACCGGAGAGCGTGCTCCTGAGCCGGAGCCAAACCGCAAACGGAGATCGCGACAGTGCCGCTTCGACGCCTGTACGTGCTGGTCCTGGTCGCCTTCGCGGTCATCTTCACGGCGACGAGCAGCTGGATGGCCTTCTCGGTCACCGACCGGGCGCTGGAGAGCGAGCTGGACGACAAGCTCCAGGTGACCGCGGGCGTGGCGGCGGAGACCGGCCTGGACGCGGGCAACCTGCTCCTGCTCAGCCGCGGCGCCGAAGGGAATCCGTTCTGGACCGACGCCTACGAGCGCCTGCGCAGTCTGGTCGACCGCGGATATGTGGACGCCGCCTGGATCATCCGCCGCGAAAGCCCGGCCTCTCCCGGAGAAGGCACGGTGCCCGGGGGAGAAGGAACCGTCGATCGTGTGCCCTCCTATACGGCCATCGTTTCGACCGAGTCGGCCGCCTCCGTTCCGATCATCGGGAACGACGTCTTCATCTTTTCCGGCTACGACCTGAGCGGACTCTGGGAGGACGGATCGGCAACCTCGCCCAGCTTCGAGGGCACCGACGACGGTCGCTACTACAAGTACGGTTTCGCGCGGCTGGAGGACTCCGACCTCGCCCTCGCCGTGCTGATGCGCGCGGACTACCTCGCTCCCCTGACAAGGCTGCGAAGGTCGGTCTTCATCGCTTCCGCGATCACGGTCGTGTTGTCCGTTCTCGTGGCAATCGGCCTGGCCGCCCGCATCGCCGAGCCTCTGGAGCGGCTCAGCAGGGTGGCGCTTCGCATCCAGCGGGGCCGGATCACCCGGCCGGTAGAGGTGGAGGCGGGCGTCGAGATCGGCCGCCTCTCGCGGGCGATGGAACGAATGCGGCTGGGGATCATTCAGCGGGACGAGCAGCTCCGGCTCATGCTCGCTCAGGTCGCGCACGAAATCCGGAATCCGCTGGGCGGACTGAAGCTCTTCTCGGCCATCGCGGCCGACAGCGCCGATCGCAGGGAGCGGGCCCAGCTCTTCCGCAAGATCCAGGCGGAAGTAGACGCCCTCAACAGCATCATCACGGACTTTCTGGTGTACGCCCGCCCCCGGGCGCCCCAGCCGACGCTGCACGACATACGGGCTCCGCTCAAGGAGGCGGCCGAACTGGTTGCGACGGAGCTCGAGTCGAGGGGAGGCAGCCTCAAGGTCGATCTGCCGGATGCGCAGCTGGAGGTCGTGGCCGATTCGGGGCAGGTCAAACGCATGATTCTGAACCTGTTGCGCAACGCGGCCGACGCCGGTGACCGGGTGTGGCTCAAGGGGACCTTCAGCAACGGCGAAGTCATCGTGTCCGTGCGCGACAACGGGCCGGGCGTGCCCGAATCGTTGCGGGGGCGAATCTTCCAGCCCTTCGTTACCAGCAAGGAACGGGGCGCAGGCCTGGGACTCGCGATCGTGGCCGGCGTCGCACGAGCCCACGACGGCAGGGTCGAGCTGGTCTCCGGCGACGGCGCTGCTGGGAATGGCGCCGAGTTCCGTCTATATTTGCCGGGCTCGGAGGTGTTCCCGGTTGCGCGAAGCGAAGCGAATGCCCGCTAGCGCCCCTGCCTGGTGCCTGCCTGCCGCCCGTTCGCCCGGGGATCGAGCGGCGCGCGCATCCCGGACTGCGCGCCATCCGTGCCTCCGGGCTCCAGCCCGTGTTCGCCTTCCTTCCACCGCCCCCTGCGGGCCCGATTATCTGGTGCCATGGCGCGAGTGCTGATCATCGACGATCACGATACCATCCGTGAGGGCCTCGAGTTGCTGCTGCGCAAGCACGGCCACCGGACCTATTCGGCCGAGAACGGCAGGCAGGGGCTGGATCTGCTCAGCGAGCACGGCGCCGAGCTGGTGGTCACCGACCTCAGAATGGCGGGCATGGACGGCATCGAGGTGCTCCGGCAGGTCCGGGCGCAGGCGCCGGAGACCGATGTGTTGATGATCACGGCTTTCGGCACCGTGGACAGGGCCGTGGAGGCGATGAAGCTGGGGGCGGTCGACTTCATCACCAAACCGTTTTCTCCGGAGGAGTTCGCGGTAAAGGTGGGCCGTCTGCTGCGCGAGCGGGAGGAGCGCGACGAGCTGCGCCGCGAGAACGTGGCGCTACGGATCGAGAACACGTCGCTGAAGGAGCAGACCGAAGCCCGCTACGGGCAGATCATCGGTGAGGCTCCCGCGATGGAGCAGGTGTTCGAATGGATCACGCGGGTGGCTCCCAGCGAGTCGACGGTCATGATCTACGGAGAATCCGGCACGGGCAAGGAGCTGGTGGCCCGGGCCATTCACGCCAGCTCAACGCGCAGGGACGGCCCCTTCGTCCGCGTGAACTGCGGAGCCCTCGCCGAGAGCCTGCTGGACTCCGAGCTGTTCGGGCACGAAAAGGGAGCGTTCACCGGCGCGGACCGGAGGCGCCGGGGGCGCTTCGAGCTCGCAGACGGCGGGACCATCTTTCTCGACGAGATCTCCACCATTTCCACCATGACGCAGGTCAGGCTCCTGCGCGTGATCCAGGAACGCGAGCTCGAGCGCGTGGGGGGAGAGAAAACGATCCCCGTGGATGTGCGCATCATCGCCGCAACCAATACCCCCGCCGACGAGCTCCTGGCCAGCGAGGAATTCCGCAAGGACCTCTTCTACCGCCTGCATGTCGTCCCGATCGTGCTGCCACCGCTGAGGAGCCGTGCCGAAGACATCCCGCTCCTTGTGGACCACTTCATCGCAAAGCTGCGCAAACGCACCAACTCCGCGGTCCGCGGGGTCGAAGGGAAGGCGATGGACAGGCTGTCCGGCTACGCGTGGCCCGGCAATGTTCGCGAGCTCGAGAACGTGATCGAACGGGCACTCCTGCTCGCGGACGGTCCCATGATCGACGCAGGCGACCTGCCTGCCATGAACGCCGGGGACCTCGTGCCCCGAACGCACGACCTGCCCGAAGGCGGAAAGAACCTGAACGACGTGATCGAGGGTATTGAGGAGAGGCTCCTGAGGCAGGCGCTCGAGCAGGCGGGAGGCGTCAAGGCGGAGGCGGCCAGGCGGCTGGGAATCAAGTCGAGCGCCTTCTACTACAAGCTCGAAAAATACGGCATCGAAGCGTAAACCGAGGCGGGTCATGACCCTATCGGCCGCACAGGGCAACGGACGGAAGCCGGCGGGCCTGCTCCGCCTGGTGGCCCTGGCCGCAGGTGTGTGCGCGGTCCTTCCCTCGGGCGCGGCATCGCAGGATGTGGAGCAATCCGCGTATCGCGCGGCGGAGAGTGCCTACACCGCCGCGCTCAGTGCCCGCGATCTTGCGCGCGACCTTCTCGACGACGCCCTCGACGAGGTGACCGAGGCGCGGCAGTCCGGCGATCAGGCACGGTACGAGCGCGCCCTGGCGATCTATCAGGAGCAGGCGCGGGAGCTGGAACAGAGGAACAGGAATCTCGATGACGCCGGGGGCCGGCTGGACGAAGCCCGGCGCACCTACCAGTTGAGCGTGCTGGACGCGCTGGACGAATTGTACGAGGAACTGTCCCAGATCCCGGATGCGCGCGAGCGAGACCTCATTGGTCGCCGGATCGCCGTCCTGATCGACCAGGCCGACCAGCTTGAACGCCCCATCGAGATCGACGACGATCCGTTCCCTGAAATCAATATCGAGCCCGGGGACACGCGAGACGACATTCAGGCCAAGGCGGACCTGCTGGAGCTGTATGCGAGGAGCCATGACCTGCTGTTGCTCGACATCGACGCCCAGATCGAGTTGCTCGAACAGCGGCAGCGTCATGCCCGCATGGTGCGCGACTTCGGAGCGGATCTTTCCCGCTTCGGCGACCTCCGGGTGCCCGTGGGACGACCGGATGCGACATCGGGCAACGCGGAGGACCTGATCGGCACCGAGGAGTTGTCGCAGCGCCTCGAGGAACTGCAGCAGTCCAGGGAGTTCGTGATCGAGAGACGGGACATCGCCATGGCGCGAGCGCAGGAGTTTCGCCGGCGGATCGGGGGGGAGCAGACCGCATGAGCCGCTCCATCCACGTCGCGGCGGTACTCCTGCTGATGAGTTCAGGATGGGCTACGGCGCTCTCCGCTCAGGCGCGGCTGACGGACCTGGTCTTCAGCGGAGGGTTGGCCGTCGAGCAGTATCGCGGCGGAATACCGTCCGTGACGCTTCCCGTGGTCGACAGCGTGGACGAGGCTTCGGCGGTGAGCGTCGAATTCGGGGCCCGAGCCGTCCTGAACACCAACCCCAACGGGTTCGACGGTCTAACCCTCACGGTGGATGGCGGCGTCCGGCAGTTCGACGCCTATGGCTTCAAGCTGCGCGACTATGCGCCCCGTGTCTCAAGCGGGGTCCTCGACGCCGTTTTCCGCAGAACCACGAACCACGGCGTCCTGCAGTTCAGCGGACGGGCGGGAGGCCGCGAGGTGGTTGACCGCACGCCTACTCCCCTGTTCCTGGAGCCGGGCTACGCGAACTACGAGGGGTCGGCGCTCTTCCAGACGCGGGAGATCGGGGGGACCTACTGGGATGCGAGCATCGAGGGCGGCCGTTCCGACTACAACGCGCAGGACATCGTGCCGCAGCTCGACCTGCTCGACCGCAACAAGATCGGCTTCAGGCTGGGTGCCTCGCAGGGACGGATGTGGAACGCGGCGAGGATGACGATGCGTTTCTACGGATCGTTTACGGAGTTCCGGTATCCGAAACAGGGCACTTCCTATCCCCCCGATCCCTTCCGCCGGGACCGGGCCTACCAGCTGGGTGCGCTCTGGCAGTATGACGGGCTCGAGTCGTCGGACGGGTTCGAGTCGCCGGGCATCACCGCGGAGGTCGGCATCCGGGGCACGATCAACAGGTCCAACGCGAGCCGGACCGAATACAATGCAGTTTCGATGGACGCCGAAGTGTCGACTCCCCTTCCCGCGGACATGAGGCTCAACGTCACGGCGGTGCTGACCGCGAAGGACTATCTGACCGAAACCGAGTTCATCCGTCTGATTCCGGGCGAAGAGGCGGACAATGCGTCGCGGGTTTTCGTGGGTGTCAGCAAGTACCTCACCGACGCCATCAACGCCCTCCTCCAAGTCGGCTGGACCCGGGCGGAGACGGAGATCGGTGACGCCTACTTCGAGCGCTACAGCGGGCGCTTCCTGGTACACTACCGGCCCTGAAGGCCGCGCGGGCCCGGTCGCTGCCGCGTCCGTCGCGGGGATCTGCTCCGCCGGCCCACGGTTCGACCAACGCCACACGCCGGCCCGCCGGAGCCGGACATGACGAGGCCCCGGAAGGCAGTCGCCCTCCGGGGCCTCGCGTGAACGGGGACACACCCCGTATCAGCCTGGAGAAACTCCAGCTCCGGCGGCAGGACTCGAACCTGCGACCCGGTGGTTAACAGCCACCTGCTCTACCAACTGAGCTACGCCGGAAAAACCGCCCGCTGCAGGGAGCAAACCGTACCGTAAGCCCGTAAGCGTGTCAAGTTGCCCGCTCGGCGGCCTCGAAGACGCCGCGCAGCGCCGGGCCGATGTCGTGCGCCAGGTCCCACATCTCCTGAAACCGCGCCCGCACGGCGTCGCCCTGCCCGCCCCTGTGAACCACGGCGAGCGCCGGACCGCGCGATGGGTAGGGAATCTGGAACCAGTGGACACCGAGGAGCAGATCGCAGCGTCCCCGCGGACCGACGAAGACGGAAAAGTTGGGCGCCCAGTCCAGGAGGGGCGCGCAGCGAACCCGGAGGCGCTCTTCGGCGAGCAGGCGCACGACCACGCGCAGGTTGTCGCCGCGTTGGGGATCCGCCAGAATCGCCTCGGCCTCGAACTTGAGCGCCGCCGCATTGATCTCGGTGATGAGCACGCGCAGCTCTTCCACGGAGGCCAGCTCCTCGTAGGCGAGATCGATGCCGGAGAGCCGGATCCGATCTACCGCCGCATCGATGCGGCGGGCCTCGCGGGCGAGGTCGCGGTAGACCGTACGGAGGCTCCGGCGGGAGCGGTCGTGGATCAGTTCGCTGGGCGTCAACTGCATGGTACAAAGCAAGCGAAGGACCCGGGGCGGCGGAATGGCGGGATGGGACGACAGCGCCGACCCGCACGGGGCGGAGGCCCCCGGGCGGGCTGCGGATGTCAGCCCGGCATGCCACGTCGGCGGGCTCGTTCCTGTGCCGCTTTCAGGGCCGTTATCCGGCGGTCGATGCCCAGGTCGCTTGCGGCGTCCGCCGCCGTCCGGGCAATCTCGTCCCGCTGCGGAAGCGAATGCCGCAGCCGCAGGAGCGCCTCTTCGAACTTGAGCCGCGCCCAGTTTGCGGGCTGAGACGCCTCGATTTGATCCGCGATAACGCTTACCGCGTCCGCCCCGTCTCCCGTGACGCCCCGCAACTCGCACAGGTGCGCCTGGAACAAAGCGAACACCCAGGGATCCTCGAACCAGCGCGCGGGCGGTCTGGAGATGTGGCCTGCCATCTCGCGGGCCCGCGACAGTTCTCCCATTCGAAGCGCGGTGAGGCCGACGCCCGAATGACTGATGATGCCCAGATGGCGACCCATTCCGGGCTGCCAGAGTCGCCGGGCGCGGGCAAAGTGCGCGGCTGCCTCGCCCAGCTCCCTCTCCTCCAACTCCAGCTCCCCCAGCTTGCATTCCAGAAAAACATGCGATTCCCAGGTCCTGACGTTGGCAAGCACCTCTCCGGCCCTGACAAACCAGCTCCTGGCCTGGTCGAGATGCCCGACCGCGCGGTATCCGCCACCTGCGCTGACGAGCAGGTTGTAGTGTTCCACGAAATCGTCAAGGTCCCTGGCAAGCGACTCCGCCTCTTCCACGGCCGACGAGGTCTCCGGGTCGGTCATGAGCCCCCTTGCGCCCTGAATCGCGACGAGGCATGCCAGAGCCCGCAGGAGTTCATCCGGCGAGCGGTTCCGGCGAGCGATGGCGATCGCTTCGCGCGCGTGGCCGAGACCCTCGCCGAAGTCGCCTTGATGATGGAGCGCAAGGCTGGCATGAATGGCACCGCGCGACTCTGGTTCGACCTGATCCAGCAGCTTGCGCGCGTGCGCGGCCAGCGCGTCCGCCTCAAGGCCCTCTCCTTCCCTCCTGTGGATGTGGAGCTCCAGGTCGATGGCCCTGGCGGCCGCCTTCCAGTGCTTCGCCAGCTCGGCGGTGTGTCCGAGTTCGCGGATGAAGGCCAGGGCCTCCTGCGGAGAACAGGCGCCGCTGCTTGCGAGGAGATCGACGCGCTGGATGTCCGCGACAAGCGCGCTCTGGTGGCGATGGACCTTGCGAAGCTCATGCGCTGCCTCGGCCAACCGCTCCGGGCCGTCCTCGATGTCCCGGCGCACGTAGTGAAGGCGAGCAAGGCGTTCAGCCACCCGGGCGTGAGTCCGGGGATCGTGAGTGTATCGCCGGGCGAGCGCGAAGAGCCTCGTCGCCTCCGCGAGGGCACCGGACTTCTCGGCGGCACTGGCTCCGGCCAGCACGTACCGCAGAGCCTTGATCGGAATCCCGGCATGAAGGTAGTGAATCGCCAGTTCGGCGGGAGTTGCCGAGGTGTTCGCGTCATCAAGATGACTTGCCACGCGACCGTGGACCCAGGTCCGGCGCGGGACGCTCATGCGATCGTAGACCGCATGACGGATCAGTTCGTAGCGCACGGCAAACCCGCTCGCAGCCCTCCTGACCAGCCGGGACTGCTGCAGGATGTCAAGTGCGTCCACACACGAATCGCGTGATCGGTCGCTCAGTTTCGACAGGGTTCCGACGCCGAGGGGACGCCCCATGACACTGAGAAGCTGGAGTGTACGCTCAGTATCATCATCCAGTTCCGCCAGGCGCCCCGAAAAGACATCCGATATGGATTGGGGGACGGACACGAAGTCGTCCGGATCCAGGTTCGGCAGGCGCGACCCCGCCAGGCTCAGTTTTGAGAGCTTCAGGAGGAACAGCGGGTTCTGATCGCTCAACTCGACGATCCGGTCCCGTTCTCCCTCCTCGATGCGACCTTCCGCAACGGTGTCCACCAGCTCTGCGGCCGCACCCCGGGTGAGTTCATCGAGGGTAAACTCGGCGACCTTGCACTCGAGGAGCGAATCACCGAGCAGCCGAATGAACGGATCCTTCTCGCGGACGCCCTCCGTCCCGATTGCGAGCGTGACCGCCAGCCGCGGCGAGGGCCACCGCTGGACCAGGTAAAGGAGAACCTCGGCGAACTCCTCGTCCACCCGGTGGCAATCGTCAATGACGAAGATAATGGGCTCATTCCCGGCCACCGCGACAAGCGCCTGACGGATGATGTCAACATATCGCTGGTGGCCCTGGTCGGGTTCGACCGCGGGCGGCTCGAAGGGGAGTGCGGTCCCCGCATGCGGCTCCGCAAGGAGGTCCAGCATCGTCGCGTGCCACGGTGCCGTGAGCCCGCTCAAGTCAGAGTCGGCGTTCGAGGATGCCAGGGTACCGAGAACCGAGTTGAGGAAGGCGCGCCGTTCGGTCTTCGAGGTCGGGTAGCGCAACACCGGGATACCGTTCAGGAGGTCGGTGGCCAGGGATTCCTCCAGAAGCCGGGTCTTGCCGGTGCCCCGCTCTCCCCGGATGACAACCAGGCGCAACCCGTCTCCGGGCCGGGGGAGCATCGCGGTCGAGAGTTCGTCGAGCTCGTCGGAGCGCCCGATCAGTGGAGACCTGTCCAGCGCTTGTGCGGCGAACTTCGTGCTGACTCCAAAAGGCAGGTCGCGTATTTCGTCGACCAGCGACAGCGTCTCGGCTTGCGGGACCCAGTCCCGTTTATCCGATTCGGAACGCTCCACGAAACTGTCGAAGACTGCCTTGGCCTCGCCTACCCTTCCGGCCATCGCCTCCGCGCGCATCAACATGCGAAGAGCCCCTTCGTCATAGACGTTCAACGCAAGAAGAACCCGAGCCGCTTCGACAGCCTGCGTCCATCGGCTCCGGTCCATCAGGCGGGTCCATTTCCCGGCGGCATCCCGTCGGACCCGGTCTCGCAGCTTGAGCTTCGTCCTGTCCAGCCATTCCAGGAATGCCTCAGAAGGAGGTTCGGCCAGCTGCGAGAGAAAACCGCGGCTCAATAATGCCTCGGCTTCCATCAACCGACCATTCAGCATCGCCGCCTCGAACTGCTGGTAATCCGTCACGACCGTTCTGCTCAGGTAGAGACGGTGACGGTGCCTCACGACCACTTTCTCGGGGAGCTCCCGGTTAAGGGCATAGATCAGCTGACTGATCCGGTGTCTCAACCGACTGGAAGGCCCAGGCTTCCAGAGCAAGTCGATGACGTGTGCCGTCGACAGGCCGTCATCCGGTTCGGTCGCGAGCAAGCCGAGCAGGGCCGCTCTCAGAGGAGACAACGCAAAGGTTGAGGTGCGGGCCATCAACGCGGGACCGCCGAAGGTCATGAGCCGAAGTGTTGGGCGGGTATTATCCTGGTGGGCTTCCGTGCTTCCCGTCCCGAAAGGCCAATCTGACATCTCTCACTGTTGCTGGAGTCACTTGGAGGTCTATTGTCGAACTGCCAGCTTCCTCGCTCGTCGGGCCGCATCTCGAGGGGGCCGGAATACGCGCGGGGGTCCGGCGCCCGGGCCGATCCGGCGCAGATCATGGGCCAAGGCTCCGATCGCCTTCTCCCTCTGCAACCAGCACTCGATCAGCCACTCCCAACCCAGACACCGTCGGGCGGTCGAGGGCCTGACTCCGATCAGCCGGTTCATCTGGTTGCTCAGAGCGAAGCCGTCGGGATAGCCCAGACCACAGGCGACGGAGTGCAGGCTCTGCGAGGAGTTCTGAAGACGAAGGACCGCGTGAAGAATCCGGGAGAACTGCAACCAGTGGGAAGGCACCGGCAGTCCCCTTGACACGAAGCGGCGGCCCAGTGCACGCCGCGACAGGTAGATCGTCCGCGACAGGCTGGCGATGGTGGTGAGCTGTGTTGCCAACCTGACCGTGCGGCGAATGATGTCGCGCGTCCCGCGGTCGACATGCAGTCCCCTCCACGCCAGGTACTCGGTGAACTCGACCGGGAGGTCGGTCGGCGGCCGGCGAATGAGAGACTTCATGTCTTCCGGGTCGATATCCTCGTGGTGGGGAACGATGGCTGTGGGCCTGCATCGCCCGATTACGTGGAGGAGATCGGTCTCAGCCGTCAGCGAAGATGCGGGCGGAAGAACGAGGATGAGGACGATCCCCGCCGGTCGTCGTCGCGCGATCCTCAGGTTGTGGGCCAGTTCCCCCGTCCTCAGACGCCAGATCACAGCCGACCCCTTGAGCCCTCTCTCCCGCTCGATGAGTTCGGCCAGCGTCGTCAATGGAACAAGGTGCCGGTAGGGGACGGACAGGAGCAGAAACGGTGACTGCGGTCGCTTCTTGCCGGGCATGGGGCGTCCTCGGTGTGGTGAAGGTGACGCACAACACTAGTAGCCCGCGATCAGCGTCCTATCAGCAAGGCGTGGATGCCACTCGTCAGAAGGGGTTCCAGAGGCTGCCGTCCGGTCTCGTCACGATGCGCCCGTCCTCCCACCAGCGGGTGGCGCAGATGCTCCCAGCGGGGTGGCGCGGATTGCTCCCCGATCAGTCAGGCGAGAGAGTGATTACACAAATTACGTAAAATACGTAAACCAAGACCCCGGTCCGCCTCGCGGCTGGCGCGACGGGGTCCGAGGCCGAATGATTCCAGTCCGGGTTGCCCGCCAGCCCGGCCACCCATCCCGAAACCACGAAGCGGACGATGTCCAGGAGGTCGCAGATGAACCGCAGCACAACCGTGATCGCGATTGCGTTCGCCCTCGCCCTGGGGGGCGCGGGAGAAGCGGCGTCGACGCCCCTGGGGGCCCAGGAGGTGGGTCCCGCCAACGGCTCGCTGGTGGTTGTCGGGGGCGCCATGCAGGATCTGGGCATCGTGCGCCGCTTCATCGACCTGGCGGGCGGCGCCGACGCCCCCATCGTCGTCATCCCGACCGCGGGCGGCGCGGCGGAGTACGACCAGTTCTACCCCGGCCTGCGCCAGTTCCGGGCGGCGGGCGCGACCAACCTGACGGTGATCCACACCAACGACCGCGCCGAGGCCGACAGCGAGGCCTTCGTGGCGCCGATCCGGGAGGCCGGCGGGGTCTGGTTCCCGGGCGGGCGGCAGTGGCGCATCGCCGATTCCTATCTGGACACGCGCACCGAGGAGGAGCTACACCGCGTGCTCGAGCGCGGCGGCGTCATCGGCGGTTCCTCGGCCGGCGCCTCGATCCAGGGATCGTACCTCATCCGCGGCGACACGCAGACCAACACCATCATGATGGGGGACCACGAGGAGGGCTTCGGCTTCCTGCGCAACGTGGGCGTCGACCAGCACCTGCTGCGCCGCAACCGCCAGTTCGACATGCTCGAGGTGATGGAGGCGATGCCCGGGCTGCTGGGCATCGGGATCGACGAGAACACCGCGATCGTGGTTCAGGGCGACGAATTCGAGGTGATCGGCGAGAGCTACGTCGTCATCTACGACACCGGGGCGCGGATCGACACCGGCGGCGACTTCTACTTCCTGGCCCCGGGAGACCGGTTCAACATGGCCACCCGGGAAGCCCGGCGGCCGGCGAACATCGCGCGCCCGCTCGACCGCGTGCAGCGGCGGCCGGGAGGCCGGTAGGCCCGAGGTTCAGAACACGAACCGCAGCACGAACGTGACGGTGGTCGGCGCGGGCACGCGGTCGGAGGTGCCGACGCCGTCGCCGTTCGCGCCGTCGTTCCCGGGGATCTCGACGTCCCACCATGGGATCTCCCGGTACCAGGTGAACGCGTTCGAGAGGGTGACGGTGAGCAGGGGGTCGCGGATGCGGTCGGGGAGCGCGAAGCCGACGGGGATGGTGGCGGCGAGGCTCCGAAGCTTGAAGTAGTCGCCGTCGAACCAGTAGTCGTCGGCCCCGGCCGGCGTGCACCGCTCCCGCCAGAGATCGGGCGTGTCGGCCCTCAGGTCCAGCGAAGCCGACGGGTCGACGTAGTACGGCAGGCAGAGCGGCGAGACGACGCCCCTCGACACCGCGACGGGATTGACGAACCGGACGTTGCCGCCCCGGTACTCGCCGAGGGCCGCGACCGCGATCCCGCCCGGGATGCGGGCCGAGATCGAGGAAGCCAGAAATCGGGTCGGAAGCTGCGGACCGAGCGGCTGCCGCGCGTTGCCCTCCGCGTCGGTCAGGTAGCGGTCGGAGCTCCACGGCCCGTTGACGGCGTCCGGATCCGCGACCCGCCGGCCCCGGCTCAGGGGCGCCGGGTGCCCGACCACGAAGCGGGATTCCCGCTCGTTGAACGTGTCCGCGCCGCCCAGGTCGAGCACCTTCGAGTGGTTCGTGCCGATCCCGAGCCCGACATCGACCGCCCAGTCCGCGGTGCTCAGAATCGCGGCGTCCAACTGAAGCTCGGTCCCCCGGTTGCGAATCCCGCCGATGTTGAGGAGCTCGCGGCGCTGGGGGATCGACTCGGCGTCGACGGTCACCGGCACCAGGGCGTCCGTGGTCGTCTGGACGTAGCGGGTGAAGGCGATGGTGAGGCGGCCGTCCAGCAAGTCCGCGTCCAGCCCGGCCTCCCACTCGGCGTTCGACTCGGGTTCCAGCACGCCGCCCGGCGCGGCGTTTGCCGGCGCGGCACCGCCCCAATACCGGACGGCCTGCAGGAACGGGCTCAGCGCGGTGCTCGAGTGCCCCCAGGCGGCGCGCAGCCGCAGCGCGCCCAGCGCCTCGGGCCAGAACGCCTCGTCGCTCGCCACCCACGCCAGCCCCACGCGCGGGTCGAGATGGAAGGAGGCGTCCCCCCGGGCCTCATGGCGGTCGACGCGCAGCCCCGTGGTGAGGAAATAGCGGTCCCGTAGCGCGAGCACGTTCTGTGCGAAGACGCCGGCGGTCGAAGCGCTGCCCGTCAGGTCGAGGGTCTCGACGTCGCCGGCCTCTCCCGTCGCCGGCAGGTCGTCGAACAGGCCCGCCCGGGACCGCGTCGTCCACCCGAGGTCGTCGGTCACGAGCTGGGCGCCGAACGACAGGGTCGAGCGCGTCTCGCCGCGCGTGAACGCCTTGACGCCGAGGTAGTCCAGCGTCCACAGGCGGCGGTCCCAGTCCCGCGTCGTGGTCGCGCCTTCCGGACGAAAGGACCCGGGCAGGTACACGGATCGCAGGTCCTGGCGCGAGAAGTCGTAGCCCAGCGACAGGCGATGGGACGCGAGCGCGCTCCGGCTGAACGTCGTGCTGAGCCCCCCCGTGAAGCGGTCGATCCACTGGTCGTTGTGGTTGCCGAGCAGCCTCGCGATGTCGCGCGGGTCGGACGAGCCCAGGAGGTTGCGGTCCTGGCGCATCGTGCTCAGGAGGATGCTCTCCGTGCTCCGGCCCGACGCCGTGTTCGATGTCCGGAAGCTGGTGTAGGCCGCCCGGACGCGCGCTTCCAGGCTCGGCGTGAGGGCCAGCCCCAGGTTGCTCCGGAACGCGTAGCGCTCGAGCCGGTCGAGCGGGAGGGCGTAGGTGTCGTCCTGGTATTCGGCCGACGCGAAGTAGTCCACGGTCCGGGAGCCCCCGTCGACCGCGAGCCGGTACTTCCGGTACCACTGGCTCCCCGGCCAGCTGCAGCCCCCGTCGGCCGACCCGTTGGCGTCCTCCCAGCGGGGGTCGTCCGTGACGCAGTCCCCGGACGCGGCGCCTCCCTCGTAGCCTCCGCCCCACCAGGCGTCGCGCAGGAAGTGCTCGACGTGCAGGTAGTCCACCCCGTTGACCCCGAACCGCGGGACCCAGCCCGTGCCCTGCGACACCTCGGCGGTCCAGCGCGGAGGACCCCTCACGCCGCGCCTGGTGAAGATCCGGATGACGCCGTTCGACGATCCGGTCCCGAAGAGGGTGGTCGCCGCCGGCCCCTTGATCACCTCGATGCGCTCGATGTCCCCCACGCTGACCAGATCCAGCGGGCTGGTCGTGACGTTGGCGCCCCCGGGGAGCCCGACGCCGGGGCGGTCGAAGACCTCCGACGGGAAGGCGCCCTCCATCATGCGCACCCCGTCGATGTAGACCAGCGGGTGGCTGGACAGGACCATGCTGCCGTTGCCCCGCAGCCGGATCTGCCTGCCCTGGCCCGCCTCCGCGCTGCCGCCCGTGACCTCCACGCCGACGGCGGCGCCCTGCAGAAAGTCCGACAGGGTCGGCGGGCGGTCCAGCACTTCATCGATCTCGAGCCGGGCCACGGTATTGCCGACCTCGCGCCCCCGCCGGATCCCCGCCTCGCTCGTGACGACGATCTCGTCCATCGCGACCGGCTCCGGCGTCAGCGCGAAGTCCACGACCACGGCGCCGTCCTCCGGCACGCTCACCGGCCGCCGGAGCGGGCGGTAGCCGATGAGCTCGACCCGGAGGACATGGTCACCGGACGGCACCGCAAGGAGCATGAACCGTCCGTCGTCGCCGGAAAGGCCGGTGGCGGCCGAGCCTTCCAGGATCAACTGTGCACCCGGAAGCGCCGCTTGCGACTGGACGTCGCTCACGCTGCCCATGACGGTCCCGGTCTGGGCGGAAAGGCCCGGGGCCACGCTCGCCGCCAGCAGCAGCGCCGAGGCAGTCGAGGTCAGGGTACGCGGACCCTTCAACCGCCGGCCCGCCCGGAATTGGC
The DNA here is from genome assembly GCA_965202805.1 of Longimicrobiales bacterium. Taxonomy (GTDB): domain Bacteria; phylum Gemmatimonadota; class Gemmatimonadetes; order Longimicrobiales; family Gaopeijiaceae; genus BD2-11. Next base: position 2,869,606 of record OZ241869.1, read on the forward strand.
TCGGTCGCCGCGCTGCGTCGGCCAGGGCGAGCCGGCATAGCCACCGTTCGCCGACTCCGTCTCGACGATCCCGTGTACGGTCCCCCCATCCGAACGGGAGGAGGCGGCGGCGATGATCGTGCCATCGACACCGATGGCGGGCGATGTGCGGACGCGGACATCCGAGACGACGTCGCCGCCCGGCTGATAGTCCCAAAGGAGCCTGCCCCGGGCGTCGAGCGCCGTGACGCCGCGGCCCGAGCCGACATAGACGTTGCCGTCCGCCCCCAGGATCGGCGTGGTCCGGTACCCGGACGTGCTTGTATGGAAGTGCCAGCGAATCGAGCCGTCGGGATTGATGGCGAACAGGCCCCTGCCCAGAACATAGATCGCGCCGTCCGGACCGATCGAAGGCGGCGAGTTGACCTGTACACGAGAGCTCTCGTTGCCCTCGATGGGGCGCCTCACCACGACGCTCCATCGCTCGCTTCCGTCGGGGTCAACCGCGTAGAGCCGTCCGTCGTAGGAGGCGACGTAGATCGTCCCGTCCGCGCCGATCGAAGGCGGCGCCCTGATCAGGTCCCCCGTCTGGAACGTCCACCGCGGCGAGCCGTCGTGGTTGATCGCATGCAAGGCATGATCGTCTCCGCCGACGTAGATCGTGCCGTCGCGCGCGACCGCGGGCGAGGAAAAGGTGAAGGTTCTGACGGGGGTCTCGTAGGTCCACCGGATCTCGCCTTGGGGATCCACCGCGTAGACGTGGTGCCCCCGGGCCACGTGGATGGTCCCGTCCAGTCCGAGAGCGGGAGACGACGAGATTCGGTCGAGGCCGTCCAGTATCCAGCGAATGGATCCGCCGGGATCCACGGCGACGAGGGCGCCGCCGGAGCCGATTGTGGAGCCGAAATACAGCGTCCCGTCCGCCCCGATGGCGGGCGTCGACCGGGTGGTGAGCCCAGGCAGATCCACGGTCCAGAGAATGCCTCCCTGAGGCGAGAGGGCGTACCAATGACTTCGTTCGCCAGGGTTGTCATCCCACCCGACGTAGATTGTGCCGTCGGCTCCGATCGCGACGCCGGCCCTGACCGATCCTCCCCTGCTCCCTTCCGGAAAGGACCAGGCGAGCGGAAAGGACCAGGCGACGCGCGCCCGCTCCCGCACCGTGACCGTCAGCCTGCCCGTCACCCCCTGACTGGTCGCGGTGATGGTCGCCGTGCCGTCGCTCAAGCCGGTGACGGACCGAGTGGACCCGCCATTGCTCAGAATGCTGTCCCCGCTCACGGACGCGATCTCGGGCGCGGAGGACGCCCACGCAAAACGGTCGGGATCAAAGGCCGTGCGGTACAGCGTGGTGCCGTCCGCGGCCAGCGCCTCCGCAAATGGGCGGAACCGGGTGCCGAGGAAACCGATGGTTCGTTCGGATGGCGTGATCCGGATCGAGGCGACGACCGTGTCGGGGCCGGATGGAGCGACCGTGTCAGGGGCCGTGGGACCGACCGGCGCGGCGCGCTCTCCGCCGCACCCGCCGACCGACAGCCACAGGCACGCGCTCGCGGCGGGCAGGATCCACGCCCGGCACAGGGGGATCATCCGCCCGTCCGCCCCGTATTGGCTCGATTGCCGCGCTGCGTCGGCCAGGGCGAGCCGGCATGGCCGCCGTTCGCCGACTCCGTCTCGATGATCCCGTGTATGGTGCCCCCGTCCGTTTCGGAGACGGACGCCGCGATGATCGTGCCATCGACGCCGATGGCGGGCGATGCAAGGAAGTGGTCATCCCAGGGGACGCTACCCGGCTCGTAATCCCACAGCAGCCTGCCCTGGGCGTCGAGCGCCGTGACAGCAGGGCCCGAAGCAAGATAGACGCTGCCGTCCGCCCCCAGGATCGGCGTGGTCCTGTACCCGGACGTCCGTGAATGGAAGTGCCAGCGAATCGAGCCGTCGGGATTGATGGCGAACAGGCCGTCGCCTAGGAGATAGATCGCGCCGTCCAGACCGATCGAAGGCGGCGAGTTGACACTTACAGAGGAGCCCCCGAAGCCCTCGGGGGTGCGCCTCACCACGACGCTCCATCGTTCACTCCCATCGGGGTCAACCGCGTAGAGCCGTCCGTCGTAGGAGGCGACGTAGATCGTGCCGTCCGCCCCGATCGAAGGCGGCGCCCTGATCAGGTCCCCCGTCATGAACGTCCACCGCGGCGAGCCGTCGCGGCTGATCGCATGCAAGGCATGATCGTCCCCCCCGACGTAGATCGTGCCGTCGCTCGCGACCGCAGGCGAGGAAAAGGTGAAGGTTCTGACGGGGGTCTCGTAAGTCCACCGGATCTCGCCCCGGGGATCGACCGCGTGGACGTGGCGGCCGCCGGCCACGTGGATGGTCCCGCCCGGTCCGAGAGCGGGAGACGACGAGATTCGGCCGAGGCCGCTCAGTATCCACCGAATGGACCCGCCGGGATCCACGGCGACGAGGCTGCCGGCGGAGTCGATGCGGGAACCGAAATACAGCGTCCCGTCAGCCCCGATGGCGGGCATCCCCCAGAAGGTGAGCCCGGGCACGTCCACGGTCCACAGAATGCCTCCCTGAGGTGAGAGGGCGTACCAATGGCTTGTTTGCGCGGGGTAGTCATTCCACCCAACGTAGATCGTGCCGTCCGCTCCGATCGCGACACCGCCCCCGATCAATATTTCCGCGGTCGCTTCCGGAAACGACCATTCGAGCGGAACGGACCAGGCGAGCCGCGCCCGTTCCCGCACCGTGACCGTCAGCCTGCCCGTCACCCCCTGACTGGTCGCCGTGATCGTCGCCGTGCCGTCGCCCAACCCCGTGACGGTGCGAGTGGACCCGCCGTTGCTCAGAATGCTGTCCCCGCTCACGGACGCGATCTCGGGCGCGGAGGACGACCACGCAAAACGGCCGGGATCGTGACCCGTGTGGTACAGCGTGGTGCCGTCCGCGGCCAGCGCGTCTGCAAATGGGTAGAACCGGGTGCCGAGGAAGCCGATGGTCCGTTCGGATGGCGTGATCCGGATCGACGCGACGACCGTGTCCGGGACCGAGGGAGCGACTGTGTCCGGGACCGAGGGAGCGACCGGCGCGGCGCGCTCTCCGCCGCACCCGCCGAGAACCAGCGACAGGCACGCGCTCGCGGCGGGCAGGACCCGCGCCCGGCACAGCCGGATCATCGGCCCGCCCGCCCGGTATTCGCGCGATTGCCGCGTTGCGTCGGCCAGGGCGAGCCGGCGTAACCGCCGTTCGCCGACTCCGTCTCGACGATCCCGTGTATCGCGCCCCCGTGCCGATCGGAGGAGGAGGTCGCGATGATCGTGCCATCGACACCGATGGCGGGCGAACCGAGGACATGGACACCCGAGAAGCCGTAGCCACCACCGGGCTGGTAGTCCCACAGGAGCCTGCCCTGGGAGTCGAGTGCCGTGACGGAGAGGCCCGAACCGATATAGACGTTGCCGTCCGCTCCCAGGATCGGCGTGGTCCACCACGAGGACGCATTCGTATCGAAGTGCCAGCGAATCGTGCCGTCGGGATTGATGACGAACAGGCCGTCGCCCAGGACATAGATTGCGCCGGCCGGCCCGATCGAAGGCGCCGAGTTGACATCTGCAGAGCCCTCGAGGCCCTCGGGGAGGCGCATCACCTCGACACTCCATCGCTCGCTCCCGTCGGGGTCAACCGCGTAGAGCCGTCCGTCGTAGGAGGGGACGTAGATCGTGCCGTCCGTGCCGATCGAAGGCGGCGCCCTGATCAGGTCCCCTGTCTGGAACGTCCACCGCGGCGAGCCGTCGCGGCCGATCGCATGCAAGGCATGATCGTCCCCGCCGACGTAGATCGTCCCGTCGCTCGCGACCGCGGGCGAGGAAAAGGAGAAGGTTCTGCCGGGGGTCTCGTAGGTCCACCGGATCTCGCCCCGGGGATCGACTGCGTGGACGTGGTGGCCGCCGGCCACGTAGATGGTCCCGTCCGGTCCGAGCGCCGGAGACGACAGGATTCCGTCAAGGTCGTCCAGCACCCACCGAATGGAGCCGCCGGGATCCACGGCGACGAGGCTGCCGGTCAAGCCGATTCTGGATCCGAGATACAGCGTCCCGTCCGCCCCGATGGCGGGCGTTGACCATTTGGTACTGGGGAGATCGACGGTCCAAAGTATGCTACCCTGCGGCGAGAGGGCGGACCAATGGCTTCGTTGCGTAGATGAGTCATTCCACCCGACGTAGATCGTGCCGTCGGCTCCGATCGCGACGCCGGCCCAGATCGATCCTGTTCCGGCCCTTTCCGCAAAAGACCATTCGAGCGGAACGGACCAGGCGAGACGCGCCCGTTCCTGCACCGTGACCGTCAGCCTGCCCGTCACCCCCTGACTGGTCGCCGTGATGGTCGCCGTGCCATCGCTCAACCCTGTGATGGAAGGAGTGGACCCGCCGTTGCTCAAAGTGCTGTCCTCGCTCACGGCCGCGATCTCGGGCGCGGAGGACGACCACGCAAAACGGCCGGGATCAAAAGCGGTGCGGTACAGCGTCGTGCCGTCCGCGGCCAGCGCCTCTGCAGATGGGCGGAACCGGGTGCCGAGAAAGCCGATGGTTCGTTCGGATGGCGTGATCCGGATTGACGCGACGACCGTGTCGGGCGCGGTAGAAACGACCGTGTCAGGGACCGAGGGAGCGACCGGCGCGGCGCGCTCTCCGCCGCACCCTCCGAGAACAACCAGCCACAGGAACGCGCTCGCGGCGGGCAGGACCCGCGACCGGCACAGTCGGATCATCCGCCCGCCCGCCCGGTATTGGCTCGGTTGCCGCGCTGCGTTGGCCAGGGCGAGCCGGCGTAGCCCCCGTTCGTCGACTCCGTCTCGACGATCCCGTGTATGGTGCCCCCGTCCGTGTAGGAGACGGAGGTCGCGATGATCGTGCCATCGACACCGATGGCGGGCGATGCGAGGACGTAGACTCCCGAGAAGCCGTAGCCACCGGGCTGGTAGTCCCAAAGGTGCCTGCCTTGGGCGTCGAGCGCCGTGACGGTACCGCCCGAGCCGATGTAGACGTTGCCGTCCGCCCCCAGGATCGGCGTGCTCCTGAACCCGGACGTCCCTGAATGGAAGTGCCAGCGAATCGAGCCGTCGGGATTGATGGCGAACAGGCCCATGCCGAGGACATAGATCGCGCCGTCCGGACCGATCGAAGGCGGCGAGTTGACCTGTCCAGAGAAGCCCTCGTAGGTGCGCATCACCACGACGCTCCATCGCTCGCTCCCGTCGGGGTCAACCGCGTAGAGGCGTCCGTCGTAGGAGGCGACGTAGATCGTGCCGTCCGCACCGATCGACGGCGCCGCCCTGATCAGATCCCCCGTCTGGAACGTCCACCGCGGCGAGCCGTCGCGGTCGATCGCATGCAAAGCCATATCCTCCCCGCCGACGTAGATCGTGCCGTCGCTCGCAACCGCGGGCGAGGAAAAGGTGAAGGTCCTGACGGGGGTTTCGTAGGTCCATTGGATCTCGCCTTGGGGATCAACCGCGTGGACCTGGCGCCCGCCGGCCACGTAGATGGTCCCGTCCCGTCCGAGAGCGGGAGACGACGAGATTCGGTCGAGGCCGTCCAGCATCCACCGAATGGATCCGCCGGGATCCACGGCGACGAGGCTGCCCCGGGAGCCGCTGTCGGAGCCGAAATACAGCGTCCCGTCAGCCCCGATGGCGGGCATCCCCCACTTGGTGAGCCCGGGTACGTCCACGGTCCAGAGAACGCCTCCCTGAGGCGAGAGCGCGTACCAATGGCTTGTTTGCGCGGGCTTGTCATTCCATCCGACGTAGATCGTGCCGTCGGCTCCTATCGCGACACCGGCCCCGATCAATATTGGCCCCACCGCGTCCGGAAAAGACCATTCGAGCGGAACCGACCAGGCGAGACGCGCCCGCTCCCGCACCGTGACCGTCAGCCTGCCCGTCACCCCCTGACTGGTCGCCGTGATGGTCGCCGTGCCGTCGCTCAACCCTGTGACGGTGCGAGTGGACACGCCGTTGTCCAGGATGCTGTCCCCGCTCACTGATGCGATCTCGGGCGCGGAGGACGACCACACAAAAAGGCCGGGATCGTGACCGGTGTCGTACAGCGTGGTGCCGTCCCCGGCCAGCGCCGCCGCTGCCGTGCCGAACCGGGTGCCGAGGAAGCCGATGGTTCGTTCGGAGGGCGTGATCCGGATCGACGCGACGACCGTGTCGGGGGTCGTGGGAGCGACCGTGTCCGGGACCGAGGGACCGACCGGCGCGGCGCGCTCTCCTCCGCACCCGCCAAGAACCAGCGAAAGGAACGCGCTCGCGGCGGGCAGGACCCGCGCCCGGCACAACCGGATCATCCGCCGCACGGCCATCGGGTACCGCAGGTGTGGCGGCTGAGCTTCATTCAGCTTTCTACCTCCATCGCTGAGGAGCCGGCGAAGGTGGGTCCGGCGGAGACAACTTAGGTAAACGACCCGCCGGACGACGAGAGGTGCGCACAGGACCTGCAGAAGATGATCGGCCTCCAAACACCCCGGAACCCGAGGGCCGGAGTTGCTGGCAGTGCAACCCGGCCCTCGGGCTCGGGGACCGACGCCTGTCTGGAAAGGCTAGCTAGATCTCGTCCATTTTATGGTCGTAAGCGCAACCCTGTCAGGCCTTTAGCGCGGGATTTGGGTGGATTTGCGAGGTGCTGGTGACGTGTAAGAGCGGTGCGGGGCGTTGTTATCGGTGCCCGCCCGCCCATGGGGGCTGGGAGTCCCTCCGACCCGCTCGAGTCGGTCTCGAAGAGGAGCCATCGAGTCGCCCCGGCGCTTAGGACGGCTTCAGTCTTAGCCGGCTGCGGGCCAGCACCGCCAGATTGTGGGCAAGGATCGCCGACCAGACGTAGGCCCGGAAGTGATCGAGCCCCCGCCAGTGGCATCGGCGAAGGCCGAAGCACCGCTTGAGATACGAGATCGCCGCCTCGATGCCCGCGCGGAAGCGCCGCAGCTTATCGTAGACGCCGGGTGACGACGCCATGTCCGCCACTCGCAACCCCCTCTTCCTCTCGAACACCATGTCGGTGACGCCAAGCGCCCTGGCCTCGTGCAGGTTGCGCTTGCTGGCGTAGCCGGCGTCGCAGGCGACTTGTTCCGGCACCGAACCGTAGATCTCCGCATGACGCTCGATCATCGCGAGACACCGGCTGCTGTCGGCCGGATTGCCCCGCTCGACCACCGCATCGAGCACGAGTCCGCTCGCGCCCGTGCTGAGATTGACCTTGTGTCCGTACTGAACCTGCCGCCCGCCCTTGACGATGATGTCCGTGTGGGGCTCGAACAGACTCGCCACCTTCTCCTGCGCGGGGACCTTCTCGCCCCGCAGCACCCTGCGCTCGGTCTGGTCGACCACCCGCCCCAGCAACTCCCCGTATTGCAACGCCTTAGACGGCCAGTCCCGCAGCGCCGGGGCCTCGCGCTCCTCGGCCGCCGCCAGCGCACCGTGCAGATACCCGAGCGTCCTTCGCGCCAGCCCCAGCAACTCCCGGTACGCCGCCACGCGCCGCTTCCCGCGACGCCGCGACGCTCTCAGCGCCCAACGCTTCGCCGCCCGGCGATGATTGTGGAACGGGAAGGCCTCGGCCCCCAGCTCGTCGCGCGCCCTAACCAGAAGCCGAGTGAGCACCCGCACCCCGTCGCAGAGCAGCTGGCTGTCGGTCGGCTTGCGGATGTGCGTCTCCGTCACCGTGCTGTCGATGCGCACCGTCCGACCCCTCTCGACCCTGCCGCCGCGGGCCTCCTCCATCAGCACCCGGTTGATGCGCTCCCACACCTCGGCCCGAACCGCACCGATGCATTTCTGCAGCGCCGACTTCTTCGGCGGCCGCAACGGATTCACCCGGGCGAAGTGCTTCGCAGACGCGGAGTCGAGCAGTGCGAACTCCAGATCCCGGTATTCCACCTGCCACAGCTGCTTCAGGATCCCGCACCGAAGGATCACCTCGCAGGGCAGCCCCGCCCGGCCTCTCCTCGACCGCCGCCCGCGGTCGACATCGGCCGCGATCCAGTCCAGGAACTCCGGATGCGCGTCCAGGAGCGCCGAGATCCGCTCCAGAGCGCGGCCCATCTCATGGTTGGGGTATCCCACGTCGAAGAAACTGCGCTGAGGAGCACGTTTTGCGCGCATCCACGGCCTCCAGGGGCTTGAAAAACCAGTCTTTCACCCCCAAAATAACCCTCCAACAGCCGCAACGCAGCAAAACTAGCCCTCTCGTAGTTCCGTTACCTCAATAACAACAGCGACTTACGAGATTACGGACGAGAACTAGCTAAGCTACCCTTCGCAGTCAGGATTGTACTCATCCGTCCCAAAATAGGCGGTAACGGCAAAGCCATATTTTGTAGGCTGACCGGAGTCTGCGACCGTAAATGTCAAGGTGCCATCGCCGGAGAAGTAGGCACCAGCGATCTGGTTTGACCCTAACGGACCGTCCCAGGTATCGAGTCCCCCTCCTCCCCAATAAAAGCTGTAGGGCGGTGTGCCGCCCCACGCGAGGCCATACGCCACGCAGTACTGTCCATTCTGCACTTCTCTCGGGAAGCTGATGAAGGCGGGCAAGAGCTCGTCGGCATTGACGTCCGTGGCGATCTCCGCGTCCGTGTGAACCGGACCGGCGGGGGCCCACTCCACCTGAGCGCGCGATGGCAGCATCCACGCGCCGATGACCAGCGCCGTCACGGCGACGCCGATGACCTTGAGTCCCTTCGCTCCTCTGTTCTGCCCGGTGACCGTTTTCATGGTCTGCCTCCCTGATTCTGGGCCGATTCCTTATGAAGCGGCCCGTGTTCGGTTGGCCGAACCGGCTCGTCCGATCCGACGATCCGAGTATCGCAACGCATGTCAGCGCTCCATAGAGGGAAACCCCCTGATTTCATAGGGGAAAACCCCTGAATTCATAGAGGGAAATCCCTCACTTCCATAGAGGGAAATCCCTCACTCCATAGAGGGAAAACCCTCAGGCCATAGGGGGAAACCCCTCAGGCCGGGAAATCCCCCACCACCGAAGCGCGAGCGTGACGCTTGCATCGGCCAGTTCCGGACGGGTCGAGCGCTACCGACGGCGTGGACACCATGGGGCGGCCCGTACGGTGCTGGTACGGGCGGGTGGGCTTGCGCCGCTCCTGTGCGGTGGAGGCGCTAGCGTTCGCGCTCGGCCCGCAGGAGCTCTGTCTCCAGGGCGAAGCGCACGGTGTCGCGCCGCGTGTGCAAGTCCAGCTTGGCCTTCGCGCGCGTGAGATGGCCCTCAACCGTCTTGGGGCTCAGGGACATCTCCCGCCCATCTCTCTGGCCGAAAAGCCGCTCGCGTACAGCTCGATCGCCGTACGCTCGCGCGACGAGAGCACCTCGAGGGCTGACCCGTCATTCTGACTTGGAGGGACTGCTAGTACCAGGACTCCGCGGCCGCGGCCAGCGCCGCCCGTTCATCCTCCGACCCGCCCGGTATTCGCTCGGTTGCCGCGCTGCGTCGGCCACGGCGAGCCGGCGTAGCCGCCGTTCGCCGACTCCGTTTCGACGATCCCGTGGATGGTGCCCCCGTCCGTGAAGGAGAATGAGGTCGCGACGATCCTGCCATCGACACCGATGGCGGGTGATGCGAGGACGCGACGCCTGGCGGGGGACAAATCCCACGCATCGCCCGGGGTGTAGTCCCACAGGACCCTGCCTTGGGCGTCGAGCGCCGTGACGGTAACGCCCGCGCTGAGATAGACGTTGCCGTCCGCCCCCAGGATCGGCGTGGTCCGGGTACCGGACGAACCTGCATGGAAGTGCCAGCGAATCGAGCCGTCCGGATTGATGACGAACAGGCCCCCGCCCAGGACATAGATTGCGCCGTCCGGCCCGATCGAGGGCGGCGAGGCGACACGTGCATCGGAGCCCTCGTAGCCCTCGGGAGGGCGCCTCACCACGACGCTCCATCGCTCGCTCCCGTCGGGGTCAACCGCGTAGAGCCGTCCGTCGTAGGAGGGGACGTAGATCGTGCCGTCCGGGCCGATCGCCGCCGCCGACCTGATCAGGTCCCCCGTCCGGAACGTCCACTGCGGCGAGCCGTCGCGGTTGATCGCGTGCAAGGCATGATCGCCCCCGCCGATGTAGATCGTGCCGTCGCTCGCGACCGCGGGCGAGGAAAAGGCGAAGGTCGTGACGGGGGTCTCGTAGGTCCACCGGATCTCGCCCCGGGGATCGACCGCGTGGACGTGGCGCCCGGCGGCCACGTGGATGGTCCCGTCCGGTCCGAGAGCGGGAGACGACGAGATTCGTTCGAGGCCGTCCAGTATCCAACGAATGGATCCGCCGGGATCGACGGCGACGAGGGCGCCGCCAGAGCCGATTGTGGAGCCGAAGTACAGCGTCCCGTCCGCCCCGGTGCCGGGCATCCCCCGGATGGTGAACCCGGGCAGGTCCAAGGTCCAGAGAATGCCTCCCTGAGGCGAGAGGGTGTACCAATGGCTTGTTTGCGCGGGGTAGTCATTCCACCCGACGTAGATTGTGCCGTCGGCTCCGATCGCGACGCCGGCCGTGATCGATCCTCCCCTGCTCCCTTCCGGGAAGGACCAGTCTAGCGGAACGGTCCAGGCGACGCGCGCCTGCTCCCGCACCGTGACCGTCAGCCTGCCCGTAATCCCCTGACTGGTTGCCGTGATGGTCGCCGTGCCATCGCTCAACGCCGTGACGGAACGGGTCGCCCCGCCGTCGCTCAGAAGGCTGTCCCCACTCACGGATGCGATCTCGGGCGCGGAAGACGACCACGCAAAAAGGCCGGGATCGTTACGCGTGTCGTACAGCGTGGTGCCGTCCGCGGCCAGCGCGTCCGCTCCCGTGCGGAACCGGGTGCCGAGGAAGCCGATGGTTCGTTCGGATGGCGTTATCCGGATCGACGCGACGACCGTGTCGGGGGCCGTGGGCGCGACCGTGTCGGAGGCCGATGGGCCGACCGGCGCGGCGCGCTCGCCGCCGCACCCGCCGACAACCAGCGACAGGAACGCGCTCGCGGCGCGCAGTACCCGCGCCCGGCACAGCCGGATCATCCGCCCGCCCGCCCGGAATTCGCTCGGTTGCCGCGCTGCGTTGGCCAGGGCGAGCCGGCGTAGCCGCCGTTCGCCGACTCCGTCTCGACGATCCCGTGGATGGTGCCCCCGTCTGTTTCGGAGAAGGAGGTGGCGATGATCGTGCCATCGACACCAATGGCGGGCGATGCGAGGACGTGAAGCCTGGCGGGCGACGAATCCCTCGCATCGCCCGGGTTGTAGTCCCACAGGAGCCTGCCGTGGGCGTCGAGCGCCGTAACGGCAACGCCCGAGCCGAGATAGACGTTGCCGTCCGCCCCCAGGATCGGCGTCGTCCTGTACCCGGATGTCCCTGAATGGAAGTGCCAGCGAATCGAGCCGTCGGGATTGATGGCGAACAGGCCCCTGCCCAGGACATAGATCGCGCCGTCCGGACCGATCGAAGGCGGCGAGTCGACTGCTGCACGGGAGTCCTCGAAGCCTGGGGGAGGGCGCATCACCACGACGCTCCATCGCTCGCTCCCGTCGCGATTCACCGCGTAGAGCCGTCCGTCGTGGGAAGGGACGTAGATCGTGCCGTCCGCGCCGATCGAAGGCGGCGCCCTGATCAGGTTTTCCGTCTTGAACGTCCACCGCGGCGAGCCGTGGCGGTCGATCGCATGCAGGGAATGATCGTCCCCGCCGACGTAGATCGTGCCGTCGCTCGCAACGGCCGGCGAGGAAATGAAGAAGTTCCTGACGGGGGTCTCGTAGCTCCACCGGATCTCGCCCTGGGGATCGACCGCGTAGACGTGGCGCCCGCCGGCCACGTGGATGGTCCCGTCCGGCCCCAGGGCCGGAGACGAATTGATCGCATCGAGGTCGTCGAGTATCCACTGAATGGACCCGCCGGGATCCACTGCGATGAGACTGCCCCGGGAGCCGCTGTCGGAGCCGAAATACAGCGTCCCGTCGGTCCCGATGGCGGGCATCCCCCAGCCGGTGAGCCCGGGCACGTCCACGGTCCAGAGAATGCCTCCCTGAGGCGAGAGGGCGTACCAATGGCTTGTTTGCGCGGGGCTGTCATTCCACCCGACGTAGATCGTGCCGTCGGCTCCGATCGCGACACCGGCCCGTATCGATGCTTGCACCCCACCTTCCGCAAAAGACCATTCGAGCGGAACGGACCAGGCGAGACGCGCCCGTTCCCGCACCGTGACCGTCAGCCTCCCCGTCACTCCCTGACTGGTCGCCGTGATGGTCGCCGTGCCGTCGCTCATGCCCGTGACGGAACGAGTGGACGCGCCGTTCCTCAGGATGCTGTCCCCGCTCACGGACGCGATCTCGGGCGCGGAGGACGACCACGCAAAACGGCCGGGATCAAAAGCGGTGCGGTACAGCATCGTGCCGTCCGCGGCCAGCGCGTCTGCAGATGGGCGGAACCGGGTGCCGAGGAAGCCGATGGTTCGTTCGGATGGCGTTATCCGGATCGACGCCACGACCGTGTCGGGGCCGGATGGAGCGACCGTGTCAGGGGCCGTGGGACCGGCCGGCGCGGCGCGCTCTCCGCCGCACCCGCCGGTCGCGAGCCACAGGCACGCGCTCGCGGTGGACAGGATCCCCACTCCGCGCGGCAGGATCATCCGCCGCACCGTCATCGGGTCCCCCAGGTGTGGGACTGCTAGTTCCCGGACTCCGCGGCCTCGGCCAGCGCCGCCAGCTCGTTGTCCAGGATGTCGCGGAAGAGCTGGGTGGGAAGAGCTCCCTGGACCGGGAATCCGTTGATCAGGAAGCTCGGCGTTCCGCGCAGGCCGAGCGCGCGGGCGGCCCGTCCCCCGTCGGCGATGCGGTCTCCCGGCCGCTCCTCCACGATGCACGACTCGAACTGTTCGGAGTTCAGGCCCAGCTCGGCGGCGTAGCCGAGGAAATGAGGCATGGGATCGCCGCTGCCCTTCCACGTCCCCTGGTCCTCGAACAGCCGCACCATCATCCCCTCGAAGTCGCCCTGCTCTCCCGCGCACTCTCCCGCGAGCGCCGACATGTTGCCGTGGGGAAACATCCCGGTCACGATCGGGATGTATTTCCACAGGACCGTTCCGGCGTCCATGTACTCCTCCTGGAGCGCGGGAAAGGTCTCTTCGTGGAACTTGCGGCAGAAGCCGCAGCCGAAGTCGCTGAGTTCGGCGATGCGAAGCGTCGCGTCCGGGCTTCCGAAGTCGAAGCCAAGGCTCGGGAAGTCGATCTCTTCCCCGGGGAGCGTTTCGGGAGGAGTGGTGAAGAGGCTCCGGGTGAGGGGCTGCGCGGAATCTTCCTCCGCCGGAGGATTTGCGTCGCCTTCTCCACTCGCGCAGCCGGTCGCCAGCGCGAGAACGAGCGGGAGCAGGGCCCGGCATCGAAACCGTGCGGCGAGCCGATTCCCGGCAGGCGGCGTGGGGTGCTGTAGCTTCATCGTCAGGTACCGATTCGTCCGAAGTGGGTGTGGAAAGGTAACGCCGTCACCGGCGGCGCAGGAGGCTCACGATCAGCACCCCCGCCACCACCCCCAGGAGCAGGGAACCGGCCACCGTTCGCCCGCTCCAGCGGCGGGGCTCGCGGACTGCCGCCAGCTCCGGGTCGTGCGCGACGAGCGCCGGGGACGGGACCAGGTCCGTCGGCTCGCCGACGACGGAACAGGGGACGCATTCGGCAAGCCCGCGGTCGCGCGCCGTCCGGTTGCCGAAGCTCAGGAGGGAGCTGCAATCGGGGCAGGTGCGGTCGGCGGGCGCCGGCTCGATCATGCCGTAGAGGGCGCCCTTGGAGAGATCGAGTCGCTCGGCGATCCGGTTGACGCTCTCGTCGGAGTCCCAGTACATGCGGTTTACCCGCTTCGCCAACTCGGCCTGTCCGACGGTCATCGATCCTGGTCCTCCGGCTGCCCTTGACCCGGTTCGCGGCAGGCGGACAGAATAGCTCCGCCCCGATCGACATGCGAACAAAACGGTTCCCCATGCCCCCTGCACCGAAGGGAGGCTTCCTCCCGATACCCGTCGCGCACGGCCTGCTGGAGGCTGTGCTGCGCCAGCCGCCGGAGGCTCCGCGCGGAGCCGCGGTCATGTGCCACCCGCATCCGCTGCATGGGGGCACGATGCATACCAAGGCCGTGTACCGCGCGGCCCAGGCCATGACCGAGGCCGGGCTGGCCGCGCTCCGATTCAACTTTCGCGGCGTGGGGCGCAGCACCGGCTCCTACGACGGGGGATTCGGCGAGACCGAGGATGCGCGCGCCGCGCTGCGGCATGTCGAGCGTCTCTTTCCCGGCCTGCCGCTGGCGGCGGGCGGGTTCTCGTTCGGGTCGCTGGTCGCGCTGAGGGCGGGCGTCGGCCACGCGCGGGTTGCGGCCATGGTCGGCGTCGGGCTCGCCTTCGACCGCCACGACTACTCGTTCCTCGCGGACGCGCGCTGCCCGGTGCTCATCGTTCAGGGCGAGCGCGACGAGTTCGGCTCGGGAGCCCGGGCCGCGGAGTTCGCCCGGCGGCTGGGGGATCCGGTGCAGGCGGTCGTCATCCCGGGAGCGGACCACTACTTTCACGGGCACTTCGACGAACTGCGCCGCGGCATACGGGACTTCCTCACCCGGCCGGCGGTCGTCCGGGCGCTGGAACGGAGGCGGGTCGAGACGGGATGAGAGATCGCAGCCGCATCGTGGGCAATCTGGAGGCCATCTACACCAGCGCCTTCAGCAAGGCCGAACGCGAGAACGACCGCGCCGAGATGGATCGGCTGGACTTCGCCTTCCAGCGCGACCAGCTCTACCTGGAAACGCTGCTCGACATCCGGGACCTCCTCCTCCCCGAAGCCGAGGGCGCCGTGGACAAGGCCACGAGCCTGATCGACAAGGCGAAGGTCATCAGGAGGGCCGTTAAGCTCAGGTAGCCGGCCGGTCTCGTCCCGCAGCGGGGCGAACTCGTGCACGGACCTGCGATGGATGCCCATGAAGATCTACACCAGACGAGGGGACGAGGGAGAAACCGGCCTGCTGGGGGGCGGGCGGGTGGCCAAGGATCATCCCCGCCTGCACGCGTATGGCACGGTGGACGAACTGAGTTCCTGTCTCGGCCTCGCCCGCAGCCGGACCGGGGTGCCGGCGACCGCCGCCCGGCTGGTCCGGATCCAGCGCGATCTCTTCGCCATCGGCGCCTCCCTCGCCCTGGCGCCGGCAGCGGGGGGGCGCAAACGGCCGCCGGTGCCGGAGGTGCCGGTCGAGCGGGTCGGCGAGATGGAGGAGTGGATGGACGAAGCGGACGCCGACCTGCCCCCACTGCGCAACTTCATCGTGCCGGGTGGCGCGCCGGCCGCCGCGACGCTGCACCTCGCCCGCTCCGTTTGCCGCCGGGCCGAGCGGGCCACCGTGTCGCTCGCCGCGGCGGAAGCGGTCGACGAGGGAATCCTCCCCTACCTCAACCGGCTGTCGGACCTCCTCTTCGTGCTGGCGCGGCTCGAGAACCACGCTGCCGGAGTCGCGGACGAGACGTGGGAGCAGTGAGCCGGTCCGAGGGTAGGGTTCACAAGCGCAACGGCCGGGCACCAGCGCGTCCCCGGCGAGAGGCGTGGTCCTTGCAACCCCCATCGGCTTCCTGCATCATTTAGCGCGATATCGAGCCGGAAACACGCTCGGCGGGTCCGCGGGGGAAGGAGGGCGGCAATGCGCCATGCCCGGGGACGATCCGAGTCTCAGGAGGGACCATGACATACATCATCACGGAGCCATGCATCGGGACCAAGGACGCCAGTTGCGTCGAGGTGTGTCCGGTGGACTGCATCTACGAAACCGAGGATCAATACCTAATCCACCCGGATGAGTGCATTGATTGCGGAGCGTGCGAGCCCGAGTGCCCTGTACAGGCCATCTTCCCGGACACGGATGTCCCCGAGGAGTGGACGAACTACATCGAGAAAAACACGGACTACTTCAGCTGATCACGGACTACTTCGGCTGATCGCGCCGGACGGCCGATCGGGGCCGAATGGTCACCCCTCCCGGCGGGCGCACGAGCGAAACCCGCCGCGGAATCGGGGCGTCAGACCGATCAGATGCCCAGTCCCCGCACCTGCTCCGGGGTGAGCGCCCTCCGGTAGGCGTCCCGAGCCCGCGTGCGGTGGCGGGTCCGGGTGCCGACGAGGATAAGGGTAGCCACGGCAGCGGCACCCAGCAGGCCAACGGTAAAGGCTCGGATGATCCCCTCCCCATGTTGCAGATCCCGTTTTCCAACCAGCCTTCGCCGCCTTTACAGCAGGAACCGTGCCCCGCGGAACGAGAGCCTCAAACCTCGCTCGGAGGCGGCAATTCCGGTACCTGAGGCGCGCTCTCGCGAATCAGGGCCGACGCGCGGGAACGGAAAACCGGGAATGACCGTTCCGGAGCCACTGAAAACTGATGCCGTCCGGGCTCATGCTCCGCCCCCGGGCGGGAGGCCCGGATGACCCCGCGGAAGAGCGTGCGCAGCCGTGCGCGGGAAGGCGATGCGCTCGCGCTGGCGCGACTCCTGGTGGCCGTGCCATCCGTCAATCCGCGGATCGAGGCCTCCGGAAGCGGAGAAGCGGAGATCGCCGCCTGCTCGGCCGAGCTGCTCGAGGGCTGGGGATTCGACGTTTCGCTGACGGAACCGGAGCCGGGCCGCCCCAACGTGGTCGGACGCATGGGCGAGGGGCCTCGGAGCCTCATGTTCAACGGGCACCTGGACACGGTCGGGGTGGAGGGCATGACCATCGACCCGTTCGGCGCGGAAGTTCGGGACGGACGCCTGTGGGGACGCGGGTCGTGCGACATGAAGGGTGGGGTGGCGGCCCTGTTGAGCGCGGCGGCCGCGCTGGCGCGGTGGGGTCCGCCGAATGAGCTCATCGTTGCGTTGACCGCCGACGAGGAGCACGCGAGCACCGGAATGGCCGGGCTCACCGAGGCGGGGGTGCGGGCCGATGCCGCCGTCGTATGCGAGCCGACCGGGCTCGCGGTCATGCCCGCCCACAAGGGGTTCGTGTGGGTCGAGGCCGGCTTCTCGGGGCGCGCCGCGCATGGGTCTCGGCCCGATCAGGGGGTGGACGCGATTCTGCACGCCGCCGAGTTCCTCGTCGCCATGGCGGAATACGAGGAAAGCCTGTTCGAGCGGGCGCCGCATCCGCTGCTGGGCTGGGGGTCGATCCACGCGGGAACCATCTCCGGCGGGGCCGCCCCGTCGGTCTATCCGGAGCACTGCGAGGTCGTGGTGGAACGGCGCACCCTGCCCGAAGAGTCGCCCGAAGCCGTGATGCGGGAGCTCGCCGCCGTGGTGGCGGGGCTGGGGGAGGAGGCACGGTCCGGCGCCGCCCTGAGGATGACCCTGGAGCGTCCGGGGACGGAAGTCGCGGAGGCGTCGCCTCTGGTGCAGGGTCTGCTCACGGCGATCGCCGCCGCCGGACGGGACCCGACCATCGAGGGCATGACCGCCTGGGTCGACGCCGCCTTCCTGAACCAATGCGGGACTCCGGCCGTATGTTTCGGTCCCGGGTCGATCGCGCAGGCGCACTCCGCCGACGAGTGGATCGCCATCGACGAGATCGAGTCGTGCGCGCGCATCCTGGAAGGGTTCGGCCGCGAGTTTCTGGCCGGAGGGAGGTAGATGAAGGGCAATCCGGAGGCCGGTGACGAAGCGCTGAGCAAGGTGCGCCAGGCCACCATCGACCGGCTGTGCGAGCGGTTTGCCGAGGATCGCCTGTCGATGGACGACTTCGAGCGCCGTCTCGATCTTGCGCACCGGGCGACCAAGACCAGCCAGCTCAGGTCGCTGGTCGCCGGTTTCCCTCCCATGACCCCGCAGCGGGCCGGCGGCAGCCCCGCCCCGTCGACTCCCCCGGGCCCGGCCTTCCCCGCCGAGACCGTTCCTCCGGAGCGGGTGCCGGCCCGGCAGTTCATGGCGGGCATTCTGGGAGCGAGCACGCGCGGGGGGGTCTGGGTGGCGCCCCGCGAGATGTACGCCGTCGCGCTGATGGGCGGGGTGGAACTCGACTTTCGGGAGGCCGGGTTCGGGCCGGGCGTTACAGAGGTGACCGTGTTCGCCATGTGGGGCGGCGTGGACGTCATCGTCCCCCCGGACCTCCAGGTCGAATGCAACGGCGCGGGCATCCTGGGAGGCTTCGAACGCACACCCGACGAGCTCGCGGTTGCATCCGCAGGTTCCGCCGGTCCGGAATCTCCCGTCTTGAGGGTGAACGGGGTGGCCGTGATGGGCGGCGTTACCGTAAGCACGCGGCTCCCCGGAGAACGGGAGAAGGACGCGGCCCGCCGCCGCAAGCTGGCGCGGAAGGCGCGCCGCAAGCAGCTCCGGGAGAGATGGTGAAGGAGCTGGCGCTGGTGTCGGTGCAGATGGACCTCGGCGCCGGGCGGCGCGGCGTGGACATGGGACCGTCCGCGATGCGCATCGCCGGTCTGCGGAATACGCTGGAAGGACTGGACTACCGCGTTCGCGAGATGGGAACCGTGGTGGCGACCGATCCCGAACGTTCCGAGCAGCAGGATCTCAACGCGCGCTACCTGCCCGAGGTCGAGTCCGTATGCCGCCGCGCCCGGGACATGGTCGAGGATGCGCTGGTGCGGGGGTGCATGCCCCTCGTGCTGGGCGGAGACCACAGCATCGCCATGGGATCGGTGGCGGGGGTGAGCCGCTTCTGCGCGCGCAGCCGCGAGAGGGTCGGGCTCATCTGGGTGGATGCGCACTCGGACATGAACACGCCGGAGACCAGCCCGTCGGGCAACGTGCACGGGATGCCGCTGGCGGTGCTCACCGGCCACGGGCCGAAGGTGCTGAGGTCGCTGGCGGACCGGCACCCGGCAGTGCGCCCGGAGAACGTGAGCATGATCGGCGTGCGCGAAATCGACGCCGCCGAGCGGGAGGTGGTCGTCTCATCCGGCGTGCGCGTGTTCACCATGTCGGAAGTCGACGAGCGCGGCATCGCCCCCTGTGTGGACGAGGCAATCGCCAGAGCGTGCGCGGGCACCGCCGGGTTCCACCTCTCCTACGACCTGGACAGCCTCGACCCCATGATCGCGCCGGGGGTGGGCACGCCGGTTCCCGGCGGGCTGACCTTCCGCGAAGGCCACCTGATCTGCGAGAAGGTGGCCCGCTCGGGACGGCTCCTCAGCCTGGAAGTGGTGGAGCTCAACCCCGTGCTGGACGCCCGCAACCGCACCGCGCAGATGGCGGTGGGGCTGATCGCCTCCGCGCTGGGACAGACGATACTCTGAGGGCGCGCCGGCCGGCCGTCAGCCGCGCCGGTGGCCGTGCTGCGCAGGGCGACGCGATCCGGCGCGCATGCGTCGCCGCTCGAATGTCGGGGGGAGTTCGTCCGCGGGCTGTCAGGCGCAGTGCTGGTCGAACGCGCTTCCCAGGTCGGCGGCGATCTGGTAGGCGGAATGCCCCTCGATCTGGTGGCGCTCCATCATGTACACGAGCTCGCCGTCCTTGAACAGCGCGACCGACGGCGACGACGGCGGGTAGCCGGCGATGTACTCGCGCGCCTTGGCGGTGGCGTCCATGTCCTGACCCGCGAAGACGGTGGTCAGGATCTCGGGGCGGTTCTCGTGCTCCATCGCCAGCGCGACCCCGGGCCGCATGGCTCCCGCCGCGCAACCGCAGATCGAGTTCACGACCAGCAGCAGGGTGCGGTCTTCACCGTCCACGACCGCGTCCACCTGGTCGGCCGTGCGCAGCTCCTGAAAGCCCATGCGGACCAGTTCCGCGCGCATGGGGGCAACGATCATCTCGGGGTATGGCATCGCGAATCACTCCGGTCGCTGGGGATAGCCTGGAACGGGATGGGGGCGGCGATGGCGTTTGCCGGATCGCCGCGGCCGACATCCTTTAGTGGGCGGAAAGTAACGCGGAGCGAACTGTCCCCTCAAGTCCTGGTACTATTGCCTGCAGGGCAGCCGCGGATCCAGGTTTCCCGAGCCCTCGCAGGGCCCCCCGGGGCTTCCGCGAAGGCGCCCCCTCCCGGGCGTCGGCTGCCGTTGCGCCTCTTTCGCCCAGGAAATCGCACACGGAAGCGGGAGGCCGCCGGACTCGCATGGTGAAGGCCACGACCTGCATCGTTCATCTGCGCGTGAACGGAGACGACTACGCACCGGGCGTCCCCTCGCACTACACGCTGCTCGAGACGCTGCGCTACGTCATCGGGCTCACGGGCTCCAAGCAGGGCTGCGACAAGGGCGACTGCGGCGCATGCACGGTCATCCTCGATGGAGAGCCCCATCTGTCGTGCATCACCCCGGTCCTCGCGGCGGAGGGGCGCGAGATTCGTACCGTCGAGGGGCTCGCCGCCGCGGGACGGCCGCACCCGGTGCAGCACGCCTTCGATCTCAACGGGGCGGCGCAGTGCGGCTTCTGCACGCCCGGCATCCTCTGTTCGGCGGTCGCCCTCCTGGAGCGCAACGATGCCCCGAGCCGGACGGAGATCCGGGAAGCGCTCGCCGGCAATCTCTGCCGCTGCACCGGCTACACCAAGATCTACGATGCGGTCGAATCGGCGGCCGCGGTGTTGCGAATGGAATCCGGCGGAATGGAGACCGGCGGCGAGGAGACCGGCGAATGAGCGATCGTCCGGGAGGTGGCCCGATGGGCGGCCCGGTCCTGGGGGATCTTCCCCTGTGGGATGCAAGGGGCGACGCGTCCGAGCCGGGTACCGGGACGGGGTCCGGCTTCACGGTCGTAGGCAAGCCGCAGCGCAAGGTGGACGGGCTGGCCAAGGCCACGGGCAAGGCGGCGTACACCGACGACATCTCGCTCCCGGGGATGCTGCACGGGAAGATCCTGCGGAGTCCGCACCCACACGCCCGCATCCTCTCCATCGATGCCTCCCGGGCGCTCGCGCTGGAGGGCGTGCACGCCGTGATCACGGGCCGGGACATGCCGGTCCGCTACGGCATCATTCCCTGGACACCCGACGAATACCCGCTGTGCGTGGAGCGGGTGCGCTACATCGGGGACGGGGTCGCGGCGGTGGCGGCGGTGGACGAGGACACCGCGATCCGGGCGCTCGCGCTGATCCGCGTCGAGTACGAGGAACTGCCCGCCTGCCTCGATCCGGCGGAGGCGCTCGCGGCGGATGGCAGCGCGGAGCGTCCCTTCATCCACGAGCCTCGCCGGGAGGGGCGGAACGGCAACGTCACCAAGCGGGTGCGGCTCAGCTTCGGCGAAGTGGACGAGGGCATGGCGGAAGCGGACGTGGTGGTGGAGGGCGAGTACTTCTTCGAGGGCAGCACCCACACCCCCATCGAGCCGCACTGCGCCATCGGCCGCTACGACGAGAGCGGGCGCCTGACGGTGTGGTCGGCCACCCAGGTGCCCCACTACCTGCACCGCGAGCTGGGCTCGGTCCTGGGCCTGGATCCCGCGACCATACGCGTCATCCAGCCGCCCGTGGGCGGGGCGTTCGGCGGCAAGTCCGAGCCCTTCGACCTGGAGTTCTGCGTCGCCCGCCTGGCCATGGTGACGGGGCGCCCGGTCAAGATCCTCTACACCCGCGAAGAGGTGTTCTACGCCCACCGCGGGCGGCATCCCTTCCACATGAAGTACCGGACCGGCGCCGACGGGGAGGGCAGGCTGCGGGCGGTGGACGCCGAGGTGGTGCTGGACGGGGGCGCCTACGCGTCCTTCGGGCTCGTGACCACGTATTACGCCGGCCAGTTGCTCACCGCGCCCTACGCCATGCCCGCGTACCGCTTCGATTCCACGCGCGTCTACACCAACAAGCCCGCATGCGGCCCGAAACGCGGCCACGGTTCGGTGCAGCCGCGCTTCGCCTTCGAAGTGCAGCTGGACAAGCTGGCCGAGAGACTGGGGATGGACCCCATCGAGCTCCGGCGCGTCAACTTCATGGGCAGCAACACGCGCACGGTCAACGAGCTGCGCGTCACCTCGAACGGCTTCCTCGAGTGTCTGGAGGCCGTGGAGCGGGCCAGCGGCTGGCGGGAGCGCTTCCGCCGGCTGCCCCCGGGACGGGGACTCGGGGTGGCCGGATCGTGCTACATCTCCGGGACCAACTACCCTGTCTATCCGAACGAGATGCCGCAGTCGGCGATCCAGCTGCAGGTGGACAGGTCGGGGCGGGTGGCGGTGCTGAGCGGCGCGTCGGAGATCGGGCAGGGCTGCGATTCCATGGTGGCGTACATCACCGCCGAGGAGCTGGGCGTGCCGCTCGAGTACGTGCGCGTGCTGGCCGGCGACACCGACTTCACCCCGGTGGACCTGGGCGCCTATTCGTCGCGCATCACCTTCATGCTTGGCAACGCCTGCATCGACGCCGCGCGCAAGCTGCGGAGGAAGGTGCAGGAGGCCGTGGCCGAGGACTGGGATTGTCGGCCGGGCCAGGTTCAGCTGGCGGGCGGATGGGCGTACTTCGCGCCCGACACCGGGCGCCGGATGCGGATCGCGGAGGCGTTCAACCTGGCCGAGGCGCGCTTCGGCACGCTGGGAGCCACGGGCTGGTACAACACCCCGCGCGACAATCACGGCGACTATCGGGGCGGGACCATCGGCGCCTCGCCCGCGTACTCCTTCACGGCCCATGTGGCCGAGGTCGACGTGGATGTCGAGACCGGGGTCGTGGACGTGGTCCGGATCTGGGTGGCGCACGACTGCGGGCGCGCCCTGAATCCGTTGCTCGTGGAGGGCCAGATGGAGGGGTCCGTCTACATGGGCTTCGCCGAGGCGCTCATGGAGGAGCAGATCTTCAAGTCCGCCTCGCAGGGGCGCGCCGGGCTCCACAATGCGCCCTCGCTCCTCGACTACCGCATCCCCACGAGCCTGGACACCCCGGAAATCGAGTCGCTGATCGTCGAGTCGATCGATCCGGAGGGGCCCTACGGCGCCAAGGAGGCGGGCGAGGGCCCGCTCCACTCCTCGATCCCGGCGATCGCCAACGCCATCTACGACGCAACCGGAGTGCGCATGGACCGTCTGCCCTTCTCGCCGCCGAATGTGTGGAAGGCCATACAGGAGGCCGGGGGCCCGAAGGCGCTGGAGCCGCCCCGGCGACGGGTGGCCGCGGCGCGAGAATCCGCGCGGCCCGACCGGGCGGCGGTGGGGGTGGGCGGATGAGCGCAACTGCACGGCGGGGAGCGCCGGCGCACGTAATACAGGCGTATTACAGGCTTCTGGCGCGCCCCTTGGCGGCCATCGTCGCGCTTCTGGCCCTTGCCTCGTGTGATTCGGGATCTGCCGCCGAAGAGGCCCGCCTGCTGGCGATGTCCGAGGGGACGGCGGAGGACTGGGACATCGTGAGCTCCACCCTGGCCCGCGCCTGGGACGAAGAGCTGCACCTCCTCCCGCTGGGCGAGACCATGGCGCGCATCGGGGTGAGCTTCGTGGGCACCGCGTATGTGCCCGCGACGCTGGAGGTGGAGGGTCCCGAGCGGCTGGTCGTCAACCTGAGGCAACTCGACTGCGTCACCTTCGTCGAGAACGTGCTCGCGCTGGGCCGCTTCGTTCATCTCCACGACCCGTCCGTGCTCGAGGACGAGGAGCGGCTGCGCGACGAGTACCGGCGCCTGCTCACCGGGATCCGGTACCGGGGAGGGAAGCTCGAGGGCTATCCGAGCCGGCTTCACTACTTCTCGGAGTGGATCGCCGACAACGAGATGCGCGGGCTCGTGCGCGACGTCTCCCGGGAGTTGGGCGGGGCGCCCGACGACACCCCGATCGACTTCATGTCGACGCACCCGGACGCCTACCGGCAGCTTTCCGAACCCGGCGTGGTCGACGAGATCGCGCGCACGGAGGCGCGGCTGAGCGCGCGGCCGCGCTACTACATCGGCGAGGAGCACATCGAGGCAGCGGCTCACGGCATCGCCGACGGCGACATCATCGCCGCCACGTCCACCGTTGCGGGCCTCGACATCGCGCACACCGGGCTGGCGCTGGTGCGGGACGGCAGCGTGTTCCTGCTGCACGCGCCCCTGGTCGGGTCCGAGGTCCAGATCAGCGAGGTTCCGCTCTCGGAGCGCGTGCGGCGCATCGGAGGCCAGGACGGGATCATGGTTGCGAGGCCGCTGGATCCGGGCGGTGCGGACGAAGAGCCCGCCAATGCGCCCGCAAGAGATCGCTGAATGCTGCGCCTGCCCCCGTTCCGCTATCACCGGCCCCGAACGGTCGACGAAGCCGTGGGGCTGCTGGACCGCTGGGGGAGCCGGGCGCTTCCGGTCTCCGGGGGCACCGACCTCATCCCCAACATGAAGCACCGGCTGTTCACTCCCGACCACCTGGTCGCGCTCAGGCAGATCCCCGGCATGAGAGGGGTCCGGCGCGAAGGCAGCGCCCTCGTGATCGGCGGGGCGGAGACGCTGGCGTCGGTGGCGCGGCATCCGGAGGTGCGGCGGCGGTTCCCGTCGCTGGCCGCGGCCGCCGGGCAGGTGGCGGGGCCGCAGTTGCGCAACATGGGCACCCTGGGAGGCAACATCTGCCTGGACACCCGCTGCACCTACTACAACCAGACGGAGTTCTGGCGGGATGCCCTCGGGTACTGCCTGAAGAAGGATGGAGACGTCTGCCACGTCACCCGCGTGGGGAAGAAGTGCGTGGCCGCGCACTCGGCGGATACCCCGCCCGTGCTCATGACCCTGGGCGCGAGCGTGGAGCTGGCCGGGCCGGAAGGGCGCCGGGCAGTGGGGCTGAACGACTTCTTCCTGGCCGACGGCATCTGGAACAGTCGCAGGAAACCGGGCGAGATCGTGACCCGGGTGCGCATTCCGTTTCCCTCGCGCGACAGCCGCGCGGCGTACACCAAGCTGCGCCAGCGCCGCTCGATCGACTTCCCGCTGCTCTCGGTGGCGGTCTCCGCCGACTTCCAGCGCTCCGGAAGGGTCTGCCAGATCATGGGCGTGGTGACCGCGCTGGGGGCCCGTCCGCGGCTGCTGACGGGGTGGGCCCGCATCGCCCTGGGCCGCACGCTCTCAACCGAGGTGATCGAGACCCTCGCGGAGCGGGCCCACCGCCAGTGTCATCCGCTGGAGAACGCGATCGTCGATGCGGACTGGCGGCGGGCGATGGTGCCGGTTCAGGTTCGTCTTGCACTCGGGGCGCTGCGGGAGCGGGGCGGCGCCTGAGTCAATCCAACCCGACCCGACCAACCGAAACCACACCGAGCAACCATATGCGCGCCGTCCGTTTTCACGTTTCCATTCCCGGTTACCTGATTGCCAAGTCCCTCGGCCGGGTGACCGACTGGGCGCTCTTCGGGGCCGCCGGGGGCGTCAAGCTGGAGGAGTTGCCTGCCCCCGCGCTGCCGGGGCCGTCGTGGGTGGGGCTGGAGGTGCTGCAGAGCGGCATCTGCGGCTCGGACATCAGCAACGTGACCTATGCCGCCAGCCCGTCGATGGAGCCCTTCGGCTCCTTCCCGGCGGTGCTCGGACACGAGGTTCTCGCCCGGGTGGCGGAGACCGGGCCGCAGGTGCGCGGGCTGGAGGTGGGCCAGCGGGTGGTGGTGGACCCGATGATCTCCTGCACCACCCGGGGCTTTGGCGCGGCGGACGACTGCCGCTCCTGCGACGCGGGGCTCCACTCCACGTGCGAGCGGGCGGGGGAGGAGGGCCCCGCGCGCGAGGACGGCAGCCGCCTGGGGCGCGGGCTCACCATCGGCTACCACGGCGATCTGCCGGGAGGCTGGGCGGAGCGCATGCTGGCGCACGAGAGCCAGTTGTTTCCGGTTCCGGACGCCATCCCCGACCGCCGCGCGGTCCTGACCGAACCGGTCTCCATCGGGTTGCACGGCGCGCTCCGCAGCCCCCCGCACCCGGACGAGCCCGTGCTCGTGATCGGCAGCGGCCCCATCGCGCTGGGCACCATCTGGGCCTTGCGCGCGCTGGGCTTCGACGGGTTTCTGCTGGGGCAGACCAAGCGCCGGCACGAAGCGGAGCTGGCGCGCGCCTTCGGCGCCTCCGACGTGGTGTCGCCAGGTCTGGAGGCGCGCAACGCGCTGGTCGACACCGGAGCCGTGGCCTATCAGCCCATCGTGGGCCCCGAAGTCTTCGAGCGGGGAGGGTTTCCGCTGATCTTCGACTGCGTGGGCAGCGCGGGAAGCCTTTCCCAGGCGCTGAGCTTCGCCGCCCCGCGGGGACGCGTGGTGATGCTGGGATGCGCGGGCCGGACCACGCTCGACCTGACGGCGATGTGGGCCCGGGAGCTCGACCTGAAGGGCTACGTGGGCTACGGCCAGGAGCGCTGGCGGGGCGGGACCCGCCACACCATGGCGATCGCGCACGAACTGATGGAAGAGACGGGCACGCCTCTGGAGAAGATGGTGACCCACGTCTTCCCGCTGGCACAGTTCCGCACGGCGCTGGGCGCCGCCGCCAACCATCGCGCGAGCGGGGCGGTGAAGGTGGTGCTGGAGCCGTGAGGTCCGGTAAGCGGGGATTCCGGGGGGCGGGCGCGCCGCCACCGGGCGCTATAATGTTCGGCATGCGCAAGTTCAACACCGAAGGGCCGGTCGTCACTCGCCGGCACTATTGCGTCCCGCCGCTCGAGCGCGTCGACCTCGCCGGGATTCTGGGGCTGATCCGGGACGAACGTTATTTCGTGTTGCACGCACCTCGCCAGACCGGCAAGACCTCGACTCTGCTGGCGCTGCGCGACCTGCTCAACAGCGGCGCGGAGGGCAACTTCCGGTGCGTCTACGCCAACGTGGAAGTCGCTCAGACCGCGCGTGAAGACGTCGGACGCGCCATGCGGGCCATCCTGAGCAGGATGTCCAACGGGGCACTGGAGATCGGCGACGAATACCTCGCCCGGAATGCCCGCGGCATTCTTGAGGATGCCGGCCCGGATGACGCCCTCACCACGGCGCTGACCCGCTGGAGCCTGGCCGATTCCCGGCCGCTCGTGCTGTTCATCGACGAGATCGACTCGCTGATCGGTGACAGTCTGATCGCCGTCCTGCGCCAGCTGCGCGCCGGATACCATCAACGGCCCCGGAGCTTCCCGCAGAGCGTGGTGTTGTGCGGGGTGCGGGACGTGCGCGACTACCGCATCCGTTCGAACTCGGAGAACGCCGTAATCGCGGGGGGCAGCGCGTTCAACGTCCGGGCCGGGTCGCTCCGCCTGGGGGACTTCACCCGGGCCGAGGTGCGCGCGCTGCTCGCTCAGCACACCACCGAGACCGGCCAGGCGTTCGAGCGGGAGGCTCTCGATGCGGTGTGGACCGGAACCCGCGGCCAGCCGTGGCTGGTGAACGCGCTCTGCCGGCGGGCCTGCTTCGACACTGCGGGCGGGCGCGACCGCTCGCGGGCTATCGATGTCGGCGACATCCTCGACGCCCGGGAGTACCTGATCGAGAGCCGGCAGGTGCATCTGGACCAGCTCGCCGACAAGCTGCGCGAGGACCGCGTGCGGCGCGTGATCGAGCCGCTGCTGAGCGGCGGCGGGGAGAGCGACGCCTCGGCCCGGGACCTGGATTACGTCCGCGATCTCGGTCTCATCGCGCGGGACGGCCCGCCGCGCATTGCGAACCCGGTCTATGCGGAGGTGGTGCCGCGCGAACTCACGTACGCGGTGCAGGCGACGCTCCTCCAGGATCCGGCCTGGTACGTGGATGCCCGGGGCGGGCTGGATGCCGACGCGCTCCTGGCAGCCTTTCAGGGCTTTTTCCGCGAGCACTCGGAGCACTGGGTGGGGCGTTTCGACTACCGGGAGGCGGGGCCGCAGTTGCTGCTGCAGGCGTTCCTGCAGCGGGTCGTGAACGGCGGCGGGCGCATCGAGCGCGAATACGGGCTGGGCCGGGGGCGCACCGATCTGCTCCTGATGTGGCCGCGGGGCGGCGCGCAGGGGCCCGGCGTTCCGTTCGACCGGTTCGCGGTCGAGTGCAAGGTGCTGCGCGGGAGCCTTGAGCGCACGATCACCGAAGGGCTCGCGCAGACGGCGGGCTACATGGACCGCTGCGCCGCGCGCGCCGGGCATCTGGTGATCTTCGACCGCCGCGAGGGGAAGGCCTGGGACGAGAAGATCTTCCGGCGCGAGGAATCCGCGAGCGGACGCAGGATCGTAGTCTGGGGAATGTAGGGGCGACGTCGGCCCGATTCCAGGCTGTCAGATGTTCGCGCTATGACGGACGCTGGCGCCTTTCTTCGCGCCCGGCCATGAACAGCCCAAGAAAGTAAGCGGCGACCGCCACCGTGAGCGTTCCTGCCGACACGAGTGATCGCGTCCGAGCTGTTTCGGCGGGTTGGAGATCAGGGCCGCCACCGATCTGGCCCCGAAGCACCCGGGCGCTGTCCAGAATCTCTCTTGCCCTCTGCATCGCAACCGAGTCCAGAGTTCCCTCGCCCGCCGCCAGGACCGCGTCCAACGTGTCCGTTATCGCTGTAAGCCGACGGTCTGCGGACTGGAATCGCGCCGATGCGGCTCGGGCATCTTCGAGGTCGATCACCGCCATGGCTGCGGCGACCGATACCGCGCACCACCCTACGAGGAGCAACGCAGCCGTCCATTTTGGCAGAACCGCGTATGCGCGGCGAGTCTGGTCCACTGCGGACGGCTCTTCGTTGGGGCGGGACGGTTCCATTCGGTCCTCTCAGTCTCCCGTCGAGCCATCGGCCTGGCCCCGGACCCGCTTCGCGGCCTCCTGCAGCGCGTCGAAGCCGAGCAGCGCGCACTTGATGCGCACCGGGAACTTGCTCACCCCCTGAAGCGCGCGCAGTTCGCCCAGCGTCCTGTCGCGGGCGGCTTCCTTGCTCCCGTGCATCATCTCGGTGAAGCGCTCGGCGAGCACCAGGCCCTCGGCGAGGGTCTTCCCCTTCAGGCGAACGGTCATCATCGACACCGAGGCCTGCGAGATGGAGCAGCCGTGGCCGAGGAAGGTGGCGGCGGTCACCCGCTGCTCGGCATCCACCGCCAGGTACAACTGGATATCGTCGCCGCAGACGGGGTTGTTCATGTGCACGACCACCGTCGCGACGGGCAGCCGGCCCTTGTTTCGCGGCTTGCGGTAGTGCTCGAGGATGAGCTGCTGGTAGAGCGAACTCAGGGCGATCTGGGTCATGGTGCGGTTTCCGCGGTCGGTCGCCTCAGCCGAAGATGGCTCTCACCCGGTCCAGCCCCTCGACCAGCCGGTCCACGTCTTCGGTGCCGTTATAGAAGTAGAACGACGCGCGTGAGGTGGCGTGCACGCCGAAGTGCTTCATGACCAGTTGGGCGCAGTGGTGGCCCGCCCGCACGGCCACCCCTTCCGTGTCCAGGATGGTCGACACGTCGTGGGCGTGGGCATGGTCGAGCAGGAAGGACACCACCCCGCAGCGCTCGTCGGCGGGCGGCCCGAAAAGGCGGATGCCCCTGACGGTCGCCAGCCGCTCGAGCGCGTACTCGAGCACGGTGCGCTCGTGTTCGGCGAGCGCGGCGTGCCCGATGCCCGTCAGGTAGTCGGCGGCCGCCCCCATCCCCACCGCGCCGGCCACGTTGGGGGTGCCTGCCTCGAACTTGTGCGGCACCTCGGCCCAGGTGCTGTAGTCGCGCTCGACCACCGAGATCATCTCGCCGCCGCCCTGGTAGGGCTCCATCCGGTCGAGCAGCTCGCGCCGTCCCCAAAGGACGCCGATTCCGGTGGGCCCGCACATCTTGTGGCCCGAGGCGGCGTAGAAGTCGCATCCGAGCGCCGCCACGTCGACGGGGAGGTGGGGGGCGCCCTGCGCGCCGTCCACGAGCAGGAGGGCGCCGCCGGCGTGGACCTGCTCGGCGATCTCCGCCACCGGGTTGACCGTCCCCAGCGCGTTGGACACGTGGGAGAGCGCCACCATGCGGGTGCGCGGCGAGAGCAGTCCCGGGAGCTGGTCGAGCCGGAGCCGGCCCTCGTCGTCGAGCTCCAGGTAGCGCAGGCGGGCTCCGGCGCGGGCGGCGGCGAGCTGCCACGGCACCAGGTTGGAGTGGTGCTCCTGGGTCGACAGCACGATCTCGTCGCCCTCGCCGAGGAAGGTGTGGCCCCAGGCGCTCGCCACCAGGTTGATCGCCTCGGTGGTGCCGCGCGTCCAGACCACCTCGGAGGCATCGGCGGCGCCCAGGAAGCGGGCCACCTTCCGGCGCGCGCCCTCGTAGGCCTCGGTCGCCCGGCGCGCCAGCTCGTGGATGCCCCGGTGCACGTTCGCGTGGTCGTGCCGGTAGTAGCGCGCGATGGCATCGATGACCGCGTCGGGCTTCTGGGTGGAGGCGGCGTTGTCGAGGTAGACCAGCGGCTTGCCGTGGACTTCCTGCCGGAGGGCCGGGAAGTCGCGCCGGGCCGCGGCGGCGAAGGCGTTCGCGCGCGAACGCCGGTCGCTGGCGCGGGCCCCGGCCGGCGCCGCCGGGCCGTTCATTTTCCCGCCAGCACGAACACCGCCGAGTCCCTCACCTCGGTCGGGTAGGAGCGGACCGGCCGGATCGCGGGCAGGCAGCGGGGACGCCCGCTGGCCAGGTCGAAGCGGGCCCCGTGGTACATGCACTCGACCTGGTCGCCCTCCAGCGTCCCGTCGGAGAGCGGGTAGTCGGCGTGGGAGCAGCGGTCGCGCAACGCGTAGAACGTGCCGTCCACGTTGGCCAGCACCACCGGGGTCTCTCCGGCCATGACCGCGAGCAGCGATCCCGGAGGGCACGATTCCACATCGGCCACGCAATGCCACTCGGGTTTCTTCCTAAACACCGGCCCTTCCCTCCCCGGGCGCGCGGCCTCCCTCCCGCAGCGAGGACGCCTTCGCGCCGCCGGCCCTCGGCCTGCTAGTGGGCACGGAGCTTCTCCTCGATGGCGCGCGTCACCTTCTCGGTCACGCTTCCCGGCGGCCGCCGCTGCAGGACGTCCTGAAGGAAGCCACGCACCACCAGGCGTTCCGCCCGCCGGCGCGAGAGTCCGCGGCTCTGAAGGTAGAAGAGGGCCTCCTCCTCCAGCTGGCCCACCGTGGCCCCGTGGGAACAACGGACATCGTCCGCTTCGATTTCGAGGTTGGGCAGCGCATGCGCCGAAGCCTCTTCCGAGAGCAGGAGGTTGCGGTTGGTCTGGTATGCGTCGGTGCGCTGGGCGCCGGGAGAGACCCGGATGATGCCGCGGAACACCGACCCGGAGGCGTCGTCGAGCGCTCCCTTGTAGAGCAGATCGCTGGTGGCGTGGGGGGCCGCGTGGTTCTGGCTGGTGCAGTGGTCGAAGTGCTGGTTCTCGTTGCCGAAATAGAGCCCCAGGATGTGGCTGTGCGCCCCGGGCGCGGCCAGCTCCGAGTTCAGATCCAGCCGCGCGGTGCTCGCCCCCAGGGTCACGTGCAGCGAATCCGTGCGCGCGTCGCGCCCGACCAGCGAGCGGTAGAGCGCCATGTGAAACGCGCCGAGTCCCATTCTCTGCACGGAAGCGTAATGGGTGGTGCTGTTGTCCCCGCCCAGCACTTCCGTCGCGGACAGGAAAAAGGCCTGCTCGTCAAAGCTCGGCGAGAGGATCTCCTCCACGACCGAAAGCGTGGATCCACTCTCGCCCACCACCAGGGTGCGGGTGAAGTATGCGGCCGCCGGATCCGACACCCAGCGGGTGATGCGCACGGGCAGCGGCAGAGTGAGGTTGCGCGGCACGAACAGCACGGCGCCATCGGTCCAGAGCGCAGCGTTGAGCGCCGAAAACTTCCCCTGGTCCGGGGGGATCGCCTCGACCGCCAGGTGCTCGCGCAGCAGGTCCTCGTGGCTGGCGACCGCATCCGCGAGCGACATCAGCACCACGCCCTGGGCCGCCAGTTCGGGCAGGAGGTCGGTGTGCACCACCCGGCCGTCGATCTCGACGATGTGCCCGGCAGCGTCCCAGTCCTGGCGCATGGCCTGGCGCAGCTCGGGAGGCCAGTCGTCGGCGGAGATCGGGGTTCCGGGGGCGGCGGGACGCAGGGCGTCCAGGCCGAGGGTGCGCGACAGGTCGGTGTAGCGCCACTCCTCGAGCCGGGTCGTGGGCAGAGGCATCCGCTCGTAGGCCTCCCAGGCCCGCCAGCGCCGTGCGGCCAGCCAGTCCGGCTCGCCCGCGGCCAGGCGCTCCACGGCCGCCGCGTTGATGGTCGCCGTCACTCCTTCCAGCGGCCCCGCGGCGGGAGCCTGTAATGTCGATGTCCGGGACATGCCGTGGCTTCTATGCTCAGCGCCCGCGGGCGGACGCGGATGTGCGTGTGATCCTGACGCTCCCCTCTATCCTACCGACCCCTCCATCTCCAGCTCGATCAGCCGGTTCAACTCCACCGCGTACTCGAGGGGCAGCTGGCGGGCGATGGGCTCGATGAAGCCGCGCACGATCAGCGCCATGGCCTCCTCTTCCGGCATCCCCCGGCTCATCAGGTAGAAGAGCTGCTCCTCCCCCACCTTGGAGACGCGGGCCTCGTGCCCGACCGTGGACTGGTTCTCGTCGATCTCGATGTAGGGATAGGTGTCGGTGCGCGCCGCCTCGTCGATGAGAAGGGCATCGCATTCCACGTTCGACCTGGCGTCCGTGGATCCCTCGTAGACCTTGCACAGCCCCCGGTAGCTCGCCCGTCCGCTCCCCTTGGAGATGGACTTGGAGACGATCGACGAGCTCGTGCGGGGCGCCGCGTGCACGACCTTGCCGCCGGTGTCCTGGTGCTGGCCGTTGCCCGCGTAGGCGATCGACAGGATCGAGCCGTGCGCCCTCTCGCCCACCAGGAAGCAGGACGGATACTTCATGGTGAGCTTGGATCCGAGATTCCCGTCGAGCCATTCCATGGTCGCGTTCTCGTGCACCAGCGAGCGCTGGGTCACGAGGTTGTACATGTTGTTGGACCAGTTCTGAATGGTGGTGTAGCGGAAGTGCGCGCCGGGCTTGACCACGATCTCGATCACGCCGGAGTGGAAGGACTCGGTCGAGTAGACCGGGGCGGTGCAGCCCTCGATGTAGTGCGCGCGCGAGCCCTCGTCGGCGATGATGAGGGTGCGCTCGAACTGCCCCATCTGCTCCTGGTTCACTCGGAAATACGCCTGCAGCGGGGTCTCGAGCTCGACGCCGGGCGGGATGTAGACGAAGGATCCCCCGGACCACACGGCCGAGTTCATGGCCGCGAACTTGTTGTCGCCGGGGGGCACCACGGTTGCGAAGTGCTCGCGGAAGAGCTCCGGGTGGTTGCGCAGTCCGTCCTCGATGGAGTCGAAGATGACGCCCTGGGCCTCCCACTCCTCCTTGAGGGAATGGTAGACCATCTCCGATTCGTACTGGGCGCCGACCCCGGCCAGGATGTCGCGCTCCGCCTCGGGGATGCCCAGTCGGTCGAAGGTCTCCTTGATGTTCGCCGGGACGTCGTCCCACGATCGCTCCATGCGCTCCTGGGGGCGCACGTAGAAGAAGATTTCTCCCAGCACCGACTCCAGTTGGGATAGGTCGCCGCCCCAGGTGGGCATCGGCTTGGCGTTGTAGATGCCGAGCGACTTGAGGCGGAAGTCGAGCATCCACTCCGGCTCGCCCTTCTGCGCCGAGATCTCGCGCACGACCTTCTCGTTCAGGCCGCGCCCGCTGCGGAAGACGGGTTCGTCCTCGGTGATGAAGTGGTATTTGTAGTCGTCGAGCCCGATGTCCTGGACGGCTTCGTTTGTGGGCATTTTGACCTCGCGGGTTGGCCGTTCGCCGTCAGGCGGCGGAAACGGTCGATTGCAGCTTCCGGTACTCGCGGTAGCCGCCTTCTTCCAGGCTGAGCGCGACTTCCGGACCGCCGGAACGGACGATGCGCCCGTCCACGATGACGTGAACGAAGTCGGGCTCGATGTAGTTGAGCAGCCGCTGGTAGTGCGTGATGAGCAGCACGGCCATCCCGGGCCGCTCCTTCTGCAGCGCGTTGACCCCGCGCGCCACGACCTTGAGCGCGTCGATGTCGAGGCCGGAGTCGGTTTCGTCCATGATGGCCAGGGTGGGCTCCAGAACCGCCATCTGCAGGATCTCGTTGCGCTTCTTCTCGCCCCCGCTGAAGCCGTCGTTGACCGAGCGCTCGGCAAAGGAAGCCGACATCTCGAGGAGCTCCATGCGCTCCAGCAGAATGTCCTGGAAGTCGAACAGGTCGAGCTCCTCGCCGTCCTCGAGGCGAGCCTGCAACGCCGTGCGCAGGAAGTTGGCGATGGAGACGCCGGGGATGGCGACGGGATACTGGAAAGCCATGAAGACGCCCGCGCGGGCGCGCTCGTCGGTCTCGAGCTCCAGCAGGTCCCGGCCGTCGAAGAAGGCGCTGCCGCCGGTCACCTCGTAGCCGGGATGGCCGGCGAGCACCTTGGCCAGCGTGCTCTTTCCGGACCCGTTCGGGCCCATGATCGCGTGTATCTCGCCGGGGCGGATCGCCAGGTCGACACCCTTGAGGATTTCAATTTCCTCTTCGGTGACCCGGGCCCGCAGGCCGGCGGTATTCAGAATCGGCGCGTCGCTCATTGCTGTCGATGATCGGGGATGCCGGCCCGCGCAGGGGCGGGAGCCCATGGGTGGGAGAAGACTGAGGGCTCCCGTTGGAGCCCTGTAATCAAGAATGATTCTCGGTTTCAGGAATCTAGAATTGGCCGTCCGAAGGGTCAAGCAGATGACGCCGTGCCGCAGTGTCGCGATGCAGGATCGTTACCGGAGGCCGGCGCCCGGGCGAGGCCTCGTCCGAAGGGGCCTGTGCGAGGGGGCCTGTGCGAGGGGGCTGGCTGGTGCGGCTCAGCCGGTCTGCAGGCGCGCGATCTCGGCTTCCGCCGCGATATGGCCGAAGCCGGCCCAGCCCGAGCCCTCGAGGATGCGGCGGTACATTTCTGCCGCCTGCTCCTCGCGCCCGTTGTAGAGGTGCCAGGTCGCCACGCCGTAGGCGATAGCCACGCCGGACGGGTCGTCCTGCTCCGGATCCCACAGTTCGTCGGCTTCGATCTCGCCCTTGTACATCAGCAGGAGTTGGTGGTAGGAGGTGTTTTCGATCACGTCGAGGCCCGCGGTCACGGGCTCGAGGACGGCCGCGGCCTCTTCGTCGCGACCCAGGCGGCGGAGCGCCATGTACCACCAGTGCGAGATCGCGACCAGCTGGTCCGGGTTGTCGGTGACGGCGATGTAGTCCTCGTAGGCCGGGACGGCGGCCTCGAAGTCGCCCTTCAGGTAGTGCGCCAGCGCCAGGTGGTAGTGGATGTTGGACTGGAGGGTGCTGGTGGGGATGCCGCGTTCGTTGGGCTGGCCGTCCGGCTCCACCTCGTCGGGCTCGCCTTCCTCCAGGGCGGCTGCATGGGAGAGGTCGTCGATGGCCCGGTCGAATTCGCGCACGCTGATCCAGCGATGGCCCCGGTGGCGATACATGCGGGCGTCCGCGGGGTGCTTTTCGATCCCTTCGCTGAAGACGTCGATGGCCTCCCGATAGAGCCCCGTGTAGCCGATGCGGCGGCCCAGCCAGATGATGGCGTCGGCGTCGTTCGGGTCGGCTTCGTAGTCGGCGCGGGCCGCATCGATGTCCGCGGCCTGCTGCGCCGCGATGTCGGGCGGCGCCGGGTTGGGGTACAGGGGCTCGCCGAGGAGGGAGATGGCCTGGGCGCCTTCGGGGAGCGGGCGGGACGCTTCGGCGGCGGGGTCGTCCGGCGGGGCGTTCCCGGGGTCGGGGGCGTCCCGGGTGCAGCCGGAGAGGGCCGGTAGCGCGAGGAGAACGCCGATGCCGGCGAGAGGTCGATGGTGCTTCATGGCGCTGTCCTGGTGATCAAGAGTGATGTGTTGTGGAGAGGTCGCGGAGCGCTTCCGCGAGCGTCTCGATTTCGGCGCGGGTGTTGTAGTAGTGGGGAGAGACGCGCAGGGTGCTCTCGACGCCCTTGGCGTCCAGGTCGATCAGGGCGTAGTCGTGCGGCGTGGCGGAGGTGTTGATGCCCCGCTCGCGCAGCGCGGGGACGAGCGCGGCGGGGTCGCGGCCCGCCAGGTGCACCGAGACGATGGCGGAGCGGACCCGCCCCTGGTCCAGGACCGTCACGCCGTCCAGCGCGCCCAGGGTGTCGCGCGCGAAATCCGCCAGAGCCCACGCGCGCTCGCGGATGTTGTCGAGTCCCAGCCGGTTCGCGTAGCGCACCGCTTCGCCGGTCGCCAGCACCAGCGCGTAGGCGAACTCCCAGTTCTCGAACCGGGTGGCGTCCGGGGCCGGCTGGTAGAGGTCCGTGTCGATCCAGTGGGCGCCCCGCAGGTCCGGCAGCAGGGGTTCGAGGTCCATGTCCAGGACGCGGTCGGAGACGTAGAGGAAGCCCGCCCCGCGCGGGCCGCGCAGGAACTTGCGGGCGGTGGCCGAGAGGAAGTCGCAGCCGATGGCGCGCGCGTCCACCGGCA
This sequence comes from Longimicrobiales bacterium, assembly GCA_965202805.1. Lineage (GTDB taxonomy): Bacteria > Gemmatimonadota > Gemmatimonadetes > Longimicrobiales > Gaopeijiaceae > BD2-11. Next base: position 2,905,891 of record OZ241869.1, read on the forward strand.
TCTGGCCCACCGACTGGCAGGCGTCGACCAGGTAGAGGACGCCGCGCTCGCGGCAGGCCTGCCCCACCTCCTCGACCGCCTGCACCAGCCCGGAGCTGGTGGGCACGTGGGTGAGCGCAACCAGGCGCGCGCCCCGCCGGTGGATGATGCGCGCCACCGCGGCCGGGTCGACGCCTCCCTCGGGCAGGTCGGGCGCCCGCACCACCTCCACCCCCAGGCGGGCCTGCAGGGACAGGTAGGCGATCTGGTTGGAGACGTAGTCGTTGGTGCTGGTGACCAGCACGTCCCCCCGCTGGAAGGGGATGCACGAGAGCGCCTGGTTGAAGGCCGCGGTGGCGTTCTCCATGAAGGCGATGTTGGCGGGCGCCACCCCGAGCAGCCCGGCGACCGCGTCGTAGGCGGCGGCGACCCGGTCGGCGCGCGCATCGGCGGCCTCGTAGCCGCCGATGCGGGCCTCGAGTTCCAGGTGGTCGCGAGCGGCACGCAACGCGGGCGCCGGCATGAGGCCGGCGCCCGCGTTGTTCAGGTGGACCCGCTCCCGGCAGCCGGGGGTGTCCGCGCGCAGCCGGCCGATGTCAAGGGCCGGGTGGTGTTCCGGGGCACCGGACATCATCGCGCGCGGTGCTGCCACGTGCGCGGAGCCATCGGTGGACCTGGCTGGCCGGAGGGCCTCCTGCGCTCGCGCACGCGACCGTCGCTTCCGGTGCAGTTGCGCGGCGCCCTACCGGCTGGACTCGTCCGAGACCGCCGCCCGCTCGGCCTTCGCCTGCCGCACCATCTCCCTCACGTCCTCCAGCAGCTGCTGGGCGTCGTAGATGATGCCGTCCTTGATCGTGTACTTGATTCCCCCGACGCGCCCGGGCACTCCGGTTTCGTCGTCCAGCTTGGGCGCGCCGTTGCCGTACAGCACCTTGAGGTTCTCGAGCGGGTTCTCGTCGACAAGCACCAGGTCGGCGCGCCTGTTCGGGCGGATGATGCCGAAATCGGGGGGCGCGTCGTCGTACTTGGTGAGCATCCGCGCCGGGTACAGGGTCGCGGAGCGGATGACCTCGACGGGATGGAAGCCCGCCTCGCGCAGCAGCTCGAACTCGCGAATGTAGTCGAAGCCGTAGAGCTTGTAGATGAAGCCCGAGTCCGAGCCCGTGGTCACGATCCCGCCCGCGTTCTTGTAATCGTTCAGGAAGTGCATCCACTTCTGGTAGAACCTGCGCCAGTGGTACTCGTCCTCGGTGGTCCAGTAGAACCAGTAGGAGCCGTGCGCCACCCGGCTGGGCTGGTAGAACTCTTCCTGCGACGGAAGCGTGTACTCGTCGTGGTAGTCCGCTTCGCGGGCGCGCATGACGTCGCGGCTGGCCTCGTAGATGGTCATCGTCGGGTCGAGCCCGAAGCCCAGCTCCAGGAACTCGTCGATGAGCTGTTCCCACTGTTCGCTGCCCGGTTCGGCGGCCTGATACCAGAGCCGCCCCACGTTGCCGAAGCGGTGCTGCTCGTCGTTGTAGTTGTAGTCGAGGGGCCAGTCCTGGACCGAATAGTCGGTGAGCATGGACTCCATGAGGCCGTAGTAATGCGTCATCATGTCCAGTCCGGCGCGCGCCGCCTCGACCGCCGTCATGCGCGCCATGCCCATCTGGTCGAGGTGGGCGACGGTCTCCAGGTCGAAGCGATGCGCCTCATCGATGAGCGCGGCCATGATCTCGGGGTCGTAGGCGCCCAGCTTGAGGCCGTCGATGGTCTGGCCCTCGATTTCCTGGGACGCCGCCCAGCGCACCCACTCGCGTGCATCTTCGGGAGTGATGATCAGGCGTCCGCCCCAGCCCAGGCCGCTCCCTGGGCGCGCGTACGAGTACATGTGGGGCGCGACGATGGTGTTTTGGGCCGCCAGCGCCTTCTCGCGCAGCTGCCACTCGAAGTTCCCGTGGGGCACGCCGCGGGACGTGGTGATCCCGTGCCCCAGCCAGAGCTTGTAGACGTATTCGCCCTGCGGGGCCTTGGGAACGCCCCCCGTGTGCGCGTGCATGTCCACGAAGCCGGGGAGCAGGAACATCCCCTCGCCATCGATCTCGTGGTCGCCCGCCTCCGGGCGGCGCTGCTCGTTGATGTCAACCAGCGGGTAGCCCACCGACGCCACCTCGACGATGCGGTCGTTCTCGATAACCACGTCCATGGGCCCCCGCGGCGGCGAGCCGGTGCCGTCGATGACGGTCACGCCGCGGATGACCAGGCGATCGAAGGGGCCCTCGCCCTCGTCGGCGCCGCGGGGGGTGGTGGGCTCCATCTGAGCCTGGGTGGGGGCGGGGAGCAGGATCGCGGCAAGGACGCAGGTCACCAGAATGGGCAGAACGCCTCGGGATGTCTGAGGGCGGGGCATGGGTCCTCCGGGATGAACGGATCGGGCGTGATTGGGGAAATCTAGGCGAAGCGGGGCAGAGGGGCGAACGGCTACCCCTGCGCGGGTCGCGACGCGATGGACGCGGATCCCCGGTGACATGGGCGCGATCAATCGGCGTGGCGCGCGACCCAGGCCTCCGGAGTGACCGCGCCTGCCCGGTCGACCAGTTCCTCGTCCCATGAGACGATCTCACCGCCCACCGCCTCCGCGACAGCGGCGTAGAGGGCATCGCCGGAGCGAAGAAACCGACGGGTGCCGACCGCCACGGCCCGCCGGACCATGCGCCGGGTCAGCGAGTGCCAGGTGATCATTGGGAAGTCCAGTGCCTGGCGCGCAATCAGGCGGCCCCGCCCGGTGTCGCGCAGGCGCCGGGACAGCGCGCACGCAACCTCGATCTCGGCGTACTCGGGGAGTGCGATCGGGTGCCGACGTGCACCGACGGCCCCGAGGAAGGCACGCGACGCATCCGACCGCACCTCTGTGGGATCCAGGGCCGACACCCAGACATTGGCGTCAACGACCAGAGGTCTCACAGAGGTTCGAGCCGGTTCCGGTCGGATTGCAGATGTTCCAACGCGGTGGGCCCCGGTGGAGCGCTCCTCATCGCTTCGTCCGCCGCTCGGAACCAGGAGTGGGGCCAATCCGTCCGGTTCGATTCATCTGTCCTCGGCTCTTCCTCGCTGAGCCAGCGCTGGTAGAGCCGCGTGGTCACTTCGCGGATGGTAAGCCCTCTCAGGGCGGCCTCCGCCTTGACCCTTCGGTACAGGTCGTCCGGGATGTTGATGGTCGCCTTCATGTGACCATGCTAGCTGTATTGCCGTATCGCCGCAAGAACGGTCGCCTCAGTCCCCGAACGCGGCTTCAGCCAGCCGCTTCTTGTACCACTCGGGGAACCCCCTGGTGACCGCGCCGTCGAAGCGCCTCTCGAAGTGCTTCCACAGACGGTCCTTGAGGTCGTCCAGGCATTCCTCGCGCACGTCCTCGCGGATGTGGCGGATGATCCTGCCGATCTCGACCGGGGTGCCGCCTTCGATCAGTCCCTCGGCCAGCAGTCCGGTCACCACCTTCTCCCAACGGGCCGGGCCGGAAACCGATTCCGCCAGGACCTTCAGGAACTCGGTCTGCCTGAGGCGCTTCCAGTCCGGGTTGCGGGCGTGGGCCTCCTTGAACTTCTCGGAAACGAACTTGGCCCGGAGCGGAAGACCATCCTCGCCGAAGAGGGGAACCTGGTGGGCACGCTTGATGACCACGCCCTCGATCCTGGCCCCGCCCAGGAACGACTCCAGTTCCAGCAGCTTCTCCAGCCGGGCTGTGCTCGACAGCATCCCCTCGAAGAGGAGGGGCACCGCCTCGATCCCCAGCCGGGTCGCCACCTGGGCCTTCTCCTCGTAGCCGAGGTAGTCCTGGGTGCCGACGTCGACATCGAAGAGAGCGATGTGGCCCAGCGGCACACGGCCATAGGTGAGCGTGTTGTGGCGCGGCCGGCCCACCGCTTCCCCGCGATACACGACGCCCGGCGACAGCAGGCCGTCTTCCGCCATCCGCCGGATCGACGCGACCGACGGGGCGAAGAGGTTCGGCGGCTCGTCCAGATCGAGCGTGAGCCGCTTGGAGCGGGCCGACAGGCGCGGCGGCTCGCCGACCAGGCCCCAGCTGATCTGCGAGCCGTCCACCTTCTCTTCCACGACGACGGGCTTGTCGAGCAGTCCCTTCGTCGCACGGTGGCCGAGGGCGAATATCTTTCCGTAGCGTCCCGGCATGGTCTCATCCGCGTGGAGGTCCGGCTCTCAACAGAGTGTCGAGAGCTTCTCGCGGCGCGAGAACCGGGATCGGCGGCCGAAGGAAGTCGGCTGTGGCTTCGCGTGATGATGCGCCGGGCTGCAGCGTGGCGGAAAGGAAGTACGCCGACTCCCGCCGGTCAAGGGGGCCATCGGCGCTGGAAACCCGTTCCCCGCCCCGTGATACTATCGCGAGAGAGCGGATAGTATCATGGCGGGCGCGGACGGCGGGGACGGGTTCGGAACGGTGATCCCCGACCCGCGCCGGCTACGCGGCGAGTCCTCCCGGAGCGTGGCAATGGCGTTGAGGTTATCGTTGTGTCATTCGTCATCGACGGCGGGCACAATCCATGTCCAGACCAGCCCGAGGAGCCTCCCTGACCCCTTGAGAACCAGGACGTGACCGCAACCGAGGGGGAAGTTCGGCGCAGAGCCGACCGCCTGCGCGCCGAGATCAGGCGCCACGACCACCTCTACCATGTCGAGAACCGGCCGGAGATCTCGGACGGCGCCTACGACAAGCTGTTTCGGGAGCTCCAGGCCATCGAGGAGGCGTTTCCGCACCTCCTGACGCCCGACTCGCCCACCCAGCGGGTCGGGGCGGACCCGCTTGCAGAGCTGCCGGTGGTGCCGCATGTGGTGCCGATGCTCTCGCTTGACTCGTCGGAGGAATCGGAGGATCTACACCGTTTTGACGAGCGGGTGCGCAAGGCGGTGGACGGGCCGGTCGAGTATCTCGTGGAGCCCAAGCTGGATGGATCGTCACTTGAGGTAGTCTACGTAGACGGTGTCCTGAACAGGGCGGTTACCCGCGGCAACGGAAGGGAGGGCGAAGGCGTCACCGAGAACGCCCGTACCATCCCTTCGGTGCCGCTGCGGTTGAGGTCGGCAGAGGAGCCGGCGACGCTCGATTCCTCGGATGGTGATCCGTCGGAGGCGGCCGATGCCCTCCCCATCCCATCCCTGCTCGCCGTCCGGGGCGAGGTGCTCATGTACCTCTCTTCCTTCGAGGAATTGAACCGGACCCGTGTCGAAGCCGGTCTCGAGCCCTACGCCAACCCGCGCAATGCGGCGGCGGGGGCGCTGCGCCAACTGGACTCGCGCATCACCCGGACACGACCCCTGGAGTTCTTCGCCTACGACATCCTCGACGTCAGATGGCGGGACGATTCGCGGCCTGCGGGGGACGCTGGCGAGGGGGCGGCCTTCGACACCAACCCGGGGGCGGCCTTCGGGACCGACGAGGAAGCGGCCGAGGCTCTGCACGGGTGGGGGCTGAGGCTGCCGGACCGAACCCGCAAGGTGGCGGACATCGAGGAAGCCATCGCCTACCACGCCGAGTTCGCGAGCGACCGGGACGACCTCGACTACGAGATCGACGGAGTGGTGCTGAAGCTGAACGCGCTGGCTCCGCGCGCCGCGCTCGGGAGCACGTCGCACCACCCGCGGTGGGCGTTCGCATTCAAGTTTGCCCCCCGGCAGGAGGTGACCCGCCTGGAGCGCATCACCGTACAGGTCGGCCGTACAGGAAAACTGACTCCGCTGGCCCTGCTGCGCCCCGTGGAGGTTGGGGGCGTGACGGTGTCGCGCGCCTCGCTGCACAATCGCGAGGAGCTGGAGCGCAGGGATGTGCGCGAGGGCGACCTGGTGCGCATTCAGCGCGCGGGCGATGTCATTCCGCAGGTGGTCGAGCGGGTGGAGGAACCCGGCCGGGCGCGCGGCGACCCCTTTCGGATGCCCGAGGAGTGTCCCCGGTGCTGCGCGGCCGTGGTGGAAGAGGGGCCGTTCGTGGTTTGTTCGAACCGCCTGGGTTGCCCGGCGCAACTGGAGCGCGGCATCGAGCACTTCGTGTCGCGGGGCGGGCTCGACATCGAGGGCCTTGGCTCGGAGACGGTCGCGCTGCTGGTGGGTAGGGGCCTGGTGCGCCAGCCTGCCGACCTCTTCGACCTCACTCCGGAGCAGCTGCTCGAACTGGAGGGCTTCGCGGAGACCAGGTCGCGCAAGTTGGTTGAGGCGATTCAGAACGCAAAGAAGACGGAACTCGCGCGCTTCATCTACGGCCTGGGCGTCCCGGAAGTAGGAGCGACGGTGGCGCGGGTGCTGGCGGCCGAGTTCCGCGATCTGGCGACGCTGCGCGAAGCCAGCGCAGACCGACTCGAGGAGGTGGAGGGGATCGGGCCCATAATGTCGGAGAAGATCACCGAGTTCTTTGGTGACGACGCCCGGGCCGCATCTCTGGACACCATCCTGTCCAAGGGCTTCAAGCCTGTCCCTCCGCCCGAGCGGGAAAGCCGCGCTCTCGATGGCAAGAGCTTTGTCTTCACGGGGAGGCTGAACTCGATCACGAGATCCGAGGCGAGGAAGCGCGTGCAGAACCTGGGCGGGCGGGTGGTATCGTCCGTCAGTTCGGCCACCGGCTATCTGGTAAAGGGAGAGAAAGCCGGTTCCAAGGCGAAGAAGGCGGAAGAGCTGGGCGTCCGAGTGCTGGACGAGAAGAAGTTTCTGAGGTTGCTCGAGGGATAGCAGTCCGTGGATGAATCGCCGCTTGAATGGCGGGGATATCGTCCACGGGCTACTCGATCTTCCGCCGCCGGACGACGGGCACCCGCACTTGCCAGGCGAGCGGTGGCTGCCGAAGGCACGAGTGTCCGGAGCGCAGTCTCCCCATGCGCGATCCCGGCTGCGCGTTTATCGTTTGTGCGGCACAGGCGTGCGCTCCCTGATCCATGTGCCGGCCCGTCAACCTCCGCGCCCCCCGGATCCCCTCCAAGGAATCTGAACTCCCCTTGACCCACCTCACCGCGCCAGCGCTCAGCGGCTCTTTCCCGGTAACCGGACCTTGATTCTCCCGGCGCTGGGGCTGTTCGGCGGCGTGATCGGCCTCTATCTGGGCGCCCACTGGCTGGTGTTCGGCGCGGCCGGCCTCGGCAAGGCGGTCGGGGCGCGCCCCATCGTCATCGGCCTGACGGTGGTCTCTCTCGGCACTTCCGCGCCCGAACTCGTCGTGTGCGTGCTGGCCGCCGTCGGGGGGAGCTCCGATCTGGCGATCGGCAACGCGCTTGGCTCGAATCTGGCCAACATCGGACTGATTCTGGGGGTGACCGCGATCGTTCAGCCGCTCGGCGTCAACAGACGCATGGTGGTCCGCGAGATCCCGGCCATGCTCCTGATCACCCTGCTGGTGTATCCGCTCATCATGGACCACGACGTGTCCAGGCCGGACGGGGCGATCCTGCTCATGGTGCTCGTCTTCTATCTGGGCGCGCTGCTGAAGTCCGCGCGGCGCGAGACGCCTGCGATGCTCCAGGAGTTCGAGGCGCACTCGGACGAGATCGATGCGATGCCGAAGTCGCTCGCGAAGAACATCCTCCTGGTTCTCCTGGGGTCCGCGCTTCTGGTGCTCGGCGGGAGGATCATCGTTGTCAGCGCCATCCACATCGCCACCGGCCTGGGGATTTCCGAGTTGCTCATCGGGGGAACGGTGGTCGCCATCGGCACATCGCTGCCGGAACTGGCGACGACGGTGGTCGCGGCGACCCGCAACGAGGCGGATATCGCCGTGGGCAACGTCATCGGCTCCAACATTTTCAACCTCACCGCAGTCCTGGGCGCCGCCGCCGTCGTCGAACCGCTTTCGATCGCCTCGGGCGTGCTCGATCGCGAGTTCCTGGCGGTGGTCGTGTTGTCGGTTCTGGTCTGGCCGGTGGCATGGACGGGGCTGAAGGTGCGGCGCTGGGAAGGACTGCTGCTTCTGATGGTCTACGCGGTACTCTGGCTGTGGCTGGGGCAGAGTTAGACACTTGGATGTACTCGGATGGGCGAAGCGCGCGATCCCGGAGGTTCGGGTGCGCGCAACGCAAGGAAAGGGATAGCCGAATGAGCGGCTCCGATATCGAATCGGCGCTGGAGCGCTGGCAGGAAGCCGAGCTCATCTCCGTCGAACTGGCGGAGCAGCTGCGGGCAGAGCACGCGGAGAACCAGCGGCGAGGGCGCCGCCGGTTTCTGCAGTATGCCGTTTCGGGAACCGCGGGCATTCTCCTGGTGATCGCCGCGGTCACCTTCTTCGCCTGGTCGTGGCCCGAACTCGGAGCCGGGGCGCGCACCTTCGTCATTGCCGGGACGGGGATCGCCATCGTGCTGCTGGGAATGCGCCTGGAGAGCGCCCGGCGCTACGTGCCGGTGACCTATGCGCTCCAGACCAGCGGCCTGATCCTGCTCCTGGCGGCCTGCGTGTACTCCATGGAGGCCTGGGACAACACGACGGCCGGGGGCGTCGTGGTGGGCCTTCTCGCTCTGGCCACCCCGGTCGCGACCATCCCGGTATTCGTGCGCCGCAACCCGGTCATGCCGGCCGTGGCCACGGCTCTCGGCTACGGCTTTCTGGCGGCGTTTCTCTTCCGCGCCTTCGATCTGGACGCAGACATCATCATCTGGATCCTCGACGGGGCGCTGTTGGCTACGCTGGCGGTGCTGGGCCTGATGCTGCACGCCGGTCGCGCGGAGTCCGTCTCGCGCCGAACGCTCTACGCCTTCGCCGTCAGCCTGTACGCGGGTTATGCGATGGCCGGAATGACGGCGGCCGGACCCCTCGAGCTCGGCGAGGACACGCTTCTGGCTCTGGACGCCTGGCTCCTGCTGGTTACGGCGCTGGCACTCTGGGGCATCCACCGGGCGCCGGCGGCGCTGCGGAGCGCCCGCTACAGCTGGCACCTTGCGGCGTCGGTGCTGCTCGCGATCCCGCTCGGTTTCGGGACCACGCTGGAAGTGTACGACCTGCCTCCGCTCGGCGCCGCGGCGGTGTTGGCCGGGGCGGGCGCCTGCGGGCTCGGGTACGGGCTCGCCAGGGATGCCCGGCACCTGGTGCTCTGTTCGTGCGCGACCATCGTCAGCGCGGCCTGGTACCTGGGCGTCGACGCAGGCGACAGGCTGGGCACCGTGCTCGCGCTGGCGTTCACCGCGGCGCTGTTCTTCTGGGTGGCGACCCGGCTGGGCCGGGGGAGAGCGGCGTGAGCCGAACAGAGGCGACCGGCCGACCATTCTGACCAGGATCATGGAACAGGGGAGTATGCCCAAATGCTTGGAATAGACCTGAGCGGGAAGCGCGCGTTCATCGCCGGGGTTGCGGACGACAGAGGGTACGGCTGGGCCATCGCGCGGGTGCTGGCGGCCGCGGGCGCCACGGTTTGCCTGGGCACCTGGCCGCCGGTGATGCGCATCTTCCGGATGAGCCTGAAGAGAGGGAGGCTGGATCGGTCGCTTCCGGGGGGAGGCGAACTCGATATCGAGAAGATCTATCCCCTAGACGCGGTATTCGACACGCCGGACGACATTCCCGCGAAATACCGGGAGGACAAGCGCTATCGTGCGGTCGACGGCTACACCATCCAGGAAGTCGCGGACGCCCTTCGTGCGGATTTCGGGGACGGATGTCTGGATATCCTCGTGCATTCCCTCGCCAACGGACCGGAGGTGCGCAAGCCGCTCATCGAGACCAGCCGCACCGGCTACCTGGCCGCGATCAGCGCCAGTTCCTACTCGCTGGTCAGCATGGTCCAGCGCTTCGGGCCCCTGATGCGTCCGGGGGCCGCCGCCGTGTCGCTGAGCTATCTGGCTTCGGAGCGCGTCATCCCCGGGTACGGCGGGGGGATGAGTTCGGCCAAGGCGGCGCTGGAAAGCGACACCCGCGTGCTCGCCTTCGAGGCGGGGCGGCGATGGGGCATGCGGGTGAACACCATCAGCGCGGGCCCGCTGCCCAGCCGTGCGGCCTCGGCGATCGGGCTGATCGACCGGATGGTCGAGTACTACAAGGTCAATGCGGCCCTTCCGGAGGTGAACACGGCGGTGGACGTCGCGAACGCGGCCGCCTTCCTGTGCTCGCCGCTGGGGGCGGGGATCACCGGCGCGACCCTCCATGTGGACAAGGGCTACCATGTCATGGGCATCGCGGCCGAGCCGCAGCTGTAGGGTCGTGCGCGAGGGGGCCGGGCCGGCCGGGGGCCGCACCGGGGACGGGACGCGGTTTCCACATCGGCGGACCGGCGAGGTCTCCGCAGACTTCGCGCGGGTCGGGGGAAGCCCCTTCGGCGATGCCCCGCCGAGCATCCGGGTCACCCCCCCGGGGCCGCGTTCGCAGGCACTGGGGAGGCGGTTGCGACGGGCCGAATCGCGCAACGTCACCTTCATCGGCGACCGCTTTCCGGTCTTCTGGGAGGAGGCGCTGGGGGCCAACGTGCGCGACGTCGACGGCAACGTGTACGTCGACCTCACTGGCGCATTCGGGGTCGCCCTGGCCGGCCACCGCCATCCGCGAATCATGCGGGCCGCGACCGAGCAGCAGCACCGGCTGACGCACGGCATGGGCGACATCCATCCCCCGGCGGCCAAGGTCGAACTGCTGGAACGCCTGGCCGGGCTCGCACCCTGGCCGGAAGCGCGCGCCGTTCTGGCCTCTGCGGGTTCCGAAGCTGTGGAAATCGCGCTGAAAACCGCCGAGTTATCCACAGGACGGTCCGGCATCCTGGCCTTTGAGTGTGGATATCACGGCTTGACCCTGGGCGCTCTGGCTGCCACCCACCGCGACGACTTCCGCGCGCCCTTCCGCAGGCGCCTGTACGAAGGGGTGGCGTTCGTTCCGTTTCCGGTCCTCCCGGAAGATGTGCCGGCGAGCCTCGCGTCTTGCGCGCGGGCGTTCGAGGATGGCGCCCGCGCCGGAGCCGCGATCGGGACGGTGCTGGTGGAGCCGGTGCAGGGCCGCGGAGGGGTGCGCATCCCGCCCCGCGGGTTCTTCCCGGAACTGTGCGACCTCGCCCGGCGGCACGGGGCGGTTGTGGTGGCCGACGAGGTGTTCACCGGCCTCGGCCGCTGCGGGAGCATGTTCGCCGGGCCCGCCCTCGGCCTCGACGCCGACCTCATCTGTCTGGGGAAGGCGCTGGGGGGCGGCTTCCCGCTGAGCGCATGCCTGGGGAGGGCGGAGGTGCTGGACGCCTGGCCGGAGTCCGGCGGCGAAGCCCTGCATACCAGCACCTTTCTCGGACACCCGGTCGCCTGCGCCGCGTCGCTCGCCTTCCTGGACCTGGTGGAGTCGGAGCGCCTCGACCGGCGCGCCGCGCGCATGGGTGAGCACCTGGTTGCTCGTCTGCGCGAGGCACTGGAGGGCGTCGGGCATGTGCGCGACGTGCGGGGGCTGGGCCTCCTCGCGGGGATCGAGATCGCTGGTAACGGTGTGGGCGTCGCGGAAGCTCGGCCAGATCCGCGCGGGCGGGATGATTCGGCCGCTGGCGCATCGAACTTCTCACGCCGGGCCGGGCCCGTGGCCGGAGCCGGGGCCCGCATCGCCACGCAACTCCTCGCGCAAGGCGTAATGGTGCTGCCCGCCGGCGAGCAGGGTCAGGTGATCGAACTGACCCCTCCGGCAACCATGTCCCGCGACCTCCTGGACCGTGCGCTGGAGCAGCTCGCCCGGGCCGTCATCGATTCCTCAGAATAGGCCGTTCGCCTTCAGATACTCGAGCGTCGCCGCGGCGCAAGCCTCCGGCTGCTCCAGCTGGACGAGGTGCGTTCCTCCGGGGATCCAGGCGTAGTCCACGGTCGGGATATGATGGAGCTCGGTGGTGGGGAACCAGGTGTAGGGGATGGCGGGGTCGGCCCCGATGACCATGGTCGGACAGGCGAGCGCCGCGAAGTCGACCAACGCCGAATATTGTCCGCCGTACCTGTAGATCCGGGCTTCATGTTCGCGGGGACAACGAAGGGAGTAGCCGTCCCCGTCCGCGGATCGGCGCAGCGTCGTCCGGGCCGTGAGCCTGCGAACTCCGGGAACCACGTGCTGGAAGGCGGGCATGTACAGGAGCACCTCCGCAAAGTCCTCCCGCGTCGGATACCGAGCCGTGCGCGCAAGGGTTCGCGTGGCCGCGCGCCTCGCCACATCGGCGAACTCCTCCTGCGCGGGGCCGAACTCGCACAGCGGCGGGTCGAAGAGAACGCGGGCCACGAACTCCCCCCCGCGCGTGGGAGACAGCAGCGAGACCAGGCCCGAGAGAGAATGGAACACGCCGGCCTGCGGCTTCTTCCCGAATCCCTGCCGGATGGCTTCCTGGATGCGCAGGTGGTCGTCGATGAGCGTGGGCACGTTGTGGCTGCGCAGCGGCCCTGTAGTATTCCAGCCGTGGTTTCTGAGGTCGTAGAGCACCAGATCGAACTCGTCCGCAAACAGCGACCAGAACGGGTAGTAGAGGTCGATCGCGAGGCTGTTGCCGTGGCTCACGACGATGCGCGGGCCGGAGGGATTCCCGTGGCGCCGGAGCGTTGTCACGGCGCCGTCGCCCAGGCGCACATCGTGCACGGCGAGAGGCTCGGGCACCCGCCAGACCTGCACGCCTTCGGGGTCACTCATCGCGGAACCGGGCGGGGGTTGATTCAACGCGGGGGAAGTCGGTATCTTATCGGCCCTTTGGACGCCCCCATCGTCTAGTGGCCTAGGATACTTGGTTCTCAGCCAAGAGACCGGGGTTCGACTCCCCGTGGGGGTATCGCGGATCGCGGGCCGTCGCTTTCGAGTGCGGCCCGGGTTTCGTTTGGCCGCTTAGCTCAGTTGGCAGAGCACTACGCTCACATCGTAGGGGTCGCTGGTTCGAGTCCAGCAGCGGCCACTCCCCCCGCCTCTCGCCCGCCTCCGGCCGGGATCGCCCGGCTGCGCACCCCGTCCGCCGCCCACGACGTGGGCCATCCGGAGGCTGCGGCCCTCCACGCCCGGCGCCGCTCACCCCGCCCGCCGCCTCTCCACCTCCACGGGCCGCGGCCGTGTCCCCGGCTTCCAGGCGGTCACGTATCCCGCCACCGCGCTCGCCGCCACCGAATACGGCGAGGCCAGGTACAGCTGACCCGGTCCCGAGCGCCCGGGGAAGTTCCGGTTCTGGGAGGAGATGCTCACCTCGTCCGGGCGCGTCGTGATCCCCGGTCCGGCGTTGATGCAGGCGCCGCATCCGGGTTCGATGAAGGTGGCGCCCATGCGCTCGAAGAGATCCAGGTAGCCCCGCTCCCGGCAGTACTCCCTCACATCGGTGGAGCCGCACTGGATGAAGCACTCCACGTCCGGATGCACGCCCAGCCCCCAGCGGTCGTACATCTCGCGGAAGACCCGGGCGTACATGTCCATGTCCTCCTTCTTGCCCGCCGTGCACGAGCCCGCGTACGCGATGTCGATGCGGATCCGGTCGGGCTCGAGTTCGCCGAGCGGCACCCCGTTGCCGGGGTCGTTGGGGAGCGCCGCCATCGGCTGGATGGCGGAGGCGTCGATCTCGATCACGCGCACAAAGTCGGCGCCGGGGTCGCTGTGCATCCCGCTCGCCAGCGCCTCCGCCCGCGCACGATCCATCCCGCGCTCGGCGACCAGGTATTCCACGGATCGCTCGTCCGCCGCGACCAGCCCGGTGAAGGCGCCCACCTCGGCGGCCATGTTGGTCATCGTGGCGCGCTCATCCACCGGGAGCGCTTCCACGGCCGGCCCCGCGTACTCGATGATCTGCCCGATCGCGTGGCCGTCGCGGATGTAGGGGTGGCGCAGGATCTCCAGCATGTAGTCCTTGGCCGTCACCCCCTCCGCGGGCCTCCCCGAGATCACGACCCTGAAGGACGGCGGAACCTGGACGCGCACGTCCCTCGTGATCCAGGAGTTGAAGATGGCGGTCGTGCCCACCCCGAACGCCAGCGCCCCGATCGCGCCCGCGTGGGGCGTGTGCGAGTCCGAGCCGATGATGAGCATCCCCGGCTCCGCGTAGTCCTCCAGGATCTTGGAGTGACAGATCGCGACCGACCCCATGCGATGCCCCATCTGCTCCCCGTAGAGCCGGATGCCCTGCTTCTCCGCGAACTCGCGCTGCTTCACCTCGAGCTGGTTGGCGACCTCGAGCAGTCCCTCCTCGATGCGCTCCTGGCTCATCGCCTTGTGCAGGAAGGTCAGATGGTCGCGGAAAAAGAGCACGCTGTCCGGGTCCCGCACCCGTCCTTCGGGCCCCATCTTCTGTTCGAAGAAGATGGCAGCCATGGGTGTCACGTACTCGTGCGAGAAGCGGATGTCGGTGCGGAAGAAGCCGGCCTCGCCCGGGGTGACCGAGTCGACGCCCACGCGCCCGCCCGCCGGATCCACCACCCAGTGCCGTGCGAAGATCTTCTCCGCGAGGGTCATCGGTGGGCCGTCGGCGCCCGAAGCGCGGCGGTCGTCCGAGGTGTCGGAAGTCGTCCCGGACGAAGCGTCCTCGCGGTCGCAAGCCGCTGCGGCGGAACACGCGGGCGCCGGCACCGTCGCCCGGCCCTGCATCCGGGCCACGTTGAACTCGAAGAGGCCCCCGTACTCGATGATCTGGCGGGTGATGTCGTCCTTGCCGCGCGTGAACTCCTCGAGCCGGAGCGGCTCGCCGCGGGCGACGCGCTCCGCCACCCCGAAGTCGGTGGTGGTGAGGACGCCCAGGTTCTGGCAGTTCTCGTTGTAGATGCGCTCGATGCTCTCGCTGACGACGACCTGGATGCCGGCCATCAGCTCCGCGTACGGGCTCTGCTCGCGGCTGGAGCCCTTGCCCCGCCGCATGCCCGCGACCGAGCACACGAAGCCGCCGTCGCGCACGCTCGCGCGGCCGACCGGATACTCCTCCGCCCCGCTCTCCGCGTTCGTGGTGCGCAGCCCCAGGTAGGGGAATTCGCCCAGCGTCTCGTCGTAGAAGAAGCAGATGTATGCGGGCGTGATCTCGTCGGTCGAGATCTGGTCGCGCAGGCGGGCGCGCAACCCGTCGCCGAGCTCCAGGTCCAGCCCCTCGTAGAGTTGGGCGCGCACCAGCGCGGCGTCGTCCGCCAGGTACAGAACCCGCCCACGCACATCGAGGGTGGCGGGTCGTTTGGGCGTCGGACGGGTGAGGAGATCCCCGGCCATCCGCGTCTCAGCTGAAGTCGACGCCGAAGAGCACGGCGATGATGATCGAGGCCACGGCGATGGGCGCCACGAAGCGGATGAAGAAGCGCCAGGTGGGGTAATGGAACCACCTGGGCTGGTTGCCGTCCACGAGTTCGCCCTCGCTCACCTTGCGGCTGATGAACCAGCCCGCCGCCAGCGT
This sequence comes from Longimicrobiales bacterium, assembly GCA_965202805.1. Taxonomy (GTDB): domain Bacteria; phylum Gemmatimonadota; class Gemmatimonadetes; order Longimicrobiales; family Gaopeijiaceae; genus BD2-11. The sequence goes on from OZ241869.1 coordinate 2,921,160, forward strand.
GATGGCCAGGCCGCCGGTAGGCAGCATCCAGTTGGACACGAAGTGATCGGCTGTGGAGAACCAGCCCACCTTCTCCGCGAAGAGTTCCATCGTGGCCAGCACGGGGGTGCCCGTGAACGAAAGCGCGGCGAAGATGGTGAAGATGAAGATGGCTCCGCCGCACAGGAAGGTGGCGCGGTTGCGGGCGATGCCCCGTTCGTCGATCACGTAGCTCACCACCACCTCCAGCAGCGAGATGGTCGAGGTCAGCGCCGCCAGCGCCACCAGCACGTAGAAGAGCGGGCCCAGCACCACGCCGAAGGGCACCTCCGAGTAGAAGAGCTCCGGCAGCGAAATGAAGAGCATGCCCACCGTCGAGCCGCCGACCTGCTCGCTCATGCCCGCCACCGAGAAGATCACCGAGAACATGATGATCGTTGCGACCAGCGCGATCACGGTGTCGAGCACGACGATCATGGCCGAGGCCTTCACGATGGAGTGATGGCGCGCGATGTAGGAGCCGTACGTGATCATCGCGCACATGCCGAGCGAAAGGGTGAAGAACGAGTGGCCCAGCGCCTCCAGCACGGAGTCGGGCTCGAGCTCCGCGAAGTTCGGCCGGAAGATGAAGCGCAACGCTTCGCCGGAACCGCTCATCCCCAGGGCGCTGACCAGCAGCAGGAGCAGGATTCCGAAGAGGATGGGCAGGAAGAGGCGCGCGATGCGCTCGATCCCCTTGCTGACCCCGAAGTAGACCACGGCCACGGTTCCCACGCTGAAGCTGAGCGAGAGGGCGAGTTGCAGGCCGGCGTTGCTCACCTGTTCATTGAACAGATCCCCGGTCGCCAGTCCACTCGGAAAAGCGCCGAAGGTCCATTCCATCGTCCTGGCGAAGTAGTAGATCGACCAGCCGGCGATGACGGTGTAGTAGCTGAGCAGGATGAAGGCGCAGATGACGCCCCAGCCCCCGACGACGCCCCACGCGGGCCCCGCGACGGCCTTGAGGGCCCCGACCGCGCTCTTCTGGCTCCGCCGGCCGATCAGCAGCTCGGCCATCATGATCGGAAGCCCGACAGCCGCGATGCACACGAGGTACACAAGCACGAAAGCGCCGCCGTTGTTCTCCCAGGTGATGAAGGGGAACTTCCACAGGTTTCCCAGACCGATGGCGCTCCCAGTCGCCGCGAGGACGAATCCGATGTTCGAATTCCAGTGGTCGCGTTGCTGTGACATGGCGTCTGCTCGTGGGTTGATGGTCCCGGTTGCGGGACGATGATCAGGTCGAAGTTACCGCAGGACGGCTCTATATTGTGCCCGATGCGAGGCGGTGCGCCAGTGTCGCGATCCGGCGCATCGAGCGGGTGCGCCTCCACTCCGCCCGGGACGTCCGGCGTCCGGACGAGGGAGATACTCATGAGCGTTCTGACTGTTCGGCATTCGGCCCGCGCGCTCGCCGCGGCGTGTTTCCTGGGCGGGCTGTCCTTCGGGTGCGGTGGAGGAGAGGGTGGCACGGCGGACGGCGCCCTGCGCGTCGCGCTGCTGACCTCCGGGCCGGTGAGCGACGCCGGATGGTACGCGGGGGCGTACGAAGGGCTGCTGCTGATCGAGGAGTCGCTGGGAGCGCAGGTCAGCCACCAGCAGACCCGCTCCCCCGCCGAGTTCGACGAGGCCTTCTTCTCCTACGGTTCCTCCGGCTACGACCTGGTTTTCGCCCACGGCTTCGAGTACCAGGACGCGGCGCTGCGCGCCGGCGAGGAGTTCCCCGGCATGACCATCGTCGTCTCCAGCGGGGGACGGCTTTCGGACAACGTGCGCTCCCTGATCTTCCGCCTGGAGGAGGGAAGCTATCTCGCCGGGATGATGGCGGGAGGCCTCACGCGGTCGAAGGTGGTGGGGATGGTCGGGGGCGTGGCCATCCCGCCCGCCCAGGGCACCTTCCGCGCCTTCGAGGCGGGCGCGCGCGTCATCGACCCCGACATAGAGGTGCTGGAGGCCTTCATCGGCAGCTGGGACGACGTGGCCGCTGCCAGGGAGGCGGCGACTGCCCAGTTGAACCGGGGCGCCGACGTGCTGGTGCACAACACCGACGCCGCCAGCTTCGGCGTTTTTCAGGCGGTGCGGGAGGCGCACGCGGACGAAGACCCGGTGTGGGCCATCGGCATGAACCGGGATCAGAACGATGTCGCCCCCGATGTCATCGCGGGAAGCGCCGCCATCGACATCCCCGGCGCGTTCCTGCGGGTCGCGAGCCGGTTCATGGCCGGAGACCTGCCATCCGGGGCGTTCGACCTCAGCCTCGACGAGAACGTCGTGGACTTCATCGTCAATCCGGCGGCGCTGGACCGCATTCCGGCGGAGTTGCTGGCGCGCATCGACGAGGCGAGGACGGCCATCCGCGAGGGCGCGCTCGAGGTGCCCCGGATCCGGTTCCTGGAGGAGGAATCGGGCAGCCCTTGAAGCCCATGGCCCGCGCGGCCGTCGAGATGCGGTCGGTGAGCAGGCGCTTCGGGCCGGTCGAGGCGCTCGCCGATGCGAGCCTGTGCGCGTATCCCGGCGAGGTTCACGCGCTCCTGGGAGAGAACGGCGCCGGCAAGACCACGCTCATGCGGGTGCTCTGCGGCACGCTCCCTCCGGACGGGGGCGAAGTACTCGTGGAGGATCGCCGCCTGCCGCCCGGAGGGACGCGCGCGGCGGCCGCCGCCGGGATCGGGATGGTCCACCAGCACTTCACGCTGGTGCCCAGCCTGACGGTGGCCGAGAACGTGGCGCTGGGGACGCGGGAGGGCAGCGGGCTTCGGCTCGCGCTCGACCGGGTGCACGCGCGGCTGGCGGAGCTGGAGCGGGTGACGGGTCTGCCGGTGGATGCCGGCGCCCCCGTTGCCGGCCTGTCGGTGGGCGCGAAACAGCGGGTGGAGATCCTGAAGGCGCTCTACCGCGACCCGCGCGTCCTGATTCTGGACGAACCCACCGCAGTGCTGGGCCCGCAGGAGGTGGACTGGCTGTTCGGCGTCCTGCGCTCGCTGGTGGCGGAGGGGCGGACGGTGCTGCTGATCGGGCACAAGCTGGACGAGATCCTGCGGGTGGCCGACCGGGTGACGGTCCTCCGGCGGGGCCGGACCGTGCTGGAGGCGGCGCGTGAGGCGGTGGACGCGCCCGGGCTGGCGCGGGCCATGATCGGGAGGGAGACCACCCCGGCGGCGCGCGCGGGCAGCGTCGAAGCGGGAGAGGGCGTGGCGCGCCTGGAGGCGGTGGGGGTGCGGGGTGATGATGGCCGCATGGCGGTGCGGGAGGTCACGCTGGACGTGCGCCGCGGCGAGATCGTGGGCATCGGCGGTGTGGAGGGCAACGGCCAGCGCGAACTCGCGCTCGTGCTTTCGGGCAGGCGGCGTCCCGCGGCCGGCAGCGTGCGCCTTCCAGCGACCGTCAGCCTCATCCCGCAGGACCGGAGCGCGGGCGGGCTGGTCCCGGGCTTCGATCTCGCCGAGAACACGGCGCTGGCCTTCCACGACGACAGGGCGCACCGCCGGGGGCCGCTCATCGACTGGGCGGCGATGCGGCGCACCGCGCAGGAGATCGTGACCGGATTCGACGTGCGTACACCGGGCTGGCGGGCTACGGCGCGGTCGCTGTCGGGCGGCAACCGGCAGAAGCTGCTGGTGGGCCGCGAACTGGCGCGCTCCCCCGACCTGCTGGTGGCGGAGAACCCGATGCGCGGGCTGGACATCGCGGCGGCCGCCTTCCTGCGCGGCAAGCTCATGTATCTCAAGAGCAACCACCCCGCGAAGGCACCTCCGGGCATCGTGCTCTTCTCCACCGATCTGGAGGAGGTGCTCGACCTGGCCGACCGGGTGTTCGTGCTGGTGCGCGGCCGGCTGATCGCCGTGCCGCAACAGGAGCGCACCCCGGAGGGGATGGGCCGGCTGATGCTGGGATCGGAGGGGGCATGACCCGCTGCATCCCGATGGCGCGCCTCCCATGATCCGCCGGCTGTTGCGCCCGCGACTCCGGTCTCACCGGATCGGCCCGCTGGCGGCCGGCATGATGGCGATTCTGGCGGCGGCGGTTCTGGCGGCAGCGGGGCTGGCCCTCGCCGGATACGACCCGGCCGCCGCCGGACGCGCGCTGGTCTCGGGCGCCTTCGGCTCCCGGGAGCGGTTCGCATCCATCACCCTGGTGCGCGCGACCCCGCTCATCCTGACCGGGCTGGCCGTCGCTCTCGCCTTCCGCGCGGGTGTGTGGAACATCGGAGCGGAAGGACAGCTTTACGCCGGCGCCGTGGCGGCGGTGTGGGTGGGGATCACCTTTCCGGCCGCGCCGGCGTGGCTGCTCCTGCCCGGGGCGATGGTGGCGGCGGCAGTGGCCGGGGGGCTCTGGACGCTCGTGCCGGTGGGACTCAGGTTCCGCGCCGGGGTCGGGGAGGTAATCACGACCATCCTGATGAACTTCGTCGCCATTCACGCCGTCGCGTGGCTGGTGCACGGGCCGCTGCAGGAGGCGCGCGGAGTCTTCCCGCAGACCGACCCCATCGCGCTCGCGGCCCGCCTCCCGCGCCTCGGATCCGGCCGGCTGCACGCCGGCTTCCCGGTCGCGGTCGTGCTCGCGGGGGCGCTCTGGTGGCTGCTGAGACACAGCGCCTGGGGGTTCCGCGTGCGGGCGGTGGGCGCCTCGGTGCGCGCGGCCGCCGTGTCCGGCCGCATCCACACGGGAAGGGTGGTGCTGGGGGCGTTCCTGCTGTCCGGCATGCTCGCCGGGCTGGCGGGCGGGGTGGAGGTTGCGGGGGTGACGTTCGCGCTCTACGAGAACCTCTCCCCCGGCTACGGCTACACGGCCATCGCGGTCGCCCTGCTCGCCGGCCTGAACCCCCTCGCCGTGCTCCTGGCGGCCGGGTTCTTCGGGGTCCTGCAGGCGGGCGCGGCGGCCATGCAGCGCGACGTGGGGGTGCCCGCCGTGTGGGTCAGCGCCATCGAGGCGCTCGTCATCCTGGCCGTGGTGGCCGCGGACCGCTTCCTGCGCCGCCCCCTGTCCGCCACCGGCGGCTGACCGTGGACGCGGCGGCTCTTCAGGCCTTCCTCGAGGCGTCGGTGCGCCTGGGCGCGCCCCTCGCCCTCGCCGCCCTCGGCGAGACCATCAGCGAGCGCGCCGGTGTCATCAATATCGGCCTGGAAGGCTCGATCATCGGGGGCGCGCTGGGTGGGGCGCTCGGGGCGCTGCTCACCGGCTCCCCCGGCGCGGGCGTTCTGGCGGGTGCGGCGGCCGGCACCGCGATCGCCGCCGTCTTCGCGCTCTTCGCCGTCACGTTGAACGCCGACCAGATCATCGTCGGCACGGCCGTGACGCTGGGCGGGCTGGGAATCACCGGCGTCATCTACCAGAGCGTGTTCGGCGCCACCGGCACCGCGCTGACCCTTCCCACCCTGCCCGCGCTGCCGCTCCCGGGCCTCTCGGCGCTGCCCGTCATCGGACCGGCGCTCTTCAGCCAGGCGTGGACCACCTACATGGCCTGCCTTCTTGCGCCGGCGCTGTGGTATTACCTGTTCCGCACCCGCTGGGGACTCGAACTGCGGGCCGTGGGCGAAGAGCCGGACGCCGCCGCCGCCGCCGGCATTCGCGTGCGCCGCACCCGGGTCCTGGCCGTTCTCGGCGCCGGCTTCCTGGCGGGCATCGCGGGAGCCCATCTGGCGCTCGCGCACGCCGGCACCTTCGCGGAAGGGATGTCGGCGGGACGGGGCTTCATCGCCATCGCGGTGGTCGTGCTGGGCCGCTGGAATCCCCTCCTCGTCCTCCTCGCCTCCCTCTTCTTCGGCGCGGCTTCGGCGCTCCAGTTCGAACTCCAGGCGGTGTTTGCGAACGTGCCCTACCAGCTCCTCCTGGCGTTCCCCTACCTTCTCACGCTCGCGGCCCTCGCGGGGTGGATCGGCCGATCCAGAGCCCCTGCCGCCCTCGCGCACCCCTGGCCGCGGCGGACCGGGGAGTGAGCCCGCGCACCGCCCATGCCGCATCCCGGGCCGCGACCGGAGCGCAGGGCACCATCCCCGTCATCGTCGGCGCGCAATCGGTGAGGCTCCCGGCCGCGCCGCTGGCCACCTGCCTCGGGGTCAACCGGCTGACACGCCGCCCTGCCGCATCATCTCCGCTGCCGCCGTCATCCGCTCCGCGAGATCCCGCACGGCGTTGATGTACACCCGCTCCCAGCCCGGCAGGTCTGCGCGGTCGTCCGTTTCGATCTCGTAGCGCAGCCCCGGCAGCATCCACGACGCGTAGCCGCTGAAGGGGTCGGGCGAAACGTAGATGGACCGGCTCCACGGCCTTCCCTGCAGGCCGCGATCGTTCAGCCAGGCCTTCTCGAGGCCGATGAGCGCGCGGTTCACGGCTTCGGCGGAGGCGGGGTCGACGCTGCCCGAGGACGTCCAGCGGTCGCGCGCCGCGACCAGGGCCCGCGCCGCTTCCTCCAGCTCCTGCGTGGACCCTGCCAGCGCCGAGAAGTCGACCTGCGCGCCCCGCGTCTCGGCAACCCGGTAGAGCGTCTCGATGTGCGTGCGCGTGTCCGTCGCGTAGCGGACCGGGTCGTAGGGCAGCACGTCGGCGTTGGCGAAGCGGAGCGCGAGGATGCCGTCGGCGCGGGCGATCATGGGGCCGTACACGAAGTCGGCGTCGCCGAAGCGCTCGTACCAGGCGAAGTTGTCGTAGTTGGAGTGGTAGACGCCGCCCGGGTTGCCGGACGACATGGAGCCGGAAGGGACTCCGGCGTGGGTGTAGAAGCCGACGTGGTCGGAACCGCCGCCCAGATTTCCGAGCGCGGGTTCCGGCGCGCCCTCGGGCGCGCGCTCGAACCACCAGTCGTAGAGGCGTTCGCCGGTGCCGGGATGGGTCACCGCTTTCGTCGCCTCGAGGATCTGCCCCTTGAGCGACGGAGAGGAGGACGCTCCGAAACTCGATCCCGACACCGCCGCATCCGCATTGATGTAGGCAATCGCGTTCGCCTCCAGCTCGTCGCGGAACTGCTCGACCCACTCCGTCGACCCGATGATGCCGTACTCCTCGGCGTCCCAGTGGGCGACCATGATCGAGCGGCGCGGACGGCACTCCTCGTCGCGGGCCAGCTCGCCGAGCGCCTCCGCCAGGGTGAGCAGCATGGCGGTGCCGCCGTTGGGATCGATCGCGCCGAAACCCCACGGGTCGTAGTGCGCGCCCAGAATGAACCACTCGTCCGGGAACTCGCTGCCGCGCAGGGTGCCCACCACGTTGGTCGCCCGCGTGAGTCGCTTGGGCTGGTTCACGCGCACGCGCACAGTGAGGCCCGGGCCGCCGGTCAGGCGGTAGTCCAGCTCCATCGCGGCATCCCAGCCGGGCGGGACTTCGCTGCCGGTCATGCGCGACAGGATCTCGGCCGCCGCCTCGTAGCCGATGGGCAGCACGGGAATGGTGTGCAAAGCGATCTCGGAGGGGTCGAGGCGCTCGACTTGCGTGTCCCCGTCGAGAGGCAGCGCCGGAACGAACGGCGTGAGCGGATCGCCGGTCCAGGGAAGGGTCAGGACCGAGCCGCGCTGGATCGTCTGCCCGTTCATCATCGGCCCTTCGGGATAGGCGTCGAGTCCCGAAAAGCCGGGGTCGTTGAACATGACGACGCCCGCCGCGCCGCGCTCCTCGGCGAACTTGACCTTGTAGCCGCGGAAGTTCCCGCCGTAGCGCGCGATCACGATCCTGCCGGCCAGGGAGACGCCCATCGAGTCCAGCGCCAGGTAGTCCTCGCGGCGCCCGTGGTTGGCGTATACCACCTCGCCCGTGACATCGCCCGAGCCCGAGTACGCGTTCCACCCGTTGAGGAGTTCGGGGTGGCCCGAGAAGCGGTCGTCGGCGAGCGCGGGCTCGCGGTTGGAGAGTTGCATGGCCACGGGAGTGACGATGTGGACTTCCACGTCGTCGGTGAGTTCCGGCAGGTATACGTCGTAGGGGTAGTTCGCGACCTCCAGCCCCGCCCGCTCCATCGCGCCGGCCAGGTACTCGCCGACGCGCACCTGGGCCGCCGAGCCCGCCGGGTGGGGCTCCGCGGTAATCGTGCGCAGGTGTTCGCGGAACGACGCGCTGCGGGGAAGTTCGAGGAAGCGCGCTTCGCAGGCGAGCTGGGTGGAGGCGCGGTCCTCGGTGAAGCCGCTGAGGGTGGGCTCCTGGGGGCCGGCCGAGGCGGGGGCGGTCGCGAGGACGACGGCCAATGCGGCGGGAAATCTGGCGGTGCGGGAAACGGGGATGCGCATGAGCGGGTCGCTTGTCGGAGGTGGAATCGGCAGATGCGTGCGTAGCACATCGCGGGAACCGGGTCGAGGGACAAGTTGCAGGCCGTCCCCGAATGATGCCACTGGCCACGCTTGTCGCTACCTTCACAGTTCATGTCCTTCACCGCCACCTTCCGCCCGGGAATCGAAGGGAGCCAGCGGGTATCGAGGTCGACATGAGCCCGGGCCGGCTCCCTGCTCCCCGCGCACCGCGCCTGACCAGCCGAGCACCCGAATCGAAGGAGAGAGGCCCATGAGGAGGTTCACAGTTGCCTGTACCCAGGGGCTCGCGGTCCTCGCCGCGAACACGGCGTGCGCGGCTGCGGCGCCGGAGATGGTCGCAACCCCGGCCCCGGTCGCCACGACGCAGGCCACGGCCGAGACGTCCTCCTCCGCCGACGCACCAGCGGACGCGGGCGCACTTCCCCGGGTCACCATCGTGGCCACGGGGGGAACCATCGCGGGGGTATCCGATAGCCGCACCAGCTTCCAGAGCTATCGGGCCGGCTCGCTCGGCATCGACGAGATGCTGTCGGAGCTCAGGCCCCAGATCGACGAGGTCGCCGACGTCACCACCGTCCAGTTCGGCAACCGGCCCTCGGGCGGCTACGCGATCGCCGACTTCTACGACCTCACCCTGGCCGTCGAGGAGGCACTTGAGACCGCCGATGCCGTGGTCGTGACGTCGGGCACGGGCAGCATGGACGAGTTCGTGTACTGGCTGGACCTGACCGTGCAGAGCCGCAAGCCCGTGGTGATCACCGGCGCGATGCGGCCCTGGACCGTGATCGGCACCGACGCGCACGCCAACCTGTTCAACGCCATCGTGCTGGCCGCCAGCGGCGAGACGCGCTGCTTCGGCACCGTGCTCATGCTCAACGACGAATTCCACGCCGCCAAGGAGGCGTGGAAGGGCGACGCCTACCGGATGGACACCTTCGTGTCGCGCGAGCTCGGCAACCTCGGCTTCATCGACGAGCTGGACGTGCGAACCTACCGGGCGCCCCCGCGGGCGCAGCATTGTGCCGACCCGGAGCGCTGGATGACCCCCTTCGACCTGGGCGGGATCTCGAAGGACGACCTTCCCCGGGTCGAGGTCCTCATCGGATACCAGGGCGCCGGGCTGGACGAGGCCATCATGGCGTGGGCGGAGGCCGGAGTCCGGGGCATCGTGCTCGCCGGGGGCCGCGGCTCGGCGGAGGTGCAGGAGAAGGCCGAGGAAATGGGGGTGGTGTTCCGGCGCACCCATCGCTTCCGCACCGGCAACGACAATCTCTACCCGCAGAAGGCCAGGCTTCTTCTTCTGCTGTCGCTCGCCTTCAGCGACGACCCGGAGCAGGTGGACGCCTGGTTCGAGGAGCTGGCGGGGGCTGAATTCGAGATCGATCCGGGACGCTAGCAGTCCCTGAATGAATCCGCCCGAGCACCAAGAGCGGCGAGGCGCCGGGCCGGCAGGGCATCCCCGGCCCGCACTTTTCCCCCTTTGCGCCCATGGCTACGTTTTTCGCCCCACGCGAGCGCGCATGATTACAAGGATGTTTCGGATGTTCCGGTTTCCGCGTCTCACCCTCGTTGCTTCACTGGCCGCCCTGGCCATCGGCACTCTCCCGGCCGCCGCTCCCGCGCTTGCCCAGGCGCCCCCCGACGATCGGGGCACCGTCGCGGTCGGGCTGCTGCTGCGCGAGCTGGACGGCGTGAAGCGGGTACTCATGACCGCCGCGCATCCGGACGACGAGGACACCAACACGATCACCACGCTGGCGCGCGGCATGGGTGCCCGTACCGCGTATCTGGCGCTCACCCGGGGCGAGGGAGGCCAGAACCTCATCGGCACCGAGTTCTGGGAAGGGCTGGGCATCATCCGCAGCAACGAACTCGTAGCCGCGCGCGCCATCGACGGCGGCGAGCAGTTCTTCACCCGGGCCATCGACTTCGGCTATTCCAAGTCCGCGGACGAGGCGCTTTCCAAGTGGCCCCGCGAGGAGATTCTCGGGGATGTGGTGTGGGCCATCCGGCGGTTCCGGCCGCAGGTCATCGTTTCCGTGTTCAGCGGCACCCCGAGGGACGGTCACGGCCAGCATCAGGTTGCGGGCATTCTCACGCACGAGGCCTTCGACGTGGCCGCGGACCCGAGCCGCTTCCCTGAGCAGCTCGGTGACGGCATCGAGGCCTGGCAGGCCGACAAGCTCTATCTGGCCCGGGGCGGGTTCGTGGGAGGCGAGTCGACGACACTGCAGCCGGGAGCCTTCGATCCGCTTCTGGCGCGCTCCTATCACCAGGTCTCGATGGATTCGCGCAGCCAGCACCGTTCCCAGGACATGGGATCGGCGCAGCCGATGGGACCGCGGCAGTCGATCCTGGCGCTGGTGAAGACGGCGCAGGGGGTCGATGGCACCGGGGGTTTCTTCGAGGGTGTCGACACGACCTTTGCGGGTCTGGTAGCGAAGGCCGTGCCGCCCAGCGAGGCGGCGCAGGGCGAGATAGAGACCTATCGGGCGGCCATCGGGGTCGCCGGGGCCTCGCTGGATGCGATGGCGCCGGAGCAGGCCGGACCGGCGCTGGCTCGCGCCCTCGAGACGCTCGAGCGCATCATCGAGCGTGCCGGCGGCTCGAACGCGCCTCCCGAGGTCGCCGAGGTGCTCGCACGCCGGCATGACCTGGTGCGCAAGGCCCTCCTGGCTTCCTCCGCGGTGCTGACGCAGGTGCGCGCGAGCGACGACCTGGTCGTGCCCGGCGAGTCCTTCGAGGTGCGGGTCGACCTGTGGAACGCCGGACCCTGGCGCGTGGAGGGGGCCGGGCCGGGGCTGGCGCTCCCGGACGGCTGGAGCGCGGAGCTGCTCGCAGGCCGAACCATCGACACGGGCGGCTTCGGCCCCCGCCGCACCTCGCTGACGACCGTCTCCGGGACCTCGGAGACGCTCGCGCCGGGTGAGATCCGCCGCTGGGTATTCCGCGTGGACGTGCCCGCGGACGCCGACCCCTCCCGCCGCTACTACCTGCGCGAGCCCCGGGAGGGCGACATCTACGCCTGGCCGGACGACCGGGCTCTGCGCGGCCTGCCCCACGACCCCCCCGTGGTGACCGGCGGGGTCCGCTTCGAGCTGGTCATGGAGGGCGGCCCGACCGGTTCGCCGACCCGGATGGCCCTCGCCAGCGACGGGGATGCGCGCTACTACGGGGTCGACCCCGCCCAGGGCGAGTTCACCAAACCGCTTCTGGTGGTGCCCGCGGTGTCGGTCACGGTCGCCCCCGAACAGATGGTGTGGCCGCTGGGAGACACCGGGGCGCGCACCGTCAGCGTTCGCGTCCGCAACGAGGCGCGGGAAGGAGTCACCGGTGAACTCGCCCTCGAGGGAGTGGGCTGGTCGGTCCTGCCCGCCTCCGTGCCGGTGGAACTCGCCTCGCCCGGCACCGAGCGCACCTACACCCTCACCGTGGCCCCCGAAGCCGGCCAGGGCGGCGGGCGCGACCGCCTGACGGCCACCGTGCGGTCCGGCGACGGACGCGCCTGGAACGAGCGCGTCGAGCTCATCGACTACCCGCACATCGAGCGGGCGGCCCGGTTCCACCCCGCCGAACTCCGCACCTCCATCTTCCCGGTCGCAGTGCCCGAAGGACTGCGCGTCGGGTACATCATGGGGACGGGGGACTCCGGGCCCGACGCGCTAGCCTCCCTGGGTTTCGAGGTTGAGATGCTGGGGCCGGCCGATGTGCTCGCCGGCGACTTCGCCCGCTTCGACGCCCTCGTGCTGGGCGTGCGCGCCTACGAGGCCCGCGAGGACCTGGCGGCCGCCAACGAGGCGGTCCTCGACTTCGCCCGCGGCGGGGGCACCGTCGTGACCCAGTACAACCAGTACGCCTTTCCGGCGAGCGGCCACGCGCCCTATCCGGTGACGATCTCGCGGCCGCACGACCGCATCACCGACGAGAACGCGGCCGTCACCTTCCTGCATCCCGCCGCTCCGGTGCTCACGACGCCCAACCGCATCACCGACGCCGACTTCGAGGGCTGGAGGCAGGAGCGCGGCCTCTACATGCTGAACACGTGGGACCCGGCCTTCACCCCGGTGCTCTCCATGGCGGATCCGGGGGAGGCCCCGAAGGAGGGAGCGCTCCTGATCGCTCCATTGGGCGAAGGCGTGTACATCTACACCGGACTCGCGCTTTTCCGGCAGTTCGGGGACGGCAACCCCGGCGCCTATCGCCTGTTCGCCAACCTGGTCTCGCTCGACGGCCCAACCTGGCGGGAGTACCTGACGCCGATCCCGGATGCGGACGCGGGTCCCGCATCCGGCGTCCGCTGAGCCGGCGGCCCCGTGCGACCACCGGCCAGCGCACATTCCTCGCGGTCCCGGGAACATCCGGATGCCGGCCCGGTTCGCCGTCGCGTCGGCCCCGAACATCCCCCGTTTACGCAGATTACACAAAATGCGTAAAACACGTAAATCATCCGCCAACCGCGCCGCCGAACGCCCGGGACGGGCCCGGTCCGCCGGCCAGGAGCAGGACGCTCGCTTTCGCCCGACACTGGTCAAGGTCCTTCTGGTCCAGGTGGTCACCCTGATTCTGCTCTGGCTCCTCCAAGCCGCCTACCACGGCTAGCAGCCGGTGTAGCCTTCCAGCGACCCGCCCATGCATCCCATCAACTGGCTGATCGTCGGCGCCTACGTCGCCTACGTCCTGGTCGACGGCGTCCGCAGGGCGCGTGGCACCAGGGAGGTCGAGGGCTACTTCCTCGCGAACCGCACGCTGCCCTGGTGGGCGGTCGGGCTCTCGGTCATGGCGACGCAGCTGTCGGCGGTGACCATGATCGGCACAACCGGGCAGGGCGCCACCGACGGGCTGCGGTTCGTGCAGTTCTACTTCGGGCTGCCGCTCGCGATGGTGCTTCTGGGCGTCACGCTGGTGCCGTTCCTGCGCGGCGCCGGGGTCTTCACCGCGTACGAGTACCTGGAGCGCCGTTTCGGGCCGCGCACGCGCGCGCTCACCGCCTTCCTCTTCCTGATGTCGCGCGGGATGTCGTGCGGCGTGATCATCGCGGCGCCGGCGGTCGTCTTCTCGGCGGTGTTCGGTTGGCCGCTCCTCTGGTGCGTCGCGCTGATCGGCGTCCCGACCGTCGCGTACACGATGCTGGGCGGCATTCAGGCGGTCACCTGGGCCGACGTCAAGCAGATGATCCTGATCGTATTCGCGCTGCTGGCCGTGGTGGTGGTGCTGCTGGTGCGGATGCCGGTCTCCCCGGGCGAGGCGCTGCACATCGCGGGCGCGACGGGCCGCCTGCAGGTCTTCGACTTCTCGTTCAACATCAACGAGACCTACACCTTCTGGTCGGGGCTCATCGGCGGCACCTTCCTGATGCTGTCCTACTTCGGCACGGACCAGTCCCAGGTCCAGCGCTACCTGGCCGCGAAGTCGGTCGGCGCCGCGCGCACCTCGCTCCTGATGAGCGCATACTGGAAGATCCCGCTGCAGGCGCTCGTGCTCCTGGTCGGCGTGATGGTGTTCGTCTACTACCAGTTCGCGACGCCGCCGCTGCTGTACAACCCGGCCCACGAGAACGCGGTGGTGGAGGTGCGGGGCACGGAGTACGCCGCGCTACAGGACCGCTACGGCGAAGCGCTGGAGTTGAGGGAGGACGCTGCGCGCCGCGCGGCGGGGCTGGCGGCTCCCGTTGACCAGGACGCCGGGGGCGGGGCCGCCCTCGACGATTTCCTCGGACGCGAAGCGACCGTACAGGAGATCCGCGCCGAGGCGCTCGCCATGGCCGAAGAGGTCACCGGCGAGGCCTCCCGCGACGTCAACTACATCATCCCCCGCTTCGTCCTCGGCGAGCTGCCGATCGGGCTCGCGGGCCTCTTCATCGCGGCGATCGTCGCGGCCGCCATGTCGAGCATCTCGTCGGAACTGAACTCCCTCTCGACCACCAGCATCATCGACTTCTACCGGCGCTGGTTCCGCCCGGAGGCGAGCGACGCCCACTACCTGGCGGTCTCGAAGGCCGCGACCGCGTTCTGGGGGGTGTTCGCCTGCTTCGTCGCCCTCTACGCGGTCAGCCTGGGCTCGCTGATCGAGGTGGTGAACCGCTTCGGGTCATTCTTCTACGGCTCGATCCTGGGCGTCTTCCTGCTGGCGATGGTGCCACGGGCCAGGGCGGCCGGCGCGTTCGTCGGGCTGCTCGTGGGGATGGCGGCGGTGGCCCTCGTGACCTTCGGCGCACCCGAGGTCTCGTTCCTGTGGCACAACGTAATCGGGGCGCTGACGGTGGTGGGGGTGGGAGTAGTGTTGTCGCTGCGTGGGCGGGCCACCCCCCACGCTGCCGACTGAGCGTCCGCCAACCGGAGGGATATCATCCATGCGAACCCCTGACCCGACTCGATTCGCCCTTGCGGGAGTCCTCGTGGCCGCCACCATGCTCGTCCCCGCGATCCGGGCGCATGCCCAGACCCCGATCTGGTCCGCAACGCTGACGGTGGCCCGGCCGGCTTCCGGTTCGGACGCGCTCGGCTATTGCCGGGGCGCCGCCAACTGCAGCGCGGAAGTGGCGCACTACGGCTCGCTGAGCGAACCCGCCTTCACGATCGGCGGGACGGACTACACCGTCACCAGCATCCGCTGGGGTGCCGGCGGGGAGAACCACATCCACCTCACCCTGGATCGTCCCCTGGCCGACGAAGATCTGGCGACCCTCGTCCTCCAACTCGACGACGCCGGCCTGAGCCTGTCCGAAGCCACCGTCAACGAACCCTCGGACCACGGCTTCACCGCCAACTACACCTGGGACGGCGACGGGGCGCCGGATGAAGCCTCCACCGTCAGCGTCAGCCTCACCCGCGGACCTGCGCCGGAACGAGAGGACTGACCTCGGGGCGGGCGGCTCCGGCCTCGAACCCCGGCAGCTTCGGGTCTCGCGCTTGACGGACCCTCGAAACCGTGTCCCGGAGGCCGATCAGGATGTACCTTCTCCGGGCCCCATGCAGGGATCCGCGAGCGCCGGAGCGAAGCCATGTCGACCAGGGACGTGCCGGAACAGGTGATTCCGACCGTGTCGGTGCTCCTGGCGCTGGTGTTTCTGATGACGGGCACCATGAAGCTCATCGGGGGGTGGTGGGACCGGTTCGAGGTGTGGGGCTACCCGGTCTGGTTCTTCTACTTCATCGGCGTTACGGAAACGGCCGCGGGCCTCGCCCTGATGCGGAGGCGGACGCGGCTGTACGGCGCGCTGGCCATCATGGCCGTGATGCTCGGTGCGCTCTTCACGCTGCTGCGGGCCGGCGACACCGACCGCATCGCGATTCCCGCCCTGGCGCTCCTGCTCGCCGTTGTCGTGGCCAGTTATTCGAGGTAGCCGGCACACCGCAGTGTCGGGGACTCCGGCTTCGCCTTACCTTCGTCGCCTACCCAACACCACCCTGCAACTCAAGGAGCATGAAATGGCAGACAAAGGATCCGGCAAAGGCACACTGGTGGTCTCGATCCTGCTGGCGTTGCTCTTCCTGCTGAACGGGGTCATGAAGCTGACCGGCGCCATGGTCGAGCAATTTGAGATGTGGGGCTATTCCGGCTGGTTCCAATACCTGATCGGCATCGCCGAGACGGCCGCCGGCATCGGGTTCCTGCTGAAGAAGACCCGCTTCCTCGCCGCCGCGGCCATGATCCCGGTCATGCTCGGCGCGATCTACACGCTGGTCACAAACGGTCAGGCGGCGCAGGCGGTGGTCCCGTTGGTGACGCTCCTCCTCTGTGCGCTGGTCGCGAAGAATTCGCGGTAGGAGAGCCGTGCAGTCTCGCCCGGGAGGGCCTCTTGCGCTTTCCGTGCTTCTCGCCGGTATCGTGGGCACGGCGTGCAGCGAAGAGGTGCCGTCGGATCCCAGGGAACTCTGGTCGGAAGAGGATGTCGTAGCCGAGCGCACCTTCCTCCCCGCCGAGATGGACAGCCTGTGGTCCATCGGCGGAACCGCAGCCGATACGCTTCTGCTCAATCCATACTGGATGTCCGCTGGCGCAGAGGGCGTTACGCTGTGGGACGGGGGCCGCAACGCTCTGGTCCGGATCTCGGCGGAAGGTGAACTACTGTGGACCTTCGGTCGCCAGGGAGGAGGACCGGGCGAGTTTCGCACGGTTCGAGGCATCGCGCAGTTGCCGGGCGGGGGAGTCGCCGTCGTCGACAACGTCAACGAGCGGCTCACCGTCGTTGACCGCGATGGCCGGTTGGCGGGCGAGACGAACCTGAGCGGCATGGCGCCGGAATCGGTCGCGAGCCTGGACGACGGCAGCCTGGTCATGCTGACGAGCCTCGCCGAACCGGCGTTTCTGGTCTCCGACGAGAACGGAGCCATCGTCGATTCGGTGGACTTCCCCTCGCGCCAATACCGGGATCTTCCGCCGATGGCGCGCCAGGGAAGGGTCATCGGCGCGGGCGCGGGATGGGTGTTCGGCTTCACGGCCGGCAACGGCTGGTGGCGTCTGGGCGGAGACCGCGCCGCCGAAGGCTTCCCCTATGCGGAACATGCGGATTTCCCTGGAATCGAGACTTCCGTCGGTCCAGCAACGATTGGCGGCCGAACGGTGAACGTGCGGCGGACGCGAACGACCGAGAGCGTTTTCACTGCGATGGACTTCGGGGCGCGCGGGGATACCCTGTTCGTCCACTACTACGGAGAAAGCAACGTGCGCGGGTACCTGCTTGACCTTTTCGGCCTGGCCAACGGCTCCTACCTGGGTTCGGTGCTGTTGCCCGCCTGGGCTCGCACCGTGGCGATAGGACCCGACGCGATCTACACGCTGGCCGCGGACCCGTTTCCGGTTCTCACCGCTTACCGCATGACCGTCGGGGAGGACGTTGCCCGCTAGCGCAGCGGGACAGCTCGCTTGCCACGACCGGCGCCCGATAGCACGACGGGGCGCCCGCTCGATGCCGCGAGCACACGCGCGAGGGCGAAAACCGTCATGAGCGAACGACGCATCGCACCGTCCCGAGCCAAGATCGCCGTCATCGGCGCCGGCATCGTCGGCAATTGCCTGGTCGAGCACCTGGCGAGGCTCGGCTGGGATGACCTGGTGCTGATCGACAAGGGCCCGCTTCCCAATCCCGGAGGGTCCACCGGGCACGCGTCCAACTTCATCTTTCCGACGGATCACGGGCGCGAAATCGCGCTGATCACGCTCGAAAGCCAGCGCCAGTATGAAGCGCTCGGCGCCAACACGACCTGCGGGGGAATCGAGGTCGCACGGACCGGTGAGCGCATGGAGGAACTGCGGCGGCGGATGACTTCGGCGCGTGTGTGGGGCATCGAGAGCTACCTGCTGACGCCGGCGGAAGTCCTCGCCAGGGTGCCGTTCGTCAACCCGGACGTGATCCTCGGGGGCTTCTACACTCCGAGCGTGTCCGTCGTAGACTCGGTCGGGGCGGGCACGATCATGCGCGAGCGGGCGCTGGCGAGGGGCGCGCTCACCGTGCTGGACGAGACCGAGGTGATCGGGCTCGAGGTGGAGCCGGTGCCGTTTGCCCGCCCGCGCATCCGGGCGGTGGCCACGACCCGCGGGACCATCGAGGTGGACCACGCGATCATCGCCTGCGGCGTCTGGAGCCCGCGCATCGCGGCGATGGCCGGCGCCACCATCCCGCTCACCCCGGCGGTGCACCAGATGGCCGATTTCGGCCCGGTCGAACTTCTGCTCGGGACCGGCAACGAGATCGGCTATCCCATCGTGCGCGACATGGACGCGTTCATGTACGAACGCCAGAGCGACGGGGCCATGGAGGTTGGCTCGTACGCGCATCGTCCCATTCTGATGCACCCCGACCACATCCCCTCCGTCGCCGAGGCGGAGCGCTCCCCTACCGAGCTGCCTTTCACGTCCGGGGACTTCGCGCCGCAACTGGAGCACGCGCGCGAGATCATGGGCAAGCTCCTGGCCGGCACCGAGATGGAGTATGCGGTCAACGGTCTGCTCTCTCTCACGCCCGACACGCAGCAGCTGCTGGGCGAGACCGCCGAGGTAGCCAACCTCTGGTCGGCGGCGGCGGTGTGGGTGCGGGAAGGTCCCGGCTCGGCGCGCCTCATCGCCGAGTGGATGACGCACGGCTATCCGCGTCTGCTGGATCCGCACGAATCGGATGTGACGCGGTTCCAGCCGCACGAGCGCACCGGGCATCATGTCCGGGCACGCTGCCGCGAGCACTTCCGCAAGACCTACGGCATCGTGCATCCGCGCGAACAGTGGGAGTCCGCGCGCGGCGTCAACCGCTCGCCCTTCCACCCTCGAACCGAGGCGCTGGGAGCCGAATACTACGAGGCCCGGGGATGGGAGCGGCCGCAGTGGTACGCCTCGAACGAGGATCTGGTCGCGCGCTACGACGTTCCGGACCGCCCGCACGAGTGGGACCGGCGCTGGTGGTCGCCCATCATCAACGCGGAACACCTGCACCTGCGCGAGAAGGTGGGCGTCGTGGATCTGGGCGCGTTCCAGGTCTTCGATGTCTCCGGGCCCGGTGTGCTCCCGTACCTGGAGCGGATGACGGTCAACCCCTGCGACCGTCCGGTCGGCAGCTCGATCTACACGCCGCTGCTCACGCCGGACGGAGGCTTTCGCGCCGACCTGACCGTCCAGAGGCTCGCGCAAGACCGGTTTCGCGTCGTAACCGGGGTGTTCGACGGAGCTCGCGACGCGTTCTGGTTTCGCAGGCAACTGCCGGCCGACGGATCGGTGCAGTTCGAGGACCGGTCGTCGGCAATCACCACCCTCGGCGTGTGGGGACCCGATGCGCAGGCGCTTCTCGCCGGCGTCGCCGACTGCGGGGTCAGCCAGGAGGAGTTCCCGTACGGGACAGTGCAGGACGTCCTCATCGAGGGGATCCCCGCCACCATGCTGCGCCTCTCCTACGTGGGCGAGAGCGGATGGGAGATCTACACGCGCACGGAGCACGGCCTGGCGCTCTGGGACGCCATCTGGCGCGTCGGCCGCGAATTCGACGCGCGGCCGGTGGGGATCGGTGTGTACGGCACCACCGGCCGCATGGAGAAGGGCTACCTGCTCATGGGCGCCGAACTCACTTCCGAGTACTCTCCGGTCGAGGCCGGGCTGGCGCGGCGCCACGTGAAGCGGCCCGACTTCATCGGCAAGGCCGCCTACCTGAGGGCCCGCGAACGGGGGCCGGTGGCGAGGGCCTGCACGCTCACCATGGACGACCACACGAGCGCGTCCGGCCTCGCGCGTTTCCCCACCGGCGGGAATGAGCCGGTCCTGACCCTCGACGGGGACCGCATCGTGGACGCGCTGGGGAGGGAATCGCGCGTCACCTCCGCCGGGATGGGCCCGTCCCTGGGCAAGTATCTCCTGATGGCCTGGCTGCCGGCCGAGGTGGCCCGCGTCGGCGAGCGGCTGCAGGTGATGTACATGAACGAACGTTTTCCGGTCACGGTGGCCGCGGTCGGCACAGCGCTATTCGACCCGTCCGGGAGCCGGATGAGAGGATAGCCTTCACCGCGAGCCCATTGTGTGGACCCGCCGCCCTTCAGGCCTTGCCGTCCTTCAGCCCCCGCCCCTAAGGCCCCGCCGCCCTTAGGGCCCCGCCGTCCTTCAGGCCTCGCCGTCCTTCCTCCAGAGGCACAGCATTGCCCAGTCCCAGTCGATGCGTTCGCCCGTCCACAGCGAGTCGCCGGTCCAGGCGTCGATGCCGTCCCGGCCGTGCCAGCGGGCCAGGCCGAAGTCCTGAGCCGGGGGCGCCGAGTGGTCGGCCAACGGCGCCGACGAGTCGGACGGCGGCGCCGAAGAGGCCATCGAGACCGATGGCGGTGCCGGGGAGGCCATCCGGAGTGCCGCCGGAGACGTCGGGGGTGCCGGCGAGGGCTTTCGGAGTGTCGGCGAGTGTTTCGGGGGTGCGGGCGAATGCTCCTTTAGTGTCAGCGAGTCGCCGCGGGGCACCAGCGCGCCGATGTCCGGGGAGGCAGGCACCACGGGCAGCGGGACACCCAGGGGGTTGAAGAAGCGCGGAGCCCCCCATTCGTCCATCTTCACCCGCCAGCCCCCTTCGTGGACCGCGCGGTGGTGGAGGGGGCACAGCAACACGAGGTTGTTCATGGCGGTCTCTCCGCCCTCGGCCCACGGGGTGATGTGGTGAGCGTGCGTGCGCGCGCGCGAGTCGCATCCGGGGAAGCGGCACCCGCCATCGCGGGCCTCGAGAGCCTTGCGCAGCCTCCAGCCCACGGTCCGTCGCCGTCGCCCGACATCGAGCACGGTGCCGTCGCGCGCCCGCGCGATGGGCACCACCTCGGCATCGCACGCGAGCCGCAAAGACGTTTCAGCTGAAACGCGCGAACCGTCCTCCGTGACCAGAACGATCGACGCGCCCTGTTGCCGCTCCTTCTGCTGTTGCCGCTCCTCCCGCTCCTCCGGCTGTTCCTGCTGTTCCGGCTCCCGCTGGCGTTGCGGCTCCTCCTGTTGTTGCGGCGTCTCCCGCTTCTCCTGGCGTTCCGGCTCCCGCTGTTGTTGCGGCTGTTCCCGCTCCTGCTGCTGTTCCTGATTCGGGTGTTCGCCGCCTTCGAACGAGTGGACCACGAGCTGGACCTGGGGCTGCACCCGCTCCTCCAGCCAAAGCCCCAGGGCATCCGCCCGGCGTTGCACCGCCGTGGTCTTGTGCTCGGTTCCGGCGCTGCGCTCGGCGCGGTAGAGCCGGGTCTCCGCCGCCTCGAGCGCCTTCAGGAGCAGGGCGCCCACCTCGGGGGCGAGCCGGCCCCGCACTTCGTAGCTGCCGTCGTCGGTGAGCCACAGCGAGAGGCCGCGGCGCTCCGCACGGTCGGCCCGGGAAGCTTCGCCCCGGTCGATGCGGCGCCAATGGCGGACCAGCGTCTCCACCTGCGCGGTGGTGCCGTGGCGGGCGAAGTCGAGGAGTCTGGCCTCGTTTTCCGGGTTGGCGATGCGGGTCATGGCCCGCACCTTCGAGTACGAGATCTCGCCCGTCGCGAAGGCTTCGGGGATGAGCGAAAGGGAGGGCAGGCAGCGGGCCACGCGCACCTTCTCGCGGGCGGGACCGAGCGAGATGCCGGTGCGCCAGGAGAGCCAGTGGGCGCAGGAGCGGAAGCCGTGCCAGCGCTCCTCTTCGTCGTAGACCCTCAGCAGGCAGAGGAGCCGGTATGTGGCGGCGGTGATGTGGGCGCTGAGCAGGGCGATCTCGTCGCCGAGGGGATCGATGTCCAGGCTGGCCCCGCCAATGGGCGTGATCGAAGCGGCTTCGGCCGGGGCGAGTGCGCGGGTAGCGGGTTGACCCGGGGCGGGAGAAGCTGGCGAAGGAGGAGCTGGGGCAGGAAGAGCTGGCGAAGGAGATGCCGGGG
Organism: Longimicrobiales bacterium; assembly: GCA_965202805.1. GTDB lineage: Bacteria > Gemmatimonadota > Gemmatimonadetes > Longimicrobiales > Gaopeijiaceae > BD2-11. The sequence goes on from OZ241869.1 coordinate 2,942,740, forward strand.
GAGGAAGGGTTGGCGAAGCAGGGGCTGGCGAAGGAGCAGCTGCGGAAGGAAGAGTCGGGGAGAGTGCGGCGGCGGCAGTGGACATCGGCGTCGGATTCCGGAGCTTCGGGGGTGAATGGCTGGTGGCTTACCTTCTTGTACCCCGTTATTCGGGGTTTGTTCGGTTGCCTTGCGCGCAGATCGCCGGCCTCGGAGTGCAGGACAGTTGTTGCCGCCGGACGGCTGACGGATCGGCCCGGAGGTTGCCGTAACCCTAGATCGCCGCGTCCTCGCCCCGCGCATGGGCCAGCTCACGCGCGCTCGGGTTGGCCGAGGGCCGGAACGGAACCTCGCAAACCCGCGCCCAGTCCGGTCTGCCCGGCTCGCTCGCATACTCGTCCGGCAGCTGGACGGCAAGCTCCGTCCCGACGTCGGACATCCCCAGGGGCACGTAGCCCAGGGCGATGTTGCATCCGAGCTCCGGAGCATGCCACGGCGAAGTCAGGTACCCGACCGGATCGCCGCCCTCGGTGTCGGACACCAGCCAGAAATCGGGCGCGTAGTCGTCGATAGGGCTGCCGCCCATCTTCATCCCCACCAATACCATGGAAAACGGCGGTTGCCCGGCCTCGATCCCGGCGCGCATCCTTTCGAGCGCGGCCCGGCCGATGTAGTCGCCCTTCTTCTCGCGGGGCACCTGGTAGCCGAGGTTGCACTGGAACGGGACGGTCTCGTGGTCCATGTCCTGTCCCCACGAGAGGATGCCCGCCTGAATGCGGCGCTGATGGCCCGGTGCGATCACCATGAGCTGATGCGCCTCGCCCGCTTCGAGCACGGCGTTCCACAGCTTCTCGGCGTGCAGGGTCGCGTCGCGCAGGTAGATCTCGTAGCCCTTCTCGCCCGAAAAGCCGGATTGCGAGACGATCACCTGGCAGCCCGCGATCTCCGCTTCCAGGATCCCGTAATAGGGAATCCCGCGGATCGCGTCGCCTACGAGGTCGGCCATCAGCGCCAGCGACTTCGGGCCCTGGATCTGCAGCGGACACACGTCGATTTCGTCGATCTCGACATCCATCCCCATCCCGACGTTGACGCCCTGCAGCCAGAACAGCAGGTCGGAGTCGGCCAGCGAGAACCAGAACTCGTCCTCGGACAGGCGCAGCAGCACCGGGTCGTTGAGGATGCCGCCCCGCTCGTTGCAGAGGATGACGTACTTCCCGTGCATCGCCTCGATGCGGGTGGCGTCGCGCGTGATGACGTAGTCGGTGAACCGCTCGGCATCCGGTCCCTTGACCCGGATCTGCCGCTCGACGGCGACATTCCACATCGTGACGTGCTTCGTGAGCGCCTCGTGCTCCGCCGCCGCGCCCCCTTCCTCGGGCCGCACGTAGCCGCGCGGATGGTAGATGCGGTTGTAGACGGTCGCGCGCCAGCAGCCCGCTTCATGCGACAGATGCCAGTACGGCGACTTTCGCACCCGGGTGGAAATGAGCAGCTCGACGGGGGTGCGGCCGCTCTGGCGGAGGTTGACGGGGACGACGCGGTCCGACTGATCGACGGTGTTGGGCTGGTTGACCATGGGTCTCCGGGATGCCGGGTTGACGGGATGACGCTTGCCTACAAGAGTCCGTCATGAGCGGCTTCACGACAACCGGGCAGTCGGCGTGAGGGTAGTCGTCGATACCAGCGTCTTTCTGCCGGGCGTGTTCTTCGGCGGACCTCCGCGCGATGTCATGGAGGCCTGGCGCGCCGGGCGCATCGAGATGGTGGTGTCCCGCGAGATCATTCAGGAGTACCTTCGGGTCGGCGAACGACTCTCGGCGCGGTTCCCCGATGCGGGTCTCGAGGAGGCCATGGACACGATCGCCGCCAGCGCCGAGCTGGTGTCGGCGCCTCCCTTGCCCGAACCCGTGTGCGCGGACAGCGACGACGACAAGTTCCTCGCGTGTGCGGTGGCCGCCGGAGCCACGTATGTGGTGAGCGCCGACCGGGCCCTCCTGGCAACCTCTCCCTATCGGAACGTGATGGTCATCCGCTCACGGGATCTCCTGGACATCCTCTGAGCCCGGACGCTCTGGCGAATGGTTGATCGCAACGACGTGATCCGGGGGATCGACGGCATCCGGCTGGCGGATGAGGCAACGCGATGAAGCGGGCATCACTCGGCGCTGCAGTCCGTCTGGGGCTGACGGTTGTGGTGGTGGGGTGCGCGCTGGAGTTCGACCCGCCGGAGCCGACGACCATCGTGGTTTTGCCCGGCTCCGCCACGTTCACCTTCCTGGGCGAGTCGAGAGCGTTTACGGCGACCGTCCTGGATGAGGACGGCAACACACTTGCGGGAACGGTAGCCTGGACGACCGATGCGCCGGCCGTGCTGAGCGTGAACGCTTCCGGCGTGGTCACGGCGGTCTCCAACGGAAGCGGCACGGTGAGGGCCGTTCTGGAGAGCGTCAGCGGAACCGCCGCCGTGACGGTCAGCCAGGCGCCCACCGTCATCGAGCCCGCAGCCGGCGACGCGCAGACGGGCAGTCCGGGAGCGCCGCTGGTCGAACCGCTGGTCGGCCGCGTTCTCGACGCGGGAGGCAGTCCGGTCGCGGGTCTGGAGGTGTCCTTCTCACCGGCGGAAGCGAGCGGCTTCGTCACTCCCGCCACTGCCACGACCGACCCGGCGGGCGAGGCGCAGGCTTCCTGGACGCTGGGCGATGCCGTCGGCGTCCAGTCGGTGATCGCGTCCGTCGCCGAGGGCCCGAACGCCGTGTTTACCGCCATGGCCGAAGCACCCCACGCCATGCTCATTCACTCCGGAGACGGACAGGTGGCCCGGACCCGACGAGAAGCCGGCGAACCCGTGCGCGTGCAGGTGGTCTCCCGGTCGGGCGCCGGGCTGAGCGGGGTCACCGTCGCCTTCGAGGTCACGGCCGGGGGCGGCTCGGTGCCCTCGTCCAGCGCCGTGACCGACGCCGACGGGATCGCCTCCCCGGGCCCATGGACGATGGGTGATCCCGGGCCGCAGGAATTGCGCGCCACCGCCCCCGGGGTGAACCGGGTGATCTTCCGCGCCACCGCCCTGGCCGCGCCGGTCGCCGAACTCGTACCCGTCGAGGGCGACGGGCAGCGGACGGAGATCGCGCTCCCCGTGCGGGTTGCGCCCCGCGTGAGAGCGGAGGATGCCGACGGCAACCCGGTGGCGGAAACCACGGTCACCTTCTCCGCAAGCGGCGACAGCCGGGTCGCCCCGGAGGAAGCCACGACCGACTCGGCCGGGTTCGCGGCAGTCGAGCAGTGGAACCTCGGCAGGACCCCCGGGACCACCTACACGCTCACCGCGAGCGTAGCCAACGCGGACGGCACGTCGGCGACGGCAACCTTCACGGCGGAGGCGACGCCGGCGGTCTACGACATCGAGCTCGAACACGTCACCGCGTCGCTGCTCACCGTCTCGCAGCGCGAGGCCTTCGAGGAGGCCGAACGGTACTGGGAGAGCGCGATCACCGCCAACCTCTCCTGGAGCACGCTGCGCAGGTCCTCCCTCGCCCAGTGCCTCACGAGCAACGGCATGTCCGGGGACGTCCCCGCCGACCGGGTGGTCGACGACCTGCTGATCTACGTCGAAATCAAGGAAATCGACGGCGTCTCGGGCGTCTTCGGAGGCGCCGGGCCCTGCCAGATCCGCGAGGGCAACTCGCTGCCCGCGGTCGGGGTGATGTTCTTCGACATCGCCGATCTGGACAGCATGGAAGCCAAAAACCAACTGGACGACACCATCGTCCATGAGATGGCGCATGTGATCGGGTTCGGAACCCTTTGGTCACACCTGGGGCTCCTTCAGGACTCGGCTCGGGCCGGCCGAAACGCGAACACGCACTTCACCGGCGAGGCGGCGAAGGCGGCCTTCGACGAGATCCGCGGCAACAACTACACGGACAGCGATCTCGTGCCGGTGCAGCACCAGGGCGGCGTGGGCGTGTGGAACGGGCACTGGCGCGAGCTGGTCTTCCGGTCCGAGCTGATGACCCCCTTCCCCGACCGCGGTCCCAACCCGATGAGCGTGGTCAGCCTCGCGTCGTTCGTGGACATCGGGTACCCGGAGGTCGACTACAGCGTGGCGGATGAATACATGCTGCCACCCCCGCAATACGCGGCAGAGGTGGCGGCGGGGATCGAGGCGGCGCCCGGTGCTTTCCGGGACACGACCGACCTCGGCACGGAAATCCTGCGCATGCCGCTGATGGTCGTGGACCGCGACGGCAACGTGGTGCGGTACCTGACGCCGCCGGAGCGCTGATGGCGTTGCCTTGGCTTCAGGAGTGCAGTCGCGGACAAGCCTGACCCGGAAACCTCGCGGTCCTGTTGCGACTCTGTCTCTGGTGGCGTTCTGATATTGTCTCTCAAGATATTGCAATGCTGTTTATATCTACGTTGCAAACGTGTTTGCGTCCTGCTAATCTTCCTTACCGCCGCCAGCTACGACTCGCGCTGCAGGAGCATTCAGCATGGTACCGACCCCCGGCGACGTGCGAGGTGAGCCCGTCAGGCATGCGTCCCGGGACGAGGCAGGGCTGCCGGTTGGAGTTGAAGCCGAGCGCTACGCACCGCGTGTGGCCGACGAGGAACTGAAGCAATGCCTGGGTGCGGCAGGAGCGGTTCTCATCGAGGGTCCACGCGCCTGTGGAAAGACGGCAACAGCCCGTCAAGTTGCCGCGAGCGAAGTCTTTCTGGACGTTGACCAGGCTGCCCAGGACATGATTGCGGTCAATCCGAGGCTGGTGCTCGAAGGAGGAGCCCCACGCCTGATCGACGAGTGGCAAACCGCGCCCGTGATCTGGAACCATGTGCGCCGGGTCGTGGACGAGCGTCCCGGCAAGGGCCACTTCATCCTCACTGGATCGGCCGTTCCTCCCGACGAGAGCACGCGGCACACCGGCGCTGGCCGAATCGTGCGTCTGCGGCTGCGCCCCATGTCGCTATTCGAACTCCGGCACAGCACCGGCCAGGTGTCGCTGAAGGATGTGCTCGACGAAGACCCGGTAACGAGCCCAAGGATCGATCTGTCCGTGCAGAAACTCGCTGAACTGATCTGCGTTGGCGGCTGGCCGGGGCATCTGAGCTCCTCGACCGAGGACGCCATCCGCGTCAACCGAAGCTACGTCAACGACATCTGCCGAGCCGATCTACAACGCGTCGACGGAGTACGGCGGGACCCGGCGAGAGTTCTTCGGTTCCTGCAGTCGCTGGCTCGCAACGTGGCGACGCCGGCGTCGCTCGCAACCATCGCGCGTGATGTTGTGGGACCCGATCCGGCCTCCATGACCGGGCACACCGCCCGCGCATACCTCACAAGCCTCGAACGCCTCATGGTTGTGGAAGACCAACCGCCCTGGGCGCCCCATCTGCGCTCCCGTTCCCGGCTGCGAGTCTCCCCCAAACGTCAATTCGTGGACCCGTCCATGGCCGTGGCCGCGCTGGATGCGGGACCGGATTCACTGCTCCACGATTTCGCCTGGTTCGGTCTGCTCTTCGAGTCGATGGTGATCCGGGATCTGCGCGTGTACGCCCAGGCCATAGGCGCGAGCGTCTACCACTACCGCGACAACACCGGCCTTGAGGTAGACGCAATCGTGGAGGCCGGTCCCGGTCGCTGGGCGGCCTTCGAGATCAAGCTCGGCATCAGCCGGATCGACGAAGCCGCGCGCTCACTCCTGAAGTTTGCCGGTCGCGTCGATACAAGTCGCTGCGGTGAGCCCGCCGTCCTGGGCGTGATCGTCGAGCGCGGTTACGGCTACGTCCGGCCGGACGGGGTGAGCGTGATTCCGCTGGGGGCGCTGGGGCCGTAGAGCCTCCGCTACCCCTCCGCCTCCAGCGGCGCGTAGGGCCTGGTCCCGGGCACCATGATTCCGCCGCGCTTCGTGCCGAGGGCGATGTTCCCGTAGCGCTCCGCGTAGGCGGGAGGCAGCTCGCGCCCGTCGTGCGTCGCCGAGAGCCAGAGCCGCAGCAGGTGCCGCTTGCGCTCCGGTTCGGGATGATCCTGGTATCCGGTGCGCGAGTGGACGATCTGGTGGTTGTGCACGAACTGCATGTCGCCGGGCCGGAGTTCCATGTCGAGGCGGATGTCCGGGCGCGCCGCCAGATCCTCGAACAGGTCCATGGCCTCGGTCTGCGCGCGCGACACGGGCGGCACCCCCTCGTGGCGCTGGGCGCCGTCGAAGAAGTCACGGGCGTAATACGTCGTAATACAGCCGCCGTGATGGTTGAAGACCGGCATTCGATAGTACGGGAGCTTCCCCTCGGGAATCTCTCCCTTGCGGTCGATATGGATGGGCCGGGAGAGCAACTCGGCGAGTTCGGGCCGCCGCCGGCGCATTTCGCCGTAGATGGTGGCGGAGCTGGAGATGCTGCTCAGCCCGCCCTCCTTCGCGGGCCGCACGCAAAGGAGCCCGACGAGGTCGCACGAGTCGGTGTGGAAGCGATGACGCGCCCGGGTGGCGTACAGGCGGTGCTCCGGGTTGTGCGGGTCGTGGCCGATGTCCTTCACGTGGCCGAGCAGGTGCCCCCTGGCGTTCTGCGAGATGGCTTCGCCGAGGTGCGTGCCGATTCCCCAGAAGGCGGTGGCGATCTGCCTCATCGACCGGCCCTCCACGGGCAGGCCCCGCATCAGCACGAAGCCGCGCCCGCGCAACAGCTCCTCGCGGATGCGCGCGAGTTCCGCCTCCAGCCCGGGCAGGGGGAAGTCGTCGCGCGTGATGTGGGCGATGTCGATCCCCTTGCGTTCGATCCGTCCCACGGCAAGGTGGATCTCGCGGATCTCTCCTTCGGTGAGGTGGCGGATCCAGCTGCCCGACCCGCTCATCTCGGAGCCGTACCAGACATCCGGGCCGCGCAGCCCGGGCGCGCCGCCGCCGTGGGACGATGCCGTCGGGTCTGTCATCTGGGTAACCTCCTGCGTGAAACCCAATAGCGGGTTACATACCTCGGACGGAACCGGGAATCAGACCGTCAATCCGTGGGCGAGCCCTCCAGCAGCCCTTCCAGCGGTTCCTCGCGCGCGCCGTTCTCGTCGCATACGGCATAGGTGACCTGGCCGGATGCATACATCGACACGCCGGCGTACTCCCCCCTCTTGTTGAGCGCGAAGAAGCGCACGTTGAAGGCGGGTTCGCCGCGCGAGTTGAGGAGGCGCTCCTCGATGGTGTTCGCGCGGATGCGCTCCAGCGCCGCCATCCCCGCGTCCAGCGGATGCATGCCGTCCCGCATCTTTTCGACGATGAGGAAGGAGCAGAGGTTGAAGAGGTTGGCCTCGCCCCGGCCGGTGGAGCCCGCCGCGCCGATGTCGCCGTCCACGTAGAGCCCCGCGCCCAGGATGGGGGAGTCCCCGGCCCGCCCGGGGATCTTCCACGACAGCCCGCTGGTGGTGGTCACCCCGCAGATGTCGCCGCCCGGGCCGATGCCGTCGCAGTTGATGGTGCCCCAGAAGCTGTTCTCGTCGATGAGCCCCTCGCGCACCATGTCCAGCCCGGCCTGGTAGCCGGCGTGCTGGCGCGCCTCCAGCGTGGCCCGGGCACTCGCCAGCTCCTCCGGGCCGCCGGCGTCCTTTGCGCCCCCGCGTCCGGAATCCGCTCCGCTTCCGGTCCCGCCCGGACGCCTCTGCGGATCGGGAAAGTGGCCCGGGTCGATGCGCCGCTTCCATTCCAGCCACAGCTCGCGCGAGCGGTCGGTGTTCAGGTCGTCCTCGATCTCGAAGCCCATCATGCGCGCGAATTCCTGCGCGCCCGCGCCCACCAGCAGGTGGTGGTCGGTGTACTCCATGACCGCCCTGGCCACCAGCGACGGCGTGCGCACCCCCTCGAGCCCCGCCACGCCCCCGGCCTGCTTCTTCGGCCCGTGCATGCAGCACGCGTCCAGCTGCACCACTCCGTTCGCGTTGGGCAGGCCGCCGTAGCCGATCCCGGTCTCGGTGGGATCGAGTTCCGGGATGTTCACCCCCGCGATCAGGGCGTCCAGCACGTCCTCGCCCTCCACGATTCCCCGGAACGCCCGCTCGACCGCGCTCTCCGGGCCGCCGTTGGTGAAGCGGATGCCGCTGGTGTCGGAGATCACCACGGGGGAGACGGACTGCGGGGTGTACACCACGGGTGCGCCGTCCAGGGGGCGCGGCACGGCGCCGGCCACGCTTGCGGCGGCGGCGGTCTTGACGAAGTCGCGACGTTTCATCTTCGGGAATCCGGCGAAGGGTTCGGCGGGTGGGCCATGAGCGCGTCCGCGTCCGCGGCCGATGAACTGCGAAAGTATGGACAGGCCCTCTCCGGCCAAGCAAGTTTCAGCATGCAAATCAGCGAGAAAGCGGTTCGCAAGGCGTTGCGCACGGTGAAGGATCCCGAGCTGCACCTGGACCTGGTCGTGCTCGGGCTGGTGTACGACATCGAGATCGAGGACTCGAACGTCCAGGTGCGCATCTCGCTCACCACGCCGATGTGCCCCGCGGCGCCCCAGATCGTGGAGGATGCGCGCGCCGCGGTAGCGGGCGTGGAGGGCGTCGAGAACGCCGAGGTGCAGCTGACCTTCGATCCTCCCTGGACCCCGGAGCGCATCAGCCCCCTCATCCGCTCCTCGCTGGGACTCTGACGAGGACCGCCGGCGGAGACGAGGTTCCGCACGAGGAGGGTCGCGGACGGGTTCGCCATCGCCGATGACCTCGGAAAGGACGGGTAGCCGTGCCCTTCACTGAAGAAGAAATCAAGGCCCGCGTGCAGAAGGGCTACATCGTGGAATCTCCCGAGGAGATGACCGAGGGCTACAGGCGGGCGCTCGCCGTCCAGCTCACGGTCCAGGCCGACACCGAGCTCATGAGCGCGCCCTCCTACTGGATGGCCGCTCGCCACGCCCCGTCGGCCAACACGCAGGTGAGCGCGCACGCCATCATCCAGGACGAACTGGCGCACGCCAACATCGCCTATCGACTGCTCGAGGACATGGGCATCTCGAAGCAGAAGCTGGTCTACGAGCGGGAGCCCCACGAGTTCAAGCACCCCTACGGCTTCGACCAGCCCCTCGACAACTGGGCGGACCTGGTGGTGGCCAACGGCTTCTTCGACCGCGCCGGCATCTGCCTGCTCTCGGACGTGCACCGCAACACCTCCTACGGGCCGCTCAAGCGGGCTCTGGTGAAGGTGGACATGGAGGAGACCTTCCACCTGCGGCACGGGGAGGTCTGGATGCGGCGCCTGGCCCGGGCCGGGGGCGCGGCCAGGGAGATCCTGCAGCGCTCCGTCGACTGGATGTTCCCCATGACCGTGGAGTGGTTCGGCCTTCCCGACGACCGCAAGCGCCACAGCGGCCAGCTCGAGTACAAGCTGAAGGGGCTCACCAACGACCAGCTTCGCCAGTTGTGGATGTCGTCCACGGTGCCTCTGTGCGAGCGGCTGGGCCTCGACGTGCCCGCGCACTACGACGAGGCGTCCGAATCCTACGTCCTCGACTACCCCTTCCCCTGCCAGTACGACGCGGGCGAGAAGCGCTGGCTCTTCGAGGAGGGAGCGATCACGTGGGGGCAGGTCTTCGAGCGCTGGAAGGGGCGCGGCCCGATGAACGAGATCTACGTGGAATCGATCCGGCGGTCGCGCGGCCAGGTGAGCTCGTGGCTGAATTGAGCGTCGGCCTGCCGCCGCGGGTGACGTCGCACATGAGCGGCGGGCGCGACCTGTGGTCGGAGCCCCTGGCGGAGCGGCCCGCCGATCCGGAGGCGGCGGTGTGGCGCGCGCTCGGCGAGGTCCTCGACCCGGAGCTGCCCGTGAGCGTGGCCGACCTGGGGCTCATCTACGGAGTGCGGGTGGACGGCGGTCGCGTTCACGTGCGCCTGACTTTCACGGCCACGGCGTGTCCGTGCATGGACTTCATCGAGGAAGACGTGCGCGACCGGCTGCTCGCCGAGCCGTGGATCGCCGCCGTGGAGATCGAGCAGGTATGGGATCCGCCGTGGACGAGCGCGCGCATCACCCCGGCGGGCCGGCGCGCGCTCCGGGGCGCGGGGGTGAGCGCCTGAGGGCGCCGGCGGAGAGCGCGATGGAGGAAGCCGTCTACGATGTCTTCGCGCGCAAGCGGCGAGCCGAGCCCCTGCGCCACATTGGGTATGTCGACGCGACCGACGACGCCCTCGCGCGCGTCTACGCCTGGAAGACCTACGACGAGGAGAACTGGTTCGAGATGTGCGTCGTGCGGCGCTCCCACATCATCCCGGTGAACCGGATCGACGGCCCCTACGCGGCGCGCGCGACCGGTCGGCTCGGGCGCCGCCCCGGAGCGGGCCGGTGAGCGCCGGGACGTTCTCCCCCGAGGTGCGGGAAGCGCTCCAGAGGCTCATCCTGTCGCTCGCCGACACCAAGCGCATCCTCGGCATCCGCTACAGCGACTGGCTGCTGGGGGCCCCCTCGATCGAGAGCGGCATCGCGACCGCCTCCATGTCGCAGGACGAGTGGGGCCATGCGCGCCTCCTCTACGCCATGCTCAAGGACTTCGGCGTCGACCCCGTGGAGGTCGAGCATTCCCGTCCGGCCGGCGCGTACTGCTCGGCCGCCTGCCTGGACGAACCCTTTGCCGACTGGGCCGCGGTCGTCGCCGGCATCGTGGTCGTGGACGGGACCCTCTCGCTGGCGCTGGAGGGGTTCGCGGCGGGGGCCTGGGACGCCGCCCGCCGGCGCGTTCCCAAGATGCTCGCGGAGGAGGCCTTTCACAGCGATTTCGGACACGCGTGGATGCGCCGCATCGCCGCCGGCGCGGAGGAAGGGCGGGAACGCCTGGCTGCTGCGGTCGAGCTAATGCTGCCCGACGCGATCACGTGCCTGCTGCCCGAAGACGACGAGGCCGGGCTGCTCGCGGGGGTGGGGCTCACCGCCCGGCCGCACGAGGCCCGCACCCGGCTGGCCCGCCGGCTGACGGAGCCCCTGGCGGCGCTGGACACGGCCCCCGCCACCGATCCGGCGCTGCCCGCCGACTGGATCGCCAGCCGCCGCCGCCCGCCCGGAGAGCCCGCCGGAGACGCCGTCGAGCGCGCACGCGGCGACCGCAACCGGGCGCTGTTCGTCGAATGAGCGCCGACGAGGTGGCGACCGGTTCCGCGGCCGGGCTTCCCGCGTCCCCCCGGTGCCCGTTCTGTGACCGGACCGAGACCCGGCTGGTCAATCCTTTCGGCAGCCAGCTCTCGGTGGCGACCTACTGGTGCAACCGCTGCCGCACGGCGTTCGAACACATCAAGTGGGCGGAGGCCGGGTCCGCGCCGGTCGGCTGAAGCATACCGGCGGTTCGCGGGTACGCATCCACAACAAGCTTGAGACGACCACCTTTCGCTACGGGCGAGACTTCATGGAGAAGTTTTCCACATCACATCGCGGCGCCTTGGCGGCGGCGCTCGCCATGGTCCTCCTTGCCGCCTGCTCGGCCTCGTCGGCCCTTCCTGCCTCCCGCGGCCTGATCACCCTCTCGGGAGCGCGCGTCCCGCCCGACCCGGCGCGCATGGACTCCATCGACATCTGGCTTCGCCCGCAGTTGGACAACATCCGGGAGGATCCCACCTTTCTCATCTTCACCGACTTCAGCGAAGTGCCGGTGATGCCCTGGGAGAATTTCGTCATCGAAGGAGACACTGCCCGCGGCTATCTGGACGGAACCATCGCCGAGGCGCGACCCGTGTATCTGGTCTACGCGCACCTGCACCTGATGGACCGCATGGACCGGCTGGAAGAGTGGCTTCCCGATGCGGTCGGGCTGGAGGGATACGAGCTCGAGCGGGCAATCGTGGCCCGTACCGCCGACGTCTGGTTCTATGGGCGTTCGTTGTACGGCTGGCCCCCCTATCTGCCCATGGATGAACTGCTCTTCTCCAGCGAGAACGGCTATCTGGACGCCTATCTGCTGACCGCGCGCGCGGAGGAGTTCGCCATGGAGCGGGACGCCTGGCTGGACGAGAGCGCCGGGGCGCAGGAAGCGTACCGCACCTGGTTCCGGAGTGCCTTCGAGACAAACCCGCCCGGCCTGCGCTGATGCCGGACCGCGACCCGTCGGCTCCGCAAGCGGGAGCGCGGGGTCGCGACTCTCCCGACGCGGGGCTGGTCGAGGAGTGGACCCGGACGGGGAACTGGCTCTTCCGCTGGCGCAGCTACCTGCCGCTCCTCGTTCTCGCTCTCCTGGCCGCGCTCAGCTTCGCCTTTCCCTCGAACGCCGCCGGCCAGGTGGACCGCTGGGAGCTGGCGGGAATGCTGGTCGCCGTCGCGGGTCTGCTGCTGCGCGCCTGGACCGTGGGACATGCGCCGGCGGGGACCTCCGGCCGCGGAACCCGCAAGCTCGAAGCCGCTTCGCTCAGCACCGAGGGCGTGTACTCGGTGGTGCGCCATCCCCTCTACCTGGGAAACCTCCTGATCTGGGCCGGCGTGGCCGCGACCACGGGCAGTCTCCCCGCCGTGGCGGTCACGGTTCTGGTGTTCTGGATCTACAACGAGCGCATCATGCTGGCCGAAGAGCGCTTCCTGCACGAGCGCTTCGGCTCAGTCTTCACCCGCTGGGCGGCGCGCACGCCCGCGCTGCTGCCCGCTCCCCGGCTCTGGCGACCCAACCGGCTGCCGTTTTCGCTGCTGTTCGCGCTCGGGCGGGACCACGCCGCCCTGTACGCCTGGGTGGCGGCGACGACCGCCCTGGAGGTCGCGGAGACGCTGGGTGCGGGAGGTGGCCTCGACCTGGCGCCCTTCTGGGCGATCTACTTCGGCGCCGGAACCGTGGTGTATGTCGTGCTCCGGAGGCTCAAGAAGGATTCGGCGCTGCTCGATGTGGAGGGAAGGTAGGCGGCGCCGGGAGGGGAGGGTGAGGGTCGCGAAACCGTCTTCACGACGGTGTGAGCAGCCACTTGATCGACACCGGCTCGACATTGGAGGCGTCTTCCCGGACGTGGACGTCGATGCGACCGGTATCGGCGAGCCGCCGGTCGCTGACCCGCCCCCCGAACGCCGCGAACCCCTTCACCGTGACGCTCTGCCGGGTGCCGTCGGGAGCCGTGGCTGTGAGCCGGGAGCCCTTCAGGTCACGCACCCGCGGCGGCGGGCCGTCCTGAAGCTGGAGCCGCAGGATGCGGCCGCCATGGGGCGCGTCCAGAGCATCGATCACTCGAAAGACCGGGGTTTGTACGCCGCGCGCGGTCATGTTACACCTGTCGGGACCGAGATGTAGGAGTATGCCGCCGCAGCCCGAAGAGGGCCCGGCGCGATGGAGGAACAAACTGGAAACCCGGTATCTGCCCGTCAATGCCGGAAGGAGGAGAGGTGACCGGGCCCAGACCCGAACACACGCGCGCTGGAGCGGACGCGCTGCAGCTGGATGCCGACCTGATGCGCCGCCTCGGGCACGAGATGGTGGACCGGGTGGTGGATCGCTGGACCGGCCTCCGCGAAGACCGCGCCTGGGGCACCGCCGACCGGAGCTACACGGAGGCCCGTCTCCGCGAAGCCGCCCCCGAGACCGGCCGCGATCCCAACGAGGTGATCGACCGCGTCGTGCGCGACGTCCTTCCCTACGCGGGACGCATCGATCACCCCCGCTTCTTCGCCTTCATCCCCTCTTCGCCCACCTGGCCGAGCTACCTCGCCCACATGCTCACGGGCGGCTTCAACATCTTCCAGGGCACCTGGCTGGAGTCGGCGGGACCCAGCCAGGTGGAGCTGGTGGTGCTCGACTGGTTTCGCGAATGGCTGGGCATGCCCGGGACCGCGGGCGGCCTGTTCACCAGCGGGGGGTCGGCGGCGACCCTGAACGCCATGGTGGCCGCGCGCCACGCCGCGGGCAACGGCGAGCGGCTGGTGCTGTACGAGAGTGACCAGTGCCATGCGTCCGTGCACAGGGCCGCGCGCATCTGCGGCTTCCGCGAGCACAACCTGCGCCAGGTGCCCACCGATGACCGCTATCGGCTCGATGTCGAGGCGCTGGCTCAGATGGTTCGCCGCGACCGCAACGAGGGCGGGACGCCCTTCATGGTGTCCGCCAACGCGGGAGCCACCAACACCGGGGCCATCGACCCGCTGGACGCCATCGCCGACGTGTGCGAGCGCGAGGGGCTCTGGTTCCATGTCGATGCGGCCTACGGCGGCTTCGCCGTCCTCGACGAAGGCGCGCGACGGAGCCTGAAGGGCATCGAGCGTGCCGACAGCGTGGTGCTGGACCCGCACAAGTGGCTCTTCCAGCCCTATGAGACGGGGTGCCTCATGGTGCGCGACCCGGCGGTGCTGCGCGATGCGTTCCGGATCATGCCCGAATACATGCAGGACACGGACATGAGCCTGGAGCACGTCAACTTCGCCGACCGAGGACTCCAGTTGAGCCGCTCCTTCCGGGCGCTGCGGGTATGGATGTCGGTCCAGATGCTGGGCGTGGAAGAGTTCCGCGTCGTCATCGGGCGGGCGCTCGAGCTGGCGCGCAGGGCGGAGGCCTACATCCGGCAGAGCGCGCGCCTGGAGCTGCTCAGCCCGGCCAGCCTGGGGGTGGTCTGCTACCGCTTTCGGCCGTCGGGCATGGATCGGTCGACGCTGGATGCACTCAACCGCGAGATCCAGAACGAGATCGTCGAGAGCGGCTTCGCCATGGTGTCCTCGACCCGGCTCCAGGGCGACTACGCGCTGCGCCTGTGCATCCTCAACTACCGGAGCACCTGGGAGGACGTGCGCGCCACCCTCCAGCGCGTGGAGGAGATCGGTCAGCGGCGCGCGGAGGCGGCGGCGTGCACCTCGTAGACCAGATCCTGCTGGCCGTGCTGCTGGTGCTCGCTCCCATCAACGGCGTTGCCCAGCTGGCGCTGGCGAGGAAGAACCAGGATCTGGCGCGCATTCCCGTCTACGTGACTTCGGGGATCTTCATCTTCGTCCTGGGCGCCTCCAGCGCGATCGTCGGGGCCACCGGCGCGGGGCCGGCTTCGCTGGGGCTGGCGCCGATCGACCCCTTCGCGTTCGTCGTGTGGACGGTCGCGATCGCCGGGGCGGTGCTCGGGACCATGATGCTGTTCACGTGGATCGCCCGCGCCGCAGGCCTGCGCGACTCTCCCTTCCTGGCCCGGCTGCTTCCCCGCACCCGGCGCGAGCGGGCGTGCTTCGCGGGCCTTTCCTTCGTTGCCGGGACCGGGGAGGAGATCGCCTACCGGGGCTATGCCATGTCGGTGCTGGGGATGATGTCGGTGGGCCCGTGGATGGCTGCGGCGGTCACCTCGGCGGCGTTCGGGTTGTTACATTGCTATCAGGGTGTGCGTGGCATCGTGATGACCGGCGTGGCCGGGTTCGCCTTCGCCGCGTCGTTCATTCTGGCCGGGAGCATCTGGCCCGCGATGGCCGCGCACATCACGATCGACCTGGTCGCCGGGCTCGTCCTCGGCGAGAAGCTGCTCACCCATGGATCCGGAGGAACCGACGCGTGCGCGTAGACCTCGCGTTGCTGGCGGACGCCGCCACGGTGGACAGCGCCGGCAAGCTCAACATCCTGGGCATCTTCGATTCGATCACTTCCACGCGCTTTCCGGCCAAACACGGCCTGATCTCCCTGGTGCTGCGCTTCTCGGCGGGGCTGGAGCAGGCCGGGGAACACACCATAAGGATTCGCCTGCGCGGACCGGCGGGGGAGGACATCCTGCGCCTGGACGGCAAGGTCAAGTTCGGGCCCGGCGCGGCGAGTGATGGCGGACAACTGAAGATTCCCCATATCCTGAACATGGACGGGATCGTCTTCAGAACCCCGGGCCGCTACGCTTTCGACGTCGACCTGGACGGCGAGCACCAGGTGTCGCTGCCGCTCAGGGTGGTGTCGTCCGCGTTCCAAGACGCCGTCGAGGCCTGAGGGCCCGCGCGGCCGGACAAGTCGTCCCTGGCCAGGAGCAGCCATGATGCAGATGGCCCGGTCGAGGGAGCGCATTCTTCCGCGTCCCATCGAGGAGGAGATGCGGGAGTCGTTCCTCGACTACTCGATGAGCGTCATCGTCCAGCGCGCGCTGCCGGATGTGCGCGACGGGCTCAAGCCGGTGCATCGGCGCATCCTCTTCGCCATGCACGAGCTGGGGCTGGCCCCGGACCGGAGCTACAAGAAGAGCGCCACCGTGGTCGGGGACGTGCTGGGCAAGTACCACCCGCACGGGGACAGCGCGGTCTACGACGCGCTGGTGCGCATGGTGCAGGACTTCTCGCTGCGCTATCCGCTGGTGGATGGCCAGGGCAATTTCGGTTCCATCGACGGGGATCCGGCGGCGGCGTACCGCTACACCGAGGCGCGCCTGTCGCGGGTGGCCGGCGACCTGCTGACCGACATCGCCCGGGACACCGTCGACTGGGCGCCCAACTTCGACGACCGCCTGCAGGAGCCGGTCGTGGTGCCCTCGCGCCTCCCCAACCTGCTGATGAACGGCAGCGCCGGGATCGCGGTGGGGATGAGCACCAACGTGCCGCCGCACAACCTGGGCGAGCTGGTCGCGGCGATTCGCATGCTCGCGGACGACGACGAGCCGACGCTGGACGAGCTGATGGAGGTCATTCCCGGGCCGGACTTTCCGACCGGGGGCTTCATCGTCGGGCGCAAGGGCATCCGGGAGATGTACCGCACCGGTCGGGGGCGCATCGTCATGCGCGCGCGGGTGGTGCGGGAGAAGATCCGCGGCGGGAGGGAGCAGCTGGTCATCACCGAGCTGCCCTACGCCACCTCGAAGTCCAAGATCATCGCCCAGATCGCCGGGTTGTCGCGCAAGGGCTCGCTCACCGAGGTGTCCAACCTGCGCGACGAGTCCGACCGCGACGGCGTCCGCCTGGTCATCGAGCTGAAGCGGGGCGCCGACTCCGGCCAGGTGCTGAAGCGGCTTCTCCGGCGCACCAACCTGCAATCCACCTTTGGCGCGATCCTGCTGGCCCTGGACAGGGGCGAGCCGCGCGAGTTCAGTCTGAAGGAGATGCTGGAGCGGTTCCGCGATCACCGCGTGGAGGTCATCCGGCGGCGATCGCAGCATGAGCTGGACAGGGCGGAGGATCGGGCGCACGTTATCGAAGGCATGCTGCGCGCCCTCGATTTCATCGATGAGGTGATCGCGATCATCCGCTCCTCGGAGGACCGCGCGCAGGCGGCCGAGCGGCTGCAGGACGAGCTGGATCTCTCGGAGCGGCAGGCCGGCGCCATCCTGGACATGCAATTGGCGCGCCTGACCTCGCTCGAGCGGCAGAAGCTCGAGGACGAGCTCGCCGGGCTGCGAAAGACCATCCGCCGGCTGCAGCGCATCCTGTCGAGCGAGTACCGCCAGCTGCAGGTGATGCTGGAGGAGCTGGAGGAAGGGGTGCGCGAGTTCGGTGACGCCCGCCGCACGACCATTCTGGACAGGGAGGCCGCCTCGAAGGAGACCGTGGTGGCTGCGGTGGCGGACGAGGACGCGGTGGTCACCGTCAGCCACCAGGGCTTCGTCAAGCGGATGCCGGTGCACCTGTACCGCCGCCGACTGGCGAGCGGGAAGCTGCTCGCGGGGATGGAGCGCTACCCGGACGACTACCTGGAACGCCTCTTCGTGGCCCGCACCCAGGGGTGGATCCTGGCGTTCACGGAGGGCGGACGCGTCCACTTCCTGAGCGTGACCAAGGTGCCCGAGAGCGGACTGGCGTCGCGCGGACAATCCCTCTACAGCCTCACGGAGGGCAGCCGGGCGGACCCGTTCACCGCGCTGCTGCAGGTCGACAGCCTGACCGCGGATGGACAGGTGGTGTTCGTGACCGGGCGCGGCACGGTGAAGCGGACGCGCCTGTCGGAGTTTTCGAACCCCCGGGCGGCCGGGCTGGCCGCCTCGCGCGTGCGGCCGGGCGACCGCATCGTCGCGGTGATGCTCTCCGAGGGCGGCGCCGACGTCATGCTGGCGACCCGCCGGGGCCGCGCGATCCGCTTCACCGAGGGGCAGGTGCCGGTGATGGGAAGGGCGGCCTTCGGGGTGCGGGGCATCCGGCTGCGCGGCGACGACCTGGTAGTGTCCGCGCTCCTGATCCGCCGCGAGGGGACGGTGCTGGCGGTGTCCGACCAGGGGTGGGGCCGGCGCACGAACGTGAACGACTACCCCCTGCGCAAGCGCGGCGGCCTGGGCGTCCTGATGACTCCGCCCGGCGGCGGGGCGGGGCGGCTGATCGGTGCGATCGAGGTCCTCGACCAGGACGCGGTCATGCTGGTGACGGCGGCCGGCCGGATCACCCAGGTGGTGGCGGGGGACGTGCCGGTGACCAGGAAGACCACCCGGGGCACGCGGCTCGCGCGGGTGGAGGTGGGCGACCGGGTGGTCCGCGTGACCCGCACCCAGGGGGGTGGTGGGTCGGGCGGCGGTGGCTCACAGGCAAAGACGGCGCGAGAGGAGACGGCACCGCTCTTCGCGGGCTGAGAGTCTGCTCCGGATGGAGTCCCTGGCACACGAGCCGGACTCAGCGCGGCGATTCGGCCGGGGACTCGCGGGCGGCCAGTTCCAGCCCGCCCCCGATCGTCAGGCCCCAGCCGCCGTCGGAGCGGCTGAACCCGCCGGACCAGGCGAGGAGGCGGCCGCCCGGCAGGCGCAGGGCGTAGCGACCGCGCGCGTCGAGCGACCACGGCCCGTCCGCTGCGGGGCCGGGCGGACCGAGCCCGCCCAAGCGCTCCTCCCACAGCGCGCCGGAGGCGGCCGCGGGGCCGCCCCAGCGCGGCGAGACGGAGAGCGAGAGCCCTTCCTCGTCCGAGGGGCTGCCGACGCTGAGCGTCACGCCCAGACCGCGCTCCTTGTAGCCCTCGGCGGAGTGGAGCACCAGGATCCGGCCCTGCGCGTCGATGCGTACGGAGCCGCCCGCGGCCCGGAACCCGCCGGCCACCTCGAGCCCCGATCCGGTCTGGCCCGCGCCGCCGTCGCGCCGCGCGCTCGCTTCGCCGAACAACTCGAGCGCCAGGGCGCCGAGGTGCGTCGAGGGCACCAGTTCGATGCCCAGGCGCTGCTGGTCGACGGCCGCGTTGCGGCCGTCGACGCTCTTCCCGCCCGCCCCGGTCGCGAGCCGCGCCCACGCGGCGTCGGCCCGCAGCCCGAACCAGCCCGTCAGGCGGCGGCGGATCTCGACGAGCCCGAGCCCGAGGCCCAGATCGCTCTCGCCCACGCGCCCCGTCACGCGCTCATTCTCCGCCGATCCCCGGCCGCCGCCCGCCATCGTCCACACCGACGTGGCGCCGTCCGACCAGCGCAGGTAGGGATGCACGGCCGTCAGCGAGGTCTCGAGGCGCCCGCCGGCCGTCCCGGCGCGCCAATCGCCGCCGCCACTGCTCCTCGCCACCGCCACGCCCGCGAGCCAGCGCTCGCCGAGCGCGCGGTCGAGCCCGGCCCACCCGGTTTGCAGGTCGCCCTCGTAGCCGCGCTCCGGCGCCGGATCGCCCGCGAACGTCTGGAGGTCGCCCTGGCCCCAGAACCGCCAGCGGCCGCCGGCGCCCGCATCCTGAGCGCCGGGTTCGCCGCCGCCCCACGCGAACAGGAACTCCGTGCCGCCGCCGGGCGCTCCGAGGCCCACCGGGGCGCCGAGACCGTTCAGACCCAGCGACGCCGCGAGGTCCGCGGGACCCGGAGGCCCGCCCGCACCGCGGCCATTGGCGGCGTTCGCCGCCAGCCGCGCCAACCGCCGCTCGGCCTCGCGCCCGGCCTCGACGAGCCCTCCGCCGCGCCAGAGCCGCGACACCGCCCAGCCCTCGAGCAGCCGTCCGGCCGCCTGGCGCGCCGCGTCCCGGTCCAGCGGGATCGAACGCCCCCCCACCGTCAGCCGTGACCGCTCGTCCGCGCCGCCGCCTGGCCCCACGCGGCGGCCGAGCGTCATGCGTGCGCTCGCCAGGTGTGCGCGCGCCATCGCCGCGAGCGTCTCGTCGAGGACGGCGCGCACCATCCGGTCGCTTGCGTTCACCGCGAAGGTCTGCGCCGCGGAGAGCCCGCCCGGGTCGCGCGCCGTCACCTCGATGGACGCCGGGCCGTAACCGACCGGCGTCAGCGTCAGCGCCGAGCCCGCCACGGACACCGACGCCACGCCCGGATCGGACGACACGGCCGTGTAGGCCAACGGGTCCCCGTCGCGGTCCTCGAAGTACGGCGCCAGGTCGAGCGCCACGGACCCTGCTCCCTCGTCGAGCGCCTGCTCCGGGATCGCGCCCACCGCCTCCGGCGCGTCGTTCACCGACGCGACCGCCACCACGACCTCCGTCTCCGCCGTCCCGCCGTTGCCGTCGGCCACCGTGTACGTGAACCGGTCCGGGCCGTGGTAGTCCGCTTCGGGCGCGTAGATTACCCCGCCGCCCGCCGCGATCCGCGCCGTCCCGTGCGAGGGAGCCGTGACGGACTCGACCCTCAGTGCGTTGCCCTCGACATCGGTGTCGTTCGCCAGCACATCGATCACGACCGGCTCGTCCTCGGCCGTCGCCGCCGTGTCGGCTACCGCCTCCGGCGCATCGTTCACCGGCTCGACCTCGACCTCGACCTCCGCGGTCGCCGTCCCGCCGTTGCCATCCGACACCGTATAGGTGAACTGATCCGCCCCGTAGTAGTCCGCTTCCGGGGTGTACTCGACACCGCCGTTGGCGACTGCCCGCGCCGTGCCGTGCGAGGGAGCCGTCACCGACTCGATGCGCAGCGCGTCCCCCTCCACGTCCGTATCGTTCGCCAGAACGTCGATCACGACCGGTTCGTCCTCCGCCGTCGCCGCCGTGTCGGCCATGGCCTCCGGCGCGTCGTTCACCGGCTCGACCACGACCTCGACCTCCGCCTCCGCCGTCCCGCCGTTGCCGTCCGTCACCGTGTAGGTGAACCGGTCCGTCCCGTGCCAGTCCGCCTCGGGCGCGTACTCGACGCCGCCGTTGGCGGCCGCCCGCGCCATCCCGTGTGTCGGCCGCGACACCGATTTGATGCGCAGCACGTCCCCCTCTGCGTCCGTGTCGTTCGACAGCACGTCGATTACGACCGGCTCGTCCTCGGCCGTCGTCGCCGTGTCCGCCGCCGCCACGGGCGGCTCGTTCACGTTCACCACCTCGACGGTCACCTGCGCCCGCGCCTCCGCGCCGTGCGGATCGCGCGCGCTCATCGTCAACTCGTACCGGTTCGGCTCCGTCTCGTGGTCCTCGCCCGGACCCACATACGTCACCGCGCCGTCTCCCGCCCCGACCGCGAACAGATGTCCGGCGCCCGACGCCAGCGCATACGTCACCTCGTCTCCGTCCGGGTCCTCGGCGACCACCGCGCCCAGCGGCACCGGGCGGCCTCGGCCGTCCTCGTTCTCCCGAAGCGCGAACGCGTAGGACGGCTCTCCGAACGCCGGAGGCGCATTCGCGACCTCGATGGACACCGTGGCCGAAGCCGTTCCGCCCCGGCCGTCGGAGACCTGCACGCGGATCGTGACGCTCCCGGTCTCGGCCGGAGCCCGCCAGCGCGCCGCCGCCTCGTCGGCCGGCCCCGCGAACCGCCCTGCAGGCGCGCTCCACGCATAGCTCAGCGGGTCGCCGTCGGGGTCCGAAGCCCGCGCGGTCAGACGTGCCTCGCCGCCCGGACCGACCCGGCACGGGTCGCACGACGCGGACACCGTCGGCGCCCGGTTCCGCGGATCGTCGTCCAGGATCGTAACCTCGACCGCACCCGGACTGCCCGCCGTGACCGACGACGGCAGGCTGCCCAGCGCCACGGTGAACGTCTCGTCGTCCGTGTCCGTGTCCTCGCTCGTCGCGATCGTACCCGTGCCGGTCGAGGAGCCGCCCGGGATCGTGATGCTCGCGAGCGCCCCGAAGTCCCCCGGCTCGGCCGTGCCCGCCGTCACCGCCAGCGGGATCGTCACCGCGTTCGCCAGCGCCGACGACAGCCGCGCCGTCACCGTCACCGGCAAGCCCTCATCGACCGGGTTCGGCGCGGCCGAAAGCGACACCGTGGGCGCCGGCGAAGTCCCACCACCGCCATCGTCGTCGTCCCGTATCGTCACCCGCACCGAGGACGGGCTGCCCGTCCGCACCGACGACGGCAGGCTCCCCAGCGCCACCGTGAAGGTCTCGTCGTCCTCGTCGGGGTCCTGGTTCGTCGTGATGGTGCCCGTGCCGCTGGTCGCGCCGGAGTTGATCGTGATGCTCGTCAGCGTCCCGTGGTCGGCGGGCTCCGCCGAGTTGTCGGTGATCGTCACCGGGATCGTCACGTTGCTCGTCAGCGCCCTCGACAGCGCTGCGGTCACCGTCACGCTCGATCCCTCCGTCACCGGGTTCGGGGAGGCGGAAAGCGAGACCGTGGGCGTCGTCGCCGCCGCCTGCCGCGTGATGGTCACGGTGTAGTCCTTCGTCGTCCCGTCCTGGGCCGCCACCCGCACCGTGATCGCGTTGGGCCCCACGCTGAGCGCGATGGCACCGCTTGCCGAGCCGCTCGACACCGACGTGAAATCGCCCGTGTTCCCCTTGCGCCACCCCACGGTCGCCGCCGAGTGCGCCACCGCCGGCGTCACCTTCGCGTGCGTCCTCGCGTTCACCACCGTTGCCGTGTAGCTCGTCGTCCCCGCCGAGAACGTCGAGGGCGAGAGCGTCAGCGCCGTGAACGTCCCCGAGGCGCTTGTGCCGCTGCTCGCCGTCAGGCCGCTCAGGTCCGCGTTCGACGACTGCGCCTGCGCCTTCGGCAAGTCGGCCGTCGTTACCCAATAACTGGGCAAACGGTCGCTGCTGTCGTCGGGGTTCGTGCCGAACGCCCGGAGCCGCAACTGGTACGTGGTCCCGTTGGTGACCGTGTGTTTGCCAGAGGTCCTGTGGAAGTCATAGGTCCCGGTGAACTCGTAGCTGGTGGCGGTAGGCGCCAGCGGCACCACGGACCGCGTGGCGCGGTTCCAGTCCAGTTCGTCCGTCGGGGGGGACGCGCCTGCATACCAGTCCACGTCATAGCCGCCCGGCGGAAAACTGCCCCAGTAGGCCGGCGGCTCCCACGTCAGGGTCAGCGACCCGTCGCCCGCGCTCACCTGCACGTTGCGCGGGGGCGAGGAAAAGGCACGGCCTCCCCGGGTCACTGTCATGGTGTACTGCCTGACGCTCCCGTCCTCCGCGGTGACCTTGACCAGGATGGCGTTGCCGCCTGTGTCCAGGGCGATGGCCGCGCTGGGCGAGCCGCTGGACACCGCTCTCAGGCTGCCGGCCTTGCCCACCTGCAGCGTCGCGGCGGAATGGCTGGCCGACGGGGTCAGCCGCGCGTGCGTGTACGAAGGCTGCACCGCCGTGTCGTAGCTCCTTTGGCCGGCCGAGTACTCCGGAATGAACCCGATCGAGCTGAAACTCATGCCGTCGGTACTGACCTCCACCGCCAATCCGCTCAGCGTGGCGTCGGAGGACTGCGCCTGCGCCGGCCCCGCGGCGAACAGGCTCAGCGCGCCGAGCGTCAGTGCCAGCGCGGGGAGGAGAAGGGAGAAGCGGCGGCGGGAGCGCCCAGTACGCGAAGCAGGCCGCATGCGGCGGCTCTTAACGGTTGGGCCGTAACGTCTTATCTGCATTGTGCGAATCCTCTTATCTATATTGTGTCAATCCCTCTGTGCGGTGTCCTTGGCGATTCTTCGCCCAGGCTTTGTAAGGCCGCTGAGGTTCCTGAAAAACGAAAACCGTGGAAGGTAACACGTTTTTCATGAGCGTTGTTCTGTGCACTCGGGAAGCGGAGCGACAGGGATGCTCTACATGATCCGTGCCAGGTTGCGGCGGAGGAGGCGGCCCATCGCAGCGTGACGTAGTCGCTCAGCGGTTGGAGGGGGGCGGCGCTCCGAAGCGATCCGCCGTAACGGCAGTCGTTACTCCACGTACGCCCACAACCACTCCCGGCTCTCGCGATCCAGCGCAGAGGTATCGCGCACATGGTAGAGATCGCCGGAGACGTCCCGGATCAGGAAGCCCGAATCCGACACTTCGCGGGGCCAGTCGTCGCGCCGGGTCTGGAAGGAGCGCGGACCCTGGCGCGTCTCGACCCGCCAGCACCGGATCTCGACTTCCTCCTCCACCGCGTGGATGCGCGTCACCTCCAGCACGAAACCGGCCTCGGCGAGCGCATCTTCCAGGGCCGCGCGCGATCCCGGGTCGAGTTCGTCCGCGTTGCGCACCAGGGCGACCTCCTCGTCGTCGGCATCCCGCAGCGACACGAATCGTCCCGGCTCCGTCCAGGGAAAGCAGCGGTGCACCTTCACCCGGACTTCACGGCCTCCGGTCCGCGCCCACAGCTGCCCGTCGATGCCTCGCTCCAGCCGCAGGCTCTGGGGCGCCGGCGTCCCGGCGGGCCCGACCCCGCCGTTTATCGCCGGCCGATTCTCCGTTGCCGCCGTCGTCACGGACTCCGTCGTCATCGTCGTCACTTCCTCGCTTCGCATGTCTCAATTCTCCCCTTGCCGCGGCCCCTGCAGCTCCAACTGCATCTCGTGCAGGCGGCGATAGATGCCGTCCGGGTTCGCCAGCAGTTCCTCGTGCGTTCCGGCCTCCGCCAGCCTGCCGTCCTTCATCACGAAGAGACGCGATGCCCGGTGCAGGGTGGACAGGCGGTGCGCGATCGCGAACACCGTGCGCCCGGCCACCAACCGGTCCAGCGCCTCCTGAATCTTCCGCTCCGTCTCCGTGTCCACCGCGCTGGTGGCCTCGTCCAGGATGAGGATGCGCGGATCGTGCAGGATCGCCCGCGCGATGGACACCCGCTGTCTCTCGCCGCCGGAGAGGGTCTGTCCCCGTTCTCCCACCACGGTGTCGTAGCCGTGCGGCAGGCGGCAGATGAAGTCGTGCGCGTTCGCGGCCTTGCCCGCTTCGATCACCCGTTCCAGATCCGCCTCCGGATGTCCGTAGCGGATGTTCTCGACCACCGTGCCGTGGAACAGATACGGGTCCTGGAGCACCATGCCCATCTGGCGGCGGTAGTGCCCGATCTCGAGCGACCGGAGGTCGACGCCGTCGATGCGGATGCTCCCGCCGGTGGTGTCGTAGAAGCGCGCGATCAGGTTGACCACCGTCGTCTTCCCGCCCCCGGACGGCCCCACCAACCCGATCATCTCGCCGGGCCTCACGTCGAAGCTCACCCCGCGCAGGACCTGCCGCACGCCGTCGTACCCGAACGTCACCGAATCGAAGGACACCCGGCCCGCCAGCGGCTCCAGGCGCACCGGACGCGGCTGCTCCACGATCTCCGGCTCGGTGTCGAGCACCTCGAAGACCCGGTGCGCCGAACTCGTCGCCCGGTTCATGGTGCGCGCCATCTGGCCGATGATCTCCACCGGCCCGATGAACATGGTCGTGTAGAGCAGGAACGAGACGAAGGTGCCCGTGGACAGACCGGGCTCCGCGCCCGGCCCCTCCAGCAGCCGCGGCAGCGCGAGCGCCCACACCGCCACCGTGGTCCCGTGCACCGCGAGCATCAGCCCCGGCCAGAAGGTGGTCCACATGCGGTGGATGCGGTTGTACTCCTCCGTCACGCTCGCATTGCGCCGGTCGAAGCGCCGCGTCTCCCGCTCCTCCTGGTTGAACGTCTTTACCACGCGCATGCCGGGGATCGTGTCCGAGAGGATGTCGGTCACGCCGGACCACTTGCGCCAGGCGCGCATGAAGAGGCGCTGGATGCGCTCCCCGTGAAGGAAGATGGCCCAGCAGAACAGCGGAACCGGTGCCGTCATCACCAGCCCGAGCCTCCAGTCCAGGCTCAGCAGCACGATGCCGAGTCCCGTCAGCATCACCAGCGAAAGCGACACGTCCACCACCCCGAAGGCCAGGAATTCCCACAGCCGGTCGGTGTCCGAACTCACGCGCGTGATGATGCTCCCGGTTTTCTTGCGCATGTAGAAGGACAGGGACAGCCTCTGCAGGTGCTCGTACAGCTCGGTGCGCAGGTCGCGCGCCACCCACTCGCCCAGCACCGAGAGCATGCGCAGCCGCACGAGGGCGCCCGCCTGGCGCACGACGTAGACCAGCGCCATCGCTCCCACCGCAACCCAGGCCGCCAGCGTGCCCCGGGAGAGGTCCAGCGTGCCGTCCCGCACGGGCCGGACGACGTCGTCCAGCAGGTATCCGGCGAGGTAGGGCGGGATCAGGCTCACCAGGGTGATCAGCCCCGCCGCCGCCAGCCCGATGGTCACCTCCCTGCGGTACGGCCGCAGGTAACCGAGCAACCTCCAGATCACGGCCACGCGAGAGCCCGCGACCAGGGCCTGGGCCTCGCGGATCGGCGCCGCCACGCTCTCCGCGTAGGTCTCGTCCGGTTCCCCCGGCTCGACGCATCTGCCGCGCAACTGCTCCTCGACTACGAAGCGCAGGTTCTCCATGGCGCGCCGCTGCCTGTGCGTGTAGCGCACCGTGGCGAGGGGCGGCTCGTCGGGCTCGGCCAGGAAGGACAACACGGTGCCGGACAGCCCCGGCGATTCGCTGACGGCCCTGACCGAGGAGCGCGGGACACTGCGGATCTCCCACTGGCCAGATGCACGTTGGTTGCGGGAGGCGTGACCGGCGCTCCTACGGCCCGGGGAGAGCCCGACGTCCGCGCGATCCTGCGTTCCGCCAGTTCCCGCATCGGGCTTTGCGGCCCGCCTGCGCGCCACGGCCAGATGTTCAGCCCCCAGCGCGACCCAGGTCTCCGCCAGGCGCAGCTTCGCGTCCAGGTCGGCCAGGGCGTAGAGCTGCACCGGCGCGCCGTTCCACGCCGCCTCGATGGCGGCTCTCGCCCCGGCGGGCATTCTCCCCGGCTGGTTTGTGTACCGGGTGACGATTTCGCGGTCCATTCTCCCCCCGCGCCTCTTCATCTCCTCCCGCCTCTTCATCCCCTCGCGCTGTCGCACCTCTCCCTCCCTCCGCAAAAAGAAAACGGCCCATCGAAGTCCGCCGTGGAAGCGGACCCGATGGGCCGGACTTTCTCGGAAAGCCTCTGGCTCTGTTAGGGTTCAGCCTCCCTGGGCGGCGTGCCCCCGGCGACGCGCGCTACCGCGCGGCCCGCGGGCACGACGATCCGGAATTGCACCGGAACGGGACGCACTCGCGCCCTCCGGGCCCGGATCGGATGGAACTGAAGAACTCTCATAAGCCGGTCGATGATTTTCCCGAGTTGATGGCGGGCTCGATGTCGCGTCGGCCTGCCCTGGATCGATGCGCTTGCCTGCCGGAACCCCCGCCGGAGCCGTAGCGGAGAGCCGGGCAGTCGCCCCTTTACGCCCGACCGATGCGTCGGGTTTCAGATTTCCTTGCGGGTTTGCGGCTCTTCGGGTGGGAGGGGGCTCTCGTGTGGCGGCGCGTCACAATCCCCCTTGCATCATTCTGCGATCGCCGGGGTTTGAGCGAAGTGGGCTGGACCGGGTGAACGTTGCGTCATTGGGGGTCAAATTGACGTTCAAGGCGAGCACGGCCCGATCCCTCTGCTCGGCCGGGGAGGCCGCATGAAACGTCGGAGATCACGCGTCTGGCTGCTGGGCTTCTGTACCGCCCTGCTCGCCGTCTGCTCGGACGACCCGGCGCCGACCGCCCCGCCCCCGCCTCCTCCCGAGCCGGCCAATGCGGGCGACCGGGCCGCGCTCATCGCCCTCTACAACGCGACGGGCGGGCCGACGAACTGGCGTGAGGCGAAGAACTGGAACACCGCCGAGAGCATCGACAAATGGCACGGGGTCCTGACCGACCTGGCCGGCTTCGTGACGGAGCTGTCGCTTCCGGGCAACAACCTCTCGGGAACGCTCCCGGCCGAGCTCGGGGATCTGGAACATCTGAGATGGCTGGTTCTGGACGGCAACGAACTGACGGGGGCGATCCCGGCTGAACTCGGGAATCTGGCACAGTTGAGAACGCTGGATCTCGACAACAACCAACTGACGGGTCCGATCCCGGCGGCGTTGGCGGAGTTGAGCCAGTTGACGATCCTCGATCTGACGGGCAACAGCCTCAACGGGACGATCCCGGCGGAACTCGGGGCGCTGCCCCGCCTCGACTCCCTGCTGCTCGGCAACAATGACCTGACCGGCCCGATTCCGGCCGAACTGGGCGACCTCGGTTCTCTGCGGAGGTTGCGCCTGTCCTTTAATCGGCTGTCTGGTGCCGTGCCGCCGGAACTTGGCAAGCTGACGAATCTCACGTACCTGAGCGTCAGCCATAACGGACTGACCGGCCCGATTCCAACCGAGTTGGCGGGTCTGAGTGCGATTCGTTTCCTGTCGGTTTCGCGCAACAACCTGACGGGTGCGATTCCGCCCGAGTTGGGAAACTTGACCACCCTGCAGCAGCTGTATCTCTACGACAACCATCTCACCGGCAAAATCCCGGTATCGCTGGGCAAGCTGTCCGAGCTGATGCTGCTCTGGATTCACGAAAACGGGCTTTCCGGTCCCTTTCCCGAGGAATTCAGCGACCTCGGGGCGCTTCAGGAGTTGCGTGCTGCGGGCAACGAACTGAGCGGCGGGCTGCCCCGCCGGCTCGGCCAACTGGAGGCCTTGACCCGGATCGAGCTCGACGGGAACCATGGCCTTGCCGGCCTGCTGCCGCGGAGCATGCTGGATCTGAGGTTTCTGCAGGAGTTGTCGTACGGCGCGACCGGCCTGTGCGCCCAGATCGACGACGAGTTCCGGAAGTGGCTGCGGAGGATTCCGGATGGTGACAGGGCGGATTGCGATGTCGCGCAGGTCGAGCGACTTGCTCTCAACGACCTCCACGATCTGACCGATGGCCCGTCCTGGGCGAATCGGACGGCGTGGGCGACGGACGCTCCCCTGGGCGACTGGCATGGCGTGTCCACCGAAGGCGGGCGTGTCGTGGAAGTGGCGCTGCCCGCCAACGGCGTGTCCGGCCCGCTGCCCGGAGAGATCGCCAATCTCCTGGAGCTCACGGTGCTCGACCTGACGGCAAACAAACTGTCCGGTGCGTTTCCGGGGACCATCGCCGGATTGCACCGGCTCACCGAGTTGCGCGTGGGCCGGAACGCGGGACTGGAGGGCGTGCTCCCCTTTGCTCTCCGGCGCCTGGAACGGGTCCGGGTGCTGCGCTACGACGACACCGGACTGTGCGCTTCTCCTTCGCCGAGTTTTCAGGCCTGGTACACCGCGATCGACGAAACCGCGGGCGCCATCTGCGACAAGGCGGAGGAAGTCACGGTTTCCATGCCGATGGTCTACCTCACCCAGTCGGTCCAGACCCCGTCCCGGAGCGTGCGTCTGGTGGCCAACCGGGACGCGCTGTTGAGGGCATTCGTCACGGCCGGGGAACCGGGAGGGTTCTTCGAGCCCGAGGTCGTTGCCGTGTTCACGGGGCCGGACGGAGACGAGGTTCACCGCGTGGCGATGACCCGCCATGCCAGCGAGATCCCCGTGGAGGCGGACGAGGGCGACCTGGAGTTGTCCTACAACGCCGTGATTCCCGGCGAGATCATCGCCCCGGGGGTCGAGATGATGGTCGAGGTGGACCCCGAGGGAACTGTGCCCATTACTGCCGAGAGCAAGACCCGTTTCCCCAGCCAGGGCTCCGACTCGCTGCGCGTGGTGCCGGTGCCCGCAATGCACCTCACGGTGGTTCCGGTAATCACAAGCACGGAGCCCGACACGTCGGTTCTGACGTGGGTGCGCGGCATCTCCGCCGACAGCCGTCAATTGGGACTGCTCAGGCACGCGTTCCCGTTTGCCGAGCTCAGCGTGCGTCCGCGCGAACCCTACTACACGTCGCAGAAGCTCACCACGGCGGTCGGTCGGGCGGCACTGTTTGGAGAACTCGAGGCGGTGCGGGCAACGGAAGGCGGGACGGGCTACTACTACGGGGCCGTCGCCCACCTGGGGGGGAACCTCCTGGGTCAGGGTCAGCTGCCCGGCTGGGTGAGCATCGGCAACCCGAGCCCGATCACCCTGGCGCACGAAGTAGGACACAATCTCTCGCTCAGGCACGCGCCGTGCGGCGGTCCCGCAGGCGTCGATCCGGACTTCCCCTACCCGGACGGAAGCATCGGCGTGTGGGGATACGACTTTCGTAATGGATCGATGCTGCCTCCCGAACGCAGCAAGGACATCATGACCTACTGCGAGACGTTGCCATGGCTGAGCGACTACTACTTCGAGAAGGTGATCGACCACCGCGCAGAGTTGGCGGCAGGAGTCGCGAACGCGGGGTTGGCTGCGTCAAACCCGCCCTCCGACATGCTGGTACTGCGGGGTGGGGTGGTCGATGAGGAGCTGTGGATCGAGCCGGTGTTTGCGATCCGTGCGGCGGCAAGGTTCCCCGAAGCACCGGGTCCTTACCGCATTCGCGGAACCGGCTCCGACGGCCGGCCGCTGTTCTCGCTGGACTTCACGCCCACCGACGACGCGCACGGCGGCAGGCACTTCTTCTTCGCCGTACCGATCGAGGCCGGTTGGGAGAACGCGCTCGCACGCATCACGCTGACCGGGCCTGAAGGCGTGGCCTACCAGGACCAGGCGGACGAGCACCGAATCACGGTGGTGAAAGAGCCCGGGACCGGGCACATCCGTGCGATTCTGCGGGATTGGGACGGAGCGCTGCCGGAGGTGCTCGGCGACGTGGCCGACCTGGAAGTGAGCACGACCCGCGGGCTCAGGGAGGCGGTGCAGTTGCGGAAGTGACGGGAGGAAGGGTCCTTCCGCCCCCTCCACCTCACACCCCCTTCGCGTCGGCCCCCCAGATGTGCTTGTGGAGCTGGGTCTGGAAGCGGACCGGCAACCCGTCCTCGAGAATCCAGCCGGCGAGTGCCTCGAGATCGGTCGCGTCCCATACCGGCGATATCAGCAGCGCGTTCAGCGATCCGTCCCGGACGCGGTCCCCGAGGCCCCGCTCGACGATGACCGCCCGGGCCCACTCGTAGTCGGCGCGATCCGCGACCACGAACTTCACTTCGTCCCGGGCGGTCAGGTGGTCGAGGTTCGACCACCGGTTGCGCGCGGCCTCGCCCGAGCCCGGGCACTTCAGGTCCATGATCTTGTGTGCGCGCGGATCGAGCGGGCCCACATCGATGGCTCCGGACGTCTCCACCAGCACGGTGAACCCCTCTTCCAGCAGGCGGTCCACCAGGTTGTAGGCCCCCGCCTGCGCGAGCGGCTCCCCGCCCGTGAGCTCCACCAGGTCGCATCCGTGCCCGCCCACCTCGGCCAGGATGTCGTCGAACGACAGGCGCTCTCCCCCGCTGAACGCGTACGCCGTGTCGCACCAGACGCAGCGCAGCGGGCAGCCGGTGAGGCGTACGAAGGTGCAGGGCATCCCCGCCCAGGTCGACTCGCCCTGGATCGAGTGGAAGATCTCGGTGACGCGGAGAGAGTCCCTGCGGACGGACGGGCGCGGAGGTGCCTCCGCGGCGGGGACAGCGCTTCCGACCTCCGTCACCCGGGCCACCTCAGCGTCCGAATCGGGACATCGCCGCATCCGTCTCGCTCCCGTGGTCGTGGGCTCCTCGCCCGGAGGGCATTCATTCCGATCCGAACGAGTACGGGTCGGGCCGCGGCTCACCGTCCGCCTCCTCGCCCCGGCGCTCGATCCCCTCGTCGAGCAGCGACTTCACCCGGTCGAGCGACAACTCGCGAAGGTATCCTTCGGCGGCGGCTCTCCCGGGTTCGCGGCAGAGCAGGGGCGTCTGCACATGTCCGATCACGCCGAGGCCGGTGGCGGCCCAGCGCGGAAACACAAGGTAGCCGACGTAGGGCGCGCGCAGGTCCGGTGTCTGCTCCACCTCGAGCGACACCGTGTACGGATGCCCGTCTGGGCCCTCGAAGGCCGGCGGCCGGTCGTGCGTTTCCAGGTAGCCGCCCAGGGTCGCGTCGGGCACCCCGTGGACGTCGTCGGGCTGGTGGTCGGAACCCTGATCGGCGCCGTCGGCGGCCGCGTGGCTCTCGTCCCGCTGGCCGCTGCGGTTGGTGTGGGACATATCGTTCATCGTGGGCCGTCCGCTGCGGCCCGGCCCGAACCCGTTCCATCCCTCGGCGCCGGGACCGAATGCCAGTCCTCCTCCGATCCTGGGACCCGCGGCTCGAAGCTCTCCCACTGAACCTCCGGCACCCGCGCAAATCGCTTCGCCATCACTTCCAGCGCCTCGGGATTGTTGTCGACCAGGAGGAATCTGCGCCCCAGTTCGTGCGCCGCCATCCCCGTCGTGCCGCTCCCCGCAAAGAAGTCGAGCACCAGGTCTCCGGGGCGGGAGGAAGCCGTCACGATGCGCCGGAGAATGCCCAGCGGCTTCTGGGTGGGATACCCGGTTCGCTCGGCGCCGCTGGTGGGAACGATGGTGTGCCACCAGGTGTCGGTGGGCAGCTTTCCGCGCGCCGCCTTCTCCGGGCCGACCAGCCCCGGAGCCATGTACGGGATTCTCTCGATCGCGTCCACGTCGAAGACGTAGTCCGACAGGTTCTTCACGTAGAAGAGGATGTTGTCGTGCTTCGCCGGCCACCGCGTCTTCGGCCTCGCCCCGAAATCGTAGGCCCAGATGATCTCGTTGAGTAGATTGTCCGGCCCGAACAGTTCGTCCAGCAGGAAACGGCACCGGTGGACCTCCCGGTAGTCGATGTGGAAATAGAGCGACCCGTGCGGGGCCAGGACGCGATACGCCTCGATCAGTCTCGGCTCGAGAAAGGCGAGGTAGTCGTCGAAGCTGTCGCGGAAACGTCTCGTGCCCAGGGACTCGGTCCTGTAGCGCGCCCCCTTGAAGCCCGTGCGATCCCCGTTGGGGGAGCGTCTCGTCCTGATGCGCGTGTGCCGCTGGACCTTGCCGGTATTGAAGGGCGGGTCGACATAGATGAGGTCGGCCAGCCCGTCCGGCAGCCCGCGAAGCACCTCGAGGTTGTCTCCGAAGACGATTCTGGACACTACCGATACATCCTCGCCATGTGCGCACTCCTCCGGTGAATCGGTCGCCGGCGCCGGGCTGACCTCACCCGGATGATCCCTGCGCCCCGCTCCGCCTCTCATCCGGCAAGCTAGAAACCGCCATGCCGGGATTCAAGGACGGGTTCGCGCCTGCACGTTCTCCACCATATTCTCCTCTTCCCCATCGATGCCCATGCCCGGAGGCACGAATGATCCGCAGGTGGAGCGCCATCGCCGCGCGGCGCGCCGGGCGACGAAACGTGTTCGCGCGAGAAGACAATCTCCCCAACCCCAGGGACTCCAACCAATGAAGGCCGCGCTTTTCCACGAGTACGGCGCCCCCGGGGTCGTGCGAATTGAGGACGTGCCCGATCCGGTGCCCGGCCCAGGCGAGGTACGGATCGCCGTGCGGGCGGCCGCGATGAACCATCTCGACCTCTGGGTGCGGCGGGGACTTCCCATCGACATCGCGTTGCCGCACATCGGGGGGTCGGACATCGCGGGAGTGGTGGACGCGGTGGGTCCCGGCGCCGCGCACGTTCCGGTCGGTACGCGGGTGGTGGTGGATCCCTCGCTGGACTACGACTGGTACGATGCCACCGTGCCCGGACGGAACCTGCGTTCCCGTGAGCTAAGGATCATCGGAGAGCACACCCCGGGCGGCTTCGCCGACTACGCGGTGGTTCCCGCCGCCAACCTGGTCGAGGTGCCGCCGGATGTCCCGTTCGAGGCCGCCGCCGCCGCCAGCCTGGTAGGGGTGACCGCGTGGCACGCGGTGGTGGTGCGCGGACAGGTGCGCCCCGGCGAGCGGGTGCTGGTGACCGGCGCGTCGGGAGGCGTATCCACCATGGCCGTGCAGATCGCGCGGCACGCGGGCGCGGTGGTGTACGCCGTCACCAGCGGGGCCGACAACGTCCCCCGCGTGCGCGAGCTGGGGGCCGAGGTCGTCTACGACCGGCTGGAGGTCGACTACGGGCGCGCGCTCTGGAAGGACACCGGCAGGCAGGGCGTCGATCTGATCGTGGACTCGGTCGGCGCCGCCACCTGGAAGGCGAACCTGCGCGCCCTGCGCCAGGGCGGCCGCCTGGTCTGCTACGGAGCCACCACCGGCCCGGTCGGCGAAACCAATCTTCCTCTTCTCTTCTGGAAGAAAGCCTCGATTCTCGGCAGCACCATGGGCACGCCCGCCGATTACCGCAGGGCGATGCAGCTCGTCTTCGATGGCGTGATCCGGGCGCCCATCGACGAGGTCCTCCCGCTCGAGCGGGCTCGGGAAGCCCACGAGCGACTCGAGGCCGGCGAGGTCTTCGGCAAGCTGGTGCTGCAGCCGTGAGCGCCTGCATCACGCTCTGGGACCATTCCTGATGGCATGAGCGACGCTTATGTGCCATTCACCCTGATCACTTGATCAGCCACAAGAAACCGTTACGTTACAGGTAACGATAAGGGAAGATCGTTCTTGGAAATCACCTTCAAGACCCGGAAGCTTGCGAAAATCTTCAACTCGGAAAAGGAACTCCAAAAAAAATACGGTGCTCCGATGATGCGGCGCATTGCGGCCCGTCTCGCGGTGTTGAAGAACGCCCGCACGCTTTCGATGGTGCCCAGCACTCCGCCCGAACGTCTGCATCCACTTCGGGGCAAACGGAAAGGGCAACACGCCGTGGACCTGGTTCACCCCTACCGGCTGATTCTCCAACCCGATCAAGATCCGCTTCCCTGTCGCAAAGACGGAAGCCTGGCCACGGACCAGGTGACATCGATCACAATCATCGAAGTAACGGACTACCACTGAAGGCCACGGAGTTGGGACATGACTGCGGCAGCAAACAGGTACTCGCCAGACTACGCGGTACCGCCCGGCTGGGTGATCGAAGAGCATCTGGCCACGCGCGACATCTCCCAGGCTGAGCTTGCCAGAAGATGTGGTCGGTCACCCAAGCTCATCAGCGAGATCATCGCCGGCAGGGCCCCGATCGAACCAGGCACGGCTCTGCAGTTGGAGATGGTCCTGGGAGTGGACGCAACCATCTGGCTCGGCATCGAGGCGGACTATCGGCTGTTTCAGGCGCGCGAGGCTGACGCCAGGAAGGCCCGTGATCTG
Organism: Longimicrobiales bacterium; assembly: GCA_965202805.1. GTDB lineage: Bacteria > Gemmatimonadota > Gemmatimonadetes > Longimicrobiales > Gaopeijiaceae > BD2-11. The sequence continues at coordinate 2,977,619 of OZ241869.1, forward strand.
GTAGCCTGGGCGAAGACGTTTCCTACCGGGGAACTGGTGAAGCGGGGCGCGATGGATCCACCCTCGTCCGAGAGCGCAATCGTGCAGGCACTCCTGTCCTTCTTCGGCGTGGCGACGAAGCACGCCTGGGACACGAAATACGGAGCAACTCAAGCGGCTTATCGACATTCGCCGAGCTTCGAGAGCGATCAACCCTCGCTGAAGACATGGCTCCGGCTGGTTGAAATGGATGCGGAGAAGCAGAACTGCGCTGGCTACGACGAGCCGCGTTTCAGATCGGTGTTGCGCCAGGTTCGCTGCTTGACCCGTGACCCGATGCCGGATGCCGTTCAGGAAGCGAGACGGCTCTGCAGCGAGGCGGGCGTTGCATTGGCGGTAGTCGACCCGTTGCCGAAGGTGCGCCTGAGTGGTGCCGCCTGGTGGTACAGACGCGGAAAACCCGTAATCGCGCTTACGGGGCGTCACAGATCCGATGATCATCTGTGGTTCAGCTTCTTTCACGAAGCAGCCCACCTGCTCCTTCACAGCAGGCGGGAGATCTTCATAGACGATCTGAGTACAGATGGCGACGACGTCGAAGCTCAGGCGAACGCCTGGGCAGCAAACTTTCTCCTGCCTCGCCAACACTGGCGGCGGTTCGTAGCGAGTGGCGTCTTCGGTTCAAGCGATGTCCGGGAATTCGCGCAGGATCAGAGAATCGCCCCCGGCATCGTAGTCGGGCGCCTGCAACATGAGGGGCTGATCCCCTGGAATCATCTCAATCACCTCAAGAAGAAAGCCGCTTAGGTTCAAGTTGCGTTCTTGCGGAAGATGGATCTGAAGGAAGCCCAGGCCCGGGTCGACGCCTGGATCTCGCGATTCGAGGAGGGCTACTGGCCTCCGCTCGTCAACCTCGCGCGCCTGGTCGAGGAGGTCGGTGAACTCTCGCGCGAACTGAATCACCGGTTCGGCTCGAAGCTCAAGCGGGCCGACGAAGCCGAGAAGGACCTGGCGCTCGAGATCGGCGACATCCTCTTCGTCCTGATCGCCCTTTCGAACGAACGGGGAATCGATCTCGACGACGCGCTGGAGCGGGTGCTCGAGAAATACGAGACGCGCGACGGCGATCGCTGGACTCCCGCGTCCCCGCGAGAGTGAGCCCCACCGAGAGCCGCTGCCGGCCGCGGAGGCGACCATCGGCCTGCCGCGCGCAACCGTGACGTCGCCCGCCGACCTTCGCGACCGCATCCGTGAGCGCGCCCGCGCCCTGGGATTCGACCGGGTGCGCATCACCGGCCCGCACGCCAGCGGGCACATGGACTTCTACCGCCGCTGGATCGAGGAGGGAGCCCACGGCGAGATGGGCTACCTCGCCCGGGAGGACTCCATCGCGCGCCGGGGCGACCTCCGCCTCACCATGAAGGACGTGCGCTCGGTCGTGCTCGTGACCCACAACTACCACCAGCCCGATCCGCCCGGGCTCGCGGAGGACGGGGAGCGCGCGGTGATCGCCCGCTACGCTCGCGGGGACGACTATCACGACGTCATGAAGCGGCGCCTGGTGAAGCTGCTCGCCGACGTCGAGGGGGACGCCGGGCGCCGCGTCTCCGGGCGCGCCTATGTGGATACGGGCCCGATCCTGGAGCGCGAGCTGGCGATGCGCGCGGGGCTCGGATGGCTGGGGAAGAACACGATGCTGATCGATCCGGGGAGCGGCTCGTATTTCTTCCTGGGGATCCTGCTCCTCGACCTCGAGCTGCCGGAGGATGAGCCCTTCACCGAGGACCGCTGCGGGACCTGCCGGAGTTGCCTCGACGCCTGTCCCACCGGCGCCCTGCTGGGACGCGATGCGCGGGGCGCGCCGGTCATGGACGCCCGGCGCTGCATCTCCTATCTCACCATCGAGCACCGGGGGCCGATCCCGCGCGAGCTGAGGGCTCCGATCGGCAACCGCATCTACGGCTGCGACATCTGCCAGGAGGTCTGTCCCTGGAACGTGAAGTTCCGGACGCCCGCCAGCGAGTCGGCGTACCGCGCGCGGCCGGAGCTGGACGGCCCTCTGCTGGTAGAGCTGGCCGAGCGCCTCCTCGCCATGGACGATGCCGCGTTCTCACGCGCCTTCCGCGGCTCTCCCGTCAAGCGGGCGAAGCGCAACGGCCTGCTGCGCAACGTCTGCGTGGGGCTCGGGAACCAGCGAGGCGAGGATGCGGTTCCCGTGCTGATCCGGGCGCTTCAGGACGGGGCTCCGCTGGTGCGCGGCCATGCCGCATGGGGGCTCGGGCGAATCGCGGCGTCAGCCGATGCGTCAGCCGCGCTAAGGGCGCGCATGGACGTGGAAGACGACGCCTGGGTGCGCGAGGAAATTGCGCGGGCGCTGAGATAGGATCGCGGCGCAACCGGGTGTTTTCCGCCGCGCAACGTTTTTTGTTGCGCGCTGACTTATGCCCGCTGCCGATGCCCCGGCGCGCGCGCTCCATGGCGGCCCGTGCTGCCGGGAAGAAATCGCGCTCGCCAGGAGCGGCCCCTCAACCCGGGTTGCCGCCACCTCCGCCGTTGGTCTCCGTGTAGGCCGCCGCGAACTCCTCCACCCCGGCCGTGACCGCGGCTTCGAGAGCGGCCTGGGCATCGACGATCGCCGCAACGCCCAGATCGGTGGCGAACCAGGTCACGGCCTCGGCGAGCGTGATCTGGTTGTCGCGCGTCATCTGGGTCGACTGGTGGACGCGCACCGCGACCGAATAAGCCAACGCGCCCGTCACCGCCACGCCGTCCCCGGGCGCGCACTCCAGGATGATGCGCAGCTCGGGGAGACCGGGGTTGCGGAGCATCTCGCCCTGGGTCAGCAGGTCCACGCCCGCCGCCGCCAGGGTCGCCTCGGTCTGGACCCGCACCGACTCGTCGGTGATCCCGGCGCCGGCGCAGGCGGCGCCCGTCTGCGCGCTCACGAAGACGCCACCCAGGTCCTCGAGGGTATAGCGGTTCCACACCGTGTCCTGGGCTGCGCTCCCCGCCGGGAGGCCGATCAGCCCCAATGCCATGGCCATCAACGCGTAACGCTTCATTCGGTGCTCCGTAGGCGGACGCTCGCTCGCGTCCTCGGCTTCAGTTGGCGTGCCGGTCCCTCCCAAACCAAACCCCTCGCAACAGGTACGAGGGGTTCGGCAGCGGGCGGAGAGCGGCTTTGTGCTCAGCAGGACCTGCAGTTGTGATTGTTCTTCGACCCCAGCTTCTCCAGCATGGCGACGGTCGGCGGATGCGGCTGGGCCCGCTGCTCCGGGCTGTTCGCCATGTCGGCGACGGTATGTCCCCGCCGGCTGAGCAGGGTCAGGTCGGCACCCCTCTCCACCAGGAACAGGATGGTCTCGTTGTCGCCCCGGGCCGCCGCATGGTGGATGGGCGCGAAGCCGTCCTTGTCGCGGATGTTGGGGTCGACGCCGACCTCGTCGACGAGGAAGCGCACCGCCGGCAGCCAGCCATCGGGCACGTGCCGGTGCGTCTGCGCCACCCGTGAGGTGCCGAAGCCGACGCCCGAGGCCGCGTGCAGCGGGTGGACTCCGGGCCCCCCGTGCGGTACCGGCTCGAGCCCCGACGGATCTTCTTCCGGTTCGCCGGGGCGACGGAAGTTGAAGCGCCTGGGGCTGATCAGGTTGTACGTCCAGATGTTCGGATCGGCCCCATTGTCGAGCAGCAGCTTCATGGCTTCGACATCGACGGCGTAGGCGGCTCTCCAGAACGGCGTTGCGCCCGCGAAGTCCACGCCCATGCGGCCGGCGTTGTAGGCCGCGTACCAGATGTGGGTGTTGGTGCGGGCATTGGGATCGGCGCCGGCATCGAGCAGCAGCTCCATGAGCTCCAGGTAGGTCGTTTCCTGCTGGCGGAACGCCTGTGGTTGCGGATACCAGGTGCGCAGCGACCACTCGATGTTGAGGGCGGCGAACAGGGGTCCGGCACCATCGTCGCTCACGAGGTTGGGATCGGCGCCTGCTTCGAGCAGTTCTCCGGCCAGGTCGTAGTTGCCGTTGATGACGGCTACCAGCATGGGTGAGGAATGATCGCCGCTGGGAAGGTTGATGTCCGCGCCCCCCTCCATCAGCACCCGGGCCGCCTCGGCGTTTCCGTTGCGGACCGCGTAGTGCAGGGCTGAAAAGCCGCCCTGGATGCCGATCTGTTCGATCGAGGACAGGACCTTGGGACCGTCCGGCGGCAACTCCGGCTCGTTTTGCTGATTACCGCCGAAACCCGGAGGCCCGCCGCGTCCCTGCCCGGGGCGCTGGGCACCCGGCTCCTCCTCCGGCTCGGGCTCCTTCTCCGCTTCACGGATGCGCTGCCGGCGGGTTCGCTCCTCCCGGTCAGCGGCCTCGATCTCGGTGTAGTCGCGGGTGTCGCTCACCAGGTCGGGGTCGGCGCCGGCGTCGAGAAGCGCCTGGAGCGCCGCGGCGGAATTGCGCGCCGCAGCGAACATCGCGGGCGTCCGGCTGGAGTAGGCGTCCCGCACGTTCACGTCCGCGCCGTGCCCGGCCAGCGCGTTCACCACCTCGACCCCGTTCGCCTCGGCGGCGAAGTGCAGGGAGGCGGCCCCGGTGCCGGTCAGAACGTCGGGATTGGCGCCGGCTTCGAGAAGCGCCGCGACGACGCCCGCATTGCCTGCCCGGCTCGCCAGGTGGAGGGGCGTGTAGCCGCCCACGCGGGTGGCCGGCTGAAGCGTGGCTCCCGCGAAGATGAGGGTCTCGACGATCTCCAGCTGGTCGTTCAGCGCCGACCAGTGCAGCGCGGTCATTCCGTCGGGCTGCGCCGCGCTGGGGTCCGCCCCCTGCCTCAGCAGAGTGCGAATCTCCTCCACCTCACCCCGCTCGGCCGCATCCGCGACCGGCGATTCGTCGGGGGTGGCGGCGACCAGCAGCAGCGCGCCGACCGCCAGGGTCCGCTTCATCCAGGGTGCGAAAGTTCGCTTGCTCGTCGCCATCTCCACTCCTCGCAGCCGCCGTTGCCGGGCCTGGTCTTCGCCGCCTCTACACCGCGAAGGTGCCGGTGCTGTTGCCGAACGTTTCGAGGTCGGTCACGCCGAGGCGATGCAGCAGGTCGAGCATGACGTTCGCCATCGGGGTTCCCGGAGGCGCCACCACGTGCCGCTCTCCCTCAAGCAGTCCGTTCATGCCGCCGACCATGAAGAGCGGGCAGCGGGCATGGTTGTGGATGTTGGGGTCGGCCATCGCCGATCCGTACATGATCATGGTCTTGTCGAGCAGCGTCGCGTCCCCGTCGTTGGTCGCCTGCAGCTTCTCGAGGAAGTAGGGCAGCATGCCGACGTGGTAGGTGTTGATCAGGGCGAAGTCGAGAATCCGCTCCTCGCGTCCACCGTGGTGGCTGCCCGCGTGGAAGGGGGTCGAGGATCCGCTCTCCGGGTAGATCCGGGGAGATGCGTCCCGGCCCAGTTTGAACGAGAAGACCCGGGTGGTGTCGGAGGTGAACGCGAGCAGCTGAAGGTCGAACATCACTTCCATGTGCTCGCGGAAGTCATCCGGCACGCCCACGGGAGCCTCCGGAATCTCGCGCTCCTCACCGCTCGTGTTCTGCGCCTCGATCCGGCCGATGCGCTGCTCCAGCTCGCGGATGTTGTCGATGTAGCGGGAGACGCGATGCTGGTCGGCCGGCCCCAGCTCGCGCTTCAGGCTGGTGATCTCGTCCAGCATCCAGTCGAGGATGCTGCGGTCGGTGCGGAGACGATGGGCGCGCTGCTCCGGGGTGCCGCCGGCTCCGAACAGCTGCTGGAAGACGGCGCGCGGATCGCGGATCATCGGCAGCGGCTCGCTCGGAGACGCCCAGCTGACCGTGTCCGTGTAGGCGCAGGCGTAGCCGTAGGCGCAGCCGCCCGCCTGGTCGACGTTCTCGATCGTGAGCTGCATCGACGGAATAGGGGTCTCCCGGCCGTGGCGCTGGACGAAGAGCTGGTCCATGGAGGTCCCGATGTGCAGGTCCGAGCCCTGGGTCTGCTTCGGATGCGCCTGCGTCAGGAACACCGCCGTGGTGCGGAAGTGGTCACCGCCGATCTCTTCGGGCGAGAACGCGTCCGCCATGCGGGAGTCGGTGTTGGTGACGATGGTGAGGTACTTCCGGAAGGGCTCGAGCGACCGCAGGCTGGTGGGCGAAAGATCGAAGTCCTTCCCCTCGGCCGCGGGTGCCCAGAGGTTCTGGGAGGCACCCCATTCGTTGCATCCGGCGGCGCCGTGCACCTGCTCGATGAAGACGAGGCGGGTGTCGTTGGCGGCGCGACCGGCGGCCGTCGCCGACCACAGCCTTCCCGCGGGAACCATGGCGTCGAGCAGCGGCAGCCCGATGACGCCGCTCATGCTCCGCAACATGGTGCGCCTGGAGATGCTCTTTCCGGTGATGAAATTCATCGTTCAGACTCCGTTGTTTGTACAACCTGCGAGTACACCGGCTGTTGCGGTGCTCGGGCAATCAATTCGTTCAGGCTTCACGGCCTGTGCAGTTCAGTTCCCCGCCGGCGAGGCAACGGCCTCGGGCGCCACCAGCGACGAGCGGAAGGCCGGGCTCTCCACCACGCCAAGGACGAACGAGGAGAACCGGTAGTCCGTGTCCGCCGCCTGGTGCACGATCCTGCGCACGGTCGGCATGTCGTAGTACTCGACGCGTCGGCCGAGGCCGTACGCCATGAGGTTTTCGGTAAAGATGCGGTAGAACACCTCCGGGCGCTTCAGCAGCGCGTTGCGAAGGTCGGCCGGGCCCGTGAGCAGCGTGCCGTCGTAGAGCTCTCCGGCCGGATCCACGGGGTTGCCCTCGTCCCTGATCCGCCACGCCCCGGTCACGTCGAAGTTCTCGAGCGCCAGCCCCACCGGGTCGATCAGCTGGTGGCAGGACATGCACACCGGGTTGGCGCGGTGGATCTCCATGCGCTCGCGCACGGTGAGGAAGCGGCCGTCGTCCGCGCCCTCGGTTTCCTCGAAGGCGGGCACGTCGGGGGGAGGAGGCGGAGGCGGGGTTCCGAGCAGCACCTCCAGCACCCACTTGCCGCGCAGCACCGGCGAGGTGCGGTCGGCGTGCGAGGTCATGGTCAGCACGCTGCCGTGGCCGAGGATGCCGCGCCGGTTGTCGTCAGGGTATTGGACTCGCCGGAACTCCGGCCCGGTGACGCCCGCGATGCCGTAGTGCCGGGCCAGCCTCTCGTTGACAAAGGTGTAGTCCGCGGTCAGGAGTTCGCGCACAGGCCGATCCTCGGTGGCCATGTTCGCGAACAGCAGCTCGGTCTCACGGTGCATCGCGTCCGCGAGGGTCCCATCGAAATAGGGGTAGGAGAGCGCGTCCGGATCGATCTTCTCGAGATCCTGAAGCCTCAGCCACTGGGCGCCGAAGCGCCGGGCGAGTCCTTCCGCGGCGCGCGTGTCGGCCAGCATGCGCCGCGCGTGCCGCAGGAGCCCGTCGGGGTCTGAAAGTTCGCCCCGCGCCGCGGCCCCTATGAGCTGCTGGTCCGGGGGAGCTCCCCACAGGAAGAAGGAGAGGCGCGAGGCCAGGTCGGCGTCGGTGATCGAATAGGCGGTTCCGGCAGTGGCGCCGGGCGCCCGCTCCATGCGGAAGAGGAAGTGCGGGCTGGCAAGAATCGCCTGCAGCGCCAACTGCACGCCGCCTTCAAAGCCGCGCTCCGCCTCGGCCTGGTCGTAGAAGGACATCAGCCCCTCGAGGTCCCCCTGGTTGACGGGCCGGCGATAGGCCTTGCCCGCGAGGCGGGAAACGATGTTCTCCGCGCAGGGCCGCGCCTCTTCGCGGGAGGTGGGGCGACAGGTGAAGATGAGCTGCCGCGTGGGCGTCTCGGACACGCCGGTCACCTCGTACGGGCCCAGGACCGAGAGCCGCTGCAGGTGCGGCATGGTGGTCACCCCGTACCCGATCCCGATCTGCCCGTCCGCCAGCGTATGGTCGATGGGGCGGATCAGGTCGTCCAGCTCGCCCTCGAAGCGCCTCAGGAAGGCGGCGGTCACGCGGCGGGGGCCGGCGCGCACGTAGATGGAGTCGGTGAGCACGTTCAGCCCGGTCGGCTCCGACTCCGACATCCACCGGTCGATGGTGACCAGCGCCACGCGCTGGCCGTCGATGGAGACCTCCATCTGCTCGTTGCCGAAGGTGCGCCCGAAGACCTCGCCCTCCACCGCCGGATACGGCTGGATGTGGAAGACGTACTTGCCGTCGGCCGGGAAGTTGTGAATCACCGAGACGCCGCCCCGGGTGCCGAAGGGCGCTCCCTCCACGCGGTCCTTCTGGGAGGTCGTGCGCGGCAGCCGGTAGCGAATCGAGTTGGGTTCCGCGTCCGGGTCGCCCACCGCCACCCGGCTGATGTAGTTGGCCGCGCGCAGGTACCCCTCCATGAGGGTGGCGGAGGGAGCCTGCACGTCGGCGATGTTGTCGAAGTTGGCGCTGCGGGTATCGAGGGGCAGGAACTCGCCGACATCGACCCGAAGGCCGAGCAGGTCTTCGACCGCGTTGGCGTACTCGGCGCGATTCAGGCGCTGGAAGGTGCGGAATCCGGGGTTCGGGTTCTGCGCCCAGGCTTCGTCCACCCGGGTCTCGAGTTCCTCGGCCAGGGCCTGGAGCGTATCTCCCGCCGGCCTCGGGAATCCCTGCGGGGGCATCATGCCGGCGCGCAGCTTGCGGATCATCCGTTCCGCGGTTTCCGCCATTTCCGGGGCCGACTCCACCTCGAAGGCCTGGAACGAGACGTTGCCGGTCATGAGGGCGTCGTTGTGGCAGACCTGGCAGTACATGCGGATGACGCCGGTGAGCGACTCGGCGTGCTCCGGACCACCCATCTCCGTACTCCCGGCGACCGGGATGGACGGTGTGTCAACGGGGCCAACGGGAGCGGGCTCGGCGGGTCGGTCCGCGAGTACGAGAAGCAACCCGAGCGTGGTGAGCGCGGCGGGAAGAGAGTTCATGCGGGCCTCACGCTGCTGTAACCGGGAGAGGGGCGTTTCGACGGCCCCAAAGGCCATTCGCCTGCCCCGGATTTTGCCTCAACTTCAAAGAACCATAAGAATAGCCTTCGCCCCTCGGACACGCTAGGGCGGATGAGCGCTGAACCCGGGGACCGCCGGGCCCTCGATTCAGGCTCGGGATCGACGTGTTTCCCGCAACCGTTCCAGGCATCGGATGACACTCTACCCTGCGATCGTTCAGATGCTCGGCGGGGCCTCCCTCGCCGGCGCTGCGGCCTCCCTGGCGCTCCTGGCGGGGCTCATGATGCCGGCTGGCCGCACGTGGCTGCGCACCTCGCTCGCGGGCTACGAACGCCACGTGATCGGCTGGGCCTGGACCATCGCCTTCATCGCGACTGCCGGCAGCCTGTACTTCTCCGAAATGGTCGGCTTCGTGCCGTGCCCCTTCTGCTGGTACCAGAGGTTCGCCATGTACCCGCTGGTGCTGGTGCTCGGAGTGGGGCTGGCACGCGCGCACGCCGGCATCTGGCGTTTCGCGCTGCCGCTGCCCGCGGCCGGTCTGGCCATCGCCGCGTACCACGTCGCGCTCCAGTTCCAGCCGACGCTGGACCTCGTGCCCTGCGAGGGCGGGGTACCCTGCTCGGGGCGCTACGTGGCGGTCTTCGGGTTCATCTCCATACCCGCCATGGCGGGCGCGGCCTTCTTGATGATCACCGCGCTCCTGCTGCTGCTCCGGCAGTTGGAGAGGGCGGACGCCGCGAGCGCCCGACGAGACTGACCAAGCCCCGATTTGCGTAAATTGCGTATTTTACGTAATCGGCTGCCCGGATCGTCTACCGGCCGGCGCGCCCGCTCCGGTGCCAGGCCGCGAGCACCTCGGCCTCGTGCTCCGGGGTGGTCCCGGCGCGCAGATTGGCCTGGCGCCCGGGTGGCCGGGAGAAATGATACTCGAGCGTGTCCCGCGCCGTCTCCGCCAGCGGGCGGAAGGTGAGGCCGGCCTCCACCTCCGGCGTCAGGTCGAAGCGCGCGAAGCCCTCGAATCCGGGGACCGGCGGCCGCCACACCGGCATCTCCCGGTACGGGCGCATCCCCCTCTCGATGAGGAAGTCGGTGTCGACCCAGGTGAACGTGGTCTCCGCCGCCGTCACCGCGCGAATGCCGTAGAGCAGCTCCGTCATGGGCCGGGGCGTGGCCGGCCCGATGCCGTTGTACTCTCCCGTGTGACCGGTTTCCGCCATGCGGATCATCCACTCGGTGAGGTCGCGCACGTCGATGATCTGCACGGTATCGGAGCCGTCGCCCGGGGCCAGCACCTCGCCGCCCCGGTGGATGCGCACCGGCCAGTAGGTGAAGCGGTCGGTCTCGTCCTGCGGGCCGATGATGAGCCCGGGGCGCACGATGTTGGCGCGGTCGCCGAAGACCCGCTGCGCCTCCCGCTCCGAGAGCGCCTTGGCGAGCCCGTAGGGAAGGTTCTCCGAACCCGGTTCGATGCCTGCGGTCTCGTAGGTGAAGGTCGGGGCGTCCGACGTCATCGGCACCCGGCTGAGGTCCGAATACGCCGAGCGTGAGGACACGTAGAAGTAGCGGTCCACGGTGTCGCGCAGGAACTCGGCGGAGAGGCGCACCCAGTCGGGGTTTGATCGCGAATTGTCGATCACCACGTCCCAGGTGTGACCCCTGAGCGCGTCCAGCTGGCCGTTGCGGTCCCCGATCAGGGTCTCCACCTCCGGAAACATCCCGGGATTGGAACGCCCGCGGTTGAAGAGCGTAACCGAGTGACCGCGGGACAGGGCGTAGCGCACCTGGAAGGGACCGATGAAGCCGGTGCCTCCGAGGATGAGGATGCGCAGTGCGCGCGGCGCTTCCTGTGGTGGCGCAGGCCCGCGCGCGGGGCCCGGATGCGGCAGCGCGGCTGCGGGCACGGCACCCAGTCCCAGCGCGGCTCCCGCCGCCGCGGACATCTTCAGAAACTCTCTTCGATCGGCAGGCATGAACGCTCCTCCATGCGGGTCGGGCTCCGCGGCGACGCCTCCCCGGGAACTGGCCGCTCGCACGCGGTGGTCTCACTTTGGTGCAGCCTCCCTACCCTAACCTCCGCTTGTCAGGCAAGCGAGCACCGGCCCGCGCGATGCCCCTCCCCCATCCGGCTTCATGAAGGCGACCGCGCCGGGGGGGCCCGGGACCGCGCCCCATGAGGGAAGGATCTCCCACGCCGACCGGATGACCGTGTACCTGGCCATCCTGCTCGCGCTGCTGCTCGGCGCCCTCGACCAGACCATCGTGGCCACGGCGCTTCCCAGGATCGTGGAGGACCTGGCCGGGGTGGAGCGCTACACCTGGGTGACGACCATGTACCTGCTGGCGTCGACCTCGCTGGCGCTGGTCTACGGCAAGCTGGCCGACACCTATGCGCGCAAGCATGTGACGCTGGCGGCCGTGGGTCTCTTCCTGGGCGGCTCGGTCGCCTGCGGCCTGGCGGGAATCGCGGGGCCGCTCCCGCTGCTCGGCGACGGCATGAGCCAGCTTGTGATCTCCCGGGGCGTCCAGGGGATGGGCGCGGGAGGGATCTTCGCCATGACCTTCATCGTCATCGCGGATCTCTTCACTCCGGCCGAGCGGGGCAAGTACCAGGGATATGTGGGCGCGGTGTTCGGCGTCTCCTCGGTGATGGGCCCCCTGCTGGGCGGACTGCTCACGGACCACGCGGGGAGCTGGATGCCCGGGATCGCCGGCTGGCGCTGGGTCTTTCTGGTCAACATGCCCATCGGAGGGATCGCGCTGTGGCACATCCTGCGCCGGATGCCGCTCCTGGAGGCGCCCCCGGGAGCGACGCGCCCGGATTTCGCCGGGGCGGGCCTTCTGGTCGGCGGTCTGGTGCCGCTGGTGCTCGGGCTGCAGATCGACAAGCAGGCCAGCCCCTGGCTTCCGTGGCTGGCTTCGGCCCCGGCGGCGGAGGGGGTGGTCGCGTCCGGCGGGTGGCAGCTGTGGGCGACGCCCGGCCTGCTGGCGGTGTCGGCGATTCTGCTGGTGGCGTTCGTGCGCCGCTCGCGGGCCGTGGAGGGCCCGATCCTCGAGCCCCGGCTGTTCTCCGAGCCCGTCTTTCGCCGGGCTACCCTGGCCACGTTCTTCTTCGGCGCCGCCTTCATCTCCATCAACATCTTCGTCCCGCTCTTCCTCGTCTCGACGAGGGGGGTCTCCGCCACGGAAGCGGGCCTGGTGCTGATCCCGTTCTCGCTCGGAATCGTGATCTCGGCCACCCTTGCCGGACAGGTCGCCAGCCGCATCGGCTACCGGCGCCAGATCGTCGCCGGCACGGCGGTGTTCTTCCTGGGCGCGGTGCTGCTGGCGCGCATGGATCCTTCCACGGCGTACTGGCAGGTCTACCTGTGCACGATACTCTGCGGCCTCGGAGCCGGGCCCGGGATGCCCCTCTTCACCCTGGCCATCCAGAACGCCACCGACGTACGCTTCGTCGGGCAGGCGACCAGCGCCTCCCAGTTCTTCCGCCAGACCGGAGCGACCATGGGGGCGGCGGCCATGGGTGCGGTCCTGACCTTTACGCTGGCGGCCACGTTCTCCACGCTGGATGCGGAGTTGCGGGATCGGACCCGTGGGAGGGTCAGCGCGCAGGCCTATGTGTCGAGGGGAGGTGTTGGCCTGCCGGAGGCCATTCTCGCGGCCTTCGAGGAGAGGGCCGGGGAGGCGGACAGCCCGGACGGAGCGGTCGCGTTGCGCGCGGAGGGCCGCGCCGTGGCCCGGGAGTCGACGGACCGGGTGCGGCTGGCCTTCACCCGCGCCTCCCACCGGATCTACTGGCTGACCGCGTTCCTTGCGCTCATGGCCGGGGTGCTGGCGGCGCGCATCCCGGAGATTCCGCTGCGGCGCACGCACGACCGGGCGCAGGCATGAGGGGCAGGTATGAGGACAGGAAAGGAGGCTGAATCATGAAGCGATGCGCAGCAGGGATCATGAAGCGATGCGCAACATGGGCTAGGGGCGGCTGGCCGGCGCCTCGCCGCTCTCGGTGCTCGGGCGGATTCCTCCACGGACTGCCAGGGTGGGCCGGAATATTCCTGGTCCTGGCGCTGGCACCGGCGCCGGGCTCCACCCAGTGGACCAACCGCTATCCCAGGGTGGAGGGCTACGGGCACCAGATCTACCTGGAGGGCTACGAAATGCCCACCCTCACCAACGGGCCCATCGATCCGGCGGCCTCGCCGGACGGAACCCGCCTGGCCTTCGCGTCGCACGGCTGGATCTGGGTGATGGACCTGGTGGACGGGGGCGCGCGCCGGCTGACCTCGGGCGGCGAGATGGACGCGCGCCCGGCGTGGTCTCCCGACGGGGCCCGCATCGCGTTCGTGCGCGACGACACGCGCGACACCTGGATCGTGGTGGTGGACGCCGCGACCGGGGCGGAGGTGCTGCGGGAGAACACGCCCGCGATCGAGCTCGACCCGGCCTTTTCCCCCGATGGCGGCCGGCTCTATTTCGCGTCCGCGTCGGCCGGGACCATCGACCTGTGGGCGCTCGAGCTCGCGAGCGGGGAGAAGAGCCCGGTCACCGACGTCAGGGGGATCGAGCTGAAGCCGCAGCCGGGCGCGGGCGCCCTGGTGTACCTCGCCAAGGGCGGCGGAGGCGGCGACCGCGTGCTGGTGCGGGAGCTGGACGCTTCCGGGGCGCCGGCGGGATCCGGGCCGCGCACGCTGCTCGAGGGCAGCATCGCCTCCATGGCGCGTCCGGCGCTCAGCCCGGACGGGTCGACGGTCGCGGTAAACTGGCCCACCCAGACGGGGTGGGAGCTGCGGCTCGTGAACGTGGACGACCCGGCGGGGTCGATTCTGCTGGTCGGGCCTCCGGCCACGGGTGGCGGCACGCCGCTCACCCCCGCGTGGAGCCGGCCGGCCGGCGAGTGGGTGTACTTCTCGCGCGGGGACGGCAACCGGCCGATGCGGCTCTACCGGGTGGCCGCCGCGGGCGGGCCGGCCGAGGAGGTCGTGGTGCGCACCTGGGACTGGGGGGTCGAGACGGGCACGCTGAGGGTGCGCACCACCCTTGAGGAAGGGGGCCCGCCCGCGGCCGCCCGCCTGGACGTGGTCGACGCGACCGGCCACCCGGCCGTCCCGGCCGGCTCGCGGCCCTGGTTCGACGGCCAGAGCGGGCGGGTGTACGCCTACTCGCCGGGGATCGCGGAGTTCACGGTGCCGGCCGGGAGCGCCACCGTGGCGGCCGTGCAGGGGCTCGCGACCCCCGAGGTCGCCCGCACGGTCGAGGTCGCGGCCGGCCGGACCACCGAGGTGGAGGTGACGCTCACCCCCGTCTGGGACGCACGGGCCGCGGGATGGGTGTCGGGGGAGCACCACTTCCACCTGAACTACGGGGGCCCCTACGACCTGGCCCCGGCCGACCTGGTGCCGATGATGCGGGGGGAGGCGCTCGACGTCGCCACCCCGCTGCTCGCCAACCTGCACAACCGCTTCGAGGACCAGGACCTCTGGGGGTGGGAGCGGGCGGGCGAGGGACCGCTCATCCGCTTCGGCCAGGAGGTGCGCTCGCACTTCCTCGGCCACGTGGGGCTGATCGACATCGGCGACTTCTTCTGGCCGTGGGTGTGGGGCCCCGGCTACCAGGTCTACGGCACCGACGACCGCGAGAACGCGGAGGCGCTGGGCCACGCCCGCTCGCGCGGCGGCTTCGGGTACTACGTGCACCCGGTGAGCGCGCGCGCGGCCGAGCGCGCCCGGCCGTGGTCGGAGGTTCCCTTCGGGGACCTCGCCCCCAGCGTGCCCGTCGAACTGGTGGCGGACGCGGTGCTGGGAGACCTGGACGCGCTGGAGGTGGTCTGCCTGTGGAGCGACGAGACCACCACCACCCAGGTGTGGCACCGCTTCCTCAACCTGGGCATTCCGGTGGCGCCCAGCGCCGGTACCGACGTGATGAACAACTTCTTCCGCACCATGGCGGTGGGGACCACGAGGGTGTACGCGATGACCGGCGGCCTGCTCAACTGGCCGGCCTACATGGCGGCGCTCCGCGAGGGCCGCACCTTCGTCACCAACGGTCCCTTTCCGGACTTCCGGCTGGAAGGCACGGGGCCGGGCGGGGTGGTGGCATCCGGATCCGCCGCCTGGACGCTCGATCTCGGTTCCGCGGGTGCCGTCGAGCGCGTGGAGGTGCTCGTCAACGGAGAGGTGGCCTGGGAGTCCGCAGGACTCGATGGGCCGGGCCTGCGGCGATACGAAGGAACGCTCGACCTCCCGGGGGGCGGATGGGTTGCGGTGCGCGCGGTGGGCGGGAACACGGAATGGCCATCGATGGCCAGCTACCCGTTTGCCCACACCGCACCGATCTGGATCGGGGAGACGGGAAGCACGGAGCCCGGCGCCAGAATGCGCGCTGCCCGTGAACTCGCGGAAGTGCTCCGGGTCGCCCGAAACCGTCTGGTCATCGGCTACGGAGACGCCGACATCCCGAACCTGCTGGCCCGTTTCGACCGGGCGAGGACGCAACTGGAGGAGTGGGCCCGTCCCTAGCCGCCCGGACAGGCCACAGGTTACTATAGCCCGTCATTGACGGGGCTCCCCATTTTGCGACTAATCCCGCAGATTCAGCGACAGAACCCGACCGGAAATGCGAATGCGCGTTTCTCAGGACGCCTTGGGCATCCTCATGAGGAGGAGGGATCGATGAAAGAGGTCAGCACGCGGTGGCAGCGGTATCTCCCCTGGATGTTCATCGCTTCGGCGATCCTTTTCAGCGCCCCGCTCTCGGCGCAGCAGGGGACACTCTCCGCCCGCGTGACGGACGCGGAGGCGGGGACGCCGGTGTCGGGCGCGACGATCGAGATCGTGGGCCAGATGCTGGGCGCCACCGGAGCCGACGGTGACTTCTCGGCATCGGTTCCCGCCGGCAGCCACTCGGTGATCGTGACCCTGATCGGCTACGAGACCACCCGCCTGGACGGGATCGCGGTGGACGCCGGCTCAACGACGGAGATCGAGATCTCCATTCGCTCGCGGGCCCTGATCCTCAACCCGGTCGTGGTCACCGCGTCACGCCGCCAGGAGAAGGCGCTCGACGCTCCCGCGTCGGTTGCGACGGTTTCCCAGGCGGAGGTGGCGAGGGTCGCGGCGGTCACTGTGGCCGAGCACGTCAAGACGCTTCCCGGGGTGGATGCGGTCCAGACGGGCATCGCCCAGGGGACCGTGGTGGCGCGCGGCTTCAACAACGTCTTCTCCGGAAGCCTGCTGACGATCATAGACAACCGCTACGCGCGCGTTCCGTCGCTCCGGTTCAACGCCTACCAGATGTTTCCGACGACCGACCTGGACATCGACCGGATCGAAGTCTCGCTGGGCCCCGGGGCGGCGCTCTACGGACCCAACGCCTCGAACGGCGTGATGCACATCATCACGTCCTCGCCGATCGACCGGCAGGGCACCACGATCTCGCTGGCCGGCGGCGAGCGCTCGCTCTTCCACGGCCAGTTCCGGTCCGCCCACTCTCCATCGGAGAACTTCGGGCTGAAGATCTCCGGCCAGTACCAGCGCGGGAACGACTGGGAATACGACGATCCCGGTGAGGCACAGGCCCGCATGGGCGCATGCGGCATGATCTGCACCCGGGACTACGGCTCGGAGCGATACTCCGCCAACGGCCGCCTCGACTTCCGGTTCGACGACGACGGATCGTTCATCGTGAACGGCGGCACCAGCACCCTTGCCAAGGGTGTGGACATGACGGGCATCGGGGCCTTTCAGGTGAAGAACTGGACGTACAACTTCGCGCAGGCCCGCCTGTCGAAGGGCCGGCTCTTCGCGCAGGCCTTCCTCAACATGACCGATTCCGGGGGCGATCTCAACGCGCCGGTCCAGGACGGAACCTTCGGCCTCCGCACCGGCGCGGCGGTCGTGGACCAGTCGCGCACCATGGCGGCCCAGGTCCAGCACGGCTTCGACATCGGCTCCCGGCAGAGCTTCACCTACGGCGTCGACTGGCAGCGGACCGACCCGCGCACCGGCGGGACGATCTTCGGGCAGAACGAAGACGACGACATGATCTCCGAAGTCGGCACCTATCTGCACTCGGAGACGTCGCTGGGCGACCGGATCGACCTCGTCACGGCGATCCGGCTGGACGATCACAACCGGCTTGCCGACGTGAACCTCTCTCCCCGCGCGGCGCTCGTGTTCCGGCCGGCCGACAACCAGAACTTCCGCTTGACCTACAACCGGGCGTTTGCGACCCCGACCACAACCAACCTCTTCCTGGACATCATCGCGGCGCAGATTCCACTCTCTCCGCTGCCCGCCACCTACAACATACGCGCGCTGGGGGTGCCCACCGGCGGCTTCACCTTCAGCGCCCAGTGTCCCGGCGGACTCATGTCGTACTGCATGCGCTCGCCCTTCGCACCGGGCCAGGCCATTCCGGCGAACGCCCTGGCGCTGTGGCCAGGGCTCCTCGAGATGCTGCCCGCGCTCCTCAGTCCCGCTTTCCAGCCCTTCGCCGGTGTTCTGGGGAATCTCCTGCAGAACCCGGGCGCGCTGCCGGGTGATCCCGCGATCGGCACCGTGCTCCGCCGGCTGAACCAGGCGGCCATCGATCCGGCGGATGCGTTCCCGCTCGACAGCTCGCCGGTTGAGACGATCACCGATCTCACCTCGACCATCAACAACACCTACGAAATCGGATACAAGGGCCTGATCGACGACCGCGTACTGTTGGCCGCCGACGTGTACTTCAGCCGGGTGGAGAACTTCGTCGGCCCGCTCCGCGTCGTGACCCCCAACGTCTTCTTCGACCCCGAGAGCGTCACGGCCTTCGTCCTTCACCGCCTGTCGCCGCTCATCCAGGGCGGCCTGGTGACCCGGGAACAGATCCTCCCGATCGTCGAGGGAGTGGCTCAGCTCCCCCTCGGCACCGTGGTGCCCGACCAGGTCGACGCCCCCGACCTCCTGGTCACCTATCGCAACTTCGGCGAGGTCGACTTCTGGGGGGCGGACCTGTCCGCGCAGATCATCGCGTCGGACCGGGTGCGGATCAACGCGAGCTACTCCTTCCAGAGCGACGAGTGCTTCGACTTCAACGACGACGGCAACTGCACCAGTTCGGACGACATCGCGCTCAACGCTCCCAATCACAAGGGGTCGATGGGGTTCACCTTCGACGACCGCGCCACCGGATTCTCGTTCGGGGGGCGGATGCGGATGACCACGGCGTTTCCGATGAACTCCGGCGTCTACGTCGGCGATGTGGACGGCTACAGCGTGGTGGACGCCTCGATCGGATACCGGCTCCCGTTCCAGCCGAGCACGCATGTTTCGCTGACAGCGAACAACATCCTGAACAACCTGCACCGGGAATTCGTGGGTGCGCCGGAGATCGGGAGAATGCTGCTGGCGCGGGTAAGGTACGACTTCTAGCAGTCCGCGGGCTGCCGGCGGAGTCAGTCCAGCGGCGTCGCCTCGAGCCGCGAGATGTGCAGGTTGAGCATGTGGTTCACGCGAAAGCCGTAGATCCCGTCCATCGCGACCTGCTCGCGCGGAAGGGTGGCAACCTGGGCATCGTTGACGAAGAATCGCACCTCGTCCGCGTCCGCCTCGACGGCGAGGATGTTCTTCGCCGTGGCCCCGTCTCCGCGATCCTTCCAACCCAGAATGGCCTCGTGGCCGGTCCAGGGATGGATCGTCGGAGCCTCCGCGCCCTCTCGGCGCTTGACGATGAACTCGCCCCCGTCGCGGATGAGGAAGTAGGTGTATTCGATGTCGTCGCCGTCCAGGTTGCGCCCGCCGGCGAAGAAGCCGAACGCCTCGCGCATCATCCCCTGGTGCGGCTCGAACAGGAACACCTCCATCTCGATGCGGTATTCGCCCGACGCCTCCATCTCCGGGCCCCAGTAGATCGCGGCGGGTCCCGAGGTGACATGCCATCCGGGGGGCATCGACACGAACATCTCCAGCTGGTCTTCCGAAGCGCCGGGCTCGTCGAAGCGGACCTGCCAGCCCTCCGGACGCTCGAAGTCCTGGGCGGCAAGGGCGGGGGCGGCGAGGGCTGACGCGAGGGCGAGGGCGAAGAGCGGGATCGGGAGGGTGGGTCTCGTCATGGTGTCTCGGGCCTGTGACGGGGGTTTGATGCGGCGCAGGAAGATCTGCGAAAGTGTGCGGGAAGGTCAATCCGTGCCGCGTCCGCCGGCCGGGGTGGCGGCGTCGGGGATCCCGGGCGTTTCATGAGGCCGGCGCCGCGCATATGTTGTCTCGACCCCCGCTCGCCAGGGGGCATTACCGCAACACGGAGGAAGAGATGCGACTTCGCAACGCATGGCTCCCGGCAACGACGATTCTGGCAGGGCTCGCATTCTCCTCGGGGGTCGAAGCCCAGGGCGAGGCACGCTACGGAACCTGGCTGATGGACTCGGACCGGCCCCCGCCGGCCTCCAACGTCATGACCTACGAGCCCTACGGCGACGGCGGCATGCGCATCACGGTCGCGAACACGAACGCCAGCGGCGAGTCGTCCGAGTGGGGATACGTGACCCTGTTCGACGGCGTCTTCCGCGCGGTGGAGGGCCAGGACAACGCCGAGACCGCGGTCGAGGTCGTGAACGAGCGCACCACGCGCATCCTGAACAGCCGCAACGGCAGGGTCTACCAGGTCATCATCAACAACCTCTCCGAGGACGGCAACACGATTCAGAACGAGTACGTGCGCCTCGACGAGGAGGGGAAGATCACCGGGGTCTCGCGCGCGACGTACCGGCGCATCATGGACTAGCTGCGGCGCCTTCCGCCCCTGGTCCTGCAGCCCGGGGGGCCGCGCTCGGGTAGTCCACGGTCCGCGCCCGACGCCGCTGCCGGGGCGGCAATCCGTTAGCGGCCGCCCTCCGGGACCGCTGCGATGCACTCCACCTCGACGCGCGCGTCGAAGGCCAGTCCGGCTGCGGCCAGGGCGGAGCGGGCGGGCGGGTCCTCGGGGAAGTACTCCAGGTAGACCTCGTTGAAGGTGGCGTAGTCGGCCATGTCGGCGAGGAAGACGGTGCATTTGACGACGTCCTCCCACCCCGCCCCGGCCGCCTCCAGCACGGTCGCCAGGTTGTCCATGGTCTGACGGGTCTCGGGGATGATCCCGCCCGCGGCCAGCGTCGGCGGCGACACCCCCGGGAGCGCTCCGATCGCGCCCGACAGGAAGATCAGGTCGCCGCTCCGCACCGCGGACGAGAACACCGGCAGCCGGGCCACCCCCTCGGGCTGGATGATCTCCTTGCGCGGGGCGGGTTCAGCCGCGGCCTGACCGCCCTCCGCGTCCGGCTCCCCCGCGGGCGTGCACCCGGCTGCGAGCGTGCTCGCCATCAGGAACGCGGCGCCCATCCACGCCCTGCCGCGGCCGAGGGGCAGGGCAGCCGCCCACCGACCCGCACGTCCTGCCGGCCCGGCGCCCCGGCCGTTTCGGCGCTCACGTGGATGCCCGGCGCCCGCCCGCTTTCTCATCCGCTCCACGGCCACTCCTCCATCTCGATGCCCTTCGCGGCGAAGAGCAGCTCGAGCGCGCGCTCCCACGACTCCCAGCTGGTGGTGCGGCCGTACACCGAGTTGGTCTTGTGCGCCACCACCAGGTCGAGGGCGGGGAACACCGTGATCCACTGTCCGACCGCTCCGCGCCCGCTGTAGGCCCCCTCGAACGGGCCGGTGGCGCGCGGGCCGTCCCACACCCACCACATGTAGCCGTAGCCGAAGTAGCCGTCCCGGCGCCGCTCCGGGTTCATCTCCTCGAGCGGGGTCACGACGCTCACGATGCGCCGCGCCCACTCCCGCGAAATGATCTGCCGGCCCTCCCAGGCGCCCTCGTTGAGCATCAGGTGCCCGATGCGCGCCATGTCGCGCGTGGACAGCCAGAAGTGGTACGCCGGGTTGCGCGAGATCGTGAGGTTGCCGGACTTGCGCTGCACCGACCGGTCCCAGTCCTCGAACCGGAGCGGAATCGCCAGCTGCGCCTGGGCTTCGTCGTAGATGTTGCGCCCGGTGAGCTGCTCGAAGACGGCGCCCGCAGCGTTGAAGTCCCAGTTGCTGTAGAGCATGTAGGTGCCCGGCTCCTGCGAACCCCGCGGCGGCGCCTCGGAGAGATTGTCCCCGCCGTTGGAGGCCGGGTGGTAGACCCCCGAGCGCGCGGTGACCAGGTGGTCCACCGTGGCGCCCAGCTCGACCGGCAGCAGCCCGCCGATGTCGTCCACGCCCAGATCGGCCATGGTGGCGTTCAGGTCGATGGCGCCGTTCTCGACCCAGTAGCCGTACAGCATCGCCAGGATGCTCTTGCGCACGGAGGCCAGATACGACAACTCCTCGATGTCGCCGTACTGGAAGACGATCCGGCCCCGGTCCGCCACCACGATGCCGGTGGAGTTGGCGCTGTCGCGCACGAAGTCGCGCACCCGCGCCAGGGCGTCGGCGTCCCAGCCCAGGCCGGCCAGTCCGCCCCGGGGGACGATTTCCCACTCCTCTCCCGGGAAGACGCAGGTTGGACAATCGTTGCGCGGCGGGAGCGCGAAGAGCAGTCCTGCGGGGGCGATCAGGGCCCACGCAACAAAAAACGTTGCGAGGAAACGGTTCATGGCGGTTCTCACGGTGAAGGTGGCTCCGGGCGCCCGGAAGGACGAAATCACGGGCTGGATGGGGGATGCGCTCAAGCTCCGCGTCTCCGCGCCGCCGGAAAAGGGCCGCGCCAACCGGGCGGTGGTGGCCCTGCTGGCGCGCACGCTGTCGGCGAGCAGGGACGGGATCGTCATCGTGGCCGGGGCCGGGTCGCGCCGCAAGCTGATCCGGATCGAGGGCCTGTCCCTGGAAGAGGTGCGCGCGCGGATTCGAGCGGCCCTGGAGAGGTGAGCCCGTTCCTCCGCGGCTCTCCCGGGTCGGCGCCGAACCCGCGTCCCGGCATCGCCGGCCTCGGCCCGCCTACCTCAGGAAGATGTCCTTGGGGATGTACCCCGTAACGACCTGGGTCAGGTCGACCACCTCGCTGACCCGGAAGTCCACCGCGATGCTGGCCAGCGAGAGGGCCTCGGCGGGCGGCAGCCCCTTCTCCTCCCCGAGGAAGTTCACGACCTCCCAGGTCGCGTGGCGGACGGCGCGGTCGAGGTCCAGGTCGATGCCCATGATCATGTAGTAGTCGTCGTCCTCGGCGCGCGGCGCGGAGATGCTGCGGTCCTTGTGCACGGCGAAGCGGAAGACGCCGGAGGCCGACTGCTCGATCGCGGTGCCGCTCACCTCGCCGTCGCCCTGCGCGCCGTGGGCATCGCCGGTGTAGAAGAGCGCGCCCTCGTGAAAGACGGGCAGGTACAGGGTAGTGCCGGCCTTGAGGTCCTTGACGTCCAGGTTGCCGCCGAAGGCGCCGGGGGGCCGGGAGCCCTGAACTCCCGGCACGGTCACGCCCGGCTGGCCCACCACCGGGTCGGGCGCGACCGCCATGATTCCCATGAAGGGCGCCAGCGGCACATGGATTTCGTCGGAAATGAGGGCCACCTCGCGCCCGTCCACGTCCCCGGTGCGGATGACGTGGCGGGTTCCGGGCGGGATGTCGAGCGCCGGGTCGTCCGGACGGGCGCCGGGGTAGTCCATCGAGAACACGCCGCCCCGGGCGGAGGTGTTGTTGATGCCCCACGACACCCGCGTCTCGACGGAGAGGATCTCGACCTCGAGCACGTCCCCGGGCTCGGCGCCCTCGACGTAGACGGGACCCGTGATGACGTGGCCGCTCCGGCCTTCGCGCGGGCGGCCGTCGCGCGAGGCCCAGAAGTCGAGCACGTCCTGGAGGATCT
Source organism: Longimicrobiales bacterium (assembly GCA_965202805.1). Classification (GTDB taxonomy): domain Bacteria; phylum Gemmatimonadota; class Gemmatimonadetes; order Longimicrobiales; family Gaopeijiaceae; genus BD2-11. The sequence continues at coordinate 3,000,350 of OZ241869.1, forward strand.
CGTCGCGCGGAAGGCCGAGGCCGGTCAGGTAGGCCACCGGCTCCACGCTCTGCGTGGCGCCGGCGTGGGTGAGGGTGTTGATGCGCACGGTCTCCCCCGGCTGGACGCGCAGCACGGGCTCCTTGTCGATCGGGAACCAGCCCCATGCCACGTTTTCGGGGGTGGAGGGCACGAAGTGATCGGCCTCGCCCGCCGGATCCGCGCTGCGCATTTCGGGCGCGGGCGCGCTTCCTTCTGCAGCGCTCTCGACGTCCGGAGCGCCGCACGCCAGCAGCAGCGCGACGACCGGCACCAGTCCGAGTCTCCGATGGCCTGTATCGCTCTCGCCGTCGATTCGTGTGTCGCTCATCTCCTGCTCTCCTCTTTCTGGCACATTGCGAATTGCTGAAGTACCCTTAGCGACCAATCAGCCTCGAATCAAACAAGCTGCCACGGGATCGGGCGGACCAGCCACCATCCCGCCTGCGCGCAACCCGCGTTTCCCCCAGCGGAGAACCGACGTGTTCGATACCAGCGACCCCCGGCTGTACCTGTTCGCCGCCCTTGCGATCGTCGCCCTGCTCTTCCTCCACCAGTGGGTGAGCACGGCGCGCGCGAGCGCCGGAGACGGATCGGGGAAGGGCGGGATCCGCGGAAAGCCCAACCTGTTCGAGCTGGCGGTGGGCTTCGGCACAAACTTCTTCGACACGCTCGGGATCGGATCCTTCGCGCCCACCACCTCGCTCTTCAAGCTGGCGAAGACGGTTCCCGACGACGAGATCCCGGGCACCATGATGACCGGCCACACCCCGCCCGTCATCATCCAGGCCTTCATCTTCATGGCCATCATCATCGTGGATCCGGTCACGCTCTTCACGCTGATCGCGGCGGCGGTGCTCGGGGCGTGGCTGGGTGCGGGGGTGGTGACCCGCCTGCCGCGCCACTGGATTCAGATCGGCATGGGGATCGCGCTGCTGATCGCGGCCGGTACGTTCCTGCGGTCCATCTTCGGCACCGACCCGGTGGGTGGGCTGGCGACCGGACTTGCCGGCGCCGACCTGTTGATCGCCGCCATCTGCCTGTGTGTGCTGGGCGCGCTCATGACCATCGGCATCGGCATGTACGCGCCCACCATGATCGTGGTGAGCATGATGGGCATGACCCCCGCGGTGGCCTTCCCGATCATGATGGGGTCCGCGGCCTTCCTGATGGCGGTCGCGGGGATGCGCTTCGCGCGGGCGGGCCGCTACGGGCTGAAGGCGGCGCTCGGGCTGGCCATCGGAGGCATCCCGGCGGTGCTCATCGCGGCGTTCATCGTGCGGTCGCTGCCGCTCGACGTGATGCGCTGGCTGGTCGTGGTGGTGGTGCTGTATGCCGCCGTGGCGATGCTTCGGTCGGCGGCGCAGGAACTGCGCAGCGGGAGCTGACTCAGCCCGCCTCCCACAACTCCGTCCCGGGCTGGAAGGCCTTCCACGCGAACCAGAAGGCGATGTAGGCGCCCTCGACCGGCTCCATGCGGGTGCCTTCCAGGGGGCCCTCGAACGCAACTCCGTCCGTCTGCCAGGTCGAGCCCGTCTCGGCGTCCACGATCTTGCCGCCCGTGAACTCGAAGGTAAGGGTCTGCCCGTCCACCACGGGGTTGAGCGCGAAGGCCGCCTCGCCGGCGTTGTCCCACACCACCAGGAGCGGCGTTCCGCCCACCATGTCGTTCACGACGGTCACGGGCGACCCATCCCCGCGGAGCTCTCCGAACGGGTAGGCCTTGCCGCCGTCCGCCCCGTCGAGAACCCCGAGTACGCGTTCCTTGGCCGGACGCCGCAGGTCGCTGATCGTCTGGGGGTAGAAGGTGGTGTTGTTTTCCAGGCTCTCGTAGTCGCCATAGGGATAGCGGTCGTACTGCGTACTCAGGCCGCCGTCCGGTCGCACCACCACCAGGCCGTTCTGATTCAGGGCGCGCCAGCGATCCCAGACTACTTCCGTGGAGGCGATCAGGGGCAGCGGCTCGCCCAGCCTGGGCCCGCAACCGGCTTCGCGCAGCATCTGGGGCCAGAGCGAGCGGTCGCCGTCGGTGCGGTCGTACATGATCAGGTTGTTCTGGAAGAGCAGCCCGGAAACGCCGAACTCGGCCCCGGCGACGTCGCTGCGGTCGAACACGATGCTCGACCCGGTCAGGGGACAATAGGTGACGGCGACCCGGTGCTGGCCCAGCGTCAGGTTCACGATCTCGTGCCACCAGAGGATGCGATGGGGCACCGCGAACACCTGCCCGCCCAGCTCGAAGCTGATCACGCGGTCGCTCTCCCACAGGAAGCCGGTCTGCTGGTCGAAGATCCCCACCATGGGGGGGTTGGTGAGGGCGGGGATGCCGTCCACGCCCACGCCGCCGTCGAAGACCAGATCGGCGCTGATCGAGCAGTTGGGACCGAGGTCGACCGGTGCCGTCGGTTCGGGGCCTGTCGGGGCGTCGGAACAGGAGAGCAGCAGCGACAGGCCCGCGGCGGCGAGCGACAGGGGCTTGGAGCGCATGGCGTGGTTCTGCCTTTTCGGCGAGGGAGGGCGCGGAACCGTGCCGGGCCCGAAGATGATCGCTATCATAACCCGGTTCGTCCGTTCGGGAATCCCCGTGGCCGGTCAACTCCGGGGCTCCCGCCAGGTCGGTGCCCCGTCCACCTGATCCCCCACGACTCACTCGATCACGGGAAAAGACCGCTTGCTCAACTACATCTGGGCGGCACTGCTGGTCTCGGCGTTCGTCTTCGCGGGCGTTTCGGACATTCGCGATCTGAGCCGGGACACCTACCGCAACGGGCAGCCGCTCCCGCTGGTACTGGAGTTTCCCGAGGGCACCGCCGCCAGCGATGGGCGCACGCCGGTGCGGATTCACATCAACGCCGGGGTCTACCAGGACTTCTACGCCACGGACGAGAGCCCCGTGGCAAGCTACGACGGCGTCCTGCTGCGCACGGACGAGGGAATCGTGCTGCGCTTCGATGCGGGAGCCGCGCTGCCCGAGCCGCTTGAGACGATCCGGGGCGTGTCGCGCTCGAACGACGACGAGCTTCAGGGGACCGTCGAGGGTTTCCTGTCGCCCGTGCTGGGCCTGGGCGACGATCCCACGGCCGCTCAGGCATCCGTGTTGTTCGAGCCGGTCCGCTTCGTGAAGATGACCGCCATCGGGGCCGCGGCGCTGGACTTCGCCGAGACCGCCGCCGGCATCGCGATCGGGCTGATCGGGGTGCTGGCGCTCTTCCTGGGAGTCATGAAGATCGCCGAGGAGGCGGGCATCATCTACGCCATCGTGCGCGTGGTGCGTCCGGTGCTGCGACCGCTCTTCCCCGAGGTCCCCGAGGACCATCCGGCCCTCGGCATGATCGCGCTCAACCTGACGGCCAACGTGTTCGGGCTGGGCAACGCGGCGACGCCGTTCGGCATCAAGGCCATGGAGGAGCTGCAGCGGCTCAACCCGAGCGAGGACACCGCCACCAACCCCATGGTGATGCTGCTCGCCATGAACACCGCCAGCGTGCAGCTGGTGCCCCCGGTCCTCCTGCTCGCGCTCCTCGGACTCCAGATCAACCGGCTCATCTTCGCCATCATCATCACCACCGGGCTCTCGCTGCTCGTGGCGATCGTGGCGGCCAGGCTGTATGGGAAGCTGCCGGGTTCGCGTGCGTCGGATCCCGACCGGACGCGGCCGTTCGGGGAAAAACCGCGGGAGGCCGGCCGGGATTCCCGGCGCGGGGAGGGCTGAGATGGAGGTCGCGCGCGAGCTGATCGGGCTCTTCTCCGCCTTCGTCATCCCCGTCATCCTGATCGGTTTTCCCCTGTACGGGCTGTACAAGCGGGTGCCGGTCTATGAGACCTTCGTCGAGGGGGCGAAGGAGGGATTCGGGGTGGCGGTGCGCATCATCCCCTACCTCGTGGCCATCCTGTTCGCCATCGGCATGTTCCGCGCCAGCGGGGCCATGGAGGCGCTCATCGCGCTGCTGAATCCGGTGCTTGCGCCGATCGGCTTCCCGGCCGAGGTGCTGCCCATGGCGATCATCCGCCCGCTCACCGGCTCGGGATCGGCGGGGCTGGTCGCGGACATGGTGGCCCGGTACGGGGAGGATTCCCTGTTCGTCAAGATGGCCGCGGTGATGTTCGGCTCGACCGAGACGACCTTCTACGTCGTGGCCGTGTACTTCGGCGCGGTCAACATCAAGCGCACCCGGCACGCCATTCCCGCCGGGCTCACGGCCGACATCGCCGCGATGCTGTTCGCGGTCTGGGTGGTGCGGCTGCTGTTCGGGTAGGCGCTACCGCATTATTGCCAGGAGGGTGACATGATGCGTCGACCGGGCCCCTGGATCCTCTTCGGCCTCCTCAGCGTCGCCGGCATTGTCGTCGCGATTCGGTTCTTCCCGGTCGCCTTCCCCATCGTCACGCTGGATCTGGCCATGGACCGCGAGGCCGCCGTTTCCCGGGCGGACACCCTGGCTCGGGAGTACGGATGGGACCCGCCGGACGCGCGCACGGCCGCCACCTTCGGCCAGACGGACCCCGAGGTACAGTCCTACGTCGAACTGGAGGCGGGAGGGCGAGACGCGTTCGTCGGGCTGGCCGAGCGCGGCATCCATCAGCCGTACGTGTGGACGGTGCGGCGCTTCCAGGAGGGAGCGGTCGAGGAAAGCCGGGTTCGCTTTACGCCGGCGGGCGAGCCGTACGGGTTCCGCCTTCGCCTCGCCGAGGACGATCCGGGAAGCGGCAACCTCGCCGAGGCGGAGGCTCGAGCCGTCGCCGAGGAGACGGCGGCGGAGTGGGGGGTCGATCTCCCGGATTTCGAACTCCTCGAGTCGTCCGAGGAAACGCAGCCGGGCGGCCGCGTGGATCACACGTTCGTGTTCGAGCGGATCGACGCGACGGTGGAAGACGGCCGCTTTCGGCTTCGGATCCGGGTAGCGGGGAACCTGGCCTCCGAGCTTGCCCACTTCGTCTACGTGCCCGAGGCCTTCTCTCAGCGCTACCGGGACATGCGGTCGAGGAACGATGCGATCGCGTTCGCATCGCAGTCGGTCTTCGTCGTGCTCTTCCTGCTTGTCGGAGGCGCGGGCGGCACGGCTTTCCTCATGCGCAAGCGCATGGTCGTCTGGCGTCCGGCCCTCGCCTGGGGCGCCATCACCGCCGTCCTGCTCGGTCTGGGGATCGTGAACACCCTCCCGCTGAGCTGGATGAACTACGACCCGGCCGTCTCGATTCAGACGTTCCTGGCCCAGCAGATGGTCCTGGCGGGCGCGACCGCCGCCCTCGGCGCTCCGCTGCTCGCGTTCATCTACCTCGCGGGGGAGTCGCTCGGCCGGCGTGCGTTCCCCGGTCACCTCCAGCAGTGGCGATTCTGGTCGCCCGAGGTGGCGGCCTCCACGCCCGCTCTCGGCCGCACCGCGGGCGCGTACCTGCTTCTGGGAACGCAGCTCGGCTATGTGGTGCTCTTCTACCTGGCCACCTCCCGGCTCGAGGGCTGGTGGTCTCCCGCCGAGGCGGTCCTCCAGCCCGACCTGCTGGCGACGGCGCAGCCCTGGCTGGTGGCGGTCTCGACTTCGCTCTTTGCCGCGTTCTGGGAAGAGAGCGCGTTCCGCGCCATCCCCATCGCGTGCGCGGCCCTGCTGGGGGCGCGCTACGGACGGAAGAGCCTCTGGATCTGGGGCGCGGTGGTGCTGCAGGCCGTCGTCTTCGCGGCGGGTCACGCCAACTACCCTCAGCAGCCGGCCTACGCCCGGGTGGTGGAGCTCACGGTTCCCGCCCTGCTCTGGGGCGTGATCTACCTCCACTTCGGCCTCGTGCCGACGATCATCTCCCATTTCACCTACAACCTCTCGCTGCTCTCGATTCCGCTCTTCGCTTCGTCCGCGCCCGGCATCCTCCTGGACCGGGTCGTTGTGGTGGCGGCCGGGCTGGCTCCGCTGCTGATCGTGGCCAGGGCGCGGCTGAAGGCCGGTGCGCGCGCGAAAGCGCCAGAATGGGCGTACAACCGCGCCTGGAAGCCGCCCGCGGCCGAGGAGCCGGAACCGGACGCGGGGAGGGACGCAGCCGAGTCGCCCGCACTGGGGGGCTCCCCGGCGGCCCGGGGATTCCTCTCGCGGCGCAAGCTGGTGTACGCCCTGGGTGCGATGGGCGTCGTAGCGTGGGGTGCCGGAGCGTTCACGGACGGCGACGGCGCCCCCCGGTTGACGGCGACCCGCAGCGAGGCGATCGGCGCGGCCCTGGACACGCTGGAGCAGCGCGGGCACGCCGTTGAGTCGTGGACAGCCCTTGCCCAGGTGGTGTCCGGCCGGGGAAACGACGACCGGTACGTCTTCGACGAAGCCGGCCCGGAGGTATACGAAGGCCTCGTCGGGACCTATCTGCCCGGACTCCGCTGGGTCGTACGTTTCGTGGACTTCCAGGCCGACCCGGAACAGCGTGTCGAGCAACTTCACGTTCATCTCGACCCGGCGGCCGGCCCGGTTCGGCTCCGGCATATCCTCCCCGAGGCACGTCCCGGCGCGCGGCTCGAGGAGGAAGAGGCGCGAGCGGCGGCGCTCGATGCCCTCGAGGCAAGGTACGGCATGGACCCGGAGTCCATCGAGGAAGTCGGCGCGGTCCAGACGGCGCGTCCGGAGCGCACGGACTGGCGATTCACCTTCGAGGACCGCGCTGTGCTCCCGGAGGTCTCCGGAGAGGGGCGGCTGGCGGTGGTGCTCGCCGGCGACGACGTCGTGGACATGACCCGCTTCGTGAACGTGCCCGAGGAGTGGGAGCTCGCCCGGGCGGACGGCGAGGCGCTCCGGAACCTGGTGAACCTGTGTGCCGGACTGTTGCTCGTGCTCGGCTTTGCCGGGGCATGCATCCTGTCGGTGGTCACGTGGGCGAGACGCGGGCTGAATACGCGGTTGTTCGTCCGGGCTGCCCTGCTCGCCGCGGTGGCGCTGGGCCTCGGACAGGCGAACTCCTGGCCGGAAACCGAGGCGATCTTCTCGCCGGCGCAGCCGTGGGGCCTGCAGGCGGGGGCTGCGGCCTTCGCGGGCTTCCTTCTGCTCCTTTTCGGATCGGCGGCGATCGGTCTGGGGGCCGCGCTCGCGCACAGATGGCTCGGAGAGGAGCGGCGAGGGCAGGCCGAGCTGCCGGCATCGAGCCCGCTCGCCCTGGCGTTGGGCGCTGCCCTGCTGGGGGTCGTTGCGCTCGGAGACCGAGTCGCCGGAGGGCTTCCCTCGTGGCCCGACGTCTCCGGGGCCAACTCGTTCATCCCGACCCTGGCCGAGCCGCTCGGGGCGGCCACCGGGTTTCTCTTCGGCACGACGGGATTGCTCCTGATGAGCGGCCTCGCGCTGAGGTCGGGCGCCCGCCTCCGCTGGCGCATCGCGCTCTGGGTCGTCGCGCTGGCGGCCGGGGTCTTCTTCGTTCCCGGGCTGCTGGAGGAATCGGTTCTCACCTGGGTGCCCGCCGCCCTCCTGGGGGGAGCCGTCTTCTTCGGACTGGCCCGTCTCGGCGCAGCGGCGCCCGCCCTGATGCCAGGCATCGTCGGAACTCTGATGTGCGCCGACCTCCTCGTGCAGATCGCAACCGGACCGTATCCGGGCGCGAGGCCGGGCGGCGTGCTGGCGGTCATCGCAGTGGGCGCGCTTGTCGCCGGGTGGATGCGCGAGATGCACACCACGCCACCGGTATCGCGGCAGCGGCAGACAGGGTGATACGCGACAGGGACACATCCAGGGTTCCCGGGAGAGTCATGCACTATCACCTGATCGGGATCGCGGGCACGGCGATGGCTTCGCTCGCGGGCCTGCTGCGCGCGCAGGGCCACCGGGTGACGGGCTCCGACCAGGGGGTCTATCCTCCCATGTCGCTGATGCTCGACGACCTGGGCATCGAGTACGCGAACCGGTACGATCCGGCCAACCTGGCCACCGCTCCGGACGTGGTCGTGGTGGGCAACGCGATCAGCCGGGGCAACCCGGAACTCGAGCAGGTGCTGGACCGGCGGCTGCGCTACACGTCCGCGGCCTCGGTGATCAAGGAGCAGTTCCTGGCCGGCCGCCATGTGGTCGCGGTGGCGGGCACCCACGGCAAGACCACCACCGCGAGCCTGGTCGCCTGGCTGCTCGAGGCGGCGGGGCTCGCCCCTTCGTTTCTGATCGGCGGGATCGCGGAGAACTTCGGCATCTCGTTCCGGCTCACGGACTCCGAGTTCTTCGTCATCGAGGCCGACGAGTACGACACGGCGTACTTCGACAAGGGCCCGAAGATGTGGCACTACCTGCCCTGGACGGCGGTGGTGAACAATGTCGAGTTCGACCACGCGGACATCTTCCGGGACGATGTCGCCTACCGGTTCGCCTTCGAGCGCTTCATCAACCTGGTGCCGCGGGCGGGCACGCTGGTGGCGGGCTGGGACTCCCCGGCGCTGCGCGGGATGTGCGGGGAGGCCCGTGCGCCCGTGCAGTCGTTCGGCATCGGCGATTCACGGTGGGAGATGGCGGCGGAGACGGTGGCCGGCGGCGAGCGTTCGGGTGAAGGCGGGACGTCCGGGGAGCGGGCCGCCACTCCTTCGCATCCGCGCTGGCGGGCGGAGCGGATACGCTACGGCGAAGGCTGCACCCGCTTCGCGGTCCGGCGGGACGGCGAGGTCGCCGGGGAGGTGGAGATGCAGCTCGCGGGGGACTTCAACGTCCTGAACGCCCTGGCGGCGATGGCGGCGGCGGCCGCGGCGGGCGCGCGCTGGGACGCGATCCGCGAGGGGCTGCGCACCTTCCGGGGCGTCCGCCGCCGCATGGAAGTTCGGGGGGAGGCGGGGGGCGTCACCGTGGTGGACGACTTCGCGCACCACCCCACCGCGGTCGCGGCCACCCTGCAGGCGGCGCGGCAACGGTTCCGCGGCCGGCGGCTGGTCGCCGTCTTCGAACCCCGCAGCTACACCGCCCAGCGGCGCGAATTCCAGGAGGCCTACGGGGCGGCGCTCGCCAACGCCGACCACGCCATCGTGGCCGGGCTCTTCCGGCCCGAGCGCTACGACGACGCGACCCGGCTGGACCCCGCGCAGCTCATCACATCGCTGCGCGCCCTGGGGGTCGACGCCGACTACGAACCCGCCGTCGACGGCATCGTGCGCCGCATCGTCCGCGGAGCGCGGCCGGGCGATGTCGTGGTGATCATGTCCAACGGGGGCTTCGGAGGCATACACGAGCGGCTTCTGGCCGGGCTGGGCTCGGAGAAATCGGCGCATCGCGCGCAACTCGGCGGGGGCGGGGCGGGCGCATGATCTCCCGGGACCCCTCGCCCCCACCGCTCCGCCCGCGAGCGCTTCGCCCCGGGGCGCGCGTGGCGCTGGTGGCTCCGGCGGGGCCGCTCCAGCCCGGTGTCCTCGACCGGGCCCGCGCACGCTGCCGGAAGCTCGACCTGGAGCCGGTCGCGTATCCGGCGGCGACCCGCCGCCGGAGCTACCTGGCCGGGAGCGACGACGAGCGGCTCGCGGACCTGCAGGCAGCCTTCGACGACCCCGCGAACGACGCCGTGTGGGCGCTCCGGGGCGGGTACGGGACGCTCCGCATCCTCGACGGGCTGGATCTCGCGCGGCAGCGTCGCGCGCCCATTCCCTTCATCGGCTTCAGCGACAACACCAACCTGCATGCCCTCCATGCCCGGGCAGGTGTGATCTCCTTCCACGGGCCGCATCCCGGGGCCGACTTTCCCCCGGAGACCGAGGCCTCCTTCCGCGCCGCGCTCTTCTCCGGAGAAGCCCCCGGGCGGCCGCCGACCCGGCGCGACGACCCCGCTGCCCAGGCGCTGGTGGGTGGCGCCGCGGAGGGGAGGCTGATCGGCGGAAACCTCGCGATCCTGGCGTCGCTGTGCGGATCGCGGGATACGATCCTGGCCCGCGGCCGCATCCTTTTTCTGGAGGACGTGGGGGAGCCCGCCTACCGGGTGGACCGAATGTTGCAGCAGCTCCTCCGGGCCGGCGCCCTCGACGGCGTCGCGGGGCTTGCCTGCGGCCGGTTCACAGGGGTACGCGAGGGGACGGACGACATCGCCGCCGTGCTCGCCGAGTTTGCCGTGCGGCTCGGCGTGCCTGCGGTTGCCGGCCTTCCCTTCGGCCATACCGAACACAACTGCACCCTCCCCGTCCTCGCCAACGCGCGCCTGGACGCGGATGCGGCCACCCTCACGGTGACGGAACCGGCCACTCGGCCGAGGTGAGCCTGACAGTCGCTCCCATCCCCTGAGCCGCGCGCACGCCGTGGGCCGAATGAGTACCTTGTGGGGCACAACGAGCCGCTATTCGGAGATCCATAGATGACACTACGAGGACTGCTGGCGGGGACGCTCGCCGGGCTCCTTGCCGCCAGTTGCGGCGGAGACGGCGGCACGGTCGATCCGGTCCCGCTGCCACCCGCTCCGACCGGTACGGTCATAGGCCAGGTTACGGTCGAGGGCGCGCCGCTTCCGGGCGTGCTGGTGACGCTGAGCGGCGCCGCCACCCAGTCGACCGCAACGGGCGCGGACGGCGGGTTCCAGTTCGTTTCCGTACCCGCGGGGTCGCACACCGTCACGCTCGCGAGCGGGATCCCCAACGAGGTGACCTTTTCCCGGACCACCGCATCGGTCACCATCTCGTCGGCCGGGCAGCAGGTGCGCGCGGACTTCCCCGGCGAGTATCTGCGCACTTCTTCGATCAGGGGCAGGGTGCTGGCCGTGACCCAGGGCAGTCAGCCGGAACCGGTGGCGGGCATCGCGCTTCGCATGACGGGCCTGCAGGAGTTGGCGGACACGACGGACGCCAGCGGCCGCTACGAGTTCGTGGCGCTTCGGGCCGGCGAGTACACGGTATCCCTCCTGACCACCGCCGGTTTCGCCTTCGATGCGACCAGCTTCACCCGGACCCTGTCGACCGGGCAGAACCTCCAGCACGACTTTGTCGGCGCCGCCGACCTCTTCATCGCGACCGAGTCGCTGAAGACCGGCCGCGTCGCCATCCCCTATTCGCAGCAACTGACGGCGCGCGGCGGCACGACCGAGGGTCTCGTGTGGAGCCTCGAGGGGGGAACGCGCCTCCCCGAGGGGCTCGCGTTCACGAGCAACGGGCTGATCACCGGGACTCCGGCGGCCACGGGCTTCACGGAGTTCCGCGTCACCGTGACCAATGCCCAGGGGAGACGGGCGAGCGCGGCGCTGTCCCTGCGCGTATGCGAGGGGGCGCTGGGCCTTGACGAAGGGGACTACCAGGTCTTCACCGCGGGCGAGCGCGGGGAGTGCGGCTTCTTCGTCCAGGCTCCCCGGGCGGGTGCCTACTACCGGGTGACCATGGTGGGAACCGAGACCTTCACCAGTCCGCGCGTCGAAGACGTGGAACTCAGCGTCGAAGGAAGCTTCACGGCTCCGGCTGCAGGAGTGGTAGCGAACTCGGAGGCGCCGGCACGCCGAACGCCGCAGGAGGCAACCTCGATCGGGGGACCCTGGCTCCAGGAGTTGCTCGAGCGGGAGCGCGACTATGCCGAGGCCCATGCGCGCCTGCGCCGGAGCGAGGCCGCACTCATGGAGCGCCTTTCGGCGGAAGGGCCCGTGCCGATCCTCCCGGATCTCTCCCAGCAGGCGGCCCGGACGACGGGTGGCGGAGCCGGGCGCGGCCGGGCGCCCGAGGAACTCGCCTTCCGGCTCGGAGACGCGTTCGGCGGCACCTGCACCGTGGACACCACCGTAACCGGAAGACTCGTCGCCGAGAACGAATACCTCGCCTTCTACCAATACCAGACATCCGTTTCGCCCGATCATGTGCGGGAGATCCTCGACTACTATGCCGATTACGGGGAAGAGGTGATTCAACGTTATTTCGCGGGCGTGAGCGACGTGAACGGAGACGGTATCGTGAACGTCCTCATCCGTCCCGAACTGCGGGGCAACACCCGGGCCTACGTGTGGTCCGCCGACATGACGCTCTCACGGACCTCATGTCCGGCGTCGAACGAAATGGAGCTGATCCACGTCGACGGCGAGAGCATCGCCGACATCGCCGGCGGCGACTACTGGGCGCTCGGCACGATCGTGCACGAGATGAAGCACGTGAGTTCGCTGTACAAGGGATTCCGCAGGAGAGCGTCCGGACGGTTCCAGCCCTTTTGGATCGAGGAGGGCACGGCCGACATCGCCAAGGAAGTATCGTCACGCCTGGCCTGGCAGCGGGCGGGCGGTCCCGCAATGAGTGATCGCGTGACGGCGGACCATCTGCGTTCCGCGATCCGAGCCTCGGGCGGCAGGGCGAGGGCCGAGGCCTACGGCGTCTTCACCACGATGGCGCGCACGGTGTGGGCGTTCGCGCCGGATTCGAGCGCGGTGACCTTCCAATACGGAGATGGAGAGGTTGGGGACGTGTACGGGTCCGGCTGGCATTTCCACCGCTTCCTGCGGGACTGGGTGATCGGAACCGGTTCGGCCACCGCGGACGCGCGCTTCATGCGCGTGCTCAACGACTCGCTCACCGCGTCCGGGGTCGAGGGGGTGGAAACCGTGACCGGGAGGCCGATCGAGGAGCTGCTCATCGAGCACGCAGTCGCCATGACCTTCGCCGGCAGCGAGAGCGTGGCGGGTGCCGATGTGCCGCACTTTACCACCTACGACTTCCCGACCGCCACGGAGGTCTTCAGTCAGCCCGACCCGCCCGGCTTCTATCCCTGGCCGGTCACCACCACCGGCGAGGACGACGACGACGACTTCGCGCCGATTTCCGTGCCCCTGGCGACTTCCGGCACACGCACCTTCACCGGGCGGCTGGGCGCCAGCGGCGTCCGCATCCACGACTTTCGCGCGCGCGGTGCCGGGAACGGGGCCGCGTTCTACTACGACATCCCGAGTTCCGCCCGGGTGATCGTGGCGCGTATTTCCGAGCCGGATCCATGATTTGGCCACGCACGGGAGGCACCGATGTATGAAGGACACACTCGCAACAGCGTCATTCACTCCGCGCGCCACGCGATTCCCCCCGTTCTGCTGCTGAGCCTGACCGGGTGCACCAACGCCCCACAGGCCGACGCGGAGCTGATGGAACGCGCCCGCGGCATCCACGAGCGGGTCATCACGCTGGACACGCACGCCGACATCAACCCGGGCAACTTCACCGCCGAGCGCAACTACACCATGGACCTGCCCACCCAGGTGAACCTGCCCAAGATGGAGGCGGGCGGGCTGGACGTGGCGTGGTTCATCGTCTACGTGGGGCAGGGCGATCTGACCCCGGAGGGGTACGCCGAAGCCTACGACCAGGCGATTGCCAAGTTCGATGCCATTCACCGCCTCACCAAAGAGATCGCCCCCGAGCGCATCGGGCTGGCGCTCACCTCCGAAGACGTGCGCCGAATTGCGTCGGAGGGGCGCAGCGTGGCCATGATCGGGGTGGAGAACGGATACCCGGTCGGGGAGGATCTCGGCCGCATCCAGGAGTTCCAGGAGAGGGGGGCGCGCTACCTGTCGCTCGCCCACAACGGGCACAGCCAGCTCGCCGACTCCAACACCGGTGAGGCGCTGGACGACTGGCTGCATGACGGGCTGAGCGATCTGGGGCGGCAGGCGGTGGCCGAACTCAACCGGGTCGGGATCATGATCGACATCTCGCATCCCTCCAAGCCGGCCAACATGGAGGTGTTCGAGCTGAGCCGGGCCCCGGTGATGGCTTCGCATTCCTCGGCCCGGGCGCTCAACGACCACAGCCGCAACCTGGACGACGAGCAGCTGATGGCGCTGAAGGAGAACGGGGGCGTGGTCCAGACCGTGGCCTTCCGCGGCTACGTCGACGGACCCAAGAGCCAGGCCTACCGGCAGGCCTCGCAGAGGGTCATCGCGGAGGTCGCCGAGGAGATGGACTTCGAGATCATCGGCGGAGGCCGCGGGCGCGCCTTCTTCATGGCGCTGCAGGCGATGAGCCCGGAGGAGCGCGAGGAGTACCAGACCGGCTTGAGCATGGTCCGGGACGCGGCTGCGGAGCGGATCGCCGTCGAGGTGGCGCCGGTGACGCCGCCGGTCGATGTCGCGGACTTCGTGGACCACATCGACTACATGGTCGGCCTGATCGGGCTCGAGCACGTGGGCATCAGCTCCGACTTCGACGGAGGCGGGGGCGTCACCGGGTGGGACGACGCCTCGGAGACCTTCAACGTCACCCTGGAGCTGGTCCGGCGCGGCTACACCGAGGAGGAGATCGGCATGCTCTGGAGCGGGAACCTCCTGCGCGTGCTCGACGACGTGCAGCGGGTGGCGGCGGAGATCCAGGCGGAGAGTGGCTGAGCCGGTTCCGGCGCGCGTCGCGCTTTTGATCGTCGCGCGCGGCAGGGTTAGCTTTGCTGCCCGTCGCCCCGCAGTTCCCCCCGGGAGATGAAATGGTCCCCATTCTCGCCCTCTGGCTTCCGATCCTGATCGCCGCCGTACTCGTCTTTTTCGCCAGCTCGGTCATGCACATGGTCCTGGGCTATCACAAGAACGACTTCAGCGGGATCCGGGGTGAAGAGGACGTGATGAATGCGCTTCGGCCGGCCAACCTCAAGCCGGGCGACTACTTCTTCCCCCATGCGGACAGCCCCGAGGCCAGGCGCTCGGAGGCCTTCCAGGAGAAGCTGCAGGAGGGGCCCGTCGCCTTCTTCACGGTGGCGGACCCCGCCGCGTTCACGAGCATGAACAAGAACCTGGCGCAGTGGTTCGTCTACTGCGTCGTGGTTGGGGTGATCGTGGCCTACGTCGCCGGACGCACGCTGGTGCCCGGGGCGGCGTATCTGACGGTCTTCCGCCTGGCGGGCACGGTGGCGTTCTGCTGTTACGCGCTCGCGTTGCCGCTCAACTCGATCTGGTACCATCGGAAGTGGTCGACGACGCTCAAGTCGATGTTCGACGGGCTCGTCTACGGGGTTCTGACCGCGGGTACGTTCGGCTGGCTGTGGCCGGAGTGAGGTTCTGATGGAAAACGCCCGACATTCACGCTGGCGCGGCGCCCTGCTCTGGGTGGGCGCGTTTCTGATCATGGCCGGGGCCGCGATCTACCAGCGCCGCACCGGTCCCACCTATCCGCTGCGCGGCGAGGTGGCCGTCGGCGCCGACGCGTTCCGCTACGAGCTGGTGCGCAGCCAGGAGACCATCGAGCGGGCGCGGGTCGCGTTGCCGAGGCCGGGCGCGGACGCCGCCGGCACGATGACCTACCGGCGCTACCCCACCAGCGACGAGTTCACTACGGTGGCCATGGCGGTGGAGGCGGGGGAGGACGGCCCGGAACTGGCGGCCTACCTGCCCGTCCAGCCGGCCGCGGGCAAGATGGAGTACTACGTGGAGCTGGAGACGGCGGACGGCGCCGTGCGCATCCCCGCCGAACAGGGCGAGGACGCCAACATCATCCTCCGCTACAAGGATCCGGTGCCGGCCGCGCTGCTGATCTCGCATGTCATTGCGATGTTCTTCACCGTTCTGATCGGCATGCGCACCGGCCTGGGAGCCCTCTTCGCTCCGGGCAACATGCGGACGCTCGTCTGGGTGACCCTCATCGGGATGACCGTCGGTGGCCTGGTGCTCGGCCCCTTCGTCCAGAACTACGCGTTCGGGGAGTACTGGACGGGCTTCCCCTGGGGCTACGACCTGACCGACAACAAGCTCCTCATCATGTGGGTCGTGTGGGTCGCGGCGGCGTTCGCGCTGGGGGTGAAGCCGAAGCGGAAGGCCGGGCCCGGTCGGGTAGTGGTGGGGGTGGCCGCGCTCGTCATGACGGTGGTGTACCTCATCCCGCACAGCATGCGCGGCAGCGAGCTCGACTTCGCGGCGGTAGACGCGGGCGTGCCCGCCGAGGAGGCCGTCGGGACCGGCCGCAACCAGGAATAGGTGCGCGACGGAGGCGTCCGAACCTCGCCCCGGTGCGCGCGGATGCGGTCGTGAGCGCGGCGCACCTCCATCTGCTGACGGTGCACCTGCCGGTTGTCCTTTGTCCTCTCGCGCTCGTGCTGTTCGTCTGCGCGCGCCTGCGCCACGACACCCCCGCAGCCCGCATCGGCCGCTGGCTGCTGGTGGCTTGCGCGGTCGTGGGCGTGCCCGCCTATTTCTCCGGCCCGCCCGCCTTCGAGTCGATGGAGAGCGAGCTGGCCCCGATGCGCGACCTGGTGGAACTGCACGCGGTTCTGGGCAGGGCGGCCTTCTTCGGTCTGGTGCTGCTGGCGCTGACCGCGCTTCAGACCTCGCTGAGGGAGATGCAGGAGGAGCCGGTGCCCGGCTGGCTGCACGGCGTCGTGGTGGTTGGCACCCTGCTTCTCAGCTACGTTCTCGCGTGGACGGGGCACCTCGGGGGCGCCATCCGCCATCCGGAGATCGGAGACGCGCTCTCATGGCTCTTCCCCCGCTGGTGAGCCCATCTGCCGCCCGCTTTACGCATTTTACACAATTTACGCATTTTACGCATTCCAGCCCCCGGGAGCCGTCCTCCCAACCCGCGGAATCGAGTGCCGAAACCCCCGCGATCCTCCTCACCCTGATGCTCCAGAGAGACCCATGAGCCGTTCCGTCGCCCGCCTGCTCACACCCACGCGCACCGCCCCGTTGCTCCTTGTTGCCGCGCTCCTCTCCGGCGCCGCATCGCTCGCACCGGCCCAGGACGACGCCGAAGCCGAAGTTCGCGCCCTCATGGAACATCCCTCCATCCAGGCCGCGTTCCGTCACATCGAGGAGAACGACCCCTGGACCATCGCGATTCTGCGCGAGCTCACCCAGATCCCCGCGCCGCCCTTCATGGAAGAGGTGCGCGGACAGCGGTTCCTGGAGCTGCTCCTGGAGTCGGGCGTCGATTCCGCCTGGGCCGACGAGGAGGGCAACGTCATCGGCCTGCGCCGCGGCGGCGGCTCCGGGACGATGATCTTCTCCGGGCACCTGGACACGGTCTTCCCGGAGGGCACGGACGTGACCATCCGCGAGAACGGCGACACGCTGTTCGCGCCCGGCATCGCCGACGACACCCGCGGCCTCGTGACCGTGCTCGCCGTGCTGCGCGCGATGAACGCCGCCGACATCCGGACCGAGCAGGACATATGGTTCGTGGGCACCGTGGGCGAGGAAGGCACCGGCGACCTGCGCGGGGTCAAGCACCTCTTCCGCGAGGGCTCGCAGGCTTTCAGCGCGTTCATCTCGATCGACGGGCTGGGGCACAGCGGGGTGACCAACGCCGGTCTGGGCTCGCACCGCTACCGCGTCGCCTTCAAGGGGCCGGGCGGGCACTCCTGGGGGGCGTTCGGGCTGGGCAACCCCATCCACGCACTGGGGCGCGCCGTCTCGCATTTCGACGCCGAGGCCAAGCGCTACACCGACAACGCCGCCCAGCGCACCAGCTACAACGTCGGCACGGTGGGGGGCGGAACTTCGGTGAACTCGATCCCCTTCGAGGCATGGATGGAGATCGACATGCGCTCGGAGAGCCCCCAGGCGCTGCTTGAAATCGACGCGGTCTTCCAGGCGGCGATGCGGCGCGGGCTCGAGGAAGCCAACGCGGTGCGCGCGGGGGGCGAGGAGCTCACCCTCGAGATCACCATGATCGGCAACCGGCCAAGCGGCGAGGTCCCGGAGGATCATCCCTTCATCCAGCGCGCGCTGGCGGCCACGGAGCTCATGGGCGGCATCACGTCGCTGCGGCGCTCCTCAACCGACTCCAACACGCCGATTTCGCTCGGCATCCCGTCGATCACCATCGGCGGCGGCGGTGCGGGCGGCAACTCGCACTCGCTCGCCGAATTCTTCATGAACCACAACGGTCCCGTCGGCATCCAGCGCGCCCTGCTGATCCTGGTATCGCAGGCCGGGATGGTGCCGGTGATGTAGGGCGTTCGCGCGCCCTCGGGCCGACGCGGTCCGGCTCGCGCGCATTCGCATCCCGATCCAATGTCCTTTTTCTCTTCCGACCGGGAACGCCGCCTCTGGATGTGGACGGCGGTCGTCGTTGCGGCGATCTACTCCACCCTTGGCCTGGCACGCACCCTCGTCGACTACCTGGGCAACGATTTCTTCTCCGTATGGCTCTTCCTGGCCGGCTGCCTTCTCGTCCTGCTGACCGTCGTCACCCAGGGGCTGAAGGTCCGCCCCGGAGGAGCCGAGGTCGCGGTCGCCCTGGGCGTCGCGGCCGCCTACCTGCTGATCGTGGTGCGCATGTCGGTCCCGACGGAGCGCTCCCACCTGGTGGAGTACGGCGTGGTTGCCGTCTTCATCCACGAGGCGCTGACCGAACGCGCCAGCCAGGGCCGCCGGGTGCCGGCGCCCGCGCTGCTCGCGATCGCGGCCGCTTCCCTGGTCGGCCTGATCGACGAGGGAATTCAGAGGCTCATTCCCAACCGCGTCTTCGACCCCGTCGACATCCTGTTCAACGTGCTGGCCGCCGTGATGGCCGTCACCGCAAGTGTGGCACTACGTTGGGCGCGGCGGTGGGGCTCATCTGTGGTCGGGCGCGCCATGGGGGAACCGGGCCCCGAGTAACGGCAGGTGCCGGCGCTACCCGTCCGCGCCGGTGGACAACGGCAAGGTCAAAGCGAGATGACCGGGGAGGAGTGGTTCTCATGCACAGGCACATCAGTCCATTCGGTACGGCGCTGGTCGCGGTTCTCGCCCTGTCGGGATGCCGCAGTGCGACCGAGCCACCCGCCGAGCCGCCGGTTGAGCCTCCCGTTGAACCGCCGGTTGAGCCCCCGGTCGACTTCGAGCCCGGGCCGCTCGGTGCGGTCACGCTGGAGGCGGGCGAGGCCGTGCGCATCCGCATGCTGCTCTCGGTCACGGTCGCGCCGACGCTGGGCGCCGTGTCCCGGCAGGGAGCCGCGTTCGCCGCCGGGGACTTCGGTTCCGTCCACGGGCGCGAGGTCGAACTGGGCGATCCGGTGGACACGAGTTGTTCGCCGGAGGGCGGGCGCGCGGGTGCGTCGGGAATCGTCGGGGATCCGCAGGTGGCGGGCATCATCGGAACCAACTGTTCCGCCGCGGCGGTGGCGGCGTCGCCCGTCGTCAGCGACGCGGGCCTGGTCATGATCTCGCCCAGCAACACGTCGCCACACCTCACCTCCGACCTGGCCGGGAGCGCGAATCCCGATTATCACCCGGGCTACTTTCGGGTATCGTCCAATGACCTTCACCAGGCCCGCGCACTCTCGGACTTCGTCTACAACCAGCTGGAACTCGGGAGCGTGGCCACCCTTCACGACGGCGACCCCTACACGTCCGCCCTCGTGGCGGCATTCGCCGACGCCTTCGCCGGTCTCGGCGGCGCGGTGCCGGCCCAGGCCGCAATCGAGAAAGGCGACACCGACATGACGGAAGTTCTCACCGAGTTCGCGGCAGCCGGTCCGGACGCCATCTTCTTTCCGCTGTTCGTGACGGAGGGATCGGCCTTCGCCGCGCAGGCGCGGGCCTTCGACGGGCTTGAGGGGACCACCCTGATTTCAGCGGCCGCGCTGCTGGTCTCCGCGTTCCTGGAAACGCCGCAATCGGAGGGGATCTACTTTGCGGGACCGGAATCGGACTATGGTTCGAACGTCAACGGGGTGACGGGACGGAGCGGGGAGCAGGTTCTTGCCGCGTTCGAGGCCAGGCATGGCGGCTTCCCCGGATCACCCTACTGGGCGCACACCTACGATGCGACCACCATCCTCCTCTCGGCCATCGAATCCGTTGCCGTGGAGGACGGCGACAGGATGCACATCGACCGCGCGGCGCTGCGCGAGCAAGTGGGAGCGACCGCCATGAGCGGCCTGGTCGGGACGATATCCTGCGACGCGTTCGGCGACTGCGGCACGGGGCGGATGAACATCTACCACCACACCGACAGCAGCGTCACCGACGTTGCCCGGCTGCCGGTGGTGTACGTGTACAGCCCGTGACCTCCGCTGGTTCAATCACCAAGGGCGCGCGCGGGCGCGCGACGGGCACCCGCAGGGAAGCGCATGGTGCCGTTCGGCCGCACTCAGGCGTCCGGCGGCGTGTTGGCGCGGCGCTCCGCACGGCGGCGGCGACCGTGCTGCTCGCGCCGCTGGCGGGTTGCGCCGACGACTCGCCGGCGGTCGTGGGACTGGTGCCGCGCACGGGGGAGGATCTCCCGCCCGAGCAGCTCGCCCGGGAGGTGGCCGACCGCATCGTCCCCGGCGACTTCGTCGAGCCCTTCGAGGACAGGCTGATCCTGGAAGTGCGGGGCGACCTGCTCTTCGTGAAGGGTGTGGTGAACGGGGCCAGCGAACGGGAGACGGTCGCGTTGCTGAACGGCGCGCCGGGCGTGCGGACGGCCGTGCTCACCATGGTGCCCGGCTCGGCGGACGACGAGACCAACGTCGCGCTCGGGCGCAGGCTCCGTGACGCCGGCATGACCACCTACCTTCCGGCGCGGGGTCTGGTGGCCTCCGGCGGCACCGACCTGTTCCTGAGCGGCTCGCGGCGCATCGTCGAGCCCGGCGCGCGGGTCGGGGTCCACAGCTGGAGCTCGCCCTTCGGCGACGGCAACGAGATCCCGCGCGACGACCCCGTGCACCGGCTCTATCTCGACTACTACCGGGACATGGGCATCCCCGAGGCGTTCTACTGGTTCACCCTCGAAGCGGCCCCGCCGGAAGACATACACTGGATGAGCGAGGCCGAGATGGCGCGCTACCGGATCGCCACGGTGTCCATCTCGCCACGCAGTCGTGCCTCGAACTCTCTAGTCGTAGCGCGGGCTGTCGCGCCCCCCGGCCTCGAGCCGTAGATCCAACGCCCTGTGCGGCGCCGTGCGGTCGATGGTCAGGATCGTGACGCGACCGGGAAACAGGTCGGCGAGACGCCAGACTGCCTTGCCGGAGGCCGCGATCAGGGGAACGCCGGGTGGGCCATCCCGACCGCAAACGTCGGCAAGGACATCGCTCATCGAGGGCGCTTCGAACCGGATCTCCGCCACGCTCGTGACCTCCGGTTTCACCTCCACGTCAACGGACTCGGACTCGTACCACAGCTGCTCCAGATACGGATGTGTGAAGTGCAGTGCGTAGGTGCCGACACCCAGATGGTCCAGCTCGAATCGTCCTTCGGCATCCGTCTTCGTCTCAGTGCCGGATCCCCGCACGTAGACACGCGCGTTCGGCAGTCCGACTCCCAGCGAGTCGACGACGGTTCCCACGACGCGCCGCCCCCGCTCTCCTTCGAAAACAACGCCCTCATCGCCATGAACCCGAAGAACCTCGCCGTGCGTCGTGGCGATGCCTTCCAGGGTGGGCGCCGGCCGGCCCGTAAGGGGGTGCTCGGTCTCGCCGGCGGTGAACATCCGGATTTGCCACGAGGTTACGATCCAGGTCCCGTTCGGGAGGCCGCGAAAGCGCACCGCACCCCCGGGAGACGCGTCCATCAGCCAATGGGGCACAGGGAGATTCACGTAGCGAAAATCCACCCTTTGGAGCTCCGCCGTCGCCGCATCGAGCCACATCGTTCCCGAGATATCCGCCACATCCCGGTTCGGCACTGGTTCGAACTCCACCCCGACAAGCCGGCTTCCGCCGGACCGGATCCGCAGGCAGTGCGTATCGAGAAACGAATCGGAGAGCAGAACTCCGGCGTCGGGAGCCCAAAACTCCGACGCCTCGGCCGAGAACCTCGCGAACCCTCCGTACACGAGGGAGTCGGCCGCACGGGCGATGTACGGTACGGACACGAGGGCCTGTCCATGGACTCGATCCTCGAACTCCACCTTTCGTCCGCGTTCGTCGAGATGCCGCCTTATACCCAGCATCTCGTACCGGTAGAGCCCTCGCTCCTGCGTCCACCTCGCCGCTGCGAGCGCCTTGCGCGCCTCGTTCCAGACTTTGGCGACGGCCAACCCCTCTTCCGGGTTCAGATGGCACCTGGGACCGACTGTCGCGCTGACTCCCTCCAACGAAATCGCATCGACCGGCGCGGCTATCTGCACCGTCAGGGTGTCCCCGACGGAGATGCTGAAGAACGCCGAGTACGTGGTTGCGTACCCGATCCGCTCAGCTCGCACCCGGTACTCGCCGGGTGTGGGCGCGTCGAACTCGAACAGGCCCGTGCCGCTCTGCGTAACCGTTCGCTCGACGCCCCGGCCGCTGCGGTCCATCAGGGTCATCATCGCCCCTGAAATGGCCGCGTTGTCCCCATCTTCGACGAGCGTGCCGCGTATCGCCTGGCCTTGCAGGGTCGGCGCGACCGCGGCCTGAAGCACGACCAGGGCTATCGGCAGACCGACACTGCGGGTTCTCTGTTTCGATCTCCCCATTGCACCTGTCGAACGGGAATCGCACTCGCACTTGACGCAGGGACAAGTGTACGGCAGTCGCGAGCGGTACCACCAGCCCGCCCGGCGGTTGCGATCCACTTCACGAGGTGAGTGCCATGACCCGCGTGTTCCTCTTCGTCGCCACCCTCGTCCTCGTCGCGGCGGCGGATGCGCCGCTGGCGGGGCAGCAGCTCACGCCCGAGCAGTACGAGGGTCTCCGGGCCCGCCACATCGGACCCGTCGGCTTCCGCGTCTCGTCGGTGGCCGGCGCCCCCGGCGACCCATCGACCTACTTCGCCGGCGCCGCGACCGGCGGCATCTGGAAGACGGACGACGCCGGGCTGCACTGGCGGCCCGTGTTCGACGATCAGCCGGTGCACTCGATCGGCGGCCTTGCGGTGGCTTCGAGCGACCACTCCATCGTGTGGGCAGGCACCGGCGAGACCTCGATCCGCTCGAACGTCTCGATCGGAAACGGGGTCTGGAAGTCGACGGACGGCGGCGAGAGCTGGACCCACATGGGTCTCGAGGGGACCGGTCGCGTGGGGCGGATCCTCATCCACCCGGCCGACGCGGACATCGTCTACGTCGCGGCGCTTGGCCACGCCTACGCGGAGTCCGAAGCGCGCGGCGTGTACCGTACGAGCGACGGCGGCGCCTCCTGGGAGAGGATCCTGTTCGTGGATCCGGGCACCGGCGCCTACGACATGGTCATGGATCCCGCCAACCCGCGGAAGATCTTCGCCACCATGTGGGACATCGATCTCAAGACCTGGAAGCGCGACAGCGGGGGACCGGGGAGCGGACTCCACCTGACGATGGACGGCGGCGACACGTGGACCGAACTCGAGGGGAACGGTCTCCCGACCGGGACGCTCGGCAAGATCGCCGTCTGCATGTCCGCCTCGGACTCCGACCGGGTGTACGCCCTCATCGAAACGAGCGACGGCGTGCCCATGGAGGGCTACGAGACGGACACGGGCGAACTGTGGCGCAGCGATGACGGCGGCCGGAGGTGGCGGCTGGTGAACCACAGCCACAACCTCGCGACGCGTCAGGCGTACTACACGCGCTGCGGCGTATCGTCGGACGATCCGGACGAGGTCTACTTCCTCTCCTCCAGCTTCGCCGTGAGCCGCGACGGCGGCGAGAGCTACACGCTGTATCACTTCCTGCGCGGCCCGTACGGTCGCCAGCCTTCCTCTCCCGGCTACGACCACCACGACATCTGGATCGATCCCGAGGATCCGGACCGGGCCATCATCGGCGGAGACATGGGCGTGCACATCACCGAGAACGGGATGGCGTCCTGGTTTCGGGTCCAGCTGCCGGTCGCGCAGTCCTACCACGTGACGGTGGACAACGCGATCCCCTACAACGTGATGGGGAACCTGCAGGACGGACCCTCCGTGCACGGGCCTTCGAACACGCGCTACCAGGGGTTCTGGACGACGGGGATCATCCCGCGTGGCGACTGGATCAGCGTGGGCGGCGGCGAGAGCGGCTTTGCCACCCCCGACCCGACCGACCCCGACGTGATCTGGTCCACCGCCTCCGGGTCCGGCGCGCGGGGCGGGATCGTCACCCGGCACGAACTGTCGCGCGGCCAGTTCCGCCAGGTGGAGGTCTGGCCCGAGTCCACCGGCGGACACCCCGCGGAGGCGCTGCGCTACCGCTTCCAGTGGACCTTTCCGCTCCTCATCTCGCCGCACGACAACGAGACGATCTACGTCACGAGCCAGCATGTGCACCGCACGCGCAACCGGGGGCAGAGCTGGGAGGTGATCAGCCCGGATCTCTCCACGAACGACCGGTCGCGGATGACGATCTCCGGCGGCCTCACGCCCGACAACATCGGCGTGGAGTATTGCTGCGTGATCTACGCCTTCGACGAGTCGCCCCTCGAGCAGGGGGTGTTCTGGGCGGGCACGAACGACGGACTCCTCCACCTGAGCCGCGACGACGGCCAGACGTGGACGAACGTCACCGCGAACATCCCCGATCTTCCGCCGGACGGGGTGGTGCGGAGCATCGACGCCTCCCGCTACGACGTGGCCAGGGCCTACATCACGATCGAGCACCACCAGGTCGGCGACTTCGAGGCGCGCGCCTACAGGACGGATGACTTCGGCGCCACGTGGACCCGGATCACCGGCGGGGTGGACAACCATCCCGTCGACTACACGCGCTATCTGCTCGAGGACCCCGTGCGGCCCGGACTCCTGTATCTGGGTACCGAGTCGAGTCTCTACCTCAGCTATGACGATGGGGAGAGCTGGCAGAGGTTCATGCCGAACCTGCCCCCGACGCCCTACTACGGGCTCGTCGTGCAGGAACACTTCAACGACCTCGTGGCCGGGACCTACGGGCGCGGCTACTGGATCCTCGACGATCTGAGCCCCATCCAGCAGCTGACGCCGGAGATCGCGGCCTCCGCCGCGCATCTGTTCGAGCTCCGCGACGCCTACCGCTTCAACCCGACCGCCGAGCCCATGATCATGTTCGCCGATCCCTCGGCAGGGGAGAACCCGCCCAACGGGGCGTCGATCAACTACTGGCTCGGGCGCGGTGGGGAGCCGGACGTGCAGCTGCGCATCGAGACTGCAGCCGGCGAGCCAGTGGCCAGCCTGGAGGGTACGGCGCACGAAGGGTTCAACCGCGTGTGGTGGGACTACCGGGGACCGGGTCCGAGACCGATGCTCTTCAGGACGAAGCCGCTCCATGCGGAGTGGTTCCCCCTGCCGGAGGTCGCCCGCGCGAGCGGTGGGCCCGGGGGTACCGGGCCGCGGGAGCCACCCGGCACCTACACGGTCGTGCTGGTCGTCGACGAAGAAGTAGTCGGACGGCGGCCGTTGACGGTGCTACGGGATCCGAATTCCGAGGGCTCGATGGCCGACATCCTCGCACAGAAGGCGCTGCTCGACGAGATCGTCGCGGACCGGAACCGCGCGGCCGACATCGTGAACCGGATCGAACTCCTGCGGCGCCAGATCCTTGACCTGCGCCCCGTGCTCGAGGAGGCGGGCGACGCCCGGGAGGTGCTCGACGCGGGCGAGGCGCTCGACGAGTCGCTCGTCGAGGTGGAGAGCGAGCTGGTCCAGCTCAGGAACACCGGGCCGGACGGGGCGCGGTGGCCGTCGATGATCGCCGGTCGGCTGTCCTACCTGCAGGGCGCGGTTGAGACGGCCGACTTCCCGCCCACCGACCAGCACGCGGAGGTCGCGCAGATCCTGAGCGACCGGATCGACGAGGTGGAGGTGCGGCTGCAGGCCGTTCTGGCCGGGGAACTGGCCGAGTTCAACCGGATGCTCCAGGAGAGATTGGGGCGCGTCATCACGACGGACCAGGGACCCGTTCAGTACCCCAGCGCCATCGCCCCCGGCCGGCGCGGGTCGCCGTAGCCGTAGAAGAGTCCGTCGGAAAACATCACGGTCTGAAGGCTCCCCATCCCGGCGCTGAACTGCACGTCGTGGCCGCGGGCCCTTAGCGCGCGGATCACGTCGGGGCTGAAGCCGCTCTCGACCTCCAGCCGGTCCGGATACCACTGGTGGTGCATGCGGGGCCGCGCGGTGGCGTCGGCGATGTTCATGCCGTGCTCGAGCACGTTGACCAGCAGCTGAAGGTTGGTGGTGATGATGCGGCTCCCGCCCGGGCTGCCGGTGAGCAGGAA
Organism: Longimicrobiales bacterium; assembly: GCA_965202805.1. Taxonomy (GTDB): domain Bacteria; phylum Gemmatimonadota; class Gemmatimonadetes; order Longimicrobiales; family Gaopeijiaceae; genus BD2-11. Next base: position 3,026,242 of record OZ241869.1, read on the forward strand.
GGGCCGGCCGTCGCGCAGCACGATGATCGGGGTCATGGAGCTCACCGGTCGGCGGCCAGCCGCGATCTGGTTGTCCGCGCTCCCCATCAGCCCGAAGGCGTCGGGGATGTCCGGGCGCAGGGTGAAGTTGCCGAGGTTGTTGTTCATGAGGATGCCCGTGCCCTCGATCACCACGCCCGAGCCGTAGGAGAACATCAGCGTGTAGGTGTTGACCAGCGCGTTGCCCTCGCTGTCCAGGATGGAGTAGTGCGTGGTCTCCGGGCTCTCGTAGGGGGCCAGGTGGCCCGGCCCGATGTCCGATGACGGACGGGCGCTGCTTAGGGAGATGCCCCGCGCCAGCTCGGCCGCGTAGTCCTTGCTCGTGAGTGCGGCGACCGGAAGGTCGAGATGGTCCGGGTCGCCCAGATACTTGCTGCGGTCGGCGTACGCGAGCTTCATCGACTCGGCCATGACGTGCATGGCGTCCGCGCTGCCGTAGCCCATCTCCTTCAGGGGGAAGTTCTCGAAGATGTTCAGCATCTGGACGATGTGCATCCCGCCGGAGCTGGGCGCGGACATGGCCGCGATGTCGTAGCCCCGGAAGGTGCCGCGCACCGGCTCGCGCTCGACCACGCGGTAGCTGGCCAGGTCGTCCATGGTGATCAGGCCGTTGTGCCGGGCCATGTCGTCGGCGATGCGGCGCGCGATCTCGCCCCTGTAGAAGGCGTCGGCGCCGCCCTCGGCGATCTGCTCCAGCGTCCAGGCCAGATCCGGCTGCCTGTAGACGTCGCCGACCTCGTAGTTGGAGCCGTCGGGCTTGTAGAACTTGGCCCGCGACGCCGGGTTCGCGCTGAGCCGCGGCTTCGAGCGGGCGAGGTTCACGGCCAGGTCCTCCCACACCACCATGCCCTCGCGCGCGAGGTCGATGGCGGGCTGGGCCACCTCGCGCCAGCTCATGGTGCCGTAATTGCGCAGCAGATGGTCGAATCCGGCCACCGACGCGGGAATCGCCGACGACTTGTGGCTGAAGCGGTACTCGTCGTTGTCGACCTCGCCGTCCTCCCCGAAGAACATGTCGGCGTGCGCGGCCGCGGGGGCGGTCTCGCGGAAGTCGACCGCCACGGTGCGGTTCTCATCGGCCAGGTGCAGCAGGATGAAGCCGCCGCCGCCCACGTTGCCCGCGCGCGGCAGGGTCACCGCGAGCGCCAGGCCCACCGCCACTCCGGCGTCGATGGCGTTGCCGCCCCGGCGCAGGATGTCCACCCCGATCCCGGTGGCCAGGAAGTTCTGGCTGGCCACCATGCCGTTGCGCCCCACCACCGGGTGGTGGATGGCGTTGTAGGTGTTGATCGGGGCCTGGGCCGCTGGTGCCTGGGCGGCGGCTGCCCCGGGGAGGACGATTCCCGGCAGCGCGGCGGCGGCCGCTAGGGCAGCGAAGGCCAGTGCTGCGAAACGTCGTGCGAGCGGTCGTCCGGTCATCGATTGCATCGTCTCGTCATCCTGTCGCGCGTCTGTCCGGACCTCCGGCGCGCCTGGTGGAGTCGGCCGCCGCGCCCGGGGAAGGATTTCCTGTGCCCTTTGGGGGTATCCTCGCTATCTTACCGCTACATCCGGGGTTCCCGATACTCCCGAGCCGGATATCTCTGGTCCCCACGAGCACAGGAGGGTGGCCAATGGCACGCAACGCGGGCGGATCCAACAGCGGAAACGGGCAGGCTGCGAACGGCCGGGGAGAGCGCGCAGGTGCCATCGGGCAGGGCGCCGGCAGGGCTGGAAACGGCCGCACCTCCGCCCGCCGCGCGCGCCGCGTCGACCGCAGTCTCCCCACCAGCTCCTCCGCCGGCGACTACGGCGACGCCTTCCCCAACTCCCGCAAGGTGTTCGTGGAAGGTCCCGGCGGCATGCGCGTGCCGATGCGCGAGATCTCCCTTTCGGGCGGCGAGCCCCCGCTCAGGGTGTACGACACCTCGGGACCACAGGACACCGACGTGCGCCAGGGCATCCCCAGGCTGCGCGCGGAGTGGATCGCCGAGCGCGGCGGCGTCGGGCAGGTGCTTCCCCAGGCGCCGCTCGTGCCTGAGAACGCGAACGGCGCCGAGATGCCGGCCGCGCTTCACAACCAGCCCCTTCGCTCCACGGGCGGGCCCGTCACTCAGCTGCAGTACGCGCGCCGGGGCGAGATCACGCGCGAGATGGAGTTCATCGCCCTGCGCGAGGACATGAGCCCCGAGTTCGTGCGCGACGAGGTGGCCCGCGGGCGCGCCATCATCCCCGCGAACATCAATCATCCCGAATCCGAGCCCATGATCATCGGCCGCAACTTCGCGGTGAAGATCAACGCCAACATCGGCAACTCCGCGGTCTCGTCCTCGATCGAGGAGGAGGTGGCGAAGCTCAGGTGGGCGACGCTCTGGGGCGCGGACACGGTGATGGACCTGTCCACGGGGAAGAACATCCACGAGACCCGCCAGTGGATCCTGCGCAACTCGCCGGTGCCCATCGGCACGGTGCCCATCTACCAGGCGCTCGAGAAGGTCGGCGGGGCCGCGGAAGACCTCACCTGGGAGGCGTACCGGGACACGCTCATCGAGCAGGCGGAGCAGGGCGTCGACTACTTCACCGTGCACGCCGGGGTGCTGCTGCGCTACGTGCCGCTGACCGCGAACCGCGTGACCGGGATCGTCTCTCGCGGGGGCTCCATCATCGCGCACTGGTGCCTGTCCCATCACCAGGAGAGCTTCCTCTACACCCGCTTCCACGAGATCTGCGAGATCATGGCGGCGTACGACATTTCGTTCTCCCTGGGGGACGGGCTGCGCCCGGGGTCCATCGCCGACGCGAACGACGAAGCCCAGTTCGCGGAGCTGCGCACCCAGGGCGAGCTCACCCGCATCGCCTGGGAGCACGGGGTGCAGGTCATGTGCGAGGGACCGGGACACGTGCCCATGCACATGATCCAGGAGAACATGGACAAGCAGCTGGAGTGGTGCGACGAGGCGCCCTTCTACACCCTCGGGCCGCTGACGACGGACATCGCCCCCGGCTACGATCACATCACCAGCGCCATCGGGGCGGCCCAGATCGGGTGGTACGGCACCGCGATGCTCTGCTACGTGACCCCCAAGGAGCACCTCGGCCTCCCCAACCGCGACGACGTGAAGGCGGGCGTGATCAGCTACAGGATCGCCGCCCACGCCGCGGATCTGGCGAAGGGGCATCCGCGGGCGCAGGAATGGGATGACGCCCTGTCGAAGGCGCGCTTCGAGTTCCGCTGGGAGGACCAGTTCAACCTTTCGCTGGACCCGGTTACGGCGCGCGCCTTCCACGACGAGACCCTGCCCGCCGAGGGCGCCAAGGTGGCCCACTTCTGCTCGATGTGCGGTCCGAAGTTCTGCTCGATGCGCATCACCCAGGACATCCGCGCCTACGCGGAGGAGCAGGGCTACGACACGGCCGAGGAGCTCGTGCAGACGGGCATGGAGCAGAAGGCGGAGGAGTTCAGGGAGCGGGGACGGATCGTCTGAGGTCAGGCCCTCCGCGTCACAGCCTGTCGCCGCTTCCCGGCTCGGGCATGCGGTAGCCGACGCCGCGCTGGGTGACGATGTAGGCGGGGCTGGCCGCGTCGTCGCCGAGCTTGTGGCGAAGCTTCTTGACGTAGGTGCGCACCGGGCCGGGGTTTTGGTCGCCGCGCTTGTGCCACACGGCGCGCAGCAGCCGGTCGTGGGTGAGCACGCGTCCGGCGTTCTGTGAAAGCACACGAAGCAGCTCGTACTCGGTGGCGGTCAGTTCGACCTCGCGGCCTGCGACAGTCACGCGGCGCTGGTCGTAGCGGACGCCGAGTTCGCCGAGCGCAAAGGCCTCGGGGCGGTCGCGCCGCCTGAGCGCCGCGCGGATCCGGGCCACGAGTTCGGTCGGCGAGAATGGCTTGACGACGTAGTCGGCCGCCCCGAGTTCGAGTGCCCTGGCGATGGCCTCGTCGTTGCCGTAGCTCAGGATGAAGATCACCGGCAGTTCGGCGAGTGCGGGGATCCGCTTCATGAGGTCGATGCCGTCGGTATCGGGCAGCATCAGGTCGAGCAGGACGAGATCGGGCCTTTCGGCCTCGATCAGGCGCACCAGCTCCCGCGGTTCGCCCGTCAGCACCGCGGTCCAGCCTGCGCGGGCGAGTGCGTCGCGCATGAAGCGCAGCATCAGCGGGTCGTCGTCCAGCACGAGCACGCGCCTGCGCTCGCGCCCTCGTGGCGCTGACCGCTCCGGGCCGCCCGCGCGCGGCGCCACCGTGGCTTCGTCTCCGGCCGCCGGGAGGGTGAACGTGAAGCGCGCGCCGAGGCCCGCCCCGGCGCTCTCGGCGCTGATGCGTCCGCCGTGCGCCTCGACAAGCCCCTTCGAGATCGCGAGCCCGAGCCCCGTGCCTCCCTGGAGGCCGGTGCGCTTGCGGAACAGGCGTGGGAGCTCGCCGGGCGCGATGCCGCGCCCCTCGTCGGAGACCGAGATCGCGACGTGGGCGCCGTCGCGCGCCGCCTCGACCCGGATCGGCGACGAGCCTGACCCGTGCTGCACGGCGTTGGAGAAGAGATTGTTCAGCACCTGCACGACGCGCTCGCGGTCGGCCATCGCGTGCGGCAGGCCGGGCGGTAGCTCGACGAGCACGGGGTGGCCGCTCCCGCCGCTCAGGAACGTGGTCCGGGCGCGGTCGACGAGCGCGGCCACGCTGGTCGGCTCGGGCACCACGGTGAGCGTGCCCGCCTCGATGCTGCCCGCGTCCAGCAGGTTCGCGATCAGGCCGCGCATGTGGTTGGCCTGCGTGTCGATGAGGCGGAAGAACTCGAGCATCTCCGCCCGGGGCGCGGTCGACGAGGCCCCGAGCACGGTCCCCGCCGATCCCTTGATCGACGCGAGCGGAGCGCGGAGTTCGTGGCTCACCATCCTCAGGAACTCCGCCCGCTGCCGCTCGAGCTCCTCGAACGGCGCCAGGTCCTGCAACGTCACGACGACCGAGATCAGCTCCCCCTCCCCGGAATGGATCGGCGTCAGGTTCATCAGCGCCCGCACGCTCCGCCCGTCCGGCACCGACAACTCGATCTCCTCGGCCCGCTCCGGAGCTGCGTCCTCGAGCAGGCTGGCCAGCGAATCATCCGCGAGCGACTCCGCTTGCCCGCGCCAGCGGCGCCACGTGAGCACGTCCAGAAGCTGCTCCGGCGGGGAGCCCGGCGTGCGGATGGGCTCGACGATGCGCAGCGCCTCCCGGTTCACCGACGACGGCTCCGAGCTTCCGGCTTCGAACACCACGACGCCCACCGGCGAGGTCTCGACCAGCGCCTCCAGGTCCGCGCGCGCCCGCTCGACCTCGCGGTGCGTGTGCGCGTTCGCGATCGCGGCGGCCGCCTGCGAGGCGAAGAGCACCAGGATCTCCTCGTCCTCGTCCGAGAACGCCTCGCCGTTCTCCTTGTCGCCCACAAAGAAGTGACCGAGATGCTCGCCCCGGTGGCGCATCGGAGCGCCCAGCAGCGTGAGCGTGGTGCGCGGGGCCGGAGAAAAGCCGAGCGACTCGATGTAGTCGGGAAGATTCGCCAGCTGGAAGGGTTGCCCGATGTCGCGCAGGTGCTCGAACAGCCGCAGCCCGTCGGGCCACGCTTCCAGCGCCTCCAACTCCTCGGCCGGCAGGCCCGAGGTCAGGAAATCCACGGGCCCGCCCTCTTCGTCGACCGTCGTGATCACGCACTTGCCCGCCCCGATCAGCGCGCGTGCGCTGTCGGCCACCTCCTGAAGAACCGTGTCAAGGTCCAGGCTCGAGTTGATGCGCAGCACCGTGTCGCTCAGTCGCGCGAAACGGGCCCTCAGCGACCGGTTCTCCCGCCGCAGTTCGCGCAGCTCGTCCATCGGCCCCTCCCACGTTCTCAGTGCGGGATCGGCCCGCATGTCGTCACTACACCATATCGGCAATCTACCGCCGCCAGGCCTGAGCACCCGGCACCCCCCGGCTGAAGAGCACCTCGACGCTCGATCCGGCGCCGCCCGGCGCCGCGGCCGCGGCCACCTGGTTGTCGGGCGGCGGGTCGCGCAGGATACCCCGTACCTGTCCGTTGCGGGGATTGCGCAGGATTGCCATCGGGAGATCGGTCTCGCTGTCCAGGGTGACGGAACCGCCCGGTCCGTCGAGCGTGATCGTCGCGAGACTGCCCTCCCATCCCGGCTGCACCGGCAGCACGAAGGCGAAGCTGGAGCTGCCGTCCCCGTCGGCCACCTCGGGCATGGCGAAGGCCAGGGAGAAGAGCTCGCTTCCATCGCCGGAACGCCCCACGAGCCGGTAATCGCCGCCGGACCGTGGCAGCGATGCCGGTGCGTCAACCACGAAGGCGGGTTCCAGATAGGGCACGGCGTCCGAGCCGATTCCGCCCCACAGGAGGAGGGATCCGGCCGCCGTGGAGGCCAGTGGCGGCGCGCGCAGCGCCACGCTGTCGGCTTCGCTCAGGCGGAAGCGCAGCGCGTTGGTGAAGTGGTAGTCGCTGGTCCAGTCGGGGGGCCCGCAATAGGACATGAGTTCAGCGGTCGAGGGGCGCACCAGCCGGCCGCCGTCGCGGAAGTCGTAGCCCCACGCCCCGATGGACCCGTCGGGGTACGGGAACGACGGATCGGGGCCGCCGGCGCCGCCGCAGGGCGCATGGCGCAGATCGAGGTTGTGGCCGAGTTCGTGGGCGATGATGTCCGGCCTGGGGAACGAGAAATTCGACCTGCCGGGCCGATAGGCCACTCCGCCCGCACCGGTGATCGGCCTCCCCATCATGCCCATGTAGTGCCCCGTGCCGCCCTCCATCGCCCGAATCGCCGCGGCCTGTCGAAGCAGCACGAACGCGCTGTTGCTTGAGCTCAGCACGGGTTCGTGCGCCTTCACCCGCATCTCGCCGATCGGAAGAAGATGCATGTCGCCGAACATCTCGTGGCTCTCGGGGTCCTCGGCCATCGCCCGGGTCACGTGCACCATCGACGAGTCGTGGGTCGCGCTCCACACGAACGGAATCAGCGTCAGGTCGAAGGGCGGCATCTCGCGGACATCCACCTCCAGACGTCCCGTCTCGGGGATTCGCTTCGCCACGCCCAACTGCGGGTCCAGCGTACCCTCCGGATCCACCTCGATCACCATCTCGAGCCCCGGCTGCACCACACGGCCCGGGATTTCGGCGTTCGCCGAGTTCGACAGGCTGCTCTCGTCCACTTCGGTCGGAATCGGCGTGGAGGTGCCCGGGATCTCCGCCACATGCGTCTCCCGGTCGGCGCCGTAGAAGCGGATCCGAACCGGCGGAATGCCCGCGCTGCCGGCCCGCCGGGCCGTGACGAACACCCGCAGCAGCGCCTCCCTGCCCGCGACCAGCGGAACCGGGAATGTTCGCGACTGGACCGCCTGAACCAGATAGGCCGCAGCCGGAGCTGCTTCGACGCAGGGTGCGATGCGGCGCCTGTAGACGCCCGCAAGCCAGTTCCGGAAGACAGGATCCGCGGGAGCGCACAGGCCGGTTTCTTCGGCTACCAGCGCATCGAGCCGCAATTCGGTCAGTTCGACCGGAAGGGCCCCCGACAGACCGCCGTTGAACGACAACCCCAGTTCCCGAAGGCTCGACATGCTCCCGAATTCGGGGGGTAGCGCGCCCTCGAGGTCATTGTAGTCCAGAAACAAGGCTCCCACGGTCGAGAGGTTGCCGAGTTCGGCGGGGATCGTGCCGGAGAGCTCGTTCGTCGCCAGGTTGAGCCATTCGAGGACTGGAAGGTTGCCCAGTTCCGGCGGGATGGAACCCGTGAGCCGGTTTTCGCCCAACGACAGGATCCGGAGGCTGTCGAGGCTGGCGAGCTGAGCCGGGATCTGACCCGTCAGATCGTTGTTCCTCAGCCGAAGCTGCTCGAGGCTGGCGAGATCGCCGAGCACGGCTGGAATCATGCCCGTGAGATCGTTGCTCCAGAGATTCAGTGCGGTGAGGCTGGTGAGGTTGACGAACGCCGACGGGATCTCGCCCGTCAGATTGTTTCCCCAGAGAGACAGCGTCGTGAGGTTGGCGAGGTTGCCGAGTTCGGCGGGGATCCGGCCGCTGAGATCGTTGTCGCTGAGATACAGGTGCGTCAGGCTGGCGAAGTCGCCGAATCCGGGCGGAATGGGGCCCGTCAGGCGGTTGCCCCAAAGAGACAGCTCTCTCAGGTTGGCGCGGCTGCCCATGTTGGCGAGGTTGCCGAGTTCCGTCGGGATCGGGCCCGTGAGTCTGTTGTCGCTGAGGTAGAGGTGCGTGAGGTTGACGAGGTTGCCGAGTTCCGTCGGTATGGGGCCCGTCAGTCTGTTCCCCCAGAGATACAGTCCCGTCAGGCTGGCGAGATTGCCGAGCTCTTCGGGGATTTCTCCGGCAAGTGCGTTTCCGCCGAGTGCCAGAACGGTGAGGCGGGTGAGCCGGCCGAGTTCGAGCGGGATGGCCCCGGTCAGGTTGTTTCTCGTAAGGCCCAGGTACCCCAGTTGGGCGAGGTTGCCGAGCTCCGTCGGGATCGGGCCGGAGAGATGGTTGAGTCCGAGATCCAGGGAAGCCAGATAGGGGAGGTTTCCCAGTTCGCGGGGAATCGAACCCGAAAGGCCGTGGGGTATCGGCACCTGGGCTTCGCCGTCCCACCGGCCGCTCAGATCGACATCCACGACCCGTCCGGCCGGGTTGGTCGCCACGCCGTACCACTCCGCCAGGGGCGCGTCGGTCAGCCAGTTGCTGGCGTCGCTCCAGTTCGGGCCGTCCGTCGCGTTGTAGAGCGCCTCGAGCACCAGCCGGTCCGGGCTGTCCAGTACCACCACCGTTGCACGGCCCGACGCGGACCCGGCCGCGGCCGTGATCGTGGCCGTGCCGTTGGCGACCGCCGTCACCAGCCCCGACCCATCCACCGACGCCACCAACTCGTCGCTGCTCGACCAGGCAACTGCGACGTCGGCCATCACCTGGGCCCACTGGTCGCGGACCCGCGCGCTGAGCTGGACGGTCGCGCCCTGGACTGCCAGCCGGGCGTGTTGGGGGAGGACCGAGATCACCGTCGGCCGCGGCGGATCGCGGGGCGGGGGTTCCGTGGCCCCGTCCCCGCACGCATATGCCCACAGTGCGGCGGACAGCGTCGCCGCGACGGCAGGAAGAGGCCGGGGACGCCTGATCACCGATCGTCCGGGACACGGCGTCGAGCTGGTGGCGCGCCGACTCGCACGGGGCTCGTTCGTCCCTCCGGATGGCTGCTGCCCCTTCGGATGCCTACCCCGCCGTCCCGTCCAGCAACTCGAACATGCGCTGCATGGCGATCTCCACGACCCCCGGCCCGATGATCTGCGGGTAGTTGTCGGCGTGGTCGGTCATGTCGATCTGTACCGCGGCCTCCTGGTAGGAGAGCCCCTGCGCGTGCAGCGCCGTGGCCCGCTCCTCGAAGTCGCGCAGGTAGGCCTGCAGATGGTCGATGCGCTCGCGGTCCTGGAAAGGATCCCCGTGGCCGGGAAGGATCCAGTCGAACTCAAGCCCCTTCAGGTGCTCGAGCGTCTCGGCCCACTCGCCCGGATAGCCGTCGCCCATGAAGGGCAGCCGCGGGAGGAGGAGGTCGCCCGTGATGAGGACCCGCTCGGCCGGCAGATGCACGACGACATCACCCCCCGTGTGTCCGCGCCCGAAGAAGAGGATGCGCATCTCGCGGCCGCCGGCGAAGAGCGTCATCCGCTCCGAGAGCGTGGTGTTGGGGCTCTCCGGCTCCAACCCCTCCTGGCTCGCGTAATAGTTCTCCAGGAACGCGAGCCGGTCCTCGAGTTCGATGCGCTCCTCCTCGATGTCGGTGCGCATGACCAGGTCCGCAAGCTCGGCGATCTGGTCCGGGATCCCGCCCACGAAGTTCTCCCAGGAACGGCCCATGGACCCGCCGTTCTCGATCATCTCGCGCGTGAACTCGTGCCCGATGACCTGGACCTCGTCCGGGTAGGCGCTGTTGCCGTGGGCATGGTCGAAGTGGAAGTGCGTGTTGACCACGTAGCGCAGGGGCTTGCCGGTCAGCTCCATGACTTCGTCGTGCGCTGCACGCGCCGCCGCCGGAGAGATGTGCGACTCGACCAGGAGCACGTGGTCGTCGTTGACCACCAACGCTCCGTGGGATCCGACGTTCAGCGCCCCGGTTCCGCGTGCGTGGAAGACGCCGGGCACGATTTCCTCGAATTCGAAGGCGGGCCCCTCGTAGATGGAACCCGGGGGCAAGGGCGTTTCAGCTGAAACGCCCGGCTCCTGGGCGGCCTCGGGGGCTTCGGCGCACGTCCAGACGAAAAGGCAGAGGAGAAGGGCGGCGAGGTAGCGCATGGGGTTCTTCCTGTGGTTCGGGGGGTGCCTCTCGGGCCAGAATCCGACGCCTGGCCGGTCACGGCAAACTGACGTCTTCTCCGCGCGCCAAAGGGCGTCGGTCACGGGAGAGTCTCGGCACTGGCTGTTTACGGGATCACTCTCGCCGGCGCCAGGTTCATCACCCAGAGGCCCGTGCGCATGTCGGAGACGAAGATGTTGCCCTTGTAGGGCTGCGGGCCCCACGCCATGGTCGTGTTCTCGCCCTCCGGGGTGGTCATGAAGGACGCCACTTCACGCCCCTGCGCGAGCAGGTCCCCGCGCAGCTCGCCGGACACGTCGACGATGCGCAGACCGCCCTGGTAGTAGGCGATGTAGAGCAGATCATCCTCTACCCAGAGGTTGTGGCTGCCGGCGTCGGGCAACCTGAACTCGGCGACTTCACGCGGATTCTCGATGTCGCTCACGTCCACGACGTGCACGTAGCCGCGGGGACCGTCGCATTCCGGGCATCCGAAGATCTCGTCCCCGAGGAACACGTAGTCGCCGTAGCGGATGGCGTGGTGCGTGTTGCCGAAGAGCGCGCCGTTGATGTCGTAGAGGTAGCTGTAGGAGGAGATCGGCTGCGGCTCGGTCGGGGTGCCGCCCCAGCGCCCGTCGCCCACATCGAGCATGACCAGCCCGTCGTTCCAGTAGGAGAGATAGGCGATACCGTCCACCACGCTCACGTCGTGCAGGTACTTGCTCGGCTTGTCCAGGCCCCAGCGCCCGGCCTCGAACGGGTTGGCGGGATCGGAGATGTCGATGATGTGGACGTCGAGGGTGCCGTCGTTGATGGCGTAGACGAGGTCGCCCACGAACCAGACGTTGTGGATGCCGCCGGTGAGCCCCTCGGTGTAGTGGGTGATGGTCTCCGGGTCGGCGGGGTCGGTGATGTCGATGAGGGTAATGCCGTTGCGGCGATTTGAGGCGTTCTCGCTGGTGACGATGGCGATGGTGCGGTCGTCGTTGATCTTGACGTCGTTGACGCGGCGCCCGTCCACCTGGAGGGAGTCGACGATGACGGGCGTGGCGGGGTCGGTGACGTCCCAGGCGTACATGGTGGCCGCGGACATGGTGCCCGTGTAGGCGTAGTCGCGCCCATCGAGCCCCTCGAAGACCCACAGGTCCGAGCTCGTGGTGCCGAGCGGGCCCTGTCCCACCAGCGTGACTTCGCGGGCGGCCTCGCGGGGGAAGACCTCGATGTCGACAGCCTCGGCGGTGGTGCCGGCATCGACGGTGACGCTGTAGCGGCCGGGCTCCTCGGCCACGAAGGCGCCGTCCATGTAGGCGGTGGCAGTCGTGGTGAGGGCCCCGTCCTCAGCCTCGATCCGGTATGCCAGCGCGATGTCGTCCACGCCGCCGCCGGAGGCATCCGTGGCGGCGACCGCGAGGCGCACCACATCGCCCGTGCGTACGCGCGATTCCGGTGACGCCACGGTCACCTGTTCGACCGGGTTGGCGACCACCTCGAGGGTGAGTTCACCCCGCACCCCGCCCGCCTCCCCGACGACGCGCGCCGCGCCCGGCCGGAGCAGGTTCAGCCGGCCGTCGGCCGTAACGGTGGCCACCGCCTCATCCGCCGCCGACCAGCCCACCACCTCCTCGGCATGCTCCTCCCCCGCCGTGGTGATCGCCCGCCCCGTCAGCGCGAAGGACGTCCCCGCGTAGCTGGCATACGCGGGCGGGTCGATGTCGATACGCGCCACCGGGTAGTCGTTCACCTTCACCGGGATCTCGGCGGCCGGCGTCCAGTTGGGCTGGTCCTCCGTCGGCCCGGCCAGGCCGAGGAACACGCCGATCACCGCCTCCCCGTACTGCGTGCCCCGCAGGACGTAGGTGTCGGGAATCTCGTCCTTGATGGAGCGCAGCTCGAAGGGCCCGACCGTGCTCACCCCCCAGAGGGCGCCCTCCACCTGGCTGCCGGCCTCGTCGCGGAGGATGCCGCGGAAGGTGAGGGAGTCACCCCGCTGCACCTCGATGGACGCGGGCACGATCTCGATGGTCGCCACCCGGGCGGCGAGTTCGCTTGGACCCAGGTCGGCGGCAGTGGCCTCCTGCGCGGGGGTCGCCGCCTCCGCGGAAGGTGTCGCATCGGCCTCCTCGGCACCCGCCGGGGCGGGTGGGACGGGTTCCGCGTACCCCCCGCAGCCGGCGGCGAATACGAGTACGATCGGGAGTGCGAGGGCGGAACGCGTCATGAGTCCAACTCCAGGTTGATGGGTCCGGCCCGGGCCGGAGAGTCGCCATTGCTGCTCGTACACCCGAACAAGGTACGCGAGCCGGCTCGCCGGGCCACGTTCAGGGACGGCGGATCACGGAGAAGCTGAAGGAGTTTTCACCGGCGGCTGTTCCGCCTAACCTACGTTCAGTGAACGGATCTGAGGAGCAGGTCTGTTCTCCATCTCCCGGACCCGCACGACATGGATGAGAGGAATGCCTGCGAGTCGTAGCCTGCCGCACGCTCTGCAATGGAGGGCCGTTCTCCTCGCCCTGCTGTGTGTTGCGGGATGCCAGACCGGCCCAACCGATGCCGATGTGCCCTCGATCACAGGGACATGGGAGACGCGAGACCCGCGACAAGGCTGGCGTTTCACCCTGTCCGGCGACAGGGGCGGCACGGTCCGTGGCCGATACTCCAACGAAGGGATCCCGGCCTTGGGAGAAGTCGCGGGAAGCTATGACTATCCGCGAGTCCGGCTGGTGTTCACCGTCCACGTATACGGCGAGGCCCGGAATTGCACGCTGCAGGGCGAGATGGAAACGGGCGGGAATCAGATCCCGAGCACGGCGTCCTGCTCTGCACGGAATCGGGAAAGCGACGTGTTCGCGCTGACCCTGGTGAGGACCGGGTGATGCGCGGACGCAACGTCCGGCGCCGGCGCCCTTCCCGTGCTGCCCATCGGTTATCGCGATCTTGAATCCGATGTAGTGGCGGCCCGGCCCTTCGGGAGCGCGGGAGTTTTCAATCGCCGCTCGGTTTTCTAGCTTGACCTTCCGCCCGCAGGCACAACGACCACCCCGGAGCCCGCCGAAATGCCCACGTCCCGCGACACGCTCGCCATCCTGCGTGAAATCCGGGACCAGAGCGGGACGTGCTCCTCCCCCGGTCTTCCGGACGACGTGATCGGGCGCTTCGCGGCGCGGGACGCGCTTCTTCGCCAGGCAGTCGTCGAGGCGGCAGAGTGTCATCGCCGCTTCCAACGTGAGCAGCCGCGTCTCGCCGCCCTGGACGAGGCCGAGCAGGTGGCGAAGGCGCAGCGCGGCTACCTCAACTTCTACCCCGCCGACCTGGTCAACCCCTACCTCGCGCTCGCCGCGCGCGGTCCGTGGATCGTCACATCGATGGGCGCGGTCATTCACGATTCGGGCGGCTACGGCATGCTGGGGCTCGGGCATGCGCCGCAGGCGATCCTCGACGCCATGAGCGAGCCGCGAGTCATGGCCAACGTCATGACCGCGAGTCCGAGCCAGGCCCGTCTGGTGCAGGCGCTGGAGGCCGAGATCGGCCATCGCACGAGCCGCGCCTGCCCCTTCGATCGCTTCGTGTGCCTGAACAGCGGTTCGGAGGCGATGACCTTCGCCTCCCGTCTCGCGGACATCCACGCGAAGCGGGTTACCGACCCGGGAGGATCCCGGAACGGCGCCGCCATCCGCACCCTCGCGCTGGAGGGCGGATTCCACGGGCGCACCAGCCGTCCCGCCCAGGTATCGGACTCGACCCGCTGCTACTACCAGGAGAATCTCGCCAGCTTCCGCGATCACAACGCGCTCACCGTGCCCGCCAACGACACCGGCCAGCTGCGCCATCTCTACGCCCTCGCCGAGGACGAAGGCTGGTTCATCGAGGCCTTCTACATGGAGCCGGTGATGGGCGAGGGGAATCCCGGCAAGTCCGTGACCCGCGAGTTCTACGACTTGGCGCGCGCCCTCTCCCGGGCCCACGGCAGCCTGCTGGTGGTCGACTCCATCCAGGCCGGGCTGCGGGCGCACGGATGCCTCTCGATCGTCGACTATCCCGGCTTCGAAGACGCCGACCCGCCCGATGTGGAGACGTATTCCAAGGCGCTCAACGCGGGCCAGTACCCGCTTTCGGTCGTGGCGATGACACGACGGGCCGCGAGCATGTACGAGCGGGGCGTATACGGCAATACCATGACCACCAACCCGCGTGCGCTGGAGGTGGCCGTGGCCGTTCTCGCTTCGCTCACCGATGAGTTGCGCGAGAACATCCGCGCGCGCGGCGCCGAGGTCGTGGCGAAGCTCGAGCGGATGGCCTCCGAGCTGGACGGACCAGTGACCGCGGTGCAGGGCACCGGCCTCCTGGTCAGCTGCGCCTTCGAGCCCGGAATCAGGAGCCACGGACCCGGGAGCATCGAGGACGAGATGCGCCGAAACGGCGTAGGTGTTATTCACGGAGGCGAGAACTCCGTCCGCTACACGCCTCACTTCGCGGTCACCTCTGCGGAAATCGACCTGATCGTCGCTGCGACCCGCGCGGCCGTGGTTTCGCGTCTGGCGCCCGCCGGCGAGGTTGCTTGATGATCCGATCCCGCCTGAACATCGACACAGCGAACCCGGTCAAAGCCGGACCGGGATCCGATTCCAGATTCCCCTCCCTCTACTTCCATATTCCGTGAGTCGAACCATGAACGCCACGACATCCCGCATGTCCACCCTCTGCCTCCTCCTGGCGCTGGCCCTCGCCGCCGCCTCCGCGCCCGCCACCGCCCAGCAGGCCCCCTCCCCCGAAGCCTACGCCGACCTTGAGTGGCGCTACATCGGGCCCGAGGGCAACCGCTTCTCCGCGGCTGCCGGGCTCCCGAGCGACCCCTACACCTACTACGTCGGCGCCGCCTCCGGAGGCATCTACAAGACCACCGACGGCGGGGTGAACTGGGACGCCATCTTCGACGACCAGCCGGTGCAGTCGATCGGCTCGCTGGGGGTGTCCCTGACCGATCCCAACATCGTCTGGGCCGGGACCGGCGAGGGGAAGATCCGCAGCCATATCTCCATCGGGCAGGGCGTCTACAAGTCCACGGACGGGGGGATGACCTGGACGCTCATGGGGCTCGAGCAGACGGGGCGCATTCCCCGGCTCGCCATCCATCCGACCGATCCCGACATCGTCTACGTGTGCGCGCTGGGGCATGCCTACGGGCCGCAGCAGGAGCGCGGCGTCTATCGCACCATGGACGGGGGCGAGAGCTGGGAGCGCGTGCTCTTCGTGGACGAGGACACGGGGTGCTCCGACATCGCCCTCGACCCGGTGAACCCGCGCAACCTGTTCGCCGGAACCTGGCAGCTCGAGATCCACACCTACGGCCGCACCAGCGGCGGACCCGGCGGCGGCCTGCACGTCTCCCGCGACGGCGGCGACACCTGGGAGAAGCTCAACGGTCCCGACAACGGCATCGGGTTGCCGAACCTTCCGGTCGGGAAGGTTGCGGTGGCCATCGCGCCGTCGAATCCGCAGCGCGTCTACGCCATGCTCGAGACCGGCGACGGGATCCCGTGGGACGGGCGCGAGACCGAGGACGGCCAGGTCTGGGGTTCGACCGACGGCGGCCGCACCTGGACGCGCATCACCCGCAACCGCAACGCCATGGGGCGCCCCCACTACTACTCGCGCGTGGTCGTGTCGCCCGACGACGAGGACGAGGCGTACTTCCTGACCGCCTCCTTCTCGGTTTCGACCGACGGCGGCCGCGCCATCAACGTGATCCCGCGCGAGGACGCCCCGGGCGGCGACCACCACGACATGTGGATCGACCCGGGCAACGGCGACCGCATGATCGTCGCGCACGACCAGGGGCTCTCCATCTCCATCAACCGGGGCAAGACCTGGTATCGCCAGCGGCTCACCAACGCGCAGATGTACCACGTGACCGTGGACAACGAGATCCCCTACAACGTGCTCGGCAACAAGCAGGACGAGCCCACCTACCGCGGGCCCAGCAACAGCCGCATCATGGGCCAGCGGCGCATCACCTGGATCCCGCGCGGGATGTGGCACCACGTGGGCGGCGGCGAGAGCGGGTTCGCGACCCCCGATCCGGTCGACCCCAACATCGTCTGGTCCTCGGCCTCCGGGTCGGGCATGGTCGGCGGCATCGTGGTGCGCTACGAGGAGGAGCGGCGCCAGTGGCGGGGCGTCGAGGTGTGGCCGGAGCAGAGCCGGGGCGCGGCGGAGGGCGTGCGCTACCGCTTCGTCTGGGATGCCCCGATCCACATCTCCCCGCACGACAACACCACCGTCTACGTCGGCAGCCAGCACGTGCACCGCACGCAGAACGGGGGCCAGAGCTGGGAGGTGATCAGCCCGGACCTCTCGCTCAACGACCGGAGCCGCATGGGCTTCTCCGGGGGCCTCACCGGCGACAACATCGGCGTCGAGTACGCGGGCGTGGTGTTCGGCATCAGCGAGTCGCCCATCGAGCAGGGCCTGATCTGGGCCGGCACCAACGACGGCCTCCTGCACGTCACCCGCGACAACGGCGCCAGCTGGACCAACGTGACCGAAAACATGCCCGATCTGCCCGAGTGGCTGGCCGTGCGCAGCATCGCCGCGTCCCGCTTCGACGCGGGCACCGCCTACGTGGCCATCGACGGGCACCAGATGAACGTGCGCGATCCCTATGTCTACCGGACGCGCGACTACGGCGAGTCGTTCGAGAAGATCACGGACGGCATTCCGCCCAGCATGCTGAGCTACACGAAGATCATCATCGAGGACACGAAGCGTCAGGGCCTGCTCTACGTCGGCACCGAAAACGCCATCTACGTCTCCTTCGACGACGGCGACAACTGGCAGCCGCTCCAGCAGAACCTTCCCGCCGCGCCGGTGTCGGGCGTCGTCATCCAGGAGCACTTCAACGACCTGGTGGTGGGCACCTACGGGCGCGGCTTCTGGATCCTGGACGATCTCGCGCCGCTGCAGCAGCTGACGCCGGAGGTCATGGCGTCCGGTTCGCACCTGTTCGCGCCCCGCGACGCCTACCGCTTCAGGCCCATCACGCCGCCCTCGGTGCCGTACGACGATCCAACCGTCGGGGTGGACCCCGAGTACGGCGCCTACCTCAACTACTGGCTGGCCGAGCCCGCCGGCGATGCCCCCTCAGTCGAGATCGTGAACGGAATGGGCGCGGTGGTGCGCACCCTGGAGGGCACCAACAACGCGGGCGTGAACCGCATCTACTGGGATCTCCGGGATGAGCCCAACGATCCCATCATGCTCTACACCAGCCCGATGTACGCCGAGCACATCATGGTGGGCGAGGAGGGACGACCGGCCCCCGGCGCGTCCCGGATTTCCATCCTCCAGCCCCCGGGCCAGTACACGGTGCGCCTCAACGTGGACGGAGAGACCCACGAGCAGCCGCTCACCGTCATCAAGGACCCGCACTCGGCGGGAAGCGAGGCCGACATCGCGGAGCAAGTCGCCTTCCTGGAGGACGTGCGCGAGGACGTGGTGACCGCGGGCGAGGCGGTGCACCGGGTGGAGGCGCTCCGGGTCCAGCTCGAGACCATGGCCCGGTTCGCCGACGACGAAACCCTCTCCGAGGCCATCTCGGAGCTGGAGGACAGCCTCGCGGAGGTGCAGGGAACGCTGGTGGACCTGCGCCAGACCGGCCAGGGGCAGGACGCGGTCCGCTTCGAGGCGCGCCTCCTGTCGAAGCTGGGCTACCTGACCAACGCCCTCTCGAACGCCGACTTCCCGCCGACCGACCAGGAAACGGAGGTGAAGGGCATCCTGCACGAGCAACTGCAACTGCACCTCGCTGCCGTGGAGAGGCTGATCGCGGAGGACGTGGCCGCGCTGAACGAGATGCTCCGCACCCGGGGGTTGTTGCTGATTACGGACGGGTAGAGCGTGTTGCCTCTCCACGGTCTCGTTGACGAACGTCAGCTGGCATGGCATTCTCTGTCCCATGCGCCCCGTGCATCGATTCCCGGTCCAGTGCGATTGGCGACGGGTGGTTGTCTGCCTGAGCAATCGAACGGTTTAGGCTGGGCACGTACATGAATTTCTTTGAGAACGAATCCCCCGAGAAGCTAAGGGGCGGATACTACACGTCCCAGGACATCGCGCGTTTTCTTGTGCGGTGGGTTGAGGAGATTGCTCCCAAGACGGTCTTGGAGCCGAGTTGTGGAGACGGGGCGTTCATACGAGCGATGGCTGCTAGTCCGCCAAGCTCATTGCGCAAGATCACCGCGTGTGAAATTGTGGCCACCGAAGCGGCCAAGGCACGTGAGGAAGCTCACGCTTTCCCTGCCTCCGTCGATACACGCGTGTGGGAGGAAGACTTTCTTGGCTGGACGCTCCTTAGGCTGAACAGCCCGCCGATCTTCGATGCGGTAGTTGGGAATCCTCCATTTATTCGCTATCAATACCTCAACAAAACGCTTCAAGACAGAGCGGAGACCTTGTTTCAGAAATTCCGGCTCCCCTTTACTAGGCACACCAACGCTTGGGTTCCGTTCATCATTGCGTCTCTCGCAATGCTTCGTCCTGCTGGCAGGCTAGCCATGGTCGTTCCTGCGGAACTGTTGCATGTGCTCCATGCGCAGTCGCTCCGGTCTTACTTGTTACAAACTTGTTCGCGCATCTTGGTGCTAGATCCCGCGGAGTTGCTCTTTGCCGATACCCTTCAAGGTGTCGTCCTGCTCTTGGCAGAAAAGGCGCCCACGGGTAAACAGGACCGCGCTTCCGTTGCGATTAACCACGTCCGCGGCCGGTCTTTTTTGGATGAACCTGCGAGGCAACAATTCACGGAGGCATCATTCGTCTCGGCGGACCAACTAGGGCCCAAATGGTTGAGCGCGTTCCTTACACGGAACGAGCGCCAACTCTTGGAGGAGCTCCGTGCTCGTCGTTGGGTCCGACCTTTCGGTGAAGTAGGCACTGTGGCCGTTGGTATAGTGACGGGAGCCAACAAGTTCTTCCTTGTCCCCGATGCGACCGTCCACCAGTTCTCGCTTGGGGACTTCGCTCATCCCATGTTCGGGCGCAGCGAACACGTCCCTGGCGTGCTTTACGATGACCGGACGCACCAAGAGAACCGCCGACGCGGGTATCCGACGAACTTCCTTTGGTTTCGAGACACTGGCAAGTCAGAGCTTCCGCGAGGAGCGCGGTTGTACATAGACAATGGTGAGGCACAGGATCTACACACGCGCTACAAGTGTCGTATTAGAACACCCTGGTACAGCGTACCTTCTGTTTTTGCGACACCCGTAGGTATGCTCAAGCGCTCCCATGATTTCCCCCGTCTGGTGCTGAACTCGGTCGGCGCGTTTACCACGGACACGGCCTACCGAATTGCCCCTGCGAACGGAATGTCTGCGGAGCAACTCGTATTCGCCTTTGTGAACAGCCTCACCGCGTTATCAGCTGAACTCGAAGGGCGGCACTATGGAGGGGGAGTGTTGGAACTCGTTCCCTCTGAAATCAATCGTGTCTTGCTCCCATATCTGCCCAATGCGCCACCGGAATGCGACCGACTAGACGCGATGTTCCGTGCCCACGAACATCCAGGCGCAATCTTACGAAAACAGGACGCGCGCGTGCTAAACTCCTTAGGCCTGGACACCGCTGACCGCGACACTCTGCTAAATGCATGGATGAGGCTAAGATCGAGGCGGCAGCGGATCGCCGCGTAAGTGCTCTTTGTAAAGCTACCGCGTGATCTCTATAACGAAAGGCGCTGGCGCTTGCGAAATTGGTGCGTATAGACAGAAAGTAGCGCCTGTAACATCGAGTGTTTCCACAAGCTTACGTTGCATGCTCTCGCCCCAGCGGAGACCAGTGGTGTAATTGCCTTGGCCGGCCTCTCCGGTCGGCTTGTGGCCGACTACCAACTGGAAGAGTCCGTAGTGAGTACCGAAGGCGGTGATATCGAAATCGAACGACGCGATCTCGACCTGTGGTGATTCCGGGCGCCAGTCTCCTCTTTCGAAGACTTGATTCCTAAAGTACTGTGTGTGATCAATGGTCTTTCCACCCACCTGAAAACCAGCTTGGGTCAATCGCAAATCACCTGTAGGATGGCCGATCTGCCTCTGAGCGTCGGTCCGCGAGAGTTTCTTCTTCCAGACGAGCGGCCCCTTTGGAGCAGGGCTTGATGGCGGCGCTGACGTCTGGGAAGGGTATGGTACTCGGTGGTATGGCACTACAACTTGGATGCTGCTGCCAGAAAAGAGTGAAGCGCTCGCGGGGTCGAGGGTCGATCCAGACGAAGCCGGCGCATCTGCTGGTTGGTCGCCGCCGGACGACTTGCGCTCCCGAACCTGCAGAAACTGACGGAAGTCGTGCAAATTGTCTGGGGTCACACGGCGCGCGAATCCCTGCCCTCGTCGAGGTGTTGTCATTGTTCTTTCCAGTAGGTAGCGAAACACTCAGAAAGCCGTTCGTAGATGACGAGCTGTTCTTGGGCCGACAGATCTAAGCGAAGGAGCACGTTGACTTCCACGTTGTCTACGAGCCCCCCATAACTCCAGTTTGATGATCCGATGACCGCGAGGGCTCGTCCTTCGGCCTCGGCATCGAAGAGATAAACCTTCGGGTGAAATGTACGACCAGCTTCGTGGTAGAGGTGGATTCTCACGGTGGGCAGATCGCCAAGCTTGATGAGCAGGCGGCGCACAGCGTCAAAATCAGAACCCCTTACGTCACCGCCGAAGACGTCGGCCCCGAAAGTCATTTCGACCGGACCGCCGTTCCGCGCGAACCTGAGGAGCGCGGACAGTAATTCGTCGTAATTGCCGGAGGACTTAGCGAATGCGACGGCTGCGCGAAACCGCTTCCAGTTCCCTGACTCGATCTCGGAGATCAAGCGGTGCAGCAAACTCTGACCTGTCGCCGAATCATACGGCAGTACCAATAGCTCGATTTCGCTCATCGCCGGGTAGCAACCGGTTGTGTGTGGCACGCCAACAACCACCCTGCACTGGCGCACGCTCATGATCCTATACCTCAATTTGCATCAATTCCCACCGCCATGCTAGGGAGCATGAAGCCAAGAGGAAACCAAGCCGGAAGCTGGGTTGTCCATGAACCAACGGTCTTCGATGAAGTTGTGGATGGCGGCATGTTCCCGATGCCGTGCGCCGGTACCGTCAGTCAGGATCAACGAGGGGTGATCCGTGGTCCATGTCTGACTTCCGGTCGACCGACCAGTAGATGGAGGTTAAGGGCATCCTGCACGGACTCTCCGCTGTGGAGACGTTGATCGTAGAAGACGTGGCGGCGCTGAACGAGATGCTCCGGACGCTAGGGAAGCTGCTGATGACGGACGGAGCTTGGGGACCACGAGGCGCAGACGCGCGCTAAGATGTTGGCGCCTCCTCGGATCACGGACTCTCTATCAGTCGAGAACTCCGGCCGTGGAGGGGCGTCGTAAGGCTGTGTGGCGGCCAACGTTCGCGCAGGAGCACGGCGAGGAGAAGGGACCCCGATACGTCTGGTCGGAGCGGCGTATCGGGGACGAAGCCGTTGGAGGCCGCCTTGGCATTCGCCCGCGCCCATGAAGTGGGGCAAGCCCGATCAGCAATTGGCCCGTTCGGCCATGGAGTGGACAAGGGGAATCCACTAACGTCCATCCTCACGGCGAGATCGCGGCGGCCATCGCAAAGGTGCGGGCGGCTAAGCGGCGCGCGGAGGCGAGGTCCGTGGGGCGGTGTGGGCGGAGATCGACGAAGATGCGGGCGTGTGGACGATTCCGGCCAGCCGGATGAAGACCGCGCGGGTGCACCGGGTGCCCCCTTTCCGGTCGGGCGTTGGAGATCCTGGACGCGGCGCGCAGGCTGGGCGGTGGCGGGAGCGGGTTCGTATCAATCACTGAGCGCGAGCAGCCGTTGAACAGAACGCGGCCCGGACGGTTGCTCCTGAGCTGCGGAATCTCGGCGGTGCCGTACGGGTTCCGGTCGTCGTTCCGGGACTGGGCCGCCGAGAGGACGGGCCATCCCCACGAGGTCGTCGAGGAAGGCGTTTCGGGTAATCTACGGGCCGTAGAATCACGTCAGATCGACGATCTCCGGTCTCCGAGGGTACGGGGTAAGGGGAAAAGCGGTGCGCAGCAGCGACTGCGCCGTCACCAATCGGATGCCGTACCGCGATCCTTGGACCATATTATGGTCGTGGGTCTACCAGTGCGGCCCGAAATTCCGGCATTGGCCAGGTTCCGGGGATCCAGGATGACTCGTCACCGAACCATCGTCCGGCTGTTTGCGGTCCTGGCCGCAGCGGCCCTGGCCAAGGGATGCGGAGACGGCGACGGCCCCATTGAGCCGCCGCCCGATGCGCCTCGTCCCGCGACCGTGGCCGTCACCCCGGCCTCGGCAGTGCTTTCCGCGCTGGGTGCGACCGTCCAACTGCAAGCGGAAGTGCGGGATCAGAACGGACAGGTGCTGACCGACATATCGGTGGGCTGGGCGGGCGACAGCCCAGAGGTGGCGACAGTGGACGGCTCGGGGCTGGTGACGGCGGTGGCCGAGGGGAGCGCGACGATCACCGCGAGCGCGGGCGAGGCGACGGGGACCGCGGAGGTCACGGTGGCGCAGTCGCCCGACTCGGTGTCGGTGACGCCGGAGGAAGCGACCCTTGCCGCTGTGGGCGACACGCTGCGGTTGACGGCCGCCGCGTTCGACGCGAACGGGCACGCGGTCGAGGCTGCGGAGTTCTCGTGGCGGTCAAGCGACGCCGCGGTGGCGACGGTGGACGGCTCGGGGCTGGTGACGGCGGTGGGCGAGGGGAACGCGACGATCACCGCGAGCGCGGGCGAGGCCACGGGGACGGCGGAGGTCACGGTAGCGCAGTCGCCCGACTCAGTGTCGGTGTCGCCGGAGGAAGCGACCCTTGCCGCGCTGGGCGACACGCTCCGGTTGATGGCCGCCGCGTTCGACGCGAACGGGCACGCGGTCGAGGGCGCGGAGTTCTCGTGGCGGTCGAGCGACGACGCGGTGGCGACGGTGGACGGCGCGGGTCTGGTGACGGCGGCGGGCGACGGGAGTGCGACGATCACCGCGAGCGCGGGTGGGGCGACAGGGACGGCGGAGGTCACGGTGAGGCAGTCGCCCGACTCGGTGTCGGTGGCGCCGGAGGAAGCGACCCTTGCCGCTGTGGGCGACACGCTGCGGCTGCTGGCCGCCGCGTTCGACGCGAACGGGCACGCGGTCGAGGCCGCGGAATTCTCGTGGAAGTCGAGCGACGAGGCGGTGGCGACGGTGGACGGCGCGGGGCTGGTGACGGCGGTGGACAACGGGAGTGCGACGATCACCGCGAGCGCGGGCGAGGCGACGGGGACTGCGGAGGTGACGGTGGAGGTGGTGGCCGTCCCCATCTGGATTGCCGTGACGCCCGCGCGGGCGACCCTCCTGATGGGCGACACTGTGCGGCTGGCGGCGGAGGTCCGCGACGCGGCCGGCATGCCGATCGGGGACGCAACGGTGGCCTGGTCGTCCGCCGACCAGTCGGTCGCGTCGGTGGACCGGTGGGGACTGGTCCGGGCGTTGGCCACGGGCGAGACGGTCATCACGGCGACGTCGGAGGAACTGTCGGCCCGGGCCCGGATCACCGTGGTCGAGCCTTCCGACCGGGGTGCGCTCGTCAGCCTCTATCGATCCACCGGAGGACAGACGTGGCTGGACAGGACCAACTGGCTGACCGACGCGCCGCTCGGCGACTGGTACGGCGTCACCGTCGATCGGGCGGGACGGGTCGTCCGGCTGGAGCTGGACGCGAACAATCTGGCGGGCCCGATTCCGCCCGAGATCGCGCACCTGACCCAACTCCGGCGCCTGACCCTGGCTGACAACACTCTCGACGGCAGCATCCCGCCGGAACTCGGAAGACTGTCCCTTCTGGACTTCCTCCTCCTCAGCAACAACAGTCTCAGCGGCGAGATCCCGCCGGAACTCGGCAAGCTGACCGCCATGGCAACGATGGGCATGAGCGGAAACCGGCTGAACGGCCGCATCCCGCCCGAGATCGGCAGATTGACGAGGCTGAGGTGGCTGGACCTCGGCCACAACGACCTCACGGGCGGGATTCCGCCGGTGCTCGCGATCCCCGGCCTCCAGACGCTCATCGTCGCCGGCAACCTCCTCCGCGGCCCGGTGCCGAGCAGCTTTCTCCGTTCGGGGTTGCAGTGGCTCGAGATGAGCATGCCCCGACACCGGAACCTTTATCTGTGCCTGCCCGGCACGTCTGCCTTCGTAGCGTGGGCGGCACGGTCGGTGGACCACGACCCACGGTTTTGCAACGATTCCGACAGAGCGGCGCTGGAGGCGCTGCACCAGGCGACCGGAGGGGCTGGCTGGCGGAACTCCCGCCGCTGGCTGGCGGACCCGGCGGTGGGTGAATGGTTCGGGGTCGAGGCCGATTCGCTGGGCAGGGTCGTGGCGCTCGATCTGACGAACAACGGATTGTCCGGCGAACTCCCGGCCCGTCTGGGGCACCTGGCGGCACTGACGGAGTTGAGGATCGGGAACAACGCCCTCTCGGGTCGGCTGCCCACATCGCTGACGGCCCTCTCTCTGCGGGAACTGCACTACTCCGGAACCGGCCTGTGCGCGCCCGCCGACGCTTCCTTCAGCGCGTGGCTGAGCACTATCGCCGCGCACGTGGGCAGCGGACTGGAATGCGCCCCCACATCGGATCGTGACGTCCTTGAGACACTGTACCGCGCCACCGGCGGGCCGAACTGGAGGAACCGCACCAACTGGCTGACCGGCGCGCCGCTCGATCAGTGGCACGGAGTCGATGTCGACGCCGAGGGCCGCGTCACCGCGCTGCAGCTGGTGGACAACAATCTCAACGGGGTCATTCCTCCGGAGCTGGGTCGGCTCGCCCGTCTGGAGAACCTCCAACTCTTCGGCAACCCGCTGACGGGGCCGATACCGCCCGAGTTGGGCAACCTGTCGAGGCTCAGGCGGCTGTACCTGTTCTTCACACTTCTGAGCGGGACCATACCGCGGGAACTCGGCAACCTGCAGGCCCTCGAGGAGCTGTGGCTGGAGAGGATTCCGTTGACGGGGTCGATCCCGCCGGAGCTGGGCCGGCTCTCGAAGCTCCGGTTCCTGGCCGCGCCCGAGAGCAACCTGAGCGGCTCGATTCCGCCCGAACTGGGTCGCTTGGCCAACCTCGAGAAGTTGTACCTGGGCGGCAATCGGCTTGAGGGCTCCATTCCGCGCACGCTCGGCAACCTCTCCCGGTTGAACACCCTCAACCTGCAAGGGAACAACCTCGCGGGCTCCATTCCGGCCGAGCTTGGCCGCCTCGACCGGTTGGAGTACGCCTGGCTGGACGGCAACCAACTGACGGGTCCCGTGCCGGCGGAACTCGGGGGCCTGGCGTCCGCCACGATCCTCGCCCTCGCGAACAACGACCTGAGCGGCGGTCTGCCCGCTACGTTCGGCCGGCTCTCGAAGCTCGAGTTCCTGATGATGTCGAACAACGCGCGGATGTCCGGCGTCCTGCCGCGAAGCCTGCTGGCCATGGACGCGCTCAGGGCCTTCCACGCCGGCGGTACGGGCCTGTGCGCGCCCGCCGATGCGGGCTTCCAGGCCTGGCTGGGGACCGTGACGGACAGGCGCGTGTCGGACTGTCCCACGAACGAGCGATCGAAGGCCTACCTGATCCAGGCCGCGCAGTCGCTGGACTACCCCGTGCCGCTGGTCGCGGACGAGCCGGCACTGCTCCGGGTCTTCGTGACGGCAGCGACGGCGACGGACGCGCGGATTCCTCCCGTGCGCGCGACGTTCTACCACGGTGGCGCGGTGGCACATGTCGCGGAGATCGCCGGCGGATCGTCGCCCATCCCGACCGACATCGAGGAAGACCGGCTGTCGAAGTCGGCGAACGCCGGAATCCCGGCGGGCGTGATTCGACCGGGCCTGGAGATGGTGATCGAAATCGACCCCCACAACACGCTGGATTCCGGGCTGGGCGTGCAAAGGCGCATCCCGGAAGCCGGCCGGGCAGCGGTGGAGGTCGTGCGGATGCCCCCGTTGCGGCTGACCTGGATCCCGATGATCTCGCGCGATCAGCCGGATTCGTCGGTCGTGGCGACGGCCCGCGGCTTGACCGCGGGGAGCTCCCTGTTCCGGGAGATTCGCACGCTGCTGCCGGTCGGCGAGTTCGAGTTGACGGTTCATGACCCCGTGCTGACCTCGACGCGCGACTCGGGCGAGCTGCTGCGCCAGGTGGAGGCCATTCGCGTGATGGAGGGCCGCGGCGGCCACTACATGGGCACCATGGCGAACCTGACGGGCTCGCCAGGGGTCGCTCACCTACCCGGGCGGTCGAGCGTAGCCGGACTGGCAGGCGGGGTCATGGCTCACGAACTGGGCCACAACATGAGCCTCCTCCACGCGCCCTGCGGCGGCGCCGGCGGCCTGGATCCGTTCTTTCCCACCGCCACCGCCTCGATCGGCGTCTGGGGATACGACATCGGCGCCGACAGGCTGATTCCGGCCACCCACAAGGATTTGATGTCCTATTGCCATCCGCAGTGGATCAGCGACTACAGCTTCGCCAAAGCGTTGCGGTACAGGTTGTTCGACGAGCGGCCGGGGGCTGCTGCCGCCACCTCTGCCCCGTCGCTGCTTCTTTGGGGCGGGGTGGGGGCGGACGGCGCACCGCTTCTGGAGCCGGCTTTCGTCGTGGACGCTCCGGCCGTGCTGCCCGACTCCGGTGGCGAACATCGGATCACCGGGCTCGCCGACGACGGTTCGGAACTCTTTTCCGTCGAATTCACCATGTCCCGGGTTACCGACGGCGACGGACGCTCGTCATTCGCCTTCGCACTTCCCGTGCGACCCGGGTGGGAGGCCGATCTCGCGAGCATCACCCTTTCCGGCCCCGGCGGATCGGTCACGCTCGATGCAGATACCGACCTGCCGATGACGATCCTGCGCAACCCCCGCAACGGTCAGGTGCTGGGCATGACGCGCGGCCTCCCACCCGCGGCCCAGGCGGCCGGGGACGCTGCGGGATCGGCCGCCGGGCGGACGTTGGACATTCGCTTCAGCCGCGGGATTCCGGACGCCGCCGCCTGGAGGCGCTGACGCCGGCATGTAAGCCATTGAGAGGATATGCGAGGTGGATTACCTTGCACCATGCATTCCTTCCAACGCCCCCGGCTGGACGAGCTCGTCCATTTCCTCACCACGCCGAGTCCTCCACGGATCGTCGCGCTTACCGGACCCCGTCAAACGGGCAAGACCACGATGATCCGCCAGGCGCTCGGACGCGTGGACATCCCGAGCCGCTATTTTCCGGTCGATGAGCGCCTCGAGAAACATGTGCACCAACGGGGCGAAGAGGGCGACTCGGTGCGGACCGCATGGCTCCTGGACGCCTGGAAGAAGGCTCGCCGGGACGCCGAGCAAAGAGCGCGGGGCTTTGTCCTGGCCCTGGACGAAATCCAGTACGTCAAGGGCTGGTCGACCATCGTAAAGACCCAGTGGGACCGGGACCGGCGAACCGGCTGCCCGTTGCGCGTGATCGTGTGCGGATCCGCTCCCTGGACGATGCTGACCGGCGGCCACGAGACCATCGTGGGCCGTTTCATGCCAGTGCATGCCCGCCACTGGTCCTTCTCCGAGATGTCGGCCGCGTTCGGCTTCAGCGTCGACGAATACCTGTTCTTCGGCGGCTACCCCGGCACGGCATCCGTGGCCGGCAACCTGGAAGTCTGGCGAAGGGCTGTTCTCGATACGGTCATCGCGCCCGCCATCGAGCGGGACATCGTCGCCCTGACCCGGGTGGACAAGCCGTCGCTCATGCGCCGCCTGATGGAGCTGGCCGCCCGGTATTCCGGCCAGATGCTGTCGTACAACAAGATGCTGGGCCAGCTGCAGGAGGCCGGAAACACGACCACGCTGGCGACCTACCTCGATCTGCTTTCGGACGCTGGCCTCGTCACTGGTCTTCCCAGGTACTCCGCCAAGCCGTATCCGGGCAGGGCCGCGAGCCCCAAGCTGAACGTGCTCAATACCGCGCTGATGACGGCGCCCTTGAGACGCACCTTCGAGGAAGTCCGTGCTGACCGGACGTTCTGGGGGCGCCTCGTCGAGAGCGCCGTCGGAGCACACCTCCATAACTCGGGGGGAAGTGCGGTGAGGCTGTCCTATTGGCGCGACGGGGCGCACGAGGTCGACTTCGTGCTCTCCCGCGGTCCGAACCTGGTTGGCATCGAAGTCAAGAGCGGACCGCGACTGGGGCGCCTCAGCGGACTCGCGGAATTCAGGAAGCGGTTCCCTGGCGCCCGCACGTTCGTGGTGGGCGAGCGTGGGGTGCCGCTGGCCGAGTTTCTCTCCCATCCGGCGCGCTACTGGGCCGACAACCCGGTGCCCTCCGCGACCGATGGAGCGGGAGGGAGCCGTTCGGTCCGCGAGCCGTCTCCGGGATACGGAGCACCCTCGGGATCGTTCCCGGGGTATGGAGACCCGACTGTGCCCGGGCTGGAAGAAGCCGAGGACCCCATCCTGCGCGACCAACGGATCAAGCTCATGGCGGGCGTCCGAGAGCACGAGGACGCGCTGGCGCGGGGCCGGGGAACGCCGTGGCTCTGGCATATGATCGGGCGTGCGTACATGGGGGCGATGCCGGAGCACTTCGAGGACGACCCGATTGAGCGCCTCCGGGTTCGATTGGCGCGCGACGATGATCTCCTGGCATCGGTGCTCGCCGGTCTGCCCCGCCTCGTGGGAAGGGACGATCTCCCTTCCCTGGACGAGATCGTCCAGCTGGAGGAGGAGCATGCGAAAGCGCCGCCCTTCACCAATGCGGTGCCGCGCTTCGCGTACCAGATCCTGGCCGGAATGGGCGAAATCGGGCGGCTCGGCGGGGACGCGCTGGACGGGCTCGATGCGGGAGGGGTCGCAAGAGCCATTGGCTGCTACTACATCACGCCCTACGTGGAGGAGCCGGCGTGGTATCGGCGGGCCGTCCGGGCGCACCCGGAGCCCTGTGCGGATGCGCTGGTCGTGGTGCACGAGTCGCTCATCCGCCGCCGAAGGGACCACAACAACCATCTCTTCGCGCTCGCCGGCGACTCCATCTACGCCGAGGTGGCGCGGCGGGGGGTGCCTCCGCTGCTCGGTGTCTTCCCCACGCGGTGTTCGCGAACCCAGGTGTCGGCACTGCACGCGCTCCTGTGGGCCGCGCTGGTGCATGTGCCGCGAGAGGAGTTCGCGGACCGGCTTCGTCGCCGGGTGGCCGCCCGGGGCATGGATGTCGCTCAGCGCGCGGTCTGGCTGGCTGCGGGATTGATCGCATCGGCCCGGGAGTTCACGCCGGCGGTCGTGAGCTTTGTCGAAAAGGGCCGGGAGCCGAGGGCGCGCCACATTCTCAGGTTTCTCGTGCCCGGCTGGCTCAAGCGGCCCGCCATCCCGGAGCCCTGGGCCGAATGGGATACGGCGGACATCGCGGCGCTGGTCCGGGCGCTGGGCTCCTGGTACGACCCATGGTGGGGCGGCCTCGGCGGCCACCGGTCCAGGCTCGGATCCTCAACCTTCAGCCTGCGCACCGACGGCCTCATCAAGCGCTGGCTGGTGATTCTCGCCCAACGCGCGGATCCCGGGGCCGGTCAGGCGCTGGATTCGCTGGCCGGCGATCCGGCGCTGGAGACCTGGTATGACGTGATCGAGGAAGCGAAGACCCGGCGCCGGGCAAGGGCGATCAGAGCCCGCCACACCGTCTGACCGGGACTACATCCAGCCTTCCCGCTCCGCGAGCCGCTCGATGTGCGCCAGATGGTGCCGGCCGTGCCAGGCGTACAGGCCCACGGTCCGGGCCAGCGGCACCGGGCCGGCAGCCGGATGCACGAACTCGAGCTGGAACCGGGGCCAGTCGAGGCCGCGCAGCAGCTCCTCCCAGCGGGTGTGCAGGGCCTCCAGAGCGTCGAGCGACGGGCCGACCGGGCCCCGGGCGTCCGGTAACTCCGCCCAGGCCTTCTCGTTGTAGGCCTTGATGACCGGCCGGTCCTCGGTCAGGGTCCACTTGAAGCGCACGTAGCTGTTCAGGTGGCTGTCGAACAGGTGGTGCACGATCTGGCGCACGGTCCAGCCGTCCGGACGGTACGGCGTGTCCAGCTGTTCGTCCGAGAGGGGCGCGACCGTCGCCCGCAGGTCGGCGGGAAGAGCCGCAATCTCGTCGATCCAGACCTCGACCTGCTGCTCCGTGATCGCTTCGGGAGGGGCGTACCGGCCGATGGGATAGCGAAGGTCGGGCGTGCCGGAATTCGTGGGTGTCATCGGGTTCCTTTCCTCGGTATGCAGCAGGCGAAAATGGTCGGGACTGCCGGCGGGCAGCCCGCGGGCCGATGGCGGCGTTACCGCGTACCCAGCACACAGTATTGATAGATCCTCAGCCCTTCATCCTCCGCCATGTTCTCCGCGATGTCGTCGGTGCCGTACGCCTCGCCCAGGTCTCCGATGGGCCCCGACTCCAATACCTTGAGCGGGGTCTCGGCCTCGAAAACCGACAGGTCCTTGAAACCGGTCGGGAAGGAAGCCCCCATCGCGCGCTCCACCGCTTCAATGCGTTCCAGGTCCTCCTGCCTCTCGAAATCGCGCTCCGCCAGGTCCTCGGCGAAGTAGTCGAACGCGATCCGAAACGATGACATCCCGCCGCAAAGGCTGTTGAGGAACGGGAAGATGGTGTGCGTGGGGAGGTACATGGTGTTCCCCTCCCAGACGACCGCGGTGCGGGCGTTCCGGTCGAATCCGGCTTCCGCGAGCCTCCCGGGAAGGTCGACCTCCAGGTAGTTGTGGGGCACCGACGAGCTTGGGGCAACGCCGTGTTCGCGCAGGACTCCGTGCTTGTACTCCACCACGGGTCCCTGGTCGACCTCGTAGTGGGTCACGCCCGGAGCGGCGAAGATGTGCGCTCGCATGTCCAGACCGGCCCCCAGCGACACGACCTGGCGCGCGCCCTCCGCGATCTCGCGCTGGACGAAACGGTTGAAGTAGCGGGTGCGGAACCGCAGCATGCTGGTGGACTCGGGAACGGCCGTGGCCAGCTGGCGGGCCATCCCCATCGCCTGGTCCGTGACGAACCATTCCGCATACGGGTCTTCGAAGAGGGGCTGCGGGTGCTCCTTCTCCATCGCCCGAAAGCAGGCGATCACGAACGCGGTGGTGCCGATTTCGTTGATGTCGACGGTCATGGCTGACTCCTGATTTCGTCGCATTGGTGTGGGAAAGTGACTCATCGCGAGCGCGCCGAAGTCTAGTCCCCCGATGGTGGCCGAACCAGATGCGGACGCCGCGTGATTGACGCCGGGCGCTCGCCCGCGAACTATGGGACCCATGTCGCACTCCGTTCGCCGTCATCTGCGCGTCGAGGTGGACGCCTACGACGAGATCATCCGCCGCTTCATCCCCGGCTACGAGACGATGCTCGTTACCGCGGCGCGCGCGGTCGCGGCCGACGGCCCGGGACTGGTGCTCGACCTCGGGGCCGGCACCGGAGCCCTCTCCGAGGCGATCCTCCGGCACGAGGCCGTCGACGCCGTCGAGCTTGTCGACGTGGACCCGGAGATGCTCGACCAGGCGCGGGCCCGGCTGGAGCGCTTCGGGAGCCGTGCGCGCTTCCGCGAGCAGTCCTTTCTGGGTCCGTTGCCCGCGTGCGACGCTGTCGCGGCTTCCCTGGCGCTCCATCATATTCCCGAAATGGCGGACAAGGGCACCCTCTACCGGCGCATCCATGCATCCCTGCGCCCCGGGGGCGTCTTCGTGAACGCGGACGCGGTGATGCCGGCGGATCCTGAGGGGCGGGACGCCGGGTACGCATTCTGGGCCGCGCACATGGTCTCCCGGGGCATCCCCGAGGAACGAGCCCGGCAGCATTTCGCGGAGTGGGCGGAGGAAGACACCTACCAGCCGATCGAACTGGAGCTGGCGGCGATGGCGACCGCGGGTTTCGAGGCCGGGATCGCGTGGCACGAGGGGCCCATGGCCGTCCTTACGGGGCACAAGGCATAGGACACGATGCAGCCGAGACCCTGCCGACAGCGCTCGCGGGTTGCCGGACGGTACACCGCCGGTGTCGTGCTGGCTTGTGTTGCTGCAGGCACCGGTCGGCCGCCGGAGGCTCTCGCCCAGTCGACCGGCAGCACACGGGTATACGAAGCGCCGATGGCCTCTTCAGCCCCGGTGATCGACGGGGACCTCGGCGACGAGGCGTGGCGCGATGCGCCCTGGACGGAGTCCTTCGTCGACATCCGGGGCGAGGACTGGCCAGATCCGCAGTGGGCCACCCGCGCCAGCCTCACCTGGGACGCATGCTGCCTGTACGTGGCGGCGGAACTCGAGGAGCCGCACCTCTGGGCGACGCTCACGGAGCGGGACGCGATCATCTACCGCGACCACGACTTCGAGGTCTTCCTCGATCCCGACGGGGACGGGCTGGCGTACTACGAACTGGAGATCAACGCGCTCGGCACGGAGTTCGACCTCTTTCTGGACAGGCCCTACCGGAACGGGGGCAGCGCCGACATCGCGTGGGACATGGCGGGACTGCGAACGGCGGTACGGCTCGACGGCACCCTCAACGACCCGTCGGACGAGGATCGGGGCTGGACCGTGGAGATCGCGATTCCGTGGTCGGCGCTGCGGCCCCCGGACGAGGTTGCGATCGGCCCGGAAGCGGCGCCGGACGATGCACTCCGGGGCGGCGGGCGCGACTTGCCGGATGCCGCGAATCGCAAGCCGGGGCTGGCCCCCGCTCCCGGCGACGAATGGCGCGTCAACTTCTCCCGGGTCCAGTGGCCCCTCGTCATCGTGGACGGGGGCTACCGCAAGGCCCGGGAACCCGTGGACTGGAGCGACCACCCGGAAGACAACTGGGTCTGGTCTCCCCAGGGAGAAATCGACATGCACATCCCGGAGAAGTGGGGCGTGGTCCGCTTCGTTGGGAGGAATCCCGGGTGAGCATGAACCGTCGCGATTTCGTTCAGGCTGCCGGCGGCGCGCTGGCGCTTGCTCCGCTGCTGGGTTGCGCTTCGGGAGCCGATGAGGCGTCGTCCTTCAGCGTCTGGAGCTGGGTGCACGGCGACCGCGACCGTGACGAAGGCGAATGGCGGTGGCGTTTCGCGCGCCTGCGGGAGTCAGGGGTGGGCGCCGTGCTCGTCGGAGGAGGGGACGTCGAGCGGGTCTCGGGCGCGGCGCGCGCCGAGGGGCTCGAGTATCATCGCTGGTTCTGGACGATGAACCGGAACGGGGACGCCTGGGCCAGGGAGAACCATCCCGAGTGGTTCACGGTGAGCCGCACCCTGCAGAGCTCGCTCGAGCACCCGCCCTACGTGGACTACTACCGGTGGGTCTGCCCCTCGCGGGAACCGGTGCGGGCGTACCTGCGCGGGCTGGTGGGCGAACTGGCCGCCGACCCCGCGATCGACGGCGTACACCTCGATTACGTGCGCCACTGCGACGTCATCCTGCCGCGCGGGCTGTGGGAGACCTACGACCTGGTTCAGGACATCGAGCACCCCGAGTTCGACTTCTGCTACTGCGACGTGTGCCGCGAACAGTTCGCCGCGCTCGACGGCCGGGATCCGCTCGATATTCCCGATCCTCCGGCCGACGAGGCCTGGCGCCGATTCCGCTGGGACAGCGTGACCGGGGCGGTCCGCGAGCTTGCGGAGGAGGTGCACGGCCACGGCAAGCCGATCAGCGCGGCGGTGTTCCCGACTCCGGCGATCGCGCGCACGCTGGTGCGGCAGGCTTGGGACGAGTGGCCCCTGGACCGCTTCTTTCCGAT
This sequence comes from Longimicrobiales bacterium, assembly GCA_965202805.1. Lineage (GTDB taxonomy): Bacteria > Gemmatimonadota > Gemmatimonadetes > Longimicrobiales > Gaopeijiaceae > BD2-11. The sequence continues at coordinate 3,060,343 of OZ241869.1, forward strand.
GCTCTACCAGGGATTCTACCTGGAGGACGTGGCGTGGATCGGGGATGGGGTGAGAGAGGGCGTGGCTGCGCTGGCAGGGCGCGGCGGCACGCCTCTCTGCGCGGGGCTGTATCTCCCGTCGCTGGATCTGGCGCAGCTGGCGGAGGCGGTGGAGACGGCCAGGGCCGCCGGGGCGGAGGGGGTTTCCCTGTTCGAGATGGACGGACTGAGCGATGAACACCTGGCTGCGCTGCCGACGCCGGGAGAGCCGACAGGCGAGGACGCAAGATGACGTTCGACATCGCGTTCGTGCTGGGTCTGACCCTGGCGGCGCTGGTCCTGTTCGCCCTCGACAAGGTGCGGGTGGACCAGGTCGCGCTGGCGGTCCCGGTCGTCCTCCTTCTCACAGGCATCCTCACGCCGACCGAAGCGGTGTCGGGTCTGTCCAGCCGCGCGACCGTTACGGTCGGCTCGATGCTCGTGCTCGGCCTGGGGCTCCGAAAGACCGGTCTCGTCGCGGCCATCGGCGCGTGGGCGCAGACCGCGCCTCTCGGCGGCAAGTACGCGCGCATGTTCGCGCTCTGCCTCATCTGTGCGCTGCTCTCTCCCTTTCTCATGACCACCGCCGTCGTGCTGGTCTTCCTGCCCGTTTTCGTCGCGCTCGCCGAGCAGGCCGAGGAGCCGGCCTCGAGGTATCTCATGCCGCTCTCCTTCGTCTCGATCCTCGGCGGCACGGTCACGCTGATGGGGACGACCACCAACCTGGTCGTGCACGGCGAGGCGATGAGGCGGGGGTTCGACGAGCTCGGCATGTTCTCGATCACCCCGCTGGGCCTGATCAGTCTCGCCGTGGGTCTGCTGTATCTGTTCACCGCCGGCCGGGTGCTGCTGCCGCGGCGCTTCCGGCCGCCGGACCTGTCCGCCAAGTACGACGTCCGCCGCTTCGTCACGGAATTGCACGTCCCGGAGAACTCGCCCGCGAACGGCCGCTCGCTGGCCCAGTTGAGGTGGGGGGAACGCTATGGCGTCACGGTGCTGGACATCGAACGGGGCGAGGAAGAGATCGCCGCGCCGCACGGAGATCGCCGCATTCGGCCGGGCGACATCCTGTACGTGCAGGGACCCGCGGAGCGCCTCCTGGAGCTGGCGCGCCGACAGCGACTCCGGACCCCGAGGGAACGGAAGGAACATGACCTGGCGGCCGGGCGCGGTCGGCTGGTCGAGGTCCTCGTGGCGCCCGGATCGAATCTCGTCGGCCGGACGCTCCGACATCTGAACTTCGCGCAACGCTACGACGCGGCGGTGATCGCCATACAGCAACACGGTGTCACCGTACGGGAAAGGCTGGCGGAAATCTCGTTCCGCGTCGGCGATCTGCTCCTCGTGCGCGGAACCACGAGCTCGCTCCAGCGCCTCGCCGACGATCCCGGGTTCGTCCCCCTGGCGGAAGTGAAGGCGGAGACCGGGAACAGACCGCGCGCCGGCGTGGCCGCAGCGATCATGGCCGGCGTCGTGCTCAGCGCCAGCTTCGGCGTGCTCGACATCATGACGGCCGCGCTCACCGGCGTGGTCCTCATGGTGTTCACGCGCTGTGTGCACGTCGAGGAGATCTACGGGGAGGTGGAATGGCTGGTCATCTTCGTGCTGGCGGGTCTGATCCCGCTCGGCCTGGCGCTCGAGACGACCGGGGCGGCGGAGTTGCTCGCGGGGTGGGTGGTGACCGTCACGTCGCCGCTCGGAGAGATCGGGCTCATCGCGGCCTTCTACCTGATGACCGCCATCATGACCGCCGTCGTGTCCAACGCGGCGACGGCCGTGATGCTCACCCCGGTCGCGATCTTCGCGGCCACGCAGGGCGGCGTGAACCCGTACGCGCTGCTGATCGCCGTCATGTTCGGGGCGTCGGCCTCCTTCGTCACGCCCTTCGGCTATCAGACCAACGTCATCATCTACGGGCCGGGCGGGTATCGGTTCATGGACTTCGTGAAGGTCGGCGGCCTGCTCAACCTCATCCTCCTGGTCACGGCCACCCTCTTCATCCCCCTCTTCTGGCCCAGCTAGAGATTCCCATCTTCCGGCCCGGCTGGTCCGGCGCTCAGAATGACAGCGTGGTCTGCACGAAGGTGTAGGTTGCGTCACTCCTGGCCGCGTTCTTCATCAGCTCGCCCGCGGTGAGTCGCACCACGCCCGCTTCGAGACGGGCACGGGCCGCAACCACATCCCACGCGGCGATGAGTTCCCACTGGGTGCCGATGTGTCGGGCTGACCTTCCGCCGGTGTTTGCCAGGCCCGCCGTCGTCCACTCGTCCGCGGAGGACGCCAGCCAGTAGCCGCGCGCGGAACCCGTCACGTTCACGTCGGGCCGGGGCGCCAGCGTCAGTCGCACGCCGGGGGTCGACAGGTTGGAGCGAGCGAAGGGGCCGTGAATGCCGCTGGGTCCGAATTCGAACGAGCGCGACCCGTACAGGCTGCTGAATCGGTTGTTGCGGCCGTCCGTCGGATCACGGTCGCCGCTGGCATGGTCGAACTGAAGCTGCAACCGGGGCGTGCCCGGCGCCGCAAAGGTATACCCTGCGGCGACGTGCTGAAGATGGGCGACGTGCGTCAGGTCGACTGTAGCGGCACGCGAGGCGCGGGATCGGCCGAACTGGAACGCGGACTCGAACTCGTAGTCGAAGCCGGCTATGGCCGCGGGACGGTGGAGGCGGACTCCGATGGTGTGAAGATGCCGGTCGGCGGTGGCCCGTCCGGGAGCATCCGCCTCGCTCAGGCCATAGTAGTAGACCTCGCCCCGGTCATCCCATGGGAGAACGGCGCTTGAGAGATGTACGCCCCAGAAGCGCAGCCCGAACCGTTCCCCGTCGAGCCGTGGGCGATTGTCGAGCACGTCCCCGGATACACGTCGCTCCAGCGGCAGCGTGTAGAACGCGCGCACCCCGCTGTCGTTCGGACTCGTCCACTGCCACTCGATCCCGGTGAAGCCGTCGGACGTGTTGCGGAATCGATTGCGCGAGACCAGGCGTCGGCTGCCGACATCCATCGTGAGGCGTCCTGCGCGCAGGACGCTCCGGCTTCCCCGCAGCGCGAGGTCGTCGAGCGGGATCTCGACGAGGGCCTGCAGCGGCTCCAGCGGGTTGACCATGGCGGTCGTCACAGCCGTCACGGAATCCGCCAGATGGGCCCGGGAGTCCTGCAGCTCGGCCCGCAGCCTGAAGTGTCCAAGGTCCAGCTCCGCCGAGAGCCGGGTGCGGTGCATCAGCGCGCTTGCGACGCCGTCGAGACCGGCGCGGAACTGCCTGCTCAGGCGCTCGTGCCGGGTGCGGTGGTCTCCCGACAGCGAGAATGCCGGTATCCGGCCCACCGGATCGTCCGCCTGTCGGGGTGGTGGCGTTCCCGACATCGGCCCGCCGCAGCCGAAGCTGGCCACCAGGATGGGAACTGCCTGCAACAGGGGCAAAACGCCCGATCTTCGGGTGATGCCTGGCTGCGGGGCTCGGTGGTGGAGTGGAGTACTGCCCCGTATACTCGTTGTTGTAGTCATGGCCTGCATAAGCGATGGATCCGCTGGCGCGAGCCCTCCTCTGGTGAGGCAGGGGGAAGTCGAGCCAACGGTGACGAAGTCGCGTTTCACCGGCAAGCCCAGTAACTGGAGCTGCTGAACACGGAGGTAGTGAGATGGAAATGGACTGGAACGCGATACTGCTGGATCCGATCCGCGGCTTCTTTGGCCAGTTGGTTGGCTTCCTGCCCAACCTGTTGGCCGTGTTGGCGATTCTCGTCGGCGGCTGGATCGTCGCCAGGGTCATCCAGGTGGTGCTCGCGCGGCTTCTCGAGGCGGTCAAGGCGGACAGCCTGGCGGAGAGAGTGCAGTTCGCGGAGATGTTGGCCAGAGGCGGCATCGAGCGCACCTTTTCCCAGCTGGTCGCAGCCATGGCGTATTGGATCGTCATGCTCGTCGTGCTGGTGGCGGCTCTGAACGCGCTCCAACTCACCGCCACCGCCGAACTGCTTCAACGGCTCGTCGGGTTCCTCCCCACCATCGTGACGGCGATCGTGGTCGTGATTCTCGGAATCCTGGCTGCCGGTTTTCTGGCAGCGACGGTCCGCACCGTGGCCAGCAACGCCGGCATCGCTCAGGCTCCGGTCCTGGGGCAGTTCGCCCAAGCCACCGTCATCATCTTCTCCGTAGTGGTGGCCCTGCAACAGCTTCAGGTCCAGTTCGTGGGCGACGCCTTTCTGATTGTGCTCGGAGCCATCAGCTTCGGGTTGGCCCTGGCGTTCGGGCTGGGCTGCAAGGACCTGGTGGGCCGCTGGACCAGCGATCTGGTCGATCGCCTGTCGTCCCGCGCGGAGTAGGTCCCGAGCGCGGGGTTCTCGGCCGACTGCACCTCGGGGCTCGCGAAGCGCACCCCTTCATTCCCTGCGCGGGCTTCCTGGACAACCCTAAGGGCAATGATGTCGCTCCTCATCGCGACAACTCGACCGCCCGCACCCGACCCGCCACCCGGAGCCCCTCGATTCGGGCCCGGACGGAGGCCTGGGCGCCATCGCCTCCCTCTTCGGTGATGGTGTCCCCTTCCATGCCGCGGGCGACGAACGCGGGCAGCCGGGAGCCGATGCGGAGTCCGTGCCAGGGACACGCGTTGACGAACTCCTCGATGGCGCCGAGCGCGAACAGCGGCCCCCAGCTCTGGAAGCGGCGTCCCCGCCCCCGGCCGTTGCGCGCGTCGAAGTTCTCGCGGCAGAACCCGGTGCGCCGGCGTTCGGCCAGGAACATGAGCGCCCCCTTCCAGGCGAGTTCGCCGGCGAGTTCGTCGAACCCGTAGCGGCGCAGTCCCTGCAGGACGAGGTAGTTCATGGGCGGCCAGATGGAGCCACGCCAGTACTGCTGGTCGTCGAACGCGGGGTCGTCGCGCGAGATCGTGGGCAGCACCCATTCTCCCTGGAAGCGCGCGGGATCGCGCAGCACCCCGACCATGCGCCGCGCCTGACGGGGCGACGGCACGCCGGCGATCAGGGGGAGGAAGTTGGACGCCGCCACGCGCGATGACCGACCCGCGGGCAGTTCGTCCAGGTAGAGGCCGGCAGTGTCGCACCAGAGCACCTCGTTCATCGTTGCGACCAGGCGGCGGCGCTCTGCCTCCAGGCGGCGCTCGGCGGCCGCGTCGCCGAGGATGCCGGCGATCCGGGACAGGCACTCCAGGTCGAGGGCGCGGTAGCTGCACAGGTCGACGGCGGACATGGCGAGGACCTCCCGGCCGGGATCCCACCGCGCCTCCTCCCACAGCGGCAGGTCGTCCTGGCCCGATTCCCAGGCGGCGCGCCGATGGCCGCTCGCGCCCACCTCCCACGCCGGCAGCCGCTCCGGCCCCGGAACCAGCGACGAGTCCGAGCCCCACGCGAGCAGTCCCGGCGTGAGCCCCTCCCGCCGCGGGCGTCCGCGCTTGTCGGCCACCCACCAGTCGCTCCACGCCCGGAGCCCGGGCCAGGCGGCGGCCAGCGCGTCCTCGTCAGGGCATGTGAGATGCAGCTTCAGCGCCGCGAAAGACCCGACGGGAGGCTGGGAGCGGTCGGGCGTGCCGCCGCGCCGGCTCCTCCAGTTGGGCACGTTCCCGTTCGGGTAGCGCGACTCGAGACCGGCGAGCAGGGCGTCCCAGGCCAGGCGCCCCGACGCGGTGGCGAGCGCGAGGGCGTTGAAGAAGGAATCCCATCCGAAGACCGTCCAGTCGTCGGGAGCGGATGCGCCGTCCCCCGGCTTCGGGAAGATCCAGCGGCGGCCGGCCGGTGCGTACAGGCGGCCGGTTTCCGGCTGCAGGAGGACGGTCCACATCAGGTTGTCCGTGACGGCTTCCACGAGTCCCTCCGCGGCCCCGGATGAACGCGGCCGGCGGCGGCTCCAGTCGGCGCGCGCGCCGTCGATCCGGCGGTCCAGCCCGGAGAGAAGGAGTTGGGCACGGGCCAGGGCGGCCGAGGCGGGCCGGTTGGGATTGGCCGCCGCGGCGGATCGGAACCGCGCCTCTCCCGGCTCCCAGGCGACCACCGTGGCCGCGCGTCCATCGCTCCGAGCCTCGAAGGCGGCGGCGATCTCCACGCTTCCGAGCGCCGCGCGCCAGCCGTCCGGCGCCTTCTGCCACCGAGCCTTCCATCCCCATGGAGCGTCACCCACCAGCGCCAGCCGTCCCGGCGCGCGCGCCACCGCCCGCAGCGCCACGGCGTCTTCGCGGCGGGACCACTCCAGGATCAGCGTGCTCTCCCCCGGGCGGGACGATGGCGACGGCTCGGTGGCGAGGTCGAACTCCATGCGGGCGTAGCTTCCGTCCGGCGCGTGGGGGCCGACGCGGGAGACCATCCAGTACCAGTCCTCCAGGTCCCGGCGCTCGCCGTCGGGGGTCGTGAAGACGAGGCGGAGACCGATGCCCTCGCCGGTTCCGGCCGCGAACACGAGGCCGGCCCATCGGCGCGCCTCGAGGGCCCCGACGCGCGCCACGCTACCGGATCCCCTCCAGCTGGATCCCGCGCACGAAGTACCGCTGGGTGAACAGAAACAGGAGCGCGATGGGCAGGACCGCGGCGACGCCGGCCGCCATCTGGTAGGGCCAGTTGATTTCGTACGTCGAATGGAAGGCGGCGATCCCCACCTCGACCACCCGCATTTCCATGGACCGGGTGACCAGCAGCGGCCACAGCAGGTTCTTCCACGCATCGACGAACGCGAACAGCGCGAGCGTGGCCACGGCAGGCTTCGCCAGCGGCAGGGCGACGCTCCAGAAGATGCGCAGATGCCCCGCGCCGTCCACGCGCGCGGCGTCCTCCAGTTCCCGCGGCACCGTCCGAAAGTACTGGCGCATGAGGAAGATGCCCCACACCGAGACCAGTTCGGTGGAGATGAGCCCCTGGTAGGTGTCGATCCAGTCGAGGGCGTCGATCACGAGGAAGCGGGGGATGAGGACGACGACCGCCGGAACCATCATCGTCGAGAGAAAGAGCATGAAGAGCCCGTTCCGGCCCGGAAAGTCGATGCGCGCGAAGGCGTATCCCGCGGTGGCCGAGGTGGCGACCTGGCCCGCCGCCACCGCCGTCGCGAACACCAGCGAGTTGAGGAAGTAGCGCCCGAAGGGCTGCACCGTCAGCGCCTCGGGATAGTTGGACCACCGGGGCGCCTTCGGCAGGATGCCCCCGCCGGAGAACACTTCGAGCTGCCCCATCAGGCTCGTCAGCCCCATCCACAGGAAGGGCGACGCCATGACGAGGCATGCCGCGGCGAGCAGCAGCCCGCGCGCCATCCGGGGCGCGACGCGGTGGTCAGCCATGCGCCCCGTACTCAGCCATGCGCCCCGCGCTCAGCCATGGGCCCGGCGCGCATCGAGGAAGCGGAAATGCAGCCAGGTGGCGGCGAACACGAGGGCGAACAGCAGCCAGCTCATCGCGGCCGCGTTGCCGAACTGCAGGAACTCCCACGCCTCCCGGTAGATGTGATAGACGGCGACATCGGTGGCCCCCAGCGGGCCGCCCTCGGTCATCACGTAGACGAGCCCGAAGACCTGGAAGGACCCGATGATCGACGTGACCAGCACGAAGAACAGGGTGTGGCGCAGGCCGGGCAGCGTGATGTGGCGGAAGCGCTGCCACGGCCCCGCGCCGTCGACCCGGGCCGCGTCGTACCAGTCGCGCGGGATGGCGGCGAGGCCCGCCTGAAAGACCACCATCTGATAGCCCACGACCATCCAGATGCCGATGATCATGAGGCTTACGAGCGCGGTGTCGGGCGAGGTGAGCCACGCGACGGACTCGAGCCCCGCGCGCTCGAGGACCCGGTTAAGCAGCCCGTACTGGTCGCTCAGCAGCCACTTCCACACGACCGCGATCGCCGCAACGCTGGTGATGGCGGGCAGGAACAGCGCGAGCCGGGCCCAGCGCAGCGCGCGGCGCGACCCCCGGGTGAGGAGCGCGAGGGCGAGAGCGAGGGCCATCGCGGCGGGCACGTGCAGCGTAAACACCGCCGTGTTTCCGATCGCCGACCACCACTCCGGGTTCGCGAGCAGCGCCGCGTAGTTGTCGAGGCCGCGGAAGAGAGGCGCGGGATCGATGAGACGCCATTCGTGCAGCGAGATCCACAGCGAGAAGAGGAGCGGCCCGAGCGTGAACGCGAGGATGAGGGCCGCCGCCGGCGCGAGAAGGCCCCACGCCGCCAGGGTTCGCCGCAGGGCGCGGGGGCGGGAGGCGAGTTGCGCGAGGTGGAGGGCCAGCGCCACCAGCAGGGCGGCGAGTGCGCCCGCGGCGGCCAGCGCGAGGGCGGGCGAGGCGGTGCGCTCGTATCCGAGGAGGGCGAGATGGATGTCGGCGGCTCGGGCGGCGTGCCAGGTGGCGCCGCTCGCCTCCAGGGTGTATGGCGGGCCCGCAGGTGTGTCTGCCAGGGCTGCGGTGGGCGCCGCAGGAGGCGTCGCCGCGCCTCGTTCGGGCGAGGCGGCGATGGCTGTTGCGACCGCGGCCGGCATGGTCCACTGCCCGTCCGGAGACTCCAGCGTGCTTTCCTCGGCCCACGGGAGCTGGGCGACCCGGGCCGCGCGGGTCGGATCAACGCCGGCCGCCATGGCGAGTTCGACGGCGCGCGCGCCCCGGGCCACTCTGTCGGCGCTCAGCGACCTGAGTTCGCCATACGCCCACCGGTCGGCGGCGACCGCCGCCAGCGCGACGCAGCCGACGGAAAGGAGCGCGATGCCCACCGGGTAGCGCGAGCGCGTGGGCCCGTGGCGCCGGGCGCCCGCCCAGGCCGCGATGAGCGCCAGACCCGCCAGCGCGATGGCGGTGGCGGTTGCCGGGAAGGCGGTCGAGGCGCCGCCCTCGCGACGGGGCGCGACCGCGATCCAGACAGCGGGATCGAGCGCGCCGGCTTCGTAGGCATATGCCCCCGGCCCGGCGCCTCCGGCGTCCACGCCGAGAATCGAGGCCCGGTCGCCGAGCAGCCCGGCCACGGCATCGGCGCCGCCCCCTTCCTGCTCCCACAGCGCGGCCGCCATGCGCGCCTCGGCCTCCGCCGCGGCCTCCCGCGCGCTTTCCACCCGACCCGCGGCGATGGCCAGAACCAACCCGAGGCCGGCCGCCAGCGCGACCGCAGCGAGGGCGTCGAGGACCGGCTGGCGCACCCGCCCGCCGTCCTTGCGGTTCAGCAGGGCCTCGGCGCCGCTCACCACCCGAACTCCGCGTCGATGCGGCGGGCCACATCTGCGGCGCTCGCGGCGAGCGATTCTCCCCGAACCAGCCGGCGGTCCATGATCTCCACCGCCAGCGCCTCGATGCGGGAGAAGTCGCGCACCCGGGCGCCCCACGTCATGCGCGCGCCCTCGACCAGCGCGATGAACGCGGCCTCCACCCCGGTGCCGTCCGCAGCGGCCATTTCCGCCGCCACATCCGTCCGCGAGGGAATGGCAAGTCCCGACCGCGCCCGTATGCGCTGCGCCTCGGGCGAGGCGAGAAATCCGGCCAGGTGGATGGCCCGGCGCAGGTTCGGCGCGTTGGGCGCCACGGCCCACCCCGACGCGTAGAGCACGCTGGTCGCCGCCAGCCGGGACGGGTGGTGCGGGATGGGGACGATGGCCAGGTCCAGACCGCCCGCTTCCACGAGGTCGCGGAAGACGGGGAGCGTCCAGTGGCCCGACAGCAGGAACGCCTGTCCGCCGGATGCGAAGCGCGCCTCCCGCGCGGGGTCTCCCTGCTGGACGAACTGCGCGCCCGGGGTGAGGCCGTCCTCCGCCAGGGCCGTGAGGAAGCGGTAGGCTTCGAGCGCTTCGGGCCCGTCCAGGTAGCCCGCCGTCCCGTCTCCGCCGGGCGCCAGAATGTCACCTCCCGCCGACCACACGAACGGGATCCACTGGTAGAGGTTGCGCGGGAAGTCGAACCCGAACACGTCGTTGCGACCGTCGGCGTCGGTGTCCGCGACGACCGCCTCGGCGGCCCGCCGGAAGTCCTCCCAGGTCCAGCTGGAAGGCGGCGTGGCGGGCGATGGTGTTGCAGACGGTGGCCGGGTGGGCGAGGGCAGGGCCTGGGGGGACGTGGCTGGCGACGAAGCGGCGGGCGACGAAGCGGCTGGCGACGAAGCGGCTGGCGAGGGCGCATTGGGCGGCGCTGTCCCGGATGCTGGCGCCGCCGGCAGAAGGTCTGCAACGCCCGCGGCCGCGAGCACCTCCCGATTCGCGTACAGGACCATCGGCGTGAAGTCCTTGGGCAGCGCGAACATGGATTCGCCCCGGCGAAACGCGTCCGCCACCTGCCCGAACACACTGTCCGGCCGAAAGCCGAGCGCCTCCTGGTATGGCGCGAGGTCCAGCGCCAGCCCGCGCTCCACGAAGGTGGGGATGTCGGGCGAGTCCATGAGGTAGACGTCGGGCGGGCGCCCGGCCGCCATCGAGGTCAGCAGCCGCTCCTCGTATCCGTTGGGGGCCGATTCGAGCACCACCCGCACGCCGGGGTGCAGGGCCTCGTAGCGGTCGGCCACCTGCCGCTCGATCTCGAGTTCGTGGCCCCCGGCCCAGAGGGCCACGCGCAACGTGGTGCCCGATTCGCCGGGGGCGCAGGCAGCCGCCGCGAGAACGAGGATGGAGTGGACCACGGTGATGCAACCGGCGGGCGTCCGGAAGGGCCGGCGCACCTTGTCGGGCGAACGCCTCATCGCCCTCGGCGCTGATGTGCCGTCCTGCGAGGGGCCGCTCCTCATCGCGAGACCTGCCGCCCCGCCGGTCGCGGCGCGGCCTCCACGCGGCGCCCATCCGGGCCGAAGAGGTGGCTGCGCTCCCATGCGACGGAGACGCTCACGCGGTCGCCGGGAGCGACCCGCAGGGCCGGGGACGCGCGCACCACCCACGCCGTCTCGCCGGGACCGTCCAGGTGCACGAGCTGCTCGCTGCCCAGCATCTCCACGCGGAGCACGGTGCCCGGGAAGTCGCCCGACCGGGTCGAGCTGCCTGCCTCGCGCGAGCCGCTGCCCGTGCTCGAATCGGGCTCTCCACCGGGCGCGTCGCCATCCGCCTCTTGGGGTCCGGTCACCGCGAGATCCTCCGGCCGCACCGCCAGCGTGGCCCGGTCGAGGCCCGCCAGCCCCGCCAGCGCGAACGGACCGCCCGCGAGGCGCCCTCCGTCGTCGTGGGACAGGGGGATGCGGTTGATGGGCGGCGACCCCACGAAGCCCGCCACGAACAGGTTGCCGGGCCGGCGGTAGACCTCGTCCGGCGTGCCCACCTGCTGGAGCCGGCCGCGATCCATGACCGCGACCCGCTGGCCCAGCGACAGCGCTTCGACCTGGTCGTGGGTCACGAAGATCATCGTCGTGCCCAGGCGCCGGTGCAGGGCGGCGATCTCGTCGCGCGTCCGCAGGCGCAGCTCCGCGTCCAGGTTCGAGAGCGGCTCGTCGAACAGGAACACGCCCGGATCACGCACCATGGCGCGCCCCAGGGCCACCCGCTGGCGCTGTCCCCCCGACAACTGGCCGGGCTTCCGCTCGAGCAGCTCGGCGAGCCCGAGCGCGGCGGCTGTCTCCGCGACCCGCCGCTCGAGCTCCGCGCGCGGTGTCCCCCGCATGCGCAGGCCGAAGCCCAGATTGCGGGCCACGGTCATGTGCGGGTAGAGCGCGTAGCTCTGGAACACCATGGCCACGTCGCGCGCGCCCGGCTCGACCTCGTCCACCCGCCGTCCGCCGATCCACACCTCTCCCGAGGTGGCTGCTTCGAGCCCGGCGATGAGGCGCAGCAGGGTGCTCTTTCCGCATCCCGAGGGGCCCACCAGCACCATCAGTTCGCCGGGCTGCACCTCGAGGTCCAGCGGCCGCACCGCAACGATGTCGCCGTACCGCTTCTCCACGCCGCGCAGCACGACGCCCTGCCCGGCGGTCCGAGGACCGGCGCGCCCCGGACTCACGGAACCCACGGAACTCGCAGGGGCTCGCCGCGCGGCCCGTCGAACCGCTCGCCATCCACGGAGATGCTCACGCGCCCAGGTTCCACCTCGACATGCAGCGTCCCTTCCCGCGCGACGACCGGCCCCAGCGACACGCGGGCGGGACCCTCCGGGAGCGGCCATACCTCGACGCCCGACGCATCCACGTGGAGGCCGGCGAATCCGCGCGCCAGCAGATCCAGGATCCAGGAGTGCTGATAGTCGTCGATGCCCCGGAAGTGGCAGGCGCGGCCCGTGTACGGGTTGTAGTGCTCGAAGCAGTTGGGCCGGGAGGGATCGCCATCCGTGAACATCATGCGCGCGTAGCGGCTGAGCATGTCGGCCGCGAGGCTGCCGGCCCGCTCGCTTCCGCCGCGCCAGCAGCGCAGCAGCCCTTCGATCACGTGGCTCGTCGTCATCGGCCACGCTCGTCCGTTCCACGGGCAGTTGCGTCGCTTGCCCCGCCAGATGCCCTCCGCGGAGAATCGCGGATCGTCCACGCTGGACGAAGGCAGCGGGAAGGGCGTGCCGAAGGTCCGGGGATCTTCGAGATGGTCGAGCAGGGCGTCGAGGCGGGCGCCGCCCACCCGTCCCGTGAGCAGCGGGTAGAATCCCACCGCCGCCTTCACGCCGGTGCGCTCGCCGGTGCGCCCGTCCACGTCGGTGAACAGCCGGGCCTCCGCCGACCACATGCGCCGGTCGATCGCCCTCCAGCAGCGGGCCGCCAGCCCCCGCCACCCGGCCTCGTCGCCCGGCCGCTCCAGCCGGCGCGCCACCGAGCCGAGGGCGCGGAACAACTGGTGCGCGTACACCGTGACGTCGATCCCCTTGAGGCGAAGCCGCGGACGCCACCCCGCCACGTCGGCCTCCTCGTCCACGGCCATGTAGCGCGACATGTACTCCTGTCCCGTCTCGAAATGGTTGGTGACGGTGAACATCCCGGACCCCTCCGGATCGCGCGCCTCGGTCAGCCAGCGGGCGTAGCGCGACAGTCCCTCGTAGCAGCGGGCCAGCGCCCCGGCATCGGGGTGCAGGTCGTCGACCGCGAGCAGCGCGTCGCCCCAGTTGGCGTGGTAGAAGTCGGTTCGGTCGAGGCGCTCGGGATAGAGGCGCCCGTGAAAGGAGCCGTCGGGCTTCTGGTTGTCGACGAAGTTCAGGAGCGAGCCCCACGCCTCGCGCCCGCCCCTCCGCCAGCGCATCTCCATCATGTGGCACTGCGCGCTGTAGGCGATGGGCACGTGGAAATACTCCGGGCCCTCGGCGATGGCGGGGTGCCGGATCGGGCCCCATCGGCCCTCGATGCGGTTCAGGCCAAGGCCGTAGATGCGGTAGTCGAAATAGCGGTCCAGGTATGGATCGCCGCACCGGAAGTGGGGGAAGCCGCCGAAGAACGACTCCCACGCGGAGCATGGCGATGTCTGGCCGGCGGGCGTCCTGGAGGTGTCGCCCTCCAGATGCCCGGAGGTCTCGCCGACCGCGGTCCCGGCGGTGTCGTGGACCGCGGTTCCGGAGGCGTCGTCGGCCGGGATCCTGGAGGCCTCGCCAGGCGGAGCCTCGCCGACCGGAAAGCTCGAGCGCGTTCGAGCCCGGTGCCCAGCTTCAGCGCGCCGAGGCCGGAGCGTCAGCCGGATGGCCGTCAGCTCGTCGTCGTCGATCCCCGCCAGCGGAAGCGCGACTGCGATCCAGATCCACCCGGAGCTGTGCGCTTCGTCGGAGTCCGGGTCAGGCACGGCGCCGGACACCGGGGCGCCGCCCCCCTTTTCCGCAAAGGGCGAATGCCGCCACTCGGGTGTGTGGCTCCCCTCGGACGGCACGATGCTCCGCCATGCGGGCGAAACGGAGCCCGCGAGCTCCATGCGCAGCGTCAATTCCTGCCCGCGCCGGTCCGACACCGCCCGTGTCCAGCCCACGCCCCCTTCCGTGGGTCGCGCCTGATCGGTCGCGTCTGCCGGCTGCGCGGTGAAGCCGACCAGGTAGCCCTCCAACTCGCGGGGCACCTGCCAGGATGATTCCAGGATTCCCCCCGGCAACACCCGGCGGCGCTCCTCGACGCCGACCCCTCGCTCATCCGACCACGTCGTGGCCAGCCGCCCCGGCCGCCACCTGTGCGGGGTCGACTCGCGACCGCCCGAGCCCCATGTCGCGCTGCGGAGGGGATGCTCCAGCCCGTCGGGGCGCACAAGCGCCACCGAGAACCCCGGGCCGACCTCGTGCTGCAGCACGTGCGCGGAATCCCAGAACCCCGGCCGGTGAAGCCAGCGCGGGAACGGCGGCGCCCACACCACGCCGTCCAGTCCTCCCAGGAACCACTTGTCCTCGCGCGCCAGCGCCGCGATGCGTGCCTTGGCGGGAACGTCAGGCCGGGACCTCACGATACGGAGGCCCTGACGACGTACGGGACCTCGAACTCATCGACAACCCAGCCGTAGATGCTGCCGCGCCTGACCCGGATCGGGCCTGCCGCCTCGAAGGCGAGGCGAACGGAGCCCAGGTAGTCGCCGTCCTGCGAGTACAGGTCGTAGAAACCGGGCGCGTCCCCGGGCGTGACTCTCTCGACCCAGAGCCGGCCCTGGTCGTCGACGAAGAGACCCTGGAGAACGGGCTTGACGTCCGGGATCAGGGCGGCAGCTTCTTCCGCCACCCGGCGCAGGTCGGGGCTGTCTTCGACGATGCTCTCGACGTAGGCCGACCGGTCTTCGTCCGTGACCCGTTGCGCGGCAACCGCCGCGTCGATGACGACCAGCGTGTCCCCGCCCTCGCCTGTCCGCGCGATGCGGTACGACGCGTTGTGCGCGAGCCAGAATCCCCCGGACGGGTCTACCGCAGCTATCGCGAATGCCTGGAACGGAATGTCGCGGACTCCCGAGCGGGTGCCCGCCGTGTAGGCGTAGAACCGCCTGTTGATCTCACCGAGGTAGACCGAGTCGATGGCCCCGCTGGACAGGTCGTAGGACTTGTAGTAGCGCCGGTACGTTACCGAGACCACGCCCGTCGGGGGCAGGTGGCGCGGTTCGTCTTCCGAATGGAAGGTCTCCTTCCAGTAACGGCTCGTTTTGTCGAACGCTCCGCTCCAGAAATCGCCGTAGCCCGAGACCGGCTTGTTGAACCTGCGTATCTCCTCTCCGTGGGGGTCCACCCCGATGATCGTCCCCTGGCTGTGGTTGGGGATCCACAGGAGGGTGTCTCCCGACAGGAAGATGCCGTTGGCCTCTCCAATCTCGCCCGGTCCCTCGCCCCGCCGCACGATCGTCCGCAGATACCGGCCCGCGGAGTCGAAGACACGGACCTCCGCCGCCTGGTAATCCAGCACATGGATGTCCCCGTCGCTGGAAGCCTCGATGCCCCGGATGTCCGCGAAGGCGAAGGCGGGATCGTCCCCTTCAAGGCTTCCGAACCAAAGGTTCACCCGCGCTTCCGTGACCTCGGGGCCGACGGAGTCGATGGCGGGAAGACCCGGATAGAGGACGAGGACCGCACCGTTCGGAAGCGTCTCCCGCGTCGGCTCCGCCGCCGGCGATTCCGGCTCGCAGGAGTGGAGGGCGGCGGCCAGCGCGAGGACGACAAGGGATGGACGGCGGGGCCGCGTGGATGCGCGTTCCGGGCGGGGCATGGCCCGATCCTCCTGACCCGAGATTGCAACGAAGGCGCGAATCGCCTCACGGGACAACACCGAAGGTACGGTTCTCGCCTCCGGGATGTCACGCTTTCCCACGGCGGGCCGGCGCGAGCCTGGCGACACGAGCCCCCTCCAGCCAGCGGCGCCTGACACCTCCGCCGCCGAGCACGCGTAGACGCGCACACGCCCCCGCGCCAATCACGTGGGTGGCCCGCAGGTACGGCGATTGGCAGCCGTGCCGCCTGTACAACCCTGCGTTCAGAGTCTGGAGGAAGAGATGTCCTGGAACCGTCGAGCCCATGGCCGCCAGTCCCGGCCTTTCGCCCTCGCGGGCACCCTGATCGTTGCCCTGATATCAACCGGCTGCGTCTTCATCGATGAAGACGAGTCGCGGGTAGACGTCGAAATGGAGGAGGTGAGGGAGGGCATGCACGAGGTTGCGGATGACCTCGCCGATGGTCTTTCCGACGCGGTGGAGCAGTTGAGCGAAGCGCTGCACGACATCGACCTGGAGCTGTCGAGCGAGACGCTGGTCGAGAGGCCCTTGTCATTCCGCGCACTGCGCGATGTCCTGCCGGACGAGGCCGGCAGTCTTTCACTCTCGTCTCGTGAAGGGTCGACCGTTGGCGCGCTCGGGTTTCGCGTCTCGACGGTCGAAGCCGAGTATCGGAATCGCGACGGAGCGGACGTGGACGTTGCAATCGCCGATATCGGGGCTCTCCCGCTTGTCGGATCGGAGGATTTCCTCGACCGGCTGGACGTCGAGATCGACGAAGAAAGCGAGCGCGGCTGGAAGCGCACGGTGGAATATGAGGGGTACCCGGCCCTGGCCGAGTTTCGGCGTACGCGCGGAGACCGCGGCCGCGGGCAGCTAACCTGGTTGGTAGAGGGCCGCTTCGTGGTCTCCATGGAGGGACGGGGCGTGACGATGGACGAACTCTACGACCTGCGGGACGCGATCGACACGGACGCGCTGGCCGACATGCGTGACCGGGAGGGCTGAGCGGACGGCCGCCGGTGCCATAGCCGTTCGCATGGCCCACAGTCTAGAGACACGGTCTCTCCCGCAGGGCCATCTGTAGAAGCTCCCCGTGAGAAGACCGCGGGTCCCCTGCGACTGCGGGGCAGCGTGCCGGCGCGTGCCGGTCATCGGGTCGCCATGAATTACGTAAATTACGTATTTTATGTAATTCGCGCTGCGATTAGCGAAACCAGGTTGCCGCGAAAGCACGTTGCCGCTTGACCGGTGATACGTTACAGTTCTCATTCAATGATTCCTGGCTTTTCGCCACCGAGGCCTCGAGCGTTTGTTCGAGAAGGGAGACCGGAGGCGGATTTCCCCGGACCTGATCGCCAAGGTCGAGCGGGTCCTCGCCCGCTTGGACGTAGCGGCCAAGCCGGAGGACATGAACCTGCCGGGCTTGGGGCTCCACCCGCTGAAAGGCGACCGCGCAGGTTATTGGGCAGTGAAGGTGTCCGCCAACTGGCGCGTAGTCTTCCGCTTCGACGGTCGCGATGTCAGGGATGTGGACTTGACCGATTACCATTAGGAGGCCGCGACGTGCCGATGAAGAACCCGCCGCATCCGGGCCTGTCCGTGCGCCATGACTGTCTGGAGCCGCTGGGGCTCACCGTGACGGAGGCGGCGCGGAGGCTCGGGGTTAGCCGAAAGCAGCTTTCGGAACTTGTCAACTGCCGTTCGGGCATCTCTCCCGAAATGGCGATCCGCCTGGATAAGGCGTTTGGAGGCGGCGCTGAGACCTGGTATCGGCTTCAAGCGGCCTACGAGCTTGCGCAGGCCATGAAGAATGCCGGCCGGATCCACGTCGAGCGGATACCGACCCCCGTTTGATGCCTGTTCCGGACGTGACGGCAACAGGGCCATGGTCCCGGCGATCCGGGTTCCGGCTCGTGAAGCCGCTGGCAGCGGAGCCCTGTCGGTAGCGAATCACGATGGCTTTTCCGTCGTCTAATCCCGTGCCATGGGCGGCACCCGGGTCGGGCATTGTCGGCGCAGATGTCAACCCGGCCGGCGTTCGGCAGCCGCAGGGCTCCCGCCGGTGCGCCACCCGGCATTGGCCGCCCACTTGTCGCGGGCATCTGCATACGCTTGATCGTCTGCCGGAGGGCGTACCGTAGCGCTGCGGTCGTCCCGGCGTTAAAGAGCGTGCCGGATGCTGCCAGTTGGGCACGCACCGAGTGGTCCAGCCGGGCCATCTCCAGGAGGTCGCGCCGCAGGAGCTGGAGCTGACGTGGCGTCCGCCGCCGCAGGAGTGGGCCGTTGTCGTCAGCTTGCGCAGGCGGATACCTCCGGATGGGCCGTCCAGGCGTCGAAAGGCTCGCCTTCCGTCGTCAACGTCACTTCCGTGGATTCGCCGGGAGCGAGGTCCGTTCGCGCGGTCGGCCCCAGTTCGGTTCCGGTGGACAGGTGAACCTCGACGCGGACGGCGCAGAGCACCTCTTGGGTCACGTTCTCGACCGTGCCGATGAACGCCCCACGCGCGGCATCGAACGACAGGACCAGGCGGGCGCCCCTCCGGATCTCGTCCCAGGTTGCGTCGGAAGCGATGTATTCGCCCGATTCCTCGCCCTCTTCGTCGTGCTCGCCGTCCTCGCCGTGTTCGCCGCCTTCACCGTGTTCGCCGCCCTCGCCGTGTTCTTCTCCGCCCTCGCCGGCGCCATGCTCGCCCTCGTCTTCGCGCCCGCCGTGTTCGCCGTCACCCTCCCCCTCGTGCTCTTCCCCGCCCTCGCGGTCTCCCTCTGCTTCATCCTCCTCGCCTTCCATCGGGGGCAGCATTCCGTCGAGTTCCGCGTACACCTGCTGGACGGCACGGGCCGCCTGGCTCTCCGACAGCCACCAGTCCCCGAGCTCCCCGAAGTCGGCGCTCGCCCGCGCTTCCTCCAGGCTGAGACCCTCTCCGTGCAGCCGGCGGGCCTCGTCGATGACCTGCACCACGGCCTGGCGGAACACCTCCAGTTCCTCCCGCAGGATTTCGGGGGAATCGACGAAGCCGTGTCCGGGAACGTACGTCCCGGCGTCCATCGCCTGCGCCCGCTCGATCATCGCCACCCATTCGCTGGGATAGGCCGTGCGCATGGCGGGGAAGACGCGGTGCAGGTAGGCCTCGCTCATGAAGAGGACGCCGTCTTCGGGAAGGTGGACGACCAGGTCGCCGCCCGTGTGCGCGCGGCCCAGGAAGAGGATCTCGATGGTCCGGCCGCCCAGCTCCAGCACCTCACGGTCGTCGACCAGGCGGGTGGGCAGCACCACACGGGGCGCGTCCTCGGGCCGAAAGGGATTGGCGGCCATGGCCTCCAGCACCCGCGCCGAGGCGGGATGGGCGATGAACTCCGCGTCCGCGGGGAAGGCGGAGTTGCCGGCGGTATGGTCGCCGTGGTCGGAGCAGATCACCACATGGGTGATGGGCAGGTCGGTGACCGAGGCGATGTGGTCGATGAGGCGCTGCGTCTCCGCCACGTTGCCCTGGCCGTCCGCCACCAGCACGCCCTCGTCGGTCACCACGAACATGCTCACGGTGGTGAAGCGCTGGTCCCCGGCCGAGCGCAGCGCCTCGTAGGAATAGACCCCGTCGGCCAGTTCGCGCAGCCGCGGGAAATCCTCCTCGCTGTAGCCGCGCGCGAAGGGGTTGGCGGTGCGGACCAGTTCGTCGGCCGGGATGGCGCCGCCGCCTGCATCCTTCCCGCTCCCGGCCGCGCCGCCTCCCCCGGCTTCATTCCCGGAGCCGCCGCATGCAAGACTGGCGAAAGCGAGTGCGAGGACGGGGAGAATGAGGGTGCGCCGCCACGATCGACGTGCGGGGCCGGCGTCGGCGTCGCGCCCGGGCGTCCGGCGGGGCTGGTGCTGGTTCGTCGGCCTGCTGGTCATGGCGGGTGCTCCCTTGGACTACTCGGCCCGGAGTAGAAAACCTTCTGGACATCATCCGCATCCCATTTTAGAATCGTTCGCCCCTGCGGGAAAACGGGGGAGAACAGCGAGTTGCTCGCGCGCGGGACTGCACGGGCTGCCCGGGCCGCGCGATGACGAGTATCTCGCGCGGCTCTTCTCGTGTATGGTCGATGGGGGCGCGGAGAGACAACGCGGAAGGAGGACGGAATGATCGCCGTGCAGGGCGTGACCAAGCGCTTCGGCCCCCTCGTAGCCGTCAACGACGTGTCGTTCGAGGTGGACCGGGGCGAGGTGGTGGGTTTTCTGGGACCGAACGCGGCGGGGAAGACCACCACGATGCGCATGCTGACCGGCACGCTGCAGCCCGATTCGGGCGTGGTGCAGTTCGACGGCGTGCCCATCGAGACCGACCTGAGGGAAGCCAAGCGGCGCGTGGGCTATCTGCCCGAGGCGAATCCGCTGTACGACGACATGCTGGTAGCGGAGTATCTCGAGTACGTGGCCGAGATCCGCAGGATTCGGGGCGCGGATGCCCGGCGCGCCGTCCAGGACGCGGTGGAGGAGACCGCGCTGGAGGCGGTCTTCTTCCGTCCGATCGGGGAATGCTCCAAGGGATACCGGCAGCGCATCGGGCTCGCGGCGGCGATCCTGCACCGCCCCGAGATCCTGGTGCTGGACGAGCCCACCGAGGGCCTCGACCCCAACCAGCGGGTGGAGATCCGCAAGCTGATCAACGCGCTGGGCGCCGAGCGCACGGTCCTCCTCAGCACCCACGTCATGCAGGAGGTCGAGGCCACCTGCCAGCGGCTGCTGATCATCTCGGGCGGGCGGCTGGTCGCCGACGGCACCGTGGCCGATCTGGCCGCCGACCGCACCGGCGGGGCGTACTACCTGGTCGAAGCCGAGGGGGAGGGCGTGTCGGAGGCGCTCGCCGCCCTGGAGGGCGTCTCTTCCGCCACAGCGGATGCGCGCGAAGGCCGCACCCGCGTGCGCCTGGAGGTGGCGTCCGGCGCCGAGCTGCGCCCGACCATCTTCCAGCTCGCAACCCGCCGCGGGTGGGCGCTCTGGGAGCTGCACCGGGAGCGGGCCAACCTGGAGCGGGTCTTCCGGTCGCTGACCGCGAACGGCGAAGACGGCGGAAACGACTCCCTCGATGCGAACGGCGAGCCCGGCGAGGACCGCGCCGGGGATGCGATCGCCGCGGAGGCCGGCGAGACGGCTCCGCCGCCGGCTGATGACGCCTCCACAGCGATGGCGGAGGAGGTGGCGGAATGAACCTCTCCCGCATCCTGGCCGGCGTCAGGGGCGTGCCCACCATCGCGCGCCGCGAACTCGCAGGCTTCTTCGATCAGGCCACGGCATACATCCTGATCGTGGCCTTCCTGGCCCTCGGCATCTTCATCGAGTTCCGATCTCTCTACGCCTCCAACATCGCCACCCTGCGGCCCCTGTTCGATCTGCTGCCCTGGCTGTTCGCGGTGCTGATTCCGGCCGCGACCATGCGCTCGCTCGCGGAGGAGCGCCGCAGCGGAACCCTGGAGTGGCTGCTGGCGCATCCCTTCAACGAGATCGAGACCGTGCTCGGCAAGTTCCTGGGGAACTGGGTCTTCGCCCTGGTCGCGCTGGCCGGCACGCTGCCGATGTCGATCGGGGTGCTGATGGCGTCCGAAGCCGATCCCGGAATCATCACCGCGCAGTACGTGGGCGCGTCGCTGCTCGCCGCCCAGTTCGTGGCCATCGGCCTGTGGGCGTCGAGCATGACCCGCAACCAGATCACGTCGTTCATGCTGGCGATCGCCGTCAGCCTGGTGCTGGTGCTCATCGGTCTGCCCTTCGTGCAGATCGGCTTGACGCCCATGATCGGCGGCGCGGCGGCCCGGCTCTCCGTGATGGGGCACTTCGAGAACGTCGCCCGCGGCGTGATCGACCTGCGCGACGTCCTGTACTTCCTCTCCACCGCCGCCCTCTTCCTGGTGCTGGCGATCGGCATGGTGAGCCGGGAGCGGCTGAGTCATGGCCGCGGCGACTATCGGCGCCTGCGCGTGGGCACCATCGCGATCGCGGCTCTGGTGGTGGTGCTGAACCTGCTCGGCGGCTACATCCGCGGGCGCCTGGACCTGACCCGGGGCAACCTCTACACCCTCGCCGAGGGAACCCGCGAAGTGCTCGGGAACCTGAACGACATCGTCACCTTCAAGCTGTTCGTGTCCGACGAACTTCCCCCGGAAGTGCAGCTCACGCGGCGCGACGTGGAGGATCTGCTGGCGGATTTCCGGCGCGCGGGCGGCGGGCAGCTGGTGGTGGAGAGGATCGACCCCGGCGACAGCGACGAAGCGCGCTCCGAAGCCAGCGGCGCGGGGATCCCGGAACTCGACTTCAACGTCCTGCGCGACGACGAGTTCGAGGTGCGCCGGGGATATTTCGGGCTGGCCATGCAGTACGCGGACCAGCGCGAGATCATCCCCATCATCGACCGCACCGACGACCTGGAGCTGCGCATGGCGACGGCGGTCGTCTCCATGACCACCGATGCGCGCCCGCGCCTGCGCTTCGCCTCGGGGTTCGGCGCCAGGCAGGCCTTCGAGATGCCGGCGCTGCAGCAGGCGTTGAGCGATCGCTACTCGGTCGGGAGCGTCGCGCTCGACGGCGACACGGTGCCGCCGCTGAATCCGGATTCCATCGACGTGCTGGTGGTGGCTGGACCGACGGAGCCCATGTCGGCGCTCGCGCTGGAGCGGCTCGGGGAGTACGTGGACGGCGGCGGGGCCGCGATGCTCCTGGTGGAGGGGACGCAGATCGATCCGCAGTCGCCGATGGCTTCCCCGGTGACGTCGGGGCTCGAGACCTTCCTGGAGGAACGCGGGATCAGGTACGACGGGGGCATCGTCTACGACCTGGCCTCGGCTGAGCGGGTGCAGATGGGGCGGCAGGGGATCTTCGCGGTGGTGCGCTCCTACCCGCTCTGGCCCATCCTCTTCCGGGGCGCCGATCATCCGGTGACCCGCGATCTGAGCAACCTCTCCGTCGGATGGGCCAGCGCCCTGATCCTGACCGACTCGGCGCGGACGACGCCGCTCTGGACGACCACCGACGCGGGAGGGGTGCAGGCGCCGGGCAGCCCGATCGCGCCCGACATGCAGAGCTACCCCGACGAGGCTGGCCTCGGCGTCGAAGTCGTGGCGGCCGCCGTGGACTTCGCGCTTCCCGCTGAGGAGGGGGAAGAGGGCGACGGTCCCGAACCGGCCGGCCGCATGGTCGTGGTTGCCGACGTGGACTTCCTGGACGAGCAGTTCGTCCGGTCAAGCCGCCAGAACCTGCTCTTCGCCGCCAACTCGGTCGACTGGCTGGCGCAGGACGAGGCACTCATCAGCATCCGCTCCAAGGACCGCACGCCGCCGCCGCTGGCGCTGGAGTCGGACTTCGCCAAGAACGCGCTCAAGTGGGGCAACCTGGCGGGCATCCCCCTCTTCTTCTGCCTCGCCGGCGCCTTGCGGGTCACGGGCAGGCGGTCCCGTGCCGAGCGCCGCTGGAACGAGATGGACGCATGAGCAAGAACGCACTGCAAAGACTCGTCATCGCGCTCGCGGGGCTGCTGGTCCTGTACGGGGTCATCAGGCTGGTGGGTGGCCGGGGCCCCGAGCTTGCCCCCGGAGCACTCGAACTGGCGACGGAGCTGGAGGGCATCGAAGAGCGCACCCTGGAGAGCGCCACTTTCAGCGGATCCGACCGGGAGATCGAGGTGGCGCGGGTCGCCGGTGAATGGACGGTGAACGGGCACGAAGCCGACTCCGCCGCGGTGGCGCGCATGTTCACGGCGCTCTCGGAGGTGGAGGTGGGCGCCCTGGCCGCGGCGAACCCGGACAACCACGAGCGTCTGGGGGTGAGCGGGCGCGACGCCTGGATGCTGGAGTTCCGCCTCCTCGGCGGGGAGAGCCGCATCGTGGCGCTGGGCCGGGTGGGATCGGTCTTCCAGACCGCCTACGTGCGCCTGCCCGGATCGGACGAGGTCTACACCGTGCGCGGCGACCTGCGCGGCTCCTTCACCCGCACCCTCACCGACTGGCGCGACAAGCTCATCGCACGGGTGGACGTGGAGTCGATCGCGGCCATCGAGGTGGAGCGCGACGGCGAGGTGATCGTGGTCGAGCGCGAGGAGGCGGGGTGGACCGTCAGGGAGTCGGGTGCGGTGCCGGATTCGGCCTCGGTCGCGAACATGCTGGACGAGATCGACGAGCTGCGGGCCATCGGCTTCGTGGAAGAGGAAGATCCGGAGTTCCCGACCGAGGACGTACGTCGCTTCGTGGCTCTGAATGAGAGCGGCGACACCCTCCTCGCTCTGGAAATGGCGCCGGTGGACGCCGAGTACTGGCTGCGCGCCGAGGGCAACGAGACCCTCTACCGCCTGGCGGCCTTCCGGGCCACCCGCATCGTGCCCGAGCCGGACCGGCTGCTGGGACGGGAAGGGGCGCCGAACTAGCCGCTCGCGGGCGGAGTCCCCCAGGCATCCGGGGGGCGACGCCGGTCTCGGCCGCCGGCGCGCGTCAGCCGCCTCGCTCGGGGCAGCCCTCGCGCACCATCGTGTGCGCGATCTGAACGATCTGCCATCCCTCGCCGCTCCTGCCCATCAGGAAGGCGTCCGCGCCGCAGTGGCTGAACTCGCCATCGGCGAAGAAGTCGTATTCCACCCACACGGTTCCCAGGTTGTTGTTGACCTGAACCACCGGGTCGTAGATGCGCTCGTCGAGGTAGCTGGAGGACGCGAGCACCGAGGAGACGAACCGGGATATCGGGATCTCGGTGACCGCGGGGGCGCCGTCGGCGTCGGTGCCCGCCGTGATGAGGCGCGTGTCGGGATGGAAGATGCGCTCCAGCGTCTCCCCGTCCCTGGCGTGCATGGCGTCGAACAGATCCTCCACCACCTGCAGGATGGCTGCCGCGTCCGCCTCGGCGTCGGCATCGGATTGGGCAAGCATCGGAGACGGAGCCAGTCCGCAGACGGCTGCCGCGAGGATGATGAGGGGTTTTCCGGGCATGAGGTGCCTCCTTTGATGGGTTGACTCACCGGGACGGGAGTGATGAACGCGTGCGGGATCAGGTGTCCCGGCAGGCCCGCGCGGGGGCCGATAAGCGGACAACGTTGGACCCTCTTTTGTGTGCCACTTAAGGTCGGAAGTGGCGAACAAAAGAGGGTCCCGCACCAAAAGACCGAAATGATCTACGGTCTCGTCAACTGGCCTGGACCATTCCGGCGCATGGAGTGCCTCCTTGCATGTGGTTTCACGGGTCCTGACCACGCCCATCCGGCGCCTGGCCGCGCGGGGGCGGCGGCTGTCACCCGGGCGCCGCCGGCTTCGATTTCCGTCGCCTCGCCCCTTTCGGCTTGAGACGCGCCGCCAGCAGGATCGCCAGCACCACCGCGGCCACCGCCGGCCAGAGGGTGTCCGCCTTCACCTTCCAGAAGTAGTGGAGCACGCCGAGCGCGGCGGCCACGTAAACGATCCGGTGGAGGCGCTGCCAGCGCCTGCCCAGGCGGCGGATCCAGCCCCGGGTGGAGGTGACCGCCAGGGGAACGAGCAGGACGAATGCCGCGAAGCCCACTGTGATGTAGGGCCGCTCGGCGATGTCTTCGAGGACGTACTCGAAGGCAAAGAACTGGTCGAGGGCGACGTACGTCATGAAGTGGGTCAGGGCGTAGAAGAACGCGGCCAGCCCGAGCCGTCGCCGGTAGCGCACCAGGTTCCAGCCCCCCCAGCGGCGCAGCGGGGTCACCGACAGGGTAAGGAGGAGCAGGATCAGCGTGGACGTGCCGCCCCAGTGGGTGAACTCCTCGATGGGGTTGGCGCCGAGCCCGTCCTCGCGGAAGCGCAGGACGAGCCAGAGCAGGGGCGCCAGGCAGACGGCCCAGATGAGCGCGCTGGTCGCCCTGGCGCGGGTCTTGGGGTGCATCGGGATTCCGTCGCTCGGCGCGTGGTCGTTCGCCTCAGCGCGCCCGGCGGATCGGGCGACGCCGCGTACGGGTGCCTAGTACCATCTGGCCAGGTCCATCCCCGCGTACATGTCCGCCACCTGGTCGCCGTACCCGTTGAACATGAGGGTCGGCCGCCGCAGGAACTCGCCGATGCGCCGCTCCCGCGCCTGGCTCCAGCGCGGATGGTCCACCTCGGGGTTCACGTTGGCGTAGAAACCGTATTCGTGCGGCGTCTGGACGTTCCAGGTGTTGCGCGGCATGTCCTCCACGAAGGAGATCTCGACGATGCTCTTCACGTTCTTGAACCCGTACTTCCAGGGCGCCATCAGGCGCAGAGGAGCCCCGTTCTGGTTCAGCAGGCTGCGCCCGTAGAGCCCGGTCACCATCAGGGTCAGCGGGTTCATGGCCTCGTCCATGCGCAGGCCTTCCAGGTAGGGCCAGGGGAGAATGGGGATGCCGCGGCGGCGCTGGCCGGGCATCTCCTCGGGCCGGACGATGGTCTTGAACTGGACGTAGCTGGCGGACCCGGTGGGCTCCAGGCGCGAGATGATGTCGGCGAGCGGAATGCCCCGCCACGGAATCACCATCGACCAGGCCTCCACGCAGCGGAGCCGGTAGATGCGATCCTCCTCGGTGTGGGGGGCGAGCAGGTCTTCGAGCGCGTAGGTGCCCGGTCTGGCGCAGTGCCCGTTCACCTCCACCGTCCATGGCTCCGGCTTGAAGTC
The DNA here is from genome assembly GCA_965202805.1 of Longimicrobiales bacterium. Classification (GTDB taxonomy): domain Bacteria; phylum Gemmatimonadota; class Gemmatimonadetes; order Longimicrobiales; family Gaopeijiaceae; genus BD2-11. The sequence goes on from OZ241869.1 coordinate 3,086,463, forward strand.
CCCGGAATTGCGGGACGGGTCGCGCTTGTCGGTGCCGAACTCGTAGAAGTTGTTGTAGGTGGTGATGTCCTCGTAGTCGTTGACTCCGGCGCCGAGTTCGTCGGTGGCGTCCGAGAAGTCCTGCCCGGTCCGGGCGTACGCCTTGGCGGTTCCTCCGCCCAGCGCGGGAGCCATCAGGTGGCCTCCGGCGATCGCGCCCGCGGCCGCGATGAACTTGCGCCGGTTGAGATAGGTGCCCTCGGGCGTGATCTCCGAGGACGGGATGTCGAGCCCGGGGTTCTTTACGCGAATCAACATGTTCTGACTTCCGATTGGTCGGTCCGTGGATTTGTGTTTTCCCGGCTCAGCCTGCCGGTCTCCGTTCGGAACCGTGCCGCAGAGTCGGTACCCTGCCGCTTGCTGCAAGTTTGGTTCCGGCTCGGCGTCACCGGGTTGCTCAGCCTCCGGGGGTGCGGGACAGCGAACGGTAATACTCTTCGATCAGCTGACGGAAGCCCTGCGGCACCTCGTCGGAGCCCGACAGGAGCAGCCGCTCGGGGTCGTCTTCCCCGGCCGCCCGGCGGAGTCCGAACTCGAAGCGCTTCACGCCCTCGAGAATCTGCGTCTGGAGCCGGAGGATCTCCTCCATGTCGTCATAGACGCGGCGGTCGTCGAGCGCCCTCATCGAGCGGATGACGTCGTCGAGCTCCTCCACGCCGACTCCGGCGTCGGAAAGCTGCTCGCGCAGATCGGCCATCTCGCGGGCGCGCTCCCGGTACTCGCCCCGGAACTGGCGGATGTCCTCGGGGGTGAGTCCGCGCGCCCAGCCGCTGCCGCCCGGCCCGAACCCGGCGCCGGCCATGTCCCTCGGATCGCCGCCGGGGCCGCCGGCTCCACCGGTTTGGCCGCCCTGCTGGCCTTGCTGTCCGCCCTGTCCCTGCTGGCCACCCTGACCCTGCTGTCCGCCCTGGCCTTGCTGGCCTTGCTGACCACCCTCGCCCTGCTGTCCTTCACCCTGCTGGCCCTGTTGTCCTTCGCCCTGTTCACCCTGCTGGCCCTGGGCTTCCTGGCCCGGCCGCTGTCCCAGTCCCCGGCGCGCGTTTTCTTCGGCGCGCGCCTGCAGTCGCCGGTTGAGCGACTCCATGTTGCGCACCATGTCCCGCGCCTGGTCGAGTGACTCCATGGTGCGGTCGTCGACCGGCTCGCCGATCGCTTCCGAAGCCTGCCGCAACTGGTCCCGCAGCTCCATCAGGTGCTCGGTGGTCTGCTGCTCGAAGTCGCGCGTGAAGTCGGGGCTGCGCGCGCCCGGCAGTCCGCGCGAGTACTGGATCCGTTCCCGGATCTTGTTGTCGCGGATGTTGCGCAGGGCATCGTCGAACGACTCGGCGGCCTGCTGCTGCTCGGAGCCGGCGTCCGCCGACATCTCGTCGATCTGCCGCTCCAGGTCGGCCACCTCCTGGGTCATCTCGTTCTTGCGTTCGATGAGCCTGCGCACGCGCTCCGAGGTGACCTGGTCCGCGCCGGAAATGGCCACCGATTCCTCGGCGACGTCGAGCTGCTCCTCGATGAGCTCCTCGCTCCGCCGCAGCGCATCCTGCGCGTCCCGTTCGATGCGCCCGGACTGGTCGCGCTCCAGCAGCCGGCGCGCGGCCCGCAGCCGGTCCAGTGCTGAACGCGCGTCGGCGGCCGCCTCGCCGCCTCTCGCCGCAGCCGCCTCACGCATCGCGTTGGCGGCGTTCTGGAGCTGGCGCGCGGTCTCCGCCAGGCGCTGGTTGGACTGCATGCGCGAGAGCTCCTCCAGGCGCCTCGCCTCCTCCTCCACCTCATCGGCGAGCGAGCGCTGGTTCTGCGCGCCGCCCCCGGCCGATCCCTGCGAGCGGTTGGCGACGCGCTGCTGGCGTTCGGCCTCCTGTTCCTGGCGCCGGGCCAGCTCGCGCAGGCGCTCGAGCGTCTCGTCGATCTGCTCATCGGCCTGCTGGCGTTCACCGCGCTGCACGCTCTCGTACTGATTCTTGAGCTTGTCGAGCTCCAGTTCGAAGAGATCGGCAAGGTCCTCGGCGTTGGGGCCGCGGCCGCCGCCCCCTCCTCCTCCACCGCCCTGCTGCTGACTCACCTGCACTTCGTCGTAGAGCGCTTCCGCGCGCAGCAGGTACTGGAGCGCCTGCTGCTCCTCGGCGAGCGCGCCCTGGGGATCGGCGGCGTCCAGCCGCTCCATGGCGGCTTCCATCTCCTCCATGGCCTGCGGCAGGAATTGGGCGATCTGCTCGAACTCGGGATCCCGCACGACGCCCCGGTTGTTGAGGCGCGTCACCAGGGTCGCGACCTGGTCGCGGAGTCTCTCCTGCGACAGCCGCACCACGACCAGTCCCTCGCTGAACCCCTCCGGCGAATAGCGATCCCGGTCGCGATTCAGGTTGAACGTCGCCGAGATGACCTGCCGCTGTTGTTCCGACAGCTCCTGCTCGCCGGCCCCCGGACCGCCGCCTCCGCCTCCGCCACCACCCGGCTGCTGCTCCGCCTGGCGGAATTCGGTCTCAAGGCGCCGGATCTGGAGGAAGTAGATGTCGCTGATGGCCTCCTGGCTGCCGGTGCCCGCGTTGTCGCGCGCCTTGGCGTAGTAGGAGATGATGTCGCCCGGGATGAGCTCGTACTCCTCCAGGAAGAACGTGTATCCCGCGCTCACCTCGCTCAGGGGCGCGGCCCCGGAGCCGAACAGTTCGACGGTCTGTTCCTCACCGCCGTTCACCGAGAACACCAGTTCGAGTTCCCGGATGCCGTAGTCGTCGTTTGCGCGTGCCTCGACGAAAAACTCCTCCAGCACGGTGGCGCGCTCGTCGCGGCCCGGGCGCGTGAAGGAAAGCGCCGGAGGCTGGTCGTTCAGCACGTCGATGGTGTACCGGGGTGACGCGGGCACCAGCCCGGCGCGCGCGCTCTCCATCTCGAGGTGGTAGAAGCCGTTCTGCTCCACCACGAAGGACCCGGTGAACGAGCCGTCCCCGGCGGGCGTCAGTTCGCTCGCCAGCGCGTCGTCGCGCCACAGGTTGGCGCGCGGAGCGGAGATCGTGGGGAAGGCGCGCAGGTGGACGCGGGTTCCGCGCAGCACCGCGATGTCGCCGCCATCGTCGACCGTGCGGTCGGGAAGCCCGGTGTAGGCCGGGAAGTCGTACACCAGCTCGAGCCGGTCCACGTAGGGCAGGATCTCGACGTCGATGCGGTACAGGTCCGACTGCACGCCGGAGGAGCGCACGAAGTACTCGGTGACGTCCTCCACGCCGAAGAGCACGACCTCGAACTCGCCGGCATCCTCCTCTCCCGTGTCGCCCGCCAGGAGCATGGACAGGGGCCGGAATTCACCGTCCGAGCCGGTGCGCAGGAAGAGTTCCGCTTCCGCGGCCTCGAATCCCAGGTTGCGCGCCGCAATGCGCAGGTCCGAGCCGCGCGTGATGGTGGCGTCGCCCGGGGTCACCTCGATGGAGTAGGGGTTGACCTCCGCTGCGCTTGCCGTCGGCGAGAGCAGCACCGAGGCGCCGTGGCGCAGGAAAGCCGGCCCGGTCAGGAAGATGATGAGGATGGCGAGCGCGATCCCCGCGACCGCGGCCGTCCAGCGCAGCAGCCCCGCCCGCTCGATGCGGTGTCCGCCATCCACGGCGCGCGCCTTCCGGACCGCGGACTCCATGAGCCGCTGCACGAGCGCGGGGGAGTGGGCCGCATCCGCGGCCTCCGGGTCGGCCCCCGCGTCGATCGCGCTCAGGACCGAGGCCTTGAGGGATGGCTCGTGCTCCTCGAGGTAGAGCGCGACCTGTGCGTCGGAAGGTCGCCGCCAGAGCGGCCGAAGGAGGAACCAGAAGCCCACCGCGAGCAGCGAGAGCCAGGTGAAGATCCGGAAGCCGTTGACCACCGCGGGGCTGAAGCGGGTGCCCTCCATCCCCCAGGAGGAGACCAGGAAGGCCACCAGCCCGATGCCGAGCAGCGCCGCAAGTCCGCGCAGCGCGATTCGCATGCGCCAGCGGTTGCGCACGTGCCTTATGGCGTCGAGCAACTCCAGTCTGGCACGCTGGTTGAGTCGTGTAGGCACCTCACTCCCCCCTGTCTCTCGTGCGACAACTGCCCGCCGGTTCCTTCCTAGGGCCGGCTCGCTGCCTTTCGTGACAAATAATTGGAGACAATGGTCTCCAGAGCCAGAAGCACGAAGGCCGCCACCAGGAGATACCACCAGATTCCCTGGCGCCGTTCCCTGTCCTCCGGCCCGAGTTCAGCGCCGATATCGCCCTCCGCGCCGACGCCCGGACTGGTGATGGATCCGGCGAATTCCTCGGGGTCCATCGCCTCGAGATCCGCTTCCTCGAGGTTGACGTTTACGGCAACTGCGGGGGTGCCCGGTCCTCCGCCCCCGCCCGCGCCGCGCAGTTCGTAGAAGCCCTGCTCCGCGAGCGGAAGAAAGCCGGGCCGGGGTCCTCCGCCCACGTCAATGGAACGATTGGAGGGCGAAAGCGCGACCAGTCCGTCCCTGTCGCCCTGCGCGAGACCGCCGAGGAGCCGATCGGCTTCCCGTCCTTCGCCCTGCTCCGACAGGTTCAGCACGTCGTCCACGGTGTAGGAAGGCGTGGGGGGACGGAAACTGCCCGCGTGCTTGACCAGTTGGTGGGCGAAGGGCAGGAAGATGGGCTGCAAGACCATGTCGTTCCAGTAGTTGTCGAGCATCGACGTCCAGAGCAGCACCCGTCCCGCACCCACCTGCCGTTCCGCCAGCGCGACTGCTCCGTTGTCGAAGCGGGCCAGTACGCCCTCCGCGCCCGCCAGCTGCACGTTGCGGTAGCGGAAGAAGGTGGCGTCGGTGAGGTCGCCGCTGCGGGGAGCGGCGAAGAGGGCGAAGACGGGATGGGTGTAGTCGATGCGGCCGAGCGTCCCGCCGCGGCCCTCCCGCCACTCCGGCTCCATCACCGCTCCGAGCGGGCCCGGGAGCAGGTCGGGTGCGTCCACCGGCCAGCTGCTCCGTTCGCCCAGGATGACCACCAGGCCGCCGCCATCGTCCACGAACTCACGCAGGCGCGGCCCCACCGCCCCCCGCGGCGGACGCGACCCGTTGAGGATCACCACGGACCGGCCGTCCAGGTCGCCCGCGGTCATCGCGCCCACGGTGGTTACGTCGACATCGAAGGCGGGATCGGTGCCGATGTCCAGCGCCTGGGTGAGGTACAGGCTGGGGTCCCCGGGCTCGGATCCGTCCTCGACGACCAGCACCGAGAACCCCTCACCCGGCGACAGCACGAAGTGGGCGACGTCGTTGGCGGGCAGGGCGTCGCCCGGGACGCGCACCGACCCGCGCACGAACGGTTCGCTCAGGGTGAAGGGCGGCAGCGTCACCAGCGTGGTGGCGTTGGGGCCCAGCGTCGCCGCTGCCGTTCCGACCGGCCTGCCGTCCAGCTCCAGCACCACCTCCACGTCTGCGGCCTCCCGGTTGCCGGAGTTGACGAGCCGGGCCGTGGTCTCGACCCGCTCCAGCCCGTCGCGGTAGCTCCGCTGGAAGAGGAGCTGCCCGACCGCGAGGTCGCCCTCGTAGGGTCCGCTCACGACCACCGGGTCCACCGTGGTGCCCGGAGGCAGGCGCGCCCCTTCGTCGCCGTCCCAGCCCGCGCGCTGGAAGTCGGAGATCACCACGGCGTGCCGCGCCGGAAGGTTCGACTGCTCCAGCACCGTGCGCGCGAGGTCGAGCGCCGGCCCGAAGCGGGTGGCGGCGGTGCCGGGCGCGGCCGTGTCCAATGCGGCGAAGAGCACCGTGCGGTCGGTGGTCGAGCGAACCGCAAGGGTGGCGCCGGCCGAGAAGAAGACCAGCGAGCCGCGGTCCTCCGGGCCCAGTTGGCGCACTGCCGCGCGGGCGCCCGCAAGCGCGTCCGCCCAGCGGTCGCCGTAGTCCATGCTGTACGAACGGTCCACGAGGATGACCACCTCGCGCGCCACCTGTGCTCCCGTGAGGGCGATGTCCTCGCGGTCCAGGAACGGGCGCGCGAAAGCGGGGATGAGGGCCGTCAGCGCCGCGATGCGCATCAGCAGCAACAGCCAGTGGCGAATCTTCTGCCGGCGGCTCGACTTGTACGGAACCCGCTCGAGGAACATGAGCGAGGGAAACTCGACCACCTCCTTGCGGTCCTTCTGCACCAGGTGCACGAGCACCGGCCAGACCAGGAAGCCGAGGCCCAGGAGGAACAGGGGCGCGAGGAAGGCGAGGGCGCTCATCTGACCCTGGTAAGCCTCTGGCGTGCGGACAGATAGCTGAAGAGCGCGTAGTCGAGGGGCGTCCCCGTGTTGAAGAGCGCGTAGTCGATGCGGTGCTCGACGAAGCGTCGCGACAGCGTCTCGGTGTGGTCGCGGATGAGCTCGCGATACCCCTCCCGGAGGCGCCCGGGCACCACGGGGAGACGCGCCTCCGACTCCAGGTCCTGGAAGCTGGCCGGCTTCTCGAAGGGAAACTCGAGTTCGGCGGGATCCAGAAGATGGAAGACGATGACGTCGTGGCCGGCGTAGCGCAGGTCCTTGACGGCGTCCACCACCGCCCGGGGCTCCTCGTAGAAGTCCGAGATCACCACCATGATGCCCCGCCGCCCGATGCGGCCGGTGAGCTCGAAGAGCGGCTCGGCCAGGGTGCCGGCGCCGCCGGCTTCGATGCGGTCGATGGCGTGCAGCACGAGGTCCAGGTGGCCGGCCGCCGGCGGGATGTACTCCACGATCTCCCCGGCGATGGTGAGCAGTCCCACCCGGTCCCGCTGCTGCCTCGAGAAGTACGACAGGCACGCCGCCAGGTAGCGCCCGTAGTCCAGTTTCGAGATGCCGTCCTGCCGGAAGGTCATCGAGCGGGAGATGTCGAGGACGACCATGAAGTTGGCGTTCGAGTCCGCCTCGTAGTGCTTCAGGTAGAAGCGGTCGCTGCGCGCGTACAGGCGCCAGTCGATTCTGCGGATGTCGTCCCCGGGCATGTACTGCCGGTGCTCGGCGAAGTCGACCGAGAGCCCCAGGAAGGGCGCCCGGTGCAGCCCGCTGATGAAGCCGTCCACCACCGTGCGCGCCAGCAACTCGAGGTTGTGGATGCGCCCCAGGACCTTCGGGTCGATGAAGCCGGTCCCGGGACCGGACGGACGGACGGCGGTGCGCGCCATGCTACATCCCGGAGGAGGGCGTGGGGACCTGGGTGATCAGCTCCTCGATGATCTCGTCGGTGGTGATCCCTTCGGACTCCGCGTGGAAGTTGGTGAGCACGCGGTGCCGGAGCACCGGCTTCGAGAGGGCGCGGATGTCGTCGAAGCTGACGTGATAGCGTCCTCGCGTGAGCGCCCGCGCCTTGCCCGCCAGGATGAGGTTCTGGGCACCCCGCACGCTCGCGCCGAAGGAGACCCACTTGCTGATCACTTCCGGGCTGGTGCCGTTCGGGCTGGGGCGGCTGGTCCGTCCGAGCTGCACGGCATAGCGCAGCACCGCTTCCGACACGGGAACCTTGCGCACCAGCTGCTGGAAGCGGATCAGATCCTCGCCGGTGACGGCGTGCGAGAACTCGATGTCCTGCAGCGACGTCGTCTCGCGCACGACCTCCAGCTCATCGTCCTCCGGCAGGTGCTCCATGATGATGTGGAACATGAAGCGGTCGAGCTGGGCCTCCGGGAGCGGGTAGGTCCCCTCCAGCTCGATGGGGTTCTGGGTGGCGAAGACGAAGAAGGGCGGATCCAGGTCGTAGGTGCGCCCCTGAATGGTCACGCGGTGTTCCTGCATCGCCTCCAGCAGGGCCGACTGGGTCTTGGGAGGCGTCCGGTTGATCTCGTCCGCGAGCAGGATGTTGGTGAACACCGGGCCGGGGGCGAACACCATGGTGCGCCTCCCGGTCTTGGGGTCCTCCTGGATGATGTCGGTGCCGGTGATGTCCGAAGGCATCAGGTCGGGGGTGAACTGGATGCGCGCGAAGTTCAGGTCCAGCACCTGGGCCATGGTGTGCACAAGCAGCGTCTTCGCAAGCCCCGGCACCCCAACGATCAGGCTGTTGCCGCCCACGAACAGGGTGAGCAGGACCTGCTCGATGACCTCGTCCTGGCCGATGATGACCTTGCGCAGTTCGCTGAGGATCTGGTCGCGGCCGGCGGTCATGCGCGCGGCCAGCGCCACGTCGTCGGCTTCCTGGAGGGAGGGAAGGGCGTCGGCGCCGCCCGCTGCGGGTCTGTTGATGAAGGCCACTCTGGTTTCTCCGGGAGTCCCCTTGACGGGGAAGGGATGGGGTGGGCGGGAGCTTCAGTGCGTCATCGCGTAGATGATGTAGTTGACACCGAACTTGTACGCTTCGTTGGTCAGGTCGATGGGGAGCCATCCGGAGTCGGAAAACTCCCAGTAGTCCCCCAGGTCGTTGTTGAAGTTGGCGACCACCATCAGCCGCTTCGCGGGATCGTTGTCTTCGAAGATGCCCAGGTACCGCGGCCAGCCGCCCCTGTAGGGAGGTGCCAGGGCCAAGGGATCTGCGATTTCGAAGAACGAGTCGAAGACCGTCGGCAGGGGATCCAGGTCGGGGAGGTCGTAGAACATCCCCTCGGGAAGCACCCGCAGCATCTGAGCCTCGAAGTTGGCCCAGTCGCGCGGGCCGCCGAAGTCGTCGAAGATCACGAAGCCGCCCTTCAGCAGATAGTTCCTGAGCCCTTCCTCCTCGGCCTCGTCCATCCACCAGTAGCCGGGCTCGGACACGTAGGCCAGCGGGTAGCTGTGGAGCTCCGGGTCGTCGAAGGTGAGGATGTTGCTGCCGCCCTCGTAGGTGTTCAGCAGGGTCGTGGCGGTCAGGATCCTGGCCAGGTTGCGCTCGGCCCTCGGATAGTCGTGCGCCCAGGGCGGCTGGCCCCACCGGCGGCCGCCCGGCAGGAAGCTGCGGGGGGTGCCCCGCCCGCCGGACACGTCGGTGCGGATGCGCACGAAGGTGAAGCGGCCGTCGTAGGGGATGTTGGCTTCCTGGAGGGGGGCTGACGGCGCGCCCGTGGCGGCCCTGCGGGCGCCGGTCGACGTCAGCGCGTCTGCCGGCGCGGCCGGCGGGTCCACACGCTCTGCGGGCGCATCAGGCCCCGCCCCTCTGGCGTTTGCGGCCCACCCCGCCGGCCCGGCAGCCGCGAGCATGCACAGGGCGGCGGCCGCAACCCCCGCGATGCCGGCGAGCGAGCGCGTCACCATGGCTGTGGCTCCGGACTCCCGCGCAGGGTCATCAGCAGGTCCTGGGCGGCCTCGAAGTTGGGTGCCCGCTCCAGCGCGCGCAGCACCGTGCGGCGGGCGCGGGCGGTGTCGCCGGCCCGGTGGTGTGCCAGGGCGAGCCGGTAGAGGGCGCCGGCCATGTCCACGGGATCCAGCGCCACCAGGGCTTCCCGGGCGCGCACGGCCACGGGGTGGAGAGCGCGGTCGGTGGCCAGTTCGGCCAGCCGCTGGTGGGTTTCCTCGTCGAAGGGGTAGATGTGCACGGCCCGTTGCAGAGCCTCGATGGCTCCCGTCCCGTCCCCGGCCGCCTCCCTCAGGTGTGATTCCTCGAGATTCGCGTCAAGCAGGGATTCGTGGATGCCGGTGAGGGTCTCGATCTGGCGAAGGGCACGCGCGCTGTCCCCTCTCTGGAGGAAGATGCGCGCGAGCAGCCAGCCGGGGCTCGCCGGTCCCGCGTATTCCGGGAACAGGTCGCGTGCACGCTCCAGATACTCCTCGGCCTCGTCCAGCCTGTCCTCATCGAAGAGTTGAGCCCCCCGTGCCATCTGCGCCATGAAGTTGTCGGGATGGGCCTCCGCCAGCCGGGCCGTCCGATCGGGGGCGCGGGATCCTCGTTCGCCCAGCGCGGGCAGCGGCTCGGTGGCCGCAAGCGCGCCGGCGAAACGTTCTTCGAAGTAGTTCGTGAACGTCCGGTCGAAGCGCTGCACCTCCGTGCCGAGCACCCGTTCGAACACCTCCTCGGTGGTGGCGCCCGCCCCGTATTCGCGGAGCATCGCCACCAGCGCTTCCGGCCCGTGGTCGCGTGCGATCAGCTCGCACACGAGAGATGCCTGGTAGTAGGAGTGGACCACCTGGTCCCCATAGCTCGGGCGCACGAAGCCGTTGTTGAGTTGGCTGACCGGCAGGACGCGGTCCTGGTGCCAGGCGATGATGAACCCCGGGTTCATGTCGTGCCCCCAAGAGGGCGCGCCGCGCCGTTGCTCGTAGACCGCGAACCCCTCCGCGAACCAGCGCGGCACGCGGTGGTTGGAGAGCGCGAGATGGAAGACGTGGGCGATCTCGTGCCAGAGGGTCGAGGCCCAGTTGAACTCGCCCCGGTCGCGCGCGGAGGGGGAGTCCATCGCCACCACCGAGCCGAAGCTCACCCCCAGCGCCCCGAGTCCGGCGAGCCCGACCGTGCGCACCGAGAAGTCCGCATGGCTGGGGAAGAGCTCGAGCCGGATCGGGACGGGCGGTTCGTATTGGTAGCGCTCGGCCAGGGCCCGGTAGGTCTCCTCGGCCAACTCGGCCACTTCCGGGGCGAGCAGTTCCGCTTCCCGCCCATCGATGGCGATGAGGAAGTGCTCGGTCTCGGTGATGCGGTAGCGCTCGAAGGTGTCCAGCAGATCGAGGGTGTTCTTGTACCACGGGTTGAAGGGATCTCCCTCGAAGGCCCGCTCGAGTGCCGCCTGACCCTCTTCGATCGCGCCTACCCGCAGCTGGTTGATGCCCAGGATGCCGCGCGCCTTCCACGAATAGGGATCGAGTTCCACCGCCTCGGCGGCGAGTGCGACCGCGTCCGCGTAGCGGCGGGTCTGCACGGCCATGTCGGCCACGGTGGTCAGGAGACCCGGGTAGTTGGGGTTCAGCTCGCGCACCTGCTCCCGCACTGCGTCGAAGTCATCGTTCCGGTCGCGCAGGAACCAGGTCGCCGCCAGCACGGAGAGCGCCTCCAGCGACGAGGGGTTCACTTCGAGTGCGGCGCGCGCCTCCTCCTCGGCCGCCGGGTAGTCCTCCAGGCGCAGGTGCAGGCGCGCCAGCAGAGTTCGGGCCGGGACCAGGTTGGGGTTGATTTCGAGGGCGCTGCGCGCCGTTCCCATGGCCTCGGGCGAACCGTCGAATTCGAGCGCCAGCGCCATCCCCAGAATCGCCTGCGGATGCCGCGGGTTGCGGGCGAGCACCTGCTGGTACGATTCGCGCGCGTCGGGGCTCCGGTAGGCGTCGAGGAAGAGCTGCCCCGTGCGCAGATGCGGTTGGGGATTGGACGGGTCCGCGGCCACGGCCTCGTCGAAGGCTCGAAGCGCGTCCTGCAGCAGCTGCGACTCCTCCGCCCCCAGGTGGCGCACGGCGATGCCCACCGCGGTGAGCTCGGCCGACGACAGGGAGGTGGTCCGGTTGTAGAAGTCGATGAAGCCGTCGAAGGCGCGCATGGCCTCGTCCCGCCGGCCGGTAAGCAGCTGCAGCTCGGCGAGGCTCACGCGGGCGCTGACCTCGTCGTCGGCGCCCCCCGCCATCGCCGCGCGGAAACTCGCCTCCGCTTCCCGGTAGCGCCCCCGTGCCATCAGCACTTCGCCGAGCACGTTCTCGAGCGCGGCTCCGTGACGTTCGCGGCCGTCGCGGGCAGCTTCCTCGGCTTCCTGGTAGCGTCCCACCTCGGCGAGGCCGCGGGCCAGCGCGCGATGGACGGCCACGCTGGCGTCGCGGCCACGTGCGAGACGCCGCAACTGGCCGATGGCGTCGTCGTACTCTCCGCTTGCCAGGGCGGCCAGCGCGGCTTCCGCGGTCTGCGCGACCAGCGGCGCCGGCGCCGGAAAAGCGACGGAGGGCGCAAGCAGAACGGCGGCGCAAAGCGCGACGAACCCGCGGCCCCCGGCCCGCTGCACGCCTCTGACGGGGCGTCGACCGGCACTCGCCGCCGCCCGCGGGCGGAGCACAACCCTCACCGTCCGCCTCCCCCTTCTCTCTCCCGGATCGCCCGCGTGGTCAGCGTCAACTCCACCAGCAGCCCCTCCAGTTCCGCCTCGTACTGCTCCGCATCCATGGTGTCCTTCAGCGCGGTGAGCGCGGCGATCTGCTCCTCGAGTTCCTGACGCTGCCGGTAGAGCGCTGCAAGCTCGGGGTCGGCCGCGATCTCCGCGTCCGTTACGCGCCCGCCACCCCGGGAGAGGAACACCGTGCGCGCCAGCGCACCGTCCAGATCGTCTTCCCCCTCGAAGTCACTGCCTTCACCGTCCCCGTTGTCGTCGAGCAGGGCGTGCTCGGTGGCGAGCAGTCCCTCTTCCTCGAAGCTGCGCTCGACCTCCCTGCGGGCGTAGGCGAAGGCCTCGAGCACCGACACCCGCTCGTCCTTGTCGGTATCGGCCACCTCGCCCGCGAAGGCGTCGGCGAAGAACCCGGCGAAGCGCGTGGCGTTGCCCTCCCGGGGAGAGCGGGTCGCCGTGATCACCGTCCGGTTCGGACCGGATATCTCCGCTATGAAGGCGCCCGACGCGCTGGCCGTGTTGACGAACACGACGTTTCGGGTCCCGAACCGCTCCACCAGAAAGGCGAAGTCGGTGGCGCTGAGATCCCTCCCGGGCACGTTGAAGCGAGAGTCGCCTCCGCGGGAAGTGCCGTGCCCGATCAGCACGATCATGACGGCGTCGTCCGGACCCGCCCGCTCGCTCAGCTCCCCGAGGGCGGCCTCGATGTTCTCCCGCCGTGACGGCCCGTCGATGAGCGGATCCATCTCGGGCCGCTCGGCCAGCCAGACCACGTCCGCCGGATCGAGCCCGTGCCTGTCGACCGCCGCCCGCACCACCGTGAGCCCCCACTGGTGGAAGCGCTCCCGGTATTCCGCGGCCCCGCTCGCCCCGCTCACCACGACGAGGTGCGTCTGCTGGGCGGTCGTTTCCGCGGCCAAGGCCACCCACGCCAGCCCCACGGCGACACCGGCCCGCGCCCATCGCGCGCGCCCGGGCAGACCTCTCACACCAGCCCCCGCACCCGGCGATATCCCCATTCGCCCAGGATGAGCACGAGCAGGAGGAGCAGCAGGATCGGCATGTCCCACAGGTCCATCTCTTCCACCAGGGTGACGCCGGCGCCGGTCACGCGCATGTCCTCCGGGAGCGTCGCGACCGTTTCCGGTGTGTAGGAAATCCCCCCGGTCTCGTTGGCGATGCGCTCGAGCAGCGGGGCGCGCGCGCCCGCGTCGAAGTACTCGCTCCGCTGAGGCGCCACCTGGAAGTACGCTTCGTCGACGCCGATCAGATCGTCGCCGTCGTAGGCGCGCACGGTCAGCGTGTGCAGCCCTTCCTCGGAAGGGGTGAAGTCGGCTTCGTACTCCCCGGCGTTGCTGTCCACCGCCCAGTCCATCCCCAGCTCGACCTCCTCGCCCAGCGGGGTGGTCACCGTGGCCTCCACGACGCTGTTGCTCATGCCCAGGTAGCTGGAGTCGTTCACGATCGCCGTGAGCGCCACGCTCTCTCCCGGCTCCACCCGGTCCCGCGGCACCTGGCCCGTCACCTGGTCCGGCACTCCGTCCACCAGCCAGCGCAGCATCTGCCGCCAGAAGGTCTCGTGGGTGTCGTCCTCGAGCGGAAGCTGCATCTGCCAGATCCAGGTGTCCTGGACGGCCAGGCTCAGGCTCTTGCCCGCGCCGTACCGCTGGAAGGCGAGCGCGACATGCTCCTCCGGCAGATCCTCCGCGATGCCCCGGAGCAGAGGCGTGGCGCCCGGCTTCACGCGGTGCAGCGGATTGTAGGTCAGGAGGACGGGCAGCTCCGACCAGCGCGCCCCGGATTCCTCCTCGGTGCCGGCCAGCTGAAGCGCGGGGACGCCGAGCCCCGCCTGGGTGGGCTCGATCCGGACGCGCGCGTAGTAGCCGTCGGGACGCGCGTCCGCGTCGGAGAAGACCACCGGCAGCACATCCGCGACCGGCGTGCCCGCGTAGCCGCCCCGGGCGAAGGAGTTGCGTCCGCCCAGCGCGAGCAGGCTGCCCCCGCGCTTGTCCACGAAGTCGGCGATCATCTGCAATTGGTCGCCGGTGAAGAAGCTCGCCTCCACCGTCCCCAGCACCAGGCTCCGGTAGGCGTACAGCTCCGCCCGCGTGTCGGGGAACCCGCCCTGCAGCTCTTCCCCGTCGTCGACGTTCAGACGCAGGAACTTGTTCTCGGCGGTGCGCTGCAGCACCACCAGCTGCAGGTTGTCGTCGTCCGCCACGGCCCGCCCCAGGAACCCCACTTCGTAGCGCGGCTCCCCCTCGAAGTAGAGGATCTTCTCGCGCCGGTCCTCGACGCTCACCAGCGCGGTCTGGCTGTTGTTCTGCGTGACCTGCTCGTCCACCGCCACGGGAATGCGGAAGGTGTACGCGCGCGCGCCCGGCGTGGATGCCGTGAAGCGAACCGGTACCGTGACCGGCTGCCCTTCATCGGGCAGCTCGACCTCCTCGGTGCTGACGATCTGCCCCTCGTCCTCCACGATCAGAGAGACGGTCTCACCCTCGTACCCCGTATGGGTGACGACCACGTCGACCACCACCGACGATCCGGTGAGCACCGTTCTGGGCGGGTCGGCGCGGCTGACCTGGATGTCCCGCTCGAAGGTCTCTTCGCCCACGCCCACCGTGTATACCGGAATCCCCTGCGCCTGCAGAGGCATCAGCGCGTCGGTCAGTTCCTCGCCCGAGTTGTCGGCCCCGTCCGTGACCAGGACCAGGCCCGAGAGCGGCACCGAGGCCAGTTCGGAGCGGGCGCGCTCGAGCGCGGGTCCGAGGCGTGTGCGGCTTCCCATGAAGCTCATCTCGGAGAAGTCCTCGATCCGTTCCGTCCGCGAGGAGAAACGGAAGTAGCGCACCGCGAAGCGGTCGGACAGGGCCGCGAGCACCGGGGAATCCGGCGTGCCGAAGGTCTCCTGCAGGAAGGCGCCGCGGGACCGGTCCTCGTAGTCCTGGATCTCCATGCTGCGGGAGTCGTCCAGGAGCACGCCCACGAAGTTCTGCTGCGGCACCACGGTCGAGACCACTAGGGCCGGGCGCAGCAGGCAGAAGGCGAGCACCGCCAGCCCCGCGAATCGGAGCCCGCCCAGCACCAGCCGGTCCAGCGGCCGGGTCTTGCCGCGCACGCCCAGGTAGGTCAGGAGCGCGAACAGGCCGATGAGGCTTGCGACGACGGCGCCGGTTGCCACCGCGCCCGCCACGCCCAGGGAAAAGTCGCCCTCCTGGAAGACGACCGGGCGATACTTGAAGAGGAACTCGAAGAGGCTGGTAAGCACGTCCGGGGCCCGGTCAGTGGCTCATCGCGTAGATGATGAAGTTGACGCCCATCTGGATGGCGTAGGTCGAGTACCTGAGCGGATAGTAGGGGTCTTCCGCCCACTCCCAGGCATCCCCCAGATCGGTGTTCCAGTTGATGATCACCATCAGCCGGCCCTCTTCGTCGAAGATGCCCTTCACGAAGGGTGTGTAACCGTCCCGCTCGTGGGTGGCCCAGCCCCTCCTGCCGTTGTTCACGTTCGGCACCTGGATGATCTCGTCGATGTCGTAGAATGTGTGGAAGATCTCGTGCTCGAGCGGGATGTCGACGATTGGGTATTCGGGAAGGACCTTCTGCATCTCGTACTCGAAGATCTCCCACTCGTACGTGCCCCAGAAGTCGTCCACCACCAGGAAGCCGCCCCGCAGGAGGTATTCCCGGAGGGCGGCGGCTTCCTCCGGGGTCATCGACATGCCCCCGACCTCCAGAGCGTACAGGAAGGGGAAGCGGTTGAGGTCCTCGTCGGTCAGGGTCCGGGGATGTTCCTCCATGAACATGTCCAGCCCGGTGAGTCGCTCCGCCACGATCAGGAACTGCCGGTCCGACTTGGGATAGTCCGTTGCCCAGGACTGCCGCCGCCAGCGCCGGAAGCCCCCGCCTCCGCTGCTGTACGCCGCGCGGGTGAAGTAGAACTCGTGCGCGGGCAGGGGTCGTCCCTGCTGCGTCTCGTCAATCCCCGCCCCGGCGGCGATTCCAGCCTCTCCGGCGATCGCGTCGGGCTGATGGCCGGCCGCGATCGCGGTGGCCGAAATGCCTGCCACGCCCAGCGCGACGCCGGCGATCCCCCGTCTCCACCCCCCTCCCGTCTGCTGCAAGCGTCGCTCCCGACTCACGTGACACCCCAGGTTTGAGAGCTGCCGTCACACCCTGCGGCGGCGCATGCGCGGAACGCTCGTATCGCTCCATGCGGCGAAAGGTTCCTGAATGCGACCCGCCGCGACGGGTCGCTTGATCGAGATGGCCGGAGTCGCCTAGAATGCTGCTCCCGGGCCTGGTCCGGGCCACCGTCGAACATCGCGCCGCCGTTTAGCGCATTCTGCGTGCAGGAGGGGGGTCTTGCAACCATCCGGCTACGTGCGGGCGTCCGCGAGATGGGTCGGGATCCTGGCGCTTCTGCTCTCCGCGAGCTGCCGCGCGCCGCTGGAACTCGCCCCCAGCGACGCCGAGGAAGTCCTCTCGCGCCAGCTTCTGGAAGCGCCCGATCCCGGTCGGCGCGGCCCTCATGAGGTGCGCACGCTCTACTACGGCAGCGGCACCGACAGGAACCGGGCCGAGTACCGGGACTCGGTCACCTACCTGACCGAGCCGGTGGACGCCTCGAAGCTGGTCGACCTCGGTTCATCGGCGGAGAGCCGCAACAGCTACTGGGGCTTCGAGCCCGATCGGTTCCCGCTCAACGCGCGCGTCTGGTATCCGGTCGGCGGCGGGCCCTTCCCGCTGGTCCTGGTGGTGCACGGCAACCACAACATGCGCGACTTCTCGGATCCCGGGTACGACTACCTGGGCGAGCTGCTGGCCAGCCGGGGGTACATCCTGGCGTCCGTGGACATGAACTTCATCAACGGCGGCATCCGGGGCGAGAACGACGCCCGGGGCTGGTTCCTGCTGCAGCACGTCGGAGTCTGGCAGCGGTTCAACGAGGACGAGGACAACCTCTTCCACGGGCGCGTGGACATGGAGCGCATCGCGCTCATCGGGCATTCGCGGGGAGGAGAGGCGGTGGGCCATGCCGCGGCGTTCAATCGCCTCGAGCGCTACCCCGACGACGCGTCCCTCGAGTTCGACTTCGACTACGACATCCGCGCGATCATCGCCATCGCCCCGGTGGACGGGCAGTACCTGCCCTCCAACCGTTTCGTGCCGGTGGAGAACGTCAACTACATGGTCTTCCACGGGTCGCACGACGGCGACGTGACCAGCTTTCACGGCCTGCGCCTGTACAAGCGCGTGGAGTTCACCGACGGTCAGCCGCGCCTGAAGACCGCCATCTGGGTCTACCGGGCCAACCACGGACAGTGGAATACGGTCTGGGGCGCGCACGACAACGGCCCCCGCAGCGGGCGCATCCTGGACCTGCGCGCGCTCATGCCCGGCGAGGACCAGCGGCGCTTCGCGGAGATCTACATCTCGGCCTTCCTGGAGACCACGCTGCGGGACGACAGTCGCTATCTGCCGATGTTCCGGGATCACCGGGTGATCGGCGGGTGGCTGCCGAAGACCATGTACGTGACCCGCTTCCAGACCGGGAGCTTCCGCGCGCTGGCCGATTTCGAGGAGGACATCGACGTCACCTCGGGAACCCATCCCGGGGTTCGCATGCGCGGCGACAGCCTGTCGACCTGGCGGGAGGCCCGGATCGGCCTGCGGTCGAGCAACCGGCCGGAAACCTCGGCGTCTCAGGACAACCAGGCCGTGTGGCTGGGCTGGAACAACCGCATCGCGGGGGCGGACACGCTGGGGCCGGCCGCGGCGTACACCATCGAGCTCCCCGCAACGCTCGCCTCCGAGTGGGAGCTCGGGCCCGACGCTTCCCTGGAGTTGTCGCTGTCGGTCACCCGGGCGACGCCCGGGCCGCGCAGCGCCGGGGACGATGCGGACGAGGCCGGGGACAGGGAGGAGGGCGGCGAAGCCGGCGACGAAGAAGATGATGAGGACGACGCGCCGCCCGACCTGAGCATCGTGGCGCGGGATGGCAGCGGAGCGGTTGCCTCCGTGCCGCTCAGCCGCTACGGGCCGGTGCGCAAGCCGCTGGAGATGCGGGTGCTCCGCCGCCGCGACCTCGAGGACGACCGCTTCGCCAATCTCTTCGAGCTGCTCCTGCAGAGCTACTCGATTCCGCTGGCGGACTTCGTGGAGGCGGCTCCCGGGCTGCGGCTGGACCAACTCACGGAGGTGGGGCTGGTCTTCGACCGGACGGTCGCGGGCGAGGTCGTGCTGGACGACGTGGGGTTCGCGCGCATGGATCCGGCCTACACGGCGGTGCGGGTGCCCTGAGCCGCCAGCCTATCGCCAGCTCAAGCCGAAGCGGTGGGCCGCCTCGCCGCCGTCGTAGCGCTGCCAGGCGTAGTCGATGGCGAGCCGGTCGCCGTTGAACGCCCCCCCGAACGTGACCGGGTGACCGAAGCCGTCCGGGGGTCGTCTCACCCCCACCCGGGCCGTGAAGGTGCGCCCGCGCACGGGCCAGTAGGCGACCTCCATCCCCGCCCCCGGGACGACCGTGCCATCGGCCTCGCGGGAGACGGCGGCGCTCCAGCCCAGGTCGAGCGGTCCCACCGGGATGGCCGGGGTGGAGCCGCCCGCGGTGACCCGAACGGGGAGCGGGACTTCGACATCGCCCAGGGTGAGCCCCGGTCCGAGGTTTTGCACGGCGAGCCCCAGCCGCGCGCGCCCGGCCCCGACGGCCACACCCAGGTCGACGGCTCCCGTGGCGTCGTGATGGCCACCCAGGCGCTGGTCCACCAGCTTGCCGGTGATGCCGGCCCGCACGCCCCCCACTTCCCGCGCGTATCCCACCGAAACAGCGACTTCCGCCGCTGCCGTCTTCCCGTTGGTGAAGAGCGACTGTGCGTCGTGCGCCAGGACGCCGGCACCGCGGTCCGGCATCCCGTACCCGAGGGTCTGAACCCCGACGGCCACGCTGGCCGAGGACCAGTCTCCGGCGCCCGACACCGTGCTCAGCAGGCTCGCGGTCCCGAAGCGCTGCATCGCCCCGCCGATCACTCCGTTGCCTCCGATCAGGGCCGGGTTGTGGAAGACGGCATCGCTGTCGTCGCCCACCATGTGGAAGGCGCCCCCCAGCGCCAGCCCGCGGGTGCTGGCGGGCATCTCGAGCACGAGGGGCCCGTGTTTGGTGGACTGGGCTCGCCCGTCAGCGGGGGCTGTAGCCCACGCGGCCAACAGGGCCAGCGCGCCCAGCACCGCGGCGGCGATCCGCCCGGAGCGCGCTGGCATGCCGAGGACGGCCGACGTGCGTCTCAAGAGAAGTTTCCGGGTCGGTGGGGCAAAGTCAGACGGGGCCATCCTCCCAGGGTCCCCACATCGCATAGGTGCCGCTCGCTAGGGTTCCGCCCGCCTGCCGGTCGCCCTGCTGGTTGAAGAAGAGCACCCGGCCGTCGGGACTGAAGCACGACCCCGCGAACTCGCCGGCCAACTGCCTCCCCGGATCCAGCGGTGCGCGCGCCAGGTTGACGATCCTGCCTTCGCGGTCGAGGGCGCGCACGTACTGGTCGCCGGTCCCGTCCTCGCACATGACCAGCCCGCCGCGCGGGCTCACCACCAGGTTGTCCGGGCTGTCCAGGACATCCGGACCCGGAGACTCGAACACCAGGGTCAGTTCGCCCTCCTCGGCGGAGGTCGGCCGGTAGTGGAAGACCTGCCCGGAAGTCTCGTCTCCCCCGCTGGTGGAGACCACATAGATGCCCCCATCGCCGTAAAACGCACCCTCCAGGCGGGCGAAGCGCGCGGCACCCCGGTCGAGACCCTGCCTGAAGACCGCCAACTGATCGTCCTCGGCCTCCTCCGGATCGGGATCGTCGATGTCCACCCAGTGAGCGGGGAGGACCACTCCCGGCGTCTGGTTACGGGCAGTCAGGTAGCCGGGCTCGCCGGTCACGGCCATCATCTGCAGCCTTCCGCCGGCCGCCAGCACCCCCGGCTCATCGGGAATGAAGCGGTAGAGGCCCGCGCCGGGCCGGATTCCCGGGACGTACCACGTGTCCTCCGTCTCATACACGATCCCGGTCTCGGGATCGACCGCCACCGCCTCGTGCACGAAGCGCCCCATGGCCTTGAGCGGCACCGCATCCACCGGCCCCGTGGCAGCCGCGGGCACCTCGTAGATGTACCCGTGCGGCCTGTCGAAACCGTCGCCCGGTCCCTCGGTGGTCTCTTCGCACGACAGCCAGCTTCCCCACGGGGTCGGGCCGCCCGCACAGTTGATGCGCGTGCCCGCGAGGGAAGCAAACTCGTCAACCAGCTCCACGCGCAGTCCATCGCCCTCACCCGAAATGCGCACTTCGAGCGAGGTCGTTCCCCCGCTTCCGGTACGATCGTAGTACGGGGTGCCGATCGGCCGTGCGGAGTCCGCCGGGTCGATCATCTCGTGATTGCGAATCAGGCGAACGTTGCCGTTGGGAAGCGGAAACGCGGCCATGCCGTCAAACGCGTTGGGGACCAGGAATCCATCCCGCACGGTCGAAGGCACTCCCCCCGAACTCAAACGCACGCACCGGAGCCGCTCCGGGATCTCGATCTCGGGGCAGTCGGGCGAGCGCACCAGCGGGCCGTACGGTTCGATGGTGACCGGTCTGCGGGCTTCGTCCGAGCTTCGGCCTCCGCCACCGCACGCCACCAGCCCGGCCAGCGACGGCGTGAGGGCGGCGAATCCCCCGGCGGAGAACATCCGTGAGAGAAACTTTCTGCGTCCCAGGGTCATGTCAGGATTTCCCGAAAGGAGGAGTTGGGTGCTTGAGAGCGCCCGGCAGTCCATCGATCACTCGATGAACCCATCGACGACGCAACGAATGAAGTATGGTGTGAAACGGCCGGCCGTGCCCATGCGGGCGCCGTAACGATCCTGTACCACCGCGCACCCCTGGTCGTGCCCGCGCCCCCCCCATCGGGTCCCGCGCGCCCCCGATCAAATCAGCCGCAGCTGCTCTCCCACCGGGCGCAGGATGTCGGCGTCGTCGTTCCGCACGCTGTTCACCCGACTGCTGACGGCCCGCCGTTCATACGGTCCGGGATGGGGAGCGCACAGCCTCTCGAACAGCTCACGCGCCGCCGTGGAAGGGTCGAGCCACTCCGCGAACCACTCCGGGTCCACGATGGCGGGCTGGCGATGGTGGATGTCGGCGAGCTCGGCCGAGGCCGGCGTGGTGAGAATCGCGAAGGACTCGATCACGTCGCGTCTCGTTTCCCAGCGCTCCCAGACCCCGGCGAAGGAGACGGGCGCCCCGGCGGCGAAGGTGAGATGGAACGGCTGCGGCGCCCGGGAGGGACCCTGCCACTCGAACCAGCCGTCGGCGGGGACGAGGCAGCGCCGCTCGCGAAAGGCGTCCGCGAATGCGCGCTTCTCGTGAACCGTTTCCGCGCGCGCGTTGATGAGCGGCGGCCCCGTTCCCGCATCCCTCCACCACGAGGGCACCAGGCCCCAGCGGAGCTCCGCGATGCGCCGGCTGCCGCCGCCATCGATGCGGCAGACCGCGAAGTCCTGCGTCGGAGCGCCGTTGTAGCGGGGCTCCCGCGCAAACGATGGCGGAGCCTGCGTCACACCGTACAGGTCGCAGACTTCCTGCGGCGTCAACTTCTGGGTGAAGCGGCCACACATGAACGGATGTTCCTGGTCTTGCGGGTCGGGAACGGACCTGTGGCAAGCTCCCTCGATTTCACCGACGGTGCAAGGGAATCGCGCCACGCTCCCTTCTTCCGGAGGCCGCCGCTGCCCGCCGCCGCGCCTGCAAGCGGGCCCCGTCCATGGACGCCGCCTTCGGATTGGCGCGACGCGGGCGCCCGGAACATCTTTGGAGGAACCTGTTGCCACGCCTGCAAACCGACGTGAACGGCATGTTCAAGACGGGCTACATCCTGAATCGCCGGGCGGACATCGTCTGGTTCCTCGGGCTGCCCTTCTTCGCCGTCGCGATGGCGCTGGGCTTCCAGGCGTGGCTTCCCTATGTGGCGGTGGCGTCGATCAACCTGTGGATCACGA
Organism: Longimicrobiales bacterium; assembly: GCA_965202805.1. Taxonomy (GTDB): domain Bacteria; phylum Gemmatimonadota; class Gemmatimonadetes; order Longimicrobiales; family Gaopeijiaceae; genus BD2-11. The sequence goes on from OZ241869.1 coordinate 3,108,408, forward strand.
TCCCCCACCACTACGCAGGATGGGTGCGCTCCTACGGCATGCCCGACATCTGGGAGCGCTTCAGGAACCGCCTCATCGCGGGCCCGCTGGTGATCGTCGGCTTCACCATCCTGGGGCTCCAGTTCGCGCCCATCACCCTGCTGCTGCTGGTCACCGCCTGGGACCATCAGCACAGCCTCATGCAGCAGCACGGACTCGCGCGCATCTACGACTTCAAGGCCGGCGCCGGGCTCCCCTCGACGCGCCGCTTCGACCTCGGCCTGCACTGCGTGCTGTACGGCTACATGTTCGTGAGCGCGCCCATGTTCCGCTTCCTCTGGATCCGCGAGCTGCACCGGATGCACGTGCCGGTGTCGGCGGGCTTCGTGGACGGGCTGCTCACGGTCAGCCAGATCGTGCTGGTCGGATACCTGGTCGTCTACGCCCTGCATCTCCGCCGGATCCTGGCCGAGGGCGGCACCATCAACCCCATCAAGTACCTCTTCATCGGGGCCAGCTACTTCCTCTGGTACTTCGTGGCCTGGCAGACCACGTCGATCCTGCTCTACGCGGTCGCGCACCGCCTCATGCACGGCGTCCAGTACATCGTCATGGTGTATTCCTACATGCGCCGCACCGCGAGCAAGGGGACCTCGCGACCCGGTTTCTGGTCCCGGGTGACCGGCAGGGGCAGGCTTCGCTGGTTCCTGGTGGGCGGGGCGGCCTACGCCGTGCTCTTCCAGCTCCTCATCAACCGTCCGCTGGACGAGTTCGGGTTCGGAGTGGTGAACTTCGCCCCCTATCCCGCGCTGCCCGAGTTCGGGATCCCGGCGCTCGACTACTCCAGCGGATACGCGCTCTTTTCGCAGATGATGGTCTACGCCTACGGGCTCATGCACTACTACCTCGACTCGTTCATCTGGAAGGTGCGCGACAAGCAGACGCAGCGGGGGCTTTAGCTGAAGCTGATGGAGGGCTCGCTGATGGAGGACACGCAGGCGTGATCTCGGACTGGTATCGGCGCTACCGCATGCTGATCGGCATCTACACGATCGCCGTCGTCGTGGGAGCCCGGGAGTATCTGGTGTCGCGCGGGCAGGACCCGGTCGACTTCCTGAACGAGAAGTGGGGGGACATGACCGACGTGGTGTCGGCCATCAACCCCGGAGACCCGGACACGGAGTTCCTGGAGGCGGTGCAGGCGCTGCAGCAGGGCGACGAGGAGACCTTCCTGGAGCACATGGAGGAGGCGCTCACATCCGACGTGAAGCACAACGACCTGCTGCTCCAGTCGTACGCGCAGCATCTCCTCAACAGCGGGGCGGACCACGAGCAGGTGAACGCGGCCCTCAACCGCTGGCGCGAGAACCATCCGTTCTCGGTGGATACGGTGTGGCTGCCGCTCGCGACCGGGCCGCGGGGCGCCACCGACCTGAACGACCTGAACCGCGCCTTCGCCGAGGTGCCCTGGGTGACCGAGACCAGGATCGAGTCCTACGACGACGGCGGCGCCCAGCGCTGGCGCGCCACCATCACCTTCCGGCCGGGGCAGCCGGTGGACATCAGGGACGCGGTCGCGGCGGCGAGCGTGCTGGCCCTGCCCCCCGGCCAGCGGCATCTGTACGAAGTGACCTGCGTGAACCTGATCGACTGCAGCGCCTCGCGGCGGTAGCGGGCGCTCGCAGACGACGGGTTAGTCCCCGAAGTCTGCCATTTTGGCAGACGGATTGCCCCGGAGTCTGCCATTTTGGCAGACTTTTCGTCCCTAACCTCCTACGGGAACGGAAATCAGCGGCACCATCAGGTCCGGGTCCGGCTCCGGAGGCAGGGGCTCGCCCTCGGACTCCAGAATGAAGCTGAGGATTGCCGCCACCCCGCCCGCAACGACCCCGACGAAGGCCGAGGTGGCGAGCCCGTTGAGCGATCGCCGCTCCGTGGCCAGGATCCCGGCTTCGGGGATGCGCAGCGTCTGTTCCAGGCCGACCGCCTGGAAGCCCACCTGCCTTTGCGCGACTTCCACCAGCAGCAACAGATCGCCGGCATCCCGTCCGACGACCGTCCCGCGCACGCGAGGCACCGCCGAGTCCACTTCGTGGACCTCGCGGAACCCGTCGGCCGCATCCTCGGTGATGTAGACCCTCACGGGCTCCCCCGCCGACGCCGCGGCCGTCTCGATCGGTACGTAGCGATAACACGCCGAGGACGGGAGAAGGATCGCGACAGTGCAGATGGTGAGCCCCACGGTCGTCCCTCGCATGTCACCTCCCGGACCGGGCGACGGCAACTCGAATACGCTTCCGTCTCTCCCTGGATCAATGGCGTACCGAGTTGACGATTATCGTCCGGTCGCGCACCCGCGCAAGCCCGGGACTGCCCGACGCCTGCCCGGTTGCGCACGCGTACCGATGCAGACGCTGCTGCAGGCTGCTTGCGTGACCCCCACTCGCGGTCCATTCTGGAGGTTTGCGGTCAACCCCTCTATTCACCAGCACCAGCGTCAGTTGAGGCGGGCAGTTCAGTCAACACGCGGTCTGGGAGCTTGTCCCAGGGGCATTTGGTTGGAGTCTGTTTTTTCGGCGCACGGGCGCAACATTCGGTGACCTGTGTCGCCGAAGGAGGGCTCCATGTCCCGATTGTCCCCGCAGTCTCCGCGCACTTTCCGCGCACCCGGCCGATCCGGCAAGGGAGGGTTGGCCGTTCTGATTGTCCTGGGCCTGTCGGTCCTCGCCGCCGTGCCCGCGCACGCCCAGAACGGCCGTCTCACGGGCATAGTGACCGATGCGCAGTCGGGTGCACCCATCGGCGAAGTCCAGGTCTACATCGCCGGCTCCACGCTGGGGACACTGACCCGGTCGAACGGGCGCTACCTCATCCTCAACGTGCCCCCGGGTTCCTACGAGTTGCGGGCGGAGCGCATCGGCTTCCAGACCGTGACCGAGTCCGTGGACGTGCCTGCCGACGGAACGATGACGAGGGACTTCGCCATGACCACGGAGGCCCTCGGCCTCGATGAGATCGTGGTAACGGGCGCGGCGGGCGCCGCGCGCCGGCGCGAGATCGGCAACGCCATCGCCCAGATCAACCTCACCGACATCCCCGAACGCGAGGCCAACGTGTCCGACCTGCTGCAGGCGGCCGCGCCCGGCATTCAGGTGATCGGCGGCAGCAGCGAGCCCGCGCAGGGCAAGCAGATCCGTCTGCGCGGCAACTCCAGCGTGGCGATGTCGAACCAGCCGATCATCTACGTGGACGGCGTCCGGATCATGGACGACGCCTTCCCGGTGGTCGCGACGCCGGGGACCGGGCTGGGGCGTCCATCCCTCATCACGGTGACCCCGCTCGACATGATCAACCCCAACGACATCGAGCGCATCGAGGTCATCAAGGGGTCCGCGGCGACCACCCTGTATGGGACGGAGGCCTCGGCCGGCGTGATCCAGGTCTTCACCAAGCGCGGCTCTGCCGGTGCGCCGGTGTGGACCGCGGAGATCCAGCAGGGGACGGGATGGATGCAGCCGTTCGGCGCGCCCGGCGGCGACTTCATCCAGATGGAACACTACATGCGCGATGCCTGGTGGGGCGGCGGGTACGAGGGCGGCCAGTATTCCACGGACTGCGTCACCGACGACGACCGCTGGAAAGGTGTGAACTCGAGCGCCAGTGGCCCGTGCAGCTTCCCCGGGTCGGTGTGGTTCCAGAACTACCTCCTCTCGGTCCGAGGTGGTGGCCAGGCGCTGCAGTACTTCATCTCGGGGCAGTATCAGGACGACAGCTACGTGCTCGCCAACGACGAGCTGGAGAAGTACAACTTCCGCGGCAACTTCACGATGACGCCGGTCGAGGATCTCCAGATCCAGTGGAACACGGGGTATACCAGCCAGTGGCTGAGCGGGACTCCGTCGGGCAACAACGCCGAGGGCATCCAGCTGAACGCCTTCCGCCAGGAGCGCAACTACGTGGGTTCGGCCGATCCGCGGGAGATCGGCAAGCTTCTGGAATACGAGTTCGACCAGCGCAACGAGCGCCTCAACTCCGGAATCACGCTGACCTACACGCCTCAGGCGCGGCTCACCAACCGCTTCACCTTCGGCTACGACTACTCGAACCAGGAGGGTGAGAACCAGCGCAACTTCGGCTTCTTCCTCAAGCCGCTGGGTTCACGCACCAACGATACCTTCCAGAGACGGGTGCTCACCTTCGACTACGTGGGGACGTACAACCTGCCGGTCACGTCCACCATCAACTCCAACTTCTCGTGGGGCGGCCAGGCGATCGGCGACTCGCAGGTGCGACTACGCCTGTTGGGCGAGGACTTCCCCGGCGCAGCCGAGCCCACGGTGAGTTCCGCGGCCATCAAGGTGGCCGAGGAGGATCGCGAGAAGGTCTGGAACGCGGGCTTCTTCGTCCAGAACGTCTTCGACATCAGCAACAAGTACTTCGTGACCGGCGGGATCCGGGTCGACGGCAACAGCGCCTTCGGTTCCGGGTTCGGTCTCCAGGTCTACCCCAAGGTGAGCGGCACCTGGGTGATCAGCGACGAGGACTTCTGGGATGCCGGCCTCGGCTCCATCAAGCTGCGCGCGGCCTATGGCCAGTCCGGCCGGGCTCCGGGAGCGTTCGACGCGGTCAGGACCTGGGATCCAGCGGGCTACGCGGGTACGCCCGCCTTCACGCCTGCCAACCTGGGGAATCCCGATCTGGGACCGGAGGTGTCCAGAGAGTGGGAGTTCGGCTTCGACGCCTCGTGGCTCGACGACCGGCTGACGGCCACCTTCACCTACTTCGACCAGCAAACCACCGACGCACTCATGTTCGTCAGCGCTGTTCCCTCGCAGGGGTTCACGCGGAGCCAGCTCCAGAACGTGGGGACGGTCGGCGCCGACGGGATCGAACTGCAGCTCGACGCGAGGCTGTTCCAGAGTACCAGTTTCAGCGTAGACGCCGGGCTGGGGGTCAGCACCTACAATTCGGAGGTGATGAGCCTGTGCAAGGGCGAAACCGAGCCGAGCGAAGTCGTGCTCGCGCGCGATCCCGACGCACAGTGCATCCCTCCGTTCTGGGACCTGAACGGACGGATCATCGAGGGAGAGGCGCTGCCCGTGGAGGTGGGACGCCGGGTCATCAATCGGGACGAGATCGCCGACCCGCAGTTTGCCGACAATCCGGACACTCCGGCGGCGCCCGGCAGGACCGGGGAGAACGTGATCATCGGGCCCCAGCTGCCCACCCACACCATCACGCCGTCCCTCGCCGTGCGCCTGCCGGGCAACGTCCTGCTCTCCGCGCGCGGAGAGTACATGGGCGGACATGTGGCGTACATCAACGAGATCTCCATCAGCCGTTCCGTGCGCTCCCCGCTCTGCTTCCCCTGGTACGTCACTCCCAAGACGTCCATCGAGCTGAAGCCCGAGACGCCCGCCATATGGCGCGAGCGCTGCACCCCGGGGTTCGCGCGCGACTACTGGTTCGATTCGACCTACTTCAAGCTTCGCAACGTCAGTCTGACCGTGCCCGTGGACGCCGTGTTCCCGGAAACGGTCTCGAACGCCACGTTCACCGCCACCCTCAGCAACTTCTACGACTGGTACCGCGAGATCCCCTGGTACGACCCGGAGTCGCTCGGCAACACGCCGGCTCTCGATGACGGAATCGGAAACCAGACCGAGCGGGTGCCGTCCCCGGTCACGTTCCGCATGTCCATGCGGGTCACCTTCTAGGGGAGGGCTGAGAGATGACAGAGAACAGAGGAAGCTACATCGGAATCCGATTCACCCGGACCCTTCTCGTCGCCGCAACCGCGGCAATCGCGGCCTCGGGTTGCGAGGTCACCAACCCCGGACCCATCCAGGACGAGTTCCTGGCGCAGCCCGCGTCCCAGCAGGGGCTCGTCAACGGCGGCGTGCGCCGTCTGGCTGAGCTGTTGACCTACGGCAGCTACACCCACGCCATCCTCGCGCGCGAGCTCTTCCCGGGCGGCCAGACCGGGTTCATGGGCCACGACCCGATCACCCAGTCCGGACACATCCTGCCCGGAAGTTTTTCCAATCGCTGGAACGACGGAGTGCAGGCCCGCTTCATCACGGAGACGGCGATCAAGCGCTTTACCGAGGTGGACGCGCCCAGCAACATGCTGTACCAGGCGTACCTGTGGAACGCCTTCGCCTATCGCACCATGGGCGAGTGGTGGTGTGACGCCGTGCTCGGTCCCATCGATCCGGACGACACGACGCCAGGCTCCTACGAGCAGGGATCGACCGGGAACTTCAACCGCGCCATCGACAGCTTCACGGCAGCCCTGGGGTTTGCCTCGACCCCGGAGGAAACCCACGCGGCGCGGGGCGGCCGAGCAGCCGCGCACGCCTGGCTGGGGGACTGGAGCGCGGCCGCGGCCGACGCCGCGACGATCCCGGACGACTTCGTCTTCTGGATCAACTACGACGACGAGCTCCAGCCCTACTACAACACCATCTTCGAGGCCAACGCGCGCCAGCCGGCGGGATCCTACTCGGTGATCTACACCTTCGTCGAGAACTACTACACGGAGACGGGCGACCCCAGAACCCCCTGGTTCGAGGACGCGAACATTCCCTACGCCACGGCGAGCCTCGACACCTACGGCCAGGTGGAGTGGAAGAACCAGGCCAAGTACAACAGCCGCAACGACGACCAGCGCATCGTCAGCGGCTGGGAGATGCGGCTCCTGGAAGCGGAGGCGGCACTGAACTCCGGGAACTGGCAGGCCGCCATGACCCTCATCAACAGGGTGCGCACCCGTAACATCAGCGACACCACCGGAGAACCGCTCGACCCCTGGAATGCGATGAGCATGGGGGAGGCGTGGACCTTCCTCAAGCGCGAGCGCTACATCGAGCTCTGGCTCGAGGGACGCCGGCTGGGCGACGAGCGCCGCTGGGCGGCGACCGGCACGCCGGGAGATCTCGACACGCCGGATTGGGAGAGCACAGCCTTCGCGCCGGGCTCCCGCACCAACATGTTCACGCGCAACCCGAGGTCCTATTGCTTCGACATCCCCGAGTCGGAGCGCGACCGCAACCCCAACGTCCCGCCGATAAGCTGACTCGGGGGGCGTAAGGCAAGAGCCGGGTCGCGGGGGTGATCGCCCTCGCGGCCCGGTTTTTTCGTGGTCGAGCTTCGAGGGGTTGCTGCCGGGTCAGGCTCCGGTGAGCGGCACGCGGGACCAGGCGGGAGGCCGTGCCAACCCGGGCTGCTAAGTCTGTAGTTGACAAGCCGGAACCTGATCGCCACCATGCTACTATATCATTAGTATTTTCCTGCCGGAAGAAGAAGTGCCTGTGGAACCGGAGGAGTGGCCACCCGCAGTACCCGGCGAGCCCAGCCCTGGCCCCTGAGGAGGAACCCGTGACAACGCTCACCGCCCGCGAAATGGACGTCATGTCGGTTCTGTGGGACCTTGGATCCGCCACCGTCGCGGAGGTCAGCGACCGGCTGGAGGATGATCTGGCCTACACCACGGTGCTCACCGTCCTGCGCATCCTGGAATCGAAGGGGCTCGTCGGCCACGAGAGGGAGGGGCGCGCGCACCGCTACCATCCCCTGCTCGCGCGGCGAGAGGCCGGCCGGTCGGTTCTCGACCGGCTCCGGAAGAAGGTCTACTCGGGATCCACGGAGATGCTCGTGGCCAACCTGGTCTCCGACGAACGCCTTTCCGCGCAGACCATCAGGCGCCTGCGCAAGCTGCTTGACGAGCGACTCGAGAAGGAGGAGCAACGATGATTGCCGCATGGATGCTCTGGTCGGCCGGCGTCGGAGTGCTGTTCCTGGTCGCGGGCCTGGCGGCCGAGAGGCTCCTCACCGTCTACGGCCGTCCGACGCGATGGGTGTGGATCGTCGCCGGAGCAGCGACGACGGCATTGTCGGTGCTGCGGATTCCGGGCGGCGCCCCGGAACAGGCGGCTCCCCCACCGGGCTACGCGCCCCCTCTGCTCGAGCCGTTGGCGGTGACGGTCGCCCGCGATTCGATGCTCCGCTCCTTCGACGATCTCCTCGTGCTGGGCTGGGTGGTGCTCTCCTCGCTGCTCGTGGTGACGGTGCTGTTCGCCTTCGCGCGCCTGGTGCGGGAGGGAAGATCGTGGCAGCCCGGTTCCCTGGGCCATCGCACCGTGCTCTGGTCCCGGGATACCGGCCCGACCATCGTCGGCCTCCTGCGGCCCCGCGTCGTCCTGCCCGCGTGGGTCCGCGCCATAGACTCCAAAGAGCAGAGGCTGATTCTCGCGCACGAAGAGGAGCACATCCGCGCCGGCGACGCCCGGCTCCGCTTCCTGATGACGCTGCCCCTGTTCGTCTTCCCCTGGAATCCCGCTCTCTGGCTCCAGCGCCACCGTCTGAATCTCGCCGTCGAACTGGACTGCGACCGGAGGGTGATACGCCGGATGCCCGGACACCGCCACGCCTACGGGAACCTGCTCCTGCGGGTCGGCGCCGGACGCAACGGGCTGCATCGTCTGGCGCTCGTGTCGCTGTCCGAAGGGCGGTCGCAGCTCGAGCGTCGCATCCGCAGGCTGGTGGAGAAGATGCCGCGCGCGCGACGCATCCAGGCGGCACTTCTCCTGCTGGGCGCCGCGGCCGTCGTGACGCTGGCGGTCCTGTTCCCCCGGATTCGCGGAGAGGATGCACCGGTGCCGGACGAGTTGGCCGACCTCATGGCGGAACCGACCTTCACGCCCTACACGGTGCGTCCCGACCTCGTGAACGAGGCCGAAGCCCAGCGGGCCCTGGAGGAAGAATACCCTGCGTCGCTGAGGGACGCGGGCATTGGGGGGAGGGCCATCGTCCACTTCTTCATCGACACCGAGGGCGTCGTGCAGAGGGTTCTCGTACCCCAGACGTCCGGCCACGAAGAACTCGACTCGGCGGCCCTGCGGGTTGCCCGAGTATTCCGGTTCACCCCCGCGCTCAACCTGGATGAGGTCGTGCCCGTGTGGGTCGCCATCCCGATCACGTTCGGCACGGTTGAGGAAGCCGCCGACAGCTCCCGGGCGGAGGCAGCGAGGGAGTTCTTCGAAGAGGTGCGCCGCCTTCGAGACGAGTTACGGGCGGATACCACCCCTGCTCCGGATTCCAGCGCCTTTCTGGAAGCAGTGAACCGACTTCGCGAAGAGATGGAACGTGCTGTCGAAGAGTTGGAACGTGCTGCCGACCAGGTCGCCGCAGGCGAATCCGGCAACCCGACCGAGGCATCCCTGGCGGACGCGCAACAGGAGGCGTCGCTGATGGACGCTCCGACCTTCACCCCCTACACGGTGCGTCCCGACCTGGTGAACGAGCGGGAGGTGCAGCGCGCGCTGGCGAGAGAATACCCCCCGATAGTGAGGGACGCGGGAATCGGAGGGACGACTAACGTGCACTTCTTCATCGACACCGAGGGCGTAGTGCAACGGGTCCTCGTCGCCCAGACCTCCGGCCACGAGGCGCTCGACGAGGCTGCCCTGCGGGTTGCTCGCATCTTCCGGTTCACTCCGGCGCTCAACGAGGATGAGGTGGTGCCCGTATGGATCGCCATCCCGATCACGTTCCAGACCAGGTGATGAACCCGGACCTGGAGGAAGGGAACGAAGTATCTGCGTGAGATGGGCGGCTGCCCTTCCGTCGCGCGGACAGGGCCGCGCGCATGCCTGCCAAAAGGCTCACTTCGCCGGTTAGGCCGGAGTCGTCGCGACCACTGGGGCGGGAGGGCTCGAACCTCCAACCTCCTGGTTAACAGCCAGGCGCTCTGCCGGTTGAGCTACACCCCATCACGGTCGGCTTGCGACGTTCGCGCCCGCCCCGGACGGGGATAGGCGCGACTCCGGAATCAAGCTACACCGGTGCCCGCGTGTCAACACTGCTTTCCGGCTGCGTGTCCTGAGAGTTAGGTTACCCGGCTTGCGCGCGCACGTGGGCTGCCGTCTCGAGGTGGGCCTTCGCCGCGCGGCCGCCACAAAGCCAAGCCGTTTCCGACAAGGGCACATCCCGAATGATCCTCAAGCTGCTCGCCGTACAGGCCATCCTGGTGCCTGCTCAGGGTGACGTGCCCGAGCGTCCGCCCGCAGTCGCGGAATACGACGGCGCAGCAGGGCAGCTCGAGGTCGTGACCCCGCGGCTCGAGGACCCGGACATCAGCATCGACGGACGCCTTGACGACGCAGCCTGGGAAGGCGCGGCCCTGCTGCGCAATTTCAGCCAGTACGATCCGGTCGAGGGCATTCCGGCCGTGCAGCCGACCGAAGCGCTGGTCCTGGTCAGCGACGACGCCATCTATTTCGGGGTTCGCGCCTGGGACAGCGACCCGGGCGGGGTGCGCGCCTCTCTCAGCGAGCGCGACAGCTGGGGCCGGGCCGACGACTATATCCGCGTCGTGCTGGACACCTTCAACGACCGGCGGCGGGCCTACAACTTCATGGTCAACGCCTACGGGGTGCAGCAGGACGGCATCTGGGTCGAGGGGGGGCAGGGTGGTGGCGGCGGCGGCCGGGGACGCCGGGGCGGCGGAGGAGGCGGAGGTGGACGCCGCGGCGGCGGGTTCGGTCCCCCACCGGTGGACTACAACCCCGACTTCATCTGGGAGTCGGATGGGCGCCTGGACGACCAGGGGTACACCGTCGAAATCCGCATCCCGTTCAAGAGCATCCGCTTCCAGAACGTCCCCACGCAGTCCTGGGGCATCAACATCATGCGCCGGGTTCAGCGCACCGGCTACCAGCAGTCGTGGGCGCCGCTCTCCCGCGACCTCGCCAACCAGCTCGAACAGTCGGGAACGCTGGACGACCTCCAGGATCTCGATCCCGGCCTGTTCCTCGAGATGAACCCGGTCGTGACCGGGAAGCGCCTGGGCGCATACGACGCCGACGCCGACGCCTTCCAGCACGACGATCCCGCCGGCGACTTCGGCTTCTACACGACCTACGGGCTTACGTCCAACCTGACCCTCGACGGCACCTACAACCCCGACTTCAGCCAGGTGGAAGCCGACGCGGGCCAGATCGCGGTCAACGAGCGCTTCGCCCTCTTCTTCCCCGAGAAGCGTCCGTTCTTCCTCGAGGGGATGGACATCTTCCAGTTGCCCAAGCAGTTGGTGTACACCCGCTCGGTCGTGGATCCGATCGCGGGCGCGAAGATCACCGGCAAGGTGGGGAACTTCAACGTCGGCTACATGGGAGCGGTCGACCAGGTTGAGTCGAGCAGTTCCGCCAACGACGCCGTCGTGAATCTGGTGCGTCTGCGCCGCGACCTGGGAACCAGCTCGACCTTCGGGCTGACCTACACCGACCGCACCCGTTCCACCGACGTCTTCAACCGCGTCATGAGCGCCGATACGCGCCTGGTGATGGGAGGCCGCTACACCTTGCAGTTCATTGGGGCGGGCAGTGTCCGGGGTCTGAGCGAGGGCGGCTCGGAATGGGGCACGCTGACGTCCGCCAGCTTCGCGCGCACCGGACGGACCTTCTCGTTCAACGGCGAGTTCGAGAACCTCGAACCCGCGTTCGAAGCCGCCAGCGGCTTCATCCGGCGCGTCGGGCTGACACAGATGCAGGGGAATGTCTCGCTCAACAGCATCGGGCGTCCGGGCGATCTGATCGAGCGCTGGGGGCCGTCGCTCTCCGTGCGCACGCTCTGGGACCACGACACCTTCTGGGACGGCGGCAAGACCGAGGAGAGCGAAATCCGGCTCACGGGCACGGCCTCGTTCCGCAACAACATCACCCTCTTCCTGACCGGCACGCGCACCGACTTCTTCTTCCCCGCGAGCGACTACGGCGGGCTCTTCACGCGCGAGCCATCCGACATGCTGGCCCCGCTCTCCGTGAGCCAGTCGCATTTCCAGGGCCTGTACGGAGCCAGCTTGTTCCTGATGGCCAGCTCCTGGAGCAAGGTGCGCGGCAACATCCGCTTCAGCTGGGGGGAGACGCCCCTGTTCTATCGGACCCTTGACGTGCCCATCGAAACCGCGGAGCAATACTCCGGCAGTGTGAGCCTGAACCTCTATCCCTTCACCTCCCTGCAGGCCGAGGTCGGGGTCAACCACGAGACGCTCATCCGCAAGCGCGGCGGAAGCCGTTATTCGTCGGCCACGATTCCGCGCATCAGGGCCCAGTATCAGTTCACCAAGGCGCTCTTCCTGCGGAGCATCGTCGAGTACGCCCACCGCGACCAGGAGCCGCTGCTGAACCCGGTGAGCGGACTTCCGCTCGAATACTGTCCCGCCGACGCATGCAGCGCGCTGTCGACGTCCATCGGACACGACGTCCACGTCGAGGTGCTGCTCAGCTACGAGCCTTCACCGGGCACAGTGATGTACGTCGGCTACTCGCGGGAGATGGAGGACACGGGCGCCTTCCGATTCCAGCGGATGAGGCCCCAGGCGGACGGACTGTTTGCGAAGGTGAGCTACCGATTCCGGCTATAACGTTGTCGTTGTTGCCCGCACGGGACTGGAGCCTGAACGCCATCGGGTTCGGGACCGCAGGCGAAGCGGGGAGCGGGAGCCGTTATTTTCGTTCCAGCACCGCGGTGCGCCGGCATCGCTCGCACATCAACCAGACGCGGTCGCGCACGTACGAGACATCGGAGCGCGGACGAACATCGCGCCGAACCATCGCTGATCGGCACCTGGGGCAGAGAAGCGGCTCGCCGCCGTCCAGCCGCTCCTTGAGGAGACGCTCCTCCCCGGGTGTGAAATTCATGGCCGCCAGGCCCCCTTTCGCGGCAAGAATCGCGTCACGGGGTCTGGCTGAAGCGCCGTCCCCCATGCCACGATAAGAGGCCCGCTTTTGGCAAAACAGGCAATCGAAATCGAAGGAACCGTAGTCGAAGTTCTCCCCAACGCGACCTTCCGTGTCCGCCTCGAGAACGGACACCAGATCCACGCATACCTCTCCGGCAAGATGCGCCAGCACTACATCCGCGTGCTGGAAGGCGACCGGGTCAAGTGCGAGATGTCTCCCTACGACCTGTCGAAGGGACGCATCACCTACAGGTACAAGTAGTTCCCGGGCCGGTACGAGCGGCCACCGACGCCTTCCTCGTGCCTGTCGTCGCCTCCGGAGTCGAGCCGGTCGCGATGCCCCCACCCCGGCGCGCTCCCTTTCGCCCGGTCCATCGTGGGCCGCCGGGTCGCCAGGGTCGCGACCCTCCGGTCATCCCCGACTGCCATCCCAGCGCCCGCCCGGATGAGCGAGCTTTGTGGCGGAAGATGGCGACGTGCAACGCGTGTGGCGCCCGGGAGGACGATGCTCAGCACCGCGCAAAGTATCCGGCGGGAGCTGCTGGGTGAGAGCCCGCAGATGGAGCATGTCCGTCGCCTGATCGCCCGCGCGGCGGGCGTGGACGCGCCGGTGCTGATCACGGGCGAGACCGGGACCGGAAAGAGCCTGACCGCGCGCCTCATCCACGCGCACGGCACGCGGCGCGGCGCCCCTCTGGTTCCCGTCAATTGCTCCGGCATCCCCGAGGGTCTGTTCGAGAGCGAGTTCTTCGGCCATCGCCGCGGCGCGTTCACGGGTGCGGTCGAGAGCCGGCGCGGGCTCTTCGAGGCCGCGGATGGCGGCACCCTGTTTCTGGACGAGGTCGCGGAACTCCCGGAGCGGCAGCAGGCGAAACTGCTGACGGTGCTGGAGGACCGCGAGGTGCGCAGGGTGGGGGACGAGCGACTCCGCCCGCTGGACGTGCGGGTGCTTTCCGCGACCTCGCGCGACCTTTCGAAGGCGGTCCCCGCGGGCCGCTTCCGCGCCGATCTGTTCCATCGGATCGCCGTGCTGCGCATCGCTCTCGCACCGTTGCGGGAGCGAGCGGAGGATATTCCGGTTCTGGCGCACGCGCTCCTCGAGAGACTCGTCGCCAGGTACGGGGTTCGCACGACAAGGCTGCCGATCCGCGTCGAGGAGATCCTGATGCAGCACGACTGGCCCGGCAACGTCCGCGAGTTGGCGCATGTGCTGGAGGCGGCCGCCATCTGCAACCCCCGGAAGCGAATCTCCGCGAGCGGCGTCGAGGAGGTGATCAGGTCGCAGCCCGGGCGTGCGCAATCTGCCGCCGCAACGTCATAGCCTGGCCATCGTACGCAGGCGGCCGGGCTCCTCGGCCGGGAGGGCGCCGTCGATGGGCTGCCCGCATACGACTGCCCTCACACTCGCATACGACTCCACTCGCATACGACGGCACCCGCCGGCTGCCGGCATGAGTTCCGCGCCGTCCGGAAACCCTGCGTGGTTCGCGCCCGAGGTTGCGTTGCCGGGTGTTGCAATGGCCACAGCGCGGATCTACCGTATCCGCTGCCGGTCTGCCAGTTCAGCGCCGGTTGGCGTGAAGTCGTCCGGTCAGCCCGCGGAGGTCTCGATGCGCAGGGGAGTTTCAGCAGTCGCCGTCCCGGTCCTCTGGTTGTTCGCCACGGAGCTCGGTGCCGGCGTGGGCGTCGCGCCGGACGAAGCTCAACAACGGGACGGACAGGAAGCGGACGATCCCGTTGGCGAACTGGTCTCACGCCTCACTCTGGACGAGTACAAGGCCACGCTCAAGGGCCTTACCCGATTCGGCGACCGCCGCCAGGGCACGCAGCGCAATCGCGACGCCGTCGACTGGATCGAGGCCACCCTGCAGGACTTCGGCTGCACCACCACCGAGCGCATCCACTACCAGTACCCGCCCGCGGGCGCGCAGCCGCGACGCTCCTTCGCCGACCCCTTGCCCCGGCCGCCTCCACCGCCGCCCAACGAGAATACAGCCACCCCGACCGGAGGCGACGTCGGCCGGCGCGGCCCCGGTTCCGGGGGCAGCGTGATCTTCGGCTACCGGGCCCGCACGGGCGTGAACCGCGACCCGATGGCGCAGCCCGACGAGCGCATCCGCGAGCTGAACCGCGAGGAGCCGGTGGACGGGGACCGGTCGCAGGTCTACTGCACCAAGGTCGGCGCGACACGTCCCGACGAGATGTACATCCTCGGAGCGCACATGGATGGGCACGGAGTCAACGAGGCCGTGGACGACGACGGTTCCGGCACCGCGCTGGTGATGGAACTCGCACGCGTCTTCAGCTCCCCGGACGTCGAGACCGAGCGCTCGATTCGCTTCGTGCTATGGAACAACGAGGAGACCGGGCTGAACGGCGCGCGCGCATACGTGGAGCAGCGCGAGGCGCTGCAGGGCGTGGAGGATCCCCCCGGGTCCGGCAGGTATCCCGAGCCGCGCTGGCTTGGGATGATCCAGCACGACATGATGCTCTGGGACCACGGCGCGCCCGGCCCCGACGGACGGGTCAGCCGGGATCAGCGCCCCGAGGCCGACGTCAACATCGAGTTCCAGTCCAACGCCGAGCTGGCGACCGAGGCCATGGAGCTGGCGTTTTTCTTCAAGGCCGCCAACGAGCGGTACGCGACCGACTATCCCGCTACGGTCGGTCCGCACATGACCAATACCGACTCGACCCCCTTCATGCACCTCGTTCCCGCGATCAGCCTGCGCGAGAACGAGAGGGGGGCGCAGGTGGGCGCCGGATGGAATCCGAACTGGCACCAGCCGACGGACGTGTGGACCACCTACACCGACGACGACTTCCGCCTCGGCCTGAACGCCGCCCAGACCACGCTCGCGGCGATCGCGCAGCTGGTCGGCGCGACGGTCGAACGGTGAGAAAGGAGCGGCCGTGACGATTGGAAATCGGACGATCCCGGGTCAGGAACTCGAGAGCGGCATCGCGGCGCTGCCTGGGCGGGTTGCAACCGGCGTGGGGTTGTGGCGCGCAAGGGTCGCCGCGGCAATCAGTGCGACGCTGACCGGCCTGGCCTCCGGAATCGTCGTGGCGCTGCTCGCGGCGTCGGGACTGGCGGCGCAGGGGCCTTCGTTGGCTTCGGCCGGACCGGTGCCGGAGGACGTCACCTTCAGCCGGGACATCGCGCCCATCCTGCAGCGGGCATGCATCCGCTGCCACCGGGACAACGGCGTGGCCCCCATGTCGCTCGTCAGCTACCGCGATGCGCGCCGCTACGCGCGCCGAATCGCCGAGCGAACCCGGATCCGCGATCGGGCGGGCGCCATGCCCCCCTGGTACGTCGAGAAGGACATCGGCATCCAGCACTTCAAGGACGACATGTCCCTCGACGACCGGGAGATCGCCGCGATCGACGCGTGGCACCGCGCCGGGGCGCCGGAGGGTGATCCGGCAGACATGCCTCCACCGCTGGAGTTCGACGACGACATCGTATGGACGGCGGGCGAACCCGACCTCATCGTTCTCCTGCCCGAGGTGCTCGTGAAGGGGGATGCGCCCGACTGGTGGGGCGAGATCGAGAGCGTTCCGACCGGCCTCACCGAAGACCGGTACGTCAAGTCCGTCGAGATCCGCGAGGTCAACGACGTGCCGTCGACGCGGACGGGTACCGAGCACGAGGGACGTCACACGGTCGGCGGGCGGTTCGTGGTGCACCACATGATCTGGAGCACGCGCGTGCTCGAGGGCAGGGAATCGGGGGTCGGCGCCGAGCGGGCTTCCACGGATGTCGGCTGGCCGGTGCACGAGGTCGGACGAGAACCCGACATTTTCGACGCGGACGCCGGCCGGCTTCTTCGTGCCGGGTCGTCGATTGTGTCCAACTCGGTGCATCTTCACTCCAACGGCCGCGACACCCGCGCCCACCTGGAGATCGGTTTCCGCTTCCATCCTCCGGACTATGAGCCCCGGTACAGGCGGGCCAGCTTCGGGCTGGGCAACGGCAGCGACATCGATATCCGCGCCGGCGAGTCGGGACAGGAGCTGCACGCGTACCGCGTCCTGAACCAGCACACCAAGATCGTCACCTTCGAACCCCACCTGCACGCCCCCGGCATGCGCATGTGCCTGGAGGCGATCTGGGGATTCAACGTCGAGACCATCAACTGCGTCGGCTACGATCACAACTGGGTGCGCGGCTACACCTACGCCCAGGATCACCAGCCGCTGCTGCCCAAAGGGACCATTCTCCACATCATCGGCTACATGGACACCTCCGAGGAGAACCGGAACGTGCCCGACACCCGCAACTGGCAGGGCTCGGGCAACCGCTCGGTGGCGAACATGTTCATCGACCTGGGGATGCGGGTGGAGCTCACCGACGAGCAGTTCGTGGAGGAGATGGCGAGGCGGAGGGAGCGGCTGGGGCTGGGTCCCAACGACCACGTGATCGGCTGCCCGCTTTGCATGGTCGTTCCCGAAAACGGGAACCCGCGCTACTACGCGGATGCGGACGCGGCGGCGGGCGGCGAACGAGCCGGATCGACCGGCAATCCGCCGCCGGGCTCGCGCAACCGATAAGGGCGTGACCTCGCGAGGAGTGGTCTCCGAGGGCTGGGCGGCCACCGAAACGCCGCGCGCCGTCACCAGAAGCTCTCGACTCGCGGCGCGGTTCTCTTCGCCCGGAGACCTTCCGCGCTCGGAGCGCCACCATCGATGATCCTTCCAGTCTCCAGACTCCCCTGGGTAGTCTCCAGGCTCCCCTGGGTGCTGCGTGCCGTTGGCCGGGTCTGCCCGCCTGCGGTCCTGCTTCTGGCCCTGGGTGCGTGGACGCAGGGAGCTCTCGCCCAGACCTATTCCCGCGGCCAGAACGTGGCTCCGGCCTTCGAGGGCTGGGAAAGGAACGAGGACGGCTCCTTCAACTTCCTGTTCGGCTACATGAACCGGAACTGGCTCGAGGAAGTCGATGTGCCGATCGGCGAAGACAACGCGTTCTCGCCCGGCCCGGCCGACCGCGGCCAGCCCACCCACTTCCTCCCCCGCCGCAACCGTTTCGTGTTCAAGGTGCGCGTGCCCCCCGACTGGGGCGACCGTGAACTCGTGTGGACCTTGACCAGCAACGCGGTGACCGAGCGAGCCTACGCGACCCTGCGACCGGACTACATCGTGGACAACACGGTCGTCATGTCCGAGACCGGCGCTTTGGGGGCCGGATCGAGCAGCCCGGAGATGCGTGCGAACCAGCCGCCGGCGATCACCCTTGAGGGTCCGGCGGAGCGCGAGACCTCGGTTGGGCGACCGGTCACCATCACCGTGCTCGTAGAGGACGACGGCCTGTTGCGGCCTCGCCGCCGCCGTACGTCCCCACCCCCTGAGACGGCCGAGGATTCCGCGCGCGCCGACTCGATCTGGAACGCCCCCCCGACCTTCGGCCGCCGGCAGCTTGCGCCCCCGTCCCGCGTTACGGTCCAGAAGGTGAACGGCCTTTTCATGTCGTGGTTTCTCTACCGCGGCGAGGGCGAAGTCTCCTTCGACCCGCCCCAGGTGAAGGTGTGGGAGGACACCCGCACCGGCGCCAACTCCCCGTGGGCCCCGCTGTGGTTCCCACCCGACCCGCCGGAAGACGGCCGCTGGACGGTGAACATGACCTTCGACCAGCCCGGCACATACCTCCTGCGTGGCCGGGCCGACGACGGCGGCCTGTTCGCGGACGTGGAGTTGACGGTGGTGGTGCGGCCGGCGGCGAGCTGAGTTCGCCTTCGGCCAAACCAGGTCTCCGCGCGTCTGCCTGGTGGGTCGGCCACCGATGCCGGATGCCGCGTATTCAGGATTGCTCCGCGTTCGGCAACCTGCCCTTGTTGACCGTGTACCAGACGCCCAGCGCTCCCAGCGCCGTCCACCCGATACTGTACGCGAGAATCTGCGCGAGCGGGATCCAGAAGGCATCGGACACGCCGACAAGGAAGGCACGGAATTCTCGAATGGCGGGAATCGGAACGAGTATCGCCTCGAAGAGCCAATTCCACGGTCGACCGAGTAGATCGGGCAACGCCATTTGGGTGGCCACGGCTCCCACTGACAGAAAGCCGATCGCAACCAGAGTCGACCCTCGCGAGATCCAGGAGGAGAAGCCAAACGTGAGACATGCCAGGACGAGCACATATGGGAGGGGGGCGAGTAGCGATCCGACCTCGCCGGATTCACCAAGCGCCGCTGTCCCCAGTCGAATCGCACCAAGAGCGAGCAGTGCGCATGCCAGCGCAACCAGGAGCCGCTCGCAAAACCCGCACAGATAGAAACGTACCGGATCGACTGGCTTTTGTAACCATAGTCGCGCCACACCAGTCCTGAAGTCTCCGGAAACAACGCCGGCGACGAAGATGAACGGAAGAGCAAGACAAAGCAGCGCATAGGTGTCGATCCAGCTCTCCAGCATGGCCGAGATATCGCCGCTGGTCAGGCTGCGAAACTCGGTAACCTGAATTGCCAGGACGGTCAGGATGAGCGCGTTGAAGCGGGATCGGATCAATAGGACGGTTCGTCTGGCGAAGGGAATATACATGTTAATGGTCATCTCAGGTGAATTCAGACTCCAATGCGGTCGCGACCGGTGCGTCAGCAGGCGTTAGGTTCGGGCCCGGACGAATCTTCCCGTTCTCCAGAATGAACGCCCGGTTGGCCAGTCGTTCGACTTCGGCAAGTTCGTGGCTGGCCAGCACCACTGTGGCGCCTCGTTGTCGGGCGTCGATGATTTCCTTTCGAAGGGCATGCCGAGAGGGCGGATCGAGCCCCGCGAACGGTTCATCGAGCAACACGACTGCGGGCTCGCCAATCAGTGCGTAAGCCAAGGACAACCTCCGCTTCATCCCTCCTGAGTATCGTCGAGCGGCTCTCGCCAGGGCGGTGGAATCGAAGCGACTTCGAGCAACGGCTCTGCGATAGGCCTCGCGCCGCTCATTCGGCGGCAGGCGGCTAAGATCGACCCCACGACCGAGCAGATCGCGCGCGTTCCACAGGCGTGGAAACTGAATCGATTCGGGCTGGTATGCGATTCCGAACTGCTCCCGATAGTCCCCCGCCGGAATGCCACCGATGAGACACTGCCCGGCATCCGGCGTGAGGAATCCCAGGAGAGTTCTGAACAAGGTCGTCTTCCCTGCGCCGTTGGGTCCAACGATCGTAGTGACTTCACCGGGTCGGGCAGTAAGACTGATGTCTGATAGTACTCGGCGCGGGCGAAGCAGCTTCCTGTAAGAAACGCTAGCACCCTGGACGAGTATGTCTGCGGGGGGGTTGGCCATCCTAGCGATTCTCCCGGGGATAGATGGCAATTCGGGTGCCTTCGATGTCTTCCCAACCTGCCAGCAGCGATTCGTCGTGTGCGAAGACGTATCTTGCGCGCGGGAGGGATTGCGTACGCCCACCCGCATAGGGCATGACCAGTTCATAGCTCTCCGGATCATCAGACACGAGCACTCGGTAAATCCAATCTTCGTCTGACGTTACGAAGACCGATACGAAGGGAAAGAACCGATCGGGAAGGACCCATTCAACATCGAGTCGACCCCGCAGCGCAGCTTCCATCTCGTTCACGGCCGCTCGCGGAGGGGTCATCGGTGTCAGCCAGTCGTGACAAACCGACTCAAGCACCTCGCCTCCTGTATGGTAGACACTCAGACATTCCTCTCGAGCACTGCCAAACACGAATCCGTCCGGGTGCGCGCTCAGCAGGGGTGGGGTGAAGGCGTCGACGACAACGGGTCCGTCGCGCGCGGGGAGCCGCGTGGCGACGGTCCTGATGAATCCATCCGTTGTTTCGAGAAGCACCCGGGATTCAACTCGCATGTCCGCTTGCGTGCAGGTCACCAGGAAAAACAGGCCCACGGATGCCGAGGCGACATCAAGGATCTGCGGCACCAGGCACGCATCGAGGCGGAGCAGGCGCTCCTCGATGGGAGCCCCCTCAAGGGAGTACAAGTGAAAATAGTTCACGCCGTGTTCCGTCACTACGATGGTATCCCCATGCAAACCGATGGCAGTTGGTAGCCCTCTGAATTCTCCGGGTCCACCGCCTTCTCTGCCGAAACTCCCCAACAACGTTCCGTCGGAAGCGATTCGATGAACCTGGCTTCCGATGATGTCCAGCACGAACCAGATGCCGTTGTGGAACACCGCATCTTCCACCGACAGCACATTCTGAAAGAGAGGAGTCCCCGGAGGCGCTTCAAGGGGTTGTCGCGCTTGCAAGACCTCGCTCGAGTTGCCATTGGGATCTTCGTTCGTGCGAGTATCAGTCCGACCCCGCCAGACATCTATTACGCTCCACAATAGAGCGAGTGCAGCGGTCGCGAGCGCAACCCACACCAACCATGGGGCAAGCGGTCCACGGACCCTTTCTGTCGTGACGCTCATGAATGTCAGCTCCTATTCGCGAGAGTTATGGATTGCGTCAGGGAAGCCAAGGCGTCGACAGTCCTCACGATCCATGGCATCCCAGCGTCATCGGCTCTCTACCATGATCGCCCAATCCTTGCGTGTTGACCATGCCTGGATGAGAACCCGAGGGTGGCAATTGTAACGAATGTGGTGGCCGGAGATCGCATGAAGGTCATCTGGGCCTGGTCGGGCGCTCCAGGTCCGGAACTCCCACCGGACCTGGAGCAACCCCGCCAACCGCAATGCTGACTCGCCACCCCATACTCTAGTTGAAGAGAATGGCCTTGTAGAGTGTGGCGCTGCAACCTGCGGCGTCAAAGCCCCAGAAGAGTCGGCAACCTATCCGACCCCTGGTGTTCTGTCCTGCGCTACACTGTGCCAAAGCGTCATCGGCAGCGTCCATGCACTTATAGTACTTTTCGCTGGGGGTGCAGTCACGGGACGTGCCATCTCGGTTTGTGCACTCCGCGAGCAGCGGTCCAGCTCCAAGAGCCAGAGCCGTTACGAGGGCGAGACCGAGTCCCGTGGTTCGCATTAGAAGATTTCTTGCGCGCATCATGGATATTCTCCCGTGGGTCTAGGTGGATGATCAGATGGAGGCCGTAGCATCTGTTGCTCAGGCCAGATCGATGCCGCCGTCCGCGCTGGTCGGAAACACGGCCGGGACGATCAGAAAGAGATCAGTGGTTAGGTGACGCAATCTGCCGCGTCGAAGATCAGAATAGCCGTGCAGGTGATACGGTCCCAGAAGCTGTTTGCCTCCCCGAGGCATTCGCCGTAGTCCTCTACCGCTTCGCCCAGGCACCCCTTGAAGACTTTCTCCTGTGCGCCCAACGGCGGTCCGGCGGCCAGTGCGGCCGCCAGAGCGAGCCCCGCTCCGGTCAAGCGTACGAATCGTTTCGTTGTTCCGATCATGGCTCTCTCCTGCTATGGTTGTGACTGTGCCGGCCGTCCTGTCGGCCTGCGTGAGCGGAACAGCCGATTCGCGCGAGCCCTTGGATCGCACCGCGACGGCATCTCGGGAGCTGTATCACGTCGGGTTCGGGCTTGGTGTTGTCGACATGGTATGCTCGGTGGGGTGGCGGTCAGCGCGGCTCCTCCTCGTGCTCTTCGCGAGCGAACCCGGAGCCCGGCATCCGCGAATCGGTGGCTGTTCGCGGGTCACCCATCCACAGCCCGTACCGAAGTACGAATCACGGGCGACTCAATGGCTGGATGCGCCGACATCGACGCGTCGGGCGGGTGTAGACCCATCGCACCGGTGTCCACTCAGCAGAGAGGCGTTAACTTGACACCCCGGCCAGGCCCGGAAACTTCGGCGAGGGACGGACGTACGGCGGCGGACACGAACCGGACGAACGGAGAGGGAAATGAAGAGGTTTGCTCAGTTGTCCGTGGCGGGAATCGCCGCGGTTCTGCTTCTGAAGCTGCTGGGGGTGATCGTCGTCCCCCTGCTCGGGCTCCTGGCGACGGCCTTCGCCTTTGGATTCAAGCTGCTGCTGATCGCCGGAGCCGTCTGGCTTGTCTGGACGCTGCTCCGGAAGAGCGGCTGTTGCGGAACCCGCGACGAGGAGTAGTCCCTACGTCCACCGCCCCAGTTGCTGCAGCTGCCGGGGCGTTCCCATGACCACCAGTTCGTCGCCGACCTCGAGCGTGGTGCTCCCCTTCGGATTGAACGTGATCTCCTTCTGATCCGCTCCACGCAGGAGCGCGACGACGACCATCGACTCGCGAATGTGCGTGGCGTCGAGCGTCTTGCCCACCGCCGCCGCCCGCGCACTCAGGGCGACTTGGTCGGTACGCAGATTCAGTTCCTGCAGGCGGTTGCCGATCTCCAGCAGCGTGGTCGCCGACGGGCGGACCAGCATCGCGGCCATGGTGACGCCGCCGCTGACGGTGGGGCTGACGACATGGTTTGCGCCCGCCCGGTACATCTTGGCGGTGGTCTCGGGGTCGTCGGCCCGCGCGACCACCGTCAGCTCGGCGTTCAGTACGCGCGCGGAGAGACACACGAACAGGTTGTCGGCGTCCTCGCTCAGGCAGGTGATGAGACCGCGGGCGTGCCGGATGCCGGCGCTTTCGAGGATCTTGTCCCGGGCGGCGTCGCCCTCCATCACCCGAACTCCGGGATGTCTGTTGCGGATCGAGCGCACCCGGTCGGGGTCGACTTCGAGTACGACGAAATCGAGCTCCGACTGCTCCAGTTCGAACAGGACCTGCCGTCCCGTCCGACCGCATCCGCACACGATCACGTGGTTTCTCAGCTTGGCGATGGTTTTCATGGTGCGCCGTCGTTGAAGCGTGCCCGCCAGATCCATTTCGATGAAGAACGCCGTGATCAGGGCGAACCAGAGGCCGAGTCCGGTCAGTCCCAGGGCGAGCAGGCCCATGGTGAAATTGCGCCCGGCCGCGGAGAGCGGGGCGACCTCGTGGTAGCCCACCGCGGTGAGCGTGATGACGGTCATGTAGAGGGCGTCGTGGAACGCCCAGCCCTCGAAGTACATGTATCCCGAAACGCCGATCGCATTCACGATCACGAAATACACGGCCATGCGCGCCATCCACCTCGAGAACGAACCGCTCATGGAGACGCTCACGTCATGCGGCCCGGATGGCGCGGGTTCCCGTATCCCGGCTCACGACCGGGGCCTGATGCGGCGGCGGCCCGAGCCAGCCCTGGGCTGGGAAGGGCCGCGCGCGTGCTCTCGGTGATAGTCCACGCGCACGCTGCGGCCACCCAGAGTGATTCCGTTGAGGGCCCGCACCACCTTCTCCGCCACCTCCTGGCGGATCTCGACGCGCGTGAAGGTCTCCTGGATCTCGATCCTGCCCACCTGGCCGCGCTCGATTCCGGCCTGGTCCACGGCGGCCGCCAACAGGTCGCCCGGTCCGATGCCGTCGCGCGAGCCCACGCTCATGAACAGGCGCACCCAGGCCTTGGCCCGAACCGGAAGCTCGACTGCGGCCGGGGACGCCGCGGGTCTGGTGGCATCCCGGCCGGCCTCCCCTTCGGCTCGCTTGCGATGCGCTGCAGGGTCTTTCGCCGCCCGCCCCGCCAGGCGGCTCGCGGCCGCCGCCACCTCCACCGGGTCGTAGCGCTCCAGCAGCGGGTCCAGAAGCAGCATTTCGGAGGCGAGGTCCTCTTCCTCGAGAATGCGCAGCAACTCCGAGCGCCGGCGTTCGAGTCCGGAATGGGCGCCGGCGTGAGGAGGCATCGGAAGCGGTCGCAGGCTGCAGCCCGCCTCGGTCGCGACCGCCTTCAGGTGAGCCAGTTCCCGACCCAGCACCAGCACCGCGGCGGCGCCTCCGGGACCGTGTCGACGAAGCAGCGCGGCGGCTCCGGCCGGCACGTCGACGCTCAACGTCGCCACGCTGGCCGCGCCGTCCATCCCCTCGAGGATGGAGGACCCGGTGCCGTCTCCCTCCGCCGAGAGCCAGATCGGCGCGTCCGGATCGCCGGGAGCGCCTGCCTGGAAACCGTGCAGCGACAGCAGGTCGCCCACATCCACGGCATGATCGTCGGAGGCGCAGAAGACCAGCAGGTGGCGCGCGCCCTCCTCCAGGATCTCGGACGCGGTTCGAACGATATCGACATCATCCTTGCGGCAGATGCGATAGAGGATGACGCCGCGAACTGGCCCGGTCTCCCCTTCCGGCCGAGGGCCGGAGCCCGCAACATGCCCCGCCTTCCTGGCATGTGCGCGCGCAAACGATTCCACCTCCGGTGTGACCGGCAGCGAAACAACGACCCGCTGCGCCGTCGCGGGCACGAAGGCAATCAACGTCTCGAGATCATCGAGGCCGTCCGACCGCTGGATGGTCGCGGCGCCGTCCACCACCAGCGCCCGAAGGCCCTCCAGGCGCAGCCGCGAATTCCGCACCGCCGCCAGCAGGTCGGAAGGGGTGGCAAAGAGGATGTCGGAACGCTCCGGGGAAGCCCAGGGCGACCCCAGGGCAGCGACCGCGTGCCCGGTCGCGATCGCAAGCCGCCCGAGGGAGGTGGCCAGCGCCGCCGCCGCCGCCGCCGAAGCCGTGAGCACGACCGTCCTGGGCGTCGTCCTCTCCGCGTCGACCCGCTCGAGCAGGGGCGCACCGTACGCCACCAGCGTTCCGCTGCCCGGCCCCGCCCGCACGAGCGCGTTGTTGCCGCGCCGCAGAAGCGGGACCACGTTCCGCTGCAGCGGAGTGGGGCGCTCCATGCCCTCGGCGGCGAGGGCTTCCACCAGTTCCGGCGGGAGCCCGAGTTCCTCGAAGGAGTCCACGATCAGGACGGATCCCCGGATCCCGGCCCGCCCCGGTCACCCGGCTCGTAGGGCAGGTTGTTGAGGAACTTCTGGATCTCGTAGTCGATGCGGGACGTGCGCAGCCGGTCCGTCGAGGCGGTCACCGACGTATACATCCCGTGCCGGTGGACCGAGAGCGTGAGGGTTCCCTCCTCGCCCGTGTAGGTCGCCTCGTGCGACGAACCGCGGGAGCGGGCCAGCCCGACACGGTCCGGGAGGATCTCTTCGGCCCGCGCCATCACTCCGGCCGGCGAAAGCGCCGTCTTCCTCTGATATCCGGCCATCTGCGCCTCTTGCTCTCTGGTTGTTGTTGGACCCGGGAGGTCCCGCAGGCCTCCTCATCGACGACCGCCGGCCCGCGGACGCCCGCCCCGCGGCATTCGCGCGGTGATGCATCCGCCGGGTGCTACCCCGAAGCGGCCGCCCGGAGAAAGCGAAGCAGCTCCTGCCGGCCGGGCAGCCCTTCGAGTCTGCGCCCGCCCGCCTCGACCGTGGGCGGTCCCCGAACTCCGCCCCGCAGCGCGGCCTCGCGCATCTCCTCGATTTCCGGCGCGTAGCGGTCCACGTCGAGCACCGCTCTCGCCTCGGTGGCGTCCAGCCCCGCCTCTTGCGCCAGCGCGATCAGCACGTCGATGCGGCCGATGTCCGTCCTCCCTTCAAAGAACGACCGGAACAGTGCCGCATGCATCGCTTCGCAGCAACCCTTCGCGCGCGCATGCAGGAACAGTTCGTGCGCCTTGCGGCTCCAGGGCATCCCGTGTGGAATCGGGATCTCCAGCCCGTAGTCCGCGGCCCCCTTCTGCACGGCGTGGCACCGGGACTTCCACGCTTCGGATTCGGGGTCGATCGGCGGCAACGGGGGGCGCCGGAGTTCGAATGGGCGGCGGGCCAGCGTCACCCCGTCCGGTACCAGGGCGTGGAGCACCTGGTCCAGCAGGTAGCACGCGGGATCGACATAGTCGAAGTAGAAGATGACCTCGGCTTCGTCCATGGGGCGGAATCTCGCGGGCCGCCGGGCACCCTGCAATACGAAGATGACCTCCGTGGCCCGCCCGCCGGAGGCCGGGGTCCGTTGACCCGCGCACGGGGACAGCCTCGATCCGCGTCCACCGGCGCGCGTCGGGGACGGAGCTTGATCCCGCGCTTCCGCCGGGGCAACTTGGTGGCGCGTCCGCCCGCGATGTTTCGGGCGGTGCTCCAGCCACGATCCCCCTGCTCCCGGTTCGCCGCCCATGACATTCAGCGAGAACGTCGCCCGACTCCAGCCGTCCGCCACCATGGCCGTCAGCTCGCTGGCCAAGCGCCTGCGCGCGGAGGGGCGGGACATCATCGACCTGAGCGCCGGCGAGCCGGACTTCGATACCCCGTCCTGGCTGGTGGACGCGGCCGTGGAGGGGGTGCGCGCGGGAGCCACCCGCTACACCCCCGCCGCCGGAATGCCGGACCTGCGCGCTGCCATCGCCGATTCGCTCGTCGCCCGCGGCGCCGATGCGGCATGGAACGACGTCGTGGTCACCGCAGGAGCCAAGCAGGCGCTCTTCAACGCCTGCTTCACCTTCTTCGGCCCGGGCGACGAGGTGATGATCGCCTCGCCCTACTGGACCAGCTATCCGGAGATGGTCACGCTCTCTCGCGCCGAGCCGGTCTTCGTCCAGGGGCCCGCGGAGAAGAACTTCGTGCTTCGTCCCGAGGACCTGGAGGCCGCCCGCACCGAGCGCACCCGCGGGCTCATCATGTGCTCGCCCAGCAACCCCACCGGAGCCGTCTACACGCGCGACGAACTCGCCGCGGTGGCGCGCTGGGCGAGGGACAACGACGTTCGGCTCATCAACGACGAGATCTATCGCCACATCCACTTCGACGGCCACGGGACGGCGCCCGGGCTCCTGGAGCTGGACCCGGGGGACGTCGGTCCCTTCGTGCTCATCGACGGCGTCTCGAAGGCCTTCGCAATGACCGGATGGCGCATCGGCTTCTCCTACTGCGAGGGAGCCGGCGCGAAGAAGATGGCCGCCTTCCAGAGCCACACCACCTCCAACCCCGCCACCCCCTCCCAGCTCGCCGCGCTCGCAGCCTACAGCGACGTGGAGCGCTCGCTCGGGGACATCGCGCAGATGGCGGAAGCGTACGAACGGCGTCAGCGCCTCGTGGTCTCGCTCATGCGCGAGCTCCTGCCCGATCTGTCGTTCGTCGAACCCGGCGGCGCCTTCTACCTCTTCTTCCGGGTGGACTCGGCCTGCGGCCCGGACGAGGGCTCGAGTGATTTCTGCACCCGCATGCTGGAGGAAGCCGGCGTGGCCCTGGTCCCCGGCTCGGCCTTCGGCGACGACCGCTACGCGCGCATGAGCTTCGCCACCTCCGACGACCTGCTCAGCGAGGCGATTCGTCGGATGGCGCGTGTGCTGGGGGGTGGTTGAGACTCTCCAGCAGCCCCCGGCACGACCGCTCGACGATCCGGAAACACTCCTCGAACCCGCGTCTGCCCCCGTAATAGGGGTCGGGGACATCCTTGTTGCGGCCGGCCTCGGGATCGAACTCGCGCAGGAGGTGCAGACGGGCGGAGCCGTGCGAGGACCGCCGCAGCGCCGCCAGATGTGCGAGATTGCTGCGGTCCATCGCGATCACGTAGTCGAAGTCGCTCATGTCGCTCGCGCCTACCCGGCGGGCATGTCCAGGCAACTCGACTCCATGAGCGCGGCCGACCGCCAGGGCACGCGAATCGGGGCGCTCGCCCACATGCCAGGATCCGGTTCCGGCGGAATCGACGCGCACGTCGACATCGGCCTGGTTCGCGAGATGGATGAAGACGCCTTCCGCCAGGGGAGACCGGCAGATGTTGCCTAAACACACGAAAAGTATTGAGGTTACGGCGGAATCCGTCATGTGTGAGGAGAGCGCTTGAGGCTGATATCGGGGATGAATTCGGAAGACGGCGGGATGCCGGAAGTTACATCGTTCGGGGACATGGGCCTATCCCCCGAGACCCTCGCCGCCGTGGAGGCGCTGGGCTGGAGCCGGCCGACCCCGGTGCAGCGCCGGGCGATTCCGCCGGGGCTGGAGGGCCGGGACATCGTCGGCATCGCGCAGACCGGGACGGGCAAGACGGGCGCCTTTCTCCTCCCCGTGCTGGAACGCGCTGTCCCGGGCGACGGTCTTCAGGCGCTCGTTCTCTGCCCCACCCGCGAACTGGCCCAGCAGGTGCTTGGAGACGCGGTTGCCCTCTCTCGCGGGAGAACCCTGCGGTGTGCCGCGATCGTCGGCGGGGTGGGCTACGGGCCGCAGCGCGCCGCACTTGAAACCGGCACGGAACTGATCGCCGCCACCCCGGGGCGCTTCATCGATCACATGCGCCGCGGGCAGGCGGATCTGAGGCGGGTCGGCTTCCTGGTCCTGGACGAGGCCGATCGCATGCTCGACATGGGCTTCCGTCCCCAGATCGAGAGTGTCCTCAGGAGGGTGCCCAGGGAGCGCCAGACGATGCTCTTCTCGGCCACCATGCCGCACGGCGTTCACGCGCTTTCGCTCCAGGTCACCCGCGACCCGGTGCGCATCGAGGTGGCGCCTTCCGGAACGACCGCGGAGGGAATCGACGAGCGGGTGTACTCCGTCAAACCGGGGAAGAAGGCGGATCTGCTGGTCCGGCTCCTGTCCGGTCCGGACTGGGACCAGGTGCTCGTCTTCACCCGCACCAAGCGCGGCGCCGACATGCTGCTCACCCGGCTCAAGCGCGAGGGCATCTCGGTGGATGTCATGCACTCCGACCGCCAGATGCGCCATCGGGTGCGGGCGCTCGACCGCTTCGCGACGGGAGGGGTGCGCGTCCTGGTGGCCACCGACATCGCCCAGCGCGGTCTGGACGTGGAAGGCATCTCGCACGTGGTCAACTACGACATCCCGCTCGACCCCGGCGACTACGTCCACCGCATCGGACGGACGGCGCGGGCGGGCGCGGCGGGCACGGCGGTCAGCTTCCTGACCGCGCCGGACCTCGCGTACCTCAAGTCCATAGAACTCCTGCTGGGACGCACCCTGGAGCGCATCCATCTGCCCGAGTTCGACTACGCCGGGACGCCCGTCGAGCAGCGCGATGAAGGGGCCCGGCGGCGGCATCCGCGATCCGCGCGCGGCTTCGGGTCCAAATCCGCGGACACGCTCTCGCCCGAGGAGCTGGAACGTCTTCTGGGGCGGCGCTCATAGCAGCCCGTGGACAGGCTCCCCCCGGCATTCGAGCGGCGATGCATCCACGGACTGCCGGAAGACCTCCACCCGAGAACGGACCAACCATGATCCTGAAGCGTTACGGCACCAGGCTGCACAGCGTCCAGCCCGATTTCGATTCCCGCGCCCTTACCGAGATCGGCTTCCGCCGTGACCGGCGGCTGTCGCTCGGCGCGGCCGATTTCGCGGAACAGTACGAGGCCGTGGAAACGGTGGAGCTGTCCGCGGATGCGGATGGCCCGGTCCACGACCAGGCGGAACAGGAGCTGCTGCGTAATCTCGAACAGGCGCTGCTCCGGGTCGAAGCCGATGCGGGCGAGGGCGTGGTGGTGATCGAGAGCGCCCAGGGAGTCGACTATCCCAAGACCCGCGACCGGAAGCAGAACCAGGTTCGCCAGGGCCGGAACCGGCTCTACTTCCACTGGACCGTCGACCCGCCGCTGCGGGTCGGCGTTTTCCGCCGCCGCCGGTGAATCCAATCCGGTCGTTCGGCGTATTACTGGTCATGCGGGCCCTGTCAGGGTGACGCGGCTCGCCGCAGGTATAGATGCAAGGAGGTTGACGATGCTCATCCGCAGATCCAGTACCCGTTTCAGGGGACGCAGGGACTACACCCTGTCCAGCATGCGCGAGACCCGGCCGACGGCGAGCGAGAGGCTGCTCGGCAGGGAACCCCGCCCCGTCGCCACACAGTCCCGGCAGGAACGGACGGCCGACGCCGGGTGATCCCCGCGGTCCCGTAAGCAGGCCGGGCTGACACACCTACACGAAAACGGAGCCCCGAGGATGGTCTCGGGGCTCCGTTGCTTTCCTGGCCGGGACCGGCTTCAGCGTGCGCCGTCCTCCGTCACCGGCGCCGGCGTCCTCCACCTCTCGAACCAGCTGCGCAGGTAGAGCTGGGTGCGCAGGAAGTTGGACGGGTTGCTCGAGGTGCCGTGCCACTCGTCCTTGAAGCGCACCATGGCCGCGGGGACCTTCAGGACCCGCAGCGCCTGGTAGAACTCCTCCGTCTGCGCCATCGGCGTGCGCAGATCCATCTCGCCGGTCATGAGCATGGTGGGGGTGGTCACGTTGCCCACGTACATCAGCGGGGAGCGGCGCAGGTGCTCGGAGGGGTCGTCCCAGGGGAAGTGCTCGAAGTTCTTGTACCAGGTGGCTCCGTCGGTCGTGCCGACGAACGACAGCCAGTTGGTGACCGGGCAGTTCGCGGACGCCGCCCGGAAGCGGTCGGTGTGGCCGACGACCCATGAGGTCAGCACGCCGCCCCCCGAGCAGCCGTAGACGAACATGTTGTCGGTGTCGACGTAGCCCTGCGCGATCACCTCGTCGACGCCGTTCATCAGGTCGTTGTAGTCCTTGCCCGGATAGGCGTTCTTGATCGCGTTGCCGAAGGCGCTGCCGTAGCCCGAGCTGCCGCGCGGGTTGGTGTAGAGCACCACGTAGCCGTTGGCCGCGTGGTTCTGCCAGCCGAAGTTGAAGCCCACGTTGTACATCCCGTGGGGTCCGCCATGGATCGCGAGGATGAGGGGATAGCGCTGTGAGGGATCGAAGTCGGGCGGCTTGATGATCCAGCCCTGGATGTCGAAGTCGTCGACGGACTTGTACCAGATCTCCTCGACTTCGCCGAGCCTGACGTCGGCCAGGATGTCGTCGTTGACGCGCGTGAGCTGCCGGATGTCGCCGGGACTGTCGAGCCCGAAGGAGATGACGTCGCCGGTCTCGTGGTAGCTCGTGAGGGTGCCGACCGCGCGGCCGCGCTCGTCGATCGTGGTGACGGCGAGCATGTGGTTCCCGCTGGTCACCGCGCGCGGCTCGCCGCTCACCGGGGCGAACCAGAGGTTCGAGTTGCCCGTCATCGCGGCAGTGAAGTACACCCCGCTGCCGTCCCGGGCCCAGGTGACGCCTGAGAGGCGGCGTCCCAGCTCGCCGCCGATGCGCCGTGAGCCCGAGCCGTCCGCGTTCATCAGGTAGAGGCCGGTCTCGACGTAGGTGTCGTCGGACCAGTCGTTGGCCTGGTAGGCGATCAGGCTGCCGTCGGGAGAGGGGACCGGGCTCCCGTCGGGGCCGCGGTGGTCGGTGATCTGGCGAATCGCGCGCGAGCGCACGTCCACGGCGTAGATCTCGGACTCGCGCCAGGTCTTGTCGATGTCCTCGGAGTCCTCGATGCGCAGCGACTGGAAGACGATCTCCGAGCCGTCGGGCATCCAGCGGGGAGCGGCGTGGTTCCAGTCGCCGTCGGTGAGCTGGCGCGGGGTGCCGCCTTCCGCAGGCACCAGGAAAAGGTGCTGGAAGCCGTCGTCGATGTAGCCCCGGCGGTCACGGCGGTAGGTCAGCCGGGTGACGATCTTGGGGGCCTCGGTCCAGCGCGCGCCCTCGGGCGGCGAGGGCATGTCGATCGCCCAGCGTTCGTCCGACGGCACCGTCATGACGAAGGAGATGTGGGTGCCGTCCGGCGACCAGGCGATGTCCGACGGGCCTTCTTCCAGACGGGTGATCTGCGTGGTGGCGCCCTCCGCGTCCATCCAGCGCACGAAGATCTGCGAGTCCCTCAGGAAGGCGATGCGGGTGCCGTCGGGCGACCAGCGCGGGCTCGATCCCTCGAGCAGGAAGCGGGCGCGCGAGCCGTCGGCGTTCATTACCCAGACCGACGAGGCCCGGCGATCGTCCTGCTGGTCCACCCAGGACCGCGTGTAGACGATTCGGCTGCCGTCGGGGGAGATGCGGGGATCGGCCACCCACTCCCAGTCCAGGTACTTGTCGAGGGACAGAACCTCTCCCTCCTGGGCGGATACCTGGGGCGCGAGGGCGAGCAGCAGGAACAGCGGGATCATTGGGGATCGGCGGACCATCTTCATCCTCCGGAAAAGCAAGGGCACTCTTGAGCCTCCGAAAACTCGGGAACGGAAACGAAAGCTACCGGAGTCGAAACTCGCGGGCCAGAGAGTCCGGGAGTCATGGCTGGAGACGCGCCGCGAGGCGGCTCAGCCGACGGGTGCCGGATACGGGTTGCGGGATCGGGTGGCTTCGCCGTCTCCGGGGCATTTGCTCCCGCGCCTCGGGTGCCCCCACATTCCGGGTCTGTACGGTTCGAGCGCCAGCACGTCTGGTGTGCCACGTGATTCCGGAGAGACCATCATGGCCCCGACCACCACACCCTCCCGCCCCATGTCCACGGCCCGGCGATTCCGCGGCAGCGGACGGAGAATGCTGCAATCCACGCTGGTGGCGGCCTGCGCCGCTGCGTTCCTGAGCGCGGGCGCGGCCGACGCCTCCGCCCAGGACGGGTACCGCATGCCTCCCGAGGAGATCGTGCGAATCCTGGACGCGCCTCCTCCCCCGTTCGTGAACGTCAGCCCGGACGGGGAGTGGATCGTCCTCACGGGGCGTCTCAGCATGCCCTCGATCGAAGACATGGCGCAGCCCATGCTGCGTCTGGGGGGGCGGCGCATCAATCCGGCGACAACCGGTGTTTTCGGACCCTCCACCGGACGAAATCCGGGACTCACGACGACCCTCTCCGTGATGAACGTCTCCGACGGCTCCCAGCGTCCGGTCGACGCGCCCGAGGGCGGCTGGGGCGTGCCGCGCTTCGCCCCCGGGGGAGA
Source organism: Longimicrobiales bacterium (assembly GCA_965202805.1). Taxonomy (GTDB): domain Bacteria; phylum Gemmatimonadota; class Gemmatimonadetes; order Longimicrobiales; family Gaopeijiaceae; genus BD2-11. The sequence goes on from OZ241869.1 coordinate 3,141,647, forward strand.
CCGCTTCGCCATCACGCGCACCGTAAGCGACGGGATCGAGCTCTGGATGGGGAGCGTCTCGGAGGCGAGCGTCCGCAGGCTCACCGGCGAGCGGCTGAACGGCGTGCGCGGAGAACCCTGCGACTGGATGCCCGGCGGGGACGAGTTGCTCTGCACCCTGGTGCCTTCGGGCCGCGGCCCCTCTCCCATGGCGCCCTCGGTGCCCGGCGGCCCGGTCATCCAGGAGGCCGAAGGAAGGAACGCCCCGGTGCGCACCTACCAGGATCTCATCGAAGACTCCCACGGCGAGGCGCTGTTCGAGTACTTCGCCACCTCCCGGCCCGCTCTGGTCGATGCGGACGACGGGACCGTGCGCACGCTGGCGGAACCCGGCATCTGGGATCTCAGTCGTTCGCCCAGCGGCGCGTACATCCTCGCGGAGAGGACCGTGCGCCCCTTCTCCTACCTGGTGCCGGATTCGCGCTTCCCGAAAGAGCTGGAGATCTGGAGCCGGGACGGCGGCGTGGTGGCCGAAGTCGCGGCGATCCCCCTCGCGGACGGAGCCCCGATCGGGGGCGTGGAGGAGGGACCGCGCGGCCACCGCTGGATTCCCGGAGAGGATCACACGCTCATGTGGGTCGAGGCGCTGGACGGGGGCGATCCCTGGACGGAGGCGGAGAACCGCGACCGCGTGATGCGGCTGACGGCCCCGTTCGACGGTGAGGCCGGCGAAGTGGCGCGAACGGCCCTCCGCTACGCGGGACTCTCGCGCGGGGAGGATGGTCTGGCGCTGCTGACCGAGACCTGGCGCCGGTCCAACACGGTCCGCACCTGGCAGATCGACCTGGATGGCGGCGGCGAACCCCGGCTGATCTGGGAACGCAACTCGCAGGACCGCTACAGCGATCCCGGAACGCCGGTGACGCGGCGCGCGGAGAACGGCGAGTCGCTCATCGTGCAGGACGGCGACTGGATCTTCCTGACGGGTGCGGGAGCCTCGGATGCCGGCGACCATCCGTTCCTCGACCGCATGAATCTCGCCACCGGCGAGAGCGAACGCCTCTTCCAGGCCGCTCCCGGCAGCTACGAGTCCGTGGTCGCCATGCTCGACGACGACGGCCGCCGGGTCCTCACCCAGCACGAGACCCCGCTTGACCCGCCCAACTACTTCGTGCGCGACACCCGCTCCGAGGACCGCAGGCAGCTGACCCGGTTCGAAAACCCCCATCCCCAGCTCTCCGGCGTGACCCGCCAGTTCGTCACCTACGAGCGCGAGGACGGGGTGCAGCTCTCCGGTACGCTCTACCTCCCCGCCGACTACGAGGAGGGAACGCGGCTGCCCACGATCGTGTGGGCCTATCCCCGGGAGTACTCGAATCCCGACGTGGCCGGCCAGGTGCGCGGATCGCCCAGCCGCTTCACGCGCGTGGGAGGCGCCTCACACCTCTTCTTCCTGACCCAGGGATATGCGGTCTTCGACGGACCCACCATGCCGATCATCGGGGAGGAGACCCCCAACGACACCTACGTGGACCAACTGGTGAGCTCGGCCGCGGCGGCCGTGGACAAGGTGGTCGAAATGGGCGTGACCGACCGCGACCGGGTCGGCGTCGGCGGCCACAGCTACGGCGCCTTCATGACCGCCAACCTGCTCGCCCACTCCGACCTGTTCCAGGCCGGCATCGCGCGCAGCGGCGCGTACAATCGCACCCTCACCCCTTTCGGCTTCCAGAACGAGCGCCGCACCTTCTGGGAGGCGGGCGACGTCTACTTCGCGATGTCGCCGTTCATGCACGCCGACGACATCAACGAACCGATGATCCTCATCCACGGGGATGCCGACAACAACTCGGGGACCTTCCCGGTGCAGTCCCGGCGCATGTTCCACGCGATGAAGGGCAACGGCGGCACGGCCCGGCTGGTGATGCTCCCCCACGAGAGCCACGGCTACCGCGGGCGCGAATCGGTGATGCACGCCGTGGCCGAGATGATCGAGTGGATGGACAGGTACGTGAAGAACGCGGGGACACCGGTGATGGACCGGTAGGGGGTGGACGAGTCGCTGGAGGCCGTCGCCCGGCGATGTTTCGAGCGGGAGGAGGCACAGAGGCGGGAGAAGAAGAAGGGGTGGCATTTGGCGCTCGCGCGGGGATGGGCGAATACCCCGAGCGCGAGCCGCGACCTTGCGGAAACCGTCGGGTGCACCTGGTCCCTCCTCAAGCTCGGAGGACTGTGGCTGATCTTCGGGCTGGTGCTGGACTCCGGCTTTCTGGGTCTTGGTTCGGCGCTGGCGACACTGGCGGCCGTGCGCTTTCTTCCCGCCCGCCAGCGAATGTCCCGCCGCCTGGCAGCCTTTCGCGCCGGCGATCCGGATGCGACCGAAGCCGTGTACCGATTCGCCGTGGACGAATTCCGCGGGCAGGTCGAGAGACACAGGGCGCGAACCCTGGGGCGCGGATCCGAATGGGGCGCCGCTCGCGCTGAGCTCGCCGGGGCCGTGGACGACGCCCACCGTTCGATGGCCTACTGGCGGGCCCGTCTGAGCCAGGATCCCGACAATCGGACGTTCGCCGGCCAGTTGAAGACGGCGACCGGACTGCATGCCAAGCTCCGTTCAGCCCTCGGAAAGCTCGACGGACGGGCCGACGTCCTTCGCAGGTTCTATAACGACTGCGAGGCCAGAATCGCGGTCATGGACCGCTGCAACCGCGACATCGAGGAGACCCGTCGGCTCGACCGGCTGTCGGGAGCCGCCGACATGGTGATTGCCGGGGCCGAGACGGCGCTGGCGGGGATCGGCGCAAGCTTCGTGCGCGAGGCTCGGAAGGTGGGGGAGGTGCTTGGATCCTTCGAACGTCTCCAACTGAAGTCGCTCGCAGGCGAGGCGCCGCTGGACGACATCGAGTTCCTGGCCGACCGGATCAACGAGTCCTCCGAAGCGGAGTTCGCCACCGTCGAGCGATTGAGTCGGACGATGGGGGAGTTCGGCGAACCCGGCGGGGGGTGAGTGGGGCGGCTACGTCGCCCGGAGCAGCGCCATCACGTCCTCCCGGTTCGCCATCTCCTGCTCGCGTTCCAGAAACGGTCTCACGTCCGCGGAGACACCGCTCCAGGAGATCGCGGTGAGCCGTTGAAGCACCGCCCTTCGCCAACCGTCCCGGGTAAGGGGGATGGTCCCGGCGTCACTCTGCGCAAGCGCTGAATTGAGCAGTCGGAGGTTGGGCGCCGGCCAGGCGGGATCGCTCAGGTACCAGACGAGGTCGTAGACGTCCCGGCCCTTCGTCCACGGTCGGCGGAGCAGCGCGTGCAGCTTGCCCGCAAACAGGGATCCGCGGTCGTGGTGATGGAGTCGCAGGGGCACATGCCTGCGAACCAGCCGGGTTTCGGTCACCGCTCCCTTCGGGGGTCGGGTGTCCACGTCCACCTTGACGGCCAGAACCTCGTCGCGATGCGGCGACAGTCCGGTCTCGTACAGGATGCCGGAGAACCGTACCCAGGCCGAGTGGACGCTTCCCCGCTCGCGGAGCGAAGTCCTGATCGCGTATTGCTCGCGTCGGAACTGGCGAGTCATCGCCTCGATCCACCTGCGCAGGTCGTAAGCCTCGCGGGCGCCCTCCAGGGCGAAATCGAGATCTTCCGAGTACCGGGGCAGATCGTACAGGAAGCGAAGAGCGGTGCCTCCCTGGAACGCCAGCACGCCCATCGCTCCCGCGCGCTGAAGTCCTTCCAGAACGCGCGCCTGAAGGTACTCCCGCAGCACGTTCCGACCCACAAGGGCATCCATGTTCCGAACCAGCGCGCGCACGTGGTCCTTCATGGCTGCTCGAAGGCCAACTCGGGATCGTTCGAGAGCGCCCGCACGCAGGCGGCGGCTCGAATGAGCTTCGGCCGGCCGAGGGACGAGGCCAGATCTCGCATCACGTCGGGTGACAGATTCTCGACATTCAGGCGGAGCTCTCCGATCCACGCGGGATCATCGCCGCGAGGTTGCAGATGAACCATGTCCAGAAAAGCCTTTTCGGGAGATGCCACGAAGGCGCTTTGCCCCGAACCGAGGTTCACCAGCCGGTAACCGCGTCGCATGTCTCCCTTCAGATACCTGAACGAGTAGCGGCCCAACGGTGTTGTCCTGACATGCCGGCGCCCCGGACCGCAGCTGGTGACTTCCGGTACGAATTCCGGAATGGCGTGGGCGAACGCGAGCGCGGACAAACCGGTTACGTAGCTTCCCGGAACGAGTCGGTTCGCGACGAGGAAGGGATGAGGGATCAGCTTCCGGTAGGGGGGCGCCAGCGAGTACAGGCCCCTCCGTAGCCGGAAGACCCTCCCGGAGCGCTGCCAACGGCTGAGTTGCGCCGGAAGTCCCGGTTCCGGCGAACGCCCGGCCATCAGAAACCCTGTCTCGAAGACGGGCTCGTCCTCGACGATCTCGAGGAGTTCGGAGAATTTCATGCGATGACAATTGCTTGGTCAGGCAAGTTAACGCAATGAATCGGGTGCGACTGACCACCGGTACGCGGTTCTGGTTCGTCGCCCACGAGGGGGCACCGCGCCATCTGGACGAGCACGCGCACCAGCAGCGTCGGATATGGATGATCTGGTATACATGAACAGCCACAAATCACCGATTTTGTATACTAAATCCTCCAAATCACGTTTGATCGATCACCGCGTCGAACGCCGTGCTGGTTGACGCTGGTGTCTCGCGGAGGGTACCGATGAGACGAGGATGCGTGAAGCGCCGTTCCCCACCGCAACCCCGTTGCAACAACCTGAAACCCGAGGAGTGACCTGACCATGCCCGTTCGCGCCGCCGTGATGACCGGGCCCCATGAGCCGATGGTGGTCCGGACGCTCCCCGACCCGGAGATGGAGCCGGGCGCCGTCCTGCTGGAGACCGTCGCCAGCGAGGTGTGCGGGACCGACGTGCACCTGTGGCACGGGCGGCTCGCCGGGGTGCCCTATCCGATCATCCCGGGCCACGTGAGCGTGGGCAGGGTGGCGGAGGCGCGCGGGGTGGAGCACGACGCGCTCGGACGGCCGCTGGCGCCCGGCGACGTCGTGACCTTCCTCGACGTGCACGAGACCTGCTACCGCTGCTACCACTGCCTGGTGGCGCGCCAGCCCAACCGGTGCTCCGCGCGCAAGGTGTACGGCATCACCTACGCCCTTGCGGACGGGTTGCTGGGGGGGTGGGCGGAACGCATCTACCTGAAGCCGGGCGTGCGCATCCTCAGGCTGCCGGACAACCTGGCCGCGGACGACGTGATCGGGGGCGGGTGCGGGCTATTCACCGGCTTCGCGGCGGTGGATCGCGCCGGGGCGCGCATGGGGGATGTGGTGGTGGTGCAGGGGGCCGGTCCGGTGGGGCTGGCGGCGGCCGCGTTCGCCGGACTCTCCGGCGCGGCGGAGGTCGTGCTCATCGGCGACCCGGATGCCCGCCTGGCGCTGGGGGCGCGCATGGGAGCGGACGTCACGCTTTCGTTGTCGGGCACCACCCCGGAGGAGCGCCTCGACGCGGTGATGGCCCGCACGGACGGGCGGGGGGCGGACGTGGTCATCGAGGCCAGCGGCAATCCGGCCGCCATCCCCGAGGGGTTCGCGCTTGCACGCGACGGAGGCCGCTACGTCGTGGCCGGGCACTACACCGACGCCGGTTCCGTCGACATCAATCCCCACACCGACATCAACCGCAAGCACGTTGACGTGCGCGGACAGTGGGGAACCGACTTCCATCACCTGGTGCGGGCCCTGCGGCTGCTGTCCCGGCACCGCCAGCGCCTGCCCTTCGCCGAGGTGATCGGGGCGCGTTATCCGCTGGAGAGCACGCAGCAGGCGCTCGAGGATGTGGCCGCGCTGCGGGTCACGAAGGCCCTGGTGGTGCCCTGACAGCCTCAGATGGCTCGCGCGGATTCGTCCGCGGGCTGCCGGGCCGGCTCCTGGTCGATGAAGATGCAGCGCGCCAGGTCGAAGCCGATGGCCTGGCTGTCGCCGTCGGGCCCGCCCAGGCGCACCGTCACCGGCCCGTTGAAGGGAGCCCTCTCCTCCACCGCCAGAATCACGCCCGGCAGGAGCCCCCTGGCCTCCAGATAGCGCAGCCTCTCCGGCTCATCGTCGCGCACCGCCCGGATCCGGATCGGGCCCGTGGCCTCGGAGTCCGCCAGCGTCGGGTAGCTGGTGGAGTCGATCTCTCCGCCGGAGGTCGGGATGGGCGCGCCGTGCGGATCGTGGCGCGGGTTCTTGAGCGCATCGGCCATGCGCTCGATGAGCTGATCGGAGGCGGCGTGCTCCAGCCGCTCGGCTTCGTCGTGCACATCTTCCCATGAGTAGCCCAGGCGCACGCTGAGGTAGGTTTCGAGGATGCGGTGGCGACGAACGACGCGGAGCGCCTCCCGGCGGCCGCTGGGCGTGAGGCTTACGCCGCGGTAGGGCTCATGCTCGACGACCCCCAGGTCGGCCAGGCGCTTCACCATTCCGCTGACCGACGCGGGCTGTACGTTGAGGGTGCTGGCGATATCGCTCGTGGTGGCGGTATCGTCGTGCTCCGTGAGGGCGAAGATTGCCTTGAGGTAGTCCTCGACGGAGGTAGAGAAACGGGAGGAGTGTGCCATCGCGGGTTGTTGTTGCGTGAGCGGGGCCACAATCTAACCTGTCCCTTCCCGCGCCGCCGAAGCGCTTCCCGCGCCCGGGGAGCGGCCGGCCGAGGGGGCCATCCGAAACCAGTCCGACCAACCCGGAGCGATACGTTCATGAGAATCGGATACCGATCGAAGGCGACTGCGCTGGTGCTGTTCGCGGGATGCCTTGCCACGGCGCTGGCGCCGGAAGGCGCGAGGGCGCAGGGGGGCTACCTGATCTTCCAGGCCGGATACTACGTGCCCACCCAGGATCTGGGGGTTCTGAGGGACGCCGGGTTCGAGCAGGCGGTCGAGTTCGGCAAGCGTGAACGGAGCTTCGCGTACTCGCTCGGGCTGGAACTCGCCGTTTCCGGACCGATCTCGGGGCGCGCGACGCTGGCGTACGCGACGACTGCGGACCTCGGCGTCGAGGGGGGCATGTGTCCGGAGTGCAAGGCCAGGAACAACCTCCTCAACGCCACCGCGGCCATCGTCTTCCGCCCGCTTCCCAGCGGCGTTCCCGTTCAGCCGTACCTGCTGGGTGGCGGGGGCGTGAAGCACTACGACCTGACGTCCCTGGACGAATTGCACCGGTCGCCCCTGCACGATCAGACCCGCAGGACCATGCTGCTCGGCGGGGGCATCGAGGTGAGAATGGGCCCGCTGCGCATCGTGACCGAACTCTCCGACTACATCAGCCCGATCTTCAGCGACAACGACATGGAGACCACGCAGCACGATCTGTTCCTGACGGCGGGGCTCATGCTGGGGAGCGGCTGAGGCGGCTGAGGCGGCGCCGAGCTTGGCGAAAACGGCGGGGAAACATATCTTTATCATTCTGTGCCGTTGTGTTGGGGCACGGTGTTTCGGTCAGCCGATTTCGAAGTCCTGGACGAGTTGGAGGTGAGCGTGCCTGAATCCGCGCCCCATGAGAAGATGATCGATTCCGTAGCTGTGGACGCCAAGCGCATCCTGCTTCGGTATGGGACGCCCATCGCGATCCTGGACCGCGTCTCGGAAGTAGACCGGATCGCGCTCGCTCGCCAGGTCAGCCGCACGCGCCTGCCTGACCGCGAGCCGCGGCTCAGAGCGCTGCTGGAAGAGCACGGGTACCTCCAGGTGGACTGAGTTATCAGGGGGCGCGGGATCTGCGGATCGAAGGGTCCGCGCCGCGTTTGCGCGGGACGGGAGGTTTCATGAGGGCATCGCACTCCTCTCGCTGTCTTGCCCTTTCGCTGGTTCTGCTGTGGGGATGTGGCGGGACTGCGCCGACGCGCGTCGAGCCCACCACCGACCAGGTGGCGCAGTCGAGCCGGGGCATGGTGGTCGCGGCCCAGCCGCTGGCGACGGCGGCGGGCGTCGAAATGCTCGAGCGGGGCGGCAACGCGGCCGATGCCGCGGTGGCCGCGGCGTTCGCCGTATCGGTGGTGGAGCCGAGCATGAACTCGATCGGCGGGCGCACCCAGATCCTGGTGCGAACCGCGGACGGGGTCTTCCACGGCATCGACGCCACCACCCAGGCCCCGGACACCTACGACCCCGACACGGCCCCTCAGGCCGGGTACGGGTATCCCACCGTCGGATTGCCGGGCGCCGTCGCGGGGCTTACCAGGCTCCTTCAGGAGCACGGCACGCTTCCGCTGGCCACCGTGATGGAGCCGGCCATCCGGTACGCGTCCGAAGGCTTCGCGCTCCTGCCCGGCGAAGCCGCCCGCCAGGCGTCGACCGCGGAGCAACTGCGGGAATCCGAGGGCGCGACCCTCTACTACATCGAGCCGGACGGATCGCCGTACGACGCGGGCGACCATTTCGTGCAGAACGATCTGGCGATGGTGCTGCGCCGCATCGCTTCCGGAGGCGCCGACGCCTTCTACCGGGGCGAGATCGCGCAAGCCATGGCCGATGACATCGTGGGCGCGGGCGGGCACGTCACGGCCGCCGCGCTCGCCGGCTACCGCGCCGAGGATGCCCGGGTAGTGCGGGGCAGCTACCGCGGCCACGAACTGGTGGGGACGTTCACCCCCGCGGCCGGGGCCATGACCATCGGCATCCTGCAGATCATCGAGAACTTCGACATGGCGGGGGCCGACGAGACGACGTGGGCCTCGGTGGTGGGACAGGCGCTCGCGCTCGGCTTCGAGGGGGCCCGAACCCATCGCGGACCGGACGCCTGGCAGCTGCTCACGTCGCGGGAATGGGCGAGCGAGCAGGCCGAGCGCGTGCGGCTGCCGGTGGCGGCGGCGGCCATGGGGCCCGAGCCCGCAGCCGTGCCCCGGGGCTCCCCGGAGCCCGCGGCTGCCTACCTCGCCGGCCCCGACGACGAAGGGCACACCACGCACCTCTCGACCGCGGATGCCGACGGCATGGCGGTCGCGCTCACCCAGACCATCGGGCCGGCGATGGGATCGAAGATCGCCACCCCGGGGCTGGGCTTCCTCTACGCGGCGACCCTGGGAGGGTATCTGGGCCGCCTCGAGCCGGGCGAGCGCGCCCGCTCCAACATCTCCCCGTTCATGGTCATGGACGGCGGCGATCCCATGCTGGTGCTTGGGGCGGCGGGGGGCGCACGCATCGTCTCGGCGGTCGTGCAGGCGGTGTGCCGGGTCGTCGATCAGGGGCTCTCGCTTCCCGAGGCATTGGCCGCCGCGCGCCTTCATCCGATGCAGGGATCACTGAACTCTCCGGGTTCCGAGAGCGGATTCCAGATGGAGACCTCTCCGGAGATCGGCTGGTCGGCGGATGTCCTCGCGGAGCTGCGCCAGTTGGGCTTCGCAGTGCAGGAGGTGCCGCGCGCCGGCGCGTTCGGTCGCATCCACGGGATGTCGTGGGACGCCGCGACCTCCTCCTGGACGGGCGCCGCGGACCCGGACTGGGAGGGGAGCGCCGCGGCGCCTCGCAACTGACCGGGGCAGAAACCAGCGGGTCGTTCGCCCACGGTCACTCGCAACGAGGCCGCGTGCCCCGCTGGCCGCCTGAATGCCGTGGACGCGCAACCGGCGGCGTCCCGCGAACGCTGACCGATGACAAGGAATCCGGAGATGGCAACTGCTCTCGACGCCCCGCCCCGCCGCGTGCCGGGCCTGCTCGTCATGCTGGCCGCGAGCGCCTGCTCGCCCGGCGGCGTCCCGGAGTTCGATGTCATCCTGCGCGGGGGCACCCTGCTGGATGGCGGCGGATCGCCCGGGATGGTGGCCGATGTCGCTCTTTCCGGCGACCGCATCGCGGCGATGGGCGACCTGTCGGCCGCAGGCGCCCGCGAGGTGCTGGACGTCACCGGGCTCCACGTCGCTCCGGGCTTCATCGACGCGCACTCGCACGCGGGTTCCGGGCTGGACACGGAGGACCGCAGCCACGCCGAACCCCTGCTGGCGCAGGGAATCACGACGGTGGTGGTGAACCCCGATGGCGGAGGCCTGGTGGACCTGGCCCTGCAACGGGCCGTGCTGCTCGAAGACGGGCTCGGGGTCAACGTGGCACAGCTGGTGCCCCACGGATCGGTGCGCAGGGCGGTGCTGGGGATGGAGGATCGACTGCCGGGCCACGACGAACTGGAGGAGATGAAGGCGCTGGTGCGGGCCGGCATGGAGGAAGGGGCCTTCGGCATGTCGTCCGGGCCCTTCTACGCCCCCGGAAGCTACTCGGACACCGATGAGCTGACGGCCCTCGCCAGGGTCGCGGCAGAGTTCGGCGGGGTCTACACCAGCCACATCCGCGACGAGTCGGACTACACCATTGGCCTGGTCGCGGCGGTGCAGGAGGTGATCACGGTGGCGCGCGCGGCGGGACTGCCGGGGGTGGTCACGCACATCAAGGCGCTTGGGCCGCCGGCGTGGGGCAAGTCGGCGGAGGTGATCGCCGCCATCGAGGCAGCCAGGGCGGAGGGTGTCGAAGTGTACGCGGACCAGTACCCGTACGAGGCCTCTTCGACCGGGCTCTCCGCGGCGCTTCTGCCGCGCTGGGCGCAGGCGGGGGGAGGGGACTCGCTGATGGCTCGCCTCGCCCATCCCGCGACCCGGACGCGCATCCGCGAGGACATGCAAGCCAATCTCGCGCGCCGCGGAGGAGCCGACCGCCTCCAGTTCCGCCGCTTCCGCCCCGACCCCTCCATCGAAGGCCGCACCCTCGAGGACGTGGCCGCCGCCCGCTCCCTCCATCCCCTGGACGCGGCGCTGGAGTTGATCGCCGGGGGAGATGCCTCGGTGGTCTCCTTCAATATGACCGACGACGACATCGCCGCCTTCATGATCCAACCCTGGACGATGACGGCGTCCGACGGCGCGCTGCCGGAGTGGCAGGTGGGCGTGCCGCACCCGCGCGCCTACGGCACCTTCCCGCGCAAGCTGCGCAAGTACGTGCTGGAGGAGAAGACGCAGAGCCTCGGGGCAGCGGTCCGCAGCATGACCTCTCTTCCGGCAGACGTTTTTGGTGTCGAGGGTCGCGGGAAGCTCGTTCCCGGGGCGGTCGCGGACGTCGTGGTGTTCGATCTGGAGGAGGTCCGGGATCTCGCCACCTACACGGACCCGCACCAATTGTCGGAGGGTATGGTGCACGTTTTCGTAAACGGCGCGGCGGCGATCCGTGACGGCGCCTTCACCGGCGAGCGCGCGGGACGCGTACTCCGGCGAGAGAGTCGCTAGACGGCTCGCCGAGCCTCGCGCATCCGTCTCCCAGACGATCCTCCGGCAGGACGACACCCGGCATGAAGGTCCGCAACGTCGCCATCATCGCCCATGTCGACCATGGGAAGACCACTCTCGTGGACCAGATGCTGCGCCAGGCGGGGGTGTTCCGCGAAAACCAGGAAGTGCGCGAGCGGGTGATGGACTCCAATCCGCTGGAGCGGGAGCGGGGCATCACGATCCTGTCCAAGAACACCTCGGTGCGCTGGGGCGAGTTCAAGATCAACATCGTGGACACCCCCGGGCACGCCGACTTCGGAGGCGAGGTCGAGCGCATCCTGCGCATGGTGGACGGGGTGCTGATCCTGGTCGACGCCGCCGAGGGGCCGATGCCCCAGACCCGGTTCGTGACCGGCAAGGCTCTCGAACTGGGACACGCTCCGGTGGTGGTCATCAACAAGGCCGAGCGACCGGACGCGCGCGCCGAAGAGGTGCACGACGAGGTGCTGGAGCTGTTCATGGATCTCGAGGCCTCCGACGAGCAGCTGGACGCGCCCTTCCTGTATGCCTCCGGCCGGGAGGGATGGGCCACGCCGAGCGCCGGCGAGCGGGGTGCCGACCTCGCGCCGCTGTTCGCGGCCGTCGTGGATCACGTGCCCGCGCCCCCCGCGGAACCGGCAGGGCCGTTCCAGATGCTCGTGTCGACGCTGGACTACTCTTCCTACGTGGGACGCATCGCGATCGGCCGCATCGAGCGCGGGTGCATCCGGCCCGGCCAGGAGGTGGCCGTGCTGCCCCTGGGCGCGGCGGGAATGGTCGAGGAGGATGACGTGGCCCGCTCGCGCGCGCTCAAGGTGTACGGGTTCGACGGGCTGGAGCGCGTGGACATCGCGGAAGCCGGCGCGGGAGACATCGTGGCGGTGGCGGGCGTCTCCGGCGTGGAGATCGGCAGGACCCTGGCCGATCCGGCGCGTCTCGAACGCCTGAAGGGCATCGCGGTGGAGCGGCCCACGATTTCGGTCGACTTCCTCGTCAACGACTCGCCTTTTTCGGGCAAAGGGAAGTACGTGACCACGCGCCAGCTCCGCGAGCGGCTCTTCCGGGAGATGGAGCGCAACGTGGCGCTGAAGGTGGAGGCGACCGAACATCCGGATACCTTCCGGGTCGCGGGGCGGGGCGAGCTGCACCTGTCCATCCTCATGGAGACCATGCGCCGCGAGGGCTACGAGTTCCAGGTCTCCCGTCCGCGAGTGCTCATGCGCGAAGGTCCCGCCGGCGAGCCTCTGGAGCCTTACGAGGAGCTGGTGGCGGAGGTGCCCGAATCCCGCGTGGGCACGGTTATCGAGAAGCTGGGCGCGCGACGGGGCGAGATGCTGGAGATGAGACCGACGGGCCGGGGGCCGATCCGGCTGCGCTTCCGGATTCCGGCGCGCGGCCTGTTCGGCTATCGGACCGAGTTTCTCACCGACACCCGCGGGGACGGGCTGATGCACCATCGCTTCCTGGAGTACGGGCGGTGGGCGGGCGTGCTGCCCGGACGGGAGCGCGGCGCGGTGGTGGCCGACCGCCGGGGCGTCGCGGTGGCGTACGCCATCTTCGGCCTGCAGGAGCGCGCCACCTTCTTCCTGGGACCCGGAGCCCCGGTCTATGAAGGCATGGTCGTGGGCGTGCACGTCCGCGTGGGCGACCTGGACGTCAACATGTGCAAGGGCAAGAAGCTCACCAACATCCGGGCGGCGGCGGCGGACGACAACATCCGCCTGGAGCCACCCCGCGCCATCACGCTGGAATCCGCTCTGGAGTTCATCGCGGACGACGAGCTCATCGAGGTCACTCCTGAAGCGATCCGTCTGCGCAAGCGAATCCTCGAAGCCGGTGCCCGACGCAAGGCGGCGCGCCGCAGAAGATGAGACCATGACCGACAGTTCGACGGCGTGCGGCGGACCGGCCCGGGACCGCGGGTTCGGCCGCTTCTTTCTGCCCGGTCCCACCGAGGTGCGGCCGGCGGTGCTGGCCGCCCAGAAGCAGGCTCTGATCGGGCATCGCGGCGAACCCGTCAACGCGCTCATGAGGGAGGTTCAGCCCGGCCTGCGCGAGGTGTTCGGCACCGCGCGGCCCGTTCTGGTGTCTACGTCCTCCGCGACCGGCCTCATGGAGGCGGCTGTGCGCAACGGCGCGCGGGAGCGAGTGTTGTCGCTGGTGAACGGGGCGTTCTCCGAGCGCTTCGCCCGCATCGCGCGCTCATGCGGGTTCGAGGTGGATGTGCTGGAGGTGCCCTGGGGCGGCGTGCACGATCCGGACTCGCTCCGGGCCCGCCTGCGCGAGAGACGCTACGACGCCGTCACCATGGTGCACTCCGAGACCTCCACGGGAGCCCTCAACCCGATCGCCGGGCTGGCGGCGACGGTGCGGGAGTTCCCGGACACGCTTGTGCTGGTCGATGCCGTCACCAGCGCGGGAGGCGCCCCGGTGCGGGCCGACGACTGGAGCCTCGATTTCGTCCTCTGCGGTTCCCAGAAGGCGATGGCGCTGCCCCCGGGGCTGGCGTTCGGCGTCGCCTCCGAGCGCATGATGGAGCGGTCCGCCAGCGCGGCGCGCAAGGGGGTCTACTTCGACCTGGTCGCGTTCTACGACGCGCTGGCGAAGGAGCAGACGCCGAACACGCCTGCGGTGACGTTGCTGTACTCACTGGCGGAGCAGCTGCGCCACATCTCCGCGGAGAGCCTGGAGGGACGCTGGACGCGCCACGCGGCCATGGCGCTCAGGTGCGCGGAGTGGGCGGACGCGGCGAGGGAGAGCGTCGGCCCGGAGCTGTCGGTGCTCGCGCCGGAGGGCTTCCGCTCGCCCACTGTGACCTGCCTGCTGCTGCCGCCGGGGCTGACGGGCCCGGAGGTCGCTCAGGCGATGAAGGAGCGGGGGTTCGTGATCGGAGCGGGATACGGCAGACTCAAACCACGGTCGGTGCGCATCGGCCACATGGGAGACCACACCGTGGAGGAACTGGAACGGGTGCTGGAAGCGCTGGAGGAGGTCTTGCGGGCATCCCCGGGACAGGGGGTCGCGGGGGGGAGGCGATGAGGCGGCGTGGCCGACGGTACACGGTCGCGGTGGCGGACAAGGTCTCGCCTTCGGGGCTTGGCGCCCTCACCCGTGACGATCGCTTCGAGGTGCGCTGGCTGGCGGAGCGCGCGCCGGCCGAGAAGGAAGACGCGATGACCCGGGCGGATGCGGTCATCGTGCGCAGCGCCACCCGGGTGACCCGGGCTCTGATCGAGGCGGCCCCGAACCTGAAGGTCATCGGGCGGGCCGGGGCGGGGGTGGACAACATCGATCTCGATGCCGCCACCGAGCGCGGCATCCCGGTTCTGAACGCGCCGGCGGGCAACACCGTCTCCGCAGCGGAACTCACCTTTGCCCTCATTCTGGCGCTGGCGCGAAAGGTCGTCGCCGCCGACCGGTCGGTGCGCGGGATGACCTGGAAGACGCCGGGACTCGCCGGGGTGGAGCTCAACCGGAAGACGCTCGGGCTGGTCGGGGCGGGGCGCATCGGCGGAGAAGTGGCGCGCCGTGCCCGCGCCTTCGGCATGAGGGTGCTGGTCTACGATCCCTATCTGCCGGCGACCCGCGCGGAGGAGCTGGACGCGGAGCCGCGCGATTTCGACGAGGTGATCGAGCAGGCCGACTTTCTCAGCCTGCATGTGCCGCTCACCCCCTCCACCTCCTCGATGATCGGGGCGGAGCAGCTGCGCCGCATGAAGCCTTCGGCCTACCTCGTCAACGCGGCCCGCGGCGGGGTGGTGGACGAAGACGCGCTCGCCCGCGCTCTCGGGGAGGGATGGCTGGCGGGCGCCGCGCTGGATGTCTTCCGCCGGGAACCGCTGCCGGCGTCCAGTCCGCTGGTGGGCAGCCCGAACCTCATACTCAGTCCCCACCTGGGGGCCTCCACCGCGGAGGCGCAGGAACTGGTGGCTTCCGAGATCGCGGCGGGCGTGCGGGGAGCGCTCCTCGACGGCGACCTCTCGCGGGCTGTGAACGCGCCCGGCATCGACGGAGCGACGCTGCGAAAGCTGCGCCCCCTGCTGGAGCTCGGGACCCGGATGGGGCGTCTCGCGTGCGCGCTCGCGTCCGGAGGGATCCGCGGAGTGCAGGTGCGCTACAGCGGCGGGTCGGAAGAGGCGCCCGGCCCGCTAACCGCGGCGGTGCTGTGCGGGCTGCTGGAGGACATCGTAGGGGGCGCGCGCGTGAACGCCGTCAACGCGGCCCGGCTCGCCGAGGCGCGCGGGATGAGGGTGGTGACGGCCCGCGCGACCCGGCACCCGGGCTACTCCGAGTACCTGGTCACGGAAGTCGTGACGGAGGAGGGGCGCTTGAGGGTGGCCGGAGCCCTGCTGGACGGCACCCACCCGCGCATCGTGCGCATCGGCGACTTCTCCGTCGACCTGGTCCCGGAGGGCTCCATCGTCATCGTGCGCAATCAGGACAAGCCCGGCGTGATCGCCGGGGTGGGGACGGTGCTGGCGTCCATGGGCTTCAACATCGCCGGATACCACCAGGCCCGCCTGGAGCCGGGCGGCGACGCCATGGCGGCGGTGTCGGTGGATGGAGAGATCACGCAGGAGCTGCTCGAGCGCCTGCGCGAGCTGGACCAGATCTCCTACGTGAAGCCGGCCCGCCTGGGGTAGAGCCTTCTCAGGGAATGACGTTGTAGCGGCGCAGCACTTCCAGCGTCTCGTTGATCGGCAGGGCCTCGGCCGTGTTGCCCATCCCCGATACGGTGGTGGCCTTGAAGAGCGAGTTGTAGACGGCCTCCTCGGTGGCTTCCACGGTGGCCAGGAAGAGCGAGGACATGCGGTTGTTGGCGACCTCCTCCACGGACAGCACCTCCTCCGCGCCACGCCGCACCCCGGCTGCGGTCGAGAAGGCGATCACGTAGTCCCCCGAGCCGTTTCCGGCGAACGACCCGGTGCGCGCCAGCCCCATCATGGCCCTCCGCGCCACGCGCTCGAGCTTGAGAGGTGAGAGGGGCGCGTCGGTCGCCACCACCATCATGATGGATCCCCGGCCCTCGTCCACCATGGATCGCCGGTCCTCGTCCGTAGTGGACCGCTGTCCCTCGTCCGCAATGGACCCCCGGCCTTCGCCGGTCTCCGCAGGCGCGCCGCTGCCCGGCACCGTCCCCTGAAACGAGTAGCGGCCCAGCTCGCGCCCCACCGGCGCCCCCGCGATGGTGAGGATGCCGCCGAAGTTGGACTGCACCAGCACGCCCACCGTGTAGCCGCCCAGCTCGTCGGGCACCACCCGGCTGCTGGTGCCGATGCCCCCCTTCCAGCCGAAGGCGCGGGTCCCGGTACCCGCCCCCACCGACCCTTCCTCCACCGGTCCGGTGCGGGCCGACTCGAGCGCCGCGCGCACATGCCCGGGGGTGATGGGCCGCGCGCGGATGTCGTTCAGGCCGCCGTCGTTGGTTTCGCCCACGACCGGGTTGATGGAGCGCACGCCCTCCATCCCCTCGCGCGCCAGCATCCACTCCGTGAGCGCGTCCGCCGCCTTCCACACGCACAGCGTGCAGGTGAGCAGGATGGGCGTCTCCAGCTCCCCCAGCTCCCGCACCTGGGTCACGCCGAGCAGCTTGCCGAACCCGTTGCCGACGTGCATCGCCGCCGGCACCCGGTCGCGGAAGACGTTGCCTCCGTGCGGGCGAATGGCCGTCACGCCGGTGCGGACACGGTCGTCCTCGCGCACCGTGGCGTGCCCGACCAGCACGCCATCCACGTCCGTGATTGCGTTGTACGGGCCCGGGACGAAGATGCCCGGCGCGACCCCGACATCCCGCGCCCGCGGGCGCGGCTGTTCCTGCGCGGAAGCCGTGGGCGCCCCCGGGCCGAACCCCACGGCGACCAGCGCGGCTGCGGTGACGAGTCGCCGGGCCCCGACGGAAGGGCACCGGCTTCGCTTGGCGGGGGACGGGAGGGGCGAAAACGGGACGTTCATGGTCGCGCTCCGGTTCAGGGTTGGCCTGTGCTCGCGCGGATTCATCAACGGACCGCCAGGGTATCGACGATGAGCAGCACCAGCAGGCAGGGCTGATAGAGCAGGGTTCCCAGGAATACCCGGCGCGCGCGCCGGTCCGTAAGCCGCCCCGCGGCCGCAAGCGTCACCGCCAGGAGCGCCACCCCGGCCAGCAAGGCCCCGGAGGCGTACACCATGCCGGTCAGGTCGAGCAGTACGGGCGCGAGACTCACCGGAAGCAGCGCGGCCGCAGCCGCGACCATGCGCAGGCCGAGAACGCGCCCCTGCTCGTCGCCCGGGGGCGCCATGATGATGCCCGCCCGGGCGTAGTCCTCGCGGCAGATCCACGCCAGCGCCAGGATGTGCGGAAGCTGCCATATGAAGAAGACCCCGAACACCGCGAACGCCTGTGCCGAGAGCGTGCCGGCCGCGGCGCTCCAGCCCACCAGCACGGGAAGCGCTCCGGGAAACGCGCCCACCAGGCTCGCGAGCGAGGTTCGCGTCTTGAGCGGGGTGTAGACCAGCACGTAGAGCGCGCTCGAAAGCAGGGCGAGAGCGGCGGGCAGCCATCCGACTGCCGTCCACAGGTAGACGGCCCCGGCCACGGTAAGCAGGAGTCCGAAATCGTGCGCGTGGCGCGGCGCGACGCGGCCCGACGGGATCGGGCGTCCGCGGGTGCGCGTCATGAGCGCGTCCTGGCGTCGTTCGGCGTACTGGTTGAGCGCCAGCGCGCCGCCCGTCACCAGCCCCGTCCCCAACGCCGTGTGGAGGATGAGGAGAACCGCCAGTTCGCCTCCGACCGCGACGTAGCAGGACACCCCGGTCAGGGTCATGACGAAGCAGGCGATCCCGGGCTTGGTCAGTTCGAGGTAGGCTCCGGGGCCGCCCGGGCGGGTCACGGGTTTCATGTTCTCGGGGCTCGGCGACATGGCGCGCGCGGCCGTAGCGGGTCGCGGGAAGAAGTCAGCCGATCGTGCACGGACAAGTCATGCGGATATTGCCGGGACGAGCCATACGGGGGTTGGAGGCGGCAAGTTGCCGGGGCTCGCGGGTATGCGCAAGTTCCGCGTGAGTGGTCCCATTCGGTTTTCCGGACATCCATGAAGCTGACTCCAGCCGTCTTTCTCGTGTGTGCGCTGTCCTTGCCGCATGGGATCCAGGCCCAGCGAAGCGCGGCGCTCGAAGCGCTGGAGGAGGGGGTTCGGCTGGCGCAGGAAGGCGATACCGCCCGTGCCCTGGGTCATATCGAGCGCGCGGTCACCCTCGATCCCGGGTATGCGGAGGCGCACTTTCTGAAGGGCCTGTACCACGCCAGGCAGGCTCCCCGCAGCACCGGCGACTTCCGTCGCCGCATCATCGCCCGCGAAGCGCTCGACCAGGCCGTCCGTCACGATCCGGAGAATCCCCTGTACCTGCTGGAGTTCGCCAAGCTCCTGATGATGCAGGAGATCCGGGTGGACGCGCGCAGAATGCTCCGGCGAGCGCTGGACGTGGCCGAACGCGCCGGCGCGCCCACGCTCGCGGAGGTCCACTACCAGCTTGGCATCTTCAGCGAGACGACCTGGCGCCGGCTTCGCTATCGCCGCCTTCTCCCCATCGGCATTGCGGAGCTCCGGGGGGACATCGCCTTCGAGAGCGCGAACTACGTCTGGGACGTGCTCCAGGCTTCGGGCTACGCGCCGGGGCAGGGTGCCGCCGCGCGCGAGGCCATGCTCGACCACTTTCACCGGGCTCTGACCGCGGATCCCGCGCACACCGGGGCGGCCACCCACCTGCTGGCCTTCCATTACGACACCGGGCGCATGGCGGAGTTCATGGCCGAAGCCCGGCGCTTCGTGCGCGCCGCCCCCTCCGAGCCCCGCGCCTATCTCGCCCTCGGTCTGGGACTGCACGCCGAGGGCCGCGACGACGAGGCGGCGGGCGCGTTCGAGTACGCGGTCGAACTGCTGTCCGACGAGAAGCGCGCGGACTTCCTCGCGGTATCGCGCCTGCTCACGCAGGACGACGCCGAGATCTTCGAGGCACGCGCCGGCGCGGATCCGGCGGACGCTGCCCGTCGTTTCTGGACGGCCTGGGATCCGCTCTATCTGACGCCCTCGAACGAGTACTGGGCCGAGTACCTGTCGCGCATGGCCTACGTCGATCTGCGTTTCGGGCTGCCCGAATACGACGTCCCGGGGTGGCGCACCGACCGGGGCGAGATATGGGTGCGCTACGGCAGGCCGCTGCGCCAGGCGAGCTTCGGGGCCGGCACCACCAACGCCGGCGACCACGAGTCCGTCGGCCGTGTAACGACCGTCTGGAGCTACGGCAGGAACGGGCCGGTGTTCGTGTTCCGGGGCATGCCGGGCTACCGCGGAGCCACCTTCGCCAACGATTTCCGGTTCTACGCCGAAAACTACCGGGCGCGCCAGCCCGCGCGCTTCGCGGCGCCGTCGCTTCCGGCGCTCCTGCAGGTGCCCGCTCAGATCGCGCGCTTCCGGGGCGTGGATGACGAGATCGATCTGGAGGTGTACGCGGCCGTTCCCCTGGATTCGCTCCGTGAGGCGGTCGGCGTGGCGGCGGCCACCTTCGAGACCGGCCTCTTCGTGGTCGAACCGGACGGCGCCGAGATCCGCCGGGTCACCGAGGCCCGGGAAGTGACCTTCGAGGAGGGCCGCGCGCTCCCTCTGAGCTGGCGCACGACGGTGCCTGCGGGGCAGCCGCACATCGTGTCGGCGGAGGCGCGCGATCCGCTCAGCTGGGCGGCCGCGGTGCATCGGGCGCGCGTGGACGCGCGCAGTTTCCCCGCCGGTGAACCGAGCGTGAGCGACATCCTCCTGACCCGGTCGCTCGAGGCGGTCGTGGATCCTCCCCGCACCCGCGCCGACTTCCGCATGGTGCCCGAGCCCACCCTCACCTACGCCCCGAACGACGAGATCGGGATCTACTTCGAGCTCTACAACCTGCTCCCCGACTCCGACCGGTTCGCGTCGTACGAACTGGAGCTGGCGGTGACGGTGGAGGAGATTCATCGGACCGGGTCATTCCTGCAGGTGCTGGGCGAGCTGGCGGACCGCTGGGGGCTCACCGACGAAGGCGACCAGGCCGTGCGGCTCACGTTCAACAGGCAGAACCGGGTGCAGGCGCGCGACATGCTGCCCGAGTACTTCACCATCCGGCTCGACGAGCCGCCACCGGGCCGCTACGGGCTGCGGCTGCGGGTCCTGGACCGCAATGCGCGCGTCCAGCTGGAGGTGGAGCGGGAGTTCCAGGTCCGGGAGCCATGACCCTCACGGCCTGCGGGCGACCGCCACGGCCGGAGGGACGGCGGCGGCGAGAGCGAGGCCGGGCGCGGGGTGGCCGCCCGGGCGGTTGGTGGAACACGTGCAGGCTGTCGGTTCCCGCCGTCGTGCTGGCGGTGGCCGTGGTGCTGCCGCCCGCGACCGCGGCCGCGCAGGAAGACGGTCCCGGCTCCCACCGCAAGTGGCTGGGCGCCGCGATCGGGGCCGTGGTTGTCGGCGTCCCGACGTTCACGTCCGCCGATTTTCCCACAATGGGCACCTGCACCCGGACCGAGTGTTTCGCACCGCTTGCCACGGCCGTCGGGTTCACCCTGGGCTTCCTGCTCGGCAAGGAGTTCGACGACGGCGCCGCGCGCCGGTTCGTGGCGGGTCCCCGGCTGGACCTCCGGCCGCGACACACCGTCCAGCTTCCCTTCGTGCCCGACCGGGGCCGGGCGGCGGGGGCGGCAGCGCTCTGGAGCGGAGCCGAGGGACTGGTCCGGCTGGAGGGGGAGACACCGTCGCCGCTGGGGGGGATACGGGGGCTGCGCGACGCCGCACTGCTGGAGGAGAGCGCGGCGATCGTGGCGGCCACCGCCAGCGGCCTGTTCGCCCTCCCCACCGCCCGGGACGACACGCCCGGCCGGCGGGTCGACGCGCGCGGCGCCCGGCTGGTCGCGGCGGGGAGGGGCGGGGGGCTGGTGGTGTCGGGCGCGGGGGGACTGCTCGGCTTCACCAGCCTCGGGCGGGGCACCGGGCTCGAGCTGTCGGAAGCCGCGCGCACCACGGGCGACCCGCTCGCCGCCGACCTGGTCTGGCCGCGCGCATCACGGATCGCGTGGGTGCTGGAAGGCCCACGCCTGGTGGCGCGCGACGGGGGCACGCTCGCGGAGGTCGGGGCCCTGGAGCTCTCCGCGGCCGCCCGTTCGCTCGACGTGGACGCTACGCTCGGCGTGGTGGCCGCCGGCCGGGACGGCGTATTCGTCATCGACGTGTCCAATCCGGCCATGCCTCGGCTCGCCGCCCGCTACCAGGGGATTCGCAGCGCCTTCGACGTTGCGCTGCTGGAGTCCCGGGCCTATGTCGCGGCGGGCGAACAGGGCCTGGTGATCGTCGACCTCACGCGTCCCTCCGCGCCTGCGGTGGCTGCCGTGGTCCGAAACCTCGGGTCCCCGTCGCTGGTACAAGGGACTTCCGGGCAGGTGTGGGTAGTGGACGGCGCGACCGGTGAGGCTCATTCCGTCTCGTTCCCCGGCGTCCCGCCCCCCGGCCAGCCGGGGTTCGCTCTCCGTCACCGAAGGGACTGGCCTCCATCAGACCGATGACACCGGGCAACGCGAGCAACCGGGACCGCCGCCGGCGCGAGAGGAAACTCTGGCGCGTCGCGATGGGCCTGTCCCTGGGCTTCCATCTGTTCCTGTTCCTCTTCTGGCGCATGCCGGCGCCCACCGTATCCCCGTACTCCGCCGCAGGCCCGAACGCGGGCGACAACCGCGCGGCGTCGGGTTCCATGCAGGCGCTGCGCCTTGCGATGGCGCCCCCCCGGCCGATCGTTCCTCCACGCGTGCCGGCCCCGGTCCTCGTGGACGTCGAGCCGGTGGAGTTCGAGGAGTCGGTGGAAGTCGACTTCGCGTCGGTCCTTGGGGAGCGACCAGGTGAAGGCGAGGGTCCCGGCATCGAGGAAGGCGAGGGGCGGGGGGATGGCGGCACGGCCGCTGAAGGAAGGTCGCGAACCATCCCTCCCTCTCCCCGCAGCATGATCCTGCCCCCCTCCAACCGAAGCCTGAGGGACCGGGAGGTCGAGGTTTGGGTCTTCGTCCTGGAGACCGGAAGGGTCGCGGCCGATTCCGTCCGCCTGATGCCGCCCACCTCCGACCGCGACTTCAATCGCCGGCTGATTCAGGAGGCCGCCCGCTGGATGTTCGAGCCGGCACGCCGGGGCGGGATGCCCGTCGCGGCCTGGTTCCGCTATGTCATCAGCATGGAATAGCCGCCTCCTTCCGCCGCCCCGGAGGGCTCCCGGGCCCGCGGCGGCCGGACAGCCAACGCAATGACCTCACTTTCCTCCCCGCGCGCCAAGCGCGTTCTCTGGGTCGACGACGAGATCGACCGCCTGCGCCCCCACCTGCTGTTCCTGCAGCAGCGGGGCTACCACGTCGACGCGATCACCAACGGCGACGACGCCCTCGCGCTCCTGCGCCGGAACCACTACGACCTGGTCATGCTCGACGAGCAGATGCCCGGACGCCGTGGCCTCGAGGTGCTGGCCATCCTGCGCCGGCAGGACCCCAACGCCCGCGTGGTCATGGTGACCAAGTCGGAGGAGGACCGCACCATGACCGAAGCGATCGGGCGGCGCGTCGACGACTATCTGGTCAAGCCGACGAGCCCCCGCCAGGTACTTTCGGTGGTCACCCGCATCCTCGAAGGCTCGAGCATCCGCCAGCAGCAGGTGGCGCGCGACTTCGCGGCGCGTTTCGGGCAGCTCTCGGCGCTGCGCGCGGAGGTCCGCACCCATGAGCGGTTCGCTTCCCTGTATGCGGAGCTCGTGGACTGGCACATCCGTCTGGATCAGGCCGGAGAGACCGGTCTGCTGGATTCCGTCAACGGGATCATGGCGGAACTGCGCCACGACTTCGGCCTGTGGATCACCCGGAACTATCCGCGCTGGGTGGACGGCGCGGGATCCGGCCGGCCCGAGCTGTCGACCGATATCGTCCGGAAGCACGTGACGCCCCTGCTGGGCACCGATCCCGTGGTCTTCGTGATCCTCGACTGCATGAGGCTCGATCAGTGGCGCGTCATCGCGCCTCTGCTGTCCCCGTTGTTCGAGATCGAGGAGAAGCTCTACTACTCGATCCTGCCCACCGCCACGCCCTACGCCCGCAACGCCATCTTCGGAGGACTGTTCCCCGACGAAATCGCCCGGCTGCGGCCCGGCTGGTGGGATGCGTCCGACGACGAAGGGAGCCTGAACGCCTTCGAGGACGAGCTGCTGGCGGCCCAGCTCTGGCGGCTGACCGGGCGCGACGTGCCGCTGCACTACGAGAAGATCTTCACCGACCGGGAAGGCGGCCAGGTGCGGGCGCGTTTCCGCTCGGCCGTGCGCACCGAAGGCTCGGTGGTGGCGCTGGTGTTCAACTTCGTGGACCTGATGACGCATGGACGCAGCGAATCCCCGGTGCTCATGGAGGTGGCCAGGGACGAAGTTGCGCTGCGCAACCTGACGCGCGCCTGGTTCGAGCGCTCCACCGCCTTCCAGGTGCTGAGGGAAGCGGCGACGGCGGGCTACCCCGTGGTGCTCACCACCGATCACGGCTCGATCCACTGCAACCGGCCGACCACGGTGTACGCCCGCAAGGACGCCACCACCAACCTGCGCTACAAGTTCGGGGTGGATCTCCGAACCGCGAGCAGGTCCACCGTGTTCAGCAGCAAGCGGGCCCGAGACCTGCGGCTGCCCCGGGGGCGGATGGGAACGACCTACGTCGTCGCCCGGGATGACTACTTCATGGTGTATCCCACGAAGCTGCGGGAATACCAGTCCCGTTACCGCGGGTCCTTCCTGCACGGCGGCATCTCGCCGGAGGAGATGATCGTGCCGGTCGCGCGCCTGCAGCCCCGAGGCCGGAGTACGCTGGCTTGAGGCTGTATCTCCGCATTCTGCGGTATCTGGGGCCCTACGTCGCGGTCTTTCTCGGCGCCATGGCCGCGAGCATCCTGTTCGCCGCGTTCGACGCCTTCTCGATGGTGCTCCTGATCCCGTTCCTGAGCGTCCTGATGACGCCGGAGGCGGGCGCCCTGAGCGGGGTCGGCGAGGGGATGCTGGGCCGGTTGCTGGAGGGCACCGCGGGCCGCTTCGTCGCCGGCGCGCCGGGGCCCCAGGAAGCGGTGCAGGCACTCATCCTGCTGATCCTCGCCGTCTTCGCGGTCAAGAACGTCTTCGACTTCCTGAAGACCTGGCTCGCCGCGCGCGTGGAGCAGGGGGTGACCCGCGACCTGCGCAACCAGGTGCATGATCACCTGCTCGAGCTCGACCTGGTCTTCTTCGGACGGACGCGCATCGGACAGATCGTGTCGCGGCTGACCCACGATGTCGAGCTGGTGCGAACCCTGTTCACGCGCGAGTTGATGCGGGGCATCTCGGCCGTCTTCGAGGTGGGGGCCGTGCTGGTGCTCATGGTCGCGGTGTCCCCTTCGCTGACGCTGCTGTCGGTTGCGGTGCTGCCGGGCATGGTGGTCATCTGGGGACCGATGCTGAAGAAGCTGCGCAGGGAGGACGGGCGCGTCCTCGACCTGGCCGCCGGGGTGAATGCCCGGATTCAGGAAACCTTCTCGGGGATTCGCCTGGTGAAGGGGTCGGCGGCCGAAGACTACGAGCGCGGCCGTTTCCATGCGCTCACGGGACGCTACTTCAGCACCTTCCTGCGCACGGAGCGGGTGCGCGCGCTGGCGGCTCCGGTGACGGAGATGGTGGCCGCGCTCGGCACGATCGTCATCCTCTGGTACGGCACCCGGCTGGTGCTCGTGCAGGGCGAACTCACCGGGCCGGCGTTCATGGGCTTCGTGGCGCTCAGCACGAAGCTCTACAGGCCGATCAAGTATCTGAGCAAGCTGCCCGCCATGATCCAGCCCGCGATGGTCGGGGGCCGCAGGCTTTTCGAGTACCTGGACGCTCCCGCGGCCATCCGCGACCGGCCGGAGGCGCTGCCGTTCCCCGGTGTCGAACGGGAGATCGTGTTCGACCGGGTCGGGTTCGCCTACCGCGAGGGAAGCCCCGTGCTGGAGGACGTGTCCCTCGTGGTCGAACGCGGGACCATGGTGGCGGTGGTGGGCCCGAGCGGGGCCGGGAAGAGCACCCTGGTCGATCTGCTCAGCCGGTTCTTCGAGGTCACCTCGGGGAGGATCCTGGTCGACGGCACGGACATACGGCGGTTCCGGCTGCGCAGTCTGCGGGAGAAGATGGGGATCGTCTCGCAGGAGACCGTGCTCTTCCACGACACCGTGCGCGCCAACATCGCCTACGGGTTGCCGGGGGTCGAGGCGGGGGCGGTTGAAGAGGCGGCGCTCGCGGCTGGCGCCCACGAATTCATCGAAGCCCTCCCCGAGGGTTACGATACCGTCGTCGGCGAACGCGGCGCGGAGCTGTCCGGCGGACAGCGTCAGAGGCTGGCGATCGCGCGCGCCATCCTGCGCGATCCTCCGATCCTGATCCTCGACGAAGCCACCAGTTCACTCGACACCGAGTCGGAGCGCCGGGTGCAGCGCGCCCTGGACCGGCTGAGCGAGGGGCGCACGGTCTTCGTGATCGCACACCGTCTTTCCACCGTGCTGGGCGCGCGCGCGATCTTCGTGCTGGACGGGGGCAGGATCGTCGAGGCCGGGCACCACGACCAGCTGATGCGCGCCCGGGGGCTGTACCGGCGGCTCTACGAGATGCAGAGCGGGGTGCCGGCAGGGGAGCATCGCATGCCGCACGTGGTCGCGGCGAGGGGTTGATTCCGGCGGGGAGCACGCATGGGAGCGTCTGAGGGACGGCGCGCGCGCGCCCGGCACCGGGTCGAGTACGCGCTCTTCCGCATGGCTGCGGGTTGTGCGGGGCTGCTTCCGGGGCGCTGGACCCAGGCGCTGGGGGCGGCGGCCGGATGGTTGGCCGGCAGCGTGTTGCGCATCCGCCGCCGGATCACGGAAGAGAACCTCGCGCGCGCCTTCCCGGAGCGCTCTTCCGCCTGGCGGGCCGGGGTGGCCCGGGCGAGCTACCGCCACCTCGGGCGCACGGCGGCCACGACCTTCCGGCTCGCACGCCTGACGCCCGCCGAGATCCTCGCGCTCTCCCGGGTGGAGGGGCGGGAGCTGCTGGCGGAGCCGGTGGCGCGCGGCGAGGGCGCCATCCTGGTCACCGGACACATCGGCAACTGGGAGGTGGGGGGCGGGGCGCTCGCGTGCCGCGGCCTTCCGCTGGACGTGGTGGTGCGCTCCCAGAACAACCCGCTCTTCGACCGTGCGCTGGTGCAGGCCCGCCGGCGACTGGGCATGAACGTGGTGTCGCGCGACGACTCGGTGCACGTCCTGCTCCGCCTGCTCCGCAAGGGCCGGGTCGTCGTGCTGCTCGCCGACCAGAATGCCCACGCGGGCGGCCTCATGGTGGACTTCTTCGGCGAAGCGGCCTCGACCGCCCGCGGCGCTGCCCTGCTCTCACTCCGCAGCGGCGCCCCCCTGGTGCTGGGCGTGGCCCTCCACCATCCGGCCGCCCCCGTTCCCCATCACCTCGTCCTCGAACAGGTCTCCATTCCGCCGAGCGGTGTGCCGGCCCGGGACGTGGAAGCGCTGACGCGAGCGCACGTCGCCGCCCTCGAGCGCTGGGTGCGGCGCTATCCGGGCCAGTATCTGTGGCAACACCGCCGGTGGCCCCGCGCGCGAGCCGCCGGCCGGACGCTGGAACCGTCCCCACGCGGTCAGGTATAAGCGCCAGCCTGTTGTTCCAACCGCCTGCGGTCCCATTCGGCCCCGATCTTGCAGCGCCGAGCAGACGTACACGGGCCCACGGAGTCCAGCTTGGTCTACATCTGCATACCCGCCCGAAACGAAGAGAACACCATCGGCGTGCTTCTCTGGAAGATCCGTCAGGTCATGGCCGGCTTCGGGCGCGACTACGAGATTCTGGTGCTCGACGACGGCTCCAGCGACGACACGCGCTCGCTGCTGTCGAGCTACCGGCGCGTCGTACCGCTCGTGGTCCTCTACGGGAAAAGGCGAATGGGGTATTCGGGGGCAACGGAAGAGCTGCTGCGCCAGGCCGCGCGCCGGGCCGAGTATCCGAAGCGGGACGTTGCGGTGACCCTCCAGGCCGACTTCAGCGACGACCCCGCCGGCATCGTGCCCCTCATGAAGACCATCGAAGGGGGCGCGGACATCGTGAGCGTCGCCTGCGCCGGGGAGCCGCCCGGCCTGACCCGTTCCGCCCGCTTCACCCGCTGGCTCGGGCACCGCTGGCTGCGCAGGGCGCTCAGATCGGCGCCGGTGTCGGATCCGTTCGGGGGCTTCCGGGCGTATCGTGTCGTGGTGCTCCGGAAGATGTTTGCCGAAGCAGGAGAGGAGGGATTCGGGCTCGCGGAAGGCTGGGCCGGCAACCTGGAGTTGCTCGGGCGCGCGTTTCCCCACGCCCGCGCGGTCGCCGAGGCCGTGGTCGAGGCACCCCGCAACCGGCGGGTGCGGCGATCGCGCTTCCGGGCGTGGCGCACACTGCGGGGCCTTGGCCGGGCCCGCGGCCGGGTGACCTTTGCCGCGGCGCAGGGATCATGACCCGCGCGATCGGCCTCGTCGCGCTCGCGCTGGGACTCGCCGCGATCCCGGCGGCCCACGCCCGCGCGCAGGCGCCGGCGCCCTGGGTGAAGCCGGCGGAACCCCTCGCAGCCCCCGTGCCGTTCGAAGTGGGCGAGTTCCTGGAGTACAAGGTCAAGCTGGGGATCCTCAACGCCGGAGAAGGATCGCTCGAGGTCGCCGCCATCGAAGCGGTGCGGGGAACCCCGGCCTACCGTGCCGTCATGCGCATCGACGGCGGCGTGCTGTTCGCGCGCGTGCGCGACGTGTTCCAGACCTGGTTCGACACCCGCACGCTGACCAGCCTCCGCTTCATCCAGGACCAGAACGAAGTCGGGTCGAAGCGCTATCGACATTACGAGATGTTCCCGGAGCGCGGGGTCTGGGAACGCAGGGACGACGAGGAAGTGGGCGACCTGCCCACATCCCTGCCCCTCGATGACATCTCCTTCGTCTACTTCATCCGCACGCTGCCGCTGGAAGTGGGCGACGTCTACACCTTCAACAGGTACTTCAAGGACACCGGCAACCCGGTCATCGTGCGGGTGCTGCGCAAGGAGGAGAAGGAAGTCCCCGCGGGCATCTTCAAGACGATCGTGGTGCAGCCCATCATCCGCACCCGGGGACTCTTCGGCCAGGGCGGCCGGGCCGAACTGTACTTCAGCGACGACGACCGCCGGGCGCTCGTGTACATGAGGTCGAGCATCCCGATCGTCGGCAGCCTCACCCTGCACCTCACCAGCCCGCCCGCCTGGCAGCCCCAGCCCGGGGACACCACCGGCGAAAGCGAAACCACGGACACTCCACCGCCTCCCTGAGGGGAGGTCCGCGCGCCGATGCCGGTCAGCGGCGGTCGGCGTTGCGAACCCGTCTGGAGCCCCGGTTCCCCGAGGGTCGCGCGCACGGTCCCGCGCGACTCCCGCCGGCCCCCGCCGGCATGCCGCAGGCCCCCGGTTTGTTGTGACCGTCGCACTGTATTACAGTCGTAATACGGGTTCCTTCCCTCTGGCCGGGGACAGTTTCTGGATGGCGATTCGGACCGTGCGACTCGGGGAGGAAGGGGAGACGACACTGGCCGATCTGCGCGAGCGGACCGGCCTGTCCATTTCGGAGGTGATCCGGCAGGCGCTGCGCACCCTTGCGGCAGAGCTGGACAGCGAGGCCGCCCGCCGCCCGTACGACGTCTACAGGAACATCGCCCTGCCTCGATCCGGCGGGTACGCCCTGGCGCCCTCCTCCCGGGCGAAGCAGGCAGTGGTGTTCGTGATCCGACGGAGGCACGCATCGTGATTCTGGTCGACACCGGACCGCTGGTGGCCCTCTTCACTCCCGCCGACGACTACCATCGGCACTGCGTCTCGGTTCTGGAGTCGATGAACGAGGAACTGGTGACGACGGCGCCGGTCCTCACGGAGGCGGTCCATCTGCTGCGCCCGGGAAGTCAGGGTCCTCCCAGGCTCGTTGAGTTCGTGCGGCAAGGGGGGCTCCGGGTTCTGCCGATGGACGACGAGAGCCTGCTGCGCGCCTTCCGGTTCATGGACCGGTACTCGGACATGGCGATGGACTTCGCCGACGCCTCCATCGTCGCCACGGCGGAGAGTCTCAGGATCCACAGGGTGTTCACCCTGGACCGGCGGCGCTTCGCCCTGTACCGCGTGAAGCGCGGCCACCGCCGCGTACCCCTTTCGTTCGCAGAGCCCGCCGGATAAAGCGCCGCAGTGTCGAAGAAGCCGTCAACGGGGCGCCGGCTCCGGGTCGAGACGCCCGAGCACGTCCGACTGGACTACGAGCTGGCCGACGTGGGCTCGCGGCTGGCGGCCCTGCTGATCGACATGGCGATCATCGTGGGCGGCCTGCTCCTGCTCGCGATGGCCTACGCGCTGCTGCGGGGCGGGGGAATGTCGCTGGGCGAGAGTCTCGCCGCGAGCGTGCTGGTGCTCGGCTTCTTCGTGCTGCAGTGGGGATATTTCCTGCTGTTCGAGCTGCTGCGCGACGGCCAGACCCCCGGAAAACGTGCGCTCCGTCTGCGAGTGCTCCACTCCACCGGCCAGCCCCTCTCGGTGCGGGGCTCGGTAATCCGCAACGTGCTGCGCATCGTCGACTTCCAGCCGGCCATGACGGGCGTGCTCGGAGGGGGAGTGATCATGCTCACAGGCCGATCGCAGCGGCTGGGCGACCTGGCCGCCGACACCATCGTGGTGCGGGATGGCGACGCGGGCGACATGGCCTGGCCCGAAGCCTCGCCCGTCCCGGCCGCCGGCCGCCCGCTCCTCTCGGCCGGGCAGTTCGAGCTGCTGAGCGACTATCGCCGCCGGCGGGAGGACCTCGCGCACGAGGCGATGCACTCCGTTGCGAGCGCGGTACTGCAGGCGATCCGTCCGGCCGTCGAGGGGCATTCGCTTCTCGGAACGGTGTCGGCTGACGAGTTCCTGGTGCGGCTGTACGACGAGGAGGAACCGCGCCGCGCGGCGGCCGGCGGTGTGTGGGGACTGCAGGCGGCCGCACTGGTGCGGGAGCAGCGAGAGGAATGGGCCCGCTACGGCGAGTTGCTGCGCGAGAGTCGCAGGGGCGGTCTCGGGCGGCTTCCGGAGAGGGAGCTGGGATCCTTCGGCCGCCTGTACCGCGGGATGACCGCCGATCTGGCCCGCGCCCGCACCTACGGTGCTCCGGCGTCCGTGCTGCGCAGCCTCGAACGCTGGACCGGAGCCGGCCACAATCTCCTCTACCGGGTCACCGGGGAGTCCATCGTGTCGGTGCGCCGCTGGATGACATCCGGATTTCCGAAGGCGGTGAGGACCCACCACCGGCCCATCCTGCTCGCGGTCCTGTTGCTCTTCGGCCCCCTGGGCATCTCGTACGGCCTCGTGCGATCGAACCCGGTTCTGGCCCGCTACATGACCTCGTCGGCCATGCTGGAACGGGCGGAGTCGACCCCCGGGGGGGACATCGACGCCGAATACGTCGACATCCCCGGCACGCTCATGCCGCTGGCCTCGACGAGCCTCATCACCAACAACGTGCAGGTTGCCCTGCTGGCCTTCGCGGGCGGCGTTCTGGCGGGATCGCTGACGGTGCTGCTGCTGGTCTTCAACGGCGTGCATCTGGGCACCGTGCTGGGGCTGTACGCGAACGAGGGGCTGTTGGGGGTCATTCTCGCGTTCGTGTTCCCGCACGGCTTCATGGAGCTCACCGCGATCTGTCTGGCGGGCGGCGCCGGGCTGTGGCTCGGTTCCGCCGTCCTGGTTCCTGGTCGCCGCACACGCCGGGCGGCGCTGCAGGCGCGAGGCCGGGAAGCGCTCTCCATCCTGGCGGGGGTGGTCGGGTTGCTCGTGATCGCGGGGATCGTAGAGGGCTTCTATTCCCCGTCGGGCCTGCCGGCGGCCGCGAAGTTCACCTTCGGCGCCGCCACCGCGGTGCTGCTGGCGGTCTACTTCGCGGCGGGCGGGCGGGGGAAGGCGGGTCGGGCATAGAGGATCCGGGAGCGACGGCGAATGCCCTTGGGCTTGCGTCCCCGGGCTGCTACAGCAGCCCCCGCTCCTTGACCTCGATGTACTTGTCGAGCGTGGCCGCGAGCGTCCGGGATGGCGGCACGTCCACCACGAGGATCCCGGAACGCCTCATGGCCCGGAGCGCGAGCGCACGCGCCTGCACCAGCTCGGCCGCGGCCGCCCGGCGGAAGGCGTCGGCGTCGGTTCTCACCACCCGGCTTGCCGCTTCCTCCAGGCCCGGGTTGCCGATGGTCACGGCGAGCGGGATGTGCGCGCGCGCGACCCGGCCCAGCGAGCGCACCAGCGCCCGCGAGACGGTCTCGTCGATCACGTCGGAGAAGAGCACCACCAGCGAGCGCTTGCTGAAGGTTCGCCCCAGCGTCGCCATGGCCAGGGGATAGTTGGGCTCCACCCGGCGGGTCTCGACACCGGTGAGCGTCTCCGCGAGGCGGGAAAGGTCCACCCGCCTCGGCGCCGACAGGTGGCGGATGCGCTCGTCGAAGACCATCACCCCGAGTCGGTCGCCGTAGGCCTGCGCGCGGCTGGCCAGCAGCATGCAGGCGGCCAGCGCGATGTCGGCCCGCTCGCGGTCCAGGATGGTCTCGCGCATGTGACGGCCCGCGTCGATGGCGAGAACGACGTGCTGCCCGCGCTCCGCCTGATGGTTGCGCACCACGAAGTGCCGGTGCCTGGCGGAAGCCTTCCAGTCGATGGTGCGCGGATCGTCTCCCTTCACGTACTCTCGCAGGCTCTCGAACTCGGTGCCCTCTGCGCGCATGCGCGTGCGCCGGGGTCCCATCTCGTGGAGGGGGCGGCGAAGGCTGTGCTTTCGGTTCCGCAGGAAGTCACGGATGCCCGGCTGAACGCGCACCACGTCGGACGCCGGCACGGTGACGCGCGTCCACGCCAGCCCGAGCGGGCCCAGCGCGCGCAGGTGCAGGTCGCCGAGTTCCAGGAAGCCGCGCGCACGCGGCCGGATCCGGTAGGACCGCGACACCGACCCGCCGGCCGGCACGGTCAGCCGCACGCCCGCGTTCCAGTCTTCGTCGCCCCGCCGGGGGCCGAGGCGCTCGAACCTGGCATCGATGTCGTCGGTGAGCATCACGCGGACCGCGCGCGGGGCGGGGTTGGCGACCTCGACGACCGCTTCCCGGAAGGCGCCCAGGGAGGCCATCTCGGGCGCCCGCCGCCTCGCCTCCGGGGCCCGCGTCCGGCGCGCGTCCATCAGGATCAACCCTCCGATGACCAGATCGACCAGAAGGGCGACCGGAACCGAGACCGCCAGCAGCGGCGAGGCGAGGGCGAGCAGCCAGAGGGCGCGCCGGCTCGGGAAGGCGCGGATGCGTCGTCGCTCGAATGCCGGGGGAAGTTCGTCCACGGGCTGCTATCGGGGCGCGTCCAGGGTTTCGAGCAACGCTGCCACCTCGTCGTCGGAGGATCGTCCCTCCACCTCCGCCTCGGGGGTGAGGACCACCCGGTGGCGAAGGATCGGGAAGGAGAGCGCCTTCACGTCGTCCGGGATGGCGAAGTCCCGTCCGTTGAGCCAGGCCTCGGCCTTGGCAGCCTGCAGCAGGGCCACCCCGGCGCGCGGGCTCGCCCCCAGCGCGAAGACCGATTCCTCGCGCGTCGCGCGCACGATGTCGGTGATGTAGCGGCGGATGCGCCGGTCCACGTGCATGCGGTTGACGGCATCGCGCATCGCCAGCAGCTCCTCCCGGGACACCGGATCGCCCAGCGGATAGGTGGCTTCGTCGTCCGCGCGGAAGCCGGCGTCGTGGCGGTCGAGGATGCGGCGTTCGGCCTCCTCGGAGGGATAGTCCACCGAGATCTTCATCAGGAAGCGGTCCACCTGAGCTTCCGGGAGCGGATAGGTGCCCTCGTACTCGACCGGGTTCTGGGTGGCGAACACGGTGAAGGCCTCCGGAAGCGGACGGGTTACCCCGTCCACCGTGACCTGCCGCTCCTCCATCGATTCGAGCAGCGCGGCCTGGGTCTTGGCGGGCGCCCGGTTGATCTCGTCGGCCAGCAGCAGATCGGCGAAGACGGGCCCGGGCCGCCAGGTGAAATCGCGTCCGGTGTCGTCCAGGACATTCACCCCCGTGAGATCGGTGGGCATCAGGTCCGGGGTGAACTGCACCCGGCCGAAGTCCAGGTTCAGCCCCCGGGCGAGCGCCCGCACGGCCAGCGTCTTCGCCGTTCCCGGTACGCCTTCGACGAGGGCGTGCCCGCGGGCGAGGAGGGTGATCGTCATCTGCCTGAGCATGGTGGCCTGGCCGAGCACGATCTGGTCGAGGGCGGCGAGCAGGCGAAGCGCCGGATCCGGCGAATTCATGCGGACCTTCTCCTTCGGGTGTGGTTGTCGATGCCCCGCGCGACCTGAATCAGATCCACTGGACTGGCGGCGAGACCCCGGCGGATGAGCCGCAGAGCCCGGAGCCGCCCGGTCCGCTTCTCCAGGCGCGCCAGCAGCCGCTCGGCTTCCGCGAGGTCACGGGGAGGTGGGAGATGCGCGGCGCGGGCGAGTCGTCCGAGCATGAGGACGGCCGCCGTCTCGCGGGCCTGCGCGCTCTCGTATACGGCCGCGAGTGCCGTCACGTGTTCGAGCGCGGATCGTCCTGGTCCGCCGGCCGGGGCCAGCGGCGCCCCGAAGCGGAGCCCGGCGCAGAGGAATGCAAGAAGGACGACCGCACCCAGGTGAAGCGACGCCCGGCCGACGGGCGTGCCGATCAGGAAGTCCATGGTGGCGCGCGCGGGAGAGCGCGATGCCCCCAGCCCCTGGCTGAACTCGTCGAAAAAGACGGAATCCCCCGGGTTCGTCCAGGCGATGGCCGCGCGCACCGCGAGCACGGCCAGGGGCGCCTCGCCGGCGAAGCCGTTCGAGAGCGGTTGGGCGTCGGCGAAACTGATGATGCGCCCCTCGCGCAGGGGAATCGAGACGACGACCGCCCAGCGCTGGCCGGCCGAGTCGGGGGCGGAAAGAAGCAGGGGATCATGTGTCACGGGAGGAGGTCCCGGCCTTTCGCCCCCGTCCGCTTCGTCCTCCGCCTGGCCGCCCTCTTCGTTCTCGTCGGAGGCCGTGTCGGGCGCGATCACGTAGCGCGCCGCGCCGGCCGTCGGCAGCCCTGCGGTGAGGGGGTGGTCCCCGCTCCAGATCGGGCCGTCGTCGAGTTCCGGATCCGGCGGCGTGCCCGGTGCCTCTTCCCCGGCGTCCCCCTCTTCCGGGAGCGTGCGGCGCACCAGCCCAAGCGAGTCCAGGATGGGCGACGCGGGGCGAGGCGCGTGGATGAGGGTGCCCCCGCCTCGCACCCACTCCAGCAGCTCGTGGACCTCGCGCGGGCTCGGGCGCCGCACCGGCTGGAACATGACCAGGGTCCCGCGCAGGGGCTCTGCGTCGACGAGCGGCGTCACCCGGGTCGCGGTGGGAGGTCCCAGGCGCGCGATCGCGCGATACAGCCCCGCGACCCCGTCGGGCGTGGCGCGCAGAGCGCTGCGGCGGACGTCCCCGGCGGTAGAGCCCGAGGGGCGCAGCGCGAACGCCGTCAGCGCGAGGAGCAGCGTGACGACCGCGATCCCCGCCAGAACGCCCCATCCCGCTCCGGGGGAAGTGGACTCCCGCGTCGCCCGTTCTCGGCGCAAGGTCGTCCCCGCTCGTGGCCGAGCCCGCTCCGGGGTCACCTGCCCGCGCCCCGGCGCACGTCGCACCCCACCTGTCCGGCCAGGTGCTCGAGACCGCGGTATCCGGCGGAATCAGGGGTTTCCTGGCCGAACGCGAGTTCCTGAAAGGAGCGGATGAAGCGGGTGATGTCGGCCTTCTCGCGTTCGTCGACGATCCCGCCCCCCGCAGCCTCCAGCGCATACTCCCCGGGGGTCTTGGACGGGTGGAAATCCACCGCGCCCCGGCGCTCCAGGGTGAGGACGAAACCCTGATACAATGCGGTGGCGGCGCGGCGGTACTCGGATGCCCGTGCTCTCCCCGCGGCGATGCGAAGCCAGTCCCGCGCCGTGCGGCGTTCGTCGGGCACCGCGTCCGGATCCCGGCGCGCCGATGGGGGATCCGTCTTCGGCAGCGACCGCAGAACTGCGAAGACGACGGCGCCGAGGCAGACGGTCGCGATGAGCACCGTCAGCAGTTCCTCCTGCGTTTCGGAAATCCCCGGGAACATGCCGCGGACCCAGTCCCAGAACCGGATCCACAGCTCGGTGAGCACCCGTTTCAGCAACCCGCTTTCGAAGGCCCGAAAGTCCGGCTCACCGAGGACGTCCGCGAGCGTTCGCGACACCTCCTCGGCGGAAGGCAGGTGCTCCTGGGACACTCAGCCCGCCATCGCGCGTGCCGCGGCCTCGAGGTCCGTCCCTTCGCTCCGCGCCTTCAGGTCCGTGAAGAGCACCATGGCGCACGCCATCAACAGAGGTGTGGTCACGGACTGAAAGCCCAGCGCGACGGTCTGAATGACCCAGTACCGGATCAGGCCGATGGTCTGCGCCGGATTGGCCGCGAACAGATCTCCCATCGAGCCCGCGAGGGAGTAGGCGGCCAGCCCGGGCATGAAGCCGATGAACCAGGTCACGACGACGACGAAGAAGGTCCGCATGCGACTGCCACGCACCAGCCTGAAGGATCGGCGCAAACCGGAGAACGGCCCGCGCCCTTCGACCACGGTGGCGGGCACCAGCATGAAGGTGTGGGTCGCCCACCATCCCACGACCGCCACGCCCATGGCAAGCATCACGATTGCCGTGATGATGGCCCCCGCGACAGAGGCGCCGCGCGTTGCGAACGTAACGAGTCCTACCATGGGCAAGGTCACCACGACGATCACGGCGGCCAGCAGCAACAGGGCCAAAGACCCGGCGGCCAGCAGCCGGGGAAGGGCAGTGAGCGCCCGCGCGTAGCTGCTCCCGATCGAGGCCGGCGCGTCGCCCATCCGGGCGTCCATGGCCGTCGCGAGTGCCGCCCAGGTCAGCAGCGAGAACACCATGCCGACGGCCAGGAGTCCGAAGAACGGCAGCATCACGCCAGGGTCGGCCACGATGGCCTCCGGATCGATTTCGGACATGGTCGGGATCACCGTCGCCACCATTGCCGGCACCAGACCGACGAGGGCGAGCGGCATGTAGAGCCGATAGTCGCGCCGGAAGAGTCCGAAGCCGAGGTCGAGAACCTCCCCGAAATCCAGAGGTCGCAACGGGATCGCGGACATTGCCTGCTCCTGTGTGGTTCCTGCCTGCGCGCGAGGTCCGCGCAGGCCCTCGTCGGCCCCGCCGAATGAAACCCTTCGGGCAATTCCGGGCAAGGAACGGCGTTGGAGCTCTGCGCTATCGCGGGTTCGGCCGCCGCTCCCGTCCGTCCCGCCCCCGTTCCGGCGGTGCGAAGCGAGCCCGCGCCTCCCGAACGATCTCGGCGAACGCCGGGTCGCTGCGCAGGGGATCCCAGGTCGGATCGGTGCGCAGCATCATGAGCCGGGGGTCCGATGTTTCGAGAGCCTCCCGGAGCTGATCGAGGGCGCCTTCGCTGTCACCGGCCCAGAGGCTGGCCTCGGCGAAAGAGGTGGGCGCAACCCGCCGGCCCTCGGCCGCGATGGTGTGCAGCCGGTCGAGCTGCCAGGACCAGTACCCGGCGGCGCCACCGGACGCGACCGCCTGTTCGAGCTGGTCGACAGCCTCCGCGCCGGGAGCATCCGGCCACCCATAGCTGCTCCAGCGGCGCATGGTCGCCACCGCGGCGGCGACGTCTCCCGCGGACGCGTGCATGCGCGCCAGCGTCTCCCACGCCGCGCTGGCGTTGGGATGGTCGACGAGCAACGTCTCCAGCACGTCAATGGCCGCGTGGATACGCCCGGTCCCGGCCAGCCGGCGCGCCACGAATACCTGGCGCCCGGTGTCAGTCCGCGTCGTCTGCAGGATACGGCGGCTCACGGCGTCCTCCAGGCCGCGGCCGATCTCCGTCGTGGCCACGGCCCAGGCGGTATCCAGCTCGGCCAGCGGCATCCCGCGGGGGTCGGACGCAGAGAGGGGAGGAGCGGGGATGGCCGTGTTCGGCGCGGGGATCTCCAGCGGCAGATTGCGCTCAAGGAACTGGAGCACGTCACGGGCCTCGGCGGAAGCCGGATCGAGCGCCAGGGCACGGGTTGCTTCCTCGCTTGCCTGCCCGACCTCCCCGGCATCCAGGAAGCCGTCTTCGATATCGGCCAGAAAGCGCGCTCCGGCCAGCCCCGCGAGTGCCCCGGCGAAGCCCGGGTCGCCGCGCAAGGCCTCCTGAAAGTACTCTACGGCCCGGCGGTATCCCTCGGGTGTGCCCAGCCCGAACTGGTACCGGCCCCTCAGGTACGCCTCCCGCGCCTGCGGATCGCCGCTCGGCCCGCTGCCCGCGACCAGCGCGACCTCTTCCTGCTGCGCGAGCCTCCCCGGCATTCCCGATGCCACCGTCATCGCCACTTCGCTCTGGAGCGCGAGCGGGTCGGCCATTTCACGGTCGAACCGGAAGGTCCGGATGTGCGAGTCGCTCGCGGCGTGGATGAGCTGGAGGGTAATGCGCACCTGGTCCCCTGCGCGGGTCACCGACCCCTCCACCAGAGCGTCGACGCCGAGTTCACGGCCGATCACCGGCGCTGGCGTGGTGATGCCCTCGTACTGCATCACCGACGTGCGGGAAGCCACCCGAAGCCAGTCGAGCCGGCTGAGCTGCACCGTCAGCTCTTCCTGCAGGGCGGATGCGAAATAGGCCTGGCCCCCGTCGGGGGAGAAATCGTCCAGAGGCAGCACGGCGATGGACGTGATAGGCTCGGAGGGATCGTACTCCTCCAGCGCGATGACCTCCTCCCCGTTGCCGGGCGTGAACGCGCCCCTGGCCGAGAGCCAGCCCGCCAGCCCGCCCGCAATGCCGACGGTGAAGACGAGGAAGACGATGCGGGGAAGCATGCCCTCCAGGCCGCCCCGTGTCCGCCGGATGCCCTCCCTGGTGAACTCGAAGATCCAGGCGAGCGCAATCCCGGGCGGGAAACCCAGCACGACGAGAACGACCAGGATGCGCAATCCGGTGTCGCCCAGACCGAAGGCCGGAAGGACGATCTCGCCCAGCTGGAGGAGCACGAAGGCGGCGGCGCAATACCCCAGGGCGAAGCGCACGACGCGCCTGCGCCGCATCTCGGCGACGAAGTCCGCGAAGGCGAATCGACGCTCGAGCTCGCTCATGGAAACCTCACGCTCGTCCGGCCCGTCGGCGCATCGTCGCGCCCCCGCGGGCAGCCGCCGCTACCCGTCCGCGGGAGCAACATCGGGATCCTCGAAGAGGTGGAGCGCCGACCCTTTAAAGACACGCCCCTTCGCGCGCACGCTGAATCTGTATCTCCCGGGAACCGGGAACACCACGTTCTCCACCGGCATGATCAGGCAGGTGCGGGCGGGCGGACGATCCGGCGCTCGCCGGTCGACCTGGGTCTCGCCCTCCACCGTCAGGCACGGCTTCCTCGAAGGATCGAGCAGGTCGACCCGAAAACGATAGCTGCCCTCGTCGCTCCGGTCCCATTCGATGCCCGCCACGATCACCATCTGGCTCTGGACGGCGGGAAACCCGGGCGCGAACAGGTCGTTGAAGGCGCCCTGGACGTCGATCCGGGTTCCGGAAGATGCCTGCCGCGCCGAGTCGCAGGCCAGCGAGAGATACAGTTCCATCGCGCCTACGCTCCGGCGCCGGCCGATCGGTCCGCCGCTTCGCCGGGAGGTCCCCAGCCGCCGCCCCCGGGCGACTGGATGCTGATGACGTCCCCCGCCTTCACCTCGAAGGACGCCTTGCCCGGCAGGATCCTCTCCCGGCCGCCGGAAATCAGCGTGTTCACCCCGGGCGCCCCGTCCTCCCCGCCGCGTGCGCCCGCCGGACCGCGGACACGCCGTTCGCACAGGAGCGTCGAGCCCCCGTCCACCAGCATCATGATATCCCGCCGCAGGCCGTCGCCCCCCCGATACCGGCCCCGCCCCCCGCTGCCGCGCCGGAGCGAATAGCGCGTCACCCGGAAGGGATAGGCGTGCTCCAGCGCCTCCACGGGCGTGTTGAGCGAGTTGGACATGTGGCAGTGAACCCCGGAGAGCCCGGGTCGGCCCGGACCGGCGCCCATCCCGCCCCCCACCGTCTCGTAGTACGCGAAGCTCTCGCCGCGAAGATCGACGCCGCCCATGGTGGTGTTGTTCATGGTTCCCTGGCTGAGCGCGGGCACGAGATCCGGCAGCGCCTCCCCGAA
The DNA here is from genome assembly GCA_965202805.1 of Longimicrobiales bacterium. Taxonomy (GTDB): domain Bacteria; phylum Gemmatimonadota; class Gemmatimonadetes; order Longimicrobiales; family Gaopeijiaceae; genus BD2-11. Next base: position 3,181,176 of record OZ241869.1, read on the forward strand.
GGCGCGCAACAGTGTATCCGTGATCCGCTGGCTGGCCTCCACGTTGCCCGCGGCGACGCTGGCCGGCAGGCGCGCGTTGACCAGCGAGCCCGGCGGAAGGCGCTGTTCCACGCAGGTCATCGACCCGCCCCCGGCGGGCAGCTCCTCGCCCAGCAGCCCCTCCACAACGCAGCGCACCACGTAGCGCACAGCGGACGAGGTGATGGCTGCCACGGCGTTGATCCCGCCCTCGGTCTGGGGCGAGGTGCCCGCGAAGTCGATCACGAGCCCGTCCGGCGACACCTCGAGCGCCACCCGGATGGGCACGGGCCCGTGTCCGAACCCGTCGTCGTCCATGAAGTCCTCCGCCTCGAAGCGCCCCGCGGGCATGCGCCGGATGCCGGTGAGGAGGAGACGGTCGGCGTAGGCAACGAGCTCGTACATGGCGCCCAGCACCGCGCCGCTCCCCCGCCGCTCCACCAGGTCGAGCAGCCGGATCTGTCCCGTGTAGAGCGCCGCGATCTGCGCGTGCAGATCGCCCGCCCGCTCCACCGGGGTGCGCACGTTGGCCAGGATGGTGTCCCACAGCCCCTGCCGCCGCTTGCCGCGCACGAAGAGCCGCACGGGAGGGATGCGCAGCCCCTCCTGATAGATCTCCCGGGCCAGCGGCATCGATCCCGGGGTCATCCCGCCGACATCGGAGTGGTGCGCCCGCGAGGCGACGTAGCCCAGCAGCACGGCGTCGGACCGGGAATACACCGGCGCGATGAGGGTGATGTCGGGGAGATGAGTCCCTCCCCGGAAGGGATCGTTGAGGCAGGCGACGTCACCCTCGGCGAGGGTGCCCAGCTCCGCAAGCGCCGCCCCGACGCTCATCGGCATGGCTCCGAGATGCACCGGCATGTGGTCTCCGAGCGCGACCGCGACGCCGTCCGGCGTGAAGAGCGCGCACGAGTAGTCGCGCCGCTCCTTGATGTTGGGAGAGAAGGAGGAACGCCGCAGCGCGGCCCCCATCTCCTCCGTAAGGGCCGCAAAAAGCTGCCGGAAGATTTCGAGCGTCACCGCGTCCGGGCGAACGCCGGAGATGCCGCGCGGATTTGCACCGCCCGGGGTCACAGCGTAACCTTGCTGGGCTTTTCCGCCGGCTTCCGAGTCGCCGGCGATGTCGTCATGCATGGCAACGGAGGTGAAATTGTCGGATTCGAAGCTCCTGGATCGAGCCAGGGATGAACTTTTCAGTCACATCAACCGGTGTGGCGTGGTCGATGCCAGCGAGGCCGACCAGAGCGAGTGGATGAACGATACCATCGATTACCTCGCGGAACGCTATCCGACGCTCGCGGCACACGAACTACGCTTCCTGCATGCCGTCGGCATGCGCTTCTGTCAGCCCGCCATCGCCCGCGGCGCCGCCACCATCAGCACGGCCGGAAACTCCGCCGCTCCCGCCGGCCAGGAGTAGTCGGGCGCCCGAGAATACCGCAGCCCGGCGCACCGGCGCAAATCTGTGCCGGTTCTCATCCAACCCGCACAACCATGCCGCGCACAGTTCCGGCGGGACACCCCGGGAGTCTGGTTGCCGTATGGGCGCAAGGTTAGATTTGGCCACGCTCGCGCACGCGAAACTACAGGTATGCAGGTCGGCCATCCTGCGGGCAGCCGGGTAGCGCCCCACATCTCCAACAGGAGGATGCGGATGATGCAAGAGCGGTTCCTGAGCTCTGAAGAATACGATGAAGAAGCCTACAAGCTGTATGATGAAGGCGATTACGAAGGGGCCCTCGAGATGTTGAAAGAGGGCCTTTCCTTATATCCCAATGCCGTGGAACTGTACGTCGGCATGGGATACGCGCGGCTCGCACGCGAGGAATATGCCTGGGCCCGCGAGAGCTTCCAGTACGCCCTGATCCTGGATCCCGATCACGAGGACGCCCTGGTCGGCATGGGAGAGCTCCTCCTCCGGTTCGGCAAGACGGAACGCGCACTCCGGCTCTTCAGAAGGGTGGAGGCCCTCGGCTACGACACCGACCTCGACCTCATGCTGACGATGGGCCGGGCGCTGTTCGGCGCGGGCCTCTACGTGGAGGCGCGCGATGCGTTCGCGAGACTTGTGGCAGCCAGGCCGGAATCGGCCGAGGCGGTCGCGGCGCTCGGGTACGCGCTTCAGCGCACCGGTAACGAGCTCGAGGCGACCCGCCACATCCGGCGTGCGCTGCGGCTGGCCCCGGAACTGCATGAGGCCCGCATCTTCCTGGGTCATATTCTGTATGATCGCGCCGACCGCGAAGGGGCGATGCGGGAGTTCGAGCAGGTGCCGCCGTCCGAGCACTGGGACTCTCGGGCGGTGTGGCGCGTGATCGAACTGAACGCCTCCCTGAGGGGCATTCCGGTGGGCGATGCGCGCATGGAACCCTGGCAGACCCGGCTTCGGGAACTGGAGCACCTGTCGGATCCGCTCGACCGTTTGCTGGCCGAAGTGGAGGCGCAGGCTTCGGGCATCGCCGAGTCCGCGACGGACCACCAGCAGCTTGAGCTGTTCGAAGGTGCGTCGCCCGGGGACCCGGAAGCGCACCAGGTCCGTAACCGCGAAGGCCGGCCCTTCCGCGGAACCTGGCACGAGATCGTGCGCCAGATGCGCGACGACGCGGGGTTCTCGCACGAAACCGTTTCCCACTACATGCGGCGCCTCTCCGAGCGCTGGCGGGAGCAGTTCGGCCTGGAAGTCCCGATCGTGGATCCGGAGAGCTTTCTGACCGCGGCCATCCGGGCCGGGCTGATGCAGCGCGTCGACGACGATCCCGCCCCGCCCGAATGACTCCTCGGACCACATCGAAGCTCGCTTCGGGAGGCGGGTCCGGCGTGCCTGGGGCCGCAGGCGGGACGGCGCGCGTCGCGGTCATTCCCGGAGACGGCATCGGGATCGAGGTCACGGGGGAGGCGGTGCGCTGCTATCGGGCGGCGGCCGATCTGCACGGCGCCGAGGTCGACTTCGTCCACTGGGAGCTGGGCGCCGAACGTTTCCTGCGCGACGGTGTGACCATCACCGACGACGAGATCCGCCGGCTTGCGGACAACTACGACGCCATTCTGCTGGGTGCCCTGGGCGATCCCCGGGTTCCCGACAACGCCCACATCCGCGACATCCTCCTGGGACTCCGGTTTCGCCTCGACCTGTACGTGAATTTCCGGCCCTGCGAGCTGCTCGATGCCCGTTACTGCCCGCTGAGGGACATTCCGGCCGGCGGGATTCACATCGACATCTTTCGCGAGAGTACCGAGGGCGCCTACGTGAACATGGGCGGCCACTTCAAGAAGGGTACGCCCGACGAGATCGCCATCCAGGAGGATGTGAATACCCGCAAGGGGGTGGAACGCCTGGTGCGCGCCGCCTTCGAGTACGCGCGCGGCGAGGGGAGCCGCCGGGTGACGATGGTCGACAAGGCCAATGCGCTCCCGGCCGCGGGCGCCCTGTGGCGCAGGACCTGGGACGACGTGCGCGCCGAGTACGCGGAGATCGAGAGCGACGTCATGCTGGTCGACGCCATGGCCATGGACCTGGTGCGCCGCCCGGAGCGCTACTCCGTCCTTGTCACGTCAAATCTCTTCGGAGACATCATCAGCGATCTGGCCGCCGAGGTGACCGGGGGGCTTGGGCTGGCCCCCTCGGGGACCCTGCACCCCGGACGCCATGCCCTGTTCGAGCCCGTGCACGGCTCGGCACCGGATATCGCCGGCACCGGACGGGCCAACCCGATCGCCGCCGTCCGCTCGGCGGCCCTCATGGCACGCCATCTGGGACACGGCGCGGTCGCCGACGACATCGACCGCGCCGTCCGTCTCGCCCTGGCGGCGGGCCGGATCACCCCGGACCTGGGGGGCACGCTCTCGACCGTCGAGGCCGGGCGAGCCATACGTGACCGGCTGAGCGGGCCATAGCCGGACGCCCCCGCCGCCGAACCCCCGCCGCCCGGGACGCCACCACAACCCGTTAAGACACCACGAGGGACTGCACATGACCGATCGAGAGAGCCGCACATGACCGGACGCGAGAGGGGAATCGTCTTCCTGTCCGGAAAGCGGACCGGGTTCGGAGCGTTCGGCGGATCACTCAAGCATCTGTCCGCCACCGAACTCGGCGTCGCGTCGGGCAGCGCGGCCGTGGAGGCCGCCGGGCTCACGCCCGACCGGCTCGACCATGTCGTCTACGGGAATGCGCTCCAGACCTCGGGCGACGCCATCTACCTCGCCCGCCACGTGGGGCTCGGGGTGGGCACGCCCGACCGCGTCCCCGCGCTGACCGTCAACCGCCTGTGCGGCTCGGGCTTCCAGGCGATCGCCAGCGGGGCCCACGAGATCCTCCAGGGCGGCGCCCGGGCGGTCCTCTGCGGCGGGACCGAATCGATGAGCCAGGCGCCCCATGTGGTGCGCGGCGCGCGCTGGGGCAGCCTGCGCCTGGGGGACCCCGGCCGTTACTTCGAGGATTCGCTCTGGACCGCCCTCGAAGACACCAGCTGCGGCCTGACCATGGCGCAGACCGCGGAAGAGCTCGGAGACCGGTACGGGGTGACCCGCGAGTACTCCGACGAAGTGGCGCATCGCAGCCATGTGCGCGCCCGGGCCGCCTGGGAGGAAGGCCGCTTCGCCGACGAGGTCGTCCCCATCACTCTCCGCACCCGCAAGGGCGAGAAGGAGTTCGCGGCCGACGAGCACATCCGCCCGGATGTCTCCCTGGAGGGGCTGGCCCGGCTGCGGCCGTATTTCCGCAAGGGCGGGTTCGTCACCGCCGGGAACGCGAGCGGCATCGGCGACGGGTCGGCCAGCACCGTCATCGCCGACGCGGCATGGGCGGCCGGCGAGGGGCTCTCTCCCATCGGGCGCCTGGTTTCGTGGGCTTTCGTGGGCGTGGAGCCGAGGATCATGGGCATCGGACCCGCTCCGGCCGCCCGCGCCGCCCTCGACCGGGCGGGCCTCGCGCTCGACGACATGGAGCTGGTCGAGGTCAACGAGGCGTTCGCACCGCAATACGCGTCCGTCGAGCGCGATCTGGGACTCGATCCCGACAGGACCAACGTCAACGGCGGCGCCATCGCCATCACCCACCCCCTGGCGGCCTCCGGGACCCGCATCACCATCCACCTGCTTCACGAGCTGCGGAGGCGCGGCGCGCGCTACGGGCTGGGCTCCGCGTGCATTGGCGGCGGCCAGGGTGGGGCCGTGGTCGTGGAAGCCTTCTCCTGAGGAGCAATACGTGAACATCCAACGGATAGGGGTCGCCGGTTGCGGCCTCATGGGCAGCGGCATCGCCGAGGTTGCGGCCAGGGCCGGATTCGACGTCGTCGTGAGCGAGGTCGACGAGAACGCGCTCGAAGCCGGCAGGAGCCGGATCGTCAAGTCGATGGGCCGCGCGGTGGACAAGGAAAAGCTGTCCCCGGAGGCGCGTGACGAGGCCTGGGCCCGATTGTCCTTTACGACATCGCTCACGGACATGGCCGACAGGGACCTTGTGATCGAGGCGATCGTGGAGGACCTGGCGATCAAGTCGGAGTTGATGGGCGCTCTGGACCAGCTCACCGGTCCCGAAGCCATCTTCGCGTCCAACACCAGTTCCCTCACCATCACCGAAATCGCCGCCGCGACAAGCCGCCCCGACCGGGTGGTCGGCCTCCACTTCTTCAATCCGGTGCCGGTGATGAAGCTGGTGGAGGTGGTCCGCACCATCGCCACGGACGAGGAGGTCTTCAACGCCGCCTACCGGTTCGCGCGCGACCTCGGCAAGGAGCCGATCAGGGCGAAGGACAACTCGGGCTTCGTCGTCAATCTGCTGCTCGTGCCCTACATGCTGGACTCCATTCGGCAACTGGAGCGGGGCGTGGCCTCGGTCGAGGACATCGACAAGGGAATGATGCTGGGCACGGGCTACCCGATGGGGCCGTTCCTGCTGTGCGACTTCGTGGGCGTCGACACGACGTACCGCATCGCGGAGATCATGTTCGAGGAATATCGGGAGGCGAGATACGCCCCCCCGCCGCTTCTCAAGCGCCTGGTGGCGCTGGGCAGATTCGGGCGCAAGACGGGGAAGGGATTCTACGACTGGAGCACAAAGCCACCGCGTCCGCTACCGCTGTAGCTTCACGTCGGGGATTCAAACTGCAGGAGCCCTGCCCCACCGGGGGCGCGGGCCGTCGTCGGCTGGTGCGTCCTTCAGCGGCGAGACGAGGTTCGCCTCTGGCGCCGCCGCGCGCGGCGGATCGCGGCTTCCCTCTTCCGCTTGCGTTGCGCGCTCGGCTTCTCGTAGAAGCGGCGCTTGCGCAGTTCCGAGTAGAGCCCCGACCGCTGTACCTTGCGCTTGAAGCGCCGGAGCGCCCGCTCCAGATTCTCGCCTTCCTGAATCACGACTTCCAAACAGAGCCTTCCTTTTCCCTGTACCGCCGTTCCGCTCAACCCCGGGGGGCGATTGCCCTCGTGTCCGGGCAGGCAATCTAGTCGATTCCCGGTCTTCCCGGAATCCCCACACCCGGATTGGCCTGCGGCCGGGGACGGGCGGTTGACCCGGTCCGGTCATGGGCCGGCACCGTTCGGACTCACATTTTCTTCCTCCCCGGCATCGATGAGTGCGAAGGGCCGTTTTTTGTAAAACATCTGTATCGGAGCGATGTTCGAAGCGTCACGAACCACTTGATGGAAGGCGAACTCCGGCACCAACTTATCGAAGCACTGCGATCACCTCCGAACGTGCCTGCAGCTCTTGGGAACAAGTGAATTATGGTTTTTGTCCATATCTTGTAACTCGTTGTCATATCATGGGTTATAATATTTGGACCGCTGGCATTCATTTCGTTTTGAAGCTCTTGCGCACGCGCTCCGGACCTTATAGGATCGAAGCCTTGCGGGACGATCCCGCCGAAATGGATCCCGCTCCTTCGCGGGTTCTGCGGGAAGGCGTTGCCGGCGCCTCGATTCCAGTTCCGTTCACATCAGCCTGGGAGCCAACCGACAAGATGTGGGAAACCCGATCCGTCAACCTCAACATCCGCCTGCCGCGCGATGTCGCCAGGAAAGCCGAAGCAGTTCAGGAATCAAATCCGGAGTTTCTCAGCCATGTCCTCATCGGAGGACTCACCCGGCACAGCATCTACGAGCACCTGAAGGAGTACGAGGAGTCTCTCTCCCACTGCACCGGGGACGCCCGCTGAGCCCAGGCCCGCCGCGTCCCTCCTCACGCAGGTCATCCGCGCATTCCGCAAGGTATCCCGACACTCCAGCCCCGCGCCCGCATTCTCCGCTTGTGGATGTTGGCCACGGGGGCGTTGCCGAGCCCTGCGCAGCCATCGGCATGCTCCTTGCTTGCATCCGGCATGGCATTGCGGAACCGGTTCTCATACAATAGACCCGCCTGAAAGAGGTCTCCTGCTCCAGACCTCGTCGGGCCGGAAGTCCGACGCACACCGGATGCGGGGACAACAGGAGGAGACGTGGCTGGTATCGATGGGCCGGCTGGCACCGGGGCCCACTCCTCACGACGCGAGCCGCTCGCTGTCTTGCGCGCGAAGCACCGTGACTACTGTTCCGCGCGTGTATTCCGCATCATTCAGCGCATGTCACCCGACGAGATGTTCGTCTTCGTCAAGGATCTGGCCCACGATTCGCGGGAGAGCGGGGAGCCCTCCTACGATGAAATGGTTCGTCTGGCTACGACCCGCATCTACGCGGAGGAGGGGCTGCCCTCATTCGAGGACTGGGTCGAGCAATACAGAACCAACCCGGAGCACTTCGACGCCGTGCTGCTCGATCTCTGGCGGTCCGAAGAGGGCAGACAGCCTCCGGGCTGACGGGCGCCGGCGTCCCTCGCTGCTCCCGGCGCGCGTGGATTCAACCACGGACTGCTAGAAGGGCAGATCGTCGTCGGGTTCCTGCATCGCGCCTCCCCGCCTGGCCGGATCCGCGGCCGGGCGTTGCGGACGGCCCCCCGCATCGCCCATCTCGGGGGTTCGGCCTCCCGATCCCAGCATGATCATGTCCCGCACGATGATGTCGGTCCAGTAGCGCGTCTCACCCTGTGGAGTCTGGGTCTGGGAGTACTCGAGACGGCCTTCGACGTAGAGGCGGTCTCCCTTCTTGACCCACTGTTCGACGATGTCGGAGAGCCGGCCGAAGAAGGTAAGGCGGTGCCACTGGGTGCGTTCCTGCTGGCGCCCGGAGCGGTCGTTGAAGGTCTCGTTGGTGGCGACGGAGAACTTCGCCACCTTGGTACCGGAAGGCGTCATGCGGATGTCGGGATCCGAGCCGACGTTGCCGATGAGGGTGACCTTGTTCAGCGAGCGGCTCATGGGCAAGCCTCCCTGGAGCGGGTGGGTGTTCAAGAGGCGAAGTGTAATCTAACCGGCCCGGGGTGGCCATGCCGATGGAGATTGGGGACCGTACGACCGACCGCTGGCGCCGGGAAGCGCTCGGGCCCTAGTTTCGTGCCGACCCGGTGGAGCCCGACGCGGGACCGATTCTGGTTCGGGGCAAGCCTCCTCCGACACTTCCGTCACCTCCTGCCAGCGGATTTCTGCGATGCCGGAACGGCAATATGTGCGTATCGACCGGGACCGGGAGATCGCGATCGTGACCATCGACCGGCGGCGCAAGCTGAACGCCCTCAATCAGCAGGTCGTGGCCGAGATCGGCGACGCGTTCGAGTCGCTGGGCGAAGACGACGGCGTACGGGGCGTCATCCTGACCGGGGCGGGCGAGAAGGCCTTCGTGGCGGGGGCGGACATCGGCGTGCTTGCGGAGATGACGCCTCTTTCGGCCGTGGAGGTGAGCCGCCGGGGACAGGAGGTGCTGGCGGCCATCGAGCGATTCCCGAAGCCGGTGCTGGCGGCGGTGGGCGGCTTCGCTCTCGGCGGGGGATGCGAGCTGGCGATGGCCTGCCACCTTCGCATCGCTTCCGCGAACGCGCGCTTCGGGCTTCCGGAGGTAACGCTGGGCATCCTCCCGGGATACGGCGGCACGATTCGGCTGGCGCGCATCGTCGGGCTGGGACGCGCGCTGGAGATGACGCTCACGGGCGACATGATCGACGCGCCGACGGCGGAGCGCTACGGCCTGGTTTCCCGCGTTGTGGAGAGAGCGGAGCTGCACGACGCGGCGGTCGCGCTGATGCGCAGGATCACGAAGAACGCGCCGGTCGCGCTCCGGTTCGCCCTCGAGTCCATCTACTCCGCCCTCGACAGCGCCGAGGCCGATGCGCACGCCTTCGAGTCATCGCTCTTCGGCGTGCTGGCGGCCACCGAGGACATGCGCGAGGGGATGGGGGCGTTTCTGGAGCGGCGAGGGGCGAACTTCCACGGACGTTGAAGCGCCGGTGCGTCTGAGCCGTCTTACGCTGTATCACTTCCGCAATCTCGGCGTGCAGGAACTCGAGTTCCCTCCCGAGGGCGTCGCCGTCGTGGGCCCCAACGCACACGGCAAGACGAACCTGCTGGAGGCGATCTACTATCTGGAGACCTTCCGGTCGTTCCGCGCGGCGAGGGACGAGCAGCTGACGGCCTTCGGGCAGCCGGTCTTCCGGCTGGCGGGCCGGTTTGCCGGAGAGGACGAACCCGTGGAGGTGACCGCGGCGTTCCAGCGGGCCGGACCGCGCAAGAAGGTGACCATCGACGGACACGAGCCCGACCGCCTGGGCGATGCCCTGGGGCGCACGGCGGCGGTCGTGTTCGCTCCCTCGGATGTGAAGGTGGTCGCAGGAGGGCCCGCCGAACGGCGCAGGTTCCTCGACATCGTGCTCTCGCTGGCGTCGCCGGGATACCTGCGGGCGCTCCAGCAGTACCGGCTCGTGCTCGCCCAGCGCAACGCGGCGCTCAAGGCGCGAAGCGACCGCGCGACCGTGGCCGCCTGGGACGACCCGCTCACCTCGCTCGGCGCGAAGGTGATGAGCGCGCGGCGCGGCTGGATCGCCGGTTCCGCGAAGAGGTTCCGGGCCTACTACCGCGAGATCTCGGGAGGCAGGCCCGCGCGCATGTCGTACCGGCCATCGGTGGGCGATGCGGCGGACGCGGAGCAGGCGGATCTGCCCGAGCGGTTCGCGCACGCGCTCTCGCGCACGCGCGGCAGGGAGCGGAGGCTGGCCACCACGGTGGTGGGCCCGCACCGCGACGAGATGGCGATCAGCCTCGAGGCGGACTCGGGAGACCTCGATCTGCGCACCTTCGGTTCCGGGGGGCAGCAGCGCACCGGCGCCCTGTCCCTTCGTCTCACCGAGGCCGCCACGGTGCGCGAGGTGCGCGGGAAGACCCCCATCCTGCTGCTGGACGACGTGTTCTCGGAGCTGGATGAGGGCCGATCCCGGCGCATCCTGGAACTCATCGAGGGGAGCCTGCGCCATCAGGTGATTCTCACGGCGCCCCGGGAGACGGATGTGCAGGTGCGCCGGGAGACGATTCCGCGGTGGCGCGTCGACAACGGAGTCGTGAGCACGTGAGCGAGACCCGTGAGGAGATCGCGCGCATCCTGGCCCGCCGAAGACGTGCGGCCGGTCCGGACGGCGAACCGGAGGGATCCCCGGAAGGTGTACCGGGCCGGTCACGGCCGGGCGCCCGGCGGGCCGGGGCAACCGGTTCCACGCCGCGGGGTCCCGAGAAGGTGGCAGACGTTCTCGGGCGCGTGCTCCGGCGACGGGGTCTCGACAGGCAGTTGGAGTATCAGAAGCTGGTGGAGGACTGGCCCCGGCTGGTGGGCCCGGGTTTGGCGCGCGTGACCCGGGCGCGCTCGGTCAGGAACGGGATCCTGATCGTGGAGGTGCCCTCCTCCGCGTGGGCCATGGAGCTCAACATGCGCAAACGGCAGATCATGGCGCGGCTGAACGCCGGCCGGAGCGTTCGCATCAAGCGCGTGATGTTCGTGCTCTCCGCCGGCGATGAAGAGGGGGGTGGATGGTGAAGCGCGGATTCTTCGGCCGCGCCGCGCGATGGCTTCTGGTCGGGGTGGGAGCCTACTTCGCGGTCGTGTACGTCGACGCGCGCCTGGACTGGGTGGCGATGGAGGAGGGGGGGGCCTCCGCCCTCCCGCCCCCCGCCCCATCGACCCGGGTGGCCGGCGCGATCCACGTGCACACGCGCCGCTCCGACGACGCCATCGGGACCGAAGCCGAATTGGCGCGAGCGGCGCGCGCGGCCGGTCTGGACTTCGTCTTCCTCGCCGACCATCGCGACGCAAGCTCCCCCCCGGCCGAGTGGGAACGCACCGCCCGGCGGGTGGAGGGGGTGCTGCTGGTCCGCGGCCAGGAGATCCGCGTGGAAGGGGTCGGCAAGGTGCTGGTCGACCGCCTGGATACCGCGGTGGTGTCGTGGACGGGCGGAGCGGAGAGCTTCCTCGCCCGGGTGGAGCGCGACTCGGCCTTCGCGGTGGTGGCGCACCCGCGCGGCCGTCCCTCCGACAGGTGGCGGCCCGCCGGCGCGCCCGGGATGGCCGCCTGGGAGGTGTTCGACTTCGCGGACGTGGCCCGCCGCCGACTGGCGAGCCCGAGCGTCCTCTACCACCTGGTGGCGTTGGCGGGCGGGGAGCTGACCGGCCGCGCCGAGCACAGCTGGCTGCGGCTCTACCGGGACGGGTTCCGCGCCCCCGGGGTGGCCGCCTTCGACTCCCTGTGGGCTGGCGGCGGATCGGGGCGGTCGCTCCCGCTCGAGCGGCCGGCGTCGACCGGCGGGATTCGGCCCGCCGCGGCCGGCCAGGGTGGTCGGACCGTCCTGGAGGGCTCCCGGCCCGCGATGGTCGGACGGCCCGGCCCCACCGCGGTCGGAGGGCTCGACATGCACCCCAAGGCCCGGCTGCCGGGGGGCAGGCTCTTCCCCTCGTACACGTCCTCGCTGCGCACGATGATCAACCACGTCGCGCTCGACGCACCGCCGGACTCCGACCCGGCCGAGGCCGCCCGCGCGCTGGGGGCGGCGATCGGGCGCGGCGACGTGTTCGTGTCGTTCGGCGATGCGGAAGGGGCGCGCGCGTTCCGGGTCGGGGTGGCCGACCCGGGTCGCGGGGCCACCGGGCCGGGCGTCGCCGTCTCCGCCGCCGGGCCGGGCGCCACCCCCGCCGGGCCGGGCACTACCCCCGCCGCCGGCGAATCCGCAACCCCCGTCCCCGCTTCCGGCCACGTCCCTCCCGGCGGAGCCACCCGCATGGCCGCGGGGCTCCGCCTGGAGGCCGGATTCGCGACCGCACCGGGCCGGGTCGCCTACCGGGTCGTGCGCGACGGCCGGGAGGTGGGGTGGTGGCGGGGGCCCGGCCTGTCTCGGGCGGTCGACGGACCCGGAGCCTACCGGGTGGAGGTGTTCAGGTACTCGGCCCGCCTGGGCCGACTGGTGTGGAACCTGCGCCCGTGGATCTTCGCCAATCCCGTGCTCGTGCGGCCATCGGCCGGAGGGCGCTGACACCGGGTCTCCGGCAGCAGCGCGGCCCGCGATTCCGGCGGTTTCCGGCCCGGGATGGACGGTTGCAAAAGCCACCATTCACGGCCTCTCCGGACATGGCCGGAAACGCCGAAAAATGCTAGATTATTACGTCTTAACTGCCGTCACCTGCGGCTGTTCTTGCGGCTGTTCGCCGCGGCCCGGATTCCCCCCTCCGAAAGGCACCGGATGACCGAGGAAAACGCGACGAACAACACCGAGTACACAGCCAGGCAGATCCAGGTATTGAAGGGGCTGTCGGCCGTGCGCAAGCGGCCCGGCATGTACATCGGATCGACTTCGGCGCGGGGCCTTCACCATCTCGTCTACGAAGTCGTGGACAACTCCATCGACGAGGCGATGGCGGGGTTCTGCACGCGCGTGGACGTCCGCATCCACGCCGACGACTCGGTGACCGTCATCGATGACGGACGCGGCATCCCGGTCGACATCCACCCGGTGGAAGGCATGCCCGGTGTCGAACTGGCCATGACCACGCTTCACGCGGGTGGCAAGTTCGACAAGGACACCTACAAGGTCTCGGGCGGACTCCACGGCGTCGGCGTCAGCGTCGTCAACGCCCTCTCCGAGCGCTTGGACGTCGAGGTCAAGCGCGACGGCAAGCGCTATCGCCAGAGCTTTGCCCGCGGAGAGAAGCTCACGGAACTCGAGGTCGTCGGACCGGCGGAGGGAAGCGGCACGCGCGTCACCTTCAAGCCCGATCCCGAGATCCTGACCGAACTCCGCTTCAACCTCGACACCTTGTCGGGCCGGCTGCGCGAGATGGCCTTCCTCAACCGCGGGCTGCGCATCAGCCTGCGCGACGAGCGAGCGGCGGAGGGCGAGGCGGCGGATCCCGAGCAGTACGAAGAGGAGGTCTACCAGTACGACGGCGGCCTCGTGGAGTACGTGGCCTACCTGCGCGGATCGCGCCAGCCGGTGCACCCGGAGGTCTGCTCGTTCGAGGTCAGCCGCGAAGAGGCCGAGATCGAGCTGGCTCTCCAGTACGACTCGGGGTTCTCGGAGAACACGCACACCTTCGTCAACAACATCAACACCCACGAAGGCGGCACCCACCTCACCGGCCTCAAGGCCGCGCTCACCCGCACCATCAACGACTACGCCCGCCGCAACAAGCTTTTCAAGAAGGCCGACGAGAGCCTCTCGGGCGACGATGTCCGCGAAGGGCTCACCTGCGTTCTCAGCGTCAAGGTGCGCGAACCCCAGTTCGAAGGCCAGACCAAGACCAAGCTCGGCAACTCGGAGGTGCGCGGCGCCGTCGAAGCCACCGTCAACGAGCACCTGCAGATCTTCCTGGAGGAGCATCCCAGGGCCGCCAAGGCCATCATCCAGAAGTCGCTGCAGGCGGCGCGCGCCCGCCAGGCCGCCCGCAAGGCCCGCGACCTGACGCGCAGGAAGAACGCGCTCGAAGGGGGCATCCTCCCCGGCAAGCTCGCCGACTGCTCGCTCTCGGATCCCGCGATGACCGAACTCTACCTCGTGGAGGGAGACTCCGCGGGCGGGTCCGCCAAGCAGGGCAGGGACCGCCAGTACCAGGCCATCCTGCCGCTCAAGGGCAAGATCCTCAACGTGGAGCGCGCGCGCATCGACAAGATTCTCTCAAACGACGAGATCCGCGCCATCATCACCGCCATCGGCGCCGGAATCCACGAGGATTTCAGTATCGACAAGGCACGCTACCACAAGATCATCATCATGACCGACGCGGACGTGGACGGAGCGCACATCCGCACCCTTCTGCTGACCTTCTTCTTCCGCCAGATGAAGGGGCTGATCGACAAGGGCTACGTCTATATCGCCCAGCCGCCGCTCTACCGGGTCGCCAAGGGCAGGCGCGAGTTCTACGCCTATTCGGAGGAGCAGCGCGAGGAATACATCCAGCGATTCTCCAACGGCAGGGAAGCCGCCAAGGGCGTCGGAATCCAGCGCTACAAGGGGCTCGGCGAGATGAACCCCGAGCAGCTGTGGCGTACGACAATGGACCCCGACGCACGCACCATCCTGCGCGTGGACATCGATAACGCCAGCACGGCTGCGGAACTTTTCGACCGTCTCATGGGCGAAAACGTCCAGCCCCGCCGCGAGTTCATCGAGAGGAACGCCAGGTACGTCAAGAACCTGGACGTGTAGCGCAGGTCGGCGATTGTCCGCGGCTCCTCGGCCGCCGCCCGACTACCTCTCGTCCAGCAACGCTACGGAGCGTTTCTCCGTCGCGCCGCATTGGCCAGGATCGCCTCCCGGAAGAACGCCGCCAACCCGGCTCCACGCTTCTCGAAGTGCTCGGTAAAGCGCGGATCCGCGACGTACATGTCGGCCAGGCCCGCGTGCATCGCGTGGCTGCACGGGTAGAACCAGCGGTCGATGTGGCAGCGGTGCTCCTCGGCGAGCTCTCTCGCGGCCCTGCTCGCAGCGTGGGCGCCCCCCTCCAGCAGCGCGGCGAGGCGAGCCATCACGTCCTCGGCTTCGGCCTTGATGCGCGTCCAGTCGTCCCCGTTGTAGCGCCGGGTGCGCCGCATGGATTCCGTGTAGGCGTCCGTCCGACCCCAGCGCTCGCGCGCCTCGTCCTCGTAGCGCTCGTGGTCGGAGTCCTCCAGCCCCTCGAACATCGTCGTCGTCTCCATCGGCTTCTCCTCCTCCATCGCCGCGAGCGCGCGGTCCACGCCCGCGATGATCCTGTTCGTCCTCTCCTGCCGTTCGCGCAACAGCTCCCGCTGGGCGATGAGAGCGCGCCGCTGGTCGTACGCAGCGGCATCCACCATCTCCGCGATGGCATCCAGCCGGAACCCCAGCTCGCGCAGCAGCAGGATCTGCCGGAGCCGCTCCAGATCCTCGTAGCCGTAGAGGCGGTAGCCGTTGCCCGCCCGCCGGGACGGGACCAGGAGTCCGATCCGGTCATAGTGGTGGAGGGTGCGCACCGTGACCTTGGCCAGGGTTGCGACCTCGCCGACGGTGTGTAGCTCTTCACCGGAGGGATCGTGCACCGCCAGTGGTTTTTCGGTGTTCATGGACGGAAGTTAAACCCTGACGTTACGTCAGGGTCAAGGGGGGCGGAAATCAAGGCAAGGAATCGTCCAAGTTGAACTGGGACTGCACGATCTGCCGTCCTTGCCGATAGGCCGTGTCCAATCCCACTGGGCCGAAATAGCGGGGAAATCGGGTCGAATGGCGGGAAAGCGAACGCCACGAAACTGGTAGAAGAGCCCTCTCAAGCGGTAGCCCAAACAGGCGGACAAGTCCGACAAGGATGCCCATCCGAAGGAACGTGTGCACGCACAGCTAGGATTAGTGCCAGCGAATCGACGCCGATCCGGTGTCCGTGGGGAGGATCATCCAACGAGGGGCAATCAGGAGTTCGCCTCCTCGCCTGCGGCTGGACGCCGAGTAACGGAGAGAATAGGACCTGACCGTCGCCCACTCCTCGTAGAGCGCTCGCACTTCCGCGCAGTCGTCGTAGGTCAGGACCCACGGTCTGTCGTCCATCGTCCGCAGAACCTGAGCGAGCCGCGCATGATACGGGGCATCAAGGGCATTCAGGTACAGCGTAGGTCCTTTCCCGAAGTACGGCGGATCGATGAAGAAGAACGTGCCAGCGTCCGCAAGACTCCGAACGAAATCGATCCCGTCCAGCGCGGAGATGTGGATCCTCGACGCCTGCCGAGCGACTCGTTGACAGCGCTCCACTAGACCCTGCCGGTTGAAACGAGCGTCAAGGCGCCACTTCCCGGTTTGCCCGATTCCGCCGATTGGACCCCCGTTGCGGATAATCCCAGAGCGATTACAGCGGTTCAGGTAGAACGCTGCGAACGCCCGTTCCAGCCGTGAGGCCGAGCTAGGATCACGGTAGATCGCCCGCTGGCGGAGCCATTCGTCTATCGTGAGCGGCGCGGTATGGATCATCTCCGAGAACTGGTCGATCCGCTCCAGGACCGCCCACCAGATATCCGAAACAGCTTCATCGACATCGTTGATGTGGACTGCCGGTGCCTCCCGACGAAACAACAGCGTCAACGCCGCACCAGCGCCACCCGCATACGGTTCGGCGAAATCCCGATCTCGAAGTCGATTGGCGACGCGTACGCGGTTCAGGAGCCCCGCCATCGTGGACTTCCCTCCCGGATACCGTAGAGGGCTAGCGGTCCCCATATCGCGCCAATCCTACCAAGGAGCCATCGTCGGCGCGTGGTCGCCGGTTTGCCGACCTGAAACCAGCCGCCCGGAGCCCTCCCCAACGGATTCTAGTCGGCGTCAAGGGCGTGCCTGGCTTGCAGTGAGACCCCGATCCACTCTCGGAGCCGCTCGTCAAGTTGACTGTCCATGGCATCCGAACATAGCGCTGAGATACGGCATCGGTCGAGCAGGATCTGATCGGTCCCCGCGTCGCTCGCGTCCGGTTCCGACAAGGCCCTTGGGACGAAGAACGCGGGAATCGGGTCCACGGCGACCGGTCCGGCGAAGTTCCGCTTGCACCAGCGTCCGGGTTGAAGTTCGTGTGTCTTCGTCTTCCAATGCTGGCCGACCGCGCACTGGCCAAACAGTATCAGTTTCGAGGCTCTCCGGTCTGGGAATTCCTTCCACGCCACGACATCGAGGCCATCGTCCTTGCTCTGGCTCAGGTTCTCGCGATCCGCGCATGCCTTCCCCTCCCGCAAGAGATTGGCCAAGTGGGCGACCGCGTCACGGAAGCCTGCCGGAAGGTCACGCCGCGGCGCTCCGAACACCACTGCCGTCCTACTGTCACCGAGGTATCGACCGGCAGCCGTGGCGCTCAACTCCTCGAAAAGCTTGTAGACCGTGGTTCCATCTTGGTGGTCATCCGTGAAGCCAAGAGACACGAGCAACTGAAACAGGTAGGGCGAAGGGTGGCCACGAAGCTGAAGCCCATGTTGGCTGATATCAAACGGGTAGGCGTCACCCGGTCCGCACGCTTGAGCCCTGTCGCCAAGGGCTTGGATCCACTCGTCCAGTAGCGTCTCGAATGGCTCAATGTCTCGCCATCCTGCCTCGGGCGGTTCCCTCCCGCGCTCCGAGTAGGTCGCGGTCGCTTCCTCCTCGGAGACCGTACGCCGGAGTTGTCCGATCACGTCGGCCCAAGCGAGGTAGCCTGAGGAGTCCGCCAAGCAGGTCCACTCCAGGCGATCGGCAGCGTCCTCGACCGCCAGGCTCGTGTCCGCGGTCAAGGCTCGTCGCGCGTCATGAGAGTCTTGAGTGACTCGGCCTGCCGAAGGAGGCTATTCACCGTTTCCACCAATTCTTCCTCGCCTTTGAACCCAGTCGAGACAAAGAGCATGGCCTCCCTCGCGCTGGCCTCGGCCTTGGTGAGTGCAGCCCGGAAAAGGTGGGCGTCGCCGAGTGAAGCGTCGAGCGCCACCGAAAGCGAGCTTCCGCTCTCCAGCAAGTCTATGCCCTTCTGCACCTCAAGAGTCCGCGCAAGGCGACGAAGGTCCGGGTTCTGGCGGCGAACCGTCGCGTCGATGTTCTCTGACTGGCTCCCGAAGAGCCATCGCATGAGGTATCCCAATTGCCGCAGGTGGCTTGGGGGAACCGGGTTTTCGTTCTCCAGCGCGTCGGGGTCGACTCCTAGGTACTTCCTGATGGACACATAGCCGAGCGCGGTCCACAGGTGGGAAAAAGGGAATCGTTTGTGCTGGGCGTCGGTCGTATCGAAATCGAGCTGCTCCTGTGCCTGCCGGAGGACCACATATCCTCGGTACAGGCGCGCCACCGTCTCGTGGCGGTCTCCGATCCCCGACGCGATCTCAGCGAGACTCACGCCGAAGTCCCGCCGGACGCCAAACACGTAATCCGCCTTGGCGATGGAATCCCAAGCCTGCGGGCCGTTGACGTGCTTGAAGCCAACGAAACCCCAAAGCTCCTCTCTTGTCGCGTGAATCACCGGGAGCTCTCGGATTGATTCCAGCACCGCCTCTGATGGATGTTCCTTGAGCGCGATACTGAGCCGCTCCCGTAGATGAGCATCCGAGAGGATCTTGACGGCCGCGAGCCGTCGGTTGCCCTCGACTACGACGAGACGACCGTCCTCCTCGGTCGCGAAGAGCTCCTCATGCTGCCAGAAACCGTTCGCCAGAATGGAGTCGACCAGCTCGTTCACCGACTTGTTTCGCCAGAGCCAGAGCAGGATATCGTCCTGCTTTTCGACAGAGAGTCCTTCGTCCGCAAGCCGCGGGTTCGCGGGATCGAGGTACAGCTCGGCTGGGGCGTAACCAACGACCGCCAAGGCGAATCATCCTTTCTGGAGAGGAGCCGTGAACCGGAGCGGTACCGGAAAGCCGACGCTGGTATCCGCAGCACCGCCCTTCAGTTTGCGTGTTCAGAGGACTCGTGGCTACCCCAACCGTGGATCCGACCCGCCACTTCCCTCAGTGGAACCGCGTCTCGCAGCCGAGCTTTCCTCGATCCCTCCGGGGACCAGTCCGATGGTGCGAGGTGGTCCCGGTTTCTTGGACAGGTCGTTAAGGTGGATTCCAGAGCGGAACGGGAGGCACCGAGATGGCCAGGAAGAGACGACGATTCACGCCCCGGTTCAAGGCACGGGTAGCGCTGGAGGCGTTGCGCGAGAGGGACAGCGTGCAGGCGATCGCCAGACGGCATGAGCTTCATCCGAACCAGGTGAGCACTTGGAAGCGGCTGCTGCTGGAGGGCTTCCGGAGGTGTTCTCGGGGGGTGCGGGCCGCAAGGCGGCCAGGGGAGCATGAGGCGAAGATCCGGGAGTTGCACGCCAAGATCGGGGAGTTGACGGTCGAGCGGGTTTTTCGGCGCGGCTCGAGCGAGACCCTGGACGACGCGCTGGGCTGGCGGAGATCCCGAACACGGATCAAGGCGCCCAGTTCACCAGCGGGGCCTTCGCGGACCGGGTGCTGGGTGCGGGCGTGGCGTTCTCGATGGACGGCCGGGGCCGCTTTCACGACAACATCTTCATCGAGCGGCTGTGGCGGTCGCTGAAGTACGAGGCCGTGTATCTTCACGAACTCCGCAATGGGCTGGACGCGGAACGGATCATCGGCTCGTGGATCGATTTCTACAACGAGGTGTGCCCGCAATCGTCCCTCGGCGGGCGAACGCCGGGCGACGCCTATCAGGAAGGCGCGGAGGTGTCGTGACCACGATCCGGTGCGACGCCACGCATGGAGCCGAACCGATGCAAGGGACGCCCGCGCCCGCGGCCGCTTCGGCGGACACCGGTTCCCTCCGCCTTATGCTCCGATGTGGCTTTCCGCTCTCGCAGGATGACGGATATGCTTCGAGTGCCCCGGTCGCCTGCCCCGATCACCAGTCGCTCTCGTCAGAATCGGAAATGCCAACTCGATCTACTCCTTCTCGCGCCGACCGTCGCGATCCCGAGTCGCCCCGGCGCCGCAAGGACGCAGCAGCCGTGCAGCCAGACATGACGCCTCTCCAAAGCGTGCCAAGACGAGTCTTCTTGGACACATGTGTGGTCAACTTCATGCTCGACCACGGCGAGCAGATCTACGACGGCGGCTCGATACCAGCTGACGCCAACCAGCGCGTAGCTCGAGACATCGAGGCCATGGCCGACATGATGCTCGCTGGCAAGCGGGCAATGTGGCAGTTCGCGATTTCTCCCCATACGTACCAAGAGATCGCAGCGACGCGCGATGGGGGGAGACGCCATCGGCTGGACTCTTGGTTCGAAGACCTATGGCTGTATTGGTTGGGCATCATCCACGAGAACGACGACCTTCCAAGCTTCGTGGAAGCAGAGGACACCCGTGTTCGTCTGCTCGGGTCGGGAATCCTTGATGTCCTGTCCGACATGGCAGACCGAGTACTCGTTTGTGACGCCGTAGTGTACCGGTGTGACGTGTTCTGCACGCGGGACTGGGCAACGATTCTGAGGCATCGAGATCATCTGAGCGCGTTGCCACTGCGAATCGTCACACCGGTCGAATGGTGGTCGAGTATCCAACCGTACGCGCGGCTCTGGGTGTAGAGCGCCTACAGCAACCCGAACGCTCTCATGGCCTCGTCGCCAAGGTGGTTGATGGCCTTGACCGTGATCCGCCGCGACGCGGGTTTGTAGAACGGGCAAGAGACGTTCGTTTTACGTCGGCCATGCATCCCCGTTGATCTCGTCTCCGGGCGTACCGGAGGGGTGTGACGAAACGTGCGATCAGATCCCCTCACCATCCTGACCCCAGCGCATTCCGCCGGGGGAGGCCAAGCTCATTCATTCATTGCCTCCAAGAGTGGGAATATGTTTCCGAACAACTGACAGACATCCCCCGTGGTCACCGAGAATTTCGGGTTGTGAACCAGCTGGTTCATGGAGGTCACCGACAACAGACCTTCCGACCGCGCCAACTCGGTCAGCGCTCCGTGTAGCTGCTTGGTGCGTTCCTTGTCGGTCTTGTTCTTCGTCAAGTGCTTTGTGATGTCCCGGAGGACGTCCACTAGAGGTCGATCCCTGCCATTCTTCTTAGTGGAAGGCCCGCCCGTAGCCCCGTGTTGCCCGCAGTACGCCTTCGCGGAAATCTCGAACATGCTACGGACCAGGAAACAGAAAGCTAGGGGGTTGTTCCTGAGGTTCAACGCACGTATCTCGTCTCGCAGGAGAACCACCTTCTCACGATCCGGCCCCCGAGGCGTGAAGCTCTTGATGGTAGCCTTGACGGCTCTTGGGTCTCGCAAACTTGCGGCCGGTGCTTTCCCACCCTTCGTCTTCGCACCAGCTTTGGTCCCGGTCTTGCCAGCCCTTCCCTTCTTTCCGGATTTTCTCTTCGGATCTCCAGAGAGGGGCGGAATCCCGTAGCGTGCTGCGAAATCCTCGTCCGACTTTCGGATTTCCGTGAACGTCAGGAGCTTGAGGCCGATGTCTTTTGCGATGGCTTCAACGGCGTCTCGATGGGAGATCGATGGGTACCGGTTTGCGAGGTCCCGTGCGGAGTCCGCCCCAAGGCGCCCAGCGATCCTCTTCATTGCCTCCGCGAGCACCGTTAGCGGATAGTCACCCGCCCACTCCTGGGCCTGTTGGGGTGTGCGGTTCTTGCCATCCGCCAGGTAGGCTTCGAGGAGATCGAGCGCCGGTTCGTTGGCGCCGCTCTTGTCGCGACTGTGTCTTGCACGTGCGACTGCGGTCCAGTTGTTGCGCCCCGCTTTCTGCCCTTTGCCGTGGGCGAGCGTGACGATACGGTCCACGGTGTCGCTTTCCGACGCTGGGTAGATGATGCAGGGAACCTCGTCAGTCGCAGCCCGCCAACCACTCGGTACAACGGCCAGCTTGCTCTCGATGTTTGCGGGAACTTCGAGGTGTGAACGATTCAAGAGTCCGTGTGCGATCTTCAGGGCCGCCACGCGACGGTTTCCTTCCTTGACCGTGAAGGTCGGTTTCCCGCCGGAACCCACGCCCTCGAGCACGAGAATGTTCTCTATCGGGAGGTACTCGCTGTCCAAGAGGCTCTCCGTTAGCGCCCAAAACCAGTCGGGTCGGATGGACACCATCGCGTCCACCGCTTCCTCTTCGTTTGATTGCGGGACCGTTCGGAAGTTTCTGAGATCTAGCTGTAGCTGCTTGATCGGCAGGCTCGCGACACTAGGCATGAAGTCTCTGGGTTTCGGCAAGTGGCTGGAAGTGGAAGCAGACATGAGAGTCGGGCAGCGCCAAGATGAGAGCTTCGCTGCATCTCAGTCAATGGACCGCTTCGAGAACCCCCATCCAGACGACCAGATTCACTTCCTCCTCTTCGATGGGATCGAGCGGCTCGGGCGGCTTCCACGGTTGTAGCCCGAGTTCGTTCACGACATCGGCGATTCTGTGCGTCAACTCTCCGGGGGCGACCCGGTCGGGCGCGAACACCTCCCGGAGCCGCCGTTCCTGACGGATGCCCCACGGCGCTTCGAGGGCGTCCGCAACCCGGTCTCGATCCTCGATGGAAAACCCGGAGGCCGGGTGCATGCGGACATGGTCGGCAGCGGCCCGGAAGAGCGGACGGATGCTGGGCTGGAGCGTGGCCGGATCGGTGGCCCGCATCCATTCCTCGTAGATGTCGCCGCGGGCGCGCTCCCAAGCACCGAAAGCTCCTTCCACGAACCCCTCCGGCAGCGCGCGCTCCGTGTGCTCCGTGCATGATAGGATTCCGAGGCAGGTCAGGGTGTCGCGCTCGATCTCCGCGTCTGCCTCCAAGGGCACAAACCGCATAAACACGCGGTCGAAGACGCGGGCGCAAAAGACGTGGCCCGTGCGGACTCCGCCCACGAATCCCGAGCCGACTCCCCACGCCAAGTCTCGGATCCGGTCCCCCCAGCGCTCGATCCCCTTTCGTAGCTCCTGCCGGTACTCCTCGCCGCTGTGCGCGTGCACACCCTCGCCTCCACGCTTGAAGAGCGACGAGTCGCCTCTTCGGAGCGCCTCGATCTGCTTCCGGTCGTCCGCGAAGACCTGTTGCGTCTGCTCCATGCCGGGTATCGGGGGCTGTTCGACTCCGATGGAGGCAGCGGCTTGGGCCAGCTTCCGGCGGATCCGCTCTTCGAGGGCCAGAAGGGCTTCGAGTTGGCGGTCGGGAAACACGCAGGTGAGGAACACTTGCTCGTGGGGACTCCCGATGCGGTCTATGCGCCCGTGCCGCTGCACGAGCCGCATCGGGTTCCAGGGCAGGTCGTAGTTGATGATCCGTCCGCATTGCTGGAGGTTCATCCCTTCGGCCAGCACATCGGTCGTCACGAGGATGTCGTACCTGTCCTCGGAACGCGACGGTGGGGCCTCCGTGGACTCGGGCGCGAAGCCGAACACCGCGTCGCTGCGGCTGGTCCCGTTGAACGAGTCGGTTCCCCTGACGACGGCGATGCGGCCACGGTAGCGGGCGAGCCGCCGATCCGTTGCCACCACCTCCCGCAAGCGCTCCGCGATCCACTCGACGGTGTCGCCGAAGTAGGAGAACACGAGCACCTTGCGGCGGTTGCGGATGTCGCGCTCCGAGATGCCCTTCCGCTCGGCTTCTCCCGCGATACGGGCGAGTTCGCCGGCGAGGAGCTTGAGCTTGGGGTCGTTCTCCGCCTTTATCGCGGATGCCCGAACCCGGAGGCGTTCGAGAAGCGCCCTGTCCGATCTCACGTCTTCAATGAGCCTTGCGGTGTCGAGGTCGTCCGCGACCGGCTCACCCTCCCGGAGAAGCTCCTCCCACGCCTCGTCGGAATCGGTCTCGCGAAGGGCCGCCAGCGAATCGGAGGACGGGATCACCCCGGCCTCGACCCCGCGCACGAAATGGTCGTGTGCGGCGACCATCCTGCTCACGGTCTGGACGAACGCCCGCGCCGACGACTCGAACCGCTTGAGCAGACCGGAGCGGATGAGCCCCACCAGCGCGGTCTCGCGGGCGTCCGGGGCCCCCTTCCGGCGGTAGCGGGTCGGCCAGTATCTGGCCATCGTGAGTCTCGGCTCGCCCTCCCCTGAGTCCAGAACCTCCGCGAACTCGTCAAAGAAGCCGGGCAGCACCTCGTCCAGATCGTAGCTTCGCGAGCCGACCACCGGGTCCGGGAACCGGATCGTGACCTCGGTCCCGTCCTTGAGTCGGAAGTTGTCGTTCGGGTAGAAGCGCTGAACGAAGTGCCGCGTTCGCCGCACCGTGGTCGCGTCGAGGATGTCGAACAGGGTGTCCGGGTTGAGCGTGAACGGGTCCTCCTTGTCGGCCTGCCGGAACCGTTCCTTGAGCGAGCGGATGCCTCGGTCGGCGAACACCGCGTCATGGCCGACGAAGTAGGTGAGGAGGTCGTAAAGATCCCAGAGCGAGTTGTTCACCGGCGTTGCGGTCAGAAGGACCACTTTCCGGGGCGGGTCTCCGCGCAGAAGTTGCCGGAGCGCGCGCGCACGCTTCGTGTCCGGGTTGCGAAAGGCGTGCGCCTCGTCGATCACGACGAGCGAGTACTCGCCGATGCCGGAGCCCAAGGCGCTCCCATCCCCTTGGCCCAGTTGCCGGTCGCCCGCCAGCTGCTCGAACGACACCACTTCGATGCCGACCTGGTAGCGCCTTCTGAATTGCCTCCACATCCCGTCCCGGAGCTGGGCCGGTGCGATCAGGAGCGCCCTTTGGCGGTTGCGCTCGATGACTTCCGTGAAGATCTCGGCCGCGATGAAGCTCTTCCCGAGTCCTACGCTGTCGGCGACCAGAACGCCATTGTACTGGTCGAGGATCCGCTTGGCCCGGAACACACCGTCGGTCTGGAAGCGCGTGAGCCGGATCCGGCCCGAGTCCCCCGCCTCCTCTTCGAGTTCACCGCCGTAGCGCTCCCACAGGGCGCGCAGGTAGATCAGGTAGGGAGGGTGTTCGGCGAACTGTTCCCTGTAGATGGCGGCGAGATCGTAGGGACGGGCGTCGTTCCAAAGACGGTCGAACCACTCCTCTACCCTTTCGACGACGCCGGGCTGGTACTGGCCGAGGTTGAGTTCGAGGTTCGACGTGAGCCCGGCAAGCGTGAAGTTCGACGATCCGGCGAGGACGCCGTGCTTGCCGGAGAACAGGAATGCCTTGCCATGCAGGAAGCGGTGCTCGTAGCGGCGCACCTCGATCTTGCCCGAGTCGAGGAAATCTAGGAGTTCCCGCACCGAGGCCCGGCTCGGCTCGGAGAACGGGAGCCGGTCGCGGTCCCGCCTGAGTTTGCGCTCCGCGCCGTCGAGTTCTTCGTCCGCCAGCCTCTTCTCGTATCGCTCGCCGCGCGGATCGCCGAGGCGGCGCTCCGGCAGCCGGGCGGCAGGCAGCGGCTCGGCACCGAGCAGGAGGCGCACGCCCGCGGCGCGACGGAGCACGTCGGCCAGCCGACCGAATCCCCCCGGATTGAAGTATCCCGTCGCGATGGACGCCGAAGGCGGCTCGCGCAGACTGCCGAGCAGGTGTTCGAGGCGCTGCCGGAGCGCCCGCTCCAGGGTATTGCCGTCGAGGTTGTCGACGAACTCCGGGTGGCTCATTGGTCACTCTGCCACGCTCGGAAGTGGTGCAGCGTGGCCCTCAGTCGCTCCTCGTGGTCCCAACCCTCGTGGAACGTCTCGAAGATGTGGACGAGTTGCGGTTCGGTGAGGCCGTAGATGTGGGCCACCACGGCGTCGAGCTCGCGAACAAGGTCTTCCTTGTCTTCCGCCTTGAGGGGGCCGTACTCGACGCCGATCCGCCCGGCCCAGTCGGCGAACCGCTCGTCGAGTGCCGCGAGCCTCCCCGCGAGCGCGATGACACGATTCCGGCGCCGATCTTGGGGGCTTGGTCGGGGGACCGGCAATGGATTCAGCACGTGATAGTCAACGTGCGTTTCCACGAAACGTCGGGCATACCAATCGAGTGGAATCGATGTCATGACGCCAAGTAGGTACGCCTCGTCCTTCTCGTCTCCTCGTGGCCAGAGGAAGTACGGTGCGACATCCGTGAGACATGTGTTGGGGGGAACAAGGGAAGTGCGAACGGTCCGCCTATCGGTCGCTCGTGCAATACGCCGGAAAGCGATCCGTGCGCGCAAGCAAGGCAGCGTCTCAGTGTCGCTTCTCCAAGCCCGATCGAACTCCGCGAACGCGGAGCGCTTGTTCGCCCGCATCCGCTTGCTTTGAAGGTGGCCGAGCATCCGAGCGGGATCTGCCCACGCGTAGTACGTCCCCGTGTCGGCTGTCCACAGGTCGAACGACGCCCCCTTGTAGACCGGCCAGAATCCCTCGGGACACTCGTTCGACTCGACGTCCATCACATGCTTGTCGTTCGTGGCATCCAGTTCCCTATGTGGCCGCGCCCGCCAACCCACCCCATCGTTGAGGTCCAGACGCGGGCTCTTGCGCAACTGCGCGAACACCTCCACCGATTCGTCCGACGGCAGAAGCGGGAGGGACGCCGTGTCGTTCCACGCCTCGACCTCGCGAGCGCGGAACGTCACCGGAGCACGCCGGACACCGGCCCGAAACCGCTTGAGGTTCGCATACGGCCCGCTCAGCCGAAGCTTGGACTCGCGGCTGTCCTTCGCGCGCGTAATGGCGGTCAGGCCGATGGTGTATTGCGGATGGACGTTCGGGAACACCCACTCGCGGTTGTTCACCAACATGGTCAGATCCAGCACCTCGGCGCTCGCCAGCAACTCCTTGCGGAATGCCGTGGATCCCTTCGCCGCCAGCGCCGAGCGGGGCAGCACGACGCCGATCCGCCCGCCGTCCGGCGACACAAGGTCCCAGAACCTCCAGACGAATGCCTTGTAGAGATCGGGGTCGCCCGTACCCATCCCCGGGAACCCTCCAGCCGTGAGAAGGTGGCGCATTGAAGCTGCGCCGTCCTTTTCCGCTTCGAGCCGGTCCGCCAGATCCGGGCGCTGGGCCCGATACTGAACCTTCAGCGTCTCCTGCACCCTCTGCGGCCGCGACCGTAACCCCGGGAAGTGTCGCGCCCAGAAAGCGTCCTCTTCGACGCGGGGTTTTTCCCAAGGCGGATTGCCGAGGATCACGTCGAACCCGTTGCGTCGGCCAAGGAATACGTGTGGGAAAGCGAGCGCGAAGTGCAGTACGTCCAGTCCCTTGAGTTCCTCGTGTCCCATGTCCATCAACTGGGCTCGGAAGATGTCGCCCGGGTCGTCCAAAGCCGTGGCCACCCGTCCCTCAGCGATTGCTTCCCGGATGCTACTGTTCGTCCGCGAAGCCGTCAGGAGCGTGAAGAGTTCCTGCTCCGATTGTATAGCCCGCCGCATTCGAGCATAGAGTTCCCGCGCTTCCCGGATCTCGGCGTCGTTCGCGTCCGTGAGCCGGGCGAGCTTCCCAAGTGGCTCCTGAATGGCTCCGAGGCGCTCACTCGCCACCAGCGAGAAGAGGTTGCCGCTCTCGGCTTGGAACAGTTCGGACGCCTCCTCGAAGGACGTGATTCCCACGAGCGAGTTCCCTTGAATCAGGTTGTGGTCGAGCAGCGAGAGCGGAAGCCCCGGCACGAAGGTGTGGATCCAGAGAGACAGTCGCGCCAGTTCGACGGCCATCGGGTTCATGTCCACCCCGAAGATGCAGCGCCGGGCCACCTGCCTGCGAAGCAGTTGGATGTCCTCGATGGGGTCCCCGGACCAGTCCGGCCCAAGTTCCTCGGCCGCCGTGCGGCGGAGCCGCGCGAACTCCTCGCGCACATCCGGCAGCGCACGTCCGGCCAGGTAGTTGGCGAGCCGCCGCTCGATCCGGTCCACCGCGCCGACCAGGAAGTGGCCGGAGCCCATCGCGATGTCGGCGACGCGGAACTCAAAGAACCGCCGCCCCGCCTCTCGGTCTGGCATTCCATCGAGCCGCTCGATGTGCTCGTCGAGCGCCGGTTCGAGCGCGCGGTCGAGGAGGTGTTCCACGGCGAAGGCCGGGGTGTAGTAGGACCCGCTGGACTTCCGCGCTCCCGACTGGTTGTGGAGATATACTTCGCCCGCACGCACCATGACCGTGTCACCGTATCGGGCCGGGAGGTAGGTCTCCGTCTTGGCGTCCACCGTCAGGTCGGTCTCGGCGAGTGAAAGCTCGCTCTCCAGCAGACCCTCATAGATCGTTCCGAACTCGCGGATGCCGAGCGACCGGAAGTCCACCGGGCCTTCCGTTTCCTCCGCTGTCCGGTCGAGGAGCAACGCGGCGAGCGCCCGCGCGAACTCTCGGTCAGGGAGCGAGAGAGCTGCGATCCGTGCTCCAAGCTTCGAGACCGACGCTTGGGAGGCGAAGAGCGTGCCGTTGTACGCCGGCACTTCCCACTCCGGGTTCCCGAGGCTCACGGCCGTCCAAATCTGCGTGACCTCCGCCCAGAAGAAAGGCTGTTCGCCGAACTCGATATCCTTGCGCCGGGCCTCGCCAAGGCGCTGGGCGATGCGCTTGAGTGAGTGCTCGCGGTAGCTCCGCGAGGCGTGCAGGGGCAGCAAGCCACGGTCCTCCGCATAGGCGACGAACAGAAGCCTGTAGAGGATGCGAAGCGCTGCTTGGTAGGCCTGTTGGAGATCGTCCGCAGTCGGACTCTCTGGATACATCGCCGCCACGACGGCGCGGGCAAGCGACGGCATCACTTCGCGGTAGACCCGCTCGCGAAGACGACCGCCGAGATCTGCGGCGTAGTCCTCGCTCGTGCGGAGGATGTCTCCGACGCTCCCGCCCTCCGACAGCGCGGGCGCGGACAGCAGCAGCCAGAGGTAACCGGCGTCATCGCCCGAAAGGAGGTCGAGGTCGATCTCGACGAACGTCTCGGACCGTCCGCGTCGGCCCGTGCCGACGCCCGGCTTGGCCGGATAGAGGCGGAGCGTGCCGCGCGCCACAGCCACCACCCAGTCCAGGTTCTCCCGGTCGGCTTGGGCCAAGGCGTAGGACACCGGCGACACGCCGTCGAACCTGGGGCTCGCGGAGTCGATCTCCTCGGGCCGGTCGAGAAGGACGGCCACCGCGGTCTTGCGGTCTCTAGCCAGCAGCAGCATCGCCGGTCCGGGAAGCTCCTCGGTGGCGAACCCGAGACCCTCGATCAGCGCGCGTCCCCGGAGCGCCCGCACGCCGCGCGCCTCCTCGACCGCGACCGCCCAGTCGCCGCGCGCCGGAACCCCCCGCTCAAGTTCCTGCATCGCGAAGAGGCCACCGTTGCGCAGGCCCGGGATCGGCGCGTCCAATGCGGGAAGCAGCCGATGGAGGAGCCGGATCGCGGCGTGCCGTCCATCCTCCTCCAATGCCATGCCGCACACGCCTTCGACCTGCTCGGCCGGCAGGTCCTGATGCTCGACCGGGTTGTGCTCGGTCGGGCCGCACACTGCCGCTCGCCCCGCGCCCCATGGTGCCACGATCAGCACCGGCGCGGCGCGGCGTCCGGACCGCGCCCGGAACATCGCCCTGAGATCCGCGATCCGGGGCCGCCCGTCCAACGCGACCACGACGACTTCGAGCGCTAGCGGTCCGCGCCCGAGATAGAGGTTGGCCCGGCGGTCTCCTACCGTAATGTCGCGATGTTCGAGGTGCTCGAGCATGGGCACTGGCAGCAGTCTGGGGTCGGCGGGCTCGGATTCAACCGCCCCAACCTACATGACGTGTACGGGGGTGCGCGACTTGGAGTCAGTGCCAGTAGGCCGTCGTCACGGCCACGACGGTCTCCAGTGCTGGATCCTCGGCCCAGGACGATCCGGCATACGAGAAACAGAGCTCCTACGCCCAGCGTTGCTTCACATATCCGACGAGATCGGGTCCTTCGAGGGACCGGGTCGAGTTGTTCACTCGGGCGAAGAAGACCCTGTCACTCTTGGACACCGTGGCGTAGATCGGTTCGGGTGATGGAGTGACGTGTACGAGGGCGACCTGAATGCCTTTGACAGCCTCCAGTCGGATCCTCGCCATCGTCGAAACGAGCGGTCCGAGCGAACGCCCGATGGTCGTGGTGAGCGCGCCTACGTAACGGTCCCCGTCCACGTTTTTCTTGTCCAGGTCTGGCTGGGTCCCAAGGACTTCGCCGTCATCCGCGACACCGATCGTGAGGGTGCCGCCATTGGAGTTGAGGAAGCCCGCGACGGTCTTCAACACGGATTCTGTGATTACTCTCTCGTGGACGTTCGGCCTGTAGCTGAGGTACACAGAGGACTTGAACTCGACCCGTTCGGTCTCCATCTCGTCCAAGAGTCCTCGACAGACCACTCGGGGAGGCCGAACGAGGGAGGCACTGCCTCCTCCTCTGGAACCTGACCCGTGCGGAGCCTGGCGAACGCTGCTCGAACGACCTCGGCGATGAGCACCCGCCGTTTTGGAGAAAGTCCTGATACTCCGTCTCTTCCCACCCGTCGGGCAAAGCGTGCCAGAACCGAGCTTGTTTCTGCTGCTGCGGCGTAAGCTGCTCGAAGAGTGCAGGGAAATACTCGCTGGGTGGCGAGTCGCCGATCTTCGCGTTGTCAGGCCATTCGACGAAGGCGGAGTTGGCGATCTGGTTCCGCTGAACGGTACGGTCGATACCGATCCGCGTCAGATACGCCTTTGGGAACAGATGATGGCGCTCGACAGCTGATCGAGGAGCGTGGGTGGATGGGTCGAGCAACTCGCCCAGGTGGAGCGGCGAGAACAGAGGCCGAGCGTTGAGGAGCACGAGGCTGGCAGAGTACGCGAACAGTGTTTCGAGTGAGCTGGGGAGTTGAATGGTCCAGTAGTCTTCGGTCAGTGCCGTGTCGATGATTCCGCTCGGTGTCGCCATGAAGGCCTCACCGGACTTCGCCTCCGCGATACGGCGGAGATCCTGCTCAACTCTGCGCTTCCCACGGCGCACCGAGAAATGCGGAGCAAGTGGCCATAACCACGATCCGGCGCCACGCCACACACGGAGCCAAACCGGCGCAACGCGTCCTGCGTGCCTGGCCGAGTCAGCGGACGCCGGTTCCCTCCGTGTTCCCATCGGGAGTCGGTCCCGACGGGAACGCGGAGGTCGTCTTCACGCCGTGGCTGGCGGACTGCGTTCGCACGGGCCTGCTTGGGACCCGGCGTTCTCCACCCTAGCCGTACAGATTCGCTCGCATCCTTCGTCCGGCCCTCACTCCGCCTTCCGTCTGATTCCATCCGCCTCCGTCCATCTGCGACTTGGCTGTGCCGGCTCGACGACGGCCCGACATCCCGCCGGTTCTCGACTGAAACACTAGCGACGAGTCGGAGGACGGCGCCCGCGCCCGCTCCAGCACTTTGAGCGGCCCATGGTGGGCGCAGGTCCTGCGCGGACGCCCCCGGATCCACGGAGAATGCGTCCGCCGAGCCGGCGGCGAAGCCTTCCACCGATCGCGGCGCGTTCTGACACAACCTGACACGAACTCATCACTTAGCAGATTTCCCAATGGTTGACGCGCTTGCGAACGGCTCCTCACCGTCCGGCCATGAAGGCGCCGGAACGACACGGCCGTGGAGACTCTGGAGCAGCAGTTCAACTCTCGGGTGAGCGCGTTCCTCGGCCGGACGGGCAGGAAACCCACGACCCTCGGCATGAGGGCGGTGGGCGGACCGGGTTGGCCCGCACGTGCCTGTCGCGCAGCACGATCTACAGGTGGCGGGTCGCGGGACGCTTCCCCTCGCCGGTCGTCATGGCAGGCGCACCGTGGGCAGGATCGAATCGGACGTGGGCGCATGGACCTGCGAGCGCGCCGTGGAGAGCCGGGGCGGCGGAACGGCCCTCGCCCGCCGACCCCCAGGACGGAGGGAGAGACGATGAGAGCGTTGACGAGAACGCTGCGGTTCGAGTTCCTGGACTCCGTCCCGCCCGAGCTGGTCGTCCACAACCCGATGGCCATCCTCATCACCTACCTCCAGGCCGACCTGGCGCTCGTGACCGGGGCGTCGCCGTGATCGCGCACCTGAAGGGCCGCGAGAAGGCGCTCGAAGCGTTCGGCTGGACGGGCCGCGAGGCCGAGTGGATCGCGCTCGTGTGCCTGCACAGCGGCGTGTTCACCCGCGATCAGATCTCCGACTGGCTCGGCATCCACCGCCGCAGCGCCCGCCGGTTCATCCGGGACATGTCGGACCGGAGGCTGGCGGCGAGGGACCGGCTTGCAGGCCGGAGAGTTTGTCGGATCTACGCGCGGGCGGTCTACCGGGCGCTCGGGGCCGAGGACATCCGCCACCGCCGGATCGCCTCCGTGCCGGTGCTCCTCCGCCGCCTGCTCTCGCTCGACTACGTGATTGGCCACACCGGCCAGGCGTGGCTCCCGACCGAGCCCGAGAAGGTCGGAGCGTTCGAGGCGCTCGGCATCGAGCGCGCGCTGCTGCCCGTGCGCGTGTACCGGGGCGGCGGCGGCGATACGCGCCGCTACTTCCCCCTCAAGCTGCCCGTCGCGCTCGATGCCGGAGGCGCGGTGTTCGTCTACGCCGATCCCGGCCATGACACCGCCTCGGGTCTCCATGCCTGGGGCCGCGCGCACCGGGAACTATGGGGCGCGCTGAGGGACCGGGGCCATCCGGTCGAGGCCGTCGCCGTCGTCCTGGGCGACGGGGAGTTCGACCGGGCGGAGAAGGTGCTCGGCAACTGGACCTCCCCGGTCCGGTCCACCGGCCGCTCGCGGGCGTCCGTGACCGGTCGTGAGATCCGCCGTGAGATCGAACGGATCGAACAGGGCATCCGCGACAGGGACGAGAGCGTGATCGAAGAGCACGGCAGCTTCCGGGGCTGCCTGGCACGGCTCGCCGAACTCCGGGCCGCGCTTCCGACCGCGCCCTCCGAGGCGATGATCGACGGCTTCACGGTGTGGCGTTCGAGCCGGCTGTGGGGGGACCTGTTTTGAGCGCCGGACGCGGGCGGGGGTGGCAAGTCCTGCGTGTCCGGTTCACCTTGGGGGTCGCCGGACACGAAATGGCCGTTCGACCGGACACGGCCCCGGCCGTCCATGTCGCTGGCGCGCTTTCGGTTGCGCTACGGACAGCGGAGCGGGGGTGCCGATTCGGGATCCTCGGAGGTGGCTGGGAGCGACCCCCCATCTCGGCATGCCTCGATTGGCGCCGGGGTGGATGGAGCCGGACAGCCCCATCCCCCCCGCCGCTGCGGGGTCGCTCCCAGCCAGCAGTCCCTCCGGGAAGGGTGTCCGGCCGATGAGGCCGGGCACGCCCGCCTTCATCCCGCGAGAGGCACACGCACCGCCGCCGCGACTGGCGGAAACACCCCGCCCGCGCGAAGTTTCGGGCGCGCAGATCGTGCAGTCCATCATCGGAGGAATCGAATGATGGCACGCACGAAACGAAGTCGGCGCAGCTACGGCGCCGGTGAATGGGGCCGGAACCGGGTGAGGGTGTTTCCCGACCCGAAGACCGGCATGTTCCAGATCGAGTGGCGAGAGAACGGGCGCAGGCTCACCCGGTCGCTGGGACACCGCGAATGGTTGAGGGCGAAGCGGCAGGCGGACGAGTTCGCCGCCGGTTTCGTCGGCCCGGAGCTGAACGGCAAGGCACAAGCGGAGCCCGAGCCGCTCACGCTGGGAAGGCTTCTTGAAATCTACGGTGAGGAGGTGACGCCCACGAAGGCGGAGACCTCTCAGCGGTCCGACCGGGCCGCGGCGAGGATGTTCCTCCAGTTCTTCGGGCGGGACCGCAAGCCCTCCACGCTCTCCCAGCGCGACTGGGACCGGTTCATCCGGACGAGGCGCGCGGGCAAGGTCGGACCGAGCGGCAAGCCGGTGTCCGATCGAACGCTCGAACACGACCTGAAGTTCCTGATCGCCGTGTTCAACTGGGCCGCGAGGTCGAAGGACGAGCGAGGCTGCCTGCTCCTCGACAGGAACCCGTTGAAGGGCCTGAAGATGCCCACGGAGAAGAATCCCACGCGGGTGGTGTTGTCCGGGGAGGAGTACCAAGCGCTTCTCGGGGTGTCCCGGCAAGTCGGCTGGCGATTCCGCGTCGCGCTCGTGCTCGCACACGAAACCGGACACCGGATCGGCGCCATCCGTCACCTGCGGTGGTCCGATATCGACCTCGAAGGCGGAGTCATCCGGTGGAGAGCGGAGCACGAAAAGACCGGATACGAGCATTGCACGCCGGTGACCGCCGAGGCTCTTGCCGCCTTGAATGAGGCGCGAAGGAGGAATCCCGGAACCGGGGACACTCCGGTGCTACCCGCGTCCACTGACGCCTCAAGGTGCGCGGGCCGGTCGCTGGTCCGCTACTGGTGGAATCGAGCCCAGAAGCTCGCGGGTCTGGAACCCCAGCGCGGGAGAGGCTGGCACTCGCTGAGGCGGAAGTTCGCCAGCGACCTGATGGACCAGCCCCTGAAGGTGCTCTGCGAGTTGGGAGGCTGGAAGACGGCCAAGACCGTGCTTCAGTGCTACCAGAGGGCCGACGAGGACCGGCTTCGGAAGGCGCTCGCGAGCCGCCGCACCGGGGCGCTCAATCCCGTTTAGCGGGAACGAATCGGCGGGAGTCCTGACCGCCAATCCCGTAACCTCAACCATCGCAACACGATGAGAATCTGTTACCTCCCGCCGTTACGTAAGGGTCAAGGTGTACCGAGACACGTCACATGCCATAAGTTGGGGGGACGACCGCTCGGCTGGACGGCGCGATCGCGGAACCTGAGGAGTCGCGGACTCGGAGGGAGGAGCCTTGAACATCGACACGACCTTCCTGCGCCGTTGCATCGCCTCGCTCGAGCGGGCGGTGGATGGAATCGAACGGAGCGAGGCGAACGACGATGTCATGTACGACATTTATCGTGCCGCGTGCGTCAAGGAGTTGGAACTCGTGCTCGAGCAGTCCGGCAAGCTGCTGCGCAAGCGGCTGGCCGCTTGGTTCGCGAGCAACCGGCAGGCCGACCGTCTCCACTTCAAGGATCTCTTCCGCAACGCTGCACGCCACGACCTCATTGAGCCCGATGCAGTAGAGAGATGGCTTCGCTACCGCGACAACCGCAACTACACGGCCCACGACTACGGCGAGGACTTCGCGGAGGCCACCCTCAGGCTGCTTCCGGAGTTCATCGAGGATGCGAAGGCTCTCGCCGGCATTATCGAGCAGACCAACGATGACTGATCGGCTGCGCCTCTCGCAACGGCACCGGGACATCCTGCTGGCGTTGCTGCGCAAGCACCTGCGGGATACCGAGGTGTGGGCCTACGGGAGCCGCGTCAACGGCCGAGGCCACGACGGCAGCGACCTCGACCTCGTGCTGCGGGGAGCCGGGCGCGACCAGATTCCGCTCGCACGGCTGATGGACTTTGAGGACGCGGTCCGCGAGTCGACGATTCCCTTTCTCGTCGAGGCGCGGGATTGGGCGAGGCTGCCGGAGCGGTTCCAGCGCGAGATCGAGCGGGAGCATGTGGTGCTAGTTGGGCTGAGACGGTAAACCGGTCCGTCCGTGACCTTCCAGCGCCTCGACCTCGCCGCCTTCGCCGGCTTCCTCGCCCTCGTGGTGGGGGTGTCGCTGTACGCCTCGCGCGGCAGGCGCGACGCGGCGGGCTACTTCCTCGCGGGCCGGAATCTGCCGTGGTGGCTGATCGGCTTCTCCCTGATCGCCTCCAACATCTCCACGGAGCATTTCGTGGGCATGGCCGGCCGCGGGTACGATCTCGGGCTCGCCATCGCCAGCTACGAGTGGATGGCGGCGGTCACGCTCGTGCTGGTGGGCCTGTTCTTCCTGCCGCGCTTCCTCCAGGCCGGCATCTACACGATTCCGGAGTTCCTCGAGTACCGCTACGACGCGCGCACGCGCACGCTCATGGCGGCGTACATCATGGCGGCTTATGTGCTGGTCGCCCTGGCCACGGTGCTGTATTCCGGGGCGCTGGCGCTGGAATCCATCTTCGGGCTGGACATCGCGGCGGGCATCTGGCTGATCGGGATCCTCGCCGGTGGCTACACCATCTACGGCGGCCTCAAGGCCGTCGTCTGGTCGGACCTCATCCAGGGGGTGGCGCTGCTCCTGGGGGGAGTGCTGGTAACGGTGCTCGGCTTTCGCGCGATCGGGGGGCTCGAACCCTTTCTCGCTGCCGCGGAGGGGAAGCTGCACACCGTCCTCCCCTGGAATCATCCCGAGATGCCGTGGCTGGCCGTCTTCATCGGCGGCCTCTGGATCCCGAACATCTTCTACTGGGGCCTGAACCAGTTCATCACCCAGCGAACGCTGGCCGCGCGCAGTCTGGCGGACGCCCAGCGCGGCATCTTCCTGGCCGGCTTCATCAAGCTGCTCATCCCCTTCATCATCGTCTTCCCGGGGATCATGGCCGCGGAGCTGTTCGCCGAGCAGGTGTCGAATCCGGATCAGGCGTACCCCGTCATGATGCGCGAACTCCTGCCCGCCGGGCTCACCGGGCTCATGTTCGCGGCGCTCTTCGGGGCGGTGATGAGCTCGCTCGACTCGATGCTCAACTCGGCGGCGACGATCTTCAGTGTCGACCTCTACAAGCGGCATCTGCGGCCGAAGGCCTCATCGCGCAGGCTGATGATGGTGGGGCGGGTGACGACCGCGGTTCTGGCTGTGGTCGCGTGCCTGTGGGCGCCGCTGGTGGCCCGCGCGGGGAGCGTCTTCGAGTACATCCAGATGTTCTGGGGCTTCATCTCGCCCGGGATCGTGGCCGCCTTCCTGTTCGGCCTGTTCGTGCCCCGGACGCCGCCGCCGGCGGCCTTCGGCGGGATGCTGCTGGGGGTTCCGGTCTACGGCCTGCTGCTCTGGCTGCTTCCGGAGGTTGCGTTCCTGCACCACATGGCGATCACCTTCCTCGTGATCTGCGCGTTCATGGGGATGGTGACGCGGGCCCGTCCGCTGGCGGAGGCGCGCACGCTGCCGCAGTCCGACGCGGCGGTGGATCTGACGCCGGCGCCGGGCGGGCGGCTCTGGGCCGGCGGGGTGATCGCCGGGGCGGCCGTTCTGTACATCGTGTTCTGGTAAGCCCGCCGCCGCCGCCAGTCGTTCGCCCCGGCCTCGCGGGCTGCGAGCCGGGCGCGCCGGCAATACGTTACGATCGTGCATCGGCCCCTGTGACGGGCTCGAACCCCGCCGCCCGCCCGGAGGAACCATATCGTGATCCGAATCGCTGCCGTTTCCGCATTCACCGCGCTCGTTCTCGCCGCCTGCGCTCCCTCGGGAGGCGAAGGAGGCGAGGCGGCCGCCGACGGGGCCATGACATCGGCTGCGGACGGAGGCGCGACCGCCTCCGATGCCGTACCGTCCGCGGACCACTTGCCATCGGACGCCGACCGGGCAGCCATCCTCGCGACCGTCCAGTCGCTCTTCGACGCCCTGGGCGAACGGGACACGGAGTTGCTGACCGCCATCCTGCATCCCGCCATCCTGATGCACTCCGTGGAGCGGTCGGCCGCGGGAGAGCGTTCCGCGTCGACGTCGACGCTGGAAGGCATGGTCGCGCGCCTGGAGGCCGATGGGCCGCGCATGACCGAGCGCATGTGGGATCCCGAAGTGCGCGTCAGCGGCGATCTGGCGACGGTCTGGACGCCGTACGACTTCTACGTCGGAGAGGACCTGAGCCACTGCGGCGCCGATGCGTTCATCCTCATGCGTGAAGGCGGCGACTGGCAGATCACGTCGCTGTCCTGGACCCGGCTTCAGCCTCCGGAGTGCGAGCTGCACCCGGACGGGCCGCCGGGCTGATCGGGCTTCACCCGGGATTCATCGGATGTCGCGTTCCGGACGGAGAATCAGATGGTCTCATCGGCCCGGCAGGCGGAGGCTGAAGTGACGCGGGCTACCAGGCCGGGCTGGCGCCCCCTGGTGTTTTCCGGTTGGGGGCTGTTCGTGGTATCATTCTTCCTCCCGGCCTTGTCGTATTCCTGCGACATCCCTCCTCGCCCTTCCCCTCCCCCTCCGCCTCCCCCTCCCGCCAGCGCGACAGCGCCTGAGCCCGCCTCGACCGAACCCGCGCCCCAAGCCGATCCGGCATCACCCGTCCCACCCACGTCCACGCCCGAATCTCCTTCTCCTGCATCGATGCAATCCGAGCCCGCATCTTCTTCCAGGGATGGGGCGCACGCGTCCGAGGACCTGATGGCAGGTTGGCAGGCGTTCTGGTCTGCACTCATTGGCTGGGGTGGTCCCATCGGAATCGTCAGCGCGCTGACCAACCTGTTGATGGTGGCCACCGGCTTCCACGGCAGGTGGTCGCCTCGGGCCCGATGGCCCGCAATCGCGTTGGCCGCCGCCGGGGCGCTCAATCTGGGTTACTGGCTGTGGTTGGTCGCGGACGACGGGGAGTTCTCGCTCAAGATCGGCTACTACGTGTGGGTGGCATCGTTCGTGTGCGCAGCCGCGGGATTCCGGCTTCGCGGGCGCCGACAGCATGCGCGTGCCTGAGCGCCTGCGCTTTCGCGCCCGAGTCGCCGGGAGGTAGGTTCCAGCCCTGGAATCCGTCCCACCCCTCGGAAGTGATCCGTCCATGAGTATCGTCCGACACATCGCTGCTGTCCGCACCACATCGGCTCCTCGCTCGCGCGTCGTCCACGCACCCATCCTTCTCGCCGCCGCCTGCGGTGTCGCCCTGATGGCCTTCGCGACCTTCGCGGTCCCCGCTCCCGCTGCCGCCCAACAGCCCTTCACTCCGGAGATCGCGCTCGACGTGCGCACACCCGGCATCGTGGCGGTGACGGAGGACGGCGCCCGGGTCGCAGTGACGCTCACGTCCCGCCGGGACCGCACCGACGTCGACCACCAGCGCTTCGGCGACCCCACCTACATCTCCCCCGTGTCGACCCGGCTGATGGTGATCGACACGCGGACCGGACACCCGACCTGGGTTCAGGCGGAACCTGCTGCGCAGATGCGCGGCCATGCCTGGTCGCCGGACGGAGGGCGACTGGCCTGGTTCATGGTGGAGGATGGCCAGTATCGGCTCCGAATTTACGACGCGGTCACCAGCGCAAGCAGGACCGTCCCTCTTCGCACCGACAGGGAGATCGCGTCCTCCTCGCCGCTGGTATGGTCGCCGGATGGCGCCCGCGTTCTGCTCGGGCTTCGCCCCGCTGGATGGGCGGAGGAGGCGCGCGCGGCCTTCCATGCCCTCACGGACGCTCCGGTGATCGTGCAGGACTCGCGCAACGACTTCCTCGCGTGGGACCGGGTGAGGAACCTCGCCAACCGGCAGGAAACCGTGCTCGTGTCGGTCGTCGACGGCACGGTGCGCGAGGTTCTCTCCGAGGTGACCCCGGTCGGTCCGGGCTTCTCGGAGGAGGGATCCTACATCACGTTTTCGACCGCCACACGCACGAAGACGTCGTACACGCGCCGGGACGGCACCGAGTACGAGCTCTTCCGGCTGGATCTCGCGGCGGGTGGAGATCCGGTCTCGCTCCGGGACACCGGCGAAGAGCGGCTGAACGTTGCCTGGAACGACGCCCGCGATGCCTTCGCCTACGCCGAGGAAGGATCCGTCTTCGTGCGGCGGCTGGACGAGGACGAGGCGGTGGATGTGACGGAAGGTCATCGAGACGCTGCGGACGAATCCGGCGCCGGGGACGAAGGCGGCGCCCGGGCGGACGGCGACGATCCCGCCTCTGAGGAGGAAGAGTCCGATTCCGGCGGAATCCGTTTCGCCGTCGAGCGCTGGAGCCCCTCGGGGGAACAGCTCCTCCTGACCTCGCAGGAGGCCTGGCACCTCCTCGATCTCGCCAGCGACGACATGCACACCCTCCTCGAGCTTGAAGAGGATGAAGACCAGCGCCCGCGCCGTCAGGTCCAGGGGTGGAGGGACGATGGCCGGTATCTCTACTTCAGCTACTCGGCGCCGGATCGCTGGCAGCGGGGCCTGAAGCGTCTCGACACGGGGACCGGCGAAGTCGAGACGCTGATGCTGGACGCCAACCTCTACCGGTCCTGGAACGTCTCCGAGGATGGCGCCACGCTCGTCTACGCCATGTCGGACGGGGACCATCCCAACGAGATCTGGGTGGCCCGCGGAGACGGATCGTCACCCCGGCAGCTGACCGAAACGAATGCCGGGCTCGAGGGCGTGGCGCTGACGCGAAGCGAGCTCGTCGAGTACCTGGATGTCGACGGCAACACCCTCTACGGCATCCTCTACTATCCGGCCAACTACGAGCCGGGGCGAGCCTATCCGATGGTGGCGGAGATCTACGAGGAGTACTTCGACAACGGGTTCAACGAGAACATGAACCTGATCACCGCGCAGGGATGGTTCGGGTTCCGGCCCTCGGTGCGCTTCGAGGAGGGTTTCCCCGGCGAAGCCTGGCTCAAGGCGGTGCCCAACGCGATCAACAAGATCATCGAGCGCGGGCTGGTCGACCCGGAAAAGGTGGGCGTCTACGGGCAGAGCTACGGCGGCTACGCCACCAACCTGCTCATCACCCAGACCGACCGTTTCGCCGCGGCCGCGAACGTCTCCGGCAAGGTGAACATCATTTCCTTCCTGGGCGACTCGCCCAAGATCACCACGCGCAACTACGCGGCGGCCGAGGTGGGGCAGGACCGCATCGGCGCCACGCTCTGGGAGCAGCCGCACAAGTACATCGCGCATTCGGCGGTCATGTTCGCGGACCGCATCGAGACGCCGCTGCTGATGCTCTCGGGCGAGGGCGACTGGAACGTGCCGGCCACCAACCAGCGCGAGATGTATTACGCGCTGCGGCGGCTGGGGAAGGAGGTGGTGTGGGTGCACTACACCGCGGGCGGGCACGGGGCCGGGCGTGCCAGCAGCGAAACCGACTTCGTGGACCACTGGCAGCGCATGTTCGACTGGTTTGCCGAGCACTTCGGGGAGGAGCGGGAGCGGAGCGCGGCACAGGACGGCAGCTGACGGTGGCGCAAATGGAGTCATGCGGAGCGGTGGAGCGACAGGCCGCGAGGCCTGGGGACGTGTGAGGAGGCAGGTATGTCCGGTCCTCTGAGCGGGCAAGTCGCGGTCGTGACCGGGGCCAACTCGGGCGTGGGCCGATCCGCGACCGGGATGCTGCTCGAGGCGGGCGCCCGCGTCACGATGTTGTGCCGTAGCCGCGAACGTGGGGAGCGGGCGCTGGCAGAGCTGCGTGGGGACGGAGTTCGGGTCGAACTCGAACTCGCCGACCTCTCCCGTCAGGAGGATGTGCGGGATCTGGCCGCTCGGCTGGCCGCCAGACACCCGGCGATCGACATTCTGGTGAACAACGCCGGCGTCACGCGACCTCGTTGCGTGTATTCGCCGGAGGAGTTCGAGCTCACCTTCGCAACCAACCACCTCGGACACTTCCTGCTCACCCGTCTCCTGCGCGAGCGGCTTGAGGCCGGGCGGGGACGAATCGTCAACGTGAGTTCGCGGGGGCACCAGAGCGGCGATCTGCGGCGGGCGCCGCTCGGAGACATCGCCCGCGGCCGCGCCTGGGAGGGGGCCCTGCAGGCCTACGCCGACTCGAAGCTGGCCAACGTGCTCTTCACCTTCGAGACGGCTCGGCGCTGGGGCGCCCGGGGAATCACCGCCAACGCGGTCCATCCGGGCGTGCTGGCGACGGAGATCTGGAAGAAAACGTCGCTGGCCGCGCGTCTGCTGGTCCTTCCCTTCACCTGGTTCATGTCCAGCCCGGATGTGGGCGGGAAGGCGGTGATGAACCTCGTCGCGGATCCCTCCCGGGACGACGTGACCGGCCGGTACTTCCACGTCCGGCGGGAGAAGACTCCGAGCGCGCAGGCCCGCGACGAGGCGCTGGCGCGGGAGCTGTGGGAGCGCAGCGTGGAGTGGACGCGCGGCTGATGACAGGGGTGGACCGCGATGAGAGGCCGCCTGGCCCTTACTCGTCGAACCCGCCCGGCTCCCAGTTCTTCCATCCCCGCCCGCGGTGTGCGAAGTCGAAGCGCCCCGGGTGCAGGATCTCCGCCAGGATCTCGGCCGACTCCACAACGCGGGGCCCCGGCCGGTTGAAGTACTGATTGCCGTCCGTGATCGCCACCCGGCCGGCGCGCACGGCGGAAAGCCGCCGCCATTCCGGACGGGCGGCGAGGGCCGGCATTTCCCGCTCGGCGCGCTCGATGTCGAACCCGCAGGGCATGATCGCGATGATGTCGGGATCGGCGGCCACGAGTTGCTCGATGTCCATATGGCCGGAGTGTAGCCCCGCCTCCCCGAGCGGATCCGTGCCGCCGGCGCACTCCACCAGCTCCGGCACCCAGTTTCCCGCCATCATCAGCGGGTCGATCCACTCGATGCAGGCGATGGAGGGCCGCGGCCGCAGCGTGCGCGTGGCGGCGCGGAGCACCTCGAGCCGGCTCGTCAGCCGCCCCACCAGCTCGTCGGCGCGCGCCGGTTCCCCGAGCGCGGCCGCAACCGCGCGGATGTCGCTCCACACGTCGTCGAGCGCCATCGGTTCGAGCGACACGACCGCCGGCTGCGAGCGCACCAGATCGCACACCGCGCGCTCGACGTCCCGCAGGCTCACCGCACACACCTCGCACTGGGTCTGGGTCACGATGACGGTCGGGGCCAGGCGGTCGAGCAGGGCCGGGTCGACGCTGTACACGGACAGGCCCTCGCGCACGATCGTCTTCACCTGGTCGTCGATGGCCCGGCTGGAGGCCGCCACCTCCACCTTCGAACTGGAACAGGTGGGCAGCCGGGCGACGCCGGGCGGATGGTCGCACTCGTGCGATCGGCCCACCAGCTCGCGCTCGAAGCCCAGCGCGCACACGATCTCGGTCGCGCTCGCGATGAGCGAGACGATGCGGTGGGGCATCC
Source organism: Longimicrobiales bacterium (assembly GCA_965202805.1). GTDB lineage: Bacteria > Gemmatimonadota > Gemmatimonadetes > Longimicrobiales > Gaopeijiaceae > BD2-11. The sequence continues at coordinate 3,223,679 of OZ241869.1, forward strand.
CGGCGTCCCTCGCCTTCCGGGGACGAATCCGCGTTTGTTGGCGGCTACGTGCGACTGGACGCGAACCGGTAAAGCGGGATGGGCGCCGGATTCCTCAGGGCGACGCGGCTGAACAGGAGCGGCAGGAAGACCGCCATGCTGACCAGCGTGTTGCGGAAGAAGGGAATCGCGCGGACGTAGCAGTCCACCAGACCGGAGAACGTCTTGGGGTACAGCAGACCATCGCCGAAGGCCCACACGCCGAAGTTGGTGATCACGAAGAACCCGACCGACGACGCCAGCCCCGCGCCCGCCACCCGCGTCCACGACGTCTCGCCGCGCAGCGCGAATCCCGTGGTCGCCACCAGGGCGAGCGACAGGTAGACCAGCGGCTGGTTGGGGTAGAACGCCCAGTCGACCCGGCCGGTCAGCGCCAGGATCCCCAGATCGCCCAGGAGCCATGCCGCGAACGGGAGGAGATACGCCGTCCTCGCGCGCGCGAAGAACGCTCCCCCGAACAGGCAGAGCGGCAGCATGGGCGAGAAATTCCACGGATAGGTGGTCCGCTCCGGGTCGATCGACATCCCGAACTGCGCCAGCAGGTACGGCGCCAGCCGCACGCCGACGCTTACGGCGAGCATTGCCACAATCACGGAAAACCGCGGTTTCATCTCGATTCCTCCCTGTTTCCTGTTCTCCGTCCGATCAGCGGCCTCTTGCCGGCCATCGGTACTTCTCCCGGCTACCGCGTCCCATGCCGGGTCGCCGCGGGCTTCCCCCCGCCTATCCTTCTCCACCGCCCAGCGCCACGCTTCCGCCAACGTATACGGCGCGTCCGGGCGCGGCGAATCCCCACACTTCATGGTAGGATTGGTCCAGCAGGTTTTCCATGCGCACGGTCAGCCGCATCCCTGGACGTCCCGGACCCGGGCCCACCTCGAAGCTCGCCGCCAGGTCCACCAGCGTGTAGGCGGGCAGCGTCACCGGGGTGGCCGGCCAGGCGCTGAAGTCGCGGTCGCTGCGCTCTCCCGTGCGCCGCACGCTCGCGTCCAGCCCGATCCCGCTCGCGACCTGGACGAAGGCGTTCGCCCCTGCGGTGTGCTTCGGCCTGCGCAGCAGCGGCTCGCCTTCCACGAACGTCGCCGACGGGCCCTCGTCGAAGCCCGAGTCCTCCACTTCCGTGTCCAGGTACGTGTAGAAGCCCGACAGCCGAACCCGGCTCGCGGCAACCGACGCCTCCGCTTCCAGCCCGCGGCTGCGTGCCCTGGCCACGTTGTGGTAGTTGGGACCTCCGGGCTCGGGCGGCGAGAAGGTGTACTGGATGAGGTTGCGGTAGCTCTGGCGGAATCCGGTGAGTGACAGCCGGGCGATGCCCCCCAGTTCCTGGTCCAGCCCGGCCTCGAAGCTGGTCGATTCCTCCGGTTGGAGATCCGGATTGCCGGTCGCGAAGCCGGTGGCATACGTCTCGTAGAAGGTGGGCTCCTTGATCCCGGTGCCGGCCGATGCACGCACGCGCGTGCCCGAGGCATCCGCGCGCCACGCCGCGCCCGCGCGCCACGTCATCGCCGAGCCGAAGCGCTCGTTGTCCTCGAGACGCACTCCCGCGTTCAGCGCCGCAGGCCCGCGAAACTCCGACAGCTGGGCGTAGATGGCCTGGTTTCCACGCTCGTTCCGGGAGTTGCTCGCACTCGGGCCCCACTGGGAAAGCGATTCGCTGAAGTCGCGCACCGACTGCTGCTCCAGCTCGTATCCGGCGGCGACGGACGTTCGCTCGCCGGCGCGCCAGATCGCCCGTCCGCCCAGCGTCGTCCGGCGCAGGTCGGCGAGGCTCTTGAAGCCATGGAAGCCGAGCGTATCCGCCGGGCCGTCCGGGGCGTCGTCGGTCCCCGAGTCCGACTCGTGGACGTTGACTCCGAACCGGGTCTCGAAGACGTCGTTCCAGCGTCGCCCCGCATCGACGTTGACCGACAGCGCGTCCCCGAAGCTGTTGGCGTTCTCGTCCACCAGGTTCCCGGAGCCGTCGGTGGGGTAGTGGAAGCGCCGATCCTCGTAGCGCACCGAAACCGAAGCGTCAGTCGCTTCATCGAGCTGCCCCTGGACCCGGCCCGTGGCCGTGGCGTGGCGGAACTGGTTGTTGAACTCGAGGATGCCGTCGGTCTCGTTCCTCCCGGCGGAGAAGGCGTAGGAAAGCGAGCTCGTCCCTCCCGAGAGTCCCCCCTGCCAGCGCCGGGTGCCGTAGCTGCCCCCCTGGAACGACAGGCCTCCGCGGGGCCGGCCGCTTCCCCGGCGGGTGAAGATCTGGATGACGCCGCTCACCGCGTCCGAGCCGTAGAGCGCGGAGGCGGGGCCCCGCACGATCTCGATGCGTTCCACGTTGTCGGTGGTGAGCGAGGCGAAGTCGAAGGCGCCGCCGGGCTCATTCACGCGCACCCCGTCGACCAGCACCTGCACGTAGTCCGACTCGCCTCCGCGCAGGAAGAGCGAGGTGATGGCGCCGAACGAGCCGCTCCGGACCAGCGCCACGCCCGGGAGCTGGCGCAGCGCGTCGGCCACGTACTCGACGCCGGCCCGTTCCAGTTCGGCGCCGTAGACGATGGTCGTGTGGGCCGCGGCGGCCCACTCGGGTTGGGGCAGTCGGTTGGCGGTGACCACCAGCCCCTGCAGGTTGCCCGGTTCCTGGGCGGCAACGGGCACGGCAAGGCATGCGGTGGCGACGGCGGCGGCAAGGCGGATGAATCGAGCGTAGCTCATGTCGGCTCTCCTCTGCCGCGCGGAAGAAAGAGGAGTTGCCGACCAACGCGATCGCGGTTTGGAAGGCGCCCCTCACCTCCCCGCGGAGGTGGTGAAAAAGGGCGCCGGACGGGCTCGTCTCCTGGCTTGAGGCCTCCGGGCTCGCCTTCCCGGGCCCGCCTGGGAACCCGGTGGCACATTCGAGCCGGAGTTTTCCGGAAAAAACCCGGACCTCATCACAGTGGCGGGGCCGCGCCGGATTCGCACCGGCTTCCGTGGGCCCCTCCGGCCTCTGCTACTGCGAGATTCTAGCCGGGGGTGTGAAGGGGGTCAACGGTGGGAATGCCCGGTTCGTGCGGATCTGCGGCGAAGGCGCGCTCTATGGCAGATTCGATGGCAGCCACTTCGCCATCGCTCAGCTCGCGAAAACGGGGGCGCTTTCTCGCGGAGAGCCGTCCTCCGTTCTGCACGCAGAGCCGTATGAGCAGCGAGGTGCGCCGGTCGGGCATGTCCACGATCTCCGAAACCGCTCTGAAGGCTTGATCAAAGCCGGCGATGAAACCGAGTTCTTCCCGAAGATCGTGACGGACCGTCTCGGCCACTCGGTCGTGAAGGTATTCGGCAAACGCGGTCATATCGATGAACCGATAGAGATCGCGGGTGTCGCCTTCCACCAGCAGGTCTCTGTTCAGACCCCATCGCCAGTCGATGAATTCCAGGATCGGCCGGGAGAAACTCTCGAGCACCCGATCGTAGCCGTGACGATCGCGCAGAATGGCCGCGGACACCGGAAAGATGAAGTTCGTGGGCGTGTATCTCCTCGAAGCGAGCACGTGATGGACGAGGAACCGGTGAATGCGGCCGTTTCCGTCCTCGAAGGGATGAACGAAGACGAAGGCGAAGGCCGAAACCGCCGCGCCGACGAAGGGCGGAACGCTCTCGTGCGAGACGCGCGCGGTGAGGTTCATCCAACCCTTCATGAGCGAGGGCACGTCGGCTGGCCGGGGGCATACGAAGTGGACCTCTTCCCGGAAGCCCGCACCCGTCCGGCCGACGAAATTCTGAACGTCGCGCCAGTCCGTGGCGGCATAGCGCGGGTCGACGATCGACCCTTGAAGCCGGACCAGCGCATCCTTGACCAGCGGGTTGAAGGTGGCCGCTTCACTAAGCGCGCGCACGAAGCGAGCAGCACGACGGGAAGACGGCTTCTCGCCTTCGATCGCAAAGGAGGACCGCGTTTCCCTGGTGTACAGATAGTCGACCGCGCGGGTGAGAAGGCTCCGGTCGAAGGCTTCGCAGAGAGCACGCGCCTCGTCGTCCAGGCGCATCGCCATCTGGCGCAGAAGCTTCGGGGTCCGCCGGACCGTCACACAGAGGCCGGGTCCGCCGAGCAGGTTGTCGATGACGCGGTGCCGCCGGGAATTGCGGCGCTCGGCGACGATGAATCTCTCTGGATCGAGTGCCTCAACGTAGTTGCCGCTACGAACGTTTTCGAGATCCAGGACATGTCCCGTAAACGTTTCATAGAAGAACCAGGCACGGCGGCTGTACGCGCCCGTGGGCTCGCTCCTGACCCAATCTTCCAACGTTGCGGGATCGATGGTCTTGAGGGCGGCGGCCAGCACTCCGAGATCGAAAGGCTCGCGACGAAGCATGAAGCGCAGGTGAGACACGACCGAATCGCCGGGGGCGTATTGCCGGGGATAGCTTTCGACCACGCGAGAACCGTGTACTTCCGTCCGCCTTGTTCCGGAGACCAGGTAACTCTCCACGGCTGGCTGGGGGACGGCCAGGTCTAACTCGCGGCGGAGCCATGCTTGCCCCACAGGTGTTCTTTTTTGATTCATCGAAAGCTCCCCAGGCATCGCAAACGCGCTTTTGATGGTGGCCAGGAAGCACCGCAGAACGGTTACGATCTTTTAAAGACGCTTAGAAAAAGCTAGTCCGTCCTCAAAGTGATTACAACAGTTTTCCTCTTGGGTGCGTTTTCTGGAGAGTTGCCTTTCTCCAGGAAACATCGCAAAACGGTTATGATCGTGTGAGAACGCTTAGCAATAGGGTATCGCGTCCCAAAACGATTACAGCACCGCGGAAGCGCGCCGAGCGAGAATGGAGCCGGGCTACAGCGGAGCCTCGTAGAGGCGGTAGGTGCGGTAGACCCTGCCCCCCATCCGTTCTATCGCGGCGTTCATTCGGTGGTTGCCCTCGAGGATCCAGGACATGTCGGCCTCCCTCATCCCGGCCGCGCTGGCGTTTCGGAACAGCGCAAGGTAGAGGAGCGCATCGATGCCCTTGCCCCGCCACCCCTCGAGGAGCCCCAGCATGAGGACGCGCAGGCGGGTGATCCTGCGCTTGTGAACCAGCAGCCTGATGATTCCGAGCGGACTGAGCCGCCCGTTGAGCTTGTGCAGAACCTGGTTGAAATCCGGAAAGGCGAGCGCGAGCCCGATCGCTTCCCCCGTGGGCGTTTCCGCGAACAGCACCAGGCTCGGATCGATGATCGGCTTCAACTCGGCGGCGATGTGGTCGATCTCGGCGTCCGTCATGGGAACGAACCCCCAGTTCTTCCTCCAGGCGGAATTGTAGAGTCGCCGAACGAGGGCGAGTTCCTCGTCGAACTTCGACATTTCCAATGTGCGGATGCGGATGCCGTAGCGGTGCGTCACGATCCTCTCGGCGCGAAACAGGTATTCGGGCCAGTTCCCCGCCACGAGGTGCCAGGCGTAGAGGTCCTTTACCTTGCGGAGCCCGCAGCCTTCGAGCAGGGCCGGATACCAGGGCGCGTTGTGGGCCAGAAGAAGCGCCGGCGGTTCCCGGTCTCCGTCGATGAGGAGGCCGGTGGTCTCGTTGGTGGAAAAGCTGGTCGGGCCGCGCATGGCCGTGAGGCCGCGATCCCGAAGCCACCCCCGAACGGCCTCGAACAGCCCCTCCGCCACCTCCGGGTCGTCGATGCACTCGAACCAGCCGAAGAAGCCGACCGCCTCCCGGTGCACCCGCTCGTGGTTCCGGTTGCGGATCGCGCAGATGCGCCCCACCACCTTGCCGCCGCGGAGCGCGAGCCAGGGCTGAACCTCGGAGTGCAGATGGAAGGGGTGTTTCGCCGTGTCGAAAGCGGCGCGGACATCCCGCTTCAGGGGCGGCACCCAGTCGGGGTCGTTGCGGTAGATCGACCACGGCAGGTTGATGAAGCGGCGAAGGTCGGCGCGGCTCCTCACGGGCACGACGATGGGCGATGAAGCGGGATTCGTCATAGTTGGCGTTCCAAACCGCTTAGCCAGCTGGCAACACGGCTACCGCTCCACCTGGTTGCCGGCGATCCAGACCGACTCTATGGCACGCATGTTCATGATGTCGGTGAGGGGGTCCTCCGCGACGACGATGAAGTCGGCCCACTTCCCGGGCTCAAGGGTGCCCACGTCGTCGAGCTCCAGGCAGGCGGCGGCGTCGCGGGTGGCGGTGGCCAGGATCTGGGCGGGAGTGAGTCCGGCGTTGGCCATGATCTCCATCTCCATGTGCTCGAAGAAGCCCTGGAAGCGCCCGACGGGACCGGTGTCGGTTCCGAAGGACAGCGTAACCCCCGCGTCCGCGGCCGCCTTCAGGTTGTCCAGCGCGACCTCCAGCCCCTCCTCGTAGAGCGCCGCCGACCGGCTCTCGAGAACCGAGCGGCGGCGGTCCTCCTGATCCAGCCCGGCCACTTCCTCGGTGTTGGCGTGGCGCGTGAAGAAGTCGTCGAAGAAGAAATCGGGCTGCTCGCGGTAGATGAAGGTGGACACCTCGCGGGTGAGGGTGGGGCAGTAGCAGACGCCGGCCTCGGCGATGAGGTCGATGAATTCCTGGTCGATCGCCACGTCGCGCACGCTGTGGGCGAGGAAGTCCGCGCCCGAGCGCAACAGGTCCTTGGCGTCGTCCAGATAGAAGAGGTGGGCCGCCAGGCCGACGCCCATCTCGTGGGCCGCATCGATGGCCGCGCGGTACGCCTCCGGAGGCATCTTGGTGGTGGTGCCCAGATTGTCGTCCACCCGCAGCTTGAGCCAGTTCGGGTCGAGGCGCGCGTTGTCGGCGACCTCGGCGCGCACTTCCTCGGCGGTGGATCCGGTGAGGACCGGCCCCGCCATGAGCAGACGCGCGTGCGTGAGACCGGAGTCGTCGTTGTGGGCGTCGCGCACGCGCATGCTGGGCTCCGTGCCCCCGCCCAGGCTGTTCACGGTGGTGACGCCGTAGGCCGCGTACAGTCCCAGCTCATTGCGGATGGCCTGGTCGGCGGCTTCTCCCTCCAGCCCGCCGGCCGTGCGGCCCACGTGGCCGTGCGTGTTGATAAGTCCGGGAACAACGTGCCGGCCGCTCAGGTCGACCTGTTCGACGCCTTCCGGGATCTCCACGCCGCCGGCCGGACCCACCGCCACGATGCGCCCGTCCCGCACCACCATCGCCGCGTTCTCGACCGGGTCGCCTCCGAGCCCGGTGATGAGACGCATGCCGGTGAAGGCGACCAGACGCTCGGGGGCCGGAGCGTCGGCCGTGGCGCAGCCGGCCGGGGCAAGGACGAGCAGCAGAGCGGCGATGCCGTGGTTCGAGCGATGCCGGGGATGATCGTACATGCGAGACCGTCCTTGTACGGGGCGAAACTTCGAGCGGGGGTTGCGCGGCCAGCCTGAACGCGGTGACCCCCACCTCATCCAAGAGATTGGCCCGCCACACCCCGGTCAAGGATGCCCGCGCCGGACCCTGCCCGTCCCGGACTGCCATCCGGGCAGGAGCGGCTGGACGATGTCCCGATCGATCGGCGATGCGGGCGCGCCGGGTCAGGGATTCCCGCCGCCCGCGGCCATAAGGGGATCGGCCAGGCCGATGACGTGCACGGCGATCAGCCCCAGCACGCCGATGACGGTCAGGTAGTAGATGGTGGGCAGGATGGTCTTGCGCAGCGTGACCCCCTCCTGACCGAGCAGGCCGACCGTGGCGGATGCGGCCACCACGTTGTGGATCGCGACCATGTTGCCCGCAGCCGCCCCCACCGCCTGCAGCGCCACGATCATCGCGCTCGACACCGCCAGCCTCTCCGCCACGCCGTGCTGGAAGAGCGAGAACATGAGGTTGCTGACCGTGTTCGAGCCCGCGATGAAGGCCCCCAGCGCCCCGGTGACGCCGGCGAACAGCGGCCACACCTGACCCACGTTGTCCGCAACCCAGGCGGCCATGGCGATGGGCATGCTGACCAGATCGGCCGCGTTCACGCCCGACTGGATGTAGATGCGCACCATCGGCACGGTGAAGATGAGCACGAAACCGGCCCCCAGGAGCACCCGCGACGACTTGGTGAACGCCCGCTGCAACTCGGGGAACTTCATGCGGTGCAGGAAGAAGGTCACGGCGACCACCGCGATCAGGATGGTTCCGGGGAGGTAGAGAGGGGTGGTGGTGGCGGTGATGTCGGTACCGAAAACGTTCGCCCAGGTGAGGGCGGGGGCGCGCAGCCAGTCCTGCACCGGCAGCCCCGACAGCCGGCTGAGCACCAGGAGCACCGCCAGCAGCGCGTACGGAGCCCAGGCCATCCCCACGGAGACCCGATCGTCGTCATCGTCCAGGTCCTGTCGGGCTTCCAGTCCGCTGGCCCAGCCCTGCCCCCAGCGGCTGCGCTCCGGGAAATCCCAGGTATCCTCCGGAATCAGGAAGCCTCTGCGCGCCGCGAAGATCACGATCGCTAGCCCCACCGGGGCGCCGAGCAGCGCGGGAAACTCGGGTCCCAGCAGCCAGCCCGTGAACATGTAGGGGACGGTGAACGCCACCCCGGCGAAGAGGGCGAAGGGGAAGATCGACAGACCTTCCGTCCACGACCGGTTGGCGCCGAAGAAACGGGTGGTCATCACGATCATGAAGGTGGGCATCAGGGTGCCCGCGATCGCGTGCAGGACCACGACCCGGTCGGTAACCAGCCGCAGGAAGTCGTCCATGGTGATGCCGGCCGCGAGGAGCTGGGCGTCGAAGGCCTCGCCCCCCAGGCCGCCCTGCACCCCTACCAGCACGGGCGTGCCCACCGCGCCGAAGGTCACCGCGGTGCTCTGGATCATCATGCCGATCATCACCGCCCCGGCGGCCGGGAAGCCCATCGCCACCATGAGCGGCGCGGCCACCGCAGCCGGCGTGCCGAATCCCGCCGCTCCCTCGATGAAGGATCCGAACAGCCAGGCGATGATGATGATCTGGACCCGGCGGTCCTCGCTGATGCTGCGGAAGCTGCGCCGGATGGCGGAGACGCCCCCGGACTGCTCCAGCGTATTGAGCAGCAGAATCGCGCCGAAAATGATGACCAGCAGATCGAAGGTCAGGAACAGTCCCTGGACCGAAGACGCGGCGACACGCACCGGGGCCACCTGCCACGCCGTCAGCGCCACCAGGACGGCCGAGACGTAGGCGATGGGCATCGCGAACTTCGCCGGCACGCGGAATCCGACGAGCAGGGTCCCCCCGATGAGAATGGGGAGGAGCGCGAGCGCGGCTTGAACGCCTGGGGACATGGGGGCCTCCGGGTTGAATCGCCTGACGGGACCGCGCGAATGTGGGTCGCCGCCTCCCGTGCGGGCAAGCGGAACAGCCATGCGACGCAGGACACGGTTTACGTTATCGTTCCCCGGCAAGCGGATGCAGGAGACGAGAATCCGGAGAGTGCACTTGAGGGGGCTTGATTCGCCGAGCGGGGTCGCAGGTTCGATGGCGGCCAGGTTCCCGCCGACTCGTCGCCCGGGACGCTGGCGCGGGCTGCGGGCGCTGCTGGTGCTCACGACCCTGGCAGCGTGCGAGCGGACGAGCGATCCGGTCGAGCCCGACTCCGGGTCCCCGGCGGTCGCCATCACCGTCGTGTCCGGCGAAGGTCAGCCGGCCCTGATCGGGACCCGACTCGAAGAGCCGATCGTGTTCCGCGCGCTCGATGCGGCAGGGCTCCCCGTTCCCGGCGTCTCCGTCGACTTCGTGACGACCCCGGGGAGCGGGCGGGTGGAGCCGGGCCGCGCCGCCACCGACCAGAACGGCGACGCGTCGATCACCTGGACGATCGGACCCGATCCCGGAGTCCAGACGGTGCTGGTCGCGGCGGGCCTGGCCGCCACGGCGATCAACGCCAACGCGATCGACCTGGAGGCGGAACTCGAGGTCCTTTTCGCGCCGCCCACCGCGGCGGAGCTCGCGGCCGTGCGCGCCGACTGGGCGGGCCGCGACACTTCGCCCGCCGGCCTGACCATCGAGTCGACCGAGCCCTATTCGCTCTTTGGCTCCCCGGCGACGCTGCGCGTGGTGTCTCACCTCGTCGGCGAGGTGCGGCACTACGGGGCGGTCGTCGCCCCGAAATCGTCCCGGGCGGCCAGCCTGCCGGTCCTGATGTACCTGCACGGAGGCGACCACGGCGTTGACCTGGACGATGTCCAGTTCCTCGCCTTCGCGCTCGGAGAGCTGCGCGACAGCTTCGTGTACGTGGTTCCGTCGTTCCGCAGCGAACCCCTCAGGCACGGAGACCGGGAGTGGGTGTCGACCGGTCCGGGCGGGCACTGGGACTACGACGTGGACGATGCCCTGGGGCTGCTGAACGTCGCGCTGGCGCTGACGCCGCAGGCAAGATCCGAAGGTCTCAGCCTCGTGGGAGTCAGCCGGGGCGGAGGCGTTGCCCTGCTGGCCGGAATTCGGGACGAACGCGTCGAGAACATCATCACCCTGTTCGGTCCCACCGATTTCTTCGACGAATGGGTGCGGGAGATCGTGCGCGAGGTGGCGCTGGGAATGCCGCGCCAACTCCCCGGAGTCGCGCACATGGATTCCACACTCGTCCAGCCGTATATGGGAGGCACGATCGAAATTGCGAGAGCTCGCCTCGAGCTGGTTCGCCGCTCCGCCGTGCTGTTCGCCGAGGACCTGCCCGCCGTCCAGCTGCACCACGGAACCATCGACCAGGCCGTCTCCGTCAGCCAGGCGCATTCCATGATCCGGGTCATGGAGACGCTTGGGCGGGAGCCGCCGGAATTCGAGGCGTTCATCTACGAGGGTGCGGGACACGACCTCTTCGACCTGAGCGGTGTCATCCCGCGCTCGGCCAGGTTCCTGCGGCGGGCGCTGGAAGGGGGCTGAGGCGCCATGCGAGTGCGGCCCGACTTCACGACCGCAGAGGCGGAGGTGCTGGCGAGGGACCACTATGGCATCCAGGGTCGCGCCAGGGAACTCCCGGGCGAGCGGGACCGAAACTTCCAGCTCCGCGTGACAGGGGACGGGCGAGGTGCTGGGCGCGAGCGCAGCGACGGAGCGCAGGACGCCGGAGCGGAGCGCGCCGGCGAGGCCTTCGTTCTCAAGATCGGCCACCCCGCGGAACCCGACGGATCGCTCGCGATGCAGAACGCGATCCTGGCTCGGCTCGCCCCCGTTCGACCGGATCCGGACGGCGGTCGGCGCGCGCTTTTTCCACGTGTCGTACCAGACCTCGGAAGTTCCTCCCTCGCGGTGGTCGAAAAGGAGGGCGTCCGCTACCCGCTGCGCCTGGTCACCTGGCTGCCCGGGGTGCCGGTTGCCCGGGTGCGCCCCCAGCGGCCGGAGCTGCTGCGCTCCTGGGGGCGTGTGCTGGCCCACCTGGACGCCGGGCTTGCCGATTTCGACCATCCCGCGGCGGAGCGCGGCTTCCACTGGGACCTGCGAACCGCGTCCTCCATCTTCGAGGAGCGGGTGGGGAGCGTGAAGGGGAAGGACCGGCGGGCGCTGCTTCGGCACCGGATGGCGGACTGCGCGGAGAGGCTGGCGCCCCTGATCGCGGGCTTGCGCACCCAGGTGGTGCACGGGGACGCCAACGACTACAACGTGCTGGCCAACCGGGTCGAGGACACGCCGCCGGGGGGCCGCTACGGCGACCGGCGCGTCACCGGCATCATCGACTTCGGCGACGCCATGCGCACCTGGCTGGCTTCAGAGCCGGCAGTCGCGGGCGCCTATGCGATGCTCTCCAAGCGCGATCCCGCGGGGGCCCTGGCGCAACTGGTGAGCGGCTTCCACGAGGTGTATCCGCTTCTGGAGGAGGAAATCGCCGCCGTCTTCCCGCTCACGGGGATGCGCCTTTGCCTGAGCGCGACCATGGCTGCCTGGCAGCGGGCCCGGGAGCCGGACAACGAGTATCTGAGCATCAGCGAGACGCATGTCTGGGAGCTGCTGGAGCGTCTTGAGCGGGGAGAGGAGTTCCACCCGGACTTCGTGCACTATCGATTGCGCGAAGCCTGCGGCATGGAGCCGAACCCGCGCGCGGCGGCCCTGCGCGCCTGGCTGAGCCGCCAACGCGACGAGGGCCGTTTCGCCCCGGTGCTGTCGCGAGAGCTGGCCGAGGGTCCGCGCACCGTCTTCGATCTGAGCGTCGGGAGCCCGTGGCTCGGAACCACGGGCGATCTGGACGCGCGCGGCTGGACCGACCTGCTCTTCGGTCACATGCGGGCGAACGCTGCCGCGGTCGGGGTGGGCCGGTACGACGAGGCGCGCCGCTGGTACGACTCCGACGCGTTCGCCACCCAGGGCGAGGACGGCCTCGAGCGGCGAACCGTCCACGTGGGCATCGACCTGTTCGCGGAACCCGGCACGCCCGTGCATGCGCCCTTCGCCGCGACCGTGCACAGCTTCCGCGACAACGGCGCGCGGCTCGACTACGGGCCGACCATCGTGCTGCGCCACGAGGCGGGAGGACCGGGCGGGGACGGCACGCGTGAGGCGCCAGGTGACGGCGGCGCGCACGCGGCCGGGGAGGATGCCGGCTCCGACGACGCCAACGAGTGGTACACCCTTTACGGGCACCTTTCGCGTGACTCGCTGGCGGGGCTCCGCCCGGGACAGCAGATCGCCGCCGGAGCGGAGATCGGCAGGATCGGGCCGTATCCGGAGAACGGGGACTGGGCTCCGCATCTTCATTTCCAGCTGATGACGGACCTGCTGGGCCGCGAGGGCGACTTCCCGGGCGTGGCGCCGCCCAGCCAGCGCGAGGTGTGGCTCAGCCTCTCACCGGATCCGAACCTGGTGCTCGGGATCCCGGATCTGGCTCCAGCGGGGAGGAATGCGGCCTCGGAGCTCCTGGGTGCGCGCCGGAGGCTCCTCGGTCCGTCGCTCTCAATCTCCTACCGGCGTCCGCTGGAGATGGTGCGCGGCCGCGGCGCCTGGCTGTACGACGACGGGGGCCAGCCCTACCTGGACTGCGTCAACAACGTCGCGCAGGTGGGCCACGCACACCCGCGCGTGGTGCGGGCCGGCCTCGAACAGATGACGGTGCTGAACACCAACACCCGCTACCTGCACGACAGCCTCACCCGGTACGCCCGGCGTCTCGCGGCCACGCTGCCGGACCCGCTCGGCGTCTGCTTCTTCGTGTGTACCGGGAGCGAGGCCAACGAGCTGGCGCTGCGCATGGCGCGCACCCACACCGGGCGCGAGGGCATGGTCGTGCTGGAAGGCGGGTATCACGGCAACACCAGCTCGCTGGTGCAGCTCAGCTCGTACAAGTTCGATGGTCCCGGGGGCACGGGCCCCCCGCCGTGGGTGGCGTGCGTCCCCATGCCGGACGGCTACCGCGGCCGCTACCGGTCCTCCGATCCCGACTGCGGCGCGCGCTATGCCCGGGAGGTCGGCCGCGCCGTCGATGCGCTCGGGGGACGGCCCGCCGGCTTCCTCTTCGAGTCGATCCTGAGCTGCGGGGGGCAGATCCCGCTTCCCGAAGGCTTCCTTGCGGACGCGTTCGAGCGCGTGCATGCGGCCGGCGGGGTGTGCATCGCCGACGAGGTGCAGGTGGGGTTCGGGCGTGCCGGCTCTTCCTTCTGGGCCTTCGAGGACCACGGGGTGGTGCCGGACATCGTCACCATGGGCAAGCCCATCGGCAACGGTCATCCCCTCGCGGCCGTGGTCACCACCCCGGAGATCGCCGACTCCTTCAACAACGGGATGGAGTACTTCAACACCTTCGGCGGCAACCCGGTGTCCTGCCGCATCGGCCTGGCGGTGCTGGACGTGATCGAAGAGGAGGGGCTGCAGGACCATGCCCGCCGCGTCGGTGAGCGGCTGCTCGCGGGATTGAAGCGCCTCGTGGAGCGCCACGCAATCGTCGGGGATGCACGCGGGACCGGCCTCTTTCAGGGGATCGAGCTGGTGACGGACCGCGCCTCGCTCGACCCCGCGCCGCGCCACGCGACCTGCCTGGTGGAGCGCATGCGCGACCGCGGCATCCTGCTCAGCACGGACGGCCCCCTCCACAACGTGGTGAAGATCAAGCCGCCGCTGGTCTTCGACGAAGACGACGCCGACCGGCTGGTGAGCAACCTAGACGAGGTGTTGGCGGAGGACGCGCTGCGCCTGTAGCGGGCTCCGGTCGAGTCGAGGCTGTCCAACTCAGGGGGCGAAGATCGAACGGTTGCCCGCGCGCGATACAGACTAGACTAAGTACACTAAGCTAAGTCTGCGCCTGGCCCGTTCCCGCGGCCCGCGAACCCTCCCACACCTTGGCGAGCGTGTGGAACTCTCCGTTCTCGCCAAAGCGGTCCACCCCGTCGGGAAGCCGCATCATCGCCTTGCGGTCGAAGCGCTGGCCGGGGACGAGCGCGCCGAGCGCCGCGTCGGTGACGGCGGACACCTCGCAGACGATGCCGCTGGCCTCCAGGTCCGTCATCAGCTCCTCGCAGGGCACCTGCCAGATGGGGAAATGGAGCGTTGCGCCGCGGCTGGCCGCGAGCTCCCGGAACGCTCCGGTCCGCCACTCGCGGATGTGCTCGAGGTGCAGATCGCCGAACACGAAGCGGGCGACCGCGGGGATAAGCCCAACGGCTTCGGCGATGCGCGCCTCGTAGGCGAGGCCGGGATGGAGGGGGACGCCCAGCAGCGGCAGCTCCAGATGTTCGGCCTGGCGGATCACCAACTCCACCCGCAGCTCCTGGTGGGCGATCGTCCGGCTGGCCGCGTCGAAGGTCGTCAGCAGGACCACGGGCCGAGCCTGCTCGCGCAGCAGGGCCCGGTAGGCGAGGAAGCTGTCCTTGCCGCCGCTCCAGAAGAGTACGTCCGCGGGCTCGGGCTCCGGGCGGAGCCGCGTCAGCCACTGCGGAGGCGCCACCTTCGAGGCGGAGTCCCCGGGATCCACCCTCTCGACCTCGTAGGGGCAGTGCCTGCAGCCGCTGCAGCAGCAACTCCCCCGCTGGCGCAGACCGAACTCGGTGAAGACGGCCAGCCCGGTCACGGGGTCGAGGTAGAAGGTCTCGCGGTTGCGCGAGGCTTCGTCGTGAAGGCGGCGCCAGTCGGCTGTTCGGGGGCGCACGGTGGCCATCGGAGGAATGGGGCCCGGGGGGACGATCTGCTGCGTGATCCCTGCGTCAGCGCCGGAATCCACTGCCTGAGCCCGGGAATATGATGGAGCCCCGGACGGGCGTCCACTGGCCAATGCGGGCGGCAGGCGCGATCATGGGCACGCGGCAACACCTCTGCAAACGGCGAAAGGACGAGACCCCGAAGATGAACGTGTTCCCCCTCGAGACCCTGGACCGCGAGGCCTCCGACCCGGTCAACTTCACCGGCCCCGGGAGCCTGCGCCGCATCGAAGGCGCCCTCCCCGCCGATCCCCGGGTCAACGTCTACCGCGTGCATTTCGAGGCCCGCTCGCGCACCAACTGGCACACGCACAGCGGCCATCAGATGCTCTTCGTCGTGGAGGGCCGCTGCCGCTACCAGAAGGAAGGGGAAGCCGTCGGGGAAGCCGGACCGGGAGACCTCATCGTGGTGGAGCCGGGCGAGAACCACTGGCACGGCGCCGCTCCCGGCGGAGCGATGACGCACATCGCGCTCAACGTGAACGCGGTGACCAGCTGGGGGGACCCGGTGAGCGAGGACGAATACGATGCAGGGTAGGGAGGGTAGGATGGTCCGGATCCAGAGGGCCTTCCGGCGTCTGAGGAGAGGCCTGCGCGAGGCGCGCGAGATCTACGAGGGCATCTACTTTGCCCCCTACCGCTCCCAGATCTATCGAGCATACCGTGAGGAGCGGGACACCTTCCTGCTGCTGGGGTTCGCGGATCTGCTGGGAGCCCCGAACCCGGTCGCCTTCTATGCCCTCGAGATCTATCCCGACGTGATCGAGGAATTCCATCAGTGGCACGTGCGCATCGGCATGCCCAGCTCTCCGGATGGTGGCTTCAGATGCTGCTGAGACCGGGCGCGGGGATACCGCCGGGATCGCGCACGGCGTCCAACGCCAGCCGTCTCGGCGTTCGGGTCGCGGTGCGCGTCCGGCCCGGGCAGGACCGGGCTTCCGGCCGTGACGGAGACAGGCCCGTGGCGCGGGCGTTCGATCCGAGTCCGTGACCAGGCCGCGCCGCATTCTCGACCGCGAGGTCGTCTTCTTCGGGGGCAAGGGCGGGGTCGGCAAGACCACCCTGGCCGCCACCATGGCGCTCGAGGCCGCGCGCGAGGGGCACCGCACGCTCCTGGTCTCCACCGATCCCGCGCACTCGACCTCGGACGTGCTCGAAACCCGACTCGGAGGCGAGGCCCGGGAGGTGCGCCCGCGGCTGTGGGCGCTCGAGATCGATCCCGCGGAGGAAGCCGACCGCTACATCGACGACGTGAAGGCACGCATCGCCGACAGCACCCCGCCGCGTCTGATGGCGGAGGTCGAGCGCCAGATCGACATCGCACGCGTGACGCCCGGCGCCGAGGAATCCGCGCTGTTCGACCGCTTCACCCGGATTGCCGAGGAGGCCGGGCACGTGTACGACCGCCTGATCTTCGACACCGCTCCGCTGGGCCACACGCTCCGCCTGCTCGCACTCCCCGAGCTGATGGGCGCCTGGATCAGCGGCCTCATCTCGCGGCGCAGGAAGGTCAACGTGCTCGGGCGCATGTGGCGGAACGTGGCGGGGGCGGCCGCGGGCGCCGAGGATGCCGGCGAAGATCCGGTGCTCGGCGCACTCACGGAACGCCAGACCCGCTTCCGCCATGCGCGTGCCCTGATCACGGACCCGCACCGCACCGGCTTCGTCTTCGTCGTGACCCCGGAGCATCTGCCCGTCGCCGAGACCGAGCGTTCGGTGAAGATGCTCGACAAGTACGGGATCCCGGTGGCCGCCATCTTTCTCAATCAGGTGGTCCCCGAGGACGCGGACGGGGGGCTGCTGGCCTCGAGGCGCGCACGCCAGCGGGAGTACGCGCAACGGGTGCGGAAGAGTTTCTCCGCATATCCGGTTCACGCCGTACCTCTGTTGGACGGCCGACTGCACGGGCTGGAGGCATTGCAGCGCCTCGCGCGGGCGTTGCCGATGTCGGAGCGGGGGGGTGTGAGTTAACTCGGAGGAGGCGCTGGGAGAGGTGCTCCTTGCGGTACAAGAGGGCATCATATGATACTTGACGGGAGGAAATGACCGAGAATCGGAGCATTCATGAAACGCATGTCTCATATGGCGGGCACCCATGAGCCGTCCAACGAGCTCGATCCAGGATGACGAGCATGGGAACTACCCCGAGATACGGCGTCAGATGATCGCGCTGATCCGGAACCGGAGGCGGAAGGCCAACTTTACCCGCCGGCGACCGACGGACATCCGGCCCAGGGAATTCATGAACCCGGAGACAGGTTACCGGTTGTCGCGCCAGGGGATGTGGGCGGAAGTCGTACGGCTGCTCGAAACAGGCGTACCGCTCAGGAGGGTGGCGCTTCAGCAGCCAGCCGGCGAGGTGGCTTGGGATTTTGTCGCCGAGCTTTGGCCCGGCCAGCCCTTCCTGTACGTGAAACTCCAGATTCTCGGCTCGACGATCCGCCTGAGAAGCTTCCATCCCAGCGAGGTGAACCGATGACCCAAGTTGCCTCTCCTCCGACCGTGCTCCGTGCCCATTCCGGGCCTCAGGCCCGCTGTGACGTGTGCGGAGCGATCAGCGTACAAACGGAGTTGATGCGGGATCCCTTCATCTACGGTAGTGGTGCGAACGCCGTTGAGCTTACCGCCGATGTTTGGGTGCACACCTGCTCGGCGTGCGGGGATTCCTATACGGATGATGAGGCGGACGTCGCGTACGACGAGGCAGTTTGCCGACACTTGGGAGTCCTCACTCCCGCCGAGATTCGCGACATGCGCGAAGGATATGGCCTCACCCGGGCCGAGTTCGCGCAACTGACCGGGTTCGGGAAGGCCACCGTGGGCCGTTGGGAACGCGGAGAGGTGACCCAGAATCGCTCGGCCGACCGCTATCTCAGGTTGCTCCAGGAGCCGGGGGTCATGCGACGGCTGCGGGCACTCGGCGAGGTAACGGATTCAGCCGGACTCCAGACGCCGGCCCGACCTCGGGTCTTTATATTCGACTGCATTCAGGTTTCGAGCCAGAGGGTTATCCGCGAGAATGCCCGGGGGTTGAACCCGGGGATATGGAAGGCGGACCCCGGCTTGGGCTTCGAGGCCGGCGCCGAAGCCTGATGTACGTCACTACCTTCTACTCCTACAAGGGCGGCGTGGGTCGGACGCTCGCATTGGTCAACGTGGCCTACGAGCTCGCGGCATCCGGCCAGCGGGTCTTGGTGGTCGACTTCGACCTCGAGGCTCCGGCTATCCACTCCGGCACCTGGCGAGCGTCCGGGGAGGGACCGCGGCACGAAGAAGGCCGAGCGCACTCCAGGCATCCGGGCATCGTGGAGTACGTCGGGCGCTTCATCGACACGCTGCGCGGTCCGCGAGCAGAGGATCACATCGTCGACGCGACCCCGACGGGCTGTGCGGGCAAGATCGCGCTGATGCCGTCGGGTACGTTGAATGACGACTACGGAAGGCGACTGGGCGCGATCGACTGGAATGAGTTGTACCTGAAGTACGACGGGTACGTGATGTTCGAGGATCTCCGCGAACAATGGCGGCTGCTCGGCTACGATTACGTGCTCCTGGACTCGCGCACCGGCGTCACTGATGTGGGCGGAATCTGCACGCGTCATCTTCCCGATGCGGTCGTCTTGATGTTCCGTCCGGACGACCAGAGCCTCCACGGTACGGCGGGCGTTGCCGGCGCCATTCGGAACGAACGTCCCGCTCCGGGGCGTGGCCGTGTGAGGCTTCACTTCGTGATGGCGGCGATTCCCGATGCCGACGACGAGGATGGGATCCTCGAAGATCTCCAAAGCAGGTTTCAGCGGCGATTGAACGTGCCGTCCGGCGAGCTCATCGAAATCAGAAACTATCAGAGCATGGACTTGCTCCGGCAGCCCATCTACACCGACAAGCGGCCGCGAACCCAATTGGCGAGATCATACCAGGGACTGACGAAACGCATTCGATCCGAGAATATTGATGATCGCGAGGGAGTCCTCGAGTGTATGCGGCGCATATACAGGGATATGGAGGGCACTCGGATCATGTTCGGATCCGACGCGGTTGCGGGATACTATTTTGAGGACGACCCGTTTGATTCTCATGCGGAAATGCGTGACCGGCTCGCCAAAATCGAGGAGCGGTACCCCGAGGACCCAGAGGTGCTTTTTGCATTGGCTTGCACCTACGGCAAGGCGCGCCAGAAGGGCCATGTCAAGAGGCTGTTGGATCGACGCTCCACCGCCACGGCGCTATCGCCCGACCACCTGATCAGGCTGGCAAGGGTGTTGGGTCCGCACACCTATGATGGAGCGGTGCGAGCCCTTGAGCTGTTCTTTCGAGAACAACATGCAGGCGTTCCCGGCGATGACGCGTTCCCGCTGGTGGAATCCGGCGTTCTCCTCCTGGAGAAGTTGGACAAGGACCGTGCCGGGTTCGTTGGCGGCAGTCCGATCGTGTCGCAGCTCTCGGCGTCTCAACAAGCGACGGTGGCGAGCCACTTGAAGCTGTCCCGGGGCGAACGAGCAATCGCGGTCGAACTCCTTGCGAACGCGCTTCAAGGCGCCGAAGGTTCCGGGCACGAAAAGAGCAATTGGGAACGGGAACTGGCCTTCGCGCGAATCGCGGTGGGGAAGTTCGGGGAAGCTGCGGACTACTACCGATCCATCTCGACGGAGGACCCACCCTCCTTTCTTCCACAGGCGGCGGCCTTCTGCCTTGGCATGGCGACGTGGGGGGACACCGGAACGGCAAACCCGGATGACTTCCTGCGCGTGCTGACAGCTTATCGTGAGACGGACTTGGCAGGGTGGCAGGAAGGCCCCAGTGGTGAACTCGAGCGCAACATACTTGGTTGCATCGGCAATTGGCAGGCGATGTCGTTGGTCGAATGGCTTGGAGGACGGTCCGATCACGCGCGCAGGCACCTGCGCGAAGCCGAAACGGAAGCCCAACACCTCCTGCAACGCCCTCTCGTTCCGTTTAGCTGCTGGTCCTACACGTGTGTTTCCGCGGAGACCTTTCTCGAGCACTGCCACGAGATCGGCCGTCTCTTCGATGGCTGCGACGTCAAGCCCGCGTTCATGAGGGACGCGGAAAAAGGCGTAGCGTAGGGCCCCGCGGATCCGAGCGCCGGGGCGCACCAGGCATGTGACCGCGTCCCGGCCCGGCAGCGCCGCGCTCCCCCGGTTGCCCGTCGCGGAGGCGGCAACGTAACATGGCCCTGTTCCGCGCTTCGGCAGGCTGACGAAGTGCGCATCGCTCCCGTCAGCACAAGGATGGCATCCGTGAGTTCAATCGTACTCCTATTGATCGGATTGGCCGCGTTCGCCACCGGATACCGGGTCTATTCCCGGTACGTCGCGCAGAGGATCTACCGGCTCGACCCGGACTTCCGAACACCGGCGCACGAGTTCGAGGACGGGGTGGACTTTCTGCCCACCAACCGCAACGTCCTCTTCGGCCACCACTTCACCTCGGTGGCGGGGGCGGCGCCCATCGTTGGGCCGGCGATCGCGGTCATCTGGGGGTGGTTGCCCGCGTTCCTGTGGGTGGTGCTGGGGACGATCTTCGCGGGCGCGGTGCACGACTTCGGCACTCTCTGGATCTCGACCCGGCACAAGGCCAACTCCATCGGCACGCTCGCCGGCAAGATCGTGGGGGACCGCGGCCGGGTGCTCTTCATGCTCGTGATCTTCTTCCTGCTGCTGCTGGTGAACGCGGTCTTCGCGGTCGTCATCTCCAACCTGTTCATCGGCAACCCGGGCGCGGTGCTCCCGGTCTGGGGCAGCCTGGTGGTCGCGATCACGGTGGGCTTCCTGATCTACCGCTCGGGCGCCGGGCTGCTGTGGCCGTCTCTGGGCGCGCTGGCGGTGCTCTACTTCCTGATCTGGGTGGGCCAGTCCGTTCCGCTCCAGCTTCCCGACTTCTTCGGCTTCGACCCGACGCCCGCTCAGATCGCGGCGGCCGGAGGCGACCAGGCGGCGGCAGCGGCGGCGGCTACCACCGACGGCGTGCGCGCCGGGTGGGTCATCGTCCTCTTCGTGTACGCCTTCTTCGCCAGTGTGCTGCCAGTCTGGCTCCTGCTCCAGCCGCGCGACTACGTCAACAGCCACCAGCTCTTCGTGGCGCTCGGCATCATCGGGCTCGGGATCATCTTCACCAACGCCCCAGTGGTGGCGCCCGCCGTCAATACGAATCTGCCACCCGATACGCCCAACTGGTTCCCGCTCCTCTTTGTTACCATCGCCTGCGGCGCGATCAGCGGTTTCCACGGACTGGTGTCGTCCGGGACGTCGTCCAAACAGCTCGACAAGGAGACGGACGCTCGCTACGTGGGCTACGGGGGTGCGGTCGGCGAGGGCTCACTGGCTCTCACCTCGATTCTGGCGACCACCGCCGGTTTCGCGGTCGTGGTGGGGGTGGACGGCTGGCACGACCACTACGGATCGTTTGCTTCGGCGTCGGCGGGCGCAACCCAGGCGTTCGTCCAGGGCGTGGGAGTCCTGGCGCAGGGGATCGGCATCCCCCAGGGCCTCGCGGTCACCTTCGCCGCCGTGGTGGTCATCAGCTTTGCCGCCACCACCATGGACACCGGGGTGCGTCTGCAGCGCTACATCATCTCCGAACTGGGGGCCGAGTACAAGATCAAGCTGGCCCAGAACCGCTGGATCGCGACCACGCTCGCCGTATCCAGTTGCGCCCTGCTGGCGCTGGGGGTGGACCGGGGCGCCGGGGGCATGCGTCTCTGGCCGCTGTTCGGCACCACGAACCAGCTCACCGGGGCCATGAGCCTGCTGGTGATCAGCCTCTTCCTCTACAGCCTCAAGCGGAGGATCTGGGTGACGGTGATGCCGCTGGCCTTCCTGCTGGTGATGACGACCTGGGCCATGGTGATCAACATGATCGGCTACTGGACCAGCGAGACCTGGCTCCTGTTCGGGGTTGGAGGCGCGATCTTCGTGCTGGTGCTCTGGCTGGTGTTCGAGGCGCTGGCGGCGATCCGGCTGGCGATGTCCGCGAGCGGGCCCGGGGCTCCGGCGCGTCACGGCCCATGAGCGCGCTCCGGCCGGAGACGCTCCTCGCGCGGTTCGGGGCGGGCCGGGGAGGCAGGAAGAAGGCAGGGTTGCAGCCGCGCGCGTGCCTTGCGGCTGCGTTGTCGATCTGGTTCGTGGTGCCTGCTTCCGGCGTGTCCCAGGCGGCTGCGGGCGCCTCCGCTCCGGGTGACCTGACCACGCTCTTCGAGATCGGCGGCCTCGTGCTCGACACCAACGGCGACGAGGTGCCGGACTTCGTCAACGCCTCGCTGGTGATGGGTGAGACTCCCACGCCGGCCGAGACGCGTGCGGCCGCCGAGATCGCCGCCCGCCTGGGATTCGAGACCATGGCGCTGGATCTGCCGCTGGCTCGCGGCACGGAGCCGGAAGGGGTGTTGGTCGTGGTCGGCCGGAGCGGGCTGGCCGCGTCGGGCCTGGCGTCACCGGGGGTCGACCCGGCCTCGCTGGACGCGGACGAAGGGGCGGTGGTGGTGCGCGAGGCGGATGGACGGCGCTGGGTGGTGGTGGTGGGTGGGGGGGACGACGGGCTGGTGGCGGCTGCCCGCATGTTCGCGGGGGTATTGCCGCACACGCACACCCTGTCCGCGCCGTTGCTGGGCCGGGCGGGCGACGACGTGCGGGCGGCGCTGGAGGGGTCGGGGGTGGAGGTGGAGGAGGTACGGCTCTGGCAGGTCCGCGCGCGCGCCGGATCGGACGGGGTCAACCGCCTGATCGCGGACCTGCAGGTGGCGGCGGCCGACGTTGACACCGCGGCCGGGGTGCTGCGCGCGCTGGCGGCCGGAGAGGAGGTCCCGGCCGCGACCGGGCAGGAAGAGGCCGCCGGGCAGGACGCGCCGGCGGCAGCTGCCCCCGCCGGGCAGGACGCACCGGCCGCGGCGGGACCCGCCGGCGAGGCTGACCCCGGGGCGGCCTCGGCCGCACAGGACGACCCGCAGGCGGCCGATGAACCCGAGGGGACGGACGACCCCTTCGCCTACCCCGGCCTGGGTTCGGTCGAGGTGCGGCTGGCCTCCGGTCCGGTGGTGCGCATCCCGGGTCGGGCCGCCCCGGAGGCGCCCGGTCCGGTCGCGGGTCGACCGGGCAGCGGTGCGAAGCGGTCGCTCGACCTGTCCAACCTGTACACCCCCGACGGCCTGCTGGGCGACTCCGACAGCAACGA
Organism: Longimicrobiales bacterium; assembly: GCA_965202805.1. Lineage (GTDB taxonomy): Bacteria > Gemmatimonadota > Gemmatimonadetes > Longimicrobiales > Gaopeijiaceae > BD2-11. The sequence goes on from OZ241869.1 coordinate 3,246,925, forward strand.
GATCCCCGACCGCATCGACGCCCTGATCGCCCCGGGCGCGGCCGCGGTAGAGGCGCTGCCCGACCTGGCCGCCCGCCTCGGGCTGGAGACGACCGGGCTGGTGGTGCCGCTGGTGGAACCCGCCGCCGGCCTGGAGCGCCCCGCCTCCCGTCCCACCCTCGTGCTGGCCGGCACCGACAACCCGCTCACCGGGCAGCTGGCCGACAGCGGCCGCGTCGACCTGGCCGCCCTCCAGCCCGGGGAGGGGCTCATCCAGCTTGTGCCCGACGCCTTCGGCAGCAAACCCTCGCTGGTCGTGACCGGCGGCGACGCCGCGGGAGCCCGCAGCGCCCTCGACCACCTCGCCCTCACCCTCCCCCACCTGGACGCCCGAGGCGACGACCGCCCCACCCTCGACCATGTCGAGCAGGCCCTCTGGAGCGCCCTCTCCGGCCGCTCCCCGGCGGGCCAGGCGGCCATCGGCCTCTACAAGCTCGACCGCATCCTGGCGGATCTCGCCGGCCGCGACCTGGCCGCCGCCGAAATCCTCGTTTCGGTCGAAAAACCCGACCCCGGCCTCGCCGGCCTCATCCGCGAGCGGGCAGCCGCCCTGGGCGCCGGCGAGCTGGAGGTGGTCGTCGACAACCGCGACGTGCAGAACGCCGCGCCCATCTTCTCCGAATCCTTCACGCTGCCCTCCGAGGTCGACCGCTTCCGCGCCATCGTCCAGGAAGACGTCCTCCCCGCGGTCGCGTCCGGCGAGCCCGTCACCGTGCACGCCCGCCTGAGCGAGCCGCCCGGGGTACGCCGCGCGCTGGAGGCGGAAGTCCTCGCCGCCCTCCTCGAGCGCGGCGCCGACCCCGAGGCCACCGTCGTCGAAGTGCGCTCCGCCTTCAAGCAGGGCTACTACTGGCTCTACGAGGGCGTGCGCCCCCGGCTGGAGGGCGCCGACATCGGCGAGATCGTCATCCGCTTCCGCCGCAACGACCCGCCCGAGGAGTGGCCCCAACAGGCCATCCACACCCCCGTGCGCTGGCTGCACGAGATCTTCCCCATCGACGAGGTGCTGGCGCGCGACCTGGACATCGATCTCGAGCGCATCCGCTTCGAGCAGGTGCTGGAGGGCCCCACCTACGAGGTTGAAGTGACGGACCCGGGCGGCGACGTCATCCTCACCGGGACCTTCGACCCCAAGTGGGTGATGCGCCCCTACGTCGACCGCTTCCGCGACTACGAGCACGTCCGCGTCACCACCGGCTGGATCGAGGCGCGCGCGGCCGGGCGCACCCTCGCCGACGAGCGCATCGTCACCGACCCGGAGGCGTTCTGGGACTCCTACCAGGGCACCACCCTGCCGGCCATCTACGACTACGTGATGGAGCGCCACAAGGGCATTCCGCGGGGCGGCAACGCGGACGCGCCCTTCTTCGGCGAGCTGGTCGTCAACGTTCAGCTAAGCGAGCCCGACTACCGCCTCGAGATCGACAACGAGATCCACTCCACGATGGACGCGCTGCACGAGGAGGTCTACTTCGGCACCATCGAGTTCTTCGACCTGATCGGGCGCAACTCGCGCGGGCAGGGGCTCACCTTCCCGGGGCGCGTCATTCCCGTGATGCTGCCGAAGTCCGACGGCGCGCCCGGAACCGTCGACATCTCGTTCTCCGGCTTCGCCACCTCCCGCCCGGCGGTGGTCGTCACCTGGCGCGAGCGCTCCGGCGAGACCGGCGAGACGCGCCTGGACATCCCGCGCATCACCATGGAGCGCCCCTCGGCCCGGCGGGCGCACGTGCGCGACGGCACTCCCGGCCTCTCCCACCTCGCCCTGCGCGTGCGCGTCGACACCGACGCCGACATGCGCGACAGCCTGCTCGCCTACGCCCCGCCCCTCCAGGTCGACGAGCGCATGCTCTCCGCCGAACAGGTGGAGGCCGCCATCGGCCACATCGAGGCCATGCGCGCGCGCGGCATGTACCCCTCGGCGCTGGCGTTCCCCGGGCTGGGATCCCTGGAGGTGCACGCCGAGTGGACGCACGAGGAGGACCCGGAGTCCCGCCGCACCGTCCATCTCGCGGCCAACGGCACGCCGGAACCCCTCCCCGACTGGCGCACCCTCCTCCCCGACGGCTGGAGCTACTCGGGCGAGCCCCTGGTGCAGTGGGAAACCCCCATGCCGCCGCCGGAGGGTCACCGCATCATCGCCCAGATGGGGGACGCCTTCGAGGAGGCGCACGTCTACAAGGCGGGCGAGTCCTACCTGGGCAGGACCATCTGGGCGATGGACCTCATGCCGCCCATCCGGGCCTCGCACTGGTCGCGCGCCAAGGCCACCACCCACAAGCCGACCGTCATCTATTCCGCGCGCCAGCACGCCAACGAAGTGTCGTCCACGAGCCATGTGCTGCGCCACGCCGAGCTGCTCCTCACCGACCCCGAGCAGCGCCGCAGGCTGGACCGCGTGAACGTCATCATCCATCCCTTCACCAACCCCGACGGCGCCCGGCTGGCCTACGACCTGTACCGCTCCACCCCCGACTACATCCTGCACGCCGGCTACCTGGGCTCGCTCGGCATCGACGTCACTTCGGGCTCGGGCGACGACCATCCCATCTACCCGGAGTCGCAGGTGCGGGGCAGGCTCTGGGAGGCGTGGCTCCCGGACATCTTCCTGAACCCGCACGGCTACCCCTCGCACCAGATGGTGCAGCTCTTCTCCGAATACATGGGGCTCGTGCGCCGCGGGCGCGTCACCGAACGCAACTGGGGATTCAACAAGGGCTGGTTCATGCCCGGATTCGGCTACGTCGACAGCCCGGAGTTTCCCCGGCACCGCGACGCCGCCTTCCAGCTGCGCGACTACATCACGCGGGGCATCAACTCGAACCGCGACGTCTTCGAGATGAACCAGCGCACCTACGCCCGCTACGAGCGCTACGGCGCCGACTTCGACACCGACGCCGAGGTCTTCCGCCTGCCCATGACCGACAGCGTGCTCATCCAGATGCCCCTGAAGGGATCTTCAGGAGGCGGGGGAGGCGGATACAACCCGCGGGTCACGATCTGGAGCGGCGTCACCGAAGCTCCCGACGAGACCGCGCACGGCCCCTGGATGGAGCTGGTGGCGAAGGCGGGACTCTCGTGGGACCAGGCCGTCCTCGACTACCTGTACGAAGGCGACCACAAGGTCGAACGCTCCGGGTCCACCTTCTTCGGCGGGGTCACGCTGCGCATGAACCGCCCGCGCCCGCCCGAAGAGGACGAAGAGGAGGAGCCGCCGCCGGTGAGTGAATGAGGCGCGGAAGCCGACGGGCGCCCAGGACCAGTTGGCATCCTGACTTTCTCTCGCTCTTGAAGAGCGCCTGGTGAGCCAATCTCCTTCGAAACGCAGCGTCGTGCGTGGCGCCGCAGCGCTGATCGTGCTTTGGACCGCGGCATGCGGCGATGGCGGTACAGGACCGCCGCCGCCGGCTCCGAACCGGGCACCTCTGGCAAGCGGCTCGATCTCGCCTCAAACGGTAGCCGCAGGGCAGACAGTCATGGTGAACGTGGCGAGCTACTTCACCGATCCGGACGGAGACGCCTTGACGTTCACCGCGGAGAGTTCGAATTCCGCAACCGCATCCGTTTCGATGTCCGGCAGCGTTGTGACAGTGACCGCGGCCGCACGGGGAGTGGCGATCGTAACGGTTAGAGCCCGAGACGCAGGCGGCATGTCGGCACAGTTGACGTTTACCGTCACCGTGCCGAATCAGGCCCCGGTCGCAGTGGATGCTGTCCCGGCACAATCCATCTTCGTCGGGGACACAGCTTCCGTGGATGTATCGGCGTACTTCAATGACCCGGACGGAGATGCGCTGAGCTATTCGGTGGCGAACTCGGACGCGACGGTGGTCTCGGCATCGGTCGCCGGGAGCGTGGTTTCGCTGACAGCGATCACGCAGGGGATGTCCACGGTCACGGTGACCGCTCGCGATCCTGACGGGCTGTCGGCAGAGCAGAGCATCGCGGTCACGGTACCCAATCGGGCGCCGACTGCTCTCGACACCATCCCATCCAGGATCCTCTGGACGAGGAATACTCTGGAGTTCGACCTGGCGCGCTACTTCACCGACCCGGACGGAGATGCCCTGATTTTCACGGCGGCCAGCGCCCACGCCGGGGTGGCTTCCGTTGAATTAGTCGGCAGCACCCTGACAATCACCGGGCGGGCGCCCGGCAGCACGAGGGTGACGGTAACGGTGGCCGACCCCGCGGGGATGTCCATTCAACAGTTTTTCGCCGTGACGGTGCCGAATCGGGAACCGCTTGCGATCGGCGCCATTCCGGGACAGTCGGTGGTGTCCGGGCAAACGGCCACCATCGACGCGTCCCCGTTCTTTAGCGAACCCGACGAACAGACGCTGAGCTATGCCGCAGCGAGCTCCAACAGGGGCGTCGCGACCACTGCGGTTGCCGGCGCTACGGTGACGCTGACGGGAGTGTCGGTCGGGACCGCGAGCATCACCATCTCGGCGACGGATCCGGGCGGGCTGACGGCTCAGCAGCGCTTTTCCGTGACGGTGCGGGCGGCCAATGACGCTCCCGAAGTTGTGTCGACCATTCCCGATCTGACCGTGACCGTCGGCGAGGTGCGCGCATGGCAGGGAGCAGACCACTTCCGCGACCCCAACGGCGATGCGCTGACGTACGCGGCGGGCAGCTCCAACGCAGCAGTTGTCCTGGCTGTGGTGTCGGGTGGTGAATTCGGCATCGGTGCGGTGTCGGCCGGATCGGCGGTTGTGACGGTGACCGCCAGCGACCCTGGAGGCTTGAGCGCGCAGTTGAGCTTCCGGGTCACGGTGGGAACACCCGCGCCGGTCGTGATTACCGGGATCGAGCCAAGCGTGCTGGTCGAGGGAGCGTCCGCGAGGATCACCGGATCCGGATTCTCTGCCACTGCAACTCAGAACCAAGTTTCTGTTGGCGGGCTCAGCGCGAGAGTCACTTCAGCCAGCGCGACGAGCTTGTCGTTCGTGGTCCCTTGGAGCGACTGCCTACCACCACGCAGGGATGACTTGCGGGTTTCGGTGGGGAGCCAGAGCGATGCTCGTACGGTGGCGGTGACACCGCGGACGCGTGAGGACTTGGAGCTGGAACTAGGCTGGTATCGATGGACGTATGCCGGTAACGGGTGCATCCATCTTCCTGGAGACGCTGCCGGGCAGGATTACCTGATCGGTGTTGTGTCCAGTACCGAGAATCCGGCGTCACTCACCGGCGTTACGCTGACGGGCACCCCCGGAGACGCCACGGTGGTCGGAGCTGAAGGCGGTCGCATCGTCGTTGCAGCAGAGAGCGGGGCGCTCGGAGAAGTCAGTCCGAGCGCAATGGCTGCTTTGGCTCAAGGGCCGTTCCGAGCTACGGCCGCGTTCGACAGAGGATCGTTCCGACGGCAGGCGGCACCTCCGATGGCCAACGGCTCTCAGGAATGGCCCCTCGCTGACGACACCCTGCGCATGCGTCGAGTGCGGGCACACAACGAGATTATGGCCCGCAACGAAGCACTGCTGCGAAAGCTGGGGCCCGCGACTCGCCCCGCGTCGGTAGCCGTCCGCCGCGAACTGCGAGTTGGGGATACGCTGCGTCTTTATGCCGAAACCGGGGCGACGTGCACGAGCCGTGGGCAAATTCGGGCCGTAGTGCGGCTTGTCGGCAACAGGTCGATCTGGCTCGACGACCTTGACAATCCCACCGAGACTTTCACCGACTCGGAGTTAGCGAATCTGGATGCATTCTACTCGACCACCATCAAGGATGTTCACGACGACTACTTCGGTGGACTATCGGATTTGGACGGCAACAATCGTTTTCTGGTGCTGATGACCAAGGAGGCAAATCGTGCTGATTTGGGGGGATGGGTTTGGTCAGGCGACCTGTATCCCAGTTCTGCATGCGCGACGAGCAACCAAGCGGAAATCTTCTTCGGCAGGGTGCCAGATCCGCGAGGCTCCGTTGGAGACACGGTTACCAAGCAGCAAGTGCTCGACTCGTACCCTGCGCTAATCGCGCATGAAGTTACGCACATCATCCAGTTTGGCTCGTGGATCTCCAGCGGTACCGGTCGGAAGACTACATGGGAATTGGAGGGGGGTGCGACCTTGGCCGAGCAACTCGTCGGCTACCGTCTCTTCGGGCACGGCTCTGGGCAGGAACTCGACCGGGATGCGCTTTCGCTATGGCAGGAGAGGAAACATTGGTACGGGGACTGGTTCTCTGAGATGGCTCTGTTCTTCGGATGGGACTATCGCGGCGATGGGACTGGAAGAATCTCCGGTGCCCCGGAGGAGTGCAGTTGGGTCGGTACGCCGGACGAAGGAAACTCGGGTCCTTGCCTGCTGGGTGGTCGAGAAGTCTACGGGGTCCCCTCGATGGTCCTTCGCTACGCGATGGACCGCTGGGGTGGCGATTACCCCGGGGGCGAGCGTGCTTTGATGCGGCGCCTCACCCAATCCCCGACGCGAGGTTTCGCATCCCTGGTCGATGTCAGCCCCGAAAGATCCTGGCGATCCGAGCAGATCCTCACCGACTTCTACATCACGCTATGGATTGACCTGCAAGGCTGGGAAGCATATGGCATGACCAGTTGGGACCTGCACGACATCTTCACCCATCTGCGAGAGAGCTCGCGCCTCCAACCCTACACCTCCTCCTCACCCGCCCCCCGCCTCACCGGTCGCCGTGTGCGGGCGGGCTCGTCCCTGTATTTCCACTGGACGCCGACCGGTGCGCTCCGCCCGACCAGCATCAAGGTCACGTCGCCGGGCGGAGGACGGTTGCCCGATCACATCTCCGTGTGGGCGCTGCGGGTGCGTTAGCCGGGACGACGCCGCGCGACAGGTTGTTGCCGTGAGCAGCGTGATACTACTCGAGCATTTGGCATGATACTACTACTCGGCGCACACCCGAAGGGGTCAAAGCGCGTTTTGGCGCATCGGCGAGTCAAGACGGCGTCTCGATGCCGGTCTCGGATGCCGCCGCGACGAAGTGACGCACGTTCCAGATGATGATGGTCGGTGCGGTTGCCCTTCGGCGGGCATGCGGCGATGAGCATGTCGTAGGTCTGTCCGCCAATCACTTCCGGCCGTTGAGCCCTGCGTAGAGCGCGCCAAGTCTCGACTGCTGTCAGCTGTGCGACCGGCATCTCGCGCCAGCTGGCCTCCAGAACCGCGATGACGTCCAGTACCCAGTAGCGTACACCCCCGAATTGCCACAGCTCCAGCGCCCCCGTCTCGTCGGTGAGCGGGGGCGCTGAAGCGCGATCTGCGGGCCGTCAGGGGGATCATCCGCCGGGGCCCGGCCGCCGGCGGTCACATCCGGGCTACGGCTGCTTCACGAAGGTGGGCGTCTTGTAGTACCCGATCTCCTCACCGAGCATCACATGGCCGACCAGGCGGTAGGTGCCCGGCGGGTACCTGTCTTCGTCGATGTTGATGGGGCAGACCGAGCCCGCCGGATTTGTCGGGTTGTAAGTTGCAGCGCCTTGATGGGCCTTGTTGTTGTCCTGGGCGACGACCCATCCACTTCCAGCCAAGCGCTGCCACTCCGACCAGAACACGGTGAAGTTGATGCCGCCGACCGGGAAGTCGCCAATCTGGAGGCAGATGGTGAGCGGGCGGGGCGGCGCGCCCGCGGTGATCTCGGCCAGAAGCACCCCGTCCTCGCTCACCGAGATTCCGGGTAAACTGTCGTACTCCTCCTGGTGCACCCGCACCGCGATGGAGTCCTGGGTGACCGACAACCCGTCCTCGTTCGTGGCAGTCACCGACAGGATGGCCACGCTGACGCTGTCCTCGACGGCGCCCGTGCCCGTCGTGGTCACCGTGCTGCCTTCCACCGAAGCCACGGCCACCGTTTCGTCGGAGGTCGTGGCCGCGTAGGTCAGCTCGCCGTCCTCCTCGAAGTACGGCGACACGTCGAGCACCACCATGCTGTCCACGATCATGTCGTGGGTGGGGATCGTGTCGATGATCTCGGGTGGCACGGGGGGCGGCGTGACGGTCACGCCGAACTCCAGGCTGGCCGAGAGCATGCCCGCATCCGACGCGGTCACGGTAACGGTGGCGTTGCCCGGTGCTACGCCCGTGACGGTCACCACGGCGCCCTCGGTCGCGACGGTCGCCGCCGCCTCATCCGAGCTGGCCGCCGAGTAGGTGAGTTCGTCGCCGTCGGGGTCGCTGAAGTTGGCGGTCACGTCCACCGTCGCCTCGCTGCCCGCGACCACGGTCACGTCGTCGATGGTGCCTTCCGCCATGGGAGGCTCGTTGGCTTCGGTGACGGTGACGCCGAACTCCTGTGTCGCCGAGAGCTCGCCCGGGTCGGTGGCGGTCACGGTCACGGTAGCGCTTCCCGCGCCGACGGCCGTGATGGTCACCATGGCGCCCTCGGTCGCCACGGTCGCCACCGTGGTATCCGAGCTGGTGGCGGTGTAGGTGAGCTCGTCGCCGTCGGGGTCGCTGAAGTTGGCGGATACGTCCACCGTCGCCTCATCGCCCACGACCAGGCCCTGGTCGTCGATGGTGCCTTCCGCCATGGGCGCCTGGTTGGCGGCCTCGACCGTCACGCTGATGCTCTGGGTTGCCGACAGCCCGCCCGGGTCGCTCGCCGTCACCGTCACGGTCGCGGATCCCGCCCCTACCCCCTCGATGCTCACCTCGCTGCCGGATACCGAAGCCGTGGCCACAGCCTCGTCGGAAGTCGCCGCCGCAAAGGAGAGCGTGTTGCCGTCCGGGTCCGTGAAGTTCGAGGCCACGTTGACCGAAACGCTCTCCCCGACCAGGACCGTCTGCGCCGCGATGCTGCCCGTGGCTGTGGGCGCGCGATTCGCGGGTGGCGGAGGTGTGGGGGGCGTCGGCGGCGTGGTGGTCGGTTCGGTTCCGCCGTCACCTCCGCATGTGGCCACCCCCAGGGCGGCTCCCGACACGATCGAAAACAGGGCCAAGGCTCGGATTACTCGCATTTTGCGCGTGCTCCGGTTGGAGTGGTGAGCGCCGGATCTCCGCCGGGCGCCGGCCGCCACACATCAGGATCCTTCGGCGTGACGAGCCCGATTACTTCGCAAGGCTATGGCATGCGCGCAGAGCACGCAACGCGAGCGGAACCGGCTCCCTCGGCCTACCGTCCCCTCCGCGACCCCCTCCGGTTCATCGGTGTGCCCAGCCGGTACATCACCCGGAGCATGAAGTACTGCCCGAGCGAGTCCGTCCGCGACTCCTCGATGTAGTTTGCCGAATTGGTGATCGCGACGCCCTGGTTCTGGTTCAGGAGGTCGTAGGCCCGCAGCTCGATCTCGGCGCGTTCGTCGAGCACCCGCCGGGAGATGGCGGCATCCCAGCGCGCGACGTTGCGCGCCTCCCCGAAGAGTCCCTGGTCGAAGACACGGTGGCGGAAATCCGATTCCAGGGTCCAGGCGTTGTCGATGTGCCAGGTGGCTTCCGCGCGGTACTGGCTGTTGACGTAGCCGCGGTCGAGCTCATGGTTCAGCGAGTACGCGACGTCGTTGAAGTTGAAGCTGACAGAGGCGCGCACGTCCAGCCGGTCCTTCTCCCGGTTGTCCAACCCGATCTCGAGCGAGTTGCGCAGGATGCGGCTCTCGTTGGCCGTGTGGTTCACGAGCTCCGTCCCCTCGGAATAGCTGACGTCGTATTCGAGCTCGACATCGATGCCCAGCCTCCGGACCGGGGTGTCGAAGTTGGCTCCCAGGCTGCCGGACCACTCGCCGCTGGTGTTGACCGGCATCCGCGTCTGAAAGCCGCGCTCGTCGAAAACCCGCGACATCGAGATGTTGTTGTCGGTGTAGGTGAAGCGGGTGAAGGTGCGGAGGTTGATGAAGGTCACCTCGTCGAACAGACGGAAATCGGCGTTGACGCGGTGCCTGTATTCCGGGCGCAGATCCGGGTTCCCGGAGTAGATGTTGAGGGGATCGGTGTTGTCGGCGTAGGGCTGGAGCTGCGTCAGCGACGGCTCGCGGCTCGAGCCCTCGTAGCGGAGCTGGAGCGTCTGCCCTTCCTTGATCTCCTTCTTCAGCCGCGCGTTGCCGAGCAGGTGCGTGTAGCCGTTGGCGATGGACTCGTTCCGGCCCAGGATGACGCCGTCGAGGTTGGATCTCTGCACGCGGAGCCCGACCGTGAACCAGGAGTCGTCGGTATTCCGGCTGTAGCGGGTACCGCCCTGAAGATAGGTGTAGGCCCGTTCGAATCCCGAGCTCATGCGGGGGTTGTGGACGAGGGTGCCGTCGACGCGATCGTAGACCGCGTTGTTGCGGTCCTGGTGGGTCGCGTTGCGCTGGCCGAAGAGCTCGATCGTGTGCCCCTCCGCGAGCGGCTGCGTGAGCGAGAGGCGCGCCGAGTTGGTCCGGGTCCACCCCACGCGCGAGTGGTCCTGCAGGATCTCGCGCACATCGTCGACATCGTCTTCGCCGTCCCTGGTGCGCCTCTCCCCGGTAACCAGCGAGGACAGGTCGGCGGAGACGTCGGAGTCCTCGAGGTCGCTCGTCAGCTCCGCGACGAGGCTGCGGCCCTCCTCGTTCAGGCGCTTGCGCCAGGTGAGCCGTCCGTCCCCGCCCAGCTCGTTCCCGTCCACCAGGTAGTCGGTGGTGGCGGAATTGAGCATGTCCCCGCCGAGGGTATGCGTCTGCCGATTGGCGATCGAGGTGAGCGACGACGCGCGCGCGTTCCCTCTCACGCGTACCCGCAGCCCATGCCCCTCCGAGAATTCGACCTGCCCGTTCAGGTCCAGGCGATGACTCACATTGCCGGCTTCCTGTTTGCTGGTCTGGTCGACCAGCGACGCGACATCCGATCCGAAGAGGGCCCGCTGCTGCAGGCTGCGGTCCTGGAGATTGTCCAGCTGGCGGATGGTGTAGCTGCCCCGCAGCCAGGTCTCCTCGCTGAATTCCCGGCTTCCGTTGACCCCGAGGCTCATCGTCTCGGTAAGACCGTCGCTCGACCTCCCGCCCCGTCCACCCGGCATGCCGGCGGCGAGATTCGGGAAACCACTGCGGGAGCGTCCCTGGTTCACGTTGTTGGCGTTCGCGGTCAGGGCAAGCTGGACGGTGGGCGAGAAGCGATTCAGGGAAAGCGAACCGTTGTAGCGCGCTTCGGCGCCCACGGGCGCGGTAAGCCGGGCCCGGCTGCCCCCGTCGCCGCCGACGTCGCCCCTGGCGCGGCCGAAGTACCCGCTCCTCGCCTCCTCCTTGAGCTTCAGGTTGATCGTGCGCTCCTCTTCGCCGTCGGGAATGCCCGTGAACTCGGCCATGTCCGACTCCTTGTCGTACACGGCGATCTGTTCGATGGCGTCCGCGGGCAGATTCTCCATCGCGACCGACGGGTCGTCGCCGAAGAACTCCTTGCCGTCCACGAGGATCTTCGCGACCGCTTCGCCCTGTGCCGTGATCGACCCGTCGGCGTCGACGTCGATCCCGGGAAGCCGCCGCAACAGCTCCTCGACGGTCGCGTTGGGGGGCGTCGGAAACGCCTGCACGTTGTAGCTGAAGGTGTCGCGCTGATTCACGAAGGGGACGTGTTCCACGCTGACCACCACCGAGTCCACTTCCAGCGCCGTCACCGCCAGCGCCACCCTGCCGGCGTCCACGTGCGTGTTCGCGACCTCGAAGTCGCGGCGCAGGGTCCGGTAGCCGATCAGCGTGACCTGGAGGATGTAGCCGCCCGCCGGCAGGCCCTCGATGGTGAAGCGTCCGTCCTGAGAGCTCAGCGTATACTCGGCCAGCACCGAGTCGGGTCTCGTGAGCGCGACCACCATGGCGTTGTGCAGCGCCGCGCCCATCGAGTCGGTGACGATCCCGCGCACATGGTACTCCGCGGGTGCCTGCGCGTGCGCGAACGTGGCCTGCGAGAGCACGACCGCGACCTGCGAGAGCACGGCCATCACCAGAAAGGCAGGAACCCGGCCTCCGACGGTGAATCGGTGCCGGGCTCCTGCCCATTCCTGCTTCATCTTCCTGTCCACACCACCATCCCCGGTCCTTCTTCGGCGCCCCGACCCTGTTCGGGACCCCCGCCGGCGCTCGAAGTTGAACTTCGAACCCGCCGGCTCCCTGCGAGGTTCCTCCCTACAGCGGCCTGTTCGGGTTCGCCATCGTGCGCCACATGTGGGCGACCGGGCTGTTGTCGTAGCCCAGTCCTTCCTTCGGCTGCCTGAACTGGCGCCCCATGATGTCGGTGAACACCTCGATATCGACGTCCATGTCGTCCTGGAACGCGTAGGTGTCGTTCACCGTGATCAGCCGCGCCTCGGCGTACCAGCTGTGGCCGCGGGCGTGCTCGTAGGCCTGCTTGATGTAGGGCTCCGGGACGTAGTCGTGGCCGAAGATGCGGTTGTACATCTCCGGATACTCGTACCCGAAAGCGTCATCGGCGTAGAAGCGCAGCGGGCCGTGGTAGCGGATGCCCCAGGCGACGCGCGGGTCCACGTAGGGCTCGATCAGCTGGGCGCCCCAGAAGCCGTGGTCCCCGCGGATGAGGTTGAGCACCACGTCGTGCATCAGGCACGCGAAGATGGTGCGCTCGGGCTGCCCCGTGGTGAGCGCGTGCGTGGCGCTCTGCAGGACGTGGTTCGCGGGCGCGAAGCGAAGCCGGAAGAAGTCGAGCAGCGTCGGCGCCTCCGGCATCGGCGGGAACTCGTCCTCGGTCGGCTGGAAGAGCCGTCCGGTGCCGCGCGGCGGCCGGGGTCCCTCCTGCTCCAGCTCCTCGAGGGTGATGATAGAGCCGGCTTCGCCGTCCGCCTCCCCCCGCCGTGCGGCGATCTTCTTGTCCAGCTCGTCTTCCATGTAGTGCTCGAGAGCCTCCGCCTTGTCTTCGTGCGACATGACGGCGAGAGCACCCGCGGGAAGGCTTGCGAGGAAGGTTTTGCGATCGACTTCCACCATCTCGACCTCCAGCCAGGGTGAGCGGCCTCCCGTCGCCACCCGTTTCCGGCGACGGGAAGAGCCTTTGCATCCAATTGACTAGTACGGCGCGCGTGCGCGTGCGGCAAGCGGAGCCCGTGCCTCTCGCGACTCGTGGCCACGGTTGCGCGCCACAGATCGTTGCCCGCAGGGTACGTTCGGACCGCGCTGAGGCTCATCGGCGACCTTGAACAGTTGAAACAGGGACACCCTCCATGAAGGACGTTGAGTACTACGCAGGGCTCTCCTACCAGGAAGACGTGAGAATGGAGGATTGTACCGACGGTACCCGGTGCTACTTCGCGCGCGTCGCCGAGTTGCCCGGGTGCGAGAGTCACGGAGACACTGCGCAGGAGGCGTTGCGGAATCTGCAAGAGGCGAAGCGTCTCTTCATCGAGACCTTGCTGGAGAACGGGGTGAGACCTTCCGAGCCGTTCTCCGTCCAAGTGCCGTAAGACGACGCTTCTCCGCTGGACGTTGCAAGGGCGGCCCGCCCCCTCGCGTGGGACGGGCCGCAGCTCCTGCCCGACTGTCGGTCGGCCGGACCGCGTCGGCCGGCTACCCTGCGTCGGCCAGATCCCGCACAGCGTCCGCCAGCTTCTCCACCCTGCCGGAATCCAGCGCCCCGCCCGCGTCGCCGTCGAGCGCGTCCGCCAGCGAGCGCAGCGCGGAGGCCCGCGCCGAACCCGTCATGCCCTGGGCAGCGGACAGCTCGTCCCGCGCCGAAGCGATCCGGGCCGCGTCCAGGCCCCGGTGCCGCTCCAACTGGTCCAGATAGGCCCGGGCCAGCGCGAAGGTCGCCGGCCACTCGAAGATGGGCTGTCCCTGGGAGTTGAGATGGGTCAGGACTACGGCGTTGGCCGCGTCGATCTCGTTCCGGGTCAGGACCTCGCTCGGGACCAGCTCGAGGATGTCCAGCCCGCGCGCGATCTCCGAGTTGACGATCACCCCGTTGTACCAGTAGACCGACCAGCTGCCGCCCATGCGCATCACTTCGCCGTCGACGGGTCCGCGGTCGAAGTAGGCGATCTCCACCGGATTGACGGGATCGGTCCAGTCGATCAGGGAGATGCCGCCCTGGTACCATCCCTGAATCATGATGTCGCGGCCGGGAATCGGAATGAGCGAGCCGTTGTGCGCGACGCAGTTTTCCTGCGGCGTCTGCGGCGCGGGCAGCTTGTAGTAGCTCTGGAACACCATCTCGCCGTCCTCGACGGTGAAGATGGCGTTGGCGCCCCACTCCTTCGGATCCGAGGCGCGGCACTTGGGGGAACCGCCGCCCCCCCACTCGTCGGTGAACATGACGGCGGTGCCGTCGTTGTTGAACGTCGCCGAGTGCCAGTACGAGAAGTTGGAGTCGGCTACCTCGGAGAGCCGCACCGGGTTCTCCGGGTCGCTGATGTCGATCAGCATGCCGTAGCCCTCGCAGGCCCCGCCCGCGAGCCCGATGGCCGGATACACGGTGATGTCGTGGCACTGCGTCGGACCGGAAGCCTCTCCGTGCGCCCCTCCCGTCATCTGCTCCATGATCGCCGGCAGGGCTTCGCGCAGCGCCGCGCTGTCGGCGGCGGTGGGGGGACCCTCGCCTCCGCGCCGGGCCACCATCTGCGCCAGCAGCGGCTCTATGTACCGGTCCGGCAGCACCACCGCCATGCCCATCATCTCGATCACGAAGGCGCCGGTCTCGCGGGCAGCCTCGATCTCGGCGATATCGTCGGGGGCCAGACCGTGCGTGGGGGGCGCCACCAGGTCCTCGAAGATTCGGGGCGAGCTGACGATCGCCGCGCTGGCGGGATCGGCCAGGGGTACGCGGATGACCTCGATGCGGAAGAGCGCGGTGTTGGGATCCTCCTCGGGCGGCGCGTCGGAGCAGCCGGGGAGCTCTTCGGCGGGCCGTACCGGAGCCGAGCCGGAGACGTAGACGTAGACGTTCTCGTCGTCCCCGGGGTGTTCGAGCACCGTGTGCGTGTGCGATCCGCGGCAGGTCTGCACGTTGGCGACGTATTCGGGCGCGGTGATGTCGGTGATGTCGAAGATGCGGATGCCGCGCAGCCGGTCGTGGCTCACGGCCTCCTCGATGCCCTCCCCGCCGCAGTCGAGCCGCCCGCCGAACCCCTCGCCCGAGACGAACAGCAGGTGCTCGTAGACGGAGACATCGCTCTGCGAGGCAGGGCACACGTAGCTGATCACCGACTCCGGGCTGGCCGGGTCGGAGATGTCCCAGATCTGGATGCCGTCGTAGTTGCCCTGGATGGCGTAGGGTCCGGTGAAGGCCAGGTCCGAGTTGGTCTGGCCCACGAAGGGCTCGGGCGGAGGCGTGGCCGAGACCAGGCGCAGGTTCCAGATCGCCTCGCCGGCGTCGAAGAGTCCGGGCGCCAGCCCCACGCGCGGGTCGGGCGTGGGCGGACTCACGCTCAGGGGCGCGAGACTCGCGGGGGCCGCGCCGGAATCGGGCGACGAGTATCCCGCGCACGCGGGCAGAAGAACGAGCAGGGCCGCGCAGGCAGGAAGCGCGGACGGGCGCGCCGCTCGCAGGCGTTCACGGGTCCATGAGAGAGAGATCATGCGTCCGCCAGGTCGCGCACCGCGTCCGCCAGCCTCTCGACCTTGGCTGAGTCCAGCGCCCCGCCGGCGTCCGAGCCGAGGGCGTCCGCCAGAGAACGAAGCGCCGAAGCGCGCGCCGACCCCATCATGCCTTCGGCGGCGGAGAGATCAGCCCGCGCCGATGCGATGCGGCCGGCATCCAGCCCGTTGTGCCGTTCCAGCTGGTCCAGGTAGGCCCGGGCCAGCGCGAAAGTCGCGGGCCACTCGAAGATGGGCTGCCCCTGGGAATTGAGCTGAGTCAGCGTGACCGAGTTGGCCGCGTCGATCTCGTTCTGGGTCATCACCTCGCTCGTCGTCAGCTCGAAGATGTCCAGCCCGCGCGCGATCTCGGAGTTGACGATCACGCCGTTGTACCAGTAGACCGACCAGCTGCCGCCGCTCCTCATTACCTCGGCGTCGACCGGGCCGCGGTCGAAGAACGCGATCTCCACCGGATTGGCCGGATCGGTCCAGTCGATCAGGGAGATGCCGCCCTGGTACCAGCCCTGGATCATGATGTCGCGGCCGGGAATCGGGATCAGCGAGCCGTTGTGAGCGACGCAGTTCTCCAGCGTCGTCTGCGGGGCGGGCATCTTGTAGTAGCTCTGGAACACCATGTCGCCGTCCTCGATGGTGAAGATGGCGTTGGCGCCCCACTCCATGGGATCGGACTCGCGGCACTTGGGGGAGCCGCCGCCGCCCCATTCGTCGGTGAACATCACGGTCGTGCCGTCGTTGTTGAACGTCGCCGAGTGCCAGTAGGAGAAGTTCGAGTCGGCGACTTCGGAGAGCCGGAACGGGCTTTCGGGGTTGCTGATGTCGATCAGCATCCCGTACCCCCCGCAGGCGCCGCCCGCGAGCCCGATGTGCGGGTACACGGTGATGTCATGGCACTGCGTGGGGCCGCTGTCGCCCCTCGCGGGGATCTGCGCTTCCAGTTCGGGAATCATCGCCCGCAGGGCTGCGCTGTCGGCGGCGGTGGGCGGACCTTCGCCGCCGCGCTGCTCCACGATACCTTCGAGCAGCTCGACCACCTGCCGGTCGCGCATCACCCTCGGCTGGCCCCGGACCTCCCAGACGAAGGCGCCGCGCTCGCGGGCTTCCTCGATCTCCACGAGGTCCGCCGGCGCGAGCCCGTGGGTGGGCGGTGCCGTCAGATCCCCGAAGATGCGGGGCGAGCTGACGATCTCGGCGCTGGCCGGATCCGCCAGCGGCACACGGATGACCTCGATGCGGAAGAGCGCCGTGTTGGGATCCTCCTCGAGCGGTGCGTCGGAACAGCCCGGGAGTTCTTCCGAGGGCCGGACCGTGGACGAGCCGGAGACGTAGACGTAGACGTTCTCGTCGTCGCCGGGGTGCTCGAGCACGGTGTGCGTGTGGGAGCCGCGGCAGGTCTGCACGTTGGCGACGTACTCCGGGTCGGTAATATCGGTGATGTCGAAGATGCGGATGCCGCGCAGCCGGTCGTGGCTCACGGCCTCCTGGACTCCCTGGTCGCCGCAGTCGAGGCGCCCGCCGAGTCCTTCGCCCGACACGAAGAGCAGGTGCTCGTGGACGGAGACGTCGCTCTGCGAGGCGGGGCACGGGTACGTGATCACCGACTGCGGGCTGGCGGGATCCGAGATGTCCCAGATCTGGATGCCGTCGTAGTTGCCCTGGATGACGTAGTTGCCGGTGAACGCAAGATCGGAATTCGTCTGGCCGATGAAGCGTTCGGTGGGCGGCGTGGTCGAGATCAGGCGCAGGTTCCAGGCGGCCTCCCCGGCGTCGAAGAGTCCGGGTGCCAGGCCGACGCGCGGGTCGGGCGTGGGCGGGTTCACGCGCAGGGGCGCGAGACCGGCGGGAGCCATTCCCGTGTCCGGAGCCGAGTAGGCGGAACAGGCGGGCAGCACCAGGAGCAGCGCCACGCAGGAGAGGAGCGCACCGAGGCGCGCCGGGGCGGTGACGCGGTTCCGCGTCGATCGGAGACAGGTCATGTCACACTTCCTCGGGTGGGGTGGGTACTGCGGGTCAGTCCTGGAGGCCGGGCCCGGCCATCTGCTCGAGCATCAGCTCCATGCGGGCGATTTCGGTGGCCTGATCGACCTGGATGTCGGAGGCCATCTTGAAGATGAAGTCGTCCTGGGCGGCTCCGTCTGTGGCGAAGAGTTCGTGCACCATGGTGACGGCGCCCTCGTGGTGCTGGATCATGTAGGTGAGAAAGAGGCGGTCGAAGTCCGGGCCCCGGGCCAGCTCCAGCTCGCGCAGCTGCTCGGGGGAGAGCATCCCCGGCATGTGCATCGCGTGCTCCGGGCCGTGGAGCATCAGCATCGCGCCCTCGATATGGAACTCGGGCACCGGAAGGCCGCGCTCGCGGAGCCAGCGCTGCATGATGGCGATCTCGTCGCTCTGGGCGTTGATGATGCGCGCGCAGAGGACCTGGACCGAGGGGCTGGCGCCATTTTCGGGGGCGAAGCCCGCCATGACCAGCGCCTGGGCGTGGTGCCCGATCATGCCGGTCATGAAGTGCACGTCGGCCTCGTGCGGGTTGAGAAGGAGGCTGTCGGCGCGCGCCTCGTAGATCGCCTCGAGCTGCGCGATGCGGTCGGCATCGGGACGCGCGGCGGGCGGGGGAGCGCCGGGTCCGGCGCCCGCGCACGCCTGGGTGGCCGCGAGCAATGCGAAAAGCAGGAAACGATGAGTGTTCATGGGCATCAACATACTACATGTCCGCCAGATCCCGCACGGCATCAGCCAGCTTTCCGACCTTGGCGGAATCCGCCGATCCGCGGGCGTCGGAGGCGAGCGCGTCCGCCAGCGAGCGCAGCGCGGACGCCCGCCCCGATCCCGTCATCCCCTCGGCGGCGCTCAACTCGCTCCGCGCGGACGCGATGCGGGCCTCGGCGAGCCCGCGGTGCCGCTCCAGCTGGTCCAGATAGGCCCGCGCCAGCGCGAAGGTCGCCGGCCACTCGAAGATGGGCTGCCCCTGCGAGTTGAGGTGCGTCAGTTCGACGGAATTCGCGGCGTCGATCTCGTTCTGCGTCATCGCCTCGCTCGGAACGAGCTCGAGGATGTCCAGCCCGCGGGCGATCTCGGAGTTGACGATCACGCCGTTGTACCAGTAGACCGACCAGCTGCCGCCCATGCGCATCACCTCGCCGTCGACGGGGCCGCGGTCGAAGTACGCGATCTCGACGGGATTTGTCGGGTCGGTCCAGTCGATCAGGGAGATGCCGCCCTGGTACCATCCCTGGATCATGATGTCGCGGCCGGGAATGGGGATGAGCGAGCCGTTGTGCGCGACGCAGTTCTCCTGCGGCGTTTGCGGCGCGGGCAGCTTGTAGTAGCTCGTAAACACCATCTCGCCGTCCTCGACGGTGAAAATGGCGTTGGCGCCCCACTCCACCGGGTCCGAGGCACGGCACTTGGGCGATCCGCCGCCGCCCCATTCGTCGGTGAACATGATGGCGGTGCCGTCGTTGTTGAAGGTCGCCGAGTGCCAGTAGGAGAAGTTGGAGTCGGCCACTTCCGAGAGCCGCACCGGGTTCTCCGGGTCGCTGATGTCGATCAGCATCCCGTACCCCTCGCATGCGCCGCCCGCGAGTCCGATGGCCGGATACACGGTGATGTCGTGGCACTGGGTGGGGCCGGTCTCCTCGCCCCCGGGCATCTGCGCGGCAACCATCGCCGGGAGCATCTCGCGCAGCATGGCGCTGTCCGCCGCAGTGGGCGGGCCTTCGCCGCCACGCTCCTCCACGACCTGCGCGAGTATCTGCTCAGCCGCAAAATCGGGCACCACCATCTCCTGTCCCATCACTTCCACGACGAAGGCGCCGCGCTCCCGGGCCGCCTCCACCTCGGCGATGTCGTCGGGCGCCGGCCCGTGCGTGGGCGGAGCCATAAGGTCCTCGAAAATGCGGGGCGAGCTCACGATCGCGGCGCTGGCGGGATCGGCCAGGGGGACCTTGATGACCTCGATGCGGAAGAGGGCCGTGTTGGGATCCTCCTCGGGGGGTGCGCCGGAGCAGCCGGGGAGCTCTTCGGCGGGCCGGACCGGGGCCGAGCCGGATACGTAGACGTAGACGTTCTCGTCGTCGCCGGGATGTTCGAGCACCGTGTGGGTGTGGGAGCCGCGGCAGGTCTGCACGTTGGCCACGTATTCCGGCGCGGTGATGTCCGAGATGTCGAAGATGCGGATGCCGCGCAGGCGGTCATGGCTTACGGCTTCCTCGATTCCTTCGTCGCCGCAGTCCAGCCGCCCGCCGAATCCCTCGCCCGACACGAAGAGCAGATGCTCGTACACGGAGACGTCGCTCTGCGAGGCGGGGCACACGTAGGTGATCACCGACTCGGGGTTGGCCGGATCGGAGATGTCCCAGATCTGGATGCCGTCGTAGTTGCCCTGGATGGCATAGGGGCCGGTGAAGGCGAGGTCCGAGTTGGTCTGGCCCACGAAGGGCTCGGTCGGAGGCGTGGCGGAAACCAGTTGCAGGTTCCAGATGGCCTCTCCGGCGTCGAACAGTCCCGGGGCCAGCCCGACGCGCGGGTCCGGCGTGGGCGGGTTCACGCTCAGGGGGACGAGGCTGGCGGGCGTCATTCCCGTGTCGGGGGCGGTGTAGCCGGAGCAGGCGGGCAGCACCACAAGCAGCGCCGCGCAGGAAAGGATGGCGAGCGCGCGTGTCGGGGTCGGGACGCGGTCACACGTCGGTCGAACGGAGGTCATGTCGGGGTCCTCGGTTGGAATGGTATGGCGGGACATGGGGCGGGCATGCCGAGGCGGCTTCTCCTGGCCCCAACATACAAGGTTTCGGGCCGGTGTGTTTCCGGTGGCTATTCCACGTCCACGTCCTACCAGGCCACCGTCCCCAGTTCCCGCCAGGGGATCAGCCTGCCCGCCGTGCGGTGCTGACGACTCTCACCTCCGTAGACCACCGTCACGTCGAGCGCCGTGCCGTGCGGAAAGTGCTTCCTGACGCGCTCGACCCCCCGATACAGGGTCGCGGACGGCGTCGCTGTCGACTTGGCTTCGAGCAGCGTGAGACCGTCGGGCCGCTCAATCACGAGATCGACCTCGGCTCCATTGCGATCGCGGTAGAACGAAAGACCTCGGCCCTCGCCGCGGTTCGCGCGTTGCTTGACGATTTCCGAGACTGCCCAGGTCTCGAATATGGGGCCCCGCAGCGGATGCGAGCGCAGGTGCGCGGGTTCGCGGATGCCCAGTAGCCAGCAGGCGAGCCCGGTGTCGTGGAAATACAGTTTGGGCATCTTGACGAGCCGCTTGCGCAGGTTGGCGTGGAACGCGGGCAGCCGGAATGCGATGAAGCCGGTTTCCAGAATGCTCAACCAGGCTTTGGCGGTGGGCTGTGAGATGCCGCAATCACCGGCCAGGGCGGAGTAGTTGAGGAGCTGCCCTGTGCGTCCGGCGCAAAGCTGCACGAATCGCTGGAACGCTGCCAGGTCGCCGACGTTGCTGATGGTGCGCACGTCGCGCTCGATATACGTGGCGACGTACGAGCGGAGCCATCGCGCCGGGTCGAGCATCCGGTCGAAGATGCGCGGATAGCTGCCGGAGAACAGAGCCTCGTCGAGGCACCGGGGGTGACGGTCGAAGCGCCGGATCTCGCTCCAGGTCAGGGGCAGCAGATGGAGGACCTGGGTCCGCCCGGCGAGCGACTGGCTGACCGACGCGAGGAGCGAGAGGTTCTGGGAACCGGTCAGGATCCAGCGTCCGGGGCGGGGATCTGCGTCGATGACGCCTTGCAGGTAGGAGAGCAGATCCGGAACGCGCTGCACCTCGTCGATGATGGCGGCTTCGGGTAGTTCCGCCAGGAACGCCCGTGGGTCCTCCCTCGCGAACACGCGAGTGTCGGGGGCCTCGAGCGTACGGTACGCGTGGTTGGGGAAGAGAGCTCGGCACAGCGTGGTCTTGCCGCTCTGGCGGGGGCCGGTGAGCGTGACGGCGGGGGCCTGGTTGGCTGCTGCCAGGCCCTGCCCGTTCCTAGCGCCCCACTCCTTTGCGCGGGATGCGCGCGTCCGCGATGGCGGCGTGATAGACGAAGGACGCCATGATGACGGCGTTCTTGATGAGGTCGTCGATGGGCAGGGTGTCGTAGAAGTCGAGGTTGGTGTGGCCTCCGGTGCCGCCCACGCGCGCCTGCAGGAACTGGAAGGCGGGCAGGCCGGCGCGGTCGAAGGGGACGTGGTCGGTGCTGCCCACGCCCTGGGGCGCGAGCGTGGTCATGCCCATGTCGCGCAGGGGCTCCATCCAGGCTTCGAAGATGGGGCGCACGTGCTCGTTCTCCTGCAGCCAGACGCCCCGGTACTGGCCCGGGCCGTAGTCCTGGTTGAAGTAGACGGAGAAGTTTTCGTAGTCGGGCCGGGTGCCGGAGGACGGGTAGCCGAAGTGCCGGCGCACGTATTCGGTGGAGCCGAACAGCCCCTGCTCCTCGCCGGACCAGAGCGCCACCCGGATGGTGCGCCGCGGCCGCGCCCCGATGGCGTTCAGGATGCGCGCGGCCTCGAGCATGACAGCCACCCCGGAGGTGTTGTCGCTCGCGTTCGGGCTCGCATGCCAGGTGTCGAAGTGGGCGCCCAGCATGACCACCTCGTGGGCCAGGTCGGTGCCGGGGATCTCACCCACCACGTTGCGCGCCTCGGTGACCGACTCGCCGTGCCGGTTGCGCACCTCGGCCTCGACGGTCACCGGGATGCCGCGGCGCAGGATGCGGTACATGCGGTTGTAGTGCTCGGGGGTGACCGCCACCACCGGCACCGAGGCCAAGGTGGCGTCGCGCGACCAGCGATCGACGCGGGCTCCGGCGCGGGCGAACCCGCGCACCGCTCCCGGCCAGCCGCTGTTGGATTCGAGCACCAGCGCGACGCCCTCCTCGACGTAGAAGGCGAGCCGCTCGGCCGCGGTGAGGATGTCCAGGTTGGCGGGCTCATCGGGGTAGAGGCGCGAGAAGTAGGTGTCGGGCCCGGGTGGGATCGGGATAACGTCCTCGGCGAGCGCGCGCATCTCCTCGTCGGTGCGGCGCGGGGTGCCGGTCGCGAACCGGGTCAGGTCGATGGCGGGGGGCGGGGTGGAGAGCACGGCCTTGCCGCGCAGCGTGCCCCTGAGCGAGGCCAGGCCGGTCCAGGTGCGCACGTCGGCGATGACCACGTCCAGTTCGAGCTTGCCGTCCGTGCCCGGAGTGTGGGCGATCGGGTAGGCCACCAGGGGCTGGTAGGCCGGGGCGGTCATATGTACCGATACGTACTCGTTGTCCCAGCTGACCCCGTAGGGCATGAAGGGCTCGCGCGCGATGTTCACCAGCCCGATGCGCTCCATCTCCCCGACCACCCAGCGCTGCGCGCGGTCCATGGCGTCCGAATTGGTCAGGCGACCGCCCAGCACGTCGGTCATGTAGGAGAGGGTGTTGGGGAGCTGCGAGCGCTTGAGGCCTTCTTCGCGTATGCGTGCGACCATTGCCCGGTCGACGGGGAAGGCGGCGGCGGGGTCGGCGGGGAACGTCTTCTGGGTTGCCCCGGGCGCCGGGATGGCCAGAAGGGCCAGCAGCAGTGCGCACCGTGGCACGCGCGCGGGCGTCGGAGCGGCCTGGGCCCCGCGCGCCGGTGCCCCTCGTGCGACCGGGCGCGGGCGCCCGGATGCCGTCAGGGGACTGTTCCTGCCGCTCACATCCCCGCCGGGCGCACGCTGTAGTTGTCGTTGCGCCACATGTGCATGCTCCCGTCGGGCATCTCCTCGAAGATGAACTCCTCGCCCAGGTCGTCGTTGTCGCGCACGCGGCGGAAGGTGCCGTCCTCGATGTGGCGAAGCCGGGTCAGCGAGTTGAGCGGGTTGCCGGTGGGCAGCGACAGCACGTGCAGGTCGCCCTCCCGGATCAGCACCGCGCTCTCCCCGCCGAGGGGCCGCTGGTAGGTGCCGGTGAAGCGCTCCAGTTCCGCCCCGACTTCACCCGTGGCCGGATCGCCCTCGGAGCCCTTCGCCGCCCTGCGCAGCGCGGGCGCGACGATGTCGAAAGCGGTCTGGGCAAACTGGCGCGAGTTCACACCCTGGCCGTTTGTCATGAAGGCCGTGGCGACCTTGTCCTGCGGGCGGAGCAGCAGGTGGCTGCGGTATCCGGGGCACGAGCCGCCGTGGCCCACGAAGGTGTCGTCGTCCGACTTCCAAACCGAGAAGCCCAGCCCGTAGGTGGTGTTGCCGTCGGGCTCCGACCAGTGCACGCGGTGCATCTCGCGCAGGGTGTTGCGGTCGAGCAGGCCGTCCTCGCCCTCGAGCACCCGGAACTGCCACGAGGCGAAGCGCCCCAGATCCTCCACCGTCGAAATGAAGCCGGCGGCGGGGCTGATGCCGCGCACCCAGTAATCCGGGATCACATGACGCTTGCCGTCTCTCCCGCGTGCCGTATAGCCCGTCGCGAGCCTGTTGCCGCGGAAGCGGTCTTCCAGGTCGGTGAAGGTGCTCGACATCCCCAGCGGATCCAGGATGTTGGCGCGGACGTAGTCGTCGTAGCTCTGACCGGACGCCTCGGCCACGATCTCGCCCGCCAGGGTGAGCGCCAGATTCGAGTACTGGAAGTACGTCCGCGGGGGATAGAGCATCGTCTGCGTGGGCAGCGTCTCGACGATCTTCTCGTGGGTCGGGAAGGGGTAGTCGGGGCCGGTCCAGTACGGCACGCCCGCCTCGCGCGGGAGCCCCGAGCTGTGCGTGAGCAGGCCTTCGATGTCGACCGGGCCCGCCTCCGGGAAGTCGTCCTGGATGTTGAACCAGTCCAGGTGCTTCGCCACTGCGTCGTTCAGCGCGAGCTTGCCCTGGTCGCGCAGCTGCAGCGCACCGACTGCGGTGAAGAGCTTGGAGATGGAGCAGATCGAGTACATGGTCGAGGGGGTCGCGGGCTCTTCGCTCTCCACATGCGCGAATCCATATCCCTTCGCCCACACGAGCTCCTGGTCATGCACCACCGAGAGGGAGGCGCCGGGGATGCCCCCGTAGGCCTGGGCCGCGTCCATCCAGATGTCCAGGAGATGGAGGGCTTCGGCGACTCCGGGGTCGTCCGCGAGCGGCTGCTGGGCTGCCGATGGAGGCGCGGAGAGGAGGAGAAGCGCAAGGGCGGTGACGCCGATACGGTTGCGGATCCTGGGGTGGCTCATCGGGGCATCCTCCTTGAGATACTGCGGAGTTGGCTTCGCAGACGGGCAGCGCGCGGAGACGCGAAATCGCATGTCCGCGTCCCGGACACGGTACAGTGTAGTGCGTGCCGTCGGACGGGAACACCGGTGGCTTCCGCTCCGGCGCGCGATGGGACGAGGGCCGGCGGGAGGAGCAGGCCAGGCCCATGGCCGGCCGGGACTCGGGAGACGGAACCGCAGCCAGCAGACAGGCTCCCGCCACGCCCGGCGCGGGCGTAGAATGTGGGTTCGAGCGAGATCCGTTCCCGACGAGGAGACGACCATGAACTCCCATCAGTGGCGCCGTGCGATGTTGACCTGGATGGCTTTGGCCATCGCACTGATCCCGGCGTGGCCCGCGGATGCCTCCGCCCAGACCGATGCGGCGCGCGTCGAGGCCGCGGTCGCCAACCTGGAGTGGCGAAACATTGGTCCGACGATCATGGGCGGACGGGTATCCGACCTGGCCGTGGTGGAGTCGGATCCGTCCACCTTCTACGTGGGGACCGCCACCGGCGGCGTGTGGAAGACCGTCAACCACGGCACCACCTTCGAGCCGGTCTTCGATGACCAGCCGACCACCTCGGTAGGGGACGTCACGGTGGCGCCCTCCAACCCCAACGTGGTGTGGGTGGGGAGCGGCGAGCCGCAGAACCGCCAGAGTTCGCCGTGGGGGAACGGCGTGTACAAGTCCACGGATGCAGGGCGCTCGTGGAGTCACATGGGGCTGGATGAGACGCACCACATCTCCCGCATCCGCATCCATCCGCGCGACCCCTCCATCGTGTACGTGGCGGCGGTCGGGCGGCTGTGGGGCGCCAACCCCGAGCGGGGCATCTACAAGACGACGGACGGCGGGGAGAGCTGGGAGCTGGTGCTTTTCGTGGACGAGGACACCGGGGCCATCGACCTTGCGATGGATCCGGGCGATCCCGAGACGCTCTTCGCCGCCATGTACCAGCGCCGGCGCACCGCGTGGGGCTTCAACGGGGGCGGGCCCGGGAGCGGCATCCACCGCACCACCGACGGCGGAGCTTCCTGGGTGGAGCTCACCGATGGGCTTCCCGATGGCGACATGGGACGCATCGGGCTGGACATCCATCGGGGCGACGGCAACCTGGTGTTCGCCATCGTGGAGGCCGACAAGCGCACGCCCGGGCAGGGCTTCGGTGGAGGCGGGGGCGGTTCGTCGCGCAACGGCGTGTACCGCTCCACCGACCGCGGCGAGAGCTGGGAGCAGATCAGCACGACCAACAACCGGCCCATGTACTACAGCCAGATCTGGGTGGATCCCGGGGACCCGGAGCGCATCTACACGGCCGGGTCGAGCCTGTACAAGTCGCTCGACGGGGGCAACAACTTCACCCCCGACGCCGCCAGCGAAGTGCACCCCGACCATCACGCGATGTGGATCAACCCGGACAACTCCGATCACATCGTCCTGGGCGGGGACGGCGGCGTCGCGATCAGCTGGGACCGCTCACGGACCTGGCGCCAGCTGACCAACATCCCCCTGGCGCAGTTCTACGAGATCGGCGTGGACATGCGCGATCCCTATCACGTGTGCGGCGGACTTCAGGACAACGGTTCCTGGTGCGCCCCCAGCGACACCTGGTCAAACCAGGGCATCCGCACCCGCGACTGGTACAACGTGGGAGGGGGCGACGGCTTCTACACGGTCATGCACCCGACCAACCCGCGCGTGATGTTCTCGGAGTCGCAGGGCGGCAACCTGATGCGCGTGGACCTGGTGACCATGGAGCGCACACGGATGAGGCCCGTGGGGCGTCCGCTGGAAGATGGGGAGGAGAGGGAGCTGCGCTGGAACTGGGACACGCCCGTGTTCCTGTCGCAGCACGATGAGACCACCGTCTACGTCGGGAGCAACGTCCTCTTCCGCTCGCGCGATCTGGGGATGACCTGGGAGGAGATCAGCCCGGATCTCACCCACGCCATCGACCGCACCGGCCTGGAGATCATGGGCGTGGCCGGTTCCGAGCCCCAGATGTCCGCAAACGACGGGCAGGCGTCCTACGGCAACCTGGAGACGATCGCGGAGTCGCCGTTCGACGCGGGGCTGCTCTATGTCGGCAGCGACGATGGGAAGGTGCACGTGACGCGTGACGACGGGGCCTCATGGACGGACGTCACCGACGACATCCCCGGGCTCCCCGAGCGCACCTACGTGAGCCGGGTGGTGGCTTCGGCGCACGATCAGGCCACCGTGTACGCCACCTTCGACGGTCACCGCAACAACGACTTCGCCGCACACGTCTACGTGAGCACCGATTACGGCGAGAGCTGGCGGCGTATCGCCGACGGGCTGCCGGCGACCTCCGTCAACGTCATCGCCGAACACCATCGCACCGAGGGACTGCTCTTCGTGGGGAACGAGGTGGGGGTGTTTTTCTCCGTGGACGGCGGCGAGCAGTGGGTCGCCCTCGACAACGGCCTGCCCGCGGTTCCGGTGGACGACATCAGGATCCACCCGCGCGAGAACGACCTGGTGCTGGGCACGCACGGGCGCGGAGTCTACATCATGGAGGACATCGCGCCGCTGGAGGGCCTGACCGCGGAGGTGCTGGCGGCCGGGGCGCACCTGTTCCCCGTGCGGCGCGCCACGCTGTACAACCCGTACACGCCGCAGGGATGGACGCCGGGGGTGTACGTGTCGCCCAACCCGCCGGCCGGGGCGCTGATCCGGTACTACGTCGGCGAGGCCGGCGCGGGGGGTGGTGTGGTGGCCGCGTCGCCGGACGGGAACGGGGGCGACGGCGACGCCGATGGCGAGGGAGCGCCCGCAGACGGCTCCGGCCAGCCGAAGATCACGATCCTTGACGACGGCGGCGAGGTGGTGCGCGAACTTGCCGGGCCGGGGGCCGCGGGCATCCAGCAGGTGAGGTGGGATCTTCGCATCGAACCGCCCTACACGCCCTCAGGCCCCCCGCAGCAGTTCGGCGGAGGCTTCGGGGGTGGCCAGGCGCGCGGCCCGCGCGTGCTGCCCGGCACCTACACGGTGCGGCTGGAGGCTGCCGGCCGGACGCAGGAGGAAGAGGTGGTGGTGCGCCTGGATCCGCGGGTAGACATGAGTCGGGCCGACCTGGAGGCGCGCCAGGCCGCCCTCATGAGCGCCTGGGACCTTGCCGGTCCCGTCTACGAGGCCGGCCGGGCCGTTCAGCGCGTCACCACCCGGCTCATGGAGGTCAGCGCCCTGCTGCGAGAGCAGGAGGAGTCGCCCGAGGAGTTGAGCGAAGATGTGAGCGGCCTGCTCGAGGAAGCGCGCGAGCTGGGACGCGACATCAACCAGGCGGCTGCAGGCGCACGGGGCGCCAACGCCATCGGGTCATCCAGCACCCGCCCCACCGCCGACCAGCTCTGGCAGCTCGACCAGGCCTGGGAGAAGGTGCCTCCGCTGATCGAGAGGCTGAACGAGATCGTCGCCGACGAGATGCCGGCGCTCTACCGGCAACTGGACGAGCAGGGCATCCGCCCCGACCCGGGCGAGACGGTGACGATGCCGGTGCGGCGGGGCGGCTAGAGGACCGGTTTCGCCCGGGCTGGTTCGGCCAGCCGCGTCCGACCCGGCGTGCGCGCCGCCGACCCATGAATCGGCGGCGCGCGGCCGGGCCGCATCAGGCCGGCAAGCCCCCAACCCTGACGTTACGTCAGCCTTCGCGCGATCCACACCGTGCGGAAGACGGCGGTCGCCACCGTGCCCGCTGCGGTCACCACCAGCACCGCCAGCAGGACCGTGCCCGGGTCGCGCCCCAGCAGCGCGGAGCCGGTGCCGTCCAAGATCGCGCCGAACCCGATCAGCAGGAGCCGCTCCGCGCGTTGCATGACGCCCGCCGTGCACAGAACGCCCTGACTCTCGCCGCGCGCGCGTGTGTAGCTGACCAGTAGCGAACCCCCGAGCGCCGCGGCCACCACCGCGAGAGCGGCGCCGGAGTCCCGAAACGCCACCGCCAGCCCCACGAATGCGGCTACCTCGGCGAACCGGTCGATGGTCGAGTCCAGGAACGCCCCGCGCGGCGAGGCCAGCCCGCGCGCCCGAGCGATCCGTCCGTCCATGGCATCCGCGACGCCGCTGAGCAGCACCGCCCAGCCGGCCGTGGCGAACCGCCCCGAAGCGAAGAGCCAGCCCGCCACCGCGCCGAAGGCGAACCCGAGCAGGTTGTAGAAGAGGGGAGACAGCCCGAGGCGGAGCGACGCCCGCTCGACGGGCCACACAAACCAGTAGAACCAGCGGCGCACGAAGGAGCCGAGCACGAACTTGCCCCGGGTGGACGACTCGAGCGCATCCACCGCGCGGCTCGCCGCACTCAGCGCGAAGATCGGCATGGTGGCGAGCGCGAACCCCACGACCACGACCAGCGCCGTAAGCTCCGGCCTCATGGTGTCCCGGCTTCCCGCGCTCGGGCCGCCTGCCGCCCCCGGCCGTCCCGCGATGCCCGGTTCTCCGGCGGTTCCCGGTTCTCGGGCGATTCCGCGCGTCCGGAGCGCAACACGCGAAACGCCTTGGGAAGCAGAAGCGGGAAGGGGAAACGCCGCTCCAGAGGCGTGATCTCCACCGTCATCCCGGTGCGCCGTTCCACCTTGCGCACGATGTAGGGGAACCAGCGGTCGAACGTGAGCATGTGCTTGACCCAGCGGGTGGTGGCGCGCGCCTTGCTGATGCCGAAGTACGCGTTCAGCCTGAGCTGGGCCGCGGCCGACGCGGGATGAGTTGCCCGGTACTCCCCCTTCGATCGCTCGAGCACGCCGGACGCCACCCCGGCCTCCAGGATGGGGGTGTAGATGCCTCGCAGCATCTCCCGCTGGGCCTCGTAGACGGCGCTCACCCGGCCTCCGCGTTCCGGCCGGATCTCCCCGGCGTACGAGATCTCCAGCATGCGCCGGCAGAAGTCGTCCACGGAAAACGAGCCCTCCAGGAACGGAAGGGTCCAATCGAGGACCATCCGCCTCGCGCCGGCGACCAGTTCCTCGACCCATGCGGCCGTCTCCGGGTCGCGCGCATGCACGACCGAGATGTGATGCGCGATCCGGCCCAGGCAGAAATGGTCGAGGCGGCGCGGCCCCAGTTCCCGCTCGAAGTCGGCGCGCGAAAGCACGAGACACTTGGCCAGCGGCCCATCCGGCGGCGCGGGCCAGAAGGCGATGACGGTCGGAGCCAGCACGCGGCTGACGGTCGCCAGCAACCCCGCGTTGCGCGCCGTGTACCCGCTGTCGGACAGGGCGCGGTAGAACGCCCGGTAGTCTTCGACCACGACGACCAGGTCGTAGGCGCTGTGCCGGTCCGGGCTTGCCGACACAAGCCGCGAGCCGTACGCCAGCACGGCAAGCAGGCCGTCGCCGCCGGTCTCCCGCAGCCTGGAGACCAGGTGCCCGATGGGTGCCTCCACTCCCGTCATGCGGGCTCCGCCGCCGTGGGGGCGCCCCGCATTTCGTCGAGCATTCCGGTCATGACGCCCCGCATCTCCATGATGAACCCATCCAGATCGGCATCCGCCGCCGGCGACTCGAAGGGTCCCCGGCACTCGACGCGGGTGCGCATCCGCGGTAGGTTTCCGAAGAAGTCCTTGAGTCGCGTCCACTTCCACAGCCCGTCCGCCACCACGACGTACACGCTCCAGCGGCGTGCCGCCAGAATGGTCGTCAGCCCCAGCGTCTTGAAGGGGCCGATGCGACCCGTCCTGCTCCGGGTTCCCTCCGGGTAGATGATGAGGGGGTGCGTGGAGGCGGCCGCTTTCCTGCGAAGCCGCTTCAGCTCACCGCGCAGGGTTGCTCTCGCATCTACCAAGGGGTATCGGTACAGCCTTGTCATGTGGGATATTAGGGGCACGCCGCGGGCGTACCGCCGGCGCGTCACGATGCGGGGGTAGGTGCCTTGCATCGACGCGACGACGAGCGGGATGTCGAGGAGCGACTGGTGGTTCATGAGCACCAGCACGCCGGGGGTTGCCGGGATGTCCGGCAACTCGCCGAAACGGACTCCGCCCATATGGCGAAGGAAAAAGATGACCACGTGGGCCGTGAAGCGCTGCCACTCGGTGAGCAGGGCGTCGCGGTTCCCCGGCAGCAGTCGCGCCATGGGCGCGATCAGGAGGCGCTGAATCAGATCGCAGGCCAGTAGCGCCGCGCCGAGCGCGGTGAGAGTCAAGGCTCCGCGGAGGTCCAATGACGTGTCCTGAGAGGCGGGTGTGGTCCGATCGGAAGAACATCGGGCAAACATATGAGTGACATGCGAAACGCTAGCAGGAAATCCGCTTCGGCGTCAACGCGGCAGACGGCCGCCGACGGGGCCGGGGATGCCGTTGCCGCCGAGTCCGACGGGAGGATGACCGTCGCCCCGGCGCGCCCCGCACCGGGGGATGAGCGACCGCCGCTGCGCGGACTGAGCGACTACGACTACACCAACTTCTACTTCGCGGCGGGCACGGATCCGTTCGGAATCCTCGGGCCTTTCGGCGAATGGTGGAAGGACGCCGAGTTCGTCGGAGGCTACTACCTCTACGGGTTGCCCATGGGCTCCGCGCCCGCCACGCGGGTCCGGATCGGCGATCCCAAGACCCGCGAGACGCTCGAGGGTCTGATCAACTTCGCGTCCTACAACTACCTCGGTCTTTCCTACCGCCCCGAAGTGATCGAGGCGATCTGCGACGCGGTTCGCAAGTACGGTGCAGGGGCCTCGGGATCGCCGGTGCTGTCGGGCACCATGGACCTTCACAAGCGCCTGGCGACGGAGATGGCCGCCTTCAAGGGAAAGGACGGGGCCCTCATCTTCCCGACCGGATACAGCGCCAACGTGGGGCTCATCTCGGGGCTCATGCGCCCCGGCGATCTGATCGTCGCCGACAAGCTCGCCCACGCGAGCATCGTCGACGGCATGATTCTGTCGAAGGCGACCTCACGCTTCTTCAAGCACAACAACCCCGAGGATCTCGACCGCAAGCTGCGCGGGTTCAAGGGCAAGAAGCTGGTGGTCGTCGAAGGCGTCTACTCGATGGACGGCGACGTGGCCAGGCTGCCCGAAATCGTCGAGGTCTGTCGCAGGCACGGTGCGCGCCTTCTCATCGACGAGGCGCATTCCACCTTCGTCTACGGCCCCAACGGGCGAGGCGTCGCGGAGCACTTCGGACTGGACGACGAGGTCGACATCCACCTGGGCACGTTCTCGAAGAGCCTTGGAGGCCTGGGCGGATTCGTCGCGGGCTCGGCGGAACTCATCTACTACCTGCGCGGCTTCGCGCGTTCGCGGGTGTTCTCGTGCGCGCTTCCGCCTCCGGTTACGGCCGGGTTGCTGAAGGCGCTCGAAATCGCAAGAGCGGAGCCGGAGCTGCGTGACAGGCTGTGGGACAACGCCCGCTACATGCACGGTATCCTGGGCGAGGCGGGCGTGGACGTGGGCGACTCCACCTCCCAGGTGATCTCGATCATGATCCGCGACGACGCCGGGATCTTCCAGATCGCCGAGGATCTGCTGCACGAGGGCGTCTACATCAACCCCGTCCGCTTTCCCGCGGTGGGCAAGCACAAGTCCCGCTTCCGCATGTCGATCTCGGCGGCGCACACCCGGTCCGAACTGGAGGAAGGCGCCGAGATCATCATCTCCATCCTCAAGAAATACGGAAAATGCCCCTGACCCGGTATCATTATTCCCAGGCCGTCAGCGCCTTCTTCGAAATCGCCACCTCCGATGCCCGCCGCATCCTTCCCCCGCACCTGCAGCCGCTCGAAGTGCAGCACGAGGCCAGCATCCTCGCCGTCACGGCCTTCGACTTCACCGGCAGCATGGTCGGTACCTATCAGGAGATCGTGCTCTCGGTGATCGTCCCGCCCCTGATGACCCCGGGCCAGGGCATGGCGAAATCGGCCTTCTATCCCTTCCTCGTGGGGACGAGCACGGAGGCGTCGCGCGAGCACGCGATCGAGCGCTGGCACCTTCCGCACTACATGAAGGACCTCGACATCCGCTTCCTGCCTTCGGACGGGCGCATGCGCGTGGAGGTGCGCGAGGGCGATAGGCCGATCCTGGACTTCGAGGTGGCGGACCACCATTCGGCGCCGGTCGATCACCTGTACCAGTCGTTCATGATCAACGGCGATGACCGCTTCAAGGTGGACATCCACATGCGGGGGCCGCACAGCGAGCACGAGGAGGAAGCCGGGTCGCTGAAGCTCCACGAGCATCCCATGACCTCCCAGTTGACGCTGGACCTGGTGGCCACCTGTCCGTTCCGCGAGCAGTGGATGACGAACGGGGTCCAGGTTTTCGAGGAGCTGGAGCGCATCTGAGCGGCGGAGCGCGCACCTTCGTCATCTTCAACCCGGCTTCCGGGCACGGGCGGGGCGCGCGCCGGATCCCCCTCTACCGCGGGCTGCTCGACAAGCACTTCGATTCCTGGGAGTGGGCGTCGACCACGGCGCCGGGCGAGGAAGCCGAACTCGCGGGCCGGGCCATCGCCGGCGGAGCGAAGCTGATCGTGGCCGTGGGCGGCGACGGCACCTGGAGCCAGGTGGCCGACCGGATGGTGGCATCCGGGCGCCCGGATGTGGTGCTGGGACTGCTGGCCTCGGGAACCGGCAACGACTTCGCCAGGAGCCTCGGGCTCAGCTACGGCGACCCGGAGCAGGCGGTGGCGGCGCTGGCGGCGGGCCGGACCCGCCGCATCGATGTGGGGCGGGTGGTGTCGGAGTGGCGTCCGGCGCCCTACCCGGAGGTGGCATCCGACGCAGCCTGGCGCAATGCCCCGCGCCACTTCCTGAACCTGGTGGGTTTCGGCTTCGACATCGCCGTCATCGACGCCAGCCTGAGGGCGCGCTTCCTGCGGGGGGCGGTGCTGTACAAGCTCACGGCGCTGCAGCAGTTGTTCCTGTACCGGAGTCCGCGGCTGCGCCTGTCGGACGGCGGTGGATGGAGCACCGACGGGCGGCACCTCATCCTCACCATTTCGAACGGACGCATCTTCGGCGGCGGATTCCCGATCGCCCCGGATGCCGATCTGCAGGATGGGCGTCTGGACGCGTGCGCGATCGCCGATTCCTCGCCGCTGGGACGCGCGCGCCTGTTCAGCCTGGCGGAGAAGGGCCGCCACCTGGGCGCGAAGGAGGTCTCCATGCGCCAGGATCGCGCTTTTGCCGTGCGGTTCGACGAGCGAGTACGTTACGAGGTCGACGGCGACGTGCATCAGTCGCGCACGGGCGAGGTGCGCGTGGATGTCGTCCCCTCGGCGCTCTCGGTGATCGTGCCGTGAAGGAGGCTGGATGGATCGCCTTGCTGCCGCCCCGCCGCGTACCGCGCAGCCCATCCGGGTAGTCACGGCGGCGTCGCTCTTCGACGGACACGACGCTGCAATCAACGTGATGCGCCGGATCCTCCAGGATTCGGGCGCGGAAGTCATCCACCTGGGGCACAACCGCTCCGCCCTCGAGATCGTCGAGTGTGCGATCCAGGAGGACGCGCACGCCATCGCGATCAGCTCGTATCAGGGCGGGCACATGGAGTTCTTCACCTACGTGCGCGACCTGCTGCGCGAGCGGGGCGCGGAGATCCGCATCTTCGGGGGCGGGGGCGGGACCATTCTGCCCGCGGAGGCCGAGGAGCTGCACCGGCGCGGCATCGACCGGGTGTTCTCTCCCGACGACGGGCGGGCGATGGGCCTGCAGGGGATGATCGACGAAGTGCTGGAGGGTGCACGTCGCTCGGTCCGATCGTCGCTCGCGGATCCGGAGGCCGAGGTTCGGGCGCTCCGCCAGGGAGACGCGGGAGCGGTGGCGCGCCTGATCTCGGCGGTCGAGAACGGCCACGCGGGCGCGGACGACGCGATGGAGGTCGTGGCGGAGATGGCGGCGGTCCGGCGGGTGCCGGTGCTGGGCATCACGGGCACGGGCGGCTCGGGCAAGTCGTCGCTGGTGGACGAGCTGGTGCGGCGCTATCTGTCCGGCACCGCCGACGGCCGGGTCGCGATCATCTCGGTGGATCCGTCCAGGCGCCGCACCGGGGGCGCGCTGCTGGGCGACCGCATCCGCGTCAACGCCGCGAGCAGCCCCCGCGTCTACATGCGCTCGCTGGCCACCCGCGCCTCCACGGTCGGGCTGTCGCCGCACGCGCGCCAGGCAGTGGAGATCTGCAAGGCCGCCGGCCACGACCTGGTCATCATCGAGACGCCCGGGATCGGTCAGTTCGGCGCCGAGGTGGTGGGGCACTCGGATGTGTCGCTGTACGTGATGACGGCCGAGTACGGCGCCGCCAGCCAGCTCGAGAAGATCGACATGCTGGACTACGCGGACGTGGTCGCCATCAACAAGTTCGACCGCCCGGGGGCGCTCGATGCGCTCCGCGACGTGCGCAAGCAGTACCGGCGCAACCACCGCCTGTGGAGCGTCCCCGACGAGGCGCTCCCGGTGTACGGGACCGTGGCTTCACGCTTCAACGACGCGGGCGTCAACCGCCTGTACCTGGCGCTCCTCGACCAGTTGCGGCGCACGACCGGCGCGCCCCTCGCTACCGAAAGCGACCCGATCGACGACGACCGTGCCGAGCACACGCCGATTCCCCCGGAACGCACCCGCTACCTGGCGGAGATCGTGGAGGCGGGCCGCGACTACGACCGCGGCGCCGAGGAGCAGGCGGCCCTGGCCGGCCAGCTCTACCAGCTGCACGGAGCGATCCGACTGCTGCGGGAGGGGGAAGAGAGCGTCGGCATGGCGGCTCCGGCCTCGCCCCCGCGCGGCACCGCGGGCGAGGCCGCGCCCGCCGGCGCGCCCGCCACATCCGGCGGCCGGCCGGAAGAGATCGCACCCGAATTGCACGCCGCGGCCAGCGAGGGCGAACCGCTCGCCCGGCTGGTCGACCTCTACCGGCAGACGCGCGCGCGGCTCGACGAACGCAGCCTGGCCCTGCTCGAGGAATGGCCGGCCGTTACGCGCCGCTACCGGGCCGACACCTACGCCTACCAGGTGCGTGGCCGCGAGGTGGAGCGGAACCTCTTCAGCGAATCGCTCGCGGGCTCGCGCATCCCGCGAGTGGTGCTGCCCCGCTTCAGGGACTGGGGCGAGGTGCTGCGCTGGCGCCTCACCGAGAACGTCCCCGGCGCGTTTCCCTACACTGCCGCGGTCTTCCCCCTGAGGCGGCTGGAGGAGCATCCGCAGCGCATGTTCGCGGGCGAGGGCGGCCCCGAGCGCACCAACCGGCGCTTCCACTTCCTCAGCCGGGCCAGCATGGCCAACCGCCTCTCGACCGCCTTCGACTCGGTGACGCTCTACGGCGAAGATCCGGACGAGCGCATGGACATCTACGGGAAGGTCGGCAACTCCGGTGTGAGCGTGGCCTCGGTCGACGACGCCAAGAAGCTCTACTCCGGCTTCAACCTGGCCGACCCGTCCACCAGCGTGTCGATGACCATCAACGGGCCCGCGCCCATGCTGCTCGGCTTCTTCCTGAACGCCGCCATCGACCAGCAGTGCGAGCTGCACATCCGCGAAAACGGGCTCGACGCCGAGGTCGAGGAGCGCATCGACGCGCTCTATCGCGAGCGCGGAATGGAGCGGCCCCGCTACCAGGGCGCGCTTCCGGAGGGGAACGACGGTCTCGGCCTGATGCTGCTCGGCGTGAGCGGCGACGAGGTAATCCCGCGCGAGGTCTACGAGCGCATCCGCCGCGAAACCCTGGCCGTGGTCAGAGGCACCGTGCAGGCCGACATCCTCAAGGAGGACCAGGCCCAGAACACCTGCATCTTCTCCATCGAGCTGGCGCTCCGCCTGATGGGGGACATCCAGCAGTACTTCATCGACGAAGGGGTGCGGAACTTCTATTCGGTGTCCATCTCCGGATACCACATCGCGGAGGCCGGCGCCAACCCCGTCACCCAGCTCGCGCTCACGCTCGCCAACGGCTTCACCTACGTCGAGTACTACCGCTCGCGCGGGATGCGCGTCGACGACTTCGCGCCCAACCTGTCGTTCTTCTTCTCCAACGGCATGGACCCGGAATACGTGGTGCTGGGTCGGGTCGCGCGCCGCATCTGGGCGAAGGCGATGAGGCACGTATACGGCGCAAACGCCCGCTCGCAGAGGCTCAAGTACCACATCCAGACCTCGGGACGCAGCCTGCACGCGCAGGAGATCGCCTTCAACGACATCCGCACCACGCTGCAGGCCCTCTACGCGCTGTGCGACAACTGCAACTCGCTGCACACCAACGCCTACGACGAGGCCATCACCACCCCCACCGAGGAGAGCGTGCGCCGGGCCCTGGCGATTCAGCTGGTCATCAGCAGGGAGCTGGGGCTTTCGCGCAACGAGAACCCTCTGCAGGGCTCGTTCATCATCGAGGAGCTGACGGACCTGGTGGAGGAAGCGGTGATGCGCGAATTCCTGCGGCTCTCGGAGCGCGGAGGCGTGCTCGGGGCCATGGAGCGCATGTACCAGCGGGGCCGCATCCAGGACGAGTCGCTCGAGTACGAGTCGCGCAAGCACAGCGGGGAGCTGCCCATCGTGGGGGTGAACACCTTCCTGGGGCCGGAGGGATCGCCCACGCGGGTGCCCGAGGAGGTGATCCGCGCCAACCGCGAGGAGAAGGACTACGCCATCGCGTCGAACAGGGCATTCAGGGCGCGCAACCAGGGCCGCGCGGAAGCCGTGCTCGGGGAGCTGAGGCGGGTGGCGCTGGCAGGCGGCAACACCTTCGTCGCGCTCATGGAGGCGTGCAAGGTGTGCACGCTGGGGCAGATCACGTCGGTGCTCTACGAGGTGGGGGGGCAGTACCGGAGGAACATGTAGGGACCGTGCACGGACTCCCGGAATCCGCATGAAGGTCTTCCTGAAACGTTTCGCGGGACGTTTCGCGCTCACCTTGACGCTGGTCGTTCTGGAGGCGGCCGGGTGGGTCCTCTTTCCGCTCGTCATCGGCCGCGCCATCGACAGCGTTCTCGCCAGTTCGGCCCGGGGACTTTACGAACTCGCGATCCTCGGCGTCGCCACCATGGGGATCGCAGTGGTCCGCCGCCTGGTGGACAGCCGGGCCTACGGGGGCATCTACGCCACGCTGGGCGAAGAGATGGTGGAGGCCGCCGAGGGCACCAGTACCTCGACCCGGACCGCGCGCCTGGGGATGCTCAGGGAGATCGTGGAGTTCTTCGAGAATTCCATGCCCGGGCTCATCAACAGCATGCTCGGGTTGGTGGGCACCGTAGTGATCGTTGCGACTCTGAACTTTCGGGTCTTCCTGGGCTGTCTCGCGGCGGCCGCCGCAACCGTCACCCTCTACGCCCTCACCAGCAGGCTGACCACCCGGTACAACCAGGGGCTCAACGACGAGCACGAACGGCAGGTTGACGCCGTCGGCAGCGGCGATCCCGCCCGGCTGGGCAGGCACCTGCGCGCCATGATGCGCTGGAACATCCGTCTCTCCGACCTGGAAGCGGCCAACTTCGGAATCAACTGGGTGTTCATGATCGCCCTGCTGGTCTTCGCGGTGAGCACCGCGGTGACGGAGGCGCCGGAGTACGGCGCGGTCTTCGCCCTCGTCATGTACGTGTTCCAGTTCATGGAATCCGTGATGATGCTGCCGCTCTTCTACCAGCAATGGCTGCGGCTTCGAGAGATCTCCGGGAGGCTGGCGAGCGCGGTTGGGTCGTAGGGGCCGGCTGCGGGTGGCGGGTACGCAACGCACCTAACTCGCTTTGTCTGCGGCCCCCGGTCAGGGCGGCGATTCGCCCTTTACGGAATCCGTAACACGGCGTAAATTCGGGTCACATGATACGAAGCTTCAAGGACCGCAGAACGAGGCGTTTCTTCGAGGGGCAGCGTATCCCGGCGTTTCACGGGTTCTCCGATCAGGCCGTACGGCGGCTGACTCTGCTGGACAGCGCGGAGACGCTGGGCGACCTTGCCGCGCTGCCGAGCAACCGGTTGGAGGTACTCCGGGGCGACCGTGTCGGGCAGCACAGCATTCGGATCAACACGCAGTGGCGTATCTGCTTCCGCTGGACCGACCAAGGGCCGAGCGAGGTCGAGATCGTGGACTATCACTGAGGGAGCTTGGCATGAATGCGAAGAACGGCATGAGGCCGGTGCATCCGGGCGAAATCCTGCGTGAGGAACTCCACGAACTCGGATTGTCGGCCAATGCGTTGTCGAAGGCGCTTGGTGTGCCGGTCAACCGGGTGACGATGATTCTGAACGGCCAGCGGGGCGTGACCGCCGACACGGCGTTGCGGCTGGCGAGGTATTTCGGGACGACTCCGCAACTCTGGTTGAATCTGCAGAAAACCTGGGAGCTTCGCCGAACGGAGATCGAGGCGGGTCACAAGATCGCCGAGCAGGTCACGCCCCGGCACGCGGTCGTCTAGATGAGACCAGCCGATCGGCTAATGGCCACAACAACTTACGGGATGGCATCCGCGGTCGTCCTGAGCGCCGCCCTGACCGCCGCCTCGTGCGCGCCTCCCGGGCCCCGCGCCCGGATCTCCGAGGAGGTGCGCGTCCTCGACACCTATCCGTTCTCCGACCCGAATCCCGTGCCGGTGCTCGCCACGGACCGCAGGCTGTACCCGTACCACACGTTCGAGGGATACGCCGCGACATCTGAGCCGAGGGAATGGAGGGTCGTGCGCATGGAGAACGATCTCGTCGAGGTCTTCGTCCTTCCCGAAGTGGGCGGCAAGGTGTGGGGCGCGGTGGTGAAGGCGACCGGCCACGAATTCATCTACCGGAACGAAGTCATGAAATTCCGGGACATCGCCTTGCGCGGGCCGTGGACCTCGGGCGGGATCGAATTCAACTTCGGCGTGATCGGGCACACGCCGGCCACCGCCACCCCCGTCGACTACGACCTGCGGGAGAACGCGGACGGCAGCGTGAGCGCCATCGTTGGCGCCATGGACCTGCCGTCGCGCACCCCGTGGCGCGTCGAGATCCGCCTGCCCCCGGATCGGGCCGCCTTCGAGACGCGCGTGCTGTGGCATAATCCGACCTCGCTGGAGCAGCCCTACTACAACTGGATGACGGCGGCGGCCTTCGCGCAGGACGACCTGGAGTTGTTCGTGCCCGGCAACGCCTACCTGGAGCACTCCGGGCGGGTGCGTCCCTGGCCCGCGGACGAGGATGGGCGCTTCCTGCCTCTCTACCGCAACAACGCGTTCGGGGGAAGCAAGTCGTACCACGTGGTGGGCGCGCTGAACGACTTCTTCGGCGGCTACTATCACGACGATGGCTACGGCTGGGGACACTGGGCGCCGCATGAAGAGATGCCCGGGCGCAAGATGTGGCTCTGGGCGCTGTCGCGCGAAGGCGGGATCTGGGAGGACCTCCTCACCGACACGGACGGACAGTACGTCGAGTTCCAGGCGGGCCGGCTGCACGTGCAGTACCAGCCGGGGGCGGATCGCAACCCCATCTCGCAGGCCGGGTTCGAGCCGCTCTCGGCCAGCCGCTGGACCGAGGTATGGTTTCCGCTGGAGGGGACGGGGGGTCTCACGGATGCTTCGCCGCTCGGCGCCCTGCACGTCGAGCAGGAGGATGGCCGCCTTCGGGTGGTCGTGCAGGCGTTCGGGGCCGCTGCCGACACCGTGAAGGCATGGTCCGGCGGTGAGCAGGTCGCGGCGCGCGCGGTGGCGCTCGAGCCCCTCCAGCCGGTAGTGGTCGAGTTCGACGTCGCGCCCGATGGCCCGTGGCGGGTTTCGCTGCCCGGACTGGGTCTGGAGGGATGCTCGAATCCGGGCGAGGCCGGTCTCGGTGGTATTTGCGGACTTGATGGCGACCGCGCGGTGTCCCGGCCGTTTGCGACGAACGCCGAGGCGTGGGATGCCCTCCCGGAAGCGGGTCGCCTCGTGTTCGAGGCACGGGAGCTGGCGCGTGGCCGCCGCTACCCTGAAGCGCGGGCGCTCTACGAACGGGCGCTCGCAACCGAACCGTGGAACCGGGAGGCGCTGCTGGGCCTCGGCGCGCTGGCTCTGAGGTCGGCCCGCTACGAGGAGGGCCTCGTGCACGCGCGGCGTGCGCTCCAGCTCGACACGTATGATCCGGAGGCCAACTTCCTCGCCGGCAACCTGTACCGCGCCCTGGGGCGCCGCGCCGACGCGTACGATTCGTTCGGATGGGCTGCCCGCTCGGTGGCCTTCCGGGCCGCGTCGCGGATTCGGCTGGCGGAGATGGCGCTCGACGGCGGGGACCTGGCCGAGGCACGCCGCCACGCCGCGCTGGCGCTAGAACACGATCAGGCAAGCATTCCGGCGCGGGAGGTGCTGGCGATCGCGTCGCGTCTGGCGGGGGACGGGATCGGGGCGGCGCGCGTGCTCGCGGAGTTGCTCGAGTTCGATCCGCTCAACCATTTCTTCCTGGCCGAACGGTACCTCGCGGCGCGTGACGACCGATACGGAGAGTCCGCGGACGGGGCCGCCGCCCGCCTCGCGGCATCGATGCGGAGCGAGTATCCGGAGCAGACGCTGCTGGAACTCGCCGTGGGCTACGCGAACCGCGGGCTGCCGGACGATGCTGCGCACCTGCTGGAGCTGGCGGACGAGGTCGGCGGCGGCCCGGTGGCCATGGCGTGGCGCGCCTTCCTGGCTGACGATGCCGGCATGCTGGGCGCGGGGGTCGATCCGGCTTTCGCCTTCCCCCACCGGCCCGAGACCTTGCCGGTCCTGCGCTGGGCGGCTGCCGAAGACCCGCACTGGGCCTGGCGCTATCTGCTGGGCCTGAACCTGTGGGCGCTCGACCGCGACGCCGAAGCGGCGGACGTGCTGGCAGCCCTCGGCGACGAACCCGACTACGGACCCGCATACGCGGCGCGCGCGCACCTGGCGGAGGCGATGGGCGGCGACCCGGGGCCGGACTTCCGGCGCGCGGTGGCCGTGGATCCCGGCAGCCGCCTCCTGCACGTCGCCCTCGTCCGGCACCTGCAGGAAGCGGGACACCGGGCGGAGGCGCTGGACGCGTCCGGTCGAGGCCGGGAACTCTTCCCGGACGACTTCAACCTCGACCTCCTCCATGTGCGCGGGCTCCTCCAGGCGGGCGACCACGGCGAGGCGATCCGGATTCTGGCGGACACGCATGTCCTTCCCTCGGAGAACGCCCGCGAGAGCCATCGCCTGTACGAGTTCGCGCACGTCGGGGCCGCGCTGGACGCACTCGATGCCGGGAATCGCGAGGCCGCCCGCGGCCACCTCGAAACCGCGCTCGAGTGGCCGGAATCGCTCGGTCAGGGCAGACCCTTCGACCCGGACGAGCGGCTGGTGCGGTTCCTGCTCGGGGTTGTTGGGGAGGGAGCCGGCGGTGGGCCCGACGCCGAGCCCGTCAGCGCCGAAGCGGTCGCCTCACTGCGCGCCCGCGCCGATTCGCTCGCCGGCGCGGCGTCTCCCATTGAAGGGATCGAGCAGGCCCTCATCCGGCGGGCGCTTGCTGCGGCGGCGCGGCGTCTCGCTGGCGGTTAATGCTGGGGGAATAGAGGCGGACAGGGAGTCGCATGGCGTCGATCGCCAAGGCCGAAACGAATGACTGATGAGGACTCGAAGTGAGCGCGCACACACCCGAAGCCCGGTCTTCCACAGCCCTCAGGATCGACCCCGTCTCCGCCGGGGAAGGCATGGGCCGCATAGGAATCACGCTTTGCCCGGGCAAGACCGACCGACGCGGAATGACCCGGGCGTGGAAGCGCGACCTGGAGGAGGATCTCGAAGTGATCCACCGCTGGGGGACATCGGCCGTTGTCACCTTGATCACGCAGAAGGAGATGGAGGACCTCAAGGTGCCGGGTCTCGGTGAGGGCGTTCGCAGCAAAGGGATGGAGTGGTGGCACCTTCCCATTCCGGACGGCCATGTGCCGGATGAAGACTTCGAAGCGCGGTGGGTGAAGGCGGGGAGGGCGATCCGGAGGCACCTGCGGTGCGGCTGCGATGTCCTGGTTCACTGCAAGGGTGGGCTGGGTCGGGCGGGGACCATTGCCGCGCGGCTCATGGTGGAACTCGGCACGCCGCCTGAGGATGCCATCAGGCTCGTGCGCGATGCGCGGTCTTGCAAGGCTATCGAGACGCCGGAGCAGAAAGCGCACGTAATGGATTGCCGGACGCTGGAAGCTGACTGCGCGGACGCCGCGGCAGACCGCGGTTCAGTGTAGCAATCCGGTCCACACCCTCGAGGACGGATTGCGTCCAAGGCTGGCTTCGTTGCGAAACCACGGTTGATGCGGTTGCAAACACACGGTCAAAAGAATTGCAAAAACACGACTGGATTCGTTGCAAAACCACGAGCGCTCTGCCATACTTCCAATCATGACACCCGATTCCCCATCGGCATCCGGCTATCGTCCCCGAATCGCCGACCGTGAACTGACCGAGAGGCTCTCTGCAGCCGGAGCCGTCGTGATCGAAGGGCCGAGGGTCTGCGGCAAGACCACGACGGCCAGGCAG
The DNA here is from genome assembly GCA_965202805.1 of Longimicrobiales bacterium. Taxonomy (GTDB): domain Bacteria; phylum Gemmatimonadota; class Gemmatimonadetes; order Longimicrobiales; family Gaopeijiaceae; genus BD2-11. The sequence goes on from OZ241869.1 coordinate 3,289,984, forward strand.
GCGGCGGTGAGCGAAGTGCTCATGGACGCCGATCCCGCCGTGCGGCAGACGATGGCGGTCGATCCGAGGCTGCTCCTGGAAGGCGCGACTCCGCGACTGATCGATGAGTGGCAGGCCGAGCCCGACATCTGGAACTACGTGCGGCGCGCCGTCGATGACCGCCCAGGTCTGGGCCACTTCATCCTCACCGGCTCCGCCGTTCCGCCCGACGACATCACGCGACATACGGGAGCCGGCCGGATGAGCCGCCTTCGGCTCCGCCCCATGTCGCTGTTCGAACTCGGACGCGCGACGGGGCGGGTTTCCCTGAAGCGAGTCCTCCACGGAGAGCCCGTGCCGAGCCTGGTTCAGAACCTGCCTCTTCGGGATCTGGCCACGCTGGTTTGCGTCGGTGGCTGGCCCGGGCACTTTCGGCGGAAGTCCGAAGACCATGCAATGCTGGCCAACCGCGACTACCTGGACGAAATCCGCCGGGTGGACATTCGGCGCGTGGACGGGATCGGCAGGGACCCGGACAGGGTTGGCCGGTTCCTCCAGGCGCTGGCGCGAAACACGGCTACCTGCGCGTCCCTCGCGACCCTGGCGAGAGACGCGGGCGGTGCGGACCATTCGCTCTCGGAAGAGACCGCCCGCTCCTACCTTGTTGCCCTCGAACGCCTCATGGTGGTGGAGCACCAGCCACCGTGGGCCCCGCATCTACGGTCTCGATCGCGCCTCAGGCACGCTCCGAAACGGCACTTCACGGATCCTTCGCTTGCGACCGCGGCGCTGAATGCCCGACCCGGCAACCTCATGAAGGACATCCCGTGGTTCGGATTGCTCTTCGAATCAATGGTCGTTCGAGACCTGCGTGCGTACGCTCAGGCGATGGACGCGCGCGTCTACCACTATCGCGACAACACGGGCCTGGAGGTCGACGCGATCGTGGATGCCGGTCCCGGCCGATGGGCCGCGTTCGAGGTGAAGCTGGGCCAGGGACGAATCGACGAAGCGGCTGCCGCGCTTCTAACGTTTGCAGACCGTGTGGACACGGCTCGAAGCGGTCGGCCGGCGGCGCTCGCGATCATCACCGGCAGCGGCTACGGATACCAGCGGCCGGATGGCGTGGGCGTGATTCCCGTGGGGGCGCTGGGGCCGTGAGGAAGAGGTCGGCCCACTACCTGCTGGCGCTATCCCCCCACCGGCTCCGGCACCCGCGCCAGCGCGCGCGCCTTCGCCACCACAGCCTCCGCCGTGATCCCGAACTTCTCGAACAGCACGGCGCCCGGAGCCGACGCCCCGAAATGGTCGATGCCGACCGAGGCGCCCCGGTCGCCGGTCCAGCGAGGCCAGCTCGCGGTGCTCCCGGCTTCCACCGAAACGCGGGCCGTGACTTCGGGCGGTAGCACCGCGGCCCGGTAACTCCGCAGCTGGCGGGCGAACAGGAACCAGCTGGGTAGCGAGACCACCCGGGTCGGCACGCCTTCCGCCTGCAGCACCGCCCGCGCCTGCACCGCCACCCCCACCTCCGAGCCGCTTGCGATGAGGATCACTTCCGGGTCGCCGCCGTCGGCCTCAAGCAGAACGTAGCCGCCCCGGTGCAGCCCGCTTGCGGGTGCGGCCACGTCGCGGTCGATGGTCGCCACCGCCTGGCGGGTGAGCGCGAGGAAGCTCGGCCCTTCGGTGTAGGCGAGGGCCGCGCGCCACGCCTCGGCCGTCTCGGGCCCGTCGCCGGGGCGCAGGTCGAGCACGCCCGGGATGGCGCGCAGGGACGCCAGCTGCTCGATGGGCTGGTGGGTGGGGCCGTCCTCACCCACGCCGATGCTGTCGTGGGTGAACACGTAGGTGGCGGGCACGCGCATGAGCGCCGCCAGCCGGATCGACGGCCGCATGTAGTCCGAGAAGATCAGGAAGGTGCCCCCGTACGGACGCACGCCCCCGTGGAGCGCCATCCCGTTCAGGATGCCCCCCATGGCGTGCTCGCGGACGCCGAAGTGGATTGTGCGCCCGCCCGGCGTCCCGGGCAGAAGGTTGTCCTCCCAGGGCAGGGTCGTCTTGTTGGAGCCGGCCAGGTCGGCCGAGCCGCCCAGCAGGTTGGGGATGCGCCGCCCCAGCCCCTGGAGCACCTGCCCGGAGTACACGCGGGTCGCGAGCGGCTTCGGCGGCGCGCTCAGCTCGGGGATGTCCGCGTCCCATCCGGCCGGCAACTCGCCCGCCAGCGCCGTGCGCAACTCCTCGGCCGCGGCGGGATGCGCCGCCCGGTAGGCCGTCCACCGCGCCCGCCACGCCTCCTCCAGCCCCGCCCCCCGCGCCGCCGTCTCCCGCCAGTGCGCCAGCGCTTCCGGCTCCACGTGGAAGGGGTCGGCCGACGGGTAGTCCAGGTTGCGCTTGGTCGCGTCCACCTCCTCCACCCCCAGCGGCGCTCCGTGCGACGACGACGACCCCGCCTTGCCGGGGCTGCCGTACCCGATGGTGGTGCGCACGATCACCAGCGACGGCCGCTCCACCTCCGCGCGCGCCCCCGCCAGCGCCGCGTCCAGCGCGGCCAGGTCGGTGCCGTCCTCCACGCGGCGCACGTCCCACCCGTACGCCCGGAAGCGCTGTTCGTGGTCGGTGGAGCACGAGAGGTCCGTCCCGCCGTCGATGGTGACGTGGTTGTCGTCGAACACCCAGATCAGCTTGCCCAGCCGCTGGTGGCCCGCGAACTCGGCCGCCTCGTGCGAGATGCCCTCCATGAGATCGCCGTCCGAGCACAGCGCCCAGGTGTGATGGTCCACCACCGCGTGCCCGGGGCGGTTGAACCGGTGCGCCAGCCAGCGTTCCGCGAGCGCCATCCCCACGGAATTGGCGACCCCCTGACCCAGCGGGCCGGTCGTGGTTTCGACTCCCGCCGTGTGCCCGTACTCCGGATGCCCGGGCGTCCGCGATCCCCACTGCCGGAAGTTCCGGATCTCCTCCAGCGGCAGGTCGTACCCGGTCAGGTGCAGGAGCGAGTAGATGAGCATGGAGGCGTGCCCGGCAGACAGCACGAAGCGGTCCCGGTTGCTCCACTCCGGGTTCGCCGGGTTGTGGTGCAAATGCCGCGTCCACAGCAGGTAGCCGACGGGTGCCAGCCCCATGGGTGCCCCCGGATGCCCGGAGTTGGCCTCCTGAACGGCATCCATGGAGAGCACGCGCACGGCGTCGACCGCCAGGCGCGAGAGTGCGGGGTCCGGAAGCGGGGAAGCGGGCATTTCAGCCTTTCCTCAGGGTGCGGGAGCGGGCGGGGGAGACGCGAAATACGCAAAATGCGTAAATTGTGTAAAATGCGTAATCGACGGATGGCGCCGTGGTGGCGGGTCGAATCGGCAGACGAGGGTTCGCGCGGCGCGGCCGCGTGTCGGGGAGGAAACCAACCTCACGCGACCACGAGGTTGATCAGCCGCCCGGGCACGTAGATCACGCGGCGCACGGCTCCGTTCTCGAGGAAGCGCGCGACGTTCTCCTGCTCGCGCGCGAGCGCCACCGCCTCTTCCCGGCTCATCTCCGAAGGACCCTCGATGGTGCCGCGCACCTTGCCGTTGACCTGCACCGCGAGGGTCACGATGCGCCTCTTCGCCTTTTCCGGGTCGTACTCGGGCCAGCGGGCGCGCCCGAACACGCCGCCCTCGTGCCCGAGGCGTTCCCACAGCTCCTCGGCGATGTGCGGCGCGAACGGCGCCACCAGCAGCACCACGGGCTCGATCTCCGCCCGCGCCGGCGTCCGGCCTCCCGCGCGCACCGCGTTCAGGTACTCCATCATCCCCGAGATGCAGGTGTTGTACTGGAGATCCGCGATCTGGCGCGTGACCTGTTCGATGGTTCGGTGCAGCTGCCCCTCGAGGCGGGAATCCGGCTCCGCGTCGTTGTCCGCGGCGCGCAGCACGGCGTCCCAGAGCCTCCTCAGGAAGCCGAGCGGTCCCCGGATGCCGTCGTCGCGGTAATCCCCGCCCTCGGTGAAGGGCCCCAGGAACATCAGGTACAGGCGGAAGGTGTCGGCGCCGAACTCCTCGATGACCGGATCGGGCGTGACCACGTTGCCCTTCGTCTTCGACATCTTGCGCCCGTCCTTGACGATGATGCCGTGGGCTCGGAAGCGGGTGAAGGGCTCCTCGAAGTCCAGCAGCCCGATGTCGTGCAGCGCCATGGTGATGAAGCGCGCGTACATCAGATGCAGCACCGCGTGCTCGTTGCCGCCGATGTAGCTGTCCACCGGGAGCCAGCGCCGGGTGATGTCCGGGTCGAAGGCGATGTCGTCGCATCCGACCGAGGGATAGCGCAGGAAGTACCAGGAGCTGTCCAGGAAGGTGTCCGAGACGTCGGTCTCGCGGCGCGCGGCGCTCCCGCACCCTGGACAGTCCACGCTGTACCACGACTCGACGCGCGCGAGGGGGCTCACGCCGTCGTCGTCGGGCTTGAAGTCCTCGATGCGGGGCAGGATCACCGGCAGCTCGCTCTCGGGAACCGGGACCGCGCCGCAGGTCGTGCAGTACACGATGGGGATGGGCGGGCCCCAGTAGCGCTGACGCGAGATGCACCAGTCGCGCAGCTGGTAGTTGACCTGCTTCTCGCCCAGCCCGCGCTCCTCGAGGGCGGCGGTGATGGCGGCCTTGCCCTCCGCCACGCTGAGCCCGTCGAAGCGCCCCGAGTTGACCATGCGCCCGGCGGCGTTGTCGGTGTACGCCTCCTCGAGCGGGGTGTCGGCGCCGTCCCCGGGCCCCGCCACCACCCGCACCACGGGCAGCCCGAACTCGTTCGCGAACTCGAAGTCGCGCTCGTCGTGGCCGGGCACCGCCATGATCGCCCCGGTGCCGTACCCCGCGAGCACGTAGTCCGCGACCCAGACCGGAATCTCCGCGCCGGTGGCGGGATTCACGCAGTACCCTCCGGTGAAGACGCCGGTCTTCTCGCCGGCCGTCTTCTGGCGGCTGACCACGTCCATGGCCGCCACCCGGTCGACGTAGGCGCGCACCTGGTCGCGATGGGACGGGGCGGTGATGCCGTCCACCAGCGGGTGCTCGGGAGCCAGCACCATGTAGGTCGCGCCGAAGATCGTGTCCGGGCGGGTCGTGAAGACCTCGATCACGTCGTCCGAGCCGGCCACCGGGAAGACCAGGCGGGCGCCCTCGCTGCGGCCGATCCAGTTCGCCTGCGCCTTGCGCGTCGACTCCGACCAGTCGATGTGCTCCAGATTGTCGAGCAGGCGCTGCGAGTAGTCGCTGATGCGGAAGAACCACTGCGCGATCACGCGCTGTTCGACGGTGGCGTCGCAGCGCTCGCACAGGCCGTCCTCGACCTGCTCGTTGGCCAGCACGGTCATGCACGAAGGGCACCAGTTGACGGGCGCCTTCTTGCGCTCGGCGAGCCCCGCCTCGAAGAGCTTCAGGAAGATCCACTGGGTCCAGCGGTAGTAGTCGGGGGAGGTGGTGTCCACTGCGTGATCCCAGTCGAACATCCCCCCGATGCGGCGCAGCTGGCGCGTGAAGTTGGCGACGTTCGCCGGGATCAGATCCATCGGATGGGTCCCGTGCTTCAGCGCGAAGTTCTCGGAGTGGATGCCGAAGGCGTCGAAGCCGATGGGCTCGAAGACGTCGTGGCCGCGCAGCCGCTGGAAGCGCCCGTGGATGTCCGCCCCGGTGAAGGCGTAGATGTTGCCCACGTGCAGCCCCTCCGCGGAGGGGTACGGGAACATCATCAGGTTGAAGTAGGGCGACCGGGAGGCGCGAAGCTCCTCTGCCGAAAAGGAGTTGGCGCCGCGTTCCTCCCAGATCCGCTGCCACTTCGCTTCGACCTGGGAGGGGGAGTAGCTCGGGTGGGACCTCTCTTCCATACCCCTACGTTCGCGCCGGGAACAGCCTCTCGCAACCTCCGCGCCGGCTCGCGGCGCTGCCCTTCCGGGGGACATCATGCCGTGATTGTCATGGCCCCCGCGGTCAGGTGTCCGGAGGGTGACCGCGCGCCGCTACCCGCCTCCGCCGCTTCCCGGGGTGGAACCTCGATGTGGTGCTACTCGCGGGGATCGGTGCCCAGGAAGCGGATCAGCTCGGCGTTGACGATGTCCGGCGCCTCCTCGTGGGGGTTGTGGCCGATGTTCGGGATGAGAAAGACCTCCCCGTTGGGCAGGATCCCGGCGGCCCGGCGGGCGTTGGCGGGAAAGTCCGGTCCGTCGATCTCGCCGCCGAGGATCAGCGCCTTCGTCCTGATGTGCGGCCAGTCGTCCACCACGGTGTCCATCGAGCGCAGGTTGCCGCCGAGCCGGCGCACGTACGCGAGCCGGGGCCAGTCCCCGCTCAGCCGCTGGCCGTGCCGGATGCGCAGGTGGTCCAGGAACTCCGGCTTCCACTCCACGTAGCGGCGCGTGTCGGTCCGCACGTCCGCCTCGTAGGCGCGCTGGAGGTCCGGGTCGGCGTCGATCTCGCCATCGAACGGACGAAACCCGCGCCCGGCGCGGTTGTCGGTCAGACCGATCTGGTTAATGGTGACCAGATGCGTCGTCTTCTCCGGATACAGGAAGGCGAAACGGGTCGCCATCATCCCGCCCATGGAGTGTCCGATGACGGCGGCCTCGGAGATGCCGAGGTGTTCCATCAGCCGGGCCGTGTTCGAGGCGTGCAGGCTCATGCTGTACGGCAGAATCGGCTTGGACGATTTCCCCCAGCCGAGCCGGTCCTTCACAACGACCCGGTACCCCTCGTTGGCGAGGGCCTCGATCTGGCGCTCCCAGTACCAGCCGTAGTAGCTGCCTCCGTGGTGGAAGACCGCGGCGCGACCGTTCGCGGGCCCGACCGGAGCGATGTCCATGTAGGCGATCCGCACATCCTGGCCGTAGACGCGCAGGTTCATGAACTCGACCGGATGCGGGTACTCGAAGTCCTCCAGGTTGATCGAGATCGGCCCCCACTCGGCGGGCGGCTGGGCGGGCGGGTGATGGGACTGCGCCGCGCCCGGATGCGGCGGCGCGAGGGCCAGCAGCGCGGCGAGTGACAGCGCGGCGCACATGTGCGTCGTGGGGGATACGGTGGTGGTCATTGGTCTTCTCCTGTCGCTGCATGTCCACTGCCGGGGTCGGTTGGGGCGAATCCCGTCCATTGTACGTCTATCCCGGGTTGCCGAGCACCTCGAACGGGTCCCCGGCTTCCTCGGTCCCTGCCTTGATCGCCGCGATGGCCGAGCCCAGATCGCCGCCGTGCTCATCGAGCAGCGCCTGGAAGTCGGGCAGCCGGTGGTAGTAGCGCATGCGCGCGAGCAGCGTGGCGTTGTTGAGCGGGGTGTTCACGAAGCCCGCGTAGCTGCTCGCTTCGAAGGTCGGCTGCACTTCGGCGACGAAGCGCTCCAGCGCCTCGGCGAAGATCCGTTCACGCGCCGCCAGGCGCTCCTCCCGGGTCAGCGCGGCATCGCCGTAGATGCGCTCCAGGTCCGCCACCAGACCGTCCAGGAATACCGAGAACTTCATCGCATCGCCCCACCGCTGGCGCGCGCGCGTGCAGCGCACGGTCGGGATCTCGCCCGAATCGGCGCAGAAGAACGCGGCCGCGCCGGCATCGCCCACGAAGGTAGCGAAGCTCTCGTTGAAGCGGACGCTGCCCGCCACCCACAGGTGGGCGTGCGAGACTTCGTGCAGGAGGGTCTGGACCACCCCGATCTCGTCCTGGCGCAGCACCGTGGACATCAGCGGGTCCGCGAACCATCCCAGGGTGCTGAAGGCGGAGGTGGGGCGCAGCCAGGTGTCGAATCCCTCCTCTTCCAGCTTGCGCTGTTCGTCCAGGGCGTCGTCCAGGTCGAAGAACCCCCGGTAGGGGACCCGGCCCACCACCGGGAACCACCAGGTCCTCGCCGCCAGGCGGTCCTTTTCGGCCGCGGACAGCACCATCGCCAGGGTGTCGCGGTCGAGACGGGTGTAGGTGGTGTAGGAGTCGCCGACGTCGAGCCCCAGCTCCTCGATGGCGAAGGTGCGCGCCAGACGGGCGAAGGTGAGCTTGCCGCGCGTGCGTTCGTCGGTGTCCGGATCCACGATGACGTCCTCGATGGGCCGGCGGGCGGTCAGGATGCGGGCCTCCTCCCATCCCGCGCGAAGGACGTAGAGGGGTGAGCAGGACGCCGCCAGCGCGGTCAGCCCGAGCGCCGCAACTCCCAGCAGCCCGTGGACGAATCCACGCGAGCGGCGGGAGCGGAGAGGCGCGGAGCCGGCACCGCGCTCTGAAGGCCGCGCACCCCGCGGTCGCGCGCCGTCGCTGCTGGACTCCGGCCCGGGCCCGGCCATCGCCCCTAGTTCCCGCCTCCAAGCGAGCGCATCAGGGGGATCCCGCCCTCGGTGGGCACGTACACCACCGAACCCGCGGGCAGCTCGCCCAGCTTCTCGATGTAGTGGAACGTCAGGTACTCGGGCGTAAGCCCCTCGGAGATGATCCGCTGGGCCTCGGCGATGCCCCGCGCCTCCTCGATCTGCTGGCGGGCGCGCTCCTGGATGATCTCGGTCTGGAAGCGCTCCTGGGCGACCTGCTGTTCGCGCTGCTGGCGCTCCTCAATGGCCTGGCGCACGCCCTCGGGGGCCTGGATGTCGCGCACGAACGCCTGCACCACGTTGATGCGGTCCTCCGCGCTGGCCTGGATCGCGGCCTCGATGTTGTCGGAGAGCTCGGCGCGGTCGGGGGAGAAGATCTCGTTGATGGAGCGCGTGGCGACCGCGTCGCGGACTCCGTTCCGCACGGAGTTGAGCACGATGGCGGCGGTGATCTGCCGTTCCGTTCCCAGCTCCTGGAAGAGGGAAGGGGTGCGACTCGGTTCGATCTGGTAGAGCACCGAAACCTCGAGCGTCACGTTGAGCTGCTCGCTGGTCTGCGCCTCGATGCGCTCGACCGTTCCCCCCGTCGGGAAGCTCTGCTCGCGCACCGACATCTTCTCGATGCTCGCGAAGGGATTGACGACGTGTACGCCTTGCGCGTGAGCACGCGGGGTGACGCGGCCCAGAAAGTGTTCCACCCCCACCTCGCCGACATCGATCAGGATCACGGAGTTCATCGCCAGGAGGGCGACGCCCGCCGTCATCACCCCGTAGGAGATGAGCCGGGTCATGCCGGGGTTACGGCCGGTGGTGGTGGAGAACGCGCGGATGAGCCCGCCAACGGCAATGGTGATACAGGCAAGCAGTGCGGAAGTCATGCGTTTATTCCTCCGTTCGAGGTGGATCGTCGCCCGAGCGGCGGGCGAGCTCGGCGCCGACGGTGTGGAGCGAGACGCCCGCGCCCAGCAGCGCGACCATCAGGTGGTACAGGAGGTCGGCTGCCTCCTCGGTAATTGCTACGGGGTCACGCCGGGTCAGTGCGACGGTCAGCTCCACCAGCTCCTCGCCCAGCTTCTTCAGCCGGAGATTCCCGTCCGCGAGCAGGTGCGCGGTATTGCTGCCGGCCGGCATTTCCTTGGCGCGTGAGCGCAGCGTGACCCAGAGGTTGTCCAGCACCTCGCCTCCGCGGAAGGTGGACCGTCCCCCGGAATGGTCTTCCGCGGCAACGGCGACGGCCGGCTTCGGTTCATCGGTCCCGGGTTCGACGAAGCAGGTGCGCGTCCCCATGTGGCACGCGGGACCGGCCGGGCGCACCTTCGCCAGCACCGCGTCCGCGTCGCAATCCAGGTGCAGCGATACCAGCGACAACACGTTCCCGGAGGTCGCGCCCTTGCGCCAGATTTCCTTTCTGGACCGCGACCAGTAGTACATCTGGCCCGTATCCAGGGTCAGGGCGAGAGTCGTGCGGTTGGAGTACGCCAGCATGAGGACTTCATCGGTCCTGGCGTCCTGGGTGATCACGGGAACGAGGCCGTCGGCGCGGAAGCTCACGTAGCTCAGATCGCGCGTGTGCAGAATGCGCCGGCCCGGAAGCGTGTCCGGCGGCCCGTCGCTGGCCAGTGCATCAGGTGGGACGGTCATCCTGAGTTGCTCCTTCCGGCGCCGTTCGATGCCCGCATCGAGATCCCTCGCGCCGCGAGTACGGATTTTATGTTCGTCACGGTGGTCACCCCGTCGTGCAGAATGCCGGCCAGCAGCGCGGCTGATGCCCTCCCGCGGGTCAGCACTTCCAGCACGTCCTCCGCCGAACCGCCGCCGCCGGAGGCCACTACCGGTACCGATACCCGCGATGCCACCCGCCGGGTCAACTCCAGATCGTAACCGATGCGGGAGCCGTCCCGGTCGATGCTCGTGAGCAGGATCTCGCCCGCCCCCCGCCGCGCGCACTCGGCGGCCCACTCGACGGCGTCCAGGTCCTTTGGCAACCTGCCCCCGTGCGTGTACACGCGCCATCCATCCCCCTCGCGGGCCGCATCGATGCTGGCGACCAGACACTGGCTGCCGTAGCGTGCCGCGCACTCGGCGGCGAGTTCCGGCTGGCGGGCCAGGGCGGAGTTCACGCTCACCTTGTCGGCGCCCGCCCGCAGCAGCGCGCCCAGGTCATCCACGGTCCGGACCCCGCCCCCGACGGTCAGCGGGATGAAGAGCGCTTCGGCCGTCCTGCGGACCGTATCGAGCAGCGTGGCGCGACCCTCGTGGGACGCGGTGATGTCCAGGAAGACCACCTCGTCGGCCCCGTCGGCCTCGTAGCGGCCGGCCAGCTCCACCGGGTCCCCCACGTCGCGCAGGTTCACGAAGCGGGTTCCCTTCACCACGCGTCCATCCCGGACATCCAGGCAGACGACGATTCGAGGTCGCAACATGGCCCGATCTAGCTGCCGGGAGCGGGATCGCGCGTCACCCGCACCGCGCCCTTGGTGCTGAAGACGCCCTCACCCTCCTCGAGCGCCTGGCGCAGGGCGAGTCCCGTCGCCTTCACCGCGGCCTCGATCACGTGATGGCGGTTGCGGCCCCGGACGACGCGGATGTGCAGGGTCGCGGCGAGATGCGTGGACAGGCTCTGGAAGAAGTGATCGGCGAGGCTGGTGGGCAGATCGCCGACGTAATACGCGCGCCCACCGGTGTCGATCGCGGTCTGGACCAGCGCTTCGTCCATCGGCACCGTCGCCCACCCGTAGCGCGCCGCATGCTCCGGGACGATGTCGGCCAGCGCCATCCCCAGGGCGATCGCCACATCCTCCACGAGATGGTGGTGCAGATCACCGCGCGCCTCGACCGCGAGCTCGAGCCCGGAGTAGCGGGCGAAGGTCACCAGCATGTGATCGAGAAAGCCGTCGCCGGTGTCGATGCGGGGGGACCCGTCGCCCCGCTTCACCTCGACGCGCACCCGCGTCTCCCCGGTCTCGCGCAGGATCCGGCCCATCGTCACAGCTCCCTGGCTCTGGTTTGCATCATCCACCGAACTCGCGGGCCACCGCCTCGACGGGCAGGGTGCCGTCGTAGAGGGCCATACCCAGGACCGCTCCCGCGGCTCCCGCCCTCCCCAGGCGCCGCAGCTCCTCCAGGGCGCTGATGCCCCCGGACATCCATACGGGATGCGACGACGCCCGGATGACCGTGCCGGCCCGCTCCAGGTCGCTGCCCTGCACCCGGCCCTCGCGGGCCACGTCCGTGCACAGTACGCCCGCAAGAGGAAGATCGTCCAACGCCGCCAGAAAGTCCTCGACGGTGGTGCCGCTGCTCCGGGTCCAGCCGCGGCGCAGCACCTTGCCGTCGCGCATGTCGGCGGCGACCAGGATCCGGTCGGGGAATGCGGCCGCCGCGCGGGCGAGCCACGCGGAGTCCTCCACGGCCCTCGTGCCCACGATGACGCGGTCCGCGCCGGCCGCGAGCGCCCGTTCGATGCCCGCGCGGTCCCGCACCCCGCCCCCGAACTGGGTGACCGCGTCCGTGCAGGTGATCAGGTCGCGCACCACGGCGCGGTTGTGGCCCCTGCCCAGCGCGGCATCCAGGTCCACGACGTGCAGGGTGCGAAAGCCGTTGCGCCACCAGCGCGCGGCCACCGCCGCGGGGTCCGGGAGGGAGACCCGCTCGGTCTCGGGTAGCCCGCCCACCCACTGCACGCAGCGTCCTCCGCTGACGTCGACCGCGGGGACGGCGATCACGGGCGGGGGTTCACCGCGCCGCCTCCGCCAGGAAGTTGGCGATGATGCGCAGTCCGGGCCGGGAGCTCTTTTCCGGGTGGAACTGGGTCCCCCAGCAGCGTTCGCGGCGTACTGCGGCCGCGAACCGGTCGCCCTGGTACTCGGTCCAGGCGGTGACCGCGCCCTCGTCGCGGGGGCGGCAGACGTAGCTGTTGGCGTAGTAGGCGACCAGATCCCGCGTGTCCGCGAAGAGCGGATCGTCCTCCGTGGCCACGTCGTTCCACCCCATGTGGGGCACGATCCCGCCCCGCAGCCGCTCCACGCGTCCGGGCAGGAAGCCGATGCCCGGGCCGCCGCCCTCGTCGCTCTCGTCGAAGAGGACCTGCATGCCGAGGCAGATGCCCAGGCACGGAAGGCCCTCTTCCAGCGCCTCCCTCACATCGTCTCCGGCGCCGTCGAGAGCGCGTGCGGCGGTCGCGAAGGACCCCACCCCGGGAAGAACCAGCGCGTCCGCCGAGAGCGCCTCCCGGCAGTCGGTGAAGACCTCCGTGGACGCGCCCGAGACCTCGATCGCCTTGACGAGGGAATGAAGGTTGCCCGCGCCGTAGTCGAAGACGCCGACGCGCAAGGTCATCCGGCGGTCTCGGCGGCGGCCGCCTTCCGGCTCGCACCCCGGGTGGCCGGGCCGCAGATCTCCTCCCACGCCTCGATGAAGCGCTCGATGACCGGTGGGGGACCTACCGTCACGCGCAGCGCCTCGCCCGCCCCGGGCACGCCGGGGAAGGGACGCACCGCGATGCCCCGGGCGATCATCTCGCGGGTCACTTCGACGGCGGGAGCCGGCACCGGCAGCATGATGAAGTTCGCGGAAGAGGGCAGGGGGTCGCCGCCGCGCCGCCGCAGTTCGGTCACCAGGAGCTCCCGGCAGGCGACGATTTCGCGCACGGTGGGCTCGAGCCAGCCCGACCGGTCGCGCAGCGCCGCCGCCGCCGCCCGCTCGGCGAGCAGACCGACCTTGAAGGGACCGCGGGCCTTTTCGACTTCGCCCAGCAGATCGGGGTGTGCGATGCCGAACCCGGCCCGCAGCCCGGCGAGCCCGTACGCCTTCGAGAAGGTGCGCGCGATCATGATGCGCGGCACCGCGAGCGCGCGTTCGACAAGCGACTCCTCACTCGGATCGTAGCCGGCGGACGCCACCGCGAACTCGTAATACGCCTCGTCGAGGATGACCACCGGACCCGTGGATCCCACTCCGTCCAGGAGCTCGTCGATCCAGGCCCGGGAGAGGGCGGTCCCGGTGGGGTTGTTGGGCGTGCAGACGTAGATCAGGTCCGCATCGGCGTCCAGCAGCTGCCGTGGCGAGGGTGGCCGGCGCGCGTCTCCCAGCGGGATGCCCCGAAGGCCGTTGACGACCAGCAGGTGCGGGATCATCAGGAAGGTGGGGTCGGGAAACGCCACCCGGGAACCCGGTCCGCACACCGCCCGGAAGGTCGAGTCCAGGACGTCGTCGGAGCCGCATCCGGTGATGACGCAATCGGCGGGGACGTCGAACTTCCCGGCGACCGCGTCGCGCAGGTCGCTCGAGTAGGCCTGCGGGTAGTTGGAGATGTCGCCGGCGCCTGCACCGCGCATCACCGAAAGGGCGTCGGGATGGCAGCCCCAGAGGTTGGTGTTGTCGGAGAGTTCGATCTCGACGGGATCCTCGATCGGCGTGTAGCGCTTGAGCGCGCGGAAGCTTTCGCGGGGGAACGGGCTCATGGGGTCATCCTTGCAAGAGCGGTCTCGGCGTGACCGGGGAGTCCCTCCAGGCGGGCCAGGCGGGCCACCGGCGGCGCGAGCGACGCGGCCGCCTCCGGAAGAATGCGCTGCCACGTGTACGCGCGCACGAAGTGGTCGGTGGACAGGCCCGAATACGACCGGGAAAGACCGGCCGTGGGAAGGACATGGTTGGCGCCGGTCATGTAGTCTCCGAAGGCGACCGAACTCGACGCCCCCAGGAAAACCGTGCCCGCGGTGGGGACCTGTTCCATGGCGGCGTCCGGGTCGGCGACGTAGAGGGCGAGGTGTTCGGGGGCGTACGCGCGGGCGAAGCCGGTGGCCTGGTCGAGCGAGCGCGTCAGGACGATCGCGCCGCGGGTGGCCAGCGCCTCGCTGACCACCCGCCGCCGCGCCGCCCCGGCCACGATCACGCCCAGTTCCCGCCGCGCCTCCTCGGCGAGGCGGGCGCTGGGCGTGATCAGCACGGCCGATGCGTCGGGGTCGTGCTCGGCCTGGGCGACCATCTCGAGCGCGACCAGCCGGGCGGGCGCGGTGTCGTCCGCGACCACCGCGATCTCGGAGGGGCCGGCGGGCGCGTCGATGACCACGTCGCCCGCCACCTGCCGCTTGGCTTCGGTGACCCAGCGGTTCCCCGGCCCCACCACCGCGTCGACCGCGGGCACCGACGCGGTGCCGTAGGCCATGGCCGCCACGGCCCCCGCCCCCCCCACCGCGAACAGCCGGGTGGCGCCCGCCAGCGCGCACGCCGCCATGACCGCCCCGGGGGGTTCGCCTTCCGGCCCGGGCGGGGAGCACACCACCACCTCGCCGACCCCGGCCTCGCGTGCGGGAATCACCCCCATCAGGACGCTCGACGGATAGGCGGCCAGGCCGCCCGGCGCGTATACTCCGGCGGCGGCGAGCGGCACCCGGCGGCGCCCGACCACCACCCCCGGCTCGGTCTCCATATGCCAGTCGGCGGGGAGCTGAGCCCGGTGGAAGGCGGCGATGTTGGCCGCGGCGCGCTCGAGCGCCGCGGTCACATCGGCGGGCAGCCGCCGCGCCGCCTCCCTCCACCGCCGGCGCGGAACCTCCAGGGCGTCCAGTTCTACCCGGTCGTGCTCGCGCGCCAGTTCGCGCAGGGCGTCGTCCCCCCGCGCGCGCACGTCCGCGAGGATCGCGGCAACCGCCTCGCGCACGCCCGCCTCTTCGGGGGGGCGCCGCTCCAGCAGCAGCCGGCGTTCATCCGCACTCATCGCCTCCAGCGGCGCGTCGAAGGCCAGCTTCAAGGCATCAGCCTCTCGATCGCGGTGACCAGGATGCCCTCCGCCCCGAGCTTCTTCAGCCGCGGAATCGTGCTCGACAGGCAATCGGCGTCGACCACCGCGTGCGCCGCGACCCAGGGACCCCCGCCCATGACTTCCACGATGGTCGGCCCCGAGATGCCGGGAATCACCTTCCGGACCTCATCCAGCCGGTCGCGGGGCACGTTGGCCATCAGATATCTTTTCTCGCGCGCGAGACGAACCGACTCGAGCGCCAGACAGAGCTCCGAGATCCTGTTGCCGAAGTCGGCCCGGTCCAGCACGGCCTCGCTCGCGATCAGGCGGGCCGTGGACTCCAGGAGGGTTTCGACTTCCCGCATCCCGTTCACGCGCAGCGTGGAGCCGGTCGCCGTGAGGTCCACGATGATCTCGGCCACCCCCAGGTGGGGCGCAATCTCGGCGGCGCCCGACACGGACGCGATCTCGACCGCGATCCCGAGCCTGTCGAAATACGATCGCGTCAGCCGCGGAAACGCGGTGGCCACGCGCGTGCCGGCGGGGATGTCGGTGATGCCGCGGATGTTGCTCTCGTCCTGCACCGCCACCACCAGCCGGCACCGGCCGAACTCCAGGTCCGCCAGTTCCCGCACCTCGCAGCCGCTCTCGGCGACCAGGTCCGCGCCCGTCACTCCGACCTCCGCCGCTCCGTCCGCCACCAGTTCGGGGATGTCGGCCGCCCGCAGGAAGATGGCCTGGTGGTCGTTGCCGAGCGGTGCCGTGAGCGAACGGTTGCTTCGCATCTGCGCGCGAAGCCCGGCTTTGCGCAGCAGCGCGAGGGCGCTCTCCGACAGGCGGCCCTTGTTGGGCAGCGCGATTCTCAGGGGCGGCACGCGGTTCTCCCCGTCCGGGTCCGGAGGAAGCTTCTAGCGGGGAAGGGTGGCGAGGGCGTCCGCCCGGGAGGCCGCAACCGGGATGATTCTGTCGAAGCCGCTGATCTGGAAGACTTCGGAAATCATGGGGGACAGCGAGCAGACCACGAACGGGACATGCTTCTGGTCGAGATGCCGGGTGACCCGGAGCAGGACGCGCAGCCCCGCGCTGCTCACGTAGCTGAGTTCCTCGCAGTCGAGGATCACGCCCCTGCCTCCCTTGTCGAGCACGCCGTCCATGCCGGACTGGAAGTCGCGCGCGTTGCCGGAGTCGATGCGGCCGCTCACGCTGACGACGAGTGCCCGCTCCTGGTGTTCGGTCCGGATCTTCATTCTGGCGTCTCTCCCTGGATGGTTACGCGGTATCCCGACCGGGTGGCGGGCCAGTAGTCCCAGATCGCGTGGTGCTGCGTGCAGCGGTTGTCCCACATCGCCACCGAATTGCGCCGCCAGCGGAACCGGCACTGGAAGTGCGGGCGGCTGACGTGCTCGAACAGGAAGTCGAGAAGGGCCCGGCTTTCGCCGGCGGGAATGCCGGTGATGTACTGGGTGAACAGCTTGTTGACGAAGAGCGCCTTGCGGCCCGTGACCGGATGGGTGCGAATCACCGGATGCTCCGCGCGCGGGTAGGTGCGGCCTCCGTCGTCGCGGTCGAGCAGCCGGTTCACACGCTGGTAGTACGGCGCGCCGTCGTGCACCGCCCGCAGCCCGTCGAGCAGCGCCCGCATCCGCTCGGAGAGGGCCTCGTACGCGGCGTACATGCAGGCGAACAGGGTGTCCCCGCCGGTATCCGGGACGGTGTGCATGCGCACAATGGAGCCCATGGGCGGCAGCGGATCGCACGACACGTCCGAATGCCACTCCTCTCCGGTCGCGCGCACCGAGTTCTCGTCCGCGTGGATCGGCATGACCTCGGGATGACCGTCCACCCCCGGGTCGTTGGGGTGCGCGACCAGCTTGCCGAAGCGCTGGCCGAGCAGCTTCTGGCTCTCGATGGAGATGTCCTGGTCGCGGAAGAAGAGGGCCCCGTGGGCCATGAGGCCGCCGTACAGGACGGCGAACGCGGAATCGGAGAGGTTGCCGAGGTCGATCCCGTCGACGCTGGCGCCGATTACGGGGGTCACCGGCGTGATGGTGATGGCGTTTCGACTCATGGCGGAATCCGGTGTCGACGGCGGAATCATCCGGGGCAAACGTGGTTTGTCCCGCTCATCGGGTGGTGTTACGGTCTCCGAAGTATGCCGGAATCAGGATCAGGTTCCGGCTCCGGCCCGCGCGCGGGACCGGATACGCCGGGGTGCCGGACCAACTTTGGCACGAACGGCGGACAGGAGCAACCAACCGGGCCGGGAGCGGGCATGCTGCGAGACCAGAGGAACCGGAATGGAGCCATGTCCGCGAGGGGTCTGACGGTCGCGGCCGTCCTTCTCTTCCCGCTCGCCTGGGGGGCGTGCAGCGGCCCCGCCGTCGGGGACGCGAACGGCGGAAACTTCACCGACCGCACCCGCGAGGCGCCCCACGGCGGAGACGCCGCCCACCTCGCGTGGCTCGAGGCCAGCTACGGGAAGACCTCGCACATGGTGCCCATGCGGGACGGCGTCGAGCTCTTCACCATCGTCTACAGGCCGCGCGAGATCAGCGGGCCGCTCCCGGTCATGCTCTTCCGCACGCCATACTCGGTCGGGCCCTACGAGCCCGGCGCGTACCGCAACCCCCTGGGCCCGTCCGCCGAGTTCGACCGCGCCGGCTACATCTTCGTCTTCCAGGACGTGCGCGGACAGTTCATGTCCGAGGGCGACTTCGAGGTGATCCGGCCGCTGGCGCCCACGCCGAAGGGGCCGGCGACCGCCGACGAGAGCACCGACAACTACGACACCATCGAGTGGATCCTCGCCAACGTGGAGGGCCACAACGGCAGGGTCGGGCAGTGGGGCATCTCCTACCCGGGATGGCAGACCGTGATGGGCATGGTCGACGCGCACCCGGCGCTCGCGGCGTCCTCCCCGCAGGCCTCTCCCGCGGACATGTTCATCGGCGACGACTGGCACCACAACGGCGCCTTCCGGATCATGTACGCCTTCTCCTGGCTCGCCGGAAACGCGCGCCGCCGCGACGGACCGACCGATGCCCGGGGGCAGGCCTTCGACTACGGAACCGACTCCGGCTACGACTTCTTCCTCGAGGCGGGCGCGGCGTCCAACATCGACGACCTCTACTTCCATGAAGAAGTCCCGGCCTGGAACGACTTCATGGAGCACGACACCTACGACGACTACTGGCAGAACCAGAACGCGCTCGCGCACCTCGGCGGCATCGGCCACCCCATCCTGAACGTCGCGGGATGGTTCGACACCGAGGACTTCTACGGCCCGATGTCGATCTACCGGACCATCGAGGCCGAGAATCCCGGCACAGAGAACACGCTGGCCGCAGGGCCCTGGCTGCACGGCGGATGGCGGCGCATGCTGGGCGACCACCTGGGGTGCATCGAGTTCGATGATCAGACGTCGATCACCTTCCAGCGCGAGGTGCAGTTCCCCTTCTTCGAGCACCACCTGCGCGGGACGGAGGGCTGGACCCCGCACGAGGCCGTCGTCTTCGAGACCGGGACGAATGTCTGGCGCCGGCACGAGAGCTGGCCGCCCGCCGGGGTCGAGCCTGTGGCGCTGTATCTGCGGGAAGACGGGATGCTCGCGTTCGAGGCGCCCTCGCAGCCCGGCGGTGCCGACAGTTACGTCAGCGACCCGGACGAACCGGTGCCGTTCTCCGCGGAGGAGCGGACCACGCTCGGCCATCTGTGGAAGGTGGAGGACCAGCGCTTCGCGTCGGCGCGCCCGGACGTGCTGGTCTACCAGTCCGAGCCGCTCGATGAGGACATGACCATCGCCGGGCCCATCCTCGCGGACATCTTCGTGTCCACCACGGGCACCGACTCCGACTGGATCGTGAAGGTGATCGACGTTCACCCGGACGACGCGCCGGATTCACCCTTCTGCGACGTGCCCATGGGCGGCTACCAGATGCATCTGGCGGGCGAGATCATGCGCGGCCGCTTCCGCGAGAGCTTCGAGGACCCGGCGGCGATGGTCCCCGGCGAGGTGACCCCCATCCACATCGACCTGCGAGACCGCTACCACACCTTCCGGGCCGGCCACCGCATCATGGTGCACGTGCAGAGCTCGTGGTTCCCCGCCTACGACCGCAACCCGCAGCAGTTCGTCGACACCTACCGGGCCACCCCGGACCAGTACATCACGGCCGAGCAGACGGTGTACCGCTCACGGGAATACCCGTCGCGGGTGACGCTGGGGGTGGTGCGGTGACAAGACCCGCCCCGCTGATTCTCGCTGCGATGTGCGCCGTCCTGCTGGCGCCGATGCCGTCGTTCGCCCAGTCCGCGCTGTCCTTGCGCGTGGCGCCCGAGGCGGGCCGGTTGTCCGTCGAGCACATCAAGAAGGTGACCATTGGCGGTGGATCCAGCTCGAGCGCGTCATCCGCTTCGGGACCGAGGCTGGGCGCCAACCTGACCGCCGGCATCCGTCGGGGATTGCCCGGGAACTGGCTGCTGGGGGCCGACTTCGAGGGCACGATCTTCGTCCGCCGTGCGATCGAGGGCACGATCCAGCCGACTCCAGCCGGCAACGTCCACGACGTCTGGCCGGGCAGCTGGGACTACCGCGACCGGTACGGCATCGGCCTCAGCCTCGTGGCCGGCCGCCGGTTCGGAGGCGGAGGCTCGCGCGGCTACGTCTTCGGCGGACCACGCCGGACGTGGAGCGAGTTCGCCACCGGAGGGGTCAATCCCGCAAACGGCGAAGCCGGCGAAGACCGCGACAGGTTCGCGACGATACCCTGGACCGTGGGCATCGGCGCCACCCTCGACGGGGCGTGGCCCGTCGACATCCGGGTTCGCTACTCGCGGTCCTACCTCGACTGGATCATCGAGCAGGGCTCGCTGAGGCTCGACTACAGGTACAACGTCAGCGGGGTGTCGGTCTCGGTGGGGGTGGGGTTGGCCGGTTGAGGCCGCTTATTCGGGTTCCGCAGCGGGACTCGCACTCTCCGCCACGGCCGCAATGGCGTCCAGCTTTTCCATTATCTCCGGGTCGATCTCGTCATCCGGTAGGTACTGCACGAGCTGATGGTAGTTCTTCTTGGCCATCAGGTTCGGCAAGTCCAGCTTTCGGAAGTACTCTGCGAAGAGGGGGGCCAGGAAGTCATCGCTGGCCTTCACATCGCCGTCCCACGGAGATCCCTTGCCGAGTTTTGTCATCGCTGACTCGATTTCGGTAATCGAATCGCGCATGGCTTGCACGCGTTGGTCTCTTTCCGCCGTTGTAGAGCCGGACCCAGGTGCGTCTCCGGGTGCCGGGGCCGCTGCGTACGCTTCGAGTGTGGCTCGCGAGCAGACGTAGTTCTCGAGTTCCCTGCGTTGCCACATCAGGAGCTTCGCCGGGGATATGTCTCGGGGGTCCCTGCCGAGGCGGTCGAACAGAGCGACTCCGCGCACGCCGGGGATTGCCTCGCGCAAACCGTGGTAGTGCCGCTGAACCGCCGTGACTTGGTTCGCGACATAACGAACGGCCGGTCGCTCAAGCGCTTCCTGCGCCGACTCGTGCTCCAGCCGCCTGGCGAAAGCCTGCAGCATCGACAGATCGGTCGAACCCTCAAGATAGAGTACCCATCCTTGCTGCTCGGCTTGGAAATAGTCGTCAAACGGGATCTCCTTCAACGCCTTCAGGACCTGGCTGCCACGCTTCACGGAATGCGGTCTGCCGACAAACGCGACGACCACGTCCTGACGCGCGGCTTCGTCCAGCAGCACCTCGGAGTGACTCGCGGCGATGACTTGGCTGCCGGTCTCGTCCGCCACTGCGGTGAGCAAGCGGTAGGTTTGACGTTGGCGGAGGGTCTCGAGGTGCGCGTCGGGCTCGTCCAGCAGGAGGACGGCACCGGGATTCGCGTACATGTAAGCCAGGAGGAGCATGGTTTGTTGGAGACCCCGCCCCGACGCCGACAGGTCGAATTGCGTTTCCCGCTCCCGGTAGGTCATCGCGATTTCGCCCCGCTCCCTGATGTACTGCGGCGTGCCGAGTTGAACCCGGAACAGTTTGTGAATGCGCTTGACGATCTCCTCCCACTGCGAGCGCTGATTCTCATGCACGCGGAAGCAGAGATTGCGGAGTACTTCGGCGGTCCGTCCCTCTCCGATGCGGACGTTGACGGCACCTCGGTCGAGCCGGGTTTCTGTGGCCGCCAGCCCCGACATCGGGGGAAGAAAGGCGACTCGTACGCTGGCCGCTTCCTCGGGGACAGGCATCCGCTCTGAGTTTCCCTCCTCAGCCAGTCGTGGTCGACAATAGACGGACTCCTCGTTCGCGTGCTCGAACTCCAGCCCACAGGTCCAGCGCCGGCCATGGGTGACACCCTCTACCGTGAGGTCGATGTAGACGCGACGGAACTCGGACGTAATCCCAACCAGGTGAGAACGATAGGTCCTCAGTTCGCGCCACAAGAGGCGGGCCTGCGGGACCGGAATGGCAACGAGATCGCGCCGATTGATCGTCGCACGCCAGGAGTCGTCCGGCCTCGCCAGCAGGCCTGCTCGTATCCCGCGAGGCGGCAGCAACTGGCGCCGGGACCGCTGTTCCCTCCAACGCCTGAGACCGATGTCCCATAACGCCAGTGCCTGCATGGCCGACGTCTTCCCGGAGTTGTTCGGGCCTATGAAGACGACGGGACTTCCCAACTCGATTTCAACTTCGTCGAACCGCTTGAAGTTGCGGATGGTAAGCTTGGTCAGCATCAACGAACCTCTTGCATCATGGCGTTGGTGACCTGTGTCCTTGTTGCAGCCCAACGAGCAGCGGCCCCGGACCACGGCCGGGATGAAGGCATCAGCGGTGCCAGCGACCCGGGACCGACCCGTCCATGATCGAACGGTGGACCGGCGCGCCCAAGAGGTCAAGGTGCCCGGTCTGGGGTCTGCCATTTTGGCAGACTTGTCCCTGCGGAGTCTGCCATTTTGGCGCCCCCCTACCCGTCGTGTGTTCCCCATGGACCATCCGATTCGCCTGCGGGGGCGCGAGCCAGCACAACCTGGCGAACCTGGATCCCGACATCCCGAGGCGGACCTTCACGGTGATCACCGGGCCGATGTGATCGCGGCGGCTGAGTCGGACGGTGGGCTGGCAGTCGTCTTCAGGAACAGAGGTTGTCCATGAAGTCACGGGGGCGAATCACAATCACGTTGCGGTAGGGAGAGGTGGTCAGAAGAGCGCGGTCTCCGCTCACGACGTACCCGGCTCCCGCAGCCACCGCACAGGCGATAAACTTGTGGTCATCCCCGTCTGCACAAACCGGTTCGGAAAGCGGGGACGCCGAGACCAGGGTGGCGGAGGCGGCGACCAGTTGCAGCGCGGGTTCAAGGTCCGCGCCGGGAAAGCGCGTCGACAGTCGCTCGCCGACCCGAACGTACTCCTCGATGATCTCGCGGGACACCACGAACTCGATTCTCTCGTCGCGCCAGGCCGCAAGCACCTCGCCCGGAGGTCCACCGAAGAACACACCTGAGACGAAGACGTTGGTGTCGATTACGACCTTCACGCCGACCGGACCGCGCGGATTGCCTCCCCGATGTCGGATCTGTGCATTCCAGCACGCCGCGCGCCCTTTCGCGCCCTCGCGACGATCTCATCGAAGTCCCGCATGGAGGGCGCCTCGATCACCTTGAGCACAACCGTACCGTCTTCGCCGAAGACCACGAACTCCGTGCCGGCATCGAGCCCAAGGCTCCGCCGAATCGGCTCGGGAATAACGACCTGCCCCTTTGATGACAGCCTGGTTGTCGCGAAGTTGTCCATGACATCGATCTTACCGGTAAGACGAGGCTCGCGTCAACCCCCTCCCGGGGACAGTCGGAGCCTTTCGCGGACCGCATCGCGTGTCATCTGCGCCGCGTGTCTCGGGCCTGCATGTCCACCGATCTCCAACCCTCTGCCATTTTGGCAGACATGCCCTGCGACCCTCTGCCATTTTGGCAGAGTGCACAAGATCTGAATCATGGCAAGGAAACACATAAGTTGAAACAGGACTGCACGATCTGCGCTACTTGCCGATAGATTATGCCGGATTCGACCGAACTGAAATGGCGGGGGAACCGCATCAATTGGCGGGAATCGGGGGTCACCTCTCCGACGGGAAGGCGCCCTCCATCATGCGAACCCCGTCGATGTAGACCAGCGGGTGGCTGGACAGGATCATGCTGCCGTTGCCCCGCAGCCGGATCTGCTTGCCCTGGCCCGCCTCTGCGCTGCCGCCCGTGACCTCCACGCCGACGGCACTGCCCCGCAGAAAGTCCGACAGGGTCGGCGGGCGGTCCAGCACTTCATCGATCTCAAGCCGGGCCACGGTATTGCCGACCTCGCGCCCCCGCCGGCTCCCCGCCTCGCTCGTGACGACGATCTCGTCCATCGCGACCGGCTCCGGCGTCAGCGCGAAGTCCACGACCACGGCGCTGCCCGTCGGCACGCTCACCGTCCGCCGAAGCGGGCGGTACCCGATGAACTCGACCCGGAGGACATGGTCGCCGGACGGCACCGCAAGGAGCATGAACCGTCCGTCGTCCCCGGAAAGGCCCGCTTCGGCCGCGCCTTCCAGGATCAGTGCGGCACCGGGGAGCGCCGCCTCGGACTGGACGTCGCTCACGCTACCCATGACGGTCCCGGTCTGGGCGGAGAGGCCCGGGACGAAGCTCACGGCCAGAAGCAGCGCCGAGGCCGTCGGAGCGCGAGAACGCTGGCCGTTCATTCGCCCGCCCGCCCGGAATTGGCTTGGTTGCCGCGCTGCGTCGGCCACGGCGAGCCTGCATAACCACCGTTCGTCGACTCCGTCTCGACGATCCCGTGTATGGTGCCCCCGTCCCGATCAAAGAAGGAGGTGGCGATGATCGTGCCATCGATACCGATGGCGGGCGATGCGGAGATGCGGCCACCCGGGTGGTAATCCCACAGGAGCTTGCCCTGGGCGTCGAGCGCCGTGACGGCACGGCCCGCGGCGATATAGACGTTGCCGTCCACCCCCAAGAGCGGCGTGGTCCTGGACCCGGACGTCCCTGAATCGAAGTGCCAGCGAATCGAGCCGCCAGGATTGATGGCGAACACGCCCTCGCCCAGGACATAGATCGCGCCATCCGGACCGATGGAGGGCGGCGACTGGATACTTTGGAACGAAGCCCCCCCGCGCCTCACCACGACGCTCCATCGCTCGCTCCCCTCCGGGTCAACCGCGTAGAGCCGACCGTCGTAGGAGGCGACGTAGATCGTGCCGTCCGCGCCGATCGATGGCGGTGCCCCGATCAGGTCCCCCGTCTTGAACGTCCACCGCGGCGAGCCATCGTGGTTGATCGCATGCAAGGCTTGATCGTTCCCGCCGACGTAGATCGTGCCGTCGCCCGCGATTGCCGGCGAGGAACGGCTGAAGGTTCTGCCGGGGGTTTCGTAGGTCCAATGGATCTCGCCTTGGGGATCGACCGCGTGGACGTGGCGGCCGCCGGCCACGTAGATGGTGCCGTCGGGCGCGAGAGCCGGAGACGACCAGATCGCATCGAGGCCGTCCAGTATCCACCGAATGGACCCGCCGGGATCCACGGCGATGAGGCTGCCGGCAGTGCCGCTGTCGGACCAGGAGCCGAGATACAGCGTCCCGTCGGCCCCGATGGCGGGCGTCGAAGAGCCGGTACGAGGTAGGATCAAGGTCCAGAGAACGCCGCCCTGTGGCGAGAGGGCGGACCAATGACTTCGTTGGCCAACGTTGTCATTCCACCCGACGTAGATCGTGCCGTCGGCTCCGATCGCGACGCCGGCCCTGATCGATCCTGTCCCTGCCCCTTCCGCAAAAGACCATTCGAGCGGAACGGACCAGTCGACGCGCGCCCGTTCCCGAACGGTGACCATGATGTCGCCCGACACCCCCTGACTGGTCGCAGTGATGGTCGCAGTGCCATCGCTCAAACCGGTTACAACACGGATGGCGCCACCGTGGCCCAGAATGGTGTCCCCGCTCACGCCCGCGATCTCGGGCGAGGAGGACGACCACGCAAAACGGCCGGGATCCCACGCCATGCTGTATAACTCGGTCCCGTCCGCCCTCAGTGCCGATGCCGATGCGTAGAACCGGGTGCCGAGGAAGCCGATGGTTCGTTCCGATGGCAGTACCCAGATCGACGCAACGACCGTGTCGGCGGCCGGAGGAGCGACAGTGTCCGGGGCTGAGGGAGCGGCCGGGGTGGCGCGGTCTCCGCCGCACCCGCCGATGGCCAGCGACAGAAACGCGCTCGCCGCAGGCAAGGCCCCCGCCCTGCGGGGCAGGATGACATCTACAACCATTGGATCCTCCAGCTTCGGCAGCCGAGCTTCATCTTCCGTCCTCCTTGCTCAGAAAGCCCGCGAAGGTTGGAAGCCGATGGTTCGTTCGGATGGCGTTATCCGGATCGACGCGACAACCGGGCGGACGCTGAGGGAGCGGCGTGGCCCGGGACGAAGCTCGCGGCCAGCAGCAGCGCCGAGGCCGCCGGGGCAGAGAAACGCCGGCCGTTCAACCCCCTGCCCGCCCGGCATTGGCTGGATTGCCGCGCTCCGTCGGCCAGGGCGAGCCGGCGTAGCCGCCGTTCGCCGACTCCGTCTCGACGATCCCGTGTATGGTGCCCCCGTCCGAGTAGGAGAAGGAGGTCGCGATGATCGTGCCATCGACACCGATGGCGGGCGATCCGTGGACCCTGACATCCGAAAGGACATCGCCGCCCGGCTGGTATTCCCAAAGGAGCCTGCCCTGAGCGTCGAGCGCCGTGACGGCGAAGCCCACGCCGATATAGACGTTGCCGTTCGCCCCCAGGATCGGCGTCGTCCTGTACCCGGACGTCCGTGAATGGAAGTGCCAGCGAATCGAGCCGTCGGGATTGATGGCGAACAGGCCCGTGCCCAGGACATGGATCGCGCCGTCGGGGCCGATCGACGGCGCCGACTGGACCCTTACGTGACTCACCGAGACGCTCCATCGCTCGCTCCCGTCGGGATTCACCGCGTAGAGCAGCCCGTCGAACGTACCGAAATAGATCGTGCCGTCCGGGCCGATCGACGATGGCGACCAGACCCGGTCTGACGCCTTGAACGTCCACTTCAGTGAGCCGTCACGGTCGATCGCGTACAGGCGCTCGTCAATCCCGCCGACGTAGATCGTGCCGTCGCTCGCGACTGCCGGCGAGGAAAAGCCGAAGGTGTCGTCGGAGGTCTCGTAGATCCACTGGATCTCGCCCCGGGGATCGACCGCGTGGACGTGGTGGCCGCCGGCCACGTGGATGGTCCCGTCCGGCCCGATGGCCGGAGACGACGTGATTCCGTCGAGCCCGTCCAGTACCCACTGTACGAACCCGGCCGGATCCACGGCGACCAGGCTGCCGGGCGCGCGGATTCCGGACCCGAGATAAAGCGCCCCGTCGGCCCCGATGGCGGGCGTCGACCAGCTCATGTTGGGAAGCTCCAAGGTCCAAAGCATGCCTCCCTGCGGCGAGAGGGCATGCCAACGGCTTCGTTCCGCATGGTCGTCATTCCATCCGACGTAGATCGTCCCGTCGGCTCCGATCGTGACGCCGGCCTTGATCGATCCTCCCCCTCTCCCTTCCGCAAAGGACCATTCGAGCGGAACGGACCAGTCGACGCGCGCCCGTTCCCGAACGGTGACCGTCAGCCTCCCCGTCACCCCCTGACTGGTCGCCGTGATCGTCGCCGTGCCGTCGCTCAACCCCGTGACAAAACGAGTGGACCCGCCGGTGCTCAGAATGCTGTCCCCGCTCATGGACGCGATCTCGGGCGCGGAGGACGACCACGCAAAACGGCCGGGATCACGGGCCGTACGGTAAAGCGTGGTGCCGTCCGCGGCCAGCGCCTCTGCATATGGGCGGAACCGGGTGCCGAGGAAGCCGATGGTTCGTTCGGATGGCGTGATCCGGATCGACGCGACGACCGTGTCCGGGCCGGACGGAGCGACTGTGTCCGGGGCCGAGGGACCGGCCGGCGCGGCGCGCTCTCCGCCGCACCCGCCAAGAACCAGCCACAGGCACGCGCTAGCGGTTGGCGGGATCCCCGCCCCGCGCAGCCGGATCAACCGGTGTACCGTCATCGGATCCCCCAGGTGCGGCAGTTGAGCTTCATGTTTCTTCTACCCCAGCTGACGAGCCCGTGATCGCCGGCAAAGCGTAGGCCAGCAACCCGCTGGACGACGAGATGCGCGCATAAGAGAGGACCTGTGGAAGGTAACCGAACTCTCACACACCCCGGAACCCGAGGGCTGGTTGCTAGCCGTTGCAACCAGCCCTCGGACTCCGGGGGCAACCCTGTCGCCCTCAACGACAAGGGCTTCAACTACGCTTCGCAATCAGGATTGTACTCATCCTGCTCTATATATTCGAGAGTGATTGAGGTCGACTCACTGTCGGCATCTGTGACCCACAATTCCAGTTCTCCGGGGGCGGAGACGTAGCCGCTGGCGATCTGGTTCGGCCCCAACGGACCGTCCTCCGCATCGGCATCGCTGAGCTCTCCTCCCCAGGAGAACTCGTAGGGCGCTGTGCCGCCCGACGCGATGCCATACGCCACGCAGTACTGCCCATCCTGCACCACAGCCGGAAAGTTGATGTCGATACTCAAGGCCCCGTCGGCATTGGCGTCCGGGACGATCTCCGCCGGCGCGTGGACCGGGCCGACGGGGACTCGTTCCATCTGAGCGCCCGACGGCAGAATCCACGCGCCGATGACCAGCGCCGTCACGGCGACGCCGATGACCTTGAGCCCCATCGCCCCTCTGTTCTGCTCGGTGACCGTTTTCATGGTCCGCCTCCTTTTTCTGGGCCGATTCCCTATGAAGCGGCCCGTGTTCGGTTGGCCGAACCGGCTCGTCCGATCCGACAATCCCAGTATTCGCAGCACATGTGAGCGCTCCATAGAGGGAAAACCCTGAACTCAATAGGGGGAAAACCCTGAATCTCGTGAGGGGAAAATCCCCTCAAGCGACGAAGATGAATCCCTGCGGCCGGACCGCGAGCGTGAACGCCCTGAATCGGCCAACCCAACAAGTCGAGGCGCACCGTTGTGGAAGCATTCCGGGAAGACGCACGGCCACCGTGTGAACCGCAAGGGGTCGAAGCGGTTGCACCGCCTATGGAATCTGCCGCACTACGGCGCGCGGGCGAATCTGTTGTCGAGACGCGACAAGGCGGAGATCGGAGTTCTGGAGGTCCTTTACACGGACTTCACTGAACTCCACTTCGCTGGCGGCGTCCGGAAGGCATGGCTGATTCCGCTCCTCGACCCGCGACCCGCTATGTCCCGGGCTTCGCGGTTGGGGAACGGGCAAACAAACTCCCCGGATTGGCACTGGATGCCTGGGGCGCGGCGGAGCGGACCCTGACACGCTACCGCGACTCCGCTCGAAGGCGTGATCGTTGACCAGGACCGGGACTCCGTGTTCACCGGCTACGCGTGGACCGACCGGCTCCTGGGGGCGCGGGTGCGGCTCTCCTACGCGCTCCGAGGGCCCAAGGACAACCCGGAGATGGAGACTTCTTCGGTCGCTTCAAGGTGGAGAACCGATCGCTGATCCTCGATGCCCGAGTCCCTCGAGGAACTCCAGACCATCGTCGGAGGAAGCCGATGGTTCGTTCGGGTGGCGTTATCCAGATCGACGCGACAACCGGAGCGGAGGCTGAGGGAGTGGCGTGGCCCGGGACGAAGCTTGCCGCCGGAAGCAACGCCGAGGCCATCGAGGCGGCGAAACGCCAGCCGTTCATCCGCCCGCCCGCCCGGTATTGGATCGGTCGCCGCGCTGCGTCGGCCAGGGCGAGCCGGCGTAGCCGCCGTTCGTCGACTCGGTTTCGACGATCCCGTGTATCGTGCCCCCGTCGGTGTGGGAGACGGAGGTCGCGATGATCGTGCCATCGACACCGATGGCGGGCGACGCGCGGACGCGGATATTCGAGATGGCGTCGCCACCGGGCTGGTAGCTCCACAGGTGCCTGCCCTGGGCGTCGAGCGCCGTGACGCCGGGGCCCGCGCCGATATAGACGTTGCCGTCCGCCCCCAGGATCGGCGTGCTCCTTACCCCGGATCCTGAACCGAAGTGCCAGCGAATCGAGCCGTCCGGATTGATGGCGAACACGCCCCTGCCGAGGACATAGATCGCGCCGTCCGGCCCGATCGAAGGCGGCGAGTTGACCTGTGTAGAGGAGCCCTCGAAGCCCTCGACAGGGCGTATCACCACGACGCTCCATCGCTCGCTGCCGTCGGGGTCCACGGCGTAGAGCCGACCGTCGTAGGAGGGGACGTAGATCGTGCCGTCCGCGCCGATTGAAGGCGCCGTCCTGATCAGGTCCCCCGTCTTGAACGTCCACCGCGGCGAGCCGTCGCGGTCGATCGCATGCAAGGCATGATCGTCCCCGCCGACGTAGATCGTGCCGTCGCTCGCGACTGCGGGCGAGGAAAAGGTGAAGTTTCTGATGGGGGTCTCGTAAGTCCACCGGATCCCACCTTGGGGATCGACCGCGTGGACTTGGCGCCCGCCGGCCACGTGGATGGTCCCGTTCGGCCCCAGGGCCGGAGACGAACTGATCGCATCGAGGTCGTCGAGTATCCACCGAATGGACCCGCCGGGATTCACGGCGACCAGAATGCCCCGGGAGCCTCTTTCGGAGCCGAAGTACAGCGTCCCGTCGGCCCCGATGGCGGGCATCCCAAAGTCGGTGAGCCCAGGCACGTCCACAGTCCAGAGAATGGCTCCCTGAGGCGAGAGGGCGTACCAATGGCTTGTTTGCGCGGGTTTGTCAATCCATCCGACGTAGATCGTGCCGTCGGCTCCTATCGCGGCACCGGCGCCGATCAATATCAGCCCCCCCGCATTCGGAAAAGACCATTCGAGCGGAACGGACCATGCAACGCGCGCCCGCTCCCGAACCGTGACCGTCAGCCTGCCCGTCACCCCCCGGCTGGTCGCGGTGATGATCGCCGTGCCGTCGCTCAAGCCCGTGACGGTACGAGTGGCCAGGCCGTTGCTCCGGATGCTGTCCCCGCTCACGGCCGCGATCTCGGGCGCGGAGGACGACCACGCGAAAAGGCCGGGATCGTCACCCGAGTCGTACAGCGTGGTGCCGTCCGCGGCCAGCGCCGCCGCTCCCGTGTGGAACCGGGTGCCGAGGAAGCCGATGGTGCGTTCGGATGGCGTGATCCGGATCGACGCGACGACCGTGTTAGGCGCCGTGGGACCGACCGTGTCGGGGGCCGAGGGAGCGACCGGCGCGGCGCGATCTTCGCCGCATCCGCCGAGAACCAGCCACAGGCACGCGCTCGCGGTTGGCGGGATACCCGCCCCGCACCGCCGGATCATCCGGTGTACCGTCATCGGGTCCTCCAGGTGCGGCAGTTGAGCTTCATGTTTCTTCTACCCCAGCTGACGAGCCCGTGATCGCCGGCAATGTCCAGGCCAGCAACCCGCTGGACCTAAGCGAAGGATCGCTTGAACAGGCTCCAACGTGTCTTGGTGCCGGTGGTATTCACGTCGCCCATGACCACTCCAGGGGTCTCTTGGGTGAGAGACGGCAAGACCCGGATTCCCGCCATTGGTTGCCGTCTTCCCCGTCATTGCGGGATGGCAGAACCATACACGACGTAACGGCAAGTACGGCAGATCGTGCAAGTCCCAATTGAACTTATGCAACTTCTTGCACGTGATTTTGCGCAACCCCGATCCTGCCATTTTGGCAGACTTGCCCCCGCGAAACCTGCCATTTTGGCAGACGCCCCCCAACCCGTAGTATGTTTTTCGCATGGACCATCCGATTCGCCTGAGGGGCGCGAGCCAGCACAACCTGGCGAACCTGGATCTGGACATCCCGCGGCGGACCTTCACGGTGATCACCGGGCCGTCGGGATCGGGGAAGTCCTCCCTGGCGCTGGACACGCTCTTCGCCGAGGGCCAGCGCCGTTACGTCGAGTCGCTCTCCACCTACGCCAAGCAGTTCCTCGACCGCATGCGCAAGCCGCGGGTCGAGTCGGTGGAGGGGATCCCGCCCGCCGTGGCGATCGAGCAGAAGAACCCGACCCGGTCCAGCCGCTCGACGGTGGGCACCGCGACCGAGGTCTACGACTACCTGCGGCTGCTGTGGGCGCGCGTCGGGCACACGCACTGCCCGCGCTGCAGCCGCCGGATCCGCCGGGACACGGTCTCCGGGGCGGTGGACGGCGTGCTTTCGCTGCCGGACGGCGAGCGCATCATGGTGGCGTTTCCGCTCCAGGCCAGCGGGCGCGCCACGCACGCCCAGGTGGTTGAGACCCTCCGCGCCGCCGGCTTCCTGCGGGTCATGGCGGACGGCGCGGTGATCGACCTGGCCGCGTCGGGCTCGGGTGATCCCGCCCGCGCGGGCGCCGACCTGACGGTTGCGCGCGAAGCTCTGGTGGTCGTCGATCGGCTCTCGGTTCATCCCAACGTCCGCGACCGCCTGGCCGACTCCCTCGGCGTGGCCTTCGTCCAGGGCCTGGGCGAAGCCGTCATCGTGCGCCCGTCCGCGGCCCCCGGCGAAGCCCGCCTGCGCTTCACCGAGCGCTTCCGCTGCCCGCTCCATCCCGAGATCGAGTTCCCCGACCCGACCCCGAAGCTCTTCTCCTTCAACAGCCCCTACGGCTCCTGCACCACCTGCACCGGCTTCGGCGCAACCCTCGAATACGACGAGGAGCTTATCGTGCCCAACGAGGGACGCTCGCTGGCGGGCGGCGCGGTGGACCCGTGGGAGAAACCGCGATATGTGCGCGAGCGCGCCCGGCTGCGAGAGTTCGCCCGCAAGCGCGGGGTGAGCGAGCATGAGCCCTGGAACGAGCTCCCCGGGTTCTTCCGCGAGGAGGTGCTGCGCGGCTCCCCCGACTTCATCGGCATCATCCCCTTCCTGCGCTCGCGCGAGCGGCAGCGCCGCAAGCAGTTCATCCGCGTCTTTCTGCGCCGCTACCAGAGCGCGGTTCCCTGCGCGAGCTGCGGCGGGGCCCGCATCCGCGCCGAGGCCCTCAACGTGCGCGTGGGCGGCCGCACCCTCCCCGAGGTCTGCGCCTTCCCCATGGACGAGCTGCTGCCCTGGATCGACGGGCTGGAGCTCTCCGGAATGGAGGAGGACATCGCGGAAACCATCCTCAGGGAAATCCGGGACCGGCTCGGCTTTCTCGTGGATGTGGGGCTCGGGTACCTGACGCTCTCGCGCCAGACGCGCACCCTCTCGGGAGGGGAGGCGCAGCGCATCAACCTGGCCAACGCGCTCGGCTCGCGGCTGGTGGACACGCTGTACGTGCTGGACGAGCCCACCGTGGGGCTCCACCCGCGCGACACGGCGGCCATGCTGGCGCTGCTCCGCCGCCTCTCGCGCGCGGGAAACACGGTCGTGGTGGTCGAGCACGACCCCCAGGTCATCGTCGCCGCCGACCACGTCATCGAGCTCGGTCCCGAGTCGGGCGAGAAGGGGGGGCGCCTGGTCTTCGAGGGTCCGCCCGCCGGGCTCGTGGACGCCGACACCGCCACCGGGCGCCTGATCGCCGGCTCGGCCGATCCCTCTCTCCCCCGCAGACGCGGCCCTCCGGGCGGCCGCATCGAATTGCGCGGAGCCCGCCTGCACAACCTGAGGGACGTCGACATCGATGTCCCGCTGCGCTCGCTCACCGTGGTGACCGGGGTGTCCGGCTCGGGAAAGTCCACGCTCGTCAACGACGTGCTCTACCGTGCCCTGGAGCGCGAGATGAACGACGGCGAAACCAGCGCCCGCCTGCACATGGGCGAGTTCGTCGGGGAATATCGCTCCATCGCCAACGCCTCCCACCTGGCCGGCGTGGCGCGCATCGACCAGTCGCCCATCGGGCGCACGCCGCGCTCGAACTCGGTGACCTACATCAAGGCGTGGGACGAGGTGCGCAAGCTCTTCGCCGCCCAGCCGCTCGCGCGCAAGAAGCGGTATCAGGCGCGCCACTTCTCGTTCAACGTGGCCGCCGGCCGCTGCGAAGCCTGCAAGGGCGCCGGCCAGGTCGAGATCGAGATGATCTTCATGGCGGACGTCTACGTGCCCTGCGACGTCTGCCGGGGCACCCGCTTCAAGCGCGAGATCCTGGACGTGAAGTACAAGGGGCTCGACATCGCCCAGGTGCTGGAGCTCACCGTCGATCAGGCCATCCGCTTCTTCATCAGGCAGAGGCGCCTGGGGAAGATCCTCTGGCATCTGCAGGATGTCGGCCTCGGGTACCTCAGGCTCGGCCAGCCCGCCCCCACCCTCTCCGGGGGCGAAGCCCAGCGGCTCAAGATCGCCCGGGAGCTCTCGGGCGCGTCCGGGCGCCGGGGCAGCAAACTCTACATCCTGGACGAGCCCACCACCGGCCTTTCCGGCAACGAAGTGGCGAAGCTCCTGCGGGTGCTGATGCGCTTGATCGACGCCGGAAACACGGTCATTGTCATCGAACACAACCTGGATGTGATGCGCGCCGCGGACTGGATCATCGATCTGGGGCCCGGCGCCGGAGCCCGCGGAGGACGGGTGGTCGCCATGGGCCGCCCGCACGAGGTGATGGCCGAGCGCGCGAGCGTGACCGGAGCATGCCTCGCCCGCCTCCCGGAGCCGATCCTGCAACGGACGAGGCTGACGTGAACACAAAGCGAATCGGCGCGCGGGCGCTCCCACCGTGCGGAGCCGCGGTCCTGGCATGCCTGGCGCTGGTCTGGGCCGCCTCGGCCGGGCCGGCGCACGGGCAGGCCTTCGAACTGCCCCCGATCCCCATCGACACCTTCTCGCTCGACAACGGACTGCGCGTGATCGTGAGCGAGGACCACTCGGCGCCGGTGGTGGCGGTCCACATGTGGTAC
Source organism: Longimicrobiales bacterium (assembly GCA_965202805.1). GTDB lineage: Bacteria > Gemmatimonadota > Gemmatimonadetes > Longimicrobiales > Gaopeijiaceae > BD2-11. The sequence continues at coordinate 3,323,846 of OZ241869.1, forward strand.
CATGTCGGCAGCGCGCACGAGGTTCCGGGGAGGACCGGGTTCGCGCACTTCTTCGAGCACCTGGTTTTCGAGGAAACCGAGAACCTGGGCAACGGCGACTTCGCCCGGCTGGTCAACAACGCCGGCGGCACGTACAACGGCACCACCTCGACCGACCGCACGGCATACTTCGAGACCCTCCCCTCCAACCGGGTCAACCTGTCCTTCTGGCTGCACGCGGAGCGCATGGCGCGCCTGGTGGTGAGCGAACGCGGCTTCGAGAACCAGCGCGAAGTGGTGAAGGAGGAGCGCCGCCTGCGCATCGACAACCAGCCGTACGCGCAGGCGAACATCGTCCTGGATTCGCTCTCCACCGACTACGAGCCCTACCGGCATACGCCGATCGGTTCCATGGAGGATCTCGACGCGGCCACCACCGACGACGTGAAGGACTTCTACGAGCGCTACTACGTGCCCAACAACGCGACCCTGGCGGTGGTCGGTGCGGTGACCACCGACCAGATCCGCGCGCTGGCGGAGGAGTATTTCGGCGCGATTCCCCGGGGGGAGGACGTGCCGCCGCTTCCCGACCCGCCGGTCACGCCCCGCACCGACGGGGAACGCACGGCTTCGGTCAGCGACGAGCACGCGCAGCTGCCGTTCCTCTACATGGGGTACAACGTACCCGAGGCCGGCCACCCGGACGTATTCCCGCTCGCGGTGCTTTCCCAGGTGTTCAGCGCGGGCGAGAGCAGCCGCCTGCACCGGCGCCTGGTCAAGGAGGACGAACTGGCTCCGGCCGTCATCTCGGGGCTGCAGCAGCGGCTGGGATCCGGGCTCATGCTGTTCGGAAGCCTGCCGCACGCCGGCGGCAATATCGAAGAGATCCGCGCCGTCATCGAGGAGGAGATCGAGAAGCTCAAGGCCGACGGCATCACCGAGCGCGAGCTGGAGAAGGCGCTCAACCAGCAGCGCGCCGCTCAGGTCGCGAGCCGCATGACGGTCAATGCCAAGGCGAACATCCTCCAGTCCTTCGCGCTCACCTGGGGCGATCCCTTCGAGGTCAACAACGTGCTCGCGCACTACGAGGCCGTGACCCTCGACGACGTCCTGAACGTCGCGCGCAAATACCTCGTTGCCGAGAATCGAACCGTGGTCGTCGCCCGGCCCACCGGAGGAGTGATCCCATGAACGCACATCGCCTGAACGCGCGCCGCACGAGGTCCCGTGGGCGCCGGACGAGGCACCGTGTGCTGGTCCCGGCGCTCCTGATGCTGGCGAGCCCCGGAATCGCCGCCGCGCAGCAGGGTCCTCCCGAGCCCCTGCCGCTCGACGACATCCCGTTCCCGGCGTTCGAGGAGCGTCTGCTCTCCAACGGCGCCGACCTGATCGTGGTGCCCCACGACGAGCAGCCGTACGTCACCGTGAACCTCGTGGTGCGGGCGGGCAACGCGGCCGATCCCCGCAACCGCGCGGGCGTGGCGGCGATGGTCGCCAGCCTGCTCAACAAGGGCACGGACACCCGGACGGCGCTGGAGATCGCCGACGCCACCGACCACATCGGCGCCAACCTCTCCGCGGGCGCGGGAGACGACTGGACGAACGTGGTTCTCGGCGTCGTGACCTCCCAGCTCGACGCCGGCCTCGAGCTCCTGGGCGACATCGTCGTCAACCCGAGCTTCCCCGATGAGGAGATGGACCTGTACCGCCAGCAGACGGTCACGGGCCTGCAGGTGCAGCTCGGCTCGCCCGGGTTCCTGGCCAGCCGCGAGTTCCAGCAGGCGGTGTATGGACGTCATCCCTACGGCCTGCTCCCGACGCCGGAGAGCATCGAGAGAATCCGGCGTTCCGACCTGATCGCCTTCCACCTGCGCCACTACAAGCCCACCAACTCGCTCGTGGTGGTCGCGGGCGACGTGACCGTCGACGACATCGAAGCCCGCCTCAACGCGGCGCTGGCCGACTGGGAGCCCGGACCCTCGCGGCCGCCCACCTATTTCGACATTCCCGCGCGCGAGGAAAAGGAGATCATTCTGGTGCACCGGCCGGAATCGGTGCAGTCGACCATCCTGGTCGGACAGTCCGCCATGAAGGGAGACCACGAGGACTGGATGCCGCTCAGCCTGGGCAGCCGCGTACTGGGCGGCTCCAGCACGGGCCGCCTCTTCCAGGTGCTGCGCGAGGACAAGGGCTGGACGTACGGATCCTACACGTCCGCCGTGCGCAAGCGGGATCTGGGCTACTTCCTCGCCAACGCCGAGGTGCGCAGCGAGGTCACCGACAGCGCCCTCGCGGAGCTGCTCAACCAGGTCGACCTCATCCGATCCGAGCCGGTTCCCGACGAGGAGCTGTCGGATGTGCAGGACTTTCTCATCGGGTCGTTCCCGCGGACCATCGAGACGCCGCAGGCGATCGCCAACCAGGTCGCGACCTATCGGTTGCGGGGCCGCTCCACCGAGGAGCTGGAGGCGTACCGCGACCGGGTCGCCGCGGTCGTGCCCGAGGACATCCAGGGCGCTCTCGTGGAGCACTTCGACCCGGAGCGGGCCGTGGTCGTGGTGGTGGGCGACGCCACGCAGATCCGTTCGAACCTCACGCGCTTCGGCCGCGTGCGCATGGTCGACGCCGAGGGCAACCGGCTCACCATCGACGACGTGGAGGTAAGGGACTCCGACATCGCCTACGACCCTTCGGTGCTCGAGCCCGGAATCTGGCGCTATCGATTGATGGTGCGGAATCGCCAGGTCGCGGACATGGAGCGGGTGCTGGGCTTCGCCACCCGCAACGACGAGCGCACCATGTCGCTCACCAGCACGGTGCGGGCCAACAACATCACACAGGTCTCGGAGGTGTTCTTCTCTCCGCGCAGCTTCCGGCCGGTCGCCAGCACCTTCCGGCTCGTCACCGCCGAGGGACAGGCGAACTGGGAGCTGGAGATGGATGGGGAGCGCGTCACCGGCCGCGCGACGGCGACCGGGCGGGACGCGAGCGAGATCGAGCGGGAAGTGGTGCGCGGGGCCTTGCTGGGCGAGATGGATGAGCTGGTGGCGTGGATCTCGGAGCTGGAGGAAGGGCTGGAACTGCGCTATCCGGTTGTCCAGCCCCAGAGCGGCCGGGCGCGCACGGTAACCCTGCGGGTCCGCGGCAACACGGAGATCACCGTCCCGGGGGGGACCTTCGACGTCATCGAGGTGAGCTTCAGCGGCGGGGAGGGCAACCAGCGGGCGTACTTTACGGCTGAGCGGCCCCATGTGCTGGTTCGCGCCGAGTCCACCGGATCCCCGGTCGTCCTGGAGCTCACCGAGATCCCCGGCGGGTAGACACCTCGACTCCGACCTCTTCCGCGGCGACGGCGACGCCAAGCCCCGTCCGCGTGCTGCAGGAACGCAGAATGCAACACCGCCCGGAGGGCCGCCCATGGCAGGCAACGCCGGTCTCCGCGGCGCCGGTTTCGAGGCGCCGCAAACGTAGCTCTGCCCTACGTTTTCTGTTAGTTTCAAGGGTTCCGCAGGACCGCCGAAACATCGGCCCCAACTGGTTTTCATCTCACGAGGAGAAGGGGATGAGGAAAGCTCTCGCCATTCTCGCTCTCTCCGGAGTCCTGGCGGCGTGCGCCGGCGTGCAGCTGCCCCCCAAGGCGGGCCCGGAAGAAGTCGAAGTCATCGTTCCCGCGATGGGCCAGGCAGCCCGCGAAGGCTATCGGACGATCGGTCCGGTCACGGCCCGCGCCCCCCTGGGCACCTCGAACGAGGACATGCTGCTCCTGCTTCGGACCGAAGCCGCGGAGCTGGGCGCGGATGCGATCATCTTCGAGCGCATCGAAGACACCACGCGCAGCCAGGCGGCCGCCGACATCGGCCGCAACCAGGGACTCATCGGCCACGCGCTCGCCATCTACTATCCGGCACCGGGCACCTGAGGCCCATCACGAGAAGTTCGTCCCGTCTTCGTCGCAGGTGAGGACGGTGGCGGCCGGTAGCGCGTCTCTGCTGTCCGGATCAGGAAGTCGGGCCCGGACACCGGTCTGTCCGTAGCTGCCCCCACGAGCGTAAACCCCACGAGGCATCTGCATGGATTCCGCCCCCGGAGAACGGATACTCGCGCGGCTGCTTGAAGACGAAATGCGGGAGTCGTTCATCGATTATTCGATGAGCGTCATCGTCCGCCGCGCGCTTCCCGACGTCCGCGACGGCCTGAAGCCCGTACACCGTCGCATCCTCTACGCGATGAGCGAGCTGGGGCTCGGCCCCACGCGCCCCTACAAGAAGAGCGCGACCGTCGTCGGCGAGGTGCTGGGCAAGTACCATCCGCACGGCGACTCGGCGGTCTACGACTCCATGGCGCGCATGGTGCAGGACTTCTCGCTGCGCTATCCGCTGGTGGACGGCCAGGGCAACTTCGGCTCCATCGACGGGGATTCCCCCGCGGCCTACCGCTACACCGAGGCGCGGCTCACCCCGCTGGCGACCCAGCTCCTCACCGACATCGATGAAGAGACCGTCGACTTCATCCCCAACTTCGACGGCCGCATCGACGAGCCCACGGTGCTGCCCGCGCGCGCGCCCAACCTGCTCGTCAACGGCAGCTCGGGGATCGCGGTGGGGATGGCCACCAACATCCCGCCCCACAACCTGCGCGAGGTGGTGGATGCGACCATCGCGCTGATCGAGAACCCGGACCTGCCGCAGGAGGTGCTGGAGAGCATCGTGACCGGGCCGGATTTCCCGACCGGCGCCTTCATCTGCGGCCGCCGCGGCATCCGCGACGCCTACCGCACCGGCCGCGGCCGAATCGTGATGCGCGCCCGCGCCGACGTGGAGGAGGCCGGCAAGCGCGGCAACGCCCGCATCGTGGTGCGCGCGATCCCCTTCATGGTCAACAAGACCCGCCTGATCGAGCAGATCGCCCAGATGGTGCGCGAGAAGAAGCTCACCCAGGTGTCGGCGCTGCGCGACGAGTCGGACCGCGACGGCATGCGCATCGTGATCGAGCTGAAGCGCGCCACCGTCCCCCAGGTGGTGCTCAACCTGCTCTACAAGCACACCCAGATGCAGGCGACCTTCGGCACCATCCTGCTCGCGCTGGTGAACGGCGTGCCGCGGGTGATGGGACTTCGCGAAATCCTCTTCCACTTCGTGGATCACCGGCACGACGTGGTGGTGCGGCGAAGCGAGTTCAGGCTCGCGAAGGCCAGGGCGCGCGAACACATCCTCGAGGGCCTCGAGATCGCCGTCGACAACATCGACCGGGTGATCGCCATCATCCGCTCCTCACCGGATACCGCGACCGCGATGGCGCGGCTGAGGGCCGAGGAGTTCCGGGTGGATGCCGAGGAGCTGGCGGCGCGGGCCGACTCCGCCGAGGATGCCCGGCTGCTGGAAGCGGAGGCAGGGGAAGCACCGTCCCTCCGCCTTACGGAGCGTCAGGCCGAGGCCATCCTCAACATGCGCCTGGCCCGGCTCACAGGCCTCGAGATCGACAAGCTGGAGCGGGAGCTGGCCGACGTGCGCGCCGTCATCGCGGAGCTGGACGAGATCCTCTCCAGCAGACTTCGGCGCATGCAGATCATCGTCGAGGAGCTCCGGGAGGTCGCGAAGCGGTTCGGGGACGACAGGCGGACCGAGATCCTCACCGGCGTGGCCGACCTGGAGATGGAGGACCTCATCAAGGACGAGGAGGTCGTGCTCACCGTCAGCCGGCAGGGCTACCTGAAGCGCATCCCGCTGACGGCGTATCGCGCGCAGCGGCGCGGCGGCCGCGGGCTCAAGGGCATGGCCACCAAGGACGAGGACGAGGTCGGGCACCTCTTCGTGGCGAACACCCACGACTACCTGATGATCTTCACCCGGTCGGGGAAGTGCCACTGGATCAAGGTCTGGGAGGCGCCCGACGCGGGGCGCTACTCGCGCGGCAAGCCGGTGGTGAACCTGCGCAACATCGACCCCAGGGACGGGATCGCGGCGTTCGTGCCGGTGCGCACCTTCGCACCGGACTGCCATCTGCTGTTCTGCACCCGCAAGGGCATCGTCAAGAAGACGCCGCTGTCGGCGTACGGCAACGTCCGCATGGTGGGCATCCACGCCATTCGGGTGGATGAGGACGACGAGCTGATCGACGTGCAGATCACGGACGGCGCCAGCGAGGTACTTCTGGCGACGCGCGAGGGCATGGCCATCCGCTTCCACGAATCGGATGTGCGTCCCATGGGACGGGTGGCGCGCGGGGTGAACGGCATTCGCCTGCGTGAGGGCGACGAAGTCGTGGGCATGATGGTGCCCTCGGAGGATTCGTCGATCCTGGTGGCCACCCGCGGGGGCATGGGCAAGCGCTCGGCCGTCGGCGAGTACCGGCTGCAGCGGCGCGGGGGGTTCGGGGTCATCAACATGAAGACGACCGACAGGACGGGGCCGGTGGTGGCGGTGAAGGCCGTGCACCCGTCCGACGAGCTCATGCTGATTACGCGCAACGGGGTGGTGAACCGGCAGCGGGTGGAGGAGATCCGTGTGATCGGCCGCGTGACCCAGGGGGTGCGCCTGCTGAACCTGGACGAGAACGACGAGCTGGTGGACCTGGCGCGCGTGATGGGCGACAACGGGGACGGCGAGGAAGCCGGCCGCGAGGCTGAAGGCAACGGACCGCAAGCTGGCCGGGAGGCGGTTGCGGGCGCCGAGCGGGAGCGCACCGGGTGACGGCTCCGTCGCTCGACAGCGTACGTGCGGCGGCGGCGCGCCTTGAGGGCGTGGCGGTGCGCACGCCGCTGCTCTGGTCCCCCGACCTCTCCGACGAGGTGGGCGCGAGCGTGCGCCTGAAGTGCGAGTCGCTCCAGCGCTGCGGCGCCTTCAAGCTGCGCGGAAGCTACAACTTCATCTCCCGGCTCTCCGACGAGGATGTGGCGCGCGGCGTGATCACCTACTCCTCGGGCAATCACGCCCAGGGGGTGGCGCTGGCGGCCCGCATCCGCGGCGTGCGCGCGGTGGTGGTCATGCCGACCACGGCGCCGGCGGTGAAGCATCGGGGCGCGGCCCGGCTCGGTGCCGAGGTCGTGTTCGAGGGCACCACCTCGGTGGAGCGGCGCGCGCGGGCGGAGGAGATCGCCGCCGCCGAGGGGCTCGTGATCGTTCCGCCCTTCGACCATCCGGACATCATCTCGGGACAGGGCACGGTGGGCCTGGAGATCGCGGCGGACTGGCCCGAGGTGGACACCGCGGTCGTCCCCATCGGTGGTGGCGGGCTGGCGGCGGGCACGGCGGTGGCGTTGCGGGCGCTGCGCCCCGGCATGCGCATCATCGGGGTGGAACCCGAGGGCGCGCCGTCGATGCGGGCCGCGCTGGACGCGGGCCGGGTGGTGCGCATCGACCGCATCGACACCATCGCCGACGGGCTGGCGCCGGTGCAGGTGGGCGACCTCACCTACGCGCTCGTGCGCGACCTGTTGGACGAGGTGGTGCTCGTGTCCGACGCCGCCATCCGGGAGGCGGCCGTTTTCCTGCTCGAGCGCGCCAAGCTGGTGGCCGAGTTCTCCGGGGCGGCCACGGTGGCGGCGCTGCGGTCGGGGGCCGCCGGCTTCGGCGACCGGATCGCCGCCGTGATCAGCGGCGGCAACGCCGACGTCGCCGCGCTGGTGGCGCGCACGGGTTCGCCGGCGAGAGTTCGGGCTTAGCTAAGGCAAGTGAACTTAGTCCGACAGTCGCCCCGACCTGCCGTGAAGCGCCTCATCCTCTTCGATATCGACGGCACCCTGGTGTGGGGAGGCCCGGCCAAGGAGGCGTTCACCCATGCGCTGATCGAGGTGTACGGCACCACCGGTCCGGTGAACCTGGTGTCCTTTGCGGGCAGGACCGACCCGCAGATCGCGCGCGAACTCCTGCGCAAGGCGGGACTGGACGACGGCCGCATCGACGAGGGACTGCCCAGACTGTGGACGCTCTACCCGCGTGAGCTCGAGCGGCGCCTGCCCGCGAAGCCGGTCACGGCGCTTCCGGGCGTGCGCGAACTGCTGGCGGCGCTGGACGACCGCCAGGAGGTGGCGATGGGTCTGGTCACCGGCAACATCCGCGAGGGCGCGCGCCTGAAGCTGGGTTCCGCCGGGCTGGCCGCGGATGCGTTTCCGGCGGGCGGCTTCGGCTGCGACCGGGAGAGCCGCAACCACCTGCCCGCCGTCGCGGTCGGCAGGGCGGAGCAGGTGTGGGGGGTGCGCTTTCCCCCCGAATCGGTGGTGGTCGTGGGGGACACCCCGCTCGACGTGGAGTGCGGCCGGCACTTCGGGGCGCGCACCTTCGCCGTGGCCACCGGGCACTTCAGCGCCGCGGACCTCGAGGCCACCGGCGCGGACCACGTCGCGACCGACCTGACCCGCACCCGGGAAGTGGTCGAAGTGCTCACGGCCTGACAAGGGTGGGCCGCGGCGCTCCATCTTGTGCGCGGGTTCGCCGACGCGCCAAGTTTAGCCTGCGGCCGGAGGTGAGGGACGCGCATCGCGCCCGCCACCCCATCACGCGCCCGGACGCGCGTGGTTTATCGACAACGACCGGCGACGGAGTATACGGATGCCCAGCAGAGCGCAGCAGCGAAAGGAAATGAGGCAGAAGCCCGCGAGCGGCGGGGTCAAGCGCCTCTACCTCATCCTCGGCGGAGTGGGGCTCATCGGAGTGGTGGCGGCGGTCTACACGACCGGATCGACGGTGTTCAGCAACGCCGTCACCGAGCCCGTGGACCTGGGCGACCTCTCCGACGAGGAACTCGTGAATCTGGCCTACGGCTCGGAACTGGGAGACCCGGAAGCGCCCATATCGGTGGTGGAGTTCGGGGACTATCAGTGCCCGGCCTGCGCCATGTTCGCCTCGGGCGTGAAGCCCCTCATCGAGTTGAACCTGGTAGAGACCGGGCGGGCCAAGTTCGTCTTCTACGATCTGCCCATTTCGAGCATTCACTCCAACTCGTTCCTGGCGTCGAGAGCATCCCACTGCGCCGGCGACCAGGACCGCTACTGGGAATACCACACCACGCTCTTCGATAACCAGTTTTCGTGGGCGGCCTCGGGCGATCCTGTAGGCAACTTCGTGGGCTATGCCCGCGCCCTGGGGCTGGACGACGGCGCCTTCCGCGACTGCCTCAACTCGGCCCGGCACGCCGACCGGGTCACCGCGAACCTGCGCCTCGCCAGCGCGCTCAACCTGACCAGCACCCCGAGCGTTCTGGTCAGCCGAGGAACCGGAGCCGCGAGGAGGCTGCCGGGCAACGACTACGTCACCATCGAGAGCGCGGTCGAGCAGCTGACGGAAGGAGAGCCATGAGCGCAGGCGATACGGCCACGGTGCGCCTGGTTTTCGTCGACAGGGGGGTCTATCACCACGAAGACGTCCGGCTCCCCAGCACCGGCCTGAACTCCAGCGAACGCCTCATCGACTGCCTCCGCGAAGACCCGGAAGTGCTCGGCGACCTCTACGTGGACCTCAAGCGGCTGTGCGCCGCGTACCGGGTGGAGGACGGGGGAGACTGAGCGGAGGCGAGCGCGTCCAGGGTCAGGCCGCATCCAGCACGCCGAGCGCCCGCTCCCGCGTCCATTCCTGCACCACGGGAGGAGGCCACGTGCCGGCGCCCGCGCGCTCCAGAATCCGCTCCGCTTCCTCCCGGGCGCGACGCGCCGTCGCCGCCTCCAGCGCATCCGCGTCCAGCGCGGCCTGAAGTTCGTCCTCGTCGAGGAGCCTGGGCGCCCGTCCCGGCTTCATCCACACGTCGAGAAAGAGATCGGTGGTGTGCCAGACGTGTCCGGGCAGCATCTCCACCGGCGTAAGGAGGTTGGCGTAGAAGCCGGTGAACGCGCCCCGGGAGTCGTGGAAACGCCCGATGTCGTGCCAGAGACCCGGGAACGTGAACCAGACGATGTCGGATCCGGTTTCGAGCACGACCTCACCGTCCAGCTCCATCGGCGACGAGACGCGGATGCCGCCCGAGAAGGTGACGATCACCTCCGGGCTCTGATGGATGATGGGCTGGCGAAAGGTCTGCAGGTGATCCGGGGGCCTTAGGTAGTGGATGGTGACGCGGGGAAGGGAACAGCCCGGATTCGAGGTCATGCGCCGGGGTCGTCTTCGTCGCCGCCGGCGCCCGCGGACACCCGCTCCACGAAGATGTCCATGATGCCGCCGCACACCGCCGGGCTCCACCCCATCAGGTCCTCGGTGAGGTCGACCTTCACCAGGCGCGGGACTCCGTCGTCGATCACCTCATGCGCGGCTTCGATGACCTCCGCCTCCCCGCACCCGCCGCCGACCGTGCCCACCAGCCCGGTCTCCGGGTCCACCAGCATGCGCGAACCGGCCTTGCGCGGCGTCGACCCGCGCGTGGAGACGATGGTCGCGAGCGCCGCCCGCCTGCCGGCGCGCACGGTCGCGAGAACGGCTTCGTACACGTCCTGGTCGCCCGGCGAACTCATTTCACGCTCCCGGCAGGGGGTTTCTTCGCCAGGAAGCGCTCGACGATGCGCTCCCGGCCGCGCAACGGCGCTCCCGTCCCGCCGCGCCGCTCGAGGATCATCTCCCCCAGGACGCTCACCGCGATCTCGGCCGGCGTCTGCGCGCCGATGTCCAGGCCCACCGGAGCCCGCACGCGGGCGATGACATCGTGAGGGATGCCCTCCGCCTCCAGCTGCACGAAGGTTGCGCGCACGCGGCGGCGGCTGCCGATCATGCCGATGTAGGCCGGTGTCGCCTCACCGTGGCGGGCGAGCAGTCGGCGCAGGCACTCGTAGTCGTACTTGTGCCCGCGCGTCACCAGCACGAAATGGCACCCGGCGTGGACATCGATGCCGGAGAGGGGATCGGCGAAGTCGATGGTGCGCACGGCGGCGGCTTCCGGAAACCGCTCGCGGGTGGCGAACTCGGGGCGGTCGTCCAGCACGGTGACCTCGAAGTCGAGCAGGGTGCCCAGGGTGGCGAGCGGTTGGGCGATGTGGCCGGCGCCCACGACGATGAGCTCCTGGCGGGGGCGGTGGCCCTCCACGTACACCTGCAGACGCCGGCCCGCCGGCGTCTGCAGGTTGTGGAGGGACCCGCCGGGCCCGTGCGCCAGCCGTTCGCGGGTCGCGACGGCCAGCGCGGCCGCGTCCAGTTCGGGGTCGCCGAGCGATCCCTCGACCGCGTCCGGGCGCACCAGCATGCGGGCGCCCGCCGCCCGCCCGTCACTGTCCGAGACCACCAGCAGCTCGACCGTGCCCCGCGACCCGCGCAGCGACTCGAGGATGCGGGCGGCCGCGGTCGTCGCGTCGGGCGTCGCGAGATCGGGCTCGCCGGACGTGGGCGGGCCGGGCTCGCCGGGCGGCGCCGCGGGCGTCCGGTCGCGGTCGCCGGAAGCGCCCGCTACGTCGACGGGCGATCCGGAGGTCATGCCGTCGGGCCCAGACCGCTCGGGCATGGTCACGCCACCTGGAAGTGGCTGCGGTACTCGGCGGGCGTGTCGATGTCCGCGACCACGCCCGCGTCTTCCACCACGCACTCGCGGACGCGGCCGGGGCGCCGCCGCACCACCGTGCGGGCCCCCTCGGGAAGGTCGGGGTCGAGAAGTTCGGCGAACAGGCGGCGGTGGAAGATGGCCGGGTGGCCGCGCCGGCCGCGCCAGGTCGGGATGACGATGTCGGTCGACCCCTCGTGGAAGCACGCCGCCAGCGACCGCACCGTGGCGCCCCTCACCAGCGGATGATCGACCGGGCAGATGGCGCATCCGTCCATCCCGCCGCCCCACCCCGCCAGCGCCAGCCGGATGGACGAGATGGGCCCTTCGTCGGGATCGGGGTTGGCTGCCACCACGGCGCCGGCCGCTTCCGCTTCCGCCGCCACGGCGCCGGCCGCCTCTCTCGCGACCACCACGACCGGGCCGCACCCGCCCGCCGCCAGGGCGGACACGACACGCACCAGAAAGGACTGTCCACCCGCATCGAGAAGCGCCTTGGCGCTTCCCATGCGGGTGGACAGTCCGCAGGCGGGGACTACGCCCAGCAACCTCGATGGACGATCCACGAGACCGGGTGCCGGCCCGGGTGGCCGGACGGGCGCCCGGGCCGGCCGGTCAGAGGATGGGGCGGACCTGTGCGTTGCTCTCGTCGAGCGTGAACGCCACCGGCTCGCCTTCCACCATGAGGGGGACGTTCCAGTAGAGTTCGTCGAAGGAGCGCTCCCAGCGCGCGTACACCCAGTATTGCCCCGCGGGCGCGGCCAGGAGCGCGCTGCCCGAAGCGTCGGTGGTGTCCACGACCGGGTCGAGGCCGCTCACGTCGATCATGAACTGGGACACCGTGCCGTATTCCGCGAACGCCTCGTCTCCCCACATCTCGCGCAGCATCCTGACCTGGTCGGCCTGCTCGATCATGGAACCCTGGATGGAGGTGAACTCCTCGAAGGCGGCGTCGCGCTGGCGCTCGACCTGGGCGAGTCGCTGCTCCTTCTCGTCGAACTCCATGAACAGCACCCGGTACTGGGCTTCGGCCGGATTCAGCCGCTCCATCTCCGTGCTGAGGTTCAGGAGATCCTCCCGCAGCAGCGACCACTCGCTTTCCAGGCTCTGCCATTCCCCCTGCGCCGCGGCGACCTGGTTCTGGGCCTCGAGCAGATCCGGTGGAATCTCCGGCTCGGGCGCGTCGGCCTCGCCCGCCAGAGAGTCGAAGATCGCGTCACGGTCGAACGGAAGAAGCTGGACTTCCATGTCGGCCAACGGTCGCATCTCCGTGCCCTCGGCTCCGGTGACCTCCATCTGCGCATTGATCGTGACCTCGGTCGGCCCGCATGCCGCGGAGGCGATCGTGCCGGCGAGAGCGAGGAAAAGGATTCCGTTCCGCATGGTGCAGTTACTCCAGGCTATCACGTTGAAACTTCCGAGCTGGCTCCTTCCGGCTCGCATGCACATCCCTGCCATGTAATCGGGCCGCAAAGTAACTGTCCCCATGCCCTTGCATCAAGACGGCGGCTCCCCTGGCCCGTAGACCAGCACGCGCGGTTCTCCCAGATCGGCTGCCGCCCGCTGGACCTCCTCGGAAGACAGACCCTGCAGGGGCGCGAGCAGTTCCCCCGGCCCGCCGTCCGTCGCCTCGATGAGCAGCCGGCGGCCTTCGCGCCCGGGCTCCGCGAGTTCGAGCGTCCTCGCGGACCGAAACCGCCGGTGCTGCATGTACAGGTCGTCCAGGGGGAGGGTTCCGGCGGACAGGCGCTCCACAATGTCGACGATACGTTGCTCCCAGGCTCGCACGGTCGGCCACTGGGCGGCGATCGTCACCTGAAGAACGGGCCCTCCGGGGAGCTCCCGCACTTCAGCCCGCCGGCTGATCAGCCCCGGGGCGGGCGGGTCGATAACGATCAGCTCCCCGATCAGGTGAGCCAGGAACTCCATCGGCCGGCGCGGGCTGTCACCCGAAAACGGATAGGCGGCCAGGATCCAGTTGTTCGTGATGTCGTCGGCGACCGAAGTGCGCCCGCCCGTCTCCCACGTCCACCTCGAGGCACGCAGAGCCAGGGGCGCGCCCTCGATCACCCAGCCTTGCTCGCCGGGCCGTGCAATCGTCCGGTGCGCGCCGACGACGGATGCTCCCTCGGCGGGTGCGACCCCGCCAACCACCGCCACGCGCGCCCGGTCCAGCCGGTAGATGCGCGCCCGCGTCGCCTCCAGGGCCTCGACCGTCATGCCGCGCACGCTGGACGCCGTTCCCATGGGAGCACGGGCCCGCCCCGCCCCGAGAAGCATCCGCTGAGCCTCCAGTTCGAACGCGCGCACGGGCGCGTCGCGCTGGAAGAACACCTGGCCGGACAGGTCGGCGCGCGCCTCTGCAGCCAGTGCCGGATCGAGCGGATCCGTGAGCAGCGTGCGGGTGAGGATTCGGTACGCCGCCGCCCAGTCGCTCGATGTGGTCCGCAGGGTGACCCAGGTGCGGTCGCCTTCCACTTCGATGTCCGCGGCCGCGCCCGTTGCCGCGAGATTGGCGCGGGCGGCCCGCTCGAGCACCAGGCCCAGAAGCCAGGCGGTTCCCTCGGCCCCGGGCGCGTCGTCGCCGTATCCGCCGGCGAAGGAGAGGGTGACGGTGACGGCGGAGGTCCAGGGCCGCTCGCTCACCGCCAGGAGTTCCAGCGTGTCCGGGACCGTCCGGGCGTGCGGCGCAGCCTCCGCGGGCGCGGCGTGCAGCAGGATCGCCCAGAACGCCGTCCACGCGAGCCGCCGCGTCGGAGGGCGTGAAATCGCCATCAGTCGCCGACCTCGGCGGTAATGGCCTCCGTCGCGGCGATTTCCTCGAGGAACGCGGCCATGTCCTCGAAATCGATCTCCTCGAGCCGCCGCAGATAGTCCCCCGCGGCATCGGCATCGCCCGTGGCGTCCAGATGCCGCCCGATGACTTCCGCGAGCCCCGCCGGCGAGCGCGTCTCCAGGAGCAGCTCGGAGCGGAGCGATGACCTCGCGTGGCGCACAACGGTCGGGCTCAGTGCCGCCCGCAGGTCACCGATGTAGCCTCGAATGCGGGCGCGCATCGTCGTCGCATTGCGGGAAAAGGCCGCCGCCGTCAGCACCAGCCAGGACCGCTCCCCCAACTCCCACCGCTCGAGATGGGGTTCAAACTCGCCGCCGAACTCCTGAAGGTGGTCGTTCGCGAGGTGCGCGAGCAGGGCGGAGCGCGGATCCCGCGCGTTTCCCGACGGATATGCCGTCCCGTACCAGATCCGGATTCGCTCGGGTCTGGGAGCTGTGGATCTTCTCGTCGCCGCTTCCGGGAGCCCGCCCGTCTCCGGCGCCGGCCCCGCCTCCCCCAGCTCCGAGAGGGCCGAGAACACGGCCTCCAGCGGCAGGTCGGCGACCACGACCACCGAGAGGTTGCCACGACGGTGCGACGCCCGCCAGCGTTCCACCAGCCGGGCCGGGTGCAGCGCCGCCAGCGACGCGAGGGACCCGGTCACCGACGGAATCGGTGAAGCCATGCGTGAGCGCAACCGGAACCGGAGCGTGCCCCGGGCGGTTTCCCGCTCTTCCCGGTTCATGCGCTCAAGGCGCGTTCGAGCCGCGACGAAACCGGGCGAAACCGGGCGAGCCACCAACTCGCGCGCAACGCCGGCAAGCTGGTCGAAGTCCGCGACCGCGCCGTTCAGCCGATAGACGAGTCCGGAAGAGGTGCGGTGCGCCAGGACTTCGATCCCCAGCATCTCCCTGAACCTCCGAACGCGCTCCAGCGCCAGAAGCTGGATGAGGTATCCGGCTCCGGCGTCGGAATCGGATTCGACGAAGGGCACCGTGATGCGGATCGCCGCCGCCCGCGAGCCGGTGGCTTCGACGAAGGCGACGGTCGGGCCGTCAGGCGGACGGAGGATCGTGTCGGGGCGGAGCGACTCGGGGTCGGAGATGGCGCTCAGAAGCGCGACCCCGGCGAGAAAAGCGGCCGTCACCTGCCTTGGGCCGGATCAGGGAATGACGTCGATTACGAAACGGTACGGATCGATCGGTCTTCCGTTCTGGCGCACCTCGTAGTGGACATGCGGAGCCGTCGTGATTCCGGTCCTCCCGACCAGCGCGATCACCTCGCCGCGCTCCACCTCCTGACCTTCTCGCACCAGGATCTGGCTCGCATGGCCGTACAGGGTCTCGTACCCGAAGCCGTGCTCGATGAGCACGGTCAGGCCGTACCCTTTCCGGCTACCGGTGTCGGTCACCCTGCCCTTGGCCGTCGCCACGATGGGCGAGCCCGCGGCGGCGGAGATGTCTATGCCCTCGTGCGGGAGCGGAAGGTGGTGCACCGGATGCATGCGGGAGGGGGAGAAGCGGCTGGAGATGTAGCCGCGGGCCGGAAGGATGGAGGGAAACGACTCCAGCCAGTCGCGATGCCGGTTCAGGGAATCCGCGGCCTCGGAAAGGCTGGTGCCGAGCAAACGCACCCGGCGCTGGAGCGCCTTCAGATCGAAGGATGTCGCAAAGGCGTCCTTGGAATACAGCGAGTCGAGGCCCCACAGAGGGTGCGATCGGGGCGTGCTGGTCCCGGGCCCACCGACACCCGCCTGGAGAACCTCGGCGTCGATGGATTCCAGGCCGGCCAGAGCGCGGGTCCGCGCATTCTGTTCCGTCAGGGATTCGACCGCGCCCTCCAGACCTGCGAGCTCCTGCCGGATGCCGGCCAGTTCGTCGGCCATGACCTGGTTCTTCGCGGCCAGCTGGCGTGCCTGCATCCGGTGCGCCCCCCCGGAGGCGACGAAGAGCGCAGCCGCCAGGAGAACGGCGAAGACGCCGAGCACGGACAGGATGAGCCTGGGCGAGGCTTCGAACTGCCGGTGCCGCCCGCCGTTGGACGGCACAAGGAGGATTGAGAACCTGGTCTTCAGCTTGGCGCCGAGGGATTTGTTTGGCATACCTCAGGAGCGGTCGAGGGCCGGGGGCTTACGGCAGAAGGAAAACGACGGTCGTGCAACCTATCCGGGCCCGCCGCGGGACGTCAACCCGAAGGCAGCCGTACCCGCGGGAAGAGGGGGTCGCTGCGCGTCACGGCTCTTCCAGCCAGAGGGGCGTCGAAGGCCCGGTCCAGAGTGGGAACCCGGACGAAGCCCAAGGTTCCCGCCAGCGCGTTCATCTTCGCGGGCATGACCGGCTCCAGGAGTGCCGTGAGCACCGTCAGGCAGCGCGCGAGCGAGACCAGGGTCTCGTCGAGATCCCGCGCACGCCCCGGGTCCTTCGCCTGCGCCCACGGCTCCCGCTCCTCCACGTATCGGTTCGCGTGCCGCGCGAGTTCCATGGCCGCGGCCAGGGCGCGATGCAGGCGGAGGCTGTCCATGAACTCCCGGTAGCGGCGAAGCGCTGCCGCGGTCTCTGCAGCCAGTCCCTGTCCGGCGACGTCGGGCAGCACGCCGTCCCGGTAGCGCGCGATCATCGACGTCACCCGGCTGGCGAGGTTTCCCAGAACGTTGGACAGCTCGTCGTAGCGGGTGAGGAAGCGCTCGGGCGTGTATGAGGCGTCGCTGCCGGTAGGCATCTCGCGCAGCAGGTACCAGCGTACCGCGTCGACCCCGTGGGTCGCGATCAGGGCGAGAGGGTCCACCACGTTCTGCAGCGACTTCGACATCTTGGTCTCGCCGACGAGCCACCATCCGTGGGCGAGGATGTGCCGCGGCAACTCGACGCCGCACGCCATCAGGATGGTGGGCCAGTACACCGCGTGGGTGGTGAGGATGTCCTTGCCCATCACGTGCAGGTCGGCCGGCCACCACGACTCGGCGGGCGTGTCGAATCCCTGCTCGTGCGGCGGGGCTTCGGGGGCGATGGCGCCCGATGCGGTCACGTAGTTGATGAGCGCGTCAACCCAGACGTAGCAGACGTGCTCGGGGTCGAAGGGCAGGGGAATGCCCCAGCTCACGCGGCTCCGTGGACGGGAGATCGAGAGGTCCTCGAGCGGCTGCTGGAGAAATCCGAGCACCTCGTTGCGCCGCACGGCCGGAATGATCCAGTCGGGATTGGCCTCGATGTGGCGCACCAGCCGTTCCTGGTAGGCGCTCATGCGGAAGAAGTAGTTGACCTCCTCGATCTGGCGTACCGGCCGCCCGCAGTCGGGGCAGGTTTTGCCGGGCCCCAGGTCCTTCTCCGTCCAGTAGCGTTCATCGTGGATGCAGTACCATCCGAAGTAGTGGTCCTTGTAGATGTGCCCCTGGTCGTGGAGCCGCTGCAGGAAGGCGGTGACGACGGCGATGTGGTCGGCCTCGGTGGTGCGGATGAAGCGGTCGAAGGAGATGTCGAGTTCGTCCCACGCCTCGCGGAAGCGGCCCGCCATGCGGTCGCACAGGTCGATCGGGGTCAGGCCGCGCCGGGCCGCCTCCTCGGCGATCTTGGGACCGTGTTCGTCGGTGCCGGTGAGGAACCTCACCTCGGCCCCCGTCTGCCGGTGAAAGCGGGCCAGCACGTCGGTGAGAATGGTGGTGTAGGCGTGCCCGATGTGGGGTTCGCCGGACGCGTAGTAGATCGGCGTCGTCAGGTAGCGGCGTCGGCTCATGTCCGGGTCAGTTGGAGCGTTTCCCCCGGGGAACCCTGGACACCTCCTTCTTGAGCTCCTTCAGCGCCACCTTGCGGCGGGCTCCGTCGTTGGCCAGAAGGGTGACCGTCTCGCTCCAGATGTCCACCGCGACCACCTTCTCCCTGCCCAGCGAGGTCTTCACCGATCTTCCCTCGCGCGGGAAGCGCCTGCGCGCGCGGACGTACGCATCGTGCTCGTACTTGAGGCAGCACATGAGACGGCCGCAGCATCCGGAGATCTGCGACGGGTTGAGGGACAGCCGCTGATCCTTCGCCAACTGAAGGCTCACCGGGCGCAGGGAGGGAAGCCAGGTCGAGCAGCACAGTTCGCGGCCACAGCGGCCGACGCCTCCAAGCATCGCGGCCTCGTCGCGCACGCCGATCTGGCGCAGCTCGATGCGGGTGCGGAAGGTACGGGCCAGATCACGTACCAGGGCCCGGAAGTCGACCCGCCGCTCGGCCGTGAAGTAGATGATCAGCTTCTTGCGGTCGAACTGCCACTCCGCCTCGGTGACCTTCATCTTCAGCCTGTGGCCGGTCACCTTGTCGCGCGCCAGCGCGCGCACCCGATCTTCGTCGGTGCGCAGCCAGCCCACATGCCGGATCTCGTCGGCGAGGGCCTGCCTCAGGACCTTCCGGGACGGTTCCGGCGTGGCGCATCCGCCGGAGGTGCCGCATTTCCGTTCGGCGATGGCGCCGAGCGCGCTCACCCGGCCGAGATCGCGGCCGCGCTCGGCTTCCACCATCACCCAGCTGCCCGGCTGAAGCGTCCCGGGCTGGCAGGTGAAGTAGTCCTTGCGCGTTCCCTTGAACCGGACTTCCGCGAACTCTGGCATCTATTCTCGAACCCGGGCGGGGTATGTCCTCAGCCGCCAGCTCCCATGCTTCTGCCGCTCTCCGCGTCGAGTCGGGGCCCCGTGAACCCGGACTCTTCGATCGCCTTCCCGGCCCAGTCCCCGATCGTCTCGTACTTGGCCCAGCGCCGTGACAGCAATTCGTCGCTGTCGAGCACGGTCAGCTCGGCCAGGTGCCGCTTGAGTGTCCTGGCAACGCTCCTCGAGGCGGCCTCCCAGTCGGAGTGGGCGCCGCCGACCGGTTCCGCGATGATGTCGTCCGCCACGCCCAGCCCGAGCAGATCGCTCGAGGTCAGGCGCAACGCCTCGGCGGCCTTCTCGCGGTGGTCCCGCGACCGCCAGAGGATGGCGGCGCACCCTTCCGGGGAGATGACCGAATACACGGCGTGCTCCAGCATGAGGATGCGGTCGGTCACCCCGATGCCGAGCGCGCCGCCGGACATGCCCTCGCCGATGACTACGGAGATGGTAGGGACCCGCAGTGCCGCCATCTCGCGGAGGTTGCGGGCGATGGCCTCGCCGATGCCGCGCTCCTCGGAGCCGAGTCCGGGGTACGCCCCGGGGGTGTCGATGACGGTGACGACCGGGCGCCCGAACTTTTCTGCCATCTTCATCAGGCGCAGCGCCTTGCGGTATCCTTCCGGGTGGGGCATGCCGAAGTTGCGGCGCAGGTTCTCCTTCATGGCCCGGCCCTTCTGCTGGCCGATGACCATCAGGGACTGTCCGTCCAGGCACGCCCAGCCCGCCACGATGGCCTGGTCGTCCCGATAGCTCCGGTCGCCGTGAAGCTCGATCCAGTCGGTGAAGAGGCGCTCCACATAATCGAGCATGTACGGGCGGTTGGGATGGCGCGCCACCTGCACGCGCTCCATCGGGGCGAGGTTCCGGTAGGTCTCCTCGGTCATGGCCGCGAGCCGGCTGCGAAGGACCTCGATTTCCCGCACCACGTCGATGCCCTTCTCGTCCGCCAGCGCGCGAAGACCGTCGATCTGCTGCTGCAGTTCGGCGATGTCGCGCTCAAACCTGAGATGTGTGGTCCCGGCCAAGAGCCGTCTCCATTCATTTCATGTTCGCCTTCGCGATGGACAAGGCGGAAACTGCCATGGTCGCGCATCCGGGCCGCGAATACAAGTGTTTACAGCTTCGGCCCGGGGCTCGGCCCGTCAGTTGCCGCCCGTCTGCATGAGCAGATGGCCCTGCGGGTCGAGAGTCGTTGCGGAAGGCGCGGCTTCGAGCGGGATGCGGAACGTCTGTTCCCTCCCGGTGACCTCGACGCGGCGGCGTTCGGCGTTGCCGTTCACCTCGAAGCCGATGTCCAGCGGGAGACGGAAGGCGGGCCAGTCGGCCTGCTGGGTCTGCCGGATGGTGACCTCCGCCTCGCCGGCATCCGCATCCCAGGTGGTCTCGGACGTGACCACCGGAAAGCCGGGCCGGTAAAGCCATTGCTCGAAGAACCAGCCCAGGTCGGAGCCGGAGACCTCCTCCATGACGGCGCGGAAGTCCGAGGTGCTCGCCACGCCGTCGCGGAAGCGCGCGTAGTAGCTGCGGATGCCGGCGAAGAAGACCTCGTCTCCCAGCATGCCCCGCAGCATGTGCAGCACCCATGCTCCCTTCGGATAGTTGTTCGCGTTGAGCAGGCTGAAGAGGTTGGTCTCCTCGCGGTCCACCACGGGCCGGTTGACGTCGGTCGAGGCGAGCACGCGCTGGCGGTTGCCTTCCATCATATTGCGGAAGTCCGCGGGTCCGTCGGCCTCCTCGAAGAAGAGCGCCCCGAAGTAGGTGGCGAAGCCCTCGGAGAGCCAGAGGTCGTACCACTCCGACTCCGTGACGCTGTCGCCGAACCACTGGTGGGCGATCTCGTGTGAGACGGTGCCCTCCATGTTCCGGCCTTCGGCGATGCCCTGCTCGGTGTAGAAGATGGCCGAGGAGTTCTCCATGCCGCCGAAGCGGGTGGCGCTCTGCACGTTGGCCAGCTTCTCGTAGGGGTAGGGGCCGATGAGGTCGGTGAAGAAGTCGACCATCTCGGCCGCGCGCCGGAAGATGCGGGCGGCGTTTTCGGTGTCCTGCGGGTAGACCCAGTAGCTCACGCGCGTGCAGCCGTCGCTGCGCGGGGAGACGGGGGAGTTGCCGCACGCGGCCAGCCCCACCTGGCGCACGGCGAGGTCGGCGCCGCCGACCACCATGGTGTAGCTGGGGATGGGCACCGAGGTGGTCCAGCGCCAGGTGCGCCGGCCGGCCGCGCCTCCCAGGGCGTCGTCGCCGGTGGGGGTGGGGGGGGCTGCGATAGTGCCGTTGGCGATCACCTGCCAGGCGGCGGGCGCGTGGATGGTGTATTCCACCGTCGCCTTGTCGCTCGGGTGGTCGACGGACGGGAACCAGAAGCGCGCCCGGTTCGGCCAGTTGTCGGCGAAGGCCGCCGGGTCGCCGTGCACGTTGTCGCGCAGGATGAGCCCGTCGTCGGGGGTGCCGCCGTAGGCCACGGCCACCTCCACGGTGCCGGTCGCGCCCGGGGGCGCGAAGACGCGCAGCTTGCCGTCGGCGTACTCGAACGGGGTGCGGACGCCGTCGACCTCGATGGCGTGAACGGCCAGCCCCACCAGGTCGAACTCCATCGGCGCCTCCGGGTCGGCGGGGGGCGCGACCACGATGCGCGCGCGGGCGTCGAAGTCGTCCCGGTCCTCATGGAGCGATAGCTCCAGGTCGTAGTGGAGGACGTCGAAGGCGCCCGCGTACTCGCCGGGGAGGGGGGCTCGCCCCGCCTCTACGGGGTCCGGCTCGGAGGCGCTCATCACGGCTCCGGGCTCGAGGGGAACGTCCGGGGCGAGCTCGGGGGCGGGGGTGTCCGCCGCGGGCGGGGTGGCGGGGGCGCATGCGGCGGCGAGCATGCCGGCCAGGACCAGCAGGGGAGACGGCATGCCGGGGGGCGGTGCAATGAAGCCGAGGGCCCTTCGAGGGTTCACGTCGATATCCTCCGAGGCGCCCGGGGAGCCGGCGGGCACCATGCTGGTTTGCATGCATGATCGTGAGCGGTCCAATATCACGGATGCCTCATGCTGCCGCCAACCGGGGCCTCGAGTACCGGGCCCGATGCGCCGTGCGCCCTGCGCGGCAACCGGTCACCGGACGATCACCGACCCGCCCTCATCCCATGAATCGCATCATGTATCGCCATCCATCGTGCAACAGACTCCGCGCCATCGTCCTCGCGTCGCTCCTCGCCCTCACGGCACTGGCCGGATCGGCTCCGCGCCAGGCGCGCGCGCAGGAGCTGCCCCGCGTCGCCCCCGCCGAAGCCGGGTTCGCGCCCGGCCGCCTGGAGCGGGTCGGCGCGATGCTGGACGAATACGTCGTCGACGGGCGCTTGCCGGGCGCGGTCGTCGCCGTGCTTCGGGACGGCGCCGTGGTGTATGAGCACGCAACCGGTTCCGCCGACCTGGAGGCGGGCACGCCGCTGGGGGCGGACGCGATCTTCCGCATCGCCTCGCAGACCAAGGCCATCGTGAGCGTGGCTGTGATGATGCTGCAGGAGGACGGCGCGCTGCTGATCTCCGATCCGGTGGGGAAGTACCTGCCTGCGTTCACGGAGACCACGGTCGCCGAACCGCTGCCGGACGGAGGGTACGACGTGGTGGCGGCGCAACGGCCGATCACCGTTCGCGACCTGCTCACCCATACGGCGGGGATCGCCTACGGCATGGGCGGGCCCGGAGCGGATCGCTGGAGGGAGGCGGAGATCAGCGGATGGTATTTCGCCCACCGCGAGGAACCTGTGCGCGCGACGGTCGACCGCATGGGGTCGCTGCCCTTCCAGGCCCAGCCCGGGGAGCGCTTCGTCTACGGCTACAACACCGACATCCTGGGGGCGCTGGTCGAAGCCGTCTCGGGGCGGACCCTGGAGGCCTTCCTGCACTCGCGCATCTTCGAGCCGCTGGACATGCGCGACACCCACTTCTACCTGCCGCCGGAGAAGCGGGACCGGCTGGCGACGGTCTACAACCGGAGAATCCCGGGGGCACTGGCGCGGGCCCGCGACGGCGAGGGCATGGATGCACAGGGGCAGTACGTGGACGGCCCCCGGATCAGCTTCTCGGGCGGCGCGGGACTGCTCTCCACCGCGCGCGACTACGCCCGCTTTCTGCAGATGATGCTCGACGGCGGCACGCTCGGAGATTCGCGCATCCTTTCCCCGGCGAGCGTCGCGCTGATGACCAGCAACCACGTGGGCGACCTATTCGCGCCGGGGATGGGGTTCGGGCTGGGCTTCAGCGTGCGCCTGGATCTGGGGGAGGCCGGTGAACCGGGCTCGCTCGGGGACTACGGCTGGGGCGGCGCCTACCACACCACCTACTGGGTGGACCCGGTGGAACGGCTGGTGGTCGTCTACTTCACCCAGGTCATCCCCGCCGCCGGCCTGGACGATCACCAGAAGCTGCGAGCGCTGGTGTACGGGGCGCTGCGCTAAGTGGCAGCCCTCGGGCGAACCCCGCGCGGCATTCGCGCGGCGATGCATCAGCGCTGAATCGCTTCGCTCTGCGGTGCCTTCAGGCCGCTTCCGAGCTACCCTCCGACGTGCCGCCGATAGTGCAGCAGGCGCGCCGCGTGGGCGAAACCGTAGAAGTACTTTCGCAACCCTTCCGCTGATTCAGGGGGCACGTCGGGATCGAAGAAAAGGCGGCAGAATTCCTCTCGCGCTCTGAGAATCTCCTGACAGCGGTGGCCGTGCCAGCGCGGGTCTGCGGCGGTCAGATCGAAGAGCTCCAGCGCCCGTTCCAGGGCACCCTCGAACCGGCTCGTCCGTCCGGCGCTGTGGGCTCGGATGGTGCGCTCCACTTCGCTGCCTGTGTTTCCGAGCTGTTCAACGAGCTCCAACCGGTTCCAGCCGCCTGCCGCGGCGCGCTTGTGGAGGGTGCGGCTCATCTGCAGTGGATCATCCCGCGATGATCAATGATTCGACGACGACGCGGATGCGAGCCCGGGTTCGCGCGTCGTCGACGCCTCGCGACCGATTGCCGTCGCGGGGACGGATGTTGATCATGGAGTCGAACTCGATCCAGTCCGCGCCGTCGTCCCCCGGATAGAGGTTGATTCCCCAGAGATCGCCCTGACGAGACCCCTGTGCCAGGAGGACGGCTTCGTCGTCGGCGTGCAGGTCTCCGCCGACGACCATGATCCCGCGCGATACGTCGACAACGGCCTTGATCCAGTCGCCGAACTGCTCTTCGGCCCACCCGAAAAGCTCTTCGCGGGCGATGGGGGTCGTGACCACGCGTCCGGTTGTCAATCCATGGATTCCTGGCCTGGGGAGCAGTTGGTGCCCGCCTGGGTCCCGCGAGTCGCCAGAACGGCGCGACACAAGGTAACGCCCGGCTGCCTCGCGCGGGGATGGCCCGCCGCGATCGCGTGCGTTGCCCGTCAGGCGCGCCCGAGCGTGGCGTAGCCCATTGACGCGGCTCCCGGCCCCGGGGCCTCACTCCTGCTCCGGCTCGGGCAGCTTCGCCCACACCATCCATCCCATGCAGAACACGGCGACCGCGCCGATGACCGTGTTGCCGGCGAATCCCAGGTTCGAGTAGGAGTACCCGGCCACCATCGCGCCCAGCGCGAACCCGACCTGTCCGAGCGCGACCGTCAGGCTCATGAGGGAACCGCGCCGGCTGGCGGGCACGAGCGCGGTCAGGAGTGCCGAGTACGGGCTCGTGCGCATCGCGATCAGCATCATCATCACGGCGTAGAGGGGATAGGCGACCCAGAGGCTGGTGATCAGCGGCACCGTCGCGAGCATGACCACCGAGAGCCCCAGGCAGGAAGAGATCACCATCACCTTGCGGCCCACCCGGTCCGACAGCCTGCCCGCCTGGGGGCCCGCGATGACGTTGGCCACGCCCGCCACCAGGAACAGCGAGGCGATCTGTTCGGGGCTGGCGTCGTGGAAGGCCGCCAGCCAGGTGGGGAAGTAGACCACGAAGAGCGCGACCCCCAGCGACACGGTGCAGAAGGCGAGCGCGGCAAAGGCGATCTCCGGGCGGCGCAGCATGACGACATAGCTCGCGATCGCCCGGTTGACCGTCAGCCGCGAGCTCCGGCGCTTCACAGGGGGCTGCGGCACCCGCGTGTACACCAGCAGGAAGGTCAGCGCCATCATGACGCCGAAGAAGTAGAAGGGGCTGCGGAAGCCGAAATCGCCCGCGAGCAGGACGCCCACCGGAATGCCGATGATGAGGCCGACCGCCGATCCGCTCATGACCCAGCCCGTCGCCCATCCGCGCCGCCGGTAGGGGAAGTAGTCGCCGACGTAGGACACCGCGGCGCCGGACAGCACGCCGCCCGCGGCGCCCGCGAGCACGCGCACCACCAGGAACTCCAGATAGGAGTCCACGAAGGTGTGCAGGGCGAGCGCGCAGGTCATCGCCCCGGATCCGAGCAGCAGGATGCGGCGCCGCCCGACGCGGTCGGAAATCGGTCCGGAGATCACCGCCATGATCCCCACCATCAGGCTGTAGACCGTGACCAGGGTGCCCAGGAATGCATCGGCGATGCCCAGTTCTTCCCGGATCAGCGGCAGGATCGGGGCGATCACCATGGTCTGACTGCTCGCGGAGAAGACGAGCAGCCAGAGCGCGAAGACGATCAGGTATGGGTGTGCGGGTGCGTTCGGATCCTTCACGAACAAGGTCCGATCGGTCCCGCGCGCCCCGTCCCGGGTTTTCGAGGCGGATCGACCAATGGCGCGCCGGCGTCAGCTACGCGAACGCACGGCTCTCCCGGCGCCCGCCATGCCCCCCTCCGGACAATCACCCCGGGATGTCGTCGTCGCCCGGCGCCCGGAGCCGTCAGCTTCCCGGCGGCGCCGCCGCTCCCCCGTCCGGACTGCGCGGATCGGGCGCGCCGATGAACTCGCCGGTCGCCGGGTCTACCCCGATCGAGCTGGCGCGCCCCTGGCTGCCCCGCACCTGCACCTCGTGGCCCATCGCCTCCAGCGCCGCGACATCCGCATCCGCAACGCCGCCCTCCTCGACGCGCACGTTGTTCGGGAGCCACTGGTGATGGATCCGGGGCGCGGTCACCGCCTCCTCGATGGTCATGCCGTGGTCGACGATGTTGAGCACCAGCTGCATCACCGTATTGATGATGGTGCGCCCGCCCGGGGTCCCGATGACCGCCACCAGCTCTCCGTCGCGCGACAGCACGGAGGGGCTCATGCTCGAGAGCATGCGCTGCTCGGGCCGCGCCAGGTTGGCCTCCGTCCCGATCAGTCCCCGCTCGTTGGTGAGGCCGGGCTTGCCGTTGAAGTCGCCCATCTCGTTGTTGAGGAGGAAGCCCGCTCCGGGCACGGTGATCTTGGAGCCGTA
This sequence comes from Longimicrobiales bacterium, assembly GCA_965202805.1. GTDB lineage: Bacteria > Gemmatimonadota > Gemmatimonadetes > Longimicrobiales > Gaopeijiaceae > BD2-11. The sequence continues at coordinate 3,350,040 of OZ241869.1, forward strand.
GCCCTGCTCCAGCGTGTAGGTGACCGAAACCGCCATGCCGTCGCGGTCCACGACCGAGTAGTGCGTGGTCTCGGTGCTCTCTTCCGCCATGACCAGCTGGGACGGCTCCGAATGGCCGGCCCGGTCGGCGGCGATCCCGCCCCGCAGCTCGTCCGCGTAGGCCTTGCTGGTCAGCCGCTCCAGCGGCACCTCGGCGAAATCGGTGTCGGCCAGGTGCTGGGCCCGGTCGCGGTACGCGAAGCGCATGGCCTCGGTGAGATGGTGGATGTAGGCCGCGGAATTGTGCCCCATCGACGCCATGTCGAAGCCTTCCAGGATGTTCAGCATCTGTACGATGGCGGTGCCGCCGCTCGAGGGAGGCGGCATCGAGACCAGGTCGTAGCCCCGGTAGGTCCCGCGGATGGGCGTTCGCTCCTGCGCCTCGTAGCGCGCCAGGTCCTCCTCGGTGATCATGCCCCCGCCGCGCTCCATCTCCTCCGCGAGGAGACGCGCGGTCTCGCCCGCGTAGAACCCGTCCCTGCCCTGGTCGCGGATGAGCCCGAGGGTGCGGGCGAGGTCCGGCTGCCGGAACAGCTCTCCCTCATCATAGGGAACGCCGTCCTTCGAGAACTGGGCGACGCTCGCGGGATAGGGCTCCATGCGCGAAAGCACGGAGGCCAGCGAACGCGCCAGCGCGGGGCTCAGCGGGAAGCCGTCGCCGGCCAGGCTCACCGCGGGCTCGACGAGGTCCGCCCAGGCCGTCCCGCCGCCGTAGCGCTCGTGGGCGAGAGCGAAGCCCGCCACGGTTCCCGGCACGCCGACCGCCAGATAGCTGCCGTGGTGGATGTCGAAGGAGTACTCGCCGTTCTCGTCCGTGAACATCTCGGGATGCGCGGCGAGCGGCGCCTTCTCGCGGAAGTCGAGGGCGGTCGCGCCGCCGTCGGGACTCCGGATGACCATGAAGCCTCCGCCCCCGATGTTCCCGGCGGAGGGATGGACCACGGCCAGGGCGAAGCCGGTGGCGATGGCGGCGTCGACGGCGTTGCCTCCCGCGGCGAGCACGTCGGCGCCCACCTCGCTGGCGATGATGTTGGTGGACGACACCATGCCGTCGTGTGAGCGCAGGCCCAGGGTCGGGGGGGCGTCATCTCCCGTACGGGATGGCATTTCGCCCGCCTGACAGGCAGCCAGGGCCACGAGCAGCGGGAGCATCCAGCGCGACTTCGAACTCATCATCCGGCTCTCCAGGTATCGGTTCGGATTCGGACCCGGAATATGTACGGTCGGGCCGCCGAATCACCAGACCCGGAGCGCAAATCCCGGAACCAGCCGAGCCGGGTGCTGGTACAGATGGCGCGGGCGCGGCCCCATGGCGGTTGGCCCTGCGCCGCCCCGCGTCCAGCCCCTCACGAAATCCGCGCACGGAAGGGTCGGCCCGAGATGACACCATGGGTCAGACGTCTGATCACCGCCAACGTGGCGGTTTTTCTGCTCCTTGCGGTCGCAGGGCCGCGGTCGGACGGCTTCTGGGCCCTCACGCTGGTGCCCCAGTTGGCCTTCCTGCGTCCATGGACGCTCCTCACCTACATGTTCCTCCACGCCGGCTTCTGGCATCTCGCCCTCAACATGCTGGGGCTGTACTTCTTCGGTCCCCGGCTGGAGTTGCGCATGGGGTCGGCGCACTTCCTCAGGCTCTACCTGTTCGGCGGTCTGGGGGGCGCGCTCTTCTCCTTCCTGCCCCCCATGGCGCCGGTGGTGGGCGCCTCGGGCGCCGTGTTCGCGGTCCTGCTGGGCTTCGCCCGCTACTGGCCCCGGGAGCCGGTCTACATCTGGGGCATCCTGCCCATCCGGGCGCGCTGGCTGATCCTCTTCCTCGCGGGCTTCAGCCTGTTCGCGGGCATCACCCAGGTAAACGACGGCGTGGCGCACTTCGCGCACCTGGGCGGTTTTGCCGGCGCACTGGTCTACCTCTGGGCCCGGGAGCGCCGCCGCCGGAGGGTGCGGCGGCGCATGCAGGGGGTGGTCAAGGCCCGGCCCGAAGCGGAGATGCGGCGCAAGTGGGAACTCATCCCGGTGGACGAGCTGCACGAGCTCAACCGCGCCGAAGTCATCGCGCTGCTCCGCAAGGTGCAGGCCTTCGGCGCGCGCAGCCTCACGGTGGACGAGCGCGCTTTTCTGGACCGCATGGTGCCCTGACGCTATCCTGTCCCAAGATTCCAGGTCTGCCATTTTGGCAGACTTTCGCTCCCGCAGATGATGAATCTGCCATTTTGGCAGACCTTCGGGTCGCCACCGTTTCATCCGGCTCTCTCCATCCTGCCCGGAGTTGCCCATGAGCAAGCTGTCTCTCGTTGTTCCGCTCACGCGATCGGCGCTTCTGCCGGGCCTGGTGATCGCGGCCTGCGTGCCCGGTCCCGCCGAGTACGCGGATCTGGTGCTTACCGGAGGCAAGGTCGTGACCGTGGACGACGCCCTGCCGGAAGCGGAGGCGCTCGCGGTGACCGGGCACACCATCACGGCAGTGGGGACGAGCGAGGAGATCGGCGGATACGTCGGTCCCGCGACCGAGGTCGTCGAGCTCGGCGGCCGGCTGGTGATTCCCGGCTTCATCGAGGGGCACGGGCACTATATGAGCCTCGGCCGCGCGAAGATGATTCTCGACCTCACCACCGCCACCAGCTGGGACGACATCGTCCGGATGGTGGGGGACGCGGCCGCCCAGGCGCCGCCGGGTGAGTGGGTGACCGGACGCGGCTGGCACCAGGAGAAGTGGACCTCGACGCCAGAGCCGAACGTGGATGGCGTGCCGCTGCACGCCGCGCTCTCGGCGGCGAGCCCGGAGAATCCGGTCAGCCTGGAGCACGCCAGCGGCCACGCGGCCTTCGCCAACGCGCTGGCGATGGAGCTGGCCGGAATCGACGACAACACCCCCGATCCGCCGGGCGGCACCATCGTGCGCGATGCTTCCGGCGCCGCGACCGGTCTGTTGCGCGAGACCGCCCAGTTCCTGGTGGAAGACGCCATCGACCGTGCCGGCGAGGGGCGTTCGCCCGAGGACGTGGACGCCGAATTCAGGCGCGCGGTGCAGCTGGCCGGTGAGGAGGCGCTGGCCTTCGGGGTCACCTCCTTCCAGGACGCCGGGAGCGACTTCGAGACGATAGATCGCTTGCGCGCGATGGCGGTCGAGGGGACGCTGCCGGTGCGCCTCTACGTGATGGTGCGGCGTGAGTCGAACGAGGTCATGGACGAGAAGCTGCCCGACTATCGCATCATCCCCGAGGGCAACGACTTCCTCGCCGTGCGCTCCATCAAGCGCCAGATCGACGGGGCGCTGGGGTCGCACGGGGCCTGGCTGCTCGAGAACTACATCGACATCGACAACACCGGGCTGGTGCTGGAGACGGTGGAGGACATCACCGGCACCGCCGAGGTGGCCATCCGGCACGGCTACCAGGTGAACACACACGCGATCGGCGACCGCGCCAACCGGGAGGTGCTCGACATCTACGAGAGGGTCTTCGCGGCCAACTCCGACCGGACCGACCTGCGCTGGCGCATCGAGCACGCCCAGCACCTCGCCCCGACGGACGTGGGGCGGTTCGCGGAACTGGACGTGATCGCCTCGATGCAGGGCGTGCACGCCACCTCCGACGGTCCCTGGCTTCCCCTCCGCCTCGGGCTCGCGCGCGCCGTCGAAACCTCGTACGTGTGGCGTGACATCCTGGATGCCGGGGTCATGATCGCCAACGGCACGGATGTGCCGGTGGAACACATCTCTCCCATCGCCAGCTTCTACTCATCGGTGAGCCGGCGCATGAACAACGGCGAGGTCCTCTCGGGCGAGCATCGCATGACGCGCGAAGAGGCGCTCGAGAGCTACACCATCAACAACGCCTATGCCGCCTTCGAGGAGCACCTGAAGGGCTCGCTCACCCCCGGCAAGCTCGCCGACATCGTCGTCCTCTCGCGGGACATCATGACGATCCCCGAGGAGGAGATCCCCGCCACCGAGGTCGTGTACACGATCGTCGGCGGCGAGGTGAGGTATTCGGGCCCGGAGGACTGAGGCGCGTTGAGCCTCAGGGGGGCGGAGGTCCACCGCCCGCTCTGATGCCTGTCTCGTGGTTCACACCCAGCGCGCGCCTCCATCACCTCGTGCCGTCCTCTCTTTGATTTCTCGTAATATGGGCTTGGATTTCTCGTATTAGGGAGTGCGCGAAGCACGCGGAGTGGGCCGAGGAGGAGGCACGGATCGCGGCCACGGCGTCGTGAATCGAGCGTCCCGCGGGGGAAGGGGAGACTACGTCCCCGGCGCGGCCTCCGCGCCGCGGGCGCGGTAGATGGCGCGCGCCTCGTCGAACTGGGCGTACACGTGGTCCTTTTCGGCGTCCGAGCGCCAGCCGGGCCACAGCTCGGCCATCGTCTGAAGCTTGTCGATCCAGCGCAGCGCGTAGTCGGCGGCGCTGCGGCTGCGCACCGGGGCCCCGCCCACCGTGACCCACACGGGGTTGGTGAGCGCGAGGGGGTAGGAGGTGTCGAGCGGGAAGCGATCCTCGGGGTCGCCCTGGACGCGGACGTGAATCCAGCTGCTCCGCTCCACCCGCACGGTGCGCTCCACCTCCAGCGAACGCCGGTCTCCCCCGAAGGGAATCTCCTCCACGACCTCGCCGTTCATCACGACGACCGCCGTGCGCATGGGCACGATCCCCCAGGCCCGGACCGCCAGCGTGACCTCGCCTCCGCCGGCGGGCAGCGCCAGTTCCTCTCCCGGGATGCGGCCGTCGACCCTGACGTCGAGCAGGGGACCGCTGGAGACGAAGGCGTTGCCGGCGCGCATCCCGTCGAACCAGCCCTCCATCGACAACTTTCCGTCCGGCGTGCGCACGTAGGTGCGCATCGACCCCACCAGCGGGGTGGCCTGCAGATTGGAGATGGAGTCCTCGCCGCCGACCACCGTCGCCCGCACGTCGTTGCTCCACACGGCGTAGAGGGGCGGGTATCCGTCCTGAGGCGTGGACCACTCCACCGCGTCGGCGGCCTCCAGGGCGGCGTCGACGATGAACCCCTTGGCGCCTCCCAGCGTCCCCTCCAGTGGATCCCCGTTGTAGAAGGAGTGCACGTAGCCGGTGATCGCGCCCTGCGCCTTCGCCTTTCTGAACATGTCGGTGTTGGAGGGATAGAGGCTCTCGATGGCCGTCTGCTCGTAGCCGGTGACGAACGGGGAGATGAGGTGGTCGGTCATCCCGAACATGAAGACGTGTCCGTAGAAGGGCGGGCGGTATTCCTGGCCCACCACCAGCACCATGTCGTCGCGGGAGAGGGGATGGGCGCCGCCCCCGGGTACGAAGAACTGGTGGTCCAGAATGCGGTTGTCCTTGTTGGCCACCTGCTCGGCCACCACGTCCTGGTCCTCGGCCTCCGACATCATCATGAGGTTCTCGAGGGTGTTGTGGAGGTTGCCGCCGTAGTTCATGTGGACGTGGGTGGAGCCCGAGTACCAGCCCTGGTCGCTCAGGTCCGAGATTTCCTCCAGGTGGACGCTGACGCGGTGGTTCTCGTTCGCCGCGATGTTCAGCTCGAACTCCTGCGGCGCGTGCTCGAATCCTCGCGTCACCAGCATGTGCGCGGGCCCGGGAGGCAGCTCGACCTGGAACACGCCGGCGTGGTGGAAGATGCGGTCTCCGGCGCGGCTGACCCGCGAGTACTCCCCGGCGGGGGTGTAGTGCTTGCCGTCGGAGGCCGTGAGATGGACGCGGGCGCCGACAGGCTCGCCGTTCTGGCCCAGAGTCGTGACCGTGAGGGTGCCCATGGGCTCCCTCCAGCGGCGCTCCTCGATGGTTACCGTGCGGAGCGCCCCGCCGTAGGTCTCGAGCAGGGCGAGCTGGGGCAGCCCGCCCTCGTTGCTGATGAAGGCGATCCACTCGCCGTCCGGCGACCAGCGCGGGTGGAACGCGTCGTGCTCGAAGAAGGTGAGCTTGTAGGGCTCGCCGCCCGTCGTGGGCTGGACGTAGAGGTTGTTGAACTGGTCGGCCGCGCCCGCCGTGGACGAGTAGACGAAGCGGCGGCCGTCGAGGGACACGTCGGGCTGGGTGCGGTAGAGGCTCTGTTCCTCCAGCACCGCGACCCGCTCGTCGATGCCGTTCTCGCGCGCCGGAACGCGGTAGACGTTGCCGCTCCCGAGCGGCACATCGCGGTTGGAGACGATGATGAGCTCGTCGCCGGAGGGCAGCCATGCGGGCGAGATGTGCATGTCCCATGCCCCGAAGTAGAGGCGGTCCCGTCCGAAGGTGTTGTCGTAGCTGACCGCGATCTCCTCACCTGCCCAGGACCCGTCCGCGATCTCGCGGATGTAGACGTCGAAATAGCCGTTGGAGCGGGTGGAGACGTAGGCGAGGCGGCGGCCGTCGGGCGAGAAGCGCGGATCGACGTAGATCTGGTCGTCGTCGGTGAGCCTGCGGGTCTCGCCGGTGTGCGTGTCGAGGATCTCCAGCTGGATGGGGCCGCCCCCCGCGTCGGCCGTGTAGACCAGCCAGCGCCCGTCCGGCGACCAGTTGGGGGAGGAGAGATAGTCCCCGGAGCGGGCCAGCTCGGTCGCGATCCCCGTGTCCGGGTCCACGCTCCAGATCGAGCCGCTCATGCCCACCGCGATCCGCTCGCCGTCCGGAGACCACGCCGGATACCACGGGGTGGAGCTGGGGGCGGGGGGAAAGTAGAAGTTGTGCATGTAGTTGCCCCCGTGCGCGGCCGCGGCGTACTGGCGCTGGGCGCTGGCGGCCGAGGGCCCGGCCGCGGTCGCCAGCATGCTCAGGGCGGCGAGGGTGACGAACGCGCGGGAAGCGGTCGGGCGGGGGGCGGTGCGGCGGGGCGCAAGGGGGACCACGGACATCGGGGTTGCTCCTTGGGTTGTCGGTGGGTTCGCCGGGCGACCGTGCGTGGCTCGCGCGGACACGGCGTCCATGCCTCCGCCAGTGTAGGCAGCGGGCGCGCTGCGGGCTACCGGCCCGGCATCGCGGGCGGCTCCGCCAGAGCCCCGCGCGTCCGCGCCGCGCGGCGCCCGGCCTTCCGTGGTCACGGTCGCGGGACCATCTTCCGCCTGCACCCGCGGCGTCGCCGGAGGAGCAGCGCGCGGCAGACGGCGTACGGCGCAAGGAAGAAGCGGGCCCTGTCCTCACCAACGAGGTGATCGCCGGTGTCGAAACCGAGCGCGATGTGCCGAACGAGCCTGTTCCTGGCGGCCTCGCTGGCGGCATGCGCGGCCTGGCCGGCCCCGGCGGCGGAGGGGCAGGAGCCGGCTTCCGGGGATCAGGGACTCCCGGAGCCGGAGCCGGGCTCGGAACTGAGCGTGTCGCTCATTACCGTCGGCGCCGGACCCGTGGTCTACGAGATGTTCGGCCACAACGCCATCCGCATCCAGGATCCGGCCACGGGACTGGACGTCTCGTACAACTGGGGCATGTTCGACGTCAGCCAGGAGGGCTTCTTCTGGCGTTTTCTCCTGGGCGACTGGCAGTACTGGATGGCCGGCCTCTCCTCCGAGGGAATGATCGCGCACTATGTGGCCTCGGACCGCGGCGTCGTGGAACAGGAGCTGGATCTGACCCCGGACCAGCGTCTCCAGCTGCTCGGGATCGTCGAACTCAATCGGCGCCCGGAGAACGCCTACTACCGGTACCAGTATTTCCTCGACAACTGCTCGACGCGTGCCCGGGACGCCCTCGACACGGTTCTGGGAGATAGCCTCCAGGCGCGCTTCGCGAACCTCCCCGGCGAGACGTTCCGCTTCCACACCCGGCGGCTCACGGCAGGCAATCCGCTCGTCTACGTGTCGCTCGACTTCTTCATGGGCGGCCGCGGCGATCGTCCCATCACCGCCTGGGACGAGATGTTCATTCCGATGATGATGCGGGACTTCCTGCGCGAGACCGATGTTGTCACCTCCGAGGCCGTACTGGACGAGCCGGCCCACGTCCCCCCCGCCGAACCGCCCCCGCGCTTCCTCTGGTTCGCCCTGACCGGGGTGATGCTGACAGGGTTGCTCGCGAGTTCGGCGTGGGTGGGCACCGCGGCGCGGGTCAAGGCCGGCAACCCGCGTGTCTCGGGACTCGCACGCGCGGGGTTCGTGCTGGTCGCTGGAATCTGGTCTCTCGGCGCGGGCCTGTCGGGGCTGGTGATGATCGTGTCACACTTCACCAGCCACGAGTTCATGCACTGGAACGAGAACTTCCTCCAGGCCAACCCGCTGTCGCTGGTGCTCGCCGCCGCGCTGGTCCCGGCCGTCTTCGCCGACAGGTGGGGTCCCCTGGCGACCCGCACAGCGCTTCTGGCGGCCGGGGTGTCGATTTTGGGGCTCACGATGCAGGTTGTTCCCGGGATCGACCAGGTGAACGGATACCATCTTGTGGTGACGGTACCCGCGCACCTGGCGGTTGCGTGGGGCGTGAAGGCAATGGTGCCCGTCGACACGGAGCGGTCCGCGACAAACTGATCCCGCGGCCTGATCCCGTCGCCCGCAGCATGCACGGTCACCAAGCGGGACTGACTCGACAGGGGAGTCCGCATGACACGTCGCAGCGAGGAAGCCCGGTGAGCCCGGGTATCGACCGGCAGGACGTCCGCTACGAACCCGACGAGCGGCCTCCGCTGCCGATCACGGCGGGGTTGGGCATCCAGTACGCTATCCTGTGCATCGCCAGCGTCATCCTGACGCCCACGGTGATGATCACCGTCGCCGGAATGGGCGACGCCTACCTGTCGTGGGCCGTGTGCGCGGCGCTGGTGATCAGCGGGGTGACTACGGCCATCCAGGCGCGCAAGGTGGGCCGCATCGGCGCCGGCTACATCCTCGTCATGGGGAGCACGAGCGCGTTCCTGGCGGTGAGCGTGACTGCGCTCGAACAGGGCGGGCCGGGCATGCTCGCGACCCTGATCATCGCATCCGCCCTGGTTCAGTTCGTCCTGGCGGCGAGGATGGCGCTCCTCAGGCGCATCTTCACGCCCATGGTCGCGGGCACGGTGCTGCTGCTCATCCCGATCACCCTCTCGCCCCTGATCGTCCGCAAGCTGGGCGAGGTGCCGGCGGATGTTTCGCCCCTGGCGGGACCGGTCATCGGGGGGGTGACGCTGCTGGTCATGATCCTCGTCCCGCTTCGAGCCTCCGGGGCGCTCCGTCTGTGGGCACCGGCCATCGGCATCGTCGCGGGGTGCCTCACCGCCCGGCTGGGGTTCGGCCTGTACGACACGTCGGCGGTAGCGGAGGCTGCCTGGATCGGGCTGCCGCCGCTGGCCTATCCCGGCGTCGACTTCAGTTTCAGACCGGAGTTCTGGGCGCTTCTGCCGTCCTTCATCATGGTCACGCTGGTGGGCGCGCTGGACACGCTCGGGGATGCCATCGCGATTCAGCGGGTATCGTGGCGCAGGCCGCGCGCGATCGACTTTCGCTCCATCCAGGGCGCGATTTCAGCCGACGGCGTGGGCAATCTGCTGTCCGGACTCGCGGGGACGGTTCCGAACACCACCTACGGCATGAGCATCAGCGTCGCCGAGCTCACCGGAGTCGCCGCCCGCCGAATCGGGATCTGCGTCGGCATCGTGTTCGTGTCGCTCGCGTTTCTGCCGAAGTTCATCAACCTGATCATCGCGATCCCGGGGCCGGTCGTCGCGGCCTACTTCATCATCATCGTGGCCCTGATCTTCGTCTTCGGAATGAAGATTCTGCTGCAGGAGGGCCTGGACTTTCGCAAGGGCCTGGTGGTGGGCGTCGCGTTCTGGCTCGGGCTCGCGTTCCAGTTCGACTGGATCTATCCGGAGTACTTCCAGGGGATATGGGGCGAGCTTCTCGGCAACGGCATGACCGTCGGCGGCTTCACCGTCATCCTGCTGGCCATGTTCGAGGAACTGGTCGGGGGACGGCGGTCGCGTCTGAAGACCCGGCTCACGCCCGGAATCTGGTCCGAGATCGACGAGTTCATGGTGAAGTTCGCCGCGCGCAAGCGCTGGGGCGAGGACATGGAGCGGCGCCTGCGTGCCGTCGGCGAGGAGACCGCGCACATTCTCATGCGCGGAGATGAGGAGGGAGATGGAGACGCGGGCTCGGAACGGCGTCTGCTTCTCATCGCCGGCAGCGACGGCGGCGCGGCCGACCTCGAGTTCATCGCGACCACCGACGAGACGAACATCGAGGACCAGCTGGTGATGCTCAGCGAGGGAGCCCCCACCGGCGGGTCGGAGATCCCGCTGAGGCTCCTGCGCCACTACGCCTCATCCATACGCCACCAGCAGTATCACGACATCGACATCCTGTCGATACGGGTGGAAGGCGCCGCGCAGCCGGGCGGGGGGATCGACTAGGAGTGGCCGTTCAAGGCGGGCTCGGACGGGCTCGGCGGCGGCACGGAGTAGCGTTGAGCGAGCGAGTGTTGGTACGATGATGCATCTTCGTAGCTAATCGTTGCTTATCGTAGTAAACTCACATAACATCGCTATAAATGGACCGACGAACGAATCCCTATGCCCCCGGGGCCGGCACTCCCCCTCCCGAACTGGTGGGCCGTGACGTCGTGCTCGAGGACGCCGAGATCGCTCTCGAGCGCCTGCGCAACGGTCTGGCGGCCAAGGGTATTCTCATGGTTGGCCTGCGGGGTGTCGGGAAGACGGTACTTCTCAACCAGATGCTCCTCGACGCGGATGGACGCGGACATGAGTGTGTCCTGATCGAAGCCCCCGAGGACAGATCCCTGCCGGCCACCCTCGCCGGGCCGCTCAACTCCGCGCTCATCCGCCTGAGTCGCAGTGCCGCCGCCGCGCGCCTTGCGAGGAAGGCGCGGAGGTCGCTCGCAGGATTCGTCCGCGCGATGAAGGTCAGCTATGAGGACATCAGCTTCTCCATCGATCTGGACGGGGAAGAAGGCGTTGCGGACAGCGGCGATCTCGACACCGACCTGACCTCGCTCCTTGCGGTAGCGGGAGAGGCGGCTCGCGCGCGCGGCACGGTGTTGGCGCTGTTCATCGACGAATTGCAGTATGTGGCCGAGCGTCAGCTTGGTGCTCTCATCACGGCCCTGCATCGGGCCGCGCAACGTCGCTTGCCGGTCACCCTCATCGGATCCGGGCTGCCGCAGCTCGTGGGCCATGTCGGATCCGCCAAGTCGTACGCCGAGCGGATGTTCTCCTTCCCGGAGATCGGACCCCTGGCCGGGGAAGCGGCGCGAAGAGCCCTCGAGGCACCGGCGGGCCGCCTGGGCGTCACGTATTCCACGAAGGCGTTGGACGAGATTCTCCGGGTCACGGAGGGATACCCCTATTTCCTCCAGGAATGGGGCAGCGCGTGCTGGATGATCGCCGATGGACCCGCCGTCACACGCAGTGACGTGGAAGCCGCATCCCCGGTCGCGATCCACGAACTCGACACGACCTTCTTCAGGGTTCGCTTCGAGCGAACCACTCCCTTCGAACGGCGGTACCTGCGCGCGATGGCCGATCTGGGGCCGGGCCCGAATCGGTCCGGAGAGGTCGCGCAGGCTCTGGGCCGAAAAGTCCAGAGTGTCGCTCCCACTCGGTCGACGCTGATCCGGAAGGGGATGATCTACAGCCCAGCGCACGGCGACACGGCCTTCACCGTGCCTTTGTTCGACCAGTACCTGAAGCGCGTCATGCCGGAGCTTCAGCAGTAACGGTAGCCGTCACGCCTTCGACGGACAGCCCTCAGCCCGCAGCCGCCTTCCGCGTCGTGGCCGCGGCGTCCTCTCCCGAGCCGCCCTCTCCGGCGATGCTCGCCTTCAGTGCGGCCATGAGGTCGATGATCTGGGCCTGCGGCTCGGCGGAGGGCGCCACGGTGATCTGCTCGCCGTCGATCTTCTGCTGGATGAGTTCGAGCTGCCGCTCGCGCACTTCATCCCTGTAGTCGTCGGGCTGGAATTCATCCGCGGTCTTCTGCTCGATCATCTGGACCGCCAGATCGAGTTCCGCGGAGTTGATCTCCCCTTCATCGACCGGGACCTCGTCCCAGGACCGGACCTCCGTCTGGTAGCGCAGCTGTTCGAGCATCAGCCCGTTCCTGTACGGGCGCACCATCACCAGGTACTGCTTGCCGCGGGTCGCGAAGCGGGCGACGGCGACGCGTCCGGTCTGCTCCAGCGCGGCCGCCAGCAGGCGGTAGGCTCGGGCGCCGCCCCGGTCCGGCCCCAGGTAATAGGCCCGGTCGAAGTACACCCGCTCAACCTGCTCGGCGGGGACGAACTCGGCGATCTCGATCGCGTCGGTCTTGGGCTGTTCGAGCACCTTGAGCTCGTCGGGCTCCAGGATCACGAACTGGTTCTTCGCGAACTGGTATCCCTTGACCATGTCCTCCCTGGGCACGACTTCGTTGTTGTCGGGGTTGAAGTACTGCTGGCGCACCCGGACGCCGGTCTTGCGGTCGATCCAGTTGAAGCTGACGCGCGCGCCCGATTTGCTCGTCGCGAACAGCTTTACCGGAATCGTGACGAGACCGAAAGAGATGCTGGAGGTGCCGATCGCTCGTGCGGCCATGATGTCCCCGGTGAATCGGTATCCGTAACGGGCAGGGGAGATAACATGATGGCTGACCGAGCCGGCAAACGGAAGATGGAGACGGCCGCGGGGCGTTCCGGACCCGTGCGCTCGTCCGAACTCCGGCGGGGCTCCGCGTCGGGATGACTCCGGTGCCCGGCAGGACCTCCGGCGACCGCCTCGCCGAGTATCGCGCAAAGCGGCAGGCCTCCCGCACCCCGGAGCCGTTCGGCGGTGCGACCCTGGCCGGGAGCCGCCTCTTCGTCGTCCAGCAGCACGATGCGACGCGCCTGCACTGGGATTTCCGGCTGGAGCTGGACGGGGTGCTGCTCTCGTGGGCAGTGCCGAAGGGGCCATCGCCCAACCCGCAGGACAAGCGCATGGCCGTCCACGTGGAGGACCATCCGCTGGACTATGCGGAATTCGAGGGGGTGATTCCGGAAGGCAACTACGGAGCGGGCTCGGTCATCCTGTGGGACAAGGGGGTGTGGGTGCCGGTCGAGGACCCGCGCGCCGGACTCGAAGGCGGGAAGCTGCTCTTCGATCTGCGCGGCTTCAAGCTGAACGGCCGCTGGACCCTGGTGAAGACGCGCCAGACCGAGAACTCGTGGCTCCTGATCAAGGAGTCCGATGCGTGGGTGGATGAACGCGGCACCGAGGCCTACCCGGTGGAGTCGGTCTATTCGGGGCTCGCGGTCGACGAGGTCGCGCACCCGGAGCGCCGCCAGGCGGCCGTGGAGGTGCGGGCCCGGGAGCTGGGCGCGCGCGCGGGCCGGGTCGAGTCCCGCGGGGTGCGCCCGATGCTCGCGACCTCGCGGGACACCCCGTTCACGCGCCCGGGATGGGTGTTCGAGATCAAGTACGACGGCTACCGCATCATCGGCGCCCGCGAGGGGGGCGAGGCGGTGCTCTGGTCCAGAAACGGGAACGACCTCACGGCGACCTTCCCGGAGATCGCCCGCGCCGTGCGCGGCCTCCCCTTCGGCCACGTGATTGTCGACGGCGAGGTGGTGGTCCACGATGCCGCGGGCCTGCCCAGCTTCGCCCGACTGCAGAAGCGGGGCCGTCTGCAGAACCACGCCGACATCCAGCGCGCGGCGGTCGAGCTTCCGGCGCGCATGTACGTCTTCGACCTGCTGGCCGTGGGGGACCTGGACCTGCGCGGCCTGCCCCTGCTGGCGCGCAAGCAGGTGCTGCGCGAAGTGCTGCCTCCGGCGGGGCCGCTGCACTACTGCGACCACATCGCGGAGGCGGGCGAGGTGATGTACGAACACGTCACGCAGATGCGCCTCGAGGGCATTGTCGCCAAGAGGGAGGACAGCATCTACGTGTCGGCCCGTTCGGGCTCCTGGATGAAGATCCGGGCGGTGGAGACCGGGGACTTCGTCGTCGTCGGCTGGTCGGAGCCGCCGGACGAGCGGCCCGGGCTGAGTTCGCTGCACCTGGCGCGCTACGAGGGCGGCACGCTGGTGCACGCGGGCACCGTCGGCACGGGCTTCACGGCCGCAGAGCTCGGCGAAATCCGCGAGATGCTGCTCGAGATGGAGGTCGGGGAGTGTCCGGCGACGGGGGAGGGGACGTTCGTGGCCGGCCGGGTGCAGCGCTGGGTCCGCCCCGAGCTGGTTGCCGAGGTGCGCTACAAGAACCGGACGGAGGCGGGTCTGCTGCGCCATCCTTCCTTCGTCCGCTTTCGGGAGGACAGACAGCCGCGGGCGTGCATCCTCCAAAACGACGCGGCGTCCGGCGAGACGCTGGCCGAGCCTCTGCCGGTGCGTGCTCCGAGCGTCGCGCGCGAAGTGCACTTCACCAACCTGGACAAGGTGTTCTGGCCGGCGGAGGGGTACACCAAGGCCGACCTGATCGACTACTACCGCGCCATCTCGCCCTGGCTGCTTCCGTACCTGGCGGACCGCGCGCTGGTCATGACCCGCTACCCCGACGGCATCGACGGCAAGTCGTTCTACCAGAAGGACGCGCCCGAATGGGCCCCGGACTGGCTGCGCACCGAGACCGTCTTCTCGGAGAGCTCGGGTCGGGACTTGAACTATTTCGTGGCCGATTCGCCGGAGGCCATCCTCTACATCGCGAACATGGGCACCATCCCGCTGCACATCTGGCACAGCCGCCTGGAGACGCCGTCCCGCCCGGACTGGTGCGTCCTTGACCTGGACCCCAAGGAGGCCGGCTTCGCCGATGTGATCGCAGTGGCGAAGTGCATTCGCGGGATGTGCGAGGAGGCGGGGCTGCCGAGCTACGTGAAGACCAGCGGGTCGTCCGGGCTGCATGTCCTCATCCCGCTGGGGCGGGGCTGCACCTACGAGCAGTCGCAGCTGTTCGGCGGGGTGATAAGCCGGGTCGTCGCGGTGGAGCTGCCGGAAATCGCCACGGTCGAGCGGCGGGTGAGCCGGCGGGAGGGGAAGGTGTACCTGGACTACCTGCAGAACGGCCACGGCAAGCTGATCGCGGCTCCCTTCTGCGTGCGGCCCAAACCGGGCGCCCCGGTCTCCATGCCGCTCGAGTGGAGCGAGGTCGAGGACGGACTCGCCATCGAGCAGCACACCATCCGAACGGCGCCCGGGCGCATGGCGGCGCTGGGAAGGGACCCGCTGGCCACGGTGCTGGAAGAGGAGCCCGACCTGGTGGCCGCGCTGGAGCGGTTGATGGGGTGGTTCGGTTAGGTGGTCCGGGTGGACATCCCACGTTGGCCCTCTATCCTGCCTGGCCAGGACTCGCACGGGGTCAACGCGACCGGATCCACCCCGCCACCGTGTCGGCCACCTCCGCCATCACCTCCTCGTGGGTGCGCCCGCTTCTCTTGAGCACCTTGAACGAGTGGTCCCCGCCCTCGACCACGTGGAGCGTCGCGCGGGGTCCCAGCCGATCCACCACCGGGCACAGGAAGTCCAGGTGGGCCAGCCGGTCGCGCGTGCCCTGGACGAACAGGAGGGGCAGCTCGACCCGGTGGAGATGCTCGCTCCGCTCGATGCCGGGCGGCTTGCCGATACCGTGCAGGGGGAAGCCCAGAAAGGCGATCCCGCGCACGCCCGCGAGCGAAGCGTCCGCCGCGGCCAGCGAGGTCATGCGCCCGCCCATGGACTTGCCCCCCGCGAACAGCGGCAGATCGGGCGCGGCCTCGTGCGCCGCCGCCACCGCCCGCCGCACCGTGGCGGTCAGGATGCGTTGCGGGTTGGGATACCGCCGCCCGGCCTCCATGTAGGGGAACTGGTAGCGGAAGGTCGCGACCCCGCGCTCGCCCAGCAGTTCCGCCATCTCCTCCATGAAGACGTGCCGCATGCCCGCGCCCGCGCCGTGCCCGAGAACCAGCAGGGCCCGCACGTCCCGCGGCCGCAGCAGCAGCGCCGAGACGGAGCCCCCGGCGACCTTGAAGGAGAGGGAACGAGCCTGCGTCATCCGGCGCTCACGCTCATCCGCCGCTGATCGCGGGAAGCACGAAGATCTCGCTGCCGGCCTCCACCCCGGTTTCCAGCCCGCCCGTGAAGCGGATGTTCTCCCCGTCGACGAAGAGGTTCACGTGCGGTCGCAGCAGGCCCTGTTCGGTCATCAGGCGGTCGTAGAGGCCGGGGTGGGAAGCGCTCAGCGCCCCGAGCACCCCGCCGACCGTGCGCGGGACATCGGCGCCTGGGCCTCGAACCCCGGCGCCCGAGCCCGAGCGTCGAACCCCGGCGCCCGCACCCGCGCCGACCCCGGCCCGGCCCGAACCGACAGCGCCCGTTTCCGCGCCGACCCCCACCTCCACCACCGCCCGCCCGCCGGCCAGCTCGTGCAGCGTCTCCGGGAGCACGATCCTCACGCGCGCGACGGTCCGCCCCGTCCCGCGCGCACCGTCCCGCACCGTCATCCTCGCCGCCGTCCTCACGCCGCCGTGCATGCCTTCACGCACACCACCGGCGGGAGCCCGTCGCGCACCAGCTCCCAGGAGTCGCCGTCGTCGCCCGAGGCGTACACCTTGCCGCTGCGGGTCCCGAAGAAGACCTGCCCGGGCGCCAGCGTCGCGAGCGCATCGCGCAGCACCGTCTCGTACGCGTTCTCCTGCGGAAGACCCTCGGTGAGCGGGTGCCAGCTCGCCCCGCCGTCGCGGGTCCGGTAGACGCGCAGCTTCGCCTCCGGCGTACAGCGGAACCCGTCCGACTCGATGGGCACGATGTAGACGGTGTCGGGATCCTCCGGATGCATCGCCATGGCGAAGCCGAAGTCCGAGGGCACCCCGTTGGCGATGTCCACCCAGGAGTCCCCCCAGTCCTCGCTCCTGTAGATTCCCCAGTGGTTCTGCAGGAAGAGCCGTCCCGGGTTCGTGGGATGGTGCGCGATCTTGTGCACGCACTGACCGAACTCGGGGTGCTTGTCGGGCAGGAACTCCGCGCGCACGCCCCGGTTGCGCGCCACCCACGTGGCTCCCCCGTCGTCGCTCCGGTACGCCCCCGCCGCCGAGATGGCGATCATCAGGCGCCCGGACGGGTCCCCGTCCCCGACGATGGTGTGCAGACAGAGCCCGCCCGCACCCGGTTGCCAGCGCTCGCGGTGCGGGTGGTTCAGCAGGCCCTCCACCGGCTGCCAGGTCCCACCCGCGTCCCGTGACTCGAAGAGACACGCCGGCTCGACCCCAAGCCGGATCACGTCGGGTTCCGCCTGCGAACCCGGCCGGATCTGCCAGATGCGCTTGAGCGAGAGCTCCGAATCCCCGGGGAACCTGACCGGGCGCTCATCCTTGCCGGACCAGCTCGCCCCGAAGTCGTCGGAAAAGCGGAGCGTCGTCCCCCAGAAGGGACTGCCCGGCGCCGCCCACAGGCGTGACCGCCCGGCGCGGTCGTCGTACGCCATCGCATAGACTTCCTCGCCCGGAAAGTGTGGCCCGGCAACATCCCAGCCGCCGTCGCGGGCGCACGCCAGGAAGGCCCCTTTGGTCGTTCCCAGCAGCAGGACCGTTTCCCCGGCGCGAACTTCAACATTCATCGGCGTCCCTCCCTCTTCCATTTCCACATCCTCGCCGTCGTTCTCCACAATCTTGGCATCCTTTACACATTTTCTGCTGGTTTGGATGCCCGATCCGGGGTCCGCCCGTCAAACTGCGGTCGGCGACGGTTCGACGCGACGGCCCGTAGAAGACTATGGCGAACGGAGGCGGGCACAAGACACGCCCGGCAGCGCAGCTCCGCTCCCCCGTCTGGCGCGACTCCCGGCTCCCGCGCATCATTCCGCCATGCGCATCTGGACGGGAACCAGCGGCTTCTCCTACAAGGAATGGAAGGGACGGTTCTACCCGGAGAAGCTCCCGCAGCGGGCCTTCCTCTCGCACTACGCCGGCCAGCTGCCCGCCGTCGAGATCAACAACACCTTCTACCGGCTGCCCAAGGTCGACCTGCTGGCGAAGTGGGCCGGGCAGGTGCCGGAGGACTTCCGCTTCTCGATCAAGGCGTCGCGCCGGATCACCCACTTCAAGCGCCTCGGGCTCTCGAGCACCGACGAGACCACCTACCTGGTCGATACCTGCGCCACCCTGGGGCCGCGCCTGGGCGTGATCCTGTTCCAGCAGCCCCCCAACATGAAGAAGGATGCGGCGCGTCTGGCGGCCTTTCTGGATCTGCTTCCCGACGGCACCCGCGCCGCGTTCGAGTTCCGCAACCCCTCCTGGTTCGACGACGAGGTCCGAACCCTGCTGGCCGATCGCAACTTCGCCCTCGTGCACGCGGACGTGGACGAGCCGCTGCCGGGCCTGTCCCCGGACGCACCGCTGGCTTCCGGCACCTGGGGCTACCTGCGCATGCGCCGCCTCGGCTACACCCGCGATGAGCTGGAGGGATGGATGGAGCGCATCCAGCGCCAGGGCTGGGACGACGCCTTCGTCTTCTTCAAGCACGAGGACGAAGCCGCCGGACCGGCAATGGCGAAGGACTTCCTCTCGCTTGCCGGCCCCTCCTCAGGCGGAGCCGGCGATCCGGAATAACGCATTTCACCCGCGCGGCGATCTCACGTGCCGCCCAACACAAGGGAGACGAAGCCCATGGCCGAGTCACGCAGAACCTTCTTGAAACAGTCCGCGGCCACGGTCGCCGTGGTGTCGCTGCCCGGTTGTGCGCCGATGCCGGGGGAAGGTCCGGACGCGCTCGTGCCCGCCACGTTGCGGGCCGTGGGGGAAGCGATGCTGCCGGAGGAGCTGGGCGCGGACGGCCGCGAGCGGGCGGTGGCCGCCTTCGAGCTGTGGTCGGACGGACTCGAGCCGGTGGCGGAGATGGCCCACCCCTATCTGGTGCCGGAGACGGTCTACACGGGTCCGGACCCGCGGCCGGGCTGGGCCGCGCAGTTGCGTGGGCTGGACATCGAGAGCCGCAAGCGCTTCGGGGCCTCGTTCGGCGAGATCCGCGTCCCCGAGCGGCGATCGATTCTCGAGCCGCACGTGCGCAGGGCCGGTCCCGACTTCGGCCGGCCGGGGAACACCGCCCACATCGGGGTCGCGCTCGCGGCCCACTTCTTCGCCTCCCCGATCGCGACCGACCTCTGCTACGGCCGGGCCATCGCCAAACAGCAGTGCAGGGGCCTCGCGGGCGCCGGAGACGAACCCGCCCCGCTGCCGGGAGGCGCGTCATGAGCCCGGTCATCGAGAGCGACGTCTGCATCATCGGCGGCGGCATCAGCGCGGCCATGGTCGCGGAGCGCCTTGCCGAAACCACGGAGGCCTCCATCACGGTCGTGGAGGCCGGAGGCCGTACGGCATCTCTCGAGGAGAGAACGGCGACCCGGGCGCGCATGCTCGCGTACGGCGAGAACCCCTACCCGAACGACCACATCCCCGGCCAGACGGGCACCGGCGAGATGTACCGGTCGATGGTCCTGGGGGGTGCCGCGATGCACTGGGGGGGCGCCGTGCCCCGGTATTCACCGGAGGACTTCCGGGTCCGCTCCCTCTACGGGGTGGGGTACGACTGGCCCATCTCCTTCGACGATCTCGAGCCCTTCTACCAGGAGGCCGAGGAGCGCATGGGCGTTGCCGGGGAGCAGGGCCCGCCCGAGTACGATCCCCGGTCCAGCCCGTATCCGATGCCGCCCCTGCCGCTCTCCTGGAACCTCCTGCGCATGCGCGAGTGGACGGACGCGGCGGGCATCCCCTTCTGGACCCAGCCGTGGGCGCGTAACACCGAGCCTTGGCAGGGGCGCAACGTGTGCCAGCGCTGCGACACCTGCGCGGTGTGCCCCACGGGCGCCAAGTACACCCCGGACTTCGCCTTCGACCGGCTGCTTGCGGCGGGGCGCATCCGGCTCGTCGAGCGCACCTTGATTCGCTCGCTGGATCTCGAATCGGGCTCGGACCGCATCGCGTCCGCCACGGGCTTTCATCAGGACGCCCCGGACGAGCCCATGGGATTCCGGGCCCGAACCTTCGTGCTGGCGGCCGGTCACACGTGGAGTTCCCATCTCCTTCTGATGTCCGCCAACAGCCGCTTCCCCAACGGCCTGGCCAACAGCACGGACAACGTGGGCCGCTACATGACCGGGCACTGGTTCGCCAGCGGTTTCATCGAACTGCCCATGCGGCTCTATCCGGGGATCTTTCCCGCCAACAGCCTGCTGTCACACCGCTTCGCGAGTCCCGGGCCGCTGGACCGATACCTGCGTCACGACATCCGGCTGTGGGAATCGACCGTGGGCCGTGAAGCCCGTCTGACGACGGACGACGGGCGGGTCCTCTGGGGCGACGAGGCGATGGCGGACTGGCGCGCGCGCACCCGGTCCACCGCCACCGCCCGCATCCGCTCGTATTACGACGTGATTCCCACCCCGGAGAGCCGCCTGACCCTCGACTCCGGAATGCGCAACAGCCACGGGGATCCGATGCCGCGCATCGACTACGTGGCGGGCCAGGCCACCCTCGACCTGGAACCGCACACCCACGAGACCCTGCTGGGCCGCTTCGACGAGCTCGCGCGGGCCGCGGGGGGGCGCATGATGAGCACGCGGGCGTCACGGCTGTTCGAGCATCCCGGCGGGGGCTGCCGGATGGGCGACGATCCCGCGACCAGCGTGGTGGATCGTCGGGGGCGCACCCACGACCACGAGAACCTGTTCGTGGTGGGCGCGCCCACGATCGTCTCGAGCGGCTGCGCCAACGGAACCCTCACCTTCTGCGCGCTGTCGCTGATGGCTGCGGAGGAGATCGCGAGGGGATAGCCGGGGAGTCCCGCGGCTACATTGCCGCGCCCGGTGCTCCCGATGTTTCCGTGGACGCAGGATTCCCGGAGCTACATCGGCACGCCCGGGCCCGTCCCCGTCGTCCCGACGGCGGCCCGCCGCAACTCGCCGGCGGCACTACTGTCGCCCGGGGGCGCCTGGAGCTGCTCGAGCCATTCCGCGAACCTGCGTTCCGGGCGGCCTTCCCAGGCCCGGCGGTGCCAGGCGTCGCTCGCGAGCAGCGAAAAACCCAGCGTGGCTTCACAGAACACCATCTGTTCGCGCGCGGTTTCCACCTTCCCCCAGCTCGTGGCCTCGCGCAGGGTGGACCCGGACAGCGCGCCGTCACGACTGTCCGCGACCGTGAGCTGCACGGCGTAGCGGTGCATCGGCACATCCGCGGGCGTCGCCGCGCCGGTCCCATCTTCTGAAGCCAGCGCCCGCGCCCCGGCGACATCGTCCTCCTGCAGCATCTCCGCGGCCACGACGATGTCCTGCGCGAAGTTCTTCGGGACCCCTCCCCCCAGCATCAGCAGCCCCGTAGCACGGGACGCGAGCTTGATCCGGGCCAGTTCGAGGAAGTCCTTCCCCGAGTCCAGCGACACGGATTCGCGCCCCTCGCGCGCGGCCGCAGCCCGGTGCAGCACGATGCCGAACCCGGCCGAGGAGTCGCTGAGGGCGGGGACGAAGATCGGGATGCCCTTCCGGCAGGCCGACAGCACCACGGATTCCGACTCGGGAAAGGTGGTTTCGAGAAACCGGCCCATTTCGGTCAGGATTTCCCGGGAGGAGTAGGCGCGCGCGGGAAGGCGGTCGAAGATGCGCCTCATCGTCCGGTCGCAAACGCGCAATTCGTTTTCGTCGATGTACGTGTCGTAGATGCGATCGATGGCCAGCTCGCGCAGATGCTCATCCGGCACCGCGGGATGCTCGGGCGAGCCGGGCGCCATGTAGTGCCGGAAGCCCAGGGCCTCGAAGAAGTCCTGATCCACCATGTTGGCGCCCGTCGACACCACCACATCCACCATCCCGGAGTCGATAAGCGTCACCAGCGCCTTCTTGAGGCCCGCGGACACGAGCGATCCGGCGAGGGTGAGGATGACGGTGCAGTTCCGGTCGGCGAGCATCTCGGAACAGATATCCGCCGCGCGCGCCAGGTTGCGGGTCTGGATGGCGGTGCGCCGGAACTGGTCGATGACCGGGCGGGCGTCGAACGCGCGGATGTCGACGTGCTCCACCGGCCGGGAAAGAAGGTCGCGTCTGGTGAGCTCGCTCACGAGGCCTCCGGGTGCGGGAAGCGGTTGGGAGGACCGCTAATCTGTCGGAATCGGCGGCATTCCTCCATTCCCGGTACCGGCGGAAGTCAGCGAGATTGTCCGGGGTGGCGCGACCCGCCGGGGTGCGCCGGACGCGAGAGGCGTTTCGGAGCATTCCCCGGATCCGCACGGGGATTGCGCATGGTCCACCCGGTGATGGTTCGGCAGCCGCGTCACGCCGGAGGGGGGTTGACGATTTCGCAAGACGGCATATCATGTGCATAACACTGTTAGTATGCCATTTTGTCATGTGGCGTCTGCCAAAATGGCAGACCGACGATGGATTCCCCGAGACCCTCTGCCGGAATGTCAGACCGACGAACAGCTCCCGCACGACGCCGGGCGGTGATCGCGGCCATCCTGGAGAAGCGCCAAGTCGCCAGCCAGGCGGAATTCGTGCGCCTGCTGGGAGAACGGGGGATCGCAGTGACCCAATCCTGCATCAGCCGTGACCTGGCCCGGCTGGGAGCGATGAAGGGCGCGGGCGGCTACAGCCTGCGGCCTCTCAACCTCTCGGAGGAGGACCGGCGCACGCTATCGAGCTATGCGCGCGCGGTGCACGCGGCAGGTCCCAACCTTACCGTGGTGCGCACCGCCACAGGCGCTGCCCAGCGCATTGCGCTCTTCCTCGACCGGATGGGTTGGAAGGAAGTCCTGGCGACGCTGTCGGGCGACGACACCATCTTCATCGCGACGCGAAACCGCAGCGAGCAGCGCGCCCTGGTGGGCCGCCTGCGTCGCGAGGCCGGCCTGACGAGTCCGCGGAGCGGGGGCAATGCGTAGCATCGTCATCGACAAGCTGGCGTCCGTGGCCTCGGACCTGGGTGCCGACCGCGAAATCCGCGTGGGCGACGCCATTCCCAGCGAGGAGGGTGTGATGGTCGCGGTGGAGGTGCTGACCGAGAAATCCTCCTACAACCAGCTCGAACTGGCCAGCGGGCGCATGGCGCGCGTGCGCCGGGGGGATGTAATCGTGGGCGCCCTGGGCCACCGCAAGGCGCTGTTCGGCTATTCCGGATACGTGCCCGAGACCACCCGGCCGGGCGACATCGTCCAGATCCTGAACATGGGCGGTGTGCTGGGCGTATGCGACGCCGTCAACGCGTCGCTGGGGAAGCCTTTCGACGCGCGTGTGCTCGGGGTGGTGCTGGAGTTCCCCTATCTCGGCGAGCGCGTGGGCGTCCCGGCCCGGGTGGGCGGCGACCCACTGGACGCCCGGCCCGAACTGGAACTGGGAGGGGTTCCCGTGGTAGCCCTCGCGGGCACCTGCATGAACTCCGGCAAGACGGCGGCCGCATGCGCGGTGATCGGGCGTCTCCGGCACATGGGGCATGTGGTCGACGCCTTCAAGGCGACCGGGGTCTCGCTACGGCGCGACATCCTGGCCATGGAGGACGCGGGAGCGCGCAACACCGCCATTTTCACCGACTTCGGTGTGGTAAGCACCGGGCCGGGAAACGCGCCCGGCCTGGCGCGCACCATGTTGCGCCTGCTGGCGACCGAACGGCCCGACGCGATCGTCTTCGAGCTGGGGGACGGAATCCTCGGCGCATACGGCGTGGAGGCCATCCTGCGGGACGACGCGGTGCGCGCAAACATCTCGTGCCTGCTGCTGTGCGCGTCCGATCCGGTCGCGGCCTGGGGCGGCGCGCGGCTGCTCGAAGAGGAGTTCGGGATGTCCCCTGCCTTCATCACGGGGCCCGCGACCGACAACAAGGTCGGGCTCGACATCATCCGGGAAAGGACCGGACTTGACGGCGTGAACGCGATGACGCACGGCGCCCGGCTCGGAGATGCCGTCGCCGCCCGCATCGGGCTGGGCGCGCATGCCTGAGACGATTCCCGCCATCGTGCTCGGCGGATCCGGCTACGTCGGCGGCGAGTTGCTGCGCCTGCTCGCGTCCCATCCGTGCATCCGACCGACCGCCGTCGTGTCGCGAAGCCGGAGACGGGAGCCGGTGGAAGCTGTCTTCCCGAACCTGCGGGGCGTGTGGCCGGAGCTGAGCTTCACGTCCCTGGACGAGCTCCCCGACACGCTCGGAGATCGCTGCGCCATCTTCTCGACGGCCGCCCATGGAGCCAGCGCCCGGCTGGTCGACCGGGCTCTGGGCATCTGCGAGGAGCGCCAATGCGTCGCCAGCGTGGTCGACGTCTCCGCGGATTTTCGTTTTCGCGACGCCGACGCGTACGAGGCGGTGTACGGGGTCGAGCACGGGGCCCCGGATCGCATGCCGATGTTCCGCAGTCTGTTGCCGGAGCACGCTACCACGCGAAAGCCCCGCCACGTCGGCCATCCCGGATGCTTCGCGACCGGCATGCTGCTCGCCAGTATGCCGCTGATGCGCCCCGGACTGGTCGATCCCCGCCTGATGGTCAGCGCGGTGACGGGAAGTACCGGGGCGGGCCGCGCCCCCCGGCCGACCACCCACCATCCGACCCGGCACGCCAACATGTTCGCCTACAAGCCCCTCGCGCATCGCCATGCGCCGGAGGTGGAGGGGATCCTGCGGGCGCTGACGGGCCGCGGCGTCCAGCTTCATTTCGTTCCCGGCTCCGGGCCGTTCGCGCGCGGGATCTACATGGTGATGCAGGCTCGGCTGCTCGACGGCGTTGAGGCGAACCAGGTACGCGACGCCTATTCCGACCATTATGCGAAGGCGCCCTTCGTGCACCTGGTGGATGTTCCGCCGAGGCTGAAGGACGTGGTGGGCAGCAATCACGCCCGCCTGGCCCTGGCGGTGAACCGGGGCGTGCTGGCGGTTGCGGTGGCGCTCGACAACCTGGTCAAGGGCGCCGCCGGCGGGGCGATCCAATGGATGAACGTGCTGCACGGGCTTCCCGAAACCACCGGGTTGACCACCCCCGCACCGGGGTGGACATGAACGCGAAGCCTCGCGCGAGCGCCCCCGGCTCCGACAATTCACGCCGGGCGCCGCGATGAACGCACATCCTCCCACGCCCCTGCCGGACGCGCGCCGGGCCGAAGCGCGGCATCTGGCTCAGGTGTACGGCCAGTTGCCGGTGGAGCCGGTGTCGGGCCAGGGTGTCTACCTGCGGTGTGCGGACGGGCGCCGACTGCTCGATCTCTACGGCGGACACGCCGTGTGCGCGCTCGGCTACGGACACCCGAGAGTGCTGGAAGCGGTCCGCCGGCAGGCCGGGGAGCTGATGTTCACCAGCAACCTGAACGCGCTGAGGGTGCGGGCGCGCGCCGCCGACAAGCTCGCCGGGTTCGCGCCGGCCGATCTGGATTGCGTCTTCTTCGTCAATTCGGGGGCGGAGGCCAACGAGAACGCCCTCAGGCTGGCCTGCAGATTGACCGGCCGCAGGCGCGTGGTCGCGCTGGAGCACGGGTTCCACGGCCGCTCGGCTGCGGCCGCCGCCGTGACCTGGCGGGCCCGCGAGCGCTGGTACGGCTTCCCGGATACCCCGTTCGACGTGACCTTCGCCCCCCGCCACGACGCAGCCGGGGCGGCTGCCGCCATCGACGACGAGACCGCTGCCGTCATCTTCGAGCCCATCCAGGGCATCGCGGGCGCTTACGTGCTCGAATCGGACCATGTGCGTGCCCTGCGCGCCGCGTGCGACCGCCACGGGGCCCTGCTGATCGCGGACGAGGTGCAGTGCGGGATGGGGCGGAGCGGAAAACCCTTCGCGATCGAGCACACCGGCGTCGTTCCGGACATGGTCACTACCGCGAAGGCGCTCGGAGCCGGGTTCCCCTGCAGCGCCCTCATCATGTCACGGTCTCTGGGCGATCAGCTGCGAATCGGGGATATGGGGAGCACCTTCGGGGGAGGGCCGCTCGCGTGCGCGGTCATCGAAGCGGTGCTGGACACCATCCGCGAGGAAGGGCTTCTGCATCAGGTGGCGACCCGCGAGCGAGAGATTCGCGCCAGTTGCGTTACGGGGCCGGTGCTCGGGATTCGCGGGCGCGGCATGCTGCTCGGGCTCGAGTGCGCGACCTCCGCGCGTGAGGTTCGCGACGCGCTCCTGGACCAGGACATCCTCGCGGGAACCAGTTCGGACCCGGCATGGCTGCGGGTCATGCCTCCGCTTACGCTGCGGGCGTCCGAAGCAGCGCAGCTCGCCGAAGCGCTGCGGGCCATGCCGGAGGAGGCAACGTGAAGCGCTTGCGAGCAGCCGACCGGGGGTTTGCAGGCCTGCGCGCGGCCGCGCCCTACGTCCGCCTCTTCCGCGAGCGCATCTTCGTCCTCAAGGTGGGCGGCGAGGTCCTGCAGAGCTCCGGGCGCATCGATGCTCTGATGGAACAGGTGGGCATCCTCAACTCCCTGGGGATCCGACTGGTTCTCGTGCACGGCGGCGGGCCCCAATCCACCGAACTCGCGCGCCGCCTGGGCCACGAGCCCCGAATGGTGGCCGGCCGCCGGGTCACGCGTTCCGAGGACCTGCGCGTCGCCGCCCAGGTGCTGAGCGGCGAGGTCAACACGGCGCTGCTGGGCGCCTGCCGGAAGGAAGGGTTTCACGCCGTCGGCGTCTCGGGTGTGGACGCCGGCCTGGTCACGGCCACGCGCCGTCCTCCCATGCACATGGAGGGGGAGGGCCCGGAGCCCGTGGACTTCGGATTCGTGGGAGACATCGATTCCGTCGACCCTTCGTCGCTGCACGTCTTCCTGGACCAGGGATGGGTGCCGGTGGTGAGCCCGCTCTCCGCGGACGCGGAGGGGCGACTTCTCAACATCAACGCCGACACCGTGGCGAGCGCGCTCGCGCAGGCGCTCAAGGCCACAAAGCTCGTTTTCACCATGTCGGCGCCCGGCATTCTCCGCGATCTTGAGGACCCGGCGACACTGATCTCCTACCTCGACCTGGCCGGGCTCCGCGAATTGCGCGAGCAGGGCGTGCTGGCCCGGGGCATGCTGGCCAAGGCAGCGGCCATCGAGAGCGCCATCGAGGGCGGCGTCCCGCGCGTGCATCTCATCTCTGGAAGCGCGCGCGACAGCCTCCTGCGCGAAATCTTTACCAACGAGGGCTCGGGCACTCTCGTCGTGCGCAGCGTCGGAACGCTGTCGAGTGACGAGCAGCAGGCGGGGGAACCGGACGGCTGAAGGCCGAGATCTCGTGGGTGTTCTCGGTTGTCGCGCAGGTGACCGCCACCGGGGACCTGTGGCGTAACCTTCCGGCGCGGAGAGCCATGCATTAGCTTGTGTTCGGTATGTGTTCGGTATCAGCGAGGAGGTTCTGTTGGCAACAGGCACCGGAATCGAATGGACGGACGCGACCTGGAATCCGGTCACGGGCTGCACGCGCGTATCCAAGGGCTGCGACAACTGCTACGCGGCGACCCTGGCGGGCAGACTGCTTCGGGACGCCTACCTCGCACGAGCACCAGTTGTCGATTCGGACATCACGCGCGCCGACCCGTTCGCGGTTCGCATCTGGCCGGAGCGAATCACACAGCCGAAGAAGTGGCGCGAGCCGCGAATGATCTTCGTTAACAGCATGAGCGATCTGTTTCATGCGCATGTCCCGGCGGAGTTTGTGCGCGAGATCTTTCGAACCATGCTCCGGGCCGACTGGCATACCTACCAGATTCTCACCAAGCGTCCCAGCCGCGCCTTGCGCTTCTGGAGGCAGAACCGGGACCTGTTCGATGGCGACCCGTTGCCCGGGCACATCTGGCTTGGAGCCTCGGTTGAGGATCAATCGGTGGCCTACCGGGTTCGCCATCTGCGCAGTATCCCGGCAACGGTTCGATTTCTCTCCTGCGAACCGCTGATCGGTCCGCTCCGGCTTGACTTAACGGGTGTCCACTGGCTGATTGCCGGCGGCGAGAGTGGTCCGGTGCGGCGTCCGATGAAGGCCGAGTGGATCATCGAACTCCGCAATCAGTGCCGGGCTGCGAACGTACCATTCTTCTTCAAGCAATGGGGCGGGCGGACGCCCAAAGCGGGTGGCCGGGAGCTCGAAGGCAGGTTATGGGATGAGATGCCAAGGGCGGCAGTCGGGTGAACAGCGCCACTTCATTCGACACCGGCGTTCCAGGCCGATTGGAAGACGATGGCCCTCTACACTCCGACCGTGAAAGAGCACTCGCTCCGGAAGATCCGACTGCACAACTTCTATGTCTCGCTCTTCAGCACGGCGATGAAGAACCACTGGCCGCAGCGCGCCTACGTGGGGTTGTATTCAGGAGCTGGAAGAGCGCGGGTAGCCGAAACTGGCAAAATCGTTGTTACCACCGCACTCTCGGCTGTCCAGGCCCGTTACCCGTTCACGAAGTACATCTTCGTCGATAACAATCCCCGCTGCATCGAAGCGCTCGAGGCGCGCATCCAAGCTCTCGAAACCAACGTCGACGTGAGTTTCATCGAGAAGGATGTGTCGGAAGCGGTCCCCGATGTCATCAGAGCGATGCCGACATACAGTAAGGCCAAAGGCCTTCTGTCGTTCTGTTTTGCCGACCCGTTCTCCGCCGAACTTGACTTCGAGATCTTCCGAACTCTGGGGAGCAAGTACAAGATCGATTTCCTTGTACTTCTCATGCTGGGGCGGGACGTACGAACGAACTTTCGCCAATACCTGCAGGACGAGAACGACGACCGCATTGCCAGGCTCATCGATGATGAGAACTGGCGGGAGGAGTGGATCGCTGGCGGATATCGACGCAGCAACGTGATTCGATTCATGCTCGACAAGTTCGATCGAGCGATGACCAGAATTCGATATCAGCCCCAAAGGCCTGACGACGCTCATCCGATCCGATTGCTCGAAAAGAAGAATGTTCTGCTTTACTACCTCGTGCTATACAGCAAGCACGAACTGGGACGAAGGTTCTGGAAGGAAGCTCGGAGCGGAGTCGACGACCAACTTGATCTCCTGAAGTGAGTCAGCCGCCCGGCCCCTCGAACATCCCTTCCGGCATCTCCAGCGACGCCTCCATGTTGTCGAAGTTCACGCGCGAGTAGCCGGTCGAGTCCGGGCGTCCCGCGGAGAGCAGCAGCGGGCCATGGCGGGTCCATTCCGTCCAGGCCAGCGTGAAGGCAGGCTCGGGGTCGCTGGCGTTGCGCCAGTGCTGCCAATAGGCCATCAGGCCCGTTTCGGGGTCCACCCAGCCGCGGTACTTGTTCTGGGGCGTGCGCCCGACGGCGTCGAAGGTGAGTTCCACCACTTCATAGGGCCGACCGTCCATTCCCCTTTCTCCCAGGTAGACGGTGTTGACCCCTGGGTCGGCCCATTTGTAGGGCATCAGCAGCCAGTAGGTATCGTTGATGAAGCTCCCATGGGCGCGATCCGCGAGCGAGTCGGAAACGGCGGGGTCGGTGACGAGTTCACCATCGAGCCAGATGCGCTCGCCCTCCGTGGGGTTGTTGGTGTCGATGACGGCCACGATCTCCTGTTCGCCCGAGGCGCCCTCCATACGATACGTCCCGCCCCACACGTCCCACCGGTGCGCACGCCGGTCGAGCACAGGGCCGCCGCGGTCCACCACCCGGTCGAAGGCGATGTAGCGCACGCGTTCCCATCCGCGGTCGGGCGCCATCTCCTCCATCATGCGGCTGTAGATGCGCTGGAGATCCGGGTCCTCGAAGTAGGTGGGGGGGCCGTCGTCCGCCGGAGAACATGCCGACATCCAGAGGGCGAAGGCTGCAAAGACCACGGGAATACGACGAATGGCCTGGAAAGAGATGGCACGCATGGGCTCCTCCATGTACCGATGGGCAGACACCGGAATACTAGACGCGGGCGAGCCCCCCTGCCAGCGCCGGAGATGCCGCCGCCGGCGACCGAAGCCAGGATTAGCCGCGACACTCGCGCTCCTGCGCCGCGCCGCGAGGCGGTCAGTCCGATCCTGCGCTGCGGACTCGTGCTAGTCTTCCGGCGAGTACAGCGTGGTGGTCAGATAGCGTGCGCCGTCGTCGGGCGAGATGGCGGCGACGCGGTGGCCGGGTCCGATCTCGCGCGCGATCTGCAGCGCTGCGCACACGATGGCGCCGCTGCTCATCCCCAGAAAAAGACCTTCCTCGCGGGCGAGGCGCCGCCCCAATGGGAAGGCGTCTTCCTCGTACACCGTGATCACCCGGTCGAGCACCGTCCGGTCCAGGTTCTCGGGGATGAACCCCGGTCCCATTCCCTGGAACTGGTGTTGCCCGCGCTCGCCTCCTGAAATCACCGGCGAGCGCGCCGGCTCGACTGCCACCACCTCGATGTGCGGATCCATCTCCTTCAGGAATCGCCCCGCCCCGCTGATGGTCCCGCCGGTTCCCGATCCGTACACAAACACATCGATGCGCCCCTGCATGTCGGCCCAGAGTTCCGGCCCGGTGGTCTCGTAGTGGACGCGCGGATTGGCGGGATTGGAGAACTGGTCCGGGTAGACGGCCCCGGTCTCGGAAGCGATGCGCTCGGCCTCCTCCCGCGCCGCAAGCATGCGCCGCTCCGGGTCGGTGAGGACGATATCGGCACCGTAGGCTTTGAGCGTGCGCTTGCGCTCTGCGCTCATCGACGAAGGCATGCAGAGGATGAGCCTGTATCCGCGCCAGGCCGCGATCTGCGCCAGGCCGATGCCGGTATTCCCGGAGGTGGGTTCGACGATGGTGCCTCCGGGCTGAAGAAGCCCCCGCGCTTCGGCGTCGTCGATCAGCGCCCGCGCCGTCCTGTCCTTGATCGAGCCGGCGGGATTCATGCCCTCCAGCTTGAGCCACACCTCCGCCATGTTCGGCTCCACGACGCGCACGAGGCGCAGCGTCGGCGTGCGTCCGATGAGTGCATCGATCATGGTCGCGCCATTTCCGCGCCGAGCGTCGGCCTCCCCTGGATTCGTCCTATCCGGACGCCCCGCTGTCCAGGTCCGGGTACTTCCGGTGGTGGTCGGTCGCGTCCTGGTACGCGCGCGCCACCGTCAACAGTTCCGTCTCGCGGAAGGGCTGAGCGCAGAAGGTCATGCTCGTGGGAAGTCCGGCGTCGTTGAACCCGTTGGGCACCGCGAGTGCGGGATGGGTCGCGTAGTTGGTCATGCTGCTCGCGTTGCGGCCGTGGCTGTAGGGCGGCGGTTCGTCGGACTGTTGGCCGGGCGGGCGGCGCGGCCCCCGAGGGATGAGATAGACGTCCACGCCGGAGGTCGCCTCCGCGAGTTGCATCATCATCATGGTGCGCGCGCGCTGTGACTGGAGGTACTCGACCGCCGGGATCACCCGCGCGGAGCGCAATCCGTCGGCGCGGGTCTGGCGGCCCAGCAGTTCCGCCCTGCCGGAACGCAGCAGTTCGTCGAAGAAGACCGCCATCTCCACGCTGTGCGCGGTGACGGTGATCGACCATTCGGGGATGTGGATGGGCGTCAGCATGAAACCGAGGGACTCGAGCTCCTCGAGGGTGCGCTGGTGGGCGCTCCGGTAGTCGGCCTCCTCGATCTCCTCGAACGCCCCCTCCAGGTAGCCCACCCGCAGTCGGGTCGCCTCGCGGGTGCCGTCCCAGTTGAACGGCAGGTCCTGCACGCTCAGGTCGAGGCCGTCCGGGCGCGAGATGGCCCGCATCACCAGGGCGCAGTCCTCGGCGGAGCGGCACATCGGGCCCAGCCGGTCCTGGGTCCACGAGAGCGCCATCACCCCGTACCGGCTGATCCGGCCCAGCGTCGGACGAAGCCCGGTGAGGCCGCAGCGCGACGAGGGGCCCAGGATCGAGCCGCTGGTCTCGGTTCCGATCGAGAAGCCGACCAGCCCGGCCGCCGTGGCCGATCCCGGACCCGCCGAAGAACCACCCGAGCCCGTCGACGGGTCCCAGGGGTTCATCGTCTGGCCCCCGAACCACTGGTCTCCGCCGGCCAGCTCGCCGGTGGTGAGCTTGGCGACCAGCACCGCGCCCGCCTCGCGCAGCATCTCGATGATCGATGCGTCCATGTCGATGACCTGGTCCTGGTAGGCAGGGGAGCCCCAGGTGGTCTTGTAGCCGCGGGTCGCGATGATGTCCTTGGCGCCCCAGGGGATCCCGTGGAGCGGCCCCCGGTAGCGTCCGGCGCCAATCTCACGGTCCGCCTCGCGCGCCTGGGCCAGCGCCAGTTCGTCGGTGAGGGTGACCACGCAGTTGAGCAGCGGGTTGTAGCGCTCCAGGCGCTGCAGGTACATCTCCGTGAGTTCGACCGAGGTGACCTGCCGCGTGCGGACGAGTTCCCCGAGCTCCCGCACCGTCCAGAACGCGACGTCCTCCAGGTTCGAGGGTCGCTCGATTCTCGGCAGGTCGCTCATCCTGAACGGCGTGACCGAGCGGTCGACCTGCATGCCCGGGACGAGCGGGTTGAAGTGGAAGGGCGGCGAGATGTCGTTGGGGATCTTCAGTTCATGAAGTTCCCGATAGTCGTCCAGCCGGTTATTCACCGACTCGACCATGCGCCCGCGTTCCTCCTCGCTGAACTCGAGGCCCGAAACAGCCAGGGCGTCGTCAAGCATATCGGCGGTGACTTCCCGGGCGCCGGCTTCCTGCATTCTGGCCCAGAGCACGCCCGGGAGCAGGGTGGCGCCCAACCCGGTTCCGGCGAAATGCGCCATGAACCGCCTGCGGGTGGTATTGGAGTCGAGCATCGGAACAACCTCCGGTCCTGCGGTCTGAATGGGAGTACCCGTCAAGATGGGGACCACGGGCTGACGGTGCCAACCGCGAATGGCCGCGCGGGGAGAATGCGCTCCGGTGGGAACTCCGGCGCTCCACGGTCCCGGCCGGAGCGGCGGCGGTGGAGGGGGGCGCGCGCGGATGCGTCCGGCGTCGGGCTATTTCGGCTGCTGAGGCTCCGTTTCCAAAGCCATCACCAGGCCGCTGCGAATCTTGGGCTGAAACCAGGTCGACTTGGGCGGCATGATGCGATTCTGGCGACACACCGCCGCGAACTGACGAAGGGTGACGGGCGCGAGGGTGACGGCGTAGCGGTACCGGCCGCTGTCCACGCCCGCCTGCAGGAAGTCGAGGTCGCGGTCTCCTCCGACGAAGTTGAGTCTCTGGTCGCCCGGTTCGGCGATGCCGAGGACGGCATGGAAGAAGTTGCGCTGGACGATGTCGGCGTCGATGCACTCCACCGCGTTGCGCTCGTCATAGCTGCCGGGAAGAGGACGCAGTCGATACCAGGCGCGTCCGGCATAGAGGCCGATGTGGTGCGTTCGGGCGGGCTGATGCGCGTGTGGGACCTTCTCGATCGCGAAGCATTCGCGGAGACCCGCGAGCACCGTCTTGTCCTCCATTCCGACATCGCGCACCAGCCGGTTGTACGGGGCCAGCGACATGCGGGCCATCGGGAAGAAGACGCACAGGAAGTGCTCGCGGTCGAGCATCGCGGCGGCGGCGCTGCGATGGTTGCCGTCGGCGACGTAGGCTTCCGGTTCGGAGGCCGCCAGTGCGACGAGACGCGCCTGGGTGGAGGGGTCGTCGATGAGCCAGATGTCGTGGCGGCACCCGCGGTCGTCGTCGGCTGCGTGGTCCGGCGCCCGACCTGACGCCAGGTGATCGAGAGTGCGGGCGAACTCTCCCGAGGGATCCGGGACGGCACAGTTGACCGTGCCAATGAACGCGGATGTGGCCTCGATGAGGCGGGCCCGCCCGCGCGCCTTCGGCTCGCGCACGCCCTCGTTGCGGATGATGGGGGCGCTCGGGGTGGCGTCGGTCCGGATCTCCCCGATGCGGGCCATGCCGCCGAGACCGATCTGGTCGACGCCGGTCCGGTTCGGGTCGTCGATGCGGTAGACGTAGAGCAGGTTGGGCGCGACCCGCACGCTGTCGCTGTCGATCAGTGCCCGCATGTTGGCGGCGGCGCGCGCGAGCGCGGGAGGGGAATCGGCGGCCAATTCCTCCTCCGCCCCCGGATCGCAGTGCGGCATGGTCACGCGGAGCACGCTCTCGGGCGTCCGCCGGATGAGCGCGCGCACCTCTTCGTCGCTCTGGAACTCGTCGTAGTTGGGGGCGCTCACGCGGGCGGCGGCGGCAGAATCGACCGGCACGAGCGCGCGGCGGATGGGACGGATGCTGATCACGGATCGAGGGACGCGGGGATGCAGGATTCGGCGGGTCGCTCGGAAGATCGCGCGGGGACCGATGGGCGGCAATCGGGTACAATCGGGCTCCGCTGACGGCCCGCGGCGGGAAGCGGCATGGGGCCGAGCCCGGGATCGCGGCATGTGCCGCCCGACGCGTGTGGGGTCGGATCCTCACTCGGTCGCGGCGGCTGGCCGGGCCGGCCGGTATGGCGTCCGGGCTTCCCATCCGTTCGTTCCCGATGGAGATTGACCGCATGTGGCATCTCTCTTCGTTGTCGGCCGGCATTGTTGCCGCCGCGCTGCTGCCGGCCGCCGATCCGGCGTGGTCGCAGGAGACCGGCGAGGTTGGTCCCGCCGGCGGCCTGACCGACGTGCCCGGGATCCGGGTGGGACACCACACCCTGGCGGAGCGTCCCACCGGGTGCACGGTCGTGCTGGCGCCCGAGGGCACGGTCGGGGGCGTCGACGTGCGGGGAGGGGCCCCCGGCACGCGTGAGACCGACCTGCTCGACCCGGTCAACACGGTCGAGATCGTGAACGCGGTCGTACTCGCGGGCGGCAGCGCCTTCGGGCTGGACGCCGCGAGCGGTGTGGTGCGCTATCTGGAAGAGCAGGGGGTGGGATACCCGGTCGGTCCGGTCGTGCGCGTACCGATCGTGAGCGCGGCAATCCTGTTCGATCTGGGCGTGGGCGGGGACTGGACAGTGCGTCCCGGACCCGAGTGCGGGTACCGGGCGGCAACGGGGGCGACCGAGGGTCCGGTGGAGTCCGGGAGTGTCGGTGCGGGCGCGGGTGCGACCGTCGGCAAGCTGGCGGGGATGGGCCGCGCGATGAAAGGAGGGGTCGGGAGCGCCTCCATCACGCTGCCCACCGGGCTGGTGGTAGCCGCCCTGGTGGCAGCCAACTCCGTGGGCGATGTCGTCGACCCGGCGACCGGCCGGGTGGTCGCAGGCACGCGCAGCGAGGACGGGACCACCCTGGCGGACGCCCGCGTCCTCCTCCGTGCCGGGTCCTCGTCGGGCGGGTCGGCCGGCCGGAACACGACCATCGGGGTCGTCGCCACCAACGCGCGCCTCACCAAGGTGGAGGCCGCCCGGGTAGCCCTCATGGCCCAGGACGGGTACGCCCGCACGATCTACCCGGTGCACACCCCCGGCGACGGCGACACGACCTTCTCGCTCGCGACGGGCACCCTCGGCGAGGGCGCGCGGGCGAGCGCCGGACAGGTGGGCGCGCTTGCGGCCGAGATGGTCGCGGAAGCGATCCTGGACGCCGTCCGCAGCGCAACCCCCCTCCCCGGCCTCCCCACCGCGACCGACATGGAACCCCCACCGGCCGACCGCGCCGACCCATCCGAGCATCCGACCGCCCCGCCTCGCGCACACGTCGAGCCCGCAACCGACCCATTCGAGCATCCCGCCGCCCCGGCCCGCGACCATCCCGCCCCGCCCCCCACCCCCCGCCCGTGAACACCACCCTCCTGCTCCTCCTCGCCTACTCGGCCGGGCTGATCGGCCTCGGCCTCTGGCTGGGGAGGCGGGTCTCGAACGCGGGCGGCTTCTTCGTCGCGGGCCGGTCGCTCGGCCCCGGACTGCTCTTCGCCACCGTCCTCGCCGCCAACATCGGCGCGGGCACCACCATCGGCGCCGCCGGCCTGGGCTACCGGGACGGTCTCGCGGGCTGGTGGTGGGTGGGCTCCGCGGGAGTGGGCACGCTGGCGCTCGCGCTCTGGGTGGGGCCGCGCATCTGGGCGGTCGCGCGCGCCCGCGGCCACCTCACCCTGGGTGACTATCTCGACGACCGCTACGGTCCCTCGGTCCGCGCCATCATCGCCGTGCTGCTCTGGTTGGGCACGCTCGCGCTGCTGGCCGGCCAGCTCATCGCGATGGCCGATATCTTCACGGTCGTGGCCGGGTGGCCGCGGGGGTGGGGGGTGGTGGTGGGGGGGGTGGTCGCCACCGCCTACTTCGCCGCCGGCGGGCTCATGGTGGCCGCGTGGGTCAACCTGGTGCAGCTGGTCGTCATGGTCGCCGGCTTCGGGATCGCACTCCCATGGGCGATGGCCGCCGCGGGCGGCTGGGAGGCGGTCGCCGCCGCCGCCCCGCCCGACGGCCTGGACTTCCTGCAGGGCGGCGAATCCGGCTGGATCTACCTCGCCCTGGTAGCGCCCGGATTCGTCATCTCCCCCGGCCTCATCCAGAAGGCGTATGGCGCCATCGACGCCCGCGTGATCCGCATCGGCCTCGCCGCCACCGCGGTCGCCCTCCTCCTCTTCGCCGCCGTCCCGCCGCTCCTGGGCATGATCGCGCGCGTCTACGACCCCGCACTGGCCGACCACGAGTTCGCCCTTCCGCTCGTGCTCACCGTGGGCGTTCCGGTGTGGCTCGGCGCCCTGGGCCTCGCCGCCGTCTTCTCGGCGGAGCTCAGCTCCTCGGACGCCATCCTCTTCATGCTGTCGACGTCGCTCTCGCGCGATCTCTACCGCCGCTTCGTCCGCCCGGACGCCTCCGACGCCTCCGTCCTCCGGGTGGCGCGCATCGCGGCGCTCACGGGCGGCGCGCTCGGCATCCTCCTGGCGGCCGCGCTTCCCGGCGTCATCGAAGCCCTCACCATCTTCTACGCCCTGCTCGCCGTCAGCCTTTTCGTGCCCGTCCTGGGCGGCCTCTACACGCGCCGCGCCGGCTCACCCGAGGCCCTCTCCGCGATCGCGTTCGGGGTGATGCTCTGGGTCGCGGTCCGCACCGGCCTCATCGACAATCTGCCGCCGCTTCTCACTGCCAGCGTGGTCGGCCTGCTCGGCTCCGCCATCGCGTTCGGCGCGGTGCTGGGGGCACGGGCCCTGTTCCGGGGCGACACGCAGTAGCAATCGGCAACCGGCCTGCCCGCGGCGATCCCTGCGATAAGGCCCGAACCGATCCCTCGCCCGCGACACCATCCCGCCGCCCCTCGGCGTCCGGCCGCGCAAGCCCTCCCTACAACCCGAACCTCTGTCCCTCGGTCGCCACCGAGAACCCCCGGCTCATGATCTCCCGGGCCTCCGCCGAAGCTTCGTCCAGCGCGGGATTGGTGTTGTTCAGATGGATGAACGCCACCTCGCTCTCACCCCGCACAACCTCCTGCAGCAGATCCATCGTGTGCGGCACCATGGGGTGCGGAATGTCCTCGATGTTCCGCCCCGGAACCTCCCCCGGGCTGTAGAAGGTAGCGTCCAGCAGGGCCACATCCACGCCGCGCACGACCTCCGCGACGTCCCGGTCCCATGCCTCCCAGCTGTCGATGTCCGGGAGATAGAGGACGGACCGGCTCGGACCCCGGAAGGTCCAGCTGACGGTATCCGAGAACTCCGGGCGATGGGGAACCGGTGTGGCCATCGCGGAGAGGCTGTCGTCGATCTCGTACCAGCGGTCGAACTCGACGGGGCGCAGGTCCAGACGCCCCTCGTCCACGAGCAGGCTCCAGGGGCCGTTGGATGCAAGAAAGCCCGCCATCTCGGGGCTGCAGTAGCACGGCGTGGGGGCGATTCCCAGGCCTTCCCGGCCCAGGTGGGCGAGCCCCAGGTAGTGTCCCATGTGCGCGTGGGTCAGGAAGATGCCGTCGAAGGGCCGCCGCGCCTGAGCGCGCGCACGGAACCCCGGGTCGTCGATCAGGTCCATCTGCTGCCGCAGATCCGGGGAGGCGTCCACCAGGTAGTAGCGCCCGGCGTCGGGCTCCACGATGGCGAGAGAGCACACGTAGCGCGGCTGCTCGCGCTCGCGAGCCCGGTCGCATCGGGGCGCGTAGCACCCGGTTTGGGGCATGCCGCCGTCCTGAGCCACCCCGAGCACCAGCACGTAGGGATCCGCGCGGCGCCGCGACGCCAGCCGCGGGCCGAGGAGGGTGGCCCCGGCCGCGGCGCCCAGGAATTCCCGCCGGGAGACGTGCTCGCGCGCCCGATGCTCCGCCGGCTCCCTCCACTTCTTCGGCGCCGCGCGCCCCTGCAACGACTCATCCATTTCGCATGCTCCTCCGTTCGCGACCGACCCGAAGCCGTCCGCGAGGAGCCTGGTCAAGTCCGAGCGTCCCCGGGAATGCAGTGCATGATGGGCGGCTTCCCGATCCTCCCTCGCGACCGCCCCGGTTGGCGGCCACGCTGTAGAGCCGCAGTTTGGATCGACAGGAATCCGCCACGCAACCCGGGGGTAGGCGAAACCGCGATGGCGCACGAGATCGAACGCAAGTTTCTGGTGCGTTCCGACGCATGGAGGGCCGATGCGTCGAAGGCGGGCGTGTCCGGCGTCCGCATCCGCCAGGGCTACCTGTCCACCTCCGCCGCCCGCTCGGTACGCGTGCGCACGGCCGGCGAACGGGCCACCCTGAACGTGAAGGGCAACAAGGTCGGCCCCCGCGCCACCGAGTTCGAATACCCGATCCCGTTCCGCGACGCACTTCAACTGCTCGAAGAGCTTTGTCGGCGTCCGCCCATCGAAAAGACCCGCTACGATATCCCGGCGCCCGACGGACACATCTGGGAAGTCGACGAGTTCCAC
Source organism: Longimicrobiales bacterium (assembly GCA_965202805.1). Lineage (GTDB taxonomy): Bacteria > Gemmatimonadota > Gemmatimonadetes > Longimicrobiales > Gaopeijiaceae > BD2-11. The sequence goes on from OZ241869.1 coordinate 3,388,542, forward strand.
GGCGAGAACACGGGCCTCGTGGTCGCCGAGATCGAGTTGTCCCATGAGGACCAGGCGTTCACCAGTCCCGACTGGCTGGGTGAGGAGGTCACGGAGGATCCGCGGTACCTGAATACCAACCTCGTGGAGCGTCCCTTCACCACCTGGGACCGGGAAGCGAGGTCGCGCGACTAGCCCCAAACCGCATCGCACCGCCCGCGCCCCCCGAACGACTCAGCCACGCCTCGAGTCCCGGATCCACATCCGGCCGGCCAGAGACAAACGCCCCCATCCGCGGCCAGCCCGGCGCCAATGTTCCGATCTCTGGCGGATCCATCCCCCATCCACCCGCTCGCAACGCTTCCATCCGCGGCGGATCCACGGCGGGCGGGTCGAGCGCCTGCACCTCCACCCGTGCGAGCCCCCTTTCGGCGATTCCGAGCTTCACCGCCGCGACGTAGGAGAGGTCGATGACGCGGCCCTCCACGAACGGCCCCCGGTCGTTCACCCGCACCACCACCCGGTTGCCCGTGTCGAGGTCGGTGACCCGCACGTAGGTGGGGAGGGGAAGCGTCTTGTGCGCCGCCGTCATGGCGTACATGTCGTAGGTCTCGCCCGTGGAGGTTGCCCGCCCGTGGAAGGGGTGGCCGTACCAGGAGGCGATCCCGCGCTGCACATAGTCCTTGCTGGTCTGAAGCACGCGGTAGCGAACGCCGAACTCGTCGTAGAACGCGGGATTGCCCAGACGCGACTTGTACTCCTGCCGCGGCTCCGCGTCGGGGGGGAGAGAGACCCGGGCGGCACGCGGCGTGTTCACGCGGAAACATCCCGGCGCCCCGAGAAGGACGACGACGAGGAGGACGAGCACCGGTGCGCGGGGAAGCAGCGCGAGTCGTCCCGAAAACCGCCTCAAGCGATCGAGGAGGGATATCACCAGTAAGTCACCAGTAGACACCATATAATGTCAGTGACAGTCCAAAACAGTCCCCGCTTTCGCACCAGGCTACGCCCGCACCAGCTCCACCCGCGTCTGCCCCAGCACCTCCCGCAGCTCCCGCAAGGTCGCGGCTCCCGGATCCACCCTCAGCGTCCTCGAGCGCAACCGCAGGTCGCGCTCCCCGCTGCCCGACCGCCAGAGCACTTCCACCGGGGCGCCTCCCGGATGTCCCGCGAGCACCCTCTTCGCCTCGGCGAACGCATCCTCGCCAGGCTTCGCCCCCGTATCCGGCGCAATGCGCAGCGCCAGCCGTCCCGACGTGAGCACTTCGTCCAGCAGCTCCACCTCGTCGAGGAAGATCGGCGGATCCTCCTCGTCGCGCTCCCGGCCCGACACCTTGCCCCGGATCAGCACCACCGCATCCTGCTGCAGGGGCTCCTTGCCGGCCGCCCAGGCGTCGCGGAAGGCGAGCACCTGCGCGGTCCCGTGGAAGTCCTCAATGGTGATCCGCCCCCACTCCGAGCTGTCCCTGCGCGAGATCTGCCGCTGCACCTGGGTCACGACGCACGGGATCTCGACGGAGGCGTTTGCGTGCCTGCGCAGCCTGGAGGTGTTGACCTCGCGGAAGACGTGCACGGCATCGCTGAAGCGGTCCAACGGATGGCCGGAGATGAAGAATCCGAGCGCCTCCTTCTCCTGCGCCAGCCGCTTGCGTTCCGGCCACTCGGGAACCGCGGGAAGCTCGGGCGCCGGATCGTCGACCTCCTCCAGCCCCCCGAAGAGCGATTCCTGGCCGGCCTCCCGATCCGCCTGGCGGGCGTTCACGTCCGCATAGGCGATATCCAGCCCGGCCACCAGCTGGGCCCGGTGTCCGAAGGCGTCGAGCGCGCCCGCGGCGATCAGCGCCTCGCACGCCCGCTTGTTGAGCGCACGCGTGTCGATACGATCCAGAAAATCGAACAGCGTCTCAAAACGCCCGCCCTCCGCCCGCGCCGCCAGCACCGACTCGACCGCGCCCGCGCCCACTCCGCGCACCGCCCCGAGCCCGAAACGAATCCGCGCGCCCCCGCTGACCGTGAACTTCCACCCCGACTCGTTCACGTCCGGCGGAAGCAGCTCCAGCGGCTCCTCGAGGCTCGGGATGGAGCGGTGCAACTCCCGGCTCTCGAGGATGTATTTCACCACCTGGTCGGTATTCGACAGCACCGACGACAGCAGCGCCGCCATGAACTCGGCGGGATAGTGGCACTTGAGCCACGCGGTGTGATACGACAGGAGCGAGTATCCGGCGCTGTGCGCGCGATTGAAGCCGTAGCGCCCGAAGGTCTCGATCTGGTTGGCGAGTTCCCTGGCGATCTGCGGGTCCACGCCCTTGCCCGTGGCGCGCTCCCGGAAGGTCGCGAGCTCGGCGCGAATCAGCTCCGGGATCTTCTTGCCCACCGCCTTGCGCACCACGTCGGCTTCGCCCAGCGAATACCCCGCGAGGATATTCACGATGCGCATCACCTGCTCCTGATAGACGATGATGCCGTAGGTGGGCTCGAGCAGCTCCTCCAGCTCGGGATGCGGATAGGTGACCGGCTCCTGTCCCAGCTTGCGCCTGATATAGACGTCGGTCATTCCGGAGTCGAGGGGACCGGGCCGGATGAGGGCGTTGGTGGCGACCAGGTCCTCGAAGCGGTCGCAGCGCATCGCCCGCAGCTTCCCCGTCGCCAGCGCGGACTCGAACTGGAAGACGCCGGACGTGCCTCCCTGCGCGAGCATTTCGTAGACCCCCGCGTCGTCCAGGGGAACCTCGTCCATTGTCGGATAGACCGCGCCCGTCTCGGGGTGGCGCAGCCCCCCGGCCTTCCGCTTAACCAGTTCGACGGCGTCGTGGATGATGGTGAGGGTGCGCAGCCCCAGAAAGTCCATCTTGAGCATGCCGGCGTCGTCCACGCTGTTCATGTCGTACTGCGTGACCAGATCCACGTCATCCGCCGGGCCGTCTCGTGATGTAGCCCCCTCTGTCGCCGTCGCCCGCGCCGTGCCGTTCCCGCGCACCCCGCTTCCCCGCGACTGGACGCACACGGGCACATAGTCGGAGAGCGGCCCGGGCGCGATCACCACGCCGGCGGCGTGCACCGACGCGTGCCGGCTCAATCCCTCAAGGGTACGCGAATAGTCGAAGAGCTTTCGGTAGTTCTCGCCGGCCCCATACAGCTCCCTGACGTCCGGGAGCTTCTCCAGCGCCTGTCCGATGGTCAGCGCCTGCCCCGGCTGGTTGGGGATCATCTTCGCGATGCGGTCGGTCTCGCTCGGCTTGAAGCCGAGGGTCCGGCCCACATCCCGCACCACCGCGCGCGACTTCATGGTGCCGAAGGTGATGATCTGTCCCACCGCGTCGCGGCCGTACTTGCGGCGCACATAGTCGATCACCTCGCCCCTGCGCTCGAAGCAGAAGTCGATGTCGATATCCGGCATCTCCCTGCGCTCCGGGTTCAGGAATCGCTCGAAGAGGAGCCCGAACTCGAGGGGGTCGATATTGGTGATCCAGAGCGAATACGCCACCAGCGACCCGGCGGCCGAGCCCCGTCCGGGCCCGACCGGAATACCATGTTCCCGGGCCCAGCGCATGAAATCCCAGGTAATGAGGAAATATCCCGCATAGCCGGTTTCGGCGATGACCCCGAGTTCATAGTCCAGGCGCTCGCGCACCTCGTCCGAAAGCGGGCCTCCGTAGCGCTTCTTCGCCCCCTCGATGCTCAGGTGCCTGAGGTAGTCGTCACTGTTCGCATGGTCCTCCGGGATGGGAAACTCGGGCAGGAAGTACTTCTTCTCGAAGGAGACGTCGACCTGGTCGGCGATCGCCAGCGTATTCTCCAGCACTTCGGGATGGTCCGGGAAGCGCTCGGCCATTTCGGAGCCCGACTTGAAGTAGAGCCCCTCGTCGTAGCGCATGCGGTTCTCGTCGTGGTGGTCCTTGCCGAGCCCGATGCAGAGGAGGACGTCGTGTGCGCTGTGGTCCTCGGCATGCAGGAAGTGGGCATCGTTGGTCGCGACCACCGGCAGGCCGATTTCCCCGGCGAGCTGGAACACTTTCCTGTTCACCGCGTCCTGACCCGGGGTGTCGTGCCCCTGGACCTCCAGGTAATACCGATCCCCGAAGACGTTGGCGTGCCACTCCGCCGCCTCGCGCGCCGCCTCCCAGTCGTCCCCGGCCAGCCCGCGCGCCACCTCCCCCGCCATGCACGCAGAGGTGCAGATCAGCCCCGCCGAATGCCGCTCGATGACCTCGCGGTCGATGCGCGGCTTGTAGTAGAAGCCCTCCAGGTACCCGATCGAGGAGAGCTTGATCAGGTTCTGATACCCCTCGCGGTCGCGTGCGAGCAGCACGAGGTGGTAGTACGGCTTCTTGATCTCGCGCCCGCCCACGCGCATCGGCTCCTTGTGACGCCGGTCGCCGGGGGCCACGTAGGCCTCCATGCCGATGATGGGCCGGATGCCCTCCTTCTCCGCCACCTTGCGGAACGCCCAGGCTCCGAACATGCACCCGTGGTCGGTGAGGGCCAGCGCCGGCATCTCGAATTCCTTCGCCTTGTGGACGAGATCGGTGAGACGGTTGGCGCCGTCGAGGAGGGAGAACTCCGAGTGGCAGTGGAGATGGACGAAAGACAAGGGCGGCTCGATGCTGGGGTCGGTTCGGACGGGCGCCGGAGCGACGCCCCCGGACCCCCCAATAGACGCAGGACCGCGCCCGGCGCGAAAGGGTTCAGCCCTCCCGAACCACCGCCTTCGCCAGGCTGAACACCTCGTCCGTCTCCAGCGCCTGCATGCACCAGAAGGCGCCGTTGCAGGTCGGCCGGTTGCCGCAGGGCGCGCAGGGCTGGAGGTCAAGGGCGATGCGGGCCCGCGGGTGCGGCGCCTCGCGATAGGGGATGTTCGATCCGAAGAGGAGCACGGAGGGCCGGCGAAAGGCCGCCGAGACGTGCGACAGGCAGGTGTCCACCCCCAGGAAGAGCCCGGCGTGCTTCACCACGGCCGCCGCCTCGCCGAGCCGGGTCTCGCCGGTCAGGTCGATGATGTCGATGATCCCGGGAGGCGGCTCGGCTCCCGCGTCCGCGTCTCCCTCCCGTCCCTCCACCGGTGCGTTGCTCCGACTCCGCTCTTCCGTGGGGCCGGCGCTGCGCGCGTGAGACGGTTCAGCGGTTGGCCGGCTCTCCCCGGCGTGCTCTTTCGCGGCGGCGGCGATGCGCCCGGCGGCTTCGCGGTCCGCAGGTCCACCGAGGATGACCACCGGCAGACCCAGATCCGCGCGGATACGCCCCGCGAGTTCGGCCCAGCGGGCCTCGAACCAGTGCTTCTGGGGCCGGGTGGTGAAGGGGGCGAGCGCCGCGTAGCCGCGCTCCAGACCGTGTTCGGCGATGAGGCGCGGCACGAACTCCTCTTCCTCGTCGCTCAGTGCCAGGTGCAGCGACAACGCCTCGCTCGGGAGCCCGAGGGCGTCCGCGAAGTACGGGTACTGCAGGCTGGTGCTCCCGGGGGCGGTGCCGTGGCGGGGCACGGTAGCGGTCATCAGCATCCAGCTGCCCTCCTTCGAGCCGAGGCCGATGCGTACCGGAGCGCGCGAGAGCCATGCCACCCATCCGCTGCGCAGGAGCCCCTGCAGATCGAGGGCGACATCGAATCGGGGCGTCCGCAGCCTCGCGCGGAGTTCCCGAAACGCCCCCCGGAGCGCCCGCCAGCGTCCGGTTCGGATCATGTCCTTCCAGGCGGCGCGGTCCCACACGATGATCTCGTCGAGACCCTCGTGATGTTCGATCATGCTGCGGGCGTGGGACTCCACCACCCAGGCGATGTGCGCCTCCGGATAGCGGCGCCTGAGCGCCTCGACCACGGGCGACGCCAGCAGCACGTCGCCGCGCGCGGTAAGGCGCACCAGAAGGATGGCCCGGGGGGCGTCCGGAAGCGCAAACTGCGAGGTTGCCGCGGGGCGCTGCGATGCCGGCACGGGGCGCTGCTGCGAGGTTGCCGCGGGGCGCTGCGATGCTGCCGCGGGGCGCTGCGGTGCTGGCGCGGGGCGCTGCGGTGCTGGCGCGGGGCGCTGCGGTGCTCTCTCGATCGGCATGGCCAGAGGAAGGACTACCGCCGAACAATCCGATGGCGGAGATTCGCGAAGGCGACGGTGCCGGCCACGATCCACCAGTGGAGGCGTCCACACGGGCAAAGGATCACCGAGGGTGAATGCTGACGACGGGCAAATGATAACGGTTCGGGGACGCAATGCGATGCTCCTCGGGGACGAGCGCGATCCCCGTCACGGGAGGACTCGGCTGTTCGGCCCCCCAAACGCCTTGCCAGCCCGGTGCCTCGCCGCTCTCGGTATGAGCGCGGATTCATCCACGGGCGGCCAGGCGACTTCATCTACGGACGGCTGGACGACTTCATCCACGGACGGCTGGACGACTTCATCCACGGACGGCTGGACGACTTCATCCACGGACGGCCAGGCGAGATGATCCGCTACGACCTTTTCTATCTGATGGCCGCGCTGCTGGCCAGCCCGGTCGTGGCTGCGCGCCTCGCGAGAGGGAAGTGGAGGACGGACTGGAGGGGCCGCTTCGGGCATGTGGGGGTGCTGGATGCACCGGCGTCGTCCACGGACGAAGCTCCCGGCTCCGTGGGCTCGCCGGATCCGGCTGCCGCCGCGTTGGAGGCTACCCCCACGGCGTCCGACGCCGTCCCGGCCGCGGCTGACGCCATCCCCGCCGCGGTCGCCATCCCCGCGGCTGACGCCATCCCCGCCGCGGTCGACACGCCCGCCCGCCCCCTGCCTCCGACCGTGCTGGTCCACGGCGTCAGCGTGGGGGAGGTCGCCGCGACCCGGCAGTTGGTCGACCTCCTGGCGGTCCGCGCCCGGGTGGTCGTGAGCAGCACGACCGACACCGGGGTGGCGCGCGCGCGGTCGCTGTATGGCGCCCACCACCCGGTGGTGCGTTATCCCCTCGACCTGTCGTGGATGGTTCGCCGCTTTCTGGACGCCGTGCGCCCGGACCTGGTGGTCCTCACCGAGCTGGAGGTGTGGCCCAACCTCGTCACAGAGTGCACCAGGCGGGGCATTCCCGTGTGCGTGGTGAACGGCCGCCTGAGCGCCGCCAGCTACCGCGGCTACCGGCGCGCGCGTGGGTGGGTGCGGCCCATCTTCCGCCAGCTTGCGGCCGTGGACGCCCAGAACGAAGCGTACGCCCGCCGCTTCGCCGACCTGGGTGTCCCCCGCGACCGGGTGCGGGTCACCGACACGATGAAATGGGACACCTCCGGCCGCCCTCTCCCGGGCCGGCTGGCCGCCGAAGCCCCCGCCACCGACCCCGCTGCGGCAACTCTCCCGGCCACCAAAGCCCCCGCCACCGACCCCGCCGCGACCCCTCCGGCCACCAAAGCCCCCGCCGCCCCCGCCGCGACCCCTCCGGCGGCCGAGGCGCTCGCGGCCGCCCTCGGCCTCGACCGGTCCCGGCCTCTCATCGTCGCCGGCTCGACCGGCCCTGGCGAAGAGAAGGAGCTGATCGCCACCCGTCCCCGCGTCGCCCAGCTCCTCCTGGTGCCCCGAAAGCCGGAGCGGTTCGACGCCGTCGCCGCTCTCCACCCGGATATCCGCCGGCGGAGCGACCCCCGAAGCGCCCGGGCGAGCGCGGCCGTCCCGCCCTCCTCCCGCCGTGTCACCGACCAGGGCCAGCCTCCCGCAGGCCGCGAGGCTGACCGCGCGCATCCGTCCCCCGACTTCGCCACCCCCGCCCCCCCCGACCTCTTCCTCCTCGACACCATGGGCGAGCTGGAACTGGCATATACCCTGGCGGACGTCGCCATCGTGGGACGGAGCTTCTTGCCCATGGGTGGATCCGACCCCATTCCCCCGGTGGCTGCCGGATGCGCGACCGTCATCGGTCCCCACCACGAGAACTTCGCCGACGTCGTCTCGGCTCTGCGCGCGGGCAGCGGCATCACCGTAACCTCGTCCCCCAAGGAGGCCATGGAAGCGGCGGCCCGTCTCCTGCAAGACGCGGGTGCCCGCCGTCAAATGGCCCGTCAGGGCCGGCGCGTCATCGAAGAACGCCGCGGTGCCTCGGCGCGCAGCGCGGACCTGGTGCTGGGGCTGCTTGGGGGGCGATTGAAGTAGAGCGCGAGAGGCCTTGAACGAGAGGCGAACGGGCTGCGGGAGAACCATTGTCCGACTCGAAGGCCATTCCCATCCGGATCCCATCGCGTCCGGGGATTCGCCTCCGCCCCGGATGCGGCCGAAGAGATCGAGTGTGCTCTGCCGCGCATTGGCCCTCCGAGGTGGCCAGACCCAAAGGAACCCGAACAAACACCGAACAACGGGGTATGAAGAGGTGAGCCAGCAGTCTTTCACCCCCCGAAGCTCCGGAATCCGACGCCGATGTCCACTGCCGCAGCAACAGCACTCGCCCCCACTCTTCCTGCCCCGACCCCACCTTCGCCGGCTCCTCCTTCCTCGGTTCTTCCTGCCCCAGCTCCACCTTCGTCAGCTTCTCCCGCCACGCGCGCGCTCATCCCGGCCGAAGCCGCTTCGATCACGCCCATTGGCGGGGCCAGCCTGGACATCGATCCCCTCGGCGACGAGATCGCCCTGCTCAGCGCCCACATCACCGCCGCCACATACCGGCTCCTCTGCCTGCTGAGGGTCTACGACGAAGAAGAGCGCTGGCAGGGCTTCCGCTCCTGCGCCCACTGGCTCTCCTGGCGCACCGGCATCTCGCTCGGTCCCGCCCGCGAGAAGGTGCGCGTGGCCCGCTGCCTGCCCGCGCTTTCGCTCATCCCCGAAGCCTTCGCGACGGGAGAGATCTCGTACTCGAAGGTGCGGGCCATGACCCGCATCGCCAACCCGGAAAACGAGGCCAGACTCCTCGACTTCGCCCGCCACGGCACCACCGCGCACGTGGAGACGCTGGTCCGCCATTGGCGCCGCATCGACCGGGGCGAAGCTTCCCGGGCCGACCGTGCGGAGCGCCGCGGCCTCTCGCTGTGGCTCACCGACGACGGCAGCTACGAGGTGCGGGGCCGGCTCGCCCCCGAGGTGGGCGCCCTGCTCCTGAAGGCGCTCGAGGCGGCGGAGACCCGGCTCTACCGCGCCGAGCGCCGCGCGGGGACCGAGCACAAGACCACGGCGGTGCAGCGTCGTGCGGATGCCCTGGGGCTTTGGCTGGAGGAGCGGGTGCAGCCCCAGGTCCAGCTCGTGGTCCACTCGTTCGAAGGCGGCGAGCACCGGGAGCCGGAACAGCAGGAGGAGCGGGAGGAGCGGCAACAGGGCGCGTCGATCGTTCTGGTCACGGAGGATGGCTCGCGCGTTTCAGCTGAAACGTCTTTGCGGCTCGCCTGCGATGCCGAGGTGGTGCCCATCGCGCGGGCGCGCGACGGCACCGTGCTCGATGTCGGGCGACGGCGACGGACCGTGGGCTGGAGGCTGCGCAAGGCCCTCGAGGCGCGCGACGGCGGGTGCCGCTTCCCCGGATGCGATTCGCGCGCGCGCACGCACGCCCACCACATTACCCCGTGGGCCGAGGGCGGAGAAACCGCCATGAACAACCTGGTGCTGCTGTGCCCCTTCCACCACCGCGCGGTCCACGAAGGGGGCTGGCGGGTGGAGATGGACGAATGGGGAGCCCCGCGCTTCTTCAATCCCCTGGGTGCTCGAATCCCGGCAGTGCCGGCGGCCCCGGACATCGGCGCGCTGGTGCCCGGCGGCGATTCAGTGACACTCCCGAAGCCCTCGCCAGCATCCCCGACATCTCCGGCGGCACTGCGGATGGCCTCCCCCGCACCGCCATCGGTCTCGTCGACACCGTTGGCAGACCACTCGGTGCCCCCGGTGCAGGACTTCGGCCTGGCCCACTGGCACGGCCGGGACGGCATCGATGCCTGGACCGGGACCACGCTGTGGACGGGCGAACGCATCGACTGGGACTGGGCAATGGTGTGCCTCTGGAGAGACGGGGGTGATAGATGGAGGGAAGGAGGTGAGACCTGACCGCGCTCGCCTTGGTGTCCCCCCTACCTCCCCCGCCACACCACGCCCACCTTCAACCCCGTCTCCCCCGCGTCCAGAACCGTGGGGACCGTGACGCCCAACTCCGTGAACCGGGCGGTCCACTGCTCGTTGCAGTAGGGCGTGTGGCTGGCTTCGATGCGCAGCCCCAGCCCCTTGCCCAGCCCCTTCTCCACGCCGACGCCGAAGGTGAATGCCTGGTGGTTCAGGTCGCGCGCATCCGTTCCCGAAACGAAATCGGAGGGGCCGCACCCGGCCGGCAACGTGCAGCCGTTGAAGCGATTCGTCAGCTCCACCTGAACGAGACGGATGCCCCCGAGCAAAAACACCGTCGCATCGGTCGAGGCCAGTGCGCCCGGGCTGCCGCCGATCTCCAGAGTCAGGCCGTAGCTTCGCTTCCTCTCGAAGGTCCACTGATCCGGCCAGCTTTCGCCGAGCAGATTGCGCCCCGGGGAGTCCCCGACACCGGCCATCTGCCCGTCCACGGCGGCGAAGTGCAGCGCGGCTTCCACTCGCGCGCCCATGTGGAACCCGCTCCCGCCGAGCGGGGCCCGATAGCCGAGGAACCCACCGATCCCGCTCGCCCATGCATTCGCGGAGCCCTCGTCCATGACCAGTGTCCCGCGCCGCGGCGGGGGAACCAGCGTATTGGCCGCGGTATTGTCGACCGTCTTGCCCAACGTGGCCTTGACCCGCTCCATCGGGACCAGGACGCCCGCGCGGAACCCTCCGCCCTGCGCCGAAACCGACGCCGGGAGCAGGAGCGCCGCAAGCAACAGGCAAACAGGCAACAGGCAAACCAGCCCGCCACATGCTCGAATCAGCATCGCATCAGCGTAATTTTCACATCCCGGCGCCCGGCAGCCCCGGCTCGCACTCGAAGGAGTCGAGGATGTACCGGAGCTGGAGCATGTACTCGTACTTGTCCCGGCCCGGAGCATAGAGCCAGGAATCGATCAGGTATAGTCGATCCTGACCGGGGCACGCCCTCGTGCGCGTCAGGAACGGACCCGCGGCCGGCCAGGCGCCGGGGGCGCTCTCCCAGATGCCGTGGATCTCCCGCGCATCGTCGTCCGCGGCTCGGCCGGGTTCAACCTCGTCCGTCACCAGTTGTTCGTCCGCGTAGTATTCCCGCGCCAGCGACAGGCGCCATTCCAGCATGTCGGCGTCCGTCACCGGCTCGGGAATCGGCGAACGCCAGGTGACCGCGACTTCGCGAATGAGTTCCGCCGGATCGGGACTGTCATTGCGAAAGATGAAGACCGAATCCTCAAGGCTCCATCGATAGATGACCGGGAGTTCCAGCGCGAAACCGCCCTTCGCGCGCAGCGTGTCGGCGAGCAGGGAATCGCGCCCGGAAACGAACATGCGCGCCTGGACATACTCGCGATACTGCCCGTCGAATAGCGCCAGCAGATCGTCCACATGCGCCTCCGCCTCGTCCGGCCCGCCTCCGGGCGGCAACAGGAGAACCGTCACCAGCTGCCCGAGCGCCCACACGTCGTACAGCTGGAATATCTCCGGCGGATGCAGCGGTTCATCCCGCGATCCGGCGTTCAGGGCCTCCGAGATCCAGGGATCCTCGGCGGTCCCGATCAGCAGCACCTGTCTGAACTCCCGCAGCAACCCCCAGTCCGATCCGAGCGGGTCCTGGTGGGTGATCCTGAAGGTCCGCTCCTCGCGAACGGTGAAGATGGTGGGCTGAAGACCATCGGCGATCGCGTCGCCCGAGGCCTCCCAGAGCTCGGCCGATGCGCCGACGATGATGCTGTTGACCTCGCCCCACGCAACAGTCTTGTCGCATCCGAACACGGAAAGGGCGCACAGGCCCAGAACGGCCAGCCGGTATCGACCCATCGCTACATCCTCACGCCCGGCCAGGTCATCGGTGCACTTCAACGCGACAGCATCATCGCTACATCGCCGCGACCGGCAGCCCGTCCTCACATTGGAAGGAGTCGAGAATGTACTCGAGTTGCAGCATGTACTCGTACTTGTCCTTGCCCGGTGCGTAGAGCCACGAGTCGAGCAGGTATGTGCGATCCTGACCGGGACACACCTTCGTCCGGGTCAGGAACGGCCCCGCGGCCGGCCACGCGTCCGGAGGACTCTCCCAGATGCCGCGAAGTTCGTACGCATCGTCGCTCAGGTCGCGCCCCGGCGGGAGCTCGTCCGTCACCACCTGCTCGTCCGTGTAGTATTCCCGGGCCAGCGACAGACGCCAGTCCAGAATCGCGGAGTCCGCCAGCGGCCCGGCGATCGGTGTACGCCACGTCACCGCGATTTCCCGGATGAGTTCGGCAGGGTCGGGATTGTCGTTGCGGAATATGAAGATCGAGTCCTGATAGTCCCATCGATAGACGCGGGGCAGATCCAGCACGAAACCGCCCACGGCGCGCAGCGTGTCGGCCAGCAGCGAGTCGCGTCCGGAAACGAACATGCGCGTGCGCGCGTACGTGCGATATTGCCCATCGAAGAGTGCGAGCAGCTCGCCCACGTGCGCCTCCACCTCGTCCGCCCCGCCGCCGGGCGACAGCAGGAGGACGGTCACCAGCTGGCCCCGCGCCCAGACGTCGATCAGCTGAGTGACTCCGGGCACGCCGAAGGGCTCCGTATTCGTAATGGCGCCCTCCTCCATCGCCTCCGCGACCCAGGGGTCCTGCAGCGTCCCGATCAGCAGCACCTGCTTGAACTCGCGCAGGATCTCCCAGTCGGTCGCCAGCGGATCCTGCCAGGTGATTTTGAAGGTCCGCTCGTCGCGCACGGTGAAGATGGTGGGCTCGAGCCCGGTCGTGACCGTTTCTCCCACCTCGTCCCAGAGTTCCATCGATGCGCCCACGATGATGCTGTTGACATCGCCGTAGGCGCCGGTCTTGTCGCAGCCTCCGAGGGCGAGAACGCACGCGCCCAGAGTCGCCAGGCCAGGTAGACGCATCATGACAGTTCGCTCAGGATCATTGGGGTCTCCGGTTGGTCAGGCGGGTTCCTCGACGTTGTCGCGGCCTCTCCCGATCAGGCGGCTGCCCGCGAAACGGGATCAGCCCGATTCGAGATGGTCTGGACGCCGTAAACCTACGGCGCGGCGGGAAGGGCGGGCAAACGGACGCGCGCGGATCCTCGATCGAGCTCACCTCGTCTCGCGAAGGCCCTGCGCTCCCCGCACCTGCGCTCCGCACCCAGCGCTCCCGGACCTTGCGCTCCGCACCCTGCGCTCCCGGACCCTGTGTTTCCGGACCCTGTGCTCCCGGACCCTGCGGTCCGCGCAATTCGCTCGCGTCAAGGGGAGTGTGTAATATTCGGCCAACCTCGGGGGAAGGCGTGCGGGGATCGGCGTGTGGGAAGCGACGCACAGCCGCCGCGTGCCTCTGGCATCCAGTAGCGACGCTCATTGCGTCCAGTACCGACGCTTATGGCGTCCAGCACCGACCCTCCCGGCGTCCACCACCGACGCCCTTGGCGTCCACCACCGACGCTTATGGCGTCCCGACACCGACGCTCATGGCGTCCACCACCGACCTTTGCGGCCTGCGGCTTATTCTCGCATGAGTGATACTTCGCGTCGATCAAGGACCTCCCTGGTCGCCCTGCTCCTGGGGGCCGCCGCCTGGGTCGTCTCGTGCGAGAACCCTCTGTCGCCCGAACTGTGCGGGACGATTCCCGACCAGACGATCGCGGTGGGCGGGACGATCGATGTCACCCCGTGCTTCCGCGACCCGAACGGCGAGGCGCTCGTCTTCGAGGCCTTCAGCTCCGACACGGGGGTGGCCACCGTCCAGATCCGGGGGAGCACGGTCACGGTCACCGCGGTCTACCCCGGTACCGCAGTCGTGACGGTAGTCGCGACCGACCCCGGGGGCCTGGAGGCGCGGCAGAGCTTCCAGGTCGTCGTGCCGGACCGGCCGCCGAGCACCGTGGGAACGATCGACGACCGGGAGCTGATGGTGGGCGACTCCGCGGTCATCGACGTTCGGGGACACTTCGCCGAGCCCGACGGGCAGCCGCTTCGCTACTCGGCGGAGGCGTCCGCCCCGGGCCGCCTTGCGGTCTCGGTGGAGGGCACGGTCGTGACGGTGGTGGCGCTTGCCAAGGGCACCGCGCTGGTGACGGTCACGGCGACCGACCCCGGGGGACTGGCGGCCGAGCAGCGCTTCGAGGTGACCGTGCCCAACCGGCCGCCGGTCGCGGTCGACTCGATCGCGGCCCGGGAGGTCATGGTCGATCGGGCGGACACGGTGGACGTGTCGCCCTTCTTCAGCGACCCGGACGGCGACTCGCTCATCTACGCGGCGGCCGTGTCGGACGGGGCGGTGGTCGAGGCGGCCGTGGCCGGCAGCACCCTCACGCTGAAGGGACTCGCCAAGGGCGCGGCGACGGTGACCGTCACGGCCACCGACGACGAGGGACTGGTGGCCGAGCAGCGCTTCGAGGTGACCGTGCCCAACCGGCCGCCGCTGGTGACCGGCGCGATTCCGTCGCGGATGCTCTACAAGAGCGAGGCGGACACGCTCCGGTTGACGGCATGGTTCAGCGACCCGGACGGCGACCCGCTGACCTGGGCCGCGCAGGCGTCGGCCGCCGGCGTGGTCGCGCTGGATCTCGCCCCCGGCGAGGGCACGCTGGTCATCACGCCGCTGGCCGAGGGCGAGACGGCGGTCACGGTGACCGCGACCGACCCCGAAGGCCTGGCGGCCTCCCAGAGCTTCACGGTCACCGTGCCCAACCGGCCGCCCGCCGCAACCGACACGATTCCGTCGCGGACGCTCTACAAGAGCGAAGCGGACACCCTCGACCTGACCGCCTGGTTCTCCGACCCGGACGGCGACCGGCTCACCTGGGCGGCCGCCGCGTCCAACGGGAGCGTGGTGGCGCTCGAAGTCTCGGCGAGCGCCGGGACGCTGATCGTGACGCCCCTGTCCGAGGGCGAGGCCGTGGTCACGGTGACCGCGACCGACCCCGGGGGCCTCACGGCTTCCCAGAGCTTCACGGTGGTCGTGCCCAACCGCGGCCCGGTCGCGACGGACTCCATTGCCGCGCAGACCCTCTACAAGCGCGAAACGATGCCGCTCGACCTCACCCGCCACTTCAACGACCCCGACGGCGACGTGCTGCGGGTCGAGGTGGCGTCGAGCGACAGCCTGGTAGCCACGGCGAGCGCCAGCGGCACAACGCTCACAGTGCGGGCCGGGGCGAAAGGCGAAGCCACCCTCTCGGTCACCGTCATCGACCCCGGCGGCCTGTCGGCCCGCCAGAGTTTCGCGGTGACCGTGCTCAACCGGGCGCCGATGACGATCGCCCCGATCCCCGAGCAGACGCTCCCCCGCGGCCCCTCCCGGACGTTGGACATGGCCGCCCATTTCTCCGACCCGGATGCGGACACGCTCAGCTATTCGGCTTCGTCATCCAACCCCTGGGTCGTGCGGGTCCGAACCGAAGCGAGCGACCTCATCCTCACGGCCTGGTCGGTCGGCACGGTCGAGATCACCGTTACCGCCACAGACCCGGACAGTCTGACCGCCCAGCAGACCTTCGCCGTGACCGTTAGCAACCGCGGCCCGGTCGCGGTCGGCACCTTCCCGGATCTCCGACTCGGTCGCGGCGAAAGGCTGACCCTCCCGGTCGTCCGCTACTTCCGCGACCCCGACCGCGACGACCTCGCCTACACTGCCGTCACCTCCGACCCCGGCGTCGCGACGGCCGTGGCGCGCGGCAACCTGGTTACGCTGACCGGCGTCTCGGACGGCCAGACCACCCTCACGCTCACGGCCACCGACCCGTCGGGGCTCGCGGCCACCCAGACCTCCCGCATCCTCGTCCTCGACCTGGCCGACACACCCCGGCCCGTCGGAGACATCCCGGACCAGACCATCGCCGCAGGCCGCGAACGTACGCTGATCGTCTCGCGCTACTTCCAGGATCCCAACGGCGATCCGCTGACCTACGGCGCGACTACGCAGGACCCGGGCATTGCCAGGGCGTCGGTATCCGGAGCCGGAATCACGCTCACGGCCGTTTCCGCCGGCCAGACCACCCTCACGGTGACGGCCACCGATCCCGACAACCACTCGGCCACCCTGAGCCCGTCGGTTACGGTCGTGGCCCCGGGCCACGGGCCGGTTGCCGCGGTTCCGATCCCGGACCAGAGCGTGGCAGTCGGCCGGACCCAAACCCTGTCCGTGGCCGACCACTTCCAGGATCCCGACGGCGCCGTCCTCACCTTCGCCGCCTCCTCATCGGACCCGACCATCGTCACGGCCGCCGCTTCGGGGCGCCACGTCACCCTGACCGGCGTCGCCGAGGGAAGCGCCGGTGTGACCGTGACGGCCACCGAACCGGGAGGGCTCTCGGTCCGGCAGACGTTCTCCGTGACGATCCAGTCCCGAGACAGGGCCCCGGTCGCGGTCGGCGTCCTCGCCGGGCTTTCGATGGAAGCGGGGGACGTCGAAGTCCTCCACGCCCCATCCTATTTCCGGCACCCCGACGACGAAGACCTGAGCTACGGCGCGGGGACGGCCGACGCGAGCATCGCGACCGCCTCCGCGACAGGCGGCAGCGTCACCGTGCGCGGCGTTGCGGCCGGTACCACCACCCTCACCATCACCGCCACCGACCCGAGCGGGCTCTCGGCCACCCAGTCCGGCGAAGTGACGGTCTCCGCGCCACCGCCGGGACCCGAGGCCGTGGGTACGGTGCCGGATGACAGCCTCATGGCCGGAGACGACATCGAAATCGACATGGCCGGGTACTTCACCCATCCCGGCGGGCTCTCCTTCAACTACGACGCGGGGACGTCGAACACGGCCATCGCGACCGCGGGCATGCGCGGCGCCATCCTGACGGTGGAGGGCCAGGGCCGGGGCACGGCAACCATCAGCGTCATCGCCTCCGATGCCAACGGCCGCACGGCCGTGCAGCAGTTCCTCGTGCACGTATGGAGAATTGATGCCGGCTTCGACATCCGACTCGGCTTCGCGCCCGGCACGAGCGCCGAGGTGGAATCGGCGATGCGTGCCGCCGCGGCGACCTGGGAGGCGATCCTCAGGGACACCGAGTTCGCGGATGTCGCGGTCAACGACATCCTCTTCTGCGGATTCCGCGGGTACCTGTTCCGGGTGGAACTCGGATACGTGGACGACCTGGTGATCGCCGTTGGCGAGGCAACAGGGCAATCGGGCGGCACATTGGCGACGGCAGGCCAGTGCGCGAGACGCAATGCCGGCGGCGAGCCGATGCTGGGCGTCGTCCTGTTCGACGGCGCGGATGCGGGCCGCGTGGCCCGGAGGGGCAATCTGGTCGAGCTCGCAATGCACGAGATCGCCCATGTCCTGGGGCTGGGCCAGGGTCCGAACTGGCACTCCTCGCTTGCGAATCCATCGAGCTCGGGTCCCGGCGCCGACACGCATTTCCCCGGATTCCAGGCCGTCGCCGCGTTCAACGCCGCCGGCGGCGCCAGCTACACCGGTGGCAAGGTGCCGGTCGAAGGCGGGGGCGATGACGGTCATTGGCGGGAATCGGTCATGGGCTCGGAGAACATGACGCCGAGAATGACGTTGGGAGCGGTGAATCCCATGAGCGCGATCACGCTCCAGGCGCTGGCGGACCTGGGCTACCGCGTCAACGTCGGTCTTGCCGAGGCGTACGCGGTATCACCGGCCTTCGCGGCCGCAGCCGCCGAAGATGCCCCGACCATCGACCTCAGCGACGATCTCTACAGGGGGCCGATCCTGGAGATCGACAGCGAGGGGCACGTCGTCCGCGTCGTTCCGGGCGAAGACGGCACCCGGCCTCGCGCCCCGGGAGCCCCCGCGGCGGCGGCAGCCCGGGGCGACTCGATCTTCAGAATCTCCATCGGGAGCCGCCCCTGAGCGCCCCGCGCCCGTTCCCGGATCCGGCGCGCGTCCCGGGTTCCCACACCCGGCCACAGCGCCGACACCTTCCCCGACACCCCGGAACCCCTCCGCACCTCGAACCCATGCCATCACCCCGGGACCTCACATGAACTCCGACCCGACCCGCTTCCGGAACCGCTTCCTGCTCGTGCTGGCGCTCGGCATCTCGCTGCTGTTCCTCGTGATGATCCGCCAGTTCCTGGTCGCCATCCTGCTGGCCGCGGTGTTCAGCGCCATGACCCGGCCGCTCTACCTGCGGCTGGCTGCGGGCATGCGGGGGCGCGAGCGGGCCGCCGCCGTCGCCACGCTCCTGCTGGTGCTGGTCGTCCTGGTGGCGCCCGCCATCGCCTTCATGGGGCTGGTCGTCTCGCAGGCGGTGGACGTCTCCCAGGCGGCGGCCACCTGGGTGCGCGGCAACATGGACCTGGTCGAGTCGATCGAGGCCCGCCTGCTCGAAATCCCGCTGGTTGGCGACTACCTGCCCGACCGCGAGCGCGTCATCGCCCTCGCCGGCCAACTGGCCCAGAGCGCGGGCGGTGTGCTGGTCGACAGCCTGACCGCCGCCACTCTCGGCACCACCAACTTCCTGTTCCAGCTCTTCCTGATGCTGTACTCGATGTACTACTTCCTCACCAGCGGCCCCGCAGTCCTCGATCGCATCCTCTACCTCGTTCCCCTCCACTCCGCGGACGAGCACCGGCTCCTGGACCGCTTCGTCTCGGTCACCCGCGCCACCATCAAGGGGTCCCTCGTGATCGGCGTCCTGCAGGGCGCCCTCGCCGGCCTCAGCTTCGCCGTCTTCGGGGTTCCCGGAGCCGCGTTCTGGGGCACCGTGATGGCGGTTCTGTCCATCGTGCCCGCGCTGGGCACGGCGCTGGTCTGGGTGCCGGCGGTCATCTGGCTGCTCGCCACCGGCCAGATCGCGGCGGGCATCTCGGTCGGCCTCTGGTGCGGCCTCGTGGTGGGCACGGTCGACAACTTCCTGCGCCCGCGCCTGGTCGGCCGCGACGCCAGGCTCCCCGACCTGCTGATCCTGCTCAGCACCTTCGGCGGAATCCTGTTCTTCGGGGCCGTCGGATTCATCCTCGGGCCCATCGTGGCCGCGCTCCTGGTCACCGTCTGGGAGATCTTCGCGGCAGCCTACGGCGACGTGCTCCCGGAGGTGCGCCCGGCGGACCGGGAAGTCCCCGAAGCAACTCCTTCAGACCTTCCTTCGGAGGACGATTCCGTAGATATTTGAAGATGCGAGCGAATCACCCCGGGCCCGGCGGCCCGATCCCGCGCCGCGCCAGATTTCTGACCCGGGCCATCCTGTCCCCGGTCGCCCTGCCGCTTGCGATGTTCCTTCCCGCCGCCTGCGCGCCCGGCAGCGGGAGCACTTCCGACGCGGAATTCCAGGGCGAGCCCCTGCCCATCCTCATCGAACGCCCCGACTTCACCCTCACCGACACCGAGGGCCGTCCGTATTCCTTTCTCGACGAGACGCGCGGCCGGGTGGCGCTGCTCTTTTTCGGCTACACCTGGTGCCCGGACATCTGCCCCATCCACATGGCCAACATCGGTCAGGCGATGAAATCCATCCCCAGCGAGGACCGCCACCGCGTGCGGGTCGTCTTCGTGTCTACCGATCCCGCCCGCGATACGCCCGAGCGCATCCGCGAGTGGCTCGACATCTTCGACCCATCGTTCGTCGGGCTGCGCGGCACCCTCGAGGAAGTCAACCGCATCCAGAACCAGGTCGGCCTCCCCGCCTCGCTGCTCGACGAGCCCGACGACGACGGCAACTACCTGGTCGGGCACGCGGCATCGGTGCTGGCCTTTTCCGCGGATGGACCGGCGCGGCTGCGCTACCCCTTCGGGACGCGCCAGTCGGCCTGGGCCCACGACCTCCCCAGACTCATCGAACAATCCAGCCCCGGTCCATAGGCAGATGGCGCCCCATACACGCACAGCGGCCATATGCGCATGAAGCCGCCCGCCGATGCGAAAACGACGCATGGAGTACGGCCATCGACGTGTCCCGCGCTCATCGCCGCGCTGCTTCTCCTCGCCGCGGCGGCCTGCGACACCGACGAGCACCGGTGGGTGTCCACCAGCCGGGACGGCGTCCTGGAGGTCTCGCAGGCGTTCGCCGGCGAGTCGGTCACGGGCGAGACGGCGGCCGTCTACTTCGCGCTCCGCAACCGCGGGCCGACGGACGACACCCTGGACGCCATCGTGGTCGAAGGGGCGGCGTCGGCCCGGATCCACGAGGCAGGGGAGCGGGACGGGATCCGCGTCATGTCCCCGGTCGCCGCCCTCCCGCTCCCTGCGGACGAAGTCACCCGGCTCGTCCCCGGGGGCACGCACGTAATGCTGCTCGATCTGGCGCATCGCCCTGTGGCAGGCGACTCGCTCAAGGGCGTACTGCGCTTTCGCAGCGGACGTGAGGTCTCGCTGCGCGCGGAGGTCCACGGTCTCACCGACCTGGAGCGCGTCGTCAACAACGGCACCCGTCGCAACGCAGGTTAGTTCGGAGCGCCGTCCTCGTCCCTCTAGCGCTGGAGTCCGCAGGCCCATTCTCGCACTCGCTACGGCTAATCCCCCGGGTGGCGTAACCCCGTCCGCTGCTGATAACCTTCCGTATAGCACGGTCGATGCGACACTTCGGCTGGGTCGATACGACACTTCCGCTGGAGGAACGCAATGTCCAAAGTGACTCCCCGGGTGATCTGCGCGGCATTGAGCCTGGCCGTCGCGCTGGGGCCCACGGCAGCGGCCGGCCAGGAACTTCCTCCCGACGTCCAGATAGACCTCTACCTCGTGCGCGCGGATCGCCACATCCAGAACCAGGACTGGGCTGCTGCCCTCGAAGCCCTGGACGTCGTGCTGCTGCTGCAGGCCGATCAAGGCATGGAGACCCCGACGGAGCTCTGGTTCACGCACGCGACGGCTGCCCTGGAAGCCGGATTTCCCCAAACGGCCATCACGTCCGCGACGCGCTACCTGCGGGAGGCGGGTCGGGAGGGCCAGGACTACGCGGCCGCGCTCGTACTGCTTGACGAGGCGATAAGCCAGGCCGAGGGCCAGCCGACGCCCGCACCGGCACCGCCGCAACCGGGTCCTGCGCGTGTGGCCGAACCCGCGCGTGCCGCCGATCCCGCGCCCGCAGCCGATCCCGCGCCCGCAGCCGAGTCCGAGCCTGCGGTCGAACCTGCCGGGGCCATGGGCGGGCTTACCGTGCTCTTTCCCCTGGTCGGGATGAACGCGGCAACCATGGCCTTCACGACCAGCGAACCGGTATCCATCAACGCGTCGCAACGCACCGGCGTCGGCGGCGGATTCGGCGTCGCGTTCCCGATCAGCGGCCGGTACGGCGTCCAGATCGGCGCGCAATTCGCGAAAAAGGGCGCCCGGGTGACGCAGGGGGGAGGTGACGAGGCCGCCAACGCGGACATCACGTTCGAGAACCTCGACTTCATGGCGCTGGTTCGGATCGCGGCGCCGCCGGTGGCGGATCTTCCGGTGTACGCGCTGGTCGGTCCCTACGCGTCCTTCGAGCTGGATTGCCGTGTCATCCTGGAGGCCGGAGCCGGGGGCGGGCGCTTTGCCGGCAGCGACGATTGCCGGAGCGCACGCCTCGACACCCGGTCGATCGACTTCGGGGTCTCGGGGGGTGTGGGCATCGAGGCGGGCACGGGCGAGACCCGCATCACGGTCGGGCTCCTGTACAGCTACGGCCTTCAGGACATCGACAAGCACGTCGGCGAGACGGCCAGGCACCGGGTTTTCAACATCCATGCCGGGGTGGCCAGGGCGTTCTGAAGCGTACATGACGGGACGCCGCCGACTTCCGATTGCGGCCGCGAGGGTGCCCGCGACACTCTCGTCGGCACCCCGCTGTCCGGAGGCGGTCTGACGTGCAGTGGTGGTGCTTTTCCCAGAACACGGCCTGGAGCTGGGAGTGGCAGGCCTACCCGGGAGTGTGGCTCTTCGTGGTCGCCATGGCCGCCGGATACGCACGGTGGAGCGGAGTTCCCCTGCGCGACCGGCGCGCGCGCTACTTCTACGCCGGCGTGCTCCTGCTGTGGCTCGCCTTCGACTGGCCGCTCGGTCCGCTGGGCGCGTCGTATCTGGCCAGCGCGCACATGGCCCAGTTCCTGCTGGTGGGTCTGATTGCGCCGGGGTTCCTGCTGCTCGGGCTGCCGGCCACCTTTTTCGACCGCCTCCGCGGGCATCCGCGGGCGATCGCCGTCCTCTCCGACCTCACGCACCCGCTGGCCGCGTTCCTGATCTACAACGTCATGATGACGGTCACTCACTGGCCGAGGGTCGTCGACACCTTCATGGCCACCCAGCCAGGGATGTTCGCGCTGGACATGGCCTGGCTCCTGGCCGGTCTCGTATTCTGGTGGCCGGTCCTCTGCCCGGTCCCGGACCGCAGCGGCTTCCATCCGCTGGCCAAGGTGGCGTACCTCGGCATCAACGGCATCCTCATCCGCCCGCCCTTTGCGATGATGGTCTTCTCCGAGTTCCCCATATACGCTACCTACGAGCTCGCCCCTCCGATTCCCGGCACCACGGCGCTCGGGGATCAGCAGATGGCGGGCGCGGTGATGAAGGTGGGACAGGGGTGGATCATGGGAATCGCGCTGGGGATCATCTTCTACCGCTGGTGGCTCGAAACGAGACGTGCCCGCAAGGCGAGTTCCATGGCATGAACGATCCGCACCTCCCGTTCCTGGGCGCCGCCCGGAGCCACCCGGAGCGGCCCGCCCTGATGATCGGCGACCAGGAGTACATCTACGGTGACCTGCTCGGCATGTCGGAGCGGGTGGCGCACTCCCTCCTGCGCGGCCGCACCGACCTCGAAGGAGCCCGCGTCGTCCTGGTGGTGCCCCCCGGCGTCGAGTACGTCGCCGCGCAGTGGGGCATCTGGCGCGCCGGGGGCGTGGTCGTCCCCCTGGCGCTGGCTCATCCGGTTCCGGAGCTGATGTCCCTGATCGTCGACGCCGACCCGGAACTGGTGCTCCTCCACCCCGAGACGGAGAGGAAGGCGAAGCGGGCGGCGCAGGCGTGCGGCGTCCGCCTGGCCTACGTAGAGGATGTGCTCAGGCGCCCGGGGCCCGCTCCCGGCCGCGCTCCCGACCGCGCTCCCGACCCCCCCCTCCCGGCCATCGACGAGTCCCGGCCCGCGCACATCATCTACACAAGCGGCACCAGCGGGAAGCCGAAGGGCGTGGTCCACACGCACGCCAGCCACCGCCACCAGGTCGAGAGCATCGGCGAAGCCTGGCAGATTCTCCCGCGCGACACGGTCCTCAACGCGCTTCCCCTGCACCACGTCCACGGAATCGTCAACGCCCTGCTGTGCCCGCTCTGGTACGGGGCCCGGGTCGAGATCCTCCCGCGCTTCGACGCCGACGAGGTCTGGAAGCGCTTCGAGCGCCTGAGCCCCACCGTCTTCATGGGCGTGCCCACCATGTACGTGCGCCTGCTCCGGGCATGGGAGGAGGCGTCCCCCGAGCGGCGGAGGGAGCTCACCGAGCGCGCCCGCTGGCTGCGCCTCACGATCTCCGGCTCGGCGGCGCTCCCCGGACACGTCCACGGGCGCTGGGCCGAGGCCACCGAGCACGCCATCCTCGAGCGCTACGGCCTCACCGAGACCGGCATGGTGCTCGCCAACCCCCTGTACGGACACCGTGCCGAGGGCTTCGTCGGCCGGCCGCTCCCGTCCGTGCGCGTTCGCCTGCGGGGCGACGGTGGACGCGAGGCGCATCCCGGAGAGGAGGGCTCCATCGAGGTGCGGGGGCCCGGCGTCTTCAGCGAATACTGGCGCCGCCCCGAGGAGACCGCCGCCGCCTTCCGCAAGGGCGCCTGGTTCCGCACCGGCGACCGCGCCGTCCTTCACCCGGAGCACGGCTACCGCATCCTCGGACGCGAGAGCATCGACATCATCAAGACCGGGGGAGAGAAGGTCTCGGCGCTCGAAATCGAGGATGTGCTGCGCCTGCACCCCCGCGTCGAGGACTGCGCGGTGGTGGGGGTCCCCGACGACGAGTGGGGCGAACGGGTGTCCGCCGCGCTGGTCTTCGTCCCGGAGCTCCCCGTCCCCCTGTCCGCCCTGCGCGACTGGGTCAGGCGCTACCTTGCGGGCTTCAAGGTGCCCGCGCGCTTCATGGTGCTCGAGGCCCTGCCCCGGAACGCCATGGGCAAGGTGCTCAAGACCGAGGTGCGCGACCTCTTCCTCCGGGGCCCATGATCGACTCGCTGCGCGAATACTGGCCGGTCCACGCGCTTCTCGCCCTCTACACCCTCCTGCTCGCCTACCACGCCTGGGAGGGTAACCGGGGCACGAAGCGGCTGGCCGACTACTACGTGGGCGGGCGCAACATGGGGGCGGTCACCATCGCCCTCTCCTTCTTCGCCACCTACTCCAGCACGAACAGCTTCGTCGGCTTCTCGGGGCAGTCGTGGTCGTGGGGCGCCCCCTGGCTCCTGATGGCCCCGCTCATCGTCCTTTTCTCGACGTCCGCCTGGGTCTGGGTGGCCCCGCGCCTGCGCGACTTCACCGCCGCGCTCGACTCGCTCACCATCCCCGACTTCGTGGGCTTCCGCTTCGAGAGCCCCGCCGCCCGCGTGCTCGCGGCCGTCATCATCATCTTCGCGTCGTTCTTCTACATGACGGCGGTCTTCAAGGGCATCGGCAACCTGCTGGAGACCTTCCTCGAGATTCCCTACCGCACCGCCATCCTCATCGTCTTCGTCATCGTGATGCTCTACACCGTCATCGGCGGGTTCATCTCGGTGGTGAAGACCGACGCGGTGCAGGGGGTGGTGATGATCTTCGCGGCCGTGCTCCTCTTCCACGGCACCACGCGCGCCGCGGGCGGGGTGGGCTCGATCTTCGAGATGGCCGACGCCCCCGACACCGCGCACCTGTTCACCTGGAACGGGGGCGAGGCCTTCCCCCTGGTGCTGGGGGTGATGGTGGCCGCGACCATCAAGTTCATCGTGGAGCCGCGCCAGCTCTCCCGCTTCTACGCGCTGCGCAGCGCGCGCGAGGCGCGGACCGGGGTCTGGATCTCGACGATCACCTTCGCCGCCGTCTACGCGATGCTGGTGCCGATCGGGATGTACGCGCGCAACGTCCTCCCCGGCAACATCGGGGACACCGATCTGGTGGTGCCCGGGCTGCTCACCGAGCCGGGCGTCTTCGCCCCGGGGGTGGGGGCCTTCCTGCTGGTGGCCATGGTCGCCGCAGCCATGTCCTCGCTCGACAGCGTGCTGCTGGTGATGGCCTCCACCACGGACCGCGACATCTTCGGGGCGCGGCGCGGCAAGCGCGACGAGCGCTCGGCGATGCGCCGCACCCGCTGGTACGTGGCGCTGTTCGCCGCCATCACCGCCGTGATCTCTCCTCAACCCGCCCGACGGCGTGGTCGGCCTGACCGCCTTCTCGGGCGCCATGTACGCCGCCTGCTTCTTCCCGGCGGTGATCCTCGGGCTGCACTGGCGGCGCGGCAACGGCGCCTCCGCGGTCGCCTCCTTCCTGGTGGGGCTGGGGGTGCTCGTGACCTGGCGGCTCACGCCGCTGGGCGAGGTGCTGCACGAGGTCTTCCCGGCGCTCGCCCTCTCCCTCGCGGCCTACGTGCTGGTGGCCATGCGCACCAGCCCGCCGAACGCGCCCCACAGGGTGGAGGTGCTGTTCAAGCAGGCGGAACGGCGCGCCCGCAGGCGTTCCCGGCGCTGAGGGAGGGCGGACATCCCCTCGCGCGCGCCCGCGCGATTGAACATCTGTGGTGCGAATTCGGCCGGCGGCCCTTTCGGTCTGCGGCCCCGGCGCTTAAGCTTCCGGCTCGTTTGCCCAGGTGCGCCAAAAGAGCGCGAAGGAGGAGGAGAAAAACGCCCCGGAGCATCGGAAATCCGGCAATTCACGGATTTCCAAGACCCACACCCACAGGACCTGGTATCGTAATTGCCTGTCAGCCAACAACTTACGAACCCGCCGTTTTGGCATCAGCCTTGCATCCAAGGGCTCCTGCCAACTCATACCCTCAGGAAACCCCACAACCGACTCGCTTTGGCTTAAAGCCCTGATTCGTTCAACCTTCACAAGGGACGGTACCATGAACCGACTCAAACTCCTCGCCACAGCAACGCTGATGGCCCTGACCTTCACCGCCTGCGACGAGGGCACTCCGCCGCCTGTGGAGCCGCCCCCGCCGCCAGCCCCCGTGGGGACCATCTCGGGGACGGTGACGATCGAAGGGACGGCCGCCAGCGGCATCACCGCCACTCTGTCGTCGGGTGCAACCACGACGACGGGGTCGGGTGGGAACTTCGCCTTCTCGGGCGTGGACGCCGGGACCTACACGGTCACCATCAGCGGCTTCCCCGAGGACGCGACGTTCGCCCAGGTGACGCAGTCCGCGACCATCGCCACGGATGGTCAGAACGTGCAACTCAACTTCGCCGGCGAATACATCCGCTCCTCGGCGGTCGTCGGCAACGTGGTAGCGGCCGACGCGATGATGAGCGGCGGCGACGGTCAGCCCGAGACGCTGGCGGGCGTGACGGTCACGCTCGGCGGCGAGCACGCCATGGGCGAGACCATGGAGACCGACATGAGCGGCGGCTTCGCCTTCACCGGGCTCCGCGCCGGCACCTACACGGTCACCATCTCGGACTTCCCGGAGGACGTTTCCTTCGAGGAAGTGAGCCTCGAGATCTCGGTCGAGGTGGGCGAGGTCGGCCAGGCCGACTTCACGGGCCACTTCATCCGCACGTCCGCGGTCGAGGGCCAGGTGATCATCGAGGGCGAGGGCCTTGCGGGCGTGACGGTTACGCTGAGCGGCGGTCCCGCCGACGACAGCTACACGATGATGACCGACGCCGACGGCATGTACCGGTTCGAGGACCTGCGCCCCGGCGATTACACGGTCTCAATCTCCGACTTCGACACCCGGGACTACGAGTTCGCGGCCACGTCCCAGGACGTGAGCGTGGACCTGGACGAGACCGGAACGGTGTCGTTCACCGGCGTCCTGCTCCGGACTTCGGGCATCGCCGGCCGGGTGAGCGTCGAGGGCATGGGCCTCGGCGGCATCGAGGTCACGCTGTCGGGCGGAGAGGAGGCCCAGACCGCGATGACCGACGACGGCGGCCAGTACAACTTCGCGGGCCTGGCGGCCGGCGACTACACGGTCTCCATCGCGGTCGACAGCGACGCGTACGTGTTCGAGTCGATGAGCTCGGACGTGGCGCTCGGCGACGACGAGTCGGCGATCGTGAACTTCGAGGGCATGCACGCGCGCACAGCGAGCGTGTCCGGCATGGTGTTCATCGACGAGTTGATGAAGAACGACATGTTCGACGAGGGCGAGCATCCGCTGCCGCACGCCGGTCTTCCGGTAGCGCTGGTGGGCCCGGGCGTCAACGAGCAGCGGCTGGGCGCGACCGACGCGACCGGCGCCTTCTCGTTCGACGGTCTGCGCTCCGGCCCGTACCAGCTGGTCGTGCTCATCAACGCCGAGGTTGCCGCGGCGCTCTCGGCCGCCGACCTCGCATACGGCGGACCGGGCGAAGGCTACTCGATGGCTCTCGGAGTCGGCGAGGCCTTTTCGCAGTCGATTCCGTTCGACATCACGCACACGACCATCAACGTCGCGGTCACGCTGAAGGGCGGCGACCATCGCGGCGAGCCGGTTCCCGGCGCGGCCGTGACCCTCTACTCCGATGAGGACGGTGAGTCCAAGGTCGGCAGCGGCATGACCGAGGCCTCCGAGGCCGGCGTCTACACGTCGATCAAGGTCGCGCGCGCCGGAACCAGCGACAACACGGTCTACATGGGCGTTGCCGCGGACGGCTACTTCGTGGATCCGATGGCCGGCATGCAGGCCGTGACCTGGGACCCGCAGTCGTTCACGCACCCCGCGATGGGCGCGGAAGTGCCTGCGGTGCTCAACGACGCCGACATCGTCAACCTGAACGTCGACGTGAGCGTCGGCGGCGCCACGATCACGACCGACTACGGCGGCGGCGAAGCGCTCGCCGGCTGGGCGATCAGTGTTGTGAGCGGCGACCCGACCGACCCGACCAGCCTGATGCCGGTCGAGGGGGCGCCGATGATGCTGGGCGAGAAGGATGCGGACGACGAAGGCATGGCGTCGCTGAAGACGGCCGTGATGCCCGACGCCCTGCCCGCGACCTACGTCTTTGCGGTCGCCGAAGAGCAGGACGACGACATGACCGGCGGCGAGAACTTCGCGGCAATGCCGATCATCTACACGCACACCGGCCTCATGCTGGCGGGCAACCAGGACGCCGGCACGCTCGAGGTGGCGTTCACGACCCAGACGCTGAAGGTCTACGCGCACCACGAGCGTGACCAGGTCATGGGCTTCACCGGCAACGTCCTGGGCGGCGACGTGAGGGACGACGGCAAGATTTCCGTCAGGATCCGCTACATCGACGAAGACGGACGCTCCCGCTCGTTCACGAGCGCGGACAGCGTCGGCAGCAGCAGCAAGGACGGCGTCACCACCTTCACCAACGTGCCGGCCGGCAAGAACGTCATCGTGCAGGCGGAAGACGGGCAGGACCCGGATGACGACGACTTCATGCCGATCATGCTCCTCGATGAAGGCGGCCACGCCGATGAGCTGGCGGCCTACACGGGCACCGACACCAACGGCATCACCGGCGGCCACTTCGGTGCGCACGGCGGCTACAGCCACACGGTTGAGCTCTGCCCGCTCCAGGACAGCAATCCGCAGGACCACGGCGAGTGCTCGTCGTTCGCCTACGTGAGCACCTACACCGTGAGCGGACTGGTGTGGAAGAGGGGCGTCGTGAAGTCCGGCGACGACTTCAAGGAAAACGACCCCACCTTCGTGCCCGGGCAGATGGTCAGCCTGTCGCCGGTCGACGGGAAGAACCTGGCGGGTGAGGACCAGTCCTACACCACCGCCGAGAAGGACACCCGGAAGGACAAGACCAAGGGACTCGACGCGACGCACCAGTTCGAGTTCGACGACATCGCTTCGGGTGTGTACATGCTCGGCATTCCGGACGGATGGCGGGCGATGATGGGCGACAAGGGCGCCGAGGACAAGCTCGGTGACGCCCTCAACCCGCTCGGGGCCGATCTCCAAATCGACGTCACGCCGAAGACGGCCACCGTCTACGGCAGCGTCAAGGGCTCCGACGGCTTCGGTGCCGACAGCGTGACCGTGAGCGTGGGCGGTCAGACGGGCATGACCGACGCCCTCGGCCGCTACATCCTGGACGGCATCCCCGCCGACAAGAAGTTCGTTTTCTCGGCCTCCAAGGGCGGCTCGTCCAGCAAGACGGACAGCCTCACGTTTGCCGCGAACTCAGTGACGAGAATGGACGACATCGACCTGTCGGCGGCGTCCCAGACCGCGTCTATCAGCGGCAGGGTAACAGCCTCCGGCAGCGGCGATCCGGTCGCTGGCGTGGAAATCAGGGTGGACGGCAAGGCTCCGCAGAACGCCGCCAAGAGCGGTACCAACAAGGGCAAGCTCGTGACAGGCGCCGACGGCACCTACACGGCGGTCATCGAGGCCAAGCCTCTGGGCCAGAGTGCCAATGTGACCGCGTCGAAGAAGGGCATGTCCTTCATTCCCAACGAGGCTCAGGGGCATGACGTGCCGGCGCACGCCAATGCCGAGATCTCGGGCATCAACTTCACCGGCTTCCTGCACGCCACGATCAACGGCAGAGTGGTTGCCGCGGGTGGCGGACCGCAGGCGGGCGTGGTCGTCACCGCGACGCCGGCAGGCGCGGCAGAGGGCGCCGCTGCTACGGATACCGACACCACGGGTGTGACGGGCACCTTCTCGCTCAGCGTGCCGTTCGGCACCTACACCATCGCGGCATCGCTGGCGAACCACATCTTCGATGCTCCGTCGCCGACGGCGACCAACCCCTGGAACGCGAACACGGCTCCCGGCCAGACCGTGAACTTCGGCAACATCCAGGCGAAGACGGCGATGGCCAGAGGCGTCAGCGCGATGCGTGCGATGCAGACGGATTCGACGACGACGGAAGGGGTCCATGTCGTGACGTACAGCGGCAGCGTCACGCTGAGGTGGACAAGCACCGGCGCAGACGTGCCCGTAGGGTACAGCGCCGCTACGTACACCGCCGAGACGAACACCGGCACTGACGGTGCCTGGGAGGCTGCTGCCGGGTTCGCGCTCGCGGGTGGCGATACGACCGGGCTCGCCAGATTCACTGCCGGCGCCGACAACGACGGCGAGTACATGGTTCGGGTCGTAGCCACGGCTCAGAACGACAGCAACGTGGATCCGCAGCATACCGATCCGCTGGTGCTCAACTCCGCTCCGGCGACAGTTGTGGCGGTCGATCCGTCGGTCACCGGTGTCAAGGCGACACTTGACGTGACTGCCGACACCCTCGTTGTCGACACGCTCACCGTCAGTTGGGACGCGACGACGAACGACAGGTCGGCGCTCCGGATTGCGTTCCAGTTGGCCCCGGCCTCGCTGCAAGGCAATACCGTCTGGGTCATCGCTGACGCCAGCCTCACGAGCAACTCCAGGAGGTGGACGCTTGAACTCGCCCACCGCGCGGACGTCACCACCTGGGACGTTGCCGGCGGTCAGGAGAACATCACCATCACCACGGCCGAAATCAGGGCGGCCACCGCGGTCCGGGTCGAATCGGTGCAGGGCACCGTGAGCGCCACCAACCCGTGGAAGCCCAGCGCCGAAGTTGCAGTCACTGCGGCCGGCGGAAGCTAGCAACCCTTCAACACCATCGGCCTGGCTGACTCGCCACCAGCCGGGCTGATGGTCGCAGGACGGCTCACCCCTCGTCCGGAGCATCCGGGCGGGGGGTGACGCTCGTCAAGTCACTATTCCACCGCGCGTTGCACCCGAGACGACACGATGATTCCGAACCAGCCTTGCGTACCCGTCCGTTCCCTCCTGGCCGCCGCAGTCACATGGGCCTTCCTGGTTCCATCGACGGGCGTGCGTGCCGAGGAGCCATCTCCGGGCGGTTCGCGTGAGGAGGTTCCGTCGGTTGCGGGAAGCGCCCCTGCAGCGGTCGCCGCCCAGCCCACGACCTCGATTTCATGGAGCTGGATCGGGGCGCCCGCACAGGACTCCGCCCGGCTCACCATCCGCTTCTCGGAGAGCGTGACCGGCTTCACGGTCTCCGACATCAACATCAGTTGCGCGCCCCAGCCAGCCGAGGGATGCGCGGAGGCCGTTCCGCTGTCCAGCGATGCCGGCAGGGCCTTCAACGTCACGCTGAGGATGCCGCGGGACTATGCAGGCTTCGTGACGGTCTGGGTTCCCCTGAACGTGGTGCCGGGGGGGAATCTGCTGTCGAATGTCATCAACCAGGAAGTGGACACCAGGGGGCCTGAGGTCGACGCCGCGAAGGTCAACGGCGACGAGGTCGTCATCGTCTTCGACGAAGATCTCAATCAGAACGTCGTCCCGTCGGCCAGCGACTTCCAGGTATCCTACCGGAGGGGCGGCACGTTCCACGTCGAGGCGATATCCCGGGTCGAGCTGTCCCTGCGCGAGGTGTTCCTGATCCTGGCCAGCCCCGTGGACTCGCTGGACGCGGTTCGGGTGTTCTACGACGATCGTGGCGCCAACGCGATCCGGGACCGGATCGGCAATCGCGCGCCCGGCTTCGACATCGAGGTGGCGAACGTCACCGGAGTGCCGCGCACGGGGGTTCCCGACGCGCCGGGCACCCTCACGGCGACGGCCGACGGCCCCGACGCGATCGACCTGGAGTGGGGCGAGCCGAACTCGGATGGCGGCCGCGAAATCACCGGGTACCTGATCGAGGTGTCGACGGACGGCGGCAACAACTGGGGCAACCTGGTTCGGAATACCCGCACCACCGACACCGAATACCGCGACGACGGCCTCGCCGCGGGTGTCACGCGCCACTACAGGGTGTCGGCGATCAACTTCAACGGGGCGGGAGCCCCCTCCAACGTGGCCAGCGCCACCACGGACGAAGTCATTCCGGGCGCGCCCCGGTCCCTGACGGCGCTGGTCCGGGGGACGTCCGCCATCGAGCTGAGGTGGCGCGCCCCTTCCTCCGCGGGCTCGACGCCGATCATCGGCTACCGCATCGAGGTGTCGCGCACGGGAACCGACGGGTGGCTGGTGCTCGAGGCCAACACCGGGTCCACGGCCACGACCTTCAGGCACGACGGCCTCACGCCCAACAGCACCCGCCACTACCGCGTCGCGGCGATCAGCCGGGCCGGCACTGGCCCGTGGTCGGACGTTGCCCAGGCTACCACTGAAGTGGCCGTGCCGGGGGCGCCCACGGGTCTCAGGGCGGCTCCGAGCGGGGTGGGGGGAAGCGAGCAGATCCTCCTCACCTGGGCCGCCCCGGTCGACGACGGCGGGAGCGCGATCACCGGCTACCGCATCGAAGTGTCGTCGAGCGGCGTCTCGGGCTGGATCATCCTCGTGGCCAGCACCGGCAGCACGACCACCACCTACGTTCACACCGGCCTCGAGCCCGGCACCACCCGCTTCTATCGCGTGTCCGCGGTCAACGAACGGGGGACGGGACGCGCCTCGAACGTCGCCGAAGGCACCACCAACGCAGCGCCTCCCGGGCCGCCGCGGAGCGTGCGTGCGCGCGCGACCGGGCCGAACAGCGTCCTCCTCGCCTGGGATGCGCCGGAGACCGATGGCGGGGCGCGCGTCACCGGTTATTCCATCCGGGTGATCGGGCCCAACGACGACTCGTGGATCATCATCCGTCCCAATACGGGGACGACGACACCCGCGTTCACGCACACCGGACTTCAGCCGGTGAGCCGGTACCAGTACCAGGTCGCGGCCATCAACCGCGTGGGCACCGGGCCGTGGGCGCCGTCGCCCTCGGAGCTCCCGGCGGCCGTCCTCACGCACGCGGACCTTGCCGGGGCCCCGACCGGGCTGACGGCCCGGGCGGTGGGCACGTCGCGCATCGACCTGGCGTGGAACGCGCCCCGCTACGCGGGCGGCGTCTCGATCTTCGGCTACCGCATCGAGGCCTCCGACGACGAGGGCGCGACCTGGAACATCATCCGCCGCAACACCAACGCGGCGGCGACGACGTTCTCGGACGTGAACCTCCGGCCCGCCACCACGCGGCACTACCGGGTCGCCGCGATCAACCTCGCGGGGGTCGGGCCGTTCTCGAACACGGCGCGGGCGACCACCGACGCGACCGTGCCGGGGGTGCCGCGGCGTCTCAACGCGGAGGCGGCCGGCACCTCGCAGATCGGCCTCTCGTGGCAGGCGCCCTCGGACGACGGGGGCGCGCGCATCACCGGCTACCGCATCGAGGTGTCGGCCGACGGGGGCAGGAGCTGGGAGGACCTGGTGGCCAACACCCGCAGCACGACCACCGTCTACACCCACAGCGGTCTGGCGCCGGCCTCGACGCGCCACTACCGCGTCTCGGCGGTCAACCGGGTCGGCGTGGGCAATGCGTCGCGGGTCGCGGGCTCGACAACGGACGCGACCGTGCCGGACGCGCCCACCGGGCTGGCCGCCAACGATGTCACGCCCACGCAGATCGACCTGTTCTGGATCGCGCCCGCCTACAACGGCGGCGCCCCCATCACCGGCTACCGGATCGAGGTGTCGGAGACGGGAGCAGCCTGGGTCGACCTGGTGTCCGACACCGAGTCCACGGTCACCGTCTTCTCGCACACCGGCCTGCTGCCCGGGAGCGTACGCCATTACCGCGTCTCGGCGATCAACCGGGCGGGCACCGGCGCGCCGTCGGCCAGCGCTTCGGCCGCGACCGACGATCCCGTGCAGCGCGCGGGGCGGCTGAACACGCGCGTGCTGCCGCACGTGGCGGCCGCGATGACGTCGAGCACCGTCTCGGCGATCGCCCGCCGCGTCGACGCAGTGGCCAGCGGGATGGGCATGGAGCGGCGCGTCGGAACCAACGGGCTCTCCTCGATGGCGGCGAGCCTGTCCGCGCCGGGAACCGGCAGCCTCGGCCTCGCCCAGGGCGACCAGGCCGGGCTGGCCGCCCTCTTTGGCGGCACCTCCTTTACGATGCCGTTCGGCGCCTCCGACGCACCGCAGCAGTCCGCCGCGGGCACGCAGTTGGCGAGCTGGGGCGCGGGCGAGTACCACCACCTGGGCGAGCCCGGCGCGAGCGCCCTCGACTGGAGGGGCAACATGGTGAGCGCCCACGCCGGCGTGGACGCGCGCATAGGGCCGGATCTCCTGGCGGGTGTCGCGGGCTCGTACTCGTCGGGCAGCTTCGACTTCACCGACAGGACCGGCGCCAGCCCGGTGACCGGGACCTACGGCACCACGATGACCAGCGTGCACCCGTACCTGGCGTGGTTCTCCGGCGCGCGCGGCACCTCGGTGTGGGGCTCGGCGGGGTTCGGCCGGGGCGACGTGGAGGTCGATGACGTGCGTGAAGGGCTCCGCACCAGCCCGGCCAGCACGCTGACGGGGGCGGGGGGCGCCAGCTACCAGCTGCTCACCAGGAGCGCGGGCGGCGTGCGCCTAAAGGCCGAGGGCTGGTACGGGCGGGTGATGGTCGACGGCACCGAGCAGATCGAGGAGGTCACGCTCGACATGCAGCGCGGCAAGCTCGCGCTTGAGCTGACGCAGGGCTTCCGCACCGACACTGAGCACGAGATGGCGCTCCTTCTGGAGGGCGGAATGCGCTACGACAACGGCGACGGCGTGAACGGCGCCAGCGCGGAAGTCGGAGGCGGCCTCCGCTACACGAACTCGAGTCTCGGGCTGACCGCGGAGGGCCGCGGACGGTTCGTGATCTCGGCGCGCGACGGCTACGAGGAGTGGGGCTTCGGCGGCATGCTCCAGTTCGACCCGGCGGTGCGCGGCCAGGGGCTCTCGATCCGGGTGGCGCCGTCGTACGGCGACCACAGGAGCGGGGTGAACCAGCTCTGGGAGCGCGGCGTGTCGGATGCGGTGGGCGGCCACCACCCCGGGATGGGCGCCAACGTGGACGGAGAGGTGGCGTACGGCATCGCCGGCTTCCAGGGGACGCCCTACAGCGGCTTCTATCTCGGCGAGAGCGGCATGCGCGCATTGAGTAGCGGCGTACGTTACGACCTGGGCGCGGGCGTCGGGCTGCGCCTCGAGGGGACGCGGCGCGAGAGCGGGCCCGGGGGAGCGCAACACTCGGTGGGTGTCCGCGGGAGGATCAAGTTGCGGTGACATCGTGCCAACCCCCGGAGGCCGCCCGTCTCCGGGGGCGGGCTCCCCTGGTCCCGTCTCACCATGGCCTCGCCCGGCGGCAATGGTGAGATTCACGGGCGCTGCGTTACCAGCCCATTCTGTGGCGGTATCGGGCGTTGCGCGCCAGATTAAGGGGAACGCACCGGAGGCATGACGCATGATCGGTTCCGATACAGCCAGGGCAGCCCCCAGATCCGAATGGATGAAGGACTGGGGACAGTTCATCGCGCTGCTGGTGGCGCTTGCAGGTTTCTACGGGTTCATCCGGTCCGAGATGAGCGCGATGGAGCGTCGCCTGGGAGACCGGATCGACCGCAACGCTGAAGCGATCGCCGGAAACGCTGAAGCGATCGCCGGAAACGCTGAAGCGATCTCCCGGGTTCGTGAGGACATCGCTCACCTGGAGGGCTACATCCGCGGTCGGCTCGGTGACGATCCTGGTTAGGCCCATGGACGTTTTCCGCCGCTCACTGCAGCATGGGCGGCTGACCGCGAGGCGTGGCTTCGGCGGCCGCCGGGCGGTGTTCGCGTGGGCGGCGCTGGCCGCGGTCTTCGTGCATGGCGGTGCGCGGGCCGCCGCGCAGGAGGCCGCCCCGGCGCCCATGGAGTACCGGCTCTACGTGGCCAACGAGTCGTCCGACATCGTGAGCCGGGTGGTGTTCCGGCCCGGCGCCGGCGCGGAGGTGGAGAAGGAGATCCCGGTCGGGATCATGCCGGCCGACAACGACGGGGCGCACGGGCTCACGGTCTCGCCGGACGGGGCGTTCTGGTACCTCACCATCGCGCACGGCACGCCGTACGGGTACGTGTGGAAGTTCGCGACCGGGGCCGACACCCTGGTCGCGCGGGCGGAGGCGGGCCTCTTCCCGGCCACCATGGGCATCACCCCCAACGGCCAGTTTCTGGTGGTGGCCAACTTCAACCTGCACGGCGACATGGTCCCCTCGGACCTGTCGGTGGTCTACACCCCCACCATGACCCAGCTTTCGCGCGTCACCACCTGCCTCATGCCCCACGGCAGCCGGGTGAGCGCTTCCGGAGGACGCCAGTACTCGGCGTGCATGCACTCCGACCAGCTGGTCGAGTTCGACCTGACCACCCTGGAGGTGAGCCGGCGCTTCTCGCTGGCGCCGGGCCGGGAGGGCCCGCTCGATGCGCGCGACCAGGGGATGGGCGCGCACGTGTTGGTCATGAGCGGCTCCGAGACGGAGGCCGCCAGCCAGGGCGGTGCGGAAGGGGCTGCGGGCGCCGCGGGAGCAGGCCTCGGCGCGGGCGCTTCGGGCGCGGGGCCGCCCTCCATGCGCGACGACACCAGCATGGGGCGCATGGCGGGCATGGCGGACGGGTCGGACGCCGTGTGTTCGCCCACCTGGGCCGAGCCCGGCGCGGGCGCGCTCGCCGACCGGGTGGTCTACGTGGCCTGCAACCGCAACGACGAGATCCTCGAGATCGATGCCGGCGACTGGGCGCTGCGGCGGCGGTTCCCCACGGGAGCGGCGCCCTACAACCTGGACATCACGGCGGACGGCTCGCTCCTGGTTGCGACCCTGAAGGGCGAACAGGCCGTCTCGGTGATCTCGCTGGAATCGGCCGAGGAGCTCGCGCGCCTGCCGACCACCCGGCCCATCACCCACGGCGTGGTCACGAGCCCGGACGGACGCTACGCCTTCGTCTCCAACGAGGCCATCGGCGCGACGCCGGGCACGCTGGACGTCTTCGACCTCGTGGCGCTCCAGCGGGTGGCGAGCGTCGAGCTGCGCTACCAGCCCGGAGGAATCGACTTCTGGCGGGCGACCCCGGTCCCCTGAGGCGTGACGCCCGATTCACTGAAGCGGGACACCCGGTTCGCTGAGGCGGGACATCCGATTCGCCGAGGCGGGACACCCGACATCACGAGAATGGAGGACTCATCCGATGAAGCGTCTCGTACCGCTGAGCATCGCTGCCGCCATCCTCATCTTCCTCGGATACGTGATGTATTCGTCGGTGGCCCCGGCCGACATCACTTGCGAGGTCTGCCTGGTGTTCGACGGCGAGGAGGTGTGCCGCATGGGCGCCGGCCCCACCCGCGAAGCCGCGGCCTCGGCCGCCCAGGAGAGCGTCTGCGGGGGCAACGCCATGGGCATGATCATCGCCGAGCGATGCCGGGCACGCCCGCCGGAGCGGCTGACGTGCTCGTCCCCGTGACGGGTGCGGCTGCCGGAGCGGCCGACATGCTCGCCGGAACGGGCGTGCAAGCCGGAGCGGAGGGCAGGCTCGCCGGGACGGGCGCCGCGAACGCACTCCGAAGGCGGACGCCTCTCGGGCCCGCGTGAGCCCACCGGGGATCCCTCCGGGGGTTTTTTCCGCCCTCCTCTCGAGGATCCTGCCCGTCCTGGTGCTGCTGGCCTCGGCGACGGCGGCCTCGGCCCAGCAGGACGATCCCGGCGGACGCTGGGAGTTCTTCGTCGAGCAGCGCCGCTCCCCCGGAGTGCCCGGGTGGGGCGCCCGCCTCCAGGTTGCCCGTGAGAGTGTCCTCCGCCGCCCGGTCCTGCGCCTCCCGCCCGGCGGCGCCGCCGCGCGCGTGGGGGCCTCGGACGCCTGGGAGCCGCTCGGGCCCGAGATCATCGAGTCCTACACCATCTCCACGGGGCGGGTATCGGCGGTAGTCCTCCATCCCGCGGACGTGGACGTGATCTTCGCGGGCGGGGCCCAGGGCGGGGTGTGGCGCACGGAGGACGCAGGGGTCTCCTGGCGGCCGCTCACCGACCGGGAGTGCTCGCTCGCGATGGGCGCGCTGGCGCTCGACCCGGTCGACCCGGACATCGTCTACGCGGGCACCGGGGAGCAGCACTTCTCCGCCGACAGCTACTACGGCTGCGGCATCCTGCGCTCCTCCGACGGGGGCGAGAGCTGGACCCGGCTGGGCGAGGGCGTCTTCACCGGGCCCATGGGCGGGACCACCATCTCGCGCATCGTGGTCGACTCGGCGACCGCCGGCACGCTGGACGCGACCACGGTCTACGCCGCGACCGCGGACGGGCTGTTCCTCTCGACCGATTCGGGGTCCGGCTGGACGAAGGTGCTCGACGGCGTGGTCACCGATGTGCTCGTGCACGCCGGCGACCCGGAGGTGCTGTTCGCGGCGCTGGCCGAGGGGGAGGAGAAGACGGGGCACGCCACCCTGCACCGGTCCGGCGACGGCGGACTGACCTGGCAGGAGGTGGATCCCGGGCTCGGGGTCCTGCCGTGGCGCGCGCAACTGGCGCAGTCGCCGTCCAGTCCGGAGATCCTCTATCTCTCGGCCGGGGAGACCGGGGGTGTGGTGATGGCGCGGAGCTCCGACGGGGGCGATTCCTGGACCCGGGCTTCCGCCGAGGGCGTCCGCTGCGGGCAGTGCTGGTACAACCAGTCGCTGGCCGTGCATCCCACCGACCCCGACGTGGTGTACTTCGGGGCCGTGCTGCTCTATCGCTCCGTGGACGGCGGGGAGACCTTCTCGACCATCGGCCGCGTGGACATCCACGTCGACCAGCACGTCCTGACGGTGGATGCGCGCGCGCCGGACATGCTGCTGGTGGGCAACGACGGCGGCGTCTACCGGAGCCCGGACCGGGGCGACACCTGGAAGAGCCTCAACACCAACCTCTCCCTGACCCAGTTCTACGCCGGGGTCTCGATTCATCCGCGCGCGGAGGCGATCTCGGTGCTGGCGGGCACCCAGGACAACGGGACCGTCCAGGGGGACGGCGATCTGTCGTGGCCGCAGGTGATGGGCGGGGACGGCGGGTTCACCGCGCTCGACCCGCGCTTCGACCGCAGGTGGGCCGAGACCCAGTGGCGGGGCGGGACCGGAGGGCCGAGGCGCTCCGACGACGGCGGGTCCTTCCGGTTCCGCGGCTACGGCATCGACCTCGGCGACGACGCGCTCTTCATTCCGCCGCTGGTGATGGATCCCTTCGACCCCGACGTGCTCTACTTCGGCACCGAGCGGCTGTACCGGACGGTCGACGGCGGAGAGCGCTGGGAGTTGGTCGCGGAGGCCCCCGGGGGGAAGATCTCGGCGATCGCGCCCAGCCGCTCGGACGCGCGCGTGGTCTATTTTGCAACCTCGGAGTCGGACGTCGTGGTGACCCGGGACGGGGGCGGGTCGTGGCGCACGGTCTCCGGGTCGCTGCCGATGCGCTACGTGAGCGACATCGCGGTGCATCCGCACGACCCCGCGACCGCGTACGCGGTGTTCTCGGGTTTCGGCACGGGCCACGTGTTCGTGACCCGCGATTACGGGACGACCTGGACCGACATCACCGGCGACCTGCCCGACCATCCGGTCAACGCGGTGCTGCTCGACCCGTCCGAGCTGTCCCGGATCTACATCGGGACGGACCTGGGCGTGTTTTCTTCGCAGGCCGGGGGGAGTTGGGCCCGTCTGGGCGAGGGATTGCCGATGGTCGCGGTGTTCGACCTGGCGGTGGAGCCGGCGGCGGGCGTCATGGTGGCCGCGACCCACGGCCGGGGTGCGTTCGCGCTGCCGATGGCCGCGCCGCTGGTGGCGGAGACGCGGGGGGTGGAGCGGCGCGTGGTGGTCGCCCGGCAAGGCGACCGGGTGGAGGGCGGCGCGCCTGTGCGCATCTACGGCACGGGGTGGCCGGATGCCCGGTGGACCGCTGCCGGCGCCCGCGCGGGGTGGATCGAGCTGACGCGCGCGGAGGGCGGCGCCCTCGACTCGATCGGGTGGCGGATCGACCCCGGTGACCTCGCGCCCGGGGAGTACGTGGACACGGTGACGGTGGTGGTCCCGGGGGCGGGGGTGGGCGTGGCGCCGGGTTCGGGAAGGGCGTTCGGCGGCGAGGGCACGTTCTCCGGTGCGGCTGGATCCCGCGCGCTCGGGGGGCGCTCGGGGGCCAGGGCGGGGTTTGCGGGCGATCGCGTGTACCGCGAAGGTGGCGGGCCGGGCGCGGGGCCGGGGTGGCCGGGTGGGGTGGGGGGCCTCGCGGCTGCGGGGTCCGCACGGCCGCGGGCGGCGTTTTCGGGCGGGCTTGCGCCAGCGGGGTTTGCGGGCGGCAGGCCCGGTGCGGCCGCGGGTTCGGCGGTGTTGCCGATTCGGCTGGTGGTGCGGGCGGTGAACACCCTCGCCTTCCCGTCGGAGGGCCGCTACACGGAGGTGCAGGTGGGCGCGACCGAGTCGGTGGCGGACTCGGCCCAGGTGGCGGTCGCCGGGCCCGCGCCCGCGCAGGTGGCGTGGCGCGCGACCCACGGGGGTTCCGCGTGGCTGGAGCTGGTCGACTCGGCCGGGACGGGCCCGGGCCAGGTCCGGTGGACGCGGCGGGTGGACGGCCTCGCGGCCGGGCTCTACCTGGACACCATCCGGGTCGCGGGGGAGGGGCCGTACGTGCGCCCCGCCACGCTGGTGGACTCCCTGCGGGTGGCGGCCGCGACCACCGTGACGGTCGCGGGGCGGGGTGGGGCGGCGGCCACCCTGGCGGGGGTCACCGAGCCCCTGGTGGACACTCTGGTCGTGGAGGTGGGGGGGTACGGGTCGCGCACCGCCACCTGGACGGCCGAGCACGGAGGGTCGCCGTGGCTCGAACTGGTCGTGGCGCGCGGGGCGGCGGGGGGCGGGGTGGTGGTGCGCCGCACCCCCGGCGACCTCGGCCCGGGCACATACGTGGACACGATCCGCATACGGGTGGAAGGTGGCGCCACCCCCCGGTCGGTCGTGGTGGTCGACAGCCTGCTGGTCGGGGAGGACCTGCCGGTCGAGGCGGCCATATCGGCCGTGTTCGGCGAGCACGACCTGGACGAGGTGCAGGCCCTGGCCCTCGACCGCCTCGGAAACCGTGACCGCACCTACGACCTGGGTGACGCGCTCTCCTGGGTCGCCCGCTGCGGCCGCGGCGGGGCGGGGTGCGGGGCCATCTCGGGCGGGACACCCGCACTTCTCCCCACAACCGGTCTCTCCCACCCGGTGCTCCCCGCGACCGTCCGGGCGCTTCCCCCGACCGTCCGGGCGCTCCCTCCGACCGTCCGGGCGCTCCCCTCAAC
This sequence comes from Longimicrobiales bacterium, assembly GCA_965202805.1. Lineage (GTDB taxonomy): Bacteria > Gemmatimonadota > Gemmatimonadetes > Longimicrobiales > Gaopeijiaceae > BD2-11. The sequence continues at coordinate 3,429,648 of OZ241869.1, forward strand.
CGTCCCGACGCTCCCTCCGACCGTCCGGGCGCGGCGCCCGGGGCACCGGCGGCGGTATGATGCGCGCGGGTTCATTCCTCCAAGCACGCCGAGTCACCGTTTTCCGGTCCTGGACGTGCATCGCCGGTTGACGGGGGCAAGACGAAAACGGTATCGATCGACAAAACACTTACAAAAACCATATATATCGACAAAACACTTACGTTTTCGGTATCGAACCCAATACCGCCTTATGCTTCTGCTCGCCGCCTCCCTCGCCCTGGGGTGTGGCGGGGACGACGTGGTGGAGCCGCCCGTCGCGACCAGCGCGGTGGTGGTCCCCGCCGGTGTGAACCTGGTCGCCCTGCAGGAGTCGTTGCGCCTCCAGGCGACCATCCACGACCAGAATGGCCAGGTCATGCCGGGTGCGCCCGTCACCTGGTCGACCAGCGACTCGGCGGTCGTCACGGTGGACCCGACCGGCACGGCCGTCTCGGTCGGCAACGGCCGCGCCCAGGTCACCGCCGCCAGCGGGAGCGCAACCGCGGCCGCGTCGGTCGTCGTCGCCCAGCGAGGCGCCGTGGTCGAAGTCGACTGGGGCGGACCCCGCCTCCTCCTCGGCGACTCGGTGCAGGCGACCCTCCCGGTCGCCAACGACCCGAACGGACATCGCGTCGCCCCGGCGCGCATCACCTGGACCACCAGCGATCCGGCCGTCGCGACCATCGACCCCGAAGGATGGGTGCACACGGTCGGCCCGGGACAGGCCCGCATCGAAGTCGACGTCGGCGGGTTCCTCTCCGGGCAGGAATACTCCGTCGAACTCGAGCCCGGCTACCTCGAAGTCGCTCTGATCCTGCCGCCGGGCGCCCGAGACCTCGGCGCCCATCTCAGCATCGAAGGGCCCATCGGCATCCCCGGCGTCGAAGGCCCTGCCATCGACTCCGTACGCGCCGCGGACTACGAACTGTACCGCTCCCGCGCCACCTCTCCGACCCAGGTCATCATCGCCGGGCCCCTTGCATCCGGTCCGGTGCTCGAGTTCCGGGTGCCCCACGTCCGCTTCCGCGCGCAGTACCGGGTCCACCTGTTGCAAGTGGCGGGAGACGACTATGCCCTCAAGGAGCTGACGGGCTACTCTGCACTGATTTCGCCCTGAGCGCCTCCGCGACCCATCATCCCATCATCCCATTCTCCCATGGCGCCGCCCGCATCCGAGCGCGACTATTGTATCCTGGGTGCCGCGCACAAGGCATTGGATCGAGCTGGCTCTCTCGATCGGCGATCAGGGTTTGGTGCACCTGCGTAACTCCATCAGTTCCCTGAAACAGGAGAACGCATGAAGCTGAGCCAGGAACTGATCGCCATTCTTGCCGTCGGCGTAACGCTGATGGGTCTGCAGGTCACCCTGTTCGTCAGCCTGCGCGGCGACATGGCCAGGATGGAAATGCGCCTGCGCGGCGAAATCGGCGTGCTTCGCGACGAGATGCGCGGCGACATGAACACGTTGCGCGACGAGATGCGCGGCGAGATGAGTGTGCTGCGCGACGACATCCGCCACGACATCGACGCCCTCAGGCTCGACATCCAGGACATCCGCGAGGACGTCCGCCAACTGCGCGACAAGCTGCTGGTGCCCTCGGCGGGCGCGTGAAGGCGCCGCCTGGGCTGCGCTGCCGGGCGAGCGCCCCCTGCCGGATGACGCTGCCCCTGCCGGATGACGCTGCCCCTACCGGATGACGCTGCCCCCCGTCCGGTCATCCGGCACGAAGCGGTCCCGGTACGGCATCTCGATGGCCGGCAGAGTCTCGGCGTTCATCACCGCGTCCTCGGGCACGAGGTCGTTCAGGTAGAGGATGTACGCGATCACCGCGTAGGTCTCGTCCGCCGTCATGGTGCCGGGGGTGAGCTGCGGCATCGCCTTCACGATGTAGTCGTAGAGGGTCGTGGCGTAGGGCCAGTAGCCGCCGACGGTGCGGCCGGCCGGCCACTCCTCCCACGGTTCGCGCGTCACCAGGACATCGTTGGGCCCCTCGGTGCCGGTGGGACCGTGGCAGGCGATGCATTGCATGAGATAGACCTGTTCGCCCTCTGCGACGGTGCCGCTCCCGGGCGGCAGTCCCTCTCCGTCGGGCCGCACGTCGATGTCCCACATGGCGACGCGCTCGGCGGACGCGGCGCTCCCGAAGCCGAAGCGCTCGGGTGGCTCGGCGCCTTCCGCGGCGTCCGCGCCGGACGAGGACCCGGCGGGCGCGCAGCCGAGCGCGAGGACCATGGTTGCCAGCCCGAGGCGCCTCATACCAGGTCTCCCAGGCCGAAGGTGACCGATCCGTCCGCCCCGACCTTCCACACCCTCTGCTGATTGTTGTGGTACGCCGTGCGCTCGCCGCGCGCCTCCCACAGCTGCTGCACGGTGGGCTGCACGTAGCCGGTCTCGTCCACCGCGCGGCTGATCAGCAGGCTCTCGCTGCCGTCCCAGTTCCAGAGATGGCGAAAGCGGACCGTCGACTTGGGCAGGATGGGCTCCTGAAGCTCGGCTTCGGTCCAGCTCCGGCCGCCGTCGGTGCTGATGTCGACGCGTGTAATACGCCCGCGTCCCGTCCACGCGAGCCCCTGGATCTCCCACCATCCCGGGTCGGGCAGCGTGTAGGGATACGCGGGGAAGGTGATGGTGGACTTGGCGTCCATGAAGAAGCTGAACTGGCGCGAAAGGCCGCCCTTGAGCGGGTCGGTGTAGCGCGAGGTCTCGTCGCGGGTCATGGTCGGGCGGTCGGTGACCTCGATGCGCCGGAGCCACTTGACGCTGGCGTTGCCCTCCCAGCCGGGCAGGAGCAGGCGCAGCGGGTAGCCCTGCTCGGGGCGGATGGCCTCTCCGTTCTGCCCGTAGGCGAGGAGGGCGTCGTCCATGATCTTCTCCATGGGGACGCTGCGCGACATGACCGCGGCGTCGGCGCCCTCGGCGAGGATCCAGGTCGCGGCCGGGTCGGCGCCCACCTCGTTCAGGATCGTCCTGACCGGGACGCCCACCCACTCGCTGGTGCTGAGCAGCCCGTCCAGGGCCTGGGGGCTGATCTCGACCGGCATGTGCTCGCGATTGTACGCCCCGCCCCCGTTTCCGGAGCACTCGAGGAAGTAGGTGCGCGCCACCGACGGGTAGCGTTTCAGGTCCGCCATCGAGAAGACCATCGGGCGCTCGACCATCCCGTGCACCAGCAGTTCGTGACGGCCCGCGCGGATGTCGGGGATGCCGGCGTGATGGCGCTCGAAGTGCAGGTCCGCCGGCGTGATGGTGCCCTGCAGCTCCTGCAGCGGCGTCCGGGACGAACTGGAGAGCGTCTGCGAGCGGGTGAGCCGTCGCGGCCGCTCCTCGGGCGCGCGCACCCCCACCTCGGAGGTGAAGCGGCCGGGGACCCTGGTGGGGTCGTCGGGCGGGGTCGGGGCCTCCTGCGCGACCAGCTTGACGGCGTCCGCCTTCGTCTTGATCAGGCCTGCGGCCACGGCCCCGGAAGTAGCGGCGATCCAGGTGCGGCGAGAGATGGAGGAGCGGCTGTTCGATGCCATCTCGGGTACCCTCCGAAGGGTGGATTGCGAAACGACGGAATCTTGTAAGCCAGCCTACGGCGGGAGTGCCGTGCGAGCAAGCGCGGGCCTGCCGCCGTTCGACGGCACTTTGTGCCGGGAGGAAACGGATGAGCCCCCGGGGCATCGGCGCCCGTCCTCCTTGCGCCTCCGCCCGCAAGCGTCAGCTTCCGAAGCATCGCCTTCACGCGTCCCGCCCCACGGAGCCCAAGCCGATGTCGCGTCCTTTTCCTTCCCGGTCCCGTCCCGCCCTCGTCCACGCGCTGGCGTGGTTGGCTGCCTTCGCCGCTGTCGGCATCCCCGACTCCGCCCGGGCCCAGGGCACCCGCTTCCTGCGCCAGCCCGACGTGAGCCCGACCCATATCGTGTTCGTGCACGCCAACGACCTGTGGCTTGTGGGCCGCGACGGGGGCGACGCCATGCGGCTCACCAGTTCCGAGGGCGCGGAGACCGATCCTGCGTTCAGCGCGGACGGGCAGTGGATCGCCTTTTCGGGACAGTACGGGGGGAACACCGACGTCTACCTGATGCCCGCTACGGGCGGCCAGCCGCAGCGACTCACCTGGCATCCGGCGGCCGACCTGGTGCAGGGATGGACGCCGGACGGCGAGATCCTCTTCCAGTCGGGCCGGGACGCGGTGCCCACCCGGCTGTGGAAGTTCTACACGGTGCCGCCGGCAGGCGGTCTGCCGGAGCCGCTCGCGCTGCCGCAGGCGTACCTGGGCGGGATGTCCGCGGACGGGGAATACCTCGCCTACCAGGAGATCGGCCAATGGGACCCGGAGTGGCGCAACTACCGGGGCGGGCAGGCGCAGCCGATCGGCATCGTCTCGACCGCCGACTGGGAGCGCACCACGCCCTCCTGGGAAGGCGAGCGGCACATGGACCCGGTGTGGATGGACGGACTGGTCTACTACATGTCCGAGCGGGACTGGGCCAGCAACGTGTGGTCGTACGATCCGCGCACGGGGGCGGAGCGCCAGATGACGCGGCACGCCGACTTCGACGTGAAGTCGCTCGGGGCCGGGGACGGCGTGGTGGTCTACGAGCAGGCGGGGTATCTGCACGAACTGGATCCCGCGTCCGGGCGCTCGCATGCGCTTGAGATCCACGTGGCCGGCGACATGAACTGGTCGCGGGCGCGCTGGGAGCAGGTTCCGTCCGCGCAGATGCGCGACGCCCGCCTCTCCCCCACCGGCAAGCGGGCGCTCTTCGAGTGGCGCGGCGAGATCTTCAGCGTGCCCGCGGAGGAGGGCTCCTGGCGCAACCTCACACGCACCCCGGGAGTGGCCGACCGGCATCCGGCGTGGTCCCCCGACGGGTCGCGCATCGCCTGGTTCAACGACGCGGCCGACGAGTACGCGCTCGTGATCGCCGAGCAGGACGGGGCGAATCCGCGCCGCATCGAGATCGCGGAGCCGTCGTTCTACTTCAGGCCCGAGTGGTCGCCGGACGGGAACAAGCTGGCCTTCACCGACACCCACTACCGCGTGCTGGTGCTGGATGTGGCCTCGGGCGAGGTGGAGCACGTCGACACCGACCGCTTCGCCCACCCGCAGCGCACCATGAACCCGGTGTGGTCTCCCGATTCGCGCTGGATCGCCTACGCGCGCCGGCTCGACAACCAGTTGCGCGCCATCTTCGTGCACGACACCGAGGCAGGCGAGACCCACCAGCTCACCGACGGCATGTCCGACGCGATCACCCCGGTGTGGGACGAGTCCGGGAAGTACCTCTACTTCCTGGCCTCCACCGACTACGGCCTGAACACCGGCTGGCTCGACATGACCTCCTACGACCGGCCGATCACGCGCGCCTTGTACCTGGCGCTCCTGGATGAGGACGAGCCCTCGCCCTTCCTGCCGAGGAGCGACGAAGAGGCGGAGGGAGAAGAGGGAAGCGACGGCCGTGGCTCGGGCGACGGCGGCGGATCGGGCGAAGCCGGGAGCGGCTCCGGGGGCGGTGCGTCCCGTTCCGGCCAGGACGCGCCCGCCGCCGTCTCGATCGATTTCGAGGGCATTGCCCAACGGATCATCGACGCGCCCGGACTGCCCCTGGAAGACTACGCGGGACTCGCGCCCGGGCCCGAGGGGACCGTGTTCGTGATGGAAGGAGGAGGCTTCGGGGGCGGGGAACTGCTCAAGTACTCCGTCGAGGAACGGGAGGCGGAGGACTTCGTCGAGCAGGCGACCGCGGTCACCGTGTCCCATGACCGCGAGCACCTCCTCTTCCGGTCCGGCCCGAGCTGGCGGGTGGTGGGAACTGCCCGCGCTCCCGGCGGAAACGACGGCCGCCTCGACCTCGGCGGGATGCGGGTGCGCGTCGAGCCCACCGCCGAGTACGCCCAGATGCTCCGCGACGGGTGGCGCTTCATGCGCGACTTCCTCTACGTCGACAACCAGCACGGGGCGCCGTGGGACGATGTCTGGGACTGGTACTCGGCGTGGCTCCCGGACGTGCGCCACCGCTCGGACTTCAACCAGCTGCTGGACATGCTCTCGGGCGAGATCGCGGTGGGGCACTCGTATGTGCGCGGGGGCGACTACCCCGACCTCGACAACCCCCGCACCGGCCTCCTGGGCGCGGACCTCGAGGAGGACGGCGGCTTCTACCGCATCACGCGCATCTACGACGGCGGGGACTGGACGCCCGGGACGGCGGGGCCGTTGTCCATCCCCGGCATGGATGTGTCGGAGGGTGACTACCTCCTGGCCGTGGATGGGGCCGAACTGCGGGCGCCCACCAACCCCTTCGAACTGCTGGAGGGCACCGCCGGGCGCACCATCATCCTGACGGTCGGACCTTCGCCTGCCATGGATGAGACCCGCGACATCATCGTGGAGCCCGTCGCCAACGAGGGCATCCTGCGCCGCTGGGCCTGGGTGGCGGCGAACCAGGCCCGCGTCGACGAGATGAGCGGCGGCCGGCTGGCGTACGTGTGGCTCCCGAACACCGGACAGGGCGGATACCAGTACTTCAACCGCATGTACTACGCCCAGCAGGACCGCGAAGGGGCGGTCATCGACGAGCGCAACAACGGTGGCGGCTCGGCGGCCGACTACATCGTGGACATGCTCGACCGCGAGCTCACAGGCTACTTCAACTCGCGCGCAGGCGACCGAAAGCCGTGGACCCAGCCGATGGCCGGGCTGTTCGGGCCCAAGGTCATGGTGATCAACGAGCGCGCCGGGTCGGGCGGCGACCTGCTGCCCTACCTGTTCCGCTTCAAGGGCGTCGGACCGCTGGTTGGCACCAAGACCTGGGGCGGCCTTGTGGGAACCTGGGACACCCCGCCCCTTATCGACGGCGGCGGTTTCGTGGCCCCCCGGGGCGGCTTCTTCGACGTGAACGGCGAGTGGGCCGTGGAGGCGGAAGGCGTGGCGCCCGACATCGAGGTGCGCAACGACCCCGCGCCCGTAATCGCCGGCGGCGACCCGCAGCTGGAGGCCGCCGTCAATGAAGTCCTCCGCCTGCTCGAGACCGGGAAGGTCACGTTCGAGGACGAGCCCCCGCCGCCGGTGCGCTACCGGAGGCCCGGGGGCGGGCAGTGATGCGCCGGGCAGGCTCGGAATCCCGCCCGCCCGCGATCACCCGCACCGAGCGCGACCAGGCGGAGGCAACGCGCCGCCGCCAGGTCCGCTCGTGGGTGCTCTTCGACTTCGCCAACTCGATCTACCCGGCGGTCATGACGACGGCCGTCTTCCCCGTCTTCTACGTCTCCACGGTGGTCGGAGGTGAGGGAGGCGAGGGGGAGCTGTGGTGGGGTGCGGCGGTCTCGATCTCGGCCCTGGTGGTGGCGCTCTCGGCACCGCTGCTCGGCGGGATCGCGGACCGCTGCGGGCTGCGCAAGCGCTTCCTGGCCGTCTACGTGGCGGTCTGTCTCATCAGCGTGGCGCTGATCGCGACCGTCGGCCCGGGAATGGTGCTCGCCGGCTTCCTCCTCTTCGTGATGGCCAACATCGGCTTCGAGGGCGGGCTCGTCTTCTACAACGCCTACCTCCCTGACATCACCCCGCCCGAAGAGCGGGGCGCGGTGTCCGGCTACGGCTTCGGCTGGGGATACCTGGGGTCGGCACTGGGCCTGATTCTGGCGCTGGTCTTCCTCCGGGTGCTCTTCCCGGGCCGCATCGAGCCCGTCTGGCTCCTGGTGTCGGGCTTTTTCCTCCTCTTCGCCATTCCCACGTTCCGCAATCTGCCCTCCGACCGGGGCGGCGACATGCGAGTACGCGACGCGGCGGCCTGGGGAACGCGGCGCTTCCTCGTGACCGTGCGCGAAGTCTGGGCCCTGCGCGACATTCGTCGCTTCCTCACCTCGTATTTCTTCTACATCGACGGCATCCTGACGGTCATCGTCATGGCCGGCGTCATCGCCACCGAGACCTTCGGGTTCGAGCAGACCGACACCATCATCCTCTTCCTCGTGGTGCAGTTCTCGGCGATGGCGGGAGCCCTCACCCTCGCCAGGCCGACCGACCGGCTCGGCCCGAAGAAGGTCCTCACCGGGGTCCTGATCATGTGGGTGATTGCCGGCATCGCCGCCTATTTCGTACAGTCGACCACAGTCTTCTACGGCCTTGCCATGGTGGCCGGCCTCGGCCTGGGCGTGGTACAGTCGGCAAGCCGTGCCTACCTGTCGCTCATGATTCCGCAGGGCAGGGAAGCGGAGATATTCGGATTCTATGCCTTCTGCGGGCGGACCTCGTCCGTGCTGGGTCCGCTGCTCTTCGGCTGGGCCACCTTCCTCGCAGCGGGCAACCAGCGGCCCGGCTTCCTCGTGCTCACCGCGCTGATGCTGACCGGGCTGTTGCTCCTCCAGCGGGTGCCGGATCCGACCCGAACCTGAGACCGCCGATGTCGTACCAGTCGATTCCACGGTCCGGGTAGCCATCCGAGTCCCTCGGACCGACCGGCCGGTCGACGAGCACCGCCAGCGTCGAGCCGAGCACGTCGAACCCCACCGCCCGGTGGCGCACCCGCACGGAACCCGCGAACTCGGGGCCGACGAAGACGTCGAGGTGCGAAAACTCTTCCCGGTCACGGTTGGTGAGCACCCACAGGCGGTCCCGGTCGTCGACCCAATAGTGCACGCCATAGTCCTCGGGCGTGCTGCGAAACTCTTCCAGTCGACACGGTTCCCGCATGACCAGCCGTGATGCGGGGCCGCAGTTCTCCAGGTAGCGTTCCACATCGCTCGCGGAGGGATATTCGGTCGTGTACAATGGTGACCGCAGTACAGTGCCGAAGTCATCGTCCCGGTCGGCCAGGTAGAACATCTGCCCATCGCAGAGGCCGAAGAACATGCCGCCGGACGACAGCCTGGCCGGGTCTTCCAACCCCTCCGGATAGGCGAATCCCTCCGTTACCTCCGGCATCCGGCATCCGGCCTCTGCAGCCATGTCATTGGGGAACGTCTTCTCCCAGAGGATGTCGCCGGTCTGCACATCGACATCCAGATGGCGGTTCTCCCATCCTTCCCCTGCCCGGTTGATGTCTTGGCCTGGTAGCACGGAGTCGAACGGCGCGGATGGCCGGAGACGGCTCGGCAGCCGGACATCGAATACCCAATCTCCAGACGGTTCAAACACCGACATGCGACGCCTCGCGGTCGCGACGACGCCGATCGTCCCGCCCGGTCCCCGGATGATGCTCGATGGTTGGCTCGGGAACTCTCCCGGGCCCTGGCCACGCCGGCCGAAGACCGCGGTCCGTCCGCCGTCCCGCGGAATGCAATGAATGCGGTTGTCGTAGCTTTCGATTACGCACGCGATGCCCTCGGTCGGCAGCGCGATATCTCCATCGAAGGACAAGGGAGCTCGCGCGGATGCGACCGGGGTCAGTTCGACCGACTGGTCCAGTAGTCCGAAGTAAGTCCCGGATAGTGCCCCGGATTCACTGCCTGATGGCTGCGCGGAATGGCCGCCAGGCGTCCAGCCGATGGCCAGGAACACGAACAGTGCGCTCACCAGCCGGAAGTTGCGTTTGCACATTACTTGTCCCTCCTGAGCAGATTCTCTCCTGGCCAGAGCTCCCGGGGTCGGAGCCCGGTGGACTGCATCCCCGGGGACGCGCACGTACGGTCAACACGGTATCGGTGAATGTACGGCACCTCGAGTTCGTCGAAGGTGGTTCCCCAGATCTCGTCGCGGCTCGCGAGGGCGATGCCGAGTCCAGGGAACCAGGGCACCGCGGGAGTGCGTCCCTGGTCGATTTCGACGGTTCCTTCGAGTGTTCCATCCGAAGTGTAGATTTCCCATATATCGACTTGGTCCTCACGCAGTTCCCGAAGCAGCCAGATTGTCCGGTCCGTCCCCGCCACCACCTGTCTGACCGGGGGATGGTATTCCGGGACCCGGAAAGCGCTGCGCACTGCACGGCGCTGGCGCTCGCGCATTGTCTCGCTCATCGGGCGGCGCAACGACGGGCTTATGTGGTCCCCCACTATCGCCGCAGCGAATCCTTCGGCGAGGCGGCGTTCCATCGCGGGGGTCACCTCCCGCGGTTCGTATTCGACCGTGCGCTGCATCAGCGTGTCCCCGCCTATCGACATTGCCAGAATGTCGAAGGTCGGCGGGACGCTGCCTTCACGCACGCGGGCGACCTGTACAACTGTAGAGCCGTCGGGCGTGAGCGCCGTCAGGTTTTCGTTGAGTCCGACAGGTGGAAAATCATTGAGTGGATGTGGCGCGAGCCAGGTCCGACCCGGGCCGTCCTCATACTCCACGGGGTCACTCGACCATTCGACACGCGCGATCGTGTCGAGAATCTCTCCAGAGCGTGAGATGCGGCGCAGCGCGAGCGAGGGTGCAGACACCCAGACCCGCCAGTCCGTGATGCTGCGGCGCCCGGCGAGTACGGTGCCGTCCGCGAGCATGCGGCCCGGGGTCAGGCGCGTTCCTTCCTCCGGCATGGGCAGGGCGAACTCGATAACCTCGTCCGGCACGCGCTCGTTCGTCGTGAACAGCTGGATTCGGTGCTGGTCGGCGATCCAGAGGGTGTCCCCCATCCAGCCCACGCCGAAGGCCGCGAGCTGGATGTCGCCCGGCCCCTGGCCCGCGCGACCGACTTGGCGAAGCACCCGGCCATCCAGGGAGAACACCGTAACGGCGGGCACCATGACCTGACCGACATAAAGGGCGCTATCCGGTCCGATCGCGAGATCGTAGATGCGTCTAATGAGATCCGCGCTCTCCGGGGAGCCGATACGGAGGACCTCTTCCAATCGCCAGGGCGTCGGGCACGCATCCTGTGCGCGTGATGTCGCCGGGGCAAGAAGGATCAGGGCAATCGCAGTAATGAATAGTCGCATATTCGTCTCCATTTCAGCCCGAGGCCGACTGGCGGTGCCCGATGGTTCGACAGACCCCCCAGGCCGTGGTTGCTCAACGCTCGCACGTACGGTCTACACGGTATCGGTGAATATACGGCACCTCGAGTTCGTCGTATGTGGTTCCCCAGACCTCGTCGCGGCTCGCGAGCCCGATGGCGAGACGGGGGCTCCAGGGCTTGATGGAACCCCGACCGTGCGCAATCTCTACCGTGCCCTCCAGCTTCCCCTCCGCGTCGCGTATGTCCCATGCATCGACGCGGTCCTCACGCAGTTCCCGAAGCAACCAGATCGTCCCGTCCGTTCCGGCCACCACCTGCCTCACCGGGGGGAGGTGCTCCGGCACCCGGAACGCACTGCGAACGGCCCGGCGCCTCCGTTCACGCGTCGCCTCACTGAGCACAAGCCACCCGGGCCCTGTCGGGTTGTAGTCCCCGGCTACCCATCCGGCCACTTCGTCCGCAAGGCGGCGCTCCATCGCGGACGTAACTTCACGCGGTTCGTATTCGACCGCTCGATGCAGAATCGTGTCGCCGTTGATCGAGATGACGAGAATGTCGAAGGTCGGCGGAGTACCGTCTTCTCGAACGTTGTCGATCCTTATGACTGCCGAGCCGTCGGGGCGCAGCGCCGTGAGGTATTCGCGGAGTCCAGGAGAGGGCAGGTCCCGGAGCGGATGAATCTGGGACATCCGCCGTCCACGGTCACTCTCGTATTCCAGGGCGTTGTCCGGCCAATGGATGATGGCGATCGTGTCGAGGATCTCTCCGGATCGCGACAGACGACGGAGGGGGAGACCGGGGTCGGCACCCCGGGACAGCCAGGGCCCCCAACCGGCCGTCCAGATACGACTGCCGAGGAGCGTACCGTCCGCAAGCACCCGACCTGGGGTCAGGAACGCTCCTTCCTCGGGCACGGTCAGGTTGAACCGGATGACCTCCTCGGGCACGAACTCGTTCGTGGTAAACAGTTGAACCCGGTATGGATCGGCTACCCAGAGCGTGTCGCCGATCCAGCCCACATTGGTGGCCGCGAACTCGAAATCACCCGGCCCTTGGCCCGCGCGACCGATCCGGCGAAGGACCTGGCCATCGAGAGAGAAGACCGTAATCGCGGGTACGAGGGCCTGAGCGACATAGAGGGCGCTGTCAGGCCCGATCGCCAGATCCAGGACGCCGGTGACGAGGTCCTCGCTTTCCAGCGATCCGATGCGCAGGACTTCTTCCAACTGCCATGGCGTCGGACACGCGTCCTGCGCACGCATCGCCCCCGGGGCGCAGAGAAACAGGGCAAACGCAGGAATCAGTAGCCGCACGCTGCCTCCACGCGTGTCTCGAGGTCTACCGGGCTGCCGCGCACCGGCGCCCGGCAGCCGCAACCGAAGCTAGCGCGTCCCCCGCCTACCCGGCGAGGCGCGCGTGTCCCGGAACTTGTATCTCGCGCCCTTCACGCTCACAATTTTCCGCGCAATCACGTGACACGAGGACCCACGGGAGGCCCCAGGAGCCCATGACCCACCGCCCGCCCGTCCGCGCGCCTGTTGCAACGGCACTCCCGACAGTCCCGCGCGCGTGCCTCGCAACGCTGACCCTGGTGGCCGTCGGCCTCGCCCTTGCCGTCGCGCTCACCCCTGCCGCCGCATCCGCGCAGGCCGAGGCCACGACCGGTGTCGTCCGAGGAACGGTGCGTAACCCCGCCGGCGAGCCGGTGGCGGGCGCCGTGGTCCTCATCGAGCACCGGGAGACCGGGTTCCGCACCACGGTGGAGACAACGGTCGAGGGAACGTTCGCGCGCACGCTGCTTCCGCTCGGCACCTACGATGTGACCACGACCGCGCCCGACGGTTTCGGGATCGACCGCCGCGAGGGACTGGTGCTGCGGGTCGGCGAGACGCTCCTGCTCTCGCTCGGGCTTGCGCCGGTGGAACTCGAGGGCATCACCGTCACCCGCGAGCGCGACGTGCTCCTCGACACCGAGGACGTCACGAACTCCCAGCGCTTCCCGGAGGAGGTCGTGGACGGCCTGCCCTCGAACGGCCGCAACTACCTCGACTTCACCCTTCTCACCCCCGGCGTTTCCATCTCGCAGGGGCCCGATGGCGATGTGCTCAACGTCAGCGGTCAGCGCGGCATCTTCAACAACTTCATCGTCGACGGGGCCGACTTCAACAGCGCCTTCTTCGGCGAGCAGCGGGGCGGCCAGCGGCCCGCCTTCACCTTCAACCAGGACGCCATCGAGGAGATGGTGGTGGTGAACCAGGGTGCCACCGCGGAGTTCGGGCGCTCGGCAGGTGGATTTGTGAACGTCGTCACCCGCTCGGGGACCAACGACTTCACCGGCACGGCCCACTACTACGGCCAGTGGGACGCGATCTCGGCTGCCTATCCGGAGGCCCGAGGCGTCGGCAAGCCGGAGTTCGGCCGGGGGCAGTTCGGGTTCACGGTGGGCGGGCCGATCGTGCGCGACCGGGCCTTCTTCTTCCTCGCCTACGACCAGCAGAGCTCCAGCGAGACCAAGCAGCAGCAGCGGCTGGTCAACAACGAGGTCAATCTGCGCAGGCTGGACGGCTTTCTGAAGTCGCGCTGGCCCGGGCTCTTCGATGATGAATTCGGCCCCATCGAGCGCACCGACGACGCCCGTGCGCTCATCGCGAAGCTGGACATCAGCGCCGGCGAGCGGCACCAGGCATCCTTCAAGTACAACTACACCTGGTCGGAACAGGTGAACGGCACCTTCGATGTGGATTCGTGGGGGCTCTCGTCGAACGGCATCGAGCGCGACTACTCGCACGCGGTCAACGCGAGCCTGCGTTCGCTGCTGGGCAACACGGTGTCCAACGAGTTCCGCTTCCAGTGGGCGGGCGAGGACCGGCCGCGCTGGTACGGGGGGCCGCTCATCCCCGGGGCGCGCCTGCCCGGGCCGCCCCAGTTCGCGCGGCTGGGCGGGCGTCCGTTTCCCGACATCGGCATGGACTTCGCCGACGGCTTCCGCATCGGCCTCCCCTTCTTCCTGCCCATCGATCCGGGGTACGACGCCCGGGTGCAATTGGTCGACAACGTCTCGTGGCTGTCCGGCGCGCATCTCTTCAAGGCGGGCGTCGAATACAACCGCACCTCCGTGGAACAGCAGTTCATCGGCTTCGCCAACAGCCGCTACATCTTCGATTCCGTGGATGGCTTCATCGGGTTCGCGACCCACGGCAGCAGCTACGTGACCTGCTCGGACGGTTCGGCCAGCACCAGCGGCGCGTGCCCGGCGGAGAGCTCGGTGACGGGGCCGGTGCTGCTCTACCTCCAGTCTGCCACAGTCCCCGGCGTGCCCGCCGACCAGCTCGGCCTTCAGGCCATGACCAACCATGAGCTGGCCTTCTTCCTCCAGGACACCTGGAAGCCGACCGACCGCCTGACGCTGAACCTGGGGGTGCGCTGGGAAGGCGCCTGGCATCCCGACGTCTTCATCCGGCCCGGGGACACCTTCTATGCGCCGTACCTGAGCGACCCGCGGTTCCCGTCGGACGGGACCATCCCCGACGACCTCGACAACGTCCAGCCCCGCTTCGGGCTCGCGTGGGATGTGGACGGCGGGCGGACCGTCGTGCGGCTCAACGCCGGGGCGTACAACGCGCGCATCCCCGGGCTGGTCTTCGCCCAGTACCGCACCACCAACGGCGCCTTCCAGCAGATCCTCTTCCGGAGCAGCGCCGATGCGGCGGTGCTGGGGCCGGTGCCCGCCATCGACGAGCAGATCGACGGGTCCGCGGCCGCGCCCTTCCTGCCCGACATCCAGGTCGCCGACCGGAACCTGGAGCTGCCGCGCACCTGGTCGTTCGGCGCGGAGGCGACCCGCGCGCTCAGCTCGGTCATGACCGCGAGCGTCTCCTGGCAGCACGCGCGCACCGACGGCCTCTTCCGCTTCGTGGACCGGAACGCCGCCGCGCTGGGCTCGCCCTTCGGGATCGGCACGCACCCGTCGGGCGGGGGAATCAACGCGCTGACCGTGGGCGAATCGAGCGCGCGCTCGCGCTATCACGGCCTCACGCTGGGGCTGCGCGGCCAGGACGCCGCGAGCGGGTTCGCCTACGACTTCAACTACACCCTGGGCTTCGACCGCTCCGACGACGACAACGAGCGCGACCCGTTCACCTACCGGTACGCGGACCCGCGCAACCTGGAGGCCGAGTACGGCTGGTCCGACCGCGACCGGCGGCACCAGGTCAACGGCTACTTCGTCTTTTCCCTCCCGGGCGACATCAACGCGTCCCACATGTTCCGGCTCCTGAGCGCGTCTCCGGTCTCAGCGAAATGCGCGAGCCCCGGCGAACGCGCCGCCGAGCCCGCGGACCGCATCTGCGCCGACGGCTCCGTACTCCAGCGCAACACCCTGCGCCGCGACAACGCCTTCTTCACCTGGGACTTCCGCGTCTCCCGCGAATTCGCGCTGGGCAACGGAATGGTGCTCGAGCCCGTGTTCGAGGTCTTCAACGCCACCAACCAGGACAACTTCCTCGACACCGCCCACGGCTCCCTGCTCTTCAACTTCGACGGCACCATCAGGAGCGGTCTGGGGGATACGAGGCGGGCGCAGGTGGGAGTGAGGATGAGGTTCTAGGGGAGGGGAAAGGAGAGATGTTGCGACCCGCCAGTCTGCTGCTGACAGTTCTCCTGCTGACGACTTGCGAGTTCGCCGACTGTGAAAGATGGAATACTGAAGACTTCTTCAGGCTGGCAACTCCTGGCGATACGAGGACTTGCCTGCAAGCGGGGGCAGACGTGTCGGCCCGGGATTCAGCCGATCTGACTCCCCTGCATCTCGCTGCGGCGTGGAGCGAGTACCCGGAGGTCTCCCTGGCCCTGATCGGGGCCGGGGCCGACATCCACGCCATGGACAACTACTTCGGCACAAGCGCCATGCATCGGGCACCCCTGGACATGGCTGCGCGGTACAACGGGAATTCCCAGGTGGCTCTCGTCCTTCTCAGAGCCGGCGCGCGCGCCGAAACCCGACACCTGCTCGGCGCGGCGATATTCAACGAGAATCCGGAGGTAGCCCTGACCTTCGTCCGCGCCGGGGTGGACGTGAACGCCACGAACCCCGGAGGATCAACAGCCCTTTCCCTCGCGGCACGGTCCAATGGGAACCCCGAGATGGTCCTGGCTCTTGTGCGGGCCGGAGCGGATTTCGACGCTCGTGCGAGCGACCGTGACGAGGCACCGCTCCACCTGGCTGCGGCGAACAACGAGAACCCCGAAGTAGCGTTGGCCCTAATAGACGCGGGATCCGACGTGGACGTCGGGAACAGGCATGGAGACACGCCTCTTCTGAGGGCGCTGTATGCCAACGAGAACCCCGAAATGGCTCTTGCCCTTATCGATGCCGGGGCGGACGTGAACGCCCGAGAGCTGGCGACGTCCGCAACACCCCTGCATCTCGCGGCGTCCTTTGGCCGTGGCCCCGAGGTCGCTACGGCGCTCATCCAGGCCGGGGCCGACCTGAACGCCAGGAACGCAAGGGGTGCGACACCCCTGCATTGGGCGGCGAATGCGGAGAATACGGACATCCTGAACGTCCTGATCGAGGCCGGCGCCGATGTGTCGGTCCGTGACTACGTCGGTCGGACGCCTCTGGAAACCGCAGAGCTCGACGGCAGTTCAGAGGCGGCAGCGATGCTCCGCCGCGCGGGCGGGCGGTAGGCTCATGCACATCCTTGCGCCGTCCCGGCCGGCGATGCGCACCCGGTTGACGAGTCGCCCGCAATCCGTACCGTAGGGGAGCAGGCCATCTCGCGCTTCCCGAACCGCCCGCGGGACACGGCGGCGTTCATGTTTGCCTTCCTGCCGCTGGAGATCCGGGTGCCGCGGGGACGCGACGTCACGTTCCGCATGACGAGCCCCGACGTCATCCACGGGTTCCAGATCGTGCAGACCAACGGCAACACGATGGTTGTGCCCGGCCGCGTCAGCCAGTTCACCACCCTAGCAGCCCGGCCGGCCGTAACCCGGTCGATCGGCACCACCCAACCATGAGCAAACCGTTCGACAACCGACTTCGCGAGGAACTCGACTTCCTCCAACCGTTCTTTCTGGGACCTTCGGGAGAGAACGACCGCTGGCTCGAGGACCTGATCGTCGAGTTCGTTCGCGACCACGCGTTCTGGCGTCGCAACTTCCACCCCGAAGATGGTCACCGGATCACTGCCGAGGCCCGCTACCGCCCCGATTTCCTGCAGGCGAAGGCCCGCACCCGCGAGGCGCTGATTCGCCTGTCGGCGGAACTCAAGCGATCGGTACCCATCTTCCACCCGCGCTACGTGGGGCACATGAGTTCGGATCTGCTGATCCCCGGCCTGGTGGCGCGCATCCTAACCACCCTCTACAACCCCAACAACGTGAGCGAGGAGTCGGCTCCCGTGACGCTCACCCATGAGCTCGAAACCGGCAGGCACCTCGCCGCCATGTTCGGGTTCAACGTCGATCCTGCCGTCGAGCCCTGTGCCTGGGGCCACCTGACTTCGGGGGGCACGCTGGCCAACTACGAAGCCCTGTGGAACTTCCGCGCGGTGAAGTTCTACGGTGTCGCGCTGCGGGAGGGGGTCCTGCGCTCGGAGCTCGCCACCGGACCGGTCGGGCCTCTCGGCAAGGAGCTGGCGGATTACGGCAAGTGGGAACTCCTCAACATGACCATCGCCCAGATGATCGGGTTGCGGCGCGAGGTCGCGTTGGCCGTTCACAGCCGGGATCCGGCGGCATTCACGCGGCTGCGGGGGGCTGTGAGGCGCGAACGCATCGAGACCCTCGGGATCGCGGAGTTCTTCACCAGGCATCCGGACGTGAGGCCGCCCAGGGTGCTGGTCGCGTCTTCCGGCCATTATTCCTGGGAGAAGGGGATGAAGGTGCTGGGTCTGGGAACCGCGCAGCTGGTCAAGGTGGCGGTCGACGACCACATGCGCCTGGAGCCGGACCATCTGGAGGAGTGCCTGGCCGAGGCCTTCGACAGCCGAACGCCGGTGCTGGGCGTGATCGGAGTGCTGGGCACCACCGAGTTCGGCACGGTGGATCCGATCCACGAGATCATCGCGGCGCGGCGGCGCTGGAACGAGCGCGGCGCCGACTTCTTCGTCCATGTCGACGCGGCCTGGGGCGGATACCTGGCCAGCGTCTTCCGGGATCCCGACGGCGGCTTTCGCACGCGCGAGACGATCCGGGAGGACTTCCATCAGTTCCCTTCCCGACTGGTCTACAAGGCCTTCAGCGCGGTCAGGCACGCCGACTCGGTAACGATCGATCCCCACAAGCTCGGGTTCCTTCCCTACGCGGCGGGAGCGTTCGTGGCCCGCAACCGGGAGGTGGTCGACTTCGTCACGCAGCAGGCCGCGTACGTCTTCGACCTGGGGGATGTCGAAGGCGAGGTGCCTCGCGAGCAGAAGCTGCGGAATCTGGGGCAGTACATTCTGGAGGGTTCGAAGCCCGGGGCGGCGGCGGCCTCGGTGGCGGTGGCGCACGAGGTCCTGCCCCTCCACTTCCGGGGCCTGGGGCGCGTGCTGCGTCACACCATCCGTGCCTGCGAGTACTTCTGCCTGTCGGCCAGGGAAGCCGCCGAGCGCCTGGAAGACCGGGTTCGCCTCATCGTTCCCTTCGAACCCGATTCCAACCTGATCTGCCTGGCGGTCAACCGAAACGGCAACCGGAGCCTGGCGCGCATGAACCGCTTCGCCCGCCGCGTGTTCGCCCGAATGAAGGTGGACGCGGCCCGGCCGGTGCAGTTCGCGCGCTTCATCGGGTCGTACACGTCGTTGCGCCGCGCGGGGGGCGATGACGGGCAGTGTGGCCGGATCCTGCGTGACCTGGGCATCGATCCGGCCACGTTCGTCGCCGTGCCGAACCAGCCCGGGGAGGAGGCGGATCACATCTTCATCCTGCGGCACACGCTGATGAACCCGTTCCTGATGGATGGGCCGGGGGAGCGCAGCTACATCGACATGTACTGGGACTTCCTGGAGGAGGCGATCGACGATGCGCTACTGGAATGAACCGGCCATGCAGCCGCGTCGACTCGCCCGAGTCCCCTCGTCCGGCTCCCCGGTAGCTTTCGGTCCCGGCAGCGGAGCGCGCGTCAATCCGCGGAGCCGGTCCCGCCTTGCCTCCGGTACTCCACCCCATCCATCCCCTCGAAGTCCGGGTCCTGAGTCCACAGCGCTGCGTCCGCGTCCCGGGCGGTTGCCAGCACTACGCTGTCCGCCATCGCGAGCCCGGTCTCGGCGCTCAGGGCCGCCGCGGCGACCGCCAGTTCGGCGTCCAGGTCGACGACGCGGCCGCGCATCATCTGAGCCACGGCGTACAGGGCTGCCGCGGGATCCCGCTGAACGCGAACGCGCTTGAACACTTCGAAGAGCGTGATGCCGGGCACGAGCAGGCGCTCGGTGTCGGCGATGGCCTCCGCGAACTCGCCTGCGTTGGGGCCGTCCGCGAAGTACTCGAGCCACGCCGAGGAGTCGACGACGTTCACAGCCGATCCGGATCGCGCGGCACGGTCGTGTCGATCCCGCGCAGGAATCCGCGCGACGCCTCGATGGGTTCGATGGGGATCAGCTCGATCCGCCCCTTGTATCCGATGGCCTGCAGCTTCTGGCCCGGCTCGAGGTCGAGATGCTCACGCACATCCTTGGGGATCACGACCTGGAAGCGCGGGGAGAGGGTGACGATGGTCATGGGGGTCCCGGGCCAGGCGGGCGTCTTGCGGTTTGGCGTTCGATCAACTGTCCGTAAGACGATTAGCTCATCGATGCGATTGTCGCAAGACGCTATCGTGTTCGATGAGTAAATCGCAAGACGGACTGCCTGCCAGTGCGGAATAACTTAAGATGGCTAGACGTCCGCTTCCCGCTTCCCCTGCAGGAATCCCCCGAACCAGCCTTCGAGCCTCGCCATTCGCTCTTCCAGCCGACTCATGCGGTCTCCGAGCTTGCCCATCTCCTGCCGCATCGCGCGCAGGCCCGGCACAAGAGCAGCAGCCAGTGCGACAGAGGCCGTAATGATGGCGAGGACGATCGTTGCAACCCCGAGGATGGAATCAAGACTCATCGTTCGTGCTCTCCCGATAGGAGTGGTCTGGCACTTGAGCCTCCGTTCCGGCGTGGCGAGGCGATCCGAACATCAAACATAGACGGCGCCTGAGGGGATTCCAATGGTGATTTGCGCCGATCCCGCAGTGGATTGCGCCGGTCGCGGCTTGAGGTCGCCGCCCCCCTCAGACCTCGACCACCATCCCGTCCTCCGCAGCCTCGAAGCCCTCGATGGGCAGCGCCGCCAGCACGTCTTCCCCCATGTGCGTGAGCATGATGCGCTCGCAGTCGAGGTCCGCGCGGCGCCTGCGCAGCGTCTCGATGTCCATGTGGACCGGCGCGACCGGCCGCAGGCTCCAGGCCTCGCAGATGAAGATGTCGGCTCCGGCCGCGGCATCGATGAGGCGATCGTCCCAGGCCGTGTCGCCGGAGAAGACGATGACCTTGCCCTCCACCTCGATGCGAAGCGCGTGCGGATTGGTGGCGGGGACGTGGGTCACGGGATAGCCGGTGACGGTAAGCCCGCCGGGCCAGGCTTCGTCCAGGATCGTGGGGCGCAGCGATGCGTATTCGCGAATGTCGAGCCGGAAGCGGTCCGGGCGCGGGGACGCGCTGGGGAAGAGGTGGTCGGCGAGTCCTGGCAGGCGCGCGGCAATGCCCTTCGGACCGAGGACCGTGAGGGGTCGCCTCACCCCGGCGGCGGCCCGCTGGAGCGCCAGCCAGGGGATGCCGGCGTAGTGGTCGCCGTGCATGTGGGTGACGAGCACGGTGTCGATGGCGTTCGGATCCACGCCGAACTTCCTGAGCCCCACCAGGGCGGAGGCGCCGCAGTCCACCAGGAAGCGACGGGTGTCCGACTCCACGCACAGGCAGGTCTGCAGACGTCCGCCGCTGCCGAAGGCGTCGCCCGAGCCGAAGAAGCGGATGCGGATGGGAGCTACCACCGTTCCTCCTCGTCCATGGTCGTAAACAGAAGCACCCTCTCCTTGACCGGCTCGCCGGTGACCTCTTCCCAGCACTCCGCGTACAGCTCCACCTGGCGCCGGTAGGCGCGCCGGCGGCGCGGGAAGTCGGGATCGTCGCCCACGTCGGTCTTGTAGTCCACGATCACCCAGCCGTCGGCCTCGCGAAAGGCCAGGTCGATGACGCCTTCGACCAAGCGGGGGATGTCCCCGTTGCCCGAGCCGGGGCGCCTGACCGCGAAGGGCACTTCGGGTTGGCGGAGATCGGCGCGCCCGGCCCGCTCCCAGAGTGTCGAACCCGTCACGCGCTCCACCAGCGACATGAGTTCGTCGAGTTCGGCGGGCACGCCCCGATCGTCCAGCGGACGTTCGTGCTCGACCAGGAGAGCGCGCGCGATGAACCGGAGCGCCTCTCCGTCGGCGCCATCGGCGGCCGCGGCAAGGGTCCCGTGCACCGCGCTGCCCCACTCGTAGCCGCGGGTTCGAGCGACGTCGGCTGGTGTCTCCTCTGCGGAACCCTGTCTTGCGACCGCCTTCGCTTGCGGGTCAGCCGCCTCGCTCTCTGCATCAGTCCCCTTGGCCAGCGCCGTGATCGACACGAACTCGTAGGACGGCTCGGCTCTCGCGGCCAGTTCAGCCTCGGCCGCCTCGGTCTCCTCCAGCAACTCCGCCGCGGTGCCGGCCAGTCGCTCCCGCGCCGGAGGCGGATCCGCCACCAGCGCCGCCGTCCTCCCGTGCCTGTCGAGCCAGCCATTGAAGATGCCCCAGCAGGACTTCCTGTTTCTGCGCGCGACGACGAGCTCTTCCCTGGCGCGGGTGCAGGCCACGTAGAGGATTCGCTGCTCCTCCGCCTGCAGGAAACGAGCCTCTTCCTGCTGTAGCTCCCGCCAGTTCAGCGGCTGGGCGAGCGTCCGCCAGCTGAAGCGCCCGACGCGGGTGGAAACGGTGGTGTAGGCCTCCGCGTCCCCCTTTTCCCCCCGCCTGGCGTGCGAGTCCGGCCGACGCGTGCGCGAGACACTCTGCCCGGGATTGGCCAGAATGACGACCTTCGCCTCCAGCCCCTTGGCCTTGTGCAGGTTCATCACCCGGACGGCATCACCCTGTCCCGGGTTGAAGGGCGCCTCCGCATCCTCCCACTCGAGCGCCGCCTTGAGGGCATCGACGGCGCCCGCAAGCGACGCATCGCCCCGAAGCGCCTCGGCCCGCACCGAGTCCAGCGCGTACGCCAGAATCCCCGCGCGCAGCGTCCCCAGGGTGCTGCCGGCCACGTAGGGCATGAGCCCCAGCCGGGACATCAGGCGGTTGATGACGATGTCCGCGGGCTCCACGCGGCTCTCCTTCCACCACTCGTGAAGGGTGGCAAGGGCGCGTGCCACTTCACCGTCGGGCGCATCGTCGCCCCCGGGTGCGGCGGTGAACTCGAAACGACCCCCGGTGAGCGCGTGCTGCGCCAGCTGTTCGTGATCGAGACCGAAGAAGAGCCCGGTCAGCACCGCAACCACGTTCACCGGGTCGCCCGGGTCGATCAGGGTCTGGAGCAGCAGGATCAGCTCCCGCAGCTCCTCCTCCGGTCCGGCCCGCGCCCCCGACACCTCGATGGTCACATTGCGCCTCTCAAGCGCGCGCGCGTACAGGTCCAGGTGCTTCTTCTGCCGGGTCAGCACGAGGAAGTCGCCCGCGCGGCGCTCGCCGCGATCGATGCGCGCCCGGATCCAGCTTGCGATCATTGCCGCCTCGAGGCGTGCCGTGTCCTCCGCCTTGCCATCGGGTACCCGGTAGTGGAACACCCCCTCCGGACCATCCGGATCGTGCGGATGGGGAACCATGGGCGCGAAGCGCGCCTGCCGGTCGGTCTCCTCGCCCGGGAAGCGGTCGGGATGGTCGAAGACCTCGTTCACCATGTCGGCGAGGGTCTGGCGCGAGCGGAAGTTGGTGATGAGCAGCAGAACATCGCCGAACTCCTTGAAGCGGGCCCGCACCTGGTTGTAGACGACGATGTCCGCTCGGCGAAAGCGATAGATGCTCTGCTTGGGGTCCCCCACCACGAAGAGGGCCCCGGGACGGGGGACGACGGTGCGCCAGTCCGCGGGTCCTTCGCCGGGTTCGGAGGCGAGCAGGAAGAGGAGCTCGGTCTGGATCGGGTCGGTGTCCTGAAACTCGTCGATGAGCACGTAGCGGTAGCGCTCGCCCAGATCGCGCCGCACGCCGGGATGCGCGCGCAGGAGCCTGGCCGTGAGCATCAGGAGGTCGTGGAAGCTGAGCATCCCGATCCGGAGCCGCTGCTCGGCGAACTCGTCGGCCGCCCGGCGCACCAGTTCCATGGCCAGGCAGTACCGATGCGCGAACCAGCGGTCGAGATGCCCGCGCACGGGACATCCCTCCGCGCCGAGGGCCCTGAAGTCGTCCCGCAGCCGGCGCACCTCACCGTCGCGCTCGCGGGTCGGCTGGGGCCAGCGGTTGAAGGTCAGGTTGCTGATCGAGCACATCCGTTCGGCGGCGTCGAAGAGCGTCGCGGCGTCATCCCATCCCTTGAAGCGGCGCGTGTAGCGGATGGAGCGAATGACGCCCTGAGCCTTGTCCCAGCCCTTCTCGGGCTCGGTTCCGGGGATGAGCCTGAGAGCGCGGTCGAAGAGGTCCTTCAGGCGGCCGCGAACCGCCCGCATGGCCGCTGCGTCGGGAGGCGGCACGGGGGGCGCGGGATACTGGACGTCCAGGTTCTCGACCATCCCCTTGAAGGCGTGGTGCAGCTGGTCCGCGCGGATGCCCGTCTGCGCCAGTTGCTCGAGGAGCGGATCGGAGTCTGAGACGATGCGCTCGAGGAAGCTGGTCCAGAAGCGGTCCCGGAGCAGTTCCGCTTCCGGCTCCGGAGCCTCCACGAAGCCGGGATCAAGCCCCGCTTCGATGGGACGCTCGCGGAGCAGTCGCGCGCAGAAGGCGTGGATGGTGCCCAGGAACGAACGATCGATGTCGTCGATGGCGCGCCGCAACAGCCCGGCCTTCGCGCTCTCCGGCCGCTCTCGCCGTTCGTCCCGGAAACGCTCCTCCAGCTTCAACTGGAAGCGCTCGCGCAACTCGGCGGCGGCCTTGCGCGTGAAGGTCACGGCCGCGATCCGGGACACCTCCGCCACCCCGCTCTCCACCAGGGCGACCATGCGGTCGACGAGGAGCGTGGTCTTGCCCGACCCGGCCCCCGCCTCGACCAGGAAGCTGGTGTGCAGCTCCGTGCGCACCCGCCGGCGCTCGGATTCGTCGACCGGGGGCGGGCGGTCGACGGGGCTCACGCCGGCCCGCCCCGACCGGCGAGCTGGGCTTCGAGTGCGTGCAGGAAGCCGTCGCCCTCCTCGTCCCAGTTGCGGATGGCGCGCAGCCCGGCGAGTTCGGGAAGGTCGTCGATGCGCTCCTTCACCCACTTCGCCAGCGGCGAATTGGTGCTGAAATCGGTCGCGTGCACGCGGCACACAGCCTGGTAGTCGCAGAAGCGGCAGTCGTTGTCGGTGTCGGTCGGCAGAAAGAGCCCCTTCGCGACCAGGTCCAGGAGCCGAGACACCAGTTCAGGTCCCGACACCAGGTCGCGGGCGGTATAGGAGACCCTGCGGTTCTCTCCCCTGCGGGTCGGAAAGTGGTACTCCATGACCGCGGTGTCGGCGGCGTGCAGCAGGCTCGCGACCCCGGCGTAGATCACGTGCTGGAGCCGCCGCCCGCCTTCCCAGGTGCCGGTCTTGCCGCCGTACCGGTAGGTGCTTCCGGTCTTGTAGTCCACCACCCGGAGCCCCTCCGGAATGCGGTCGAGCCGATCGATGGCGCCGCGCACCGACACGGGGCCGGAGGATGTGGGGAAGGGAACCGCTTCCTCCCCCCCGAGCCCGAATCTCAGCTCGGTGTCGATCCAGTCAGGCTCATCCTCGCGCACCATTGCGATGAACGAGTCGACGTCGCGTGCCATGTCGTGTTCCTGGCGCGCGCGCACGACATCGCTCGGCGCCGGAATCTCGCGGGTGGCGTCCGAGATCGCCTCCCGGAGGATGCGCTTGACCAGATGCTCGAACTCCGGGGCGTCGTACGCGACCCCCTGCTGCCGGGCCGTGAGCAGCGAGCGCTCGTAGACCTCGTGCAGGACGCTTCCGCGGTTGAGCGCGTCCAACCAGCTCTCCGGGTCGTAGGCGTGGTCGTCCGGAGGCCGGATGCGCAGCACGTGGCTGTAGAAGTAACGCTTGGCGCACGCGCCGATCGCGCCGAGGGCGCTCGCCGAGACCGCGCGTCCGGGATCGCGGCGCGGATCCAGCTCGGGACGGGGCGCGATCATGCCGTGATGGGCGGTGATGTGGTCGCCCCTCAGCGCATCGCGCGCGCGCAGTCCGTCCCTGATGCGCGGGAAGGCTTCGCGCACCCCCTGCTCGCCCTCCAGCAGCCGTCCCTCCCGCTCCAGCGACGCCATCCAGACGTCGGTGGAATCGAGACGTCCCGTCCGCCGGGGCACCAGCCCGGCCCGCTCGCCTGCGTACTTGTCCAGGTCCTCGAAGGTGGCCGCGGGGTTGGCGCGCATGAGCCGAAACGCCTGCAGCAGCTCGGCGGAGGGCGACACGGCGCGTGCCTCGGAGGGGTCCCAGGCGCTGTAGCTGAGGCAGACGGAGCCGCGCAGGCGCGCGAAGAGCGCCGCGAGCAGGAACCGCCGCTCGCGGACGCGGTCGGTGGATAGAGGAAGTTCGGGGCCGGCGAGCCTCCTTCGGTCGCCGTCGAGGAGGTAGGGATCCTGCGTGGCCGAGCTGCTCAGGCGATGGGCGTCGAGGCCCACGATGAAGGTTGCCCGTCGACCCGTTCGGCCCCCGCTCTCGACGTCGCACAGGTAGAGGGCTCCGCCGGTCGAGCTCCAGGGCGCGCTACCCTCGGCCCGGGGCGCGGGCACCGGAAAGGACAGGTGCCGGCGCACGATCGCCGACGCGGCCCGGTAGTCGGTGCGGCGGGTCAGGGTCGCCTCGACGCGCTCGAGAATGCGCTCCATGCGCTGCAGTGCGGTGTCGTCGACGGAGCTCCCCGGGGAGGTGTGCTTCAGGAAGCGGCGCAGCCCCCGGGCCACCTGCGACGGCGACACCGGGGCGGCGTCCGGGTCCGACTCGATCGAGACCGGGGGGGTGGCCCGGAGCGCGGGGGCCAGCAGATCGCCGAGTGCCTGCAGTTCGCCGCGGGTGCGCGCTTTCCGCCGCTCCAGCTGTTCGGGCGTCTCGTACCTGCCCGGCTTGTAGCCGTCCACCTCCGAGAGCTGCCTGCCGATGGCGCGAAGATACCGCTCCCGCCCCCATCCGATGCGCAGGCGGCGCAGCCGCCGGGCCAGGGTCGGGCCGCGGATCCAGTGGTTGGGCCGGGGCGCGGTCAGGTCGCCGGCATAGAGCAGGGTTCGCACCACGCCGGCGTCGAATCCCTCCTCGACCCAGCGGAAGTACGCGGTGGCCACGCGCCCGGGCCGCGTGCGCTCCACAGGTAGCCCTCCGGCGTAGGTCACCGGCACCTCCAGGTGCTCGGCCAGGGCGTGCAGCGCGGAGCCGTACGCGTCCGGTTCGGTGGCAACGATCTCGACCTCATCCCATCCGAGTCCCCGCTCTACGACACGGCGCAGCACCTCGCGCAGTTCCGCCGTGAGGCTGTTCGCCACGAAGATGTCGAGCGAACCCTCTTCGCGCGGGGCGTCGCCCTCCGGGGCGTGCTCGATGTCGTAGAGCCGGGCGAGGCGGTTTGCGCCGGCGCGCACCCCCCGCCACACGAGCGACTCGGGCGCGGACAGGCCCGCCACCTCGTCGGTCTCGAGCACCGCCGCGCCGCGACCCTGGAGCGCCCGCAGGAACCGGCCGGCCAGCCCCCGCCGCCCAATGCCGGGTACCAGGAACAGCCGCCGGCCCCGGAGGGCCGCCGACGGCATGCGCGACCGGCCGCCAAGCACCCCGATCGCCGCCCGATAGACCCCCGCCGTGTCGGTCAGCGACCGAGCCCGCAGACGAGCCTCATAGCCGCGCAGGATGCCGGCCAGTACCCGGGTCTTGCCGGCGTCCGCGAGCGGCGCGTCGCGCAGCCGGCGGGTTCCCACCCCGGCCAGCCGCAGGGACTTCACCGCGTGCGCGAGGGCACGGCGCATCCCCACGCCGCGCGCCAGGCGGGCGTGCTCGTCCTCGTCGCCCTGCAGCAGCACCTCGTCGATGGCTTCGTCGAGGAGCGCCTCTTCGTCGAAGGCGTCGGTCAGTCGCATGCCCCGGGCGGCCAGTCGGGGCCCGGCCACGGCGATCGCCAGCCTGCGGGGGGTGGTCGCCTCGAAGCCCACCCAGGAACCCGTGCGCACCGCGAGCTGGCGCAGGAGCTCGCGTCCTTCGCCGCCGGACCGGCACACGATCACCTTGCGGTCGAGGGGGTGGTCGGCGGAGACTCGGGCGAGCGCGCGCACGAGGACGGAGGGGTCCTCCGGGCCGGCCCCGGGGGCGACCCCGGGTCGATTCAGGTCGCGGGTCGGACCGGAATCGAGAGCGGGCGCCGGTGGGCCCGGCGAGGGCGCGGCGGCCGACTCCGCCGGTGAAGGCGGCCTGGGCGCGGGATCATCCAGCCACAAGTCGAAGGAGAACTGGCCTTCGCCGGGCTTCCGCGGCATCGGGAGGCGCCGCCCGTCAGCTCCCGGGATCCGCCGGACGATGCCGGGATCCGGGGAATGGACGCTCCACGCGCTGGACGGTTCGGGTGCGCCGTCCGGGCCTCACTTGCGCCACTTCACGAACGGGTACACCAGCCGCGCCGCCAGCGAGCGCGGATACGTCTCCTCCATCCCCTCGAAGCCGAGCCGCTCGGGCTGCTCCTGGTCCGACGGCCAGTAGGCGGTGCGGAAGATCCAGTCCCACACGCTCAGGACGATGCCGAAGTTCTGCCCGCCCCTGCCGTGCTGCACCACGTCGTGGTGCCACACGTGCATCTTCGCCGAGTTCAACAGGTACCGGAGCGGCCCCCAGTCGATGCGCAGGTTGGAGTGGTTGAGGTCCTGCATGAGCGTGCTCACGATGGCCATCAGCAGGATCACGGTCCCATCCACGCCCAGCACCACCAGCGGCAGGTACGAGAGCGTCTTGTAGACCACCACCTCGCCCCAGTGGAAGCGGAAGTTCCCGATCCAGTCCAGCTCCTCGATGCTGTGATGCAGCTTGTGGAACTCCCAAAGCCACGGGGTCAGGTGCAGCAGCCTGTGGATGTTCCACTCCACGAAATCCTTCACCACGAAGAACACCACGAACTGGAGCCAGAGCGGCTGCGACGAGACCAGCGCCAGCGACTCCGGCACCGGCACGCCCATCTCGAACAGCATTCCGTTGAAGGCCTGCACCAGCCGGCCCGTCACCATCGCCAGCAGAACCCCGAGGTAGTGCCCGTTGAACACCAGCCAGAAGAGGTCCTGCCAGATGCCGCGCCGCAGCGCCCGCTGCTTCCTGCGCCAGGGCCAGAGCCTCTCCAGGAGGAAGCAGAACAGCGAGACGGCGATCAGCCAGAAGTAGTACTGGAGGTATACGGGCATGCGGTCTCGGTCCCGGGTCGATGATGAGGATGTTGGAGATTATCCGATGAACCACGCCGCGACGGCAACCCGGGAATCGATACGGTCCGGGTCACGCCCTCAGGGCGCCGGCGTGTCGGTCAGGCGCCAGAGCACCCAGCTTGCCACCGACCGGAGCGGTTTCCACACCTGCGAGCGCTCGAGAACGGCCTTCGGCGCGGGCCGCTCCTCGAGTCCGTCCAGCCGGCGCAGGCCCTCCCGGACCCCGAGGTCGGTGGCGGGCATCACGTCCAGGCGTCCCAGCTTGAAGAGGAGGAACATCTGCGCGGTCCAGACGCCGATGCCGCGCACCCGGGTCAGCCGCTCGACGATCGCCTCGTCGGGAAGCCGCCCGAGGCCGCGCAGGCGGAGCGAGCGGGACTCCACCCGCCGCGCCAGATCGGTGAGCGCGAGCATCTTGTTGCGCGACAGCCCCGCGCCTCTCAGCTCCTCTTCCGGCAGCGCCAGCAGCTCCGCCGCAGTGGGAAAGTTGCGTCCGGGCGTGAGGGCGCGCACCCGCCCGTAGATGGTCTTTGCGGCGGCTCCGGCGAGCTGCTGGTAGATGATCGACCGGCACAGGTAGTGGAAGGCGGAGAAGCGGCGGGCGGTCCTTGAGAAATCCGGAAACCCGGGGACCCGGGCCATCGCGGCTCCCAGGCGCGGATCGGCCGCGGCGAGACGCGCCATCTGGTCTGGCGTGGGTTGCATGGACGAGGGTCGTTGCCGGCGGGAAGGGAACGGGATGGCACGCTCCAAGGTAACGCCGCCGCGGTGGGACGCCTCCCCGGGGGGACCACTATTGCCCGGTCCAGAGTACGAGACGAACCCGCAGCCAGCCGTTTCCGGATCGGGAGGTGTCATGCCCATTCCAGCCCTCGCCTGGGCTCTCGCCGCAAGCCTCTGGTCCTTCGCCCCCGCGGATGTCGACCCGGCTCGAGCGGACATCGAACCTGCTTCTCCGACACTCGCGCGCGCGACCGTGTCGGGCCGGGTCACCGACGCCGTGACCGGCGACCCCCTGACCGGCGCCCGCGTGTTCATCTCCGGCCAGACGACCTCCGTCCTCTCCGGCGACGGGGGCGAGTACAGCTTCATCCTTCCGGGCGACGGCTGGGACGGGCGCGAGGTCCGGGTGCGCGTGGAGATGCCGGGATACCAGGGCCTCGAGCGCGCCGTCCGATTGTCGGGCGCGGCCACGCGGGTCGATCTGGCCCTTGTCCCGGGCAGCGACAGGGTGATGGAGGAGGCGGTACTGAGGGCACAGTACGGGCCGCCCGCTCCTCCCGCTCCCGCAGGCCGGCCGCAGGTGGTGGCAGTGGACCGGATTGACGCGGCGAGACGGGTGTCCGAGGCCGCGCGCCCACAGGTGTCGAGCGGCGGCGTCGCCCGTCCCCGGCCCGATTTCAACACCGAGTCCTACGCCCATATCGAGGAATCCGGCTTCCTCGGCGTTGACGGCAACCCGCTGTCCACCTTCGCGATCGATGTCGACCGGGCGTCCTACTCCAACATGCGCCGTTTCATCAGCCGGGGGATGCGTCCCCCCGTCGACGCCATCCGCATCGAGGAGCTGGTCAACTACTTCACCTACGACGATCCGGCGCCCCGGGGCGCCCATCCCTTCTCCATCACCACCGAAGTCGGCACCGCGCCGTGGCAGCCCGCGCACAGGCTGGTGCGCATCGGCATCCGCGGCCGCGACATCGCTTCCGCCGACCTGCCCGCAAGCAACCTGGTCTTCCTGATCGACGTGTCCGGATCGATGCAGCCGCCCGACAAGCTGCCCCTCCTCAAGTCGTCCCTGCGCCTGCTGGTCGCGCAGATGAGGCCCCAGGACCGGGTCGCGATCGTGGTCTACGCCGGCCATGCCGGCCTCGCGCTCCCTCCCACGTCGGGCAGGGACAAGAGCGAGATCCTGTTCGCGATCGACAGGCTCGAGGCGGGCGGCTCCACGGCGGGAGGCGCCGGCCTCCGGCTGGCCTACGAGGTGGCGCGCGAGAACTTCGGCGAAGAGGCGAACAACCGGGTGGTCCTCGCCAGCGACGGCGACTTCAACGTGGGGCCCTCGAGCGATGCCGAGATGATCCGCCTCATCGAAAAGGAACGCGAATCGGGCGTCTTCCTCTCCGTGCTCGGCTTCGGCACCGGCAACCTGCAGGACTCGAAGATGGAGCAGTTGGCCAACCACGGAAACGGCAGCTACGCCTACATCGACAGCGAACGGGAGGCGGCCAAGGTGCTGGTGAGCGAATTCGCCGGCACGCTGTTCACGATCGCGAAGGACGTGAAGGTGCAGGTCGAGTTCAATCCCCGGGAGGTGCGGGCCTACCGGCTCATCGGCTACGAGAACCGCGCGCTGAGGCCCGAGGATTTCGCGGACGACCGGAAAGACGCCGGCGAACTGGGTGCCGGCCATACCGTGACCGCCCTCTACGAGATCGTGCCGGTGGGCGTCGAGGGCACCGATGTGCCGGAGGTGCCGCCGCTGCGCTATCGCGACCCGGCGGACGTCACGCGCCGGGCGGCATCCGGGGAACTCGGGTTCGTGCAGCTTCGCTACAAGCGGCCCGACGATTCAAGGAGCGTTCTCGTGCAGCAGGCGCTCGTCGACAGGGGCGGCGATGGGTCGGGCGACGTGCGCTTCGCCGCGTCGGTGGCCGCCTTCGGCATGCTGTTGCGTGGATCGGAGCACGTTGGCGACTTTTCGCTCGGCGATGTGCTGGAGCTGGCGCGGGCATCCCTCGGCGACGACGAAGAAGGCTACCGGCGCGAGTTCCTCGGGCTTGTCCGCGAAACCCGCGTGCAGGGATTGCTGAAGCGCTGATCCGCGAGGTTGCCGCCGGACGCTCTACCCGCCGCCGGGGAAAACCGGCATGCCGCCTCCTGCGTAGTGACATGTCTGTCCCACGCCACTTCCGGAGAAGAGACTGATGAAGCTGAAGACGAAGCGTGTTCCCCGATGGGCCGCCACCCTTGCCCTGTGGGGCGCGGCAGTCCAGACCATGGCGGCGCAGGAGCTGCCGGAGGGCGTCACGGAGGTCGCATCCGTGGAGGGAATCACCGAGTACCGGTTGGACAACGGCCTGCGGTTTCTCCTGTTCCCGGACCAGAGCAAGCAGCAGATCACGGTCAACGTGACCTACATGGTCGGATCGCGGCACGAAGGGTACGGCGAGACCGGGATGGCGCACCTGCTCGAGCATCTGGTCTTCAAGGGGACGCCCGATCACCCGAACATCCCCGACGAGCTGACCGAGCGCGGAGCGTTCCCCAACGGCACCACCTGGTTCGACCGCACCAACTACTTCGAGACCTTCCCGGCCTCGGAGGACAACCTGGCCTGGGCGATCGACCTGGAGGCCGACCGCATGGTCAACTCGTTCATCGCGGCGGAGGACCTCGAGTCCGAGATGACCGTGGTGCGCAACGAGTGGGAGTCGGGCGAGAACCAGCCCCTTTCCGTGTTGATGAAGCGCGTGATGTCGGCCGCGTACGACTGGCACAACTACGGCAACTCCACCATTGGCGCGCGCGCGGACGTGGAGAACGTGCCCATAGAGCGGCTGCAGGCCTTCTACCGCAAGTACTACCAGCCCGACAACGCGCTCGTGGTGATCGCGGGACGCTTCGAGCCGGAGTACGCCATCGGATTGGTGGCCGAGGAGTTCGGCGCCATCCCGCGGCCCGACCGCACCGGGGCGAACCGGCTGTTCGACACCTACACCGCCGAGCCCGACCAGGACGGTGAGAGGACCGTGACTCTCAGGCGCGTCGGGGACGTGCAGCTGGTGATGGCGGCCCACCACGTCCCACCGGGCTCCCATGAACAGTTCGCGGCGGTGGACGTGCTCACCCACATCCTCGCGACCGAGCCGGCCGGACGCCTGTACACGAATCTGGTGGAGCCCGGGCTGGCTGCGAGCGCGTTCTCGTTCAACTTCCAGCTCAACCAGCCGGGCGTGATGCTGGCGGCCGCGCAGGTTCGCCAGGAGGACTCCCTGGAGGAGGCCGCGGCGGCGCTGCTCGCCACGTTCGACGAGATGGTCGAGGCGCCCCCCACCGAGGAGGAAGTCGAGCGCGCCAGGACCGAATACCTGTCGAGCATCGAGCTCGCCTTCAACAACCCCCAGGGCATCGCGCTCCAGTTGAGCGAATGGGCCTCGATGGGCGACTGGCGCCTCTTCTTCCTGCACCGCGACCGCCTGGAGCAGGTTACGCCGACCGCCGTGCATCAGGTGGCGCAGGCCTACCTGAAGCCCTCCAACCGCACCGTCGGCTACTACTATCCGACGGAGGAGACCCCGGCGCGCGCCGAGATCCCCGCGGCGCCGGACGTGGCCGCGCTGGTCGCCAACTACACGGGCCGCGAGGCGGTGGCCGAGGGCGAGGCCTTCGACCCGACGCCCGCCAACATCGACGAGCGCACGGTGACCACAACGCTCTCCAACGGCGTGGAGGTCGCGCTCATGCCGAAGGAGAACCGCGGCGACGCCGTCAACGTGCAGTTCTCCTTCCGGCACGGCACCGAGGCCGCGCTCATGGGGCGGGCCACGGCCGGATCGCTGGCGGGCTCGATGCTGATGCGCGGCACGACCCGGCGCTCGCGCCAGGAGATCAGCGACGAGCTGGATCGCCTCAGGGCGCAGGGCGGCGTCAGCGGGTCGGCGCTGTCCGCCAGCGGGTCCTTCACAACCGTCCGCGAGAACCTCTCGGCCGTGCTCCGGCTGGCCGGCGAGGTGCTCCGCGAGCCCGCCTTCGATCCCGACGAGTTCGACCTGCTGCGCGAAGAGAGGCTGGCGGCGATCGAACAGCAGCAGTCGGAGCCGCAGGCACTGGTCTTCCAGGCCTTCAACCGGCACCTGAACCAGTATCCCGCGGACCATCCGCGCTACTCGACCACCTTCGAGGAGAACATCGAGCGCCTGAACGCGGCGACGGTCGATGAGGCGAGGGCGTTCTGGTCCGCGTTCTACGGAGCCGAGGGCGGCACCATCGGCGTGGTCGGGGACTTCGATCCCGACGAAACGCTCGCCGTGCTGGAGGAGGTGTTCGGCGACTGGGAGGCGCCCGAGCCCTACGAGCGCGTCGCGGATCCCCATGTGGAGACGGAGACCGTCAGCGTCGACATCGAGACCCCGGACAAGGCGAACGCTTGGATGGTGGCCGTCACCACCTTCCGCATGCGCGACGACGATCCGCGCTATCCGGCGCTGCGCATGGCCGACTACATGCTGGGCGGCGGGTTCCTGAATTCCCGGCTGGCGACGCGGATCCGGCAGGAGGAGGGGCTCTCCTACGGCGTGGGTTCGCAGCTGGCGGTGCCTCCGGTAGACGATGGCGGGCTGTTCCTGACCTACGCGATCTTCGCGCCCGAGAACGGCGACAGGGTGGTGGAAGCGTTACGCGACGAGCTGCGCAAGGCGCGCGCGGAAGGATTCACCCAGGAGGAGCTGGACGCGGCGAAGAGCGGATATCTGGACGCGCAGCAGAACGGCCGCTCCAACGACAGCGCGCTCGCGAGCCAGCTCAGCAACAACCTGTTCACGAACCGGACGATGGAGTTCATCGCCGCCCAGGAATCGGATGTCGCAGCGCTGACGCTGGAGGAGGTCAACTCCGCGCTGCGCGACTACGTGTCGCTGGACAACCTCTCCATCTTCCGCGCGGGAGACTTCGCCAACAGGCTGATCCCGTAGGGGGCGTCAGCGGGACAGGGCGTGGACGGGTCGGGGCCGGGGGCTCCGGCCCGTTTTCGCGCGCGGGGCGGGCCGGGCGTACTTTTCGGATGGATTCGGCCGAACACCACGACCGCGAGGAGCCCGATGCCCGCCTCAACGATGAACCGCCGCAATTTCGCCCGCCTCTTCGCCGCCGGAGGATCGGCGGCGCTCCTCGGGCACCCCGCGCTCGAGAGTCTGGCGCGCCGGACGCCTTCCGGGCCGCTCGTCGGTCGCACCCGCGCGGGCCGTGCAGTCGACTGGGACGAGGTGCGCGCCCGGTTCCTGATGCCGCCCGAACTGTCGGTCATGAACGCGGCCAACCTGTGCCCGTCGCCCGCGAGCACGCTGCAGGCGGTCTACGACTACACCGAACGCATGGACCGCGAGCCGGTGCCCAGCTTCCGCGGGGAGATGCACGGCGTCAAGGAGCCGACCCGCGACCGCCTGGCCGAATTCCTGGGCGTCACCCCCGAGGAGATCCTCATCACCCGCAACACCAGCGAGGCCAACAACTGGGTGTCGACCGGCCTCCAGCTGGGCCAGGGCGACGAAGTCGTGATCGTGCGCGACAACCACCCCAGCAACAACCTCGCCTGGAAGGCCAAGGGCCAGCGCTTCGGCTACACGGTGCGCGAGATCGAGCCGGCGAGCCCGCATCCCGGGGCCGACTACTACGTGCAGGCGTTCCGCGAGGCGATCACGCCGAGCACCCGGGTGATCTCGTTCACCCACCTGACCAACACCGCCGGCGACCTCTTCCCGGCGCGCGAACTGTGCGCCCTGGCGCGGGAACACGGCGTTTTCTCGGTCGTCGACGGGGCCCAGTCGTTCGGCCTCTTCGACATCGACCTCTCCGAGGTCCGGCCCGACTTCTATACCGGAAGCGCGCACAAGTGGCCCTGCGGTCCCAAGGAGACAGGGGTGCTGTACGTCAACGCCCGCGTCCACGACCGCTTCTGGCCCACCATGTACAGCGCCTACAGCGGGTCGCGGGGGCTGGCCCGCACCCACGAGGGCCTGGGTCAGCGCGACGAGCCCGCCATCCGCGCCTTCGGTGCGCAGATCGAGTTCCTGCAGGCGATCACGATGGCCGAGGTGGAGGCCCGCAGCCGCGAACTCGCGACCGCGCTGGTCGAGGAGCTCTCCGCGCTGGACGGCGTGCACATGTGGACCTCGCAGGAGCCCTCGCGCCGCGCGGCCGTGGTCACCTTCCGCCCGGGCGAGCTGTCACCGGGGGCCGTGGTGGCCGCCCTGGAGAATGACGGCATCGTGGCCGCCGCGCGCGGGGGCAGCGACCGCACCGGCGTGCGCCTCTCGCCCCACTTCTACAACTCGCACACGGACGTGGAGCGCGCGGTGTCGGCTGTCCGGGGGTATCTGCGGACGGGGCTGTAGAATGGGACGACCCGACAGGCGAAGGCTGCTCATCCTGAGCGCTCTTCTGTCGCTGGCCTGCGGCGAGGCGGCAACGGAACCCGCTCCTCCACCCAACCGGGCGCCGGAGGCGTCGGGTTCGATCCCTGCGCAGTCGGTCGTTGTTGGCGAGACCGTCACCCTGGAGGTGTCCTCATACTTCAGCGATCCCGATGGGGACATCCTCACGCACACGGCAAACCCCTCCGACCCGGGGGTGATCTCCGTGAGCGTCTCGGGCAGCATGGTGACCATGGTCGGTGTCGCCCAGGGAACGGCCTCCATTACCATAACCGCCGCTGATCCCGGTGGGCTGTCCGCCACGCAGCAGGCTGCTGTGACGGTTCCCAACCGGGCGCCCGTCGCGGAAGACTCCATCCCTGCGCAATCGGTCGCCATGGGCGAGACCGTCACCCTGGACCTGGCCTCCTATTTCGGCGATCCCGATGGCGATGCACTCACGTATACGGTAGCCGCCTCCGACCCTGAAGTGATCTCCGTCGGCGTTACCGGGAGCGTCGTGACCATCGTCGGCGTTTCCCGCGGCACGGCCTCCATGACAGTGACGGCCTCGGATCCGGACGGAGAGTCCGCGATGCAGCAGGTGGAGGTGACGGTTCCCAACCGCCCCCCCATGGCCATCGGCGCAATGCAGGATCTGACCACGCCGCCGGGCGATACGGCCGCGGTCGACGCAGCACCCTTCTTCGACGACCCCGACGGAGACGAACTCACCTACGCGGCCACCACCTCGGATGACGGCGTCGCCGAGGTGTCCATGTCCGGCAGCGAGGCGACGGTCGTGGGCGTCTCTCCGGGGACGGCCACGATCAGCGTCACCGCCAGCGACCCCGACGGCCTGCCCGCCGATCAGAGCTTCCAGGTCCTGGTGCCCCGCCCCGGTACCGTGGTCGGCATCATCCTCGTCGCCCAGGAACCGAACCCGCCACCCGGACAGGGCTTCCAGAGGGACATGTTCGCCTACATGGCGCTGCTGTACCGGCAGGGCATACCCTGCGACCGGCCGTGTCATCAGCTCGCCGTGGCGATGGGCTCCGACACCGTATTGACCGACGAATACGGCAGGTTCGTCTTCGAGAACGTAAGGGGAGACCGGGAATACCTGATCAACGTGGTCGAGGAGAATCACCCGCGCGACCAGCGAGACGTGATACCCACGACGTTCTGGCACCACGTGATCTTCGACATTGCGAGCGTGACCACGGTGTGGCAGGATACCGTGAGGCTGGAAATGTCCGCGAGGCAGGTTCCCATACTGGCCGCAAAAGTCCATCGGTGGCCGCCGAGAACCGGAGAAGAGGTAATCTCGTTTCCTGGAATCACGGTGACGTTGTTCGCGTCGGACGCCGTCACGGTTCTGGACAGGCAGGTCAGTGACGAATACGGAGAAGTCGTCTTCCGTCCACTTCAACACGGCGTGACCTACTTCCTGTCCCCGGTAGACGGTTATGATCGAACCCGGTATCGCTGCGACGACAGGAAAATGCCCCATACCGTGCAAGCGCGTCCCTACATCTCCTGCAGGGACTTCGACGCGTCCCTGACGGACGCTTCAGCGCTCGGCGGCGGCGCTGTGTCCCAGGCGGGATCAAGCGGCCACGACGACCGGCCCGCAACTGCGCGCGGCCGCCGATGGACTCGCCGGAGAAACCGTTTCCCCCCCGGTCACCCCCCGCTGCGCAGCTCCTCCACGATGCGCTCCGCCAGGTAGACCTCCTCGAGCGCTTCCAGGATGCCGCGCACGTCCACCGAAACGGCGCGCGCGCGGTCCGTCAGGAAGATGTACTCGCCCGAGAGCCCCTCGGCGTTGCTGTCGAAGGCCAGCCCCACCAGCTCCAGGTCCGCGTTGACGAGCGGCGAGCCCGAGTTCCCGCCGATGATGTCGTTGGTGGACACGAAGTTCATCGGCGTGGACAGGTCGGGGTCGCCCGGCGGGTCGAGCCAACGTTCGGGCAGGTCCCACTCCCCGTCCCCGGTCCCCCCCGAGACGTGGGAGTAGTGCCGGTCGTAGAGGCCGTAGAAGGTGGTCACCACGGGGGCGAAGGTGCCGTTGTACTCGTACTCGGACACCACGCCGTCGGAGATGCGGAGCGAGAAGGTGGCGTCGGGCGGGACATCGGTCCCGTAGATCTCGAAGCGCGCCCGCCCCAGCGCCGCCGCGATCTGCTCCTCCTCGGCGGAGATGGGCCCGAGCGCCTGCTGGAAGGGGCCGATGCCGGAGATGAGAGCGCCGAACAGCTGCATTGCCGCGTCGCTCATTCCCACGCCGCCGCCCGGGACGGCCTCGACTGCCCCGGCCGAGTCCGACAGCACGCTCTCGGCCACCACCGTGGCGGCGATATCCTCCGGGCTCCGTCCGCCGAGCACGCTGCTTGCCAACTGGGAATCGGCCCCGTAGCTCGCTTCGATGTCGCGCAGGCGGGCGGCCAGCAGAAGCTCCTGCAGCGCCCGCGGCTGATCCGGCACCTCCCTCAGCGATTCCATCACGCCCTCGAGTGCCTCGGCGGGTGCTCCCGCGCGCGATGCGTTGGCGTACTGGAACGCGAAGAGGGCGCGTGACAGCACCGCGCTCTCGTAGTCGGCGCTGGCGAAGGCCAGGAACGATCCGAAGCCACCGGCCACCTCGGCCTTCCGGTCCTGCAGCCCGGCCATCTGCGCGATCAGCCCCCCGTACTCCTCCGCCAGCTCGGGATCGGCGTCCAGCGCTTCCTGGAACGCCCGCTCCTGATCGCGGCGCTTCGCCAGGATGACCGGGTCGTGCAGCCCGCGCAGGATTCCCCCGTAGGCCTCCTGCGTGTTGATCAGCGAGAAGATGGTGTTGCGCAGGTCCATCGCCTCGCCCGCCTCCGGATCCATGTCGTAGAAGGCCTCAAGCGCGTCGATGCGGTTGTTGACGAAGGCCAGCAGCCCCTTGTCGGAGACGTCGCGACGGAATTCGAGCTCCGCGACGGTCTGGATGCGGCTGGTCGAGCCGGGGTTGCCGATCATGAACACGGCATCGCCGCTCTCCACACCGGTTTCGCTCCAGCGGAAGAAGTTCTCGCTGGTGTCGAGCGGATCGCCGTCCTCGTAGACGCGCAGGAAGCTGAAGTCGAGGGCGTAGCGCGGGTAGGTGAAGTTGTCGGGGTCCCCGCCGAAGTAGCCGACCGAGAGTTCGGGCGCCATCACCATGCGCACGTCGGTATAACGCCGGAAGATGTAGGCCGAGGTGCGCCCGCCGTTGTAGAGCGAGACCATCTCGACCTCGAAGCCGGCGTCCTCGCCCCCGAACTCCCCGGAGATGCGGGCCGCGATCTCCTCCTCGGCCGACTCGCGCGCCTGCGAGCGGGCCTGGGGTTCGTTGATGCCCTCCAGGGCGGCGTCCATCTCCGCCGTCACGTCGCGTATGGCGATGAGCCGGTCGGCCTCGAATTCCTCGATCGCCCGCTCTTCGTCGAGGCTCTGCGCGTAGAAGCCGTCGTCCAGCAGGCTCTCTCCCTCGCGGGACACCGCGGAGATGTGCTCGCGCGCGCAGTGGTGGTTGGTGAGCACCAGCCCGTCGCCGGACACGAAGGAGGCCGAGCAGCCGGGGATGCGCAACGCCCCCAGCCGGGCGCGGCGGAACCAGACCGAGTCCGCGTCCATGCCGTACGCCTGGCGCAGGTAGTCGGAGGGCGGGTTCTCGAAGGTCCACATGCGCCCGTTGTCGAAGCGTCCTGCGCGCACGGTGTCGAGGCCTGCGACCTCGGGCACCGGGGGCGGCGCGGGAGCCTCCGCTTGCACGGGAGGCGCCGGGGGCGCGGGGGCGTCGGCATCCAGGACCGGCGCAGGCCGCTCCGGCCCGGGTGGGTCGGTGGCCACCGGAGGCATGGGGGCGGCACCGCCGCCGCACGCGAGCGCGATCAGGCCCAACAGGGCAGGGCTGTATCGTATTCTCAAGGGTCGTTGCCTCCCCGGGCGGCGTCCTGGATATCGAGGATCTCGTCGATCAGAAAGAGGTCGGTGAGAAGTGCCCGGAAGTGGATGGAGGCGTTCAGGTTGTCGATCAGCTGGGAGCTGACCCACTTCTGGGCAGAGACGAGTTGCACGGCCGCCAGGGTGCTCTCGGCATCGCGGCCCAGCACCTCGGCCATCCCGCGATACGCCGAAGCCGGGGTCAGCCCCGCCGCTTCCGCCAGTTCGGCAACCCCCCCGCCCAGTCCCTCGAGGGCTTCCTCGGTCCTGGCCAGGAACTGCCGCACCTGGCCGGTGGAAGCACCCGGGCCGGCGCCGGAAGCTCCCTGGGCCGCGTAGGCCAGGAAGAACTCGTAGCTTTCCTCGATCGCCTCGATGCGGGCGC
Source organism: Longimicrobiales bacterium (assembly GCA_965202805.1). Taxonomy (GTDB): domain Bacteria; phylum Gemmatimonadota; class Gemmatimonadetes; order Longimicrobiales; family Gaopeijiaceae; genus BD2-11. The sequence goes on from OZ241869.1 coordinate 3,469,577, forward strand.
GCAACTCGCTCCGGGTCAAGTCTGTTCCGGGAGCTGCCCCTGCGGGCCGTCTCCCGCCCAGCGCTCGGGGTCGTGGTGCTCGAGGTAGTCCTTCCGGTTCACGAAGCCGTTGAACATCGACATCGTGATCCACCACTTGTCGGGCCGGATCGCGAAGTAGATGTGCGCGATGACCAGCGAGATCAGCGCGACCCCGCTCAGCCCGTGCACCACGTAGACCACGCCCCACATGGCGTCGGAGAGGATGTAGGGGTTGCGCTCCCAGAACCAGGTGTCGACCCGGAACATCATCAGCACGCCCGTCACCACGGCGGCGAAGGTCACGACCACGATGGCGTGGTGGTACATCTTGTGGTCCAGCGGGTACTTGGCCGCCTTCGGGCCCTCGGGCTGCTCCTTGCCGAAGAAGCGCTTCACCTCGCGCTTGGCGGTCTCGACATCGTCCCTGCCCACCCACATCGACCAGAAGTCCTGCCAGAAGGTGGAGTGGATGATGTGGTAGATCACCGTCAGGATCAGCAGCACCCCGGCCAGCCAGTGGATGGTCACCCACGGAAACTGGATGCCCGCCCACGGGAAGAACGCGGTGATGAGCAGCGCGAACATGGAGATCGCCATGAGCCAGTGGAACGCCCGCGCGGAGAAGGTGTGGCGCAGGATGCGCATCGGCAGCCCCGGGGGAGCCGGGGCGTCATCGCCGTGGCCGTTGGCCGTCGCCAGGCTGCGGACCCAGAGGGCGTGCCCGGTCACGAAGACGATGCCCGCGATCAGCGCGGCCCACATCAGGTCGAAGGAGATCCCGATGAGGACCTCCTGATTCCAAGGATTGGCGGCCCTGCGCCAGAGCTCCACCTCTACACCTCCGCGCGCACGGCCCGCCGCACCAGATTCTTCATGAGCGGGAGCTTGTACGCGTTGTGGCGCAGCGGCTGCGCGCGGCGGATGGCGATGTCGCCGGCCGCGATGCCGGTGTCGTCGCTCGCCGCCTGGCCGATGACGGCCCGCTCGGCCTCGTCAAGCCGCATCGGGTAGGGTGCGACCCCGTTGACGGAGATGCGCGCGTCCTCGATGGTGCCGCCGGAAGCGCGGATCGCCGAGGCCACGGTCACGAGCGAGAAATCCCACGACTGGCGATCGCGGATCTTCTCGAAGTAGAAGTCGGCGCCCGCCCAGGTGCCGGGGATGCGGATGGCGGTGAGGAGATCTCCCGGCTCCATGACGGTCATGCGCTCGATGTCGATGCCGGGGCCGATGAAGAAGTCCTCGGCGTCGTACACGGTCTCGCCGGAGGCGTTGGTGACCACCATCTGAGCGTCCAGCGCGATCGTGGCGGGTGCGGTGTCCGAGGGATTGATCGCCACGCAGCGGCTCGCGCCGAAGACGCAGTGCTCAGCGTTCATCGCCTTGGGGGCGGAGGCGTAACAGATGTTTCCGCCCGCCCGGTAGCAGGGCCATCCGCCCCGGTAGTACCAGCAGCGGGTGTCCTGGGCGAGGTTGCCGCCGAGGGTGCCCTGGTTGCGGATCTGCGGGGTGGCCACCTCCGCCGCGGCCTGGGCGAGGAGCCCGAAGCGGCCGACCACGTCGGGGTGGGTCGCCACCTCGGTCAGGGAGGTCATCGGCCCGATGACGAGCCCGTCGCCGTCGGCCTGTATGCCCCTGAGTTCCTCGATGCCCCCGAGGTCGACGATGGCCTCGGGCCGCTTGATGCGGTCCTTGAACCAGTCGAAGCTGTCCAGTCCGCCGGCCAGCACCCAGGAGTCTTCCCCGTACTGGTCCAGCAGGTTGAGTGCGTCGCCGATGCTCGCCGGCTGGAAGAGCTCGCACGGCGGGATCATGTCGCGAATGACGGCCATGGTCGGAGCCTCCGGTTACACGTGCGTTTCGAGGGGACGGTACGGCTGCTCGGTGCCCGTAAGCGCCGCGAGCACCACGTCGGTGGTGAGCGGCGTCCGGCACAGGCACTGGCCGCCGAGGGCGTCCGCGACCGCCGAAGCGATCGCCGCGGCCCCGGCCCCGATGGGTGGTTCCCCGATTCCCTTGGCGCCCACCGGCGTCTGCGGGTCGGGCTCGTCGACGGCGGCCCACTTCATCTCCAGCGGAACGTCCAGGATGCCGGGCGGGCGGGCCGTGTAGAGGCGCTTGGCGAAGGCGACGCCCCACTGCGGGTCGAAGACCCACTTCTGGCTGCGCGCCTGGCCGAAGCCCTGGACCGCGCCCCCGTGGATCTGCGCCGCCAGGCTGCGCGGGTGCAGCACGGTGCCGCAGTCGGTGACGCCGGTGTACTCCGTCAGGTCGATCTGGCCGGTCTCGACGTCGACCTCGACCTGGGCGAACCCCATCACCCACGACCAGATGCTGCCGTCGCCCCCGTAGTTGTCGCGGGCCACGCCCATCAGGCCTTCGCCGGCCAGGTTGGTCGCGGACGCCACGGTCATGGGGTTGAGGTCCTCGGGCAGTTCCTGTCCGCTGTACCTGCCGCCCATGTCGATCGCGCGCCGGGCGGCGTCGGCGAAGCTCATGCCCCGGCCGGGATTGGCGGTCTGGAAGACGCGCCCGTCGGCGCAGTCGTATGCGCCGGGCGATCCGCCCAGAACGCCGGCCGCGATGTCCTGCAGCTTCGCCTTGGCGTCCAGCGCCGCGGCGTGGTTGGCGCGGGTGTGGGCATGGGTGGTCTGGCTGCCGGACTGGCTGGAACTCCACGGGAGGTTGCGGGAGGTGTCGCCCCACACCACCTCGCAGTCGTTCCAGTCCATGCCGAGCACGTCAGCGGCCGCGCGGCCGGTGTCGGCGATGGAGTGCGTGCCCAGGTTGCCGATGCCCTGGTGGATGTAGAGCCTGCCGTCCGGCCGGATCACCAGCAGCCCGTCCATCCCCCGGCTTCCGCCGACGAAGGGACTGATGCCGATGCCTACCCCGATCGACTTGGTGCCGCGCCGTGTCGCGCTCAGCTGTGTCCTCTCCTCCCAGCCGAACACCTCGGCTCCCAGATCGAGGGCCTCGGGGGCGAAGGAGCTGGAGAGGGATCCCTGGTTGGCGCCGAGCCAGCCGTCGTGCCCGGGGGCGTTGACGCGCCGGATGTCGAGCCGGTCGATGCCCAGTTCGCGCGCGGCCTTGTCCATGATGGGCTCGAGCATGGCCACGATCTGTGCGCCGCCCGGAGCCCGCTGCGCCGAGCGCGGTGGGGTGTTGGTGTACACCGAGACCGCCCGGAAGCGCATGTGCTCGGGCTGGTAGCAGAGCGACGCCACCGTCCCGGCGGTGTTGAAGTCGCCCGAGCTGCCGTAGGAGCCGGCGTCCTGCACGATGTAGAGATCGATCGCGGTGACCCGCCCGTCGTTCCTGAAGCCCATCTTCGCGAAGGACTGGAAACCGGGACGCGCGCGGCCGATATAGGTCTCCTCGTAGCGATTGATGCGCAGCATCACCGGGCGTCCGGTCTTGCGCGAGAGGACCGCGGCCACGTCGTTGATGGGCGCCCCGGAGATCTTGCTGCCGAAGCCGCCGCCGCAGTACTCCGCGATCAGCACGACATCGGACTGGTCCATGCCCAGGCGGTTGGCCAGGGCGGCGTGGGTGCGCGCGGTGCTCTGGGTGGAGGCGTGCAGGTAGAGCTTCTCGTTCTGCCAGTACGCCATGACGCTGCGCGGCTCCATCGGATGATGCGAGAGCGACTGGTGCAGGATCGTCTCCTCGAGCACCAGGTCCGCATCCGCGAAGCCGTCCTCGACTTCACCCACGTTCCACTCGACCTGCGGCTCGCCCATGGGCAGGCGGTCGGGGCCCGCGGCGTCGAAGTCCGCGTCGGTCCACTTGAACTCGCGGATCTCGCGGGTCTGGCCCTCGCGCCACTGGATGTTGCCGTCCCGGCGCGCGTTGGGGCCGCCCGGGCGCAGGCTGTCGAGCGGGTCCACCACGAAGGGCAGGGGCTCGAAGTCGACCCGGATCGCCTCGATGGCGTCCGCCGCCGTGGTCTCGTCGACCGCGGCCACCGCCAGCACGGGCTCGCCTTCGTAGAGCGGCTCCATGGTCAGTGCCGCTTCCGCGCCGACCCCGGTGATCTCGGGCATCATCGGGTCGTCGGCGGTCAGGATGTCGACCACCCCCTCCATGCGCTCGGCCGCGCTCACATCGATGCGGCGCACCCGGCAGTGGGGCATGGGGGAGAGCAGCAGCTTGGCGAAGAGCATGCCCTCCGCGCGGAAGTCTTCGGCGTACCTGGCCCGCCCGGTGATCTTGGCTCGCAGATCCGGGGGCGCGATGTCTCGTCCAATAGCCTTCTCGGCCATTTCATCCTCCTCCTTAAAAGGCCGTCCGTCAGGCGCGCTGGCTCATCAACTCGACGGCTCGCTCCGCCGAGTCGAGGATCTTGTTGTAGTCGCCGCAGCGGCAGAGGTTGCCGGAGAGCGCCTGAGCGCACTGCTGGCGCGTCGCCCCCGGGGTGTCTTCCACGAATGCCGCCATGCTCATGATGAAGCCCGGCGCGCAGAAGGCGCACTGGAAGCCGCCTTCGTCCATGACCGCCTGCTGCACCGGATGAAGCTCCCCGTCAGGGCTCTCGAGCCCCTCGATGGTGCGAATCTCACGGCCGCGCACCTGGTGGGTCAGCATGGAGCAGGAGTAGTGGGTCACTCCGTCGATGTGGACGGTGCAGGCTCCGCACTCGGCGCGGTCGCACCCCAGCTTGGTCCCGGTCAGCCCCAGCTTGTAGCGCAGGGTCATGGCCAGCGTCTCGTAGGGGAGCACGTCCACCCGCCGCTGCTGGCCGTTGACGTTCAGCGTCATGAGGCGTTCGACCCCGCCCCGGGCCTGGCCGGCGGTCAACACGCCCGGGCCCCGGAAGAGGTAGCTGGATGCGGAGACGGTCGCGCCCGCCGCGATCACGCCCTTGATGAACTTGCGGCGGGAGTAGTTGCGGGGACCGCGGTCGCGGATGATCTCGACTTCGGTCACGGTCATCACCTCCTTCGTGGCGTCGCTGGCCGGGGAGAGCCCGGCACGCTTTCACAACGTGCCAAGATACGGAGCAGCCCCCGGATATGCGAGTCTTTGGGGAGGGGACACCCTGCGGGTCGACATGCCAAGGGACCACGGCCAAGGGACATGCACACCTGCCGGCAAGGAACAGGTTTCCGCGCGCCGGTTACGGTAGCGGGAGATCACCGCTGGGCTTGCAGAGGGAACGGCGCCGCCGCCAAGTGCCGTGCTTCAACGATCCCTACGGGTCTCAGGGATACATGGCCAAGGCGCGTTCGGCCATGGCTGAACGGTGGATCGGGCTTTATCGTTGCTGCGTTCCCGGCACGCGAACCTTAGGTCTTGCCAGATGACCACATGATCCAGAGTGCGAAGCCAACGCCGCATGGCTGAGATTCGACACCTCGCTGACGCGCCCATAAGGGAAGCTGTTCTGGACATTCGAGTTCCCCGATCGACCGCGGCTCATCCGCAGACACTGCGGAGGGCGTTGGTCTCGGTTGAATCGTTCCCCGAGATCCAGGACTTGAAACAAGGGTCGATCGCTTTCCGTCTCTCCCCCGACGGAGAGCCGGAGAGCCATGCCGAAGGCACTGAGGTTGTCGGTGTTCGTGGTGCGACCGCGGACGGGTTGTGGGTCGTCCAGTATAGAAGCAGTGGAGTGACCTTCAGCCGGCTTCGGCCGTACCCCGGTTGGGACAGCTTTCTGGAGAGGGCTCGACCATTTGTGGAACGGTTCATGCAGGTGGCGCAAGCGTCTCTCGTAGAGAGGTTGGCGCTTCGTTACATCAACGTCTTCCAACTGCCCAATCCTTGCGACCCGGAAGATTACTTTGTTGCTCCACCTTCCCTGCCCGAATCCCTGCCTCTGCACGTAAACAGCTTGGTCTCCAGGCTAACGGTTCGCGATCCGGGTACGGGGCTCCAGGCTCATGTTGCACATGTGCTCCAGGATGATCTACAACCGGACAAGATGGGGATGACATTGGACATCGATGTGTTCAGCGTGGATCGGCTGGGTGCGAACATACCAACACTCTGGCAGCATCTGGATGAACTTCGAAGGCTCAAGAATCGCATCTTCTTCGAGTCCATCACTGACCGGAACGCGGAGAGGTTTGGCTGAATGTTAGTGCTGCGAAGTCAAGAAGCCGTTCACGGAGGCAGGGTTAGCTCCAACGTCTCCACGGGCAGGACCAAGGGAGACGATGGCGTGGAGGAAGCTCTGCGTAGCGTGCGGGGCGAGCACTACTTGTCGACCTACTGGGATCTCATCGATTTGCTGGAAGAGGTCCGAACTGGGGAGACTCTGGATATCCGGCCGTTGATTCGCGCCCGGCGCTTGGTGGACGCCCTGCCGAATGGAATTCCAGCTCCGGAAGTCGGGCTGGATCCCGATGGCGAGGTGGCGCTGGACTGGATAAGGTCAAACCGCACGTTGGTCTCGGTAAGCGCGGGTGTGACCGATGACCTCAGCTTCGCAGCGCGGTTCGAAGACGGTACATCCTACGGCGTCATCCGACATACTGACGAGTTCCCGCTACCCGTAGTTGACCTGCTGCGACGCCTCTTTCGCTCCGGATGACGGCTGTCGGCGTTGTCGCTCGCTTTCTCTTTCAGAAAGGGCACTACTCGTCGCAGAAGGGCATCGTGAAACCTGGAGCGTTCCTGCCGAAGAACGGACAGACGTCTGTCTTCGAGGTTTCCGGCCTGGAGGAGGAAGACGTGAGGTTGATGGGGGATGCAGCTGGAAGGACCCGCGGACGCAGCCCCCGGGGCCGGGGCGAGTTGGAGACGTCGGATGTGACCGCCGCAGGACTGCGATTCGAGCGAGATGATGTTCCGCCCAGGCACGGCAACCTCGTTGGGTGGCCATCCCACGGAAAAGAAGTAAAGGCCCGCTGCAAGGCAGTCGCCATCGAATTGGCGGTACGCGCAGTTCTTGTTCTTCACACACCTTGACACGACGAGAGCTGGCCGGGAGAGCACTCGCCAACCGGCGTCGCCGGGGCCGGGACCGATTTCTCACCCCACCCACACCGACTTCACGTTCACGAACTCGTGGATGCCGAAGAGGGAGAGCTCGCGTCCGTAACCGCTTTCCTTGACCCCGCCGAAGGGGAGCTGGGGGTCGGAGCGCACGAAGGCGTTCACGAAGCAGTTGCCGGCATCAATCTCCTCGGCCGCGATCCGCCGGCCGCGCTCCAGATCGCGCGTGAAGACCGAGGCGCCCAGCCCGTAGCGGGTGTCGTTGGCGACCGCGATGGCCTCGCGTTCGTCGGCCACCGCCACGATGGAGACGACCGGGCCGAAGAGCTCCTCCTCGTAGGCGGGCATGCCCGGGGCGACGTCGGCCAGCACGGTAGGCGGATAGAACCAGCCCGGCCGGTCCGGCACCTCACCGCCCACCAGCAGCGACGCACCCCGCTCGACGCTCCCCCGCACCTGGGCGTGCAGGCGGTCGCGCAGGTCCTCGCGCGCCAGCGGCCCTATGCGGTTGCCCTCGTCGAAGGGGTCGCCGAAGGTCGCCGCGCCCATCGCTTCGACCACCCGGTCGCGCAGCTCGGCGAGCACGGGCTCGACCACGATGCAGCGCTTCGCGGCGATGCAGCTCTGCCCGGCGTTGATCAGGCGGCTGGTCACGCACAGACGAGTGGCGAGCTCCAGGTCGGCGTCCTCGAGCACGATGCACGGGTCGTTGCCGCCCAGCTCCAGCACGGACTTCTTGACGTGCGCGGCGGCGGTCGCGGCCACCGTCTTGCCGGCGACCGTGCTCCCGGTGAGCGTGACCGCTCGCACCCGCGGGTCGGCGATCAGCTCGGCGGCGCGCTCGTGGTCGATGAGCAGCGCGCGGAACAGGCCCTCGGGGAATCCCGCCTCGCGGAAGATGCCCTCGATGGCCAGCGCGCATCCCGGGACGTTGGGCGCGTGCTTCAGGAGCGCCCCGTTGCCCGCCATCAGGGTGGGCGCGGCGAAGCGGAAGACCTGCCAGAAGGGGTAGTTCCAGGGCATGATGGCGAAAACGATGCCGATCGGCTGGAAGGTGATGAAGCTCTGGCGGGCTTCGGTCTCTACGGGCTGCGGAGCCAGGTAGCCGGGCGCGCGCTCGGCGTAGAACTCGCACACCATCGCGCACTTCTCGATCTCCGCCCGCGCTTCCCGCACAGGCTTCCCCATTTCGCGGGTCATGAGTGCGGCGAACTCGTCGCGCCGCTGCCTGAGAATGACGGCGAGACCTCCCACCAGCCGCGACCGCTCCTCCATGGGGGTGTCGCGCCAGGCGAGGAAGGCTTTCCGGCAGCCGGCCACGGCGCGGGCGTAATCTCCGGAGGACATCTCCGGGTAGTCCCTGACGCGCCGGCCGGTCGTGGGATCTATCGCAGTGAACGGCATGGGGCGTGGCCTCCGCGCAGGCGAAGCTGATTGTGATTCGGGGAACGAGGGGCCAGCTTTGCAGGAGCCGCGCGCCTCCCGCGAAACCTCGCCCATCCTCCAGACAAGGGTAGCCCGAAGACGCATGGAAACAAGGCGTCCCACCACTCCGGAGGCCGAGGAGATCCTCGGACTCTACTACCCCGTGCTCGACCACGGCTTCGTCTCGCTGGTCGACTACATGGGAAGCGACGAGAGCATCGAGCACGCCGCGCGGGTCAGCTACGGCTACGGCACCCGCAAACGCAGCGCCACCCGCGGCCTCATCCGCTACCTGCGCCGCCACCTGCACACCACCCCCAGCGAGATGGTCGAGCTCAAGTTCCACTGCGCCATGCCGATGTTCGTGGCCCGCCAGTGGGTGCGGCACCGGACGGCGTGCCTGGCGGAGGGCACCGAGGTCTTCTTCGACCTGCCCGGCGCGGAGGCGAGGGGGCGCCGCCAACTCTACAAGCTACCCATCGAAGAGGTCTGGCGACGCTTCCAACCCACCCGGAATCGAACTCGCCCCCACAAGCAGCGGAACCCGTTTTTTCGCCGTGATCGCGTGCGCCGGATGAAACTCAGGCAAGTCAACGAGGACACTCTGGCGTTCCAGCACACCCGCATTGTGGGCGTATACCGGAACGGTCCGAAGCCGGTGTTCAGGATGGTGCTGGAGGACGGCAAGTCCATCGAAGCCACATCCGATCACCGATTCCTGTTCGGGACCGGCTGGAACACACTTGGGCGGGCGACCGGGTTGCGGGAGACTGGTGGACGCGCCGTATGGCGGCACGGCGACTACTTCGTGTACGTCAACGGTGCAGCCGAGGAGCGTCCCGCATTCTACCGCGATCCGATCTGGCTGCAGCGCGAGTACCGAGGACACCGGCGTTCGTTGGCCGACCTGGCACAGGCATCCCGCGTCAAGGCCAAGCTCGTGCGGATCAAGCGCATCGAGTTCGTGGGCGAGCGCGAGACATACGACCTCGAAGTCGAGGGCCCGTACCACAACTTTGTGGCGAACGGCATCGTCACCCACAACTCCATCAATGAATATTCGGGTCGGTACAGCCTGATGCCGCTCCTCTTCTACAGCCCCGACGCGGAGAACTTCTCGCTGCAGAGCAGCGTCAACAACCAGGGCAGGGAGGCGGACGCCGCCCCGGAGCGCCTGTATCGGGAAGCGATCCGGCAATGGGAGGATGTGCGCGCCTCCGCTTCGCACGCGTACGCGTGGATGGTACAGGAGGATGTCGCGCGCGAGCTGGCCCGCATCGACCTGCCGCTCTCGACCTACACGCAGTGGTACTGGAAGATCGACCTGCACAACCTCCTGCACTTCCTCACGCTGCGCGTAGACGATCACGCCCAGTGGGAGATCCAGGAGTTCGGGCGGGTGATGGCCGGGATGCTCAAGCGCGTGGCCCCGCTGAGCTTCGAGGCGTGGATCGACTACCAGGTGTGCGGCGACAAGCTGAGCCGGATGGAAATCGAAGCGCTGGCGAGGCTGCTGGAGCCGACGCAAGACGGCGGGTTGGCGGTACGCGGAGGTCGCGATAGGCTCGGGTTCGACGAGCTGCGCGAGATGGGTATGGCGCCGCGCGAGGTGCGCGAGCTCGCGGGCAAGATCCGGCGCCGGAAGGTCCCCGACTTCGATCTGGATCTTTTGCGTTTTCGGACTGCCGAGGACGTGGCCGCGGAGATGCACGAAGCGGTGCCCGGGAACTACGAATAGGGAAACCGGGCGATCGCGAGCCGGGTTTCACCGTGCTGCCACTATGGGAAGGAAGAGAAACGCTGTTGAGCGAGAGTGAGGCTTGGAGGAGGAGAATGAACGCACACGACACCCCCCGGATCCGAATGGCGCACCCCCGCGCCCGTGGCTGGCTCGGCGCTGGAACAATGTTCCTCCTTCTTGCCCTCACGGGCCCGATCGAGGGCTTGTGGGCGCAGGACGCGCACGCGGCGCCGCGCCCGATGACCATCGTAGACCTCATCGAGGTGCCCTCGCTCGGGGACGCCCGCATCTCCCCGGACGGCAGCCGGCTGCTCTTCGTGCGCCGTGACGCCGACTGGGAGGAAAACGGGACGGTCGCGCACATCTGGAGGGTGGACGCGGACGGCGAGAACCTGATCCAGGTCACCAACGGCGAGAACGGGGAGACCAGCCCGCGCTGGTCACCCGACGGCAGCCGCATCGCATTCCTGGCCCGCCGCGGCGAGGACGAGCACACCCAGGTCTATCTCCTGAACGCCATGGGCGGCGAAGCGAACGCCCTCACCGGGCATCCGACGGCGGTCTCGAGCATCACGTGGGCCCGGGACGGAAGCGGCATCTACTTCGTGGCCGCGGACGAGCTCTCCGAGGAGGAGAAGGCCCGCCGCGAAGCCGGCGACGACGTCTTCGCCTTCGACGAGAACTATCAGCAGAGCCATATCTGGCGCGTGAGCGTGGAAGACGGCGAGACGAGCAGGGTCACGGAGGGGGACTATTCGGTCACCGGGTACTCGCTGTCGCGCGACGGCACCCACATCGCCTTTCACCGGGGCGAGTCGCCGCTCTTCGAGGGCGTGGACCGGCGCGAGGTCTGGGTGATGCGCGCGGACGGAAGCGAAGCCCGGCAGCTGACCCGCAACTCCGTGCCCGAGTACAACGCTCGCCTCTCGCCCGACAATCAGTGGGTGGCCTTCCACGCGGACTCGAACGAGGACTTCGACTTCTACTACAACGACAACCTATTCCTCGTCCCGGCATCCGGAGACGGCGAGGTGCGCGTGCTGTTGCCGGACATGCCGCATGGCGTCGACGCGATCGCGTGGTCGGGGGACGGCGAGGCCATCTTCTTCCGCGCCAACACGGGGGTGCGTGAAGAATTGATGCGCGTGGACATCGAGGGCGAGCGCCTGACGCAAGTCACGGAGGGTGACCACCAGGTCATCAACTGGCACTATGCGCACGCGCTGGACGCGCACGTCTTCGGGCTGAACCGGGCCGACAACCGGGGCGACCTGTGGATGATGCGCTCAGGCGGCTCACCCGAGCGCGTGACCCGCGTCTTCGACTACCTCACCGAGGACTTCGTGCAGCCGCGCCAGGAGGCCGTGCGGTGGCGGGGGGAGGACGGCGTCGAGGTCGAGGGGCTGCTCTTCTATCCGCTCGACTACGAGGAGGGGACCCGCCATCCGCTGGTGGTGCAGACCCACGGCGGGCCGGCCGCGTCCGACAAGTTCCAGTTCGCGACCGCGGGCAACTTCGTCCAGGTGCTGAACGGGATGGGGTACTTCGTATTCAAGCCCAACTACCGGGGCAGCACCGGCTACGGAGACGACTTCCTGCGCAACATGGTCGGCAACTACTTCGACCAGGCCCACCTGGACGTGATGACGGGGGTCGACCACCTCATCGCGCTCGGCCTGGTGGACGGCGAGCGCATGGCCAAGATGGGCTGGAGCGCGGGCGGGCACATGACCAACAAGATCATCACCCACACCGGTCGCTTCAAAGCCGCCGCCTCGGGCGCGGGCGCGGCCAACTGGGTGTCGATGTACGCGCAGAGCGACATCCGCGTCTACCGCACCCCCTGGTTCGGCGGCACGCCCTGGGAGGAAGACGCGCCGGTCGACCAGTACTGGCAGGACTCGCCGCTGCGCGAGGTCTGGCGGGTGAGCACCCCGACGATCTTCCTCGTGGGCGAGGAGGATGCCCGCGTGCCCATGCCGCAATCGGTGGAGATGTACCGGGGGCTGAAGCACAACGGGGTCCCCACGCATCTCTACGTGGCGCCGCGCGCCGGGCACGGATGGACCGAGCTCCGGCACCAGCTCTTCAAGGCCAACGTGCACCTGGAGTGGTTCGAGCGCTGGGTGCACGACCGCGAGTACGAGTGGGAGAAGGCGCCGGGCGAAGAGGAGGCTCAGGCGACGACGGCTGCGGAGGGTACGGGCAGATAACCGCGAGAGCCCGGAGGCAATCGCGCCTCCCGAAGCGCACCGCGAAAGCCGGTCTTCGGCCCGACGGTGCCGCTTCGTCTTCGCGCGGATGATCCGCTGCCCCCGCACCCGTCCGACCGGGATGTCGGGCCGCTACGTATACGATGTCGACCCGGTCGACGGCGACGAGGCGTGGGCGTTCTTCGAGGCCTGCCGGGACGGTGACCTGGATCGCGTTCGGGAACTGATCGGCCACGACCCCGCCCTCGTCCACGCCCAGTACTGGTACACCCAGCCCATTCACTTCGCGGTCTACGCGAACCGGCCGGAGGTGGTGCGCGCGCTGCTGGACGCGGGCGCGGAACCGGGCCGCGTGCGCTTCATGGACTCGGGGTGGAAGAAGCTGGTGCGGCGCGCCGCCGCCCTGGGGTTCGACGAGGTGCGCGGCATTCTGGAGGACGAGGCACGCGCCCGCTACGGGTACGATCCCCGCTTCGCCGAACTGCGGGACGCCATGGTGGCGCGGGACGAGCGGCGCGTAGAGGAAACGCTGCGCGCCCGGCCACTACTGGCCGCCGCCGCGGACCTGCAGGGCAGCAACGCGGTGCACTGGGCCGTCATGACCCGCCAGCCCGGGCTGCTGCCGCTTCTGGTTGACCTGGGCGCCGACCCGGACGCCTGCCGGAGTGACGGACAGACGCCCGCGCACCTCCTGTACAACGGGGACTACGAGTTCCGCGTATGGCGGGAACTGAAGGGAGTCTCGCATGCCGAGCCGGCGGCCGTACTGGCGGCCCTCGCGGCGGCCGGCGCCACCCTCGACCTCTCGGCGGCCTGCGCATCGGGCGACCGGGCCCGGGTCGCGGAACTGCTGGAGGAGGACCCCGGTCGCGCCCGCCGCCTCGATTCGGGCCGCCGCAACCCGCTCACCTACGCGGCGCGCGCGGGCCACCTGGACATCGTGCGCCTGCTGCTCCGGCACGGCGCCGATCCGAGGCGGCCGGAGGAACTCGCGCCCGAGGGACACGCGCTCTGGATGGCGTGTGCGCGCGGCCACACCGCCATGGTGGAAGTGATCCTCGAGCACGGGGCCGACCCCAATTCCGCACCCGACTCGTCGAACAGCTGCCTGGGCATCGCGGTCGACTGGGCGGGCGATGCGGCAGCGAAGATCGAGCGTCTGCTCCGCGACCACGGCGCGACCACTCCGGTGTGGTCGATGACGCCCAACGAGCTGCGCGAGGCCATCGCCACCAGTGCACCCGTCACGCAGGCCCCGGACTTCGCCGAAGAGGTCATCGCGCGCAACGATCTCCCGCTGACCGACCTGCTGCTCGAGGCCGACCCGGCGGTCACGCGCCGTCTCCACGGCGGGTCCCTCCGCCGGGGCGATCCGACCGTCAGCGTCACCTCGCGTCGCGTGCTGGAACGCCTCATCGACGCCGGCTTCGATCCCAACCGCCCCGACTGGCAAGGCAGGACCGCGCTCCACCATTACGCCGGACGTGGCGACATCCCCAACGCCCGCCTGATGCTCGAGCACGGAGCGGACATCGACGCCCTCGACGACCAGTACCACGGCACCCCCCTCGCCTGGGCCGCCCGCAAGGGCCATGAGGACATGGTGCGGTTTCTGCTATCCGATGGAGCCAACTCCGCGCTGCCCCGCGATCTTCCCCCGGCCACCCCACGCGCACGCGCCCGGGCCGCGGGGCACGAAGGAATCGTCTCGATTCTGGACGAGGCGTCTCGTTAGCCTCCCCATGCTTCATCCCGGAGACTCCCTCCATGGCATCATCCGAGGGACTCATCCATGGCTTCCCGGAACGCGGCTTCGATCTCCCATGGGATGTCGGCGTCGCGATAGAGCGCTGCTCCGTTGGAGAGCACAAAACCATCGCCCGTCGCCGGGGCGCCGGGATGCGCCGATGGGACCGGAGGCAGATCCTGCGGTACTCGCGCGTTCCCCAACGTTGGCCTGCTCGGCGCATCGACCAGCATCCTCCCCTTCGGCGTGACGAAGAGCACGGTCCCGTCGCTGGCCACCGACACTTTCACGCGACCCTCGTGAACCGCGCGATGATGCCGCCGACAGAGCAACACCGTGTTCCTCAGGCTCGTCTCTCCCCCGTCGGCCCAGTGCTTCACGTGATGCGCCTCGGTGAACTGGCAGCCGCACCCCGGAAAGCGGCATCCCCGGTCCCGCTCCTCCAGCGCCCGCCGGATATGCGGCGGAATCGTCCGGGTTCGTCGGCCCACGTTCAGCACCGACCCGTCCTCGGCGTGGACCATCGCGACCACGGCGGCATCGCATGCCATGCGCCGCGACGTTTCCGCGGAGACGCGGATCCCGTCCAGATCCGAGCGTCCCGGCTCGCCTTGCGCCGCGAGCGTCGCGGCATCGCAGTGGACCATCACCTGGTAGCGCTCGGCGCGGGTGCCGGCCTCGACGCGGGGTCGGGCCCGGGGTTCACGGCACTCGCCACCTCCGAACCCGGCCGCCAGCGCCCGCTCCGCCAGCAGCCCCACCGCATCCGCCCGGCGCTGCTTCGGCTTGGGACGCGCGTTGCCGGCATCGTTCCCTCGGCTACCCGCACCGCCCTCGCGGCTACCCGAACCCGCACCGCCCTCGCGGCTACCGGCACCCCCTTCGCCCTCGCGACCCCCGTCGCCCCCGTCGCCCTCGCGCCGGAACAGCGCATCCGACGCCGCCTCCACGGCCCGCATCAGCACCGCCCCGACCTCGGGCTCGAGCCGGCCCTTCACCACGTACATGCCGTCGCCGTCCACGAACACGGAAAAGGTCCGGCTGCGGCGCCGGGCCTGCTCCGCCGTCAGCTCCTCATCGCGGGACAGCTTCTTCCACATGCGCAGCGTCCGCTCCAGCTTCGCGGCCGAGCTGACGCGCGCGAACTTGAGCAGCTCCGCCTCCTGCTCGGGCGTCGCCACGCGCGTGAGCGCCCGCACCTTGGTGTATGAGATGGTGCCGCTCGCCAGGGCATCCGCCGTCTGCGGCAGGTTCTCAAGCGCGCGGGCCGCGCGGACCCGCTCGCGGGCCGGGCCGATCTTCATGCCGAGCCGCCATGCCAGCCACTCGGCGCAGGAAGAGTAGCCGCCGTCCTTCCAGCCGCCCCGGCGGTCGAAGTCGGCGATCAGGGTCATCATCCGGGCTTCCGCAGCGTTGATGCGTTCGGCAAGCGCCGCGATGCGTTCGCCGAGCCGGTAGAGTTCATCGTCGTTCTCGTTGGAAGAGGGCGCTTCGCGCGTGGCGCAGCCCTGGTCTGAAGATGCGATCGAGTCTTGAGATGCGATCGAGTCTCCGGATGCGATCGAGTCTCCGGATGCGATCGAGTCTCCGGATGCGATCAAGTCTCCAGATGCGATCAAGTTTCGAGATGCGATCATCGGTTGATCCG
The DNA here is from genome assembly GCA_965202805.1 of Longimicrobiales bacterium. Classification (GTDB taxonomy): domain Bacteria; phylum Gemmatimonadota; class Gemmatimonadetes; order Longimicrobiales; family Gaopeijiaceae; genus BD2-11. Next base: position 3,485,314 of record OZ241869.1, read on the forward strand.
TAATATCGGGTTTATTGTTGATGACTTACCTATAAATATAACAGCACTGAAATCGGCCTCTCAGGATGCCCTGTAGCGGCCGAAGTGGGATTGGGAGACCATCGGAGGAGGGAACGGTCCACAAACGCTCTCAGAGGGCCTGTCAGCGCCGCTGGCGGACTATGGAATGCAGGATATTGGATCCTGCCGAAAAGTGGGTTCGAAATCCGTCAATGGCAAATTGGGACGCACGGATGTGAATTCGGCCGCCCTGGTTCCTGCCGCTCACGGAGCCGGGCGCCGGGGATGCCGTCAATGGCAAATCGAGATGCCCGCATGTGAATTCGGGCACCTGGACTCCCGCCCGCAGGAAACCGTGCGCCGGCGTCCTGTCAATGGCAGAACGGGACGCGCGCATGTGAATTCGGGCACCCTCGCTCCTGCTCGCCGGGAGTCGTGCGCACCGGCTTCGGTCCGACCGAGGCTGCGAGACCTCGAACATCCGTAGGCGGTCCCGCGTCTGGAACGGGATCTCGCCCCGAGAAGCCGGACCCCGCGCGGGGAAACCGGACGCCGTGCGCATGGGCACGGTCCGCCCGCCACGAAGGATCGTCGCTTACGCCCGGCCCGACGGTCCGACCAGGTCGTGAACGAGCATTGGCGGGGCCCGGATGAATGCGGCCGAACAGAATCCCGCCGTCAGCCCCGCCCGCCCCCCTCCGAATGCAGCTGCAGCACCGGACCCTGGTCCCGTTCCAGCGCGCTGCCCCGTCCGGACAGGCTGGGGTTGTTCATGAAGTAGTCGTGGGCGCTGAATGCCCGCCTCCCGTCCGGTACCCGGCTGTAGGAGCCGTCGGCCGCCAGGCGCCAGCTGCTCTCGGTGTCCTTCAGGTTCGCGACCATGATCTCGTCGAGGATCTGGCGGTGCACCGTCGGGTTGGTGACCGGAACCAGCAGCTCCACGCGCCGGTCCAGGTTGCGCGGCATCCAGTCCGCCGAGGAGATGAACACCCCGGCCCGGTCCGAGGGCAGGCTCGCCCCGCCGCCTACGCACACGATGCGCGAGTGCTCCAGGAACCGGCCCACGATGCTGGTCACGGTGATGTTCTCCGAGAGTCCGGGGACCCCGGGGCGCAGGCAGCAGATGCCGCGCACCACGAGATGTACTTTCACGCCCGCGCGCGAGGCGTCGTAGAGGGCGTCGATGACCTCGCTGTCCAGCAGGGAGTTCATCTTGGCCCAGATGCCCGCGGGCTCTCCCCGGCGCGCGCGTTCGGCCTCGCCGGCTATGAGTTCGAGCAGCGTGCTGCGCAGGGTGAAGGGCGCGATGGCGAGCCGGTCCAGGCCCTCCGGACGGGCATAGCCGGTCATGAAGTTGAAGGCCCGCGCGGCGTCCCGGGCCAGCGCCGGGTCACACGTGAAGTACGACAGGTCGGTGTAGATCTTGGCGGTCACCGGGTGGTAGTTCCCCGTCCCGAAGTGGACGTAGGAGCGCAGGGAGCCGCCTTCCCGCCGCACCACCAGCGAGATCTTGGCGTGCGTCTTCAGCTCCGCGACCCCGAAGACGACGTGCACACCGGCGCGCTCCATGCCCCGCGCGAACGCGATGTTGGCGGCCTCGTCGAAGCGCGCCTTGAGCTCGACCAGCGCGGTCACGTTCTTGCCCGCCTCGGCAGCCTCGATCAGCGCCGTGACGATCGGGGAGTCCTGGCTGGTCCGGTAGAGCGTCTGCTTGATGGCCACCACGGCGGGATCCTCCGCGGCCTGGCGCAGCAGCTGCACCACCACGTCGAAGCTCTCGTAGGGGTGGTGCACGAGGATGTCCTTCATGCGGATGGCCGCGAAGCAGTCCCCGCCGAAGTCGCGAATCCGTTCCGGGAAGCGCGCGTTGTAGGGCGAAAACACGAGATCCGGCCGATCATCCCCGATGAGTTGCGCGGTGTCGCCCAGCCCCAGCAGGTCGCCCTCGCGGAAGACGTCCCCGGCGCCGACGTCCAGCTCGCGCATCAGGAAACGCTGCATGGTGCGGGACATGCCGCGCGACACCCTCAGGTGAATCACCCGGCCCCGGCGCCTGCGCTTGAGGGCGGACTCGAATTCAAGGAGGAGGTCCTCGGCCTCGTCCTCGATCTCGACATCGCTGTCGCGGATCACGCGGAAATACCCCGTCTCCCTGACCTCAAAGCCCGGGAACAGGCTGTCGAGGTTCATCCCCAGCAGCTCCTCCAGGCGAATGAAGCGGTGCGTCTCCCCGGGGATGGCGATGAAGCGGTCGATCTGGGCGGGAAGCGGCAGCAGCGCATGCATCTCGGTGCCGTCGCGCGGGCGCGCCAGCGACAGCACCATCGCGTAGCCGGTATTGGGGATGAAGGGGAAGGGATGGGCCGGATCCACGGCCAGCGGGGTGAGGACCTGGAAGATCTGCTCCTCGAAATAGGTGTCCAGGGCGGAGCGCGCGGCCCCGCTCAGCTCGCCCGGATGGGCGATGACGATGCCCACGCCGCGCAGTTCGTCCCGCATTTCGCGCCATTGCCTCTGCTGGCGCACCATCAGCGCCCTGGCGCGGCGGTCGATGGCCCTGAGCTGCCGGGCGGGCGTCATACCCTCGGGGGTCGTGGTCGAGATGCCGGCGTCCACCTGGGCCTTCAGCCCCGCGACGCGCACCATGTAGAACTCGTCGAGGTTGGTGGCGGAGATGGAGAGGAAGCGCAGGCGCTCCAGCAGCGGATGGCGGGAGCTCGAGGACTCCGCGAGCACGCGCTCGTTGAACGCCAGCCACGAGAGCTCCCGGTTGATGAAGCGCTCCGGGGCGTCGGGCGTCAGGCTCCGGGCGGCTGCTGCCTGGGTCACGCGGGTCGGCTCCGGCACCGGGGACACGAAACGCCGCCCGCCGGTCCCGGCCGGTGCGGCGCATGTCGAAGATGTACCATTCTTTCACTTCGCCGGGCACGTCAAGGTTCCTTCCGCGGCCTGGTGCGGGCGCCAGGGTCATGGCGGCGCACGATGGTTCGGCGACTCCTCCGCGCGACTCATCGCCGGTTCGGCGTGTCCCGTCGGTGCCCCGAGGCCCGCGTGTCCGCCGTTTTCCTGAAATTGCGCATTTTACATATTTTACGTATTTTGAAGCCATGTCCAAGCGGTCGAGTACCTTGCCCGGGAGCCGCGTCGTGAGTGCGACGTACGCGGCGCGCAACTTCGCGTCCCTCGTCACCCGAGTGCGCGAGGAGGCCGCGTCGTACGTCGTGGAACGGAGCGGCAAGCCGGTCGCGGAGATCGGTCCGGTCAAGGATCGCGTCGTCACGATGCGCGAGTTGGTTGCGCTTTGCCCGGCACAGGCGCGCCGGTCCGCTGACGAGGAGTATCTGCAGGCGGTGGAGGAGGGAGTCAGCTTTCTCAACCGAGGCGAGGTTCCGGAGAGTCCATGGGACTCCTGATCGACTCGAGCGTGCTGATCGCGGTGGCGCGCGGCCGGCTCGACGCAGACGCGCTTGAGGCTGCCGCCGAGCAGGATGAGCCCGTGGCGATTGCCGCGATCACCGCCTCCGAGTTGCTCCACGGCGTCCACCGGCTGGGCGGGGCGCGGCGCGTCAGGGCCGAGCGCATGGTTTCCGGATGGCTCGACGCGCTGCCCGTGATTCCCTTCGATCCCGGCGTGGCCAGGGTCCACGCGACGCTGGCGGCGCAGCACAGGCGACGCGGGAGACCGGTCGGAAGCCACGACCTGATGATCGCGGCCACCGCCGTCCACCTGGACTACCGGGTGGCCACCCGGGACCGCCGCAGCTTCGCGCGCATCGACGGGCTGGCGGTGGAGTACTGGTAGGGGCGGACTCAGCCCGTCAACGAAGGTGAACCCGGAATTCCTTGAGCCAGAGTTGGCCCGCGCCGCTGATCGTCTCGTTCCCGAACTCGATCGCGGTCAGGTAGTGGTGCGCCGGCAGATAGCCTTTGTCGACGAGGTAGCGGAAGAGGGCCAGCAGGTCGACGGAACCGACCAGCAGGTCCCTGTGCCGAACCAGGGCCATGTAGTCGGCGACGAGCTCCCGGTCCCCGTCGGCGTCCGGCCAGACCCTGTCCGGCCAGTGGTACAGATCCCACAGGACGCCCTGGATCCTGACCGGGCCGACAAGGAACTCCTGTCCGGCGGGCCGGAAGTCGTGATCCAGCCAGATCATCACTTCGTGTGAGATGCCGGAGACGCTGGGCGGATCGTCGCGCGTGATCCAGAAGTCGAAGGCGAGGTTGTACGTGCCCTCGACGGTGAGATAGGCCTCGTAGTCGACCTCGAGGGCCTCGATGGCGTCGATTCGGCGCGGCAGTTCCGGCGTGGTCGACCGGGGATGCCAGGGCTTGTGCCCGTAGATGACCTCCGGGTAGGCCTTGACCTGTCCTCTCCTCGTGGGCCATCGCCATCGCCAGCCGTATTCCGACGTCTCGACCAGCCCGGGCAGGGTCCGTCGCATGATGCACTGCTCGTAATCTCTCGTGTCCTGCCTGTTCCAGACGTTGTTGAAGTAGGAGTACTCTCCCACGAACCACTCCTCCCAGCCCCGGCAGGCGACGATTTCCGGTGACACGGGCGTGGGATCCGCGGGCGGAGGCGTGGCGTCGAAGGATACGGGTCCGGGGACGGTCACCCGGGCGGTGCCCGATACGGAACCTGTTGCCGCCGTTATCGTCGCATGTCCGGCTCCGGCTGCCTCCACGACGCCCGCCGGATCGACCGTCGCCACCGACGGGTCGCTCGATTCCCACGTGAACGAGACGTCCGCAACCCTGTCACCGTTCGCGTCCGCGGCCGCCGCCGCCAGCCGCACCGTGTCCCCGATCGCCTGCAGCGTCAGCGCGGAGGAGGAAAGCACGATGCTCGCGGGCACGCCCGACGGCGGCGTGATCGCCGTGTCGTCCGCTCCGCAGCCGGCCACGCCCGGAACGACGATCGCCGCGAGCAGGATGACCGCCACGGCGCCGGACGACCGGCCCGCGGTACGACTCCGCGCCGGACCGAGCGGGCGGATCGGGGTGCGTTGTGCCGGAAGACCGCCCGTGTGGGGCGCGCCCGTGATCAGGTGTGCCGGCATTCGCGGTGCTCTCAGTCGTGACTCGTAGCGGGAGACGTGCGGCGTTCCGCGCGATCCGGGGATAAAGTGCGGGCCGGCACTCAATCCGGGAACACCCGCGGGCCCGTTTATTGCCGGGGGAAACCCCTGACGGGCGCGTGTCCCCGCCGCATGCGCTAGGTTCAGGGCACGGACAGGGCGGTCCGAGGAGCTGCGCATCATCGATGAAAGACCTGAACATCCTTCCAGGCGCGTCCACCACCGCCAACGGTGCTGGTGGAGGCCGGCTCGCGGCTCTGCCGCGCGTCCCCGCGTCGCCTCCGCAGGTGCCGCTGCGGGCCCTGGACCAGCTCTGGTTCCAGGTGAGCGGCACGGTGTGCAACCTGCGCTGCCGGCACTGCTTCATCTCCTGCAGTCCGGACAACCATTCGTTCTGGTTCATGACCCGCGGCCAGGTCGCTGCCGCCCTCGCCGAGTCCGTTCCGCTGGGGGTGAAGGAGTACTACTTCACGGGCGGCGAGCCGTTCATGAATCACGAGATGTGCGGCATCCTCGGGGATACGCTGGAGCTGGGTCCCGCCACCGTGCTGACCAACGCGACCCTCCTGCCCGGGCGCACGGTGCGGGAGCTGGCGCGGCTGTCGGCCGGATCGCCGTATTCGCTGGAGCTGAGGGTGAGCCTGGACGGAGTCACCGCGGAGATGAACGACGCGATCCGCGGAGAGGGGACCTTCGCGCGCTGCATCGAGGGTGTGCGGCTGCTGGTGGACGCGGGGTTCCTGCCCATCGTCACCGCCATGCAGAGCTGGCCCGACGCCGACACCGGACGCATCCTGGGCGGCTTCCGCCGGCTGCTGGCGGACATCGGATACGACCGCGCCCGGCTGAAGATCATCCCCCCGCTGCTCATCGGCGAGGAAGCGCGGCGCACGCAGGGGTATGCGCCCTCGATGCGCGTCACCCACGAGATGCTGCACGGCTTCGATCTCGATCAGCTTCTTTGCACGCGCGCGCGCCTGGTCACGGCCGCCGGGGTCCACGCCTGTCCCATCCTGCTCGACTATCCGGCCGCGCGCCTGGGCGACACCCTCGGGGAAGCGGTGGCGCGGCCGGCCTCGCTGTCCGAGCAGCCCTGCTACACCTGCTACCTGAACGGGTCCATCTGCGCCAACACGGCGGCGACCGGCGAGTTCTGACGGTTGGTGCATGAATGGTCGCGCATGCCGGGAACGGGGGGCGTCAGGCCGGTGCCGCGGCCCCGGATCGTGAAATGAATCCCCCTGCGGGGCCGGACCGCTTTCATCGCGTGGCGGTGTTCGGCGGCGTCTACTCCAACCATCTGGCGCTGGCGGCCGCGATCGAGGACGCGCGCGCCCGGGACGCGGAGGCGCTCTTCTGTCTGGGCGACCTGGGGGGCTTCGGTCCCAGTCCGGACAAGGTCTTCCCCATCCTGCGGCGCGAGGGCGTGCGGGTGGTGCAGGGCAACTACGACGACTCCATCGGCCGCGGGCTCGACGATTGCCGCTGCGGCTACACCGACCCGCGCGACAACCACTACGCCCGCCTGGCGTACGACTACGCGCTCGCCAACACGTCCGGCGAGCATCGCCGCTGGCTGGCCGCGCTGCCCCCGGCCATCGGCTTCAGGCTGGGCAATCTTCGGATGCTCGCCTGCCACGGCAGCCCGCGCCAGGTCAACGAGTTCCTGTGGGAGACCACCACGCCCTCCCATTTCCTCGCCAGGCTCGCCGCGGACGCCGGCTGCGACGTGATTCTCGGGGGACACACGGGCATCCACTGGGCCCGGCAGTTCGCGCCCGGGGGCTGGTACGTCAACGCGGGGGCGCTGGGGCGTCCGGCGAACGACGGGCGAACCTGCGTCTGGTATGCTATGGTAACGGCCGAAGGGGACCGGCTGAGCGTCGACTTCGTTCCGGTCCGCTACGATCACGAGGCGCTGGCCCGCGAGATGGCGGGAGAGGGCATCTGTGAGGAGTTCATCACGACCATTCGCACCGGGTGGTGGACCACCTGCCTGGAGATCCTTCCGGGCAAGGAGCGCGCGCGCGGGCGCTACTGACGCCCGCCCGGCAGGGCTTCCGCCCGGTACGCCATCCGGGAGACGCCGTTGAGCACGCACATCGCCTACCTGGACGGGCCGCGCCTGCGCCGTTCGCTGGTCGCCGCCTGCGAGTACACCCGCCAGCAGCGGCAGGAACTCAACCGCATCAACGTCTTTCCGGTGCCCGACGGCGATACCGGCACCAACCTGGCGCTCACAGTGGAGGCCATCTCGGGCCGGCTGCGCCGCAACCGGGACCGGGACGTCTCGGCCGTCGCGGACGAGGCGGCCGAGGCGGCGCTGCTCGGCGCCCGCGGCAACAGCGGGATGATGCTGTCGCACTTCCTGCTGGGCTTCGCCGCCCGGCTGAAGGGTCGCCGGCGCGTGGGCCCGCGCGGGTTCGCGGGCGCGCTCGGCGGGGGAATCGACAACCTGTACGACGCGCTCGACAATCCGGTCGAGGGCACGATTCTGACCGTCATCCGCGACACCGCGAACGCCGCCCGCGAGGCGGCCGCCACCGACTTCGTGCCCTGCGTCGAGGGGTTGGTGGACGCGGCCAGGGAGTCGCTCGAGCGCACGCCTTCGCTGCTCCCGGTGCTGGAGGAAGCCGGGGTGGTGGATGCGGGCGGACGCGGCTTCGTGCACATGCTGGAGGGCGTGCTTCTGCTCATCAACGGCGACCCGATCGTGGCGGGCGACGACACGGACTACTCGGATGTCCCGGCCGCGGTCGCGGAGATCGAGTACCCGCAGGAGGAGGAGCAGTACCGCTACTGCACGGAGGCGCTGGTGCGGGGCGAGGGGCTGCCCGCGTCGACGGTCGTGCGCGAGGAGCTGCGCCGCCACGGCGACTCCATCATCGTGGTCAGCTCCGACACCCTGCTCAAGGTGCACATCCACACCGACGGTCCCGAGGGCGTCTATTCGTACCTCCGCACCCTGGGGCGGCTGGCGACGAAGAAGGCCGAGGACATGCGCGCGCAGCACGCGGCGGCCCGTCACGGCCGTGGAGGCCACCATAGCCTGGTGCGGCGGCCGTTCGCGGTCGTGACCGACAGCGGCAACGACCTTCCCGAGGAGGTCATCCGGGCGCACGGCATCCACGTGGTGCCGGCCATCTTGGTGGACCGGGGCCGGCCGCTGCGCGACGGCATCGACATCACGGCCGAGGACTTCCACGTGAAGTTGCGCGACGCGGACGGTGAGCTCCCCACCACCTCACAGCCTCCCCCGCAGGCCTTCGTGGACGGGTTCACCCGCGCCGCCGAGGACGGGGACCGCATCCTGGGCGTGCTGCTGGGCAGCGGGGTGTCCGGCACCTTCGGCTCCGCGGAAGCCGCGGCGCGCACCTTCGACAAGGTGCCGGTGCATCTCTTCGATTCGCGTGGCGTGTCGGTGCTCGAGGGGCTGATGGTGCTCAAGGCGGCCGAGCTGGCCGAGAGCGGGATGTCCGCGGACGAGATCCTGGGCGAGCTCCGCCGGGTGCGCGACCAGTCGGGCATCTTCGCCACCGTCGACACCTTCGACCGCCTGCTGCACTCCGGCCGGGTGGGGAAGGGACAGGCCTGGGTCGGGGGCATGCTGGGCGTCAAGCCCATCCTGTCGCTGACGGACGAAGGAAAGGTCGGTCCGGTCGGCAAGGTGATCGGCCGCAGGAAGGTGCTGCCGGCGGTGCTGGGGCTCCTGGAGGACAGCATCCCGGCCGGTGCGAAGAAGCTGCGCTTCGCCGTCGTGCATGTCGGGTATCCGGAGATCATCGAGCAGGTGTCGGCCGCGCTGCGGGCGCGATACGGCGAGGTCGACATCCTCAGCGGCCCGGCGGCCCCGATCTTCGCCACCCACGTGGGGCTGGGCGCCTGGTGCCTGGCCTACATGGTGGAGGACTGACCGGCTAAAACGTGGCGGACTGACCGGCTCCAGCCCCGTTCCGGGCAGCGGATCGTCCTCCCGGGAGCCGCCTCTCCCGCCGCCCGAAAACGCCGTTACCCGCGCGTTACCTGCCTTATCCTGGGGCGTTACAGACCCTATCCTGCCGCGTTACACGCCCTCCTTAGGTTCCGTTCGGCACCGATAAGACCGGGTCTCCGCGCCCGGCGCTCATCCGCACCTGCAGGCCTGTCCTGCACAACCTTTCGCCCCGCGAGCCAGCCTCGCGGGACCCTCTCTCGGAGATGCGATGTCTCGAAGGATAATCACCGTCCTCGCGTGTCTTTCCGCCCCTGTGGGGCTTGCCGCCCAGGGGCCCATCAACGGGGAGACCGGCCGCATCGTCGGCCATGTCTTCAGCACCCGGACCGGCGACGCGCTGCCCAGCGTGCAGGTCTTCATCGTGGGGACCGGAATCGGCACGCTCACATCGCCGGACGGCCGTTTCGTCCTCAGAGACGTGCCGACCGGCACGCACAGCGTCCAGACCGAGATGATCGGGTACGGCTCGAAGATCATATCGGATGTGGTGGTGGATAACGGCGAACCGATCGTGGTCGACATCACCCTCGACCCGCAGGCGATCGAGCTGGATGGGCTCACGGTGTCGGTCGAGGCCGAGCGCGGGAACACCGCGGCTCTGCTCGGCGCACGCCGCCGGGCCGCGGTCGTCGTCGACGCCATCGGCCAGGACCAGATCTCGCGCTCCCCGGACGGGGACGCGGGGGCCGTGCTGAAGCGCGTGCCCGGCGTTTCCCTGGTGGACGGCAAGTACGCGTTCGTCCGCGGCCTGGGCGAGCGCTACAGCGCCACCACGCTGAACGGCACCCGGCTGGCGTCGCCGGTTCCCGACAAGAAGGTCATCCCGCTCGACGTGATCCCCTCCGGCATGCTCGAGAGCATCGTCACGGCCAAGACCTATTCCCCCGACCAGCCCGGCGACTACTCGGGCGGTTTGGTGCAGATGCGGACCAAGGACTTTCCCGCGTCGCGCATCTTCTCGATCAGCGCGAGCAGCGGCTGGAACTCGGTGACCACCTTCCGGGACGGCCTGGGCTACGCCGGAGGATCGCTGGACTTCCTGGGCCTCGACGACGGAACCCGTGACCTGCCCTCGGCCATCCCCACGGATGCTGCCGTCCGGTACTCCCGCAACGGCCTGAGCCGCAACGATCTCGCGACCATCGGCCAGAGCTTCGGCGGAGACTGGGGACCGACGCGGACCACGCTCTCGCCCGACCAGAGCTTCAGCGCATCCCTGGGCGACGAACTCGATCTGTTCGGCCGTTCGTTCGGGTTCCTCGCTTCGGTGTCCCAGTCGCGCACCTACTCGCAGCAGGCCGACCTGGTTGAACGCGTCTTCGCGACGGGTGGAGGCGCCGACGAACCCGAAGTGGACTACAGCGGCGACTTCACCACGGCGTCTGCCTCCATCGGCGGGCTGATGAACCTGTCCTATGAGCTGGCGCCGGCCCACAAGATCCGCGCCAACCTCGTATACAACCGTCTCGCCGACGACGAGTCGAGGTCGCTGGATGGCTACAATCTCGACTCCGGCACGGACCAGCTCAACACGCGCATCCGCTACGTCTCCCAGACGCTTACCAACGCCCAGCTGGAGGGCACGCACGTGCTTCAGGGCCTTGGCGCGTCGTCGTTCAAGTGGCGCAGCACGTACACGCGCGCGGAGCGTTACGAGCCCAACACCCGCGAGGTGCTCTATCGCGCCTCCGGCGGCACCTTCATCTACGACGACTTCATCCAGAGCGGCAGCGTCTTCCACCAGGACATGGTGGACGACGGGCTGAGCGGAGGGGCGGACATGGAGGTGCCCTTCCAGATGCGCGCCCTGCCCGCCTCCATCCGCCTCGGGGTGAGCAGCGACCGGCGCGACCGCGACAACTTCTCCCGCCGCTTCCGCTTCCGCCCGCGGCGCGGCGGTGACATCAACAGCAGCGTGCTGGCTCTTCCGCCGAACGAGTTGCTTGCCCCGCGCTACATTTCCCCGACCGGGTTCGAGATCCAGGAGGCCACCTTCCGCGCGGACAATTATGACGCGGAGGAGACCGTCGACGCCGGCTATCTGATGATGGACGCGGAGATTCTCCCCCGGCTCAGGCTCGTGGGGGGGGCGCGCGTCGAGCGGACGCGGCAGGTCGTGACGCCCGTGGATCTTTTTCCGGTTCCCGGACTGGAGCCGCTGGTGGGCGCGGACGTCAACGAGACCCAGTGGCTGCCCGCGATCAACCTCACCTACGAGGTGAGCGACGCAACCAACTTCCGGGCGAGCGTTTCCCAGACCCTGGCGCGGCCCCAGCTGCGCGAGCTGGCGCCGTTTTCCTTCGCCGACTACGCCGGCGGCTATCTGGTGGTGGGCAACCCGGAGCTCACCGTCTCCCGCATCCGCAACTTCGATCTGCGCTGGGAGTGGTTCTTCGAACCCGGCGCGCTGATCGCGGTCAGCGGCTTCTACAAGCAGTTCCACAATCCCATCGAGGCGCTCACCTTCCCGTCCACCGAGCTCATCCGCAGCTGGGTCAACGCGCCCGACGCCAACAACTACGGCACGGAAATCGAGCTGCGCACCGGCCTGGCCTTCCTGTCCGAAACGCTGGAGAACTTCTCGCTCAACACCAACCTGACGCTGGTGAACTCGACGGTTGCGACGGGCGGAACGGCGCGGATCTACCTCCAGGGTTCCGGTGCCACCGACCTGGCGGTCGTGGATCGCGAGCGCGGCCTGCAGGGCCAGTCGCCGTACATGGTGAACTTCAGCCTGGCGTACGCGTCGCGGTCGGAGGACACTCGCGCCTCGGTTTTCTACAATCGGTTCGGCCGGCGCATCGACGCCATTGGCGGGCAGGCCACCCCCGACATCTACGAGGAAGCGCGGGGCACCATGGACGCGGTCCTCGAACAGAAGCTGTCCGGCGATTTCTCGATGAAGCTGTCCCTGACGCGCCTGTTGGGGAACGTGGTCCAGTTCACCCAGGGCGACGGCACGGTTCGTCAATACGACACCGGCCGCAGAGTCTCGCTTTCCCTGCGCTGGGGGAGCTGACGCAGCTCACTCCATAAAGAACGTTTCGCAATCACAAAGCCCTCTGGCGAGGGCCAGGGGGGAGGACTGTGCATCCGCCCCGCCCATTTCCCTCCAAAGGAGAACCCGAGGATGTTGCAAACCAAGAGACTGTTCCTGCTGACGGCACTCCTTGCCGGACCGGTTCTGCTTGTCGGATGTGGTGGCGATGAGCCGACACCGGTCGCACCTCCGCCCCCGGAACCCGAGCCTCCGCCGGCCCCGGTCGCGCCCTCCACGCCCACCAACGTGCAGGCCACGCTCGACGCGGCGACGCATCATGTCACGGTGACCTGGGCCACAGCCGCGAACGCCACCACGTATACCGTGGAGAGAAACCTGGTCGGCAGCGGCGAGGGGTTCGGGCAGCTTCAGTCCGGAATCAGCGGAACCTCGTACGTGGACGAGAATGCGCCCGTCGGCACCCTGCAGTACCGGGTCATCGCGGTCGGCGCGGGGGGCTCCTCCGGGGCGAGTGACCCCGCCGAGGTGGTCAACGAGCAGATGATGGCGCCCATGGGGACGCTCTCGACCCGGGTCGGCCCCGGGGAGATCCGCACCCTGTCCGCGGACACCGTGTATACGCTCCAGGGCGTCGTTACGGTCGAGGATGGCGGCGAGCTCCATATCCCCGCCGGCACCCACATCTACGGCTCCGCCGAGGTACAGCCCAGCGCGCTGATCGTCCGGGCCGGCGGCAAGCTCTTCTCCGAAGGCACCGAGGATGAGCCGGTCGTCTTCACCAGCTCGAATCCGCCGGAGGAGAGGAGCAAGGGTGACTGGGGCGGCATCGTCCTGAACGGCCGGTCGCTCTGCAACTTCCCCGCGGGCGACTGCGTGGGCGAGGGCAGCTCCGGGCAGTACGGCGGCACCGACCGCAACGACAATTCCGGCACCATCGTGTACACGCGCATCGAGTACGCCGGGTTCGAGGTCAGCTTCGGCAACGAGCTCAACGCCCTCACCATGAACGGCGTCGGCGACGGCACCACCATCCACCACGTGCAGACGCACGCGGGATCGGACGACGGCTTCGAGTGGTTCGGAGGGACCGTCAACACCCACCACCTCCTGGCGACCGACATCTCGGACGACTCGTTCGACTACTCCACCGGCTTCCAGGGCATGGGACAGTTCTGGCTCGCCCAGCAGGATCCGGATGACGGCGACAACGGCTTCGAGGTGGACGGCAACGAGGACGACTACAACGCCGAGCCCTTCACCGTCCCGCTGCTTGTCAACGTGACCCTGATCGGCAAGGGTCCGAACGGCGAGGGTGGCACCGAAGGCGAGTCCGTCGACGGCTTCAGGCTGCGTCGCGGCACCGGCGGCCACATCGTCAACGCGCTCGTCATCGGCTTCGGTGACGACGGGCTCGACATCGACAACGACGAAACCGTAGCCCGGGTGGACGCAGGGCTGTTCAGCATCCGGAACTCGATCATCGCCCTGAACGCGGATGCCTTCGAGGACGCCGAGGAAGAGAGGATCTTCAACGAAGAAGGCTGGGGGAACCGGGTCGGCGTGGATCCGATGCTCGGCGACCCCTTCGACCGGGAGCATCCCGACTTCCAGCCGCAGGCGGGCTCTCCCGCGCTGGAAGGCGCCGCCAGCCTGGTGGAACTGGCACCTCTCCTCACGACGCTGCCCCCCGAGCTGCAACAGCAGTTCGCAACTGCGGCGACCTTCTTCGATCTCACTGCGGTCTACGTCGGCGCGGTCGGCCCCGACCACGACTGGACCCAGGAGCACTGGACCCGCTTTGGCACCCACGAACACGAACATTGAGTGCGTGCGCGGCACGGCGACCTCCAGAGGGGGTGGTTTCCCTTCCGGAGGTCGCGGCACGCGTATCCGACACTGCGGAAGGAAAACAGTTTGCAAATGATTCTTCACCCCAACCTGATCCCCGCGTGCCTGCTCGCCTGCCTGCTAGGAGCAGGTTGCGACGGGCCCCGGCCGCTCGGTGAACTTGCGTTTCCGGGTTCCTCGCCGTCCGTGGAGGCTCTTGCCCGCGATGCTCTGCAAGGCCTGTCCGCTTCGGACGCCTTGCTGCTCGAGCAACTCCGCCTGACGGAAGCCGAGCACAACGAGGTGGTGTGGCCCGAGCTCCCCGCGTCGGCGCCGGAGATCGGCTTCCCCGTCGATTTCGCCTGGAGGAACATCCAGCTGCGCAACGAGTCGGCGCTGGAGCGGGTCGGCGGCTGGTATGAGTCGAACCCGGTGCGCTACCAGGTGACCGAGTGCAGGGGCGGGATCCGGGAGTTCGCGACCTTCGACGTCCACACCGATTGCTGGGTCCTCTTCCTCACGACCCGGGGAGAGCTTCTGGAAGCTCAGCTCTTCAAGGATGTGCTGGAGCGCGACGGCGGCTTCAAGATCTTTCGCTACTACGACGAGCTTCCGAGGCGCGCCCGTCTGTAGTACGATGAAGTGTGGAACGATTTGACGCGGTGAGGAACCTGGAGGGACGGAAGTCCCCGGACGCTTCCGAGCCCCTGCCCCGGGTCCTCGTGGTGGAGGACGAAGCCGATATCGCGGCGCTGGTCGCCTACCAGCTGACCCGCGACGGACTCCGGGTCGAGACGGTGTCCCGGGGTACGTCGGCGCTCTCGTCCATCGACCGCGAGATGCCCGACATCGTCGTTCTCGACCGCCTGCTCCCCGGGGAGTCGGGCGACGAAGTGCTGCGCACCATCCGCCGCCGGGCGGCGACCCGCCATCTCCCCGTGCTCATGCTCACGGCCAAGCGGGAGCAGGAGGACCGCATCGAGGGGCTGGAGATGGGCGCGGACGACTACCTCACCAAGCCCTTCAGCCCGCGGGAGCTGATCCTGCGGGTGCGCTCCATTCTGCGGCGCGCCCGGTCCACCCACACCGGCGGCGCGGGACAGATCCTGCGCGCCGGTCCCCTCGCCATCGACCTGACCGGACACCAGGTGACCCTCGACGGCCGCGAGCTGAACCTCACGCCCACGGAGTTCCGGCTGCTGCGGGTGCTGGTCGAGCGCCGCGGGCGTACCCAGAGCCGGCAGCAGCTGCTCGAGTCCGCCTGGGAAGTGGGCCCCGGAGTGTCGGGGTACATCCACACGCGCACGGTGGACATGCACATCCGCAGGCTGCGCACCAAGCTCGGGGAGGTAGGCGACTGGGTCGAGACCGTGCGCGGCTTCGGCTATCAGTTCCGGCTGCCCGACGCGGAGGGATAGCCCGGATACGCCATGAGGCTGCGCGCGCACCACGGTCTGTTCCTGGGCTTCGTGGCGGTGGTGGGCATCCTGGTCGCCGCCTCGGTCGTCATCATCGGGACCGGCCTGCGCCGGCAGCTGGTCGAATCGTATCAGAGCGATCTGGCCAGGGATCTCGCGCTGGCGCAGTTGCTGCTCGAGGAGGGCGACGCCGGCCTCTCGAATCTGCACGAGCTGGCGGAGCGCATGCGGGACCGCATCGACTACCGTGTTACGGTGGTCGCGACCGACGGTACGGTTCTGGCGGACTCCGATTCCGACTACCGCACGATGGAGAACCACGGCGACCGCCCGGAGGTGCAGGGAGCCTTCGCAGGTTCGACCACCTTCGCCGAGCGCCGGAGCGCCACGGTGGGCGCTGCCCTGCTGTACGGGGCGACCGAACTGACCTTCGACGGGGATCCGGTCGTCCTGCGCCTGGCCGCGTCGCTGGAGGACATCGACGCGACGGTGGGGCAGACCCAGGGCGCCATAGCGGGCGCCGGGGCGGTGGCGATCGTCCTGGCGCTCGGTCTGTCCTACGTGCTGGCGCGCGCTCTGGCTCACCCCCTCGAGCGTGTCGCGGCGCGCGCACGCCTCATTGCCGCGGGCGCGGCCGGCATGCAGCCGCTCTCTTCCTCGCGCATGACCGAGCTCGCGGAGCTGGTGGAGGCCTTCAACCGCCTCACCTCGGATCTGGATGAGCGCATCCGGGAGCTTGCGGGCGAGCGCGACGAGGTGCGCGACGTGCTCAACGCCATCAACGAGGGCGTCGTCGCCCTGACCGCCGATGCCCGTCTGGTGCGCATCAACGAGGCCGCGATGCGCATCCTCGACGTGGAGCCGGTTCCCGCGCTGACACCGGTGAGCCGGTTCGTGCGTTCACCCGAGCTCAGGGTGCTCATGGTAGCCGCCGCCTCCCACGCCGTGGGCGCGCGCGAAGTCCACCTGGGCGAGAAGCGGTATCTGGTTTCGGGCCGGCCGCTGGGCGCGGGGGGCGCGGTCATCACCTTCGTCGACGTGAGCGAGATCCGGCGTCTGGAGGAGGTGCGGAGCGACTTTGTCGCCAACGCTTCCCATGAACTCAAGACGCCGCTCACCGCGGTGCGCGGGTTCTCCGAGACGCTCCTCGAGGACGATCCGCCCGACGACCTCCGCCAGAGCTTCCTGGATCTCATCTGGCGAAATACGGTGCGCCTGCAGCGGCTGGTGGAGGACCTGCTCGACCTGTCGCGCCTGGAGTCCGGGGGATGGGTGCCGCAGTCCGAATCCGTCCGGGTGGAGGAGGTCGCCGTAAAGGCCTGGCTGCAGGCCGGGCCGCGCGTCTCCGAATCGAGCGTGCGGCTGGACATCGACGGGACCGGCATCGCAATCGCGGACGCCCGCGGGCTCTCGCAGATCTTCCAGAACCTCTTCGACAACGCGCTCCGGCACACCCCCGACGGAGGTTCGATCCTCGTACAGGTCGAGTCCGGGGAGGGCGAGGACCTCATCGTCGTGTCGGTGAAGGACACGGGCAGCGGCATAGCGCCGGCTCACCTGCCGCGCATCTTCGAACGGTTCTACCGGGTGGATCCGGCCCGCTCGAGAGCGGAGGGAGGGACCGGCCTGGGACTTGCAATCGTGCGCCATCTGGTGATCGCCATGGGAGGCGAGGTCCGGGCGGAGAGCGTGATCGAGGAGGGAACCACGATTCGCTTCACGCTGCCGCGCGGCTCGGCGTCCTGGATGTCGCACATGGAGATGGACGAGGAAGACGACGATGATGACGACGACGAGTTCGACTACGGGGACTTCGTCGCCGCATCCTCGCTGGTTCAGGAGTAGAGATCATGGGCAGGGAAAGGGAGGCGGGACATCGCGCGAGCGACCGTGAGTGGAAGCGGCGTCTGACCCCGGAGCAGTTTCGCGTTACCCGCCGCAAGGGGACCGAGCGGGCCTTCACCGGAGCCTACTGGAACCTGAAGGACGACGGGCTCTATCGCTGCGTGTGCTGCGGGGCACCGCTGTTCGACTCGGGAACCAAGTACGATTCCGGGACGGGATGGCCGAGCTTCAGCGACACCGCCGAAGGCGCGGACATCCGCCTCAAGGACGACCGGAGCTTCTTCATGCGCCGCACGGAGGTGTTGTGTGCGGTGTGCGACGCCCACCTCGGCCATGTGTTCGGGGACGGCCCCGCCCCCACCGGCCAGCGCTACTGCATCAACTCGGCCGCGCTCGTGTTCGACCCCTCCCGCGGCCGGGAAGGTACGCAACCCCCGGAGTGAAGATCCGGACCGTTACGGAACGGGCTCCAGAACGACCAGCCCGTGGTTCATGTCCGAGGCGTACAGCTTGCCGTTGTCGTGCAGCTGGGGCGCCCACGTGCAGGTGTCCTCGGGGCCCAGGAAGCAGTAGTTGGTCTCGGTCCCGTAGTCGATGAAACCGGCTTCGCGCCCCTGCAGCTCGAGTTGGCCCATCAGCTCCCCTTTGACGTCGAGGATGCGCATGCCCCGTTCGTACCAGGCCAGGTACAGGTTCCCGGTGTCCTCGTCCAGCCAGTAGTTGTGCGACGACGCACCCTCGACCTCGTAGGTCGCGACCTCCCGCGGCCGGCGGATATCGTGCAGATCCACGACGTGCAGGATCCCGCTTGGAGCCGTGGAATAGCCGAACTGCTCCTCGCCCACGAAGGCGTAGCCGGCCTCGGGCCAGTACCAGACGTTGTGGGTCTGCCCCCCCAGATCCCGCAGTCGACTTACCTCCACCGGGTTGGTGGGCGATCCTCCGGCCATCCCGTTGCCCACGTCCAGGATGATGAGTCCCGCGTCCCAGTGTGAAAGAAAGGCCAGCCCGTCGCGCAGATAGACGTCGTGGAGCCAGCTTTCGCCACCGTAGAAACGGGCGACGAGCCGCGGGGAGGACGGGTCGGAGACGTCGAGGATGCGCAGGCCGCTGCTGCGGGAGTCCAGAGCCAGGTAGGCGTAGTCGCCCTCCAGCCACGCGTTGTGGACGCCGGCGGCAAGCCCTTCCGTGAAGCGGCTGATGATCTGCGGGTGCGCGGGATCGGAGAGGTCGAAGAACGTGACCCCGTTGAGGCCTTCCGGGTCGCCCTCGTGGGTCAGCACGCCCAGCCGTCCGTCCGCCCGGATCTTGACGTCGTTGACGGTGCGCGCGTCGACCACGATCGAATCCGACAGGCTCGGCATCCCCTCGGCGTCCAGCGTCCACGCATACAGAAGGTTGCCCGGAAGCTCGGCGCGCATGCCCCAGGTGCCCGTGTAGGCGTGGTCGCCGTGTACCCACAGGTCCGAGGTGTAGCGGTCGTCGACGCGGCCCTTCCCCACCAGGCGGAGCGACTGCGAGAGCCCCCGGGGCCGGACCGTGACCGGCGTGGTGGCGGAATCGGGGCGGGTTGTGCCGCCGACGTTCACCAATGTGCGCGCGATGACCGTGATATCCCCCGGGGCGTAGGCGACGAACCGGCCGGCAGCGTCGAACAGCCCGGCATCCGGAGGGTCTGTGCGCCACGTGACCTGGGCCCCCTCCACCACGGCCCCGGTGCTGTCCCGGACCTGGGCCGAGAAACGCACCACGTCGCCCTGGCGGATGCGCCGGTTTCCCGCCGCGATGCTGATGTGCGTGCCGTCGACCGGTCCCACGCGCTCCTCCACCTGGAAGCGCAGCCCCAGCGATGCGCGGGCGTCGCTGCCGGCCTGCGCCTCCAGGGTGGCCTCGTAGAGGCCGGCCTGCGCGGCTTCCGGCACGGTCACCGCGATGGAAATGGTCTCGCTGGCGCCGGGATTCAGGGTCGGGATCCCGGAAGGCGTGGTCGTCGGAACCATGCCCGGCACGGCGACCCCGCCCATCCGGGCAGCGCGCGCCGACAGGGCTATCGGCCCGACCGCCACGTCACCGGTGTTCGCCAGGTTGACGGCGCCCCGGTAGGAGAGCGCGTCTCCCTCCCGGGAAGCCACCAGTTCGAGGGTGGCGGCGGAGAACTCGATCGCCGCGACTCTCTCGGCGGGAGGTTCGACCGGATCCCTGCAGGTGGTGAGCAGAAGGGTGAGCGACAGGCAGAGCAGGAGCCCACCGGCGCGCCCCGGCCGCGATGCGGTCCGCAGGGCACGACTCCCTCGCTCGGAGTTTGCGACCGTACGCAAGTGCCTGGAATTCGAGTTTGAGGTCATGCCGGCTCATGCTGCCTGCAATCGGAGAATCCCTTAACCTATAATGCGCGTCCGGGCCAGTGCTACTACGCCGGCCTTGCCGGAGGAGCAGCGGGGCCCGCCCGCCCGTCCAGACGGGAAGGAGCGCCGAGAGGGGCAGTGGGACGCATTGAGTTGAGCCTCAACCGGCACTAGAGTATCCATGACTGTTCCTGAGAGGCGGCGGACCTGAGGATGAGCAGCGGTGGCTACGATTTCGACATCGCGGGCAACAAACGGAAGGGAGCATCTCGCATGACGGGTCGCCGGGGCGAGCAGCACACGGACGCGGTTGGTTCGGGCCCCGTGACGCGCCGATCCCTCATCCGCTCCGGGCTGGCGGCGCTTGTCGCGGCTCCCTGGGCCGGCCCGCTGGCTGCGGCCGCAGGTCCCGCGCGTCATTCCGGCCGGCGTGCCCGCCCGGCCCAGGAAGGCGACATCGTGTTGGGCGTGTCCGCCGCGTTCTCGGGTCCCTCCCGCGGTCTGGGCACCGAACTCTACCGCGGTTCCATGGCCTGGTTCAATCACGTCAACGTCAACGGCGGGGTCAACGGCCGCAGGATCGTCCTCAAGCTTACCGACGACGGCTACCAGCCCGATCCCTGCGTCGCCAACACGATCCGCCTCATGCAGGACGAGAGCGTCTTCCTGCTCTTCGGCTACGTGGGCACGCCGACCGTCACCCGCGTGCTGCCTCTGCTCAAGAGGTTCCGCGAGCAGCAGGTCTACCTCTTCTTCCCCTTCACCGGGGCCGAGCCGCAGCGCGAACCCCCCTACGGCGAATTCGCCTTCAACCTGCGCGCCTCCTACCGCCAGGAGACGGCGGGGCTGGTCGACAACTTCGTGCGCATCGGGCGCCGGCGGGTGGCGGTCTTCTACCAGAACGACGCCTACGGCCGAAGCGGCTGGGCAGGGGTGCGGGAAGCGCTTGCGGCACACGGTGAGACGATGGCCGGCGAGGCCACCTACATGCGCGGGACCCAGTTCGACGCCAGCATGAGGGCGCAGGTCGAGATCCTCCAGGCGCAATCCCCGGACGCCGTGATCTGCATCGGCGCATACCAGGCGTGCGCGGCCTTCGCGCGCGACGCCGTCGACCTGGGGCTCCACGTTCCCGTAGCCAACGTCTCCTTCGTGGGAAGCGAGAACCTGCTCGCCCTCATGCGCGAAGGACGTGCCGACCCGGAGTCGCACACCCGCTTCCTTGTGAATTCGCAGGTCGTTCCGAGCTACGAGGACACGTCGCTGGCGGCCGTGCGCGAGTATCATGAGCTGATGGAGCGCTACAACCCGGAGCCTCCGGAGGATGTGGACAGGATCGCGGAAGGCGAGCCCTACGAGCCCTTCCCGCAGAGCTTCGTCAGCCTCGAGGGGTTCCTGAACGCGAAGCTGATTACGGAGATCATCGCAGGGATGGGGGATGACCCGGACCGGTCGCGCATCGAAGAGGCGGTCTTCGCGGTGCGAAACTACGACATCGGAGTCGGCGAGCGGGTGTCCTTCGGTCCCGACCGCCGGCAGGGGCTCGACAGGGTCTACTACACGGTTCCGGAGGGGGGGCGCTTCGTGCCGCTTGAGGACTGGGAAGCCAGGTTCGCGATCTCATGAGGGTTCACAAGCTCTTCCGCAAGCTGCGTTTCGGCATTTTCGCCCTCTTCGCGCTCGTCGTTCTCTCCATCTTCCTGCTCTCCATCCGGACCGTCTCCAGCGAACTCGAGACGGAGTACGTCAGCAACAGCGCGAACATCGCCAGGAACATCGCCGACGCCAGCGTGGACATTCTGCTGAACAGGAACCTGGCCACCCTGCAGTCGCTCATCGACCAGTTCGTGGAGATCGAGAGCATCCGCTACATCTACATCGTCAGCGACACCGGCGAGTTCCTGGCGCATACGTTCGTTCCGGGAATACCGGAGGAAATCCTGGCAAGCGACCCTTCGCTCACCGAGCCCGTCGAGCGGAGTCTCCCGGGGCTGGGCGAGTTCGTGGAGGTGGGGAGCCCGATCCTGTCAGGGGTAGCGGGGACGGTTCACGTCGGGATGGACACGGAGTCGCTGGCGCTCAAGATCCAGCGGGCGGTCGGGCAGCAGATCTACCTGCTTTGCATCATCCTGGTCGTGGGCGTCCTGGTCTCGATCTGGCTGGTCAAGTCGACCGCGAAGCCTCTGGAACAGCTTCTCACCTACGTGGTTGAGCTCGCCCGCAACGGCGGCGAGGCGTCGGACAACGGCGTCCTGGCCCGGAGGGATGAAATCGGGGACATGGCGCGGCTCATGCGCCACGCCGCCGGCCAGGGCCCCCCGCCCCCGAAGTGGCGGGCCCGGGTCAGGGGCCCGGGATAGGCGGACCGCATCGTGCGCGCTCCCAGAAGCGTCGTCGTTCTCTTCTGCACGGTGCTCCAGTTGTGCCTGGGCACCGTGTACGCGTGGAGCTTTTTCCAGACCATGCTGGTGCGGGACTCCGGCTGGACCTTCAGCGAGACGGCCGCCGCGTTCAGCATCACGATCTTCTGCCTGGGGGTGTCGGCGGCGCTGGCGGGTCAGGCGCTGCCCCGGGTCGGGCCGAGGGCTCTCGCTCTGGCCGGCAGCGCCATGTTCTCGGCCGGCTACATGGTCGCCAGCCTGGCGCTGTCGCTGGACGCCCTGTGGCTCTTCTATCTGGGCTACGGGGTCATCGGGGGTGCGGGGATCGGGATGGGGTACGTGACGCCCGTCGCGACCGCGGCGAAGTGGTATCCGGATCGCAAGGGGCTCGTAACGGGCATCGTGGTGATGGGTTTCGGCGTCGGAGCGCTCCTGCTCAGCAAGGGACTGGCGCCCCTGCTCGTGGTCCGGACGGAAGGGGATCTCGCGCAGGTCTTCCTGTGGCTGGGGATCGTGTTTGCCTGCATCCTGATCCCGTCCAGCCTGTTTCTCAGCGATCCGCCCGAATCGCCGGCACCGGCGCGCAGGGACGGCTCGAGATCGCCGCCGTCCGAGAGGGTGGAGGCGGCCGCGCCCTATCTGCGCACTTCCCAGTTCACGATCATGTGGATCGTGTTCTTCTCCAACATCGCGGCCGGCATCTCGGTGATCAGCTTCCAGTCCGAGCTCCTGCAGGAGGTGTGGGGGCTGGCCGACCCCGGCATCGGTCCCGCGACCCTCGCGGAATACGGCGCCACGCTGATCGCGGTGAGTTCCGTCTGCAACGGCGTCGGACGACTTCTCTGGGGCTCGCTCTGCGACCGCCTCGGGCAGGTCACCGTGTTCCGCCTTCTGCTCGCCAGCCAGATGGTGGTGTTCGGCATCCTCATGACCGAGTCCAATCCCTGGATCTTCTCCGCGCTCGTCTGCTATGTGCTGCTCTGCTTCGGCGGAGGCTTCGCCACCATGCCGTCGTTCGTCGTGGACGTCTTCGGCTCGAAGAACATGTCGAAGATCTACGGCACGATTCTTACCGCCTGGGCCGCCGCCGGGATCATCGGGCCGATGTACGTCGGCTACCTGAAGGACACCTATCCCGACCGGGCGGTGATGTACTGCTTCCTGATCGGCATCCTGCTGCTGGGGACGGGATACGTCTTCTCATACCTGCTGGACGGCGACCGGCTTCGCCTGGGCCGCCCGACCGTGAAGGGTACGCTGCGCCGGTACGGGATTGCCCTTCCGGAGGAGGGGTAGGCCCGCCCATGGCCCGGACCATCACCGTCATCCACGGAGACGGCATCGGTCCGGAGGTCACGGCCGCCACCCTGTCGTTGCTGGACGCGGCCGGCGCCGGGCTCGAGTACGACGAGCAGCTGGCGGGGATGACGGCGCTTGAGCGGGTGAGCGATCCGATGCCGGCGCCCACGCTGGATTCCATCCGCGCGAACGGAGTCGCGCTCAAGGGGCCGCTCACGACGCCGGTCGGGGGCGGCTTCCGATCCATCAACGTCGCCATCCGCAAGGAGTTCGACCTCTACGCCAACGTGCGGCCGGTGCGCACCTTCGTCCCGGGCGGCCGCTACGAGGACATCGACCTGGTGCTCATCCGCGAGAACACGGAAGGGCTGTACGTCGGGGTGGAGCACTACATCGGCATGGAGGGCGACCCCCGGGCCGCCGCCGAGTCGGTGATGATCGTGACCCGCTTCGGGGCGGAGCGCGTCTGTCGCTACGCCTTCGAGTACGCCCGCCGGCACGGCCGTCGCAAGGTGACGCTGGCGCACAAGGCGAACATCCTCAAGTACACCCAGGGGCTGTTCCTGGATGTGGGCAGGGAGCTGGCGGGCGAGTATCCGGACATCGAATTCGAGGACCGCATCATCGACGCCACCGCGATGCAGCTGGTCCTGAACCCGCACGCCTTCGACGTGCTCGTGATGGAGAACATGTTCGGGGACATCCTGAGCGACCTGATGGCGGGGCTAGTGGGCGGGCTGGGCATGGCGCCCGCCGGCAACATCGGCCGGGGCGTCGCGATGTTCGAGGCGGTCCACGGCTCCGCTCCGGATATCGCGGGCCGGGGGATCGCCAACCCCACGGCCCTCATGCTGGCCGCGTGCACCATGCTCGACCACATCGGGCAGCCGCGCACGGCCGCCCGCATCCGCGGGGCCATGCAGAAGGTCCTGAATCAGCGCCGGACCGTGACCGGCGACCTCGGCGGCAGCGCATCCACGCAGGAGTACGCGCAGGCGGTGATCGGAGCGCTGGCCTGAGACTCCGGCGCGCCCGGGTCCGTGCGGGGGCATCCCCCCGAGAGAATCCCGGGGCGGATGCCCGGGCCGGTATTCGGTCCCGGGAACCCTGGACCGTCTCGCCTCTACCTTTCCCGTTCGCGCACCTCGCGCACCAGCACGCTGCGGCTCACCGAAACCTCGGCGGCGCTGCCGAGTGCTTCCGGGCGCACCCTGGACCAGTCGCGCACGATGCTCAGGATGTTTCCTGTGGAGCGGCTGGTGACGATTGCGCCCCCGCCGGTGCCGGTGGAGCGGTCGAGGGCGACGGTACCCTCCGGTCCGGTCAGCGTGACCCGCTCCAACTCGTCCGCCCAGCCTTCCCCGGCCGGGACGGCGAAAAGGAAGCCCGCGCCGCCATGATCGATCCTGTCCGGGGTGAAGCTCATCGAGAACATGCGTCCTCCCGCCGCGTCGATCCCCTCCAGTCGGTATGGACCGGGTGAGGTCGGAAGCTTCACCGGGGTATCCCACTCGAAGACGGGCTCCAGGCGCAGTTCGCCGTCGTGAACTCCGCCCCACAGCAGCAGCGTTCTTTCGACCGTCCTTCCTCCGGCGGCGGCGGCGGCCGGCGGCGGTGGAAGCTGCGTCCTGTACTCGAGGGCCTTCGTGAAGCTGTAGTCGCTGGTCCACGCCGGGTCGCAGTAGGACATGAAGTCCCGGTAGCGGGCCGGATTGATCAGCCTGCCGAAGTCGCCTCCCGTGCTGAAGTCGACGCCCCATACGCCGATGTACGCGTCGGTGTACGGGAAGTCCGGATCGGGCCCCCCCGCGCCGCAGCCCGGAGCGTGCCGGAGGGTGAGGTTGTGGCCCAGTTCGTGGGCCAGGGTGCTGCCGAAGGCCCCGTCGCCGCGATAGACTCCCGCAGTGTGTGACAGGGTCAGGGCGGCCCAACCGCCGATGTAGGCGATGCCCGTAAAGCCCCATGACGCGGGATACCGCGAGGCCGGCCAGGCCAGGATGCCGTGGTAGTACTCGTTGGTGCCCCCCGCTTCGATGAATCGGAGCAGGTGGATTTCGTGCCGAAGCCCTAAGCCTCCCTCCTCCAGCGTGTCGGCCTGCGTCGTGTAGGGCTCGCGGACGCTGACATTCAACTCGGAAAGCGGCAGCAGAACCCGGGTCTCCTGCAGCGCCGCGTGAGAGTCGCTTGCACCCATGTCCTTCACCAGCGCGGCCACGGACTCGTTGTCGCCCCTGCTCACCTCGGAAGACAACGCGACCGGGACAAGGGTCACGTCAAGCGAGGGGAGCGCGCGGACATCCAGTGCCTGCCGGCCCGTCGCCGGAATGCGCATTCGGCTGCCCGTGAGCGTCGACAGGGTGCTGTCCGGATCGATCTCCACCACCATCTCCAGGCCGGGCTGAACCACCGAGTCGGGGATCATGGCGTTGAAGGAGGCGTCCAGACTGCCCTCGTCCACCCTTCTCGGAAGGCCGGCAGGCGGGGTCAGGTCGGCGACATGGATCTCCTCGTCGTCGAGGTAGAAGGTGGCCCGCGCGGAAGGACGGTACGAGTTCAGGAAGTCGGCGGTCGCGAAGACCCGCAACAACGCCTCGCGGTCCGCGACCAGCGGCACCCTGCCGGCGTAGGACTGCGTGGCCTGGACGAGATAGGCGGCCTCCGCTTCCACCTTCAGGTCCGGCGGGTTGACCAGCACCAGCGGTTTGGCGGCGACGGGCGTCATGCCCTCGAAGCAGGGGTTGGCGCCGCACAGATCCTCGGGCGCGGCCGGCAGGGAGTCGAACTGGATGTACTGCGAGACGCTGCCTTCCCGGCGGGTCACCGTAACCAGCCGGCTGAGCGTATCCCCCGCCGCGATCGAGACGACCGTCGAGCGCGGCTCGCCCCCGCGGGCGCCGAAGACCAGGCGCATGTCGAACGGGGCGCCCTCCCGGACGGCGATGCCGACCTGTGCGGGTCCCTCCGCCAGCGGGTCCTCGTTGTCCGTTCTCACGGCCTCCAGCGTAAGCGGGAACGGATCGGTCAGATTCTCCTCCAGCCAGACCACCTCGAGTCCCGACATGCCCGCGAAGAGCCCGCGGGGCAACTCCGTCAGCGCGTTCCCGTACGCCGAGAGCAACTCCAGATCGGGCGTGCCGTCGAAAACCCCCTCCGGCAATGCGGCCAGCCCGTTTCCCTGCATCCAGAGCGTGTCCAGGCTCGCGAGGTCGTCGAACACGCCGTTCGGCACCTCGGCGACGCGGTTGCGCGAGAAGCTGAGGTAGTCGAGCTCCGAGAGGCCGTCGAATACGCCCTCCGGGAGTTCTGCGAGCCGATTCCGGGTCATGCTCAACCTCTTGATGGCGGTGAGGTTGACGAACGGGCTGTCGGGCAGTGTGGTCAGCCGGTTCGCCGCGATGAACAGCTCCCTGAGTTCGGTGAGGTTGTCGAAAACCCCGTCGGGCAGGGCTGCCAGCCGGTTGCTGTTGAAAGACAAGTCCTCCAGAGCGGTTGCGTTGTCGAAGACTCCCTCGCTCAACTCGGTCAGGCGGTTGGCGGAGAGGGTCAGGTACTCCACGCCCGTCAGATCGTCGAAAGCGCCTTCGGGCAACGAGGACAGCAGGTTCCCCGAAAGGTCGAGCGCCTTCAGTTCCGAGAGGTTGTCGAAGACGCCGTCCGGCAAGGTTCCCAGCGCGTTGTCCTCCAGCCAGAGGGTATCGAGGGCCGTCAGGTCGGCGAAGATCCCCTCGGGAACGGTGGTCAGCCAGTTGTCGTCCAGATAGAGCTTCTTCAGGGACGTGAATCCCGCGAAGCTGCTGTCGGGCAGTGCGGTCAGCGCGTTGCCCGAGAGATCGAGGTGTTCCAGCCCCGTCAGCGCTGCGAGGACGCCCTCCGGCAACGATGCCAGCAGGTTCTCCTCGAGATTCAGCGTGTCGAGGCTTGCGACATCGGCGAAGACGCTGTCCGGAAGCCCTCTCAGGAAGTTGTGGCTGAGATCCAGGAACACGAGGCCGCTCAGCCCTTCGAAATCACTAGCCTTGAGGGAGATGATGCGCTCGTCCTCCCCGTCGGCTGCCGCCATGTCCATGAACGCCATGCCGCTTCCACCGGGACCGGATGGCCGCGACTCGCATGCGCTGGACGCGCCGCCGCGTTCGAATTCATGCGCGATCGCCTCCGCACAATCGTTCGCCGACGCAGAAGTGTTGTCCTCGTGCGGACCACTGACGTCGAGGCGCCTCAGGCGCGCCAGAAGTCCCGCGCTGACCTGTGCGCAGTCGGAACGGTTCGTCGCGGCCACGAGCGCGTCGCGAACCTGCGGAGTCCGACCGCAGACGCCGTCGGTCGACGAGTTGTTCACCGAGGCCTGCACCACGGCGCTCAGGTCGCCTGCCACGACCCTGATCGTGGCCGTTCCCTGCGAGACTGCCGTCGCCAGGCCATCCTGATCCACAGAGACGACCGAGGCATCTTCGCTTGCCCACGTGAACGGCGCGCGCAAGGCGTTGCCGTGCTCGTCGAGCACGGTCACCGTGAGTTCCGCGGTCTCCCCGGGGACACCGAGTTCGACCGTGGCCGGAGAGATCGAGAGCGAAGCCGCGCGGGGCGGCTCCGGTTCCGTGACGTCCTGGACGTCGCCGCATGCCGTCAATGCGAAGAGGGTCAAAGCGGTGGCCACTTTCTTCGGCTGATACTGATATAGGCTCATGGTACATTCGCCTCGATTCATCAGGTGTCGCATTCCACGCCTTGTGGAGCCTGCGTTTGGCGGACCCCTGCCGGGTTATCTTCCTGCATTTTGCCCCGGAGGGGATCGACGATACCTGCATTCTCCGCACCACCGCAAGGGGCGCTGCCTTGCCGTGCGGGGCCGGTGAAGGCATCCTTTCGCGGCGGGACTGCCGGCACATGAGCCCGTACAGGTTTCCGGCGGGATGCTCTGACAGGACGGACAGGGACTCATGGGTTTTCGTGACCTGATCGCAGACGAAATCCAGTGCTCACGGTGCGGCGGCCTCCGCGACCGCAGCGACGTCGACCGGCTGCTCTGGTGTGCGGGCTGCCGCGCCCGCGCACGATTGATCGCGGCGCGCAAGGCACGCATCGCGGCGACGGGTCTGGCGGCCGTCGTGGCGGGCTACATCTGGGGCGTGATTCGCCCGACCGACGTGGTGATCGGAGGCTGGATCGCCACCGTCATCGCGGCCTACTGGATCGGCGGCAAGCTGGCCCGCGAGATCTTCTACGGCATCGAGCGCTCCAATCGGAAGCGCTATCCCGCCAGCGGCGGCTGAGGGAGCCGCAGCTCCCCCCGGCGGACGCCGGGCAATCCGGTCTCGGAGTCGGTCTGCTTTTCCATTAGGTTCCCTTCGCATCTGAGATACCCTCGGCGACAAAGGCACCCCTATGGCAGAGAGATTCCAGGGATTCGACTTCTACGATCTGGATTCCGTTCTCAGCGAAGAGGAGCGGATGATCCGGGACGCCATCCGGGAGTGGGTGGAGGAGGAGGTCATCCCGATCATCGGAGAAGCCTACTACGAGCGGAGGTTTCCCCGGTCTCTGATTCCCGGCCTGGGCGAACTGGGGGTCCTGGGGGCCAACCTGCCGGAGGAGTACGGGTGCGCCGGACTCAACAACGTCGCCTACGGGCTGATCATGCAGGAGCTCGAGCGCGCAGATTCGGGGCTGCGTTCCTTCGTGTCGGTGCAGGGCGCCCTGGTCATGTACCCCATCCATGCCTTCGGCTCGGAGGAGCACCGTCGCGAGTGGCTTCCTCGCCTCGCCTCGGCGGATGCCATCGGGTGCTTCGGCCTCACCGAGCCCGACTACGGCTCCAACCCGGGCGGAATGATCACCACGGCGAAGAAGACCGCCGACGGATGGGTGCTCAACGGCACCAAGATGTGGATCACCAACGGTTCCATGGCCGATGTGGCGGTCGTCTGGGCGCAGACGGGCGCGCCCGACGACACGAGGGGCATCCGCGGGTTCGTCGTCCCCACCGACACTCCCGGCTTCAGCGCGCGCGACCAGAGGGGGAAGCTCTCGCTGCTTGCCTCGGACACCAGCGAGCTCGCGCTGCAGGACGTCCACGTTCCGGACGACGCGCTCATGCCGGGCAGCACGGGACTCAAGAGTCCGCTCATGTGCCTTACCCAGGCGCGCTACGGGATCGCGTGGGGCGTGGTCGGCGCCGCCATGGCCTGCTTCCACGAGGCGCTCAGCTACAGCAGGCAGCGCGTCATGTTCGACACCGTGATCGGCGCCAAGCAGATCCAGCAGGTGCGCATCGCGGACATGCTCACGGGCATCACCCAGGGGCAGCTCCTGGCCCTTCGGGTCGGGCGCCTGAAGGACGAGGGCAGGGCCACGCCCCAGCAGGTGTCGCTTGCCAAGCGGGCCAACTGCCACATGGCGTGCGAGGTGGCGAGGGAGGCCCGGCGGCTGCTGGGCGCCAACGGCATCCTGGTGGAGTATTCGGCCATGCGTCACATGGCCAACCTGGAGTCGGTCTACACCTACGAGGGCACGCACGACATCCACTCCCTCATCCTGGGGCAGGCGATGACCGGACTGTCGGCATTCTAGCGGCCCGGGGATGAACTCCGCGCCGCTTTCGAGCCGCGAGCCGTCGGGCCGGGTCGCGTCGCCGCGCGTTGCGGAGCCCTTGACCCCTCATCCGCCCCGGCGCAGGTTACCTGCCCGGCGCGACATCGCCCGCCTCGCTAGCTCAACTGGTAGAGCAACTGACTCTTAATCAGTAGGTTCGGGGTTCGAGTCCCTGGCGGGGCATCGGAGTTCGGGAAGGGCCCCTGGGGAGATTCCCCGGGGGTTTTTCGCTACCTGCCGGGAGCGGTCCAGCGCGCCCGGCCATCGCGCACGTCCAGCCGGGTTCCGTAGTCGGCGGACAACGCCGCCAGACGCTCGAGAATCGACTGACCGAGGTCGCCCGTCGCCACCTCTGGGTAACCACGCCGCTCGAGGAAGAACTCTCCCTCCGAACCTTCGTCGAGCAGGATGGGCGTGAAGGCGGCCTCACCAACTCCGTCCCGTCCGATAGTCAGCGTCGCCACCACGCTCTGCCAGGTTTCGGGAGGGTAGTTCCCGATCTCCGTCCGGCTGTGGAAGATGAAGTTGCCCAGGCCGTACAGGATGAGGCCGCCGCCGTATGCCTCGACACCTGCGAGGCGAGGCTCGCCGTGGCTGATGTAGAGGTCCGCACCCGCATCGACGGTCGCCCTGGCCCAGCTCTCCTGCCAACCCTCCCCGGCGTCGACCTGGTAGTGCTGGTAGGCGATGACGAAGTCGGCATTGGCGGTCGCTTCGCGGATCGCGGCGATGTTGCGGTCCCACGCCGCCGGGTCGTCCGGGTCGAGCATGTTGACGCCGGGGGCCGCCTCGGTCGCGGCGGCTTCCGGGGGCTGGTTGACCGTGGCAAGCGCGACCATCCCCACGCGCAGGCCGGCCACGTCGCGATATGCGGGAGCCGCGGCCTCCGCGAGCGTTCGTCCCGTCCCGGCATGCGTGAAGCCCCGCTTCGCTGCCTCCTCCAGGGTGGAGACGATGCCTGCGTCCCCGTAGTCCCATGAGTGGTTGTTGGCCAGCGAGAGAAGCGAGACGCCGATGTCGCCGAGATAGTCGAGCACCTCGGGTCCGGCGCCGTGGAAGAACACGTCGTCGCGCGTGGGCCGGCAGTCGCACCCCGGTCCCGCCACCGCCACCTCGAGGTTGGTGAAGACCGCGTCCGCCGGCGCGAGGAGCGGCGCGACCGTGGCCAGCGGCGCCTCCAGATATTCCCGCGGATCGTGTTCGATGAGTGCCTGACCCACCACGGCCAGCGTGATCGAAGGCCCGGATCCCTCCGGCGGCTCATCCGCGGGGGCGCCGCACGCCCCGAGGAGGCCCGCCGCGAGCAGGACGGCGGCCCGCTTCTCCCACCCTCCTACATCGAGAATACCGACCTGCCGCGCGAGAACGTCTCCAGAATCGGAATGAACTCCAGGTTCTCCGGGTCCGCGGTCAGCGGATTCTCGTCCAGGATCACCAGATCGGCCTGCTTGCCGACGGTAATGGAGCCCTTGGTGTCCTCCTCGAAGTACTGGTAGGCGCCTCCGAGCGTCACCGCGTGCAGCGCCTGCATCACCGTCAGCCGCTGGTGCGGTCCCAGGATGTGCCCGCTGCGGGTCTTGCGGTTCACCGCGATCGAAACCAGGCGCATCATGTGCGGCGGGACCACGGACGCGTCGTTGTGGATGGTGAAGTTCACCCCCCGTTCCAGCGCCCAGCCCATGGGGCTGGTGTTGTTGCCCCGGTACTCGCCGAAGCTGATCCGATGCCAGTCGCCCCAGAAGAAGGCGTGCGCCGCGAAGAACGACGGAACGATGTTCAGTACGGCGGAGCGATCCAGCTGGTCGTCGCGCATGAGCTGGGCGTGGATGATGACGGAGCGGTGGTCGGGCATCGGATCCATGCCCGCGACCGCCTCGTCCACGCCGTCGATCATCAGGTCCATGGCCGCGTCGCCGTTGGCGTGGACGATGATCGGAATGCCTCCGCGGATGAGTTCGGCGGCGGCCGCCTTGTACTCGCCGGGGACCATGACGCCGTAGGCCACGTAGTCCGGTGGGGCTCCCGGGGGTCCCTCCTCGTACGGGATCGTGACCCATGCCGTGCGGCCCTGCGGCGAGCCGTCGAGCATCAGCTTCACCCCGCCGACCCGGAAGCCGTCGTGGTAGCCGCGCGTGTAGCCTATGCTCGCCAGGTCCGTGGGCGTCTCGTTGAAGCGCGCGAAGGCCGCGACGTCCGCCTTGAAGGGCTCGCGGTTCGCGGCCGCCTGAAACGCCTCGGCCTGCGCCGGGCTGGTCCCGCCGTCCTGGATGGTGGTCGTGCCGTGGCTCAGGTAGATGTCGATCGACCGGCGAATGAGGTCGTCGAGCTCCTCGCCCGACGGGGTGGCGCGACGATCGAATGCGAGCAGTCCGCGGGCGGTTTCCTCCAGCACCCCGTTGGGCTCCATCGAGCCGTCCATGCGCCGCACATGGCCGCCGGGCGGATCGGGGGTGTCGGCGGTGATGTTGCTGGCCGCAAGCGTGGCGGAGTTGGTCGTGGTCAGGTGCCCAGACACGTGGGTGAGGATGATGGGATGTTCGGTCGACGCGCGGTCGAGATCCTCGCGCGTGGGGTGGCGGCCCTCCTCGAGCAGCGAGTCGTCGTAGCCGCGCCCGGTCACCACCTCGCCGGGAGGGATGTCGTGCTCGTCGATCCACGCACGGACCTTGCGGACGACGTCGTCGATGTTGTTGACGTCGCCCACCGGCGGCGGGTGCAGCCCCAGCGACGTCTGGTCGCGCCCCGCGCCCAGGAAGTGGCCGTGCGAGTCGACGAACCCCGGCAGGAGGGCGTTGTCCCCCAGGTCGACCACCCGGGTCGATGGCCCGTGAAGAGCCATCACCTCGTCCATCGATCCTGCCGCCACGATGGTCTCGCCGCGCACCGCGACCGCCGCCACGGCGGGTTGCTGCGGATCCATGGTGACGATGTTGTCGCCGTGGAAGATGGTGTCCGCGGGATCGGCTTGCGGAGCACAACCCGCGATCACAACGGAAAGGGGCACGGCGAGAACGGTGAGGGCGTGATTGAACCTGCGCATGATTCCCTCCAGGCCTGCTTGAGACTGACTCGGGCACCGTACTCCGGTCCGTCATGCCGCGTCAAGCCGAAGCCCACGGCCGGTACCGGCCTCGCCTTGCCAGCGGCGGCAGCACGCACCTACTTACTTCACACGGATGCGCGGGAACGCCGAACACCGAGAGGCTGCACATGGCAAAGAGAACGATGACGCCCTCCGAAGCACTGGTGGAGACGCTGGTCGCCGAAGGGGTTACGGATGTCTTCGGGCTGGTGGGATCGGCGTTCATGGACGCTCTGGACCTGTTCCCGGACGCGGGCATCCGGTTCATCCCCGTGGCTCACGAGCAGGCCGCCGCGCACGCCGCCGACGGCCTTGCGCGGGTCACGGGGAGACCCCAGGCCTGCATCGCCCAGAACGGGCCTGGCGCCGCCAACTTCGTCTCCGCCATCGCGGCGGCGTTCTGGGCGCACTCCCCGGTCGTGGCCATCACGCCCGAAACCGGGTCGCTGGGCATCGGCACCGGCGGCTTCCAGGAGCTGGACCAGATGCCCATGTTCGAGGCGCAGACCGTCTTCCAGGTGCGCGTCAACCGTCCCGAGCGCATGGGCGAACTGGCACGCCGCTGCTTCTACCGGGCCAAGCTGGAACTGGGCCCCACCCATCTGAACATCCCCCGCGACTACTTCTACGGGGACATCGAGGACGAGATCTTCGCGACCCCCACCCTCGGAGCCGGGCGTCCCCCCCGGGCCGACATCGAGAAGGCTGTCGGCATCCTGAAGGGGGCCCGCTATCCGGTCATCGTTTCGGGAGGAGGCGTGAGCCAGGGCGACGCCGTGGACGAGGTCAGGGCGCTGGCCGAGCACCTGAGCGCGCCTGTGGTCAACACCTACCTGCACAACGACACCTTCCCGTACAGCCACGAGCTGGGCTGCGGCCCCATCGGCTACTGCGGGTCCAAGGCGGCGATGCGCACCATCGCCAAGGCGGACGTGGTGCTGGCGCTGGGCACCCGGCTCGGCGTCTTCGGCCTCCTGCCCCAGTACGACATGACCTACTGGCCCGAGGACGCCACCCTCATCCAGGTGGACCGGGACGCCAGGCAGTGGGGCATGAGCAGGATCCCCGCGCTCTTCTCGGTCGCGGATGTCAGGGAGTACGCGACGGAGTTGCTCGAGGAGTTGCGCGGCGCCCTCCCGGATCCGGACCGCAACGAAGACCGCATCGCGGATGTCGCGCGCGAAAAGCGGGCCTGGGACGACGAACTTGAGGCCTGGTCCTCCTCCACAGAGAGCTTCATGCATCCGCGGCGCTTCCTCTGGGAGTTCACGCGCGCGCTGCCCGAGGACTCCCTGGTCACCACGGACATCGGCAACACCTGCTCGATCAGCAACGGGTATCTCAGGTTCAACGGCCCCCGGCAGCATCTCGCGGCGCTGACCTGGGGGAACTGCGGCTTCGCCTACGGGGCCGCCCTGGGTGCGAAGGTCGGCAACCCCGGCGCGCCCGTCTTCGCCATTCAGGGAGACGGCGCCTGGGGCATCAGCGGGCTGAGCGAAGTCATGACCGCGGTGCGCGAGGACATCCCGGTCATCGCCGTCGTCATCAACAACCACGAATGGGGCGCCGAGAAGAAGAACCAGATCGACTTCTATGACAACCGCTTCGTCGGCACCAACCTGCGCGCCAACCCCGACTTCGCCGAGGTGGCCGAGGCGATGGGGGCGAAGGGCTACCGCGTCGAAGACTACCGGCACGTGCAGGACGTGGTGCGCGACGCGATCGCGAGCGGCCGGCCCTGCGTCATCAACGCGGTCGTGGAAGGCGGCGCGAGGGTGCTCGCGGAGCCCTTCCGGCGGGACGCGCTGGCGATGCCCACCCGTCATCTGCAGAAGTACGCGCACCTGAGCCTGGACTAGCCGCCCAGCCGGAGAGACCACATGTCCGATACCCAGACGCTGCTCGCCGACTACGACGTCCAGGATGTCATCGAGAAGGACAGGAAGCACCTCTGGCACCACCTGTTCCAGCACAGCGTCTTCGAGACGCAGGATCCGCAGGTTTTCGTGGAGGGAGAGGGCGCACGGGTCCGGGACATCCACGGGAAGGAGTTTCTCGACGGCGCTTCGGGCGGCGTCTGGTGCGTCAACGTGGGCCACGGGCGCGAGAGCATTGCGAGGGTCGTCTACGAGCAGCTGATGCGCCTGCCCTATTATGCGGGCGTGGTCGGGACCGTGCCGGCGGCCCAGTACGCGAGCGCGCTGGCGGAGTGGATGCCGGAGCTGGACCACCTCTATTTCGCGAACAGCGGCTCGGAGGCCAACGAGAAGGCGATCAAGATGGTGCGCCAGATCGCGCACCTGAACGGCACCGGCAAGTACAAGGTTCTCTACCGGGACCGGGACTATCACGGCACCACCATCGCCTGCCTGGCGGCCAGCGGGCAGGAGGAGCGCAAGGAGGCCTACGGGCCGTTCCCGGACGGCTTCGCGGCGATCCCGCACGCGATGTGCTACCGCTGCCCCTTCGGCAAGACCTACCCGGATTGCAATATCGAGTGTGCGCGCGCGCTGGGGGACGCCATCGAGGCGGAGGGACCGGATACGGTGGGCGGGGTCATTCTCGAACCCATCACCGCGGGCGGCGGGGTCATTCCGCCGGTGGACGATTACTACACGATTGTCCGCGAGATATGCGACGAATACGGGGTGATTCTGATCATCGACGAGGTCGTATGCGGGTTCGGGCGCACCGGCACCATGTTCGGCTACGAACACTACGACTTCGTTCCCGACATCGTCACCATGGCCAAGGGCATGGCCAGCTCCTACGCACCGATCTCGGCGGCGGCCGTGCGCGGGGAGGTGTTCGACACCTTCCTCGAGGACCCGGGCGAGAAGTACCACTACTTCAGGGACATCAGCACCTACGGCGGATGTACCGCGGGCTTCGCCGCCGCCCTCGAGAACCTGCGCATCATCGAGGAAGAGGATCTGATCGAGAACAGCCGCGTGATGGGGGCGTACCTGCTGGACCGCCTGCGCGAGCTGTCCGACCACCCGAACGTCGGCGACGTGCGCGGCAGGGGCCTGTTCGCCGGCGTGGAGCTGGTGGAGGACAGGGCCTCGAAGACCCCGGTGAGCGAGGACGTGATGATGGCGGTGGTGAAGAAAGCCGCCGAGGAGGGCGTCCTGGTGGGCAAGACCACGCGCAGCGTTCCCGGGCTGAACAACACCGTCAACATGGCCCCGCCGCTCATCGTCACCAAGGCGGACGTCGACGAGTTGGTGGATGCGGTAAAGGCCGGCATCGAGCATGGGTGCCGGGACCTCTGAGACAATCGCAAGACGGCCGCCCGGGGATGGCTGGACCACAGGCCCGGGGCGGTGAACGAAGAGCGAATCGCAAACCGGGAGGGCCGACGATGAACCGGACACACCACCACAGAGGCCCGCACCACACCCTGGTCGCGCTGGCGGCCGCTGGCCTGGGCGCGTGCGCCATGCCGGCGCCGGTCCTGGAAGTCGACACCATCTACCTGAACGGGGAGGTCGTCACCATGGACGATGCCGCCCCTTCCGCCGAGGCCGTAGCGGTGCGCGGCGACGAGATCGTCGCGGTGGGGAGCACCACCGAGGTGGGACTGATGGCCGGTCCGGGCACGCGCATCGTCGACCTGGAGGGCCGGACGATGACGCCCGGCTTCTACGCCCCCCACGACCATTTTCCCTGGGCGGGCGCCATCGCGGTGACCACGGTCAACCTGAACAGCCCGCCCATGGGCCCGGTGGAGAACATCGACGGCCTGGTGGACGCCCTGCGGGAGAAGGCCGGGGAGACCCCGGAGGGCGAGTGGATCCAGGGGTGGGGGTATGACGACACCCTGCTGGAGGACCAGCGCCACCCCAACCGGCACGACCTGGACCGGGTGTCGACCGAACACCCCATCTACATCAGCCACACCTCCGGCCACCTGGGCGTCGCCAACACCATGGCCCTCGATCTGGCGGCCATCACTGCGGAGACCCGGGCGCCTCCGGGCGGAGTCATCCGCCACGAGCCCGACACCGGCGAGCCGGACGGAGTGCTGGAGGAGACGGCGGCCTGGGCGGTCATGAGTCTCGTGCCCCCGGCGACCCGCGAGCAGAAGCTGGAGGGCTTCCGGCGGGCCGTGGACCTCTACGTTCAGCAGGGCGTGACCACCACCGTCATTACCGGGGGCTCGGCCGAGAACGTCGCGGACCTGCAGATGGCCCGGCGGGAGGGTCTTCTGTCGCTCCGGGTCGTCACCATGGTGAGCAAGGCCGCGCCCCTGATGCCCTCGCCGGCGGAGGCGGGCGGGTTCGTGTCCGGCTTCGGCGACGACCGGATCAGGCTGGGCGGCATCAAGATCGTCCAGGACGGCTCCAACCAGGGTTTCACCGGCTACTTCACCGAGCCCTACCACACCCCGTTCAACGGCGATTCCGAATGGCGCGGGTACCCGGCCCGCAGCCGGGAGACCCTCACCGCCATGGTCAAGGAACTCCACCGCGCCGGCTACCAGATCGCCATCCACGGCAACGGCGACGCAGCCATCGACGACATCATCCACGCCTTCCGCGAAGCCCAGCGCGACTCTCCCCGCGAGGACACCCGCCACCGCATCGAGCACTGCCAGATGGTGCGCAAGGATCAGCTGGACGAAATCGCCGAACTGGGCATCACGCCCTCGTTCTTCGTCGGGCACGTGTTCTACTGGGGGGACCGGCACCGCGACATCTTCATGGGGCCGGAGCGCGCGGCCGGGATCAGCCCGCTCAGGTCATCCATCGACCGGGGCATCCGCTTCACCGTGCACGACGATACGCCCGTGACGCCGGTCGACCCGCTGCAGCTCATGTGGGTGTCGGTCAACCGCCTGACCCGCAGCGACCGGGTGCTGGGGCCCGAGGAGCGGGTCTCGCCGCTGGAGGCGATGCGGGCGATGACGCTCGACGCCGCCTGGCAGAACTTCGAGGAGGACACCAAGGGATCGATCGAACCGGGCAAGCTGGCGGACCTGGTGATCCTGTCCGACAACCCGCTGACGGTGGATCCCCTGGCCATCCGGCAGATCCAGGTGCTCGAGACGATCGTCGGCGGCGAGACCGTCTACCGGCGCGGCGACTGACCGCATCCGCAGGGATTCCAGCCCGGGGACCATCCGCGAAACACCATCCCGGGCTCGTCCTGCGCCCGGCGATTGAAGGCGGCCGGGATCCCGGTTTGCGCACGGGAAGCCCAGTCCCCACAATCAGTGAACGCTCGCCCCCCCAAACGCTTGCACGTCGAAGTGCGTCCGTACTTCAGCTCACGGGAGGGAAAACCGCGCCGGGGCGGCGAGACTGGCTTTCCGCCGTGCCTCGCGGGCCGGGAATCCGACTCGAGTACGGGTTTCCACCACGCAGCCGGAACAGCGAGCGGCCGCGGCCGCTCCTCCTCCGCGACCCGCCTGGCACGCCCCACCGGAACCGCAGTCGGAGTCCAGGACTCCGGGGAGGTTGCTGTGAAACCCTTTATTGTTCTCCTTCTCCTGTTCGCCGGATTCACTCAGGCGGCCACCGCTCAGTCGGGATCGTTCGACCCGCAGCCGACCCTGGTCCTCGAGGTGGCCCCCGCCGAAATGGACGTGCGTCCGATCCGCGTGCAGGGGACCGTCACCGGGACGGTCACCGACGCGGGAACCGGACAGCCGCTGGCGGCGGTCCAGATGTCGGTCGTCGGCACCGGTCTGGGCGGGCTCACCAACGAGGATGGCCGCTACCTGATCCCGAACGTGCCCGACGGACCCCAGACCCTGCGCGCGGAGCGGGTCGGGTATGCGACCGCCGACGTGGCGATCACGGTCACGGCCGACCAGACGGTCGTGCAGGACTTCCTTCTCTCCGAACAGGCCTTCGCGCTCGACGAGATCGTGGTCACGGGCGTGCCCGGCGGGACCCGCAGGCGCGCGATCGGCAACTCGGTGAGCACCGTCGAAGCCGCGGCCATCACCGAACTGGCCCCCGTCGAGGACGTGCAGACCCTGCTGCGCGGACGAACCCCCAGCGTGAACATGATGGGCGGCGGCATGGTGGGGCAGGGTCCGCGCATGCGCATCCGCGGCGCGTCCACCTTCTCCCTCAACGGCCAGCCGCTCATCTACATCGACGGCGTGCGGGCCAACAACGACGAGACCACCGGCTACACCTTCGGCAACAACGCCGGCGTGCGCTCGATCCTCACCAGCCTCGACCCGGAGCAGATCGAGCGCATCGAGGTGCTCAAGGGCCCGGCGGCGGCGACGCTCTACGGCACGGAGGCCTCGCGCGGCGTGATCAACGTCATCACCAAGCGGGGCCAGGAGGGCGGCGCGCGCGTCGACCTCATGGTTCGCCAGGGCGTGAACTGGATGGCCGACAAGCAGGGCAAGGTGGGCTACGACAACTACTGGACGGACCCGGCCTCGGGGCAGATCCACACCCTGAACATGCTGGACTACCACGACGGGCTCGGCAACGACATCTACACCCCCGGCTCCGTCCAGGCGTACAGCGCCAGCCTGAGCGGCGGCTCGGCGGACACCCGCTACTTCCTTTCCGGCACCTACGCCGACGAGACCGGCATCCTCAACTACAACTGGCAGAAGAAGTTCAACCTGCGCACCAACATCGAGACCGAACTCTCCGAGAATCTCGGCCTCGCCGTGAACATGGGGTACACCAACTCGAGGGACCGCCTGGTGCGCGACGGCTTCGGCAGCATCACCGAGGGTGTCGAGTTCGGAAGCCCGCGGCTCCTGCCCGAGCACTGGTGCCGGTCCAGCAACAACAGCTTCGGCTGCGAGCTCCTGCACGGCTACAACCGTTACGACATGCCGGTCAGGGATGAGACCAACTTCAACCACCAGTACCTGAACCGGTTCACCGGCGGCCTGACCTTCAACCACGAGGCGCTCGGCTTCCTGACGACCCGGCTCACCACGGGCCTCGACTTCACCGGCGAGCAGAACGTGGCCTTCCGCGAATTCCAGACCAGCGACACCGCTGTCGTTTCGCTCGGCGCGAACAACCGGAAGGGCTTCCGCAACGAGGGGCACTTCACCCACTTCCGCACCACCACCGACTTCTCCACCACCGCCAACCTCGACGTCTCCTCGGCGCTGACGACGTCCACTTCGCTGGGCGTCCAGTACTACACCCGCACCACGACCTTCCTCTCGGCCACGGGACAGCAGTTCGCCGGTCCCGGCCTGAGCACCATCACCTCCACCTCGATCCCGGGCGTGCCGGCCAACAACCGCATCTCGGACAACACCCTCGGCACCTACGTACAGGAAACGCTGGGCTGGAACGACCGCCTCTTCCTGACCGGGGCGGTGCGCGTGGACAACAACAGCGCCTTCGGCAACGACATCAGGTTCGTGACCTATCCGAAGGCATCGCTCTCGTGGGTGATTAACGAGGAAGGCTGGTTCCAGGACAGCGCGCCCGGCTGGCTGAGCACCCTGCGGCTTCGCGTGGCCTGGGGGGAATCGGGCGAGCAGCCCGCGTCCTTCTCGGCGCTGCGCACCTGGGCGGCGGTGACGGGCCCCCGGAGCACCGCGGGCGTGACGCCCAACACGGTCGGCAACCCCGACCTGACCGCCGAGGTCGGACAGGAGACCGAGGTTGGATTCGACGCCGATCTTCTCGACAACCGGCTGGGGCTCCAGTTCACCTACTACAACAAGCTGACCAGGGGCGCGATTCTCGAACGCGACCTGCCGCCCTCCGGCGGCTTCACCGGCGCCCAGTTCGTGAACGCGGGCGAGATCACCAACTCGGGGCTCGAGCTCTCGCTCAAC
Source organism: Longimicrobiales bacterium (assembly GCA_965202805.1). Classification (GTDB taxonomy): domain Bacteria; phylum Gemmatimonadota; class Gemmatimonadetes; order Longimicrobiales; family Gaopeijiaceae; genus BD2-11. Next base: position 3,525,961 of record OZ241869.1, read on the forward strand.
GCGCAGCTCGTCGAGACCTCGGGGCTCAGCTGGGACGTCGGCCTCAACTTCTCCAGCAACAGCTCGGAGATCCTGCAGCTCTCCGGCGAGGCAGGGGACACAAGCATCGTCTTCAACAGCTGGAGCTCGATGGAGCACCGGGTGGGCCATCCGCCGTACAGCTGGTTCGGGGTCGACGTGGTCAGTTCGGACCTCGACGCCAACGGCAACACCGTCAACGCCCAATGCAGCAACGGACAGGGCGGCACCACGCCCTGCTTCGACGCCGGCGGCACGACCATCGCGCCCCGCGTCTTCCTGGGCCGGGCCATCGCGCCCTACGAGCTTTCGCTGACCTCCGACATCGCCATCGGCAGCAACCTTCGCTTCCACGTCCTGATCACCTCCGAGCAGGGTCACAAGCGCTTCGACAACACCCTTCGCCAGCGCTGCAGGCTCTACCGGGTATGCCGCTCGAACCATCATCCCCAGGAGTGGGATCCGATCATGAAGGCGACGGTCGAGAGCAGCGATCAGATCATCGACTCGTGGGTCAACGACGTGAGCTTCATCCGCCTCAAGGCGGTCTCCATGACCTACGACCTGCCGGAGCAGTACCGCTTCGGTTCCAGCCGCGCCGTACTGCAGCTCGCGGCCCAGCATCTCTTCACCTTGACGGATTGGACCGCTTCGGACCCCGAAGTGATGTTCTCGAGCGGCGGCCGGGCCTTCATGGCGCAGAACAACCTGCCGTTGCCGCAGCAGATCACCGCTTCCGTCCGCTTCAGCTTCTGAGCCCGACAAAGAGGAGAATGTGATCATGCATATCAAGACGATAAAGGGGATTACCCGGGCTTTCGCATGCGCCGTGCTGCTGGCGTTCTCCGCCGCGTGCGACGTGGACAGCCTTCTCGAAGTCACCGACCCCAGCCGCCTGCTCTCGGAGAACGTGGAAATACCGTCCCAGGCCGGGGCGCTCATGAACGGCCTCGAAGCCGACTTCCTGTGCGCCCACGGTGCGTTCCTGGTCGTGACCGCGGACCTGAGCGACGAATACGAGGACACCAACGCCGGCGGCGACAACTGGTCGCTGGACCGCCGCCGCCCCCAGGGCCAGAACGCCTGGGCCGACAACGACTGCACCGGGTTCCTGCCGTCGGGCTACGTCCCCGCGTCCCGCGCGCGATGGGTGGCCGACAACCTCGTGAACCTGCTCGAGAGCTGGAGCGACGCGGAGGTCGCCATGCGCACCCAGCGGCTCGCGAGGGCCTCTCTGCTGGCCGGGTTCAGCCTCTCCATGCTGGGAGCCGCGCACTGCACGGTCGCCCTGGACAGCGGCCCGGAGATTACCGCCGTACAGGCCTTCGCCGAGGCGGAGCAGCGGTTCTCGAATGCGCTTCAGCACGCGCAGGGTTCCGGGGCGGGCGATATCGCCAGCGCGGCGCTGGTGGGCCGTGCCCGGGTGAAGCTGTACCAGGGGGACGGCCAGGGTGCGGTGGCCGACGCCAGGCAGGTCCCCGAGGGCTTCCGGATGGACATCTTTCCCTCGGACGCGCCCAACCGGCTGAACAACCGCATCTGGGCCACCAACCTGTTCAACTTCAGCTTCGGCGTGGCTCCGTGGACGCGCGAGCTGATGACCGGCGGCGTGCTCGATCCGCGCACGATTACCTACGACACCGGCCAGAACACCGGCTGGGCACCGGGCAACGTGTGGGGCCAGAGCAAGTACACGTCGGCGAGTTCGCCGATGCCGATCGCGCGCTGGGAAGAGGCGCAGCTCATCATCGCCGAGGTGGTGGGCGGGGACGAGGCCGTGCGCATCATCGACGGGCTGCGCGACGCGCACGGACTGCCCCACTTCATGGGCATGGGCGATGCCGAGATTCGCCAGGCGGTCATCGACGAGCGGCAGCGCGAACTGTGGTTCGAAGGGTTCCGCGCATACGACATCCACCGCCTGAACCTGCCCCTGGTTCCCGCTCCGGGCGAGCCGTACCAGCTGGGCGTCAAGGGTGGATCATACGGGGACCAGACCTGCATCCCGATCCCGATCATCGAGACCTTCAACAACCCGACGATTCGGGGAGGAGCCTAGCCGAGAGAGCGAAGACCCGCAGCTTGCTGATGCCGATCGGGCGCGGTTCGGGACGATCGCCTTGACCGGGTCGATGTGACGTTCCTCGACGAGTTGCGGCATCGGGCGGGGAGGCGGCGCAGGCGCGTCGTGTTCCCCGAAGGCGGGGATCCGCGAATCCGTGAAGCGGCGCTGGCCGCGGCCGCTCACGGACTCGCGGATCCCCTGCTGCTGGGCCCCGCCGGCGAGCTGGAGCGCCGGCTCGCCGGCGATCCGCGCTCCCGCGGCGTCCGGGTGGTGGACCCGGCCGACCCGGCCCGGGTGGAGCGCCACGCGACCGTCCTCGGCGGGCTGAAGCGCTTCCGCGACCTGTGCGGCGAGGAGCTTCGCCGGCGCGCCGCCGATCCCCTCTACCACGGCGCGCTCATGGTCGGAACCGGCGAAGCCGACGGCGGGGTGGCGGGGGCGGTGTATACCACCGCGGCCGTGATCCGGGCCGGGATCCACTGCGTCGGCCGGGCGGAGGGGGCCACGACCATCTCCTCCTCGTTCTTCATGGTGGTGCGGCCTTTCCGCGGCCCGAATGCCGAGGTGCTCACCTTCGCCGACTCGGCCATCGTGCCCGACCCCACGGCGGAGCAGCTCGCGGAGATCGCGGTGGCGTCGTGCCGCGCCCGCCGGCGGATCGTCGGCGACGAGCCCCGGGTCGCCTTCCTCTCGTACTCGACGCGGGGCAGCGCCGAAGGGCCCTCCGTGGACCGGGTGCGGGCCGCGCTGGCCCGCTTCCGTGAGATGAGCCCGAACACCGCGGCCGACGGCGAGCTTCAGGCCGATGCGGCCCTCATCGAGGCGGTCAGCCGGCGCAAGCTCCCGGCTTCCCCGGTCGGCGGAAGGGCCAACGTGCTCATCTTTCCCGATCTGGACGCCGGCAACATCGCCTACAAACTTGTTCAGCGGCTCGCCGGCGCCGAGGCGCTGGGACCGATCGTGCAGGGGCTTGCGGGCCCCTGGTGCGACCTCTCCCGGGGCGCGTCCGCGGAGGACGCGGTCAACGTGGCGTGCATCACATCCCTTCTGGCGGACTGACGCGGTCGGACCGCCCCCTCACCCCAGCCGAGGACGCCCTCCATGGGTCTTGACGAACGAATCAACGAGTTCATGCAACCCGTTACGGACGCGGTCGCCGGCTTCATCTTCTACGCGGTGCCCATCGCCGGCGCCGACGTGCCCCTCATCGTGGCGTGGCTCATCGCCGGTGGCGTGTTCTTCACGCTGTACCTGCGCTTCATCAACGTGCGCGGCTTCAAGCACGCGCTGGACCTGGTCCGGGGACGCTACACCGATCCCTCGCAGCCGGGCGAGGTCACCCCCTTCCAGGCACTCGCCACCGCCGTGTCGGGCACGGTCGGCATCGGCAACATCGCCGGAGTCGCGGTGGCGATCTCGCTGGGCGGGCCCGGAGCCACGCTGTGGCTGATCATCGCCGGCCTGCTCGGCATGAGCACCAAGTTCGCCGAGTGCACGCTGGCGGTGAAATGCCGTCACACCAACCCGGACGGCTCGGTCAGCGGCGGCCCCATGTACTACCTGCAGCGCGGCCTGGAGCTGCGGAATCTTCCCCGGGTCGGCCACGGCCTGGGAATCTTCTACGCCGCCGCCATGGTGTTCGGCTGCCTCGGCATCGGCAACATGTTCCAGTCCAACCAGGCCGCCGCCATCCTCATCGAGGTGACCGGCGCCGAGGGCAGCTTCTTCAGCGACAAGGCCTGGCTGCTGGGCGTCTTCATGGCCGTCGCCGTGGCGATGGTGATCGTCGGCGGCATCAAGAGCATCGCGCGGGTCACGTCCAAGCTGGTTCCCTTCATGGCGGTGCTCTACGTGCTCTCGGCGCTGGCGATCATCGGCATCAACGCCGATCGGCTGCCGGCCGCCATCGTTCAGATCTGGCAGGGCGCCTTCTCGCCCGGAAGCATCGGCGGCGGGATGATCGGGGTCATGATCATCGGATTCCGGCGCGCCGTCTTCTCCAACGAGGCCGGCCTCGGCTCAGCCGCCATCGCCCACTCGGCGGTGCAGACCGACGAGCCGTGCACGGAGGGCTTCGTCAGCCTGCTCGAACCGTTCATCGACACGGTGGTCATCTGCACCATGACCGCGCTGGTCATCATCACCACGGTCTACGATCCGGCGCTGGCCGATGCCGGCATCAGCGGCATCGAAATGACCAAGACCGCGTTCGAGAGCACGCTCTCCTGGTCGCCCGTGCCCCTCTCGGTCGCGGCGGTGCTCTTCGCCTTCTCGACGATGATCTCGTGGAGCTACTACGGCCTCAAGGCGGCCACCTACCTGACCGGCGAGAACCGGTCGGTGGAGACGGGATTCAAGCTGTTCTTCTGCGGCTTCGTGGTCCTGGGTTCGAGCATCAATCTCGCCGCGCTCATCGATCTCTCGGATGCGATGATCTACGTGGTGGCGATTCCCAATCTGCTGGGGCTGTACCTGCTCGCACCCGTGCTGCGAAAGGAGGTGCTCTCGTATCGGGAACGGCTCGGCCGGTACTGATCCGGGGTACGCGGCGGCGATCCGGACCCCCCGGAGCCCGCGACGGCCGTCCCTCGATCGCCACATCCACAACTCACTCTTCTTCGGGAGAAACACGATGCTCAGGAACATCTTCGCCGCCCTCGCCGGCTACATCGCCATGGCCGCCGTGCTCTTCGCTCTCTTCTCTCTTCTCTGGCTGACGCTGGGGCCCACGCGCGCCTTCCAGCCGGGTTCGTGGGAGGTATCCGGCGGCTGGGTGCTCGGCCAGGTCGTGCTCGGGCTCGTGGCCGCGTACATCGGTGGACGAGTCTGTGCCAGGGTGGCGCGCGATGCCGGGGGCGCCACGATTCTGATCGGTCTGGTGATGGTGCTCGGGGTGATGACGGCCCTGATGCCGGGGGAGATGGCGGCGGGGCCGCGTCCCGACGACCTGTCGATGATGGAGGCGACCGCGGGCGCCCGCCAGCCGGCATGGTTCAGCTGGCTCAACCCGGTAATCGGGGTCGTGGGCGTCTGGTTCGGTTCGAAGAAGTTGCGTGCGTAGCGGCCCGATCGCGGGCTGCCCTGCTGGCCCTCCGCGCCATCCCGCCGGCTCGTCGCGCGGGGAGGCTGCCGGTTGCGTTTCGCGCTGCCCGCGATCCCGTTCGCCTAATCCTCAAGCACGAGTTCCAGTCCTTGCAAATGCCGTCCAGCCAAGTTCAGGGGAGTCCCGTAATGCAAGTTAAGATGTGGTGCTTGAATAACTTATGTTACACTGCCGTGTCAGGACGTTCGGTACGTTCCAGTACCGAAAGGGTGACCAACAGGGTGATTGCAAAGGGAATTACATACCTAAGTAACCACGGAAGGGCTAAATATGTCGAAGCGTGATATCCCTGCGGGCCACATAGATGTTACGGGAGTATGCGTACCATTTAAACATCACGAAACGGGAGAACCGGTCCTAACGCCGTTTGAGAGACTCGGTCCAGATATCAGAGCCATTCTTTGTCAGGAGGTTGCCGAGTTCCTGCGCCGAGGTGGAGACCCGGGAATTACGGCGACAAATAAAATGAGAAAGTTATGCGATCCATGATGTTCTTTTCCTTATGACACGTGTTGCAAAGAGCTTGCAGGTTGTCCTCATCATCAGTCCCATCAGCAAATAGTGGCCTGATGTGATCTATCTCGAGCGGAAACTCGCTATTTCGGCGGGGACATCTTTCTCCCTTGCTGTGGTGTGGACATATATACTGGCCCATGCATTGACACTGATAGTCGGCACGGATTCGTACAAGCTCCTTCGTGATTTCTGATAGATCAGACATAAGCTCGCCCGTTGGGCTACCAACGGGTCACTTGTTCTCCGCTATACGATGCTGCGTACTCATAGCACGCAGTCCGTTGACGATGACCGCTGCTACAGATCGTGGTGCGCTATCGTCCACCAACCGAGTATACGCTAGCGCCGCCAACATGCGCTCGGAGCCGGTGACATTGTATCCGCTCCACGACGCTCCGCTTGCCACGGACGCTAGCGTTTCTTCCAATAGTGTACGGCCTTTCTGGTTGGCCATGATTTTTCTCCTCTCTCTTTCCCGGTGTTCCGTATCTAGGGCGCACCAAGACTAGCTGGACAGCCCCCGATGCGCTACCCCCCTTGCCGACGACTTGACTTCTGCGCGCCCAATGGTTACTATTTTTATGTAAACGAATGAACACCGAAAGGAGGCATGGAGACCAGACCGATGGCGAAGAAGGCACCCGGCAAGCACTTCAGGAAGGGCATAACGCTCGTCGACCTGTTCAGGAGGTTCCCTGACGATGAGGCGGCGGAGCGTTGGTTCGCGGACACGCGATGGGGCGGAGAGCCCGTGTGCCCGCACTGCGGCTCGATCAACGTCCAGGCAGGCACGACGCACCCTACGATGCCGTACCGCTGCCGTGATTACCGGAAGTTCTTCTCGGTGAAAACGGGAACCGTGATGCAGTCCTCGAAGCTTGGTCTCCAGAAGTGGGCCATCGCCATCTACCTGCTGGCCACCGGGATCAAGGGCGTGTCGAGCATGAAGCTCCACCGCGATCTCGGGATCAGCCAGAAGTCGGCGTGGCACCTGCTGCACCGGATACGCGAGTCGTGGGACGACAAGCAGCCGAGGTTCGCGGGCCCGGTCGAGGTCGATGAGACCTACATCGGCGGCAAGGAGAAGAACAAGCACGCGAAGAAGAAGTTGAGGGCTGGTCGCGGCACGGTCGGAAAGACGGCGGTCGTGGGCGCTAAGGACCGTGAGAGCAACCGTGTTGCCGTGCAGGTGATCGAGCACACGGACAAGGCCACCCTACAGGACTTCGTGGACGAGCACGCCGATCCAGGGGCGATGATCTACACGGACGGCGCGACAGCGTACGAGGGCCGGGAGCGGCACGAGACGGTTCGGCACAGCGTGGGCGAGTATGTCCGGGGACAGGCGCACACGAACGGCGTCGAGAGCTTCTGGTCGATGCTGAAGCGCGGATACTACGGCACCTACCACCGCATGAGCCCGAAACACCTCGACCGCTACGTGAACGAGTTCGCCGGCCGGCACAACATCCGGTGCAAGGACACCATCGAGCAGATGAAGGAAATCGTCCGTGGACTGGACGGGAAGCGGCTGCGCTACCGAGAACTCGTGGGTCGACCTTGACCGAAGGAAGGCCGAAAGGTTATATTGAGGGAATCAGAGCGAAAAAGCCCGCCACCGTGGCAGCGGTGACGGGCTCCTCTCTGGCTGGCCCACGTAGCTCAATCTGGACGGAGCACCTGCCTCGCAGCAGAAGGTTGCGGGTTCGAATCCCGCCGTGGGCTCTTACAGAATATCATAACGTTTCTGGAGCGCAAGCGCAACCCCTGTTAGGGCGTTGCTGAGCACACGTCAAGTTCTTCTACCCCAGTGGCTTACAACTTGTCCCGAGCTTCCGTCCGTCGACTGCGGTCGGGACCAGGGATTCGCCCGCTGCCAGCTTTGCCGCGATCTCGCGGGCGGTGGTTTGGATATCAAGGTACCGCTGTGCGGTGCTTGGGTGGGTGGCCGTTGCGGTTGCCGCGATGTACGACGGGTTCGCGCGGCCCAAACGCCTCCAGAAGGCAGCAGCACCAGAAACGTCGTATCCAGCGCGCGCGGCAAAGTACGTGCCTATGTAGTCCGCTTCCGACTCGAATTCCTGTGAGAAAGCATGGAGGCCCGCGTTGGTGAACTCGCTGCCACGATACCCGGTGACGGCACCGTACACAGCATCGCCGAGTGCACCAAAGAAGGCATTCCGACGCTTGGCCCCGATGTGGCCGCAGGCCGCGTGTGCAAGCTCGTGGCCTACCACCATGGCGATTTCGGCGTCGTTCTCGGCGAAATCGAGTAGCCCGTTCGACACCATGATATCGGTGCCATCCGTTGCGGCGGTGACCTGGGTTGTCGGTAGCCGCACAAGGCCGTAGGCGCAGGAGACGGTGCCATCCGGTAGGCTGATGATCTTCGTCACACTGCAGAAGTATCCGTTGGCGGCGAGAACGCGCCGACCAACGTCCATGAACCGGAGTAGGAGTTTAGGGGACTGGACAGCGTTCGGGCCGCGCTGACGCGCTTGTTCACGCGCTACCGCCGTTGGACCGGAGTAGGGAGCACGGGAGGTGGGGGTTGCACACGCGGCTAGCGCAGCAAGGAGGAGGAACAGGAAAAACGCACGGGACCGATTCATGACGGGCTTGCCCTCCGTCCGAAGTGTGAAGACGCGCGGCACAACGGGTGCCGGGCCGTTGGCAAGCCTACCGCGCAGGGAAACTGCGGGAAGAACTCCTGCCTGTTCGCCCGGGGCGGGGAGCTACCCACGACACCCTTGATGGGCTCTTGTATTCGGCAGGTAACCCGACATGGACTACCTGCGCAGTACGGCTTGCCAACGGTGAGGATAACCCGACTTGATCGGTCACCGCAAGCGATGCTATCTTTGTCTTCGACGCTGATGAAAACCAACTTCGGGAGCGGAGCCGTTCATGTCAGAAAAGCGACCACGGGGGCGTCCCGTCGAGTACCCTTACCCGGACCCGATCCCGGACACGCCGGAGAACATCGCCAAGGCTATCCTCGCCACACCACCGAAGAAACCCAAGGAATGGCGGTTCGTGCAGAAGCGCGAGAGACAAACGAAGCAGGATCGCTAATAGTGGATATTGGCGAAGCCCCGGAGCACGTTGATGAACGTGCCATTTACTCAGTGCCAAGTATGTATTCGTTCTTCTGTGGGTGCCAAAACGAGCCCATGTCCAATACCTACATCAAGGATCACACCGCCGTGGTTTGTGGCCGGTGCGGAAAAGCGGAATCTATCTCGGACATGATTACGTCCTGGAAAATCGACGGAATCAAGATTGACGTCAGAATAAGCCCGAGGATTTTCACACACTTCCGAAAGTAAGAACAGTGGGTCAACTTCGTGGTTACTTAGGTATGTAATTCCCATTGCAAAAGGGTGACCAGATGGGCAAACACGGCAGGAAACTCACCGCCGCCTTCGTGCGGAACGTCCGGGAACCGGGCCTGTACTGGGACGAGCACGGCCTCGTGCTCCGCGTCAAGCCGTCCGGCTACAAGCAGTGGATCCAGCGGTTCTTCATCCACGGCAAGCGCCGGGAACTGGGATTGGGTCCCCTCCGCCTCGTGACGCTGGCCGAGGCGCGGGACGCGGCGCTGGCCAACCGCAAGGTGGCCCGAGCGGGCGGGGATCCGAGGAGGACGCGGCGGCGCTCGGTGCCGACGTTCGAGAAGGCGGCGGCCAAGGTATTCGCGATGCACCGTCCGAACTGGACCGACAGGCACGCGGGCCAGTGGATGTCGACGCGGCGCGCGTATGCGTTCCCCATGATCGGGCGGAAGCGGGTGGACCATATCTCGCCCGCCGATGTCATGGGGGTGCTGCTTCCGATCTGGAACGAGAAGCACCAGACGGCCAAGCGGGTCCGGCAGCGGATCGGAACGGTGATGCGCTGGGCGATCGCTCAGGGCCACCGGGTGGACAACCCCGCGGGCGACGCGATCGGGGCAGCCTTGCCCAAGCCGCCCCGCGTCCAGAAGCACTACAAGGCGCTGCCCCACGCGAAGGTGGCCGGGGCGATCGAGGCGGTCCTCGCGTCCGAGGCGAGGGTGACGGTGAAGCTGGGATTCGAGTTCCTGGTGCTGACGACCTGCCGGTCCGGCGAGGTGCGGGGAGCGCGCTGGAAGGAGTTCGACTTGGACGACGGGGTGTGGACGATCCCGGCGGAGCGGATGAAGAGCCGCCGCGAGCACCGGGTGCCGCTGTCGGGGCGGGCGCGGGAGATTCTGGCCGGGGCCAAGGCGCACGCGCCCCAGTCAGAGTTGGTGTTCCCGTCCGCGCGGGGGCTGGTGCTGCCGAGCTTCGAGTTCGCCGGCCTGCTCAAGGCCCTCGGGGCCGGGGCCGTGCCCCACGGGTTCCGTTCGAGCTTCCGGGACTGGGCGGCGGAGCGGACGGACGCGCCGCGCGCGGTCATGGCGGCGGCGCTGGCGCACGCGGTGCGCAACAAGGTGGAGGCCGCCTACGCCCGCTCCGACCTGTTCGAGCGCCGCCGCGTCCTGATGGAGCGGTGGGCGGAGTATCTGGCGGGCGGACGGGAAGGCGCCGAAGCCTGATCCGACCGTTCTGCATCTGCCGCTTCCGCGAAGGCGAGAGGCTCAGGAGCCGATTCCGGCCTCCTTGGGAGGTATTCCAAAGAACGATTAGCACCGTCCCTTCAGAGTGCATTCAACCGTACCAGCACGTTCTCAAGTCTCTCCACGAGGTCGTCGATGTGGTCCGCCGCGGTGGCATGGCTCACCGTCCAACCTTTGTAGCCCTTGGAGTAAGCCTCTTCGGCGTAGGACACCAAGCTTCGATCCGCCCATCGCGCGAGGACCCTCCAGACCTCCCCGTCCAGTTGATCCTGGTCTTCCGGAATTCGCGTACCGTAGGTAACACCCTTGGCCCATCGCGGCCATCCGTGGAGGACGGTGGGCGGGCAAAGCCAAGCGATAGTGGCCGGTTGCGGCCATAGGGAGCACTTGGTCGTGATGGAGACCAAGTGCTTCCCCCATCGAAAACCCGCGCCCTTCTGCTCAGCTGCATCCAGCAGCCGGGACGCCGCTTGCCGATGCCGGTCGTCGCGAAAGGCGGCCAAGAATGAATCTCGCCTAAGTCTCGGGGCGCCCCTGCCTGTCGCCTTCGCCGTCCGCCCGATGACGCGCGGAACGAACATCTCCCCCGAACCGCCACCGAAACGCTTGACCTCCACCGCGAGCACTTCGATGTCGCGCATCTGACCGTTGAGAAACTCCACGACTCGCGCCAACCGATCCGGGATTCGGTCCGCAACGAACAGAAGGCGTAGCCGCTTCGCCGCAAGATTCGTCGACACCCTTTCCCAGAACCTGTCGGCGTCCGGTTCGTCGTTGCCCTGCAAGAGTACCGCGAGCACCTCATCGGGATTCCGGTCCTGAGAGCGCGCCGATTTCTCAAACGCCTGCCGAAGTTCAGCCGCTGTCCAAGTCTCGGAAGCATGCGCCGCGTATTCGAGCATCTGGCCGACGATCTTCCGATGGATGTCCGAGTTGTCGCGCAGCTTCACCTCAACGAGGGTCGGCCTGGCATCCTGATCAATGATGAGGTGGTCGAGCGACCAACGGGCACCGGCGTCGGAGGTCTCGGCAATCCCCTTCTCGCGACCGACCAGGATCCATCGCCGGGCGTCGTCCGGCCGGATCTGCTCTCCATCGATCAGTTCGGGATGCTCTGCGATCAGTTCTTGAAGGTGGGACTCGGCGGCGAATGTCTCTTCCTTCACTCCCTCGAATCCTCCCTCCTGACCCCTTATCCATATCCGCTCGGCCATTGCCTTGCTCCTTGGGGTTTGGTGCGCGACAACATGGTAGTCCGTCGTCGCCAACTCGGCCAATTGGGGGAATCCGACGCGGACGAGCCGGGCGGTGGTTGCGCCAGGCGTCCTAGCCGGGTCTTTGGCTGAGCCTCGCGCAGTGGAGCGCGAGAGGGTGCTCGGAGCCGCGCTCGGTCCCCTTGCCTGGGAGCGGGCTCTCGGCCTGTTAGTGGCCGGGAGCCCGCCGACGCATGTTGAACACTGCGGCTTGGCAAGGAGAGGCTCCGCTCCCCTTAGACCCCTTGGGTTTCCGCGCCGGTGTCGGCGCGGCAGAGGGTTGGCGGCCGCCTCCGGACCCTCGTCCCCATTCCCGCCCGCCGGCGGGTGCCGGGGGCCGGGCCGCGAGCGCACATGTGAAATCGGGGTGCATGTGCGCGGCACCGAGCTTCGGCCGTGCACGTCTGCGACTGCGCATGCCGTTGTACGGCTTTCGGTTGCACCACGACCTCCGGGGCGGCTGCGCCGCGCCGGAACCGGAGGCCGTGACCGGAGCGACCCACCTCTTGCGATGCCTGGTGTGGCATCGGCGGAGGTTGAGATGTGCACTCCATCCCAACCTCCCCGGCGGGTCGCTCCCGTCCATCAGTCCTTGCAGGAAGGCACCGGCCAGTGGCCGTCAGAGGTGCTTGTTCTCGCGGCTCGGATCGACCGGACGGAGCCCAACCGGGGAGCCGGATCCATAGGGGGCTCGACCCCGGCGGAGGGACGGGCGGAGTCCGTCCCGGAGGCCGGGGGGACCGGCACCGAAGCGATGGCAACGCCGACCACTCCGCCCGCCGGTCACGACGCAGGGCTCACCCGCGAAGCCGACGGCCTCGACCGGCGGTGATCGGTGGTCGGTGGGAGAACATCCGGCGACTGGCCGCCTTGGGGGAGTGTTCGGCTCCCTTGGAAATGGCCGAACTCCCCAACCGCGAACGCTGCCGGAGCGCGGGTTTTCCGGGGGGATCTGAAGGGGGGCGGGAGCACCCCTCGCCAGCCGCAACGTTAAACGTTGCGTGTGCTGGCTTAGGGCCAGTAACGGGCCCAAAGCCAGCGCGGCGGAGCCGCTGACACCGCCTCTCGGGGTGCCGCCCCGGAACAGCGTCCACCGGACCGTCACGGGCAAGCTCCCCGGCCTCTCGGTCGCCAGCCTCAAGGACGGCGAGGAGCGTACCCCGGCGCTCCTGTCGCGCGATTCGTACTCCGGCCTACCCGTACCCCTCGGCGACCGGCGATCGTCGCTTCCGGCGATCCCTTGCTTGCTCGGGGACCACTAACGGTCGTTGAGCCAGCCAACCTTCAGCGGTCCGGTTCGGGCGGTCCACAGACTTGCTGTATCGTAACCCGGCCAAACGGAACCGTAACCCGGCCAGACAGACTAGCGCCTCCTTCGGCTCTCCAAGTCCTACAGACCTGCTCGATATCCTCCTCGGATCTTATCCGAGTAACTCCCAGCTCGCGCGCAGCCTGCAGGAAGTAAGTTGCGATTCTACCACGGAGGGGCATCTCCAGCCGGACGCCGCCCTGGGCCTCCACCCGACTCATCCTACTCTCCAACAACTCACGCGCGACCCGCTCTGACTCACTCTCGACCCGCTCAGCCTCGGCTGATGATCGCGATGGACGGCGGCGAGCCGACCTTGGTGTTCCAGTGCCTCTAGGATCTCGGCGAGGTTGAGCTGCCGCCCGCTGCGCGGTCTCCCGCCTGCGGTTCTCAGCTTCCGCCTCGGCGATCCGCTGCAGTAATTCTCGCTCTATTTCCTCGAAAATAGCCCGCCTACGGGTCTGGAGCTGATTCTCGAACAAGAGCCGTAAACTATCCATCCTAGCGACAAAGTCGGACCTGAGTCGGTTCCATTCCAGCTGAGCTTCGACCACGGGACACCAGAAGCGTACAGAGTCTGCGGCCGCTGCCAACCCGTCTAGAGGGAATTTCAAGACGCCCTTCAGTTCGATGCCAACCGAATCCCGGCCAAAATAGTGCGATGCCGCGTAGTCATGAGCCGAAACCCAGCCCTCACGGAGAACCGTCTCAAGGTCACGAACGGCTTCAAGTGCCTCTTCTCCCAACGTGCGCATCCGTCCACTCTGGCCTCCGCGGGTGTTGAGATACAGATCATAGCCCATCACAACCTGTTCCATGGCGTAATCACGCTTCTCCTGCGTGTCGAATGCCATATCCGGCCTGAAGCCCATCTCGCCTTCGAGAAACCAGCCACCATGGGTTGCTCGCGGCTGATACTCCCAAGCGTAGACACGGCCGTCCACGGCCATGCGCGCAACATCCAGCAGACCGAGCTGACCGCTGAGTTCCTCAAACACCTCCTCGTCATCCACGAGCAACGACGTGTCCGGCATCGATACGCGGAAGAACAGACCATCCCGGTGCCCCGGTGGCTCACTCACCTGATCCACCCGACACCAATACCCCACGGAAATTGGAATCGTATCGGGACCTGCCACCAGATTCTCCGAAGGCCCGTAGGTGCGAAACAGGCCGGTTCGCTGGCCAGTCAGGTTGTCGACCTCCGCCTCAACGGAGCCGGTCCACGTAACCTGATCCGCCGGATCACTACAGCCCCAGAGGGCAAAGCTAACCGCAAGCACAACCACAGCGCCTCTCGCCATTGCTCCTCCCGAGTGAGTGGGTCCGAAGAGTCACCACAAGACCGAGATTGCTGCGGTTTGCCCGGCTGGCGCAAGGGGAAAGCCACAGGAGTTGTTGGGGGCGCAGCCGGATTCGCGCGCTGAGTAATCCTTCCTGCTGCAGGACGCTAGATGGCTGCTGGATCAGAACGGCAGCGACGAGTTTGCGCAGGAGCCATGTTTGTGAGGTTCTCGTGGAGCGGCGGTGTCCCCGAAGGGCACCCGATGTCGGAACGCCATTGCACGGAACCATCGGTTCCGCCAGCGGCGCCCCGGCGCTTCCTGCCCTCTGCCCTAGACCGGCGGTATGTGTGCGGCGGTGCCCCCGCCGCCTCGGCGCCGCCCCGGCCTACGGGACGGTGTGAAGCCGTCCCTCTAGCCGGGGTCGAGCCCCCCCTTCCCACCCGGACGGAAGGAGGGACAAACCCAACGGCTTGAGCACCCAACGGTGCTACGGGCCAGCGCCTCGGTCCACCCGGCTGCGGAAGTGCCTCGACGGCTGGAAGACAGCTGCAACACGCGGTGGAACCGCTACCGGCTCGCCGGTTCTGGGATTGCACGCCGTGCGGGCCTTGCGGTGCCGAACCTTGAAGGTGCCGAAGCCCCGGAGCTCGATGCGGTCGCCTTGAGCGAACGCTTCCCGCACGGCATCGAGGAAGGCGTCGACCACCAGCCCGCAGTCCCTCTTGGTGACTCGCGGTCCGATCATATCGGCAGCCTGCTCAACGAGGTCGGCTTTGGTCATCCCTTTCTCCTCGCGGTGAAGTGCGGCCAAGTCCATGAGTTCCATTATGATAACTTGCAGGCCGTGGCCTCCGCGAAGAATCTGGACTGCCGCTCCCGCCGAGCCCGCGTGGTTACGAGTCGCCATGGGACGAGACCGGATCCGGTGGAATGATCGGACGGCAAACGGGGAGACGGGACCAATCCGTGGTATTCCGCTACCAACCGCGCAAAGGGTGATCGCAAGGGTGACTCAGGGAGGGTTCATAATATCCTAACTGATTAGCACAATATAGGTTTATGTAGTATTTCTGTTCGGAGTTCCAGGCTTGGGAGATCCACTCCGTGGGCCTCGACCCGCCAGCGCTCGCCGGGAGCGAGCGGCTGAAGCGCGGTCATGGTCCCGGTGCTGACGACGCGCTCGCCCGGCGAGTGCGTCGGATTCTCGAAGTTCGACCGCAACCGCGGGACGAACTCGAGCGCCTTGCGCGGATGGCCGAGCACGGCGCTCCCGCGTCCCTCCGCCACCGCCTCATCGTTCCGGGAGAGCCGGACCTCGAGCCGGTCGAGTCGTTCGATCGATTCCGCGAACCCGGCCGCGGCGCGAGGGACGCGCGGGCCGACGACCAGCGCGGCATGCAGCGCGAAGTCCGCCACCGAGTCGGCGGGCGTGAGATCCCAGCCGTAGTGGCAATCAACGACTTCGAAACCGATGGCCATCCACGCGGGGCGACTCCAGTCCGGCGCGCCCCCTTCCGCCTCGATCCCGAACACGACCTCGACCTCGATGCGCGGCGCGCAGAAGCCGGCCAGCGACAGCGCGGCCACGGGTGTCGCGGTCCGCACCGTTCGGTCGTAGACAGGCCCCAGAATCGGCTCGGCGATCCCGAACCGCGGCCAGACGGTCCTGTTGGTGAACCCCACCTTCCACCCGGCGCGGCGGTACCCGCGCTCCCGCAGGCGCCGGTCGAGGGCCGCGCCCACGCGGTACGCGCCTTCGAGGTCGAGCCCCGTTACCTGGTTGGTCGGAGCGGGAGTGGTGATTCGCCGGTCGCGGGCCGCCAACATCGCGCGCACAAGTTCGGATTCGGTCACGCCGCCGCTCCCGGCCCCCGGAGACGTGCCGCCCCGGCCCGAACTTCCGTCGCCCGGCAGCGCGGCGCGCGGCCCGTCAACCCGGCCAACAGCCCTAACCCCCCGCCAGCCGGTTGTACTTCCGCAGGATGTCGCGCAGGCGGTCGTGCGGCAGCGCGTGGATGGTCCAGTCGTTGGCGCCGGTCATGGTCTCCCCCGCCACCAGCGCGTTGATCACGGCCTCCTCGGTGCCCTCCACGGTCGCACGGAAAATGCCGTCCAGGCGGCCGTTCGGCAGCATGACCAGCGGGACCTCTCCCTCGCCGCCGACAGTCGCCTCCCGGTTCGCGGTCGAGAAGGCCATGAAGATGTCGCCCGAGCCGCCGGTGGACACGCTGCCGTTGCGCGCCAGGCCCAGGGAGATGCGGCGCGACACCCGCTTGAGCTGGTTGGGCAGCAGGGGCGCGTCGGTCGCCACCACCACGATGATGGAGCCGTCCCGGCTGGCTGGCGGCGGCTCCGGGGGCGCATCGGTCGCGTCGCCCGGCTCCGGCCTTTCCGGCAGCAGGTCGGGAATCTCCTGCCCCACGGGCACGCCCGCGACCCGCAGGAGGTCGCGCGAGCCGTAGTTGCACTGCACCAGCACGCCCACCGTATACGTGGCGTCCCCGACTTCCACGACCCGCGACGCCGTCCCGATCCCGGCCTTGAACCGGTGGCAGCGCATCCCGGTGCCGCCCCCCACATTCCCTTCGATCACAGGCCCGCCGGTCGCAGACTCCATCGCCGCGATCGCGTCGGCCTCGGTGACGTGCTGCCCGCGGATGTCGTTCAGCGTCCCGTCCCAGGTCTCGGCCACCACCGGGAGCGCGTTGAGCCACGCCCCGCTCCCCGTCTCGACGCTCTTCGCCGCCCCGTAGCGGATGACCGCGTGGTGCACGATCCCGACGCTCAGGGTGTTGGTGATCATCAGCGGGGTGTCCATCATGCCCCGGTCCTCCACCCAGGTGGTGCCGGTCATCTCGCCGTCCCCGTTGAGCGAGAACCACGCCGCGAACACCGGCGCCGGGTCGTCGTTGCCGCGCGGCCAGATCGCGGTCACGCCGGTGCGCACCGGCCCTTCCCCCACGACCAGCGGGCCGCTCCCGCGGATGATGGTGGCGTGCCCCACGGTGACTCCGGGCACATCCGTGATGGCGTTCAGCGGACCGGGGGCGCCGTCGAACGGAACCCCGAGGTCGCGCGCCCTCGGCCTGTCCGCATCCTGGCCCGCCACCTGTCCGGCCATCGCGACCAGCGCGACGGTCGCGACGATCAAAGTCATGTGCCTCATGGGTTCACCTCCGGTCTGTTCCCGCCCTGCTCACCGAGTTCATCCTAGGGCGCGTTGGGGTTGGCGGCCATCGACACCCGCAGAACCGGTCGTTCCCCGCCCGCGTTCCCGGCCCGGTTCCAGGCAGCAGACGTCGCAGAGCGCGGAGCCGCTTTGGTGTGGACAAGTGACATGTTTTCGGGCCAGTAGTGGATAATCCTGTGGATAAAACCGGGCTTTGGTGCGAAACGGAACGCCAGCTTCCACCGTAGCCCACGGCGAAGAGCACCGGCAAGGGGGGAAACGTCGCGCTGCCCGGCCGAGGTCCCGCGCTGCCCGCGGCACTCGCACAAGTTCCGCCGCCGGGCTATCTTCGGCCTTCGCCGGGAGAGTCCATCCCGCCCATCCATCGATGGAACACCTCGGATCCGGAGAGGCACCGGATCCCGCGAGGGACAAGCGACCAACACCGCACGGGGAAGGAACATGACCTGCACCAAGGCCTTCGCGGCGCGCATCAGGCTGGGGGCTCCGATACTGGGACTGGCGCTCCTCTGGGGATGCGCCGGAGACGCAAGCGACGACACCGAGGGACCCGACGTGACCAATCCGCTGATGAGACCGGCCGAGCTGGCCGAGACCGCGCCCGACGTCTACCGGGCCCGCTTCCAGACCAACGAAGGCGTGTTCGTGGTGGAGGTGAACCGCGCGTGGGCTCCCAACGGCGCCGATCGCTTCTACGTCCTGGTGAAGAACGGGTACTTCGACGACGCCCGCTTCTTCCGGGTGATCGAGGGCTTCATGGCCCAGTTCGGCATGCACGCCGATCCCTACGTCACGGCCGCCTGGCGCAACCACCCCATCCCCGACGATCCGGTGACGCAGAGCAATCTGCGCGGGCATCTCACCTTTGCAGCCACGAGCCTGCCCAACTCGCGCACCACGCAGGTGTTCATCAACCTGGTGGACAACACCAACCTGGACGGAATGGGGTTCGCTCCCGTTGGTCAGGTCGTGGAGGGGATGGAGGTCGTGGACAACATCTACTCCGGCTACGGCGAAGCCGCTCCGGCCGGCAATGGCCCCCTCCAGCAGAACATCTCCGCCCGCGGCAACGCCTACCTGACCGAAAGCTTCCCCGAGCTCGACTACGTGGAGCAGGCCACCATCGAGGGAAGCTGACGGCGACATGACCCCGCGTTTTTGACACCGGGAAACCCGCGCCGTACTCTGTTCGTTGGGCAGGAGTCCCGGTGCGCCTGGACCTCGGCCCGTTTGCGTTTTGGTAGGAGATCCGCCGCACCGAGCGGGCTCCTGCGCAGGAGCGGAGACGCATGACTCATCGTGCGGAGGAGGAGGACGATATGGAGTATCAGCCACGGAACCCCCAAACGAGGACAAGCACCATGCAATCACCCTGGCGAACCATGCTGGCCGCGGGTGTGCTGGCTCTCTTCCTCGCGCCTCCGCTCGAGGCGCAGGAAAACGGCCGCATCACCGGGGTCGTAACCGAATCCGGCTCGGGCGGGCCGGTCTCGGAGGCGCAGGTCTACCTCCCGGACCAGGCACTCGGCGGGCTCTCCCGCGCCAACGGGCGCTACCTCATCATCAACGTCCCGCCGGGCACCTACACGGTACGCGCGGAGCGCATCGGGCTCGGTTCCGCCGAGCAGGAGGTGACGGTCGGCGCGGGCGAGACCGTGACCGCCAATTTCGTGCTGGAGGAGCTCGCCCTCGGTCTCGACGAGATCGTGGTCACCGGGACCGCCGGGGCGGCCCGCCGCCGCGAGATCGGCAACTCCATCGCCCAGATCAACGTCACGGAGCTGCCCGACAGGCCGGTCCAGATGGTTGACCTGCTCCAGGGTGCGGCTCCGGGTCTCGACCTGAGCGCCACCGGTGGCGAGCTGGGCGTCGCTCCCGCTATCCGCCTGCGGGGCAACTCCAGCGTCTCGATGAGCAACAACCCCATCATCTACATCGACGGGGTGCGCATGCGCAGCGAGCCGCTGGCGCACGTGGCGGCTCCGGATCACCGCGGCATCCGCGGGTCCAATACCTCGAAAACGCCGCTCAACTCGATCAACCCGAACGACATCGAGCGCATCGAGATCATCAAGGGCTCCGCGGCGACGACGCTATACGGCACCGAGGCGTCCGCCGGCGTGATCCAGATCTTCACCAAGCGCGGGTCCGTGGGGGCGCCCCAGTGGACGATGGAAAGCCAGCAGGGCGCCGTGTGGAGCCGCAAGTTCGGCAACTACCCGGACTCGCCTTTCCCCTACCTGCGCATGGAGCCCTTCCTCAAGACGGGCCACAACCAGCACTACATGAGCTCGGTGCGCGGCGGGCTGGAGAACCTGCAGTACTTCGTCTCGGGCTCCTTCTCCGACCAGGAAGGCTACCTGCCCAACGAGTACAGCACCGAATGGATCACCCGCGGCAACTTCACCTTCACGCCGCTTCCCAACTTCCAGATTCAGTGGAACACCTCGTATTCCAGCGAGTCCGCGCAGCAGCTCTCCCAGAGCAACGCGCAGGGGCTGGGCCACAACGTGTACCGGGGCAAGGCGAACTACTTCACCGACGACTCGCCGGAGGTCATCAAGGCGAGCGTGCTCGCCTTCGACATCCGCCACACCATCGACCGCTTCACCACCGGCGGCACCTTCACCTACACGCCGATGGCGGATCTGACCAATCGTTTCACCATCGGGTACGACTGGCTGCAGCAGGACTCGCGCAACCTGCGCCCGTTCGGCTTCCGCTTCCGTCCCCGGGGCGCGCTGCTCAACCACCACTGGCAGAATCAGCTCATCACCTTCGACTACGTCGGCACCTACAGCTTCGACCTGATGGACGGCCTGCGCTCCAACTTCTCCTGGGGCGGCCAGGCGGTCGGCGACGACGAGCACACCGTCGAGGCCTGGGGCGAGGGCTTCCCGGGCGCCGAGGAGCCCACCGTCAACTCCGCCGCCGCGACTCAGGGATTCGAGACGCGGCAGAAGGTCTGGAACGCCGGCTTCTTCTTCCAGAACGTCTTCGACATCAACAACAAGTACTTCATCACCGGCGGCGTGCGCGTAGACGGCAACAGCGCCTTCGGCGAGGGCTTCGGCCTTCAGGTCTATCCCAAGATCAGCGGTTCCTGGGTGCTCTCCGACGAGGACTTCTGGGATCCCGGCATGGGCTCGCTGAAGCTGCGCGCCGCCTGGGGCAGGTCGGGACGCGCGCCGGGCGCGTTCGACGCGGTGCGCACCTGGGAGGCCGCGGGTCTGAACGACCAGCCCGCCTTCCTCCCCCAGAACCTCGGTAATCCGGATCTGGGTCCCGAGGTCACCACCGAGCTGGAAGGGGGGTTCGACGCCTCATTCCTGAACGATCGGCTGGCGATCGACTTCACCTACTACTACCAGAAGACGACCGACGCGCTCTTCCCGGTGTTGCAGGTGCCGTCCAACGGGTTCCAGACCAGCCAGCTCGAGAACATCGGGGAGCTGATAAACGAGGGATTCGAGATCGCCGTCAACACCACCCCGTTCGTCAGCGCCGACTACGAGTGGAACGTCGGCCTCAACATCTCCACCAACAAGTCCGAAGTGCTCGACCTGGGCGGCGCACAGGCCTTCCCGGCCGGCCAGGGCACCTGGATCCTTATTGGAGAACCGGCTCCGGTTGTTCGTAACCACTGGGTCACCAATCCCGACGAGATCGGCGATCCCGTGATCGAGCAGAATCACGTCTTCGGTCCAAACTTCCCCACGCTGAACATCGGCCCCAACACGAGCCTGCGGCTGCCGGGCGGGATCTTCATCTCCGCGGCGGGCGAGTTCAAGGGCGGTCACTACCTGCGCGACTCGAACGTCCACCCGGGCGGCATCAGCCGGGGCGCCAAGATGCCGCTGTGCTGGCCCTACTACGAGGACAAGGCCAACAACACCAACATCACGCTCCTGGACTCGACCCCCGCGCTCTGGCGCGCCCGCTGCACCCCGACCCTCATTCGGCGCATCGGTCTGGTCTGGGACGCGGACTTCTTCCGGCTGCGCAGCCTGAGCGCGCAGGTGCCGGTCGACTTCGTATTCCCGGAGCGGATCAGCAGCGCGCTGCTGACGCTCGCCCTCAACAACTCCTATACCTGGAAGCGGATGCCGTATCTCGATCCCGAGATGCGCGGCAACCAGGGAGGAATAGATCTCGCGCAGGCCATCGCGGCCCGTAACCCGACTCCCATCAGCTTCCGGGCCTCGCTCCGGATCCAGTTCTAGGAGGACGGAACGATGACGAGGAATAACAGACGACTGACTGTTGCGACGCTCGCGCTGACGGTGTTCGCGAGTTCATGCGAAGTGACCAACCCCGGTCCCGTGCAGGACAAGTTCCTGGACGAGGAGACCTCGCACGCAGGACTGGTTCGTGGCGCGGAGCGGATGGTGCTGGAGACCGCCAACTTCGTGTTCTACACGACCGCCATCATCACCCGGGTGCTCTTCCCGGGCGGCGACACCAACTCCCACGACCCGACGGTCCAGGGCGGATCGCTGCCCGACAACGAGGTGAACGCGGACTGGGCCAACGTGCAGCAGGCGCTCTTCATCGCCGAGAGCGCGCTTGAGAGAGGAGTGACAGGCGAGAACCTGGCCCAGGCGCACATCTGGGCCGGCTATACCTACCGGATTCTGGGCGAGAACTGGTGCGAGTGGCTCAAGCTCTCCGGCTCGCCGCAACCTCCGAGCGCGGCGCTCGACAACGCCGAGCAGCATTTTACGAGCGCGCTCGGCGCGGCGGCCAATTCCACGCAGAGCAACGCGGCCTACGCGGGTCGGGCTCAGGTGCGAGTGGCGAAGGGCGACTGGGGAGGTGCACTCAGCGACGCCGCCCAGGTGCCTCCCGGCTTCGTGTTCGCAGTGCAACCGGATCCGAATTTCTTCAACACGCGCAGCAGGGTCGGTTGGGCCAATGCCGACGAGCCCTACCGGCAGTTCACGCTCCTGTTCACCTTCTTCGGCGAGCAGGCGGTGCCCAACATCCGCTCGCTGCTGCCACTGGAGGCCAGCGACCTGCCGGTGACCGTCCCCGGCACCGGCTACTACGCGGAATCCGGAGATCCCCGGGTGGCGTGGCACATCATCCCCGACCAGCCCTTCGCCAACGCGTCGCTGCAGGGCTTCGGGCAGGTGCCCTGGAGCAACTTCACGTGGCTGACCGACTCCACGCCGATCCATCTCGGCACCGGGACCGAGATGCTTCTGTACAGGGCCGAGGGAATGCTCCGCGACGGCAACTACGCGGGGGGCATGGAACTCATCAACGAGGTGCGCTCCATGTACATCAGCGATCACACCGGGGAGCCGCTGGCGCCCTGGGACGCCATGAGCCTGGAAGCGGCGTGGACGGCCCTGAAGACCGAGCGCATGATCGAGGGTCTGCTCGAAGGCCGGCGCCTCGTGGACCTCCGTCGCTGGGCGGCGGACGGTACGCCGGGCGTGGCGCCCTATCCCCGCTGGGAAGAGCTGACTCCGCTGTTCGGCGAAGAGCCGATGGCGACCTGCTTCCCCATTTCGGAGAACGAGAGGCAGCGGAACCCCAACCTGGGCGGCTGAGCGAAGGGAAGGGGTCCGCAGGCGGACTTGTGACAGGTTGAAAAAGGCAGCTCCGGCCACCGCGCGAAGGTGGCCGGAGCCCGCCCGTTCGTTATTATACAGGGTTGGGCGCGACTGACTCCCTCTGGAGGGCTGGGCGATGAACTTCATCACGGGCAAGCACATACCGAGGCGGACATTCCTGCGCGGGGCCGCCGGCGTGGCAGTGGGACTGCCGCTTCTGGATGCCATGATCCCGGCGGGCGGCCGCTGGAGGGAGGTGAAGGCGGCCGTCGACAAGACGCGCCTGGTCGGCATCGAGATGGTGCACGGGGCGGCGGGCTCCAACGACTGGGGCGCGACCCAGCACCTGTGGTCGCCGGCGCAGATCGGCCGGAACTTCGATCTGAGCACCAGCGCCCTGAGTTCGCTCGAGCCCTACCGCGACTACCTCACCATCGTGTCCAACACGGACTGCCAGATGGCGGAGGCGTTCCAGCCCAAGGAGATCGGTGGCGACCACTTCCGCACCAGCGCCGTCTACCTCACGCAGGCGCACCCGCGGCAGACCGAGGGCTCGGACGTGTACATCGGCACGTCGATGGACCAGTTGTACGCCCAGCGTTTCGGTCAGGACACGCCCATTCCGTCGATGCAGCTCTGCATCGAGAACGTGGATCAGTCCGGCGGATGCGCGTACGGCTACACCTGCGTGTACACCGACTCGATCAGCTGGGCCTCCCCCACCGAGCCGCTTCCCGTCATCCGTGACCCGCGCGTGGCCTTCGACCAGCTCTTCGGAGCGGGCGGCACCCCGGAGGAGCGCGTGGCGCGCCGGCGTGAGAACCGGAGCATCCTGGACTGGGTGGCCGCACGGGCCGCCCGCCTCAAGACGGAACTGGGGCTCGAAGACCGGGCGCGGCTCGACCGCTACATGGAGAACATCCGCGAACTGGAGCGGCGCATCGAGATGACCGAGGCGCAGAACCGGAGCGGCGAGGCGCGGGAACTGCCCGAAGCCCCGGCCGGGGTGCCGGATTCCTTCCGCGAGCACGTCGAGCAGATGTGGGACGTGCAGGCGCTCGCTTTCCAGTCCGACATGACGAGGGTCTTCTCGTTCAAGATGGGGCGCGACTCCTCCGCGCGGGTCTTCCCCGAGAGCGGCACCGACAAGCCGTTCCATCCGGCCTCGCACCACGGAGGCAACCCGGAGGCGGTTTCGGAGTTCAACCTGATCAACCGCTACCACGTGAGCACGCTTCCCTACTTCCTGGAGAAGCTGAAGGGCATCGAGGAGGGCGACTCGAACCTGCTCGACAAGAGCATGATCCTCTACGGATCGGCGATGGGCGACCCCAACCTGCACAACCACAAGCGGGTGCCCTTCATCGTGCTCGGCGGAGCCAACGGGCAACTGGAGGGTGGCCTGCACCTGAAGGCGCCGGACGGAACCCCGCTGGCCAACGCGATGCTCACGCTGCTGCACTCCCTGGGGCTCGACGACATGGACGGCTTCGGCAACAGCACCGGCGAGTTCGCGCTGTCCATGCCGACCACGGTGGCGGAGCAGGCCAGCAGCAGCTGACGAACGGATCGACCCCTCGCCAAGGGGGGCCGTCCACGAAAACTGCCGGAGGCGAGATGAAGGACGTAAGAGGAAGCGTGCGCCCCCGCCTTGACGTGATTGCGGCGCTGCTGATGGTGTTGGTCGCGACCGCCGCGACTCCCCCGGACTCCCCGGTTGCCGATGCGGCCATGCGCGGCGATCTGGACGAGGTGAGGGAGCTGCTGAGGAGCGGCGCGGACGTGAACGCTCCACAGAGCGATGGCCTCACCGGCCTGCACTGGGCCGCCGACAACGGCGATGCCGCGCTGGCCGGCGTGCTGATCTACGCGGGCGCCAACCTGGCTCCGCTGACCCGCAACGACGCGTACACCCCGATGCACATGGCGGCGCGCGGCGGGCACGCCGAAGTGATCGCGTTGCTGCTGAAAGCGGGCGCCGATCCGGCGGTGGCGACCTCGCGCACGGGGGTGACCCCGATGCACCTCGCGGCCAAGGCCGGCAGCGGAGAGGCGCTCCGGGCGCTGGCTGCCGGGGGAGCGGAGGTGGACGCCCGCGACCACCAGTGGGGGCAGACGCCGCTGATCTTCGCGGCCGGGTTCAACCGGCTGGTGGCGGTCAACGCCCTGATCGAGCTGGGCGCGGATGTTTCGCTGACCGAGAACGTGCTCCACATGCCTACCCGCTACGCCGTGGACAGGGCGGCCAGGGCGGCGCGCAACGAGGTGCTGGAGTCCTTCCGGGCGCAGTCCGACAACCCGGACCTCTGGGCTCCCACGCCGCAACAGGTGCAGGCTGCCTCGGAGGCCGCGTGGCGTGTGCAGGCCCTCTCCGTGGAAGAGATCGTCGGCAAGGCCACCGAGCAGCAGATGACCGAGAACCAGCTCGCCCTGCTCGAGACCAACGCGCTCTCGTACCACGAGATGGTGGGCAACCAGGGCGGGCTCACCGCGCTGCTGCACGCCAGCCGCGACGGCTATCGCGACGTGGTGCGCGCCCTGCTCGATGCGGGCGCCGACGTCAACCAGGTGAGCGCGGGCGAAAGGAACAGCCCGCTCCTGATCGCGGCCATCAACGGGCACTTCGACCTGATGCTCGAGCTGCTCGAGCGCGGCGCCGACCCCAGGCTGGCCGACCTCTCCGGGGCGACCCCGCTCTTCGCCGTCATCAACACCCAGTACGCGCCCAAGACGCGCTATCCCCAGCAGCAGGCCTTCAAGCAGCAGGAAGCCACCCACCTGGAAGTGATGGAGGCGCTGCTCGACGCGGGCGCCGATCCCAACGTGCAACTGGACCGGCACCTCTGGTACCTGGAGTACAACTTCGCCCAGCTGAGCGTGAACATGTGGGGGGCGACCCCCTTCTGGCGGGCGGCGCACGGCACCGACGAGAAAGCGATGCGGCTGCTGCTTGTGTACGGCGCCGATCCCACCATCCCCACCCGCAGGCCCCCCGCGCGCAGGCGCGGACGCTACGGGGGCGGGGGCGGCGACCGGGTCGACCCGTCGGGCCTCCCACCGGTGCCCACCGGCGGGTCGGGCGTGTTCCCCATCCACGCGGCCTCCGGCGTGGGGTACAGCGGCGGCGACGGGGCGGGGCGCGCGGGCGTGTCGCACATCCACGTCCCCAACGGCTGGATGCCGTCGGTGAAGCTGCTGGTCGAGGAACTCGGCGCCGACGTGAACGCGCGCGACCACAACGGCTACACCCCGCTGCACTTCGCGGCTGCGCGCGGCGACAACGAGCTCATTCTCTACCTGGTGGAGAAGGGCGCCGACGTGATGGTGGTGAGCCGCCGCGGCCAGACCGTGGTCGACATGGCCAACGGCCCGGTGCAGCGAATCCAGCCCTTCCCGGAGACCATCGCGCTGCTCGAGGGCATGGGCGCCATCAACAACCACAACTGCGTTTCCTGCTGACCGGAGCCGGGGCTATCGTCGGTAAACGCGTCTGAAGGAACGTGGCTCACCTCCCGAGTTCTTGAAAACTCGGATGCGCACTCCGAGTTTTCTCGTTAGTTTGGGGCCATGCTTGCACGCCCCGACTATCTCCGGCGGCTGGAGGTCTCGACCGCGCGCGCTCCCGTCACAGCCCTGCTTGGGCCGCGACAGTGCGGCAAGACCACGCTCGCACGGCAGTTCGCTGCCGGGCGGAAGGCCACCCGCTTCGACTTGGAGTCGGAACCGGATGTCCGCCGGCTGGCCAATCCCGAGCTCGTTCTCGGATCCCTGGATGGACTGGTGGTGCTGGACGAGGTGCAGCGGATGCCGAAGCTCTTCTCGGCCCTCCGGGTGCTGGTGGACCGGCCGGGCTCACGGACGCGGTTTCTCATCCTGGGCAGCGCGGCGCCGGATCTGGTGCGCGGCGTCTCGGAATCGCTGGCCGGACGGGTGGAACTCATCGAGATGAGCGGCTTCGGCCTGGATGAGACCGGTATGCCGCAGTGGCGCGATCTCTGGATGCGCGGAGGCTTTCCCCGCTCCTATCTGGCAGCGTCGGACGACGACAGCCGGGCTTGGCGGGATTCGTTCGTAAGCACGTTCCTGGAACGGGACGTGCCCCAGCTCGGGATCTCCATTCCCGCTGCGGCAATGCGGCGTTTCTGGACCATGCTGGCGCATTCGCACGGCCAGACATGGAACGCATCCAACCTGGGACGCGCGCTGTCGCTGTCCGACAAGACGGTGCGTCGCTACCTGGATCTGCTTACCGGCACCTTCATGGTCCGGCAACTGCAGCCGTGGTTTCACAACATCGCCAAACGCCAGATCAAGGCACCCAAGGTCTACGTGCGCGACACGGGCCTGCTGCATACCCTGCTGGGGATCCCGCACGATGCGGCGCTGCTCTCGCATCCGCGTGTGGGAGCTTCTTGGGAGGGGTTCGTGATCGAGCAACTGCTGCGCGTCCTGCGTCCGGCGGATGCCTGGTTCTGGGCCGCGCACGGGGGCGGAGAGCTGGATCTGCTGGCTACCGTCGAGGGTCGATGGACGGGATTCGAGATCAAGTTCAGCGAGTCCCCATCTGTTCCGCGCAGGACTCGCGCCTCGGCGGATGCGCTGGAAGTGGATCACCTGTTCGTAATGTGCCCCGCGCCGCAATCCTATCCGGTCAGCGAGCGGATCACGGTGGTCCCGCTCTGGGAGATCGGGACGCTTCGCGAGCGGATAGCGGGAGGTTAGAAGCGGGAGAGGAGTCGATGGCCAGGGCCGGCCGCTCGACAGATCGGGTGCTCCTGACAGTGCGGATCACCCTCCTCCCCTCCTGAGCCACGCATCCACCGGCAGGTCGTCGGTGGTCTGGGCGTCCTCGTCCACCCAGTAGTAGGGCCCGAAGGGGCGGGTCTCGGGCCACACTTCGTCGAGGCTATCGGCCTCGTACAGCACGCCGTGCTGCATCACGTACTCGATGTCCATGGTGTTGCGGATGTCTTCCAGGGGACTGGAGCGCAGCACCAGCAGGTCCGCGAGCTTGCCGGCCTCCAGTGAGCCGATATCCTGTTCGGCGCCCAGGAAATATGCTCCGCCGTACGACGCAAGGTGCAGAGCCCCGAGGGGACCCAGCCCGGAGGCGGCCATCCAGATCTCCCAGTGCATGCTGGTGCCGTGGTGCTCGCCGTGTCCGCCGAGCGCGCCGGCTCCGCCCGCCGTCACGATGTCGGCCAGCCCCTGGGCGATGAGCGGGTAGCTGTAGTCGGTCTCCGGGCGCAGCATCCGTCGGCGCAGGAAGGCGGTCATGCGCCAGGGCATCCAGCGGCGCTGCTTCTCATGCAGCCAGACATCCGATTCCGCGTACCAGTATTCGATATTCGCCGCGGTGGGGCTGTCGAACATGAAGGGGTTCGAGTAGACGGTTCCCGCCTGCGCGAAGAACTGCACGGCATCCGAGTAGAGAGGAACGACGCTTATCGGATGCTCCCAGCCGGTGTAGCCGTCCATCGCCTGGCCCAGGTTGTACTCCAGCTCGTAGCCTTCGGCGGTGAGGTTGAGGTTCCTGGAGCGGGCAACGTCGGCGATCCACTGACGCCGGTCGCGAAGCGGGTGGGAGTGCTGCTTGAGCGAGACAGCGCCCCATGACTGGAGGCGATCGATGGCGTTTTCGGTGGCCGCGTAGTCGCCGAGCTCTTCGTAGGGAAGGGGATCACCCGTCGTAAAGCTGCGCGGGCCGATCATGCGCCCGGCGCGGATGAGTTCGGCGGTGGGGAAGGTGTTCTGGTGCCAGAGGGAGTTGTCGAGCCGCGTGGTTACGCCGTAGGCGAGGTAGATGCCCGCCTCGTAGTCGCGCAGAGGCCGATGGCCCCGGTGCTCGCGATTGCTGTGCGAATGCATGTCGACGAACCCGGGCACGATGGTGCGGCCGGATGCGTCGATGACGCGGTCGGCGCTCTCCGTGTCGCATTCCCCGACGCATACGATGCGGCGCCCGTCCACCACCACTGTGCCGCGCTCCAGCACCTCGTCCTGATCGACCCCCGCGAGCGTGACCAGGCGCGCATTGGTGAGCGCGACCCGCCCGGCAACCTCACGGCGCGGTACCTCCAGCCGGATGTCGAAGGTGTCGGCGCGCTGGGCGTCCACGTCGTGCCGGTAGTAGCGCGCGGCACTCCCGAACTCGACCGTGGACGCATCGCGCCAGCGCACGAACAGGCCCCCGGTGTGGCTTAGGCGCTCGATGGGGAGGGAACTGTCGCGGCGGTTGAGCGCCACCGGGCCGCCGGCGCCTTCGGCGGGCGCGAGCGGGGCCACCCAGATGTCGTTGGCCTCCTGGAAGGCCAGCCAGCGGCCGTCCGGCGAGGGCGCGACCTCCTCGGCGGACTCGAGAACCATGTGGACCCTGCGGTCCCCGCCGTCCCTGGCGACCGAGGCGACCTCGACCCCCGCGTTCGTGATCTCCGGATAGAAGATACGCCCGTCCGGCCCCCACGACGGGGCCACGATCGCCGTCCGCTGCACCCGCTCGGGACCGCTGCCGGTGGGAAGCGCGACCCGCACCACGCGTACCCCCTCCCCCCCGTCGGCCGGGAAGCGCTGCAGGTCCCACCACGGGTTGTGCGTGACCGTGCGCCCGCGCAGGGTGGCCCCCGACCCGCGGGCGACCACGATCTCGCTCCCGTCCGCGCTCCACGCGGGGTGCACGTACTCCCCGCGCCGTGCACTCACCTGCACGGGATCGCCGCCACCCGCGCGCACCTTCCAGAGGTGACCGCCCCCGGTGTCGTCGAGCGTCGTGAAGGCGATCCACTCCCCGTCCGGCGACCAGGCCGGCCCGAACTCCTGCACCGGAGCGAAGTCCTCCGGCGTGGCCCGGCGCGGGGTGCCCGAGGGCAGCTCGGCCACCCATATCCGGCCGATGGCCTGGAAGGCCACGGTGGCAGCATCCGGCGAGGCGGTGTGCCAGCGCAGGAACTCCGCCTCGAAGGGTCCGTCCTCGATGCGGAACCGGAGCCTGGCGCGCTCCGAGATGGTGCGCCGGACCCGCGCCTCGAACGGAACCCGGCGCACGTCGCCGGACGCCACGTCCACCAGCCCGATGGCCCCGCCCCCGGAGATCACGATTGTGCCCCCGTCCGCGGACCAGGCATACCCGGGCAGGACGCGCAGGCTCTTGTCGCCGCTCTCCATCGCGATGTTGATCGGGTCGACCAGCTTGCGCTCCGCCCCGGTCTCGAGGTCGAACAGCCACAGCGCGGTGCGGGGGCCGAAGCGGTGGCCCTTGAACGACACGGTTGCCGCCGGCAGGTGGCGGGCAAAGGCGAGCCGGCGCCCGTCCGGAGAGGCTTCCGGGGCGAACGCGCCGCCGCTCGAGCGCCGTCCGGACGCGGTGCTGAAGGAGGTCCCGCTGGTTAGGTCGATGGTGTGCCCGGTCCGCATGTCGAACCGGCGGATCTGGTAGGCGCCGTCGAGGGCGTCGCGGTCCCGGCCCCCCTCGACGTCGTGGTAGTAGAGGTAGCGCCCGTCCGGGGACACCGACGGCCAGTGCGCCCCCCCGTCGTCCACCAACCGCGCCCCCTCGCCTCCGTCCCTGTGGTGCATCCACAGCCCCAGGCCGTTTTCCCCCACCCCGCCGCGCCCGATCGGGTCGCGCCGCACCACGATGAACTCGCCGTCGGGTGTCCACGCCGGGGTGACCGCGCGCGAGTTCAGGTCGTGGAAGACCGGCCGCGCGTTCCCTCCGTTCGCGTCCATGACCCACAGGTTGTCCTGTCCCGCGCGGTCCGAGATGAAGGCGATGCTCGCCCCGTCCGGCGAGATGCGCGGGTGGTAGTTGACCGCTACCCCGCTCTCCTGGGTGAGCGACTCCGCCGCCCCGCCCTCCGCCGGCACCCGGTAGATGTGACCCAGCAGGTCGAACACGACCCAGGAGCCGTCGGGTGCAAGGTCGACCGACATGCGCGTGCCTTCGGTAGTGGTGAAATCGATCTCGCGGGTCTGGCCGCGGGGCAGGCGCACGTCCCAGCCGTCCTGCGCGGATGCGGGGCGAGCCGAAGCCGCGAGTGAGAAAGCCAGGAGACCGGAAGCCGCCATCACGGCGGCGCGGAAGCGTGGCAGCCAGAGGTGTCGATGCCGCAGGGGCAGGGTGGTCGTGACGCGCATCGGAGACCTCCGGAACCAGGAGTGGGTAGACAATCGCCCAGACGTCGATAGTGCCGCTCCGCGTGACCCGCGCGCAACCGGAATCACGCTTGACAGGGCCCCCTCTTCCCCCGCTATTGAAGCTTGTGCTGGTGCGTCCGATTTCGCGCCGGCGCCGCGCATGACTCGATGCGGTTTCCATCGACGGGAGGCACGATGAGGATATTTGTCGCCGGGCTGATGGCTCTCGGCGTGACCGTGGCGGGCATGGAGCCCGGCATCTCCGGCTTTGACCGGGGAGCCCGGGGCGTTAACCCGGCGAGCGACATCTCGCTCGCATTCTCGGCGAACCGTGCGCGCGCCCCGCATCCCGCTCCGGAGAGCCTCACCAACATCGTGCAGACGTACTGCGTCGTTTGTCACAATGACGTCCTCCTGACCGGCAACACCACGCTGCAGGGCTTCGAGGTCGAAAACGCGACCGACAACGCCCAGGTCGCCGAGCGCATGATCATGAAGCTGCGCGCCGGCATGATGCCGCCCCCGGGCTTTCCGCGGCCGGCGGGCGACTCGCTTCTGGCCCTGGTGGAGACGCTCGAGTCGACCCTGGACGAGGCCGCGGCGCGCAACCCCAACCCCGGTACCCGCACCTTCCAGCGCCTCAACCGCGCGGAGTACGAAGCCTCCGTCGACGACCTGCTCGGGCTCAGGATCGACGCCGGCCTCTACCTGCCCCTCGACACCAAGAGCGCCAACTTCGACAACATCGCCGACGTCCAGTTGCTCTCCCCCACGCTCATGGACGCCTACCTGAACGCGGCCGCCGAGGTCAGCCGGCTGGCGGTAGGCAACCTGGAGGTGCTCCCGAGCGAGACCACCTACTCCAAGTCCGGTTACTTCTCCCAGTGGGAGCGCATCGACGGGGCGCCCTTCGGCACCCGCGGCGGCATCTCCGCCCTGCACAACTTCCCCGCCGATGGCGAGTACCGCGTCAAGATGGCCTTCGACCACACCACCACGGGGGAGTTCTTCGGCAACGTCACGCAGGGCGAACAGATCGAGATCTCCATCGACGGGGAGCGCGTCGCGCTGCTCAACGTCGACCAGTTCATGCACGTGGCCGACCCCAACGGAGCGAACCAGGAGAGCCGGTCCTTCTTCGTCACCGCCGGGCCGCATCAGATCTCGGCGGTCTTCCTCAAGCAGTTCGAGGGGCCGGTGCCCGACCTGATGTCACGCCACGACTGGTCGCTGGCCGATCGCCGCATCGGCGCGGACGGGTACGGCATCACCGCCCTCCCGCACATCAAGGACCTGACCATCGCGGGTCCCTTCCAGGTGACCGGCGTTTCCGAGAACCCGGTTCGGCGCCGCATCTTCTCCTGCCGGCCCACCGCTCCCGAAGAAGCCGAGGCCTGCGCGCGCGACATCGTGACCCGGCTCGGCGCCCGCGCCTTCCGGCGCTCGCTCACGGAGCTCGATGCCGCGGAACTCATGGAGTTCTATCGGCAGGGCGAGGAGGCGGGCGGCTTCGAGACCGGCGTGCGCCTCGCGCTGCAGGCGATCCTGGCGAGCCCGGACTTCGTCTTCCGCTTCGAGCCGGTCGCCGGCAGCGAGCGCGACGGCAGCTACCGCATCAGCGAGCTGGCCCTGGCCAGCCGGCTCTCCTACTTCCTCTGGGGCACGCCTCCCGACGAGGAACTGGTGGCGCTGGCCGAGCGCGGCCGTCTCTCGGGCAACCTTCGGGAGCAGGTCGAGCGCATGATCGCCGACCCGCGTTCCGGGGCGCTCGGCACGCGCTTCGCCAACCAGTGGCTGCGCCTCCAGGACCTGGACCTGGTGCATCCGGACCGCCTGATGTTCCCGGACTACCACCAGCAGCTCGCCGATGCCATGACGAGGGAGACGGAGCTCCTCTTCATGAACCTGGTGCGCGAGGACCGCAGTTTCCTCGAGCTCTACACGGCCGACTACACCTTCGTGAACGAGCGGCTGGCGAGGCACTACGGCATTCCGGGGGTGGTGGGCGAGGAATTCCAGCGGGTCCGGTATCCCGACGACCGGCGCGCCGGCATCTTCGGCCACGGCAGCGTCCTCACCCTCACGTCGGTGGCCAACCGCACCTCCCCGGTGCTGCGCGGCAAGTGGGTGATGGAAGTGGTTCTGGGCACCCCGCCGCCGCCCCCTCCGCCGGGCGTCCCCGACCTGGAGGAAACCGAGGCGGTGGAGGGCACCACCATCCTCACGACCCGCGAGCGCATGGAGAGGCACCGGGCAAGCCCGGTGTGCAACTCCTGCCATCAGTTCATGGACCCGATCGGGCTGGCGCTCGACAACTTCGACGTGACCGGGAAGTGGCGCATCCGCGAGCACGGCATCCCGCTCGACACGCGCGGGACCTTCTACGACGGAAGCGACGTGACCACCCCGCAGGAGCTGCGCGCGGTGCTGCTGGAGCGCCCCGAACCGCTGATCCGCCACTTCACCGCGAACCTGATGGCGTACGCGCTCGGTCGCCGGATGGAGTACTACGACCAGCCCGAGATCCGTGAGATCGCGCGCAAGGCGGCGGCCGAGGGCAACCGCATGTCGGCCTTCATCGTGGGCGTCGTCGAGAGCGAGGCCTTCCAGATGAAGAGCGCCGTCACGGCAGAGGACGCGCAGAGCGAAAGCTGATCAGCCCCCGTCCTCGCCCTGCCGCTGTCCGAGTTCGGTCTCGAGCAGCAGGAGCGCCGACTTGTCGTCGCCGGCCAGGCGCAGCCGGTCGGCGATGTCGGAGGCCACCTTCTCCTCCTGCACCTGCTCGTTGACGAACCACTGCAGCATCACCTGGGTGGGGTAATCGGCCTCCTCCACGGCGAGGCGGTAGAGTTCGCCGATGAGCGCGGTCACCTTGCGCTCGTGGGCGAGCGCGGCCTGAAACACCTCAAGCGGCGACCCGAACTCCGAGGGCGGGGCGTCGATTCGCCCGAGCGCGACCCGACCGTCACGGTCGTTCACGAAGTCGAAGATGCGCAGGGCGTGCTCCCGCTCCTCGTCCGCCTGCATGCGCATCCAGTGCGCGAAGCCCGGGTATCCGGTCCGCTCGAAGTACGCGCTCATGGAGAGGTAGTAGTGGCTCGCGTAGAACTCCTGCACGATCTGCTCGTTCAGCGCTGCCTGAATCCTGTCGCCGATCATCTGTTGTTTCCTGTGGGTGAATGGACGAACTGCCTTTGCGCCGATGCTTCCTCCAAGCCCGGCTTCCGTGCGGCTGATACCCCGTCCGGGAGACATTCCTTCCGGCCCATCACCGCGATGACAACGAGAGTTGCCGTCCAGGCTTGATTCCGCGCTTGCAACATGGTCAACTATATGGTTATGTTTCTGGTCATGATCAGGATCAACATCGCGGAAGCGAAGGCCGGCCTGTCCGGATACCTGGCGCGGGTCGAGCAAGGTGAGACCATCGTTCTCTGCCGCCGCAACGTGCCCATCGCGGAGATACGTCCGATCCCCGCCGCACCCACCCGGAAGCGTCCCATCGGCATCGATCGGGGCATGACCGTGCCGGACGATTTCTTCGAGCCCTTGCCCGATGAGCTCTTGCGCGCGTTCGGAACGCCGGGCGAAGAACCATGAAGCTCCTGGTGGACACTTGCACCTTCCTGTGGCTGGCGGCTGCGGATCCGCAGGTGACGCCGGTGGCGCTGTCGGCCTGCCGAGACCCGGGGAACCCCGTCTACCTGAGCGCGCTGTCCGCATGGGAAATCGCCATCAAGCACCGGATCGGCCGGTTGCCTCTGCCCGACCCTCCCGTCCGCTACGTCGGGAGCCGGCGCGAATGGCTCGGTCTGGAGCCGCTGCCCTTCGACGAAGCCGCGGCAGCCCACGAAACCCTCCTGCCGCCGCTGCATTCCGATCCGTTCGACCGCGGGCTGGTCTCGCAGGCCATACTGCACGGACTGACCATCGTCACGCCGGACAAGGCGATTGCCGCCTATCCGGCGCCGGTGCTGTGGTGATGCCGTTCAGTTCTTTACTCCGGTGGCCCGCGCCTGTAGGTTTCTCCCTCCCCGCCTCCGGCGTTTCAGTTGAAACCCCGGAGAGCGCGGGGCGCACGAGTGAGGATCGCCGGCGGGTTCGCCCGCTGGAGGAAAGTCCGAGCTCCACAGGGCAGGGTGCCGGGTAACGCCCGGGCGGCGTAAGCCGACGGAAAGTGCCGCAGAGAGCAGACCGCCGATGGCCCCCAGGGGGCACAGGCAAGGGTGAAAGGGTGCGGTAAGAGCGCACCGGGCCGCTGGCAACAGGGGCCGCATGGCAAACCCCACCCGGAGCAAGGCCGAATAGAGGACGAGGAGTCGCCCGCTCCGTCCGAGTCCCGGGTAGGCCGCACGAGGCCGGCAGCGATGCCGGTCCCAGATAAATGATCCTCCCCCGTCTTCGGGCGGGGACAGAACTCGGCTTATTCCGTGCGCTCCGCCGCGGGGGAGCACGCGGTCATGGCCGCGACCCGCGCCCGTAGCTCAGCTGGATAGAGCGCTGCCCTCCGGAGGCAGAGGTCACAGGTTCGAATCCTGTCGGGCGTATCCTCCCTCCCGGGCCCCGTAGTCGCCGGCCCGGGGGATCAGCCGTAGCGCCCCTCGATGTAGTCGGCCGTCTGCCGGTGCTGCGGATTCAGGAAGACACCGTCGGTGGGGCCGTGCTCGATCACCTTGCCGATCAGCATGAACACGGTCTCCTCGCTGGCTCGGCGCGCCTGGGCCATGTTGTGGGTCACGATCAGGATCGTGAACTCGCCCCTCAGCTCCCGGATCAGCTCCTCCACCGCCTCGGTGCCCTTGGGATCGAGCGCCGAGCAGGGCTCGTCCATGAGCAGCACGGCCGGCTTCACCGGGAGCAGCCGCGCGATGCAGAGCTTCTGCTGCTCCTCCAGCGACAGCTCGGTGGCCAGGGCGTCAAGCCGGTCCTTGACCGCGTCCCAGAGCAGCACCTTGCGCAGGGCCTCCTCCACCAGCTCCTCCCTGCGGGCGCGCGACACGCGCTGGCCCCGGGCGTGCAGACGGTGGCCGAAGCTGACGTTGTCGCGAATGGACAGCGGCAGGGGATTGGGGCGCTGGAACACCATGCCCACCTGCTTGCGCACCTGGACCAGTTCGACCTCCGGCGCGTAGATGTCCTCGCCCAGGATCTCGATGCTTCCGGTGGTACGCACGTACCCGAGCCGCTCGGTGATGCGGTTGCAGCTCCGCAACAGGGTGGATTTGCCGCAGCCGGACGGGCCTATGAGAGAGGTGATGATGCCCTGCCTGATGTCCAGGTTCACATCGAACAGGGCCTGGAAGTCGCCATACCAGAGGTTGAGACCGCGGGTCGCGATCGCGGGAGGCGCGGGAGCAGCAGCCGGCTCAGCCAAAACGCCCCTCGATGTAGTCGTGCGTGCGCGGGTCCTTCACGATGCCGCCGAAGATGCGCGCGGTGTCGCTGGTCTCGACGTGCTCGCCGGTCAGGAAGAAAGCGGTTCGGTCCGCCAGGCGCCTCGCCTGCTGTACGAGATTGGTCACCAGCACGATCGACATCTCGTTCTTCAGCTCCTTGAGAACGTCCTCGATACGCATGGTGGTGACCGGATCCACGGCGATCGAGAATTCGTCCAGGAGCAGAAGATCGGGTTCCTGCGAAAGCGCGCGCGCGATGGTCAGGCGCTGCTGCTGGCCTCCGGAGAGCAGGCTCCCGAGCGAGTCCAGGCGGTCCTTCACCTCCTCCCAGAGGGCGGCCCGCCGCAGGCATCGTTCGACAATCGCGTCGAGCTCGCCCGCCTTGCGCACGCCCCGCAGCCGCGGAGCCAGGGCCACGTTCTCGTAGACCGTCAGCGGGAGCCCCACCGGGAGCGGAAAGACCACGCCGATGCGGCTGCGCAGGGCGTAGACGTTGCGCACGCGGCGGATGTCGCGTCCATCGAAGGTGATCCGGCCCTCGACCGCCATCTCCGGGATGAACTCGTCCATGCGGTTCAGGGCGCGCAGGAACGAGGTCTTGCCCGAGCCCGCGGGGCCGATGATCCCCAGGATCTCGTTGCGGCGAACGGACAAATCCAGTCCTCGCAGCGCCACGTGGTTCCCGTAGCGAATCGTGAGGTTCTGCACGACCACCTTCGGGGGCGCGTCGGCCGGGGCGGCGCCTCCCCTCGGAGCCACGCCCTCTACCACTTCTTCCTCCCGCGCACGTAGATGCGAAAGCCGATGGAGAGCGCGTTCATCACCAGCACCATGGAGATCAGAACCAGCGCCACGCCGAAGGGCAGCGCATCCGGCGCGTCCGGAACCTGCGTGGCGATGACGAACAGGTGCAGCGACATGGCCATGGTCTGGTCCAGGACGCCCTGGGGCAGGAAGGGAAGGAAGAAGGCCGCGCCCGTGAACATGATGGGAGCGGTCTCTCCCGAGGTGCGCGACACCTCCAGGATGATTCCGGTGAGGATGCCGCTCACGGCGTTGGGCAGGACGATGCGGCGGATGGTCTGCCAGCGGGTCGCGCCCATGTTCCAGCAGGCCTCCCGGAAGGCCCGCGGCACCGCCTGCAGCGACTCGCGGGTGGACACGATGACGACCGGAAGCGTCATCACCGCCAGGGTGAGGCTCGCGGCGAGAATGCTGGTTCCGAAGCGGAAGAAGAGCACGAACGCGCCCACACCGAAGAGGGCGTGCACGATCGAGGGAACCCCCGCCAGGTTGATGATGGCGAGGTTGATGGTGCGCGTGAGCCAGTTGTCGGGGGCGTACTCGCTCAGGTAGACCGCCGCCGCCACCCCCACGGGCACGGAAGCGACCAGCGCGACCGCCACCAGCCACACGGTCCCGACCAGGGCGGGCAGAATGCCCCCGGCGGTCATCCCGTCGACCGGGGGCGTGGTCAGGAACTCCCAGGAGATGGCGGGGCCCCCGCGCACCACCAGCAGGGTGAGGATGATCACCACCGGCACGATCAGCAGCGCGGTCATCATCCCCAGCAGCGTGCGCACCAGCCACTCGACCCTGTGGTCGCGCGCGTTGCGCCGGGTGCCTGCAAACAGCTCCACGGGTGCGGTCGTCATCGCCTCTACCGTCCCTTCCTGCGGATCCCGCGCACGATTACGTCCGCGGTGAGGTTGATCGCGAAGGTCACCGCGAAGAGCAGGATGCCAAGGGTGAACAGCGCCTGGTAGTGGTCGGAGCCCACCGCGGTCTCGCCGAGTTCGGCGGCGATAGTGGCCGTGAGCGCGCGCACGGAGTCGAAGACGCTGTCGGGCAGGTTGATGGCGTGGCCGCTGGCCATGAGCACGACCATGGTCTCGCCGAACCCGCGCCCGACGCCGAGCAGCACCGCCGCAACCAGGCCGTTCCTGGCCGCGGGGATCACCACCTTCCGGATCACCTGCCAGCGGGTGGCGCCCAGGGCCTCCGCCGCTTCACGGTAGCCGTCCGGCACCGCCTTCAGGGCGTCCTCGGCAATCGTGGTCATGATGGGCGCCGCCATCAGGCCCAGAATCACCCCCGCGTTCAGAACGTTGAGCCCGATCGGGACCCCGAAGGTGTCGATGATCAGGGGGTTGATGATGCTCAGGCCGATGAAGCCCCACACGACCGAGGGAATGGCGGCGAGCAGCTCCACCAGAACCTTCAGCGTTTCGCGCGTCCGCCCGCCCGCGAATTCACCGATATAGACGGCGGCCGCGAGCGAGAAGGGAATCGAGACCACCATGGCCAGGCCGGTGATGCTGGCCGTTCCCACGATCAGCGCCACGGCCCCGTAGGTGGCTTCGATCGCGGATGTGGGCCGCCAGGCGATGGACCCGAAGAACTCGCCCGCATCGAATTCGGTGAACACGAATCCGAAGCCTTCGCGGGCGATGAAGGCGAAGATGCCGACGATGAACAGGATCGCCGATATGCCGCCCACGAACACGAAGAGCGTCACGGCGCGGTCCATGTACCAGGCCGCACCGCGGCGATCGAAGTCGCGCGAACGCGCCAGGGCGTCCGGGGTCATGCGCAGCCAGCCCGCGTTCGGGCCCCCCAGGACTTCACCTGGTTGCCGTGGCTACTGCACGCATTCGACAGGGGCCACCGGCGTGTATCCCGCTTCGAGCATGATGCACTGACCCTCCTCGCCCAATACCCAGTCGAGGTACTTCTTCACCTCGCCGACGGGATCGCCGGGGGTGTACATGAGGAGAGGCCTGGAGATCGGGTAGCTGCGGTCCAGCGCGGTTTCCATGGAGGGAGCCACGCAGGCGGCGCCGTCGCCGTCGACGAGGCAGGGCGTCTTGACCTCCGGGGTCGCGTAGGCGAGCCCGCTGTAGCCGATCGCGCAGGGTGTGTGGGCGACCAGGTCCACCACGTCCTTCGAGCCGTGCATGTCGTGGGACCCGAGCTTGAAGTCGAAGTTGTCGAGCACGGCCTCGCGGAAATAGGCGAAGGTGCCGGAGTTGTTCTGCCGGCTGACCCGCACGATTTCATCCGACGGGCAGCCCGGAACCTCGATGCCCAGCTGGCTCCAGCGCTCGATGGTCCCGTCGTCCCCGTAGATGCCGGCGAGCTGCCGCATGCTCAGGTCGTCGATCGGGTTGTGGGCATGGATGTACACCGCCAGCGCGTCGTAGCCGACCAGATGCTCGACCGGGTCGGTACCGTTGGCACGTGCCGCGGCGATCTCGCTGGAGGTCATCCGGCGGCTGGAATTGGCGATGTCGACGGTGCCGTTGATCATCGCCGAGATACCGGTGCCGGAGCCTCCCCCGGAGACGGCGACCGCAACGGCGGAGTCCACCTCGCTGTACGATTCCGCCCAGGCCTGGGCGACGTTGACGAGCGTATCCGATCCCTTGTTCTGGATCACCTCGCGGGCCGAGTCCTGGGAAGCCCCACCGCAGGCAAGTGCCAG
The DNA here is from genome assembly GCA_965202805.1 of Longimicrobiales bacterium. Taxonomy (GTDB): domain Bacteria; phylum Gemmatimonadota; class Gemmatimonadetes; order Longimicrobiales; family Gaopeijiaceae; genus BD2-11. The sequence goes on from OZ241869.1 coordinate 3,565,854, forward strand.
GATCGGTGCCAGGCTGGACAGGCCGGCAGCCCGCGAACTGCCGGATCTCATTCTCCGGTCTCCTTGCGCATCATCCCTCGATTCGGGTCGAAAGGCTCCGGGAATCCGGGGCGGAAGCCACAGTAAGCTATCCGCCCGACACACGAGTCGGAACCACCGGAGCGGGCGGGAACCCCTTCTGTTACGAAAGTGTTGCCTGCCCGGGAGGCGGAGGCTGATCCGGCCCGGCGCGCACCAGCCTCCACACGCCCACGGTCAGTACCGGCAGCACGTAAACGGCCAGGAAGACCCAGGTCATGGTCCCGTAGCCGCGCGCGATCAGGTCGATCAGCCCGAACTGGGCGATGAGGGCGCCGCCGGCAAGCAGGCTCACCCCGATTCCGGTGCGCAGGCCCGCGGGCATCTTCGCCTGGCTGCGCGCATAGACCGCCGCGACGCGCTCGTTCACCGCGTGGATCATCCCCGCCCCGGTTTCGATCAGGGTTCCGAAGAGCGCCAGCTGGAAGGCGAGCTGAAACCAGCGCATGCCGAGCGTCTCGAGCAGCGCGTTCGCGGGGACCGTGCGGTCAAGGATCTCCGGATACTGTCCCGCCATGGCGAGATAGAAGAGCAGGCCGGGGATGATGGCGATCGGGCCGGCGAGCAGGCCCGCGGAAACCGCCTCCCGGCGGGTGCCGACGTGCCGCATCACGAAGAGCAGGCCGGGAATGGTGGCGAGGTTGTAGGCTGCGTAGCGCACTCCGGCGAGGAACCAGCCTTCGCCCGCCGGGACGGTGGCGAAACGATCCGAGATCTCGCCTCCGAAGGAGACGAAACAGAGGATGAAGAAGAGGATGAACACGGCGTAGAGCACGAAGGACCAGCCGGCGAAGAACCGCTCGATGGTCCTCGAGCCGCGGAATACCAGGTAGCCGATGGCGGCGATCATGCCGAGCACGCCCGCGGCGTAGCTGATGCCGAAGGTCTCTTCGAGGATGCTGCCGGCCGCCGCCGCGATGACCGCGAGCACCAGCATCAGGAACGCCAGGTAGGCCGCTTCGTAGGCCACCCACCAGCGCCCGCCCAGGAGGCGGCGGAAGAAGGTGCGGTAGTCGTAGCTGGAGAAGCGGCGGGCGAAGTCGAACGTCACCGCGCAGGTCAGGCTCCAGATCACCGTGGACACCAGCAGCATGGCCATGAGCCCGCCGCGGGGACCCTGTGTCAGGAAGAACTCCACGAGTTCGCGTCCCGTACCGTAGCCTCCCGCGATCACCACCGACTGGAAGACGAATCCCGGGAGCAGGTAGCGGCGGAAGAAGGAGTGTCGGGTGGGGGTGCTCACGGTCTGGTTCTCCAAGGCGAAGGCCTGCGGGGCCACGCGGGGGGCGGTGCCAGCCCTGAGCCTACCGGGGCCGGATGCGCATGGCAAACCGGGACGGAGGCGCCGGGCCGGTTCGCCGTCGAACATGGCACGACTCTTGCATCACGGATGTGCGGCAAACCGAACCTGGCTGAAACCGGGCATGCGCCCTTCGCGTAGGCCCCGAGAGACAGGGGGAATGGGATGAGCACGGAAGAACGAATCAGGCACCTGGGAAGGGCGGCATCAAGGGCGGAGGATGAAGGGAGGTACCGGGAAGCCCGCAATCTGCGGCTTCTTGCGCGTGACGCTCGACCCATCTCTTCCTTGGAAGACGTTCCGAGCATTCCTCTGGCCGGTTCGAAGGGAATGAGTATCGGCTGAGTCGCGATGTGTGGCGGGGTGGTGAGCCCCCGGGCCCGTTGACACGGGTTCCGGGGGCTTTGTGTTGCAGGGGGGATCCCTCCAGCGGCCGTCCGCCGTCCGCGGACCCGGGCTGCTCGGCCGGTTTTTCCCTCGGTTCCCTCGAGTCGATGATGGATTTCCGTCGTCGCCTTCATGAGCAGGAACATCCCGCCGGCGACCAGGATCAGGTCGCGCCCGGAAACGGTGTGGCCGAGCACCGCGCGATCCAGGCTTCGGGAGAGGCGATCCATTCCATGGGGGCGATCCGGCGAGAGGACGCTTATCTTGGTGTGGGGCGAGGGGTCGGGGGGAGTCTTGAGCGAGAAGCTGGAAACTGACGTAGCGAGGAGCAAGGCCGTGAGATCGGGGACAGGCGATTGGCGTTTGGTCGGAGGGGTGCTGGCCGGTTTGGCGGTCGGGGCGTGCGCGGGCGACGACGAGGCAACTCAGCCTCTGTCCGGCTCGACCAGGGCCGCGGGGTCGGCCGCGGCGACCATCACCGAAACCGACTTCCTGGAGCGGGTGGCGATCCTGGCCCACGACTCCATGCGGGGCCGGGCCACGCCCAGCCCGGAGATCGAGGAGGCCGCCCGCTGGATCGCGGGGGAATTCGCCGCGATGGGGCTCGAACCCGCCGGGGGCGGCGGCGAGTTCATCCAGCGCTACTCCTTTCGGCCCCGGCGGGTCGATATCGTCGTCGCGCCCATCGACGCGCCCAACGTGGCCGCCGTCCTGACGGGCAGCGATCCGGAACTGCGCGGCGAGTACGTCGTGTTCAGCGCCCACATGGACCACGTGGGGGTGCGGGAGCCGGACGCGAGCGGCGACAGCATCTACAACGGCGCCGACGACGACGCGTCCGGGACGGCCGCGGTCATGGAGATCGCCGAGGCGTTCGCGGCGCTCGACGAGCCGCCGCCGCGGTCTGCGGTGTTCCTGCTCGTGAGCGGGGAGGAGCGGGGCCTGCACGGAAGCCGCGCCTATGCCGACGAGCCGCCGGAACCGGTCGCGTCGGGGCGCATGGTGGCCAACCTCAACATGGACATGGTGGGCCGCAACTGGCCCGACACCATCGTGGCCATCGGCAAGGAGCACTCGGACCTGGGGACGACCCTGGAACGCGTGAACGCCGCGCATCCGGAGCTCGGCATGACCGCCATCGACGACCTGTGGCCGGAGGAGAACTTCTACTTCCGCTCGGACCACTACAGCTTTGCGCGCAACGGCGTCCCGGTCCTCTTCTTCTTCAACGGAACGCACGCGGACTACCACAGGCCCAGCGACGAGGTGGAGCTGATCGACGCCGACAAGGGAGCGCGGCTGGCCCGGCTCATCTTCTACCTGGGGCTCGAGATCGCAAGCGCTCCGGAAGCGCCCGAGTGGAATCCCGAGAGCCGGCGGATGATCGTCGAGATGATCGAGAGCAGACGATGAGCGTCAGGCTGATGCCGCTGGAAGACTATCGGGAGTATCCCGTCCAGGAGATGCGTGCCCGTGCACGCGCCTTCCGGGAGGAAGTCCGCCGCCGGCGCACCGTGCGCGACTTCTCCCCGCGCCCCGTGCCGCGCGGGATCATCGAGGATTGCCTGCTGGCCGCCGGGTCCGCCCCCAACGGCGCCAACCACCAGCCATGGCATTTCGTCGTGGTGGGCGACCCGGAGGTGAAGAAGCAGATCCGCGAGGCCGCCGAAGAAGAGGAGCGGGCCTTCTACCGGGGACGGGCGCCGGATGAATGGCTGCGGGCGCTCGAGCCCCTGGGCACCGACGAGCACAAGCCCTTCCTGGAGGTTGCGCCCTACCTGATCGTGATCTTCGCCGAGAGCTACGCGCTGCTGCCCGATGGCACCCGCCGCAAGAACTACTACGTCACCGAGTCGGTCGGGATCGCCACGGGCCTGCTCATCGCGGCCCTCCACCACGCAGGACTGGCCTCGCTCACCCACACGCCGAGCCCCATGGGCTTCCTGAACCGCATCCTGGGCCGGCCGAAGAACGAGCGCCCGTTCCTGCTGCTGGTGGCGGGGTATCCGGCGGACGACGCCAGGGTGCCCGTCATCGGCAAGAAACCGCTGCGGGAGATCGCGACCTTCAGCGAGTAGCGGACCCCGTGCCCGACCACTCGCATTGCACGACGGTCTTGGATAAACTCCGGCCCGAGGGCGCCCGCCGGGCGCGGACGTCCGTCAGCGATTCCATCCGTTCAACCGGACGAGGCACAATGGGACGCCTGGATGCAGACACAGGACGGGACTCGGCGGAAATCCGCGCCTTCACCAAGGCGATTCTGAGGGACCTCAAGGCGCTCGAGAGAATGCTCTCCCGGGGCATGATCGAGTCCGGGGTGCGCCGGTTCGGCGTGGAGCAGGAGTTCTTCCTGGTGGACCGCGGCTGGCGCCCGGCCGCCGTCGCGCTCGACGTGCTCGAGCATCTCCCGGAGGACACCTTCACCACCGAGCTGGCGCTCTTCAACCTGGAGGCCAACCTCCAGCCCAAGCTGCTCACCGGCCGCTGCTTCTCGGCCATGGAGGTCGAGATCGAGGAGCGGATCGCGCAGGCGCGCGCCGCCGCGCAGCGGGAAGGGGCCGACGTCGTGCTGTGCGGGATCCTGCCGACCCTGGGCAAGTCCGACCTGTCCATGGACAGCATCACGCCCATGCCCCGCTACTACGCCCTCAACGATGCGCTCAACCGCATCCGCGGCGGATCGTCGTACCGGCTGCGCATCGAGGGTACCGACGAGATCTTCGTCGAGCACGACTCGGTGATGGTGGAGGCGTGCAACACCAGCTACCAGGTACATCTTCAGGTTTCCGCGGAGGAGTTCCCGAGCTTCTACAACGTGGCCCAGCTGGTGACCCCGCCCGTACTGGCGGCATGCGTCAATTCCCCGCTCCTCTTCGGCAAGCGGCTCTGGAACGAGACCCGCATCGCGCTCTTCGAGCAGTCGATGGACACGCGCAGCGCGACGCCCCACCTGCGGCAGACCAGCACGCGCGTGCGCTTCGGCGAGCGCTGGATCAACAAGTCGGTGACCGAGCTCTTCGAGGACGACATCGCCCGCTTCCGGGTGCTCCTCACCGGAGAGGTGACGGAGGATCCCTTCGAGGTGCTTGCGCGCGGCGGCGTGCCCCGGCTGCCCGCGCTGCAACTGCACAACGGCACGGTGTACCGCTGGAATCGCCCCTGCTACGGGATCAGCGAGGGCAAACCGCACCTGCGCATCGAGTGTCGGGTGCTGCCCTCCGGTCCGACGATCATGGACGAGGTGGCCAACGCCGCCTTCTGGATCGGCCTGGTGCTCGGGGGCGCCCGGGAATACGGAGACGTCGCCCGCCGGGTCGACTTCGACTACGCCAAGTCCAACTTCGTGGCCGCCAGCCGCAGGGGCCTGGATGCCGGGTTCCACTGGCTCACCGGGGAGACCGTGAGCGCGCGCGATCTCCTGCTCGGCGAACTGCTGCCGCTGTCGCGGAGCGGGCTTGAGGAGCTCGCTATCGAGCCGACCGAGATCGACCACTATCTGGGGATCGTCCAGGGGCGCGTCGAGTCCGGCATGACGGGTGCGACGTGGCAGCTGAAGTCGCTGCGCGGCATGACCGGAAAGGGATCGGTCGCAGAGTCCATGACCGCGCTCACATCCGGGATGGCCCATCGGCAGCGGGATCCGCGTCCCGCGCACAACTGGGAGCCGGCCGAGATCTGGGAGGCGGGCGGCTGGCGCTACAACTACCTGAAGGTCGAGCAGTACATGGTGACCGACCTCTTCACGGTGCACGAGGACGAGCCCATCGAGCTGGCCGCCTTCCTGATGGACAAGCAGAACATCCGCCATGTGCTGGTGGAGAACGACGACCACACCCTGGTGGGCCTGGTGTCGTACCGGTCGATCCTGCGCATGGTCGCCGCCTCCGGAGCCCCCGGCACCTCGGAGTCCGATCCGATCCGCACCATCATGGCGTCCGACGTAGTGACCGTCGAGCCCGAGACCTCGACCCTGGAAGCGATCAGGATCATGCGCGAGAAGCGCGTCTCCGCCCTCCCGGTGGAGAAGAACGGCAAGCTGATCGGCATCATCAGCGAGCGCGATTTCCTGCCCATCGCCTATCAGCTGCTGGAGGAGAAGCTGGAGGAGGTTTAGCAGCGGCGATTGCCCTTTCCCTGGGCGCGTCCGTGGCGACCCGGAACACAAGGGACTTCGATGGAACCGGCATCGCCGTTGTGGATCTCTGGGGGACCGGCGAGTGATGCGAGCGCGGCACTGCGCGCCAACGCAGTCCCGAAAACCGACGAGTGCCGGGCCGGATCAGATCCTGATGTAGATGCGGCGCCTGTGCAGCAGCCACGCGACGGCGAGCCAGAGGACGACCTGCGCCAGCGCCAGGGCAAGGGAGCCGTTGTAGTCGCCCGCCCAGGGCTGGAATCCGTTGCGGAAGATCCAGTCGTAGAGAGATGAGCCTTCCGGGCCGCCCACGGGAATCCGGCCCATCGTCTTGGCGAACATCCCCGAGGCCACGAAGATCGCGATCGAGTTCATGCCGCAGGCGACCAGCGGCCTGCTCCACGCGCCTCGCCATCCCCTGACGTCGATGGCCCAGTACATCGTGCCCAGCACGAGCAGCGCGGTTCCCGCGGTGAACACCACGTAGGAACTTGTCCACAGGTTCTTGTTGATGGGGAAGACGGTGTCCCAGGCGAGTCCCGCGAGGACCATGGTTGCGCCCGCCGCCCACATGCCCTTGACGAGATGCCCGCCCGCGCGTGCACGCCGGAGCCGTTCGCCGCAGAAGATGCCGAGGAGGCAGGTGGCGATCGCGGGGAAGGTGGAGAGGAGGCCTTCGGGGTCCCAGCTTCCCGCCCAGAGCCGGCCGGGCATGAGGACGCGGTCGATGTGGGCCGCGAGGTTGCCGTCAGGAGAGAGGTCGCCCGCGGTGGAGCCGGGGACGGGCACGAGCGTCATCACGGCCCAGTAGCCCAGCAGGAGCGCGCACGTCGCGACCATCCTCCCGCGGGCCGACGTCCACAGGTAGAGCCCGGCCGCGGCGAAATACACCAGCCCGATCCGCTGGAGCACCCCGTAGAGCCGCATCTCGCCGAAGTCGAAGTCCGGGATCGCGCGCATGGCCAGGCCGATGCCGATGAGGATCAGCGACCGGCGGACGACGTGCCGGAACAGGTCCGTGCGCGCGGCTCCCTCGTCGAGCCTGCGCCGGAACGAGAACGGTAGGGCGACGCCGACGATGAACAGGAAATACGGGAAGATGAGGTCGGTAGGGGTCCAACCGTGCCACTCGGCATGCGCGAGCGGCGCGTACACGTAGGCCCAGCTGCCCGGGTTGTTGACCAGCACCATGCCCGCGATGGTCAGCCCCCGGAACGCGTCCAGGGAGAGGAGCCGGCCGGAGGGAGAGGTGGCGTCGGGCATGTCGAGCCTTCAGAAACGGAGATCGGTGATCCACGACCTGGTCTGCATGCTAACTGCTGCAGGAAACAAGCGCAGGGGCGACCATCGGACAGCGAGGCAGGCCAAGCCTTGTCCGGGTATCTGAGCTTGCATTGCCAAGATATCCAACATAATATGATCAGTATATCGCATATGGCTCCCGTTGGAGGTATCGGGTGAGGAAGACCAGCGTCGAAGTGGACCACGCCCTGATCGAAAAGGTGCGAGGTCTGCTGGGGACATCCTCGATCAAGGAGACGATCGACGGTGCCCTGCGCGAAGTCCTGCGCAGCGAGGCTCGGCGTCAGGAGATCGCGGCGCTGAAGAGCATGGAGGGTCTGGACCTCTCGAACGAGGAAGTCATGGCTGGGGCCTGGCGCACCTGACCCACCACGCAGTGTCCTCCACCTGTCTGATCGACAAGAGCGCGCTCGCACGGATGCAGCATCCGGTGGTCCGGGCCCGTCTGGCGCCCATCATCGAGTCGGGCCGGGCGGCAACCTGCGCCATCATCGATCTGGAGGTCCTCTACTCGACGCGCAATCATGCCGATCACTCGCGCACCCGTACCCGGCGCGCGCTGGCATACCGGCAGATCGAGCTGAGCAACGCGATTTTCCAGCGGGCCATCACGGTGCAGGGAGAACTCGCCCGAGCCGGACAACACCGGATACCGATTCCGGACCTCATCATCGCCGCGGCAGCGGAGGCTGCCGGGGCTACAGTCGTTCACTACGACTCCGACTTCGACACGATTGCCGCAGTGACGGGTCAGGAAGTGCGGTGGGTGGCGCCGCGGGGATCTCTGTAGCTCCCGTCCGCAGGTCCATCTCGCGTCGACATCGTCCGCCTGCCGGCGACAGGGAGAAGGTCGCGGTGCTCGGCTGGGAATCGGGACGGACGCCGTGCTCTCGCTACGCCACCACCTCCGCGAACGCGGCCCCCATCTTCTCCAGCGCCTCCTGCAGCTCGTGCTCGGGCGGGCCGAATCCGAGCCGGAGGTAGTGGTCCATGCCGAAGTGGTCGCCGGGCACCACCAGCACGGACTTCTCGGCGCGCAGCTTCTCCGCCAGCTCGCTCGAATTGACGGGGGCGTCGTAGCGGACGTAGCAGATCGCGCCCGCGTCGGGGGGATGGTAGTTGAAGAGGCCGTTGTGCGACTCCATCCACTCGGTGACCAGCGGCAGGTTGTTGCGCAGGATCGAGCGCGTGCGCGCCAGGATGCGGGAGCGGGCTTCCGGGGCGAGAGCCGCGGTCGCGAGGATGTCGGAAAGGGTCGCCGGGGTGATGGTCGTGAAGTCGGTGCGCGCCCAGAGGGTCTCGGTGATGTCGGCCGGGGCGACGATCCAGCCGATGCGCAGCCCCGGCGTGCCGTACGCCTTCGAGAGCGAGTTGGTCACGATGGTGCGCTCGTATTCGCCCCACATGGAGGGCGTCGGGATGCCGGAAAGCTCCGCGCCCTGGTAGACCTCGTCGCACAGGATCCATGCGCCCGCCCGTGCGGCGGCTTCGACGATGCCCCGGCGCGACTCGGGGGAAAGGCAGGTCCCGGTCGGGTTGTTGGGATTGGTGATCAGGATGAAGCGCACGTCGTCGTCGAGGATGGCCCGCAACTGGTCAAGGTCGGGTTGCCAGCCGTCCTCCTCAAGGAGCTCGAAGGGGCGCACCAGGCCGCCGAAGTTCCGCACCAGCCCGGGCACCTGCATGTAGTTCGGGACCATGACGGCGGCGGGCGCCCCGGGCTCCATGAGCTGCCAGCACGCGGCCATGTTGGCCTCGGCGCCGCCCGTGGTGACCACCACTTCGTCGGGGGTGACGTTGTCGTAGAGGGCGGCGATGCGCTCCCTCAGCTCGTCCGAGCCGTTGGACTGGCCATAGCCGAGGCTCGACGCTCCCAGGTTCTCCATCCCGGTGAGTTCGAGCAGTTCATCCAGCGAGAGCGGGTCGACGCCGCTCTCGGAGAGGTTGTAGCGGACGCGGTGCTCGAAGACGGACTGCCAGCGCTCCATCTCGAATCGGTCGAGTTTCACGGGCGTGCCTCCGTGGGTTCAGGTTTGTCAGCGGATCCCTATCAGGCCGCGCACGGACTCGATGAGCGCGTCACTGTCCCAGCCGATGCCGTGGCGGAAGACGATGCTCGTGTCCCGGATGTTGCCGTCCGCTTCCACGTCCCCCTCCACGACCGCGAGATCGGCACGCTTCCCGGCCTCCACGCTGCCCACGTCGTCGAAGATGCCGAGCACGCGCGCCCCGTTGGCGCTCATGATCTCCACTACCTCGGGGGCGGTGAAGCCGGCTTCCAGAAGCAGCTCGAAGTTGCGCTGGTCGCCCAGCCCCGGAGGCGCCGCGCCGTATCCGGTGGGGTCCACACCGGCCGCCAGCAGGCCTCCCGCCTGCACGAAGGCGTACTCGTAGTCCATCGCAACCCGCAGCAGCTCCGGGGAGAGCCCCACGCCCGACCCCGGGTCGGCGGCGCGGATCTGGTCGAACTGCGCCCGGACGTCGGCGGCCACCTCCGGCGCCAGAACCTCCCAGACCCGGGGGTCGAGGGGGCCCCGGCCGGGAACGGAGATCTCGTAGACGGCGAGCGTCGAGGTCATCGACACATCGTTGTCGACCATGTCGCGGAAGGTCTGCTGCACCTCCGGGCCGTTGACGTCCAGGTCCCCATAGGTATTGCGGAATCCGGGCGGGCATTCGTCGGGCTGCTTGGAGGGATCGTACTCGCTGTTGGCGAACAGGCCGTGCTCCAGGTTGTCGATCCCGAGCGCCACCGCTTCCCTGTAACCCACTGAGCAAAGATGCGCAGTGACGTTTATGCCGTGGGCGTGGGCCTCCTCGATCGCGGCGCCCAGCTCGGCGCGGCTGATCCAGGTGTAGGCCTTGAACCAGTCCACGCCTTCCTCCGACCAGTAGCGCACCACCCGGCGCGCGGTTTCGGGGCCGTCCAGCTGCGCCATGGTGCGGCTCCCCCGCTGACCCGTGAGATAGGGCCCGGTCACGAAGATGGTCGGCCCGACCGCGAGCCCCGCCTCGATCTCCTCCTGGAGGTTGATCTCCTCGTAGGGCGCGCGGGCTCCCGTGGTGCGGATGGTCGTCAGTCCGGAGGCCAGATACAGGCGCGGCGAGCTGAAGGAGAGCTGGGCCGCCCGCCCCCCGGCCGCCGTGTAGAAGCTGTGGTTGTGCAACCCGATCAACCCGGGCATCACCGTGTGCCCCGAGAGGTCGAGCACCTCCGCGCCATCGGGCACGTCGACCTCGCCGTCGTTCCCCACCGCCGCGATGCGTCCGTCCGCGATCACCACGGTCTGACCGTCGCGCGCGGGCTCTCCGGTGCCGTCGATCAGCTTCACCCCGGTGAGCGCGACCGGGTCGGCGTCCACGGCGATCAGGTCGGCGAACTCCTGGGCGGGATCCGCCGCCGGGGCCACGGCGGCCTCCGGCTCGGGGGCGTCCGCTTCCTGCGATGCGGGCGCTTCGCAGGCAGCGACCCACGCCAGGATGGTGCCCAGCAGCACCGTGGTCGCGAAGGGGGCATGTCGCTCGCGATCATCTCTCATGGGTCCTCCTCCCACGTGGTTTCGTTCCAGAGGATGAAAAAGGCAGGGCTGGCGGCTTTCGCACAATGGGCTGGCGGCTTCCGCACAATGGCAGGTGTCCGGAATGGCGTCTTGCCGGGGTCGGATCCGGCGCGAGCCACGCGCTCCACCAGGCGGTCACGGCTCGACCTCGAAGACGAACTTCATCCCGGCCTCCAGGTGCTCCGCGATGTGGCAGTGGACCATCCAGCGTCCGGGGTTGGAGAGCTCGAGCAGGATGTCGGTGGTGGAGCCGGTCGGCAGCAGCACGGTGTCCTTCCACACCAGGTTGTCGTTGGGGACGCCGTTCTGCGAGAGCACCAGGAAGCGCTGTCCGTGGATGTGCAGCGGGTGCTGCATGGCGTGGAAGGCGTTGCGGTCGTTGTGGAGCCGGACCTTGACCACGTCGCCCACCCGGAAGCTCCAGCGGATGTCCATGTTCTCGCGTCCGCTTCCGGGCTCGCGCAGGATCCAGCGCGCCTGACCGCCATCGCTCGCCCAGTTCATGACCGGCATGGTGCCGCTCCACTCCACCGGGTTGAAGTACGCCCAGTCGTAGAGCATCGACTGCTCCACGGGGCGGGGCAGGTCCTCGACTTCGAGGGTGAGGTCGAGCGCGTGGTCGACGGGGCGGTCGAAGTGCTCGCGGTAGGCGTCGATGTCGCGCGTGACATCCACGTTCTCGCGCAGGGCCGCGAAGGCGCGCGCGTGATCGAGCGGGGCAGGCTCGGGGTCGACGACGACGCTGCCCATCACCCGCGACTCGCTGAAGAAGACGCCCTCGCGGTGGCTGATGGCCTGCACCCGGTTGGAGAGCGCGAACTCGCCGGCCTCGTCGAAGCGCACTTCCACGACGTAGCGCTCGGCCGGGGAGATGACCACGCTCTCGGCCATCACCTCCCGTTCGAACCTGCCGACGTCGGAAGCCACCACCTTGACGGGAAGCGTGCGGGCGGAGCCGTCGGTGGTGGTTCCGGATTCGCCGGTCGGGATGCCGGACGAGTCGAGCGAGGTGGAACCATCGTCCGCGCGAGCGAACGACAGGTTGAAGGTCCGCGTGTTGGAGACGTTGGTGAGGAAGAAGCGCACCACCTCTCCGCGCCGGACGCTCAGCGCGTACTCGGGCTCGCCGTTCACGAGAAGGATGTTCCCGAAGCGGCCCATGAGCGCGTAGTTGCTCGAGTCCTCCCCGAAGGGCACGATGCCGTCCTCGCCCAGCAGAAGGTCGTCCAGCATCAGCACCTGTTCCCGGTTCACCGGGCCGTAGTAGTCGGCGCGCGGCGAGTCCACCAGCAGGTTCCCGTAGAGACCCATCTCCTGCTGGACGTCCTCCCGGTGGTGGGGATGGTACCAGTAGATGCCGGCGTCCGGGAAATGGATCCGGTAGCGGAAGGTCTCGCCGGGCTCGACCGGGTCCTGGGTGACCCCGGGGACGCCGTCGAAGCGGTTGTCGAGGCGGATGCCGTGCCAGTGGATGGCCGTCGGCAGCGGCGTGCGGTTGGTGAAGTTGACGAAGATGGTCGCGCTCTCGGGCACCTGGATGAGGGGGCCGGGCTGCTGCCCGTTGAAGGCCAGCATGGCCACCGGGCGGCCGCCGACGTCGCGGCGGACGAAGTCGGCTTCGAGGTCCAGGGTGCCGCCGTCGCCGAGCTGCACGAGTTGGCGCGGCCGGACCGGCGGGAGGTCCTCCGGCACCGGGGCTTCGGGCAGCCAGGCATCCACGCGCGGCCGGAGCGCCATGATGCCCGGCAGCATCGGCAGGCCGGGGTACATGGGGGGCAGGCTCCATGCGGATCCGTCCATGGCGCCGGCGTGGTCATGGGACATTCCCGGGGGCGCGCGGAGGGCCTCGGGGGCCTGGGCCAGCAGGTCGTGGGCTTCCATCAGGCTGCTGGGGGAGCGGCCACGCAGGACGAGGCGGCCTTCACGCTCGCCGGCGGTGGCGGAGGCCTCCGCGGTGATCAGGATGAGGAACTTGTTGAACGAGATGCGGCCGAGGGGGTTGCGGCCGTTGCCCACCGGTCCGAGGCGGATCACGGGATCCAGCGTGGCCGTGGTGGCCCAGGCCACGTACGACTCGTAGGGCCCGAGGTCGGCGGGATCCGGAAGGCCGCGCAGCCATGCGGTCAGGTTGTGGACGTGATTTCCCCCGGCGGTCACCGTCACCCCGAAGGGCCCAGGCACGCGGCCCAGCTCGACCACCCCCCAGGCGTCCCGTCCGGCGGCGGTCGCGTGCAGGTCGAAGCAGAAGAGATCCGTCGGTGTCTGCCCCACGGGAGAGGCTGCGCCGCCGGCCAGCCGGGCGCCCCGGGCCCCCGCGGAACAGAGGGTCGAGAGGTCGGACTGCTGGGGCGCGAGCGCCGCGGCCCCTCCCGGCAGGAAGCCGGCCAGAGCGACCACGGTCAACGCCGCCCGAATGCCGGGGGGAGTTTGTCCACGGGCTGCCAGGTCGCGCATCATCTCCCGTGCCTGCAGGTGAACTCGAAGTTCGGGTTTGGTTCCCGGGCGGATGTTCCATAATATGGGCGCGCGGCGCGCACGCGAACCGATGACGACCCATGCCCCGGGAGACGGCCGTGAAGACGACGGAAGCGCACTGGTACGACCTGACCGCCGCCCGCATGTCGCGGCGCGATTTCGTGAGGATCGGCCGCGATGTGGCCGGCATTGTCGCGCTGGGCTCGCTGGGCGCCTGCCGGAGCGACCGCACGGCACAACTGGCTGTCTCTCCGTTCCCGTCGGGGGTCGCGTCCGGCGATCCGGACGCCGAAGGGATGGTTCTGTGGACGCGCCTGTCGGGGGAAGGGATGCGCGACGCGGGTCTGGCGACCGAACCGGTCGCGGTGCGCTGGGAGGTGGCGGCCGACGAGAGCTTCTCGCGCGTCGTTCGGCAGGGCACCCAGCTGGCGGTCCCCGAACTGGGCCACTCGGTCCATGTTGAAGTGGAAGGACTCGAGCCCGACCGGCCGTACTGGTATCGCTTCATGACGGGAGGCGACCAGAGCCCGGTCGGCCGCACCCGCACCCTGCCCGCGCCCGGTACGCCCGCCGACCGGCTGCGCTTCGCCTTCGCATCGTGCCAGAACTACGAGCACGGCTACTACACCGCCTTCCGGCACATGGCGGAGGAGGAACTGGACCTGGTCTTCCACCTCGGCGACTACATCTACGAGGTGGGATACGGCGACAACCTGGTGCGCGCGCACGAGGCGGGCGAGGTGTTCACCCTCGACGACTACCGCGCCCGCTATTCCCTCTACCGGTCCGACCCCGACCTGCAGGCCGCCCACGCGGCATTCCCCTGGGCGATCACCTTCGACGACCACGAGGTGGACAACAACTGGGCGTCGGACGTGGCCGAGGACGACCAGTCTCCCGCGCAACTGCTGCTGCGCCGCACGGCCGCCTTCCAGGCCTTCTACGAGTTCATGCCGGTGCGGCGTTCGTCTTTGCCCAGCGGGCCGGACATCCAGGTCTACCGCCGGCTGCACTTCGGCGGCCTGGCCGACTTCCACGTGCTGGACAGCCGCCAGTACCGCTCCGACCAGGCGTGTGGCGACACCAACGGGCCGCTGTGCGCGGAGGCGCTCGAGCCCGGCCGCACCATGCTGGGGCCGGAGCAGGAGGATTGGCTGTTCGCGGGTCTGGCCGAGTCGGAGAGCAGCTGGAACGTGCTCGCCAACCAGGTCATGATCGCCCGGCTGGAGGGCTCCCGGGACGGGGAACCCACCGTCTCGATGGACCGCTGGGACGGATACCCGGAAGCTCAGGACCGGCTGCTCTCCTTCCTGGACCGGACCCGGCCGGCGAACCCGGTGGTGCTCACCGGCGACATCCACAGCAACTGGGCAGCGGATCTGAAGGCGGACCCGCGCGACCCGTCGTCCGGCATCGTGGGTGCCGAACTGGTGGGCACGTCCATCAGCTCCGGGGGAGACGGGCAGGACACGCGCCCGGGTACCGCCGACTCGCTTGCCCGCAACCCGCACATCCACTTCTTCAACGGCCAGCGGGGCTACGTTCGCTGTGCCGCAACCCCGGATCGCCTCGTCGCGGACTACCGCATCGTCCCATACGTCACGCGCCCCGGGGCCCCCGTGGAGACGCGCGCCTCCTTCGTCGTCGAGGCCGGCCGGCCGGGGCTGCTGCCGGCGTAAACGCGGCCGATGCCGGTTGCCCTTGCCCGCGTCTTCCGGAAGTCGGTCGGTGGGTTCTTAGGGGCATACGGGATTGCATCACTTGGCGCGCTCTTGTTAAGCAAGTGACGGACAAGTAAGAAATTTACTGCCGCACAATATCTTACGTAGTTTTCCACACCGAATCGGGCCGGTTTGTAAAGTAAGAACAGGGCTCTGGCGGAACTCACACCGCCCAGAACGGCACGTATTTCATGTACTTCGGCGACGCATTCCGGTCGAACGGCGCGATCGCTCCTTCCTGCACCGAATCCCTGATGATTCTCGACACCCAAACGCGGTTGTTATCGCCAAGCCCGAGCCGTTCCCGCAAAGAGGTGTTGGTCAGGAAGTCGCCGTCCACGTAACGCAAGCTGGCGTGATGGTACACGGCGCGAATGCGCTCCCGCCGGTCCATCTCCTTCGGATTCTTTCCGGCGAAGAGTACGACCTGCGTTGCTTCCGGTGGGGTCCGGAAGTCGGGTGGGGGCAGGTGAGACGATTCCACGGCGAAGATCACCTTGTCGATTCCGGTCCCCCGCTCCTCGCAGAGCCCGAACCGGCGCATCAGCGAAGCCAGCGACTCGTTCCGCGATTTCGGGGCGCCGTCGATGAAGCGCACGGTCTCCACGAGCGGCTCTCCGGGATTCGTCACTTCGAGACGGCGATCGAAGATCTCGACCATGGGCCCGGCACCGCGCACCGAGAAATCCTGATGTATGAGGGCGTTCGCGACCAACTCTCGAACTGCTTCTTCGGGAAACATGCGGACGGTCCGGCGCACGCCCCCGTCGAACGTTTCACTCGCGGGCAGGATGCCGTTCAAATAGGCCATCATCCCGTCAAATCCGACGGCGTAGCCCGCATGCAACTCGTGCTCTCTGCTGGCATGGTACCGGCCCTTGCCCTGGTACTGGACGATACGCAAGGCTTTCCGCCCGATCCGCCCGAAATCTCGCAGATCTCGCGCCAACGCGATGGCGCCGAGATTCGTGATGTCGTACAGGCCATCGTTTCTGTTGCGGATCAAGTCTTCCGAGCGAAGCCTCTCCATCTGTCGCTCGTGGTCCGGCACCACTGGCAGTTTCATGAGATCGAAGTAAGCCACGCAGTCGAGCTTGGAGACCACTTCCTCCGCGGTGACGCCCTCAGCCGCGATATCTTTTTCGAAGATCAGGCGCTCGAGGGACCTCCAAAGGGCACGTTCCTTGGCCGGATAATCGCGGAGTCTTCGCTTGCTGCTTCCCACGCGGATGTACTCGGTACCCTTGAAAGCCACGGGCTGGCCGCTCGCTGGTTCGATTTCCAACAGCACGATGGCCTTCCCCGTCACCGTAGCTTCATGGAATCGGAAATCGACTTGGGGTCGGAGCCCGCGGAGCAGCCACGCCTCCAAAGGCTCGTTGCCCTTCTTTGCCACCGAAGGCGAAAACGTGGTCCCAACGAAGGCGTGAGTTTCGTCCTCAACGCCCCAGATCATGTGGGCGCGCGTCGTGCCCAATAGTGCTGCGGCGTTGGCCAGGGCGGAGATGTACTCGCCGATTCCGTTCGGGTCCTGGTAGTTGCGCTTGAACTCGGTGGACTCGGTTTCCTGTGGGAGCCCGACGAGTCGTTGAACCGCTTGCGCGATTCGTGTCGCGTCTGGCTCTGGCATGGCTGCTCCCCGCCGTTCCCCGAAAGCCATCGTCCGTCGCCAGCTAACGGATTCGGGCTTGCGGAGTGGACCCCATCTTTGCAAGTTGCAGGCAAGTAAGAAAATCAAATGATTACAACATCTTATGAAGTTTTCAACAAAAAAGCAACGCGGTTTGTAAAGTAAGATGGACGGTTTTCCTGGCACTTGGAGCAGTTGGCGGTCGACTGCCGCGTTGTGCCCTGTCTCACTTCAAGGCTTGGAAGAAGCCTCGGCGGAATCTGCGGCCCCGGGACCACGGCGAACCACATCCCCATCCGTACTCGTGCTCGCGGGCCCCGTGCGCGCGAGGTCCGAATCACGTTACTATGACCGGTCGGACCCGAGCGGGTCCGGAAACCTGTTGCCATCCTGCCGAAGGAGTTCGCCATGCGAACCAGCGCCGTCCATTCGACCATCGTGAAGACCGGTGCCGCCGCTCTGGCGCTCGCTCTGGCGGTCGCGCCCGCGGCCGGCCAGTGGACGCCGATGAAGCCGGGCAGCGACAACATGGACGTGCTCGGCCACGTCCCGCTCGGCCCGCAGCTCAGCATCGCGGACATCGAACTCGAGCAGGAAATGCACCGTCCCTACGCGTACGTCGCGCGCATGGTGTACGGCGAGGTGGGCCCCAAGGGCACCGACATCATCAACCTGGAGGATCCCGAGAAGCCGGAGGTGATCTACCGCTGGCGCATCGAGAACCAGGACCTGCACCAGCGCACCGGCGGCATGGACGTCAAGTACTTCAAGCTCGACGGCCGCTACTACGTGGTGCAGTCCCTCCAGTTCGGCCAGGGCGGCCCCAACCCCGACCTGGGCGCGGTCATCCTGGACGTCACCGGGCTTCCCGATCCCACAACCGTGCGCGAGGTCGCCCGCATCCGGGAGCCTGAAATGCCGGGGGGCTTCCACAACATCTTCATCTACAAGCACTCCGACGGACGCGTGCTGCTGATCACCACGATCAGGGGACCCTTCGCCCACGTGTACGACATGGCCAAGGCCGTCGACGGAGATCCCTCCGACGCTCTCGCGGGGCGAATCCCGGTCCCCGAGTCGCCGCTCGGGCAGGGGAGCGGGCGCGGATACCACGACTTCTACGCCGCGTATCATCCGGACACCGGGCAGGACCGCTTCTACGGCGGAGGAACCGGGGGTTACTACGTCTACAACATCAGCGACCTGGACAACCCGGAGCTCGTGGTCACCATGACCGGCATCAGCGGCGTCCGCTCGGGCCATACCTTCACGCCCAGCCCGGACGGGCGCTACGTGATTGCCGAGACCGAATACCAGTACGCGCCGCTGCGCATCTTCGACCTCCAGCCCGCCCTCGAGGGCACGCAGACGAACATCAACCGGCCCATCTCCGCCTGGACCGCCGACTGGCAGAACCTGGTGCACAACCACGAGGTGCGCTGGCCCTACGTCTTCGTCTCCGGGTACCTCGACGGCCTCCAGATCTTCAGCCTGATGGACCCGGCGAACCCGGTCACCGTGGGCTACTACGACACCTACAGCGGCCCGCCCAACGCTCGTGATTTCCGCAATCCGGTGTTCAACGGCGCGTTCGGCGTGGACGTGCGCAACGAGGACGGCCTCATCGTGGTGAGCGACATGAGCACCGGGTTCTGGACCTTCCGCATGGAGGGATTCCAGGGCTGGAACGGCGAGGACTGGGGGATGCCCGACATCTCGAGCGTGCAGAAGTGGGACGAGACCCGCCCGCGCCCGGTGAGCCAGGAGCGGTGAGCCGATGATGGGCAAGACGCTGCTCCTCGCACTGCTGGCCGCGCTGGCCCCGGCCGCCGCGGATTCCGCTCCCGGGATTCCTCCGGGGACGTGCGCGCTTCCGGAGGCCCTCGTGCCGGGCGAAGCGGTCCACCTGCCGCTGCCCGAATCCGCGGCCCCGGTCGACGCGCCCGCGTACTACGCCTTCCCGGTGGTGAGCACCCGCAGGCTCCCGGGCACCGGGCTCGCGGCGGGACTGGGCGAGGTGACCTTCGCCGACTCCCCCTTCGGCGTGACCCTGGCGGAGGACGGCAGCTACGTGCTCGACGTGTGGCTCTCGGTGGAGCGCCTGATGGCGCCCCGCGAAGGCGTCTATGTGGGATGGCTGACCACGCCGGACCTGGACCAGGTGCAGCGCATCGGTGCGCTTGCGGACGGAGGGCCGCTTCGCGGCCGGGCCCGGTGGAACAAGTTCCTGCTCGTGGTCACGCTCGAGCCCGGCGACGACCCCGAGGCCGCGATGTGGACCGGTCCGGTGGTGATGCGCGGCATGTCCCGCAGCGGCCAGATGCACACCATGGCGGGGCACGGCGCCTTCGAACAGGAGAACTGCGCCGTCTACGGCTACGATTGAGGCAGCCGACGCCGGTGCGCCTCCTTCACGGACTGCCCATCCTTCTCATCGCCGCCCTGCCGGGTGCGCTCGCTGCCCAGGAACACCGGATGATGGGCCACGGAGAGCACGGCGAGGCCGATGGCTGGCGCATGCCCCCGATGTCCATGACCATGCCCATGGTGCCCGGGCTCGAGAACGCGCTCCCGCCCGTGCGTCCCTTCCTGATCGGCGATGGCATGGATCCGGCGATGTTCCCGGCGGCCCAACCCGGCCGGCGTGTCGTGGTGGCCGACGGGGATACCCTCGACATGGACGTGTCCGTGGTCCGGCGCACGATCGGCGGGCGCGACTACGCCATGCTCGGGTACGACGGCCAGTATCCGGGTCCCCTCATCCAGGCGGACCGGGGCTCGCGCATCATGGTGCGGGTGACCAACCGCATTCAGTTGCCCACGACCGTCCACTGGCACGGGATCCGGCTGGAGAACCGCTTCGACGGCGTCGCCGGGCTCACCCAGGACCCCATCGCCGAAGGCGAGACCTTCACCTACGAGATCGACGTTCCCGACGCCGGCATGTTCTGGTACCACCCGCACATGCGCGAGGATGTCCAGCAGGACCTGGGCCTCTACGGGAACCTGCTGGTCATGCCCTCGACCCCGGACTTCTACGGCCCCTCCCATCGCGAAGAGGTGCTCGTCCTCGACGACATCCTGATCGACGACCAGGGGCTCATCCCCTGGGGCGAGGAAGCGCCGACGCACGCGCTCATGGGACGCTTCGGCACGGTGATGCTGACCAACGGGGTCGACGACCACCGCATCGCGGCGCGCGCCGGCGAGGTGGTGCGCTTCTACCTGACCAACGTCGCCAACACCCGCACCTTCAACGTCCGCTTCGGGAACGCGCGGGTGAAGCTGGTCGCGTCCGATATCGGCAAGTTCGAACGCGAAACCTGGGTGGAGAGCGTGGTCATCGCGCCCGCCGAGCGCTACGTGGTGGACGTGCGCTTCCCGGAGGCCGGGGAAGTCGGCATCACCAACACGATCCAGGCGGTGAACCACTTCCGCGGCACCTTCTACCCGCACGAGGACACGCTCGCGGTCGTCGGCGTGAACGGTCCCGCGGTCGACGATGCCGTCACGCAGGCCTTCGACGAACTGCGCGAAAACCGCGACGTGGCCGAGGACATCGAGCCCTTCCGCGCCCTGCTGGGCAAGCCGGTGGACTACGAGCTGGTGACGACGGTCCGGGTACGGGATCTTCCGGTGCCCATCGTGGCGTCGATGGAAGCCGACACCTTTTACGTGCCGCCGGTCGAGTGGAACGACGGCATGCCGATGATGAACTGGCTCTCGACGGGCAACCAGGTGACCTGGATCCTGCGGGAACCGGCCAGCGGGCGGGAGAACGGCGACATCGACTGGCGCTTTCGCGTGGGCGATGTGGTCAAGATCCGGGTGTTCAACGACCCCGAGTCGTTTCATCCCATGAACCATCCCATCCACATTCACGGCCAGCGGTTCCTGGTGACCGAGCGCGACGGCATCCCCAACACGAACCTGGTGTGGAAGGACACCACCATCCTTCCGGTCGGCTCGACCATGGATCTGCTGGTGGAGATGTCAAATCCGGGATCATGGATGCTTCATTGTCACATCGCGGAGCACCTGCACGCGGGAATGATGTTCGTATTCGAGGTTACGGAGGAGTAGTGCCGCCGATGTCATCACGCATGTCGTTCGCCGTTGTCGCATTGCTGATCGCGGGGTGTGGGGGACCGCCCGCAGCGCCGCCCGCATCTCCGGCTCCCGGGTCAGCGCCGCCCGGGACGCCGGCGCCGGGCGATGCGCCTCTCGCCGCGGCAGGCGCTCCGCCGGCGGAGGCTCCTGCTGACGACGCGACGGGGCCGGAAGGGGGACCGTCCGGCGAGGCATCTCCGGCTCCGGCCGCCTTCTACACGGAACCGCAGGCGCGCCGCGGCCAGCGCGCGTTTCGCCAGGTCTGTTCGGACTGCCACTACACGAGCGAGTTCAAGGGGCCGGTGTTCACGGACGTGTGGGCGCGCCGCACCGCCCGCGACCTGTACCGGGAGCTGCGCCGCACGATGCCCGACGACAACCCGGGAGGGCTGCCGCGCCAGACCTACGTGGACGTCATGGCGTACATCCTCGAGTTGAACGGCTATCCCGCCGGTGCCGACGAGCTTCCTCCGGATGATGATGTCCTGGGCAGCTTCAGGCTGACCCCGCCGGAGTGACCGGGTCCGGGGCGTTGACCCGTCGTCCCCTGTTTCGGTAGACTTGTCGGCTGTTGGCCCTCCGCCCGGCAACGGCGGCGGCGCACCGCACCAGAGTTTTCGGAGCCCAGGGGATGAAAGAAGGTATTCACCCGGAGTATCACCCGGTGGTGTTTCAGGACGCGTCCAACGGCTACGCGTTCCTGACCCGATCGACCGTCAAGAGCGACAAGACCATCAAGTGGGAAGACGGAAACGAGTATCCCCTGGTCAGCCTGGAGATCTCGAGTTCGTCGCACCCGTTCTACACGGGCACCCAGCGCATGGTGGACACGGCGGGCCGCGTCGAGCGTTTCCAGCAGCGCTATGCGCGTCAGATGCGCAAGAAGTCCGGCGCCGGCGAGTCGGACGCGAAGTAACCGGCCGGCGATGGCAGGAGACACGATCTTCTCCCGGATCGTCCGACGGGAGATTCCGGCCGACATCGTCTATCAGGACGACCTGGTGACGGCGTTTCGCGATATCGCGCCGGCCGCGCCCACGCATGTGCTGGTGGTGCCCAACCACGTCATCGCCAGCGCGCGCGACCTCACCGGCGAGGACGAGCCGGTGCTGGGCCGCATGTTCGCGGTGGCGGCGCGCATCGCCCGGGAGCAGGGTATTGCGGAAACCGGCTACCGGTTGATCGTCAACTGCGGCGAGGACGGGTGTCAGGAGGTCTACCACCTCCACATGCACCTGGTCGGTGGGCGTCCGCTGGGGCCGATGCTCGGGGGTGCCCGGGGCTCGTCGGCCCAATAGCACTGGAGAACGACCCGAAGGGCGTGTAGCTTTCTCACCTCTCGCGCGAAGGAGAGGCGACCCAAGGAAGGCGGCAAGGTGGCAAAAAGAGGAAAGATCGAACAGAACCTGAAGCGCGCGAAGCTGATCGAGCGCTACGCGGAGCGCCGTCGCGAGCTTCGGCGGATCATTGCCGACCCCGACAGGTCGACGGAGGAGAAGCGCGAGGCCCAGTGGGCGCTGCGCAAGCTGCCGCGCGATTCCAGCGCGACCCGGTATCGCAACCGCTGCGGCACCACGGGGCGGCCGCGCGGCCACATCAAGAAGTTCGGCCTTTCCCGCATCGCGTTCCGCGAGTGGTCCCTGGAGGGGAAGATCCCCGGGGTCCGCAAGTCCAGCTGGTAACGCCCGGCCCGCGCAGCCCGCGGCGGTGTCCTCTCCCGCCGTCATCGCCGACGAACTCGGCGCGCACGTCTCGGTAGCCGGCGGCGTCGAGCACGCGCCTGCACGTGCGCGGGACATCACCGCGCTCAACCTGCAGCTCTTCACCAAGCAACCGAACCGCTGGGCCGAGCCCACGCTCGACGGCGAGCGGATCCGCGCCTTCAGGAGGGCGCGCGCGACCGCCGGCATCCGGTGTGCCGTCGCCCACGACTCCTATCTCATCAACCTGGCGTCCCCGGATCCGGGCCTCTGGCGCCGGTCCCTGGACAGCTTCCGGGCGGAGTTGGCGCGCGGTCGTGAGCTGGACCTGGATTTTCTTGTCACGCACCCGGGGAACGCCACCGACGGCGACATCGCGAGCGGCATCGCCCGCAACGCCGCGGCTCTGACGGAGGCGCTCGAGGGCTGTCCGGACGGGCCAAGGGTTCTGCTCGAGCTTACTGCGGGGGCGGGCACCTCGGTCGGGGGCCGGTTCGAACACCTCGCCGCGATCCGGGAGGGCACGGGCGCGCCGCTGGACCGGCGCGTGGGCGTATGCGTCGATACCTGTCACGCGTTTTCCGCCGGGTACGATCTGGTCGGCGACTACGAGGGCGTCTGGCGGGCCTTCGACGGCGAACTGGGCATGGAGCTGCTGGAACTCTTTCATCTGAACGACTCGAAGCACCCCTTTGCGTCGCACCGCGACCAGCACGAGATGATCGGCGAGGGTACGCTGGGCGAGGCCCCCTTCCGCCGCATCATGAGGGACGCTCGTTTCCGGGACATCCCCAAGCTGCTGGAGACGCCCAAGGGCGACGACGTGGTCTCGAACGACCGGCGCAACCTGGCGCTCCTCCGTTCATACCGCACGTGAAGGGAGTGGACGTGAAGGGAGCGCGCGTGAAGGACCTGGCTGGCGGGGCGGTGTATGCCGGGCTTCTCCACCTGCTGCTGACGGCGCCGCCGGCGCCGGCCGTGGCGCAGATTCCGCTTGCCGTGGAGGTGCGGGCGGGCGGGGTGTATTCGACGCCGTTCGCCCGCGGGACGGCCGTGGTGCCGGCCGAGCTCGAGGCGGTGGCGCGCGACCTGGAGGTGGGCCCCCGCCCCGCCCCGGTCGTGGAGCTGGCCCTGGTGGGCCGGCCCCGCCCCTCGCTGCTGCTCGAGTTTCGTTCCGGTGTGAGCCTCGCCGATGTCGCCGGGGAGGGTGGCGGGCACTCCTGGCCGGCAGGCCGGATGACCGCCGTCCACATTGTGGGCGGGGTTCGGTTGCCGCATCCGCAGCTGCCGGGGGTGGATGTGCGTGCCGCCGCGGGAAAGGTCCTCTACCTCAGCGGCGACGTGAACCTGTTGGAGGGCAGCGAAAGGACCGGCCTGCTGCTGTCCGGCGGATTCGGGATTCGCCTTCCCGGCCCCATTCCCGCGACCGGGGTGGCCGAGGCACAGTGGCACGAGTTCGATCCTGCCTTGCCGGCGGAGGCGGGCGCGGCGGCCGGCGCGGTAACCCGATTTCTCGCCTGGCTGGCCGTGCCGGTGTGGGGGACGTCATGAGTCGGGGGCGGGGAACCGGAGCGATTTGGCGGATGGCCGTGGTCGGCGCGGCGCTCGCCACAGCGTGCGACAGCGCCACCATCCCGGCCCTTCCCGTCCCCTACGACTTCCGCCTGGCGATCTACGGCGCCGACGGGAGCGCGCGCCAACGAACCTTCCACTGGCACCGCGGCGCCGTGGTGCCGGTATACGTGGACGACGAACCTGCGGGCGCCGGGGCACTGCGGCAGGCCTTCCGGCGGGCGGTGCGGGCCTGGCGGTCGGCCGCGGTGTTCGGCGAGGTGCGATTGCGGGAGACCAACGATCTGGGCGAGGCGCGCGCGGTGTTGCGCTGGCACGATGCGGTGGGTGTTCTCTCGACGCCCATGACGTGCGTGGGGCCCGTGACGGGCGCCGCGTCCACTCTCGGCTGCCTGAACGACCCCCGCGACGCGCTGCGCACCTGGCCCCGCCGCGACGGCGAACCCTCGCAGGTCATCTACCGCGTGGTCATCCGCCGAACCGACGACCAGGAGCTGCTCGATCGGCTGGTGATCCACGAGATGGGACACGTGTTGGGCATCCTGAGCCATTCACCGGACCCGTCCGACATCATGTGGGCGGGCCCGGATCTGCCCCCGGCGCCCACCGCGCGGGATCGCAGCACCCTTCGCTCCCTGTACATGACACCCGTGGATCTTCCGATCGAGAGCCCGCTTCCCGGGGGATGAGCTTTCCCTCGGTTGACGCGGCCAATCGATTCCTGTACCCTCCGCGAACTCATCGAGACCGGTCTGAAGTGAGCGCTCAAACATCGAATTTCGGTTCGTCCATCCCGTCCTCCCGCCTGCCGGTGGCCGTGCTGGGGGCCACGGGAATCGTCGGCCAGCGCCTGGTTCGCATGCTCGCGGGCCATCCCTCGCTGCGTCTGGCCGAAGTCGTCGCTTCGTCACGGAGTACGGGTCGGCGCTATGCGGACGTGGTCCCCTGGGGCCTGACCGGGGACATTCCGGAGGCGGCCGCACGGCTGCCCGTGCGCGCCACTCGCGACCGCCTGCGCAGCCGGCTGGTGCTCTCGGCGCTGCCGCGCGCCGTCGCAACCGACCTGGAACTCGATCTCGCCCGCGGCGGCCACGTCGTCTGCAGCAACGCCTCCGCGCACCGTCAGCGCGCGGATGTGCCCCTGATCGTGCCGGAAATCAACGCCGGGGACCTGGCACGGACCCGGTCCCAGCCGTGGTTCGACGGGGGAGGCGCGCTGGTGACCAACCCGAACTGCGTCGTCGTCGGAGTCGCACTGGCGCTCGCTCCGATCGAAGGGAGCTTCGGGATCGAGGAGGCGACGGTGGTCACCCTGCAGGCGCTCACCGGCGCCGGGCTGCAGGGCACGGCGGCGGTGCAGATGTCCGGAAACGTCGTTCCCTGGATCTCCGGCGAAGAGGAAAAGATCGGGCCCGAACTCAACAAGATCCTCGGTACCCGGATCCGGGTCGCCGCCAGCACGAATCGGGTGCCCGTGCTCGATGGGCACATGACACATGTCTTCCTGAAGCTGCGGACGCCGGCTCGGCCGGAGGAGGTCGAGCGCAGCCTGCTCGACTACCGCCCCTGCCCATCCCTGCCCGAGTTGCCGACGCTTCCGGAACGGCCCCTCGCGGTGCGCTCCGAGCCCGACCGGCCCCAGCCCCGCCTCGACATCGGCGCCTCGCGCGGCATGGCGGTCAGCATCGGCCGCATACGCTCAGCGCCCCCGCACGATCTGGCCCTCGTCACCGTGGTGCACAACGGGATACGCGGCGCCGCCGGGGCGTGCCTGGCCAACGCCGAGCTGTGTGTCGCCCGCGGGCTGCTCGAACCCGGCGAATCGAGGGCCGGAGGCTGAGGGTTCGCGGCTGAGCGTCTCCGCGACCGCGGGCGCGATGGTGCCGTTCGCCGGCTGTTGGACAAACATGATCGGCATCGCTACTTTTGCCCTGCGTTTCGGAGGCCCATCGATAATTGAGCCAACACAATGAGGCCGGGACTGGCTCTCGCGCCGGACGCAACGCCCCGGAACCGGGGACTGCGGAACTCGCGGGGAGGTCGCCAAGGATTCGTACCCGGGCTTCAAATATCTCCTCCGAAACGTCGGGAGGCTGGCGTCCGACGGGGCGCCGGTCTCCTGTTTTTCTGATGGCCGTCCTCGCGTCCGAAGCGGGAAGGGAGAGATGCCGCGGGTAAGGATCACGCGGAGGGTGCACTTCTGCGCCGCCCACCGGCTGCACCGGGCCGACTGGTCCGACGAGCGCAACCGCGAGGTGTTCCGCAACTGCGCCAATCGCAACTGGCACGGGCACAACTACGAGCTGGACGTGACCGTGGAGGGACCGGTCGACCCGGAGACGGGTTACGTCATGGACCTCAAGCAGTTGCGCGATCTGGTGCAGGAGGGGGTGGTCGACGAGGTGGACCACGCCAACCTGAACCTGGATGTCGATTGGCTGGAGGGGACGATTCCCACCACGGAGAACGTGGTGGTGGCGATGTGGCACAGGCTGCGCGAGCGGATGCCCCCGCAGGTCGAGTTGGTGAAGCTGGTCCTGTGGGAGACGCCGAGGAACCGGGCGGAGTACTCGGGTGGGTAGCCGCGGAACGGCGATGCGGGGGTCGTGTCCGGAGGATCCACGGACCCGGGAGGAGTTTCTCGCCCTGGCGCCGAAGTCGGGGAAACCGGACTAGCAGCCGGTGACTGCCGGGAGCGGGTCGCCGATGGGAGAACCCCGCGGACGATCGGTCGACCTGGCCGGCCGGTCCGCACTGGTGACGGGCGCGACCAGCGGGATCGGCGCCGCATGCGCGCGGCTGCTGGCGTCCGCCGGGGCGGATGTTTTTCTGGTGGCGCGGCGGCGCGACCTGCTCGCGCGCACCGCGGGCGAGATCGGCGCACACGACCTGCCGGCGGATCTCGCCGACGATCGCCAGGTGGAAGCCATGTCGGCGGAGGTGTCGGCGCGCCTGGGCGGCTCCCCCGATATCCTCGTCCACTCGGCGGGCGTGTTTTCCCTCGCCCCCCTTCACCAGACCGATCCGGAGGATCTGGACCGCAGCCTGAGCGTCAACCTGCGCAGCGCCTTTCTCCTGGCACGGGCCTTCCTCCCCGGGATGCTGCGCCGCAATCGGGGGCAGATCGTGCTGGTGGGATCGGTGGCGGGACGTACCGCGTTTCCCGACAACGGCGCCTACTCCGCCTCCAAGTTCGGGCTGCGCGGCATGCACGAAGTGCTCCGGGAGGAGACCCGCGGGACGGGCGTGCGGACCTCGCTGGTCGAGCCGGGAGCGTGCGACACCCCGATCTGGGATGCCATCGACCCGGAACGCCACCCCGGGCTTCCGCCGCGCGACGCCATGCTCGAAGCACGGCAGGTCGCCGAGGCGATCCTGTTTCTGGCCACCCGCCCCGCCACCGTCCAGATCCCCCTTCTGCAGATCGAGCGCGCGTGACGCGGGCGAATCTCGTCGGCCTGCGTTGCCGAGATTCATGAACCCGCAGCTCACCGAGCGCC
The DNA here is from genome assembly GCA_965202805.1 of Longimicrobiales bacterium. Taxonomy (GTDB): domain Bacteria; phylum Gemmatimonadota; class Gemmatimonadetes; order Longimicrobiales; family Gaopeijiaceae; genus BD2-11. The sequence continues at coordinate 3,593,327 of OZ241869.1, forward strand.
TGATCTGTCCGCGTTGCGGTCCCGGCTTCGGCCTGGTGCTGCGTGCGGACCAGGTAGAGGAGGGAAGCGTGATCGACGGCTTTCTGGGCTGCTCCAACTGCCGGGTGCTCTATCCGGTAGCGCGAGGCGTCGCCGATCTTCGTCATCCCCCGCGCTCCCGGACCCATGGACGCGTGCGCGGCGTCCGTCCGCCGCCGCCGGACGCCTCCGCTGCCGAGACGCTGCGCCTTGCCGCGCTGATCGGCGTGGCCCGGGGTCCCGCGTCGATCGCGGTCGCCGGGAACCTGGCCGGCCGCGCGTCCGGGCTTGCGTCCCTGCTTCCCGATGTGGAGGTGGTGGCGCTGGCCCCGCGGTTCGACTTCCGTCCTCCTCCCGGGGCGAGCCATCTCATGGCGTCAGAACGGCTGCCGCTGCGCGACGGGTCGCTGGCTGGCATCGCGCTCACCGGGTCCTGGGCCGAACTTCTGCTCGACGACGCAGCGCGATGCCTGGCGCGCCCGGGGCGGATCGTCCTTATGGGTGCGTCTCCCGAGGGCGAGCAGGCGTTTCGCAGCCTGGGCCTCGAGGTGCTGGCGAGCGAGGAGGGCGTGCTGGTGGGACGCCTCGACTAGCGGCGGACGGTGTTTGCTTCCCACCTCGACTGCGGGTAGTTTTCGCAGCCACTCGCACTTCCCGATCCCCGTCCTCCATCCCCCGCACCGACGTACGAAATGGGTTGGATCAAAGGTCTTTTCCGGGGCTCCGGCCCGGACAAGACAGACTACCATGACGATGCGCGCGCTCTCGTCGAGGAGGGCAGGTATCAGGACGCGCTGAACTCCTTCAACCTCGCCCTGAAGGAGTCTCCCGGCGACCCGATCATCCTGCAGGAAATCGCCATGGTCTACACCCGGATCGGGATGTCGGACGAGGCGGCGAAGACCTATCGCCACGTGTTGCGCAAGCATCCGGATACGGCCGGGGCTCACTACGGGCTCGGCTTTCTGCTGCGGCGTGCCGGACAGAAGAGGGCCGCCGTCGATCACCTCAGCACGTTCCTCGCCAACCCTCCCCGGGGACCCGAGTACGAGCAGCACATCTCTCATGCGCGCAGCACACTGGCGACGCTGAAGCGTGAACTGGAGCAGGGGGTTGCCGATGGGGATGGATAGGGAAGTTCGCCTCTCCTGGCTGGGCACGGGCCGGGCCTACGAGGGGCGGTCCGGGGTTGGCGATCCGGCCGTCACCATCGATGGGGACGGCGCCCGCGGGCCTTCTCCCATGGACACGCTGCTGCTGGGCGTCGCGGCGTGCATGGGGATCGACATCCAGGAGATTCTGCGCAAGTCGCGGGTGCCGCTCGGGGAACTGGACTTCGTCGTCCGGGGCTCTCGCGCGGAAGATCATCCCCGCCGCTACACCCGCATCGACCTGGACGTCGCCGTCTCCGGACCCCGACCCGGGGACGCCGCGCGGGTCGAGCGCGCGGTCGAGCTGTCGCGCGACAAGTATTGCAGCGCCCTCAACTCGCTGCGCACCGACATCCGGGTCACGACCCGCATCCGGAACCGGACGCCGGCTGCCGTGCCGGGGGTGTCGTGAGTTCCGCCACGCTCACCAGCCTGTTTCTCGAGGCGGTCGAGCGATTCGGCGGCGCAACCGCGCTGAGGGCTCCGAATGCCGACCTGACCTGGTCGCGGATCTCGTATGACGAGGTGTTCCGAACCACCAGGGCGGCGGCCAGCGGGCTGCGGGCCCTCGGGATCGGGCGGGGCGAGGCTGCGGCCATCCTTTCCGCCAACCGCCCCGAGTGGGCGGTCGCCGACTACGCCTGCCTGTGCGTTGGCGTCCGCGACGTCCCCATCTATCCCAGCCTCACCGCGCCCCAGATCGCCTACATCCTGCAGGATTCGGGCGCCCGGGCCGTCTTCGCCGAGGACGATGTCCAGCTCGCGAAGCTCCTGGAGATTCGGGACCAGTGCCCCGAACTCCGCCATATCATCGTCTTCGATGCCCCCGCCGAAATGCCCGCAGGCACCGTGGCATGGCGGGATTTCGTGCAGCTCGATCCCCTCGGCCTGAGCGACGAGGCGTTTCGGGAGGAAGCGCTCGCCGCGCGGCCCGAGTCGGTCGCCACGATCCTCTATACGTCGGGCACGACCGGGAACCCGAAGGGCGTGCTGCTCACGCATGCCAACGTCGGGTCCAACGTGCAGGTCTGCCGCACGCTGCTCGATGTCTCCGACACCGACAGCACGCTCAGCTTCCTGCCCCTGTCGCACGTCTTCCAGCGCACGGTGGACTACGTCTTCTTCAACGTCGGGTGCACCATCGCGTATGCGCGCGACATGACGACCGTGGCCGAGGATCTGAAGATCGTCCGCCCGACCGTGGCCGTCTCGGTTCCCCGGCTGTACGAACGGGTGTACAACGCGGTGACCGGGGCGACGGGCGTGAAGGGGCTGCTGGTGGGCTGGGCTACGTCGGTGGGGCTCGCGTACGCCGACGCGGTGCTGGAAGGGGGCGATCCGGGGTGGTGGACGCGAACCCGCAAGGCCGTGGCCGACAGGCTGGTGTTCAGCAAGCTGCGCGCGGCGGTCGGCGGACGGCTGCGTTTCTTCGTAAGCGGCGGCGCGCCCCTTGCGCCCGGAATCAACAGGTTCTTCTTCGCCGCGGGGCTTCAGATCCTCGAGGGATACGGGCTGACGGAGACCAGCCCGGTCACCAACGTGAACACCTTCGAGAACTTCCGCATCGGCACGGTCGGCAAGGCGGTGCCGGGGACGGAGATCCGCATCGCCTCCGACGGCGAGATCTGCATTCGCGGGCCGCAGGTCATGAAGGGATACCTCAACCGGCCCGAGGAGACCGCCGAGGTCATCGACGAGGAGGGGTGGTTCAAGACCGGCGACATCGGCGAGCTCGACGACGACGGCTTCCTCCGCATCACCGACCGCAAGAAGGACATCATCGTGACCGCGGGCGGCAAGAACATCGCGCCGCAGCCGATCGAGAATGATGTCAAGCTCGATCCGTACATCGAGCAGGCGGTCATGGTGGGCGACCGGCGCCCCTTCCCGTCGCTCCTGGTGGTGCCCGACTTCGAGCAGCTGAACCAGTGGGCCGCCGCGAGCGAGATCGACGCGTCGGACCCCGGGGCGCTGCTCCGCGACGGGAGATGCCAGGAGTTCCTGGGGGGCAGGGTCAAGGCATCGCTGGCGAGTCTGGCCAGCTTCGAGACGCCCAAGAAGACAGCCTTCCTGGCGACGACGTTCACGATCGAGGACGGGACGCTGACCCCGACCCAGAAGGTCCGGCGGCGGAACGTGGAGGAGCGCTACGGCGCGCTCATCGAGTCGCTGTACGACAAAGCGAACGTCGACCGCGACTGGTTCGCGGGCTGAGCGGGCGCTCCGCGAGTCACGGGAGCTTCGGGTGTCGGATGCGCACAGGGTGGTGCTGGTTTCCACGCCGGGAGCCGAAGCCGGACGGCAGCTGGCCCGCGTCCTCGTCGAGGAACGGCTGGCGGCCTGCGGGAGCGTGGTGCCGGCGGTGACGTCGGTGTACCGCTGGCAGGGCGCGGTGGAGGAGGAGGAAGAGGCGCTGGTGGTGCTCAAGACGGCGGCCGACCGGGTCGCGGCGCTGACGCGGCGGACGCGCGAGCTCCACCCCCACGAAGTCCCCGAGATCCTCGCTCTTCCCGTCTCGGCCGGCAATCCCGGATATCTGGAATGGGTGATCGAGGAGACGCGCGCCGCGCCCTCCGGGGGCGCCGAAGCGCAGACCTGATGGACAGGCTTCCCCGCGTGGCCCATATTGGTGCCTGCGTCGGGGGGTTCACCTCCCGCTTCACGAACTTCAAACCGCTCGCGCGAGGGGCAACATGAGCTGGGTGCCTGGCGGCTACATCTTCACCCACGTGGTCTTCTGGGGCGTGGTGGCGCTGGTCGCAGTGGGGACCAACGCGGTCGCGATCATGATGGTCACCGGTCTGATGCTCCTTCTGGTGCCGGAGTCGCTCAGGCGCTGAGTACGCCCCGGAGGAGAGACGAATGCTGCTGAAGATACTGGGCGGCGTGCTCGCGCTCGCACTCGGGATCTTTCTGGGGCTCTCCTTCGGCAGCGGTCCCACGGTGGAAGAGGTCGAAGAGCGAATGGGGAAGAACCTTCCCCGGGAGCGGGCCACCCGCCACTTCACCTTCCTCGGCCTGATGCAGAAGAAGCAGCAGCGGGGGTCGCACCGGCGCCGTCAGAGGACCCGCGGGCCGTTCGACCTGTCCAGGTAGGCCGAAACATCCGCCGCCTGCGCGCGGCCTCTCCGTCGCGGCCCACCCCGTCGTACCGCGAGCTTCCCGGGCGCCGCGCGTCGTACCGCGAGCTTCCCGGGCGCCGCGCGTCGCACCGCGAGACTTCCCGGGCGCCGCCTATCCCACCAGCCGGGTGACGAGCACCAGCACGGTGCCGATGATGCCCCCGAGCACGTAGCCCAGGCGCACGATCAGCTTCAGTTCCCGCTCGGTCACGCGGCGCACGATCTGTTCCATGCGCGCGGCGGGAAACGCCAGCACCTTCTCCTCGACGCGCCGCGCCACGTCGATCTGCCGAACCACCGCGGGCACCTGGGCCTGCAGCCACTCCCAGACCGGCGCGCTCAATCCCTGCTTGAGGCGATCGGCCGCACCGTCGGGGAGCCAGCGCGCGGGCACTCCGATGGGGCGGTCGAGGACGGTGTCGACGAGTTGGCGGGCCGTGCCGTCGATCAGCCGGGCGGCGCCGTCGCTGCGGGCGAGCGAGACCAGCCCGCCCGCGATCGAAGCGGGAGGCACGCGCTCCAGCACCTCGCCCCAGCTGCGCGCTCCGGCTTCGTGCAGGGCGGCCTCGAGCTTTCCCACCAGGAAGCTGCGTGTGGCGGGATCGCGCGCGGTCGAGGCCACCCAGTCGGCCACCGTCCGGCGCGCCGCCACCACGCTCTCGCTGTCGGCCTCGCCCAGCACCATGTGGACGGGACGGCGCAGGAAGTCGACGACCGCGTCGTTGATGCCGCGCGACATGGCCGCCTGGACCGCGGGATCCTTCAGCATGCGCGCGATCTGTTCCGCCCCCTCCTCACGGATCGCGTCCAGCACCCGTTCGACGGTGTCCTCGGTGATCACCAGGCGCGCCACCACCCGCTGGTGGAAGCGCAGGTCGCGCAGGAAGCGCTGCAACAGGTCGTTGATGCCCCGTTCGAAGCGGGCCCGCGCCCGATCGTCCTCGAGCAGGGAGCCGAGTCGGGCGATCGCCAGCGGCAGGTAGTTTGCGAGCCCCCGTTCGAACGCGGCCACCATTCCGGGCGGAATCGTCTGCTCGAAGGTCTTTTCGGGAGAGAGCAGCGAGCGGGCCGCCGAGGACAGGTAGTCGTCCACCGCCCGGTAGAAGCCGTCGCTACCTAGCGTGCCCTCCATCCATCCGTCGAGCGCGGACGCCAGCGCGGCGCTGCGGGCGGGCGTGAGCGCCCCGCCGATGGGCACGTCCGAGAGGGCTTCCACGATCGATCCGGCGCGGTCCGCGACCGCCCGTTCGAACTCCTCCGAGTCGAGCCAGGCCGCGATCTGCTCGCGTGCCCTGTCCGCCGAATGGTGCAGCGCCGATTCCACCTCGGGCAGGATCGACTCCGGCAGCATCTCGCGGATGGAACCGCGCTCCTCCAGGAGCAGCACGTCCACGAACTCGCCCAGGCGCCGGTCGAAGGCGCGCCGGAACTCTTCGTCGGCGAACGTCCGCTCCAGGTCGGATTCGGTGAGCAGACGGTTTCCGACCGTTCGGCCGACGGCCGCCGCCAGGCGCGGCTGGTTCTTGGGGATGGCGCCCTGCAGGAAACCGATCTTCCGGCCTCGGACGCGCAACGGCTCGTACGGGTGGAAGAGCATCCAGATCGCGACCGAGTTGGTCAGCCCGCCCGCCAGCGCACCGAAGGCGATGGTGAGCAGCGGGGCGATCAGGTTCTCGAGCAAGGGGTAATGCGCCTCAGGGTGCGCGATGGTAGAGGACGCCGCGCACGCGATAGGGGATGGTCTCGATCGTCATCGAGCCTTCCACTTCGGAGATGGCGATCAGGGGCAGCTGCGGACCCGGCCCCTCCCCGGCCTCCACGTGCGTGCTCATGGCCTCGATTCTACCCGTTATTTCGGCGTCGGGCGACTGGAAGCGCCACGCGACCGGCACGTCGCGGCGGGCGGGCTCGAACGCCCTCGAGCGGGTTGCCGTCACGACCAGGTCCGGCCAGTCGAAGTTGCGCGCGCGCAGCGTACCCCATCCCTGGAAGGTGGAGTCGGCGGCCGCGTCGAAGGGGCCTCGCAGAAACACATGGATGTCCTCGGAGATGAGGAACGCCCAGTTTCCGGGTGTCGCGTCCGAGGCCTGCCGGGCGAAGGAGATGTCGACCAGCGTCCCCGCCACGGCGGTCTCGGAGAGAAGGGTCGAGGCTTCCCTCACCTGGACCAGTTCGCCGGGACGACTGCTCCATCCCGCCAGCGCGTCCCCGAGCCACATCTCAAGCTCCCGCCCGGCGCTGCGGTAGAGAAGCGCGGTCAGAGCGTCCCGTTCCGCCACGATGATGCGGATGCCCTCGTGCGGGATGATGCGCCACGGAGCCCGGGTCGCGGGGGTCTCCCAGGAGGACCGGAAGAAGGCGTCCCACACCCCTCCGCGCGCCAGCGAGATGCGCGCCTCCCTGTCGACGGCGTCCTCGCGCGTGTCCGCGGAGAACGACCAGGCAACCACCAGCGGGGTTTCGTCCTCTAACGCGAAGAAGGCCAGGTGGCGCTCGTAGCGGTTTCCCGCGAGCGAATCCGGCGGGGCGAGAGCGGGATCCTCGACCCGGTCGCTGGCGGGGCTCCCGGGCTCGCCGGCGCACGCCACGGTCAGCATGAGCGCCACGGCCGGCAGAACCGTCGGAGGAAGGCGATTCATGTTCCGGCGACCCCGGGACCCGAGCTTGACGTAACGCGGTCTCGACCACCACGTTGCCGCCCGGGACGAGCCCGATCTCCCTTCAGGACGCCCATCCATCCCCTCCTCAGAGTAGATACCCATGGAATACAATCCCGACCTTCCCTTCTACAAGCGGCTGCACTGGCAGGTCCTTGCGGCGATGATCCTGGGTTCGGTCGTCGGAGTCACCTTCGGCGAAGCCGGCGCCGAGGCGATCGGCTGGATCGGCGAACTGTTCATGCGCCTGCTGAGGATGATCATCGTCCCGCTCGTGCTCACGTCGATCGTATCCGGAGTCGCGTCGGTGGGCGGAGGCCGGGCCGTCGGCCGCCTGTTCGGCAAAACGCTGGGATACTACGTGGTGTCCAGTTTCCTGGCGGCCTCGGTGGGGCTCCTGATGGTCAACCTCATCCGGCCGGGTGTGGGGTCCAACATCGTCGAGGCCTCCAACGATCCGATGCTGGTCGACACGCCGGACTCGTTCATCCAGCTGATCCTCGACATCGTGCCGATCAACTTCGTCGGTGCAGCCGGAACCGGGGACATGCTGGCGATCATCTTCTTCTGCATCGTCTTCGGCGCCGCCATCACGACCCTGCCGGAACGCCCCCGCGTCATCGTCACCGACATCTTCGACGCCTTCTTCAAGGCGATGATGGCGCTCACGTCCGGCATCATCAAGCTGCTGCCGATCGGCGTCCTGGCGCTCATCACGAGGATGGTGGGCACGACCGGTTTCGACGCGTTCGGCACCCTGGCCAAGTACATCGCGACGCTCGCCTCGGGGTTGACGATTCACCTCTTCATCACGCTGCCGCTGCTGCTGTACTTCGGAGGACGTCTGGCGTCCGGGCGCCCCATCTCTCCGATCGTGCACTTTCGCAACATGCTCGAGCCGCTCCTGGTCGCCTTCTCGACCAGCTCGTCGGGCGCGACGCTTCCGGTCACGATCAAGACCGTCCGCGAGAAGGTGGGCGTATCGAACAAGGTGTCGTCCTTCGTGCTGCCCATGGGCGCCACGGTGAACATGGACGGAACGGCGGTCTTCGAATGCGTCGGGGCCCTTTTCATCGCCCAGGCTCTGGGCGCCGACCTCAGCTTCATGACGCAGGCCACGGTCGTACTGACCGCGCTTCTCGCCTCCATCGGAGCGGCTGCGGTGCCCTCGGCCGGCCTCGTGGTCATCTTCATCGTGCTCGAGGCCATCGGGCTCGGCGGGAACGCGGATGCCGCCCTGATCGTCGGGGCCATGCTCGCGATCGACCGCCCGCTGGACATGGCGCGTACGGCGGTCAACGTCTACAGCGATTCGTGCGGCGCCGCCATCATCGCGCGCTCGGAGGGTGAAGAACACGTAGATGCCCAGGTCGCCGTCGGATGATGCCGACCGGCCGCCGCCGACCCGGCTAGCGCCGCTTCCCCCGACTTCCGGCGCGTCGGACCCGGGAGCGGGATCCCCGTCCCCGTCCGCGGCGGGCGGATGCCCGGTTGCCGTCGGCGGCGCGGGGCTCGGCGTCGGGCGCGGTGACTGCGGCGGCGGGCGGCCTGAGGGCCGATCCGTCCCTTCCGCGGTAGCCGGCACGACGGCTCGGACCGCGGCCTCGCCGGCGGGCATGGGCGCGTCGAGAACGGGGTCCTCGCCCGCGGCCGTGTCGCCTGGGCTCCCGGGAACCCGGTCGGCTGATCCCCGGCCCATCGCCATCGCTTTCGACAACGGATCCGGCGACTTCCACGGATGCGGAATCATCCGCCGGGGGCTCGGCGTCCCCGCCGGCGTCCGCGGGGAAGGACTCCTCGCGAACCGGAGCCGGAGGCGTCCGGGACCTGGTGACCTTCCGGTCCAGCGCGGCGACGAACGCGCCGATCAGCCGCGTGTTGCTGCCGAAGTCACCCAGCCGCCTGGAGCGCGAAGTCGAATGGAGGTCCACCCGCGTCTGCGCCTGCGCGTCGAGTGCGATGCGGATCGTCACGTCGCTCGCGCGGCGGGAGACGTACCCCCGCGCAAGGGCCTGGATGACGCCTTCCTCCTCGTCCCACCAGCGGGCATGCCAGCGCGGCAGGTCGCCTCGAACGAGGTCGAGAGCCGCATCCCATACACGAGAGAAGGGGATGGCATAGGTGCGGCCCACGAGACGCCGGTCGGCGGCGTCGGCCGATGTTCGGGCGGTAGTCGCCGAAAGCGCGCGCCTGAGACGACCTGTGATAGAGAGTTCCTGGCTCAGCCTGTCCCTCCTGGGAGGCCCGGTTCACGAAACAGATGCACCCCGCAACGCATAATCTTAAGTTGGCGCGCGCATGATTTCCATTCAACCATCCGGTTCCACGGAATTCGGCAACCCCTTCACCGGATTACTGCATGAAAGCCGTCATCCCGCTTGCGGGCAAGGGAACGCGGTTACGCCCCCACACCCATCACCTGCCCAAGCCGCTGGTGCGCGTGGCCGGGAGACCGGTGCTGGCCCATCTGCTCGACGAACTGTTGCGCTTCGGGGTCACGGAGATGGTCTTCATCGTCGGCCATCTCGATGAAGTCATCCGGCGCTACATGGCGGAGGCGTATCCGGACCTGCCCGTCCACTACGTCGTCCAGGCCGTTCAGGACGGGACCGCGGGAGCGGTCAAGCTGGCGGAGCCGTTTGCGGACGGCGAGCTGCTGATCCTGTTCGCCGACACCCTGTTCGAAGCCGACCTGTCGCTGGCGCGAACGCTCTCCGGGGAATGGAGCGCGGTCATCTGGACGAAGGAGGTCGAAGACTACTGGAAGTACGGCGTCGTCGTAAGCGACCCGGATGGCGCCATGACGCGCATCGTGGAGAAGCCGAAGCAGCCCGTCTCCCGTCTCGCCAACATCGGCCTCTACTACATCCGCGACTCCGCCCTGCTCTTCGAGGGCATCGACCACGTGCTGGCTTCGGGTCCGGGCTCATCGGGGGAGTACTACCTGACGGACGCCTTCCAGTACATGGTGGACCGCGGCGCGCGCATCCGCACGGCCCCGGTGGACTCCTGGCACGACTGCGGCAGTCCCGAGGGGTTGCTGGGCACCAACCGCCGTCTGCTGGAGGGCGGGGGGGCGGCGGTGTCGCCCGGCGCGCGGCTGAGCGACTGCTCGCTCATCGAGCCGGTGCTGGTGGGTGAGGATGTGGTCGCCGAGGGGAGCATTCTCGGTCCCAACGTCACGCTGGAGCGGGGTGCGAGAGTGGTCGACAGCCGACTGGCGGACACCATCGTGGGCGCGGGGGCGCGCGTGGGGGGAGCGCGCCTGGACGGGTCGCTGGTCGGCGCTGGAGCGGTCGTGCGGGGTGTGGAGGGAAGGGTCAACGTCTCGGACCACTCCGTGGTCGAGGCGACGGGGGCGAGCGAAGTGCGCTGACGCCCGGCAGATACCCTGCAGAGTGCCCCGTCGACGGTAACGCTACCGGTCCGGGCCGATCCTCCTCACCACCATCTTCCCGACGGGGTCCTGCGCCACCACCAGGTCGGCGGCTACGCCCGGACCGATCCGCGCGCTTCCGTCCGCGGCGCGATGCCCCTCGCCGGCGACGACGAACAGTCCGTCGGCTGCAATCACTTCATGGGCTTCCTCGTCCGCCAGGTCGCCCACCTCCACGATGGTCGGGCCCGACCGCGTCAGGGGGTCGTCGTACTCGATGAGCACGTCGGCCACCGTCGGCGGAAGGCCCGGCGCGATGAGCGTCCCCCCGGCGAGCAGGAGGTCGCTCACCATGCGCCCGTTCGGAGGCAGGCCGTCGTAGAGGGCGAGGTCGACCTCCGCGTAGCTGCCGTCGGCGATCGCGGCGAGCGCCGAGAGGATGCCGACGAAGTTCGCCATGCGCAGATGCTGCTTCTGCGGATCGCCCGGCCATCCTCCGGATTCGATCAGGATCGTGCTCGCGCCCCATGCCCCCATGAGGTCGCCGAAGGCCCGCCGGTTGAAGGCGTCGTCGTAGCGCGTGACGTGGCCGCCGACCAGTGGCTCGACCGCCCTGCTCACCACCGCGCAAACGCGCATGGCCGCGCGCCGCCTCTCGCTGATCTCGCCGTCGTCACTGTGGGCCGGCGCCAGGAGCGCGATGGCCGCCATGCGGTCAGAGTCCCGGACGCGAAAACGCGGGCTCTGGTCGTGCAGGTTGAAGCCGAACTCGGGCCGTACCCGGTCGTGCACCGCCTTCAGCGCGCGCCCTTCGGGCGTGGCGAGGCGTCGGGCATCCCGGTTCACGTCGATCCCGGCCGCGTTGTGGCGCTGAAACCGGGCTGCGCCGTCGGGGTTGAGCATGGGAACGAAATGCAGGCTCAGGCGGCGGGAAAGCGCCCGAACCAGAGCGTGCTCCGGGTGCCGGGCCAGAAACGAGAAGATGTCCGCCAGCGCCATGGTCGCGGTGCTTTCGTCCCCGTGCATCTGGGACCACGCCAGCACCCCCACCTCACCCTCGCCGAACGACACCATGCGGAGCGGCCGTCCCTCGGCGCTCTCGCCCACTCTCTCGCACGCCAGCGCCGCGCTGCCGTCGAGGATGGGGTCGAGGACGTTCCAGTAGGCATCGGGACCGAAGCGTCGCCGGTCGAGCCCGCTCACGCGCGCGATGTCATGGAGTGCGCGCAGCTCCGTGGTGAGTTTCGGCACCGGCTGGGCTCTTCGAAATCGGTTCTCGATAGGGGATGCCGGGGCTGACCCGTAGGTTGTCGAACGGCAGGCGCTGAATAATGGCGGCATCTTCGCCGCGCTGTCCAGGCGCCGACGCGGGCCCGGCGCGTGCCCCGCTCTTGGTTCTCTCCGACCGCCCGACCCGAGCGTTGACCCGAGGTCCATTACCCCGGGGACTCGCTGACCGGCACCATTCGCGGCCCTGCCGCTGTCAGGATTCGGGGTGCTCAAACGTTGTAGGTGAGTGGAGAACGCACCTTGAACGCAAACGGGAGTGGGAGGATGACCGGGATGTTATGGACGACTGATTCGACAGGAAGGGTCTCAAGGACCATCAGCCCCGTGGGCGGCTGATGATCGCGGTGCTCGCCTCCGAGAGCGCGTGGGCGGAGATACAGGCGGTTGCCGGTGACCGCCGGTGTATCCTGGCGGGGGATCAGGACGAGCTCTTGCGGCTAGCCGGTGACGCCGACGCAGTCGTAATCGAAGCCGAGAATCTCCTGCCAGTTCTTTCCGCCGTTCGACACATCAATCGGGCACATCCGCTCCTGCCCGTCATTCTCATCACCGGCCAGGACTCAGCCGACTTTCGGCACCTCGCCTCAGTCTCCGTCGAGGCCGTTCTCCTTCGGCACCAGATCGCCGCACGTCTCCCAGTCGCGCTGAGGAGCTCGGCCGGAATCGTCTTCCGGCTTCGAGCGCTCGGAGAGGGATGCATGAGGAATGAGTCGATCCCGTCACCACTTCGTCGCTTGCTGAATTGTGCCCTGACCAGCGTGCCGCCACCCCTTACGGTCCAGCACTTGGCTCGTCTCCTGCATTCCGATCCATCCACGATCCGTCGGCACTGGCGTCGCGGTGTCAATTCTCACGGGATCCAGCGGGTCAAGGACCTGTTGGATTGGATCACTCTACTGCACGCGCTCTCGGCGCAGCACCCGAACCTAAGCTGGCGGTGTGTGGCCAGGAGCATCGGTACACACGAGAGGACGCTGAGACGCCTAGCCAACCGTTGCGCTGGCGGCACGCTCGGTTCTCTCGGCGCCAACGGTGTCGAACAGCTGCTTGAGTGCTTCGCGACGGCCCTTGCGGACTCATTCTGCACGAAATTGCGCTGAGGTGTCGCGCCTTGGTTACTTGCTGCCCGGTGCAACGGGCCCGACCGCGCGCTCTACGTCGCTCGGCCATGGTCCCCACAGTCACGGTCCTTCTCTCTCGCTGGCTTAGGTGCCTCGTCGGATCCGGTGGGCAGGTCAAGGACCGGATGATTTCCTTTTTGGCGGCCTTACGGGTGCGGTGGGTCGGGGACATTCTTTGGTTGGCCGACCTCAAACGGATCCAGCGTATCGTCACGGACGAGCGTGTTCAGGACCAGGTCATCCAGGGCCGCTCATAGGCCAGGCGGTCCGGCAACCGCCTGAGCCCCCGCGGATCGTGCGACAACCGCTTCACCAGCGTCGACTCCCGCACGCCCTCCGGAAGCACCGCCATCATCACGCTGTCCTTGTGGACATCCATCCCGACGTACACCTTGGCCCTGTTCTTCATGGGGCCGGTCTCCTGTTCCGGTTGCGACCTCAAGCGTCGCATGTGGCTTTGGCACCTCCGCTCACCGCAGGCGCTAACCCACGGTAAGTCGGCAGGCCGGCCCTTTCCATGTTTCTAGTCGGGCGAAGGCCACTCGACCTCGAATCTTGCTATGTACTGGACGTCAAACTCGTCCCTGACCACGGCCCAGATTGTATCACCCCTGAAGTAGGGATCGGTTCTCCCAGGGTAGGGGTTTGCGTCCCAGGTCTCAGGTGTATTGACGTGACCGATCCAGCGACCGTGTGTGTCAAAAACATCGAAGCCGTCCGTTGGATTCCAGTAGGTCCAGAACCGCCGCGACAGTATGCGCTCACCCCCGGGCTGCTGCCGCAGATAACGCTGTTCCTCGTCGGTCCAAGGGCGGCTCCAGCCCGGAACTCCTGGCCAGGCCCACAATCGGCCCTCGTCGGTGATCCAGAGTCGAAGGAACGCGGGACGCCCCCGCGGAAGGATCGTAGTCGGAGGAATCGGTCTGGATTGGCCTGCGCGTCCAAGCTGCGCGAGAGTTTCGTTATCACTGCGCCGACCTAGGTTCTGAATCCGGAACCCGTCAGACCAATACTCATGCTCGTCCTCCGTTCTCATCGGCGGCTCCCACGCTCTCGCGAGCCGGGTCATTCCGGCATCCGGCCGGATGAGGTTGATCGCGTAGCTGGCAGAGCACCCGAAGGCCAATGCGCCCGGTCGATTCCGCGACCATTGCGCGAAGGGCATGTGGGGGAGCCGGTTATCCTCCATGAACCCTCCGGAGTATTGCGGAAGTCGCCGCTCGCAACCGTCCCAGGCTCGAGTTGGCAGAAACACAGTGTCCGTCACCTCTTCGTGGCCGATCAGCCTGCCGAACAATGGTCTCTGCAGAGTGCCCGCGGAGCCGCTCCGCGGGGGGTTGAGCGCGATCCAGAGTTGACCGTCATCGTCCCATCGGATGGCGTCCCGTCCGTATCCGGGTCTTCCTGCCGACGGACTCAGTCTGATCTCCCGGACTAGGGTGCCATCGGGCGAAAAGGCATTGACGCGCCGATTGCCCAAGTCCAGCACGGCCAGCAGTCCGTCGGCGGAGAGGTCCATGCCGATCACGGACCTCACCTCGCCGGGTCCTTGGCCCCGGCGAGCGATCGTCCTGACGTATGTGCCGTTCGCATCGAAGTGTCGAAGATTACCACGATCGGCGACAAAGACACTTCCGTCCGGGCCGACAGTAAACATCGGCGCCCCGCTTATCAGGTACTCAGGCGGACCCTCCACCATGCCAATTCGCGATACCTCACGAAGGGACGCCGTGCCTCGAAGGGGCGAGGACGAGAATACGAACGTGGTGTCACCCAGCTGGCGCGACCAGCCCAGCGGTGACGAGCTCGGGGTTCCGGCGTCACATCCGACTGCCACAAGCGTCGTGAGAACCATTGCCGATGCGCGACTCATAGCTCCTCCTGCATTTGTCCAGGGACTCCTTTAGCACGATGCGAAGCGGCAGAGCGGCTTGTCAAACCGAGACGCGTCGCAAGGAGAAAGATCCGGGCACATTGCTAGCCGGAGCGCAGCAGACCCCTTCAAGAAACCGGCAATGCCGCACTGTGACAACTGGATTGCTCCGCGGCATCACGGGAAAACGGACTCTTATACGCGAACACAACGGTGTCCCGTTCACCGGGCAGCACGACAGATGCGAAGAGATGGTCGAGTGTGGCAGCCAGCGCGCGAATCTGGGCAACACCTAGATCGAACGCACGGTATGCCGTCCCATCCGAAGCCATGGTTCCGAGGATCGGTGTCCGGTCCTCCCGAAACTGTTCAACAAAGAAGTTGCCCTCCGGGTCCATCGTAAAGCTGTCCGCGTGCCGTGCCGCCGCAACCGCCGTCTCTCCTGCAATACCGTCTCGCAAGACGATGCTCGGAGGATCCATCTCGAAGAAGAGCGGCAACGCGTGGGAGGCAACTGCCGACGACTCGGCCTCCGAGAGATCGTACGCGAAGAGGCGCCCATCGACGCGTCGCAGCGTCCACAAAGTCTTGCCCCGAACGAGAAAGTCACCTAGGCTGAGGGCCCCCACATACTCGGGTCCTCCAGACCTGACTACCTCACCCAGGTAGCGCTTGAGCCGCCCGTCGCTTCCCCACACTCGTACGATGCCTGGATAGTCGGCTAGGGTCCCCCTCCACAGTGGTTGCTCGATCAACGCGCCACTCGAGTCGAGGGCAATGCGATTCGCGGCAATCAGGTTGCTCCCCTCACGTTGGATAGGGATCTCCATCATCGAGAGCAGGCGGCCTTCGGTGTCGACGCGAACCACCCTACCTTGGCCTCGATCGCTCACGGCGACGATATCTGGGGTCACGGCCTCCAAGTCGCTCAGATCCGTAACGAGCGGTGTCTCACGACCGCCCAGAAAAACGCTCTGTGCGTACGCCGCACGGGAACCGCGGAACCAGTGAATTGCGATGTCCGAGGCGTCCCCAATCACGACCGTGCAAGCCGGAACGCCGAACACCGCCAGAGCAACCGCACTCCGCATCCGGAAGGCCTCGTGCCCGGGTAGCTTCAGCTGAAAGATAGGCTCAAGATCTTCTACATCCGCAGCCGACATCGGCGTTCGGTTTCGATCGATCTCGGCAAGGACATCCTCACTCAACTGTGCGACTACGGATGGCGGAAGCTGGTCCGCACATCCTCCGACAGATGCTAGCGCCAATAGTATTGCGGTCCGTGCCGAGAGTCCATCTAGGAAGCAAGGCTTCTTCATGTTCCGGTTGGGTTAACGGACGTAACCGCGCCCACCACCGACAGCGCGGGGTCAGCAGCAATCGTACAGTCATCAAGAAACGCGGACGCAGGCAACAGCCTACGTTCACTGCCTGCGTCAACCACAACGCCGCGACGGTCCATCACGAGATGAAGAGGTGAATGAGATAAGCCGGCGCTGCCGATGAAATCGACTTTGTCACGAACGTAGAAGGTCGGAGACGGGAAGGCCGGATCGAAGAGGTCATCCCGTCCCGTAACCTCCTCCGCGGCAACCCAGAAAGCCTGCCATCCGTCCGGCATGCTGTCACCGGCCGGATCGTTGAGGGCAGTGGACATCCAGCGATACGCTGCCGTCCTGGCGTAGGGGCAGGTGCGAGTCCCGATGACTATATAGCGGCACTTGCCGGCCCCAACATCGCTCAGACTCTGAACCGTCCCGTTCTCGTCCGATACAACCAGCGCGTCCACAGGTCGACCCACCGCAGGCGTTGCGGTTGACATTGCCTCCTGTATCTGCCGTGCCTCTCGGCCTTCCGCCCATGCCTCTACACCGTAACTTGCGATGCCGGCGACGAGAAGTACCGCAATGGCATCCAATATTCGCGCCTTTGACAACCTACTGATCTGTGTCATGAATGATGGTCCCCCATTCAGGGTCGCACTCGTTTGTGTTGATTGACGGACGACACTGGACCCTCGACACCGCCGCCCTTGGGCAAGACATCAAGTCCGTGCCGAGGCGATGTGTACGACAGCCGACCTTTGACCGGCAGCACCGCCCGACTTCTTGAAGCCCTAGGAACTCCCCCGCGGGCCATTTGAGGGACGCTAGCGTTCTAGACGACTACACGAACGCAGGCGCCTCATTCGTCGCAATCGGCATCATTCCCGTCCTCGCAGCACGCATACGACATCGCGGTGCAGGCGAGACCCGTACAATACCAGCCGCTGCTCGAAATCCCGCATGAGTACACGGGGGGGATTGCTGCGGTCGCTAGCCTTGGTACCCAAAGCGCGAGATTCCCGGCGAGGAGCGCCAGGACGACAGGAAGCCGAAGCAGTAGTGCGCGAGACATGATCCCTCCTTGGAGTGAACGCAGTAGTTTGTGTGAAGGCGGACGCCCAGTACATCCAGCAGGAGTTCCCGCCACCAGTACCTGTAAATCTATCTGAGCGAGCCGCGAGGATACAGTGACAATTTCGCGCATTTTAGGACAAATCCGCGCACAATGAGTTCCGAAGAGACTCAACGAAGCACTCGAGTAGTCGCTCGGCACCGGCGGTGCAGCGCCGCCTCCAGCCGCGCGTCGTCCAGGTCGTCCGGCAGCGGCCAGGACACTCCCGCCTTCCGCGCCTGCCGGACATAGCTGCCGACCGTGCTGTGGGAGATCCGGAGGATGGCCCCGATCTCCCGGTGGCTCCGGCCGAGTCCGTACTTCAGCCGGAGAACATCTCGAATCTTGCACATGGACAACTTCTTCCGGGCCACCGTCTTCCTCCTCGCTCAAGGATCTCTCGCGAGGTTGGAAGAGACGAGTGGACGAAATGAATCGGAATCAGTGGACAGCTTCCGTCGGAATGGATGGACGAAATGCGTCGGAATCAGCAGGTGGCGAGGCGTCGGGCATCGCGGTTCACGTCGATCCCGGCCGCATTATGGCGCTGAAAGCGGGCCGCGCCGTCGGGGTTGAGCAAGGGAACGATATGCAGGCTCAGGCGGCGGGACAGCGCCCGGACCAGGCCGTGCTCCGGGTGCCGGGCCAGAAACGCGAAGAGTCCGCCAGCGCCATGGTCGCCGTGTTCTCGTCCCCGTGCATCTGGGACCAGGCGAGCACTCCCACATCACCCTCGCCGACCGACACCATGCGGAGCGGCCGTCCCTTGGCGCTCTCTCCCACTCTCTCGCACGCCAGCGCGGCGCTGCCGCTCAGGGATGGGGTCGAGGGCGTTCGAGTAGGCCCCTGGCCCGAAGCGTCGTTAGTCGAGCCTTCTCACGCGCGCGACGTCATGGAGTGCGCTCAGCTCCGTGGTGAGTTTCGGCACCGGCTGGGCTCTTCAAAATCGGTTCTCGATGGGGGGAGATGCCGGGGCTGACCCGTAGGTTGTCGAACGGCAGGCGCTGAAAAAATGGCGGCATCTTCGCCGCGCCGTCCAGGCGCCGATGCGGTCGCGGGGGCAGGCCCTTCTCTCGGTCCTCTCCGACCGCCCGGCCCGATCGTTGACCCGAGGTCCATTACCTCGGCGGCTCGCTGACCGGCACCATTCGCGGCCGTGCGGCTGTCAGCTTTCGGGGTGCTCAAACGTTGTAGGTGAGTGGGAGAATGCACCTTGAACGCGAACTGGAGGAGGAGGATGACCGGGATGTTATGGATGCCTGATCCGCCGGGACGGGTCTCAAGAACTCTCAGCCCCGTCGTCGGCTGATGATCGCGGTACTCGCGTCCGCGAGCGCGTGGGTGGATATACAGGCGGCTGCCGGTGACCACCGGTGTATCCTGGCGGGGGATCAGGACGAGCTCTTGCGGCTAGCCGGTGACGCCGACGCAGTCGTAATCGAAGCCGAGAATCTCCTGCCAGTTCTTTCCGCCGTTCGACACATCAATCGGGCACATCCGCTCCTGCCCGTCATTCTCATCACCGGCCAGGACTCAGCCGACTTTCGGTACCTCGCCTCAGTCTCCGTCGAGGCTGTTCTCCTTCGGCACCAGATCGCCGCACGTCTCCCAGTCGCGCTGAGGAGCTCGGCCGGAATCGTCTTCCGGCTTCGAGCGCTCGGAGAGGGATGCATGAGGAATGAGTCGATCCCGTCACCACTTCGTCGCTTGCTGAATTGTGCCCTGACCAGCGTGCCGCCACCCCTTACGGTCCAGCACTTGGCTCGTCTCCTGCATTCCGATCCATCCACGATCCGTCGGCACTGGCGTCGCGGTGTCAATTCTCACGGGATCCATCGGGTCAAGGATTTGTTGGATTGGATCATCCTGCTGCATGCGCTCTCGGCGAAGCATCCAAGCCTAAGCTGGCGGTGTGTGGCCAAGAGCATCGGAACACACGAGAGTACGCTGAGACGCCTAGCCGACCGTTGCGCTGGCGACACGCTTGGTTCTCTGGGGTCCAACGGTGTCGAGCAGCTGTTTGAGCGCTTCGCGACGGCGCTTGGGGACTCATTCTGTCCGATTTTGCGTTGAGTTGCGCGTTCTTGCGCCAGGACAATCTCGAGGCGAGTACAGATGGTTCGACCCGTAACCCGCCTTGCCGCGACGGCGTAGCTGTCTCAGGGGAGGACTGACTTGTACAGACTATACCCCCTACCGCGTACCAAAGACGCGCACCTGAGGGAACGGTTCTTCGCCATAAGTGAAGATGAGCCCATCCCTCACGGAGCCGACCACTCCAACTGTGGGGTGCCGATCAATCACTCGCCCCGATGACACATCCAGGACGATGAGCTCATGACGCCGGTTCTCCGCAGAGCGGGGGCCTTCGATTTGAAGCCCAAGCACCACGTTACCGCCACGATCCACAACGACCGACCGGCCTGAGTGCGAGAAGCCCTCTTCCGGGTCCGGACGATACCGGCAGCACACGCCGGGTCTGCTTGCCGTGAGCTGCCAGGGAACGTAGCCTTCGAGCGTCGTCTCCCAGAGTATCTCTCCCTCGGGGTCGAAGGCTCGAACCACCGGTAACATCCAATTGAACTTCACGATCGTTCCAGTAGCTTCATCGCACGCGAGGTAGCCGTAGTTGAGCATATGCGGTGTCTGCCCCAGCTCACGACGTTGGGCAGCCTCTCGCGGCTCCTCGGGGCTCGCAAAGCCCCGAATCACCTGACCGTCACTGTCGATCTCGCTGATCGTGGGATCAGTTGGCCCTCCGGGCTGGCGCAGAACGTACCGTCGTCCTCCGAGTACACAAACGTCCGTTGGAGGGAACCTCAAAGTTGTCACCGTCCTGAAGGCGAGAGTGTCTCCATCGAGTTCGAAGGTGCTGATCCGCCCGTTGGCGACATCCGCGACGTGAAGAACCCCTTCCGAATCGAGATCAGAGCCACGAATGCCCAGGAGCTCGCGAGGGCCCTGCCCTCGCCGCCGGTATGAAGTGATGTGACCGCCGTCTCGATCGAATACGTGAATATCGGAAGTCTGCTCCCCCAGAACGTAGACGTTGCCGGCGGCGTCTACCTCGATCGTGCGGAGAAGACCGAACACCTCAGCGTCGTCGCCGTCCAACCGTCCGATGGTCATCTGCAGATCCGCCGGCTCCCACAGCTGGGCCGTCACGGGCTCGACCAGCGGGGTGGACGCAATAGACCCGACGACGCCAAGCAGCGTGAGGGCATGACGCTCCAAGCGGAACAGGTGGGTACTACGCATACCACGCAATTGAGCACTCATGGGGTTACCCTCCGGATCGCGGTCTCAAGTTCCAGCGAGTCTACGACGCCATAAGCCATTACGCCGTTTACCAGAATCGTCGGTGTCCCCTGTGCACCGAGTTCCGTGGCAGCAGCAACGTCATTTTCGATGAAAGATACCGGTGACTCGTCCGCCAGGCAAACATCGAAGGTGGCCATGTCCTGAATCCCGGCCGTCAGGCGGCCCCCATCTTCGACGGTCTTGCCGGCGACCCATCCACCGGCGAGTGCTCGGCACGACTCCCGACGGCCGGGCCATCCTCCAACGCACCAAGACGAGCGCAGTGGATCTAGTCCGGAGACCGCGGAGTCCGGGTCGGGTACCTTAGAGCAACACTATGCTGGTCGGTTGTACATGGATGCCCGTGTGGAACGGTTGGAGTCACGTGCCTGTCAAGACGCCCATTGGGTCCCAAAGTGAGCCGGATTGAGGAGAGCAAGGGTTCGAGCTTGGCGCGTCGTGTTGCGGGGTTTTCGGGTCTGGTTCTCGGTAGCCTCTTCGCAAGCTGTTCGTCCGGCGACGATCTCGTCGAACTCCGCCCTCCGCCTCCGGACACGACTCCTCGCAATATCGGAGACACGGTTCAGCGAGGGAGCTTGACGGTCACGGTGACGGCGGCTGGGGAGACAAGCCAGGCGGTTGGGGCTCTGGCGACTCCAGCCGACGGCGTGCCCCGGGCGCACGTCAGAATCCGCCGCGTCGGCGAGTCGCCGGTCGAGGTGGGGACGACGGACTTCCTCGGGCGAGTCACCTTCACCCAGCTTCTGCCCGGCCGATATGACATTACGTCTCTTCGCCTCCTTAACGCAGAAGAAACGGCCAGGATCACCGAGGCAAACTCGGCGCTGGCGGGCATCAACGCCTTCGGGGGTGGCGGCCGCGTCCAGGTTCAGCCGCCGTCAAGCACTACGGAAGTCGCAGCGGTGGCCGGTCGCCGGGGCTCCCTGGTAATCAGCGAGATTCATGACTGGTGGCCGCGCGTCACAAGTGGCCCCACTGCACAATACACCCAGGTAACGTACGTCGAGGTGTACAACAATTCGGACACGACCGTATACCTGGACGGAAAGATCCTTGGCGAGGGGTTCTGGTTGGGAGAGCGAGCTGAGCGAGTCCTCGTTGAACAACTGCACCGATTATGAGTCCTGGCGGATCGATCTGGAGGGCGTCTGGTCGGAGAAGCACCTGCGCTTTCCACTCTTCGGCGTGGTCCTCAGCAAGATCTCCATCGTCGCTCTCGACGCCCTCGTCGCCCGGGTGATGGCCTTGGCACCCTATCGTTCGGCCCGGCGCGTCTTCTGGGTCTCCGGGGAACGGTTCCGCGCGATATCGTCCTGAAATGCCCTGCTCTTATCGGTGACCTCGGCCAGCAGTCCTCGGCACACCTTCGATCGGCGGCAGTTCAACACTCGGGTCAGGCCGGACGACGATCCGCACAGGGTCGGAGGGTGCGGCGGCGGCAAAGTACCCGTAAGCGCCTTCCAGCCCGAAGGAAGGCCATGGCTGCCGCACCGGGTATTTGCCCGACGCTTCGACGAAACTCGCGTAGTTCCGTCCCAATCCGAGCACCCGAACTGAAAGGTGCACGGGTCGGCCCAGAAAAATCCTCTTGTAGAGTGACGGGCTGGCCCGGCTCAGAGTGAGATCGGCGTTGCCTGCTTCCAGATCCAGCACGAACGGTTGGCAGGAGACCGGACCTACGGGTTCCCGGGAACCATCGGGCTGAATCTCAATCGCATCGATCACCTCCGAGTGCAGCATCGCGACATCGGAAGGGATTTCGAAGCGGATTGGCACGATGAGGTCGTCTCCATCACTCTGGGGCGGTAGCAGATGTCCGTCGGCCGGCTCGATAATCACAGGTGCGGAAGGCACAATAGTGGCGCCGCTGAAGGAACCTGACGGACCGGTGCCCGCAATTCTGTACAAGGTTCGTTCGCGGATTGGTTCCGGAAGTTGTGCCCGGAGGCACACCAGAGTGCCGGGCCATGTTGTCACGTCGGTAATCGCGCAATCGGCCAAATCCGTCTCTTCGGAGAACGCGGCCTCCCAGCCGGGTCCCATCAGGCGCACGTCGACCGCCGGAGGCGCGCCGGACTGGGCACGGTGCGGATGCGCGGCCAACAGCTGTACATCGCTCCGGCCTGCCACCAGCATCGCTGTGACAGCCAGCGCGTCCGATTCCGGAGCGAGTGGGTCTGCTGAACGAATACAACCGGCACACGCAATAGCCGCCAACGCGGTACATGGAAGCAACCCGGTCCGCAGTCTCAAAACCGGAACTCCACGCCGAAGAAGGGTAGCATCGGCATTTGGGGCAGGTACACCTGGTCGATGATGCCCGCTCGCTCGCTCCGCACCTCACGATCGAAGTTGGGCTCTGCGACCGCCGCCACCACATTCGGCAAGCTGAAGAGGTTGGCGATTGCCACGAAGGGGGTAACCGAGCCGCCTCCGAACCAGGAGACATCGCTCCTGTGTCGCCAGCCAACATCGAGCCGCAGGTAGAGAGGGAGTCTCGCGGAGTTGTATTCTCCTCCGAAGGCTACCATATCACGGAACACTGGATACTGTTCGAGATTCTCTGGCGAGTTGTAGTTCACGTAGGGTGCCACCGCCAGCATCCGCGTGGTCGGCTGTCCCGATCGCGCCGACACGCGACCGGACCATGAAGACCCGCCCTTCGTGACCGCTACACCAAACTCGAATTCGTGATCTCGGTGAACGCGGGGCGTGTAGGTCTCGTCACCCACCGTGCGCGAAGCCCTGCTCCAGCGGTAGCTCCCGAGGGTCGCAACCGATCCCTGGGCCCAGCTCCAGGAAGCCTCTATGCCCCGCGCTGCCCCGCTGGCCACCTCGCGGCGTCCCGGATCGCCCAGTGTTGTCGCCCCGAGTGGATTGGTTCCAAGCTTGGGTACGCGAATGTTCTCCAGCTCTCGCACGTATCCATCCAGGCGCAGGCTGAAGAATCCACGCACCGCTTCCCACCCGACCGAGATTTCGGTGTTGCGCGGGACAGGTCCTTCGACGACGGGGGCCAGAAGGTCGTAGGCCAGGAAGCTTGCCCCGACTGTCTCTTCGTCGCGCATGGATGACAACGTCTGGTGTGATCTGGCCGCGAGGATGCGTGCCCGCCACCACGAGCCCGAGTAGCCGAGTTCGGCAAAGGGCGCCAAGGTGGTTCCCAGCCGCGCGAAATGGTCCAGCCGCAACCCTGCTCGCGAAGACAATCGTGGACCTAAGCCGACATCCACACTGGAATAGGCTGCAAGGCGCCACTGGGTCGCCTGCACGTGCAGAGACGACAGTATGATCTGCTGCAGATGTCTGTGCTTATCGTCCACCGCATAACTGTGGTCGGCGCTGAACCCCGTGGCCTGAACGCCCACCGTCGCGGTCGCATGGTCCGTGTATCGGGTCACACGCACGTCAGCTCGGTGTTCACTCATGAATCCGTTGCCGAGGATTACCGTGTCTTCGGGCGGCTCATAGGTCCCACGGAGCCCGGCGGCCAGCCTCCGGCCGCCCCCGAGCCCATGGATGTTGCTGGAAAAGCGGCTGTGCCCGACTGTCGCGTCAACCAGGGTTACCGGGCCGAGCCGTTGCCGGTAGTGGGCGGCTACGGCGGCGTTGCCCCAACCAAGTTTGGCAGTCTCGTTGTATTCTTCGTCGAGGTTGTCGAATGCCTCCGAGTTGATGTAGCCAGTGACCGAGAGGCGGCGAACGCCACCGAAATCCCTCGTGACCTTTGCGTGCAGGTCATCGAACGCGTACGGGATCACTGCTTCCGTCGCGCCCATCCCCCTAAGGCCCGAGAAGATGAGATCGATGTAGGTTCGGCGACCGTCGACAATGAAAGATGTGCTCTCACCGATCGGGCCCTCCACTGCTAGCCGTGATGAGGCGAGACCCAGCGAGCCCGTCACGCGCCGCCGGTCCCGGGCGCCGTCACGGGTCTGGATTTCGATGGCCCCCGACAACGACCCGAAAGGCTGTGCGCCTTCCGCGGAACTGGTCAGGAGAGTCACCCGTTCCACGGCCTCTGCGTTCACAGCCGACAGGAAGCCCCCAAGGTGGTGGGGACTGAACAAGCGCACCCCGTCGAGCATAACGGGCGTTTCGACGCTGGTCCCGCCCCGGATGTACGGAATTGCGGTCCAGTCCGACGGGGCCGAGGCAGATGGCGACATGGCGACCGCCCGCAGTGCGTCGGTCTCGAGTATCGTGGGGATCATCCGCATCACTGCGGTATCGACGACAAAAGCGTCCCTGGACCGCGAGATCGGGTTGCCCACCTGCCCGCGAACGTTGACGACGATTGAGTCAATCGCGATCGGGTCAGGCCTCAACAACACGCGCAACTCCTCGCGCGGGAGTTCGGAGTAGGACTGAACCCACGTCGCATAGCCGTAGGCATCGACTTCCACGCGAACCGGCCCCGCCTGCACATTCGCCACGACAAACGCACCGAAGCGGTCCGAATCTGCCGACGCCGTCGGCCCGTCTGCGACCGAGATGGTGATACGCGCGAACCCTACGGGCTCAAGATCGACGCTGTCGCGCACAACGCCGGATAGGGGCGCCTGCTGAATGAGGGCGAGCAGCAGCGCCGCCGTAGTCATGAACCTACGGAGGATCCGATAGTGGCCCGGCTTCGGTCTGTCATGACTCCGTCAAAGACCCCGGGTTTCTGCAGGTGCGTGACGCCGCAGACAGAGATCCCTGTCGCGACTAGGCCAAACGGGTACGCGCGCGTTTCACGACAAGTGTCGCGCAGAACGATCCTATCCAACAAGTCCTTCATCCGGTTGGACCCCGTGGTGCCTGAGTGCGACGCCGGGATCAGTACAGGAGATACCGTTCCCGCACCCGCAGGAACCCGTTCAGGTCCGGCTGCCATGCGGCGCGTATCTCCTCCAGGGACGCTCCCGCCTCGACGGCCAGGCGCAGGCGGTCGGTGCCCGCGAGGCGGTCGAAGGCGGCTTCGCGCCATTCCCACCGGTCGCCGGAAAGCGCGACCGCTTCGATAATCGCAGCCACCGCGGCCTCGGTCGGGTCGTAGCCCGCGTCGGTGGCGACCAGCCGCACGCCTCCCACCTCGACTCCGCCGTGCTTGCCGTCGCCGGGGTTATCCGGCACGAAGCGAACCGCCTCGAAGCGCACTCCGGCGATGCCGTAGCCGTTCAGGTTCGCGGCCAGAGCCTCCCCGTCCAGCCACGGCGCCCCGATCTGCTGAAACGCGACGGGCGTGCCGCGGCCCACGGACAGGTTGGTCCCCTCGAACAGGCAGGTGCCCGGATAGTGGCGGGCGCTCTCCACCGAAGGCATGTTCGGGGAGGGAGCCACCCACGGCAGCCCGGTGTCGCCGAACCCGTCGCCCCGGCTCCATCCCGAGAGCGGCGCCACGCCCAGCTCCACGTCCACCCCGAACTCGCCTTGGAAGAGTCGCGCCAGCTCGCCGGGGGTCATCCCGTGCCGCATGGGGATCGGGTACATCCCCACGAAGGAGGCGAACGCGGGATCCAGCACGTTGCCCTGTACTTCGACGCCCCCGATCGGGTTGGGCCGGTCCAGCACCACGAGGGTGATCCCGGCCTCTCCGGCCGCTTCCATCGCCAGCGCCATGGTATAGACGTAGGTGTAGTAGCGCGCGCCGATGTCCTGAATGTCGAAGAGGAGCACCTCGACCCCTTCCAGCATCTCCGGCGTCGGCTTGCGCGTCGCCCCGTAGAGCGAGTGGATCGGCAGCCCGGTGCGCGGGTCCACCCCGCTGTCGACGAGTTCCCCGGCTTCGGCCTGGCCCCGGATGCCGTGCTCCGGAGAATAGAGCGCGACCAGCTCCAGGCGCGTGTCCCGGTGCAGGAGGTCGATGGTGGAGACGCCCTCGCGGTCGATGCCCGTGTGGTTGGTGACCAGCCCGGCGCGGCGGCCTGCCACCAGGTGGATCGAGTCCGCGAGCAGAACCTCGACGCCGGGAAGGGTTTCAGCGGCCACCTGCTCGGCGATGCCGGGGCGGGTTTCGGCGGCCGCTTGGACGTCGACGCTGGGAAGGGGATCAGCGGTCGCCTGCTCGGTAATGCCGGGACCGGGTTCACCGGCTGCCTGCGCGGCAACGCCGGAAGCGTCCGCGCCCGGCTCGCGCCAGCCCCGCGCGACCAGATTGGCCGCGAGGAGGACCGCCCCCACGGCGATCAGGCCGGCACCGACCCGCGATTGTCGGAATCCTCCGGAAACCATTACCTTGCGCCAGTCCTCGATTCCAGCAGTCCATGAATTGGTCGGCGGGCTGTCAACTTCGTCCGGGGGGAAGAAGTCGTCAACCGGTGCTTGCGCTGAATAGTCGGGCGACGTCCGGTTCCAGCCGCGCGGCGCCCCTTCGCACGGCGGGTCTCGCCTCCCTCCTGGCGCTCGTTCCGATCGTTGTCTCCTGCGGCACCGCGCGGTCCGGCAGCCCCTCGCCCGAGCCGCCCGCGGCGACGCAGCGCCCGGCCCCGGAAACACCCCCTCCGGCCGGCCGCACGGCACCCCCTCAGGCCGATCGAGCGGCTCAGCCCTCCTCTTCCGCAGGGTCCGCGGCCGAGACTCCGACCGTTGCCCCCTCGCGCGCAGACGCGGCCCGAGCCGCCGGCGAAGCATCGACCCCCGACCCTCCGGCCGCCGAACCATCCGGCGCCTGGGCGTCCTCCGTCCTGGAGGCGATGACCCTCGAGGAGAAGGCTGGTCAGTTGCTGATGCCCTGGATGCTCGGCGACTTCGCGCCCGCGGGCTCCGAGGACTTCGAGCGCATGGCCGAGGCGGTGCGCGACGACGGGGTCGGCGGCGTGATCGTGTCGGTCGGCTCTCCATCGGAGGTGGCCGCCAAGATCAACAACCTGCAGTCGCTGGCGAAATACCCGCTGCTGGTCGGGTCGGACCTGGAGAGCGGGGCCGGCTACCGCATGCGCGGGGCGGTCTACCTGCCCAACAACATCGAGCTGGGCGGCGCCACCCTGTTCCCGTCGCTGATGGCGGTGGGCGCCACGGGCGACGACAGCCTGGCCTGGGAGGTGGGCCGCGTCACCGCCGTGGAGGCGCGCGCGGTGGGCGTCCATCTCCCGTTCGCGCCGGTGCTTGACGTGAACAACAACCCGGACAACCCGGTCATCGCCACCCGCTCCTTCGGCGAGGACCCCGCCGCGGTGGCCCGCCTCGGCGCCGCCTTCGTGCGCGGGCTTCAGGAGCACGGCGCGGTCGCGACCGGCAAGCACTTCCCGGGTCACGGCGACACCGGAGTGGATTCCCACGTGGCTCTGCCCGTGATCCGCGTGGACCGCGAGCGCCTGGACCGGGTCGAGCTGCGTCCCTTCCGCGCGGCGGTCGATGCCGGCATGGGCGCCGTCATGAGCGCGCACGTGTCCATCCCCTCCGTGACCGGCTCCGCCTCGATGCCCGCCACCCTCTCCCCGGCGGTCCTCTC
This sequence comes from Longimicrobiales bacterium, assembly GCA_965202805.1. GTDB lineage: Bacteria > Gemmatimonadota > Gemmatimonadetes > Longimicrobiales > Gaopeijiaceae > BD2-11. The sequence goes on from OZ241869.1 coordinate 3,621,127, forward strand.
CGACCTGCTGCGCGGAGAGATGGGATTCGATGGCCTGATCGTGACCGACGCCATGAACATGGCCGCGATCACGCGCCGATTCGGGGCCCGCGACGCGGTCGTGCGCGCGCTCGAGGCCGGCGCCGACATCATCCTCATGCCCGAAAACCCCCGCAGAGCGCGCGAGAGCCTGGTGGCCGCGGTCCGCTCCGGCCGCGTCAGCGAAGCGCGCCTGGACCGGTCGGTGGCCCGCATCCTCGACTTGAAGGAACGCATGGGGCTGGACCGCGAGCGCTACACCGACATCTCCCGGATCCACCGCAAGGTCGGCATCCCCGAGCATGTGGACCGCGCCACGGAGGTCGCAGAGGCGTCGATCACCCTCCTGCGCAACCGCCGCAACCTGCTCTCGCTGCGCGGAACCCGCACCGCCAACGTCCTTTCCGTCACCTACCGCAGCCGCAGCAACCTGCTTGCCGGACGCTACTTTAATACTCGCGTGCGCGAGACCTACCGGCGGCTGCGCACCGAAGACGTGCACGGGGACACCGACGACCGCGAGTACGAGCGCCTGCTCGCGCGCGCCGCCCGCTCGGACCTGGTCATCGTGTCCGCGTACATACTCGCGGCCCGCACCGACGGCCAGCCGAACGTGCCCGAGCCATTCTCCGACTTCGTGCAGGCGCTGGCGGACCGGGGCGTGCCGCACGTCGTCATCTCCTTCGGCAACCCGTATCTGCTCTCCGACCTTCCCGAAGCCCAGGCGTACATGCTGGCCTGGAGCGCAGCGGAGGTCAGCCAGATCGCCGCGGCGCGAGCACTCTTCGGCGAAATCCCCATCCGCGGGCGCACACCCACCCGCCTGCCCCCCTTCTTCGATATCGGAGACGGGATCCAGCTGCCCCAGAGAAGGAGGTAGCGCGACGTGAGACACGCCAAGCGGGCCGGAATGGCCGTCCGGTGGCCGGCGCCGGCGTTGTCGGTCCTCCTGCTCGCCGCCTCGGGAGCCTGCGATAGCGCCGCTCCGGGTTCCGGCGGAGCCGAAGGGTCCTTCGAGGCGGCGTATTACGATGAGCTCGATGCCCGGGCGAGTACATGGGTGGATGAGACGCTCGCTTCGCTGTCCCTGCGCGAGCGCATCGCGCAACTCGTGGTTCCCTGGATCCCCGGCGCCTACGCCTCGTCGAGCGACGCCAGCTTCCGCACGCTGGAGCGATGGGTGGCGGAGGAGGGCATCGGAGGCGTCGTCATCTCGATCGGCTCGCCCCACTCCTACGCCTCGCTCCTGAACCGCCTCCAGAACGCGGCCCGCGTCCCGCTGCTGGTGACCGCGGACTTCGAGAACGGGGGGCCGGGGATGCGGGTCAACCACTCCTACGCCCTTCCCACGCTGCTCCCGCAGGGCGGAGGCACCAGCTTTCCGCCCACGATGGCCTTCGGCGCCATCGGCGACCCGGCGTTCGCGTACGAGTACGGGCGCATCACGGCGGTGGAGGCGCGGGCGCTCGGCGTCCACCTGAACTTCGCCCCGGTCCTCGACGTCAATTCCAATCCCGAGAACCCCATCATCAACACCCGAGCCTTCGGCGAGGACCCGGAGGCGGTGGCGGAGCTCGGAGCGGCGTACATCGAGGGTGCGCGCGCCGGGGGCGTGCTCACCACCGCCAAGCACTTTCCGGGTCACGGCGACACCCGCACCGACTCGCACATCGAGCTTCCGGTGGTGACCGCGGACAAGGGCCGCCTTGAGGCGATGGAGCTGGTGCCGTTCCGGCGTGCCGTGTCCGCCGGCGTGGACGCGGTGATGACCGCCCACGTCGCGGTGCCCGCCATCCTGGGCGACGACGTTCCGGCGACGCTCTCGCCCTACTTCCTGACCGAACTCCTGCGCGAGGACATGGCGTTCGACGGCCTGGTCTTCACCGATGCCCTGCGGATGGGCGCCATCTCGCGCGGATACGGCGCCGGAGAGGCGGCGGTGCTGGCGCTGGAAGCGGGCTCCGACGTGCTCCTCGCACCCGAGGATGTGGGCGAGGCCATCGACGCGGTGGAGGTCGCGGTGCGCACGGGCCGGATGGCGCGCCAACGCATCGACCGCTCGGTTCGCCTGCTGCTGGCCGCCAAGGCGCGCGTGGGACTCCACGAGCGCCGCACCGTCGACATGGCGGCCGTCGCCGACGTGGCGGGTTCGGCCCGGCACCTGACCTTCGCCGACCTCGCCGCCGAGCGTTCGGTCACCCTGGTGCGCGACCGCGACGGCCTGGTGCCGCTCCCCGCGGGATCCCGCGGCCGGGTGGTGAGCGTCACCTGGGCCCGCGACCAGAACCTGGTCGCCGGACGCGAGTTCGACCGGGTGGCCGCGCACTTCGCGGACAGCTTCCGGAGCCTGCGCCTCGACGAGGGATCGGATCCGGCGGCGTACCAGGCGGTCCAGACGGCCGCGCGCGATGCGGACGTGGTGCTCCTGAACGTGTACGTGCCCCCGTTCGCAGGGGCGGGCTCGGTGGCGGTCCCGGATGCGCTGCGCGACATGGTGCGCGAGCTCTCCGCGCGCGGCGCGCTGGTGGTCTCTTCCTTCGGCAACCCCTACTCGCTGAGCGCCTTCGAGGACCTGGGCAGCTACCTCATCGCCTGGGGCAGCCACGAGGTCTCGCAGCGCGCCGGCGCCTTCGCGCTCATGGGGGCGGCGGAGATCTCCGGGACGCTTCCCATCAGCATTCCTCCCGATCACGCGGCGGGCGACGGGCTCCGCCGGGAGGCGCTGCCCGAACCGGCGGCGGTCCGCGAGGCCGTGATGGCCGTGCCCTCGTGGGTCGTGCAGCCGCTCGAGTTCGTGACCGCAGCGCGCGCCGCGGATGACGGCCAGGAAGCGCAAGGGCAGATCTCCCCGCTGGAAGGCGATGCCGCCGCCGCGGGGATGTCGGAAGCCGTCCTGCAGGCGCTCGACCGCCGCATCCTCGAGGCCATCGCCGACTCGGCCAGCCCGGGCGCCGCGCTTGCGGTGGTGCGCCACGGCCAACTGGTGCGCCTGCGCGGCTACGGCCGCCTGGACTGGGACCCCGACTCCGTCCCCGCCACCCCGTCCTCCATCTACGACATGGCCTCGGTCACCAAGGTGATGGCCACCACCACGGCCGCGATGATCCTGGTCGACGAGGGCCGCCTCGACCTGGACGCTCCCGTGGTCCGTTACCTCCCGTGGTGGTCGGCGGGCGACCCGCGCAAGGAGGCGGTCACCGTGCGCCAGTTGCTGCTGCACCGGGGCGGGCTGCCTCCCTTCCGCCGCTTCTTCCTGGAGATGGAGGGCGTAGAGGCCTACCAGCAGGCCATCGCCGCTCTGCCTCTCGACTACGCGCCCGGCGACAGCACCGTGTATTCCGACATCGGCATGATGACGGTGGCGTGGGCGATCGAGGAGATCACCGGCGAACCCCTGGACCTCTTCCTGGGCGCGCGCGTCTGGGACCCGCTCGGGATGCAGGACACCGGCTTCCGGCCCGACTCGGCGCTGCACGGGCGTGTGGCCCCCACCGAAATCGACGCCGACTACCGGGGCGTCCACGTGCGCGGCGTGGTCCACGACGAGAACGCCTGGGCGGTGGGGGGCGTGGCCGGCCACGCCGGCCTCTTCTCCTCCGCGCGCGACATCGCCGTCTTCGCCGCCATGATGCTGGACGGAGGCCGCGCCGGCCCCTGCGACGGAACGTCGGCCACGCCCTGCAGCGCGTTCCGGCCCGGGACGGTGCGCGTCGTCGAGCCTTCCACGGTGGACGGCTTCACCGCCCGCCACGACGCCGGCGCCAGCCGCGCCACCGGCTGGGACACGCCATCCGGCAACTCGTCGGCGGGCCGCTTCTTCACCGGGCGCGCCTTCGGCCACACCGGCTTCACCGGGCCGTCGGTGTGGATCGACCCCGAACTCGACCTGGCCGTAGTGTTGCTCCTCAACCGGGTCAACCCCACCCGCGAGAACACCCGGCACGTCCCGCTGCGGCGGGATATCCACGACCTCGCCGCCCAGGCCGTAACCGACCTCGAAATCGAGCCCCGGCCGCCGTCGTGATCCTCCGCGACGGGCCCGTTGTCGGCCCCTTGTGCATGGCGGCCTCGCCAGCCTGGATCGGGCACCCGCGCGCACATCGCACCCGTGGCGCAACCGGCGCATGAACGGCTTCGGAGGCTTCGACCTGGCCGTGCTGGTGGCCTACCTGGCCGCCACCACCGCCTGGGGCGCCTGGCTGGGCCGCCGCCAGCGGGGCGGGGCGGACTATTTCCTGGGGAACCGCAGGCTGCCCTGGGGGGCGGTGCTCCTGTCGGTGGTGGCCACCGAGACCAGCACGCTGACGTTTCTCTCCATCCCCGGGGTCGCGTACCTGGGCACCCTGGGCTTCCTGCAGCTCACCTTCGGATACCTGGCCGGCCGGGTGGTGGTCGCCTCCCTGCTGCTGCCCGCATACTACCGCGGCGAGCTCAAGACAGCCTACGCCCTCCTGGGCGCCCGCTTCGGCAGCGGGGTGCGGCGCCTCACCTCGGCGATCTTCATGGTCACCCGGCTCCTCGCCGACTCCGTGCGCCTCTTCGCCACCGCGATCCCGCTCGCGCTGGTCACCGACTGGCCCTACCCGCTCTCCATCCTGGTGATCGGGGCGCTCACGGTGGTCTACACCTACTTCGGCGGCATCAAGGCGGTCGTCTGGGTGGATGCCGTGCAGATGGCGCTCTACCTGGTGGGGGCGGCCATCGCGGTCGTGGTCCTGCAGGGTCTAGTCGATGGGGGATGGGGGGCGATCCTGGCCCAGGCGGGAGCGGCGGGCAAGCTCAGCATCGTGGACCTCTCGCTCGACTTCTCGGTGCCCTACACCCTGTGGGCGGGACTGCTGGGCGGCGGGTTCCTGGCGATGGCGTCCCACGGCACCGACCAGCTCATCGTGCAGCGGCTGCTCACCTGCAAGGACCTGGCGGCCAGCCGCAGGGCGCTCATCGGGAGCGGCGTGGCGGTCGTCGGCCAGTTCGCCGTCTTCCTGCTGGTGGGGCTCGGCCTCTGGGCCTTCTACGAGAACCGCGCCTTCGACGCCTCCGACGAGATCTTCGCGCGCTTCATCGTCGAGGAGCTTCCCGCCGGCGTGACCGGACTTCTGATCGCGGGCGTGTTCGCGGCGGCGATGTCGTCGCTCTCCTCCTCCATCAACTCGCTGGCGTCCTCCTCCGCCTACGACTTCTGGGCCCCCGCCCGCGGCATCGACGACGACGCGCGCATCCTGCGGGCCGGCAAGCTCTTCACCCTGATGTGGGCCGGGTTGCTGGTCGGAGGCGCGATCCTCTTCATCCCGCTGAGCACGGGCACCAGCGCGGTGGAGGTTGCCCTGGCCGTCGCCTCCCTGGTGTACGGCGGGCTGCTGGGGGCCTTCGCGCTGGGGGTGTTGTCGCGCCGCGCCACTGCGGGGGGAACGGCGGCGGGCATGGTGACCGGCATCGGCGCGGTTACGGCCATCTGGATCCTCGCGCCGGACCGCGTGGCGTGGCCCTGGTTCGTGCTCATCGGGACGGCGATCACCGCGGCGGTGGGGATGGCGCTGGGCAGGGCGCGGACAGCCGACAGCGCCTGATGCGAACCCCAGCCATCGATCCACCCCCGTGACAGCCCCCCTGGTCGCGGGCGTCGACGGGGGCGGCACCCGCACCGGCGTCCTGCTGCTCGCCCGCGACGGCACGACCGCCGGCCGGGCGGAAGGCCCCGCCGCCCTGGTGCGCCCCGACCACCCCGCCGCCGCCGCCCGCGTGGTCGCCGACACCGTGCGTCGCGCCGCCGCCGCGGCCGGGGCCGCCCTCCCGCTCCCCGCCCTGTGGGCCGGCCTGGCCGGCGCCGGCCGACCGAGCGTGCGCCGCGACCTGGAAGCGGCCCTGCGGGACGAACAGATCGCCCGCACCGTGCGAGTCGGCACGGACGTGCAGGCGGCCTTCCACGACGCCTTCGGGGCCGGCCCGGGCGTGGTGGTGGTGGCCGGCACCGGCTCGGTCGTGCTGGGGGCTGCGCAAGACGGCCGCCGCCTGCAGGTCGGCGGTTGGGGCGGGGTGATGGGCGACGAAGGAAGCGGCTACCACGTCGGTGTGTCGGCCCTGCGGGCGGTCGCGCGCGCCGCCGACGGCCGCGCCCCCCCGACCGCCCTCACCGCCGCCGTCCTCGACCACCTGGGCCTCGCCCGCCCACGCGACCTGCCCGCCTGGGCCGAATCCGCCGCCAAGGCCGACATCGCCGCCCTCGCGCCCCTCGCGATCCGCACCGCCCGCTCCGGCGACGCCGCCGCGCAGACCATCGTCCGGCGCGCCCTGGACGCCCTCGGCGATCAACTCTCCGCCGCCATCCGCCAACTCTTCCCGTCCGCGTCAGACACCCCACCTCCCGTCGCTCTCGCCGGCGGCCTCATCGCCCCGGACGGCCCGTTGCGCGACGATCTGGAGCACCTCGTCGCCTCGGCCGGCGGCCGTCTGCTGCCGCGCACCGTCACCCCCGAGCGCGGCGCCGCCCGCCTGGCGATCACCCTCCTGGACTGACCACCCACGACACCCGCATCCTGCCATTTGGGCAGACTCTTCCCCGTACCTCGCCCGGATCCGCCCTGCTCTGGCGGTACCCGGTTACCTGCGGACGCCGCTCCTTCGGCTGACTCCATTGAAGCGGTGCCCGAGGTACCCACGGACTACGGACTCTCGGGATAGGCGTCCGGGTCGGTCCAGGACCGCAGAAAGGGTCGTCCCATCCCGCCATTCTTCCGCCCGCCGCCCCCGGCGATCGTTCCCCGCAGAAGACCGAAGGTCCGGCGTCGCGGCCCCGATGCCACCCTTCGCCGCCCTTTCCTGCCGGGGACCCGCCCACCATGCCAGGTAAGCGCGAGCCACCCACCCGACCGAAGCACGACGCGTCCTACAAGAACTTCTTCACCCACCCGCGCACCATCGCCGACACACTGCGCGCGGTGGCCGGTGACCTCAGCCGACACCTCGACTTCACCACCCTGGAACGCATGCCCGCCAGCTTCGTCACCGAGCACCTCAGCCAGCGGCACACTGACATGCTCTGGCGCATCGAAACCACCCAGGGCGGCTGGGCCTACATCCTGATCCTGCTGGAGTTCCAATCCACGATCGACCGCCGGATGGCCCTGCGAATGTCGGACTACACGACCACCATCTGGATGCGGCTCGGCAAGGAGGATCTGGGACCGCGCGGCGAATACCCCTTTGTGCTGCCCATCGTCATCTACAACGGAGAACGGCGTTGGACCGCGCCAACGGACATCGGCGATCTGTTCGGGCCGGTGCCCGGCGAACTGCTTGGGTACCGTCCCCGCCACCGGTATCTTCTCATTGAGATCCAGTCGGAGGACCCGGCCTCGCTTCCGCCGAGCAACGTGCTCGCGATGATTGCAAGGTGCGAGCAGGCTCCCACGGCGGACCTGCTTGAGGAACTGCTCGGCCCGCTGTGGGCCTGGCTGGACACCATTGGGGAACCGGAATTGACCGGGGCCTTCCGAAAATGGATCGGCTTGGCGGTGGCACGGCGGTTCGGTGAAGCTGGCAGGGAACTTGAACGCAAGGTCATGGAAGAGGAGAAAGGAGCGATGACGCTGTTGGAACGGGCCCGGGAGTGGGGCAAGGAGTACGACCGGCAATGGATGGAGAAGCTGGAGAAGGGCGTCGCGAGAGGCATAGCGCGGGAGCGGCAAGCATCGATCGAGCGCGAGCGCGAGCTGGTTCACCGGATGGTCACCCGCAAGTTCGGTCCCGGCACCTCCGAACAGCTCCGCGCCATACTCGATCACATCTCCGATCCGGACGATATCGCACCCATCGCCGACGCGGTGATCGAATGTGAGACCGCCGAGGAGTTCCTGGAGCGGGTGCGGGGGGACTGATCACCGGATCCCCCTCTCCGACCGACAGAATCGGAATGCGCCGAGTCCGGGTCCGCAGCCCCGGATCCCCCTCCGCGCGGTCCACCCTCGAGCAGCCCCCGCGGAAGCTTGACCTGCTCACCCGGTAGCGGTCTATTCCCGCCATGATCAAACCGTATTGCCCGTCCGCCGGGGCTTCCCCCGCCGGGCGGGATTCGCGGTTGGAGCGGCCGCACCTTCCTCTTCGGGCCTCGTGACCTCCACTCCCGCGCTCGCTCCTCCCGACGCACACCGTCCGGTTGCGCCTCCGATTCGCGTGATGAAGTTCGGGGGGACCTCGGTCGGAAGCGCCGCGCGCATCCGGCGCGTCGTCGCCCTCGTCGCCGATGCCCGGGCCGACTCCACCCCTGTGGTGGTCGTCTCCGCGGTGCACGGAACGACGGACCGGCTGGTCGAGGTCGCCGAACTTGCGGGACGGGGGGACGCTGGACACGCGTCGGTGACGCGGGAGATCGCGGAGACGCACCGGGAGCTCCTCCACGCGCTCGCTCCGGCCGACGAAGCGCCGGGCCTCGCCCTTCGCCTCGATGCGGCGATGGAGGACCTCGGGCGCCTCGCACGCGGAGTCCAGCTTCTCGGCGAGTGCACCCTCAGGACGCGCGACTGGATGCTCTCCTTCGGCGAACTCCTCTCCTCGATGCTCGTCGCCGCCTGCATGCGCTCCCACGGGATCGCCGCCGTCGACGTGGACGCAAGGGAGCTTCTCCGCACCGACACCCGCTTCGGCGCGGCGCGGGTGGATCGGCAGAGGTCGCGGGAGCTGGTGCGCGCGCGGCTTCCCGGAGACGCCGGAATCCCGGTCGTCACCGGGTTCATCGCCTCGACGGCGAAAGGGGAGACGACCACCCTGGGCCGGGGCGCGTCCGACTACACGGCCACCCTTCTCGGCTCGATGCTGGGCGCGGCGGAGGTCGAGATCTGGACGGACGTGGACGGGGTGCTCACCGCGGATCCGCGGGCCGTGCCCGAAGCCGCCCCGGCGCGCGAGATCACCTACGCGGAGCTCCTCGAGCTCGCCCACTTCGGCGCGCAGGTGATCTGCCCTCCGGCGGTGGAGCCTGCCCGGAGCGCCGGGATCCGGCTGAGGATCCGCAGCACCCTCGATCCTTCCCTCCCGGGGACGCTGGTCGTGACTTCGGTTCAGCGGGACCCCCTTCGGCCGGTGCGCGGGATTTCCGCGACCAGGGACGTGGCGCTGATCCGGCTCGCCGGGGTCGAGACGGTCGGCGTTACGGAGGCCTCGCAACGGATCTTCCGTGCGCTCCGGGTCGCCGACGTGGATTCGCTTCTCTTCACGCAGGACTCGGGCGCGCACGCCTTGTCCCTCGCGGTCAGGGGTGCCGACGCGGAGCGGGCGCGGGCCGCTCTGGGGGCCGAGTTCCGGAGGGAGCGGGAGTCGCGGCTCGTGCGCGACCCGACCGTCGAACAGGGGTTTTCGATTCTCGCGGTCGTGGGAGAGGGCATGCGGTACACGCCCGGCGTGTCCGGGAAACTCTTCTCGGCCCTGGGAGCCGCGAGGGTCAATGTGCATGCCATCGCCCAGGGATCCTCCGAGCGCAACATCTCATGGGTCGTGAACGCAGGGCAGGAGGGCGTCGCGCTCCGCACCGTCCACCGCGCCTTCTTCAGCCCGCCGGACGAACTCGAGCCCGTCCGCATCCTGGTCCTGGGGACGGGGGGCGTCGGCGGAGCCTTCCTCGACCAACTCGCGGCAAATGGGGATGACGCGATGCGGCCGCACGGGATCCAGCCCGTCCTGGTCGGGATCTCGGACAGCCGGAAGGCCGCAACCGACCTCGAGGGCCTGGTGGCAGGCGGATGGCGCGCGCACCTGGAAGAGGGCTGCGGCGACCCCGCCCGGGCCTTCGAGGCCGTCTGGACGGGCGACCCGCTGGTCGTCGTCGACTGCACCGCGAGCGCGGCCGTCTCGGCGAGGTACGCGGAGTACCTCCGGGCCGGCGCCGCCGTGGTCACGGCGAACAAGATTCCTCTCTCCGGGCCGATCGAGGAGCATGCAACGCTCATGCGCCTCGCCGCGCGCGGGGGCGGCCTCCACCACGGGACGACCGTCGGGGCCGGCCTGCCGATGGTGCGGAGCATCGCCGAGCTCGCGCGGAGCGGCGACGCCGTCACCTCACTCGACGGGACGCTGTCGGGCACCCTCACCTTCCTGATGGACGAACTGCACCGAGGGCGCCGGTTCAGCTCGGCAGTTGAGGAAGCCCGGCAGAGGGGGATCTCCGAGCCGGATCCGAGGGAGGACCTGGGCCTCAGGGACGTAGTCCGAAAACTCGTCATCCTCGCGCGGACGGCGGGGATGCGCATGGAACCCTCCGATGTGGAGGTCGAACCGATTCTCCCGGAGCGCCTCCTCCGTCCCGGCCCGGTCGGGGAGTTCATCAAGCGGCTCTCCGGGCTCGACGCCGAAATGGCGGAGCGGGCCCGGGCGGCGGCGGCGCAAGGGGGGCGGCTCGTCTGCCGGGCGCGGGTGGCGCCGGGCGCGGCCTCCGTCCGCCTCGAGGTGGTGCCCGCGGAGCAGCCCGTCGCGCGAACCCGCGGAACCGAGAACCTCCTCGTCATCCGCTCCCGATGGTACGCCGATCACCCCATCGTGATTCAGGGCCCAGGAGCCGGGCCCGAAGTCACGGCGGCCGGCCTCATGACCGACCTGGTGGCGGCCGCCGGGCGGGTCGCCAACCGGGCCGGACAGGGTCGGCGGCGGGCTTCCTGACCCCGGGCTGCATCCCGCGCCTCCGACGACCTGACAAAATGGCAGACTCGTCGTCTCGCCCTATCTCCCGCGCTCTGCCATTCTGGCATGCACAACGCCCGTAACCTGTTGCTGTATGACATTTTGTCAGACTTGCAAGTGGCACGCTCCCTGCCCTGTCCAAGCCCGAACGCGCATACCGGTTCGGGCATCAGGAAGCCCGGCAACGCGAATTCGGTCACAAGAGACTCAATGGAGGAAACACATGACGACCATCGCCAAGTATCGTTCGCTCTCGCCCTCGCAGGTGCTGCGGGCCTTCAACTCCGCCTTTCCGGGCGGCTCGGCCTTCCCCTTCGGGGCCTTCATCAACACGGACTGGGTCCCGCCGGTCAACGTCGCGGAGACGGCGGACTCGATCCTCGTGACCACGGAACTCCCGGGCGTGTCGCCCGACGACGTCGAGATCCAGGTCGAGGAGAACGTGCTCACGATCCGCGGCGAGAAGCATGAGGAGCGCGAGGAGAAGGATGCCGAGCGCCACATGCACATCTCCGAGCGGATCACGGGAAGCTTCAGCCGCTCCTTCACCCTGCCGCGCAAGGTGGACGTCGAGGGCATCGACGCCGACTTCGGCAACGGGGTGCTCAAGGTCAGCGTCCCCAAGGCGCCGGAGACCCGCGCCCGCAGGATCGAGGTGAAGGCGCGCGCCTGACCTTCCGCAGGGCGGAGGCGCGCCGGGCCGCGGCGCCTCGCAACCGCAGGACCGAATCGGATCCGGCTTCGGCCGGGTCCGTTTTTCGTGCGCTCGATTCCGCCGCGACGGCTGCCCACGTACTACCATGTTTGATGGCATCCCGCGGGATGCTAACTTGGTGGCGACGTTTCTCTGTTCCCGCGCGCGCGGGAGCGCGTCCTCGATTCCCGGTTCCGCCGGCGCCCGTCACCCGAAACGAACTCGCGCATGACCCATGCCAGCACCCGGCCCCCGCCGGGATCGCGCGTCTTCAGCGGAATGCAGCCCAGCGGCGAAGCCCACCTCGGCAACTACCTGGGTGCGCTGCGCCAGTGGGCGGCCATGCAGGAAGACTACGACTGCATCTACTGCATCGTGGACCAGCACGCCATCACGGGCCCCTACGAGCCCGGAGCGCTCCCCGGGGCGGTCTTCGATCTCGCGATCAGCTTTCTGGCCTCGGGCCTCGATCCCGAGCGCTCCATCATCTTCGTGCAGTCCGATGTCCCCGAGCACACCGAGCTGAGCTGGCTCTTCAACTCGGTGGCGCCCATCGGCGACCTGGAGCGCATGATCCAGTTCAAGGAGAAATCCGAGCGCATGGAGTCGGTGCCGGTCGGTCTCCTCAACTACCCCGTGCTGCAGGCGGCGGACATCCTCATCTACCGCGCCGACGTGGTGCCCGTGGGGGAGGACCAGCGCCAGCACCTCGAGCTGACCCGGGACATCGCGCGCAAATGGAACGCCCGCTTCGGCAAGTACCTTCCGGAGCCGCAGCCCTACATTCCGCGCGCGGGCCGCATCGTGGGGCTGGATGGCCGGTCCAAGATGAGCAAGTCGCTCGGCAACACGGTCGGCATCCTCGACGAACCCGACGAGATCCGCAAGCGCGTGCGCACCGCAGTGACCGACCCCGCGCGCATCCGCAAGACCGATCCCGGGCGCCCTGAGGTCTGCAACGTCTATTCGCTGCACGAACATTTTGCGGACGGCGAGCGGCTCGACGACATCGCACACCAGTGCCGGACGGCGCAGCGCGGGTGCGTCCAGTGCAAGGGCATGCTGGCCGAGGAGATCGACGAGGCCTTCGCCCCGATGCGGGAGGTGGCCGCGCACTATCGCGCGCACCCTGAGGAGGTGCTCCGGATTCTCGACGATGGAGCACGGAGAGCCGGAGCCATCGCCCGGGAGACCATGGCGGAAGTCCGGTCGCGCATGGGGCTCGACTGGCAGCGCAAAGCCCGAGCATTGACGGAGGAGGTGGAGTCATGAACCTGGCCGGAGTCTTCATCCCTGCGGTTACGCCCTTCGATCCCGTGACCGGAGACGTCGACATCGTCGCGATGCGGGCCAACCTGAGGAGCTGGCTGGCGCATCCCGTGCACGGAATCGTCATCGCGGGATCCACCGGAGAGGCGGTGCTGCTCAGCCGCGGGGAGCGCAGGCGGCTCATCGAGGCGACCGCGGGCGTCATGACCGACGACCGCCTGCTGATCGCGGGGACCGGGGTGGAATCCACGCGCGGCACCATCCGGCTCGGCCGGGAAGCGGCCGATGCCGGCGCCGATGCCGTGCTGGTGCAGCCGCCGGCGTACTATCTGGGCGCGATGACCCCGGAAGCGGTGCGCGACCACTACACCGCGGTCGCCGACGCCTCCCCGGTGCCGGTCCTCATCTACCAGGCGCCGCTGCGCTTCAGCACCCTCGACTTTCCCTCCGGGCTGGTGGCCGAACTTTCCCGGCATCCCAACATCGTCGGGATCAAGGACTCCAGGGGCAGCCTGGAAAAGGTCGCCGAGCTGCTGGACTGCACGAAGCGCGACTTCGCGGTGATCGTGGGCAACGGCGCGGGGCTGTATGCCGCGCTCGAGCTGGGCGCGGCGGGCGGGATCCTGGGCGTCGCCAACCTCGCCCCCGCCGAGAGCGCAGGGATCTTCGAGCGCTTCGGGGAGGGACGCACCAGCGAGGCCGGCCGGCTGCAGGAGCGGGTCGCGCCCGTCCACAAGAAGCTGGTGGCGGGATTCGGGGTGCCGGGGGTCAAGGCCGCGATGGATCTGCTGGGAGGCCACGGAGGGACGCCCCGCCCGCCGCTCAGGCCGTTCCCGGCCGGGAAGGTCGGTGAGGTGGAGGCCGTCCTGCGCCGGGCCGGGCTGCTGCGGCCCGAGCGCGCGCTCTCCGCTTCCGCCTCCGCATGAGCACCGGCCCGAGCCGCCTCACCCTCCGTCCGCCGATGGAAAGCCCCGAAGGCACCCGCCTGCCGATGGGTGGGCGCGCCGCCCGGGCACAGCGCTTCGCCATCCGGAACTCCGAAGGAGCCTGACCTTGCCTGAGAACACTGCACGAGGCCGCTGCACGGTCGTGGTGGGCTGCCAGTGGGGCGACGAGGGCAAGGGCAAGATCGTCGACGTGCTCGCGGAGTCGGCCGACATCGTCGCCCGCTATCAGGGCGGCGCCAACGCCGGCCATACGGTTCATGTGCACGGCGACGAGTTCATCCTGCACCAGATCCCCTCGGGCATCCTCCATCCGGGCAAGCGTTGCCTGCTCGGCAACGGCGTGGTCCTCGATCTGCCCAAGTTCTTCGCGGAATACGATGCCCTGGTGGAGCGCGGCATCGAGCTGGAGGGGCGGATCGGGATCAGCCAGCGCGCGCACCTGCTGCTTCCCTACCATCGTGCGCTCGACCATGCGGCAGAGGTGCGCGCGCGCGAGAAGATCGGCACCACCGGACAGGGCATCGGGCCGGCGTACGTGTCCAAGTCCGGGCGGCGCGGCGTGCGCGTCACCGACCTGGCCAATGCCTCGCGCCTGGAGCGGCTGGTGGAGCGCGCCATGGGGGATGCACTGGCGGAGCTGGAGGTCGGCCGGTTCGCGGCCACGGAACTCGAGGCCCGGGTGTGGGCGGCGCTCGCACTGGCGGGCCGCACCCTCCCGCTGGCCACCGACACCGGCCGCGAGATCGTGGACGCGCTCGCAGCCGGACGCTCGGTGCTGATGGAGGGGGCGCAGGGGACCGCGCTCGACCTCGACCACGGCACCTACCCCTTCGTGACCTCCTCCAACACCACCGCGGCCGCGGCCGCCACCGGGCTGGGGATAGGCCCGACCGCCATCAGCGCGGTTCTGGGCGTGGTCAAGGCGTACACGACGCGGGTGGGCAACGGCCCCCTGCCGACCGAGTTCGACGAGGAGATGGGCGAGCGCGTGCGGGAGCTGGGCGGGGAGTTCGGGGCGACCACCGGGCGGCCGCGGCGCTGCGGCTGGTTCGACGCGGTGCAGGCGCGCTACGCCGCGCGCGTGAACGGTCTCACCAGCCTGGCGGTGACCAAGCTGGACGTGCTGGACTCCCTGGACGAGATCCAGGTCGCGACCGGGTACCGCGTGGACGGCGACATCTCGACCGAGTTTCCCGCGGACACCTGGTCGCTCTCCCGGGTGGAGCCCGTGCTGGAGCGCCACCCGGGCTGGCGGGCGCCCACCACCGAGGCCCGCGACATCGCCGACCTGCCGGTGGAGGCGCGCAGCTACCTCGACCGCCTGCAGGAGCTGACCGGCGTGCCCATCGAGATCGTCTCGGTCGGATCCCGGCGCGAGCAGATCATCCACCTCTGATCATGTTCGATCGCCTGGGCAAGAGGCTGGACAAGGCCCTCGGGCGCTTCCGGCAGCGGGGCATCCTCACCGAACCCATGATCCGCAGGGGGTTGCGCGAGGTGCGCCGCGCCCTGCTCGAGGCGGACGTCAACTTCAAGGTCACCCGCGACTTTCTGAAGCGGGTCGAGAAGCGGGCGACCGGCGAGGGGGTCATCCGCTCGATCTCTCCGGGGCAGCAGGTCGTCAAGATCGTGCACGACGAGCTGGCGGGGCTGCTGGGCGAGGACGTCGCCGAGCTGACCTGGGCGCGCAAGCCGCCCACCGTAATCCTCATGGCCGGCCTGCAGGGCTCCGGGAAGACCACCACCGCGGTGAAGCTGGCACGCCTGATCGCCCGGGAGGGGCGCCGTCCCATGCTGGCGGGTTGCGACGTGTACCGGCCGGCGGCGGGGGAGCAGCTCGTCACCCTGTGCGAGCGCGCGGACGTGCCGGTGCACGTGGGCGGGCGCGGGGACGACCCCGTGGCGGTGGCGCGGGCCGCGGTCGGGGATGCGCGCCGGCGCGGGTGCGACGTGATCGTGGTCGACACCGCGGGCCGCCTGCAGATCGACGAGCCGATGATGGCCGAGATCGGACGCCTGCAGAAGAAGCTGGCGCCCACCGAGGTGCTGCTGGTGGCCGACGCCATGACCGGGCAGGAGGCGGTGAACATCGCCCGGGGCTTCGACCGGGTGCTGGGCCTCACCGGGATCGTGCTCACCAAGCTCGACGGCGACGCGCGCGGCGGGGCGGCGCTCTCGATCCGCGGGGTCACGGGCAGGCCGATCAAGTTCGTGGGGACGGGCGAGGGCCTCGACGACCTGGAGCGGATGGACCCCGGCCGGCTGGCTGGGCGCATCCTGCAGATGGGCGACGTGGTGGGGCTGGTGGAGCGGGCGCAGCGCTCCATCGACGCCGAGGCCCAGGCGAAGATCGAGGAGAACGTCCTGCGCAAGGGGCGCTTCACCCTCGAGGAATTCCTGGTCGCGCTCCGCCAGGTGCAGGCGATGGGCCCGCTGGAACAGATCATGAAGATGATCCCCGGGATGCGGCGCAAGCTGCCCATCGGGAACGTCGATCCCAGGAAGATCAGGCACGTGGAGGCCATCATTCTCTCGATGACTCCCGCGGAGCGGCGCGAGCCTCGGCTGCTCAACCGCTCGCGCCGGATCCGCATCGCCCGGGGGAGCGGCCGGCCGGTGTCGGAGGTCAACCGCCTGTTGAAGCAGTTCAGGGAAATGCAGAAGTTGATGAAGCAGATGCGGGGGATGGCGCCCCCGCTCAACCAGTTGCGCTGACCGCCCGGGGAGAGGCGGAAGGCAGGCACGAACCCGAGGAGACACATGTCGGTACGAATTCGACTTCGCAGAATGGGCCGGAAGAAGGCGCCCCACTACCGCGTGGTGGTGGCGGACGGCGACTCGCCGCGGGACGGGCGCTTCGTCGAGACCATCGGCTACTACAAGCCACTTTCCACGCCTGCTCGCGTGGTCGTCGACCTGGAGCGCGCCGACTACTGGCTGGGCCGGGGGGCGCAGCCGTCGGCCACCGTCAGGTCGCTGCTGAACAAGGCCCGCAAGGGAGGAGACGCGAGCGTGGCCGTGGGCGAGGTGGATGCGGCCGCCGAGAAGGCCCGCCGCTCGGAGCAGCTGACGCAGCGGCGCCAGGCGGAAGCGGACGCGCAGGCGAAGCTGGAGGCGGAAGCCAGGGCGGAGGCGGCGGCCAGGGCCGCGGCTCGAGCGGAAGCCGAGGCTGGCAAGAGCGGCGAATCCGGGTAGTCCCGGGGTCCCGAATGGACTCCGCCCGTCCTTCGCACCTGGTCGTCGGGCACCTCAACAAGGCGCACGGCACCAAAGGCGAGCTCTTTCTCTGGCCGCTGACGGCCGATCCGGGCGAAGCGTTCGCCGCCGGTGCGGAGTTGCATCTGGCGGACGAAGCCGGGGAGAAGCCGGATCCCGCGTTCGCCGAAGTCCGCGTCCGGGCGGTCCGCCCCTTCAAGCGCGGCTTTCTGATCCGGCTGGAGGGCATCGACTCCCGGACCCAGGCCGAATGGCTGGCGGGCCGTTACGTCCTGCGGCCGCTCGCCGAGGTGAGCCCGCTCGAGGAAGGCGAGATCTTCTACCACGAGCTGCTGGGCACGCGCGTGGAATCCGGGGACGGAGAGACGGTCGGAGAGGTGGTCGAGGTCTACGAGCTCAACCCGGTGCATCTGCTGCGGGTGGCGCGCGGATCCGGCACCGTGCTGATTCCGTTCGCGCGCGACCTGGTGCGCCGGCTGGACCGGGAAGGGAAGCGGCTGGTCATGGATCTGCCGGACGGGCTGCTGGATCTTTGAGGGAGGCGGGGCCGATGACGTCCGAGGCAAATGCCGACACAGGTTCGAACGCCTCCCTGCGGCTCCATCTCGTGACCATCTTCCCGGAGTTCTTCGAGGTTCCGCTGGCCACCAGCATCCCCGGGCGCGCCGCCCGCCACGGATTGGTCGAATACCGGGTCGTCGACCTGCGCGACTTCACCCGCGACCGCCACCGCACCGTGGACGACGCGCCCTACGGCGGCGGCGGCGGCATGGTGATGAAGCCGGAGCCGTTCTTCGAGGCGGTGGAGTCCCTCGACCGGGCCGGCCGGGTGATCCTGCTCTCCCCCCGCGGCCGGCTCTTCACGCACGGCGACGCCGTGCGCCTCTCCCTGGAGCCGTCCCTGACGCTCCTGTGCGGCCACTACAAGGACGTCGACCAGCGCGTCGCCGACCACCTCGCCGACGAGGAGATCTCCATCGGCGACTACGTCCTGTCCGGTGGCGAAGCCGCCGCGCTCGTGGTCGCGGACGCCATCGTCCGGCTGCTGCCGGGGGTGCTGGGCGACCACGATTCGGCGGCCTCGGACTCGTTTTACGACGGCCGCCGGCTGAGCGCGCCCTCCTATACCCGGCCGCGCGTGTACCGGGGCCACGAGGTGCCCGAGGTGCTCAGAAGCGGTGATCACGCGCGCATCGAAGCCTGGCGGGAGGCGGCGGCCGCGCGCATCAGTGTCGCCCGCCGGCCCAAGCCGAACCCGGGGCGTTAGTTAGCGGCCAACGCCGACGGCCAGCCGCCCGCCACTCTCCGGCCGTACGCGCCAGGGCGGGCGGCGAGGCGCCGGACTGGTAATTCGGGCCGAATCATTACAGTATATTTACCCGCGCATTGTGCGCGCGGGCGGGGGTGGATGCCGGGTGCCGGGGCAACATTCAACTTCTCATGAGGAGCAGCGCATGAAACACAACCAATGTCCAACACGTAGGGTATGGGGCGCCTTCGTGCTCTCCCTGCTGGCCGTCAGCCTGGCCTTCGCGCCCGGTCTGAGCGCCCAGCAGGGAGGAGTCATCACGGGCCGCGTCACGGAGGAAGGCTCCGGTCGCGCCCTTGCCTCCGCCCAGGTGTACGTCGAGGGAGCCGGCATCGGGACCCTCACCAACTCCAGCGGGCAGTTTCTGCTGCTCAACGCCCCCGTAGGCGAGCACACGGTCACCGTCGAGCTGGTCGGCTACCGTTCGGCCTCGCAGACAGTGACGGTGGGGGCGGGCGAGACGGCCAGCGTGGACTTCGCCATCGCCGTGACCGCGCTCGCTCTCGACGAGATCGTGGTGACCGGAACCGGCGTGGCCACCGAGAAGCGCAAGCTCGGCCACACCATAGCCACGCTCGATGCCGCCGAACTCGAGAACGCGCCCATCGCCGACTTCAGCCAGCTCATCGCCGGCCGCGAGCCCGGCGTGGTGGCGCTTCCATCCTCGGGCTACACGGGCGAGGGCGCGCGCATCCGCATCCGCGGGTCGGCCTCCCTCTCGCAGCTCAACGAGCCCATCGTCTACGTCGACGGAATCAGGGTGGACCGCTCCGCCGTGCAGAACTTCAACGGCCAGGGCAACCCGTCCCGCCTGGACGACATTCCTCCCGAGTCCATCGAACGGGTCGAGATCCTGAAGGGCGCCGCCGCCGCGACCCTCTACGGAACCGAGGCCTCCAACGGCGTGATCCAGATCTTCACCAAGCGCGGCAACGTCGGCGCTCCGCGCTTCACCTTCCAGAGCGACCTGACCGGGATCTCGGTGCCGACCAACCGCATCCTGCCGGTTGCGGACTTCGCCGGGCGGGTATGCGCCAGCCCCGGATGCACCGGAGACGGTGACGCCAAGAGGCTGGCCGATGCAGTGAGCCGGATGTCGACGCGCTGGGGACAGTCGGTCTCGCCATGGGAGCCGGTCCAGCGCGACCTCATCCCCGAGCTCCTCACCACCGGTTTCGGCCAGACCTACTCCGGGTCGGTGCAGGGCGGTTCCAGCGTCTTCCAGTACTTCGCCTCGGCGCGCCTCGCCAGGGAGGACGGTCCCTACGACGCCGGGCGGAACTTCGAGGCGGTGGAGGGAGTCGAGCCCGAGAACGACACCAACCGGCGGGCTTCGATCCATTCGAACTTCACGGTGGTCCCGAACGACAATCTCCGCATTGGCGTCACCACGCTCTATTCGGACATGGAGCACCACACGCCCGACAACTCCAACAACATCTACGGGGTGTTCTCGTCCGCGCTCATGTCGCAGCCGCGGCTCGCCAACGCCGATCCGAACCTGGGGCAGATCAACTACTACGGTCAGCCGGCGTTCGCCACGCTGCGCGAAAACGCGTACCAGTTGAACTTCGTGAACTCGCAACACTTCGCGGGTGCCACCAACATCAACTTCACGCCGACCGAGAACTTCCGCCTCGACGGAACCTTCGGCATCGACTTCACCTCCGACGACGCGGTGTCCTTCCGGCCCTACCGCTGGAACGTGGACGGCTTCTCGGGCTCGACGCCGGACGGCAGCAGGAACGTCAACGAGGACCGCAGCCGCGAGATCACGGCGGACGTCAAGGGATCCTACATCTTCAACACCGACCGGATCGAGAACACGTTCCTCTTCGGTGGCCAGGGCTTCCTCCGGCAGCGGCAGTCGGCGGGCGGCAGCGGACGCGATTTCCCCGGTCCGGGTCTGGAGACGCTGTCGGCGCTCGGTTCCGAGTCTTCCTACGAGAACTGGCTCCGGGTCACGCAGATCGGCGGATACCTGCAGGACCAGGTCGGGTGGGACAACTGGCTCTTCCTGACCGTCGGCGCGCGCTGGGACGCGAACTCGGCGTTCGGTGAGGCGTTCAACTACGCCTTCTATCCGAAGGCCAACTTCGCGGTCGTGCCGAGCGAAATGTGGGAGAGCGAGACCTTCTCCTCGCTGCGCATCAAGGGCGCGTACGGCACCTCCGGGCTGCAGCCGGGCGCCTTCGACAAGTTCACGACCTTCTCGTCGCTGGGTACCGAGGTGGGTCCGGGCGTCCAGCCCTCCAACCTGGGCAACGACCAGTTGAAGCCCGAAGTGTCGACCGAGTGGGAGTTCGGTGCCGATCTGGGGCTCTTCAACGACCTGTGGTCGGTGGAAGCGACGTATTGGGACCGGACGGTTACCGACGCCATGGTGGCGCGCCAGTTCCCGGTGACGGGCGGGTTCACGCAGACCCAGCTCGACAACATCGGCCAGGTAAAGGCGTCCGGGTTCGAGGTCGGCGTTCGCGGGGCCCTGGTCCAGCGGCCGGGTCTCTCGCTGAACGTCTTCGCCAACACCGCCTACCTCAAGGAAGAGATCACCGACATGGGCGGTGCTCCTCCCCTCAAGACCGGCGGCAGCTACCCGCGCTACCGCAACTTCCTGACCGAGGGCTACACGCCCGGGGCCTTCTTCGGGGCAAGGGTCGCTGACCTGGAAATCCCGCTGAACATCCTCGCGCCGGTCAACGGCGAGTGCGTAGCTCCCACGCGCCAGCAGGCCCTCGATTACTTCAGCAAGCCCCGCAATCCGAACAGCTTCAAGCCGCTCGCGATCGGCAACGAGACCTTCGGTACGCCGAACGGCGGTCTGGCGTCGCACAACTGCGGCTCCGGGCTCCTTGACACCTATCTCGGCAAGCCCACCCCGGATTTCGCCGGTTCCTTCGGGTTCAACCTGGCGTTCCTGGGCAATTTCGAACTCAGCTCGCTGCTCGAGTACAAGATCGGTCACCAGGTGCAGGACCTCTCGGGGATGTTCCGCCGCGCCAACAACTTCATCGGCCGCAACACGCCGCGCTCCGCAGAGCTCTACGCGGCCATGCTGAACCCGGGCTCGTCCGCCGAACAGCGGCTCGAGGCCGCGATCGCCTGGGCCCACGAAGTCGAAGGCCTCTCCCCGATGAGCGGGATGAACGGGGTCTACGACGCCGACTGGATCCAGTGGCGCGAGCTGTCGCTCACCTACCGGGTGCCGGCGTCGATCGTAGAGGGCTGGGGCCTCTCCACCGCCACGGTGAACCTGGGTGTGCGCAACATGAGGCTCTTCATGCTGGGCGACTACCCCGGCATGGACCCCGAGGGCAACGTGCTCGGACGGTGCAACTCGGGCCTAAGCTGCAACTTCCTGGACTCGACGGAAGGCTGGGGCATTCCGGTGCCGCGGCGCTTCACGCTGTCCACGCGCTTCACGTTCTGATCCAGGAGAGAGACTCATGAAGAACCGAAACATCAAGGCTTGGGTCGCACCCCTTCTGGTCGCGTTCGCGCTCGGAGGTTGCGACATCCTGGACGTCAACAACCCCAACAGCCTCGTTGAGGAGGACATCCGTTCGGAAGCCGCCGCCTCCGCGGTGGTCAACGGGTCGCTCACCCTCGTCTCGTCGTCTGTTTCCCAGTCCTGGCAGCCGTACCTGGTCGCTTCCGACGAGATGCGCTGGATCGGGTCCAGGGACGCCTGGCTTTCGCTCGATCTGGGCTTCGTGGACGACCCGCTGAACGAGTTCATCGACGGCCCGTTCCCCGCCATGGGACAGGGGCGGTGGATGAGCGACGAGGCGATCGAAATCCTCACCGAACACCAGGCGAACAACCCCTCCACCGGGATCAAGACCGATCTGGCGCGCGCGTACCTCTACTCGGGCATCATGTACATGGTGATCGGGGAGATCCAGGAGGACTTCGCGTTCTCGGACAAGACGGAGAGCGGCGCCCCCATCGGGCCCGACAACATGTATCAGGTCCTGGATGGGGCGATCGAGAGGTTTTCGACCGCCATTTCCGGCTTCAACGAGGTCGGGGCGACCGAGATGGCGCTCCAGGCCAAGGCCCTGCGGGCGCGGGCCCGGCAGTCCCGGGCGATCTGGGACGTGATCAACCCGTCGCCCTCCGGGGACGGGCTGGTGTCGTCCACCGAGGCCGGCGCGGACGCCGCTGACGTGCTTGCCAACGTCGCCGCGGACTGGACCTTCAACCTGACGTTCTCGAGCGCCAGCCGGTCCAATTCGATGGCCTCCTGGGTCAACGACCGCAAGGAGAACCAGATCGACCTGTCGATCGCGACCGTGGACGACCAGAACGACATCAACGGCATCGCGCTGCAGGATCCCATCGACGGCGTCGACGATCCGGCGGTCATCAAGTGGCTGAACCAGTGGAAGGGCGGCAGCTACCTGGACAAGGGCGGCATCTATCCGCCATTGACGCTGGCCTCGGCCCGGATGATGCATCTGATTCTGGCCGAGAACGCGCTCAAGAGCATGGACTCGAGCGCTTTTGCGACGCATATCAACCACATTCGCGCGCTTGACGGCCTGACGCCGTACGACGGCCAGATCTCCGAAATGGAGATGCTCCAGCACACGCGCCGCGTGAACGTGATGCTGCAAGGCCTGCGGCTGGCGGACATGTACCGCTGGGGGATCAAGGATCCGAAGTGGCAGGGTGCTTCCGCCGCCTCGGGGAGCCCCGGTACCATGCTCCCGATCTCGATCATCGAGATCAGGGCCAACTGCCACCTGAACGGGCTGGGCTGCGGCGGCTGAGACAAGGTGGGGCACCCCGTCTCGCGCGGGGTGCCCCCACCGCTTCCGTTCTTCGCCGGTGTCACACAGGTCTGCCGTGAGTCGCGCATCCACAGTGAAGAAGCTGCTCGTCGCCGTTGCGCTGGTCGCAGTCTCGGGTTGCGATATCTTCGACGACCCGACGCCTCGCAACATCTTCTTCGAGATGAACGGCGAAGCGGGCCAGCAGTTGCGGGTCATCTATTCGACGCAGTTCGTGGCCGGTGTGAACGACATCGGAGTTACGAGGGTGCAGGTAGTCAGGTCCGACACGATCCTGCACGAGATCCCGTTCGACAGGGTGGTCGATATTTCGATCGATCGTCGCTGGTTCGTGCAGGCGGAGTCGCTGGGCTCCGAGCCGATCGACGTCCACGTGATCGTGGACGTGGACGACCGCAACCTCCTGAACGAATCCGGTGGCATATTCCCCGGTGATCCCTGGCACTTCGTGTACGCCTTCAACCAGTTGCTTACGCGTGATATCGATGTGGCGTTCTGACCCGTTCGGCGCGTTGCGCCGCATGCTCCTGGCGGCTCTGCTTTGCGGCATGCCACTCGTTTCCGGCTGCTACACCTACCGTCTGGTGGAGGAGGCGCCGGTCGGCTCCGTGGCCCGGCTGCGCGTACCGATCCAGTCCGCGATCGTCGATCCCAACTCGCCGCCGGAGACCGTGGCCATCGAGGGGCTGATCATCAGCTTCGGGGACACCATCTCGTTCGAGGCCAGCAACCGGCAGGTGATCGGCGCCTTCCGCGAAGTCGTGCAGTACGACACCCTGCAGGTGGCCCGCGACGGTCTCGCAAGCATCGAGGTGCGGGAATTCTCGAGGACGCGGAGCGTTGTGCTCGGCGTCGCAGTGGCCGCCGGAACCGCGGGACTGGCCCTCGCCGCGCTCGGTGTCGAAGGCGGGGAAGCCGGGGACCGTCCCGGCGAGGGAGGCACCCAGAGCTTCACTGCGGGCCTTGCCGTCGGCGTGGGTGCGATCGGGAGATTGTTCGGGCGCTAGCTCCGAGTCTCTTCGCGTAGCGCGCCGTAGCTTTCCGGCCTGGGCCGCTGGGCCCCCGGCGAACCCCTGGCCTTCACGGATGAATCGGGTCGCGTTAGCTTTTAATGCTGCACGGGGGATGCCTCCCCTGTGGCACAGCCGCTACAAAGTCGTACAAAATCGATAACGCTTCTCGGCCGAACCGCGCCTGAGGAGGTGGACCATGGCCGATCTGCTGCAGGAACTCGACAGGGAGCATGTGCGCACCGACCTTCCGGACTTCGGCGCGGGCGACACGGTACGCGTGCGCTACCGGGTTCGGGAGGGCCGCAAGGAGCGCATCCAGGTTTTCGAGGGCGTGTGCCTTGCCCGGCGCGGCGGGGGCATGGGCGAGACCTTCACCGTGCGCAAGATCTCCGGGGGTATCGGAGTGGAGCGCATCTTCCCCTACCTGTCGCCCTGGATCGAGGGCATCGAAATCGTGCGGCGGGGGCGCGTGCGTCGGGCGAAGCTCTACTACTTGCGCGGCTTGCGGGGCAAAGCGGCGCGCATTCCAGAGAAGCGCACCCGCTGACGCCACGCCGGCGATGACGCCGGAACAGAACGTTGATTCGGGGCTCCGGATCCCGCTCGGCTACGAGCGCGGGTTCTGGAGCCGCGGTCTTTTCGGGGTCGCGGGCGTGGACGAAGCGGGCCGGGGGCCGCTGGCGGGGCCGGTGATGGCCGCTGCCGTGGTGTTGCCCCGGGGCGTCGGCGTGGAGGGGGCGGACGACTCGAAGCGGGTCTCGCGGGAGGAACGCGAGGAGGTGGCGCGGCGCGTTCGCGAGCACGCCGTGGCCGTGGCCGTGGGGGCCGCCTCCGCGCGCGAGATCGACGGCATCAACATCCTGCGGGCGACGGCGCGTGCCATGGAGCGGGCGATTCGCCGCCTGCCGAAGCGGCCCGACCACGTCGTAGTGGACGGCCTGCCGGTGCGCGACCTTCCCTGGGAGCACGATGCGGTGGTGGGCGGCGACGGTCTGGTGCACTCGATCGCCTGCGCCTCCATTGTGGCCAAGGTGTGCCGCGACCGGCTCATGATCCGCCTCGCGCGCCGATATCCGGAGTACGGATGGGACCGGAACATGGGGTACGGCACGGAGGAACACCGCGCCGCCATCCGGCGTTTCGGCCCCACCCCGCATCACCGGATGACCTTCGGGCTGGAGCAGCTGGAACTCGGAATGGGGCGAGGGAAGGCAGCGCCGGCCACGTCGGCGTAGATGGCTCGGAGGGCGGGCTGCCATGTATTATTGCGGTCGAGCCGGTAGCTCAGCTGGCAGAGCAACGGACTTTTAATCCGTAGGTCGTGGGTTCGAGACCCACCCGGCTCATGGGAGAAGACGCCGCGCGGAGATGGGGCGCGGCCGGAAGGACAGGTGAAGAAAGGGGGACAGGGGATGGCGATGGCCGCACCCAACCGGAGGAAGAGGACCCACCGCGGCGTGTGGGCCGGGCTCGCGGGGCTGCTGCTGACCGGTGTGCTGGGGCTGCTGTTTCTCAGCTTCCGGGAGCCCCCGCTGCCGGAGTTGGCGCCGGTCGAGGTGAGCTGGGAGCCGGTCGTGCCCGTTCAGGGCCATCTCTTCCTCATCCGCGTGGCGGCGCCGGTCATCGACGGGATGGTGTCGGCCACGGGAGAGGCCGGCGGCGAGGAGCTGCACTTCCAGCCGGCAGGCCACGTGGTGGAGAGCCCGGCGCCGGTACCGGACGAGGGCGGGGAGACAGCCGCCGACATGGTGCTTGTGAGCCTGGCGCCGGTGCCCATCGGGGCCACGGATTCCATCGACGCCTGGGTTACGGCGAGCTACGCCGACGGCCGCACCCGGACCGACTCGCTGCGCATCGCGATCGTGGGGGGCGAGTACGAGCACGAGCGCCTGACGGTGGCGCCGCGCTTCGGGTCGCCGTTGAACGAGGAGGACCAGGCGCGGCTGCGGAGCGACCAGGCCAAGGCCAACCAGGTGGCGCGCGAAGCGCACGAGACCCCGCGGCTGTGGGGTCCCGAGGTGGTGCTCCCGCGCGACTCCCGCGTGACCAGCGGCTTCGGCACCGGCCGCGAGTACAACGGGCAGATTTCCAGCCGCCACATGGGCCTCGATCTGGCCGGGGCCCCCGGTGACACGGTGCGCGCCCCCGCCGACGGGGTGGTGGCGCTGGTGGACGGCTTCCTGCTGGCCGGCGACATCGTCTACCTGAACCACGGCGGCGGGTTGCTGACCGGCTACTTCCACCTGAGCGGGCAACTGGTGGAGGCGGGGGACACGGTCACCGTCGGGACCCCCATCGGGCTGGTCGGAGTCACCGGCCGGGTCACCGGCCCGCACCTGCACTGGGTGGTGCGGTACGGCACCACCAGCGTCGATCCCCGCAGCCTGCTGGCGCTGTCCGGGAATTGAAGCACCCCGACGTCGTCATCGCCGGCGCCGGCATCATGGGCGCCTCCTGCGCCTGGCACCTGGCCCGCCGCGGCCTGCGCGTGCTGGTGGCCGAGATGGACGTGGCCCCCGCGATGGGCTCCACCGGCAGGAGCGCCGCCGGTGTGCGCGTGCAGTTCACCACCGCCGCCAACATCGGGCTTTCCATGTACTCCCTGCCCGTGTACAGGGAGTTTCCGGAGCGTCATGGACACGAAGTCGGCTACCGGGACATCGGCTACCTGCTTCTGGTCCCGCACGACAAGTGGGAGCGGCACCTGGAGTCGGTCGCGCTGCAGGAGAGCCTGGGCGCCCCCGTGGAGGTGGTCGATCCGGTCGAGGCCCAGCGCTACGTGGACTTCGACACGGAGGGGCTGGCGGGCACGACCTACGGGCCGTGGGACGGGGTGATCGACCCGCACATGGCCACCCACGCCTGGGTGGCGATGGGCCGGGAGCTGGGGGTGCGCTACCGGTTCTCCTCCCCCGTGACCGGGGTGCGGGCGGAAGGGACGGGGTGGAGGGTCGAGTGCGGCGGGGAAGTCTTCTCGTGCGCGCACTTCGTGAACGCCGCGGGCGCCTGGTCGGGCACTGTTGCGGGGCTTGCCGGGCTGAACCTCCCCGTGGGACCGAAGCGCATCAACATCTTCCTCAGCGCGCCCGTGCGCGACACCCGCACCTATCCCCTCACCATCGACCTCGCCACCGGTGTTTACCTGCGCAGCGAAGGCGACCGCGTCCTCTTCGGCCTGGACGACCTCACCCAGGCGTACGGCTTCACCGAGGGCGTGAACTGGGACTGGCTCGAACACGTCTTCCTCACGGGCGTCGAGCGCTTTCCCTGGTGGGAGGACCTCGGGGTCGACCGCCGTGGGAGCTGGTGGGGGTACTACGGGGTCACCCCGGACAACAGCCCCATCATCGGCTTCAACCCGGGGGCCCGCGGCTGGATCGACGCGTGCGGCTTCTCCGGGCACGGGATCATGCACGCCCCGGCCACCGGGCGCGCGGTGTCGGAACTCATCGCGGACGGTGAAGCGCACACCGTCGACGTGAGCGCCTTCCGCCATGATCGCTTCGGGGAGGACATCCCCGTCGAAGCCAACATCTTTTGAGGGATGGCGAGCAGCCACCTTTTGGGTGCCGGGACGCGGCCCTACATTGCCGGTCGGCGATTCCGCCGCCGCAATCAACGGGAGGAGCAGTGAATTCAGTGGCGAGATGGCTCCGGAACGCGCTCGCGACCCTTCCGTTCCTGCTGCCCGCAGCGGCCATCGCCCAGGAGGCCGAGGCGGCGCCGGGCACGGGCAGCGTCTTCGGCCGCATTCTCGACCAGGACACCTTCCAGCCCGTTGCAGGGGTGGTGATCCGCATTACCGTTCCGGACGGGACCCTGCAGGAGATCTCGAGCCCGAACGGCACCTTCCTCATCGACGACGTCCCGGTGGGCGAGCGGGTGGTGGTGATGGAGCACATCGCCTACGGCGAGTACGCGCAGCATGTGGGCGTGGAGCAGGGCAGGGACCTGAGGATCGAGGCGTTCATGTCGGCGCGCGCCATCCAGTTCCAGCCCCTCGTGGTCGAGGCGCTCAGCGAAGTCGAGCGGCGCCGCCTCTCTTCCGGGTTCAGCGTCAACGAGATCCCGGTGGAGGAAATCGAGCAGGCGGCGCGCACCGGACAGCACCTGGGGGATCTGCTGCGCGGCGGCATGTCCGGCATTCGCGTGCGTGGCGGCAACAGGGGCGGTGACCGGCTGTGCGTGGAGTATCGGCGCAGCGGAGCGGGGGAGTGCGCCGAGATCGCCGTGTACCTGGACGGGGTGGCGGTGGCGGATCCCGGGCAGATCTACTCGAGTCTCTCGCTGGACGACATCGACCGGGTCGAGGTCCTCTCGCCCCTGGAGGCAGTGATCCGGTTCGGCGACCGCGGCGCGCGCGGAGCCCTGCTGGTCGAGTCGCGGCTTCCGAGCCTTCCGGAGCGGCAAAACCCGTTCCGCACGTCTGCCAGGCGAGGCTACGACTGGTCGCTGGAGGAGGAGTCGCACCCGTCGGCGAAGGTCTTCGGGAGCACGGTTCTGGCCAACGCGCTCGGCGTGGGACTCGGGTATCTGGCGCTGAAGCAGTGCGTCGGGATCGTCGCCACCGACCATGGCCGGCAGTTCGACACCCAGTGCGGGGCTCTGACCACGATGAGTACCGGCGTGTTCGCGCTGAGCCTGCCCGGCGCCGTCGGCAGCATGGCGGCGACGCGGTCGGGGAGTACGCGGCGATCGCGCGGCCGGTTCTTTCATGTCGCCATGTCCGGACTGATCTCGACGACCATCGGATACGTGATGCTGATGCACGGCGAGGATCCGGAGTATAGCAGCAATGGCCTGCGGATCGGGGGCCTGCTCACGATGACGGTGGGAACGCCGTTGCTGCTGACCATTTCCGACCGCTTCTTCCGATACAGCCGCTGAGGCCCATGAATCGCTTCTCGATCCGCCGCGCACTCGCCTTCTGGCTGGTCGCCGCCTTCCTGCCCGCAGGCGCCGGGGCCCAGTCCCTCTCCCTTTCGGACGCCACCATCGCCGACATCAACGCGGCCTTCGACGCGGGCTCGCTCACCTCGGAGGGGCTGGTCGAACTCTATCTCGCGCGCATCGAGGCGTACGACGCCCGGGGGCCGAGGCTGAACGCCGTCCTGACGCTCAACCCGCAGGCGCTGGAGAGGGCCAGGGCGCTCGACGAGGAGCGGCGCACCCGGGGCCCGCGTTCGCTCCTTCACGGCATCCCGGTACTTCTCAAGGACAACGTCGACACCGACGACATGCCCACCACCGCGGGCTCGCTCCTGCTGAAGGGCTCGATTCCGCCCGACGACGCCTTCATCGTGCGGAAGCTCCGAGAGGCGGGAGCGATCATCCTGGCGAAGGTCAACATGAGCGAGTTCGCCTCGGGGGTGCAGCTCAGTTCCGTCGGCGGCCCGATGCGGAACCCGCACGACCTGAACCGCAATCCGTCCGGCTCTTCCGGCGGGACCGGCGTGGCCGTCGCCGCCTCCTACGGCCAGCTCGGGATCGGGACCGACACCGGAGGATCCGTGCGCGGCCCCACCTCGGCCAACGGAATCGCCGGGCTCAAGCCCACCCACGGGCTGCTCAGCCGCGACGGCATCGTGCCCCTCGCGCTTTCGTTCGACACGGCCGGCCCGATGGCGCGTCACGTCTACGACGTCGCGGCGATGATGAACGTGATGGTCGGCGTGGACCCCGCCGACGAGGCGACGCTGGCCAGCGAGGGCCGCTACGAGGCCGACTACACCGCGTTCCTGGACGAGGACGCGCTGGACGGCGCCCGCATCGGCGTCGCGCGCGACTTTCTCGGCTACGACGACGAGGTCGACTGGATCATCGAGGCGGGGCTCGACGCCATGCGCGCCGCCGGGGCGACGGTGGTGGACGTGCGCTACCCGCCGTGGCTGCTCGAAGCCAAGGCTGAGTACTACCAGACCATCCGCTGGCGCGAGTTCAAGCCGCAGATCGAGGCGTACCTGGCCGACCTGGCGCCCGGATATCCGCGCACGCTCGAAGAGATGGTCGAGCGCGCCAGGAAGATCCTCGCTGCCCCGCCCGAGGGGGGCGTCCCCAACCCCACCCGCTGGAGTCTCTTCGAGCAGGAGCTGAACACCGGCACGCCCGACGACTACCTGTACAGGGCGATGCACGACCACGGCCTGCCGCTGGTGCGCGCGAACCTGGAGGGGCTGCTGGACGCGAACGACCTCGACGCCATCGTCTATCCCACCTCGCCGACCCGACCCGGGCAGGCGGGGGTCTACCGGGGTTCCTCGTCACCCAACCCCTCGCCGTCCGCGACCAACCTGGCCAACCTGAGCGGGCTCCCCGACCTGATCGTGCCGGCAGGCTATACGAGCAACCGGCTGCCCGTCGGCATCTCGTTCTTCGGCCGGCCCTTCAGCGAAGGCCGTCTCTTTGCGCTGGGCTACGCCTTCGAGCAGGCGACCCGCGTGCGCCGCGATCCAGTGCATGCTCCGCCGCTGCCGGGGGAGACGATCCGGCGCTAGAGGCGTCGCTTCGCTGCCCCGCATCCATCAACCCACCTCACCCGGCCCCCTCACGGACCAGACCATGCCCACTGCGCCCGACCGCAAGAAGGTCGCCCGCTGGAACGCCATCCTCAAGCCGTACTGGGGCCCTGACACCGGCGCCAGCGTTCGACAGCTGCTCACCTCCGCCATCCCCTTCGCGGTGCTCTGGTATGCCACCCTGCGCAGCCTCGAAGTGGGGTACTGGCTGACCATCCTGCTCGCGATGCCGACCGCCGGCTTCATGATGCGGCTCTTCATGATCCAGCACGACTGCGGACATGGGTCGTTCTTTCGCTCGCACGCGGCGCGGCAGTGGGTCGGGCGCTGCATCGGCGTCCTGCTCCTGACCCCCTACGACTACTGGAAGCGCACGCACGCCTACCATCACGCCCACTCGGGTGACCTCGATTTCCGCGGCTTCGGAGACATCGACACCTTCACGGTGCGCGAGTATCTGTCGTGGCCCTGGTACCGCCGCCTTCGCTACCGGCTGTACCGGCATCCGTTCGTGCTCTTCATCGTGGGGCCCATCTTCATCTTTCTCATCAAGCACCGGTTCCCCTGGGATGTGCCGTCGCGATGGAAGCAGGCGTGGCGCTGCGTCTTCTGGACGAACCTGGCGCTGGTGGCCGTGGTGCTGCTGATGGGCGAGACGATCGGGTACGGGCGCTTCCTGCTCACCCACGCGCCGGTTCAGTTCTTCGCCACCACGGCCGGCGTCTGGATGTTCTACGTGCAGCACCAGTTCGAGCAGACGTACTGGGACCGGCACGAAGACTGGGACTACTACGACGCATCGCTCTACGGAAGCTCGTACCTGGTCCTTCCGGCCCCGCTCCGGTGGCTGTCGGCGAACATCGGCTTCCACCATGTGCACCACATGAGCATGCGCATCCCCAACTACAAGCTGCAGCGGGCGCACGAGGACAACGAGGAGTTCCACGTGGTGCGGGAAGTCCGCGTTCGGGACACGCTGAAGCTCATCAACCTGGCGCTGTGGGACGAGGACCGACGCCGCCTGATCAGGTTCAGGGACCTGAAGGCGCTGCAGCCCGCGTGAGGTCGGCCCCTCTCAGCGTGTGAGGTCCGCTCATCTCAACGCGCAGGGTCCGCCCTGCCCGGCGCGCGCCGGCTGCGGCTGAGCGCGCTGCGCTTCCCGGGCCGCGGATGATCGGTCAGCTGGAAGAGGAAGCGGCGATGCTGGCCACGACCGCGGCCTGAGTGGCGGCGACGGCAGCCTGAGATGCCGCGACCGCGGCCCGGACGGCGTGTTGGGTGGCTGCGACGGATGCCGCGGGGTGCCCGGGCGCCAGACCGAACACCTCTCCCTTCGTAATCGCCTTCAGCCGCGCCTTGCGGGCCTTGAGTTCCTTGCGCTCGAAGTGGATTCTGAGCGATCCCGTGGCGTGGGCCAGGGAGAGGATCACGCCCAGTCCGGCTTCGATCTCGCCGTCGCCCATGACGGCCTCGCGCAGGCGCGCGATCAGTGCGCGCTCCGGTCCCGGATCGATGGTGGGATAGAGCTTGCGCCTGAAGACGAGGAGGATCTGCGACTCCTTCGTGCGCAGGATGCCCCGGCAGCAGAGCCCGACTGCGGTCCGCTGCCGGAGACGCTTGAGGTTGCCGAACGTCGATACCCAGGCGGACGCACGGCGACGCTTCTTCGAATTGCGAACCCGGTCGAGAGCTTCGGCCATGATCTCGTCCCGGGGACGGCCCGTAACCGGTGCCGCTTCGACGAACGCCTTCTTGCTCTCCTCGATGCGAACGACCTCGGCGAGCGCGAGCTCGGCGAGGATGGCCCCGCCCATGGCGAGGTTGTAGAAGCCGGCCCGGTAGTCCACGGTGCCCTTGCGGTCACGCAGGACCAGGAGCAGAAGCTGTTCGTGAAGGTGGAGGTCGTGGCGCGAGGATGGCATGGCGGGATGTCCGGGCTGGTGGTCGTCGGATGCGCTCATGGCCAATACTCCGCACTTTGAACGCCTGTTTCGCGATTCTCCACGTCCGCTCACGAAGGAGGGTGCGGCAATGACTCGGAACGGCATGCGCGGCCTGTTCATCCTGACGCTGGCCACGGGCATGCTGGCGGCTTCCCCGGGCGGAGCGTCGGCACAGTCGGATCCGGTCGTCATCCGCGCGGGAACCATTCACACCGTCACCAGGGGCACGATAGAGGACGGCGAAATCCTGATTCGCGACGGCGTCATCGAGGCGGTGGGTGCGTCGGTGGACGTGCCCGCCGATGCCCGCGTGTACGAGGCCGAAGTGGTGATTCCGGGGATGATCGACGCCCACACGCACGTGGCCCTCGACCGCTCCAGCCGCGCGCGCATCCCGGGACCGGTCACCGCCGAGTGGAAGGCGGTGGAGCACCTGGACCTGGAGAGCCCCATGCTCCAGGTGGCGCTCTCCGGAGGGATGACTTCGCTGGTCACGCGCTCGGGCAGCGGCGTCATCTCGAGCGGCCAGTCGGTGGCGCTCAAGATGAAGAGCACGCCGGGGCCGGAGATGATCTTCAAGCCCTATGTGGATCTGAAAATGGCCGTCCGGCCGCTCATCAACCTGCGCCCGGGGGAGACGCCGCAGACGGTGATGGGCTGGTACGCGACGGCGGACGACTACTTCCGGCGGGCTGAGGCCTACGTGGCGCAGCAGGATGCGCACGCGGCCGGAGGGGGACCGGCTCCCGAACGGGACGAGCGCCTGGAGGCCTTTGCGGCCGTGATCCGGGGTGAGGTCATGGTTCACGTCCACGCGCACTATCCCAGCGAGGTGATGATGGTGTTCCGCCTGGCGCGCAAGTACGGCTTCATCGACCGCCTCGCGCTGGCGCACGCGGAAGAGATCTTCCCGATCATCGAGCTGCTCGCCGGGACGAAGATCGTGCCCGTCATCGGTCCCATGATGATCGTCCAGTACTACAACGACCCGGAGCCGCTCAACCTGCTGAAGGAGCTGCTGGACGCCGGGGTGTACGCCAGCATTCAGACCGACATGGCGAACCAGCACCTCAGGGACTTCCGCGAATACGGGGCGTTCCTGGCGCGCCACGGCCTCACCGACCAGCAGGCGCTGGAGGTGATGACCATCAACGGGGCGCGCGCGATGATGCTCCAGGACCGCGTGGGGAGCATCGAGGCGGGCAAGGATGCCGACCTGGTGCTGCTCGACGGGCACTTTCTGGACCTCGCCGCGGACCGGGTGGAGCGGGTGTTCGTGGACGGGGCGCTGGAGTACGAGCGTGGCCCGGTGCTCCAGCCCGAGCGGCCGCGCGAGGTCGGGCCCTTCACGCCGGTGACCGGCGCCATCACCCCCGGCGACGAGGCCTTCGCCATCACCGGGGCGCACGTGTTCACTGTGAGCGGCGGGGCGCTGGAGGACGCGACCCTGGTGGTCGAGGGCGGCCGGTTCACGCAGGTGGAGGCCGGGGCGGCCCCGCCCGCCGACGTCCCGGTCATGGATGTGGGGGGGCGGGTGGTCATGCCGGGCACCGTGATCGCGCGCGCCTTCGCCAACGACTGGATCGGCGACCTCAAGTGGCAGGTGCAGAACGACGAGATTACCGCGCCGGTGGTTCCGGAGATGAACGCGCTCTACGCCGCCGATCCATGGTTCCCGTCGTACGGCGTGAACACGACCATCGGGGTGACGGCCATCCACGTCACGCCCGGGACCCGCAACCTGGTGGGCGGGAACGGGATGGTGGTCAAGACGCCCGGCCTCGACTTCGAGAAGATGGTGCGGCGCGAGCCGGCCAGCATGGTGTTCGCGCTGACGGCTTCGGCCTTGCGGGAGTGGTCGGACGAGTCGGGGGCGGCACTGACGCTCGAGAGCGCGTCGGCGATGATCCGTGAGACGCTGGATGGGGCGAGGGCCTACGCGGAGGCGGGCGAGTCGCGGGAATACGACGCGCGCATGGAGGCGCTGCTGCCGCTGCTCCGGCGGGAGGTGCCCGCGATGATCCACGCCGATCGGGTGGCCGAGATCGAGGAAGCGATGAGCATCGCGAGGGACTACGGCCTGCGGCTGGTGGTCACCGGCGGGGTCGAGGCGCACCGGCTGGCGGACCGGCTCGCGGCCGCCGGCGTCGGCGTCATCCTGGGCAACTCGGGGAGCTACGCGTCCGACATCCGCGGGGGCGGCGAGGGCTGGAGCGTGGAAGGGCCGGCGATCCTGAACCGCGCGGGCGTGAAGGTGGCGTTCTACGGCCCGGGGGCGTCACGGCGCGCTTCACCCATCGGTCGCCTTGGCGGCGAGCCCATCCTCAACTCGGCGTGGGCCTTCCGCAACGGCGTGCCCGAGGTGGACGCGCTGCGGATGGCGACGCTGAACGCCGCCGAACTCCTCGACATCGACGACCGCATCGGCAGCATCGAAGTGGGCAAGGACGCCGACTTCGTCATCCTGGAGGGACATCCTTTCGATTATCGGGTGGT
The DNA here is from genome assembly GCA_965202805.1 of Longimicrobiales bacterium. GTDB lineage: Bacteria > Gemmatimonadota > Gemmatimonadetes > Longimicrobiales > Gaopeijiaceae > BD2-11. Next base: position 3,656,008 of record OZ241869.1, read on the forward strand.
GCCGGGCTGGGTGTTTGTGGATGGCAGGCTCGAGGCGGGCGGGGCGCGGTAGTGGTGCGCCGAGGGACGCGGCGACTTGAGCAAGTCACGCTCCCGCGAAACGCCGACCGAGGCGCTTCGCCGCCCACGGACCAGGGCACCGCACCCGTCAGCGACCGAGGCACTTGACCGCGACCGAGTGTTGTGCAATGCTGTGACGCATGCGTCAGATAACGGTGCAACACATTCCGCCACGACCACCCGGATGCACGCTCCATGCGTCGCCCGGACGAGCTGCGAAGACGTTTCAGCTGAAACGCGCGAACCCCCGGTCCCGCGAATGCCATGTCCCGAATCCACTTCGTCGTGAAGGAAACCGCCAAGATGGCGTACCAGGCCCAGGCCCGCCGGGAGGGCAAATCCCTGGGGGAGTGGCTGCGCGAGGCTGCCGACGAGAAGCTGGCGGCGGTGCGTCCGCGAAAGTTCACGGTCAAGGAGCTTCGCGAGTTCGCGGCCAGGTGCGATGCCCGCCATCCGCCCGGCGCGCGGGAGTTGGACTGGCCGGAGATCAAGAAGGTCCTGGTTGAGACCAGATACCCGGACTACGACATCACATGATCTTCGTCGACGCCAACGTCTTCATGTATTTCGTGGGCAGCGACCATCCCCTGCGGAAGGAAGCCAGGGAGTTCTTCATTCGGTCACGGGAACGGGACAAACCTCTCGTCACGTCGGCCGAAGTGCTTCAGGAGCTCCTCCACCACTACCTGCGCCGCGACAGGCGACCGCTGCTCGACGCAGCTTTCGACCTGGTAGGTGCCACGGTAGACGAGGTCTGGTCGGTCGAGAAGGCCGATGTGGAGTTGGCGCGCAACCTGTCGGCTCGGCACCGTGGCCTGGAGGCCCGCGACCTGGTGCACCTGGCCTGCTGTATCCGGCGAGAGCCGCGCAAACTGATGACGTTCGACCGGGGGTTGGCGGCGGCGTGGCGGAGTCGGGGCTAGCGGAAGTCGCTGGCCGGTCCGTCGTGGTCTGTTGATGCTACTGAGTATTCATACTCAATAGGGTATCGGGACCGGGACGACGCTCATCGAGGTGCCGTGCGGGCGCGCGTGACACCGGTGCTCGCCCGGGCGTACTTGTCGCCGGGCTCCGGGATGTCTACCGTCTCTTATCCATCGTCAGGAGTCGGCGCGAGTTGTTCTCGTTCCGACCGCCGCCGACCCATCACTGACCGCACTCGCCCGGAGGCCAAACGATGACTGGATGGACGCGCGCAACGATCGCTTCTGGAATCTTCACCGCTGCGGCTCTCACCGTCGCGGTTTCGTCACTTCAGGCCCAGTCGCAGACGACCAACCCCTTCCGGCCCGTCTACGGGTGGGGCGAACTCCCGGAGGGAAGGGAATGGGGCTCAACGAGCGCGGTGGAGATCGCGCTGGACGGAAACATCTGGGTCGCGGAGCGGTGCGGCGCGAACACCTGCGTGGGTTCGGATGTCGATCCCATCCTCCTCTTCGACAAGGAGGGGAACCTGCTGCGGAGCTTCGGCGGCGGGATGATCGCTTGGCCGCACGGGATCGACGTGGACCATGAGGGCAACGTCTGGGTGACCGACGCGTGGCGGAACGGCGCGACCACGACCGGGCATACTGTGCTGAAGTTCTCCCCCGAGGGCGAGTTGCTCATGACGCTGGGTACGCCCGGAGAAGCCGGCGACCCGCCCACCCACTTCACCCAGCCGTCGGACGTGGTGGTGGCCCCCAACGGACAGATCTACGTGGCCGACGCGCACGACCGCACCCGGGGGCGGATCGTCCGCTTCGCGGCCGACGGCACGTACATGGAGACCTGGGGCGAACTCGGCTACGGGCCGAAGCAGTTTCGCGATCCGCACGCGCTGGCGATGGACTCGCAGGGCCGCATCTTCGTGGGCGACCGCTACAACAACCGCATCCAGCTGTTCGACCAGGAGGGCAACTTCCTGGCGATCTGGACGCAGTTCGGCCGGCCCAGCGGGCTCTACATCGACGCCGACGACAACATCTACGTGGCCGACTCCGAGTCGAGCCCGGCGCCCAACGAGTTCACCGGGCAACGCAACGCGGGCTGGGAGAAAGGCATCCGCATCGGCGACGCGAACCAGGGATGGGTGCACTTCTTCCTGCCGGACGACATCACCAACGTGATGGGGTTCAGCGGGCCGGAGGGTGTCGCGGTGGACGACGAGGGCAACGTGTATGGCGCGGAGGTGAGCCAGCGCCGTATCACCAAGTGGATCCGGTTCCGGCCGTAACCCCGGCCCTCAACGCGAAAGGCCCCGTCCCGCTCCTCCTCGCGGGACGGGGCCTTCGTCTGTGAACCTGCGTCGGCCTCAGGCGCTCCGCACCGCGCGCGCCACCAGATTCCTCACCAGCGGGATCTTGAAGTGATTGTAGTTGAGCGGCCTGGCGCCCTGCGTCGCCAGTTCGCCCGCCTCGGCGGCCGTGGTCTCGTTCGGCACCCGCCCTCGAATCAGGTCCTCGACATCGGTAAGGCGCCGGGGGATGCACTCGACCGCGCCCAGGACGATGCGCGAGTCTTCGACGCGGCCGTCCGCCACCGTGAACGCGGCGGCGACGTTCACGAGCGGGAAGTCCCAGGTCTTGCGGTCCGACACCTTCTCGAAGTGGAAGCCGGCGCCCGCCCAGCGGGCCGGGATGCGCACCGCGGTGAGCAGGTCGTCGGGATCGAGCACGGTCATGCGGGTGATGTCCACGCCCGGTCCCATGAAGAACTCTCCCGCCGGGATCACCCGCTCCCCGCGGGTGTTGCGCACCACCATCTCCGCGTCCAGCGCCACCAGCGCCGGGGCCGAGTCGGACGGGGTGACCGCCACGCAGCGGTCGGCGCCGAAGAGGGCGTGCTCGCGGTTCATGCCCTCCGGCGTGCCGGCGTAACAGATGTTTCCGCCCGCCCGGTAACAGGGCATGCCGTAGCGGTAGTACCAGCAGCGGGTGTCCTGGCAGATGTTGCCGCCGAGCGTGCCGGCGTTCCGGATCTGGGGGCTGGCCACCACGCTCACCGCCTCGGCCAGCAGACCGTAGCGGGCGCGCACGAGCGGGTCGTTCTCGATGTCCGTGAGGCTGGTCATGGCGCCGATCTCGATGCCGTCGCCGGCCTCGCGCACGCCCCTCAGTTCGTCGAGCCCCTCCAGGTCGACCACCACGGAGGGCTGCTTGCCCCGGTTCTTGAACCAGTCGAAGCTGTCGTAGCCGCCGGCGAGCGCCCAGGCGTCGCCGCCGTGCTCCCGCAGCAGATCCAGCGCCGACTCCAGGTCGGCGGGCTGAACCAGATCGAAGTGGGGCATCATGTCCTTCATGGCCGCCTCCTCACTGTGTGTTGACCTGCAGCGGCCGGTGCGACGGGGCCTGCCGGGCCACGGCGTTCACGATCATGTCCGGGACGACCGGGATGCGGTTGAAGTAGTGTCCGCCGAGCGCATCCGAAATCGCGCACAGGAGGGCCGCCCCCGAGCATCCCATGAGGGGTTCGCCCACCCCCTTTGCGCCCACCGGGTTCTGCGGGTCGGTGATGTCGGTGGCGTCCCAGTCCATCCGCGAGGGCACGTCCAGGTAGGACGGCGGCTTGGCCTGGTGGAAGCCGATGTTGCCCGCCACCCCGTAGCGCGTGTCGTAGACGTGGCGCTCGAGGCAGGCCATGCCGAACCCCATCACCGCGCCGCCTCTCACCTGGGCCGCCAGCCCCATGGGATGCACCACCGTGCCGCAGTCGGCCACCCCCAGGTAGTCGATGATCTCGTACATGCCGGTCTCGAGATCCAGCTCGATCTCGATGAAGCCGGCGGCGAGCGCGGGCACGACGTCGTTGCGGGGGAGGTTGTCGCGCGCAACGCCGATCAGGCCGCTCCCCGCCAGGTTCTGCACCGCGCGCCGGGTGATGTCGTCGATGTCGTCCGGGACCTCCTCGCCGCTGTAGCGCCCGCCCAGCTCAATGGCCCGAGCCGCGGCCCGGGCGTGGGTGATGCGGCGCGAGGGGTTGGCGCGCGCGAACGTCACCTCGTCCCCGATTTCGTAGTCCTCGGGCGCACCGCCCAACTCCATGGCCGCGATCGCCTTCAGCTTCTCCACCGCGTCCACGCCCGCCGCCCAGCCGGCGCGGGTCATGGTGAAGGTCGTGTTGCTGCCGACCTGCGCGCTGCTCGCAGCGAGGTTGCGCGAGGTGTCGCCGCGCACGAGCTCGACGCTTTCCCACTCATAGCCCAGCATCTCGGCGGCGACGCGCGAGGTGGCGGCGTAGGAATAGGTGCCGAGGTTCCCGACCCCGGTGTGGATGTGCAGCCTGCCGTCCGGCGCGATGCGGAGCAGCCCGTCCCGGCCGCTCTGGCCCGCCCCGTGGTAGGCCTGGCCGATGCCGACGCCGGTTACGCGCGATCCGTTGCGCTGGCCGCTGCGCGCGCGCCGCTCCTCCCATCCGAAGCGCTCGGCGCCCTGGGCGAGCGCTTCGCGCAGATGGGCACTGGTGACGGGCACCTGGCCCCCGCCGTAGAGCGAGTTCGAGTCGGGCGCGTTGATGCCGCGGATGTTCAGCTGATCGATGCCCAGTTGCGCCGCGGCCTTGTCGAGCAGGGGCTCCACCGCGCACGCGATCTGGTTCTGGCCCGGGCCCCTTTGCGCCCCGCGCGCCGGGGTGTTGGTGAGGACCGGGATGCCGCGGAAGCGCATCGCCAGCGGCGTGTAGACGATGGTGACGGCGCCGGCGGCGCTGTTGAAGTCGCCGAAGCCGCTGTTGGGCCCGTTTTCCTGCACGATGAAGAGGTCGATCGCGCTGATCCGGCCGTCGCGCCGGAAGCCCATGCGGATGCGGCCCTGGAACCCGGCCCGCGCGGAACCGATGGCATACTCCTCGGCGCGGCTGATGCGCATCATCACGGGCCGGCCCGTCTTGCGCGACATGTGCGCCGGCACCGACATGATCGGGTAGGCGCTGCCCTTCGACCCGAATCCGCCGCCGCAGTACTCGCCCACGAACACCAGGTCCTCGGGCGGGATGCCGATGTAGCGCGCCAGCCCGTTGAGCGTCGCGCTCTGGCTCTGGCTGGAGCCGAAGACGTGGCACTTGCCGTTCTGCCAGTAGGCCATCGCCGTGCGCGGCTCCATCGAGTGGTGCGAGGTGCCCGCGGTGACGAAGGTTTCGTCGAGCACCAGCGCCGCGTCGCGGAAGCCGGCTTCGACATCCCCGTAGGACCACTCCGTGGTGACCTCGCCCATGGGCAGTTCGCCCCCCGAGGCGGCGGCGAAGTCCTCCTCGGTCCACTTCACCTCCCGGATTCCCTCGCCCCGCTGCGAGGTGTTGCCCTCGGTGCGCGCGTTGGGGCCGCCGGGGCGCAGACTCTCGAGCGGATCCACCACGAACGGCAGCGGCTGGAGGTCAAGCTTGACCTTCGCGATGGCGTCCTGTGCGGTGGTCTCGTCCACGGCGGCCAGCGCCGCGATCGGCTCGCCCACGAAGTGCGGGGTGTTGGTGAGGATGGGGTTGCCGGGCGCCTCGATCTCCGGCACTTCGTCGGCGGTCAGGATGGCGACCACACCCTCCATCGCCAGTGCCTCCGACGCGTCGATTACGCGCACCTGGGCGTGGGGCATCGGGCTCGTGATGAGCCGGCAGAAGAGCATGCCGTCGGCGCGGAAGTCTTCCGCGTAGCGGGCTCTGCCGGTGACCTTGCTTATGACATCCGGGGGCGCGAAGTCCCTGCCGACGAGTTCAGCCATTGGACGCCTCCTCCGCGACCGCCTGCCCGTTTGCCGCGGCGCGCATGACTCCGTTCAGGTAGTGGTCGTAGGCCCCGCACCGGCAGAGATTGCCGGACATCGCCCGGCGCGCCTCCTCCCGGGTCGGACTCGGGTTGGCCTGCAGCAGGGCGGCGGCCGCCATGACCTGCCCGGGGGTGCAGAAGCCGCACTGGGGACCCAGCTCGTCGATGAAGGCCTGCTGCACCGGATGCAGCGTGCCGTCCGGGCTCTCGAGGCCCTCCACCGTCACGACCTCCCTCTCGCGCACCCGCTGCGTGAGCGTCGAGCACGAGTAGTGGGCGACGCCGTCGATCGTGACGGTGCAGGCGCCGCACTCCGCGCGGTCGCAACCGAGCTTGGTTCCGGTCAGCCCCAGCTTGTAGCGGAGCGTCATCGCCAGCGTCTCCTGCGGCAGCACGTCGACCCGCCGGGTCTGTCCGTTCACGTTGATGGAGACCAGCCGCGGGACGCTGGCGCGCGCCGACGTCGCCGCCGGACCCGCGAAGTACGCGAACGCCGACACCGAGGCGCCGGTGGCGATGACCCCCTTGATGAACTGGCGGCGAGAGACGTTGCTCCGTCCGGGGAGGTTCGCCAGCAGGCCCTCCCAGGGGGCATCTCCGGCCGGCGGCGCGCCGGAGTCGGGGTTCTCAACGATGGCGTGCGAGCGCTCGGCCATGTGTCCTCCCTTCCTGCCGGGGTCCATGGTGGGATGTGCTGCCCGAGGTGTTCCGATTGGTTGATCGTACGCTGGCGCGGGAGTCGGGACAACCGCAGTTTCCTCCCGCACCCGGCGGTCGAATCGGGTCAATCCACGATTCCGGCGCCCGCAATCGCATCACGCCACAGCGCAGGGAAACGAGAGGCCCGGACCGATGAGCAGGATTGCCGAGACCATCGAGGTTTTCGAAGCCGCCCGCCAGCCCCTTTTCACGGTGCTGGACGGCATCACCAGGGAGGATCTGGACTGGAGCCCGAGCGAGAAGGTGCGGGGCGTCGGCAAGATCTGCCGGCACCTCTACCGGGTCGATATCTGGTTCCTCAAGCGCCTGGGGATCGTCCCCGTGATCACGGAGGACCGTCCCGGACCGGCGGAAGAGATCGCTGCCCGCATGCGCACGATCCAGGAGCAGATCATCGCCGAGGTCAAGGCGTGCGAGAGCGACGCGGACCTGTTTGCCGAGCGCACCTCCCTCGATGGCAGGACGACCTCGCAGCTCGGTCCCGACGTGATCCACATGGCGCAGCACTACTTGTACCACCTGGCCCAGATCACCTACCTGCGCCGCGTCCGGGATCGCGCGTGGCCGGCTCCGCAGGAGGGGTGGGAGCACGCGACGCACGTGATCGGGGATCTGGTGCTGGAGTAGGGAATGTCTGCTGACGCTCGCGACCGAAGCGGCCCGGTGAGGATTGTCCGGGCCCGCTGGGCTCCGTCAGGCCGGTCGGCGTGAACACACGCGCAATTCTCATCGGGCTGGTCCTCGGGCTGGGGCTCGGGATCGCGGCCTCCGCGACCGGATCGCCGGTCCTCCTGCAGGCGGCCGAAGCGGTGGCACCGCTGGGGGAAGTCTTCCTGCGCGCGATTCAGATGGTCGTCATCCCGCTGGTCGCGGCGGTGGTGTTCGTGGGCGTGGCGCGGATCGGCAACCTGCGCAGGCTGGGTCGGCTGGGGGGCCTCGCGGTGGGCTTCTTCTGGGTGACGACGCTGCCGGCGATCCTGATCGGGATGGGGGTGATGAGCCTCGCGCTGACGTTCACGACCCCGGTGCCGCCGCCGACGCCTGTAACCGAGCTGGACACCGCGACCCCGGGCGTGGTCGACTTCCTCGTCAACCTCGTCCCGCGGAATCCGATCCAGGCCGCCGCCGACGGGTCCCTCCTCTCGCTGCTCATCTTCGTCGTCCTCCTTGCCGCGGCGGCGACGACGCTGCCGGAGCAGAAGCGGGAGGCGCTCACGTCCCTCGCGGAGACGCTCGGGGACGCGCTCATCAAGCTCATGACCTGGATCCTGTGGACCGCGCCCGTGGGCGTCTTCGGCCTCGCGGCGCCGGTGATCGCGCAGACGGGGATGGCGATGCTTCAGAACCTCGCCGTGTTCATCGTCGCCGTCGTCACGGGCTTCTTCATCCTGAAGGGCGCCGTGCTCCTGCCGATGGTCCGCATCTTCGGCGGGATGGGGCCGGGCCGCTTTATCCGGGGGACGGTGGGCACCTACACGGTGGGCTTCACCACGACGACGTCGGTGGGGACGCTGCCGATGATGCTGCAGGAGGCGGAGAAGCTGGGCCTGTCGAAGAGCACGTTCTCGCTGGTCCTCCCGCTCGCGGCCTCGATCAATCGCCCGGGCAGCGCCCTCTTTCAGAGCACGTCGCTGGTGTTCCTGGCCGCCATGTACGGGGTGCCGCTCGACGCGGGGCTGATCGCGGCGGCCGTGCTGGCCATCTTCCTCGCGTCGATGACGGTCGCCCCGGTGCCCAGCGCCAGCATCGTGACCATGGCGCCCGCGCTCGACGTGGTGGGCGTGCCGGTCGCCGGGCTGGGCATCCTGCTCGGGATCGACCGCGTGCCGGACGTGTTCCGTTCCGCCACCAACGTGATCGCCCACATGGCTGCGGCGTCCACGGTGGATGGGATGACGAGGGGGAGATGGCGCGAGAGCAGACGGCAGAACGTTCACTCGCGAGGCTCGTGATGAGCTCTGCCAGGCAGCGTAACGCCCGTGCCACGCGCTTCTTGTTTGCGGGCAGCGTCTTCGCTTTCTTGCAGAGGTGGCTCCCGTCACCCTCCGCGTCGGCATCCGGGATGCGCCATGGAACAGACCTGCTTTCGGAAGGGCTTCGGCCTCAATACCCAGGTCCGACCCTTAGTCGGGGACGCGGCGTCCATAACCGCAGGCGCCTCCACGCCGAACAACAAGATCGTGGCCCTTGACCCCTGAGGGAGTGGATCAGTCGAACGTGACCGGCGGTCGCGCCGGGCCCATCGCCTTCATGGCCCGAAACAGCGTGGCGGCGAACGTTCTCATGCTGTTTCTGGTGCTCGCGGGGTTCGCGGCAGCGAGGAACCTGGTTCAGGAGATTCTTCCTGAGCTGTCCCTGGATCGAGTCCAGATCCTCGTCGTGTATCCCGGCGCCACCCCCGGCGAAATCGAGGAATCGATCGTCAGAAAGCTCGAGGAGCAGATCCGGGGCGTGGAGGGCCTGGACCGGTTGGAGGCGACCGCGTCCGAGGGCTTCGGGTCCGTCATCGCGCAGTTCAGCTCGGGCACCGATATCGATCGTGCCATCAACGAAGTCAAGGCGGAGGTCGACCGCATCATCACCTTCCCCGAGGGGGCGGAACGACCTCAGGTGCGCGAGATCACGAGCCGGCAGAACGTCATCCGCCTGCTGGTTCACGGCGATGCGCCGGAGCGCGCCCTCAAGGAGCTGGCGTACGACATCGAGGAGGGGATTTCCTCGCTCCCCGAGGTGTCGCTGGCCGAAGTCAGCGGTGCGCGGCCCTACGAGATCTCGATCGAGGTGCCGACGAGCCGGCTGCGGGCGCTGGGCCTCACGCTCGAGGATGTCGCCCTGGCGGTGCGGCAGGGTTCGATGGAGCTGTCGGCGGGCAGGCTCTCCACCGGCGACGATGAGATCCTCGTCCGCACGCTGGGCAGGAACTACGACCAGGGCGATTTCGAGGACATCATCGTCCTGACCCGTCCGGATGGGACATCGGTTCGCCTGAGCGAGATCGCAACCGTGCGGGACGGATTCGCGGACACCGATCTGAGCGTGCGCTACAACGGCCGGAGAGCGGTCGGCATCGATGTATACCGCGCCTCGAACGAGAAAGTCCTCGAAATAGCGGAGGCCGTCAGGGAGTATCTCGCAAGCGAGGTGCTTCCCGCGCTGCCGCCCGGGGTTGGCGTCGAGGTCTGGAAGGACGATTCGGTGGAGGTCTCGGGAAGGCTCGGCCTGATGATCGAGAACGCACTGCTGGGACTGGCGCTCGTCCTCGCCGCGCTCACCCTGTTCCTCGAGGTCCGGCTGGCGCTGTGGGTGGCCATAGGCCTGGCGGTCTCGTTCATCGGCACCTTCCTGTTCATGGATTTCCTGGGCGTCTCGGTCAACATGTTCTCGTTGATGGCGCTCGTCCTCGCGCTGGGGATCGTCGTGGACGACGCGATCGTCGTGGGCGAAAGCGTTTTCACGCAACGGGAGCGCGGGGTTGGCGGGATTGCCGCAGCGATCCGGGGCACCCGGCGGGTCAGCGCGCCGGTCATCTTCTCGGTGCTTACCACGGTGACGGCGTTCGCCGCGCTCCTGTCCGCGCCCGGCCCGCAGGGCGAACTCGGTCGCCCGATTCCGCTGGTGGTGATCACGGTCCTCCTGATTTCGCTGGTGGAATCACTGCTGGTGCTGCCGAACCACCTGTCGCACCTGCCCGCACCGGGGGCCTCGGGGGAAGGCTGGCTGTCCCGGCGGTTCAGCCGCATCCGCGGCGGAGTGGATGTCCTGCTGAAGCGGGTCGTGGATGGTCCGCTGGACCGTGGACTGCGCCTGGCGGTCGACCAACCCTCGATCGTGCTCGCCTCCGCAGCCGGACTGCTCGTCCTCACGATGGCGGCCGTCAACGCGGGCGTGGTGCCCAACCAGTTCCTGACGCCCATCGAGGGCGAAGTCGTCTCCGCCAACCTGGAGATGCCGGTCGGCACGCCGGGGGAACGGACGTCCGCCGTTGCGGCGCAGCTGGAGGCTGCGGGGCATCGCGCCGTGGAGCGCATCTCGCGGGAGCGGGATGCGGATGCGGAGCCACTGGAGGTCGGCGTCGCCCTGACGGTCGGCCAGCCGGCGGCACTCTACGACCCCCTGGGGGGCAACGCCGTGGAGGCCGCACGGGGCCACCTGGGCACCGTCCAGTTCAAGCTCATCGACTGGGAACGGCACGACATCGCCCCATCCACCTTCGAGCGGCTCTGGCGGGAAGAGGTCGGAGCGCTCCCGGACGCGAGATCGCTGTCGATTTCCTCGAACCTGATCACGCTGGGACTTCCCGTTCACTTCGAGCTCTCGCATCCGGACCCCGAACGGCTCGCCGTGATCGCGGACGAGTTCGTCACCGAGCTGAACGGAATCGACGGTGTCTTCGACGTGCGGAGCAACCTCGACGAGGGGTTCCGGGAACTGCAGCTGGAGCTGAAGCCGGGGGCTCGCACGCTGAATCTGACGGTTGGCCATTTCGCGTCGCAGGTTCGCTCTGCCTTCTTCGGAGCGGAAGCGCTCCGGGTGCAGCGCGGACGCGAGGACGTGGGCGTCTTCGTGCGCCTGCCCGAGGAAGAGCGCAATTCCGCTGCCGATGTGGAGCGCTATCTGGTGCGCACGCCCGGCGGCGAGGTGCCGCTGGATCAGGTGGCGTCGGCCAGTTTCGCACGGTCTGCGGCCACCATCCACCGGATGGACGGGCGCCGCGCCGTCACGGTCACCGCGGATGTCGATCCGGTGCTCGCGACCGGCCAGCAGGTCAATCGAAGCCTGGACGACGGCATCCTGGAGCGCCTGTCGGCTCAGGACCGCCTTTTCGAGTACACCTTCGGCGGCCAGCGCAAGCAGCAGGAGGAGGCCAATGCCGATCTGGGTCGCTCGCTCTTTCTGGCGCTCCTCGTCATGTACGCGCTGATGGCGATTCCCTTCGGTTCCTACACCCAGCCCCTGATCATCCTGGCGGCGGTGCCGCTGGGGCTGATCGGCGCCGTCACCGGGCACATGCTCCTCGGGCTGAGCCTGGGCATCTGGTCGATGTACGGGCTCATCGGGGTGAGCGGCGTGGTCGTCAACGACTCACTGATGATGATCAAGTTCATCAATGACCTGAAGGCGTCCGGGCTCCCGGTGCGAGACGCGATCGTGACCGGAGCCAAGGACCGCTTCCGGGCCATCCTGCTGACTTCCGTGACGACCTTCGTGGGTGTCGCGCCGCTGGTCTTCGAGACCAGCACCCACGCTCAGCATCTGGTTCCGCTGGCCGCATCCGTGGGGTTCGGGGTCCTGATCGCGACCGCGCTGCTCATGCTCGTGATCCCGGCGCTGCTGATGGCCCAGTCCTCGATGGCGGCCTGGAGGGACGCCAGGTCCTGAGCTACCAGTCCGACGAGTGCTCGTCGTGGAGGGCGGTCGGCAGCCGGTACGAATACCTCAGCTCCTCGAAGCCGGCGAAGTCCATCAGGGCGTCGAACCGGGCCCGATCCTGTCTCGCCCCGACATTGGGCAGCGCCTTGCGGACGATGCGACGGGCACGATGCTGGATCCGCATCCAGGGAATCACCTTTCGCCTGCGACGGGGAAACATGAATGAATCCGCGAGTTCGTTGCCGATCAGTTCCCGGGACGCCTGGGTCACGACGCGGGCCATTTTTCTGCGCTCGGCGGACTCCTCGACACCAATGATGACGGGCGCGCTGTTCACGATGCTGTTTGCCATGATGATCGCGTCGAGGTCCGCGGGAGGTTCGCACAGGGAGCCGATCTCGAACGCCCGGCATGCCGAGGCGTCGTCGTGGAAGAGGATCTCCTCGGGGATGCCGATGAGCAGTCCGGTATAGCGCCAGACGTGGATGTAGGCTTCCCGCTCCTCCCTGCTGAAGTCGCCGCCCAGCGTGGCCACGTGCCGCATGAGACGGCCCGAGAAGGCCGCCCCGGCCAGAAGCGTATGCGCGGCGCTTATCGGTTCTCCAAACCTTTCATGGTCCCATTCATCCGACTGGTTGATCAGGTATCGGGACTGCGCGTGCACCAATCGAACGCGGAGCGTGAGCCTCCATCCGTCCCCCCCGGGCTCCATTCCACCCGGGAGGTACTGCTCGACCAGCTGCATCCCGTTCTGCTTGAGGCGCCGCACACCCGAGTTGGTGACCCGTCCCCGGATCCGGAACGACTTGCTGATCAGAGTGGAGAATCCCTCGACGATGCTGCCGCCCACCAGGGCCGCGAGAACGATGTCGGAGTTTCGCAGAAAGGCGCGCGAGGCCATCCGGGCGATGCCGGCGTCGAACCAGTCCGGTACGGTCGTGGAGTACTCGACGAAATCGATGAGGGAATCGGGGGCGTCCGTCTGTGGTGCGTCGGGATTGTCCAGTGCCTGCGCAAGCGTCTGGTGCAGCTCCGCCGGATCGAGAGCCGACAGATCCCGGACGACGGCATCGGCCAGCGGATCGCCGACCATCGTGTGGCGGACGTAGGCCTCCGCAAGCTCAGGATCGTGCTGGCGGGCGGCCTCGTATCCCGCGACGTAGGCAGTGGGAACTTCCAAGGCTTCTCCCGAACCGACTCGCAGAGGCGGCTGGCCGGTCCCGCCGCAAGGGCTTGGCCTGACCCTCCGAGGGATGGAAAATGGCAGGGTTGCACCAATTGGCCAACCCGGACAGCAAACTGCAAGAGGTTGTTGCATGGAGTCAACCCGGCATCCGCAAGCGCAACCCCTCAGCCTCAGCCTCGCCGGAATCCAGGAAGGCGTTGCACGCTTCAAGCTCGCGTCGGGTCTCGTGAATGGATGTCCAGTTCACCGCGAGAGTCCAGCGCTGCGCGTAGTTGAGCACGGCGATCAGCGGGTCCGGACGCCCGGCTCGCGTCAGCGCACGCAGCGCCGCCAGGTAGTTGTCGCGGAAGACGGTCGGGACGATGATCCGTTCTTCCCCGCCAGCCACGAGCTCCGCGTTCATCATCACGCGCGCGATACGTCCGTTGCCGTCCGCGAAGGGATGGATCTCGCTGACCATGAACATCAGGTACGCGGCCCGGGCGAACGGCGATTCCAGGCTCCGACAAAGCGAGAAACCCTGCTCCAACGTGCCAGGGACCAGGCCTGGGGCAACGAACAGGGTCTGGCCAGCGCGGTTCGGAGCGGCCTTGAACTCTCCGGGGCGCATCTCGGGTCGACCAGCCATGATCTCGCGGTGCCGTTCCCGCAGGATGCGCGCGAGGCTGGCGAAGTCGCGGGGGGTCCGGCTCATCTCGCGGAGGTCGGAGACGATGCGCCAGGTCCCGACGACATCGTGAGCATCCGCTGGCCTGTGCTGCGGGATCTCTCCCTCGAAGACGATTCGGACGGCCTCGTCCACGAGAAACTCGGTACCCTCGACGAAGTTCGAGAAGTAGGCCTCGAAGAACGCCAGCGTTGAGCCCGCCCCTGAATCCCTGGGGGGGCTCGGCCGGAAGCGCGGAGGATGGTTGCGAAGGGCCTGATGCAGCCTGTGGAACAGTTTCATCCGTTCGGGATCGTAGGGCCGCCCAAGGCCGCGCGCCCGCCCGGGCGATGAATCGAGCCGACGGTCCCGGGTGCCGAGAAGAGCACCGATCAGAGCGTCGAGTTGAGCGGCCTCCTCCTCCATGCCGAGTTCGGCGGCCACCACGCGCGCGCTGTCCCGGAGTCGATTGATGCCCGCCTCGCCTGACGAACGAATGAGGCCGTCGAGCCGCTCCTCGAGTTCGGTGCGTGTGAAGGTACGCGCCACTCGGCCCCTTCGGGCCCTGGAGGGACGCATATTCTCGAGATACGCTCTGGCCATCGATGAAAGGTGCAGTCCGCCGACAAAGGGCATGTCCGATTCGATTGCGCCGGTGCCCCGTCGCGGACGCAGCAGGACGCCCGGCAACTCGACCGTCCTGCCACGCCTGCTCACGAGGAATACGGAACCATCGGGAGCAGGGGCTGCCTCGAGAGCGGTGCGATCCGCAACCAGGGCTCCTGGGAAATATCCCGCGACGATTCCCCACAGGTTGCGCCTCACGACCTCCTCCGGGGGATCTGCGAGGTTCTTCGTGTAGAGGCGGGAAGCGAGCCTCCGCAACGCACCCATTTTGACCGCCCGCGACACTGTAGCGCTGATTGCCGTGTTGGACACGAAGGCCTCGGGCAGTTCGCTCAGTATGCGGTTCATGAGATTTTTCCGCCCATTAGGAACCCGAACATGGGAGACTTGCAAATTATCTTAGTATAAGAGGCTGAAAACGCGAAAAACTCGCGGTTAACGGTGTCCGTTCGCAGATCGCCTCCGGCAGGGTTTCCCGAAAGAATCCCCACGCCAAACCCTGACGTAACGTGAGGGTCCAGGATTTCTCCGGGCCGAATCCCGTTAGCTTGTCGCCGCCATGAACCCGAATCAGACCAGCGACCACCCGACTCCGGCACCCCCCTCCGAGACTTGGTGGGACGTCCTCGTGCACGCCGTGCGCGGCACCGGGGGCGACCCCACCCGCGGCCCCATACGGCGCGCGGTCATCCTCCTCGCCGTGCCGATGGTGCTGGAGATGGTGATGGAGTCGCTGTTCGCCGTCGTCGACATCTACTTCGTTTCGAGGCTGGGAGACGAGGCCATGGCGGGGGTGGCGCTGACCGAATCGGTGCTGTCGCTGATCTACACGGTCGCGATGGGGCTGAGCATCGGGGTCACGGCCGTGGTGTCGCGCCGCGTCGGCGGAGGCGACGAAGAGGGGGCGTCGCGCGCGGCCGCGCAGGCCGTCCTGCTGGGACTCGCGCTGGCGCTCGTGTTCGGCGTCGCCGGCGTGACCTTCGCGCCGGACATCCTGCGGATCATGGGCGCGGACGAGAACGTGGTGGCCACCGGGGTGCCGTACACGCGCATCATGCTCGGCGGCAACGTCGTCATCCTGCTGCTGTTCCTGCAGAACGCCGCCTTCCGCGGGGCGGGCGACGCCGCGATCGCCATGCGCGTGCTGTGGATCGCCAACGGGCTCAACATCGTCCTCGACCCGCTGCTCATCTTCGGCGTCGGACCGTTCCCGGAGTTGGGGGTGCAGGGAGCCGCGGTGGCGACCACGATCGGCCGCGGGACGGCGGTCCTGGTGCAGATCTACACGCTTTTTCGCCTGGGGGGCAGGCTTCGCATCCGGCTGCCGCACCTGGGCATCCAGCCCGCCCTCATGGCGCAGCTCGTGCGCCTCTCGGCGACGGGGATGCTTCAGGCCTTCATCGCCACCGCGAGCTGGATCGGGCTTACCCGGGTGACGGCGCTGTTCGGGGCCGAGGCGCTCGCCGGCTACGTGATCGCGATCCGGATCATCCTGTTCGCCATTCTCCCTGCATGGGGACTCTCCAACGCTGCGGCGACCATGGTCGGCCAGGCGCTCGGGGCCGGGAACCCGGAACGCGCCGAGCGCGCCGCGTGGATCTCGTGCAAGATGAACTTCGTCTTCCTGGGGGCGGTCAGCGTATTCTTCATCGGCTTCGCGCCGGCCATCGTGGGGCTGTTCGGTGGAACCGAAGGCGCGTCCGCCGTCGCCGTGACCGGCCTCCGCATCGTGTCCATCGGCTTCGTCTTCTACGGCTACGGCATGGTGCTCACGGCCGCGTTCAACGGGGCGGGCGCAGTTTGGACGCCCACGATCCTCAACTTCTTCTGCTTCTGGCTCTGGGAGATCCCGCTCGCCTGGGGCCTCTCGCTCGCCGGCGGCCTCGAGACGACAGGGGTCTTCATCGCGATGACGGTGTCGTTCTCGACGCTGGCGGTGGTGGCCGCGGTGCTCTTCAAACGAGGCAGGTGGCGGCAGGCGCAGGTGTAGGCGCGGTCCGCCGGGCGTACTACATTCCGGGCCATGCAAGGACTTCTCTCTTCGGGACATCCGCTGATCTCCGAGGCCGGGGCGGACATCCTCCGCGCCGGCGGCAACGCCTTCGACGCGATCGTGGCGGCTGCGTTCACGAGCACGTTCGCGGAGCCCACCATGGCGAGCCTCGGGGGCGCGGGCTTCGTGCTGGCGCGCACCTCTTCCGGGGAGGAGATCCTCTTCGACTTCATCGCCGCCGCTCCGGGCCGGGCGCACCCCGGTCCGCCGGACGACGGTGATCGCCACTTCTACCCGGTGGACATCCTCTTCGGGGATATCCCCCAGGAGTTCACCATCGGGCTGGCGTCAGCGGCCGTTCCGGGGACGCTCAAGGGACTGGTCCATGTGCATGAACGCCTGGGACGGCTCCCGCTCGCGGAGGTGGTCGCGCCCGCCATCGCCGCTGCCCGGGGCGGCACGGTCATCACCCCGTTCGTGTCGGACTCGCTGCAGCTGATGTTTCCCGTACTGCAAGACTCGCCGGCGGGCACCGCACTCTTCCTGGATGAAGGAAAGGTTCTGCCCGCGGGCCGGCTGCACCGCAACCCGGGGATGGCCGACTTCCTGGAAACCCTGCCGGGCGATCCGCGGGGGTTCTACGGGGGAGATTTCGCCGGGGCCATCGAGCGCGACATGCTCGAGGGCGGCGGCCTGATGACGCGGACCGATCTCGAACGATACGAGGTCATCGAACGCCGTCCGCTCTCCGTGGCCTATCGCGGGCGTCGCATCCTGACCAACCCGCCGCCGGCGCTGGGTGGATCGCTGATGGCGCTTCGCCTGCTGCTGCAGGAGGAGACGGATCTGTCGGGCTGCCGTTGGGGGAGCCGTATGCAGGCGCGCGCGACGGCCCGTGCGCTCGAACAGGCCGTCCGGCTCCGAGGGGGCGAGGCGGACCCGCGCGATCCCGCCCAGGCGGAGCTGCTGGAGGGCGTGCATGCGCCGCTGATCCACGCCGTCCAGGGCACCACCCACCTCAACGCCTCCGACGCCGAGGGCAACGTCGCCGCCCTTTCCATGTCGAACGGGTCCGGGTCGTCGTATTTCCTTCCGGGGACGGGGATCCACTTCAACAACATGATGGGCGAAGTCGATCTTCATCCAGCGGGATTCCATACGGCGGAGCCTGGGGATCGGGTGGCGTCGATGATGTCGCCGACACTCCTGCTGGACGGAGACCAGGTGCTGGCCGCCCTCGGCACAGGGGGCAGCAACCGCATCCCCTCGGCGGTGTTCCAGGTGGTTTCGTCCCTTCTCGACCAGGGACTTTCCCCCGACGAGGCGTCCAACTTCCCGCGCATGCACTTCGACGGCGAGCAGCTCCAGGTCGAGCCGGGATTTCCGGATGAAGCGATGGCGGCGCTCGAGGAGGACTGGGACGTGACGCGCTGGCCGGAGCAGAACCTCTACTTCGGCGGTGTGCACAGCGTGGCTCCGCGCGCGGGAAGGGTCGGCGCCGACCGGCGCCGGGAGGGCCACGGGATCGTAGTGGAGTAGGCGCCCCGCCGCGCTCACTGCAGCTCGGCGTGCGGCGCACGACGCGCTGGCGGTCCGGCGTCAGGGATCCGGCAGCAGTTCCATCGTGGTCGTCACGTTCGTCTCCATCGTCATCCCGGCCATGTTCATGTCGAAGCTGACACGGCTCGACTGGCTCAGGAAACGGCCCTCGGCGAGGTCCACGACCATCGATCCGGTCATGGTTCCGGTGGCCGTCATTCCCGCGCCTGCAAGCTCCATCTCCATTTCGATCGGGCCCTCGAACGATAGCGTCGCGAGGCTGCCTTCGAGGCTGACGAAGGTGTAGGTCACCGCCACCTCCATGGACATCCCTCCGGCGGCCCCGATGGGCAGGTTCATCGGCGCGTCCAGCGTCCAGGAATCCCCCGGGCCGACCTCCTCCTCCGGAAACACGAAATAGCTTGCCTCCCGGAAGAGGGTCTCCGGGTTGAACCGGGCAACGTCCAGGCCTTCGGCAAAGGTCACGCCAAGCATTCGGCCACGTGTGTCCATTTCCGCGGTCAGGACGCTTCCGGAGAAATCCGGCATGTCCATCCCGGGCACGGACATCGCCATCGTTGTAGTGACCGAGTCGATCGTCGCCCGGCTTCGAATCACCTCGTCCTCCACGCTCAGGACGGTTTGCGTCTGATAAGTGCTCATCGTCATGACAGGGCTCGACGGCATCATCGGGTTCTCCACTTCCGCCTGCGTGGAGTGGACGTAGCGGGACACCTGGCCCTCCGGCGGTGCAAGCCTCAGGAGGATCGGGGTGTCGAGAGGTGCGGTGGGTGTGGGCGGGTCCTGTGCGTAGGAGGCGACCGGGCTCGAGCACAAGAGGGCCGCGGCGAGTGCGACCATCCACCATCGTGATTTCATCGATCCTCCCGAGAGTTGCGAGATCGTACCTGGAGTAACCTTAAGGTAAGTTGCCGGTGTCGGACATCCGCGTTACGGTTTGCCGACCGCCCCTGCCGGCGGTGGGTCGATCCTCGATTCGGCCCCGCGAAGGTCCGTCGCCAGCGCGTCGCTTCCCGTTCCGAAGGAGGACAGAAGAGGGGGATGAGCCTGCCCTTCCACCCGATTGTCGCCGACTGGTTCACCGGGACCCTGGGGGCGCCGCTCCCCGCCCAGGAGCGCGCCTGGGCCGCCATCCGCGAAGGCCGGCACACCCTGCTCGCGGCCCCGACCGGGTCCGGGAAGACGCTGGCCGCCTTCCTGAACGCCATCGACGAGCTGCTGCGCGAGGGGCTCGAGCATGGTCTTGAGAACGAAGTGCGGGTCCTCTACATCTCGCCCCTCAAGGCGCTCAGCGCCGACATCCACAAGAACCTCGAGGAGCCGCTCGCCGCCATCCGCGAGCGGGCCGTGGAGGCGGGGCTGCCCGCCGTCCGCATCCGTTCCGCGGTGCGCACCGGGGACACGCCCTCTTCGCGCCGCGCCGCGATGCTGCGCACGCCGCCGCACATCCTGGTCACCACCCCGGAGTCGCTCTACCTGCTCCTGACCGCCGAGCGCAGCCGGGCGATGCTCGGCACCGTGCGCACGGTGATCGTCGACGAGATCCATGCCGTGATCGATTCGCGCCGGGGATCGCACCTGGCGCTCAGTCTGGAGCGCCTCGGGCACGTGACGGGCCGGCCGCTGCAGCGGATCGGGCTGTCGGCCACCCAGAAGCCGGTCAGCGAGGTCGCGCGCTTTCTGCTGGGGAGCCAGAGCCGGGATGCGCGCGGGCGCCCGGATGTGGGCGGGTCCCCGGATGTGGGTGGGCGCCTCGAAGCGGGCGGGCGGCCGGATGCGGGCGGATCCCCGGACGCGGGCGGGCGCCCGGATGCGGAAACGGAACATGGAGTGTCCAGCGCGCCGGATCCCACGGCGCGGCTCTCCCTCGAGACCGGCTGCACCGTCATCGACGAAGGCCACCGGCGCGCCATGGACCTCGCCATCGAGGTGCCGCCCTCCCCCATGGAAGCGGTGATGTCGCACGAGGTGTGGTCGGAGGTCTACGAGCGCCTGACCGAGTCGATCGAGGCTCACAAGACGACCCTCGTCTTCGTCAACACGCGCCGGATGGCGGAACGCCTCGCAGCCCGGCTGACCGACCGGCTCGGAGAGGAAGCGGTCACCGCGCACCACGGCAGTCTCTCCAGGGAGGCTCGACTGTCGGCCGAGGACCGGCTTCGCGCGGGCACGCTGAAGGCGCTGGTGGCCACGGCGTCGCTCGAGCTCGGCATCGACATCGGGCACGTGGACCTGGTTTGCCAGATCGGCTCGCCGCGCTGGATCTCGACCTTCCTGCAGCGGGTTGGGCGGTCCGGGCACACCGTGCGCGGCACCCCCAGGGGACGCCTGTTCCCGCTCTCGCGCGACGATCTGGTCGAGTGCGCGGCGCTGGTGCGGGCCGTGAACGACGGGGAGCTGGACCGGCTCGTGATGATGCCGCAGCCGCTCGACGTGCTGGCGCAACAGACGGTGGCCGAATCCGCGTGCGAACCCTGGTCCGAGGATGAGCTCTTCCGCCTCTGGCGCGGCGCGTACCCGTACCGGGAGCTGGCGCGCGAGCACTTCGACGAGGTGGTGCAGATGGTCGCCGAGGGCTTCGTCACCCGGCGCGGGCGGCGCGGGGCGCTCGTGCACCGCGACCGGGTCAACGGGCGCATCAAGGGGCGTCGCGCGGCCCGCCTCACGGCGATCACGGCGGGAGGCGCCATCCCCGACAACGCCGACTACCGGGTGGTGCTCGATCCGGAGGAGACCTTCATCGGCACGCTCAACGAGGACTTCGCCATCGAGAGTTCGGCGGGCGACATCTTCCAGCTGGGGAACACCTCCTGGCGCATCCTCGCCGTCAATTCCGGGACCGTGCGGGTGGCGGACGCGCACGGGGAGCCCCCGACGATCCCGTTCTGGCTGGGAGAGGCTCCGGGGCGGAGCGCGGAGCTGTCGAGCGCGGTGGCCCGGCTGCGCGCCGACGTGGAGACGCGCCTGGATGGGGAGGACGAGGACGCGGCTGCGGGGTGGCTGGAGGAGCTCGGGTTGTCGGCCTCCGCGGCGCGCCAGATCCAGCATTACCTGCGGGAGGCGAAGCACATCCTCGGGGCCCTGCCCACGCAGGACACGCTGGTGCTCGAACGTTTCTTCGACGAGGCCGGGGGGATGCAGATGATCCTGCATGCGCCCTTCGGCTCGCGCGTGAACCGGGCGTGGGGGCTCGCGCTGCGCAAGAAATTCTGCCGCCAGTTCAACTTCGAGCTGCAGGCGGCGGCCACCGAGGAGGGGGTGCTGCTCTCGCTCGGGCCCCAGCATTCCTTTCCGCTGGAGGACGTCTTCCGCTACGTGCACCCGGACACGCTCGAACGGACGCTGGTGCAGGCGCTGATCGATTCGCCGGTGTTCCCGACCCGCTGGCGCTGGAACGCCACCATCTCGCTGGCGGTGCTGCGCAACCGGATGGGCCGCAAGGTGCCGCCCCCGCTGCAGCGCATGGAGGCCGACGACCTGATGGCCGCGGCGTTCCCGGAGGCGGCTGCGTGCCTGGAGAACATCGGCGGCGACCGCGAGATCCCCGATCATCCGCTGGTGCGGCAGACGCTGCGCGATTGCCTGGAGGAGGCGATGGCGATGGGCGAGCTGGACGGCGTGCTGCGACGGGTCTTCGCCGGCGAGATCCGCTACGTCACGCGCGACACCCCCGAGCCGTCGGTGCTCAGCCACGAGATCCTCAACTCGGCGCCGTACTCCTTCCTGGATGACGCCCCGCTGGAGGAGCGGCGGGCGCGGGCGGTCCAGACCCGGCGCGCGTTCGAGCCGTCTTCGGCGGATGAACTGGGCGCGCTCGACCCGGCGGCGATCCAGCGCGTGCGCGAGGAGGTGTGGCCCGATCCGCGCGATGCGGACGAGCTGCACGATGCGCTGCTGACGGCGGGTGTGCTGACGGCGGCGGAAGGGGAGGCGGGGAATGACGCTGTGGGAGGGAAGGGAGGTGTGTGGCGGGGCCTCTTTGAGGAGCTGTGCGCGACCGGGCGGGCGGGCCGGCTGGAGGTGGGTGAGGCTTCAGGGGCGGGCCGGTCGGAGGTGAGCGCGGGCGATGGCGGCGCTGAATTACGTAAAATGCGTAAAATGCGTAAAACAGATGGCGCCGGAGCGGGCAGTGCGGCCTGGCCGGGCGGCCCGGCCTGGTGGGTGAGCGCCGAGCGGCTTCCCGAAGTGCTCGCCGTGACGGGGCTGGAGGTGCGGATCGAACCGTCCCTGACGCCGCCCGCCGAGCTGGCTGCGCGCGAGTGGGGCCGTGAGGAGGCGGTCCGCGAGCTCGTGCGCGGCCGGCTCCAGGTGTGCGGTCCGGTCACGGCCGGCGAGATGGCGCACACGCTCGCGGTGAGCGAACCGGAGGTGGAGGCGGCGCTGCTCGCGCTCGAGGGCGAGGGCTTCGTGCTGCGGGGGGCGTTCACGAGTGTCGACGCGGGAGTGGAGTGGTGCGAACGCCGCCTGCTCGCCCGCATCCACCGCTACACGCTGAACCGGCTGCGCGCGGAGATCCGGCCGGTCTCGCAGGCCGACTTCATGCGTTTCCTGTTCGCGTGGCAGAGGGTCGCCGAGGGCGAGCAGGCGGCGGGGGTGGAGGGGCTGGCCGGCGTGCTCGCCCAGCTCGAGGGATTCGAGACCTGTGCGGGGGCGTGGGAGGCGGACGTGCTCGGCCGGCGGGTCGCAAGCTACGATCCGGGGCTGCTGGACGCGGTTTGCATGGCGGGTCGCGTCACCTGGGCGCGCATCTCTCCGCCGTCGGGGAACGGTCCGCCGGTGCGCGGCCCGCTCCCCGCGACCCCGGTGGCCTTCCTGGACCGCAGCCGGATGGAGGTGTGGCTGCGCCCGGGCGGGGGTCCCTCCGCCGGTGATGGTCCCTCCCGCGGTGACGGTCGCTCCCGCCGTGACGGTCCCTCCCGCGGCGACGGTCGCTCGGCCAACGGCGCCGCCTCCCTCCTCTCCGCCCACGGGCGGGCGGTGCACGACGTGCTGGCCGCTCGCGGCGCCTCCTTCTTCCACGAGCTCGTGGGCGCGTCCGGCCTGCTCCCCACCCGGGTGGAGGAGGCGCTGGGCGAGCTGGTCGCCGCCGGCCTGGCCACGGCCGACAGCTTCACCGGGCTGCGCGCGCTGCTCGTGCCCTCCGACCGGCGCAAGCCGCTGGGACCGGCGCTGCGCGCGTCGCTGGCGGCCAGTCCGGCGGGCGCGCAAGGCCGGCGGGGTCGCCGGGAGCGGCGGGGGCAGCAGGGCCGGCGGGGGCAGCAGGGCCGGCGTGAACGGCGGCGGCGGCGGTCGTCGGTCGCCTTCGGGGTGGACTCGGCGGGGCGGTGGTCGCTCCTGCGCCGCGACCTGCCCGGTCGCGGGGGCGGGGTGGGGGCGGGGGAGGAAGCGGTCGCCACCGCGGTCGCGCGCGTCCTGCTGCGCCGCTACGGGGTGGTGTTCCGCAGGCTGCTCGACAACGAGCCCCGCACCCTCCCCTGGTGGCAACTGGTGCGCGCGCTCCGCCGCCTGGAGGCGAGGGGCGACGTGCGGGGCGGCCGCTTCGTGACCGGCGTGTCCGGCGAGCAGTTCGCGCTCCCCGAGGCGGTGGGCCAGTTGCGCCGCATCCGCCGCTCGGCGCCGTCGGGCAGGCCGGTGGCGGTGAGCGCCGCCGACCCGCTCAACCTCACCGGCATCCTCACCCCGGAGCCGCGCATCGCCAAGAGCACGAGAAACCGGGTCGTCTACCGGGACGGCGTGCCGGTGGCGGCACACGAGGGGGGCTCCTTCGTACGGCTGGGCGACTACGAGGACGCGGTCGCCAACCAGGTCGAGCGTGCCGCGCGCGTCGGTTCGCTGCCCCCCGCGCTGCGTTCCTACATGGGGCGCAAGCGGCGGGGATCGGTGTCTTCGGGATCTTCGAGAACGACGTCTCAACCGACAGGGGGTTAGGGGGAAATGCGAATCAGGCGACGCGGTGCCCGGTGGTTGTGGTTGACGGTGGGAATCCCGCTGCTGCCGGCCTCCGGTCTGGCACAGCAAACCCACCCCCTGCTCGTCACCCAGGACTGGCTCGCCGACCGGCTTGCCGACCCCGACCTCCTGCTGCTGAACGTGGAGTACGACGAGGCGACCTTTCTGGAAGGACACATTCCCGGCGCGCGCTTCCTGCCCTACCAGGAGATCGTGACCCGGGTGGGTGATCGGCTGGTCGAACTACCGCCCCTGGAGCAGGTGGTCGAGGCATTCCGACAGGCGGGCATCTCCAACGACCTGCACGTCGTCCTTTACGGAACGCCCATCCCCGCGGCGCGCGCCTTCGTCACCCTGGAGCACCTCGGCCACGAGCGCGTCTCCATCCTGGACGGCGGGCTTTTCGCTTGGAGGGAAGCGGGGCGCGAAGTCGCGATGGGCCCGGAGTCCGGCGAACGCGGCGCCTTCGAGCCCGAGCTGCAGGACGACGTCTTCGTGGACGCCGAGTGGGTGGACGAACGCCGCAACAGCGCCGGGTACGCCCTGCTCGACGGCCGCCCCGACAACGAATACACGGGGGCCGACAACGGGCGCGACGGCACCTATCGGCCAGGCCACATCCCCGGCGCCGGGCACGTGTACTGGGAGGAGTTCATCCTCTCCCGCGAAGAACCCCGCTTCGTTTCGCGCGAGCAGATGGGGGCGCTCTTCCGGCGCGCCGGCATCGATCCCGGCGAGACCGTCATCAGCTACTGCTACATCGGTATGCGCGCCAGCGTGAACTACTTCGTCTCACGCCTGATGGGCCACGAGACCCGCTTCTACGATGGCTCCTGGAACGACTGGAGCCTGCTTGGGCTGCCCGCGGAGACGGGACCGCAGCGCCCGCCGGGTTGAGGGAACGGTACCGTCACCGGCGTCCCTGGTCGTGAAGCCCCGCGTCTTCCTGGTCCCGCTCGTCCTGACGCTGGGCCTGCTTCTCCTCGCGCTCGCGCCCCGGGTTGCCGACAACGCCCGACTGAGCTTCGCGTTCCTGGCGGCGGTCGCCGGACTGCTCGCCTGGCAGGGGGTGCTTTTCGCGATGCTGTCGCGCGCCGGCGCGTCCCGCAGCTTTCAGGTCGTCCTGCGCCCTCAGCACTATCTCCAGGCCCTCGTGCAGCTCGCGGTGTTCGCGGTCTGGGGCTGGTACTGGCGTCCGGTCTACGACTTCGCCGGGCTTCTGCTGGCGCAGCTGATCTTCGCCTACGCCTTCGACATGCTGCTGGCGTGGTCGCGCGGCGAGCGCTACGTGCTCGGCTTCGGGCCCTTTCCCATCATCTTCAGCACCAACCTCTTCCTCTGGTTCACGGACGACTGGTTCTACCTGCAGTTCCTGATGGTGGGCGCGGGCTTCCTGGGGAAGGCTTTCGTGCAGTGGCGGCGCGAGGGGCGGCGCACGCACATCTTCAACCCCTCGGCGTTCTCGCTGGGGCTGTTTTCGCTGGCGCTGATCGCGACGGGGACGAGCGACCTGACGTGGGGGCAGGACATCGCCACGACCCTCACCTTCGTCCCCGCGATCTACCTGCTCCTCTTCGTGCTCGGCCTGGTGGTGATGTACTTCTTCCGCGTCACCCTGGTGTCCGGGTTTGCCGCAGCCGCGCTCTTCGGTCTGAGCGCGCTCTACGGGTCGGCGACCGGGGTCCCGTACTTCATCGATTCCGAGATTCCGGCCGCCGTCTTCCTGGGGCTGCATCTCCTGGTGACGGACCCGTCGACGTCGCCGCGCACGCGCACCGGGAAGGCCATCTTCGGAGCGCTCTACGGCGTGGGGGTCTTCGGGCTGTTCTGGTTCCTCGAAGCGGTGGGCGCCCCGACCTTCTACGACAAGCTGCTGTGCGTGCCGCTGCTCAACCTGAGCGTGCCGCTCATCGACCGCCTGGTGCGCTCGCTCCAGAGCCGTCCCGGCGTTCGGCGCATCTCCGGAGCGCCCTGGGCGGCGGCCAACCTGGTCCACATGGCCGTGTGGTCAACCTTCTTCGCCGCCATGACCGCGACCGGCCGCACGGACGGCCCCCACCGGGGCGACATGATGCCGTTCTGGCAGGAGGCGTGCGCGGAGGGGCGTCGGGGCGCCTGCGAGCGGCTGGTGCGCATCCAGGCGAGCTACTGCGCGGACAACGCGGGCTGGGCGTGCAACGAGCTGGGCGCGCACTATGTCGAAGGCCGGATTGTCGAGCCGGATGCGGAACTGGCCATAGGCTACTTCGCGCGGGCGTGCGAGGCGCAGTTCCAGGCCGGCTGCGTGAACCTGCTCGATCCGTCGGTGGTGAGCCGGGCGCCGCCGCGGCCGCTGGATCTCCGGCTGCTGCTGCGCGAGGGAGGCCTGAACCTGGTCGACATGCCGGAGCGGGATCTGCTGGAGCGCGCCTGCGGCCATGGCTGGGCGTTCGCGTGCGAGCGGCTCGGGACGGGGGCGCAATGAGGCTCGGGGAGCGCGGCGCGATGAGGTCCGGGAACGAGGGCGGGGGCGCGATGGGGAAGATGGATCGGCGCGCGATGAAGGCCGCACCACTGGGGTCGGCAGGAGATGGGTGCGAAACGGAATGAGGCAGGGAATCGAGGCACGATGAAGCTGCTGGCGGTGTTTGCAGTGGCGGGGTTGATCTTCGCGGGCGTGTGGCTCGACTATCGGAATCAGATGGCACGGGCAAGGTCCGCGGAGTCGGGGACTTCCGGAAGTGTGCCCGGGTTCTCGGAACCGCGTGCGGATGCTTCCGAAGACCGGACCACCTCCGGAGCCCGAGGCTTCGAGACTTCCGAACTCGCCGGCTACCGCGCCGATCTCGGCCATCTCCCGGACGACCCGCTGCTGGGCTTTGTGGAGATACCGGCAGGGCCCTTCCTCATGGGGAGCGATCCGGGCATCGACACCCTCGCCTACGACGTCGAGCGCTGGAGCGCGGGCCAGCCGCAGGGCACGGTGGACGTGCCGGCCTTCTTCATCGGCCGCGGCGAGGTGACCGTGGCGCAGTTCGGTGCCTTCGTGCGCGCCACCGGCCATGCCGCCGATACGCAGGCGCTTGCGGGGCCGCCGCTTCATCCGGCGTCGCTCGTCTCCTGGCCGGACGCGCTGGCGTACTGTCGCTGGCTGGAGGAGCTGCTGCGCGACTCCGCGGCGACGCCCCCTGAGTTGGCGAACCGTCTGGCGGACGGCTGGCGCGTGACGCTGCCGACCGAGGCGCAGTGGGAGAAGGCCGCCCGTGGGAACGACGGGCGCATCTTCCCCTGGGGAAACGAGTTGCGGCGGGACCGGGCCAACTTCGCGACCGGGAGGTCCGCGCCCGTGGGTGAGCTGGCCTGCCCCGAGTGCCCCTACGGCCTGAGCGACATGAGCGGCAACGTCTGGGAGTGGACCCGCAGCCCCTGGCAGCCCTACCCCTACGACGAGGCGGACGACCGCGAGGGGCTGGAGGGCGACGCGCTGTGGGTGATGCGGGGTGGGTCGTTCAGCGACCCGGTGCGCAACGTGCGGACTGCGATCCGGGGTGCGGCCGGCCCGGATGTGCGCCGCGAGTTCATCGGGTTCCGGGTGGTGATCACGCGGGATTGAGGGCCCGGGGCGACCGGACAGAGCGGAGCTGCCGGATCATGGGAAGGATCATCCTTCGGGAAGCTCCGTGGTCGCGCACACCGTGAACTCGCGCCCTCCCCTGCGAATGCGATAGGCGCGCCTCGCCAACGGAACCACGATGTGGTCGCCGCCGCGGGGGTACCGCCGCCGAAACGCGGTTACCGGCGCCGGGCTGACCTCATCCGGATTCATCTTGCACTCGAAGGTGTCCACCCGTCCCCCGCTGCGGCGCACTACGAAATCCACTTCCCGCCCCGCCTTGTCGCGCCAATAGAAGATGTCTTCGTCCAGGTGGCGGAACCGAAGGGAGTCCAGCACCAGATGTTCCCACAGCAGCCCGCGGTCGTCCGCCCTGATTCGATCCCACCCCTTTTCGAAGGCGACGAAGCCGGTGTCGAAGGCGTAGCACTTGGGCCGGCTGACGATTTCGCCGCCCCCTCCGCCGCGGAAGGGCCGGAGCAGATGGATGGCGTGGGCGATCTGCAAGGCCTCGGCGTACGACTTGACGGTGGGACGGCTCAGCTCCGCCAGCCGGGAGAGGCGGCTGTAGTCGACCTGACCGCCGCTCCATCGCATCAGAAGACGGAACAGCGTCAGGAACCCCTGGCGATTGCGGACGCGGAACAGCTCCAGGATGTCGCGCGCGTAGAAGCTGTCAATCCACTCGGCGAACGATGGCCGGGACCTGGTCGCGGCCAGCAGTGCCTCCGGCAGCCCGCCGTGCAGCAGCCGGCGGTCGAGGTCGGCGACTCCGAATGGCTCCCCGCACTCCTCCCACAGCACCGGGCACAGGTGTACCGCCCGCTTTCGCCCGGTCAGCGTGTCGCGGAACTTGCCGGTTGCGGCCAGCGTGGAGGAACCGGTGGCCAGGATCCTGAGGTGCGAATATTCGTCGGCGGCGATCTTGAGCGGCAGGCTGGGATCGGCCAGGCGGTGCACCTCGTCGAGCACGACCACGGAACCTCGGGGCTGGCCGCTGAGAAAGAGTTCCGGGTCCCGCAGCGCACGGACGGTCGCCGGAAGATCGCAATTGAGGTGGACGGCCTCGGGCAGCATTCTGGCCAGGGTGGTCTTCCCGACCCTGCGCACGCCCGACAGCCACACGACGGGCCGCTCGGCCCATGCCCGCTGGATTCTCTCCAGCCAGAGAGGACGCGGAATCATAATCGTATTTTACATTTGGTCGTCCTTTTTGCCAAGTACGATGTCTTCCGGGGCGAGGCGACCTGGGTCTTCGCACAGCTCCAGGCCAGTCCCGAGATGCCGGTCCGGTGGGATGAGCGGTTGTTCGGGCAGACGCTATCCCCTCACAAATTCAGCCAGTAGTTCACCTTGACCAGGAAGATGTTGTCGGGCCGAATGCGCACCAGCTCGCCGGCGTCGTAGCGGAAGTCGAAGTGGCCGATGCCGTCGGACGCGAGCGGGTCCCAGGCATCCCGCAGCGCGCGGTGGTAGCGGCGCTGCTGCCACACCAGGAACAGCGTCGATCCGGGGCTCCACTCCCAGCGCAGGACGGCGTTGCCGCGCAGGCTGCGCACGTTGAAATCCCGGTCGTGGATGGTGATTTCAGGAGCTGCGCCGGCCCCGTCGGGATCGATCAGGAAGCCGCCGCTCTCCAGCCGGTACATCGTGCCGGCGTCTTCGCCGTAGCGCAGGAAGTCGAAGGTTCCCGGCGTCCGGAATTCCTTCAGGCCCCCGTAGTCGCCGCTGGAGATGAGGGGCTGGGCGTAGACCTGCAGCGTCAGCGTGGGCGAGAAGGTGACGTTCAGCCGGGTGTCCAGCGACAGCGTGGTCTGGTCGATGGGGGCGAAGATGTAGCGATGGCCGAAGGTGGCGGTGGCCAGCGGGTCGGTGCGCGAGGTCACGTACTGCGCCTCGGCATAGCTCTGCGTGAGCCTGGGGCCCAGATGCAGCTCCAGCTTTTCGCCCGACTTGTAGGTGACGTTCAGCGATCCGGTGTGGCTCCACGATCCGGCTTCGTCGAAGGCCCAGTTGTAGCTGGCCCGGCCGCTCACGGGCTGCCGCGAATCGGAAGAGAGGTTTGCGTTGCCCGCGTAGTACCGGGGATCGCGGGCGAGCGGGCCGCCTCGGGTGAGGCGGTCGTTGTCGGTGGGGGCCCGGATGACCCCGCGGACCGAGCCGCCCCAGTAGTTCAGCCACTGCCAGTTCAGGTTGACGTTGAACTCCGAGTGCAGGCGGTCGCCCGCCGTGTTCCACTTGCCGTCCGGGCCGCCGGAGACCGACCAGTTGCGCAGCCAGGTCCCCGGGCGCGGCTGGCGCCAGGTGAGGTGGGTGTCGAGCATGATCCGGTCGGCTTCGGTCTGGAAGCCGATGTCGTTGACCTCGTAGCCGGGGCTGATGCTCGCCATGGCGATGCGCGCCGTGAACGACCCCGACTGCTTGTTGACGTCGAACATGGCGTAGTGGCCGCCCAGCGAGGTGGCGTGGGGGTCCAGGACGCGGTTGTCGTCGGGGCGCTGGAAGTACCGGGCCGAAGAATGCTGTGTGCGCAGGATGGCCGCCTCGCTGCCGGAGACGAGGCTGCGGGAGAAGGCGCCGTTGATGCGCCACGAACGGTCATTCCACTCGTGGATGAAGTCCACCCCGGCGACGTAGGCCGATGAATGCAGCCGGTCGTGCAGGGTGCTGCCCGAGAGGCTCCGGTTGACGGCGGTGGCCATGGCGCCCAGCTGCGTGAGGCCGTCCCGCAGGTCGCGCCGCAGCCGTCCCGCCAGGTAGTTGGTGGCGGGTTCGAGTTCGGCTTCGCCGCGGATCCCGCCGGCGTCCACGTAGGGAGCCATCTCGCGGCCGGTCACGGCCTCCAGCAGCCCCACCGACCAGCCGTCGCCCACCTTCCCGGTGACCTTGGCGGCCCCGAGGATGGTGGTCGAGGTCGGCGCGTCCGAGAATACCGCGCCCGCCGCCATCGGTCCCTGCGGCCGGCGGCCGATGCGCCGCGAGTACATGACCGTCGGCGGGCGCCCGGTGCTGCCCCCCGGTCCGCCGCGCGCGAACTGGAAGATCTCCCCGCCCTCCACGAAGAAGGGGCGCCGCTCGTCGAAGCGCGTCTCGAAGGCGGTGAGGTTGATCACCGCCGGGTCCACCTCGACCTGGCCGAAGTCGGGGTTGACGGTGGCGTCCAGGGTGAGGTTCGAGCCCAGCCGGTACTTGAGGTCGGCGCCCGCACGTCCGAAGTAGTCGGAACCCGAGCGGAACGGGTTGTCGAACGAGACGTCGGCCGGCGCCGTCCGGCGAATGTACTCGGCGCTCAGCCCGGCGTAGGGCAGGATCTCCAGCCGGCGTCCGGAAGCGACGCCCTCGATTCCGGCGAGGTGCCCGAATCGCGCCACGCCGCCGGGTTCCAGCTTGGGCGTGAAGGAGAAGACGGCGCGCTCCTGGTTGCGATTGATGGTGCGCTCGATCTGGAGACCCCACAGCTGGTCGGGGGCGGTGCTGAAGCGCAGCTGGCTGAAGGGAATGCGCATCTCCACGTACCAGCCCTCGTCCGTGACCGAGGTGGCGACATCCCAGACCGGGTCCCAGGAACCGTCCCCGCGGCCGTCACCTCTCCCTCCCCCGAAGATGCCGGAGCCGCCGCTCAGGACTTCGTCGCGCTTCATCCCCGAGGGATTGGTCGAGAAGCGATACGCGGTGCGGTGATCGTGGTAGCTGTCCACGGTCACCGTGAAGAAGTCCGAGTCGGGTACGCCCGCGTCCCGGCGGGCGAGCCGGGTGGTGACCGGAGCCGAGTCCAGCAGCCGTGCGCCCACGTAGAGCGCGTCGTCGTCGTACAGGAAGCGGACCTCCGTACGCTCGCTGACGGGGTAGCCCTCGTCCGGGTCCACCTGGGTGAACTCCGTCACCGGCCCGGCGTCGGCCCACGGCGCCTCCGCCAGTCGGCCATCGATGCGGATGTCCGTGGGCGTCCGGACGGCGCGCGCCTCCGGGGCTTCGTTGTGGGGAACCACGGCAAGGGCCGGCACCCCGCCGCCGTCGTTCTGCTGGGCGGCCAGCGACACAGGTACGAGGACGAGCGCGAGGGAGGCGGCCAGCGAACGGACCCAAAGGGAAAGGGAGGGGCGGACGCCGCCCGGCATCCGCGAACCCGTCGCGCCTGAACGGACTACCACCTCCGGGAGCGCCTCGGCCTCGTGGGACGCCCCGGTTTCACTCGACCTGCCGCCGGGGAAGGGGTGTCGATGCCCGCGAGTTCGAAGTCGTCCAGATAGCGTACCGAGTCGGGGGCAGATACCGACTTGCGCAGTTCGCGGTCGAAGTTGGCCAGGGCGCGCGCCGATTCCTCCTCGGGGGTGTCCCCGCTCGAGTAGACCACCCGGCCGACCGAACGCTTGTCGAGGCGGAGGGCGGATCGCACCTCTTCTCCCGCGAGGAAGGCGGAGCGAATCGAGGGGAAGCGATAGGTGATCCGGCCGGAGTCGGCGGGCTCCACCTCGGCGTCGAATTCGGCGGACATCTTCCGGAGCTGGTTGCGCACGTCGGCCGCGCCTATGTCCGGGTCCACCAGGGCGATGCGCACATCGTCCGTGGCGCGCTCCGCCGAGAGGGCGGCTGCGCCCCCGAGGCTCTGCCGGAAGACCATCCCCAGCAGCACCTTGCGCACGTTGCGCAGGCGACGGCGGGCGTTCTCGGCCCTGTGGCCGAACCATCGGCCCAGCGGCACCGCGAAGAAGAGCGTGCTGAAGATCGCGGGAACCCAGATCAGGCCGATCTCGGCCCCCAGTCCGCCCAGCCCCAGCGGTGGGAAGATGAGTACGGGCGCGGTGAGCGCGGCCAGCAGGTTGAAGCCGTTCAGCGAACCGACGAGCACGTTCGTCCCCGTCTTGTTGCCGGTGAAGTCGGCGGCCTTCTCGAGGCGCTGCCACGCCGGAGCAGGCTCGCGCACCCTCACCCGACCATGCGCGCTCACCAGCAGTTCGGCGAAGCTGTAGACGAGCTCGCCCTCCCGGGAGACGTGCACGTCGCCGCCGTAGGCTCCCATCAGCCGGCCCATCTCCTCTTCCGCTTCCGCAACCGGCAACCCGGTGTGGCGCACGAGTTCGGGCACGGTCACGGTGCCCTTGCGCGCCCGGATGAGGCGGATGACGCTGCGGTCGCGGTCGCGCAGTCCGGGGCGCGGGTGGTCGGGGCCGAAAACGAAGGCGAACACCTTCTTGTAGAAGGGGACCTTCTTCCCGCTCCGGCGCTCGAAGCGGCTGCCGTAGTAGGGTTGGCCCAGGCGCCAGTCCGGGGTCCAGAGCCAGAACAGGAAGGGGAAATTGAAGCCTCCGCCGCGGTGCCGTCCGCCACCCAGAATGGAGCCTCCGTTGCGGTCGTTGCCGCGCGAGGCGGCGATCAGGGCGGCGATCAACAGGGTCACGAACACGACGAAGTAGACCACCAGCATGACCACGATCCAGATCTTGAAAGCGGTCTTGAGCACGCGCGCGGCGGTCGAGCGGAATCGGACCCAGAGGGGCGTGTGGTCGCGCCGCAGAAGGCGGCGCTGGAAGGCGTACACGATGTCGCCCTGTTCGCCGACTTCGACGTGTCCCTGATAGGTTTCCAGCAGCTTCCTGAGGCCGCTCTCCGCGTCCGCCTGCGCGAGTCCGGTGGCGGCCATGACATCGCCGACCGTGGCGCGGCCGCGCAGGCGGCGGAGGGCCTGGCGAAGCGAATCGGCGAGTGAGGTGTCGGGACCGGTGGCCGTAGTAGCGGTCGCCATCGTGTCGCGTCCGGTGTTTCGAGGTTCGCAGGGTCGCGGGTTCAGCGCGCGATTCTTGTCAACGGGGCTACGTACTCTAATCTATCCCGTGTTTCGGTACAGGCGAACGCTGCGCGGAGATGCAGGGTATCCGGCCGGGACGCGCGGAAGGGCAAGCGGGACAACGGGAACGACAAACGACAAGGCGAGGCGGGATGCTCGAACTACAGCGACGCTTCCGGCGAGGGAGAGTCCTCCCCCGCGCGGCTGCCCTTTGCGGCGTCCTCGCCGTGGGGTGCGACCGGGGAGGGGATGCGGGGAATCTGCGGCTGCTCGCCGGGAGCGAGGAGATACTGCACCGCGTCCTCGAGACCGAGGACTCCCGTTCGCAGGACCCCGCCGCGCACTTCGCGTTGCTGGAGGGCATCTCCTGGCCCGACCCGGAGGTGCAGCGGATCGCCGTGCGCGCGCTGGGGCGCCAGGAGGATCCCTCGGTTCTGGTGGACATCGGATCCATGCTGGAGAGCTCGTACGCCGATGTTCGGGCCGAGGCCGTCAACGCCATCGCCCAGGCCGTTGCCGGCGGCGAGCCCCGCCGGGCCATGCTCACGCTGATGAACTACCTGCCGCACGAGAGGGAGCCGGAGGTCCGCGGCGCGGTGCTCGAGGCGCTGGGCCGGCTCCCGTACCGGAATCCCGATGAGGTGGGGCAGGTCTACGACCTGCTGCTCCAGAACCTGGTAGCGGGGCTGGCCGGAGGCGGCTCCGTCTCCGTGCGGAGGCTGCCCCATCCCGTCATCCTCGGCGGGGCGCGCGCGCTGGAGAACCTGGTTCGCACGCAGTCGCAGCATGCGCCTGCCCCGCCCGTGCTGGCCGCGCTCGCGCAGCTGGCCGGCTATCGGGGGGGGGACGGCGAGGAGAGCGCGCAGGTGCGCCGGCTCGCCCTGGCGGGACTGGTCGGTGCGGGGAGACCCACCGACGACGTGGTCGCGGCCGCGCTGGCCGACGAGGACGCGCAGGTGCGCCGCCTGGCCGTGCTGGCCATCGGGGAGGGCGCGCTCGATGAGGTGCGGCCCCCCCTCGCGCGGGCGCTCGCCGACGCCAGTCACCTGGTGCGGGTGGAGGCCGTGCGGGCCCTGAGCGAACGGCTGGACGGGAGCCAGGCCTGCGCGGAGCTGGTGGCGCTGCTGCCGGATTCCAGCGCGCACGTGGCCCTCGAGGCCATCGGCCGCCTCGCCGGTTGTCCGCCGGAGACCGCCCTGGCGCCTCTCGATGCACTCGTCCTGCGGGTCGATTCCGTCTCGGCGGGCGACTGGCACCGGGCGGCGCACAGCCTGGTGGCGCTGGCCGGCGTGTCCCCCTTCACGGCCCGCCGCCGGCTGCCGGCGTACTCGGCTCATCCGGTCTGGCAGATGCGGATGTACGCCGCGCGCGCCGCCGCCCGGCTGGAGCTCCTGCCGAGCCTGTATGCGCTGGCCGGCGACGAGCACTGGAACGTGCGTGAAGCGGCCATCGCCGGGCTCGCGCCGCTGGTGGGCCACGATGCCGACTCGGTCTATCTCGACGCCCTGGGCGCGGACGACCCCCAGCTGGTGCTGACGGCGAGTCGTTCGCTGGCCGGAAGCGCGCATCCGGAGGTGCTGCCGGCCGCCTTCGATGCCCTCGAGCGCATGAGTGCCGGCCAAAGGGAGACGCACCGGGACGTGCGCCTGGAACTCCTGCAGAGAATACGGGAGTCGGGTTCCTTGGAGGACCTCGATCGCGTGCAGCCCTACATGGAAGACTACGATCCGGTCGTCGCGCGGATCGCCGAGTTCCTCCGCAACGAGTGGACCGGAAGCGACCTTCGCTGGGCTCGCCCGTCGCCCCCGGAGCGCGCGCCCATGCCAACCTTGGCGGAGATGCGCGAGATGGCCGCTTCGCGGGCCGTGATCCGCATGGCCGGGGGCGGCGAGATCGTCCTCGCGCTTCTCCCGTTCGAGTCACCCGCCAACACGGCGCGCTTCGTCCGTCTGGCGCGCGAAGGATACTTCGATGGCCTCACCTTCCACCGGATGGTCCCCAACTTCGTCATCCAGGGAGGCAGCCCGGGGGCGAACGAGTACTACGGGGACGGACCATATACCCGCGACGAACTGACCATGCGCTCGCACCTGCGGGGCACCGTCGGCATCTCGACGCGAGGGCGCGATACGGGTGACGGCCAGATCTTCGTCAACCTGGTGGACAACCCCCGTCTCGACCACAACTACACCATCATCGCCCGGGTGGTGGAAGGGATGGAGGTCGTCGACGGCGTGCTGGAGGGGGCCGTGATGGAAGAAGTGACCGTCCCGGCATCTCCCGAGTAGACCGCCACCGCACAACCCGATCCCCGCTCACCCGCGAGACCAGCCTCATGTCCGAGCGCACCATCCTCTATCTGTCCCGTGCCCACGTCGAGCACGTCGGGGTCTCCATGGCGGAGATCATCGACGCGCTGGAGTTCATGTTCCGGGAGAAGGCGGCGGGACGCGTGGAGATGCCGCCCAAGCCGGGCATCCATCCGCGGCCGGACTCCTTCCTCCACGCGATGCCGGCGTACGTCGAGCGTCAGGACGCCGCCGGGATCAAGTGGGTTTCCGCCTATCCGGGCAATCCCGCGCACGGACTTCCCTATATCAGCGGGCTGATCCTGCTGAACGATCCGGACACGGGGCTGCCGCTCGCGGCGATGGATGCGACCTGGATCACGGCCATGCGCACCGGTGCCGCGTCCGCGCTGGCGGGGAAGTACCTCGCGCGCCCGGGTGCCGCGAGCGTCGGCATCGTTGCCTGCGGCGTGCAGGGGCGCAGCAACCTGGAGGCCTTCTGCACCCTGTTCCCGGTGGAGCGGGTGCACGCCTACGACATCGACGAAGCCGCCCTGCACGCCTATGCCGAGGAGATGGGCGAGCGCATGGGCGTCGAGGTGCGGCCGGTTGCAACCGTGGCGGAGGCGGTGCGCGGGATGGACATCGTCGTGACCAGCGGCCCCATCCTGCTCGATCCCGACCCCGCCATCCCCCCGGGATGGCTCTCGCCCGGCGCCTTCGCATGCCCCCTGGACTTCGACTCCTACTGGCAGGCGGACGCGTTTCGCGAGGCGGACCTGCTGACCACCGACGATACCGCGCAGTTTTCCTACTACCAGCGCGGGAGCGGCTACTTTCGCGACACGCCCACGCCCCACGCCGAGTTGAGCGAAGTGATCGCGGGCAAGGCCCGCGGACGTCGCGCGGATGAGGACCGCATCATTGCGATCCACCTGGGGCTGGCGCTCGAGGACATGGCCACGGCGAGGCTCATCTACGACAGGGCGCGCGCCGCCGGGATCGGCGTGGAGCTGGAGACGTAGCGGGGTGCCGGAGCGCGGCAGAACGGACATCCGCCGCCGGGACCGGGCCCGGGACGACGCCTGGACCCGGGACTTCATCCGGCAGGCGCGCGTCGGGGTCCTCGCGATGGCCGGGGGCGGGCAGCCGCTCGTGAACAGCAACCTGTTCGTGTACGACGCCGGCCGCCACGCCATCTACATACACACCGCGCGCACCGGGCTGACCCGCGACCACCTGTCCCGCGGGGTGCCGGTGTGTTTCTCCGCCTTCGAGATGGGCCGCCTGCTGCCGGCGGACGAGGCGCTGGAGTTCAGCGTCGAATTCGCCAGCGTGACGGCCTTCGGGACGGGCGGGGTGGTGGAGGATCCCGGGGAGGCCCGCACGGCGCTGCAGATGCTTCTCGACAAGTACGCCCCCGAGCTGCGGCCGGGCCGCGACTACCGCGCCATCACCGAGGGTGAGTTGAAGCGCACCAGCGTCTACCGGATCGACATCGAGGAGTGGACCGGGAAGCTCAAGCTGGTGGAAGACGGGTTCCCCGGCGCCTTCCACGTGCCCCCGCCGGAGATCTTTCCGCGGGCCCGCTGAACCAGGCCGGCGGCGGGCGATAGCGGTCTGCCGGCTCAGGGATCGGCGTGCAGAAACGCGCACAGCGCGAAGACCTCGACATCCAGCTCCTCCAGGCGCTCCCGCCCGGGGAGTTCGGGCAGGTCGACCACGAAGCCGGCTCCGACCACCTCGCCTCCCATGCCGCGGATCAACTCGATTGAGGCTGCCGCGCTCCCGCCGGTGGCGACCAGGTCGTCGATGAGCAGGACGCGCATCCCCTCGCGGATCGAGCCGACCTGCATCTCCAGGCGCCCGGTTCCGTACTCGAGCGCGTAGTCGACGCCCACCACTTCGCCCGGCAGCTTCCCCGCCTTTCTGACGGGCACGAATCCCGCGCCCAGCCGCTGCGCCACCGGGATTCCGAAGATGAATCCGCGCGCCTCGATCCCGGCCACCGCGTCCGGCGCTTCCGGAGCGAACCTTCGTGTCAGGGCTTCGATAGCCTCTTCGAAACCCTCGGGGTTCTCGACCAGTCCCATGACATCGCGAAAGCGGATGCCGGGCCTGGGAAAGTCCGGGACCATGCGGATGAGGGACTTGATGTGGGGCGTCATGAGATTACCGCTCCTCCCCAGAGCCGTTCCAGGAACCGTTCCCACGGCAATACCCATATGCCGTCGGCCGTGCGCCAGGGCTGGCTCGCGTTGCAGACGACGATGGCGGTTCGGGGCTTGTGCTCCCCTGCGAACGCCCTGATTCCGCGCAGATCCCTCCCGCCGGGATTCGTGCCGCCCTTCACCTCTATGGCCACGCCGCCCTTTCGGCCCACCACGAAGTCGCACTCCAGCCTGGACTTCGTTCGCCAGAAGCGTACCGGGGCGTCCAGTTCGCGGTAGGACCGGAAGGCCAGGATCTCCATGAGGATGAAGTGCTCCAGAGCGCGTCCGAAATCGGGACCGGCCGGTCGCTCGATCCTCCGTCCCGCCATGCGCCCGGCGACACCAACGTCGAAGAGATAGAACTTGGGCGCACGGGTGATCACCGCCCGCGAGCGGCGGACGCTGAACGGCTCCACGAACACGCCCACGAGCGTGTCGACCAGTATCTGGAAGTACTCCTTCACGGTCTTGGAGCTGACGCCGCAGTCCCTGGCGATGTTGCTGTGGTTCACCAGCTCGCCGTGGCTGAACGCCAGAGCATCGAAGAAGCGCGAGAACGCGGGCGCGTTGCGGGTCAGGCCCTCCTCCAGCACCTCCTCCTTGAGGTAGTCGTCCACATAGCCCGACAGAATGCGCCGGGGCCGGGGCGAGTCGTAATGGGAGGGCAGGAGCCCGTGGTTCAGAGCGCGCAGGAGGTTGAAGCCGGGCACCTCGGGCCAGGTCAGTGGATGAAGCGCGAAGCTCCATGCCCGCCCACCCAGCAGGTTGGCTCTTCCCCTTCTCAGCTTTCTGGCGCTGGACCCGCACAGGATGAAGCCGAGGCCGTCGTCCTCGATCAGCCGGTGCACCTCGTCCAGCAGCGCCGGGACCTTCTGAACCTCGTCGACGAGAATGGGGCGGCTGCGTTGCTCGGCACGAAGGGCCCGGACACGTTCGGCGAAGGTCCACGGTGCGCGCGTGAGTTCCAGCATGAGTCTGGTGTCGAGCAGGTCGAAGCGCGCCGAGAGCGGAAAGCGCCGCTTGAGCAGGGTGGACTTGCCGGTCTTGCGCGCACCCCACAGAAACGCGGATTGGCCGCGCGGCAAGCCAATGTCAAGTTCGCGACAGTACATGCGAGCCGGATGGGAGGAATCGAACGATTCGGTCGTACCAAATTGGAGGACACTCCGAAAAAGTCAACCCAAGACGGAGCTATCCGATCTACACGCCCGCCCCGTCCCATTCGGCCAGCAGGATGGCGTTGGCGAAGGCGTAGGGGCTGCCGTACCGGCAGCGGACGGCCTCGGCGCGGGATACCTGGCGCCAGTGCCGGCCCGGGAACCGCTTGAACCAGCTCGCGCGATCCCAGCCCAGCTCGCCGTTGGCGATCATGGCGTCCAGGGCGGGGTTGTAGCCGAGCGGCACCGTGATGGCAAGGAGTCCGCCCGGCGCGAGCAGGCTGCGGCATCGGTCCAGTGCGGCACTCACCTTGGTGGCGACCGCCTCGCGCGCCGGAGCTTCCCCGGGCTCATCGAAGGCAATGTGCTCGAAGGTCGAGATCGAGAGGATCAGCTCGAAGCGCTCGGCGGGCGCGAAGTCCACGATGTCGATCCGGAGCGATCCCGGCTCGTACTTGTCCACGACGAGGTGGCCGCCCTGGAAGTAGTGCGGGGTGACGTGACCCACCTCCAGCAGCCGCTCGGGCCGGACATCCGCCATGAGCGCGCGCGCCAATGCAAGTTCGACGCAGCGCTCGTTGGCCCAGGTCACGTTGTGGCGGGCGTAGACCAGGGGGAGGGACGCGCCCCGGTACTCGACGGAGCGTTCCCTGAGCAGGGGGATGATCAGCGGGGCGAGGACCTGGCGGGCCGGCTTGAGGAAGACCTGGGCGAGGCCGAACCGGCGGATGAACCAGCGGACGCCGCCCGCCCGCCGGACCCAGCCGGAGAGGGATGGTGCCGCCCGCCGGGTCTGCGCCGGTTTGTGCGGGGGAGTCACGATGGCGGCCGGGGTGCGGGGGAAGCGGCCGGCCGGACCAGCCGGAACACGCTGGCGAGCGCGTGCAGAAAGCGCAACGCTTCGGACGCCTTGCGCAGCAGGGAGGTGCGCTCGCCCCCCGAGGAATGGGCGAACAGGCCGGTGATCGTGGTGGTGACGTCGGCGCCGGGCGGGAAGACCCGTCCCAGCTTGATGGTCTGGGTGTAGGGGAAGAGCTGGTCCCCGGCGCCGTGCAGGAGGCGCACCGGAACGTTCACGCGGGCCAGGTACGGTACGGGGTTCAACTCCGGGATGCGTGCCATCACCCCGCCCAGGCCCTCCGCCAGGCGCGCGCCCCCGACCGGGTCGGGGAGGCAGCCGGTGGGGGGCGCCAGCACCTCGAACAGCGACCGCTCCCCGGCGTCGAGGCCCTCGGCCAGGCGCTGCCGCACGGGTTCCATCCCGGGGTCGGTGGCCAGCAGGTCGTTGTCGCCGGTGTAGGCGGCGAGTGCCCGCAACGCCTCCGCCACCCTTCCGGCGCGCTCGTGCCCCGGGATGCGATGGAGATAGTTGGCGCCCACGACCCAGCGTGCGTACGGGTCGGGGGCGAGCGATTCCTCCCTGCCGTCGAGTTCGTGGACCCCCGTGAACTGGAAGCGGGCCGATTCCTCAACCGAACAGTAGCCGCCGAACGCCACCACCCCGGCGATGCGCCCGGCCAGCGACGGGTCGGCCGCGGCGACGATGACCTGTGGCGCGCCGAAGGAGAACCCGACCAGCCCCACCTGCCGTGAGGCGAGCTCCGGCCGCCCCTCCAGGGCCTCCAGAGAGGCCGCGACGGTGGAGGTGGTGGCCTCGGTGGAGAGCCGGATGTCCCGCCACTCCGGGATCTCGGGCACCAGGACCGCCTGGCCGGTCGACGCAACCGCGCGCGCAAATCGGACCAGGTAGGGGTGGTCGCGGCCCGAGCGGGTGATTCCGTGCAGGACCACCCAGACGGGAGCCCGCTGCCGCCGTCCCGCGTGCGCCCGCCGAACCGTGGCGCGGGGCAGGAGCAGGGAAGCGGGGAGCCGGCGCCCGTCGCGCTCGATGTGGATCTCACGCTCCACCACGGGGGCCCAGCCTGTCATGAAGCTGCGTGAGAAGCGGAGTGCGGGCCCGTATCCGGAGGTCATGTCTGCAAGTTAGCTTGTTTTCGCGGACGGTCGCATCATTCTTCGGCACGACCTTGCCGCGTGGGCCGCCCGGCGCGGCCAGGCACCGACCGAGTCTCCGATATCGAGCCCATGAAGCCAGGCCATCTTCACGTTGTGCCGGTCCGGCGCGCGCCCAACACCATCGGCGGCGAGCCGGGGTCGGCCACCCGTTCCAACCGGACGGACCGGTGATCCGGCTCCCGGTCCGTTCCGGGGCCGCCCGGCGCAGCGAACCGGCCAGGTCCACCGTCTGGTTCCATACCTTCGGGTGCCGGGCCAACCAGTACGACACCGAGCGCATGCGCCAGGAGCTGGAGCTCGGGGGTGCCCGCGCCGTCGCCCGTCCGGGGAAGGCGGATGCGCTGGTGGTGAACACCTGCACGGTCACCAACCGGGCGGATGCGGAGGCCCGCCGTCTGGTGCGCCGCCTGCGGCGGGAGAACCCGGGAGCCCGCATCGTGGTGGCCGGTTGCTCTGCCGCACTGCGCGAGGACGACTACCGGAGCATGCCGGAGGTGGACGGGGTGGTGCCGGGGCAGGATTCCCGCGCGCTGGCGAGTCAGCTGGCGACGCTGGATCGCGCGTTCGGCCCGCCGTCGGCCGAAGACGGCCCCCTGCTGCGCAACGCGAGGGGCACCCGTGCCTGGCTCAAGGTTCAGGACGGGTGCGACCGCAAGTGCTCGTTCTGCGCGACCCGGCTGGCGCGCGGCGCTTCCGTCTCGCGCCCGTCCGCCGACGTGGTGAAGGAGGCCCGGGCGCTGGCGCGCGTTCACCCCGAACTCGTGATCACCGGCATCCACATCGGGCACTACGGCCGGGATCTGGAGCCGCGCACCACGCTGGCGGAGCTGTGCGCGCTCCTGCTGGACGCCGTGCCGGCCCGCATCCGGCTCTCATCGATCGAGGCCACGGAGATCGACGACGCCCTGCTGGCGCTGCTCGCCGATTCGGGGGGGCGTCTGGCCCCTCATCTCCATGTTCCCATGCAGAGCGGCTCGGACAGGGTGCTGCGGCTCATGCGGCGATGGCACACGCGCGCGGCCTACCGCAACCGGGTCCTCGAAATCGCCGAACGGATGGGACCGCTGGGCCTCGGCGCCGACATCATCGTCGGTTTCCCCGGCGAGGGAGAGGCGGAGTTCGAGGAGACCCGCGCGCTGGTCGAAGAGCTCCCGTACACCTACCTGCACGTGTTCCCGTTCTCCGTCCGTCGGGGCACCGCGGCCGCGAAGCTGCCTGGCCGCGTGCCGGGCGATGTCGCGGCGGCTCGCTCCAGGGTGCTCCGGGACATGGCTCTGGCGAAGAACGAGCGCTACCGGCGCAGCCGGGCGGGGAGCGTTGCGGACATCGTGGTGGAGGGATCGAGGGAGCGGATCGCCGGCGTCACCGGCGACTATCTGCGCACCCGCATCGACGGGCAGGCCACGCCGGGAGATCGCTTTCACTCCGTGCTGGAGCTCCGCGACGGGGAACTGGTCGCCGCAGTGAGCTGAGCCTCACGCGCCCTCTCATCAGCCGAACGCGGCAGGCACCTGCGCGTGCTCCGCCGCCGCGCACCGAATCCGCCTCCGCTGCTCGAGCGAGGCAACCCTTTCGAACCCGGGCATCATCTTCTCCATCGGGAGCGCGCCGGATTCACCGGGAGCGCGCTGGACGCGGAGACGAGGAGGGGGGATGAGGCCCGGGAGTGTGATTTCAAGGAGGCTGCCGGACGTCCTGTGGTTCGGTCGGGCGCTGGCCCTGATTGCGGCAGGTCTCGGGTGGGGCGCCGGTCCGGCCGCGGCCCAGGTCGACCTGGTGGGCACGGTACGGGATTCGGCCAGCAACGAGGTGCTGCCCAACGTGCTGGTGTCCGTGGACGACCACGCGTTCCGGGCATTCACCAACGAGTTCGGCCGATTCGTGCTGATCGGCCTGCCCGCGGAGACGAACCGCGTCCTGCGGGTGGAACACCTCGGCTACGAGACCCGGGAGATCGCGCTCGACGCCGATGCCGCCCGCGAGCTTTCGGTGTTGCTCGTGCCGCGCGCCATCGAGATCGACGGCGTGACCGTCACCGCCACCACCGCGACCGATATCGTCGCGCGGGGGGAGGCGGCCGGGCAGATCGCGCTCTCGCCCCAGCGGCTGGGGACGCTGCCCTCGCTGGGGGAAACCGACGTCTTCCGAGCGCTTCAGCTTCTTCCCGGCGTGAGCGGCACCAACGACGCCACCTCCGGCCTCTTCGTGCGCGGAGGCACGCCGGACGAGAACCTCGTGCTTCTGGACGGGATGACGGTCTACCACGTGGACCACTTCTTCGGGGTGTTCAGCGCATTCAATCCGGATGCCGTGCAGGATGTCCGCCTCTTCAAGGGCGGCTTCCCCGCGCAGTACGGCGGGCGAACCTCGAGCGTCGTCGAGATGGTCGGCAAGTCGGGCAATCCGGAAGAGTTCCGGATGTCGGGCGGGCTCAACCTGCTGAGCGCACGGGCGGTAACCGAAGTTCCGCTGGGCGGGAAGGGGTCGTGGCTGGTCTCCGCGCGCCGGTCGTACACCGATCTCATGCGCACCGGCCTGTACAACGACATCTTCGGAACGCTGGAGGGAGCCGACGACGCGGATGCCGGAGCGCAGGGGCCGGGTGGAGGGTTTGGGGGAGGCGGTTTCGGCCGCTTCGGCAACTTCCAGCAGCAAACCTTCGAGCCCGACTTCTACTTCTACGACCTGAACTCGAAGCTCACCTTCCTGTCTACCTCGGAAGACGTCCTCACGCTCTCCGTCTACGGCGGGGAGGATCGCCTCGACAAGTCGACCCTGGGACAGGAGATCACGACCCCCGCGGGCGACACCCGGCTCACGGCGGACCGCGCCGACCTCTCCAACTGGGGCAACCGCGGCGTGAGCGGGCGCTGGGCCCGGCAGTGGGGCAGCCGGCTCGCAACGGACGCCCTGGTGGCATACTCGCAGTATTTCTCCGAGGCGACCCTCGACGTGGCCTCCTCGCAATTCGCACGCGGGTTCGACGAAGACAACCGTGTGAAGGATCTGACGGCCCGCCTGGACAACACC
This sequence comes from Longimicrobiales bacterium, assembly GCA_965202805.1. GTDB lineage: Bacteria > Gemmatimonadota > Gemmatimonadetes > Longimicrobiales > Gaopeijiaceae > BD2-11. The sequence continues at coordinate 3,699,934 of OZ241869.1, forward strand.
TGGCGGCCCTTCCCGTCCTCCGAGATCGGGTTCGGGGCTCAGTTCACCCGCAGCGACGTGGCCTACGCGCTGACCCGGCTGCGGGGCGACTCGGCCCAGACCCTGAACCTGGACGGCGAAAGCAACCTGACGGCCGGATACGTCCAGCATTCCTGGACTCCTTCCGCGCGCGTGGACCTGACGGCGGGGCTCCGGATGACCAGCTACGACGGGACCGGCCAGAGGTACTGGGAGCCGCGCGCGTCGGCCCGCTACTCCCTCACCGATCAACTCTCCCTGACCGGAGCCTGGGGCCGCTACAACCAGTTCGTGAAGCGGGTCGAGAACGAGGACATCCTGGAGGGGAGCCGCGACTTCTGGATTCTCGCCGGAGACAACATCGCGCCGTCGTCCGCCGAACACTGGATCGCGGGCATCGGCTACGAGACCGACGACTACCTTTTCGACGTCGAGGCCTACGCCCGTGACCTGGGGGGCGTCGCGCAATTCTCCACCCGTTCACGGCGGGCACCCGGTCAGCGGCTGGCGGAACTCTTCTTCGAGGGCACCGGAACGGCCCGCGGCATCGAGCTGCTGGCGCAGAAGAAGCGCGGCGCGCTCACCGGCTGGCTTGGCTATACGCTCGCGAACGTCGAACACGAGCTCAAGGGGTTCAACGACGGGCTTCCGTTCCCGGCGAGCCACGACCAGCGCCACGAGGTCAAGGCGGTCGGCAGCTACCAGCTGGGCCGCTGGACGCTGACCGGCGGATGGGTCTACGGGTCGGGCAGGCCGTACACGGTGCCCGAAGCCCAGTACCCGATCACGCTGCTGGACGGGCGCACGCTCAGCTACATCCACGTCGGCGCGAAGAACGGCGAGCGCCTGCCCGCCTATCACCGCCTCGACCTGGCGGCGAGCCGCCGCTTCGAGGTGGGGGAGTTCTACTACGAGCTGAACCTCTCGCTCTTCAATGTCTCCGGCCGCAACAACGTGTGGTATCGCCAGTTCGACCTGACGGACCTGCCCATGCTGGTCACGGACGTCACAACGCTCGGATTCACGCCCAGCATCGGGCTTCGCGCCGGCTTGCGGTAGAGGAGAACGACCATGAGGAATAGAATCGCATCATTGTTCAGCGCCGTTCTGACCGTGGCCGCGGCCAGCGCCTGCGACGACGATCTCGCCTTCGCGCCGGAGACGCCGGACACCTTCGTCGTGCAGGCCTTCCTGTTCGCCGGGGAGCCGGTCACCGAGGTTACGATGACGGGGGTGCTCGCCATCGACGCCGATTCCACCGCCGTGGCCGCCCCGATCGCGGACGCGCGCATCGCGGTCATTCGCGACGGCGCACGGTTCGATCTGGTTCCCACCGAGGGCAAGCCGGGCCGGTATCACTATCCCGGCGACGACCTGCTGGTCGAAGTCGGAGATGTCTTCGCCCTGGAGGCCTCCCACGGCGATCGCACCGCGACCGCGGAGACGGTGGTTCCGGTCCCGCCGCAGGGGCTGTCGCTGTCCGCGACCGTCCTGGCGCCCCCGCAGTTCGGCAACCGGGGCGGCGGCTTCCAGCCCGGTGCGGACGAGGGGCTGATGGCGCGCTGGGAGAACTCCGCCAGCGCACTTCACTACGTCGTGGTCGACAACGTCGAGGCGGATCCGACGCCCTTTGCCGAGAGCCCGTTCGGGGGAGGGTTCGCCCGGCGTCTCGTCCAGCGCCCGACCGCGGGCGACAGTGCGCTCGTCAGCGCTCGTTCGCTCTCGTACTTCGGCAGCCATCGCGTGAAGCTCTATCGAGTCAACCAGGAGTACGCCGATCTGTACGAGGGCCTCAACCAGGATTCCCGGGACCTCAACGAACCCCCGTCGAACGTGCGCGGCGCGCTCGGCGTGTTCTCGGCGTTCAGCGCCGACAGCGCCTTCTTCGAAGTGCGGTGACGATGTCCTCAACGCCTTCCGGACCGAGCCGGGAACGGTTCCGCGGGCGGCGTTCCGGGCTGCGGTCCCCGCGGGCAACCTTGTCGCGCGCCACAGGATACGTCCATCATTAGGAATGAAGGGACTGCTGATGCTCCTGATGTCTGCGGCGTCCGCACCCGCAGCGCTGGCCGGACAGGAGGAAGCTGCCGTCATCCGCCAGGTGCCGCGCTGGTCGGTGGAGGGCAGCCTGGGCTCGCGCCTGGTGGGAACCCTCTACGACGAGTTCGTCACCCGCCAGACCCTCGCCGACCTCCCGAGCCAGACGCGATGGACGGAAACCACCGGCCTGGGGCCGGAGGCACGGGTGGTGCTGCGCCACAATCCCGTCGGAGGCGCGGGGCTCTACCTTGCGCTCCTCGCCGGCCGCTCGGGAACGGTCGCGCGCTATTCCGGTGCGCTCTCGCCGCCCGAGGACATCTCGCGGAGCACGAACTACTGGGGCGTCGGATTCGGCCTCGGCATGAAGCTGTCGGAGTGGGACCGGGGGCGGGGCGTGCTGGCGTACAGCCTGGGAACCGTCGCGCTCACGCAGATCATCGACCTCTCCTCCGGGCATCGCAACGCGTTTGCGCAGATGGAAGCGTACCATCCCGGGGCGGAGATCCAATGGACTTCGCGCAAGACCACGTCGTGGGGACTGGATCTGGGGGCATCCGTGCGTGTGCCCATCGGCGAGAGCTCCGCACTCCGCTTCTCTTTCCGCGACCTGGTGATTCCGGTCAACACCGCCCAGCTCGCGGCCCAGGAGCGGAACGACGTCAGGTCGATCTCGAGCGAGCGGGTCACCTTCAGCCTGGCGCCGTTCACCGCCCACCAGTTCAGCCTGAGCGCCGGCTTCGAGTACGTCGTTTCCCGGGGCGACCCGCGGCGGGACGTGGTGCGGGTGCTGCCGGAGCGCGTCGATGTCGCGGTAGTCGACCCGGCGGTCGAGGCCGCGCTGGCCATCGCGGTGGCGGGGGATACGGCGCGGGCGATCGCCTCACTGGAACAACGTGTCGCGCTGGTGCCCCGGGACGGCCTCGCATGGCGGGAGCTGTCGCTGCTGCAGGCGCCCCGCGCCGAGTTCGATCCCACGGTGCGCGACCGGACGCTGGCCAATCTCGAACGTGCGCTGAACATGAATCCCGGGGACACGGAGCTGTTGCGGGCGTACGGCCGCATCCGCGGCATGGTGCAGCGGGAGGGGCGGGTGCCGGAAGCCGTCGAGGTGCGCAGGCTCGAGCTCTCCCGTCTCGTGGTTCAGAGCGGGGACGACGGAAGCCTGCGGCTGTCCGGGGCCGCGCGCGGGCTCGGGCCCGACCCGCAGGGGGTCTACCGCTACGCGATCACCGTGGAGGTGTTCGATGCCGATGGCACCATGATGCGCGTCCGGCCCGGACTGGACGAGGCCCGGGTGGATCCGGAAGGACGCCTCGTTCTCGAGCGAGACGGGGATCGGCTTCCCCTGGCGCTCGCCCTGGACCTCTTCCTCGTTCAGCCCGAACCCGGTATCCATTCGGTCCGCCTGAGACTGACCGATCTGGAGTCGGGGGCTACGGTTGAGACCAGCGAGGGCTTCGAGGTGCCGGGGAGCTGACCGCGGATTCCCGGTCCCGTGAGATGAACGAGCATCGCCCGCCCTACCTCGCCGCCGTCATCGCCGGCGCTTCGATCTTCCTCCTGTACGCCGTCACGCTGGCGCCCACCACTGCGTTCTGGGACACGAGCGAGTACATCGCGACCGGGTACATCCTCGGGATCCCGCATCCACCCGGAAACCCGCTCTTCGTGGTGCTGGCGAGGGTGTGGATCGTGCTGCTGTCGCCGCTGGGGCTGCCGGTCGCGGTGCGGGTGAACCTGCTGGCCGCCTTCACCTCGGCGGCGGCGAGCGGGTTCTTCTTCCTGGTGGCCCACCGCATCGCGTGGGGGCTGCTGGGCAACCACCGGCGGGCGCTGGTGGGGGCGGCGGCGAGCGCGGTTCTGGGCGCCACCGCCTTCACCGTGTGGAACCAGTCCGTGGTCAACGAGAAGGTCTATACGGTCAGCGTGCTGGTGATCGCCGCGGTGACCTGGCTGGCGGTGCGCTGGCGGGACCGGCGAGAAGAACCGGGGAGTGGGCGTCTCCTGCTGGTCGCGGGCTACCTGATGATCCTGGGCTGGTCCAACCACACCATGTCGCTCCTGCCGGTGCCGGCGCTGGGCCTGATGCTGCTCATGACGGCTCCGAGGGTGCTCCTGCGCCGCGACCTGTGGATCCGCGCGCTCCCCCTCATCGTCGTCGGCCTGTCCTTCAACGTGTTCCTGCCGATTCGCGCCGCCCAGCGCCCGGTGATCAACGAGGGCGACCCGCTCTGCGCGTCCGCCGGCGAGGTGGCGGCCGCCGTTCTCACCGCCGGGAACGCGGGATGTCCCAGGCTCGCGTCGGTTCTTCAGCGGGACCAGTATGCGCCGCCGCCTCTCGCCCAGCGCCAGGCGCCCCTCGCCTCGCAGTTCCAGCATTACTTCCAGTACTTCGACTGGCAGTGGGCGCGGGGGCTGGACCCTCCTCCCGTACCGAGCGGCAAGCGAGCGCCGGTCACCGGGGTCTTCCTGGCCCTGGGCCTGTTCGGCCTGCTCGTCATCCGGCGCGTGGACAGGCAGCTGTTCGCCTACATGGCGACGTTGACGGTGACCGTAACGGTCGCGCTCGTGATCTACCTGAACTTCAAGTACGGCTATTCGCTGGCGCCCGAGATCGCCGATCCGGATCTGCACGAGGTGCGCGAACGCGACTACTTCTACATCGCCGGGTTCATCGTGTGGGGCGTGCTGGCGGGGATCGGGCTCACCGGGGTCTGGCACACGGTCGCGCGGGGTATGGGGTGGACGGACCCGGTTGCGGGGAGCCGGGCGCCGAAGCGGGGGGGCAGGCTGGCTCTGAGCCTGGTCACGTGCCTGGGGGCGCTCATCGCGCTGACGCCCCTGGCGGCCAACTGGCGCTGGGCGAGCCGCGCCGGGGACTACGCGGCACGCGACTGGGCGTACGATCTGTTGCAGAGCGTCGAGCCCTACAGTGTCCTGTTCACCAACGGGGACAACGACACCTTCCCGCTCTGGTATCTCCAGGAAGTGGAGGGGATTCGCAGGGATGTCACGGTCATCGTGGGGCAGTACCTCTTCACCCGGTGGTATCCCCGGCAGCTGCAGGAGCTCACCCGGCCCGGCCGGCAGCGGCCCTTCGAGCCCGACGAGCGGGTCGCCGGCCTGTACCCCATGCGCGAGATGCCCGCTCGCCCGATCCTCTCGCTCGCGCCGGAGGAAATCGACCAGATTCAGGGGGCCGCCACTCCGCAGGACGCGAACGTCCGCCTTGGGCCGCTCGTGGTGCAGTACCCGCGCGGAACCTACCTCGACCGGGGCGACCAGGTGGCGCTGGCGATCATCCGCGACAGCATCTCCGAGCGCCCCATCTACTTCGCGTGGACCGGGGGGATCATCCGCTCGCTGGGCCTGCACGACTACGGGGTCCGGCAGGGGCTCGCGACCCGGCTGGTCCTGCGCGACCTCGAAACCGACGGGCGCTTCGTCAAGGCCGACGATGCCCTGGGCGGCGAGTGGATCGATCTGGAACGCACGCGCCGGCTGTCCAGCGAAGTCATGATGGCCCGCAGCCTCCGATACCGCGATATCTGGGCCGACCGCACCACCCTGAACATCCCGTACTACTACTTCCACTTCAGCCGCCTGCTCTTCGACAGTGGTTCCGCCGCCGGGCTTCCCGCGGACGAACTCGCCCGCTACCGCGGCGACATGGAGGCGTTCGGCGTCACCATGCAGGGCGGATACCGGGTGATTCCCGAGCCGGAGCCCGGGGCCGGATGAGGATTCAGGTTTCCGAAGGCCGCCGGGGTCAGGCGGGTGCCGAGGGTTCGAGGAGCCGGCTGACGCCGCCGGAACTGCTTCGCTACGCCCGGCACCTGGTCCTGCCCGAGGTCGGCCTCGCCGGACAGCGCAGGCTCAAGTCGGCGCGCGTGCTGGTGGTGGGCGCCGGGGGACTGGGTTCGCCGGTGGCGCTCTACCTGGCCGCGGCCGGGGTGGGTACGCTCGGCCTCGTGGACTTCGACGAGGTCGACGCGACCAACCTCCAGCGTCAGATCCTCCACGGGGAGTCGGACGTGGGCCGGCTGAAGCTCGATTCCGCCCGCGACCGGCTCGCCGAGACCAACCCCCATGTCGAGGTCGTCACCCACGACGCCAGGCTGAGCAGCGCAAACGCCCTGTCCGTGCTGGCCGACTACGACGTGGTCGTGGACGGCACGGACAACTTCCCCACCCGCTACCTGGTGAACGACGCCTGCGTGATGCTCGGCAAGCCCAACGTGTACGGCTCCGTGCACCGCTGGGAGGGGCAGGTGTCGGTGTTCGCCACACGCGGCGGTCCCTGCTACAGGTGCCTCTTCCGCGAGCCGCCCCCGCCGGGCCTGGTGCCCAACTGCGCCGAGGGCGGCGTACTGGGCGTCGTCCCCGGAGTGGTGGGTTCCCTGCAGGCGCTCGAGACCGTGAAGCTGATTCTCGGACGGGGAAGTCCGCTCGCGGGACGGCTGCTCATCTTCGACGGGCTGGAGCTGGAGTGGCGCGAGGTCGCCATCCGGCGTGATCCCGCCTGTCCCGTATGTGGCGACAAGCCCACCCAGACCGAACTCATCGACTACGAACTCTTCTGCGGCGTGCAGCCGGAGGCCGAACCCATGACCCTGCCCGCAAACGAAGGATCCCCTGAATCGGCGGGTCCCGGAGGCATAGACGTACTTGAGGCCAGCGCCCGCCTGACGGGCCGGACCCCGCCTTTTCTCCTGGACGTGCGCGAGGCCTGGGAATGGGACATTTCCAACCTGGCCCCGCAGGGCGCGGTGCTGATTCCGATGGGCGACGTAGGCGCCCGCCTCCACGAAATCCCGCGCGACCGCCAGATCATCGTCCACTGCCGCACCGGCGTCCGCAGCGGGGACATCGCGAGCCAGCTCTGGCGGGCGGGCTACCGCGACGTGCTGAACATGGAGGGGGGGATCAACGACTGGGCCCGGCAGATCGATCCCGGGCTCCGGATCTACTGAGGGCGTCGAGACGCGGCTCGTACCCGGATCTCCCTTCGGTCCGCGTGCATCACCGCTCGAAGGCCGGGCGGCGTTCGTCCGCCGGCTGCTAGTACGCCGCCAGTTCGCGGATTGCAGCGACCACGTCGGGCACCTGCGGGAGGATGACCTCCTCGAGCTGCGGCGCGTACGCGACCCAGCAGTCCCGGGAGGCGATTCGCCGCACCGGCGCATCCAGCCACTCGAAGAGTTCATCGGCGACCCGGGCCGCGATCTCGGCACCGTAGCCCCACGAGAGCCCGTCCTCGTAGGCGACCAGCACGCGGTTGGTCTTCCGCACCGACGTCGCGATGGCATCCATGTCGAAGGGCGACAGGCTGCGCAGGTCCACGATCTCGGCCTCGATACCGTCCCGTTCCGACGCCACGCGGGCGGCGTCCAGGCTGCGCTTCACCAGCGCGCCGCAGGTCACGATGGTGAGATCCGACCCCTCGCGCGCGACGCGCGCCTTCCCGAACGGGATCATGAAATCCCTCCCGGGCTCGCGACTCTTGTTGTACACCTGCCGGTACAGGTGTTTGTGCTCGAGGAAGATGACGGGATCGTCGCAGCGGATCGCGGTGCGCAGGAGCCCGCTGGCATCGACTGCGTTCGAGGGCAGGACGACGCGCAGTCCCGGCGTGTGCGTGAACAGGGACGCTCCGGTCTGCGAGTGGTAGATGCCTCCGCCCGTGAGATAGCCGCCGAAGGGGACCCGGATGACCACGGGCGCATCGAAGGCGCTGTTCGAGCGGTAGCGCATGGTGGCCAGCTCGTTGCGAATCTGCATGAACGCCGGCCAGATGTAGTCGAAGAACTGGATCTCGACGACGGGCTTGAGCCCGCGGGCCGCCATCCCGATCGCGCGCCCGACGATGTTGGCCTCGGCGAGGGGCGAGTTGAAGACGCGGTCGCTGCCGAAGCGCTTCTGGAGCCCGTGGGTCACCTTGAAGACGCCGCCCTTGCCCTGCACGTGCTCCAGGGCCTCCTCGCGTGAAGCGTCGGCCACATCCTGGCCGAAAACGACGATGCGCGGATCACGCTCCATTTCGTCGCCGAGGCAGCGGTTTATGAGGTCGACCATGGTCAGTTGCTTGCTTCCGCGGTCGAACTCCGCCGAGGCCTCCGTGTCGAATTCCGGGCGCGTAGGGGGCGCGGTCTCGGAGTAGAGGTTCACGAGCGCCCGCTCCGGCGGAGGCTGGGGTTGCCCGATCGCCTCGCTGGCCGCCTCTCGAACGGCGACATGGGCCTCGGTCTCGATGCGGTCGAGTTCCTCCGCGGTGGCGACCTTGAGGTCCAGCAGGAGCTGGCGGGTGCGGGTCAACGGGTCCCGTTCCTCTTCGGCGAACCGTTCTTCGACCGTCCGGTAGGCGCGCTCGTCGTCCGACATCGAGTGCGAGTAGGGCCGGATCGTGGAGGCGTGCACCAGCGCCGGCCCTCGTCCCCGCCGGCAGTGGTGCACGGCGGCGCGGCTCGCCTTGTAGCTGTCGATGACATCGGTGCCGTCGCATTTCGCGATGAACAGATCCGGGAAGGAGGAAGCGAGTCCGGAGATGCTCCCCCCGGCGGTCTGGATCTCCACCGGCACCGAGATCGCGTAGCCGTTGTCCTCGATCAGAAAAATCACCGGGAGCTTCAGCGTGCAGGCGGTGTTGAGCGCCTCCCAGAATTCGCCTTCCGAGGTGGCGCCCTCTCCGGCCGAGACCAGCACGACTTCGTCCTCTTCCACCTGCCCCACGCGCTTCCGCATGCCCGGCAGCCCGGCAGCCCGACGGCCGCCCTCGGCACACCCCACGGCCTGCAGAAACTGCGTTCCGGTGGGCGATGACATGCTCGTGATGTTGAGGCGCGGATCGCAGAAGTGGCACGGCATCTGCCGCCCGGCGGATGCGGGATCGGCCTCAGCGGCCACCGCCTGCAGGAAGTGTTCGAACGGGGTCTGGCCCAGAGCCAGGGAGAGCGCCCGGTCGCGGTAGTAGAGATAGAACCAGTCGTGGGCCGGCCTCAGATGGGCGGCCATGGCCACGCCGATCGCCTCATGGCCCGCGCTCGATATCTGGAAGAAGGTCTTGTTCTGCCGCTTGAGCGTGATCTCGCGGTCGTCGATGCCGCGCGAAGTGACCATGATGCGGTAGAACTCGACCAACTGGGTCGAGGTCAGGGCGAGCCCTTCGCCGGGGGCCTTTCTGCGGTCACCGGCAGGCGCGTCAGGACGGAGTGTTCGGGTGTCGGGTACCATGTCTGCTATGTGGAACCGTCGCGCGGGCGATCGACTCGCACGCGGACGGGCTGGCGTGTCCTGGACCCCCGGCCTGCGATCGGCGTGGCTGCCCCGGATCGAGTTGTGCTGAAGGACCTGCTTGCCGAAAAGATAGCCGGAGCGAGCAACACGGTCCAACCACCGTGGTCAACCGGCTGGCCCGTCAGGGCTCTCCGGCGGCGTCCAGCTGGTCGGCCAGGGCGCGGGGATCGACTACGGGCCTCTGGCAGGTGTAGTCGTGGCAGACGTGGGCGCGCGGCGCTCCGTCGCCCGTGCCGCCCGCCTCCAGGCGCCAGGGGGCCCGCGGCGTCCTGCCCGCTTCGTCGCCCGTGACCAGGCGGTCGGGCAGATAGCGCCTGTGCGCCGCCTGCAGCAGCGCCCGGGTGGCGTCGTCATCGGGGTCGCCCTCGATGACCACTTCGACGCCGGGCCGGTCGAAGGCGTCGGCCACGGTCAGCAGCCTTCCGTACGCGCTGGGGAAGCGCGCCATCGCGGCCGCCTCGCTGGCCAGCACCCCTGCCGCAAGGGCGCGGAGGTCCTCCCGGTCCAGAAGGCGGCCCAGGCGCAGCAGCACCTCGGCCGCCAGGGAGTTGCCGGACGGTGTGGCGTTGTCAGTGGCGTCGCGGGGGCGCACCACCAGCGCCGGATCCGCTCTGTGGGTGTCGTAGAACAGGCCGCTCGCGCGGTCGAAGAATCCCTGCACGAGCGCCTCCGCAATCTCCGTGGCACGGTCCAGCCAGGCGGCCCGGAGCGTCGCTTCGTGCAGCGCAAGGAAGGCCCCCGCCAGCGATGCGTAGTCTTCCAGAAACCCTCCCACCGGCGAGGGTCGGTCCTTGTGGCTGCGGAGCAGGCGGCCGCCATGCCGCAGTTGGGCGAGGATGAACTCTCCCGCCTGCTCGGCTGCGCGCACGTACTCGCGCCGTCCCAGGGCTGCCCCGGCTTCGGCCAGGACGCGAATCGCGAAGCCGTTCCAGGCCACGATCACCTTTTCGTCCCTGAAGGGCGGTTCGCGGTGCGCCCGGGCTTCGAGGAGAACGGCCGACGCCCGTACCAGCACGGCGTGCAGTTCCTCCGGCGCAAGCCCCTCCGCCCTCGCCACCGACTCCGGGTCGTGGGGGAGGTGGAGGATGTTGCGGCCCTCGAAGTTGCCGCCCGGGGTGACGTCGTAGCAGCGCCGGAACAGGCGCGCCGCGGACGGTTCGAGGAGTTCGTCAACCTCCTCCGCGGTCCAGAGGTAGAAGAGCCCCTCCTCCCCCTCCGAGTCCGCATCGCGCGCGGAGTAGAACCCGCCATCCGGCGAGCACAGGTCGGTGAGCATGTAGGCCAGCGTCTTCTCGACGACCGCCAGGAACTCGGCGTCCCCCGTGCACAGGTGAGCCTGCAGATAGGCGCTCGCGAGCAACGCGTTGTCGTAGAGCATCTTCTCGAAGTGCGGCACCAGCCAGGCCGCGTCGACCGTGTAGCGGTGGAATCCCCCGCCCAGCTGATCGTGGATGCCTCCGCGCGCCATCCTGCGCAGCGTATGCGTCACAATGGACAGCAGCTGATCGTCCCCCGAGGCGCGATGAACCCGCAGCATCAGTTCCAGCACCATGGGCTGGGGGAACTTGGGGGCGCGCCCGAAGCCTCCGTGGATGGAGTCATGGCCGCGGGCGATGTTGCCGCAGGCGGCGCGTGCCAGCCCGGTTCGAGCCTCGCGGTCGTCGGGTGACGCCCGTCCTGCATCCGGGGGCGTCATGGAGCGCTCGAGCAACCCGCGCATCCGGCTTGCGGCCTCCCGCACCTCGGCCTTGCGCCCCGTGTACGCCCGCCCGGCGGCGTCGAGCACCTGGCGGAACGACGGCATGCCGTGGCGAGGTTCCGGCGGGAAGTAGGTGCCGCCGTAGTAGGGCAGCCCCTGCGGGGTCAGGAATGCGGTCAGCGGCCACCCGCCCTGTCCGGTGATGCTCTGGACCGCACGCATGTAGATCGCGTCCAGGTCGGGCCGCTCCTCCCGGTCGACCTTGATGTTGACGAAACGCTCGTTCATCAGGGCGGCCGTCCCGTCGTCCTCGAAGGACTCGCGCTCCATGACGTGGCACCAGTGGCAGGCGGAATAGCCGATGGAGAGGAGGATGGGCCGGTCTTCGTCGCGGGCCCGGGCGAGCGCTTCATCGCCCCACGGATACCAGTCCACCGGGTTGCCGGCGTGCTGCAGCAGATAGGGGCTGGTCTCGCGCGCCAGCCGGTTGGCCGCGCGTTCGCCGGTAGCCGGCTGCGGGTGGCCGGAGGAATCCGCTGGCGGGGAGGGCGGTGTGCGGGTCATGGCTGGTCACCGCCTGCGCCGCCCGCACCGCTCCCCACGCCCCGCATCACCGAGAGCACCTGCTCGCGGAAGGCGCCCGCCCGCTCCAGCACCTCCGCCTCGCGCACCGTCAGCACCTCGCGATCGCGCACCACCAGGCGTCCGTTCACCAGAACCGTGGCGACGTCGCTCCCGCGCGTCGCGTACACCAGGTGCGAGTAGACGTCGTACAGCGGCGTGAGCCCGGCCCGGCGGGTGTCCACCAGCACGACGTCCGCGCGCTTCCCCGGCTCGAGCGATCCAATCTTGTCGTGCAGGCCGAGGACCCGGGCGCCGCCCATGGTGGCGAGGCGGAACACCGTCTCGGCGGGAAGCGCCGTGGGATCGGCCATGGCGAACTTGTGGAGCTTCGCCGCGGTGTCCATCTCGTCGAAGAGGTCCAGATCGTTGTTGCTGGCCGGTCCGTCGGTTCCGAGTCCCACCGGAATCCCCGCGGCCAGAGCCTCCACGATCGGCGCCGCACGGGATCTCCCCAGCTTCATGTTGCTCTGGGGGTTGTGCGCGATGCCCGCCCCGCCGGCCGCGATCCTCGCGAAGTCTCCTTCCCTCAGGTAGATGGCGTGGGCGAGCACCGTACCAGGGCGCAGTGCGCCGATGGACTCGAGCGCTTCGATGACCCCCATCCCCGTCGCCTCGCTGACGATCGCGAACTCGGTCTCATCTTCGTCCACGTGAATCTGAAAGGGAGCCTCGTAGTCGTTCGCCAGCTGCACGGCGGCCGCCACGTCCTCGAGCGAGGTGGTATAGAGCGAGTGCGCGGCCACCCCGGGGATAATGGTGGGATGGTCGCGGTAGCGCTCCATGAACTCCGCGGCGTCCGCGAGGGACGCGGCGGGCGACGGAAAATCCGGGGTGGGGAAGCCGATCACGTGCGGCCCGAGCACGGCCCGGATGCCGGCGTCGACGGTGGCCCGCGCCCCGTCGTCCCTGAAGTAGTACATGTCCGCGAAGGTGGTCGTCCCGCTCCTGAGCATCTCGATGCACGAGAGCAGCGTCCCCCAGTACACGAAGTCGGGGCTCACCAGCGCCGCCTCCGCCGGGAAGATGTGTTCCTCCAGCCAGGTCATCAGCGGCAGGTCGTCGGCGAGTCCCCTGAGGAGCGACATCGCGGCGTGCCCATGCGTGTTCACCAGCCCCGGGATCACGATGTGCCCGGTTGCGTCGAGCACGGCTACATCGGGGGGCCGCGCGTCGCCGGGGGCCAGGAGCCGCGCGATGCGGTCTCCCTCCACGAGCACCCCGCCGCCCTCGAGCACGGTTCCCGGGTCGTCCATGACCACGACCGTGCCGCCGTCGATCAGCACCTGCTCATCCGCCGGCGGTGCGGGGGCCGCGGTACACGCCGCGCAGAGCACGGCGACCAGCGCCACCGCGGTGTGGAACCCGGGGCTCGAACCCCCGCGGTCGGCGGCCGCCGTCATTCCACTGTCCTCCCGATGCCTCTCGCACTTGTCGCGCTCATCGAATTGCGCCATCTCCTTCATTCGACCGCCCTTTGTCCTCGTTCGATTCCCTGTCGCCACCACCTGAACCTAAGATACCCGGAAACGCCTCTCTCCGGACAACCTCGCCGGATCCCAGCCCCCCAATTCCCGGACAGCCGGTTTCACTTCCACGATGACCTCCCCCATCTGGCACCCCTCGAGGGAACGCCGCGAGGCGGCGAACCTTACCGACTTCCGCGCGTTTCTGGCGCGGCAGGGACACGATCCCGGCTCCGGTTACGAAGCCCTGTGGCGATGGTCGCTGACGGATCAGGCGGCATTCTGGGATGCGTTCTGGGACTGGAGCGGGGTGGTGGGGGACAAGGGCGATGCGATTCTGGAGACGGGACCGGAGCCGATGGAGGCCCGGTACTTTCCCGGCGCGCGGCTCAACTTCGCGGAGAACCTGCTGCAGCGCGCGGATGCCGCCCCGGCCGTAATCGCGTACTCGGAAGCGGGCCCTGGAGCGACGCTTTCCCGGGGCGACCTCCGCGACCTGGTGTCGCGCGTGGCCCAGGGGATGCAGTCCGCCGGCATCCGGCGCGGAGACCGGGTGGCCCTGCTGCTTCCCAACCTGCCCGAGGCGATCGCGGCGGTACTGGCGGCCGCGAGCCTGGGGGCGATCACCGCCAGCGCGTCCCCTGACTTCGGGGTGGACGGCGTGGTGGATCGCTTCGGCCAGATCGCGCCCCGGCTCCTGATCGGCATCGACGGCTACCGGTATGGGGGCAGGTGGCACGCCACCGCGGACAAGCTCGCGGCGGTGGCGGCCCGGCTTCCGTCGGTCGAGCGGGTCGTGGTCGTGCGCGCCGGAAACGCCGATCGGGCGGCGCCGACGGACCGCGGCCCGTCCCCGGGTCCCGCCGGAGCCGTCGACTTCTCCGACTTCATCGCGCCCTTCGAGCCTGCGGACATCCCCTTCGCCCGGCTTCCGTTCGCGCACCCTCTCTACATCCTGTTCTCGTCGGGCACCACCGGTCCGCCCAAATGCATCGTGCACAGCGCAGGCGGCGTGCTTCTGCAGCACCTGAAGGAGCAGCGCCTGCACGCCGACGTGAAGGCGGGCGACCGGGTGTTCTACTTCACGACGCTCGGCTGGATGATGTGGAACTGGCTCGTCTCCATTCTGGGATCGCGCGCGACCGTGCTCCTCTACGACGGTTCCCCCTCGTTTCCAGGCCACGGCGTTCTGTTCGACTTCGCCGACTCGGCCCGCATGACCCACCTCGGGACCTCCGCCCGCTTCATTTCCACATTGCGCGCGGCGGGCGCGCGCCCGAGCGAGAGTCACGCGCTCCGCTCGCTTCACACCGTGTTGTCCACGGGCTCGCCCCTCGATGCGGCGGGCTTCCGCTACATCCACGAACACGTGAAGCGGGACGTGCACCTGGCCTCGGTGTCCGGGGGGACGGATCTGTGCGCCTGTTTCGTCGGCGGGCTGCCGACCCGACCCGTCTTCGCCGGCGAGATCCAGGGACCCGCGCTGGGCATGGCGGTGGAGGTGTACGACGAAGAGGGCCGTTCCCTGGAACGGGGCAAGGGAGAACTCGTATGCACCCGGCCCTTCCCGTCGATGCCCCTGGGCTTCTGGGGCCGCGACGGCGGCGAGCGCTACCGCGACACCTACTTCCGGCGCTTCCCCGGCGTCTGGCACCACGGCGATTACATCGAGAGAACCCCCAGCGGCGGATACGTCATTCACGGCCGCTCCGACGCGACCCTGATGGTCGCCGGCGTGCGCATCGGGACGGCCGAGGTGTACCGGGTCGTGGAGACGCTGCCCGAAGTGCGGGAGGCGATCGCCATCGGCCAGGGCCGCGCGGAGGGGACGCGCATGGTCCTCTTCGTCCGCCTGCGCGACGGGCACGCCCTCGACGAGCCTCTGCGCGCCCGGATTCGCGCCGCACTGCGAGCGCGGGCAAGCCCCCGACACGTTCCCGGGAAAATCCTCGAAGTGTCCGACATCCCGCGTACCCGGAGCGGCAAGATCGTGGAGCTGGCCGTCCGGGCCGTCGTCCACGGGGAGCCGGTGCGAAACCGGCAGGCGCTGGCGAACCCGGACGCGCTCGAGCACTTCAGGGACCGGCCCGAGCTCGCCGACTGATCTCCGGGCCGCGCCCGGCACCCTCCATGTGCGGCCCTGTCGTCACGGCGCGCCGGCGATCGACTAGATTGGAGCTGTCGTTCATCGACCAACTCGCGCACGGAGAAGCGATACGCCTTGGGGATCTACTGGAGTTTCGTCGTCCTCGCGTTTCGCCGGCCCTCCGTGATCCCCGCGCTGCTGGGAGCCGGATGGGCCTTTCGTCGCCGCGGCTGGTTCCGGAAGCCTCCGTTTCTTCCCCTGCCATCGGCCTCCTTCCTGCGCTGGCGGCTGGAAACGGCCTACGGCGATCCCCACGCCCGTCCGCCCGTGGAAGAGGCCGAGCGGTTCCTGCGCTGGGCGGCGCGCATGCGGCGCGGCCGATGAGGCGGAGCGGGTCGGACGGTCGGGCGGCATGACCAGGCGCAGGCGCATCCTGATCGCCGCGGTCACCGTCCTGGTCGCGGTGGCGCTGGTCTCCTCCACGGTCGGGCGGGCCATCTACGCCGGCCGCGCGCCCGGGCTCGGCTCCTTCGTCACCGTGCACTTCGCGGGGTATCTCTTCTTTCTGCTGATGCCGGTCGAGGCGCTCGTTCCCTACTATCAGACGGAGGGGCATGCCGGGAGCGTGCTGGTTCTGCTGGCGGTCACCACGGCGCTGGCCGCGCAGGCCATCGACTACGGCATCGGCCGCGCGGTGGGGACCGGGATTCTGGAGGATTTCCTGGGACGCGAGCGCCATGCGAAGTTCAGCGGTCTGATCGGCCGCTGGGGAAGCTGGGCGATCCTCACCTTCAACCTGTTTCCGCTCTCCTCTCCAAACATGCTTCTGGTTGCCGGCATGTTGCGCTTCGGCGCGGTCCGGGCGCTTGCCCTGAGCGCCGCCGGGCTGACCGCCAAGTACATCTCCATCGTCTACCTGTTCGACGCGCTGGGGGGAGGGGCCCGGTGACCATGCTGAGCGTCGCGGTCACGGGAAACATCGCTTCCGGCAAGTCCTCCGTGCTGCGGACCTGGGCCCGGGCGGGCGTGCCGGTGATCAGCGCGGACGACCTCTCGCGCGAGGTGGTGGAGCCCGGGACGAAGGGGCTGCGGGAAGTCGTGCGCGCGTTCGGGGAGGAGGTGCTGGGGCCGGACGGCCAGCTCGACCGGGGCCGCCTGCGGGATCGCGTATTTCGGGATGAAGATGCCCGGCGGAGGCTGGAGTCGATCCTGCATCCCCGCATTCGGGATCTGCGTGAGGAGTGGATGAGGGAACAGCGGCGCCGGGGCGTGGAACTGGTGGCGGCCGAGATCCCGCTGCTCTTCGAGACGGGCTATGCTCAAGGGGTGGACGCGACCGTCCTGGTCCACGCGCCGCCTGCCGTTCGCCTCGAGCGCCTGGTGCGCCTGCGGGGCCTGGACGCGGAGGAGGCAGCCGGAATCATGAGCACCCAGGCGGACGCGCGGGAGACGCGTGCGATGGCGGATCACGTGATCCGCAACGACGGTACCGCGGCCGAGCTCGAGCGACGTGCGCTGGAACTCCTGGTCCGACTCGAGGCGCGGACTCGCGGGGAGCGCGGGTAGCGATGGCTGAAGCCGGCCTGCTTCGCGTCGACATGCACGTGCACACGCACGCGTCGTGGGATTGCCTGAGCGATCCGCAGAAGGTGCTCGCGAGGGCGGTCGCCAGAGGCCTGGACCGCATCGCCATCACCGACCACAACCGATTCTGGGCCGCGCGCGAGATGGCGCGCCGCTATCCGGACCGGATCATCCCGGGCGAAGAGGTGAAGACCGCGGAAGGAATCGACGTGATCGGGCTCTATCTGCAGGAGGAGATCCCGAAGGGGACGCCGGCCGGAGAGGTGTGCGCACGCGTACGCGAGCAGGGCGGGCTGGTGTATCTGCCCCACCCGTACGCCCGCGGCAAGGGCGGCTCCGGCCGCTACGCGGAGGAGCTCGCCGATCACTCGGATATCATCGAGGTCTTCAACGCCAGGCTGCACGACGGCGCGCTCAATCAGGCCGCGGCCGACCTGGCGGCTCGGCGGAGCCTGCCGGGCGGGGCCGGATCGGATGCGCACACGGTGTGGGAGGTGGGCAGAGCCCACGTCGAGCTTCCGGCGCATCCCAACCGCCCCGAGGCCTTCCTGGAGGCGCTCCGTTCCGCCCGCGTATCCGGTGTCGCCTCTCCGCACGCCGTGCACCTCGCGTCGACCTTCGCCAAGTTTGCCAGGCCACTGGCAAGACCCGGGAGGCCCGGGACAGGCGCCCGGAAAGACTGAAGGGCTTCAGCAACCCGTTTCCCGACCCGCATGAGCTACCAGACCCCATCCCACCGGCGTGAACCGGCCCGGCGACTGGCGGCCCGCCTGGCCGGCGCCGACCGCGTCGTGCTCACAACCCACGTGAACCCGGATGCGGACGGGGTGGGGTCGGCGGTCGCCCTCCTCGCGTGGTTGCGCGACCGGGGCGCCGAGGGCTGGTTCGTGCCGCCGACGCCCCTTCCGGAGCGCTACCGGTTCCTGCTTCCGGAGGAGGAGTGGCACCTGCCGGCGAAGACCGCGGAGGCCGCGCGGGCGTGTTCGGCCGCCGATCTCGTCGTGGTGGTGGACGCCGGCGACCTGCGCCGCCTCGGGCGGCTGAAGCCGATGGTCGAGGGGCGGCCCACCGTGGTGGTCGACCACCACACCACGCCCACCCGCCCCATCCCCGGCGACCGCCTGGTCGACACCGGGGCGTGCGCGACCGCGGAGCTGGTGTACGACATCCTGCTGGCCGCGGGAGCGCGCGCCATCCCCGCCAGCGACAACGCGCTCTACGCGGCCATCGCCGACGACACGGGGTCCTTCGCCTACAGCAACGTCACCCCGGACACGCATCTGATCGCCTCCGAACTCGTGCAGCGGGGCGTCGATGTGGCCGGCATTCACCGGCGTCTCTTCGAGTCGATGGAGCCGCGCCGACTCGAACTGCTGCGCGAGTGCCTTGGGGAGTTGCGGGCCGAGGACGGCCTCTCCTGGATCACCGTGCCCGACCGGGCCTATCGGACGCTGAAGGCCACGAACGACGACCTGGAGGGGCTGGTGAACTATCCCCGCGCCCTCAAGGGCGTGGAGGTTGCGATGCTGTTCCGCACCACCAACGAAGGTGCGACCAAGGTGTCGTTCCGTTCCAACGGGTCGATCGACGTGGACGGCATCGCCCGCAGCTTCGGAGGTGGCGGCCACGCCAAGGCGGCGGGGGCGCTCGTGCCGCGTCCCCTTGAGGAGGTGCGCGCCGACGTGGTGGACGCCGCCCGCGCCCTGGTGCGGGAATGAGAGCCGGCGCCACGGGCGGGAGCGGCTCCACGCGGCCGGCCCGGCCCGGCGGACCCGACCGGAGCCCCACATTGGGCGATCCGGCCGACCCGGGAGTCCCCGAGGGTCTCGCCACCACCATCGCGCTGGTGCGCAGCCGCCTGGGCGCGGGCTCCATCGATCGCCTCTGGATCTTCCCTCCCATGACCCGGGGGAGGCGCGAGCGCGGGCTGGTTGCGATAAGTTGCTTTGCGGAGACGGGACGCCGGCGATTGCTGACCGCGGCGTACCTGGCCATGAGGCGCGGCCTCGACCTCGGCGTCGAACCCGAGCTGGTCGAGCACGGGCTCGCGCCCGCGGATTCTCTTCCGCGCGTGATGAACGGCGTCGTGCGGCGCGAGTCGCTCCAGCTCGGAGAACCGCGCGAGATCGCCATCGGGGGCGACGCCGCGACGCTGAACCGCCTCGTGGCTGAACTTGAGGAGCGAGTCAGGGTCCAAGGGTTATGAAGACCACGCAAGCCCACCCCTTCGTGCGCCTCTTCGGCCGCTATCTGCGCGACCAGGGATTCCCCATGACCCAGCAGCGGGCCTCGGTCGCCGACGTGGTGTTCGGTTCCGACGAGCACCTCTCGGTGGAGGAGATCGAAGGCCATCTGCGCGCCAGGGGAGAGCGCATCGGCAAGGCCACCATCTATCGCACGCTCGATCTGCTGGTGCGCTCCAAGCTGGTCGACGAGCACGATTTCGGGGAGGGATTCAAGCGCTACGAACATCGCCTCTCGCGCCAGCCGGTGCACGAGCACCTCATCTGCCTGTCGTGCGGCAAGGTCACCGAGTTCCGATCGAGCGAGATCCTGCGGCTGGAGGAGCGGGTGGCGCGCGAACACGGCTTTCGGCCCTCCCGGCACAAGCTGGAGATCTACGGCCTGTGCGCCAACTGCCGGCAGTCGGGAGCGAGGCTTGAGGATGAAGGCCTGACCTGCCCCATCGAGAGCATCTGAGCGGGTACGGACGATGCCGAATCTGAGGTCGCCGGGTACGGGCCGGGCCGCCGTCGCTCATGACGCCGCTATCGGGTCGCTTCCGCGCGCCCTGACGGGACTGAGCTGGGGGCTGCCGCGCGCGTTCCTCGGCCTGGACGAGGCGACCGGCGCCTTTGCGTCCGCCCGCTCGGTGATCCTGCCCGTGCCCTACGAGGCCACCACCACCTGGGGCACGGGAACCCGCTACGGGCCGCGCGCCATCCTGGACGCGTCCCACTACGTCGAGCTCTACGACAACGAACTGGATGCCGAGCCGTGCAGGGCCGGCATTCATACGCTGCCCTCCCTGGAGCTGACCCGCGACGGACCCGCCGCCGCCCTGGCGCAACTCGAGGAGGCCTGGGGAGCCGTGTACGACGCGTCCGAGGGTCGTTTCCTGACCATGCTGGGCGGCGAGCACTCCATCTCCTCCGCGGCCATTCGCGCGGCCGCGGCGCGCCATTCGGAACGGCTCTCCGTGCTTCAGCTCGACGCCCACGCCGACCTGCGCGCCTCCCACGACGGGTCCCGCTTCTCGCACGCGTGCGCGATGACCCGGATCATGGACCGGGCCGACATCGTCGCGGTCGGACTGCGCGGCGTCAGCCTGGAAGAGGTGGAGGCGGCGCGCCGCGAGCCCGGCGTCACGCTGATCTTCGCGGACGAGATGGAGCGGGACGAGGCCTGGATGGACCGCGCCCTGGATGCGCTGGGTCCGCTGGTGTACCTCACCTTCGACGTCGACTACTTCGACCCGTCGCTGGTTCCGAGCACGGGAGCGCCCGAGCCGGGAGGCGGCGCGTGGTACCCGACGCTACGCTTCCTGCGCCGGGTCTTCGCCGAACGCCGGGTGGTGGCCGCCGACGTCGTGGAGCTGGCGCCCATCCCCGGCCTGCGGGCCCCGGACTTCCTGGTCGCCCGCCTGGTCTACAAGCTGATCGCCTACGCAACCGCGGGTGCAGGATCGTGAGCGCCTCCGCCCGCCCGCGACCCGCCGACGCGCCCGCAGACGCCGTCCAGCCCGGGGACCGGCATCCCGTCCCGGCCAGTGCCGCGGACACCTCCTTTGCGCGCGTAGCGCAGCGGGCATCGACGCTCTCCTTCGGGCTCGAGGTCACGCCCTACGACGTTCTGGCGAAGGCGATGGACCGCTCCGCGGGAGCGCCCCGCATCGACGACAACCACATCCGGCTGAACTTCGATGGCCCACACACCTTCGCGAGGTGGATCGACGCCATCGAGGGCGCCAGCCGGTTCGTCCATTTCGAGAACTACGTCCTGCGCGACGACACCACGGGCCGGGCGTTCCGGGATGTCCTCGTGGCCAAGGCCGAAGAGGGCCTGGAGGTGCGGGTTCTTTACGATTGGGTCGGGTGCTGGGCGACATCCGGCCGGTACTGGAAGCCTTTCCGTGAGAAGGGCGTCCAGGTGCGCGCCTTCAACCCGCCCGGCCTGCGCGATCCCTTCGGGGTCCTTCAGCGCGACCACCGCAAGCTCGTGTGCGTCGATGGCGAAGTGGCTTTCGTCGGGGGGTTCTGCGTCGGCGACGAATGGGCGGGCACCCGGGACCACGCTCCCTGGCGCGACACCGGGGCCGAGCTGCGGGGCCCCGCAGCGCTGGCGGCGGCGCGTGCCTTCGCGCGGCTGTGGGACGAGATCGGCGATCCGGTGCCCGCCTCGCTGCTCGACGAGGTTGTGCCCGTGGCGGCGGGCCGGACCCCCGTCTGGGTCATCGAGGGCAGACCCTGGAGGGCCCGGGTCTACCGGGTCACCCAGCTGGCCGCCGCCAGCGTGCGCAGGCGACTCTGGATCACCGATCCCTACTTCATCGCCCCGCGGCCGGTCGCGGAAGCTCTGGCTGCGGCCGCCCGGGACGGAGTGGATGTGCGCATACTGGTGCCCGCCCACAACAACTGGCCTCTCGTGGGAAGCCTGGCGCGGGGAGGATACCGCGATCTTCTGAAGGCGGGCGTGCGGCTCTTCGAGTGGCAGGGGCCGATGATTCACGCGAAGACGGCGGTCGCGGACGGCGTCTGGAGCCGGATCGGGTCGAGCAACCTCAACGCGGCCAGCCTGCTCGGCAACTGGGAGATCGACATCGGCGTGCTCGACCGCAAGCTGGCCCGGCAGCTGGAAGGTCTCTTCCTGGCCGACCTGGCTTCGTCGATCGAGATCGTCCTGCCCTCCGGCCGGCCCGCACGTGCGGCGCGCCCACCCGCCAGGGAGCCCGAGAAGCGCCCCATCGAGCCTCCCGAGCGCCTCGTGGAGCGACTGGAGCACTGGCGCCACTCTCCCGATCGCGGCGGGTGGCGCATCAGCGACCTGGTCCGCGCGGGCTCGACCCTGGGCGACGCCATCGCCGGTCGCCGCCTGCTCGAGCGGGAGGCACGCACCGTGCTCGGAACCACGGCCGGGATCCTGATCGGGCTCGCGCTGCTGGCCGCCTTCTTTCCCCGCACGGTTGCCTGGACCTTCGCGGTCCTTCTGGGGTGGCTTGGCGTTACGGCCGGCGCTCGCGCCTGGGTGGAAGCCAGACGCGCCCGCTCCGGCCCGGTATCCGGGGAACCCGGGCAGCCCGACATCCACCCGGCGCCGGCATCCGACGCTCTCCCCCAGCCCGAGAACCGCAAACCGTGACCGATTCGATAGGTTTGGCAGGCGTCTTCCTGGCAGGAACGATTTCCTTCCTTTCCCCCTGCGTCCTTCCTCTCGTGCCCGGCTACCTCTCGTTCATCACGGGGATGAGCCTGGAGGACCTGCGCAGCGGAGTGGACCGGCGCGCCGCGCTGATCCATTCCCTCCTGTTCGTTTCCGGGTTCACGCTGATCTTCGTACTGATGGGCGCGTCGGCCTCCTTCCTGGGCCAGTTCTTCCGCGCCTACGACGTGTGGATTGCGCGAATCGGCGGTGTGATCATCATCGTCCTGGGGCTGTACCTGGCCGGCGTGCTGCGGCTGACCCCGCTGGACCGGGAACGGCGCCTGCATCTGAACGACAAGCCCGTCGGTCACCTGGGAACGCTGGGTGTGGGGGCCGCCTTCGCGGCCGGATGGACGCCCTGCATCGGGCCCATGCTGGGGACGGCGCTCACCCTGGCCGCAACGGCCGAATACATGTGGGCGGGCGTGGGATACCTCTTCGTCTACTCGATGGGGCTGGCGGTGCCGTTCCTCCTGGCCACGCTCGCGGTGGATGCCTTCCTGCGCGGGTTTCAGCGTTTCCGGCACCTGCTTCCCGCGCTTCAGGTCGCTGCCGGCGTGCTCCTGATCGTCGTCGGGGTGATGCTGGTCAGCGGGACGTTCACCCTGCTCAGCACGTACCTGATCCGCTTCACGCCCGACTTCATTCTGGAGATGCTCTGACGCGGAACCTGCCCCGGGACTACCCGGCTCCCACCTCCGCCTCGGCCTCCATCTCCACCAGGTAGCCCTCACCGACCAGACCCGTGCGGATGAGGGTGTTGGCGGGCAGCACCTCCCGGAACCGTTGGCCGTGCGCGCGCGCCACCGCCTCCCAGTCGGCGGCGTCCCGGATGTAGAGCCTGGTGCGCACGACGTCGGCGAGCCCCGCGCCCAGCGAATTCAGCGCGCCCTCCACCTTGTCGATGGCGAAGTGGGTCTGGGCGCCGGCGTCGTCGCCACCGATCAGTCGGCTGCCGTGGGTCGCGGTGGTGCCCGCGACGAGGACACGGTTGCCGCTGCGCACGGCGCGGCTGAAACCGGCCACCTCCTCCCACATGGTCCCTGAGGAGACCCGCGCGCGCCCGTCGCTGCCGTGGCGCACCGGATAGGGGGTGGGGAAGTGGTCCACGTGGTGGCGCAGGTCCCCCGCCGCCGTCAGGTACGGCGGGCGCCGGTATTCGTCGCCGCAGTCCCCGGGGATGGGATCCAGGCGGGCCGCCGCCCCATCCAGCTCGGCGAGCGCATCGCCGTCCAGCGAGAAGTCGAAGAGCCGCAGGTTGTCTTCGAGGTAGCTGCGCCCACCCGGCCGCGCGCCCACGATCACGCCGGCCACGCACGGCTGCTCGAGCACGTAGCGGCCCGCCACGTTGGCGACGGACACGCCCAGCCGGTCGGCGACCCGCCGCGCCGCGCGCAGCACCTCCTGAAAGCGGTCCCATCCCCCCGCCTGGTCCACGAAGCGGCGGTACTTCATCTGCGACCAGGTCAGGGCGCCGTCGATCGGGGGCGCGGTCCGTCCCAGCCAGCGGTCGCTCAGCAGCCCGCCGGCGAGAGCCCCGTAGGCCAGCAGCTGCACGCCGTGGGTCCGGCACACTTCGGTCATGGCCCCGGCCGCACGCCGGTCCAGCAGCGAATGGCAGACCTGGTTGCAGACGATGGGGATGCCGCTGTGCAGCGCCATGTCCAGGTGCACCGCATCCAGGTTGGTGACCCCCAGGTGCAGGATCTTCCCCTCGGCCCTCAGGTCGGCCAGGTGGAACAGGCAGTCCAGCCAGCTCGGGTCGGCGTAGTTCCAGGCGTGGAACTGGAGCAGGTCGATGCACTCCGTCCCGATCCTCCGGAGCGAACGGTCGACCGCGGCCTCCACCTCGGCCCGCGACGACGCTCCCGGAGACGGCACCCACTTGGTGAGCACGCGAACCCCCTCGTGGCGGCGGGCCACGCTCCCCGCGATGACTTCCGCGGACCCGTAGTGGTCGGCGACGTCGAAGGTGTCGAACCCCGCCTCCACATGGGCCTCCAGCGCCCGCGCCGCCTCGTCCGGGTCGAGCCGGGCGCCCTCCCGTTCCTGGTCCGCGACCTGCCACAGCCCGTTCAGCACCCGGGACACGCGCAGCCCCGGCGCCAGCTGCCGGTGCCCGACGCTCATTCAGGCGGGAGTTCGCGGAAGATGCGCTCCACATCCGCGCCGGAAGTCGTGAGCGCGGTCATCTTCAACCAGAACACCCCGGAAGCGACGGCCATCACGAGCAGCCACACCCACGTGGGATGGAAGTACCACGCCGCCACCTCGGTGGTCAGGTCCCGCAGCACCTGCACGAACAGGAAGGTCCCCAGCACCACCACTCCCGCGCCGCCCACCAGCGTCCGCGCCGTGCGCCCGGTCAGCACGGTCACGCGCGCCGCGAGGCCGGGGTTGCGCCGCGGCAGCGTCAGCAGCGCCAGGCACATGAGTCCGAAGTTCACCAGCATCGAGATGACGAGGATGTCGATCCCGAGGAAGAAGTCGCCCGCGAGATGACTTCCCGTGATCCCCACCGAAGCCATGGCTCCGCTGGCGATGATGGCGACGTGGGGCGTGCGCCGGCGCGGGTGCACCGCGGCGGCCTTCTTCGGAAAGATGCCGTCCTCCGCCCACGCGAACATCATGCGCGAAACCGCCAGCAGCATCGCCGGGAGGTCGTTGATGAGCGCCACCGCGGCCCCGCCGACGATGACCACCGTCCATCCCGCGGGGAGCAGGTACCCGAGCAGACCCGGCGCGGTGAGATCCCGCAGCTGCGCCTCGGCGGCGATGAAGCTCCACGGAACCGCGTGGTACACCGCCGCCGTGAACAGGAAGTAGAACCCGCCCACGATCGTGATCGCGAGCCCGATCGCGAGCGGCAGGTTGCGTCCCGGATTCTTCGCCTCGCCGCCGGCCTGGGCGATGGAGTCGAAGCCGATGAAGGTGGCGAAGAGCAGCACGGATGCCGCCAGCAGGGTGCGCGGTTCGAGCGCGGGCGCGGCCGCCGCGGGGACGGACCGGCCCTCGGACGCGGAGAGCGCGGCTGCGAAGTCCCCGTGGTCGAAGGCGAATCCGGCCACGATCACCACCGCGCCCAGCGCGAACATCAGGAACATCATCGGCACCAGGGTGCGCTCGTAAAGCGCGAGCCCGCGCACGTTCACCAGCACGAAGGTCCATAGGAAGGCCAGCGCCAGCCCCACCCGCACCGCACCGGTGTCGAGCGCGTCCGCTATGGCGACCCACTCCAGCGCACCCGCGATGTCGCGCAGGAAGGGAATCAGGATGTAGGAGACGACGCCGATGGCGATGGACAGCCCGAACCACTGCGAGAAGCTGGCCACGAAGCCCCAGTAGGGGCTCAGCGCCCGGCTCGCGTAGACGTAGCTGCCGCCCGCCCGCGGCATCGCCGAACCCAGGCTGGCGTAGGCCAGAGCGGCCAGGACCGCGGGAACGGCCGCGAAGAGGTACGCGGGCAACACCCAGGGCCCGATTCCGGGGATGCTGCGCTGGATCATGAACGGCATCACGTTGATGGCGGCGCCGAGCATCGCGCAGATCCCGGTCGCCGCCAGCCCCATGAGCCCGAGTTCGCGGACGAGCCCGGTGGCGGGCCGGGATCCGGCGGATGCGTCTCGATCGCTCATCGGTCGCGCTGTCCTCCTTCGCTGGCAGTGCGGGGATGTTCGTGTCCGCGGGCCGTCAGAACCAGCGCTTCATCAGGCGGGGCTCGATTTCGACGACTCCACCCTTCACCGTGTCCACCACGATCCGCACCCAGCCCATGTCAGGGGATCCGTAGGTTTCAAGACGCGTGAAGTTGGCGAGTCCGCGCCCTTCCTCGTCGGTCAGGGGCTGGTCCATCCGGAAGGTGTGCGTATCTCCGTGGATGAAGAGGACGTCCCCGGGAAAGGCGGCCGCATGATCGCGCAACGCGCTGACGAAGGGTCCGTAGCCGTCCCCGCCCCTGCTCTCGAGGCGAACGTTGGCGTGCGCCGCGAGCACGATCCCGGAGGCCCCGGTGGCCCGCGCTTCGTCGAACGCGGCATCCATCCAGGCAAGCGCCGCCTCGCTCCGGCGGGCAACCTCCAGGTCGTGCCGGTGGTCGCGCTCCGGGAACTGCGCCGTCGCGTCGAAGGACCCGACCACGTGCAGAGTGGCGAAGACGAAGCCGCCCCGGATCCAGCGCTGGTTCTCCGGGAACTCGGCGAACCCGGCATCCTTCGCCTGCGACATGACGGGCATCGGGACTGCGCCGAGGCTGGATGAGGGCTCATCGAAGAAGACCCGGCGCAGCATCGCCAGCCGATCCAGAGGGTCGTAACCGCCCGCACCTGGCGCATGGCAGTCCGCCCACTCGTTGTCCCCCGGCGTGTACACGACCGGAACCGACACGTCGTCCAGCTGCCCGCGGATTTCATGCAGTATCTCGTCCGCGCAGGAACCGCCCAGGATGTCGCCGATGTGGATCAGGAAATCCACCCCGGCCGACTGGGCGTCCAGCAGCATCCGTCGGGCGCGGGGCTCCTCCCATGGGTAGTAGGGCCCGTCCCCGTAGACGCCAAAGGCGATGGCGTCGGGTGGGGGAGGCTCGGCGGGAGGCGGGTCGGCGCACCCGGCCACAACAAGGCCCGATGCCAGCCAGAGCAGCGTGGTCGTGGCAGACCCCGCGCGCAGGGGCGGATTGAGATGCGCGCAACGTTCGTCGCACCGCGGCGGCAACCCGCCGCGGCCCGCCGCGCTCCGGCTCCGTTTCCATGGCACTCCCCTCGCATGTCCGCAACGCAAGAACGCTTCCTCCCATCCCGGTTTCGCGCCGCCTACGGAGCGGACGGCGGCGGGCGGACTGGCATGGCACCTCGACGACGAGGCGCCAATGGCCGCATTTGACGGGCGCGAAGATTAGCGCGCAAGGGCTTGTCGTGCCAGATGTTTTCCGCAAGCCCGGACGCTACGTCATGGTCAAGACTGCGGCGGCCTACCTCATCTCGAAAGTCAGGGTAGCCCAGTTGGACTCGTAGTCGAGGTCGGGTTCGTTCGTCGTTTCCACCATGTGGATGGTGCGCACGTACCAGCGTCCGGCATTGCTCAGCGGGATCGTGGCCACGCCGTCGGCGTCCGTCCGCGTTGCGACCGCCTCGGCATGCCCGCCCTCGGCTTCATCCGCCTGATAACCCTCGTGGCTGGCGTAGACGAGATGGTTGGCGACGGGTCTGCCCTCGCGCATGAACCGCACACGCAGTTCGTCGCCGACCGAGAGCTCGTACGGGTTTTCCAGGGGCACGAACTCCACAGGGTAGCCGAGTACGGTCGCCCACTCGGCGCTGCGGGCGCTGCCGACCTGCACAAGGGCCTTTACGTGCTTGCTGTAGAACTCGAGGGCATCGTCGTCCGTCATGCCCTCCGCCCGGCGCCGCTCAATCGTATCGAGCAGTCCGTCGTGGGCCAGGTAGCCGTTGAAGGCCTCGGCGGTGAGCGCGATGATTCGCGGTGCCGTAGAGACACCGATCACATAGGTGCCGGGCTCGCCGGTCTCGAATGTCAGGATGGCCGTGTCCAGACTGTCGGGGTTCCAGACTGAAGAGTCCGCCCAGGCCGACTCGGGCGGGTGCGTGACGCCATCGGGACCGACTACGCTCACATCAAGCATCCGGTCGCGGGTAATCAACTCCAGGCCTTCGTCGAACTCGCCGTTCATGAGCAGGACCACGTTGGTCGAGTGCGGCTCCAGGAAGAAGCTGTCCAGCTTCAGGAACATGCTGTGCGCGCTCAGCGCAACAACGCCGGCGGTGAGCAGAGCGAATGATGCGAGCAGCCGAAGGACGCCTCCTGTCGGGGGGCGGGCCCGGGAGCGTGGTCCGGCAGGTACCTCCGGTGCTGGCGGCGGGTTCTGGTGAGGCATGGTTCTCGTTCTCTCCTTGGAGTGGTTGGGCAGGTTGCGTTGTGGCAACCCGGCTCGTGGCCCATGGCCGAGCCGGGTTCGGGGGCTTTGGGCGATGTGTGTCCAGTTGCGAGCATCGAGTTTTGGCTTGGGCGAATCATACTATCACCAAAATCTCGATAATCAAGAGGCTGATCACTTTGTTGGTTATGTTGTAATCCGTTATGCTAATGGATATATCATAAATTATTGGTTATGAAATCAACGAACGGTATCCATCCCTCGGGACCGGGGGAGGGAGGGGCGAGCATGCCGACGGTCGAGGAACTGAGCGGCGAGGTCCGTGCGCTGCGGAAGCGGCTCACGAGGCTGAGCGAGGCGAGCCTGCGGATCAGTGAGAGCCTGGACGTGGACACGGTCCTGCGCGAGGTGGCGGACAACACGCGGGCGCTCACCGGCGCGGGTGGCGCCTTCATCACGACGGTGGATGATTCGGGCGGGCTGCGGGATCTCGTCTCATCGGGTACCGAAGAACACGCCCGGTTTCGGGAACACCCCTGCGGTCCCGGGCTTTGGGAGCACCTGCGCGAAATGTCTGGTCCGCTCCGGCTGAGGGACCTGGCGGCCTACCTTTGTTCGCTTGGCTTCCCCGAGGACCCGACGCTGGCCCGGAGCTTCCTGGGGATGCCGATCCGGCACCGGGGCGAGCGTGTCGGCGGCTTCTACCTCGCCGACAAGGAGGGCCGCCGGGAGTTCACGCGCGAGGACGAGGAGGTGCTTGCGCTCTTCGCCTCGCAGGCCGGAGCCGCGATCGCCAATGCGCGCGCCTACCAGGACGTCGAGCGGGCGCGCTCCGACCTTGAAGCACTGATCGATACGGCGCCGGTGGGCGTTGTGGTGTTCGATGCCCCAAGCGGGGCGCTGGTGTCTCTGAACGCCGAGTCGCGGCGAATCGTGCGTGCCCTGTGCCTGCCGGACCAGTCGCCCGAGGATCTGCTGAGGGTGTTGCGCGTGCGGCGCGCGGACGGGCGGCAGTT
Organism: Longimicrobiales bacterium; assembly: GCA_965202805.1. Lineage (GTDB taxonomy): Bacteria > Gemmatimonadota > Gemmatimonadetes > Longimicrobiales > Gaopeijiaceae > BD2-11. Next base: position 3,729,068 of record OZ241869.1, read on the forward strand.
GGCGCTGGACCGCCTTCCCCTGAAGGAGCTGCTGCGCGCGTCGAGGACGGTGCGGGTCGAGGAGATCGTGCTCGAGACGCCCGACGGGCGGAGCATCACGACGCTGGTCAACGCGACGCCCATCCGTTCGGAGGCGGGGGAGGTCGAGTCGGTGGTGGTCACGATGCAGGACCTGACGCCGCTGGAGGAGCTTGAGGTGCTCCGGGCCGAGTTCCTGGGCATGGTCAGCCACGAACTCCAGGGCCCCCTGACCTCGATCAAGGGCTCGGCCGCCACCGTGCTGGGGGCGTCGTCGGCGCTCCGCCCCGCCGAGGCGCTTCAGTTCTTCCGGATCATCGACGAGCAGGCCGATCACATGCGCGAGCTGATCGCCGACCTGCTGGATGCGGCGCACATCGAGGCGGGCAGACTGTCCGTCGCGCCCGAGCGCACCCGCCTCCCCGCCGTCGTGGAGCAGGCCCGGACCCTGTACCTGAGCGGCGGGGGCCGGAACCCTGTGCTGATCGATCTGCCGCCGGACCTGCCGCGTGTGCTCGCGGACCGGCAGCGCATCGTCCAGGTGCTGGGCAACCTGCTCTCGAACGCCGCCCGGCACTCGCCCCAGTCGTCGCCAGTCCGGGTGGTGGCGGCCCGCGAAGGGGTGCATGTGGCGGTGTCGGTGGTCGACGAGGGCCCGGGCATCCCGGCCGAGCGCCTGCCGCACCTGTTCCGCAAGTTCGCCCGCAGCGACCGGCGGGATCGCGCTCGCGGGGTCGGGGCCGGTCTGGGCCTGGCGATCTGCAAGGGCATCGTCGAGGCGCACGGGGGCCGCATCTGGGCCGAAAGCGCGGGAACGGGTCCAGGCGCGCGCTTCACCTTCACGATCCCGGTCGCCGAGGAGGCCGTGACCGTCACCGCGGCCAGGCCGGCGCGGCGGGCGGGCGGCGGGCGCGCTGGTGCGGCCGGGGCACTCCGCGTCCTGGCGGTGGACGACGATCCGAAGGACCTGCTCTACGTGCGGGGCATCCTCGAGGACGCGGGCTACGACGCGATCGTTACGGGCGACCCGGAAGAGGTGGCTGGCCTTATCGACCGGCAACGGCCCGACCTCGTGCTGCTGGATTTGCTCCTGCCCGGGACCGACGGCATCGAGCTGATGCAGGGCCTGCCGGCGCTGGCCGACCGGCCGGTCATCTTCCTGTCCGCGTACGGGCGCGACGAGACGATCGCAAGGGCGCTCGAGACCGGGGCGGCGGACTACGTCGTCAAGCCGTTCTCGCCGACGGAGCTCGTGGCCCGAATGGAGGCTGCCCTGCGCAAGCGCGCCGGGCCCGCCGAGCCCTTCCGCGTGGGGCGGCTCGCCATCCACCACGAGGAGCGCCGGGCGAGCCTGGCCGGCGAGCCCCTTGCGTTGACGGCCACCGAATACGACCTGCTGAGCGCGCTCACGGCCAAGGCCGGCCGGGTGTCGACGTACGACTACCTGCTGCGCCGGGTGTGGCGCTCGCGGCGAGGAGGCAACACCCGCAGCATCCGCGTCTTCATCAAGAACCTGCGCGACAAGCTGGGCGACGACGCCAGGAACCCGACCTACATCTTCACCGAGCCCCGCGTCGGCTATCGCCTGGCCGGGCCCGGGAACTGAGGGCGCCGTGTGTTCCTGCCGGAGCGGTGGGGCACCGGGGGCTTGCCAGTGAGCCCGCGCGTCACGCTCACTTCCAGGCCGTCGTCGTCTCTGAGCGCGTCCGGCAGCGCCCCTTCCCAGTCCCGCAGAATCGCGCGCAGGCGTCCCGTCCCCGGCTCCGTGACCACCGTGATGCGGCGCTCGTCGGTCTGGTCGACGTACGCCTGGCCTTCCGGCCCCGTAAGCGTGACGCGTTCGAGGGCGTCCTCCCAGCCGGCCTCGATCGGCACCGTGAAGAAGAAGTGCCTGCCGCCGTGCGCGTTCTCGGTGGGCGTGAAGTCCAGCGAGAAGAGCGTCCGGCCACCTGCCGCGGTCCCTCGAAGGCGGTACGGACCCCACGCCTTAGGCAATCTCGGCGCCGCCTTCATCGACAACACCGGCTCGATCCACAGCTCGCCATCCACCGCTCCGCCCCACAGCGCGAGCATATCCGACGGTGGGTCGGATGCGGCCGAAGCTGCGCTCGCGACCAACTGTGCGCGATGGTCGATGACCTCTTCGAAATGGAAGTCGCTGAGCCAGGATAGTGGCCGGCAGTACGTCATGATGTCCTTGTAGTGGTCGGGGGACACCACCGAGCCATTGCGGACGTCGTATCCCCACACGCCGATACCTCCGTCCGGGTAGGGGAAGGCTCGGTTAACGCCATCGGGGTTTCCGCAGGGAGCGTGCTGGAGTGACAGGTTGTGGCCAACCTCGTGCGCCAGAGTCCCGGCGATCGCCGGACCCATGCTTGTCCACCCGGGCAGCGAAGCCCGACCCCCAACGAAGCCGTTCACGCTTGCAGCGACCCCATAGTAGTAACCCGTGCCGCCTTCCGATGCGCGTAGCGCCTCAAGCTCGTGCACCAGTCTATCTTGTCCGGACTCGGTGGTGAGATCGAGCGAAGTGAAGTAGGGCTCGTGCGGACGGACGCTGAACTCGGCAAACGGGAACGCGTGCCTCAGCAATCCTACCTGAGGGCTGTCGGTGGAGACGCCGCGGACCCACCCCAGAACCGACGTGTCGGGCTCCTCGGCCTCCAAGACCGGAACCAGCGTGAGCCGCATTGGTGGCACGCGCACCACGTTCAGCGAATGGGAGTCCTCGCCCGGGAAACGGGTTTCGCTTTCGGCGGTGAGGGGCAGAGTCCGCTCAGGGTCGACCACCACGACCAGCTCGACACCCGGGACGATGGTCTCGGCGGGAATCACGGCGTTGTACGACGCCTCGAGATCGCCTTCGTCCGCCTCTGCGGGGATCTGGTTGGCATCCGGAGTCATGGTCACGCGGTGAGTTTCGCCGCGCCCCGGCCGAGTGAAGACCGCAACGACCTCGGGCTCGAAGAACCCTCTCGGTTCCTCCGCTGTGACGAATACCCTTAACAGCGCCTCGCGATTGGCCACCAGACGAACGCTCCGGGACGGGGTCTGGACCGACTGGGTGAGGTAGACCATCGGCAGGGAGACGGTGACCTGATCCGGGTTGCCGCAAGTGGCGCCTGCCGTCTGCTCGATCGCGGCGTACCATGCCTGAAAGTCCGGCGCAGGAGACGCGCACAGGCCGGTGTCGTCGTGGAGCAGCACGCGAAGCCGTCTCAGGTGCCGAAGGTCGAACGGCAGCGCGCCCGCGAGCCCCGCATTGCGGCCCACGCGCAACTCGGCCAGCTCGTGCAACCCGGCGATGGCGTCCGGAAACGAACCGGACAGGTCGTTTCCCGTGAGGTCGACCGCCGTGAGCTGGCCGAGGTTCGCAATCTCCCCGGGAAGCGGACCGGACAGGCCGTTGCCGGGGAGCGCCACTTCCACGACACGTCCGCTCTCGGTGGCCACGCCATGCCAGTCTCCCAGAGGAGCGTCGGTCCCCCATGCCGCGCGGTTCGTCCAGGAGGGGCCACCGGTCAAGTCGTGCACGCTTGTCAGAGCGAGTCGCTCCACCTGGGCGGCATCACAATCCGTCCCTTGGACCTCCGAAATGGTTTCATGCCACTCCTGGAATTGGTCGTCGACTTGAGCACACAGGCCGGTCTCTCCATACCACAGTCGCTGCAGGAGCTCCAGGTCGAGCATGCTCCGCGGCAGCAGGCCGGTCAGATCACGATTCCCCTGGAGCTCGATTCGGACCATGTCCTGGAGTTGGCCCAGACCGGCGGGCAACACACCGCTAAGCCGATTGTTTGCGACTCGAAGCTGCCGAAGCGCCGTGAGGTTGCCGAAGACGTCGGGAAACGGGCCTGAGAGGCTGTTCTCGTGAATCCAGAGCGTCTCCAGTTGCCGCAGATTCCCCAGCGAGACGGGGATTTCGCCGGTGAGTTGGTTGTCGTAGAGATACAGCCCCTCCAGGGTGGCCAGCTCTCCCAACTCGGGCGGAATCGTTCCCGTCAGGTTGTTGCGCGACACCGACAGGGATCTGATCACAGGCAGATCCGCCAGTTCCGGCGGGATCGTGCCGGTCAATTCGTTTCGGCTGAGGGTCATGTCCGTGAGATTCGTCAGTCTGCCAAGTTCCGGCGGCACCGGACCCGACAGCTGATTCCACGCCAGGGACAGCCGTCGCAGAGAACGCATGCTGCCCAGTTCGACCGGAATCGGGCCGGACAGTTCGTTGTCCCAAAGCCGCAGGGAGTCGAGGAGCGGCAGTGCCGCGAACTCAGGCGGGATCGGACCCGTCAGTTTGTTTTGATTCAGGTTCAGCATGGTCAACCGGCTCAGCTTGCCCAACTCAGGCGGGATCGGACCCGTCAGTTCGTTGCCGTCCAGAACCAGCCGTCTGAGGTGCGTCAGATCCCCGAGCTCGGGCGGGAGGGTTCCCGACAGGTTGTTGTCGTCCAGGACCAGCTCGGTGACGAAGCCGTCCGAGTTGGTCGTCACCCCTTCCCAGTCCCTGATGCTCTCCGGGGTGTGCCAGTACCCTCTGTCGTCCCAGTTCGGCCCCCCGGTCGCGCCGTAGAAGGCGATCAGCGTGGCACGGTCGACCGTATCGGTCTGCTCGACCTGGCGCAGGGCGATGATCGCCGGATCTTCCTTCGAGCAGACGGTCAGCAGGACCGTGCAGAGGCCCGCTGCCCAGACGCGCGATCTTTGACGTGTCATGCCGTCTCCAAGAGAGCTGAGCGCGAAGAGTCAGCGTGTTTGCGTTCGTCGCGCCGGGTGTTTTCCGAACCCTCACGTTACGTCAGGGTTTGCAGGATCCGGTCCAGGCGATAATCCCGGCCCTCTACTCACCTTCGCAGCCGCACCGCCTCCTTGAGCCCGCGCGTCATGCTCACCTCCAGGTCGGCCTCGTCCCTGAGCGCGTCCGGCAGCGCCCCCTCCCAGTCCCGCAGAATCGCGCGCAGGCGTCCCGTTCCGGGTTCCGTGACCACGGTCATGCGGCGCTCGTCGGCCTGGTCCACGTATGCCTCGCCCTCCGGCCCCGTCAGCGTGATGCGCTCGAGCGCTTCCTCCCAATCGGCCTCGATCGGCACCGTGAAGAAGAAGTGCCTGCCGCCGTGGCCGTCGTCGCTGGGCGTGAAGTCCAGCGAGAACACCGTCCCGCCGTCCGAAGTGGTCCCGCGTATGCGGTAGGGACCCCGCGCCCCGGGCAGTCTCGCCGCCGCGCGCATCGGGAACGCCGGATCGATCCACAGCTCTCCGTCCACCATTCCGCCCCAGAGCACGAGCATGTCTGCGGGCAGGTTCGCTGCGGCCAAACGTGCGCTGGCGGTGTCCGCGGCCAACTGGGCGCGATGGTCGATCACCTTCTCGAAGTAGTAGTCGCTGAGCCAGGGCAACGTCCGGCAGTAGGTCATGATGTCCTTGCCGCGGTCGGGAGGCACCGTCGATCCATTGCGGAAGTCATAGCCCCATACGCCGATGCTCCCGTCCTCGTAGGGGAAGCTGGGATCAACGCCGCTGGGATCGCCGCAGGGCGCGTGCCTGAGCGAGAGGTTGTGTCCAACCTCGTGCGCCAGCGTGGTCGATCTCGTGATGCCGATGCTCACCCAGCCGGGCAGCTGCCCCCGGCCGGCGATGGACCCCAGGCCGGCGGCGACCCCGTAGTAGTAGCCCGTGCCGCCTTCCGATTCCCGCAGCGCCTCGAGTTCTCCGAACAGCGACACCTGCCCGGCCGAGGTGGTGAGATCGAGCGAGGTATGCCAGGCCTCGTGCGGGCTGACGCTGAACTCGGCAAACGGGAATGCGTGCCTCAGCAGTCCCACTTCAGGGCTGTCGCCCGAGATGCCGCGGACCCACTCCACAACCGACGAGTCGGGCTCCGCGGCGTCCAGCACCGGAACCAGCGTAAGCTGCATCGGGGGCACTGCCACCACGCTCAGCGAGTCGGATCCCTCCTCCGGGAAACGGGTCTCGCTTTCGTCGCTGAGAGGCAGGGTTCCCTCGGGGTCGACCTCGACGGCCAACTCGACGCCCGGGACGACGATCTCGGCGGGGATCACCGCGTTGTACGACAGTTCGAGATCGCCCTCGTCCGCCTGCGCGGGGATCTGGTTGGCTTCGCGGGTCATGACCACGCGGTGGACCTCGTCCCCGTCCCGTCCCGTGAACGCCGCCACGACCTCGGGCTCGAAGAACCCGCGCGGCTCCCCGGCCGTGACGAACGCCCTCAGCAGCGCGTCACGGTTGGCCACCAGACGCACGCTCCGGGACGGGGCCTGGACCGACTGCGTGAGGTAGACCATCGGCAAGGATACCGTGACCTGATCCGGGTTGTCGCAGACGGCGCCGGCGGTCTGCTCGATCGCGCCGTACCACGCCTGGAAGTCCGGCGCGGGCGACGCGCACAGGCCGGTGTCATCGTGGAGCAGCACGCGAACCCGTTCCAGCCCCCGGAGCGCGAACGGCAGCGCGCCCGCAAGCCCCGGATTCCGGCCCACGCGCACCTCCGCGAGTTCGTGCAACCCGGCGAAGGAGCCCGGAAACGCACCGGACAGGTCGTTCCCGGCCAGGTCCACCACCCGGAGCTCGGTGAGGTTGGCGATCTCCGGAGGGAGCGGGCCGGACAGGCCGTTGGCGGACAGCGCCAATCCGGCGACATGCCCGTCCTCGGTGGACACGCCATGCCAGTCCGCCAGGGGAGCATCGGTCCCCCATGCCGACCGGTTCGCCCAGGATGCCCCTCCGGTCACTTCGTGCAGGTCCGTGAGAGCAAGTCGTTCGACGTGTGCGACATCGCAATCCGTCCGGCTGCCCTCGGGAATCGTCCGCAGCCACTCCTGGAACTCCTCGTCGACCTGCGCGCACAGGTCGGTCGCCCCGTACGACAACACCTGCAGGAAATCGAGGCCGATCATGCTCCGCGGCAGCAGGCCGGCCAGGTCCTGGTTCCCTTCGAGCTCGAGTCGGGCCAGGCCCCGGGGTCTGCCCAGATTCCGGGGCAGCTTGCCGCTGAGATCGTTGTCCGCGGCGCGCAGGTCCTCGAGCCCCGCGAGATTGCCGAGTTCCTCGATCAATGGGCCCGAGAGCCCGTTGTCGTGAATCCAGAGCGTCTCCAGTTCCGACAGATTGCCCAGCGCGACCGGGATTCCGCCGGTGAGCTGGTTCTGGTAGAGATACAGCCCCTCCAGGGTGGTCAGGTTGCCCAGCTCGGGCGGAATCGTCCCCGTGAGGTTGTTCCGCGAAACCGACAGAATCCGAATCGAGCTCAGCTTCGCCAGTTCGACGGGAATCGTGCCCGTCAGCTGGTTACGGCTGAGGCTCATGTAGGTGAGATTCGCGAGGTTGCCCAGCGCCGGCGGCACCGGACCGGTGAGCTGATTCAGCGCCAGGAGCAGCCTCCCCAGAGTGGCGAGGTTCCCCAGTTCGGCGGGAATGGGGCCGGTCAGCTCGTTGCGGTGAAGCAGCAGGGAGTCGAGCCGCGGCAGGGATCCGAGTTCAGAGGGGATCGTCCCGGTCAGGCCGTTGTCGCCCAGATCCAGCATGGTCAGCCGGCTCAGGCTGCCCAATCCCGGCGGGATCGGACCCGTCAGCTCGTTGTCGCCCAGAACCAGACGTCTCAGTTCGGGCAGATCGCCGAGCTCCGGCGGGATCGAGCCCGTCAACTGGTTCTCCTCCAGATCCAACTGTCTCAGATGCGTCAGGTTCCCGAGTTCGGGCGGGAGCGTTCCGGAGAGGTTGTTGTCCTTGAGCGTCAGCGCGGTGACGAAGCCGGCAGAGTTGGTCGACACCCCCTGCCAGTCGCGGATGCTCCCGACCGTGGTCCAGTTCCTGTCCCGATGCCAATGGGTCCCGCCCGTTGCGTTGTAGAGGGCCATGAGCGCGGCCCGCTCGGCCGCATAGGGCTCCTGAGGGGGAGGCGGTGGGGGAGGAGCGGGTGGGGTGGTGGTGGCCGGATCGTCCGAGCAGACGGCCAGCAGGATCGCGCAGAAGGCCGTTGCCAGGACGCGTGATCTCGGACGTGCCATGCCGCCTCCGCGAGGGTGGGGTTCATTGTGCGAATGATGAAGTCCTTCAGCCGTTTCCTAATACTCCGCCCGGCATCCGGGGTCCCGGGACGCGCCGGGGCCGCACTGTCGCTAGCTTTGTCCGCATGGAGGAAAGGTGAACCCACGGTGCCACGGCCGCGCGGACACGACATGCTGGATGATCGCCTGACCGAACAGCGCAATCCACGCTCGCGCGGGGTCGACCGGCTGTCGCCCGCGGAGATCGTCGCGCTGATCAATGACGAGGACCGCACCGTGCCGGCGGCCGTCGGTGCAGAGGCCGGCGCCATCGCGCGGGCCATGGAGCTGGCGCGCGACGCGTTCGGGCGCGGCGGCCGGCTGATCTACGTCGGCGCGGGGACCTCCGGACGCCTGGGCGTGCTCGATGCGGCGGAGATGCCCCCGACCTACCGGACCGACCCTTCGATGGTGGTCGGCGTGATCGCGGGCGGCCACGGCGCGCTGGTGCGGGCACGGGAAGGAGCCGAGGACGACCCCCGCGACGGCGCCCGCGAGATGGACCGCCTCGCCGTCGGCGTCGACGATTTCGTCCTCGGCATCGCCACTTCCGGCACCACGCCCTTCGTGCACGGTGCATTGGAACGCGCGCGCGTGAGGGGCGCCCGCACCGGCTTCCTGCTGTGCACCCCCCCCTCCGCGGAGCTCCGCGCCACCCACGACGTCGTCATCGCCCCCCTGGTGGGTCCGGAGGTGATCACCGGCTCCACGCGCATGAAGGCGGGCACCGCCACCAAGCTGGTTCTGAACACCATCACGACCGGCGCCATGGTCCTCATGGGCAAGGTCCACGGCAACCTCATGGTGGACCTGCAGGTGACCTGCCGGAAGCTCCAGGACCGGGGGGAGCGCATCCTGATGACCACCGCAGGGCTGGAGCGGGAGCCGGCCCGGGAGCTGCTCGGCGAGGCCGGCGGCCACGTCAAGACGGCGATCGTCATGGCCCGGCTCGGGGTCGCCGCGGAGGAGGCGCGCGGCCTGCTCGACGAGAGCGGGGGGCGGGTGGCCGATGTCCCGGGCGCGACCGAATGACCGCGCCGGGGCCGGGGCACAGGTGCAGCCGGCGCCAAACGGCCTCGAAGGCCGCCACCGGATCGCACCATGACTGCGGCGGCCCCCCGGGGTTTCTCCTCCATTGCGTGACGTTCCGGTGATGAAGGTCCTGGGGATGATGTCGGGCACGTCGCTCGACGGGGTCGACGCCGCCCTGCTCGAGGTGGGCGGGACGACGCCCGGGACCTTCTCGTGGCGGCTGCTGGGGTTTCACAGCGAGCGCTATCTGCCGGAGGAGCGGAACTCGATCCGCCGCGCGATCGAGGGCGGTGGGCCGGCCGAGCTGACCCGCCTGCACGCGGTCCTGGGCGAGCGCTTCGCGCGCTGCGCGCTCGCCGGGTGTGCGCGCGCCGGGGTGGATCCGGGATCGGTGGCGGCGATCGGCTCGCACGGGCAGACGGTGTGGCACGACCCACCGTCGGAGGAGGGCCGCGGCGCCACCCTCCAGCTGGGCGATCCCGCGACCATCGCGGAAATCACCGGCATACCGGTGGTGAGCGACTTCCGCACGCGCGACGTGGCGGCCGGGGGCCACGGGGCGCCGCTGGTCCCCTGGCCCGACCGGCTGCTCTTCACGGCGCCCGACCGGCCGCGCGCCCTCCAGAACCTGGGAGGAATGGCCAACGTCACCTGGCTGCCCGCGGCTTCGAGCACCGAACCCGTGCTGGCTTTCGACACGGGCCCCGGGGTTGCGCTCATCGACACCGCCGCGGAACTCGCCACGGGCGGACGCCGGACCTTCGACGCGGACGGCGAACTGGCCGCCGCGGGCGAAGTCGACGCCGAGCTGCTGGAAGAGCTCCTCGAGCACCCGTTCCTGCGCCGCCTTCCGCCCAAATCGACGGGCCGCGAGGTCTTCGGCAGCGGGTTCGTGCAACGCCTCGTAGACCACCGGGCGCCACGCACGCGCCGCGACTGGACCGACCTGGTCGCGACGCTGACGGCCTTCACCGCGGCTTCCGTCGCCGATGCCTGTCGCCGCTGGGTGCTCCCGCGGGGCGTGAGCGAGGTGCTGCTGGCGGGCGGCGGCGCGCTGAATCCGGTTCTTGCCGAGATGATCGCGGAGCGGCTCGCCCCCGTACCGGTCCGCGATCTGTCCGTACTGGGGCTCGACCCGGAGGCGCGCGAAGCCGCCTGCTTCGCCGTGCTGGCGTGGGCGCACCTGCAGGGCCTGCCGGCCAATGCGCCGGACTCCACCGGAGCTTCGGGGGCCCGGGTTCTGGGTTCCCTAACGCCTGGTCGCGGTTGAAGGCGTCGAGCGGTCGCCGTCCGTGGTCCGCCAGGCGGATCCGCGAGTCCGCCGCCCGTAGAGCAGCACGAACGCGGCCGCGAACGCCGCGTGCTCGAGCAGTCCGCCATCGCGACCGCTCGCGGGCGCCAGCGCGGCGAGGGTGCGGACCGCCGCGGGCGCGATGGGCCGGATGACGCGCGGGAGCCCTCCGCGGGGAGCGGCGGCGTATCTCGCCGCGCCGCACAGCCCGATCCGCAGCAGGCGGTTCCTGGGGAGATGGCCGCTCAGGACCGCCATAGCCAGCCCCTCCGCCGCGCCTCGCACGAGTTCGGCGCCAAGCCCGGCTTCCTCTCCCGGTGTCGCCTCGCGGGCGAGCAGACCAGCGAGCGATCGCGCCGCGAGCGCCGCTCCCGCACCCGCGAGCGCCGCCCGCGGAAGGTGCCGGCGCGCCGGCGGGCGATTTGTCCGCCCGGCCACCACCCGCCGGGTGAGCCCTTCGGCTTCATCCAGCAGGTTTCTCCATGGGGGTGAAGGGGCGATCTTGCGTATGGCGGAAGGGACGCTCCCATTTCCAGACCGGGAGGACGGACGTCCGCGGCCGGTTCCCCCGCCGTTTCCGGCCACCGGTCCCGGACGAGCCCTCTCCCAGGCGTAGCCCAGCCGGTACCAGATGCTTGCCTTGGCTTCCATGATGCGATGACCATCCTCGTGAGCCGTATCCCGGACAAGAGTGACGCACGCGGCGGCGGCCTGACAAGGCTCATCCTGCCGTTGCTGCTTCTGGTCGGAGCGCTCTCGACCGCCACCCCCGCCTCCGGCCAGGTGCCCCCCGACGAGAACTGGCGGACGCTCGACACCGAACACTTCCGGATCACCTTTCCGGAGGCCCTCTATCCGCTCGCAACCCGGCTGGCCGACCGGGCCGAGCGGGCGTACGGGCAGCTGGCCGTCTCCTTCAGCGCCCCTCCGCCGGGCACCATCGACATCGTCCTCACCGACCACGCCGACTACTCCAACGGGTTCGCCAACGTGGTCCCCGGAAACCGGATCACGGTCTTCGCGCGTCCGCCCGCGGACGGAGGTTCCCTCAACTACTTCGACGACTGGATGGAGCTCGTGGTCACGCACGAGCTGGTGCACATCTTCCACCTGGATCCCGCGGGCGGACTCGGCGCCATCCTGCGCGCCCTGCTGGGCCGCTACCCCGCCACCTGGCCCTTCTTCCCCGGGCGCGCGGCCCCCACCTGGCTGATCGAGGGGATCGCCACCTGGTACGAGTCGACGCTGACCGACGCGGGCCGCGTCCATGGCACCTGGCAGGACATGGTCCTGCGCACCGGCGTTCTGGAGGGCGGCCTGGAGCCGCTGTCCCTGGTCTCGGGCAGGAGTCCGGTGTGGCCGGCCGGACTTCGCCCCTACGTCTACGGCTCCGAGTTCTTCGACTACCTGATGACACGCACGGACACCCTCGGGATGCGGCAGCTCGTGGAGGAAGTGGCGGGTCAGCTGGTGCCCTACCGGATCGACGCCGCGGCGCGTTCGGCCTTCGGCATCTCCTTCTCGCAGGCGTGGGAGGAGTGGCGCGCGTCCCTCTCATCCAGGTACCGTGCCCTCGCCGACTCCCTCGCCGCCCTGCAGCCGCCCACCGCCGGCGAAGCGCTCACCCGCGGGGCGCGCCAGGCGCTCTACCCGCAGGTCTCGCCGGACGGACAGCGCCTCGCCTTCGCCCTCGCCGACGGCCGCTCGGACGCGCATCTCCACCTGCGCGACCTCGATGGCGGCGCGGATCGCCGCTTCACCCGGACCAACGGCCTGTCCACCTTCTCGTGGACGCCCGACGGCGGGATGATCTTCGCCCAGTTCGAGCTGGCTGACCGCTACCGCCTGTACTCCGACCTCTATCGGGCCGACGCGGGTGGGCGAGTGACCCGGCTCACCCGGGGTGGGCGGCTGGTCTTCCCGGACGTGCATCCGAACGGCGACCTGATCGTGGCGGTGCAGGAGGGAGGCGGCACCAACCGTTTGGTCCTGGTGGAACCGGCGACGGGCGAGGTCAAGCCGTTGACGGAGGCCGATCCCGCGGTGCACTGGGCCTTTCCGCGCTGGTCGCCGGACGGCGCCCGCATCGCCGTGTCCCAGTGGCGCTCCGGCGGCCGCTTCGATGTCGTGATCCTCGACGCCGGCGGCGGGCTGGTCGCAAGGGTGACCGACGACCGCGCCGTCGACGCCAGTCCGGTCTGGTCCCCCGACGGACGCACCCTGCTGTGGTCCTCCGACCGCACCGGCATCCCCAACCTCTTCGCGGCCGCCGTCGACGGGGATGGACGTCCGGGGGCGGTCCGGCAGGTCACCAACATGCTCACCGGGGCCGCCCATCCGGCCATCGACCCGGCGGGCGAGTGGATCTACTACTCGGCCTACCACCACGAAGGCTGGGACATCGAGCGCATCCCATACACGCCGGGGGAGTGGTTCGAACCCTTTGCGGGCGACCCGCGCTTCCTGGCGGGCGCCGATCGTTCGCCCGACCGCTTCCAGGCCGCGATCGAAGCCGAAAGCAGGCCGTACCGGGCGTTCCGCTCGCTCCTCCCGACCTACTGGGAGCCGCTCTACGCGCCGCCTCGGAGGATCCGCGATCGGGACGTCATCGGCGACGGCTTCGGTTTCTCGACCTCCGGCCGGGACCTGGTCGACCGGCACCGGTTCTGGGCCTGGGGCCGCCTGATTCCGGAGAAGCGTCGCGGGGAAGGCCGCTTCGGATACACCGTCGCGGGGCTGGGCAACCCCGTGGTGACGTTCTCGCTGGGCCAGCTCTACGATCCCGCGGGTCTCACCCTGGGAGAGCGCGAGAACGGGGACGTGGACACCCTGTACGTGGTGGACAGGGAACGGCGCGTACAGATGAGCGTGGACCTCCAGCGGGCGCGCTTCCGCAACCGCGTCGGCCTCACCCTGGAGGCCAGCCACAACTGGGTGTCCTCCGAGCTGCTGGACGCGACCCTCGAACCCTCCACCGCCTTCCGGCTCACCCGTCCGACGCGGCGGGTCGGGGAGCTGTCCGCAACTCTTGGCTTCAACACGTCCCGCTCCCATGCCATGTCCATGACCCTCGCGGACGGCGTCTCGGGGGCCGTTCGGGGTCGTGTCGCGCGCGTGCTCGATCTTCCGGAGGAGCTGGCCGGAGACCGCGTGGCCGACCGGGGCTTCGAGGAGCTCACCGGCCGCCTGTCGCTCTACCGGACGCTCGGCACCCTCGGATTCGCCGGGCAGGTCCTGGCCCTGCGGGCGAGCGGCGGCGTGGCCCGCGGACCGGGCGCCGACGGTTTTCACTTCGAGGTGGGAGATGCCGCCGGAACCCGTGAGCGGATCACCGGCTTCGGCCTCTTCGGCGGCTCGCCCCTCCTCTTTCCGGTACGAGGCTATTCCTCCGCCTCCCGCCGCGGACGCATCGCCTGGTCGGCGTCGGCCGAATACCGTCTTCCACTCTCGCTCATTCGCCGGGGCATAGGCGCCTGGCCCCTGTACTTCGACCGCGCCGGCGCAAGCCTGTTTGCAGACGCGGGCAACGCCTGGGGCCCGGAGGGCGAAGCCGAGCCCACCGCGAGCCCGAAGCTCGCCGCCCTCGCCTCCTTCGGACTCGAGGTCACCGTGAACGCGCTGCCGTTCTGGACCCTGTCCACGGACGTGCGCGTGGGCGTGGCCTTTCCTCTCAGGGCTGAAGACGATCCCCCCGGGGCCGGTCTCCGCCTGCGCCCGGGACGGCTCTATCTTCGCCTGGGATCGGCATTCTAACGGGCAGAACACCCGGCAAGGGGCCGGTCTCCGCCTGGCCGGAGGTCGGAAATGCGACCGCTGCCGGAGCACACGCGATCCCGGCCCGTTCCGGGACAACACCGGGGCCGGATGCCTGCTTGCGCATCACCGGCAGGGTGCATATTGTTTCCGGCATACGCGACATACGGCACCCCGGGGACATCGATGCCACTAGATACGGTGTTCTGCGGGGTGTCGAGCAGTCTCCACATGCCCACACCCTGACTGGCGTGCCTTCTGTTTCTTTTGCACAAAGGTGGGGGCTGTTTCCACTCGTTTTTCCACATCTCTCCCGGCAAACGGAAAACAGCATGGCCGCCCTACGACCCGCATCTCCTGACGCTCTGCCGGCGCACGACGTGCCGCCCGCCGATCTCCCGCGCGCGACGCTCACGGAGAACGCCCGCATCGTCCTCGGGCTCCGCTATCTCAAGAAGAACGAGAAGGGCGAGCCCGTCGAAGAGCCCGAGACCATGTTCTGGCGGGTCGCGCGCGTGATCGCCGAGGAGGACCGCCGCCATGGCGCAACCGATGCGGCGATCGACGAGGTCGCGCGCCGGTTCTACGACCTCATGGCAACGGGCACGTTCGAGCCCAACTCTCCCACGCTGATGAACGCGGGACGGCCGCTCGGGCAGCTCTCCGCGTGCTTCGTGCTCCCCGTCGACGATGCCCTCTCCAACGGTGAGTGCGGCATCTACGACACCCTCAAGAGCATGGCGCTGGTCCACCAGTCGGGAGGGGGCACGGGGTTCTCCTTCTCGCGCCTGCGCACCGAGGGAGACACGGTGCGCTCCACCATGGGGGTGGCCTCGGGCCCGGTGTCCTTCATGCGTCTCTACGACTCCTCCACCGAGGTCGTGAAGCAGGGCGGCACGCGGCGGGGCGCCAACATGGGCATTCTGCGGGTCGACCATCCCGACATCCGCGCCTTCATCACCTGCAAGGACGACACCTCCCAGATCACCAACTTCAACATCTCGGTCGCCATCACCGACGCGTTCATGCAGGCGGTGGCGAATGGCGAGGACTACGACCTCGTCAGCCCGCGCACCGGCGACATCGTGGGTCGCGAGAACGCGAGCGAGATCTTCGACATGATCGTCGAGGGCGCCTGGAAGACCGGCGAACCGGGCGTCTTCTTCATCGACAGGGCCAACGAATTCAACCCGGTGCCGACGCTGGGCGAGTACGAGGCCACCAACCCGTGCGGTGAGCAGCCGCTCCTGCCGTACGACGTGTGCAACCTGGGGAGCCTCAACCTCGGCCCGTTCGTGCGCAAGGGAAGCTCGTGGGACGCTGATCCCCGGAACGCAATCGACTGGGAGGGGCTCCGCCGGGTCGTCCACCTGTCCGTGCACTTCCTGGACAACGTGATCGACGCCAACCGCTATCCGCTGCCGCAGATCACCGAGCTGGCGGAGAACATCCGGCGCATCGGGCTGGGCGTGATGGGCTGGGCGGACATGCTGGTGCGGCTGGGAATCCCGTACAATTCCTACGCCGCCGTGGAACTGGCCGAAACCGTCATGCGCTTCATCGACGAGGAAGCCAAGGTCGCGTCCGCGAGGCTGGCCGAGAGCCGGGGCGTGTTCCCCGCCTGGGCGGAGTCCATCTGGGGTCCTGAGGAGAGCTGCGCCCGCCGCTCCGACGGAAGCCGCATTCGCCCGATGCGTCCGCTGCGCAACTGCAACCTCGACACGGTCGCCCCGACGGGCACAATTTCAATCTTCGCCGGCTGCTCGGGCGGCATCGAGCCCCTGTTCGCGGTGGCGTTCATGCGCAATCAGGCCGGCGTCCTGATGCCGGACGTCAACGAGGACTTCGTGCGCATCGCAAAGAAGGGCGGCTGGTACTCGGCGGAGCTCATGGAACGGGTGGCGGAGAGCGGCCACATCCACCACGAGGAGGTGCCCGAGGACGTGCAGCGGGTGTTCGTGACCGCGCACGACATCACCCCGGAATGGCACGTGCGCATGCAGGCGGCCTTCCAGAAGTACACCGACGCCGCCATTTCCAAGACCACCAACTTCGCCCATGAGGCGACGCCGGAGGATGTCCGCGAGATCTACGAGTTGGCCTTCTCGCTGGGGTGCAAGGGCGTGACCGTGTACCGCGACGGGTCCCGGCCCATGCAGGTGCTCTCGACCGGCAAGACCGAGAAGAAGCCGGAAGTGACCGGCGAAGAGGCGCCGTCGACCGGCGAGATCGAGCAGGAGCTCGCGGATGCCCGCGAGGAATGTCACCGGCTGCGTGGCGAGATCGAAAAGTACCAGCAGCGCGACCGGGATCGCGACCGTCTGGCCGGCGCCGGCCGCCACAAGCGCAAGCGCCCCGCGCTGCTGAAAGGGCGCACCGTGAAGATGGACTGTCCGCTCGGCGACCTCTACGTCACCATCAACGAAGACGAGACCGGACGGCCCTTCGAGGTCTTCTGCACGCTGGGCAAGGCGGGCGGCGCCGCCATGGCGGACGCGGAGGCGATCGGGCGGCTGATCTCCCTCGCGCTGCGGTCGGGGATTCCCATCACTGCGGTGCGCGATCAGCTTCGCGGCATCTCCTGCGACCGGGCGGTCGGGTTCGGGCTGCGCAAGGTCCTTTCCGCCCCCGACGCCATCGGCCAGGCGATCGAATACTACCTGCAGGAAAAGGATGGCATCCAGGAGGAACTCATTCTCACCGCCCCCGTGACATCAGCCGCGGGTGCGGCCTCCCCGAGCCTCGCGTCTTCGGACAGCGGCTCCTCCAGATCGGGCTACCTGGGCAGCTGTCCGGAATGCGGCACCGGTCAGCTCTCCTTCGAGGAGGGGTGCGTGAAGTGCCACGTGTGCGGCTTCAGCGAGTGCAGTTGAGCCGACGGCCGGGAAGCCTCCATGACGCGCCTCCCCGGGTACTCGGCGTTTCTGCTGGCGACAGCGCTGGCGTGCGGAGGGGAGCCGGGTAGCGAGCCCGCGCAGCGAGTCGAACGCCCGGCCTTCCCGGGAGCGCGTGCCTTCGAGCTGATCGAGGCACAGCTCGCGTTCGGGCCCCGGGTGCCGGGCACGCCCGGTCATGCGGCGCAGCTGGAGTGGATGGTCGAGCAGCTGGCGGCCCACGCCGACACAGTGATCGTCGACCGCTTCAGTTACACCACCACCGCCGGCGACACCCTGCCGCTGGCCAACGTCCTCGCCCGCTTCAACGCCGCCGACCCCGACCGGCTGCTTTTCCTGGCCCACTGGGACACCCGGCCCATCTCCGACCAGAGCACCGATCCGGAGGAGCGCGACACGCCGGTCCCGGGGGCGAACGACGGCGCTTCCGGCGTAGCCGTGCTCCTGGCGCTGAGCGAGCTCTTTTCGGCTCAGCCGCCGCCCGTCGGCGTCGACCTGCTCATGGTGGACGGCGAGGACTACGGCCCCACCACCGCGGACATGTTCATCGGCTCCGAGCGCTATGCCGCGCAGCCCCTGGGAGGCCAGCCGCGCTATGCGGTGCTCCTGGACATGGTCGGGGACCGCGATCCCGGCTTCCCCGTGGAAGGGTTCTCCTCCCGCTACGCGCCCCGCGTGGTGCAGCGCGTCTGGGGGATCGCGCGCGATCTGGGATACGGCCGCCTCTTCCCGACGACGGTGGGTCCTCCCATCCTGGACGACCATGTGCCCCTGAACGAGGCCGGAATCCCCACCGTGGACATCATCGATTTCGAATACGGGCCGGGGAACTCACTCTGGCACACCCCGAACGATGTCCTTGCCAACGTGAGCCCGGCAACGCTGGAGGTCGTGGGCGAGGTGGTCGCGGAGATCGCGTATCGAGGAGGCTGACGCGGCGCCGGGCCCTGTCGCGCGAAGCATATCCTTGATGCATTATTCCACGCAGGAGGCGGAAGCCACTGGCACCAACCTGATCGCGCGGCAGGCGTTCCCGGGAGTCTTCCGAACCGACTGCACTGGACGAGGACGCAGATGAACGACAACGAGGGCATCGGGGTCGCGGTGGTGCAGGGGGCCGGGGTCCCCTTCGACCTGGAGGCGGCGATCGGCAAGGTGCACGCGCTCACCGCCGAAGCCGCCGCAGGGGGGGCGCAGCTGGTTCTCTTCCCGGAGGCCTATGTGGGCGGCTACCCCTGGGGTCTGGCGTTCGGCACATCGGTGGGCGGGCGATCCCAGGCAGGTCGCCGAACGTGGGACCGATACCTGAAGGGGGCGGTGGAAGTCCCGGGGCCGGCCACCGACCGCATCGGCGAAGCCGCGGCGGCTCACGGCGTCTATCTGGCCGTCGGGATCGTGGAGCGGGATGCCGACTACAGCGGAGGTACGCTCTTCTGCACGCTTCTCTACTTCGGCCCCGACGGCCGGCTGCTGGGGAAGCATCGTAAGCTCAAGCCGACCGCGGCCGAGCGCTTCATCTGGGGTGAGGGCGACGGCAGCACGCTCACGGTCGTGGACACGCCCCTGGGCCGGGTCGGCGGCCTCATCTGCTGGGAGAACTACATGCCGCTGGCCCGCACGGCGATGTACGCGAAGGGCGTGGAGATCTACCTCGCCCCCACCGCCGACGGACGCGAGCGCTGGCAGGCGACGCTCCGCCACATCGCCCTCGAGGGAAGGTGCTTCGTCCTCGGGTGCAACCAATACGCGACCCGCGCGCAGTACCCCGCCGACCTGGAGATCGCCGGCGAACTCCAGGGCTGGCCGGAACGCCTGTGCGCCGGCGGGAGCGCGATCTATTCCCCGTCCGGGGCGTGCCTGGCGGGACCCCTCTGGGACCAGGAGGGGATTCTCTTCGCCCGCCTCGATCCCGACGCGGTTACGCGCGGCAAGTTCGACTTCGACGTGGTGGGGCACTACGCCCGCCCCGACGTCTTTCAGCTAAGAGTCAACGAGAACCCGTTTCCGCCCGTGACCTTTCGCGGCGGCTCCGCATCGACAAGCTGACGCGACCCCCGCGGGACCCGCGTCGGGAGGCCGACACCATGCAAGACACGGCAACGCAGGCGATCACGTCATCCTACCTCGATGAAGCCGACCGATTCGGCGCCCACCACTACCATCCGCTCCCGGTCGTGCTCGAACGGGGCGAGGGCGTCTGGGTCCGGGACGTGGAGGGGCGACGCTACCTCGACATGCTGAGCGCATACTCCGCGCTCAATCAGGGGCACCTGCATCCGCGCATCATCGGCGCCGCGCGGGATCAGATGCAGCGCCTGACCCTCACCTCCCGCGCGTTCCACAACGACCAGATGGGTCCGTTCCAGCGCGAGCTGTGCGAGCTCACCGGCTTCGAGCGCGTCCTGCTCATGAACACCGGCGCGGAAGGGGTGGAGACCGCGATCAAGATGGTCCGCAAGTGGGGCTACCAGGTGAAGGGGATCCCGGCCGACAGGGCGGAGATCATCGTCTGCGACAACAACTTCCATGGCAGAACCACCACCATCGTGGGCTTTTCCTCCGAGTTCGAGTACCGGAGAGGCTTCGGCCCGTTCACGCCGGGCTTCCGCAGGATCCCCTACGGGGACATCGACGCCCTGCGCGACGCCGTCAACGAGTGCACCGCGGGCTTCCTGGTCGAGCCCATCCAGGGGGAAGGAGGGGTCATCGTGCCGCCGGACGGCTACCTGCGTGCGGCTCGAGATCTCTGCTCACGGCATCAGGTGGCCCTGGTCGCCGACGAGATCCAGACCGGACTGGGGCGCACCGGACGACTCCTGTGCTGCGACTGGGAGGACGTGCGCCCGGACGTGCTCATCCTGGGCAAGGCCCTGGGGGGCGGCGTCTATCCGGTCTCGGCAGCGGTCGCGGACTCGGAGTTCATGGACGTGTTCCGTCCTGGCGACCACGGCTCCACCTTCGGCGGCAATCCGCTGGCGGCCGCGGTCGCGCGCGCATCGCTGAAGGTCATCGTCGAGGAAGGGCTGGTCGAGCGTTCGGCCCGGCTGGGCGAGTGGTTCAGGCAGAGGCTGCGCGCCATCGACTCACCGCACGTCGAAGAAGTGCGGGGCCGCGGGTTGATGATCGGCCTGGTCATCAGAAAGTCGTCGGGTCCGGCCCGGCCCTTCTGCGAGGCCCTGTGGCACCGGGGCATCCTGGCCAAGGAGACGCACGAACAGGTCATCCGCTTCGCGCCCCCCCTGGTAATCGGGCGCGAAGAACTCGACTGGGCTCTGGCTCAGGTGGAGGCGGTGCTCTCGACCTGAACCGCGTCGGCGTGCGCGTCGGTCCGGCACGGACAGCCCGGTCCCTTCACCACTCGATCTCGCCCTTCCGGGACGTGTCCACCTGTTCGGCCTTCCCGTCGCCGAGCAGGACCTGCTCGATCTGCTCGTAGAGGAACTTCCTCGAGCTGACTTCGCGTGGATCCAGCCCGTAGTGATTGATCAGCAGGGTCTGGTGCTGGAGCCAGTCGGCCCAGCACAGCCGGCAGATGCGGCGCAGCAGCCGCTCGCCCAGTTCCGTGCGGAAGGGGGCCTTCTCCAGCGCGGCCGACTCCTTGCTGCAACGCTTACATGCGATCGTGTCCACTGAACCGTCCACTGAACCTGTCGATTGGAGGCCGGAGCCCTTCGGGGGGCCGGGTGCGGGGTCGGACGCCCCTCTGGCAAGCGGGGTCCGGGATCATGAACGCCCGGCACGTTGGAAAGCCCGCCGGATTATTGTAATTTGCTGGCGTTCGGACGAAAGGCGCTTCGGTGTCGGCAGCCCGCCCGCGACAGCCGCACAACCGTCTACCAAGGTACAGAACGTGGCGATTCTCACCAAGGAGCAACTTGCGCACATCGAGAAGCGGCTCCTCGAGGAGCGTGCCCGCTCGCTGAGGTCCCTGGGCCTCTTCGACCGGATGGCGAAGGAGAACAGGGCGTCGGGCGACTCCACCCTCGCCGCCTACACCGACCACATGGCCGACCAGGGCACCGAGGCGATGGAACGCGAGAAGGCCGCGCTCTTCGCAACCAAGGAAGGCCGGTATCTCTACCGGATCGAAGACGCCCTCCGACGGCTCTACTCGGATCCGGAGAACTTCGGTCGCTGTCAGGCCACCGGGAAGCCGATAAACTTCCAGCGGCTGGACGCGCTGCCGCACGCCAGGTACTGCATCGAACACAAGCGCGAACTGGAAGCGCGGGGCGAATAGCGAACGCCGGATCCCGGGCCGGCCGCTGCTCTCAGGACGAGCCTTCTTCCTCGTCCGTGTCGTGAATCGGGCTGGTGATTCGCCAGAGCCCTTCGATCTCGCTCCTGATCTCCCGGATGCGCCCCTCCAGGGGCTGGTCGCTCAGGTGGTATATGGCTGCGCTGAGTGATCGATATGCGCGCCACAGAGCGGACGATGCGGGAGTCTGCTCGTGACTGCGACGCCTCTTCCCCTTGAGGCGGGCCAGAAGCCACTCCGTCATGTTCTCGTCGAGGAGCATGAGGTTGCCTTCGCCGGACGACTCCTCGCTCAGGTACTTGGCGAGTTTCTTCTTGAAGCTCTTCGGTACGCCCGCAACCACATAGACGGAAAGATCGTCTCGTTCGAGTAATTCCGACGTCATCACATCCCCGGATGGAATGAAGCAAACGAGGGAAAAGCACCTGCCGCCCAGGCTCCCCCTGTTTGCCGTATTAACCGCGTATTATAGCCGGAATCAGGAGGCTTTCGCCAGTCCCGGAGCGGCGAACCATGCACTCACGCACGCAGAATATCGAGCGTCAGGCGTCCGAGCACCTCGACTTGCCACGCACGCACCTGGGGAACCCGTGCGAGTTCCTCGGGTGAGCCCGGATTGGCGCGTACGATCTGCATGATGGTCTTGTTGGGAAGCAGGAGACCCGGGTCCAGTCCGAGCTCGCGTGCCTTGCGGACGCGCGCGGCGCGCAGCCTTCCGGCGCGCTCCTCGGCTTCCGGCAGGAGCCGCGGGAACGAGCCCTCGCGGCGTCTCCTGCCGGGAGCGATGCGCGCTTCCGGGATGGACTCCGCCCGATCCAGGTGTTCGAAGAGTCTCCCGCCGTCGGTGCGGGCCAGGACAGGCGACAGACCGCGACGGCGTCCCAGTTCCCCGATCGAGCGGGGTGGAGACTCTGCCAGCTGCAACAGGACATCGTCGGCGGCCACGCGGAAGGGCGCCCTGTCCCTGCGTCGGGCGACCTCGTCCCTCCAGGTCCAGAGCGCACGCAGCCGCTCAAGCGCACGCGGGGCCAGATGGCGCGCGTTCTTCATGTTCGTCGCCGGATCGGGATCGGGATCTTGCCGCCTGGAGACGGTCCGCTCGAGCCAGCGGAACTCCTCGCTCGCCCACGCGAGGCGCTGTTTTTCCTCCAGCCGGGCCCGGAGGATGTCCGCCAGGGCCGCCAGGTAGCGCGTGTCGGCCGCGGCGTACTCGAGCATTTCCGCCGGGAGCGGCCGCATAGCCCAGTCGGCCCGCTGGTATTTCTTGGGCAGATGCACGCCCAGGAAGCGTTCGAGCAGCGCCGACAGTCCCAGCGCAGACTCCCCCAGCAGCGCGGCCGCCACCTGCGTGTCGAAGACGCCCCGTACCCTGATCCCCAGGTCCCGCGACAGAAGGCGCAGATCGTAGCTGGCTCCGTGCATGATGATCTCGCGCCCGGCATCCTCCAGCGGCGACCGCAGCAGGCCGCTGGCATCGAGGGCGAGGGTATCGATGAGCCAGGTATCGCCCGGTCCGGAGAGCTGCACCAGGCAGAGCCGGTCGGAGTAGCGGTGATAGCCGGCCGCCTCGCAGTCGAGGGCAAGCCGTGTACGGGAAGCCAGCCGCTGCGCGATGGAGCGCGCCGCCTGCTCGTCGGCGATGTGGTGTAGGTTCATGGGCGCGAAAGATGGTCCATCTCCCGGTCCGGCGCGAGAATGCCCGCTCGTGAGGCCTCGCGGCGTTCCGCAGCGCGGTTGGACCCGGGTCGCTGTGATTTCGGCCGAACCAGACTAGAATAACGGCGCTCCGGACATCGAACACTGCTGCGGGGTCGGGGCCGCCGGGGCTACAAGGAGGGAGTGGGAAGACCGATGCTGAGAACCAAGTTGGTGTGTACGCTGGGCCCGGCCACGTTCTCGCCCGGGATGGTCCGCCATCTGGTCGACTCAGGAATGACGATGGCGCGCCTGAACATGTCCCACGGTCTCCGTGAGGATCACCTGGAGGCCGTAGCCCTCGTCCGACGCGCGGCTGCGGAAGCGGGCACGCCGGTCTCGATTCTCGCAGACCTGGGCGGCCCCAAGATACGCGTGGGCAAGCTGGACTCGCCCCTCTTTCTGGCGGAGGGCCAGGAAGTGGTGATTGCCCCGGAGGAGACGGTTCTCGCCGGGGAGATCGCGACGACCTACCGACACCTGGCAGACGACGTGGTCATCGGCGACCGCGTCCTCCTCGACGATGGCCTGATCGAATTGCGCTGCGTGGGCAAGGGCGGGGGCAAGGCCCGCTTCGTGGTGGAGTGCGGTGGTCGGCTGAAGAGCTTCAAGGGCATGAACGTGCCCGGCGCCAACCTAAGCACTCCCTCGCTCACCGAGCGGGATCTGGACGACCTCGACTTCGCCCTGGAGGCCGGCGTCGAATACGTCGGCCTGTCCTTCGTCCGACGAAGCGCGGACATCGAGGAGTTGAAGGAGAAGGTCGCGGGCCGAGCCCTCGTGGTGGCGAAGATCGAGCTCGTGCGCGCCCTGGCGTCGATCGAGGAGATCGTGAAGGCGACCGACGCGGTCATGGTCGCTCGGGGCGACCTCGGGGTGGAGCTTCCATTCGAGCAGGTGCCGCTGGCACAGAAGCGCATCGTGCAGCTGGCGAACTACTCGGGCCGCCCGGTCATCATCGCGACCCAGATGCTCGATTCGATGATCCAGAGTCCGCGCCCGACGCGAGCCGAAGCCTCCGATGTCGCCAATGCGGTCCTGGACGGCACCGACGCCGTGATGCTGTCCGGGGAGACGGCGGTCGGGGAGTACCCGCTGCACGCCGCGCAGGCGATGACGCGCATCATCCGCGAGATCGAGGGCTCCGGCGTACTGGCTCAGGGTCCCCGCTACCTCGCCCGCCCCGACGAATGGCGGCGCGGGGGCGCGAGCCGGCGCGAACATGCCGTGGCCTCGTGCACCGTGGACGCCGTCCGCCAGTTGGGGTCGCCCGCGGTGCTCGTGATCACCAGCAGCGGCTTCTCGGCGCGCCTGGTTTCATCGTACCGTCCGCCGGTCCCGATCTTTGCCGTGTGCACCGAGCCGAGGACCTTCCGCCAGCTGGCGCCCGTCTGGGGTGTGTGGCCGACACTGGCGACCGACGTGCCGGTGAACTACTCGGCCCTGTCCGCCTACGGAAAGGAGGCGGTCGTGCGGGCGGGGGTCGGGAAGCCGGGCGAGTCGGTCGTGGTGACCGCCGGCTATCCCTTCCACGAGAGGGGGTCGACCAACACCATGCGCGTGGAACAACTTTAGATGCCTCGATGTCGTTCTCGCTGACCTTCCTGGGCACCGGCACCTCGTACGGGGTACCGGTCATCGGATGTCGGTGCGACACCTGTACCTCGAGCGACCCGCGCGACAAGCGCACGCGGCACGGCGCCCTCCTGCGCTTCGGGGACCGCCGGCTCCTGGTCGACACGCCCCCGGAACTGAGGCTGCAGCTTCTCGGCGAGGGTGTCTCCGCGCTGGACGCGGTGTGGTTCACGCACGCGCACGCGGACCACATCCACGGCATCGACGACCTGCGGGTGTTCACGGCGCTCTACGGGGGAAGGATCAGCGCCTGGATGCATCCGTCGGTGGCTCGCGAGCTGCGCCGCCGTTTTCCGTACATCTTCGACCCCCGACCCCGGCCCTCGGACGGCGTCTACCTCCCGGAGCTGGACGTCTTCACCTTCCGGGAGGGAAGGCCGGTGGACATCCTCGATCAGGTCTTTCTGCCGCTGGGAGTGCCCCACGGCGAGATCCGCTCCTACGGTTTCCGCGTCGGGGGACTCGGGTATGTGACGGATGCCAAGCGGCTTCCGCGGGCGGCGCTGGAAGGGCTCAGAGGAGCGGATGTGCTGGTGCTGAATGCGCTTTGGTACGGGGATCCCCATCCGACCCATTTCAACGTCGAGGAAGCCGTCGCCGCCGCACGGGCGGTCGGGGCCCGCAGGACCTACCTAACCCACCTCACCCACCGGGTGCGGCACGAAGATCTGTGCCGACGTCTTCCGGACGACATCCGGCCCGCCTTCGACGGACTCACCCTGAAGGTGGAGGATACGTGCACCGCTCCCGGGCGGCCTCCGTCGCCGGCGGACAGCGCATGAGCGCCGTCACCGTCGACTACCGGAACCTCCTCGCCATCGACGAAGGCGAGGAGGGTGTCGATCCGGCGCGCCTCAGCGGCGACCTGGGCTCGCTGTTCCGCGAGGCGCACAACGATGTCGAACGGGCGCGCCGGAGCGGGAGCATGGGCTTCTTCGACCTGCCGCGCGCCGCGGAGGGCACGGCCCGCATCCGTCGCGCGGTCGCCCGACTGCGGGGACGCTTCGACGACTTCGTGGTGCTCGGCATCGGCGGGTCGGCGCTGGGGACCCGCACCCTGCGGGATGCCCTCGGCGGCGGGGATCCAACCCGCGGGGCAAGGGGCGCCGCCGTCCCCCATCCGCGCCTTCACGTGGCGGACAACATCGATCCGCACTCGATCGGCGCCTTGCTGGACCGCCTCGACATGCGAAGGACGTTCTTCAACGTGGTCAGCAAATCGGGCTCGACGACCGAGACGCTGGCCCAGTATCTGGTGGTTGCCGAGCGCCTCGGGCGGGATGTGGGGGCTGATCAGGCGCG
The DNA here is from genome assembly GCA_965202805.1 of Longimicrobiales bacterium. Lineage (GTDB taxonomy): Bacteria > Gemmatimonadota > Gemmatimonadetes > Longimicrobiales > Gaopeijiaceae > BD2-11. The sequence continues at coordinate 3,755,009 of OZ241869.1, forward strand.
CGAGCACTTCCTCTTCACCACGGATCCGTTGCGAGGGCCGCTCCGCGCTCTGGCCGAGGCGACCGCCATTCCCACCCTCCCGGTGCCGCGCAACGTGGGGGGGCGTTTCTCGGTTCTGTCGGCCGTCGGCCTGTTCCCCGCAGCGGCAGCCGGCCTCGATGTGACGGCGCTGCTCCGGGGCGCGGCCCGCATGGAAGAACGTTGCCGCACGGGCGAGCTGACGCGGAATCCCGCCGGCGTGGTGGCGACCCTTCTGCACCGCGCCGATGTAGAGCGGGGGCAGCGGGTGCACGTATTCATGCCCTACTGCGACCGTCTCCGCTCCTTCGCCCTCTGGGTGCAGCAGCTGTGGGGCGAGTCCCTTGGCAAGGCCACGAGGTCCGACGGCCGGCCCGCGGCCACCGGTCCCACCCCCCTCCCGGCGGCGGGAGCGACCGATCAGCACTCGCTCCTGCAGCTCTTCATGGACGGGCCCGCGGACAAGGTGGTGTGCTTTCTGACCGTCGACGCGGCCGACGATCCGATCCCGATCGGCGACGCGCCCGCCTCGTCGCCCGCCTTCGAGTTCCCCGAGGGTCACACGCTCAACCAGCTGATGGCCGTCGAGCACGCCGCGACGGCGGCCGCGCTTCGAACGCGCGGAAGGCCCAGCCTGACCATCCGGCTGGCGAGGCTCGACGCCGAGACCGTGGGCGGACTCATCCTGCTCTTCCAGGCGGCGACCGTGTACGCCGGATTCCTCTACGGGGTGGATCCGCTCACCCAGCCGGGCGTGGAGCTGGGCAAACGGTATGTGCACGGCCTGCTGGGCCGTTCGGGCTGCGACCCTCCCCGCATGGAGGAAGCCAATCACCCCTGGCAGGTGTAGGAGGATCCGGGAATCGCGGAGGGCGCCGGTTCGCAGGGTAGGCTTCCCCCTCCGGAGACCCTAGTTTGTATCGGGATGGGACGGCTGTGGCCGCCTGCGGCGGCTGCCGGTTATTGCATGGGAGAAGCGGGATGCCTCAGGGAGAAGACGCACCGCTCGTCGTAATCGAGCGTGACGGCGGTTCGAACACGGGTGCCTTTCTGCTCGGCGCCGTGGTCGGTGCCGGACTCGCGCTGCTTCTTGCTCCCCGGTCCGGCAAGGAGACCCAGGAGCAGCTGAAGGCCCGGGCGCGCGAGTTCCGGGATGTCGCCCAGGAGCGGGTGCGCGTGGCCCAGGAAGGCCTCGAGGAGAGGCTGGGGCGGGCCGGCGAACAGGTCCGGGAACAGATCGAATCGGTGAGAGGAGCGGTGGACGCGGGCCGCCGGGCGGCGGTGGACGCGCGCGCGGAACTGCAGGACAGGATCGAGACCTCCAAGGCTGCCTATCGGGCTGCGAGTGATGCCGCTCGGCAGGTCGTCAGCGACGCCGGAGCGCGGGAGAACGGGGAACACGATGACGATGCCGGGGACGAGCTGGCGCCACACGCGGACTGAGGCCGGCGCGGCGACGGTGTTGCGAGGCGCGCTGCTGCTGATCGGTCTCCTCACGCCCGTCGCCACTGGGGCACAGGGCTTCGACGACCACCCGCTGGTCACCGACCGCTCGCGGGTGTTGGCGCGCGACGTCGCCGTGGGGACGTCGCTCCTTCCCTCCCATGAGCGCTATGTCGTCGTTCATCTGGCCGAGAATCGGCTCTTCGTGATGGAGGGCGAGAGCGCCATCTGGTCGGCGCCCGTCGGCACAGGGACCGGGTTCAACCTGAACGGAGCCGGCCAGAAATGGCACTTCTCCACGCCCCGCGGGATCATGAAGGTCCGGTACAAGGAAAAAAACCCCGTCTGGATCGCTCCCGACTGGCACTTCGTCGAGAGAGGGGTTCCGGTTCCCCCGCAGCAGCATCCGTCCCGCTCGATCCCCGGCGCCCTCGGCACAACGGCGATCTATCTGGGTGACGGCATCGCGATTCACGGCACCTACCGGCCCGAACTGGTGCTCGATCCGGACCCGGAGCGGCGGCGCATCTCCCACGGGTGCATTCGCCTGACCAACGAGGCGGCCCGCGAACTCTACTACCTGATCGACGTGGGCACGCCGGTCCTCATCTTCTAGCAGCCCGGCGCGAGATCGTGGTGCGGCCAGGCAAGGCGGGGCCAGCGGGCCGACTCGTCATCTCCCGCAACCGCAAGGCCCGGCACGAATACGAGGTGATCGAGACGCTCGAGGCGGGTCTGGTGCTCAAGGGGCCGGAAGTCAAGTCGGTGCGCGCGGGGAAGGTGGGGTTCAAGGATGCCTTTGCCCGCCTGGAGGGCACCGAGGTGTGGCTCCACAACCTGCACATAGGCCCCTACGAGCCGGCGACACACTGGAATGCCGATCCGGAGCGCCCACGCAAGCTTCTCCTCAGGCGCGCCGAGATCCGGCGGCTGATCGGCAGGGTCGAGGAGAAGGGGCTGACGCTGATTCCCCTGGACCTGTACATGCGCCGGGGGTACGCCAAGCTGACGCTGGCCCTCGCGCGCGGTCGCAAGCTCTACGACAAGAGGGAGAAGCTGCGCCGCCGGACCCAGGAACGGGAAGCCGAGCGGGCGATGAGGCGAGGCCGGTGAGGGGGCGCGGGCACCGGACGAGGTGGGCCCCCGCGGCCCCGGTTCTGTGCGCGTGCCTGGTCGCGGGCTGTGCCTACTTCAACGCGCTCTACAACGCGCGGCGCGCCTTCGACGATGCCCAGGCCGCCCGCCTTCGGGACCAGCCGCTCGAGGCCGCTTCCGCGTATCAGGAGGCCATCGAGAAGGCGGCCCGCAGCTATCGGTCCGACGAAACCGGACGCTGGGCCGACGACGCCCTCTACATCATGGGACGCGCCTACTTCCACAGCGGGGACTGGGCGCGGTCGCAGGCAGCGCTGGAGCGCCTGCTGGCGACCTCGAGCGACTCCGGCCTGCACACCGGGGCCCGCGTGTACCTGGGTGGGGTGGCGCTCGCCACGGGCCGGCGCGACCTCGGCATGCGCCTGCTCGACGAGGTCCTCGAAGAGGTGCCGGACGCGATGCTTCGCGCGGAAGGGCATCTCTGGCGCGCCCGGGCCGCGTTCGATGCCGGTCGCGCGCAGGAGGGATGGGCGGGCCTGGACCGGTCGGAGGAAGCCTCCCGTGAGCTGAGCGTCCCGGTTGCCCTGGAGCGCCTCGTGCGCGGGCTGGACAACGACCACTTCGAGCACGCGCGGGCGGGTGCGGCCACGGTGCTCGAGCAGGCGTCCGGAGAGGCCTGGGCCGATACCGTCTTCGCCGCCGTGGAGCGGGCCTCCACACTCTGGGGGGCAGGACCCGCGGCTGACATGTTCGCCGCAGCCGAGCGCAGTGGCTGGACGCCCGCCGCGCGCGGCCGGGTCCGCCTCGAGCGGGCGCGCCTGCTCGCTCGCGCCGGCGATACGGTGGCGGCCCGGGAAATGGCCGGGGATGTGGCACGCGGCGACGACCGAACCGCGCGTGAGGCGCGCATCGCCCTCGCCCGCTGGCAGTTGAACGCCATCGATCGTCTCGAGGAGCTTGAGGAAGTCCGGGCGATCCTGCTCCCGGCCGTCGCGCTTTCCGAGGCGTTGCGCCTCATCGGCTACATGGAGCATGTCGGGCTGTTCGTCGAACGAGCGGCCACGACGGGGGACCATCTCGCACTATTCGCGGCGGCGGAACTGGCGCGCGACAGCCTCGGATCGCCGCACCTGGCCCGACAACTCTTCACCCTGTACGCCGACCGCGACCGCGGCTCCCCCTGGGAGGCCAAGGCCTTGATGGCGGCGCTCGAGCTGACCGGCCATGAAGATGGGCGGCGACCCATCGCGGCCCGCCTGAATCGGCTGGAGGACAACATCTACGTCCAGGCATCCGGGAGAGCTGAGGCGCGACCGGCCGACTACTCGCTGCTGGAGGGTCGGCTCGGCACATCTCTGACGATCCTGCATCAGCGCGTCGCCGCCGAGGCCGCCAACCGGGATGTCGCGGTGCGGGAAGCCGCACGCACGCTCGACAGCATCCGGACCGCCGAAGACCTGGTGCGGCGAATCGCCGCCGGCGACTCGCTTGTGCTGGACTCCCTGCGGCTGGACTCGTTGCGGCTCGACTCGCTGAGGGCGGACTCGATCCGCCGCAGCGCCCCGGGGGCGGCCTCGACCGACGCGTTCTTCGCCCCCGATACCGTTCCACGGACCGACTCGATCCTCCCGGGAGACTCCCTCCCCCGAAGGGACACGATCCCCCGCAGGGACACCCTGGCAGCCCGCGGGCGGTCCGCATCGGAGAGCACAGCCGGTGCGGCTTGAACAGGAGCTGTTCGGGGCGCGGTTCCAGAACCCGGTGTTGCTCGCGGCCGGCACCTGCGGCTTCGGCAGGGCGCTGGCGGGGGTGTTGGAACTCGACCGGCTGGGTGGCCTGGTCACGAAGTCCGTGACCCTCGAACCGCGCGCCGGAAACCCGAGGCCCAGGGTGAGCGAGGGCGGTGGCGTGATGGTCAACTCCGTGGGGCTCGCCAATCCCGGAGTGGAGCGGGTCAAGGCCGAGAAACTGCCATGGCTGGCCTCGCGGATGAAGCGCGCGCAGGTCTTCGTCAGCGTGGCGGGACATGCGGTGAAGGAATACTGCCAGATCGTCGAACATCTCGAGCCGGAGACGGGGTTCCTGGGATTCGAGCTGAATCTCTCCTGTCCCAATGTCCCGTCGAACGGCCTGCCCTTTGCGCTCGACACCGAAATGCTGGCGACGGTGGTCGCCCGCGTGCGTGCGATCACCGCCCGGCCGCTGCTGGTCAAGCTGGCCCCCAACTCGCCGGACATCGCCGCGGCCGCCGAAGCCGCGGTGGCCGCCGGCGGCGACGGCGTCACCCTGCTGAACACCATGCCCGGAATGGTGATCGATCCGCAGACGCGGCGCCCTCGGCTCGGGGCCGGGGGCGGGGGACTCAGCGGGCCGTCCCTGCTTCCGGTCGGGGTGCACGCCGTGTGGCAGGCCAGCCGTCGCGTCGGCGCCCCGCTGGTGGGAGTCGGAGGTGTCCGCGGGCACCTCGATTGCATACAGTATCTGCTCGCCGGTGCTTCACTGGTCCAGGTGGGCACAGCCACCTTCGCCGATCCGCGGGCCGCGGAGCGCATCGTGCACCGACTGAGTGCCTACGGTCGCCGGCGGGGGATCGGCGCCGTCGCCGAACTGGTGGGCGCGGTCAGGTCGCCCGACGGACAGGTTGCTTTCGGGAAGGGGGAGGCGCGCACGTCGTGAGCGGCATCATCCTTGCCTTGGACTACCCCTCGGCCAGCCGGGCGCTCGAACTGGTCGATCTTCTGGCGGGGCGAGTCAATTTCTACAAGGTCGGGCTGGAACTCTTCGCACGCGAAGGTCCGGCGGTCGTTCATCATCTCCGGAAACGGGAAAAGCAGGTGTTCCTGGACCTCAAGCTGCACGACATACCGCGAACCGTGGCGGGCGCCGTTGCCGCCGCCTCGGAAATGGGCGCACGGCTGTTGACCGTGCACGCGGCGGGAGGAGCCAGAATGATGGAGGCTGCGGCCGGGGCCGCCGGGGAAGGGACGCGGCTTCTGGGGGTGACGATGCTTACCTCCCTGGGGACATCGTCGCTTCCGCGCGGTGCCGATGGCGTTCGCATGACGCCCGAGGACCATGTCCTTCAGCTCGCCGCCGGAGCGCGCGCGGCCGGTCTTGATGGAGTGGTGGCGTCTCCGCTGGAAACCGCAGCCCTGAGATGCCGTTTCGGGGACGGACTCCTCCTGGTCACTCCCGGCATTCGCCTGCCCCGGCAGTCTCTTCACGACCAGCGCCGCGTCGCGACCCCCCGCCGCGCCCGCGACGCCGGAGCCGACTACCTCGTCATCGGACGGGCGGTAACCGGCGCTCCGGATCCCCGCGCCGCTCTCGACGCCGTCGAGCGGGATCTCACCCGAGCCAGCCGCGACTCGTGCTGAAGACCGGCAATTCGAAACGCGCCAACACGATGCGCGTTGTCGGGCTACTGGTCGCCGTGCTCTGCGCCTCCACCCCGGGGCCAGCGCGCACCCTGGCGTCGCAGGCATCCCTGGAGGGGGCCGCAGCCAATCTGGCCCGCATGTGGGAGCGGGGCTCCACCGATGTCTTCGTGCAGGTTCTGGTGGCCGGCGGCATCCGCTTGCGGGTGGGAGGAGAAGATTACGTCTCGCTCTCCAGGCGTCAGGCGATTGCGGTTCTGCGCGACTATCTGGATGGTCACCGGACCGAGGCGACGCGACTGGAACGGGTCGCCGAAGTCGGGGGATCTCCTCTGCAGGGGTACGCGGCACTGCGCTGGACCGTCGTGCACGAAGGAGCCTCCCGGCTGGTCGAACACGGCATCTACGTCGGCTTCGTGCGCGAGGACGAGGCCTGGCGTGTCTTCGAAATCCGCGTATTACAGTGAGTGAGCGTAGCCCGGTGAACGATCCCGGCGCGATCTCGAGCCTCTCCCGGAAGCCGGCATGACCCTTCGCCTCCACGACACGCTGACGCGCTCGCTCCGGCGCTTCGAACCGCTCAGGCCGGGACGGGTGGGCATCTACGGCTGCGGCCCCACGGTGTACGGGCGCGCGCATGTCGGCAATTTTCGCGCTTTTCTCGTCTACGATCTGCTCCATCGCTACCTGGAGTGGCTGGGCTACGAGGTCCGTTTCGTGGTCAACCTCACCGACGTCGACGACCGCATCGTTGAGCTTGCCGCCGCGACCGGGCAGTCGATCCGCGCGTTCGCCGCCCCGCATGTGGAGTCCTTCCTCGCGGACGCCGCAACCCTCGGCGTGCGACCGTTCGACAGCCACCCCCGGGCAACCGGGTACGTCCGCGAGATGACCGCGTTCGTGGCGCGGCTGGTGGAGCGGGGGCTTGCGTACGCCACCTCCGACGGCTCGGTGTACTTCCGGATTTCGGCGTTCCCGGAGTACGGGCGGCTGTCGTGCATCGATCCGGACGCTCTGCGTCCCGGGGAGCGCGTGGCCGACGACAAGTACGACAAGGACGATATCCGCGACTTCGCGCTCTGGAAGGCGGCCAGGCCGGAGGACGAGTACGTGGACGCCGCGTGGGAGTCCCCATGGGGCCGGGGTCGGCCCGGATGGCATCTCGAGTGCTCGGTCATGGCGCTGAGCGAGATCGGTGAAACCCTGGACATCCACCTGGGCGGGGAAGACCTCATGTTCCCCCACCACGAGGACGAAATCGCGCAGTCGGAGGGCGCGACCGGCAAGACGTTCGCGCGCCAATGGATGCATGTGAAGCATCTGCTGGTGGAGGGCCGGAAGATGTCGAAGTCGCTCGGCAACACCTACACCGTCCCGCAGTTGACCGAGCGATTCGAGCCCGCCGCGATTCGGCACCTGCTGCTGTCCGCCCAATACCGCAGCGAGCTCAACTTCACCTTTGCGGGACTGGAGGCGTCCCGCCGGGCCGTGCAGCGCCTGCTCGACTTCCGGGACCGCCTCGCGCGAACGCCGACCCGGCCGGGGGCCCCGGCCCTCGGGATCGCCCGGCTCGCCGGCGAAGCGCTGGCCCGCTTCCGCGAGGCGATGGACGACGATCTCAATACGGCCGGCGCCCTGGCAGCGCTCTTCGTCTTCGTCAAGGAGGGCAACACCGCCCTGGACGGCGCGGCGGGCGCGATCCGCCGGGGAGGCCGGGAGTCGGCGGAGGAGGCCCTGGCCTCCATGGACGAGGTGCTGGGGCTGCTCGAGCTGGCCCTGGCCGGGCGCCAGGTCGACGAACCGGAGCGAGTGCGCATCGAGCGCCTCGTCGCGGAGCGCGACCTCGCGAGGTCGCGGCGCGACTTCGCACGCGCGGACGCCATCCGCAACCAGCTGGCAGCCGATGGAATCGTGCTCGAGGACTCCCCTGACGGAACCCGCTGGAAGCATGCAGGCTCGAGAGCCGGATCCGCGGCCGCCCGCTGACCGTTGACTTCCGGGATGAAGCCGGGTAGCAGTAGTCGCGCGCTGGCGTAGCTCAACAGGTAGAGCAGCTGATTTGTAATCAGCAGGTTGGGGGTTCGAGTCCCTTCGCCAGCTTGCCGGTCCGACGATCCGGAAGCCTGCCGGTGCAGCGGCCCGGACCGTTCCAGGCGGCTGCACCTGCGGCGGTCGCTCGGTTGCGGATGACCCCTTTACCTCTCCCCAAGGGGCGGTTACCTTTCGAGGCTTGATCGTAAAGGCCCGCCTCAGGTGCCCGAGGGCATCCTTGCTCCGCAGCCGGAGGCGCGAAGGGGGCGCTCCGAACACAGGAGTTTCGAGAGAAATGCTCGGTGGGGTACCGAAGCGGTCAAACGGGGCAGACTGTAAATCTGCTGGCAATGCCTTCGGAGGTTCGAATCCTCCCCCCACCATTGGGCGCTTCGCCGTTCCAACTTGCGAAATGAGAATTCCAGCGGGAGTAGCTCAGTTGGCTAGAGCATCAGCCTTCCAAGCTGAGGGTCGCGGGTTCGAGTCCCGTCTCCCGCTCTCCACCCCGAAGCAGGAGGGAGCAGCGCTCTGGTAGCTCAGGGGTAGAGCGCTTCCTTGGTAAGGAAGAGGTCCCGGGTTCAAATCCCGGCCAGAGCTTGCCGGGGCTTCCGGGGTTCTGACACCACCATTCACCTGAACCGAACGGAGTGAGGTAGCGGAGAAATGGCAAAGGAGAAGTTCGACCGGACAAAGCCGCACGTGAACGTCGGCACCATCGGGCACGTTGACCACGGGAAGACGACGCTCACCGCAGCGATCACCTTCACGCAGGCCAAGAAGTTCGGTGGCGACGCGATTGCTTTCGACGAGATCGACAAGGCTCCGGAGGAGCGGGAGCGCGGCATTACGATCGCCACGGCGCACGTCGAGTACGAGACGGCGAACCGTCACTACGCCCACGTGGACTGCCCGGGCCACGCCGACTACGTGAAGAACATGATTACCGGCGCCGCCCAGATGGACGGAGCGATCCTGGTCGTGTCCGCGGCGGACGGTCCCATGCCGCAGACCCGGGAGCACATCCTGCTCGCCCGCCAGGTCAACGTGCCCTACATCGTCGTCTTCCTCAACAAGGTCGACATGGTCGACGACGAGGAGCTGCTCGAGCTGGTGGAGCTGGAGGTGCGCGAGCTGCTCTCCGAGTACGACTTCCCCGGCGACGACATCCCCGTGGTGATGGGGAGCGCGCTCAAGGCCATGGAGGCCATGGGAGAGGGCTCCGACGTCGATTGCATCCAGGAACTCATGGACGCGATCGACTCCTACATCCCGCAGCCCGAGAGGGACATCGACAGGCCCTTCCTGATGCCGGTCGAGGATGTGTTCAGCATCACCGGGCGGGGCACGGTGGCCACCGGGCGTATCGAGAGCGGCGTAGTGAAGGTCGGCGACCAGGCGGAAATCGTTGGAATGGACCGGGACCGCAAGACGGTCGTGACGGGCGTCGAGATGTTCCGCAAGCTGCTCGACCAGGGCCAGGCGGGAGACAACGCCGGGCTCCTGCTCCGGGGTGTCGGCAAGACCGAGATTCAGCGTGGCCAGGTGCTCGCGCAGCCGGGCTCGATCACCCCGCACACGCACTTCAAGGCCGAGGTGTACGTCCTGACCAAGGGTGAAGGCGGCAGGCACACGCCGTTCTTCAACGGCTACCGGCCCCAGTTTTACTTCCGCACCACGGACGTCACGGGCGCGACCAACCTCCCCGAAGGGGTCGAGATGGTCATGCCGGGCGACAACGTGCAGATGGAGGTCGAGCTCATCACGCCCATCGCCATGGACAAGGAGCTTCGCTTCGCGATCCGTGAGGGTGGGCGCACGGTCGGCGCCGGCGTCGTCACCGAGGTCATCGCGTAGTCCCATGGCCAGAGATCGCGTGATCCTCGCGTGCGTGGAGTGCAAGGACCGCAACTACACCACGAAGAAGAACAAGCGCCTGCACCCCGGCCGGGTGCACTACCGCAAGTACTGCCCGCGCTGCCGCAGGCACGTCGGGCACAAGGAAACCAAGTAGCGAGTCTCCGAGACGGGCAGGATGGCCAACATTATCGAGAGTTCAGGGGAGTTCGCGCGCGAGTCGTGGACGGAGTTGCAGCGCGTGACCTGGCCCGACTCGGGTCAGCTGCGCAACGCGACGTGGGTGGTCATCCTCTTCGTGATCGCCATCTCGCTCGTCATCTTCGCCATGGACGGCGTCGTGCGCTTCGTCGTGAACTTCATCATGGGCATCTTCGGAGCGTGAGGACTCAATGAGCGAGTCCAGATGGTACGTGGTCCAGAGTTATTCGGGGCACGAGAAGAAGGTGAAGCGGTTTATCGACCGCAAGATCGAGGAAGGCCACAACCCCGAGATCCTGGAAACCCTGGTGCCGACGCAGGAAGTCATGGAGATCCGCAACGGGAAGCGGGTTCAGGTGGAGCGCCGCCTCTATCCCGGATACGTCCTGGTGAACATCGACGTCGGCGACGATGTGACGCTCGACCCCCGGACCATGCACGCCATCAACGACATCAAGGGCGTCATAAAGTTCGTGGGGGGAGGCAGGAAGCCCCAACCCCTGAGCGAGGAGGAGGTGCGCAAGATCCTCGGCATCGAGACCGAAGAGGAAAAGGAGGCCCGAGCTGAAGTCCCCTTCCACATCGGTCAGGCCGTGGAGGTTACCCAGGGCCCGTTCACGGACTTCTCGGGCACCGTGCAGTCCGTTGATGCCGACAAGGGCAAGGTGAAGGTGGAAGTCTCGCTCTTCGGGCGTCCGACTTCGGTGGAACTCGATTTCGCTCAGCTCAAGGGATACTGAACGGCGGACTCGGGACCGGCAGCGAAGCTCCGGCTCCCGAACGTGCCCGCACGGCTGTCGGGCGCGGGCCGGATTATCGACCAGGTAACGTAAATGGCGAAGAAGGTCGTTGGATTCATCAAGCTGCATGTGCCGGGCGGACAGGCCAATCCGGCTCCTCCGGTCGGCCCCGCGCTGGGTCAGCACGGCGTGAACATCATGGAGTTCTGCAAGCAGTTCAATTCCAAGACCCAGCAGAACCAGGGCACGACCATCCCCGTTGAGATCACCGTCTTCGCAGACCGCTCGTTCAGCTTCATCACCAAGACGCCGCCGGCGGCGGTTCTGCTCAGGCAGGCGGCCGGGCTGGACAAGGGATCCGGCGAGCCGAATCGCACCAAGGTCGCCCGGGTGACCGTCGACCAGTTGAAGGAGATCGCCGAGACCAAGATGCCCGATCTGAATGCGAGCGACGTGGATTCGGCCGTGCGCATGATCGCCGGCACCGCTCGCTCGATGGGCATCGAGGTAGACTGACAGGCCCGACGAACCACTCCATGCGAGCCGCCAGGAGTGGGAGGGCTGCACAAGCCGGCTCAATCCCATAATGCCAAAACGCGGAAAGAAGATCCGGGCCGCCCGGGCCCGGATACCGGTGGGAGTCACGTACTCCGTCTCGGACGGCGTGGCTCTGGTGAAGACCCTGTCCTTCGCGAAGTTCGATGAATCCATCGAGGTCGCGACCAAGCTGGGCGTCGATCCCCGCCGGGCCGACCAGATCGTGCGCGGCACCGTCGTGCTCCCTCACGGGACCGGGAAGGAGATGCGTGTTCTCGTGGTCGCGCAGGGGGACAAGGCGGCGGAGGCCGAGGACGCGGGCGCCGACTACGTCGGAGCCGAGTACCTGGAGCGCATCAAACAGGGATGGCTCGAGTTCGATGCGGTGGTCGCGACGCCCAACATGATGGGCCAGGTGGGTCCCCTCGGGCGCATCCTGGGGCCGCGCGGCCTCATGCCGAACCCGAAGGCGGGCACGGTGACCTTTAACGTCGGCGGCGCCGTTTCCGAGATCAAGGCCGGAAAGATCGAGTACCGGGTGGACCGCACCGGCAATCTGCACGCTCCCATCGGCCGGATGTCGTTCGAGGACCGGAAGCTCTCGGAGAATCTGGGAGTTTTCATGAACGCAGTATTGCGCGCGCGGCCGGCTGCCGCGAAGGGCGCATACGTACGGAGCGTGACGCTCTCCAGCACCATGGGGCCGGGCGTGCCGCTCGATCCGAACCAGTTCGGGCGGAGCTGACCGATGAACAGAGCCGAGAAGCAGGCCTTTACCGAAGAATTCAGGAGCGAGGCGGAGAACGCCGGCGCGCTCTACCTGACCGATTTTACGGGGCTGGACGTCAAGTCGATGACGGCGCTCCGCCGCCAGATTCGCGAAAGCGGAGGCCGGTACTGGGTGGTGAAGAACCGGCTCGTGAGGCGGGCGTTCGACGACCTCGAGATTTCCGGGCTCGACGCCCATCTCTCCGGCCCGACCGGCATTGTGTTCGGCGGCACCGATGTGGTGGAGCCGGCGAAGGCGCTGGTCGGCTTCGCGAAGGGCCACGACAAGCGCCCCGCGTTCAAGGTGGGTGTGGTCGAAGGCAGGGTCATCGGCGAGGAACAGTTCCTCAGGGTGGCGGCGCTCCCGGCGCGCGACGTGCTCATGGCGCAGCTGGCGGGCGCGCTCGAGGGTCCCATGGCGGCCCTCGCCAGCGCGCTCGAGGGCAAACTGCAGGAATTCGTCGGCCTTCTGGACGCACTGAGGGAGAAGATTCAGGAAGACTGAGTCCGCGGAAGCCGCGCGCCGGCTGGTTGCAGCCGGAATGCGGGCGCGGACGCATGAAGGGTCGAGTCACCAACCCCCGGCGAGCGCCGGGACCAATCAGGAGAAAGCAGCGAGATGGCGATCAATCAGCAGGAACTCCTCGATAGCATCGGCAACATGACGGTGCTCGAGCTCTCCGAGTTCGTGGATGCGTTCAAGCAGAAGTTCAACGTCACGGCCGCGGTGGCGGTAGGGCCGGCGATGGCGGGTCCGGTGGAAGCCGAAGCCGAGGTCGAGGAACAGACCGAGTTCGACGTCGTTCTCGACAACTTCGGCGCCAAGAAGATTCAGGTCATCAAGGTGGTTCGCGAAGTGACCAGTCTGGGGCTGAAGGAGGCCAAGGCGCTCGTCGACGGGGCACCCAACGCGGTGAAGGAAGCCGTTTCCAGGGACGAGGCGGAGCAGGTCAAGTCAAAACTGGAGCAGGTAGGCGCGACGGTCACCGTCAAGTAGGTGCGGTCCGTCTCAACTCCTCGGCAGACGGGGTACGGTCGCGGCACGCCGCTCGTGGCGCCGCGCCGCCGGCCCCTTTCTCTGCACGCGTCCCGGCCGTCCCTCCGGGGGGACCGCCGAATGTCGCCAGGTGTTTCCCGTTCGACCTGCCGCAACCGCCCGTCCGGACAGGGTGCGGCCAAAGGGGGAGTCTAGTTGGATAGTCGCGACGCCGCTCGACCCATCGTCAGTTTCGACAAGCTGGATTCGGTCATGCCGATGCCGAATCTCCTTGATGTGCAGCTCAAGTCCTTCGGCAAGCTGGTTCACGGCGACGTGGTCGCCGAGGATCCCTGGGATTTCTCGCTGGACCGCGTGTTTCAGGAGATTTTTCCGATCTCCGATGTCAACGAGAACTTCAGCTTCGAGTATGTCTCGTCCAAGCTGGGCGCTCCCCGCTACTCACAGGAGGAGTGCATCGAGCGGGACATGACCTATGCCGCGCCGCTCAAGGCAACGCTTCGCTTCATCGTCTGGGAGGACCTGGACGACGGGGAGCGGCGCGCGCGCGACATCATCGAGAAAGAGGTCTATCTGGGTGATCTGCCCCTGCTCACCGGCCTGGGCACCTTCATCGTCAACGGCGCCGAACGCGTCGTGGTGAGCCAGTTGCATCGTTCTCCCGGCGTGGTCTTCGAGGAGAGCATCCATCCCAACGGGACCAAGCTGCACAGCGCCCGCATCATTCCGTTCCGCGGCTCCTGGGTGGAGTTCACGGTCGACATCAACAACATCTGCTACGTCCACATCGACAAGAAGAAGTTCCCGGCCACGGCGTTGCTGCGTGCCCTGGGCTTCGGCACCGACGAGCAGATCTACGGCCTCTTCTTCCGGAAGAAGGAGGCTGCGATCGGCGACCTCTCCGACGCGCTCCAGACGCTGAGCGGCGCGGTGCTGGCGGACGACGTGGTGGACACCGACACCGGCGAAGTGATCCTGGAGGCCACCAGCGAACTCGATGAAACGGACGTCGAGACGCTGGCGCGCATGGGCCGGGACCAGGTCGTGGTCTATGCCGCCGAGCCCGAAGCGGACGGCGCCGCGGCCGGCGAAGGCCCGATAAGGACGGAGAGCCCGATCGTCAAGCGTACGCTGGCCAAGGATCCGACCGAGTCCGAGGAGACGGCGCTCTTCCAGATCTATTCGCTCCTGCGCCCCGGGGAGGCGCCGAATGTCGATACGGCGCGTGCCGCGCTGGAGAGCGTCTTCTTCAACCCCAGGCGCTACGACCTGGGCCGCGTCGGTCGCTACAAGATCAACCAGCGCCTGGGTCTCGAGACCCCCGCGTCCACCACGGTGCTGACGCGGGACGACTTCGTCGAGATCCTGCGCTACCTCGTCGAGTTGAGCGAAGGGCAGGGACATACCGATGACATCGACCACCTGGGCAACCGCCGGGTGCGCACCGTCGGGGAGCTGATCGCGAATCAGCTGTCGGTCGGCCTGTCGCGCATGGCGCGCCTGGTCAAGGAGCGGATGTCCATCAACACCGATCCCAGCAAGATCAACATCGACGACCTGGTAAACGCCCGGACGGTCTCGGCCGTCATCCAGGCCTTCTTCGGTTCATCCCAGCTGTCGCAGTTCATGGACCAGACCAATCCCCTGGCCGAAATGACGCACAAACGGCGCATGTCGGCGCTCGGCCCCGGGGGACTCACCCGCGAGCGCGCCGGGTTCGAGGTTCGTGACGTACACTATTCGCACTACGGCCGCATGTGTCCGATCGAGACCCCGGAGGGTCCCAATATCGGCCTCATCACCTCCCTCACGACCTACGCGCGCGTCAACGGGCTGGGGTTCGTGGAGACGCCCTACCGCAAGGTGGTGGACGGACGCGCCACCGGCGAGATCGAATGGCTGTCCGCCAACGAGGAGGAGCGCGTGCGCATCGCGCAGGCCAACGCGCCCCTGAATCCGGACGGCACGTTCTGCAATCCGCTGGTGCTGTGCCGGGAACGTGGTGATTTCCCGCTTCTGGCACCCGCCGACATCGACTACATGGACGTCGCCCCGGCGCAGCTGGTGTCGGTCGCGGCGGCCCTGATTCCCTTCCTCGAGCACGACGACGCCAACCGGGCGTTGATGGGCTCGAACATGCAGCGCCAGGCCGTTCCGCTGCTCTATACCGACGCTCCCCTGGTGGGAACGGGACTGGAGCGCAAGCTGGCGCGCGACTCCGGCGCCGTCGTCACCGCGACCCGCGGCGGCAGGGTCGTCAGCGTCACGGCCGACAAGATCGTCATCGATACGGGGGCGGTGAAGGTGAAGGAGGCCGACCAGCCTCTCATGCGCCTCTCCCAGTTCGACACCTACGCGCTCAAGAAGTACTGGCGCACCAATCAGGACACGGCCATCAACCAGCGGCCGCTGGTAGACCGCGGGCAGATCGTGGAGGAGGGCGAGATCATCGCGGACGGACCCTCCACCAGCTACGGCGAGCTGGCGCTGGGCCGCAACGTCCTGGTCGCCTTCATGCCCTGGTACGGACACAACTTCGAGGACGCGATCGTCCTCAGCGAGAAACTGGTCAAGGAAGACGTCTTCACGTCGATCCACATCCAGGAACTGGAACTCCATGTCCGCGACACCAAGCGCGGCGCGGAGGAGATCACCCGGGAGATTCCCAACGTCGCCGACGAGAACCTCACCAACCTGGACGAGCGCGGCATCGTCCGCATCGGGGCCCAGGTGAAGAGCGGGGACATTCTGGTCGGCAAGATCACGCCGAAGGGCGAGACGGAGCTCTCGCCGGAGGAGAAGCTGCTGACCGCGATCTTCGGTGAGAAGGCCAAGGATGTGAAGGACTCATCGCTCCGCCTCTCGCCGGGGATGTCGGGGACCGTGATCGACGTGAAGATCTTCTCGCGCCGGATCGACGGCCCGCTGCTGGACAAGGAGCAGGGCCAGCGGATTGGTGAGCTCCGGCGGACAGAGCGCGAGGATATCGCTCGCATCGCCGAGGTGCGCGATGACGAGCTCAAGGCGCTCCTGCACCTTCAGACAATCTCGCTCTGCCTCAAGCGGGGAGTGATCGAACCCATTCTCGAGGAAGGGCGCAAGGTTACCAAGGCGGTGCTGGCGGACCTGAAGCTGGCGGAGGTCGAACTCGACAGCCTCAAGGTGCGCAACAAGTCGATCAACGAGCGCATCCGCTCGGTGGTGGACGAGTCCCGGCGCCGCATCGACAAGGTGCACAGCGACACCGAGGAGCAGATCGACAAGGTCTTCCAGCCGGATGAGTTGCCGCCGGGCGTGGTTCAGCTGGTCAAGGTCTACATCGCGGAGAAGCGCAAGATCGCCGTGGGCGACAAGATGGCCGGGCGTCACGGCAACAAGGGCATCATCGCCCGCATCGTGCCCGAGGAGGAGATGCCCTTCCTGCCCGATGGAACGCGGGTGGAGATCGTGCTCAATCCTCTGGGCGTCCCTTCCCGCATGAACGTGGGCCAGATCCTCGAGACCCACCTGGGATGGGCTGCGTGGGTGCTCGGCTTCGGGGCCAAGACACCCGTGTTCCAGGGTGCGAGCGAAGACGAGGTCGGGCTGCTCCTCAAGATGGCGGGAGTCAGGTGGGGAGCCCAGGCGCTGGGCATCGGTGCGGAGCCTCCCGCCGCGACCGCTACCGGTATCGAGCAACTCACGGGTTCCTCGCGAACCCTTCCCGCACGGGCGGGTTCGGCGGCCAACGGCGATCAGGGCTCTACCGGACTGGGTCGTTCGCTGGACGACTACGCGCGGGTCGACCTGCCGGACGCGGCGCAGGCCTACTTCGAGCGGCTGAAGGATTTCCTGATCGAAGCCGCGGAAGAGCACGCCGGCCGGCGCGGGCAGCCGATGGAGGAGGCGTTTCCGGCGATCTGCCGGCTCGCCGGGTCCGAATCCCTCGCGTCAGGTGGCATCGACGCCGGGGTGTTGGAGTTCATGGACGCGGCAGGACTGCGCCCGGACGGCAAGGCGGTGGTGCGGGACGGCCGCAGCGGCCGGCCCTTCGATTTCCCGGTTACCGTCGGCATGGTGTACATGCTCAAACTGTCGCACCTGGTCGATGACAAGATCCACGCGCGCAGCATCGGGCCCTACTCGCTGGTCACGCAGCAGCCGCTCGCGGGGAAGGCGCAGTTCGGCGGGCAGAGGTTTGGCGAGATGGAGGTATGGGCGCTCGAAGCCTACGGCGCGGCCCATACCCTGCAGGAGATACTGACCGTCAAGTCGGACGATGTCATGGGCCGGTCGCGCGTGTACGAAGCGATCGTCAAGGGAGAGAACCTCCCCGAGCCCGGCATCCCGGAGAGCTTCAACGTGCTGGTCCAGGAGCTGAAGGCGCTGGGCCTCTCGGTAACGCTCGATCAGGACGACTGAGGTCTTGAGCATCGCACTGACACCCTCAACCGATGGGGTGCACGCCATATGATCGATTTTCCCAGGTTCCGTGAAACGAGCAGCACGAGCGACTTCGACTTCATCCAGCTCAAGGTCGCCTCGCCGCAGGAAATCCGCGGCTGGTCGTACGGGGAGGTGACCAAGCCCGAGACGATCAACTACCGATCCTTCAAGCCGGAGCGCGACGGGCTCTTCTGCGAGCGCATCTTCGGCCCGGTGAAGGACTGGGAGTGTTCCTGCGGCAGGTTCAAGCGCATTCGCTTCCGCGGGCACGTATGCGACCGCTGCGGCGTCGAGGTGACGCTCTCGAAGGTCCGCCGCGAGCGCATGGGACACATCGAGCTTGCGGTGCCCGTGTGCCACATCTGGTTCTTCAAGACGCTTCCCAGCCAGCTGGGATACCTGGTGGGCATGACGCTGCGCGACCTGGAGAAGCTGATCTACTACGCGTCCTACGTGGTTACGAACCCGGGAGGCCAGGACGTCGAGTTTCTGGACCTGCTGGACGAGGACGAGTACTACGACCTGCGCGTGAAGGCCCGTGAAGAGGGCGACGACCAGTTCGTGGCGGAGATCGGGGCCGAGGCCGTCCGCAGCCTCCTGCGCAAGCTCGACTCACCGGACGTGGCCATCGGCAGGCGCAATGCGGACGGGAAGGGGCTCGACCGCCTCGCCGACTGGCTGCGCCACGAGATCCGAACCGAGACCTCCCAGCATCGAAAGAAGAAGAAGCTCAAGCGGCTCAAGGTCGTGGACGCCC
Source organism: Longimicrobiales bacterium (assembly GCA_965202805.1). Lineage (GTDB taxonomy): Bacteria > Gemmatimonadota > Gemmatimonadetes > Longimicrobiales > Gaopeijiaceae > BD2-11. Next base: position 3,773,252 of record OZ241869.1, read on the forward strand.
TGCGCAACTCCGGGCCGAGCCCCGAACAGCGCAATCGTCCCGAGTGGATGGTCATGGACGTGGTCCCCGTCATCCCGCCCGATCTGAGGCCGCTGGTTCCCCTCGACGGGGGACGCTTCGCGACATCCGACCTCAACGACCTCTACCGCAGGGTCATCAACCGCAACAACCGCCTGAAGAAGCTGGTCGAGATGCGGGCTCCGGAAGTCATCCTGCGCAACGAGAAGCGCATGTTGCAGGAGGCGGTCGACGCGCTGTTCGACAACGGGCGTCGGTCCAAGGCGATCCGCGGGCGCGGCAAACGGCCGCTGAAGTCCCTTTCCGACATGCTCAAGGGCAAGCAGGGGCGTTTCCGCCAGAATCTGCTTGGGAAGCGCGTCGACTACTCCGGCCGGTCCGTCATCGTGGTCGGCCCGGAACTCAAGCTGCACCAGTGCGGCCTGCCCAAGGCGATGGCGGTCGAGCTGTTCAAGCCGTTCATCATTCACGAACTCGAGAAACGCGGAGAGGCGGAGACCGTCAAGCGCGCGAAGAAGATCGTGGAGGCCGACGACCCCAAGGTCTACGAAGTCCTGGAAGACATCATTCGGGACCACCCCGTGCTGCTGAATCGGGCGCCCACCCTGCACCGCCTGGGCATCCAGGCCTTCGAACCGGTTCTGGTGGAAGGGAAGGCGATCCGCATCCACCCTCTGGTGTGCGCGGCCTTCAACGCAGACTTCGACGGCGACCAGATGGCGGTGCACGTGCCGCTCTCGTTCGAGGCGCAGCTGGAGTCGCGGGTCCTGATGCTCTCGTCCAACAACATCCTGCTGCCCTCGAACGGCCGGCCGGTGGCGGCCCCCAGCCAGGACATCGTCATCGGCTGCTACTACCTGACCAAGCCCCCGCTCGCCATCTCCGACCTGGAGCGCGACGCCAACAACGGCAAGGCTGCCGCCGCCGTTCGCGACAAGGCCAATCGGGAGCTGGACGAACACTATCGGGATGCGCCCCGCTACAGCACGTTCGGCGAGGTGGAGATGGCGGTGGTCACCGACCGACTGCAGTTCCACTCCCTGTGCTGGTTCTGGGCGCCGAAGAAGGCGGCGGACGGCAAGCCTCAGGGCAAGTGGGAGAGAACAACCGCCGGACGGGTTCTCTTCAACTCGTTCATTCCCGCGGGCATGCCGTTCGAGAACCGGACGCTGGGCAAGGGTCAGCTCGGGGACCTGGTGTTTCGCTGTTTCACCGAGGTCGGGCTGCTCCCCACCACCCGGTTCCTGGACGATCTGAAGGACTTCGGATTCCGGTACGCCACCCTTGGGGGAATCAGCGTCGGCATCAGCGACCTGGAGATCCCGCTCAAGAAGAGCCGGATCCTGGCCGAGGCCGACGAGAAGGTGGCCCGCTTCCGGGGCCACTACGACGCCGGCTTCATCTCGCGGGGCGAACGCTACAACAAGGTGATCGACACCTGGACGCACGCCAACAACGATGTGGCGGAGGAGATGGTTCGGTACCTGGAGCGCTCCCGCGACGGCTACAACCCGGTCTACATGATGATGACCTCCGGGGCCCGCGGGAACCGCGACCAGATGCGCCAGCTGGCCGGCATGCGCGGCCTGATGGCCAAGCCTCAGAAGAAGTTGACCGGCGGAATCGGCGAAATCATCGAGTCCCCCATCAAGTCGAACTTCCGCGAGGGACTGAGCGTCGTCGAGTACTTCATCTCCACCCACGGCGCGCGCAAGGGACTTGCGGACACCGCGCTCAAGACGGCCGACGCGGGCTACCTTACGCGCCGCCTGGTCGATGTCGCCCAGGACGTCACCATCACCGAGGAGGATTGCGGCACGGTCGAGGGCGTCGAGATGTCGGCGCTCAAGGAGGGCGAGGACATCATCGAGCCCCTGGCGGATCGCATCACGGGCAACGTGGCGCTGGAAGATGTCATCGATCCCATCGACGGTGAGCTGGTTGTCCGCAAGGGCGAGCTCATCGAGGAACATCAGGCGAAGGCGATCGAGGACGACGCCGGGATCCAATCCGTGCGCATCAGCTCCGTGCTGACCTGCGCCACCAAGCGGGGGATCTGCCAGAGGTGTTACGGCCGCAACCTGGCCACCATGCGGATGGTGGACGTGGGCGAGGCGGTCGGAATCCTGGCCGCGCAGTCCATCGGAGAGCCCGGGACCCAGCTTACCCTGCGCACCTTCCACATCGGCGGAACCGCCGCCCGCATCGCGGCGCAGACACAGAGGAAGTCGAAGATCGACGGCGTCGCGGGGCTGGAGCGGGTAACGACGGTGAAGATCGAAGAGGGTTCCCAGCAGGGCGAGCGGATCGTGACCTCCCGCGAGGGGGAGATCGTCCTGAAGACGCCGGAAGGCGTCGTCCGCAGCCGGCTGGCGGTCCCGTATGGCGCCACGCTCGCGGTTCGGGAGGGCGACGTGGTGGAAGAGGGCGGGCTGCTCTTCAGCTGGGACCCGTATTCGGAGCCGATCGTCGCGGACTGCGGCGGCACCCTCAGGTATCTGGACATCATCGAAGACCAGACCATGAGGGAGGAGCTCGACGAGACCACCGGCCGCCGGCAGATGATCGTTACGGAAGACCGGAACAAGAAGCTCCACCCCGTCATCGAGATCCGGCAGGACGACGTGAAGGCCAGGGAGTTCATCATCCCGGTGGGGGCCCAGCTGATGGCGAAGGACGGCGAAACGGTCATACCCGGGCAGACCATCGCCAAGATCAGCCGCGAGGTCTACAAGACCCGCGACATCACCGGCGGCCTGCCCCGCGTCGCCGAGCTGTTCGAAGCGCGCCGTCCCAAGGATCCCGCGGTCATCACGGAAATCGACGGGCGGGTGAGCTTCGGAGACGTCAAGCGCGGAAAACGCAAGGTCGAGGTGACTCCCGCGGACGGAGACCCGCGGGTATACGACGTTCCGGTCGGCAAGCATCTGCGCGCACACGAAGGCGACGAGGTGCACGCCGGAGACCGCATCTCGGAGGGCCCCATCAACCCGCACGACATCCTGCGCGTGAAGGGGCCCCGCGCCGTCCAGGAGTATCTCCTGAACGAAATCCAGGAGGTCTACCGGCTGCAGGGCGTCAGGATCAACGACAAGCACATCGCCGTCATCGTGCGCCAGATGCTGAAAAAGGTCCGCATCACGGATTCCGGCGACACCACCTTCCTTGAGGGCGAGAGCGTGGATCGGGCCGAGTTTCTCGCGGTCAACGAGAAGTTGCCGGAGGGAGCGAGGACCGCGCGCTCGGAGCCTCTCCTGCTGGGGATCACGAAGGCCAGCCTCACGACCGAGTCGTTCATCTCCGCGGCCTCCTTCCAGGAGACGACGCGGGTGCTGACGGACGCGGCGGTCAGGGGCGCCCGCGACCACCTCAAGGGGCTGAAGGAGAACATCATCATCGGCCACCTGATTCCGGCGGGCACCGGCATCCACCGGTACCAGCACGTCGAGTTCATGGTCGAACAGCAGTTCTACGACGAGGAGATCCTGCCCCTGGCGGAGCCCGAGGGCCTGTTGGCCGGATTCTCGGCAGAGGAGACCGCGCTCGAATAGGTCGTCCGGGGCACCTCCGGCGTTGACACGGATGGGAACGCTTCTTAGCTTCGAAAGCTGCACAGGATATGCCTCGTCACTTGCCGGGAGTCCTCTCGCAGGTGGCGGGACGAGCCGTACAGCGGGAAGCAAGCGCTCGCCGTGACGCAAGGGGCTGACTGCCGGAACATTCGTATGCCGACCATCAACCAGCTGGTGCGCAAGGGCCGCCGGTCTGTTCGCAAGAAGAACAAGGCGCCGGCCCTCCAGAAGAACCCCCAGAAACGGGGCGTTTGCACTCGTGTGTACACCACGACCCCCAAGAAGCCCAATTCGGCGCTGCGCAAGGTGGCGCGCGTCAGGCTGACCAGCGGATACGAGGTGACTTCCTACATCGGTGGCGAAGGGCACAACCTCCAGGAGCACTCCATCGTGCTCATTCGGGGAGGCCGGGTGAGGGACCTGCCCGGTGTTCGCTATCACGTCGTGCGTGGGACGCTGGACACTTCGGGGGTGGACGACCGTCGCCGGGGTCGGTCGAAGTACGGAACCAAGGAACCCAAGTAGCGACCGATTCAACGATGCACTGTCCCACTCCGGGCCGGGCAGTCGCCCTCTCGGCCCCCAGTTCGCGGGAGCGATAGGATCGATTCATGAGCCGCCGCACGCGCGCCGAGAAGAGAGAGACCGCGGGGGATCCGCGCTACGAGTCGGTTGTGGCCCAGAAGTTCATCAACGGCCTGATGCTGGACGGCAAGAAGTCCACCGCGGAGAGCATTTTCTATAGCGCCCTCACCGTAGTGGAGGAGCGCTCGGGACAACCCGGCCTGGGGGTGTTCAACCAGGCCCTCAACAACGCCAAGCCCGCCGTCGAGGTGAAGAGCAGGCGGGTCGGAGGCGCCACCTACCAGGTGCCGATCGAAGTCCGCCCGGAGCGACGCCAGGCGCTGGCGATAAAGTGGATGATCGACTTTGCCCGCAAGCGGGGAGAGCGGTCGATGGCGGGTCGTCTCGCGGCCGAGATTCTGGCCGCGAGCCGCAACGAGGGAAGCACGATAAAGAAGAAGGAAGACACGCACCGGATGGCAGAAGCCAACAAGGCGTTCGCCCACTATCGCTGGTAGCCGTTTCCCAACTGCGGCGCGCAGGCTGGCGCCGGGGTAGCGGGGGTTCCGGAAGGTCCGACCCTCGCGACACGAGGCAGGCGGCTACCAACCGGCAGGCGGGTTGGCCCGGCCGAATCTGCACTCATGGCCTCGGAGTTCCTGCGCTTTTTTTGCGTACCGACGACAGAAACACAGGATTTGAAGGAATACATCGGATGCCCAGGCACACACCGCTAGAGCGTCTGCGCAACATCGGCATCATGGCGCACATCGACGCCGGCAAGACCACCACCACCGAGCGGGTTCTGTTCTATACCGGCCGGGTCCATCGCATGGGCGAGGTGCACGAGGGTGCAGCCACCATGGACTGGATGGAACAGGAGCAGGAACGGGGGATCACCATCACCTCCGCAGCCACCACCTGCGCGTGGCTGCGCAACGGCTCCAGCTTCCGCATCAACATCATCGACACCCCGGGGCACGTCGACTTCACGGCCGAAGTCGAGCGCTCGCTGCGGGTTCTGGACGGGGCCATCGCGGTGTTCTGCGCGGTCGGCGGCGTCGAACCGCAGTCCGAGACCGTGTGGCGGCAGGCCGACCGCTATCGCGTGCCCCGCATCGCGCTCGTCAACAAGATGGACCGCGTCGGGGCCGACTTCGCGCAGGTCGTGAAGATGATGCGCGAACGCCTCGGAGCCAACGCGCATCCGGTCCAGTATCCGCTCGGGGAGGGCGAGCTCTTCACCGGCGTCGTGGACATCGTCAGCATGAAGTCGATCATCTACGAGGACGACCTGGGCTCCCGCTTCCATGACGGGCCTGTGCCCGATTCGATGGAGGATACGATCGCGAGGTTGCGCCACGAGCTCATCGAGGCGGCGGTCGAGCACGACGACGACCTGCTGGAGAAGTACCTCTCGGGCGAGGAGCTCACGGAGGAGGAGCTTCGGCGCGCGATCCGCGGGGCCACCCTGAGGGGCGACATCTTTCCCGTTTTCTGCGGATCCGCCTTCCGCAACAAGGGCATCCAGGCGCTCCTTGACGGCGTCATCGACTACCTCCCCTCTCCACTCGACATTCCCCCCGTCGAGGGACACTATCGTCCGGCGGGCCGTTTCTCCGAGACGCGGGACGTCTCGGACGACGCTCCCTTCACGGCTCTCGCATTCAAGATCGCCACCGACCCCTATGTCGGCCGGCTCACCTTCTTCCGCGTCTATTCGGGGTCGCTGCCGAGCGGGACCCACGTGCTCGACGCGACCCGGGGCAGGCGCGAGCGGGTGGGCCGAATCCTGCAGATGCACGCGAACAAGCGCGAGGAGCGGAAGGAAGTCTTCGCCGGCGACATCGCGGCGGTCATCGGACTCAAGGGGGTCCGCACCGGCCATACGCTGTGCGACCCCGACCATCCGATCATCCTGGAGTCCATGGAGTTCCCGGAGCCGGTCATTGCGGTCGCCATCGAGCCCAAGACCCGGGCCGATCAGGACAAGCTGGGCCAGGGACTGGGGAAGCTCGCCGACGAGGACCCGACCTTCCGGGTACGCACCGATCAGGAGACCAACCAGACCATCATCAGCGGGATGGGCGAGCTGCATCTCGAGATCATCGTCGACCGGCTGCGCCGGGAATTCCGGGTTGGCGCCAACATCGGCCGGCCCCAGGTGGCGTACCGGGAGACCATCGTCGGCTCGGCCGCCAGGGTCGTGGGACGGTTCGTGCGCCAGACCGGGGGACGCGGGCAATACGGCCATGTGGTCATCAACGTCGAACCCGCCCCCAAGGGCGCGGGCTTCGTCTTCGAGGACCGGATCGCAGGCGGCAGGATCCCCAGGGAGTTCATTCGTCCCGTGGAGCAGGGGATGCGCGACGCCCTGTCCAGCGGGACCGTGGCGGGCTACCCGCTCATCGACATCAAGGTCGAGCTGGTGGACGGCTCGCATCACGATGTCGATTCCAGCGAGATGGCCTTCAGGATCGCCGGATCGATGGCACTCCGGGAGGGCGTGAGACGGGCACAGCCGGTTTTGCTCGAGCCGGTCATGGATGTGGAAGTCGTCACGCCCGGCGACTACATGGGCGACATCATGGGAGACCTTTCTTCCCGGCGGGGACGAGTTGGCGGGATGACCGAGCGCGGCGGCGCCCGGGTCATCGGAGCCAGCGTGCCGCTGGGGGAGATGTTCGGATATTCGACCTCCCTCCGCTCCATGAGCCAGGGACGGGCCGTGTACACCATGCAGTTCTCGCACTACGACCAGGTACCGCGGTCGAAGAGTGACGAGATTGTGGCAGGCAACGGAGCAGTCTACCAGAAATGAGTGGCCGGATTCGCATCAAGCTGAAAGCCTTCGATCACTGGATCGTCGACCAGACCGCTTCCGACATCGTCCGCACGGCGGAGAAGACCGGCGCCAGCGTTTGCGGTCCGGTTCCGTTGCCGACGCGGCGCGAACGCTGGACCGTGCTGCGCTCGCCGCACATCGACAAGAAAAGCCGGGAACAGTTCGAGTTGCGTACGCACAAGCGGCTCATCGACATCGTCGATTCCCGGCCCGCCACCATCGACGCCCTTACCAAGCTGGATCTGCCGGCGGGCGTCGATGTCGAGATCAAGGTCGACTAAGCAGCCCATGGACAACTGCCAGGAGGCGGCATGGCGGGACTGATCGGACGGAAGGTGGGGATGACCCGCATCTTCAGCGACGAGGGTCAGGTGGTGCCGGTTACCGTGGTTCGCGCCGGGCCGTGCCCGGTGGTGTGCGTGAAGTCCGAGGAGACCGACGGATATCGCGCGGTCCAGGTCGGCTTCGAGGCGCGCAAGGCCAGGCACGCGACCAGGGCCGAAATCGGTCATGCCCAAAAGGCCGGACTCGAGGCGGCGCCCCGCGTTCTGCGGGAGTTTCCGGTTGCCGGCGATGAAGCGTTCGAGGCCGGCGACGAGTTGACCGTGGGGCTCTTCGCCGCCAACCAGTCCGTCAAGGTCACCGGCAACACCAAGGGCCGGGGATTCCAGGGCGTCGTGAAGCGGCACGGCTTCACGGGACGACCCGCCACGCACGGCCACCCGATGTCGCGCACCCCCGGGTCGATGGGAGCCGGCACCGACCCCTCGAGGGTCATCAAGGGCAAGAAGCTCCCCGGCCGCATGGGCAACAACCGCAAGACGCTGAGCAATGTGAAGGTCGTTCGGGTCGACGCCGAGAGGAACCTGCTCTTCCTCAGGGGCGCCGTTCCCGGACCGCGCAGCGGCTACGTCTTCATCAGCCACTAGAGCCATGCATACGGCGCACTACTACCAGTCTGACGGCAGCCCGGACGGAGACCGGACGCTTCCGGCGGTCCCCTTCGACGGAGTCGTGAACGAGGGCGTGCTGCACCAGGTGGTGCGGGCACATCTCGCCAATCAGCGCCGGGGGACGGGGGCCGCCAGGAACCGCTCGGCCGTCTCGGGTGGAAGCCGCAAGCCGTGGAGGCAGAAGGGTACCGGCCGGGCACGCCAGGGCACGATCCGGGCCGCGCAGTGGACCGGAGGCGGGATGGCCTTCCCTCCTCAGCCCCACTCGTGGCGCACGTCCGTGCCTCGCAAGGTGCGCGCGCTGGCCCGGCGATCGGCCCTCAACGCGCGCGCCGAGGATGGTCGCGTTCTGCTGATCGGGTCCCTCGACTACGAAGTCCCGCGCACCGCGCGCCTGGCTGCCTGCCTCGCCGCCATCGAAGCGCCGGGCAAGGTGCTGCTGCTGACCGACGGCAACAAGCGCAACGTGTATCTCTCGGCCCGCAACCTCCGGGAGGTCATGGTGCGCCCGTTCGGCGAGGAGTCGGCCTACGACGTGCTGTGGGCGGCGACCGTCGTGATCGAGGCCGATGCGCTCGGGACCGGGTCAGCGGCCGCAGAGCCCGTGGACTCCCCGGACACGGAGGACGGCGATGCGTGAGCCGTGGGATGTGATCGTGCGGCCGGTGGTCACCGAGAAGACGACCGCCCAGATGGAGGCCGAGAACGTCTACTCGTTCATCGTCAACCGGAAGGCCAACAAGATCGACATCGCGCGCGCGGTGGAGGCGCTCTGGGACGTCCAGGTCGACGATGTCCGTACCATGAGGTACGCGGGCAAGATGCGCCGCTCGTTCATGGGACAGATGAGCCGCAACTGGAGCCTCGGCCGCCAGCCGTCGTTCAAGAAAGCGGTCGTCAAGCTTGCCGAAGGCGACCACATCGAACTCTACGAGATGGGCTGAGGAACCGGCCATGGCGATCAAGAAGTTCAGACCCGTGACACCCGGCTTCCGTTTCCGGTCGATCGTGAAGGACACGGTGACCACGCGCAAGGGACCGGAGAAGTCGCTGACGGAGCCCCTGCACTCCAAGGGTGGACGGAACCACCACGGCCGCATCACCGTGCGGCGCAGGGGCGGTGGCCACAAGCGCCGGTATCGGCGCATCGATTTCAGGCGCAACAAGACCGGCGTGGCGGGCCGCGTCGCCGAGATCGAATACGATCCCAACCGCTCCGCGAACATCGCCCTCATCCACTACGCGGATGGCGAGAAGCGCTACATCCTGCATGTGCGCGGCCTGGCGGTCGGCGATGAAGTGGTTGCGGGCGGAGACGCCGACATCAAGCCGGGCAACGCCCTGCCGATCGGCCGCATTCCGCTGGGAACGATCGTCCACAACGTGGAGCTGAAGCCCGGGAAGGGCGGCCAGATGGCCCGTTCGGCCGGCGCGGGTGTGCAGATCATGGCCAAGGAAGGAGACTATGTGACGCTGCGCCTCCCCTCGACGGAAGTCCGGCGGGTGCGCATGGAGTGCATGGCCACCGTCGGTCAGGTCGGCAACACCGACCACGAACTGAAGTCGCTGGGCAAGGCCGGGGCGAACCGGTGGCGCGGGCGCCGTCCCAAGGTGCGGGGCGTCGCCATGAACCCGGTGGACCACCCCCTGGGCGGAGGTGAAGGCAAGGCCTCGGGCGGCCGGCCCCCGGTCACCCCCTGGGGCAAGCCGGAAGGGAAGAAGACGCGCAATCCCAGAAAGGAATCCAACCGGCTGATCGTCCGGGGGCGCAAACGCGGCAAGGCCACCCGGTCCTAGACGATTGCGCGACGAGAGGAAGCGAACCAGGAAACCGCCATGCCACGCAGCGTAAAAAAGGGTCCCTACATCGACGAGAAGCTCCTGCGCAAGGTGGAGCTCATGAACGCGCGCGCCGAGAAGAGGGTCATCAAGACCTGGGCACGCGCATCGACCATCTCGCCGGACTTCGTGGGCCATACGGTCGCGGTGCACAACGGCAACAAGTTCATCCCGGTCTACATCACGGAAAACATGGTGGGCCACAAGCTCGGCGAATTCGCTCCCACGCGGCTCTTCCGCGGCCACGGGGGCAAGCTCGCCGACCGGCGCTCCAAGGCTCGATAGAGGCCGATCAGGTCACCCCTGCGCGAAACTTCAGATGCAAGCCAAGGCGATCGCGAAGTACATCGGAATGAGTCCCCGCAAGGTGAGGCTGGTCGTGGATCAGATCCGGGGCCTTCCGGTCAACCAGGCCTACGCGATCCTTCGATTCTCGAAGAAGGCCGCGTCGGTACCGGTCGGAAAGACGCTCCGTTCCGCGGTCGCGAACGCCGAGTACAGGGCGGAGGAGGACGGAGAGGTGCTCGATGTGGACGAACTCGTGATCACGCGGGCATTTGTCGATGGCGGCCGGACCATGAAGCGCTGGCGGGCGGCGGCCATGGGGAGGGCGGCCCCGATCCGGAGGCGTTCGAGTCACATCACGATCGTCGTGGAAAGCGAGGAATAGGGCCGATGGGACAGAAGACACACCCCCACGGGTTCCGGCTCGGGATCGTCAAGGACTGGCAGTCCCGGTGGTATGCGGAGAAGGAGTTCCCGCAGCTGCTTCAGGAAGACGAGACCATCAGGCGGTATCTCGACCGCCGCCTGGCGCACGCGGCCATCTCCCGGGTCGAGATCGACCGCAAGCCCTCCAAGATCGTCATGACCGTGCATACGGCCCGACCGGGCGTCGTGATCGGAAAGCGGGGTGCGGAGGTGGACAAGCTGCGCGACGAGCTGGGCGTGCTGACCAAGTCCGAGGTCTCCGTGAACGTCGAGGAGATCAAGCAGCCGGAGCTGGACGCGCGGCTGGTGGCGGAGAACGTCAAGCACCAGTTGCGCCAGCGGATTTCGTTCCGGCGGGCCATGAAGCGCGCCGTTCAATCCGCGCGCCGCGCAGGAGCCGAGGGGATCAAGATCCAGTGTGGCGGCCGTCTGGGCGGCGCGGAAATCGCCCGCACCGAAGCGTATCACGAGGGTCGCGTACCCCTGCACACCCTGCGCGCGAACATCGACTACGCGAGCGTGAGGGCGGACACCACCTACGGTACCGTCGGGGTGAAGTGCTGGATCTTCAAGGGCGAAGTGGTGGACGACCGGCGCGGTCGGACCTACTCGACGGGATCCTGAGGGTGCACGCGAACGGAACCCGGCCCGCCCGGCGGCGGGCCTCGCAAGGACGATAGCAGATGCTGGCACCAAAGCGGGTCAAGTACCGCAAGAAGCACAAGGGCAAGATGCGCGGGATCTCCCGTCGCGGAAACCGGGTGAGCTTCGGCGACTACGGACTGCAGGCGGTGGAGTCCGCGTGGATCAGCAATCGCCAGATCGAGTCGGCGCGCGTGGCCATGACCCGGCACATCAAGAGGGGCGGCAAGGTCTGGATCCGGATTTTCCCGGACAAGCCGGTTACCTCCAAACCCGCCGAGACCCGGATGGGCAAGGGGAAGGGCAACCCGGAAGGCTGGGTGGCGGTGGTCAAGCCGGGGCGGATGATGTTCGAGATGGAAGGCGTGGGGGAGGAGGTCGCCCGGCGTGCGATGCAGCTCGCGTCCGACAAGCTGCCCATCAAGACCCGTTTCGTCGCGCGCGAACGGCAGTTGGGAACCTGAGGGGAACCGGGCATGGACATCGAAGACATTCGCGATATGACCGACCCGCAGCTCCGGGAGCGGTTGGACGAGTTGAGAGAGGAGCGGTTCCGCCTCAAGTTCCGGGCCGCGACCATGGAACTCGAAAACCCCAGACTGCTTTCGCAGCTGCGCAGGGATATTGCCCGGGTCCGCACCGTACAGCGCGAACGCGAACTCGCGGGAGTTCCGGCCATGACCGAGGAGAATGCCCCATGACCGCGACAGCGGATGCCGCGAGCGCAGCGCGCAACCGGCGAAAGACGCGAACGGGGGTGGTGGTGTCGGACGTTGCGGACAAGACGGTTACCGTGCTCGTCGCGCGCCAGTTCGCCCATCCCCTCTACGGGAAGCAGGTGAAGCGCACCCGCAAGTATCACGCCCACGACGAAGACAACGAGTATCGCTTGGGCGACACCGTGCGCATCGTGGAAACGCGGCCCCTCTCCCGTACCAAGCGGTGGAGAGTCGCGGAACTGGTCGACCGGGCGGAAGGATAGGCGGGCGATGATCCAACAGGAATCGATGGTCCGGATCACGGACAACACGGGCGCCAAGAAGGCCCTGTGCATCCGTGTTCTTGGCGGCTCGCGCCGCCGCTACGCCAGCGTGGGCGACCTGGTCGTGCTCACGGTAAAGGATGCCATTCCCAACGCCGGCGTGCGCAAGGGGGATATCGTGCGCGCGGTCGTGGTGCGAACCGCCAAGGAAGTGCGCAGGCGCGACGGCTCCTATATCCGCTTCGACGACAACGCCGCAGTGCTCATCGACACCAACGGCGAACCGAAGGGCACGCGAATCTTCGGACCGGTCGGGCGTGAACTCAGGGAGAAGCGCTACATGAAGATCGTCTCGCTGGCGCCGGAGGTGCTCTGATGCTGAAGCAGACCGGGGGCGCGCGCAAACACCGGATTGCGAAGGGCGACCGCGTGCGCGTGATCCGCGGCAACCACCGGGACGAACAGGGGACCGTCCTTCGGGTGATTCGCGACCGGGATCAGGTGGTGATCGAGGGCGTCAACATGCGCAAGCGTCACCAGCGGCCCACCGCGGCCAACCCGGAGGGAGGGATCATCACCTTCGAGGCCCCGATCCACATTTCCAACGTGATGTTGATCGATCCGGCCAGCGGAGAGGCCAGCCGCATTCGCATGCGCCTCGAGGAAGGGGGCGTGAAGGAACGCATCGCGGTGAGGACCGGCAACCCCATTCCGGTGCCGAGATAACGGGTGACGACAAGGGACGGATTTGCAAGATGACGGAGATGCAACCGCGGCTTCGCCGGCACTATCTGGAGAGGGTTCAGCCGAAGCTGAAGGAGGAGTTCGGCTTCACCAACGTCAATCAGATTCCACGTCCGGTGAAGGTCGTCCTCAACGTCGGCGTCGGCGAGGCGAGCAAGAATCAGAAGTTTCTTGACAGCGTGGTCGAGGAATTGTCGGTGATCTCCGGACAGAAGCCGGTCGTCACCCGCGCGCGGAAGTCCATCTCCAACTTCTCGTTGAGGACGGGCATGCCGGTCGGAGCCAGGGTCACGCTGCGACGGCGCCGCATGTACGAGTTTCTCGATCGACTGGTCAGCGCCACCATCCCGCGCATCCGCGACTTCCGCGGGCTGTCCACGAAATCCTTCGACGGGCGCGGCAACTTCAGCCTCGGGGTTCGCGAGCAGATCATCTTCCCCGAGATCGACTACGACAGGATCGACCGCATCCACGGCATGGATATCACCGTGGTTACGAGCACCAGCAAGGACGACGAGGCGCTGGCGTTGCTGCGAGAGCTGGGATTTCCGTTTCGCGGCTCGCTTCCGGTCATCATCGGCCAGAATGGCGCCGCCTGAGGCGCCGGCAACCCAGGGAAGAACGGAGGGACGAGACTCGACATGATGACGGACCCGATTGCCGACATGCTGACCCGGCTGCGCAACGCCGGACAGGCGGGCCACCGCTGGGCGGACATGCCCGTCTCCCGGATGAAGATCGAGATTGCCCGGCTGCTCGGCGAGAACCACTTCGTCTTCGGCTACAAGGTGCTCGACGACGGAGCCCACGGGGTTCTGCGCGTCTACCTGAAGTATCGCGATGAGGGACGCCCGGTCATCCGGCATATCGAGCGCTTCTCGTCGCCCGGGAGGCGGAGGTACGTCGGCCGGGAGGACATCCCCAGAGTCAGGAACGGCCTGGGGATGGCGATTCTGTCGACATCCAGGGGTGTGCTCTCCGACCGCACGGCGCGCCAGGAAGGGGTAGGCGGCGAAGTGCTGGCGATCGTGTGGTAGCCAGGATTCCATCAACCACGACGCAAACGTATGTCGCGCATAGGTAAACTGCCGGTCGCCATTCCGGGCGGCGTGACCGTGGACTACCGGGAGCCCGTCCTGACGGTCAAGGGGCCCAGGGGCGAACTGACCCTCGACGTGCATCCCGCCATGACCGTCCACGTGGACAAGAGTGAAGTCGTCGTGCGGAGGCCCTCGGACGGCCGCACGCACCGGTCGCTCCATGGTCTCACGCGCGCGCTCATCGCCAACATGGTGCACGGCGTGACGACCGGGTACAGCAAGACGCTGGAGATCGTGGGCGTGGGATACCGGGCACAGAAGAAGGGCAGGGAACTGGTCCTCAGCCTGGGATACTCCCATACCATCGACTACCCGGAGCCCGAAGGCATCACCCTCGAATGTCCCAGGCAGGACGTCGTGGTGGTGCATGGCATCGACAAGCAGAAGGTGGGACAGGTAGCGGCCGAAATCCGGTCGTTCCGGCCCCCGGAGCCGTACAAGGGCAAGGGCGTGCGCTACCAGGGCGAGCAGATCCGCCGCAAGGTCGGCAAGACCGCCGCATCGTAGTCCGCCCGCAGAGCGAGGAAACCGTGACCGCAAAGAGTTCGAAGTTGAGAAGGAGCCGGCGCCTGCAGCGCATCCGCCGGCATCGCAGGGTCCGCAAGCGCGTGAACGGGTCCGCCGAACGCCCGCGGCTCGTGGTGTTCCGGTCCCTGAAGCACATGGAGGGGCAGTTGGTGGACGACGACCTCGGACGCACCCTGATCGGGGTGTCCACCCGGTCCGCGGAGCTCCGCGAGCTCGAGACCGCGTCTCGCAACCCGGGAGTCGAGCGGGCCCGGGCGGCGGGCAGGATGCTGGCCGATCGAGCTCGCTCGGAAGGCATCGGCGCCGCGGTATTCGACCGTGGAGGCTACCAGTATCACGGCAGGGTCAGGGCCTTTGCCGAGGGCGCGCGCGAGGGAGGACTTAACTTCTGATGGCCAGAAAAAGGGGTACGGACCGCGACCGCTCGCGTGAGAGCGAACTTGTCGAGAACGTCATCCACATCAATCGGGTCGCGAAGGTGGTGAAGGGCGGACGCCGCTTCTCGTTCACCGCGCTGGTCTCGGTGGGCGACCAGAAGGGCAACATGGGCGTGGCGCTGGCCAAGGCGAGCGACGTTGCGGAGGCCATCCGCAAGGCGTTCGAACGAGCGCGGCGCAACATGCAGCACGTGTCGATCGTACGCGGTACCCTCCCCCATGAGATCATCGGCCATTGGGGCGCCGGAAGGGTGCTCCTGCGTCCGGCGGCGCCCGGGACCGGCGTGATCGCCGGCGGTCCGGTTCGCGCGGTGCTGGAGGCCGCGGGGGTCACCGACGTCCTGACCAAGAGTCTCGGCTCGAACAACCCCATCAACGTGGTGAAGGCGACGCTGAACGGCCTGGGACGACTGGCCACGCCCGAGCAGGTCGCCCGCGAACGGGGCATCAGCGTCGAAGAGCTGGGAGGATAGACCGTGTCCGACACACCCCGGAAGATCCGGATCAGGCAGGTGCGCAGCGGCATCGGAAGGCTCAGCACGCACCGGCGGACCTTGCGTGCCCTGGGGATCCGCAGGCACCAGCAGTCGGTTGTCCACACGGATACCGCGGCCATCCGGGGCATGATCCGAAGGGTCAGCCACCTGGTGGAAGTCACCGAAGTTACCTAACGGACGGAGATCGCACCGATGTCAGAACTTCACCGGCTGAGCCCCGTACCGGGATCACGCAAGGCGCGCAGGCGCGTCGGGCGCGGACCCGGCTCCGGGCTGGGCAAGACCGCCGGCAGGGGACACAACGGTCAGAAGTCCAGGAGTGGCGGCACCGTTCCCGCCTGGTTCGAGGGCGGTCAGATGCCCCTGCAGCGGCGCATCCCCAAGCGGGGATTCAAGAACCGGGGGCGCGTCGAGTACGCGGTCATCAACGTCGGCGACCTGAACCGGCTGGACACCGGCCGGATCACCTTGCAGGCGCTCGTCGAGGCCGGTGTGGCCGGCGGTGGCCGCAAGCCGGTGAAGGTGCTCGGAACGGGCGAAGCGGAGCGGGCGATGCATGTCGAGGCGCACGCGTTCAGCGCGTCCGCGCGCCGCAAGATCGAGGCCGCCGGAGGCACGGTCACCGTGTCCGGCACGCGCTGACGTCAAACCGCGAGACAAGGTAAAGGATGGCCAACCCGATTCCCAATCTGTTCCGGGTCCCGGAACTGAAGCAGAAGATCCTCTTCACGCTGTTCATCCTTCTCGTCTACAGGCTGGGGGCGCACATCACCGTGCCCGGCCTCGATGTGAACATCCTGCGGCAGCAGTTCGGGCAGCTGAGCAATACGCTGTTCGGGATCTACGACATGTTCGTGGGGGGTGGCCTCAGCCGGGCCACGATCCTGGCGCTCGGCATCATGCCCTATATCTCGGCCTCGATCATGTTCCAGCTGCTCTCCGCCGTGGTTCCCACGGTCGAGAAGCTGCAGAAGGAAGGAGAGCAGGGGCGCAAGAAGCTCACCCAGTGGACGCGCTACACGACGGTCGTGCTGTCCATCATCCAGGCCTACGGCTACGCGGTGTTCCTGTCCAGCATTCCCGGCGCGGTGCGGACCCCCGGCCTGCTGTTCATGTTCACCACCGTCATTGCGCTCACCGTAGGCGCCGTGTTCGTCATGTGGCTGGGAGAGCAGATTACGGAACACGGCATCGGCAACGGCATGTCGCTGCTGATCTTCTTCTCCATCATCGAGGGATTCCCGGCGGCGATCGGCCGGACCTGGGAGTCGTTCGTGGTCGGAGAGATCAGCGTGGTCGGCCTTGCCGCGCTCGGGGCCGTGGTCGTGGGGGTCACCGCGGGGGTGGTGGCAATGACCATGGCGGCCCGCAAGATCCCGGTTCAGATACCACGCAAGGTGATGGGGCGCGGGCGTATCCGCGAAGGGCAGAAGAGCTTCGTTCCGCTGCGCGTGAATTCGGCGGGCGTCATGCCGATCATCTTCGCACAGTCGTTCATCATCGTGCCGGGCACGCTCGCGGCCTTCTCGAGCGCCGGCTTTCTGCGCGAGATCTCGGACCTGTTCCAGCCCGGGACCTGGCTCTACTACGGGAGTTACTCCCTCCTGATCCTCTTCTTCACCTACTTCTACACAGCCATCATCTTCAACCCCGTGGATCTGGCGGAGAACCTGAAGAAGCAGGGGGCGTTCATCCCCGGGGTGAAGCCGGGCGCGCGCACCGCCGAGTACATCGACAGGATCCTGACGCGCATCACCCTTCCGGGCTCGATCTATCTTGCCATCATCGCGCTGCTGCCCTTCTGGATCTTCGACTGGTTCAACATCCAGAGCTTCTTCTTCGGGGGCACCAGCCTGCTGATCGTGGTCGGGGTGGGTCTGGACACCGTCCAGCAGGCCCAGCAACACCTGCTTCTTCGCCACTACGACGGCTTCATGAAGAAGGGACGGGTCAAGATGCGGGGCCGTGGGCGCTACGTCTGATGGGCCCCGTCTGAGGGCTGCCCGAGGTCTGCGGCAAGAACCATGATCGCCGTTTTCCTGGGTCCCCCCGGTGCCGGCAAGGGCACGCAGAGCGCGAAACTCATCCGCGACGTGGGCTTTCGCAAGATCGCCACCGGGGATCTGCTCCGCGCCGCGCGCCAGGCGGGCACCGAACTGGGTGAGGAGGCCCGGCGCTACATGGACGCGGGGGAACTGGTTCCGGACGAGGTGATCGTCGCGCTGGTGGAGGAGACCCTCGAGGGACTTCCCGCGGATGCGCCGATTCTCTTCGACGGCTTTCCGCGTACGCTTCCCCAGGCGCGGGCACTGGACGAGGCGCTCGCGCGCACCGGACGGGCTGTGGAGGGTGTCGTCGTGCTGGACGTGCCCGAGCAGGTGGTACTGCGCAGAATCGGCGGGCGCCGCATCAGCCCGAACGGGCGGATCTACAACATTCACGACGATCCTCCGCGCGTGGACGGTGTCTGCGACGAGACCGGAGAGGCTCTGATCCATCGGAAGGACGATCGTCCACAGACCATACTCCGCCGCCTTCGGGTCTACGGGGCGCAGACGGAACCCATAGTCGCGTACTACGAGGAGAACGGGCCGGTCGTGGCGCGCCTGGACGGCACGCAGGGCATCGAAGAAACGTATGGGTCGGTGCGGGCGGTCTTGCGGCGAATATCGGCAGGCGAGTCCGAACGGAGGTCCAACGGAACGACGTGATCCGACTGAAGAGCGAATCCGAGATCGCCGAAATCGCGCGGGGCGGAGCCATCATCGGCGAACTCCTGGGCGTGCTGGAGGATGTTGTGCGCCCCGGGGTCACGACGGCCGAACTCGACCGCCTGTGCGAGGATTTCATCCGCTCCCACGACGGCGCGATTCCGGCGTTCAAGGGACTGTACGGCTTCCCCGGCGCCGTGTGCACCTCGACCAATGCGGAAGTCGTGCACGGGATTCCCAGCCCGCGCCGCATTCTCGCGGACGGTGACATTCTTTCGCTGGATGTGGGCGTCAAGCTCAACGGGTGGTGCTCGGATTCGGCGAGCACGTTCACGGTAGGGGAGGTGGACGCGGCGACCCGCCGGCTGCTGGAGGTCACGAGAAAGGCGCTGGATCGGGCGATCTCGGCCGCCGTGCCGGGAAACCACGTCGGCGACATCGGCGCGGCCGTGGAGGCCACGGTCCGTGGTACCGGACTCGCCGTCGTCCGCGACCTGGTCGGCCACGGAGTGGGGCGGGAGGTGCACGAAGCGCCCCAGGTGCCCAACTTCGGACGTCCCGGCCAGGGTCCGCGCCTGCTCGGCGGGATGGTTCTCGCGATCGAACCCATGCTCAGTGCCGGGACCGCGTCCATCCGCACGCTCGACGACGGATGGACCGTGGTCACCAGCGACGGTTCGCGCTCCGCCCACTTCGAGCACACGGTAGCCGTCACCGAAAGGGGAGCAAGGGTGCTGACCGCCGCCCCGCGCGCGGTGCCTGCCTCCGCGTGACGGAATCGCCATGACGGGATCGCCATTGAGTCGAAACAGGCTTTCGGTTATCTTTCGATTTCTATGCAGTGAAGCAGACCACCACACCGCCAGGGAGCAGCCGAAATGAAGGTACGGAGCAGCGTGAAGGCCCTCTGCGAGCACTGCAAGGTGATCCGCAGGCGCGGTGTCGTCCGCGTCATCTGCGCACGCAACCCCCGCTGCAAGCAGCGGCAGGGTTAGGAATCTCCCGAGTTTCGGAACGCGAGCCGTGGCACGAATCGCAGGCGTCGATCTTCCGCGAAACAAGCGCGTCGAAGTCGCGCTCACCTACATCTACGGGGTCGGCCCCACGCGCGCCAGGGAGATTCTGGACGCGACCGGCGTGGATCCCGACAGGCGCACCTTCAACCTCAGTGACGAGGATGTCAGCCGGCTGCGCAGGCAGATCGAAACGGAGTTGAAGGTCGAGGGCGCGCTCAGGACCGAGGTGTCGATGAACATCAAGCGACTGATGGACATCGGCTGCTACCGCGGATTGCGTCATCGCCGGGGACTGCCGGTGCGAGGGCAGAGGACGCACACGAACGCCCGCACCCACAAGGGCCGCCGGCGGGCCATCGCCGGCAAGAAGAAGGCTCCCAGGAAATAGAGCCGAGGAAAGACGCGCGTGGCAAAGGGACGAAAGCCGGCTCGAGTCCGGCGTGCGAAGAAGGTTGTCGAAGCTGAAGGCGTGGCGCACATCAAGGCGACCTTCAACAACACGATCATCACCATCACCGATAAGGCGGGGAATACGGTCGTCTGGTCGAGCGCCGGCAAGGCGGGGTTCAAGGGCTCCAAGAAGTCGACCCCCTTCGCCGCCACCGTTGCCGCCGAGCAGGCCGGGCGGGAAGCCGTGAGCCTCGGGGTCCGGCGCGTAAGCGTGCGCGTGCAGGGGCCCGGGTCGGGCCGCGAGTCCGCGATACAGGCTCTCTACGCGGCCGGGCTGCACATCATGGCGATCGAAGATGTGACCCCGTTGCCACACAACGGTTGTCGGCCGCCCAAGAAGCGCCGGGTATAGGAAGGGAAACGGATGGCGCGGTACACCGGACCTGTTTGCAAGCTTTGCCGTCGGGAAGGGCAGAAGCTCTTCCTGAAGGGCTTGAAGTGCTACACGGAAAAATGTCCGATCGAGCGCAGGGCATACCCGCCCGGCCAGCACGGTCCCGCACAGGCGCGTCGCCGGAAACGCTCCGACTACGCGGTCCAGTTGCGCGAAAAGCAGAAGACCAAGCGAATCTACGGGCTGCACGAGAGGCAGTTCCGCAACCTGTTCAACAGGGCGGCACACCAGTCGGGCGTGACCGGGGAGAACCTGCTGGTGGCCCTCGAGCGGCGGCTGGACAACGTCGTCTTCCGGCTCGGCTTTGCCGCGAGTCGCAGCCAGGCGCGCCAGCTGGTCCGTCATCGCCACGTCGAGGTCAACGGCCGCATCGTGGACGTGCCCAGCTATGCGGTGGACAGCGGCGACGATATCGCCATCAAGGCCAGGTCGCGCGATCTGGTGCCGGTTCAGGCCAGCCTCGCATCGCGCGTCCGTCCCGACACCCCCGAATGGCTGGCCGTCGACGAGAAGACGCGGGTCGGGCGAGTGCTGCGGCTCCCGACCCGCCAGGACGTGCCGATGGCCGTCCAGGAGCAGTTGATCGTGGAGCTGTACTCGAAGTGAGTCAGACTTCCGGAAGCAATCCGGGGGTTGATTTCCCATTCATCCAACGGATGTTGCCGAATATGCCACGGAGGGGCGCGTGGAGATCGATCTGACCGGGCTGGTACTTCCCGAGCACGTCGAGGTGACGGGCTACAGCGACGACGGAAAGACAGCGGAGTTCGTCATTCAGCCGCTCGAACGCGGCTATGGCTACACGCTGGGAAATTCCGTCCGCCGAGCTCTGGTTTCGTCGCTGCGGGGCGCGGCCATATGGGCGTTCCGCATAGAGGGCGTGGTGCACGAACACCAGACCATCCAGGGTGTGGTGGAGGATGTGCATCAGGTCATTCAGAACCTGAAGGCGCTCGTGCTCACCCTCGACGAAGATGTGGACGACGCCAAGCTCACCGTTCACGTCGACGCTTCGGGACCGGTTACGGTGGCCGACATCAACGCGCCGCCCTCCGTTGAGGTACTGGATCCGGACCAGCACATTCTCACGCTCGAGGGGGACCGCAGCCTGAGCATGGAGCTCTACGTCAACAAGGGGCGTGGTTTCGTGCTCTCCGACCAGCATCCCCGTTCGGAGGGATCCCCCGTCGACCTGGTGCCGATCGATGCGATCTACAATCCCGTGCGCCGCGCGAACTTCACGGTCGAGGAGACCCGGGTCGGCGAGCGCACGGACTTCGACCGGCTTTCGTTCAGAGTGGAAACCGACGGATCCGTTCGTCCCGAGCAGGCGATGGCCAACGCCGCCGCGCTGGTGCGCAGGTACCTCGAGTACATGCTGAGCTTCAGCGCCAACGGGGCTCCCGAGCCAGCCGCCCCCGGGACGGTCCCGTTGCCCGCGCGCATCCGCATGCAGCTTTCGCGTCCCATCGAGGAAGTGACCGAGATCTCGGTGCGATCGCGCAACTCGCTGCAGAAGGAAAACCTCCGCACGCTTGGCGACCTCGTGCGACGCACCGAAAAGCAGGTCCTCAACATCGACAATTTCGGACAGAAGTCGATGGAGGAACTCCTCGCATTCCTGGACGAACACTCCATCGAACTCGGAATGCCGCTGACGACCGGCCCGGACGGTGAGTGGTTCCTGGCCGAGAAAGAGGCCGCCTCCGGTTCCGGGGAACCGTCCGGTGACTAGCATCCATCCGCTGCCGGACAGCGGCGACTGAACCTCGAAGACTCATGCGCCATCGCAAAACCGGACGCAACCTCTCTCGGACCGCCAGCCATCGGCGGGCGGTTCTGCGCAACATGGCGACCGCGCTTTTCCGGCACGGCAGAATCGAAACCACGACCGCGAAGGCGAAGGAACTCCGCCCCTACGCGGAGCGCCTGATTACGCTCGCCAAGCGGGGCGATCTCCACGCCCGCAGGCTCGTTGCGCGAAAGATCGCGGATCGAGATGTTCAGGGAATGTTGTTCGACGAGATCGCTCCGGGTTTTGCCCGCCGTCCCGGCGGGTATACGCGCATCCTCAAGCTGCGCCACCGCAGGGGCGATGCGGCCGAGATGGCTCTCATCGAACTCGTGGAACGAGACTAACTTCAAACGCGGGGGCACCGGACCATGCTCGATCTCGGATCACGCCGGGGCGCGGCCGAAAAGGCGGCACTTCCACTCATGATCGTGGCCTTCCTGGGCATCGCGGGGTTTCTCTACTGGCTCAACGTTACGGCGGTCGGGACGACCACCGCAGTGGTGACCGCCCCCGAGGAGGATCCGTTCGCCGACGCCATCCCCATCACCGCGTCGTCGCTGGAGACGAACCCGCTGCAGTTCGAGGGGGCGCTCCTGCGGGTCCCGGACGTCACCGTGGTCAGCCGCGTGGGTGACCAGGCCTTCTGGACCCAGCTGCCCAACGAGGAGAATTTCTTCGTCAAGATGGGACCGGAGTTGACCGGCGATTCCGTGCCGGTGACGGTTTCTTCCGGTGAGACCGCCAGTTTCGTGGTGGGTACGCTGCGCATCATGAACGACAGCACGCTGGATGCCTGGGAGGGCCAGGGAGCGTTCGAGAACACCCCGACGGGCCGCCTGGAGGCCGAATTCGCGGACATTTTCCTGGAACTGGTCCACTTCGAGCCGAGTGCGCCGGAGGCGGAGGAGACCGGGGCGGAGGAGTCTGCGCCGCCGGGAGGCGGTTCCGAGTAGCCCTTGGCGCGCGCGCCGCAAGGGGCGGTCGCGCGACCACAGGACAACGAGAGGTTCCGCTTCGGCGGTGAACGGATCAGGCGAGCAGATGGCGAAAGTATGTAAACTGTGCGACAAGCGGCCGGCGACCGGCAACAACGTGAGCCACGCCCACAACAAGAGCCGGCGCCGGTGGCTTCCGAACCTCCAGACCGTGCGCGTCCTCGACGACAGCGGACGGCGCCGAAAGGTCCGCGTGTGCACCCGTTGCATTTCCGCCGGAATGGTCAGGAAGGCGCCGCGCCTGCGGTCGCGCGCGAAAGCCTGACCGGGTTCCCTTCCCCCGAGCGCCCGGTCGGGGCGGTCCGGAAGTCCGGATCCGGGGCATGAACGACCACACGCGGGACCCGATGCCGGAGCACTTCCGTTCCGGCGACTTCACCATGGGAGTGGTCGGGCTCGGTTACGTTGGACTGCCCCTTGCCGCCATCGTCGGCGAAGCCGGGATACGCGTCATCGGCTTCGATGTCGACGAGTCCGTCGTGAACGGGATCAACGCGGGCGCGAGCCATATCGGCGACGTGCCCTCGAGTCGCCTGGCTGCGCTCACGGGGGAAGGCGTGCTCCGCGCGACCGCGGACATGTCGCGCCTTCCCGAGTGCGATGTCATCGCGATCAGCGTCCCGACTCCGTTGTCGAAGACCCGCGATCCCGACATCTCCTTCATCCTGGCGGCCGCGTCCTCGGTTGCCGCGGGCTTGCGACCCGGCCAGCTGGTCGTGCTGGAGTCCACCACCTATCCCGGCACGACCCGGGAGGTAGTGCTCGGAGAACTGGCGAAGAGCGGCCTGGTGGTGGGGGAGGACTTCTTCCTCTGTTTTTCTCCGGAGCGGGTGGATCCGGGGAACCAGGTCTGGACGACGCGCAACACGCCCAAGGTGATCGGGGGCGTGACTTCCCGGTGCACGGCGGCCGGAGAGGCGTTCTACAGCCGCTTCATCGACCGCATGGTGCCGGTGTCGAGCGCGGAGGTGGCTGAACTCAGCAAGATCCTGGAGAACACCTTCCGAGCCGTGAACATCGGGCTGGTGAACGAGACCGCCCTTATCGCCGATCGACTGGGCGTGGACATCTGGGAGGTGGTCGAGGCGGCCGCCACCAAGCCCTTCGGGTTCATGCGCTTCGTCCCGGGTCCCGGCCTCGGGGGACACTGCATCCCCGTCGATCCCCACTATCTGTCCTGGAAGATGCGCACGCTCGATTTCCGCACGCGCTTCATCGAACTGGCGTCGGAGATCAACGCGAGCATGCCGCGCTTCGTCGTCGATCAGGTTCGCGACGCGCTGAACGCCGAGGGCAGCGCGGTCAGGGATTCCACCGTGGTGATTCTGGGAGTCGCGTACAAGAAGGACATCGACGACGTACGGGAATCTCCGGCGCTCTACATCATCGAGCTGCTGGAGGAAGCGGGCGCCCGCGTCCTCTACCACGATCCCCATGTGCCGTCCCTCAACGACGAGCGGACCGGACTGCGCGAATCGGTCGCGCTGACGCCTTCGCTGCTGGGCAAGGCGGACGTGGTGTTGATCCTTACCGACCACTCCTGCTTCGACATGCGCGAAATCGTCGCGAAGTCGAAGGTGCTGGTGGACGCCCGCAACGCCACTGCGGGAACGAAGGCGCGGGCAGCTTCCCGCCGCGGGGTGGGGTGGATCCTGAAGGGTGGCCTCGCGTAACCGCCCTGCCCGGCGCGACGCGGCCTGCGTCCCGGAACCTGTGGGGCGCGAGCCCGGTAGGGGACGCATGCTTGAGCACGGGAGGGACAAGGTCAAAGGATGGCTCCTGCGGGGTTGCCTGATCGGATTGGCGGTGTCCGCCTGCGTGTCCGGCGCAGCGGAGGACGGCGCCACCCTGCGCGGTGACCAGGCCTGGGCGCACGGCGACTACGAGGAAGCGCTCGCCGAGTACCGGCTGGCGGTCCGCCGCGGGGCCAACTCCGGGGATGCGCATCTGCGGGTGGCGCATGCCTACGCCCGTCTGGGGCGAGTGGACGAGGCCAGACAGGCCTACCGGCGCGCCATCGATGTCGAGCCCGACCTGGTCGACCAGGCGGTCTCCGACCTGGTTCGCCTGGCCCGCACGGCCCAGCAGCAGGCGGACCGCTTCGCCCTTGCATCGGCGCTGGAGGCTGCCGCGGAACTCGACCCGGACATCAACTTTGCGCGTCTGGCCTTCCCCCTGGCTTCACACTACGCGGCCAACGGCGAGCACGCGCGCGCTCTTGTCTTCTTTCAGCGCGCGCTCTCGGGGGATTCGGTCCCGGAGGTGCTGTACGAAGCCGCCCTCGCCTACGAAGAAGTGGGAGCCTGCGAGGCCGCTCTCGCCTTCTACCGGCAGTTTGTGGAGGCCGTACCGACACCGCAGCAGCGCGATGCCGGGTGGCACATCGGCAAGTGCTCCTACGATCTGGCGCAGGAATTCCGTGAGGACGGCGACCATGAGGGGGCGCTGACCCTGATCCAGGAAACCGTGGCTCGCGGCGAACCGCGGACCCACCTGGCCCGGGCCCATTATGAGATGGGTGAACTGCTGGTCTCCTTCGCCCGCTGCGAAGAGGCCGTGGATGCCTTCAGAGGAGCGGCGCGGGAGGATCCGTCGGCGTCCAGGGCACTCGCCCGCCGGGCCGAGGAGTGGATCGACCGGCTGCGCTTCGGGGTGTCCTCCGGCGATGAACAGCGTCGTGGAGTGATGGAGGGAGAGGAGGGCCCGGAAGGCGGCCCGCCGGGTTGGCCGGAAGACCTCGAGTGGGCGTGCTGACACGTATTCCGCTGATCGACCTGCCGGCGCAGTACGACACCATGCGGACGGAGATCGACCGCGCCATGGCCGACGTGGTCGAAAGCCAGAGGTTCGTGCTTGGACCGGCGGTCGGGGCGTTGGAGAGAGCCGTGGCGGAACGGGTCGGCGTGCGTCACGCGGTCGGATGCGCCAACGGCACCGACGCCATCTGGCTCGTGCTGCGCGCACTCGGGCTCGGTCGCTCCGACGAGGTGATCGTGCCGGCCTTTACCTTCTTCGGGACCGCCGGAGCGGTGTGGAACGCCGGCCTGCGCCCGGTCTTCTGCGATGTGGACCCGGAGACCTTCAACATGAATGCGGATACGGTGCGCGCGTGCTGGAGCGATCGCACCCGCGTCGTGCTGCCGGTGCATCTGTTCGGACAGATGGCGCCCATGGCCGAATTGCTCGAGCTCGCGCACGCACGGGGTGCCCGCGTGGTCGAGGACGCGGCCCAGGCGCTCGATGCCCGGCAGCAGACGCCCGGAGGAGGGATCGCGTGCGCGGGAGCTTCGGGAAGGGCGGGAACCATCAGCTTCTTTCCCACCAAGAACCTGGGAGGGTACGGTGACGGCGGCATGATCGTCACCGACGACGACATGCTCGCGCGGCGGCTGCGCAGACTGCGTGCGCACGGAAGGGTGAGCGACGGGAGCTACGACGCGGTCGGCGTCAACAGCCGCCTGGATTCCCTGCAGGCTGCGGTGCTGCACGCGAAGCTGTCCCGGCTGACCGACTGGACGAAGTCCCGCAGGGCGAACGCCGCGATATACGATGAGATGCTTGCCGGCGTCCCGGGCGTCCGCCGCCCGCGGGTTCTCTCGGGGAACTTCCACACCTACCATCAGTACACGATTCGCGCGCGCGAGAGGGACAGGCTCCGGGACCACCTGCGCCGGAGAGGACTGGAGACCGGGCTGTACTACCCGCGACCACTCCACCTGCAGCCGTGTTTTTCGGAACTCGGATATCGCCCCGGAGATCTCCCTGCAGCCGAAGCCGCGTGCCATGAAGTGCTCAGCCTTCCCGTGTTCCCGGAGTTGGGGGCTGACGGTGCAGCACGGGTGGCGCGCGCGATTCGGGACTTTTTCCGCGCAGGATGAGGCATCGGTTCATGGACGCGCCCGCCTTATTTCGCGATCCTTCAGTGAGGGAATCGGCATTGGTGTCATTCGGGACAAACAGGGGTCGGTGATGGGCAGGAGTCGTGCGTACGGCAGCGGGCGGACCCTGGTATTGTCCGCACTGGTCCTGGGCCTGTTTGCCGCCTGCAGGTCCACTCCGCCCTATTTCGGATTGACCGCCTCTCAGCTCCTCGAGTATTCGCAGGAGGCGTTCGACCGCGAAGACTGGGATGAAGCCGTGACGGCGCTCGAAAGGCTGGTGCAGGGAGCACCGGGCTTCGACCAGATGGCCGAGGCCCGCATGCTGCTGGCGCAGGCCTACCTGAACAAGGGGGACTACATCACCGCCAACTCCGAATTCGTCCGTTTTTCGAGCACGTATCCGACCCACGAGCTCATGACCGACGCCGCGCTGGGGCTGTGCCGCTCGCACTCGCGTCTGTCACCGATCCTCGACCGGGACCAGCAGTATACGGTGCAGGCGCTGTCGTCCTGTCAGGCGGTGACACTCGACTACCCGGGAACACCGGCGGCCGCGGAAGCCGATTCGATCCGCGACGTCATGATGGAGAAACTCGCGTGGCGGGATGTCGGCCGGGGCGAGTTCTACTTCCGGCGCGGCCTGCTGGATTCGGGGCTCATCTACTTCGAGCAGGCGCTCGAGGGCTTTCCCGATACGAACGCGGCGCCGGCGGCCCTGCTCTTCATCTATCGCACCTACCAGCGGCTCGAATACGAGGAAGAGGCGGCCGAGGCGCGCCAGAGGCTGCTCGACCGATACCCGGACTCATCCGAGGCGGAGGAGATCCGCGATGTCGGATGAGCGTGCCTCCGGAGGCATCGCGCTCTTCGGGGGAACCTTCGACCCGCCACACCTCGGGCACCTGGCGGTAGCACAGGACGCCTTCGACGCCCTTCCCGTGCGGCGCGTCGTCTGGATTCCCTGCGGGCGTCCTCCGCACAAGCGCTCGTGGCGACTGACCTCCCCCGAGCTTCGCCTCGAGATGACCAGGGCGTCGGTTGCGAACGACGAACGCTTTCGGGTCAGCGACCGGGAGGTTGTGCGGACGGGCATGTCCTATACGGTCGACACGCTGCGGGAGCTGGTGGCGGCCGATCCCGCAACCCGCCTCTTCCTGCTGATCGGCCCCGATCAGGCGGCCGCCTTCCCCAGCTGGCGGGAGCCCGACGAGATCGCGCGACTGGCGCGGGTCGTGGTCATGGTGCCAGGTGGCGACTCCTTCGGACGGGTCGCGTCTCCCGGGGTGGAACACGACCAGTTGCCCGTCACCCGGATCGACGTCTCGTCGAGCGCGATCCGGGCCCGATTCAGCGAAGGAGCCCGGCTTCGGTATCTGGTGTCCGACGCGGTCCGCGCCATCGTGGAGCGGGAGGGGCTTTACCGACACACGGAACCCGCGTACACCGCGGCCGGGGGAATGGCGTCGGGAAGGGCAGCCGGAGCTGGTCACCGGCATGTCATGACGCGCGTGACGCGCTGGACGGAACGATGATCAAGGCATTCGCCAGGAAGGTATTCGGAGATCGGCACGCCAGGGAGGCGCGGAAGCTCCAGCCCCTGGTCGACGAGATCAACGAGGCATTCGAGGGGCTGTCGGGGCTTTCCCGGGATGAGCTGCGAGGGAAGACCGACGAGTTCCGTGCGCGTATCCAGGAACGAGTGGGTCCCGTTCTCGACCAGGCGCAGACCCTTCGTGAACGCAAGAGCCGGTCCCGGGATCCATCCGAGCGGGAGGGCCTGGGCCTCAGGATCACCGACCTCGAAAAGGACTATCTCGGCGAACTCGAGGAAGCTCTCGACGACATTCTTCCCGAGGCGTTCGCCGTCGTGAAGGAGGCGTGCCGGAGGCTCGTCGGATCGACGGTGCGGGTGACCGGGCACGACCTGGTCTGGGACATGGTCCCCTACGATGTCCAGCTGATCGGGGCGATCGCGCTCCACCGGGGGAAGGCCGCCGAGATGGCCACCGGTGAAGGCAAGACCCTGGTGGCGACGATGCCGCTCTACCTGAACGCCCTCGCCGGGCGGGGAGCGCACCTCGTCACCGTCAACTCGTATCTGGCCCGCCGCGACGCCCAGTGGATGGGCTACATCTACGAATCGCTGGGCCTCACCACGGATGTGATCGACGAGCACCAGCCCGGGTCGGAGGAGCGCCGGCAGGCATACCTGGCGGACATCACCTACGGGACCAACAACGAGTTCGGGTTCGACTACCTGCGCGACAACATGGTGCACGACCTGGCGCAGCGGGTACAGCGGGGCCATCCCTTCGCCATCATCGACGAGGTGGACTCGATCCTCATCGACGAGGCGCGGACGCCGCTGATCATTTCCGGACCCGTGGGGCGCGACACCTCGACGCCGTTCAAGCAGATGGCGCCGCTGGTGGGAAGGCTCTATCGGCAGCAGTCGAAGATCACCGGGCAGCTGGTGGCCGCGGCAAACCGCGAGCTGGAGGCAGGCAACGAACACGCCGCCGGCGAAAGCCTGCTGGCGGTCAAGCGCGGGACGCCGAAGAACAAGCGTCTGCTCAAGCTCTTCGCCGAGGATCCCGGGATTCAGAAGCTGGTGCAGAAGGTCGAAGGCGACTACATGCGCGAGAAGCGCCTGCACGAGCTCGACGAGCTGCTGCTGTTCGCGATGGATGAGAAGGGGCACAACGTGCACCTCTCGGACAAGGGGCTGGACACGCTGTCCCCGGGAGATCCCGACGCCTTCGTGGTACCGGATCTCTCCGAGGAGATGGGGGAGCTCGAGGAGGACGAGACGATCTCGGTGGACGAGCGCCGGGAACGCATTCAGGCGCTCGAGGACGAGTACGCGACCAAGAGCCAGAAGATCCACGTCATTCACCAGTTGCTGAAGGCATACGCCCTCTATCATCGCAACGAGCAGTACATCCTCGGCGAGAGCGGCGCGGTGGTGATCGTGGACGAGTTCACCGGACGCCAGATGCCGGGCCGGCGGTGGAGCGACGGCCTGCACCAGGCGGTGGAGGCGAAGGAGGGCGTGGAGGTGCGGGGCGAGACCCAGACGCTCGCCACCATCACCATCCAGAACTATTTCCGCATGTATGACAAGCTGGCCGGCATGACGGGAACCGCGGAGACGGAGGAAAACGAATTCCACCAGATCTACGGCCTGGACGTGATGGTGATCCCGACCAACCGGCCGGTGGTCCGTGACGACCGTGACGACCTCATCTTCCGGACCGTGCGCGAGAAGTACAACGCGCTCATGGACGAGATCCGGCATCTCAACCGGCTGGAACTGCCGGTGCTGGTCGGTACAACGAATGTGGATGTCTCGGAGACGCTCTCGCGCATGCTCAAGCGGCGCGGCATCCGCCACAACGTGCTCAACGCCAAGCAGCACCTGCGCGAGGCGGAGATCGTGGCCGAGGCGGGGCGCCCGGGGGCGGTGACCATCGCCACCAACATGGCCGGCCGCGGCACCGACATCAAACTGGGCGACGGGGTCAGGGACGCGCGCACCGCAGGCTGGGCGCGCGCCCGCGGGCTCGACCTGGAGGAACTCTATCCGGTCGATCCCCGCCGGGTGACGGTGGATCTGCAGAAGAAGCCCGACGACTTCCTCGTCGAGATCGGCGGCCTCCACATCCTCGGATCGGCGCGGCACGACTCGCGCCGCATCGACCGCCAGCTCAGGGGACGCGCCGGACGCCAGGGGGATCCGGGAAGCTCGCAGTTCTTCCTGTCGCTCGAAGACGACCTGATGCGTCTGTTCATGTCGGATCGGGTGGCGGGCGCCATGGAGAAGCTCGGTGCCGAAGAAGGCGAGGTGATCGCGCACCCTCTGGTCACCCGCTCGATCGGCAGGGCCCAGATGCGGGTGGAGGGGAACAACTTCGAGGCGCGCAAGCGGCTTCTCGACTACGACGATGTCATGAACCAGCAGCGCGAGGTGATCTACGACCTGCGCCTGTTCGCGCTGGAGGGAGGAGAGGATCTCAAGGGCGAGATCTGGGAAATGATCGAGTACGCCCTGGGAAGCACGCTGGACGAGTATGTGCCCGCTTCCGCCGCCGAGGAGGAGTGGGACCTGGCGGGACTCAAGCGCCGTCTGCTGCTCGAATTCCTGGTGCTCGTGAGCGACCTGCCCGACGGGGACGAGTCAGCCCCGGATCTGGACCATGACGACGTGGCGGCGATGGTCCTCGAGGCCGGAAGGGACGCCTTCCAGCGCAAACTGGAGGGATTCGGCGAGACGGCGGAGCGCGTCACCTCCTACATCATGCTGTCGGTGATCGACCAGAAGTGGAAGGATCACCTGTACGACCTCGACCACCTCAAGGCCTCCATCTCCTATCGCAGCTGGGGCCAGAAGGACCCGCTGGTCGAATACAAGAAAGAGGCCTACGACATGTTCGTGGACCTCATGCACGATCTGCGCAAGACACTGGCGTCGCTCATCCTGCGGGCGCGGGTCGAGCAGCAGCCGATGGCACGGCGCCGGCCGATCGGGGGACAGCGCCTCACCTACACTGGCCCGCAGGAGACATCGGCCGCGACGACCCGGGCACGGCCGTCGAGCCCGGTCTCGCGCCGGCCGGGTGGGCCCGGACGGGTCGACGCGACCGGAATCGCCCGCAGCGCGCGCGCCGCAACCGGTCCCGCAACCGACGTAGCCACGCTGGCGACCAACCGCGGGGAGGCGCGCAAGCAACGGCCGGTCACCGTCGAGGCCCGCCCGGGGCGCAACGATCCCTGTCCCTGCGGCTCGGGGAAGAAATACAAGAAGTGCTGCCAGGGGCGCGCCACCTGAAAACCCGGCGCCCGATGCGCGAATGGCCGCGCGGCGACCGTCCGCGCGAACGCCTCCGGGAAGTGGGCGTCCATGGGCTGGCGACGCGCGAGCTGCTCTCCCTCGTGGTCGGGACTGGAAGCCGGGGCGCGAGCGCAATGGATGTGGCGGACGCCCTGCTGCAGCGTTGCGGAGGATCGCTGGCGCGCATGGGATCGGCTCCGGCCGGGCTCCTGGAGGGCGTCGCCGGTGTAGGGGGGGCGACCGCCGCCCGTGTGTTGGCGGCGCTGGAACTGGGTCGGCGGGGCGTCCGGGAGCGCCTTGCCCCCCGGGACCCGATTCGCGGGCCCGGCGACATCTATGCGCGCATGGCTCCCCGGTTGCGCGATCTGCGCCACGAGGAGTTTCACGCTCTTCTGCTCAACAGCCAGCACGGCGTGCTGCGCGAGGTGCTGATCACGCGCGGAATCCTGGACGCCTCTCTCATCCATCCGCGCGAGGTGTTGCGGGAGGCGATCGTGGAGAGCGCGGCAGCGGTCATTCTGGTGCACAACCATCCCTCCGGAAACCCGTCGCCTTCCGCGGAAGACCGCGAGGTCACCCGGCAGCTGTCGGCGGCCGGTCGCACGGTCGGGATCCCCGTGCTCGACCATGTGATCATCGCCGGTGAGGCGTTTCGTTCCCTGGCCCAGGACGGCTTGATGTAGCGAACCCTCCGGAGCCCGACGGGGTTGCCGGCTGCGTTCGGTTGCGCGCAACGCCCGGTCCCTGCGGATACTGCGGCGGGCGATTATGTTGACGGGTCGGGCATCGCTCGAGACCGACGATACGCCGCTTTTTCGTTTTGCAGGGTCACGATGGCGACTTCGACTGCCACGATTGCCAGGAACGCGGTGCAGAAACTGCCCGCGGACCTTGCTCCGGCCATAGAGGCGTACGCCGACCGCCTGGACGTCAGCCAGATCGAGAGGGCGCACGGGCTCGCAGCCGAGGCACACGCGGGCCAGCGGCGCGCCTCCGGTGCCAGCTACGTCACCCACGCAATCGGCGTCGCCACCATCCTGGCGGAGCTTCGTCTGGATACCGCCTCCCTGACCGCGGGCCTGATCCACGACGTCGTGGAGGACACCGCCGTCGACCTGACCGATGTGGAGGCCCAGTTCGGCGCCGAAGTGGCGGGCATCGTCGACGGGGTGACGAAGATCGGGAGGGTCCGCTTCCGGTCGAATGCGGAACGGCAGGTCGAGAACTACCGCAAGCTGCTGGTGTCGATGGTCCAGGACGCCCGCGTCATCCTCATCAAGCTCGCCGACCGGCTCCACAACATGCGAACGCTCGAGCACCTGCGACCGGCCAAGCAAAGACGCATCGCGCTGGAGACGCGCAACATCTATGCCCCCATCGCCCATCGCCTTGGCCTGGCCGCCATCAAGTGGGAACTCGAGGATCTGGCCTTCAAGTTCCTCGAACCCGACGAATACAACCGGCTCAAGAAGAAGATTCAGCAGCGCCGGCGGGAGCGTGAGCGCCAGATCATGGAAATGAAGCGTCCGCTGGTGGACATGCTGACAGAGGCCGGCATCCCTCTCGTGGACGTGACGGGCCGGCCGAAGCACCTGTGGTCCATCCACAAGAAGATCCGCGCCAACGATCTTCCCTTCGAGGACATCCAGGACCTGCTCGCGCTGCGCGTGATTACGGACTCGGTGCAGCACTGCTATGCGGCGCTCGGGGTCATCCACAACCGCTGGACTCCGGTGCAGGAGCGCTTCCGCGACTATATCGCAACACCGAAGTCCAACATGTACCAGTCCCTGCACACGACCGTGTTCGGTCCGCGCGGGCGCCGCTACGAGATCCAGATCCGCACCGAAGCGATGCACCTGACCGCGGAGCAGGGGATCGCCGCGCACTGGCGCTACAAGGAAGGCGGGTCCGCCAGGAAGGACGAGGTCGGAGAAGCTCTGTCGTGGTTCCGCCAGG
The DNA here is from genome assembly GCA_965202805.1 of Longimicrobiales bacterium. Lineage (GTDB taxonomy): Bacteria > Gemmatimonadota > Gemmatimonadetes > Longimicrobiales > Gaopeijiaceae > BD2-11. Next base: position 3,806,716 of record OZ241869.1, read on the forward strand.
TGCTCGAGTGGCAGAAGGACACCAGCGAGCCGGAGGAATTCATGGAGTTCCTCCGCATGGACCTCTTCCAGGGGGAAATCTTCGTCTTCACCCCCAGGGGCGAGGTCAAGCAGCTTCCGGTCGGGGCCACCCCGATCGACTTCGCGTATTCCGTCCACAGCGCAATCGGAACGCATTGCGCCGGCGCCCGGGTGAACGGACGCATCGCCCCACTTTCGCGCAAGCTGAAGAACGGGGACACGGTCGAGATCATCAAGAACCCGAAGCAGCGCCCCAACCGGGACTGGCTCGCGTTCGTGAAGACTTCACGGGCGCGCGGGCAGATCCGCCGCTGGATCCGCAAGGAGGAATTCGCCTCCGCGCTCCAGCTGGGTGTCGATTTCCTGAAGCAGGAGCTGCGCAAGCGACGGCTGCCAAAGCCGGGCGACGACGCGAAGGTTCACGCGGCCGCACAACTGGGCTATCCCGACTTCGACCAGTTGCAGGCGGCGCTGGGGCGCGGGGACGTGGGTCCGGCGGCCGTGCTCAAGGCGCTCTTCCCGGACCGGGAGACGACTCCCGGCCTCCAGCAGCCCCCCTCCACCCTGCGGCGCATCGCCGCCAGGATACGTCCTTCCAGCAAGGGCGTGCGCATCCAGGGCGTGGACAACCTGATGGTGCGCTACTCCCAGTGCTGTCAGCCCGTGCCGGGCGACGACGTCATCGGCTACATCACCGTCGGCCGCGGCATCTCGATCCACCGGGCCGACTGCGCCAACGTGCTCTATCTGTCCCAGGACCCGGAACGCAGGGTCGAGATCCGATGGACGGCGGAGAAGGGAGATACCCGGATGGTGAAGATTCACGCCCGGGCCGTGGACCGCCGGGGACTCCTGTCGGACATCGCCAAGGCCATCACCAACACCGGGACCAACATTCAGAACGCGGACGTCCGGTCGGACAAGGCCGGCATGACCGGCGAGTTCGTGGTGGAGGTGGAGGACCGGTCCCACCTGGAAAAGGTGCTCAAGGCCGTGAACCAGGTGAAGGGCGTGCTCACGGTGGAGCGGCGCGAGAGCAGGGGCGAGGCGGAAAGGACCGAGGCCTGAGGTCGTGCCCAGCTTCGAGATTCACTCTTCCTTCCGTCCCGCGGGAGACCAGCCTTCGGCGATCGGGGAGCTGTCCGCCGCGCTGGAGGGCGGAACCCGCTTCCAGACGCTGCTGGGGGCGACCGGCACCGGGAAGACCCTCACCATGGCGCACGTCATCCAGAGCCAGGGTCGTCCCACGCTCGTGATGTCCCACAACAAGACTCTGGCGGCCCAGCTCTACGGGGAGCTGAAGGCGCTCTTCCCCGTCAATGCGGTCGAGTATTTCGTCTCCTACTACGACTATTACCAGCCGGAAGCGTACGTCCCCTCCACGGACACCTACATCGAGAAGGACGCAAGCATCAACGAGGACATCGACCGGCTGCGTCTCCGGTCCACTTCCTCCCTGTTCGAGCGGGACGACGTCATCGTGGTGGCGTCGGTTTCCTGCATCTACGGCCTCGGCAATCCGGCCGACTACCGTTCCCTCATGCTGGAAGTCCGCGTCGGAGAGGTCGTGCCGCGCGACGAGCTGCTGCGGGCGTTGGTCGACATCCAATACAGCCGCAACGACTTCGCGTTCGAGCGCGGCACCTTCAGGGTCCGGGGCGACACCGTGGAGATTCTCCCCGCCTATGAGGAGCAGGGTATCCGCATCGAGCTGTGGGGGGACGAAATCGAGCGGATCACCCGTTTCGAGCCCCTCACGGGGGATGGCATCGTATCCCTGAACCGCACCGCCATCTATCCCGCCAGCCATTATGTCACGCACCGGCGCACCCTGGAGGAGGCGGTGCCCCTGATCCGCGACGAACTGGCCGATCAACTGCACCGCTTTCGCAGGGCGGGCAAGCTGCTGGAGGCGCAGCGGCTCGAATCCCGCACCAACTTCGACATCGAAATGATGCTCGAGGTGGGCACCTGCCCCGGCATCGAGAACTACTCGCGCTTCATCAGCCGTCGCGAGGCGGGGGAACGGCCGTCCTGCCTCCTGGACTACTTCCCGGACCGTTTCCTCACCATCGTCGACGAGTCGCACGTGTCCCTCCCGCAGATCCGCGGGATGTTCAACGGCGACAAGGCGCGCAAGGATACCCTGGTCGAGTTCGGCTTTCGGCTGCCCAGCGCGCTCGACAATCGGCCGCTCCGGTACGACGAGTGGGAATCCGTTCTGGATCAGGCGATCTTCGTCTCGGCCACCCCCGGCGACATGGAACTGGGGCTGTCACGGGGCGTCGTGGTGGAACAGATCATCCGCCCCACCGGGCTGGTCGACCCGGAGGTGGAGGTGCGTCCGGTGCGCGGCCAGGTCGACGATCTGCTCGCCGAGATCCACGAGCGGGCCGCCCGCGGGGAACGCATCCTGGTCACCACCCTCACCAAGCGCATGGCGGAGGACCTCTCCGAGTACCTGCAGTCGCTGGGGGTGCGGGTCCGCTACATGCACTCGGAGATCAACACCATCGACCGTGTGGACATCCTGCGCGCCCTGCGGCTCGGCGCAATCGACGTGCTGGTGGGCATCAACCTGCTGCGCGAGGGTCTCGATCTGCCGGAGGTGTCCCTTGTCGCCATTCTCGACGCCGACAAGGAGGGATTCCTGCGCGATGCCCGTTCGCTGATCCAGACCATCGGCCGGGCCGCCCGCAACGTCCGCGGCACGGCGATCCTGTATGCCGACACCATCACCGAATCGATGGCGAGGTGCCTCGATGAGACCAATCGGCGACGCGAGATTCAGATGGCCTACAACAGGGAACATCGGATCACCCCGGAAACCATCGTGAAGAGCGTGGAGGAGATCGAGTTCAGCACCCGCGTGGCGGATGCGCGCGAGAAGCCGGCCGCCCTGGTGGCCGAACCGCAGCCGGGCTATTCGGACGAAGTCAACCGCGAAGAATACGTGAAGATTCTGGAGGAGGAGATGAACCGGGCCTCGGACGCGCTCGAGTTCGAGCGGGCCGCGATGCTGCGGGACCGGTTGTTCGAACTCCGCGTGTCGCTCGAAGGCGAGGGCGCGAAGAGGTGAACGCGATGCCCCCCGACACCGCGGGAGTCCCGGTGGCCGAGCCGCAGATGGTGCTGAGCGAGGAGGAGTTGGCGCGTTGGGGGAAGCGCATCGGGTCCTCGGTCAGGCCTCCGGTGTTTCTCATGCTGCGCGGACCGGTGGGCGCCGGGAAGTCGGTCCTTGCAAGGGCGGTCGCCCGGGGAGCCGGGGTGCGCGGGGCCGTGCCCTCGCCGACCTTCAACCTGGTCTTCCGTTATCCGGGCGTGAGGGGACGAACCATCGTGCACATGGATCTGTATCGTCTGAACGACGAGTCCGAACTCGCGGAACTGGGCTGGTTCGAGCTGGGCGGCAGGGGTGAGATCGTGATCGTCGAATGGCCCGAGAGAGCGCGCGCCGTTCTTCCCGGGGACCGCTGGGAGATCTCCCTGAACGCGCCTGCACCCGGCGCCACCGTGCGCGCGGTGGAGGTCCTGCGCAGGGGAAACCCGCCCGGGTTGCCGAATCGATGAACGAACGCAGCCGCATGATTCTCGCCTTCGACACCTCGTCGCGCCTGGGGTCGGTCATCGTGACCGCGAACGGCACGGTGCTCGCGCGCGCCTTCCTGCGCAGTCCGCGCCGGCACGCCGCCCGCCTGTTGCCCGCCATTCGGGGCGTGCTCGTGGCCTCGGGCGCCCAGCTGGGTGATCTGGCGGCCATCGTCGTGGGAAGTGGCCCGGGGTCCTTTACCGGCGTGCGCGTGGCGGCGGCGACCGCCAAGGGGCTGACGGAGGGATGCGGTGTGCCGATATGGAGCTACTCCAGCCTGGCGGCCGCCGCGGCTTCGGAAGGGGTGTGGCTGCCCGCCGGCTGGTCCGGACCGGCCGGATGGCGCAAGGGACAGGAGGACCGGGCGGTGGAGCCTCCCGAGCCCGGCACTCCCTGCTACGTCCTCTTCGACGCGCGCGGCGACCGGGTGTACGCGGGCTGCTTCCGGGTGGGCCCCGCCTCCGTCGATGTCCTGGTCCCTCCGACCGCCACGCGCCTGGGCGAAGTGTTGTCCTCGTCCGTCCCGGAAGGCGCGGTCTTCACGGGCGACGGCGCATTTCGCCACGCGGCGGCGATCGGGCGGCGCGGCTGGCGTGTTGTCCCGCCCCCGGTCGGACTGCCCACCGCCGAAGGGCTCGCCCGCCTCTTCACGCTCATGCCCGGGCCACCCGTGGAAGACGCGCGCGCGTGGGAGCCGGAGTACCTGCGTCCCTGGAGAGCCGGCGGTGCCGGACCGTGATCGCCGGGCCCGGACACGCCAGGATCCCGCGGAGCGAGCGGGGGTAGTGTGTCCCGGATTTCGCCAACGCCCGGGCCGCTGTCCATTCCCGGCCCCCGTCACCCTGAAGAGCCGGAGGACTGAACCTCAATGACCGTGGTCGGGATCCTTGCGCTGCAGAGCCGCCCCCCGGCAACCTTGCTGGACATGGTCGTCGGGGCGAGCGCGCCCACCCTTGTGGTGCTGGCCGTGCTCGGGGTGTTTTCCCTGGCGAGCTGGTACGTGATCGGCTGGAAGTACCTCCAGTTTCGTCAGGTGCGGACCCAGGGAAACCACTTCCTGGACGCGGTGTCCAATGCGCGGGGGCTCGAGGAGGCCTATACCGCGATCCTGGCCCTTCCGGAATCCCCCTACGGCCGTCTCTTCCGACACGGGGTGAACTTCTTCAGCGAGTTGCGGCCGGGGGCGCTGCGCGAAGGCGTGCCCGCAAGGGAGGGATTGACCCAGGTCGAGCTGGAGACGCTTCGGATGGTGCTGCAGAAGGAGGAATCCGACGAGCGCGACGACCTTGCCCACGGCCTCACCTGGCTCGCGGTCATCGGCTCCATCTCGCCCCTGCTGGGACTGATGGGAACCGTGATCGGCATCATGAACACCTTCCGGGGGATCACCGCGAGCGGCTCGGCGAACATCGCCGCCGTGGCCCCGGGGGTGGCGGAGGCGCTGGTGACCACCGTTACCGGGCTCTTCGTCGCCATCCCCGCGGTCATCGCCTACAACTACTATGTTTCGCGGTTGAACCTGGTCACGGGCGAGCTTGAGGGGTTCTCCAGCGAGTTCATCGGGACGCTCGCCCGGGAGGGCCACGTTTGAGCCACGACAGCCGGGCCCGGGGACGCCGCGAGGATCTGCCGCTGCGCGCGGAGATCAACGTGACCTCCCTCGTGGATGTCGCCTTCACGCTGCTGGTGATCTTCATCATCACGGCCCCCATCCTGCAGGGGGGCATCGAGGTGGGCGTGCCGCGCGCCGACGTGGCTCCCCTGACCGCGGACGAGGAGCCCCTGATCCTCGACGTTCTCGCCAACGGGGAGATCCGGCTCTCCGAGACGGTCGTGCCCTACGAGAACCTCGAGGGCGTGCTTGCCCAGGCGGTGAACGCGCGGAACGTGGGGCAGATCTACATTCGGGGTGACTCCCTTGCGTACCATGGCGATATGGTGCGGGTGTTCGCGAAGGTCCAGGACCTGGCGCGACAGGAGGGAATCGGCTTCGCGATCGTGGCCGAGCCCGACGCGAGCCGATAGCACGGGGAGTGGCGGTGGGCCGAAGCGCGCGAAGGCGAAGGGGCGGACCGGGTCGATCCCCGGTCTTCTTCTCGGTTGGCCTCCATGGCTTCTTCCTGATGCTGGTCGTGGCGACCAACATGCCGCCCGAGCCGGTACAGCTCGTGACCATTCAGCTGGAACTGGTCGCCATGCCCGCGCCCGCTGCCGAGGTCGAACCCGCCCCGGCTCCCGAGGAGGAGGAGCTCACCGTCGACACCCCCGAGCCCGAGCCGCTTCCGGAGGAGGAAACGGCAGCGGTACTGGAAGACGAACCCGAGCCCGAGCCCGAACCGCGCCCCGACGCCCCCGACCCGGAACCGGAGATTCGGCCGGTGGAGGATGAAGCGGAGCCGGCTCCCCTGGACGAACCCAACACCGGCACGGACGATCTGGATGTCCGCATGAGGGGCGTGGAACGGGATTTTCCACAGTACTACGCCAACATGCAGCGGCAGATGCGGCGCTGCTTCCGTCCGCCGGGGAGAGCCGATCTGACCGCTTCGGTGGACTTCGTGCTCGACCGGGAGGGCAGGGTGATCGACACGACGGTGCGCATTTCCGAGACATCGGGGAGCGTCGTCTTCAATCTGGCCGTCCAGGAGGCCGTCGAATGCGCCGGAGGTGGACGCTTTGGTCCGCTGCCGCCGGAGATGGGGCTTGAACACGCGCCGTTCCGGTTCACGTTCAGCCCGGCGCGCCGCCGGCCGCCGGCATCACCGGACCGTCAAGAGTCGGCTCCGGTAAATTAGAGAGGAGCGCCATATGAGGACCGCCTTCCGGACTGCAAGCGACATCCTGCGCCGTGCCCCGGCCAGGGCCGGGCAGGCCCTGCGAGGAAGCACGGTGCTCCTGGCGCTCGCGCTGGCGACCAGCGCCGGCCAGGCGGCTGCCCAGGTCGACACCATCCCGGGAACGGTTCGCCACCTGGGGGTGGTCTACGAGAGCTATGTGCCCACCCTGGCGATCAGCCCCTTCACGGGCCGCTTCGGCGGTCTGACGGTCGCGCCCCGGGTCGAAGCCGTGATCGCCCGCGACCTGCGCTACAGCGACCGGTTCGAGATGATGGACTCGATTCCGCTCGCGCCCGGCGGCGGAGCGGTGGACTACGGCCTGTGGGACCAGTTCGGCGCCGACTGGCTCGTGACCGGACAGGTCGAGGGGCTGGGCAACCGCTTCGTGCTGGTCCTGGAACTTCACGACGTCGTCTTCTCGGAAGTCAGGGAACGGGCTCGCTTTTCGCTTCCGCGCCCCGACGCGGAGGACTTCCGCATGGCGATCCACGCGATCTCCGACGATGTCGTCCGATGGATTACCGGCGAGCCCGGGATGGCCGCCAGCCGGATCTGCTTTTCCATGGAATCGGCCTCCGGTTCCCAGGAACTCTACGTGGTCGACTCGGACGGCGAGAACCTGCGGCGGCTCACCAGCTTCAACTCCCTCACCATGTCCTGTTCGTGGTCCCCGGACGGCTCCCGCCTGGCCTTTCTGTCGTTCGCAAGCGGGGATCCGGCCATCCACGAGATGGAACTGGCCACGAGGCAGACACGGGTCATCGAGTTCAATCGCACCGGGCAGCCCATGACGCCGGTGTATCACCCGAACGGGGAGGAGATTCTCTTTTCCCTGGCAGACGGCGCCGAGAGCGGTCTCTTTTCCTGGCGCGTCCGGGAGAACTGCTGCCTCTGGCGCCTCACCGGGGGGCGCTGGAACGATCTGTCGCCCTCGTTTTCGCCGGACGGCAGGCGCCTGGCCTTCAACTCCAATCGGCTGGGCCTCGCGATCCCGCAGATCTACGTGATGCCGGCCGAGGCCGGCGGCCGCCCGGATCTGGTATCCCCCTACCTCTACGGGCAGGGCGGCTACTATACCTCGCCGGACTGGGCCCCCTCCGGCGACCGGGTCGCGTTCCACGGCCGTTATCGCCGGGGCAGCTACCACATCCTCATCGCCGATGTGGCGGCACAGGGACAACGGCTGCTGCAGCTCACCTACGAGGGCAACAACGAGGATCCCAGCTGGGCGCCCGACGGCCGGCACCTGGTCTTCGTCGGAGAACGGGACTGGGGATTCGGGCTCTTCGTCGTAGACACCGTCAGCGGCAGGATCCGTCCCGTGCTCGCGGGCGTGAGGCCGCGCGTGCCCGACTGGTCGCCCAGTCTGGCTTCCAGCCAGCCCCCGACCCGGGAGAACTGAGCCGGCGATCCGCCATGCGTGAGCAGGCCCCCCCGGGGATGTTGCGCGCGGGCGTCCGATTTCGTAGGTATATGGCTAATTCGGGCGCATGCTTGGTACTCGACACCGACCCCCATATTCCAGGAGTAGCGATGTTGCACCGCAGTCTCATCATATCCGTCGTCGCGGCCGGACTTTTCGTCGCCTCGTGCGGACAGGAGGAGATTCCTCCTCCCCCACCGCCGCCCGTCGAGGAAGGCCCGAACCAGGATTCGATCGACGCGGCTCGCAGAGCGGCGGAAGAGGCGGCCCGCAGGGCGGCCGAAGAGGAGGCTCGCCGTGCCGCCGCGCTTGAAGCCGCGCGCGAGGCCCTCACCGCGATGGTCTTCTTCGACTTCGACATGGCGGAGATTCGCAGCGACGCCGAAGGCGTGCTCCAGCGCAAGCTCCGCGTACTGCGCGCGAGCCCCGCGGTCCAGCTTCGCATCGAGGGACACGCGGACGAGCGCGGATCCTCGGAGTACAATCTGGCCCTGGGCAGCCGGCGCGCCGAAGCGGTGCGCCAGTTCTTCGTCAATGCCGGGCTCGCCGAATCCCGCTTCGACGTTCGTTCCTACGGCGAAGAACAGCCCCGCGAGATGGGCAGCAACGAAGAGTCCTGGGCGCAGAACCGGCGCGACGAGTTCGTGATCACGGCCGGAGGCAATCAGATCCAGGTTCCGGGCGGCGACCGGTAGTCGCCCCACCCGGAATCGGCCTGGCCGGGTACGTGCGTCGGGATACGACCGCCGTGCCGCGACATGTCTTCCTGATCGCCCTGATCGGGGTGCTGGCGGGTGCGGGGTGCGCCACCAAGGGGGACATCCGCGTTCTGCAGGAGGAGGTGGGCGCGCTCGCCGACCGCCAGGCGAGGGAACTGGCGGGGTTCGAGTCGCTGGTTCGTGCCAGCCAGGACACCCTTTCAGGCCAGACCGGTCTCTATCTGGAGTTGCGCCGCGAGGTGCTGCAGCGGCTCGATGAACTCCTCCAGCAGATGCTGATCCTCGTCGAGGTCGAGGGCCAGAGCCAGCGAGCCCTGGCCTCCCTGCGCGACCAGGTCGAAATGATGCAGCGGGCCCCGGTCGTCGTTCAGGACTCGGCCGACGTCGGGCTTCCGTTGGAGGATGTCGAAGGGCCCGACGCGCATTTCGAGGCGGCCCTGCTGATGTACAACCGGGGCTCGAACGTCACGGCGCGCCGCGCTTTCGACGAGTTCCTCGCCACCTACCCGAATCACGAACTCGCCGGGGACGCGACCTTCTTCCTTTCCGACCTCGACCTGCAGGAGGAACGCCTCGAGGACGCGATCGAGGGGTTCATGCGCGTACCCATGATGTACCCGGACTCCCCGAGGGTTCCGGAGGCGCTCTACCGTGCCGCGCTTCTCCACGACGAGCTCGGAGACACCGAAGAGGCGCGCAACCTGCTTGAACGGGTGATCGGCGGGTTCCCGGACTCCAACGTCGCGGAACTCGCGCAGCAGAAACTTCAGGAAATCCCCTAGACGGGTCCGGGGAGCGGCCGGTCACCGGCGGGCCGCGAGATGGCTGTCGGGTCGACCGGCGCTGCCCGCCAGCGGAGTTCCCTCCGGGAGGTGCGGGATGCGGTGTCCTCACTGTGGCAGCCGCGAGAATCACGTGGTCGATACGCGCTCGACCGGGCAGGGACAGGCTGTTCGCCGCCGCCGGGAATGCAAGGAGTGCGGTGGCCGATTCACGACCTACGAGTACATCCAGGAGCGGCCCCTGAGGGTCCTTAAGACCCGTGGCGACTCCGAGGACTTCGAACGCGCGAAACTCGTGCGCAGCATTCAGGTGGCCTGTGCCAAGCGCCCCGTTTCCCCTTCCACCATCGACGCCATCGCCGGGAACATCCAGTACACGCTCACCGTGGAAGGGGGCGGTGAGGTCCGGAGTTCGCGCATCGGCGAGATGGTGATGGAAGCGCTCAAGCCGCTGGACCGGGTTGCCTACGTCCGCTTCGCGTCCGTCTACAGGAACTTCCAGGATATCCAAGAGTTCCAAGAGATGATCGCGGACCTGAACCTCCGGCGGGAACGCAGCCTTCGGGCCAGGGACCAGGTCGAGCTTCCGATCTGACGCGCGCGCGGAACGTCGGCGGAGGCCGGCTGCCGGTGCCATTCCGCCGCCGCCGAGTCATTATCTTTCCGCGATCATCGGTCGGGCCGTAACCCGCGGAGTGTCATCGCATGCCCAGCAAAACCCCGAACCCTGCCGGAGAGATGCCCTTTCTCGACCACCTCGAGGAGCTTCGCTGGCGTATCCTGTGGAGCCTGCTGGCGATTGCGATCGGTGCCGTGGTCGGGTTCATGCTCGTCCACTACGGCGGCGCCCTGGACATACTTCTCCAGCCCTACCAGGCGCAGTTCGGCGAGGACCAGATGCTCATCAATCTGAGACCTACGGACGCCTTCTTCATCACGATCAAGTTCGGAATCCTGGTGGGGGTCATCCTCGTCTTCCCGATCGTCGTCTATCACCTCTGGTCTTTCCTGTCGCCGGCGCTCAAGAAGCAGGAGAAGCGTGTCATCGTGCCGTCCCTCTACATGGGGCTCGTGCTCTTCATCCTCGGCGTCCTGATGGCCTACTACATCGCCCTGCCGATCAGCTTGGAGTTTCTCACGGGATTCCAGTCGGACATCATGGTTCCCGCCTACACCGCACAATACTACTTCGGGTTTACCATTCAGCTCCTGGTCGCGTTCGGCGTCATCTTCGAACTGCCGGTCGTGGTCATGATCCTGAGTGTGCTGGGCTTGGTGACTCCCGCGTTCCTGCGCAACAAGCGTAGACACGCCATCCTGCTGATCACCATCCTCGCGGCGCTCATCTCCCCGGGCGACGTCATCATGGTGACCGTGCTCATGATGGTGCCGCTCATTATCCTGTACGAGTTCTCGATCCTGCTCTCGGTCATGATCTACCGGAAGCGGGAGGAGAGGATCGCAGCCGCGGCCGACCCGCCGCCGGACTCCGTTCAGGCGGGGTAGGCCATGACCCGTCGTGACGTCCCGGCGGCTCTCCCGTTCCAGCGCGGCCAGGCGCCGGACCCGCACCCGCACCCCCGGCTGCGGCGCCTGGTGCCCGCTCTGGTTCTGGCCCTCGCGGCGGGCCTGCCGCTGCCGGCGCACGGCCAGCAGGTCCCGGACCCGGTTGCCCCGCCGCAGTCGCCCGACACGACCACGGTCGTCGACTCCGTCCGGGTACAGGTTCTCCAGCTGCTCGAGCGCCTGGCCGCCCCGCCGCTTCCGGACTCGCTTCGGGAACTGCCCGATTCGACCGAACGGCCCCCTCGGCCGATCGCCCCCGGTCCGGACTCCGTGCTCAACGCCCTGCTCTCGCTTCCGGGATACCAGGCCAGCCAGTACGAGGGAACCGGGCTCGAGTTCGGGTCGAGCGGCGAGGTGATCCTCTACGGCAACACGGACGCGCGCGCGCGATTCTTCCGGGAAGGTGCGGAGCGCATGCAGCTGGAGGCCGACTCCTCCATCACCATGGACGACTCCACGAGCCTGATCTGGACCGAGGGCGCCTCGGTGTTCACCGGGCGCGAGGGCGAACCCCTCAACAGCACGTCCATGATCTACAGCCTGGACAGCCGCCGCGGCACCGCCTACAGCGCGCGCACCCGGTTCGCGGAATCGGGCAGTCCCTGGATCGTGAACGGCGATCTGCCCTCGGTGACGTCCGAGATCGTCCACGGGGCGCACGTCGGCTTCACCACCTGCGATCTCGAGCATCCCCACTACCATTTCGACACCAGCGAGATCAAGATCGTGGCCGGCAACGTGCTGGTGGCGAGGTCGGTCAAGCTCTACTTCGCCGACGTTCCCGTCTTCTGGTTCCCCTTCATGTTCCAGAGCATCGAGCGCGGACGGGCCAGCGGCATCCTGACACCCCGCTTCGGCGTGAACGACATCGTGCGCAGCTCGGCGGGCTACAGCCGGCGAATCTCGAACCTGGGTTATTACTGGGCCATCAGCGACTACGCCGACGCATCGGTGGCGATGGACTGGTGGGCCGACAACTACGTGGGCGTGACCGGGACCCTGAACTACAACTGGCTGCGGCAGTTTCTGCGCGGCAACATGAACTTCCGCAACTTCTGGCGGGAGGACGGGAGCACCACGCTCGCCTTCAGCACCTCCCACAACTGGGAGCTCGACGAGCGTACCCGCTTCGAGATCCGGTCGAGCTACGCCTCGTCCACCGACTTCGTGCGCCAGAATTCCTTCGACCCGCGCGAGGTCACGCAGTCGATCGACTCGCAGGGCGGGATCAACCGGCGCTTCGACTGGGGCAACGTCTCCATGAGCGCCAACCGCCGCCAGTTCCTCTCCGACGACCGGGTGTCGCTCACGCTGCCCTCCGCCAACCTCTCGCTGTCGCCCATCACCTTCTTCTCCGCCCCGTCGTCGCGGGCGAACTGGTACAACAACATCATCTGGACCGGGAGCGGGAACTACACGCGCAGCATCGAGGATCGGCTGGATCAGCCGCCGGGCGACTTCAAGGAGAGCCTGGCGGACAAGCAGAACACGCGCGGGGGCCTGTCGTCGAGCCTGAGCCTGGGCGCGCTCTCCCTGTCGCACAGCCTCAGCTTCAACGAGGCGGTGACCAGGGACGGGCTGGAGGTCCTCGCTCCCGACGCCGGCCTGGCTGCGGCCGACCGGCTCGAGGCCTGGTTCGGCAATGTGGTCGCGCCCTCTGCCGACAGCGCCTTCCCGGAGCGCGTGGACCTGAGCAGCACCGACCTCACCTGGTCCCAGACGCTCAGCTACCAGCAGCGCCTCGTCGGGACCACCACCCTCACCCCCAACCTGTCCATGTCGGGCCGCTCGCTTCAGACGAACAAGATTCCGGAGGCGGGGTCGCTGGTTTCCGCGCCCACCCGCCTCTCCTTCGGCGCCGGGCTGAAGACCGATCTCTACGGGCTCTGGCCGGGCGTGGGGGGCTTCTCCGCCATCCGCCACAAGCTCTCGCCCGGCTTCGACTATTCCTACGCACCCGCGGTGACGCAGACGGACCTCCAGAATGCCGTTTTCGGCCGAGGGGAATTCCGCGCGAAGAACGAGATGCGGATCCGGCTGAACCAGACCTTCGAAGCGAAGCGGGAAACCGAGGACTCGGCGGAAGAGGGCGAGGAGGACGCTCCTCCGGACCTCACCGGCGAACCGCGGCGCCGGGAGCGCGCGGAGATCGTTCAGTTGCTGGCGCTGCAGACCAGCGCGGTCAACTACGACTTCGTGCGCGCGGACTCTCTCGGCCAGTTCACGGATGGCTTCACGACCACCACCCTCTCCAACAGCATCAGCTCGGACTTTCTGCGCGGACTGCAGATCTCCATGGAGCACCTTCTGTTCGAGGACGGCGGCCAGGGCGGGGAGGGACGGAAGTTCGCACCCCATCTCTCCGGGGTCGATCTCTCCTTCTCCCTGAACGCGGCTTCTCCGCCGCTGCGCTGGATCGGAGGCCTGATCGGTCTCGGAGGCGACGGAGAGACGGCTTCGGAGCCGGAACCGGAAGAGGAGGAGCCGCTCGATGAGGTGGATCCGTTCACGGCGGCCAGCGGCCTCGACGAAAGCCAGGTCGTGCCCGGCTTCGGCGACACCTCGCGCGACTTCGGCAGGCCGAGCGCTCAGGGGCGTTCGAGGGGCGGCGGGTGGGACGCCAGTGTCTCCTATTCGCTACAGCGGCCGCGCGAAGCCGACCTGGCGCGGCAGATGGTTCAGCTCAATGTGCGGTTCGAGCCCACCGAGCTGTGGCGCGCGAGCTGGCGCACCTCCTACGACGTGGAGCTGGGGTCCTTCAGCGACCACATGCTCACCTTCACGCGCCAGTTGCATCGCTGGGAGGCCAACTTCGACTTCAGGCGCACGGTCACCGGCAACTGGGCGTTCCGCTTCGAGGTGGCGCTGAGCGACAATCGCGACCTGAAGTTCGACTACCAGCAGTACGACCGTTTCGACTCCGCGGAGGGCCGGTTTCGCTGAGCGCACGACCCGCGCGGGCGTGGCGCGTGCGGGAGAGCGTGGGTGAGCCCGTCTCCCCATGGACTCACGTTCCCGGATGCCGGCGCTGTGGCACACCTCGTGCAGGCTGATCGGAGTTGATGGGCGAAGACGCCTGCGATGCTCCCGGCGATGCCACGAGGAGGTGCCGATGTTCGGTCACGGGTATGCGGTTGGACGATGTGCCCGCCGCTTGCAGGCCCTCCTCCTGCTGGGCGCCCTGACGGCGTGCGACGAGGACGGGGTGCTGATCAGTCTGGACGATCCCCCGGCTGCGCCGCGCGCGCTGGATGCCCACTACTTCGCGGGGGTGGTCACCGTCACGTGGACCCTGGCGGGCGGCTGGAGCGGTGAGTCCTTCCGCGTCTACTCCCGGCGCATCACCGACCCGGACTACTTTCTCATCGCGGAGGTGAGCAGCTGCGCGGAAGGCGCCTGCGAGTACCGCGACGCCAACGTGGCGGCGGGCGTAACCTACGAGTACTACGTGGCGGCGGTCGGGGCCTCGGGACTGGAGACGCCTTCCAGCCGCCTGGTCGAGGTCGCCGTTCCGATGCCGGATCCTCCCGCGGTGCCGGTCACCGTCCTGGCGACGGCGCTGGATGGATCCGTCTTCCTCACCTGGAGTGACGACGCGCGCGCCGCCGCGGATTTCTCTCACTACAGGGTCTACCTCGAGGACGGGGACACCTTCCTCCTGGGCGAGACGGACTCCGAGGGGTTCCTCGACCTGCGGGCGAACAACGGCGAGACCTACAGCTACTTCGTTTCCGCCCTTGACGACCAGGGGCACGAGAGCGCCGGCAGTTCGATGGCGAGCGCGACGCCGCGGCCCGACCATCACGGGGAGCTGATCTACTCCTACCTCGACGCGCCGTCGTCTTCGGGCTTTCGCTTTCCGCCCAACGAACAGGATGGCCCCATCGTTCACGGGGATGCGCCCGACCGCCACTTCCGGCTCGAACAGGACGGGTCCGGTTGGTGGCTGGTTCCCGGACCGGGCGCCGAGATCCACAACCGGGTCTTTTCCACCAGCCAGCTCAAGTGCGGACCCGGAAGCGACGCCGGATGCATCGACGTGACCACCGCGCCCTCGGGGGATTACACGACCCGGGCGGTCGAAGCTCTGTCGGCGACCACCTACGTGCTTCGCTATTCGGGAGCGGCAGGGCACCACTACGCCGCGGTGCGGATTACCAGCCAGGGCTACCTGGACGAAGGCGCGGTGATGGTCTTCGACTGGGCTCACCAGCTCCAGCCCGGCAATGTGGGCCTGGAGTACCGTGTGCCCGCAGTGCTGGTTCGCACCGGGAACTGACACCGGACGAAGCCTTCCCCCGGGGCAGGCGGGGACGGTGGGTTCGCGCTGACCGACCCGGGTTGTGAGGGTGCCGCCGCCGGGGTATAATCGCGACATGACGCCGGTCCTGGAAGCGGTCCCCAACTTCAGCGAAGGCCGCGACCTCTCCCTGGTTCGCGAGTTCGCCCGGGTCATCGCCTCCGAGGGCGCCGAAGTGCTGGCCCGTTCCGCCGACCCGGACCACCATCGTTCGGTCATCTCCTTCGCGGGCTCTCCCCCTGTCGTGGAACGGGCGGCTCTGTCGGTCGCGCGGCTGGCGGTGGAGGCCATCGATTTGCGCAGGCACGCGGGCGTACACCCGCGCGTGGGCGCGCTCGACGTGCTCCCGTTCATCCCGGCCCGGGGCCTCGCCATGCAGGACGCGGCCGCGAGCGCGCGCAGGGTGGCGATGGCGCTCGCCACGATGGGGATACCCGTGTACCTGTACGGAGCTGCCGGGGCCGGCCGCTCCCTGGCTTCTCTGCGGGCCGGGGGATTCGAGGCGCTGGTGGAGCGATTCCCAATCGGCCGCGAGCCCGATATCCTGCCTCGGTCCTGGGGCCACCCGGGTGTTCATCCGACCGCCGGCGCGACCTGTGTCGGAGCCCGGCCGCCCCTCCTCGCGTGGAATGTCTGCGTATCGGGGTTATCGTTGGAGCAGGTGAAGGGAATCGCGGGCCGATTGCGCGAGAGCGGCGGAGGATTTGTCGGGTTGAGGGCTCTGGGGCTATATCTGCCCTCCAGCGAGGCATTTCAGATCTCCATGAACCTGGAAGACATGGAAAGCACACCGCCCATGCGCGTCTTCGAAGCCATTGAAACAGAGGTGGACCGTCTGGGTGGGCGCGTCGCACAGACGGAGGTCATCGGAACCATCCCCGAGACCGTGGTCCTTTCCGCGGCAGCCTCGCGCCTGAAGCTTGTGGATCCCGACGCGTCCCGGCTGCGCGGGTCTCTGCTCGCGGGGGTCCGTTCATGACGGCCGACGCGCGCCTGGGGCCGTCCGGGGATCCCCAGGGCCCGGAGCCGCCCGCCGATCTCCGGGAGGCGGCCGGCGAGTCCGAATCGTCTTCCGGGTTTGTAGACTTCAGGGCGCTGATCCTGGACGAAGGGTCGGGCTCGGTGGCGACCCGGCTGACCGAGACAGACGAGAATGTCGAACCCGGCGAGGACTTCAAGGCCGCGTTGTCGCGTTTCAGAGCCCGGTTGATCCGCAGCCTTCCTTCCGGGGACGCGCGCACCCATCAGGACATGGGCACCGCGTACCGGACCATGGGGCTCGGCCACGAGGCCATCGGCGAGTTTCAACACGCCATCCGGGAGGACCCTGCGAGCCCGGCGGCCCATGAGATGCTGGGTCGCTGTTTTCTCGACGCCGGTCAGCCCGAACTCGCGGTCGGCGCGCTGGCGAAGGCCCTCGAACTGCCCTCCGGGAGCGAAGACGACTTCCTCGGAATCTACTACTATATGGGGCGCGCTCAGGAGGCGTCCGGCAATCCCGAGGCGGCGTACGACTTCTACAGGAAGATCCTCGCGATCGACATCGGCTTTCAGGATGTCGAGGCGCGCGAGCGCGATCTCGGCCGGGCGCTGAGGAGGGCGGCCGACGAGTCGGCGGATCCCGCGCCCGGCTAACCCTTTTCCGGAAAGAGGTAGTTGACCCAACCCGTCACCACGAGCCCATCCACGCTTGCCCACATCCAGGAGCCGGTGCGAGAGGATCTGGAGCGCGTGCGCGAAGAGCTCCGGCGCATCGTTCGTGCGAATCTGGGAATGACCGACGAGGTCAACCAGTACCTCCTGCTCATGCGGGGCAAGATGTTTCGCCCCACCCTGGTGCTCCTGGCGGACCGGATCTGCGGGGGAGACGGGGATCCCGCCGTTACTCTGGCGGCGGCGGTCGAACTGGTGCACCTCGCGACCCTGGTGCACGACGATGCCGTGGACCATTCCGTGCTGCGCCGCGGCCTGCCGACGGTGAACGCGCTGTGGACGCACCAGGTCGCGATCATCATGGGGGACTACCTGTACAGCCGCTCCGTCACCGAGCTGACCCGGGTCGGCAATCTGGACGTACTCCGGTGCCTGGCAGTCGCCGCCAACGAGATGAGTCTCGGAGAGATGCGGCAGCTCACCTCCTACGACGCCCTGGACTTCTCCGAGGAGGACTACTACGCCCTGATCGCGGCCAAGACGGCATCCCTGATGGCCGCATCCTGCGAGATCGGCGCCCTGGCGACCCGCTCGGGTCCCCGGTGCTCCGCGCTCAGGCGCTTTGGGCACAACCTCGGAATGGCGTTTCAGATTGCCGACGACCTGCTGGATTACACCGGGACCGAGGCGGTGACCGGCAAGCCCACGGGCCACGACCTGCGTCAGCGCAAGGTTACGCTACCCCTGATCGGAGCGATGAAGGTTGCCGGGGACAGGGAACGGCAGGGGATTCGCAGGTTCTTTTCCAGCCGCGATCCTTCCGACGAGGAGATCGCGGGGGTCATCGAGCTGGTGGAGGAACTCGGCGGGCTCGAGTACGCGCGCGAGCGGGCGGAGCGCTACGCCGAATGGGCGGCCGCGGCGCTCGAGGATCTGGAGCCGGGGCCCGCGAAACAGGCGCTGCTCACCTCGATCGCCTACGTGGTCGATCGGCGTCGATGAAACCTCCAGGATCCGGGCGCACAACAGAAGAGGCAGATTCGTTCAACAAGCTCCGCGGTCGGAAACGCCGCGGTCGGAGGCCGTCAATTGGCTAAGTTGCTTGAAGGTCGAAGGCGATCGTATTCCCGGTTTGCGGTGGTCCTGGTGGGTGGCTTCATCCTGGGCGCCCTGCTTACGCGTCTCGCCCAGTTCATGCCCGAGAGCGCGACGCGGGAGTTCCTTACCGCGGCGGTCACGGCGAGCCTGGGACCGGTCTCCGTGGGGCTGGTTGCGCTTGACATTACGCTGGGGCCGCTGGCATTTCATTTCAACGTGCTCACGCTGGCGGGAATCGGCATCGTGGCGCCGATCGTCCGCGCCTGGCTGTAGCCGCTGTAGCAGGACTGCTGGAGGACCCGGCGCGCGAGACGCCTGTATAAGTTAGATTGACCGAGCACACAGAACGGACCAGCACGCTTCGCCGGTCATCAGCGGGAGGGAGCTGTCATGGGTTTCAGCGGACTTGGAATGTGGGAGATCATCCTGATCTTCCTGGTGTTCTTGCTTCTCTTCGGCGCCAAGCGCCTCCCGGAAATCGGCTCGTCCCTGGGCAAGGGGATTCGTGAATTCAAGGGTTCGGTGCGGGACATCGAGCGCGAGCTGAAGACGCCTCAGCAGCCCAAGATGGTCGCGCCTTCTCCCGCGGAGAGTTCCGAAGAGGGTGGAGAGCCGCGTAAACTCGGCAGTCGAACGGAAGCCGGCGCGGAAGCCGGGACGACTGCCTGAGGGAGGATCCCGTTGCGGCGGACGGGGCCGCCCGGGCCGTCGCAGGCTAGAACGCGAGCGGCAGTTGCGTCTGGTTCGCGGCCTCTTCCTGGGCCCGGAAGACCTCCCGGCGACGGTCAATGATGCGGGCGCGCTCACGCAGGCTGGTGATCCACTGGTCCAGCCGCTGCTGGCCCAGGGTTCCTCCGATCATCGCGCGCTGCACCACCTTCTGCTCCTCCCAGGTCGTGCTGTCGGCCGGAATCCGTTCCGTCAACTCGATGACGAACGCGCGGCCGTTGGCCTCCACGACGCCGCTCAACTGACCCGGCTCCAGACCGAATGCGGTCCCGATGACCGCGTTCTGCCGCCCGAGCCCGGGAACGAAGTCGCTGCGTGAGAACGGGGGGGATTCCTCGATGTCGGCCTCCAGCCGCTCGGCGATCTGCTCCAGAGTGCCCCCACCCTCGGCGGCTCCTTCGGCCTGGGCCAGGGCACGCTCGGCCTTCTTTTCCAGCCTCAGGGTGCGTTCGATGGCCGGGCGCGCCTGTTCGAGCGGCAGCACCCCCTCCGGCTGACGGCCGACCAGCTCCAGCGCGTAGAAGGCCTCGGCGTTCTCGAACACGGGGCTGACGTCTCCTTCCTCCGCTTCCTCAAACGCCCACTCGGACCCCTCGCGCACCTGGCCGGCACCCAGGACGAAGGGAAACTCCTCGGTGATGTCGACCGGCGCGGCCTCCAGGCCCAACTCGCTCGCCGCCTCCCTGAGGGGGAGGTTCTCGCCCAGCACCTCGAGGGAATCGGCCGTGGTCAGCAGATCGATCTCCGAGGCGTCGGTCCGCTCCACGGGAACCAGGATGTGGCGCGCGCTCACGGAGTCGGCGGTGCGCGACGTCACTTCGATGAGGTGCCATCCGAACTGGGTGCCGACAGGCTCCGTAACCGTCTCCAGCGGCGCGCTGAACGCCGCCGAATCGAATTCCGGCACCATCATCCCGCGGGGGAAGGTTCCGAGGTCTCCGCCGAGCGCCGCCGAACCCTCGTCCGCCGATTCCTCCTGAGCCAACTCGGCGAAGTCGGCCCCCTCGAGGATCTCCTGCCGTATCTCCCCGGCGCGCTCGCGCGCGGCGGCCGTGTCGGCGGCGGTCGGATCCTTGTCGAGGACGACGGCGACCACGGTGGCCCTCGGGGGCACCGCGAACTCGTCACGGTTCTCCCTGTAGTAGGCCGCGATCTCCGCATCGCTGACCTCGACCTCGTCATCGCCGATGCGCGTGGCCGGATCCAGCGACAGGTAGCGGACTCCGACCTGTTCGTTCTCGTCCCTGTACGCCGACCAGAGGGCGGCGTCCGGAAGGTAGATGCCCGTGCTCAGCTGCCGCATGAGCTTGGTGCGGGGGATGATGTCGCGGTAGTAGGCTTCCAGCTCCAGCAGGGCGATCTCCGAAGCGGTGGCGAGGTAGTCCTGGTACTTCTGCATGTCGAAGACGCCTTCGGTCTGAAAGCCCTCGAGCCCCTGGAACTGCGGCGGAGGGCTGAAGCGCGCCGCCTGACGGATCTCGTCGTCGCTCACCCGGATGCCGCGCCGTTCGAGTTCCCGCTGGATCAGGATCTGGGTCACGACCTCATCGAACGCCGCATCCTCGATTTCAAGGTTCTGGTCGGAGGTGATGGCATCTTCCTGGGCCAGCTGCGTCCGCTCGTAGAGACTGCGGTAGGTGAACTGGTACTGGTCGTACAGGACGGGCACGCCGTCGACCTCGCCCAGCTCGCTCAGCCCGGCGGTGCGCCCGGTAATGTCCATGCCCCACTCGAAGACCATCAGCGCGGCGAAAGCGAGCATGGTGATCAGCATGATCCACTTCGTGTTGTCCCGCATGGTCCGCATCATGACGAAGCGTCTCCTGGCGTGTCCTGGTCCGGCAAGAATGGTGTGATCGCGGTAATTTCCGCAGAAGAGGCAATTTACGAGAATACGGGACGGCTCTCAAGCGAGGGCCCGGAAGGGATCCGTTGACACCCTTCGCAACGGCTCCATACCTTTCCCGGTTGACGCGCGAGCGCCTCTCGCGAATTCGGCGTGCGGTCTCCGAGCCGCGCGCGGTGACTGGAGTCTTCCCTCTTTCCGGGAGCCCGCCTTTGGATCAGTCGCTGGAGCGGGAGATTCGCAGGCTCTATTCCTGCTTCCACTCTCCGGAGGATCGACAGGGCCGTTCCTTCGTGCCCCTGGCGGATGCCTACAGGCGCGCGGGGGATCTGCTGCGGGCCAGGCTCCTGCTCGAAGAGGGTCTGCGGCGCCATCCGGGTTTCTCGAGTGCGCACGTGGTGGCGATGCGAATCGCCCGGGATGTTTCGGATCATGCGGAGACTCTGGCCGCAACCCGGCGCGTGCTCGAGCTCGATCCGGACAACGTGGAGGCACGGCAGGTCCTGGCCAGGGTCGGTCCGCTTGCCCGGGAGGACGGAAGTCCCGCGGTGTCCGGCGGCGATGGCGACGCCGAGCTCCCGGACGAGTCATGGATGGTCGGTGACGCGGGCGTATGGGCCGCCGGAACCGACAGCGGACTGGCCTCTGTGGATCCGGTCGCTCTGGAAGCGGAGGAGGAGCAGGCGGCCCTGGCGGAGGTTGGGGAAGATCCGCCGGCCGACGTGGAGGAGGAGCAGGCGGCCTTGGCGGATGCCGGCGAAGAGCCGCCGCCGACCGTGGAGGCCGGACAGGATCGGCACGCTGCACGCGAGGCCGAAGTGGAGGAAGCCGCGGCCGAAACCGAAGGACGGGCCGCTCCGGTATCGAAGAGGAGAGCGCCAGGAAGTACCCATTCAACCGGAATCCCGATCGCAATACCGGCCGACGCTTCCGACGCCGTAAGGGACGCGGGCATCTACACCCGCACCATGGGCCGGCTCTACGAACAACAGGGGCTCCACGCCCAGGCGATCGCGGTCTACGAGCGTCTCATCGAATCCGAGCCCGACGACGAAGCGCTGGTGAGCCGTCTGGAGCGCCTTCGCCGGCAACCCCGCGACGAAGCATCCGGCAGCGCGCCCGGGCAACGCGAACCGCACGGGGTGTCCTACGGGACCGAGTCGCCGCGCACGGGGGCGCCGCCGGACGATGAGCGTCCCGGAACCGCGGGCGACGAGCGCGTGAACGCGACCACGGAGCCGGAGGCGGCTCGAGGCAGTGTGGCGGCGACGATCCGGGGCGTCGACCCGGAGCCCGGTGGAGACCTGCCCGTCGTTCCGATCGAGTCGCTGGCGCCCGATGCGCCCATCGCCGGGGTACGCGAGGAGGTGCGGTGAGGATCGCGGTCGTACACGGAGCCAACCTGCGAATGCTCGGGCGGCGCGAACCGGAGGTGTACGGTTCGGACACCCTCGAGGACATCAACGGGCGCCTGCGCACGACGGCGGACGAGCTGGGAGTGGAAATCGAGATCTTCCAGTCCAATTCGGAAGGCGCCATTCTCGACTATCTGGAGGAAGCCGCGCCCCGGGTCGACGGGGTTATCATCAACCCGGGCGCGTTCACGCACACCAGCGTCGCCCTGCGGGACGCGCTCGCGGGCATCGACCGGCCCTTCGTCGAGGTGCATCTGTCGAATCCGGCCGCGCGCGAATCCTTCCGGCACCGGTCGTATCTGGCGCCCGTAGCCGCGGGCGTGGTCGCCGGTTTTCGCGCGGAAAGCTATCTTCTGGCCCTTCGAGGACTTCTGGCGCACCTGTCCCGGGATTGATTCCGGCTCCGGTGCCCCGACGCAACGCATAACGAGGCTGCATGGCCACTACAGCCGATTTTCGCAATGGCATGATCCTGGACATCGATGGTGTCCTGTGGGCGATCACCTATTTTCAGCACGTCAAGCCGGGGAAGGGCGGCGCGTTCGTGCGCACGAAGCTCAAGAACGTGCTGGCCGGCCACGTGGTCGAGAAGACCTTCCGGGCGGGGGAGCGGGTCACCGGCGTTCGGCTGGAGCGCCGTCCCATGCAATACAGCTACACCGACGGCGAGTTCTTCCACTTCATGGACCTCCGCACCTACGACATGCATCCCGTCTCGGGAAGCATGGTCGGGGAGGAGCAGCTGAAGTACCTGAAGGAGAACATGGAATGCGAAGTGCTGGTCCACGACGAGGCCGCCATTGCCGTGGAACTCCCCGCCTTCGTCGAGCTCGAGGTGACGGGCACGGAGCCCGGCCTGCGGGGCGATACCGCCCAGGGCGGCACCAAGCCGGCCACCCTCGAGACCGGTGCGGTGGTTCAGGTTCCCCTCTTCGTGGAGGAAGGTGACGTGCTCAGGGTGGATCGCAGGGAGGACAAGTACTTGACCCGGGTGACGTCATGATCGACGCCGAGTTCGTCGAGCGCCTCATCCGAGCGGTCGATGAGAGCGGCATCGACACCGTCGAAATCCGCCGCGGCGCCACGCGCGTGCGGATCAGCAAGACGCCCCCGCCGGCCCCCGTGCGAACCGAGGCCGCCGGAGCGGCTGCGGGGACAGTCGAATCGCCGGCCTCCGCGGACCGTGCCTCGGCGGAACCGGCGGCTGGGGGCGGCTCGGCAGGGGATGAACAGCCGGCCACGAACCTGATCGAGATCAAGTCGCCGATGGTGGGAACCTTCTACCGCGCCGGCGCCCCGGGCGCGCCGCCGTACGTCGACACCGGGCAGCGAATCTCCGAGGGGGACACGCTCTGCATCATCGAGGCGATGAAGCTCATGAACGAGTTCGAGAGCGAAATCAGCGGGACCATCGAGGAGATTCCGGTGGAGGACGGCGAGCCTGTGGAGTACGGGCAGGTACTATTCAGGGTGGCGCCGGTCTGAGCGGGCCGCGCCCTTTCGACGGGCGTTCCACGGGTCCGTCCCGACGCGCGCGTTGCGGGAGCGTCACGGGTGTTCTCTAAGGTACTGATCGCCAACCGGGGCGAGATCGCGCTCCGAATCATCCGCGCGTGCCACGAGCTGGGCGTCGAGGCGGTGGCGGTTTTCTCCGAGGCGGACCGGGACTCGCTGCATGTGCGCTTCGCGGATGAGGCGGTGTGCATCGGACCGCCGCCGGTGGCGGAGAGCTACCTGAACATCCCGCGGATCATCGCCGCCGCGGAGATTACGGGCGCCGAGGCGATCCATCCCGGGTACGGGCTGCTCGCCGAGAACGCGGAGTTCTCCGAGATCTGCGACGCGTCCGGCATCACCTTCATCGGCCCGACCGCAGCCCAGATTCGGGCCATGGGTGACAAGGTCGTTGCGCGCGAGACGATGATGGAGATCGGCGTGCCCACCGTGCCGGGTTCGGCGAAGGCGCTGAGCAGCGTGCGCGAAGCCCTCCGGCTCGCGGACGAGATCGCGTACCCGGTGATGGTCAAGGCCGCGGCGGGCGGCGGCGGCAAGGGGATGCGCATCGCGCGCGGCGCCGGCGAGCTGGAGCGGGTCTTCGGTTCCACCCGGATGGAGGCGCAGGCGGCGTTCGGCGACTCCTCGGTATATCTGGAGAAGCTCATCGAACGGCCTCGCCACGTTGAAATTCAGGTCTTCGGGGACAGGCACGGCAGAGTGGTGCATCTGGGCGAACGGGACTGCTCCGTGCAAAGGCGCCATCAGAAGCTGATCGAGGAAGCGCCCGCCCATGGCCTGTCGCCCGAATTGCGCGAGGAAATGGGCCGCGCCGCCGTGCGGGGCGCCGCCGGCATCGAATACGCCGGCGCGGGTACGGTGGAGTTCCTCCTGGACCCGACGGGGGCGTTCTACTTCATCGAGATGAATACCCGCATCCAGGTCGAGCATCCGGTCACGGAGGTGACGACCGGTCTGGATCTGGTCAAGGAGCAGATCCGGGTAGCGTTCGGAGCCCCGCTCTCGTTTCCGCCCGAGCCCGCCAGCCACCGGGGCCACGCCATCGAGTTCCGGGTCAACGCCGAGGATCCGGAGCGGGACTTCATGCCGGCGCCCGGACGGATCGACGTCTTCCACCCGCCCGCGGGCCCCGGGATTCGTCTTGACACGCACGTCTACGCCGGCTACACGGTCCCTCGCTACTACGATTCGCTGCTGGCCAAGGTCATCGTCAGCGCGGCCACCCGCCGGGAGGCGATCGACCGGGCCCGCCACAGCCTCGACCACTTCGTGGTGGGCGGCGTGCCCACGACGCTGAGCTTCCTCTCTCGCATCCTGCGGGATCCGCGCTTTGTGACGGGAGCGGTCGACACCAGCCTGGTGGACCGCCTGATGAGCGAGGGGGCGTAGGCGATGGCGGCGCGCAGGAAGCCGAAGGGACGGGCTCGCGGCAAGGCGCCGGTGCGTGGGGACGGGGCGGACGGCGGAGAAGGCGCCTTTCTCTCCCGGAGCCAGCAGTCCGACATCCTGGCGCTGGCCCTGGTGGTTCTGGCGCTCTTCGTGCTGCTGGCGCTCCTGCCCGTATCGGTTCTGGGGGCGCGCGCCGAGGCGTGGTTCCCTTCGGGGAACGCGATCGGCGTGCTCGGGGCCAGGTTCCGGGAAGCGGCGGCCGCGGCGCTGGGCGCGGCAGCATTGGGGCTCCCGGTCCTCCTGACCCTCGGAGGGCTGCGCGCGGGCGCCTGGACGACGACCCGCACGGCCGTGCGGGCGGCGATCCTGACGGCCGGCCTGGCGCTGATCGCCTCCTGCGTCGCATCGCTGCTGGGGAGCGCCGGCGGTTCGGGATGGCTGGGGTCGGTCGTGGCCGGCACGCTCAGCTCGGCCATCGGCTGGCTGGGGACGACGCTGCTGCTCGCGGCCTTCCTGATCGGGCTCATGGTGGCCACTCTGGACTGGAACCCGCTCCGCTGGCTGGAACGCGGCGTCAGGTCGCTGGGGCCTGCCCTCAGGTCGCTGGGGCGTGCCCTCATGTCGGCCTGGTCCGCGGTCGATCTGTCCCGGAGCGTGCCCGTGCGGCCGCGGCTGGCGGCGAGGAAGGACGGGGACGGCCAGGGGACGCGTGTCCCGCGCGGCAGGGAACGGGGCATTCCCGAGGATGTCGCGGCGGTCCTTGATGGGGCCGTGGGGGAGCTCGAGGACGCAGCCGCGGCGTCCGGCCCGGCAGGCGAGATGCCCCCGGAACCGCCGCCCGAGCCGGCCGGGGCCGGTACGGAAGCCTCGTCGCCGGCGGAGACCCCGGAAGAGCAACCGGCGGAAGACCCGTCCGGCGTGGCGTTGCCGTCGATCGATCTGCTGGATGCCCCGGAGCCGAAGGACCCCTTCCGCATGGAACTCGAACTCTCGCGGCTGGGCGAAATCCTGGTGGAGAAACTGCGCTCGTTCGGCGTAGAGAGCCGAATCGGGGGCCGCACCACCGGGCCGGTCGTGACCCAGTTCGAGGTGGTGCCCGCGCCGGGGGTCAAGGTCAACCGCATCGCCAACCTCGAGGCCGACCTCGCGCTGGCCATGAAGGCGAGGAGCATCCGCATCGTCGCCCCGATCCCCGGAAAGGGGGCGGTCGGCGTTGAAATCCCCAATCCCGCGCCGGAAATCGTCTATCTGCGGGACATCCTCGATTCCACCGCGTTCCAGTCGTCGAAGGCGGCGCTGCCCCTTGCCCTGGGCAAGGATCTGACGGGACGCCCCTACGTTTCCGACCTGGCGCGCATGCCCCACGTGCTGATCGCGGGCGCCACCGGATCGGGAAAGTCGGTTTGCCTGAACGCGTTCATCACCAGCCTCGTCTACTCCCACTCGCCCGAGTCGCTTCGGCTGCTGATGGTCGATCCCAAGATGGTCGAGCTGTCGGTGTACGCCGATCTTCCCCACCTGCGGCATCCGGTGGTGACCGATCCGGCCGACGCCGCGAGCGTCCTGAAATGGGCGGTGCTGGAGATGGAGCGCCGTTACGCGCTGCTCTCGGCGAACCAGGCGCGCTCGCTGGGAGAGTTCAACCGGATGGTGCGTGATGGTCGGCCGCTGCGCCATCCGCCTCGCCCGCCCGCGCCCGGCGAGGAACCGGGGGACGAACCCTTCGAGGAGGGCATCCTCCCCTTCGTGGTGGTGATCATCGACGAGCTCGCCGATCTGATGATGACGGTTCAGGGAGAGGTCGAACGCCCCCTGACGATGCTCGCCCAGAAGGCGCGTGCGATCGGCATCCACCTGATGGTGGCGACCCAGCGCCCCAGCGTGAACGTCATCACCGGGCTCATCAAGGCCAACTTCCCGTGCCGCATCGCCTTCCGGGTGGCATCCAAGACCGACTCGCGCACCATCCTGGACCAGAACGGCGCGGATGCGCTGCTGGGCAACGGCGACATGCTGTTCCTGCCGCCGGGCCAGAGCGAGCCCGTGCGCATTCAGGGCGCCTTCGTGCCGGGATCGGATACGAACCGGCTCACGGGCTGGTTCCGCGAGCTGGTGCGCCGCTGGGAGGACGCGGGCGAAATGCCGGACTTCGCGGGAGAGGAGGACATCCTGGCCACGGTTCGCAGCCGGGAAGGGGAGAGCGACGCCGGGGAGGAGGACGGGCCGGCGGAGCGCGACGACCTCTTCTTCGCCGCGGCCGAAGTGTGCGTCCGGCAGAATCAGGGCTCGACTTCCCTTCTGCAGCGCAAGCTGCGCATCGGCTACGGCCGCGCGGCGCGCGTGGTGGACCAGCTGCACGAGGCGGGCGTGCTGGGTGCCCCCGACGGCTCCAGGCCCCGCGAAGTACTCATGGGGCTGGACGAGATCGAGTCGCTGCGCTAGCCGTGCGGGCCACGGGCTGACGGCAGCCTGCCATGCCGGAACGGCCGGGCTCGCCTGCGGGTATGGCGTGCCATGAAAAGCACGTCCTTCGGCCTTCTGGCGATCCTCTGCGCGGCTGTCGGTCCGGGCGCCGCCTTCGCCATGCAGGAGGTCGCGGATCCGGTGGCCATCCTCGAAACTGCTTCCGGCGAGTATTCCGCGTTGACGGGGTTCTGCGCCGACTTCCGGCAGACCCTGACGTCGCCCCTTCTGAACCAGGTGACCCGTTCCCGGGGGCGCATGTGCCAGCAGCAGCCCGACCGCTTCTCGATGCGGTTCACCGACCCCGAGGGCGACCTGGTGATCGCCGACGGGGAGTGGCTGTGGGTCTACTTCCCGAGCAGCGACGCCGGCCAGGTGATTCGCTCGCCCATGACCTCCGGGGGACGGGGCGGCTTCGACTTCCACCGCGAGTTCCTCTCGGATCCCGGGACCCGTTACGCCCCGGCGTATCTGCGCGGCGAGGAACTCGACGGCGCGGCTACCCACGTCATCCGGCTGATTCCGCGCCAGCCGTCCGCCTATCGCGAGGCGCGGGTGTGGATCGATGAGTACACATGGTTCATCCGCCGTGCCGAAATCGAGGAGGAAAACGGCAACCTGCGCGAGGTGCAGCTGGCCGGCTTCGATCCGAACCCCCAACTGGGGACCGGTGCCTTTCTCTTCACGCCGCCCCGGGGCGTCCAGGTCATCACGCGATGAGGATCCGGCGCCGGACGGGTGACGGGGTCCCTGTCAGGACGGCATGAGAGGGGCCGCGTTCGTCCTGCCGGTCTTCCTGGCCGGGGCCCAGGCGGCCGTTCCGGCGGCCGCGCAGGAGCTCGCGGACTTCGACTATGAACATCTGAGCCTGCGGGGCATCGGTTTCGAAGCCGGGTATCTCCCCGGGTACAGGATCCACGGGGTGCGCGGGGAGACGCAGAGCTGGGGTGCGCGGCTCGACCTCGGATACCTGGGGCCGGGGCTCCGCATCTCGCCTTCGGCGACCTACTGGTCGTCGGAGCTGGAGACCGGGGAGGTGTCCCGCCTTGAGACCCGCCTCGAGCAGCTGATCGCGAGAGAGGTGGGGGGCGCCGGACCCGGGGGCGGATCCGAAATCGACCTCGGCACGATCACGTGGACCGATCTGGTGGTTGGCCTCGACGCCCATGTCGTCTGGAACGTGCCCTTCGGATGGCTCGGCTTTCTCGGGCTGGGCGCCTCGGTGCACGTTCTCGACGGACAGGGCGAAGCGATCGACGACACCTTCGTCGAGGACCTTCTGGACACGGTGCGCCCGGGGATGAATGTGCATCTGGGGCTCGAGTATCCGCTCTGGACATGGTCCCGGCTGTATTGGCACGGCCGCTACGAGGTGACCGACGACCTGCGCTACTTCAACGTCCGGGGCGGGCTGCAGATCATGTTCGGCGGCACGGCTCCCGGGGAGATGGAACCCCGCTGAGACCGGTTCCGGGCGGCTGCGGACGTTCGCGCGGTGGCTGACTCCCGGAGGGGAGGAGCGGGCCTGAAGGGCATCGGGGTCTTCTTCGGCCTGAACGGGCGGGAATGGTGGCTGGCGTCGGCCTCCGCCGTCCTGCTCTTCGCGGCCTTCCCCCCGATTCACCTGGTCGCGCCTTCCCTCCTGGCGCTGGTCCCGCTGTCGGTCGCGGTGCGGGAGGCGCGCACGCCACGTCGAGCGGCGCGCGTCGGCTTCGTGTTCGGTTTGCTGCACTACGGTCTGCTGCTGCACTGGATGGTCCCCGCGCTCGCGCGGCTGACGGCGACGGCGCCCCTGATCTTCGCCACGGCCGTGATGCTGCTCGCGCTGTCGCAGGCGCTGGCGTGCTGGATGCTCGGCCTCCTCCGGCGAAGCTGCCGGGTTCCGCTCTGGTGCGCGCTGCCCCTGGTGTGGACGACCGTGGAGTGGGGGATCGCGCGCGCCCCGGGGACGCTGGCCTATCCCTGGCTGGGGTTGGGCACCTCGCTCACGGGATACCCGGAGCTGGTCGGAATGGCCGAGCTGGCCGGGGCGCGCGGGGTGACGTTCTGGCTGGCGCTGGTGAACGGCCTGGTCGCCGAGGCCGTGGTGGCCGGCCGGGGTGCGCGGAATCGGACGCCGGAGAGGCATCCCGCGGCCCCCGTACGGCCGCCGGCGGGGACGCACGAGGGCACGTCCGGGCGTTTGTGGCACCGGGGTGCGCGACGGCTGCGGGATGCAGTCGGATCCGCCCGCCCGTGGCTGGCGGCCGCCCTGGTCGTCGCGGCCGTCCCCGCCGCCTGGGGGGTCTGGCGCGCCCGCCACCTGGAGCTGCGGCCCGGCCCGGTGGTGGCCACCGTTCGCACCACCCTGCGCGCCGGGCCGGGCGAAGCGGTCTCCGACCCGGAGGCGCTCGCCGCCGTGGACGCACTGCTGGCGACCGAGGCGGCCGGGGCGCCCGCGCCGTCCGTGGTGGTGCTCCCGGAGGGCACCTTCCGGGACGGGCTGGACCAGCCGGACCTGGTCGCGGGGCTGGCGGACCTGTCCCGCCGGATGGGAGCGCCCGTCCTGTTCGGGGTTGTGCGCGTGGCGGCGCCGGGGACGGGGCGATACAACTCGGCGGCCCTGGCCGGCCCGACCGGGCTGCTGGGCGATCCCTACGACAAGCGCCGCCTGGTGCCGTGGGTCGAGCGGATGCCGCTTGCGGGCGTCCTCCCGCGGGAGGCGGGCGGGAGTCCGTTGCACGCGGGCGCGGAATGGACCGTGTTCGACGCGGCCGGCCATCGCCTGGGCGTGCTCATCTGCTACGAGGCCGCGTTCGCCGGCGCCGCCCGGACGCTCCGCCGCGCGGGGGCCCGGGTGCTGCTCAACATCACCAACGACGCCTGGTTTGGGCACGCGGGCGCCTTCGCGATCGCGCAGCAGGAGGCGCACCTGGTGATGCGCGCCATCGAGACGCGCACCGGGGTCGTGCGCGCGGCCAATCTCGGTCCCGCGGGGTTCGTCGATCCCGTCGGCCGGGTGCGCGCCCGGGTCGGTGGCCCGGGCGCGGGGGTGGCGACCGCGCGGGTGGATGCGGCCGCGGCGCCCACTTGGTACGTGCGCATCGGGGATGTGGCAGGGCCGGGGGCCGCGGCCGTTCTGTTCCTGCTGCTCCTGTTCGCCCGCTCCCGCCGTCCTCCGCCCGCAACAGGCCATTGAACGGCCTTCGGGCCAAATCTATACTACGGGCTCCCGCCCCCGACCGGCCGCGCATCGCTCCCCGCGGCCCGGCCGGGCCTTCACCCATCCCGAAGGGACGACCCGGGCATCGGCGCGCATGGCGCACGGAACGACGTTTCTGGACAGACCCCTGGAGCGCCTCGATCAGGCGCGCAAGCGCTTGAAGGGGGCGGAGCAACGTCTGCGCGATCTGGACGCGGAGCTGGCCGACCCGGAGGTGGCGCGCAACCCCGGACGCCTGCGCGTCCTGAGCCGGCGGCGCGCCGAGGTGGACCCCGTCGCGCGTACCTCCCGCGAGATCGAGAGCGCGCTGGCGCAGCTGGAGGAGGCGCGCGAGCTCACGGACGATCCCGACGATCCGGAGGTGCGGGAACTCGCCCGCATGGAGGTCGAGGAGCTGGAAGGCCGACTCGAGGTGCTGGCGAGGCGCGCCTGGGAGCTCCTCCTCCCCGGCGATCCCATGGACGACCGCGCCGCGGTGGTCGAAGTGCGCGCCGGTACCGGCGGCGACGAAGCCGGGCTGTTCGCCGCCGAGGTCATGCGCATGTATCAGCGGCTGGCGGAGCGGCGCGGCTGGAGCGTCGAGCTCCTCGGCCTCTCGGAGGGCATCCCGGGCGCCATCAAGGAGGCCGTCTTCACGGTGAGCGGCCGCGGGGCCTACGGCGCGCTGCGCTACGAATCGGGAGTGCACCGGGTACAGCGGGTTCCGGTCACCGAGAGCCAGGGCCGCATTCACACCTCCGCGGCATCGGTCGCGGTGCTGCCGGAGGCGGAGCCGGTGGACGTCGAGATCGACCCGGCTGACCTGCGCATAGACGTGTTCCGTTCTTCGGGGCCGGGCGGACAGTCCGTGAACACCACCGATTCGGCCGTGCGCATCACCCACGAGCCCAGCGGCCTGGTGGTGACCTGCCAGGACGAGAAGTCGCAGCACAAGAACAAGGCCAGGGCCATGAAGGTGCTGCGCAGCCGCCTTCTCGACCGCGAGATCGCCCAGCGCGCGGCCGCGCGCTCGCGAGAGCGCAAGTCGCAGATCGGGTCCGGAGACCGGTCCGCGAAGATCCGCACCTACAACTTTCCCCAGAACCGGGTGACGGACCACCGCATCGGGCTCACCCTGCACCGGCTGGAGTCGGTGCTCCAGGGAGAACTCGACGAACTTCTGGAGGCCCTTCGCCTGGCCGAGCGGCGCGAGCGGCTGGAGGACGGGTGAGCACGCTTTCGCTCAAGCGCCCCTCCGGCCGCATCCCCGGGAGGGAAGACCCCTGGACGGTGCTGGACCTGGTGCTCTGGAGCGCGCACTACCTCGAGGGCAAGGGGGTGCCCGGCGCCCGGCTGGACGCCGAACACCTGCTGGGGGACACACTCGGGGTGCCGCGCCTCGGACTCTACCTGCAGCATGACCGGCCGCTTGAGGCATCCGAGCTGGCCGCCTTCAAGCCTCGTCTCCTGCGGCGTGCCCGCCGGGAACCGCTCCAGTACATCCTGGGCAGGGCGGCCTTCCGGGAAATGGACCTGGCGGTGGACCGGCGGGTCCTGGTTCCCCGTCCGGAAACGGAGCTGCTCGCGGGAGAGGTGCTGGCCTGGGCCGAGGGCCGCGCCGCCGCCGGGCTCCGGGCGCTCGACCTGGGGACCGGCTGCGGGGCGCTGGCCCTGGCGCTTGCCACCGAAGGCGACTTCGCCTCCGTCGTGGCCACCGACATCAGCCGGGACGCGCTCGAGGTGGCTTCCGTGAACGGTGAGCAATACCATGACGGGGCTCCGGTGGAGTTCAGGGCGGGATCGCTGTACGAACCCGTCGGGGGCGGCGAGCGGTTCGACGTGATCGTATCGAACCCTCCCTACATCTCCAGCAGCGAAATGGAGGGCCTGGAGCCGGAGGTGCGGGACTGGGAACCCCGGCGGGCGCTGGACGCGGGTGCCGACGGCATGCAGGTGCTGGCGCCGCTGATCGCCGGCGCGCCGCGGCATCTGACGCCCGGGGGATTGCTGGCGCTGGAGGTGGGGGCCGATCAGGCGCCGCCGGTAGCGCGCCGGATCGACGACACGAGCGCCTTCGCCGGAGTGCGCATCGTCCCCGACCTGGCAGGCCGCGAACGCATGGTGCTGGCGAACCGGCACCGGAACGAGGATCGATGACGGGAGGCTGAATGGCCGCAATCGAGGAGATGGCCCGCGAACTGGGTCTGGCCCTGGGCCGGACCCCGCAGTATCAGGACCTGCAACGCGCCGCACGGCGGGCGGATGAGGATCGCGAACTCGTGACCCTGCGAAACGAGCTCACGAAGCTGGAGGAGAGCGTGGCCCGGAGCGTACAGGCCGGCGAGGAGCCAGCGCCGGAAGTGGCCGAGGAGTACGAGAAGGCGTTCGGGCGCCTGCAGGCGAGCCCGGCGTACCAGGGGGTGGTTGCGGCCCGGGCCAACTTCGACCGGGTGCTGGGCCGTGTGAACGAAGGCATCTCGAGGGCCATCGAGGAAGGCGCGAAATCGCGCATCATCATCAGTTCCTGACCGCCGGCCGGGTGCGGCCGGAAGGGAAGGCGACGCTCACCCCAATCAGGGGACTCGATCAGTGAGAAAACCAGAACGGATTCCGCCGGCCAGCGGCCGGCTCGGCGTGCTGCTTCCCGGCTTCGGCGCGGTGGCCACCACCTTCGTCGCCGGGGTGGAGGCGATTCGCAGGGGGATGGCCCAGCCCACGGGAAGCCTCACCCAGATGAACACCATCCGCCTCGGCAAGCGCACCGAGGGACGCACGCCGCTCATCAGGGAGCTGGTGCCGCTGGCGGGGCTGGACGATCTGGTCTTCGGCGCCTGGGACCCCATTCCCGACAACGGCTACGAGAGCGCCGTCCGCGCCGGCGTGCTGCACCGCGAACGCCACCTCGACCCGATCCGGGATTTCCTCGCCGGCATCGAACCCATGCCCGCGGTCTTCGACACCGACTACGTCAAGAAGCTGGACGGCCCCAACACCAAGAGCGGCACAAGCAAACGCGATCTGGCCGAGCAGCTGCGCGCCGACATCCGCGCGTTCAAGGCGAAGCACGGATGCGACCGCGCGGTCATGGTGTGGTGCGGCTCCACCGAGGTCTACGTTCGCCCCGGCGAGGTGCATGCCTCGCTGGCCGCCTTCGAGAAGGGCATGGACGAAAACCATCCCGACATCGCGCCCAGCCAGCTCTACGCCTGGGCGGCCCTCAAGGAGGGCGTGCCCTACGCCAACGGCGCCCCCAACCTCTCCGCCGACTTCGCGGCGCTGGAGGATCTGGCGCGCGAGCGGTCGATTCCGATCGCCGGCAAGGACTTCAAGACCGGCCAGACCCTGATGAAGACCATCCTCGCGCCGGGCTTCAAGGCGCGCATGATCGGGCTCTCGGGCTGGTTCAGCACCAACATCCTGGGCAATCGCGACGGGGAGGTGCTCGACGACCCGGAATCGTTCAAGACCAAGGAAGTCTCCAAGCTCGGGGTGCTCGAGCACATCCTGCAGCCGCAGATGTACCCCGAGTTGTACGGAGACATCTACCACAAGGTGCGCATCAACTACTATCCGCCCCGCGGCGACAACAAGGAAGGCTGGGACAACATCGATATCTTCGGCTGGCTGGGATATCCGATGCAGATCAAGATCGACTTCCTGTGCCGCGACTCCATCCTGGCCGCGCCCATCTGCCTGGATCTCGCGCTCTTCCTGGATCTGGCGTCGCGCTCGGGTCTGGGCGGCATCCAGGAATGGCTCTCCTTCTACTTCAAGAGCCCCCAGACGGCGCCCGGCCTCTACCCCGAACACGACATCTTCATCCAGCACTGGAAGCTCAAGAACACGCTGCGCTGGCTCGCCGGCGAGGAGCAGATCACCCACCTGGGCGTTGAGTACTACGAGTAGCGGGACGGCGCGGGAAGCCGCATATCCACTACCGGTAGTGGGTACCCCACGACCCGTAGTGGGGTGGGCCCCCGGCGCGGGATTGCGCTCCGCCTGTCCGGCTCCCGTGCGCGGCTGCGCGGGGAAGATGAACGGCGCGCCGGAATGACGGGGTGCTTCGTCGTGCTTGAGGGCGGCGAGGGCGCGGGCAAGTCCACGCAGGCGGCGCTCCTGGCGGAATGGCTCCGGGACCGGGGCGTGCCCTGCACCCTGGCGCGCGAGCCGGGATCCACGGCGGTGGGCGAAGCCATTCGCGAGGTCGTGCTGGGGAGGACGGAGCTGGAGATGCCCGCGGAGTCGGAGCTGCTGCTGATCCTGGCGGCGCGCGCCGCGTTCGTGCGCGAGGTGGTGCATCCCGCGCTGGCCCGCGGCGATGTGGTCGTGGCGGATCGCTTCGACCTGTCCACGCTGGCGTACCAGGGATACGGCCGCGGACTGGATCTCGCACAGGTGAGGGCGGCGATGGAGGTCGCGACCGCGGGTCTGCGCCCGGATCTCTACCTGGTGCTCGACGTGCCGGTGGAGGAGGGCGCGGTCCGGCGCCGGGCCTCGGGAGGCAGCGCCGATCGCATCGAGGGCGCGGGCGCCGACTTTCTGCACGCGGTCCGGGACGGATATCTTGAACTGGCCGGGGCCGGGGAACGCGTGGAGCTGGTGAGCGGGCTGGGCAGGCCCGATCGCGTGCAGGCGCGGATCCTCGACTGCCTGCGACGGCGCCTGCCGGACGTCTTCGGGTCCCCGCGGACCTGAATCGGAGAGACACATGAAGACCTTCCCACCGCGCATGGCTGTCCTGACGCTGGCCGCGAGCCTCTTCGCCGGGTGTGGCGAGACTGCTCCCGGCGACTCCGGGCCTCCGCCCCGGCGCGTCGGGGACGAGAGCATGCGTGCCGCCCTGTTCGAGAGCATCCTGGCCCGTACCGAGGCCCGCGAGGCCTTTTCGCCGGTGAAGAACGAGTCGCTGGGGCTGGATCCGCTCGAGGCGATGCGGGCCCTTCGCGACCGCGTGGTCTCGGCGGACAGCGAGGCCGAGCTGTTCTACGCGCTCGCGGCCCTCAGCGCCGCGCGCCGCGACCGCCACCTGGACGTGAGCCTGGTCCCCGGCGGGCTCGAGCTGCCCGACAGCGCCGGCCTGGAGGTGAGCGGAGGAAGCGCGCCCGAGCCCCGCCGGGCGGGCATGAGGGTGTTCCCCGACTACGGCGGCGAGGAACTCGCCTACTTCGTGGGCGAGATCGCGGAGGAAGCCGGCGGGCCGGCGGTCGGCAGCCGCGTAATCGGGGTGAACGGCATGCCCGTGGAGGCATGGCACGAGGCCGCGGCCGTCTACGTGCCCCACTCCACGGAGGCGGGCCTGCGCTGGAAGCTGGCGGAGGCCATGACCGTCTCCAGCGCGATCTTTCCGCCCGCCCTGCGCCCGGAGCGATTCACGCTGGCGGTGGATCTCGGGAGCGGAGCCGAGGGGCGCTTCCGGCTTCCCTGGTACGAGCCCGGCGAGCTCACCTGGTCCGGCCTCTCCGAGCCGCGCTATCCCGGTACCCGCAACGTGCTCGCCACCCCCACCTACGACTTCCTGGTGCCCGTCGCCCCGGCCGGACACGTGGTCCTGGTCTGGTACGGGTTCCGGGAGACGATGGTCGAGGATGTCGACCGGCTGGTCGAGTACGCGGCCGCCAACGACCTCCTCGACCACACGCTGGTGATGGACGTCACCCGCAGCCGGGGCGGCTCGCTGGGGCCCTACGCCATGCAGCGCCTGCAGCCGCGCCCCTTCAGGACCACCTTCGGCAACCTGCGCCTGAGCGACGTCATCCAGCCCTTCATCGACGAGAAGCGGGCCGAAGCCGCCGAGCAGGGCGCGATGGACTCGGGGGTGCCGGAGGTGATCGACGACGGCACCTGGCTGCTCGACTGGCTGGAGACGGACGTGGCGCCCGCCCTGGCGCGCGGCGACGCCTATTCCAACGCGGTGCCGTTCAAGAGCGCCCACGCCCCGCGCGACTCGGACGGAATCCTCCAGCCGGCGCCGGTGCACTTCCGCGGGCCCATCGCGATCATCTCCGGACCGAGCGGCGGGTCGCACCTGGACCAGTTCGTCTCCATCATCTCCGACAACGGGCTCGGCCCGGTGGTGGGGATGCCGCCCGGGGGCTACTCCAACACCTGGGAATGGGAGGAGACGCTCACCCTCGAGCCCGGCGGGCAGCCCCTGGTCGGCTTCATGTGGAACATCGGCCAAACGCTGCGGCCCAACGGCGAGATCCTCGAAGGCAACCCGGTCGAGGTCGACGAGTGGATTCCGCTCACGGCGGACAACGTGGCCGACTACTACGCGATCCTGCTCGACCGGGCGCTGGCGCTTGCCGAAGCGTGGAACTGAGGGAATCCGGGAGCGGGCCCGGGCGACGCGCGCGGATCACGGCCTGATGAGCGGCGCCGGCGCGCCCCGCGACCGGCCGGTCCGCCCAGGCCCCCGGGCATGAGTCGCCCGCCGGAATCCAGGCCCCGCCGGTTCGGACCGGGCGCGCGCATCTTCGCCGGCATGGCGGTGGGGATCGTCGCCGGTGCGATGCTGGGCGAACGGGCCGCCGTGCTCCAGCCGGTCGGCGACCTCTTCATCCGGCTCCTGGTGCTGGCCGCGGTGCCGTTGGTCTGCTTCAACCTGCTGGCCGGGCTGGCGGCCCACTCGGGCGTGCGCGCCTTCGGGCGGCTGGCCGCGAAGATCCTGGCCTGGTTCGTCGCCACGGACCTGGTCGCGCTGTACGCGGGGATGGGGGCGATGACGCTCCTCCGGCCCGGCGCCGGAATGGAGCTGACGACCCCGGTGGACGAAGCCGTGGGGGCGGTGCCATCGCTCGCGGACGTCCTGCTGGACATGATCCCGGTCAACCTCTTCCAGGCCTTCGCGGAGGGAAACATCGTGCAGGTCGTGGTGGCTTCGCTCGCGATCGGGGTGGCGACCCTGATGCTCGGCGGCGGGGCGCGCGCGCGGCTGGAGGCGGCTTACCGCGACCTGGCCGACCTCTTCCGCCGCCTCGTGGACCTGGTGCTCGTGCTGGCGCCGCTCGGGATCGGCGCGCTGATGGCGGTGACCGCCGGACGCTACGGGGCCGAGCTGATCGGCGGGCTGGCGCGCTTCCTGGCGGGGGTGTGGGGCGCCCAGGCGCTGCTCTTCTGCGGGTACATGCTCGTGCTCCGCTTCCTGACCGCGCAGCATCCCCGGCGCTTCCTGAGCGAGACCGGTCCCCTGTGGGCGACCACGGCGGCGACCTCCTCCAGCCTGGCCTCGCTCTCGGTCGGCCTGGAGAAGGCGGAGAAGCTGCGCGTGCCGCAGTCGGTCTACGGCTTCACCCTGCCGCTGGGCGCGCAGCTCAACAAGGACGGCACCGCGGTCATGCTCGGTGCGGTGCTGGTCTTCACGGCGCAGGCGGCGGGGGTGGAGTTCGGCCCCGAGGCGCTGCTCGCCATCCTGCCGATCGGGCTCCTGCTCTCGCAGGGCTCGGGGGGGATTCCGGGCGGCGGTTTCGTGGTGGCCCTGGTCTACGTGCAGGCGTTCAGCCTGCCGATCGAGATCGCCGCCATGGTGGGCGGCATATACCGGCTGGTCGACATGGGGAACACGACGCTGAACATCATGGGGGACATGGTCGGGACGGCGCTGGTGGCGGGGCGCGGGGCGGGCGGGGCCAGGCCCACGACCTCCGGAGCGGCCTCGTGAACCCCGCGGTGCGCGCGCTCTTTCCGGGCGCCGGACGCCGGGCCTACTTCGACATCGCCGCGCGTTGCCTGCTCGCAGAGCCGGTGCGGGATGCCGCCGCCGCCCACCTGGAGACGCGCATGCGCGAGGGGGGCGACAAGGACGAGCTGCGGGCGGTGGTCGAGGAGGCCCGCTCCGGTTTCGCCGCCCTGGTCGGGGCCGCCCCGGAGGAGATCGCCGTCACCAAGAACGTCTCCGACGGGCTCAACCTCTTCGCCGCCAGCCTGCCGTGGCGGGCCGGGGACAACGTGGTCTTCTGCCCGGAGCTCGAGCACCCCAACAACATCTACCTGTGGTACAACCTGCGCCGCACGCGGGGGGTGGAGGTGCGCCCGGTCGCGCCGGTGGCCGGGGAGGTGCCGGTGGAGGCGATGGTTGCGGCCATGGACGAGCGCACGCGCTTGGTGACGGTGCCGAGCATCTCCTTCGCGCCCGGCTTCGTGACCGACATGGCCGCGGTCGCGGCGGCGGCGCGGGGAGTGGGGGCCCTCACCCTGGTCGACGCGGCCCAGTCGGTGGGGGCGGCGGTCACGGACGTGCGCCGCCTGGGGATCGACGCCCTCGCGGTGGCGACCCAGAAGTGCCTGCTCTCGCTCTACGGGTTCGGGTTTCTCTACGTGCGCCGCGAGCTGGCCGACGGCCTGATCCCGGGTCACGTGGCCCGCTACGGCATCGAGCTCGGAGGCGCCCACGAGACCGCCTTCTCGGCCGACGAGCTTCGCTACCGCCCGGGCGCGCTGCGCTTCGATGTCGGCAACTACAACTACCTGGGCGCCGTGGCCGCCCGCGCCGCGCTCAAGCTGATCCGCGAGTGGACGGTCGAGGCCATCGAGGCACATGTCCGCCGGGTGGCGAAGCAGCTGGCCACGGGCCTGGCCGAGCTCGGGCTGCCCGTGGTCGGAGGGGCGGCGGCGGCGCGCAGGGCGCACATCGTGACGGTCGGCACCAGCGGCGGCGGGCGCCACTACACGGCGGACGATCCGGCGATGAACGCGCTCCATGCGCGCCTGAACGCCGATGGCGTCCGGCTCGCCATCCGCAGCGGAGTGTTGCGCTTTTCGGTGGGCGTCTACAACGATGATTCGGACGTGGAGCGCGTCCTGGCCAGCGCCCGCCGGTGGAGCGAGGGCCGGTAACGTTCGACGTGCGCCGGTCCGGAAACCTTCGGCGCGGGCGGGGTTAGCAACCGGACAGCCCCTGGTTCCGTCCAATTGAGGAGACCCGACGCGGGGAACTCCGGTTCCCTCGCGTGAACCAGCCACGCGGGAAGCCCGAAGCCCGCCCCGGCCGAGGCGTGACACCCATGCGATTCTCCCGCTCCCTGTTCGCTCCGGGCCTCATTCTGGCAGCGGCCCTGCTGTGCGGCGGGTGGTTCCTCCAGCAGGGCATCGCCCAGGATCGCAACGTCTATTTCCAGGCACGCCTCCTGGAAGAGGTGCTCGACCGGGTATCGGCGGACTTCGTCGATCCCATCGAGCTGAATGCGCTCTACGGCACCGCGATCGACGCCGTCATCGACGAACTCGACGATCCCAACACGGAGTTCCTGAGCGCCTACGAATGGTCCAACCTGCGCATCCGCACGGATGGAGAGTACGCCGGAGTGGGGCTGGAAATCGTCCGTCAGGGAGACTGGATCACCGTGATGAGCGCCCTGCCCGGCACGCCGGGAGAGCGGGCGGGCATCCGCGCCGGTGACCGCATCGTCGAGGTTGAAGGCGAATCCGCCCGGGGCTGGAACCCGGACCGGGCGGTCATGTCGCTGCGGGGGGAGCCGGGCACGGAGGTCAGCGTGGGCATCGGGCGTCCGGGGATCGAGGAACCCATCCCCTTCACGCTGGAGAGGGCCACGGTTCAGATCCTCTCCGTGCCGTTCACGCATCTCTTCGAGGACGGGGTGGGATACGTCCCCCTGCGGGTGTTCAGCGAGAGCGCCCGCGACGAACTCGAGAGCGCCATCGAGGAGCTGATCGAGGAAGGCGCCACCCGGATGATCCTGGATTTGCGCGGAAACCCCGGCGGGTTGCTGGATCAGGGCGTCGCGCTGGCCGATCTCTTCCTCGGAGAGGAGCTCACGGTAGCGGAGACGCGCGGTCGCACGAGGAGCCAGAACTCCGTCCTGCGCACATCGCAGGGCGAGTCCTTCCCCGAGCTTCCCCTGGTGATTCTGATCGACGGACGCAGTGCGAGCGCGTCCGAGATCGTCGCGGGTGCGCTTCAGGACCACGATCGGGCGCTGGTTCTGGGAGCGACCTCGTTCGGCAAGGGCCTGGTGCAGACGCTCTATCGGCTGAGCGGGGGCAACATGCTCAAGTTGACCACGGCGCGCTGGTACACGCCGTCGGGACGCTCGATACAGAAAGCCCGGGCAGGCGACGAATCGGCCTTCGACGACGTCGTGCTGACCCTGGCGGGGCAGTGGGTGCGCCGTTCGGACGCCGAGGACCGGCAGCCGTACCGGTCCTTCGGGGGCAGAAGCCTGCTCGGGGGCGGCGGCATCACCCCGGATCTGCGGGTGCTTCCCGATACCCTGACCGACGCCGAAGAGACTGCGGTGCTGCAGTTGTGGCGGCAGGCGCGCGGCTTCAGCGACGCCCTGTTCGAGTTCGCCGTCCTCTACATTCAGGAGCGGCCGAATCTCGCTGCGGGCTCCGCGATCGGGGACGGCGACCTCGCGCGTTTCCGGCGGCACCTTGCCGAGAAGGGGATCGACGCCGAGGCTGCGACGCTGGAGCGCGCGGAACGCTTTGTCCGGTTCCAGCTGGAGCGCGAGATTGCCCGCAGGCGAGCGGGTCGCGAAGGCGAGTTTCTCCGCCTGATGACCGCGGATCCGCCGCTGGCGCGCGCGGTCGAGCTGCTGGCGGGCGCGCGGTCGCAGCAGGACCTGTTCGATCTGGTTGCCGCCGAAGAGTCCCTCGCGACGAGCGCCCCTCCGGCTGCGGGCGGCATCGCTCCGGGCGATTCGCCGGGCCCGGGGTCCTTCTGAGGGAGCGTCCGCCGGCCCTCGCTCGCCGGTCGACTCATCCTGCCATTCCATCGCCCGGAGAAAAGATGTTCCTTTCCCGTGCGAGTCGCGGACGGCGTCCGCCGCTTTCGTGAGCCGGGGCATGAGCGGACCGGCGCGCCGGGGTGCCGGCGGGCCGTACGTCCGGGTAACGCGCTGCGGCACCGTCGAGTCGATGCACCGAGTGCACGTGGCGGTGGCCGATGCCCTCGGGCGGCTGGTCGGCGGCTGCGGCGACCCTGGACAGGTGGCGTTCTACCGGTCGGCCGCAAAGCCCTTCCAGGCGCTTCCGCTGGTGGAGGACGGCGTGGTGGACCGGTTCGGGTTCACGGAGGAAGAGCTCGCGCTGTGTTGCGCGTCCCACAACGCCGAACCCGAACACCTGGCTCTGGCGCGAAGCATGCTGGCCCGGGCCGGGCTGGACGAGCGCGCGCTGGCGTGCGGACCGCATCCGTCGCTGCGGCCGGAACGGGCTCGCGAGTTGTGGGCCCGGGGGGCCCGGCTCGGCGCCGTGCACAACAACTGTTCGGGCAAGCATGCGGGGATGCTCGCCCTGGCGGTGGCCAGGGGATGGCCCCCCGGTGGC
This sequence comes from Longimicrobiales bacterium, assembly GCA_965202805.1. Classification (GTDB taxonomy): domain Bacteria; phylum Gemmatimonadota; class Gemmatimonadetes; order Longimicrobiales; family Gaopeijiaceae; genus BD2-11. The sequence goes on from OZ241869.1 coordinate 3,848,530, forward strand.
TACCTTGAGCCCGGCCATCCCGTGCAGCAGCGCATGCTCGCCGAGATCGCGCGCTGGACGGGGGTGGCGGCATCGGAACTCGTGACCGGGACCGACGGATGCGGGGTAGTGACCTTCGCGCTTCCGCTGGCGGACATGGCGGCATCGTTCGCGCGCTTCACGGCGGCGGCGGATGCGGGAGATCCCCCTGCGCGCATCGTAGCCGCGATGACGGGGCATCCGTTCGCGGTGGGGGGCACGGGCCGCACCTGCACGGCGGTAATGGAACGGCTGGGTGGCCGGGTGTTCGTCAAGACGGGCGCCGAGGGCGTGTACTGCGGAGGCGTGCCCGGGCGCGGCCTGGGCTTCGCGCTCAAGGTGGAGGACGGGGCCCGGCGCGCGAGCGACGTCGCCCTCGTCAGGGTGCTGTCGGATCTGGGCGTTGCGGACGCGGACGACGTCTCGGCGCTCACGGAGGGGCGCATCGAGGTGTTCAATACCCTGGGGATGGACGTGGGACGGATCGAGAACGCGTTCCGGGTCGAGATGAATCGGTGACCGAAGCAGTTGGGGATGGGGCCGCGCCCGAGCCGCCGCTCGCCCCGGCGGAGCGGTCGCTGGTGAGGGTGAGCGCCGCGCTGGCGGCGGGAAGGGAGGAGGCCCTCCGCTCCGCGCTGGCGGACGCGGCGTGCGCCGCCGGCCCGGTGGAGGTGGAGGAGGCGCTCTTGCAAAGCTACCTGTTTCTGGGGTACCCGACGGCCCTCGCCGCGCTTGCGCTGTGGCGGGAGCTGAATCCGGCACCGGCCGCGGAGGCGAGCCCCGACGACTGGCCGGGATGGGCGCGCCGGGGCGCAGCGCTCTGCCGTCGCGTCTACTCCACGCGGTACCGGGAGTTGCGTGCGAACGTCCGGCGCCTGCACCCCGACCTGGAGCGATGGATGGTGGTGGAAGGCTACGGCAAGGTCCTCTGCCGCCCGGGGCTGGACCCGCTCGTCCGGGAGTACTGCATCGTGGCCCTGCTCGCCGTGGCCGACGCGGGCCCGCAACTGTATTCGCACCTGCGCGGGGCGCTCAACCTGGGAGCTCCGGCGGGTGCGCTGGTGGAGACCCTGGAGGTGGCTGGCCGGTTCATGGACGAGGCTCGATGCGAGGCCGCGCGCGCCACATGGCGCCGGGTGCTGTCCCGCCGGAAGGAAGGGTAGCCGATGGGCGAGGCGATCTTCGTCGACCGGGCCGTCATCGAGGTGGCTGCGGGAACCGGCGGGTCCGGGGCCGAGGCGTTTCGGCGGGAGAAGGGCACGCCGCGCGGGGGGCCGTCCGGGGGAGACGGAGGCCGCGGGGGGGATGTGGTGCTCGTCACCGACCCTCAGCTCTCGACCCTGCTCGATTTCAGCTACCGGCGTCACTACCGGGCGGAGAGGGGGCGGCACGGCGGGGGCAGCAACCGCACCGGCCGCAGCGGCGCGCACCGGGTGGTGTCCGTGCCACCGGGCACCACCGTGCGGGACGCCGACACCTCGGAACTCATCGGCGAACTGCTCGCGGCCAGCGACCGGGTGGTGGTCGCCCGGGGGGGGCGGGGGGGGCGGGGCAACGCCCGCTTCGCCTCGGCGCGCAACCAGGCACCGACGCGGTGGGAACCGGGCGCCGAGGGAGAGGTCCGGCGCATCGCACTCGAACTCAAGCTGATCGCGGACGTCGGCCTGGTCGGAGAACCCAACGCCGGCAAGTCGACCCTGCTCGCGAGCGTGTCGGCGGCGCGGCCAAAGGTGGCTGAGTATCCCTTTACCACGCTCGTGCCCAGCCTGGGAGTGGTTCACCTGCCCGACTTTCGATCCTTCGTGCTGGCCGACATCCCGGGCATCATCGAAGGCGCGCACGAGGGGAAGGGCCTGGGACTGCGCTTTCTGCGCCACGTCGAGCGCACGCGCACGCTGGTGTATCTGATTCCGGCCGACTCGGGCGACCCCCAGGCGGAGTACGAGCGGCTGCGCTCCGAGTTGCGAAGCCACTCCCGCGCCCTGGCCGCAAGAGAGCATTGCCTGGTGGTGTCCAAGATGGACCTGGTGGATCCCGGCGCCCCGGCGCCTCCGATCGAGGCGCCCGACGCATGGGGGTGCTTCGCGGTGTCCGCGGTGACCCGCCGCGGCATCGACGAGTTGTGCGAGGCGCTGTGGCGTCGAACCCGGCAGAGCTGACCGTCGTGCCCGGTCCATCGACGTCCTCAGCGGCGGACGCCCCGCTCGATGTCATGAACGACGAGGTGGTCGCCCGGATTCGCTGGACTCTGCACAAGGGAGTCGGGGCGGTGACGCTGCGGCACCTCATCGACAAGTTCGGTTCAGCGCGCGCGGCGCTCGCCGTGAAGGACGGCAAGCTGCCGTCGAAGGTCCGCCGCGCGCGTGATGCGGGCGAGACCACGCGACCGGTCGAGGAGGTGCTCGCCGCCGCGCGGCGGATCGGGGCGCTGGCGACCGGATACAAACTGCGAGGGTTTCCCGGGCGGCTCACGCACCTGCATCATCCGCCGCCGCTGCTCTTCCTGCGCGGGGACCCCTCCCTGCTGCACGCTCCCGCCGTGGCCGTGGTCGGGTCGCGCAAGGCCAGCGAGTATGGACGCGGCATGGCGCGCGGCATCGGGGAGGGGCTGGCCAGGGCGGGCGTTGCCGTCGTGAGCGGGATGGCGCTGGGAATCGACGGCGCCGCACACCGGGGCGCCCTGGCCGCGGGGGGCGGCACCACCGCGGTGCTGGGATCGGGACCCGACCGGGCGCATCCACCTTCCCACCGCCGACTCTTCGAGGGCATCCTCAAGCGGGGCCTGGTGGTCTCGGAGTTTCTCCCCGGCGAAGAGCCCTTGCCGCACCATTTCCCCCGGCGCAACCGGCTGATCGCCGCTCTTTCCCAGGCGGTGGTCGTAGTGGAGGCCGCCAGGAGGAGCGGTGCCCTGATCACGGTCGGACACGCCCTGGAGATCGGCCGGGACGTGTTCGCAGTGCCCGGAACGGTCGGCCGCCCCCAGAGCGAAGGGGTCCATGCCCTGATCCGCGACGGCGCCGGCCTGGTCACGAGCGCCCACGACATCCTTCTGGAAACCGGCCTCGCAGGCGCAAAGCCGGAGGCGCGCTCCCGCGACCGGATGCCGTCCGGGCTGGATGCCCGCCAACGGGCCCTCTGGGACGCGCTGGAGGCCGAGCCCGGCCACATCGACGTCCTCGCCCGGCGGGCCCGCCTGGAAGTGGCGACCGCGGCGGCCATCCTGTCGGTCATGGAGGTTCACGGATGGGTGAGGCGGGCGCCCGGGCTGCGCTTCGCCAGATCCCCGACCTGACGTGGACAGCGCGACATCATCCGTCTACGTGCACGCGCCCTTCTGTGCCCGCCGCTGCTTCTACTGCGACTTCGCCGTCAAGGTCGACCGCGAGGGTGGACACGAGGCCTGGCTGCAGGCGATCTCCGCGGAATGGCACCAGACCCGGCGCGAGGCGCTGTTCTCGTTCCCGGAACCGCTCGAGACGCTCTACGTCGGCGGAGGCACGCCTTCCCTCCTGGGCACCCCGGCCATGGACGGGCTCGCATCCCTGATCGGGCCCCGCCTCCTGAGCCATCCCCGCCTGGAGTGGACCGCGGAGGCGAATCCGGAGAGCTTCACTCCCGGCATCGCGCGCGCCTGGCGAGAGGCGGGGGTGAATCGCGTCAGCCTGGGCGTCCAGAGCTTCCACGAGCCGTCGCTGCGCTGGATGGGACGCCTGCACGGTTCCACGGGTGGCGCCGAGGCCGTGCGCAACGCCCGCGGCGCCGGTTTCGGGAATGTGAGCGCGGACCTCATCTTCGGCCTTCCGGCGCGTCTCGGGCGGGATTGGAGCGACGACCTCGGTCGCGCGCTCGACCTGGGTGTCGAGCACATGAGTCTCTACGGGCTGACCGTGGAGGCGCGCACGCCGCTGGGAAGGGCGGTGGCCGGCGGTCGCGAGCGGGTCGCCTGCGAGGATCGGTACCGGGACGAATACCTGGAGGCGGTGGAACGGCTCACCGGGGCGGGCTACCTTCACTACGAGGTCAGCAGCTTCGCCCTCCCCGGCCGGGAATCCCGCCATAATGAAGTGTACTGGTCGGGCCGTTCCTACCTGGGCCTGGGCAACGGCGCGCACAGCTTTTGCAAGCCCTTGCGGCGCTGGAACCTGCGTGACTGGGAGGAATACAGTACATCGGTCGTGAAGGGCGACTCCGCGATCGCGGGTCACGAGGTGCTGGACCCCGCCGCGCTGCGCCTGGAGCGGATCTGGCTGGGACTCCGCGCCCGCAAGGGCGTGTCCCTGGCGTCGATTCCCGCGCGGGCCGCCGCCGTGACCGAGCGATGGATTCGCCGGGGTTGGGCCCGGGCCGAGGCCGGCAGGCTGCGCCTGACATACGAAGGCTGGCTGCTGCTCGACGCCCTCGCCATCGAGCTGGACGAAGCAGTGACGAGCAGAAAGGACATGGAATGACGATGCGGACAGGGGGACTGCGGGAGCGCATCGTCGTCCGCGAAGAGCTGACGGCGCGGGAGCGACAGGTTCTGGAGGCAGTGGTACGCACCTACGTCGACACCGCCGGCCCCGTCGGCAGCCTCTCGGTCACCCGGCGCTGGAAGCTGGGGGTGTCGGCCGCCACCATCCGCAACACCATGGCGGACCTGGAGTCCAAGGGATACCTGGCCCGGCCTCACGCATCCGCCGGTCGGGTCCCGACCGACTCCGCCTACCGGTACTTCGTGGACCGCCTCATCCGCCCCACGCCCCTGACCAATGCGGAGCGCGACCGCCTCGAGGAAGAGCTTGACCCGGATGCCGCCTCACCGATCGAGCGCCTGGTTCGGCGAACCACCCGCGCCCTCAGCCTGATCAGCCACGAGCTGGGACTGGGGCTGGTGCCGAGCCTGGACTCGGCGGTCCTCGAAAAGATCGAACTCATACGGCTGTCCTCGCACAAGGCGCTCATGGTGGCCACCGTGCGCGACGGCCTGGTGCGCACGGTCTACGTCGATCTTCCCCTGGAGATTCCGCGGGATACTCTGGTGACCCTGACCGTCATCCTGAACGAGCGTCTCGCCGGGCTCACCTTCGCAGACCTGAGGGAGTCTCTGCCCGAACGCCTGCGCGATCCGGGCACGGACAGCGAAACCGCCACCGAACTGCTCAACATCTTCATGGAGTCCGCCCAGTCGCTGCTGGACTGGCCGGAGGCCGGCGGATCTCCCGTGCTCTTCGGCCAGACCTCGGTCCTCGCCAGCCAGCCGGAGTTCACCAGCGGACAGCGACTCAAGAGCCTGATCGAATTGACCGAGCACAACCAGCTGATGCAGAGCGTGCTGAGCAACCGCAGTCACGGCGGCGGATTGCGCATCACGATCGGCCGGGAGCATCGGGATGAAGCGCTCTCGGGGTTCACGCTCGTGACGGCCGAATACCACGTGGGCGGACTCAAGGGGGTGGTGGGGGTCATCGGCCCCACGCGCATGCCCTACGAGAAGGTCATCAGCCTGGTGGGTTACACTTCTTCCCTCGTGAACGACATTCTGCGCTGAGCGCGGGGTCCGAATGGCAGACTACTACGAGACCCTGGGCGTTTCCCGGGGCGCGGACCTGCAGGAGATCCGGAAGGCCTACCGGCGTCTGGCGATGCAGCACCACCCCGATCGCAATCAGGGTTCGCGGGAGGCGGAGGAGCGCTTCAAGGAGGTCACGCGCGCGTACGAGGTTCTGAGCAATCCGGAGAAGAGGGAGCTCTACGACCGGTACGGGGAGCAGGGGCTCAACCGCGGCCGGGGCGGCGGCGGCTTCGGCGGCTTCGACTTCTCGGACGCGATCGAGATCTTCATGCGGGACTTCGGAGGCGGGGGCGCTTTCGGCGACCTGTTCGGCCGCCGCCCGCCCGATACCTCGCGCAGCCGGAGAGGGAAGGGCATTCGTCTCCGTCTTCGACTGACGCTGGGGGAGGTTGCGAGCGGAGTCGACAAGCGGCTGCGGGTAAGCCTGCTCGAGCCCTGCGAGGACTGCGGCGCCACCGGGGCTCTCGGTACCGGACCGACTCTCTGTCCGGAGTGCCGCGGCACCGGCCAGGAGCGCATCAGCCAGCGTTCCCCTTTCGGACAATTCGTAAGCGTGCAGCCGTGCCGCAGGTGCGGAGGGACGGGGCAGGTCATCGAGGATCCCTGTCCTGCATGCCGCGGAGAAGGGCGTGTGCGTGAGGAATCCACCATCACCGTCGAGGTGCCCGCAGGCGTCTCCTCGGAGAACTACATCACCCTGCGCGGGCAGGGGAACGCCGGGCCGTGGGGAGGGCCGCGCGGCGACATCACCGTCCTGATCGCCGTCGAGGACCATCCCGACTTCAAGCGCGACGGCAACGACCTGGTTCATGAGCTTCACGTGACCTTCACCCAGGCCGCGCTGGGCGATCAGGTCGACGTGCCGACCGTCGAAGGAAGCGCGCCCCTTTCGGTGCCCGCCGGGGTCCAGAGCGGCGAGGTGCTGCGCATGCGCGGCCTGGGCCTGCCGGACCTGGGCGGGGGCATGCGGGGCGACCAGCTCGTGCGCGTGGTCGTCTGGACCCCCGAGGACCTCGACCGCCGGCAGCGGGAGGCGCTGCAGCGGCTGCGGGAGGTGGAGGATCCGGTTCCCGAGGATGCGGGGCGGGGCAGAAGGGGATTCTGGGCACGCGTGAAGGAGGCTTTCGTACCGTAGTTGGCCTGCCACCCGGTCCCATTCGCCCCGCCATGAGACCTGATCGCTGGCTCGCCGTCGTCGCCGGCTTACCCGATTCCGCCGCCGCCGGCCTGGTCGCCGCGGAACTCGTCCGCGCGGGTGCGCGCGCGGCCGTTGAGCAGGCGGACGGCACGCTGGTCACCCACTTCCTGCCCCCCACCGACGTTCCGGCGTTTCTCGACGCCCTCGGCAGCGAACTGAACCGGGTAGCCGGCCACACCGTCCATCTGCGCTGGCACTGGCAGCCACACGAGGAATGGACGGAGACCTGGAGGCAGGGGCTCAGGCCAACGCGGGTCAGCCGCCGCATCACCGTGGCGCCGACCTGGGACGTGCCGCCCGAGCCGCACGGGGGCGTGCTGATCATCCTCGATCCCGGGCTGGCGTTCGGCACCGCCGGCCACGCCTCGACCCGTTGCGCCCTGCGACTGCTCGACGCCGCGGTTCGCCCCGGGACCGCCATTGCCGACGTGGGAACGGGTTCGGGAATCCTCGCCATCGCCGCGGCCAGGCTCGGCGCCGGGCGTGTGCTGGCCGCCGACACCGATCCGTTCGCATGCGCAGCGGCCCGCGACAACGTGGCCGCCAACCGCGCCGGCGAGGTGGTCGACGTCCACGAGCGCGAAGTGTCGCCCGATTGGCTTGCAGCGAACCACCCTCTGGACGGCGTGGCCGCGAACATCGAGAGCGGGGTGCTGACCGCTCTCCTGCCCGGGTTCGCCGCCGCCCTGGCGCCCGGCGGCTGGCTCCTGGTGTCGGGATTGCGCGCCGAAGAATCAGGCGATTTCGCCTACGAGGCCGCGCCCTGCGGTTTCCGCCTGCGGGACGACGACGCCGAAGACGGCTGGTGGGCGGGGACCTTCCGCCTCGTCCCCGATCCGGCGGACGGGTAGGCAAACCACAGCCCCGCCGCGTTGCGTCGCTTCCGCAGGCGCCGGTGCTCCCTCAGCAATCGGAACCAGCGGTTGACGGCCGATGGCGACTTCACGTCCAGGCTGCGGGCAAGACAGACCAGCGTGCGGTGGTTCCAGCGAACCAGGGGGTCGCCGCGCGGGTACCTGTGATCGTCGATGTCAAGGAGGACCACCCAGGGGCACGGCGTGAGATACTGCTCCGAGAGCACCGGCCCGTAGGACCCCGGCGACTGATTGAGGCTGCCCGCGGTCCACGCTCCGCGCATGGGATCGAGGAGGCGGTAGCGGTCGGGGTGGTGGAGCACAGCCTCAACCACCTGTGCAGCCGCGGGCTCCGTATCGCCCTCCTGCCGGAGCCTGCGCATGATCGTGTCCAGGCTGGCGGCGATCATTCCCGTCTCCGACATCACCCGGTTGATTCGCTCCGCGATCTCGTTCAACCAGAACCTCCGTCCTTCGAGGAAAGTCAGGGTGTCACCGGCGGATTCCCGGAGTGAGTCCCAGATAGGTTAGGCTCTCGGGGCGGGCTCTCCCATGGCCGAATGGGACGTTCCGGGATCGTGGCGGCCGCACCGGCCGTCCTCGCGGCCCGTTTCAGGGCGGCTTTGGGAACGGGAGCGGCCGGCTGCGGCCACCGCGTTGACCCTCCTGGCGGGGCCGGATACCTTCCTTCTCCGATCCGCGACCACCCGCCCGCGCCGTCAGGGAGGGCGGTGCATGAACGCGCCATCCTGATGGAACACGCCTTCGAAGTTCTCGGGCTGCCCGAGGTGCTTGCACGCGTCGCGGCCTCGGCCTCCAGCGATGCCGGTCGCGATGCCGTGCTCGCGCTCAGGCCGGCCACCCGCCCGGACATCATCCAGCGCGAACTCGACCGGGTTCGTGAGACCGCCCGGCTCGCCGGCGCGGCCCGATCCCTGTCGGAGATTCCGGATGCACGCGCGGCCCTGCGCCGACTGCGCGCGGCGGGAGGCGTGCTCTCGCCCTCCGAACTCCATTCGATGGGCATTCTGCTGCGGTCCGCCCGCGAACTGGCGCGCGATCTCTCGGCAACGGATGCGCCGCTTCCCCTGCTGGCGCCGCTGCGCGACCGCCTCCTGGTCCACCGCGCCCTGGAGGAGCGCATCCTGCGCACCGTCGACCGGACCGGCGTGGTGCTCGACACGGCGAGCCCGGAGCTTGCCCGCCTGCGCACCAGGCTGAAGCGGGGTCGCGGCGCCATCGTCGGGCGGCTCGAATCCTACGTGCGCACGCTCCCGGCGGCGTGGGTCCTCCCCGATGCCTCCGTGACGGTGCGCGAGGGGCGATACGTGATCCCCGTCCGGCGGGCGGGACGGAGCGATGTCGGCGGAGTGGTCCACGGCACATCGGCCAGCGGCGCCACGCTCTTTGTCGAGCCGCCCCTGGCGATCGAGCTGATGAACCGGGTTCGTGAGCTGGAATCGGCGGAGGTGCGCGAAATCGACCGGGTGCTGGCGGAGCGCACGCGTGCGCTCGCTCCGCTCCGCGACGGCCTGGCCGGCAGCCAGGCGGCGCTGATCGACTTCGATTCGCTCGACGCCCGTGCGCGCACGGCTCTCCGGTGGAACGGGAACGTCCCGGTTCTGCTCCCCCGGGGCGAACAAGCGTTGTGCATCATCAACGGACGACATCCGCTCCTGGCGTTGCGGGAGGACGTGGAGGCCGTACCCTTCGATCTTCTGCTGGAGCCGGAGGAACGGGTTCTGGTGGTGTCGGGTCCCAACACGGGTGGCAAGAGCGTCTTTCTCAAGTCCGTGGGGCTGATCTGCGTGCTCGCGCAGTGCGGCGTCGTCCCGCCCGTGGGTCCCGGTACCCGGATCCCCGTCTTTCGCCGCTTCTTCGCCGACATCGGGGACGAGCAATCGATCGAGGACGACCTCTCCACGTTCGCCGCCCATCTCGCCAACCTGAAGGACATCCTCGAGCGCGCCGGTGAGACCGCGCTGGTGCTCATCGACGAGATGGGGACCGGTACCGACCCGGATGAGGGAGCAGCCCTGTCGGCTGCCGTCCTGGAAGCGCTGGCGGAGCGGGGGGCGAGGGTTGTGGTGACCTCGCATCTCGGACAGCTCAAGAGGCTGGATGCGCCCGGAAACGGCATCGTCAACGGCTCCCTGCACTTCGATCCGGAGCGTACCCGGCCCACCTATCGCTTTCGCAAGGGGAGGCCCGGACGCAGCTACGGACTCGCCATCGCACGTTCCCTCGGGTTTGCCCGATCCCTCATCGATGGAGCCGAAGCACGGCTCTCGCGGGATGAGGTTCGGATGGATGAGCTGCTGGGGCGCCTCGAGCGCCTGGAGGCGGATACCGCAAGGGCCGGCGCCTCCCTCGCCGCCAGGGAAGCGGAGGTGGAAGGGCGCGCCAGGGAGAACGCCGCGCGCGGCGCCGCGCTCGAAGCCCGCGAGCGCAGGATGGCCGGCGAAGAGCGCGACGCCCGGCGCCGCGCCCGCGCCGAGGCGCGCCGGATCCTGCTCGAAGCCCGCCGCGAAGTAGAGAGCGCCATCGCCGAGGTGCGCACCGGAAGGGCCGGCGAGGAGGAGAAGGTCGCGCGCGGCGCACGCAGGAGGGTCGAGGCCGCTGCCGAACGCCACCGAAGTCGTTCCCCCGACGCCGCCCGCCCCACCCCGGCCCCGGCCATCCCCCTCCGCCCCGGCGACCCGGTGCGCCTCCCGAACGGGGGCGCGACCGCCACGGTGGTGGAGATCCGCCCCGGGCGGGCGCTCGTGGAGGCCCGGGGCGGCGTCAGGCTGGAGGTGCCGCTCCACGGTCTCCTGCCCGCCCCGGCCCCGGCCCTCCGGGAGGCGCGGCCGGCGGGCCGGTCGGCCTTTCCCTCCGACCCGCCCCCCCTCGAATCGGACCTGCGCGGGATGCGCGTCGATGAGGCGGCGGCCCGCCTGCAGCACATCCTCGACCGGGCGGTGGTGGCGGACGTTCCCGAGCTGCGCCTCATCCACGGGAAGGGCACCGGCGCCCTGCGTGCCCTGGTCGCCGAGCTGCTGGAGGAAGATCCACGGGTGCGGGAGTACCGTTCCGGCGGTGTGGGCGAGGGGGGCACAGGCGTAACCGTGGTGACCCTCGCGTGATCCCCGACGACCAGGTCGAGGAGGTGCGGGCCCGCTCCGACATCGTCGCGGTGATCGGCGAACACGTCGCGCTCAAGAGGACCGGCAAGGACTATCGCGCGCTCTGTCCCTTCCACGAGGAGAAGACGCCGAGTTTCTACGTGGTGCCCACCAAGGGCTTCTACAAGTGTTTCGGCTGCGGGGAATCCGGCGACGTCTTTTCGTTCATCATGAAGCACATGGGGCTCGACTTCACGGAGGCGGTAAAGTACGCGGGCCGCAAGGCGGGAGTCGAGGTGCGCGAAGTGAAGGCGCGCCCGGAATACCAGGATCCCAACCGCCCGCTGTACGAGGCCAACGCCTTCGCGCGCGAATACTACCGGGAGCAGCTGGCCGACGAGCAAGCCGGCCGTCTCGCCAGGGATTACCTGCAAAGGCGGGGCATCGACGCGGAAACCGCGGAGCGCTTCGGCATCGGCTTCGCACCGGACGAATGGCGCGGCCTGCGCACCGCCGCCGCGCGCCACGGCATCGACGACGCCATCCTGCTGGACGCCGGCCTGATCACCACCAGCGAGCGCTCCGAGGAGCCCTACGATCGCTTCCGGAGCCGCATCATCTTCCCCATCGAGGGTCTGACCGGGAAGGTCATCGCCTTCGGGGGCAGGCTGTTCGGGCAGGGGAAGGGTGCCAAGTACCTCAATTCTCCGGAGACCCCGGTCTATCACAAGGGCGAGGAGCTCTACGGGCTCAATCGGGCGCGGCACGAAGTCCGGAAGGAGGGGGCGGTGCTGCTGGTGGAGGGCTACACCGATGTCGTTTCCCTGGTGGCGCATGAGATCCCCCACGTCGTCGCCTCCCTGGGAACCGCCCTGACCTCGGTGCAAGCCCGCCTGCTCGCCCGCTTCGCGTCCAGGGCGTTCCTCCTCTACGACAGCGACATGGCCGGGCTGAGGGCCACCTTCCGCGCCGCCGACGTCCTGCTGGGCGCGGGGATCCACCCCTCCGTGGTGACCCTGCCCAGGGGCGAGGACCCGGATTCGGTGGCGCGCGGCGAGGGACGGGAGGCTCTGCTGGGGTACGTGTCGGATGCGGTTGATGTGCTCGACCGGAAACTGCAGATGCTGTCCAGGCGCGACCGCCTGTCCTCGATCGACGGCATCCGGGACGCTGTGGACCGTCTGCTCCCGACCCTGCGGGCGACCCGGGATCCGGCGCTGCGCGACATCTACATCTCCAGGGTGGCTGCGGAAACGGGAGTTCGGCGGGAGACGCTGGAGGAGGAGATCGCGCGGGCGCCGGCCACTCCGGCCGCGGGCGCCGGGCCGGCCGCGACTCCGCAGCCCCGGGTTCGGCGGGTGCGGACGCCGCTCATGGGCGCCGAGCGCCAGCTCCTCCAGGTGCTCCTCAACGACCGCCGGCTCATCGACCGCGCGAGCGAGGCCGTGGGCCCGGAGGACTTTGTCCACCCGGCCAACCGCGCCATATTCCGGGCGCTGACCGAGGACCCGGAGTTGGATCGAGCCCCCGAGGGAATGGAGGCGGTTGCTGCCGGTCGCCTTGCGGGCCTGCTCGCCGGCAGCGAAGAAACAGGTCATGCGGCTCGCGTCCTCGACGACTCGGCGCGCAGGATGCGCAGCGCACCGCTGGCCGAGCGGGCGCGCGAGTTGAGAGCCATGATCGCCCGGGAGCTGGATCCGGAGCGGAAGCGGGAACTGATCTCCGAACTGGAGGAGCTGCAAAGGAAGAAGCGCGAAATCGACCCATCCCACTGGACCCCCGCGGTTCGGCATCGCCCGGGTCCCGGCGAGGGAGCCGAATCTACCGAGGAGAGACCATAGCCGTGCCGACCTATGCATCGTTGCAGGAGCTACAGAAGATCGACGCTGAAATCGACCGCGCTACCTCCGGTATCGAGGGGTTCGCCCCGCTGTTGGAGGAACTGGAATCGCGGGGGCGCGAGCTGGAGGCCAGGATCGAGAGGGCCCGAACCCGGCTCAGGGAGTTGAGCGTCGCGGAGCGCAGGCTCGAACGGACGGCCGAGGACAAGCGGAATCGGTTGAGGATGCTGCGCGACCGGCTGCTGAAGGTGCACAACCTCCAGCAGGAAGCCGCGGTGCGCACCGAGATCGATATGCTGCGCCGCTCCGTCGACGGAGACGAGCTGGAAGCCCTGACCTATCTGGACCAGATCCGCAAGCTGGAAGAGGAGGCGGAGAGACTGGAGCTGGAACTGGCGGACGAACGGGAACGGGCCGGACCCCGCAGGCGGGAGATCGAGCAGGAGCGGGAAGACGCGGAGGGCTCGCTCGCTTCGCTGCAGATCCGCCGGGAAGCCTGCGCCGCCGGCCTCGACCGCCACGAGCGGGCGGTGTACGAGGGCCTGAGGTCCAGCCAGAAGGGACCCATCGTCGTGCCCATAACGGCGGATGGGGCGTGCGGGCGCTGTTTTTCAATGGTCCCGCTGCAGATTCAGGCGGAAGTCAGGGCCGGGGGCAGGCTGCGCCGGTGCGAGGCCTGTGGCATCATCTTCGCCCCCCGCGACGGCGAATAGCAGCCCGTGGACGAACTCCTCCCGGCAATCGAACGGCGAATGCCAGCGTGAACGCACCGGAGCCCGGGGTGCTTCCGCCGGCTCCCGCGCCCCGCTGGAGCGTCGCCCCCACGCCTTCCGCGCGCCAGGTCGCAGCCCTGCGCAAGCAGCTCCACCTCCCCCGGGCGATGTGCGTTGTGCTTGCGGTACGCGGATTCGGCCAGCCCGCCGCAGCCCGCTCCTTCCTTCGCCCGGCGCTGGAAGGACTGCCCGATCCGGCGCTGCTCGCCGATGCCGCGCCGGCGTGCCAGCGCATGCTGCGGGCGGTCGCACGGGGTGAAACCATCCTGGTGCACGGCGACTACGACGTCGACGGCATCGCGGCGGCGGCGTTGCTGACGCGCTGTCTGCGCGCGCTCGGGGGAAAGGTGGTCCCCTTCGTGCCCCATCGCCTGCGCGACGGCTACGACTTCGGCCTCGCGGGGCTCGAGGCCGCGCGCGCCGCCGGAGCGACCCTGCTGGTGACCGCGGATTCGGGGACGCGCGCCCACGGCGCGGTGGAAGAGGCCCGGCGGGCCTCCGTGGACGTCATCGTCACCGACCACCACACCCCCGACCAGACCCTTCCGCGCGCGTTCGCGCTGGTGAACCCGCGCAGGGAGGACTGCGGCTACCCGAACCAGGACCTCTCGGGGACCGGCGTGGTGTTCGAACTCGCACGCCTGCTGGGCCGCATGACGGGATCGCCGGCCATCGGGCCGCTCCCGCACGTGGAGCTGGTCGCGCTCGCCACCATCGCCGATCTGGTGACCCTCTCGCACCACAACCGCGTGCTGGTGCGTCGCGGTCTGGACGCCCTCCCCGAAACGGACAACGCCGGGCTGCGCGCCCTCATGCAGGTCGCGCGGGTTCGGGGCCCGGTCACCCCCGGCCACATCGGCTTCACCCTGGCGCCCCGCATCAACGCGGCGGGACGGGTGGGGGAGGCGCGCCTCGCACTCGACCTGCTGCTCACGGACGACCGGAGCGAGGCCGCCCGCCTCGCGGGCGCGCTGGAGTCGTACAACGCCGAGCGCAAGACGACGGAGGCGCGCGTCCTCGAGGAGGCGCTGGCCCGGCTGGCCCCATCCTACGACCCCGGGCGCGACTACGGACTGGTGCTGGCGTCGCGCGACTGGCACCCGGGGGTGATCGGCATCGTGGCCTCCCGGCTGGTGGACCGGCTGCACCGGCCGACCATCCTGGTCTCGGTGGACGGCGACACCGCCCGCGGGAGCGCCCGCTCCATTCCCGGCTTCGACATCCTGGCCGCCATCACCCGGGGTCGCCGTCATCTCGACCGTTTCGGCGGACACCGGCAGGCGGCGGGGATGAGCCTGGCGCCGGAGCGCCTCGACGCCTTCCGGGCGTCGTTCAACGAAGCCGCCGAGCAGGAGCTGGCGGATCGCGATCTGCGCCCGCGCCTCGTCGCCGACGCCGAACTCCGCCTGGAGGAGGTGACGGAGCCGCTTGTGCGTTACCTGCGGCACATGGGGCCGCACGGCATCGGCAACCCGCGCCCCCTCTTCCTGGCGCGCGGGGTCACGGTGGACGGGCCGGTGAAGGTGCTGAAGGGCGCCCACCTCAAGATGCGCCTGCGCGACCGCACGGCGGCGCTGAATGCGATCGGTTTCGGGTTGGCGGGTCGGGTCGATCCCGCGAAGCTGGTCCCCGGACCGGTCGACGCGGTGTTCCGGCTCAAACTGGACAACTACCGCGGGGTCCCGCTCATCCAGGGGGAACTCGCGGGCATCGGCCCGACCCGTTGCGGTCCCGCGAACCCGGCGCGCGCGCGGGTCGAGTCCCCGCCGTGAGAATCATCGCCGGACGCTGGCGCGGGCACCGGCTGAAGCCGCTCCGCGCCCGGGGCGTGCGCCCGACCTCCGACCGGGTACGCGAGGCGTGGATGGCCGCGCTCGGCACCGATGTGGAAGGGGCCGCGGTCGTCGATCTGTTCGCGGGCTCGGGCGCGCTCGGACTGGAGGCGCTGAGCCGGGGCGCCGGCCACGTCACCTTCGTGGACCTCTCGCGGGGCGCGCTCAGGGTCCTTCGGGCCAACATCGAGCTGCTCGGGGCGGACGACGTCACCCGCGTGGTGCGGGCCGACGCTCTGGCGTATGCGAAGCGCATGCAGCGCGACGAGATCGACCTGGCGCTGGCCGATCCCCCCTACGGACGCCGTCTGGCGGGGCGGCTTCTCGACCTCTACGGCGAGCGTCCGTTTGCGGGCGCCCTGTGGGTGGAGCATCGTTCCCGGGAGGAGTTGCCGGCGTGCCCGGGGCTTCGGCTGCGGCAACGAGTGTACGGAGACACCACGCTGACCATTGCGGAGGCGGACGCATGAGCGGTGCCAGGGATCTGGTCGCCATCTATCCGGGGTCCTTCGATCCCGTCACTCTGGGGCACGAGGACATCGTCCGGCGCACGCTGTGCGTGGCCGACCGGGTCGTCGTTGCGGTGGCGCACAGCTCGACGCAGTCGAAGCGCCAGTTGTTCGGTGTCGATGAACGGGTGAGCCTCCTGCAGGAGGTGTTTCGGGATGAGGCGCGTGTGGAATGCACCTCTTTCGAGGGCCTGCTGGTGGACTTCGCCCGCGCCCGCGGGGCACGCTTCATGATTCGCGGCCTCCGGGCGGTGTCGGACTTCGAGTACGAGTTCCAGATGGCCCAGATGAATCGGCAGCTTTGGCCGGGCGCCGAGACTCTCTTCCTCATGCCGGACGTGTCCTACGCGTTCCTGTCCTCATCTCTGGTTCGCGAAGTCGCCGTCCTGGGCGGGAACATCTCCAGGTTCGTCTCGCCCCTCGTGGCCCGCGGGATTCGCCGGAGACTCGAGAACCGGCAGGGGACGGAGGGGTGATGGCGCCGGTCTGCCGCGCGAGGCGGCTTGCCTCCCCCCGCGGCCTGCATGTAAACTGCCCCGCACTTCGCCCGACCTTCCACACCGTCGGCGGATCCAGCGCGGATTCCATCAGATAAACGCGGAGCCCGGGATGCCCTTCATCGTAGAACAATCCGGTGCGATCACCATCATCAGCGTAACCGGCCACCTTATCGTAGCGAACCGCCAGGAACTCAAGCACGTCGTGCTCGAGCGGCTGCGGACGGGAGACCGCGAGTTCCTCATCGACTTTGCCGAGACCGGCTATATCGACTCTTCCGGGCTCGGGGTACTGGTGTCCCTGTCAAAGAAGGTGCGCGAGCAGGGCGGGGAGCTCCGGCTGGCCGCGCTCAACGAAGACCTGCGCACCCTCTTCCAGCTCACCAAGCTCGACACGCTGTTCACCATCGTGGATTCCCGCGAAGAGGGCCTCCGGGACAGCTGAGTTCCGTCCGAGGGGGGCTCCAAGCCCGGCGGTGGCCCATGGATCCGGAGCTGATCTTTCACCTCCCGAGCGACGTCCTCCGCATCGAGGACGCCGTCGAGAAGGTGATCGCCCGCTGCCATCGCATCATCGAGCTTGAGCGCAGGGCCAGCCGTGTCCGCATGAATCTTCGGGTGGCGCTTGCGGAAGCGCTCTCCAATGCGATGCTGTATGGGAACGGCGCCGACCGGTCGAAGCGCGTGCGCGTGGAACTGGCGATCACGGCCGGGGCCATCATCACCAGGGTGACGGATGAAGGTTCGGGTTTCGACTACGAGGACGTCCCGGACCCGACCACTCCGGAGAGCCTTCTGAAGCCGGACGGACGCGGGATCTTCCTGATGCGCAAGCTGCTGGACGAGGTCTCCTTCAACGACCGGGGCAACTCCGTCACCCTGCTGCTGAGACGCGATCCGGTACGACGCGAATGAGCGAGACCGGCGCTCCGCCGCTGCCGCGGCCGGTCCGCAAGCTGCTGGACGAGTTTGCCGGCAGCTTCCCCTGGCGGCTGGGCGTGCGCGACCTGGTTTCCGGCTGCTCCGTGTATCCGGAGGGAACTGCTTCCGCCAGTCCGGCGATCGAGCGGGAAGGTGCCCTGACGCGCCGACTGAGCACCCGGGAGGGCCGCAGCCTGGAGCTGGCGGTCCACCCCGCGGATCCGTCCCTGGCGCCGGCCGCCGACCTCCTCTGCTCGCAGCTCGTCCGGGTTCTCGACGCCGAGCAGGAAATCAGCTTCCTCAGTGGCGAGTTGTCCGCGCGCTACGAGGAAATCAACCTGCTCTACTCGATCAGCGAGATTCTCGGCTCGATCCTGGAGCTGGGCGAAGCCGCGCGCATCATCCTCAACGAAGTGTGCGACGTCCTGGGCGCCCGCCGCGGCTCGCTATGGGTCTACGACGTGGGGGACGGACTGCTGCACCAGATCGCCGCCGAGGGAATCGCCGGACTGGACGGGCCGCTCGATCCCGCCGGGGACATGCTCACCGCGCGCGTGTTCCGGGAACGGGAGGCGATCATCAGCACCGGAGGCGATGGCCGGCATCCCGCCACCGCCCCCAACCTGCGTTCCGAATCGGCCCTCCTGGTGCCCATCCAGTACGCGCCGCAGGCGGGGCAGGCGCGCACGGTCGGCGTCATCAACCTGTTCGGGCGCAGGGGAAGCGGCACTTTCTCGGCCGGGGACCGCAAGCTGCTGACCGCCATCGCCAGCCAGATCGGCGCGGCGCTCGAAAATCATCGGCTCTTCCGCGAGAGCCGGGCGCGGGACCGGATGGCGCACGAGATGGAGCTGGCCCACAACCTTCAGATGCGGTTGCTTCAGCCGGTCGATCAGTTGGGGCTGAGCCAGGTGGCGGCGAGGGTTCAGCCGGCGGAGCAGGTAGGGGGCGACTTCTACCACTTCATCAAGCTCTCCGGGGGCCGGCTCGGCGTCATGATCGGCGACGTTTCGAGTCACGGCTTCCCGGCGGCCCTCATCATGGCGCTGGCCCTCTCGGCCGCGTCCATCTTCGCGGGCGAAACGGAGAGTCCGGCCGAGGTGCTCCGCCACGTGGACGACGCGCTGCGCGACGAGCTCGAGACCACCGAGATGTACCTCACCCTTTTCTGCGGCGTGCTGGACCCGGCCGCGGGCGAGCTGGTGTACTCCAATGCGGGCCACCCTCACGCGTTCGTCTTCCGGCCGGGCGACAGGGAGCGGCGGCTGGCGGCCACCGACCCGCCGGTGGGGATCGCCGGACCCGGCGCGTATTCCGAGGCCAGCGTACCCTGGGCCGCGGGGGAGGATCTGTTGTTTCTGTTTACCGACGGCCTGTCGGACTCGCTGGCCACCAGCGGTTCGCGCAGCGGGGAGGAGGCCGTGCTGGCGGAGGCGCGAGAGCAGGTCGAACGTGGTCCGGCCGCCATCGTGGACTCGCTCTTCCGGCTCGCCGCCGAGCCGACGCGCGCGATCCCCGCCGACGACCGCACCGCCATCGCCCTGAGGCTCTGAGGCGTGCGGCCGAAGCGTTCCCTCGGCCAGAACTTCCTGGTGGACCCCAACCTTCAGCGGGCCATCGTCAGGGCGCTCGACGTTCAGCCCACCGACGAGGTGCTGGAGATCGGGCCCGGGACCGGCGCGCTCACCCGCCACCTGCTGGGCCTGCCGCGCCGTCTGGTGCTTGTGGAGCTGGACCGGGAGCTGGCGGGCCGCCTCGGCGAGGAGCTGGGCGGGCGCCCCGAGGTCACCCTGGTTCGGGGGGACATCCTCGACACAGACATCGCGGCGTTGGCCGAAGACATCTCCGCGCTCAAGGTGATCGGCAACATTCCGTACAACCGCACTTCGCCGATCGTCTTCCGGCTTCTCGAACGTCCGCGGCCGGCCGAGATCGTCATCATGGTGCAGCGGGAAGTCGGCGAGCGCATGCTGGCGGCCCCGGGCTCCCGGACCTACGGCGCCCTGTCGGTGGGGGTCCGCATCGTGGCGCGGGCAGAGCGTGTCCTGCGCGTGCGGCGGACGGCGTTTCGTCCCGTCCCGCGGGTGGATTCGGTGGTGGTGCGCATCCGGCCCTTCCACCCCCCACGGATTTCCGCAAAGCGGGAGAAGGCCGTGCGCGTCCTCACCCGTGCGGCCTTTCAGCGCCGGCGCAAGCAGTTTCAGCGGATTCTACGGGATGCACCGGCCTATCGGCTCGACCGGCGGGCCGTTGCGGAGGTGGCGAAACGCAGCGGGCTCGACCTGACGCTCCGCCCCGAGGCCCTGGCGCCCGAGGACTTCGTCCGCCTTGCGGAGGTGGTGGAGGATACATGAGCGCGTCCCGGAGATCATGGGTCGAGACGGTCGCAGGCCTGCTCGGCGACGGACCGCTGCACCCGGACGAGCTCGCCCGGCGGGCGACCCGGCTGCGCGCGTTCGAGCGGGAGTCCCCCGCACTGATCGCGTCGCTGCTGGGGCCCGATCCCAGGTTTCGTCTGGACCCGGAGGGCCGCTGGCAGCTGACCCCCGGTCTGGCGGGAGTGCGTTCGTCGCTCGGTTTTCTGGACTACGCCGTGGTCGACGTGGAGACGACCGGAGGCGCGTACGAGGCGGGCCACCGCATCATCGAGCTGGCTGTCGTGGAGCTGCGTGAAGGGGTCGTAACCCGGGAATTCCAGAGTCTGGTCAACCCCGGCCGGGACATCGCGGCTTCGGTAACCCGCCTGACCGGCATCAGCGGAACCCGGGTCGCGAAGGCGCCCCGATTCCACGACATTGCCGGCGAAGTCCGCAACCGGCTCGAGGACCACGTCTTCGTGGCCCACAACGTGGACCATGACTGGGCATTCGTCGGTGGTCAGCTGCGTGAGGCGCTGGGGGACGCCCCGCGCCTGCAGAGACTCTGCACCGAGCAGCTGTCGCGCAGGTTGCTGGCGTCCCAGCGGCGCCATCATCTCGATGCCCTGTGCGGCCGCTACGGCGTCGAGGTGCACGGGCGTCATCGGGCCCTGGGCGACGCTCGCGCGGCGGCCGAAATCCTGAAGCATCTTCTGGAGGAAACGGAGCGGCGTGGCGTCCGCGACCTTCGGGCGCTGCGCGAACTCCTCGCCCGGCCGGAGGGACGTGACCCGGTCGACGGATTGGTCTAGATTTTCACTCATGAACGACGAATCCCGAACCCCGGTCATCCTTGGATCCGCCCGTACCCCGATCGGCCGTTTCCTGGGCGGCCTCTCCCCGCTTCCCGGCCCCGCGCTGGGCGCCGTCACCGTGCGTGCGGCCGTGGAGCGCTCCGGCGTCGACCCGTCCGCCATCGACGAGGTGGTCATGGGAAACGTGGTCTCGGCCGGAGAGGGGCAGGCTCCTGCCCGCCAGGCGGCCGTGAACGCCGGCCTCCCCGCGACCATCCCTTCCGTGACCGTCAACAAGGTGTGCGGTTCCGGGCTGAAGGCGGTGATGCTGGCGGCGCAGGCGATCCGGGCGGGAGACGCGCGCACCGTCGTGGCTGGCGGCTTCGAGTCGATGTCCAACGTCCCCTACTACCTGCGGGGACATCGGGGGGGCGTGAAGTTCGGAGACCAGGAGGTGAGCGACGGCCTCATTCACGACGGCCTCTGGTGCTCCTTCGAGGGCCGCCACATGGGTGGCTACGCCGAATACACGGCGACCCGCGCCGACATCACGCGCGAGAGGGCCGACGAGTTCGCTCTGGCGTCGCACCGCAAGGCGGTGGATGCAATCGACGGAGGCCGGTTTCGGTCCGAGATCGTACCGGTGGAGGTTCCGGCCCGCCGGGGCGCGACCCTGGTCGATACCGACGAGGGGCCCCGGCGCGACACTTCGCTGGCGGCGCTGGCCAGACTGCGTCCCGCCTTTTCCCGCGACGCGCCCGAGGAGGTCGATCGGCTGGTCGTCACCGCCGGGAACGCCCCGGGGCTGAACGATGGCGGTGCCGCCATGGTCGTCGCGTCGATGGAATTCGCCCGGGCGCACGGCCTGCCGGTGGCCGCCCGCGTCACGGCCTACGCCTCGGCGGGCACCGAACCGCGCGATCTCTTCTTCGCCCCCATCCATGCGGTGCGCAGGGTGATGGAATCGGAGGGGAGGACGGCGGACGACTACGACCTTGTTGAGATCAACGAAGCCTTCGCGGTACAGGCACTGGCGGACATCGACGCGCTCGACCTGGACCCGGCCCGGGTGAACGTGAACGGGGGCGCGGTCGCGCTGGGCCACCCCATTGGCGCTTCCGGGGCGCGCATCCTGGTGACGCTCGTGCATGCGATGGAGAACCGGGGCGCCGCGACCGGGCTCGCCACGCTCTGCCTCGGAGGCGGCAACGCGGTCGCGCTCGCGGTGGAGCGCGCCTGACCGCTCGACTGCCGGACCTGGGCAGAGTCGGCGCGCCGATGCTCCCATCCGCGGGAGGCCCGAGGGCGGCACGGAACCTGCTCACATAGCGATAGACATGGGAGGATCAAGGATGCGGACTGGAGAGTTGAGCCAGGGACAGGGAATTCTGGTACGGATGGCGTCGCTCGCCGTCGGTCGGCGGACGCTGACCGCGGCGCTCTTCGTCCTGCTCACCACCGCCGGCGCCTACGTCGCGCTGCCGGTGCCCTGGACGCCGGTCCCGATGACGCTGCAGCCGCTCTTCGTGCTCCTGTCGGGGCTGGTGCTGGGGCCGTCGGCGGGAGCGGCGAGCATGGCGGCCTACGTCCTGCTCGGGGTGAGCGGCGCACCGGTGTTCGCCTCGATCCCGGCCGGGCCGGCGGCCCTCGTCGGTCCCACGGGCGGCTTCATCCTCGCCTTTCCCCTGGCTTCGGGCCTCTGCGGATGGCTGGCGGGCCCGCGGGACTCGGGCGCCCCCCGCATCCTGTTGGCGCTGGTCGCGGGCCTGTTCGTCATCTACCTGGCGGGCGCGGCCCAGTTGTCGCTGCTCACCGGTTCCGCTCCCATGGCGGTTTTCCGCAATGCCGTGCTGCCCTTCGCGCTCGGCGACGCGATCGAACTGCTCGTGGCCATGGCGATCGCACTCCGGCTGAGATCCCGGGCTCGCGACAAGGCCTGACACCCGGAGCGCTATTCGTGGCCGAAGGGAAGCCCATGCGATGCATTGCCGTGATCGGCTCCGGAACGATGGGAAACGGCATCGCGCACGTCGCGGCGCTGTCCGGGCTGGAGGTGGCCCTCTACGACGTGGCCGAGGAGGCGCTCGCGAGGGGAACCGCGAACATCGCGCGAAACATGGATCGCCAACTCCGGTCCGGTCGCCTGCAGGCGGACGACAAGGCCGCCGCCCTGGCCCGCATCCATGCTACGGCCGACCTCGCGCAGGCCGTATCCGGGACGGAGCTCGTCGTTGAAGCAGTCCCCGAGGACGCCTCGCTCAAGTATCGCCTCTTCGCGGAGCTGGACCGGCTCGCTCCAGCCGGCGCGATCCTGGCCTCCAACACATCCTCGATCTCCATCACCGCGATGGGCGCCCGCACGACCCGTCCCGACCGCGTCATCGGCATGCACTTCATGAACCCCGTGCCGGTCATGCGCCTTGTGGAGGTGGTGCGCGGGCTCCGGACCAGCGACGAGACCGTGCGGACGGTGGTGGAACTTGCGGCCCGCCTGGGCAAGACCCCGGTGGAGGTGAACGACTTCCCGGGCTTCGTCTCGAACCGCATCCTCATGCCGATGATCAACGAGGCGATCTTCGCTCTCACGGAGGGCGTCGCCGAGGCGGAGGCGATCGACGCGGTCATGCGAATGGGGATGAATCATCCCATGGGGCCGCTTGCGCTGGCCGACCTGATCGGGCTCGACACCTGCCTCGGCATCCTGGAAGTACTGCACCGGGAGCTGGGCGACGACCGCTACCGCCCCGCCCCACTGCTTCGCAAGTACGTGGCGGCCGGCTGGCTGGGCCGCAAGAGCGGGCGCGGCTTCTACTCCCATGCGTAGTGTACCCGGGCGCGGAACGCCGGTCGGCGGCGGTGTCCCCGGCAGCTCCACGCCTGCGCCCGCGCCCGGGATGCTCCCGTGATGTGCGGCGCTCGATGACCCCGGAAGAACGGTCCATCCGGGAGATGACCCGGGAGTTCTCGGACGGTGAAATCCGCCCGCGCTCCGCGGGCTGGGACGAGCATCGCCATCTGGACGACGATGTCCTCGGGATGCTCGCCGAATTCGGTTTCCTCGGGATGCGCATTCCGGAAGCGTTCGGCGGTCTCGGGCTCGATCTGATCACATGCCTGGCCGCGACGGAGGAGCTCGCCCGTGGAGACGGCAGCGTGGCGCTGTCCGTGTCGATGCAGAACGGACCGGTGACCGGCCTCCTGCTCGCGCATGCGTCGGAGGATCTGCAACGCGAGTTCCTCCCCGGCATCGCGTCCGGAGAGCGCCTGGTCGCCTTCGCGCCGGGCGAACCCGGGGCGTCCGGTCCCGGGGATGCCGGGGACGCCATCGCCACCCCGGTCGCCGGGGGCTGGCGTCTCGACGGCCGCAAGCACTGGGTGGTGGACGGCGACAGGGCCGGGGCAGCCGTGGTCTTCGCCCGCTCGGGCCCGGACGGGGAGACGGGCGGCGGGTTGGGCGCGTTCCTGGTGGACACCGCCGTCCCCGGGTATCGCGTTGTGCGTCGCCGCGAGACCCTCGGGCTGTGCGCGGCCGAGATCGTCGAGATCGAGCTCGACGGCATGGCGGTCCCCGAGGACCGTGTGATCGGGCACCCGCCGCTCGGCGCCGAATACGCGCAGGAGGCGCTTCCCCTGTCCCGCCTGGGCGGCGCGGCGGTGGCGCTGGGTATCGCGCAGGCCGCCTTCGAACACGCCGCCGGATACTCCCGCGAGCGCGAGCAGTTCGGGCGCGCCCTCACGGCGTTCGGAGCCATACGGCACAAACTCGCCGGCATGGCCACCCGTATTGCAGCGGCGCGCGCCCTGGTGCGGGAGACCGCGATTGCTCTCGAAGCGCCGGACGGGGCAGGGGCAGTCGGCATGGCTTCCTGGCCGGACCACCCCGGCCTGCCGGCGACGCCGGACATGGCAAGGTGGGCGGCGAGCCACGCAGCGGTATCGGTGGCCCGTGAAGCGGTTCAGATCTTCGGGGGGTATGGATACATGCGCGACTATCCCGTCGAGAAGCTGATGCGCGACGCCAGCGGCACGGGCATCTGCGAGGCCACGGGCGGCGTATTGCGCATCATCGCGGCGCGCGGGTTCCAGGCCCCGCTTGGCACCGGCTGAACGGCCGCCCGCGCCGGCGCGGCTGAGGTGCGGACGCCCGGCAGGAGAGACACAGGGAATTGAACATGCAGATATTCGAGGAGATGGCGGCCTTCCGCCACGATCAACTGGCATTCTGGTCGGAGCCCGCGGCGGGCTACCGAGGCATCATCGCCATCCACGACACGACGCTCGGCCCGGCTCTGGGGGGCACCCGCCTGTGGAGGTACGCCAGCGAGGCGGACGCCCTGGTCGACGCCCTTCGCCTCGCTCGCGGAATGACGTACAAGGCCGCCATCGCCGGCCTGAGTCTGGGAGGGGGCAAATCGGTCATCCTGGCGGATGAACGCCCATGCGACCGCGAGCAGCTCTTCCGGGCCCACGGCCGGGCGGTGGAGTCGCTGGGCGGGCGCTACATCACGGCCGAGGATGTCGGCACTTCCGTGGACGACATGGAGTTCGTGCGCGCGGAGACCCGCTGGGTGGTCGGGGTTCGCGGAGGTTCCGGGGATCCTTCTCCCGCAACGGCCCATGGCGTCTATCAGGGGATCAGGGCGTGCGCGCAGGAGCGCTACGGCGATGCCTCCCTGGAGGGCAGACATGTCGCGGTCCAGGGCGTGGGACACGTCGGATACCACCTGTGCGCCGAACTCGCGGCCGAGGGCGCACGACTCACGGTCGCCGACATCGATGCCGCCAGCGTTCAGCGGACGGTGCGCGAGTTCGGCGCCGCCGCGGTCGACCCGGCCGACGTCTACGACGTGCCCGCGGACATCTTCGCCCCCTGCGCGCTGGGCGGCGTGGTCAACGACCGGACCGTCGAACGCCTGCGCGTGGACATTGTGGCGGGCTCGGCCAATAATCAGTTGGCCGAGCCGAGGCATGGCAACGCCCTGCAGGAGCGAGGCATCCTTTTCGCTCCCGACTATGTGATCAACGCCGGAGGCCTCATCAACGTGTACGGCGAGATTCACGGCTGGTCCGCCGAACGCACGAGAAGGAAGGCCGCCGGGATCTACGATGTCCTGCTGAGCGTCTTCCGGCGTGCCCGTGAGGATGGCATCACGGCCGCCGAAGCCTCGAACCGGGTTGCCCTGCAGAAGCTGGCGGATGCCCGCCGTCCCGGAAGCGCCGCGCACGGCTCCCGTGCCCGGCGAGCGGTTTCCATGAGCACCTGACCCGAGCGAGGCCGTGTCCACCGATCATCTGCGTCGTTTCGATCCCGAGATACATCAGGCCGTTCAGGCCGAAGAGGCCCGCCAGCGGGACCAGCTGGAGATGATCGCCAGCGAGAACTTCGCGTCCCGCGCGGTTCTGGAGGCGACGGGTTCGGCGCTCACCAACAAGTATGCCGAGGGGCTCCCGGGACGTCGCTACTACGGCGGCTGCGAGCACGTCGACGTGGTCGAGAGCCTGGCTCGGGCGCGTGCCTGCACGCTTTTCGGGGCCGACCACGCCAACGTTCAGCCCCATTCCGGGGCCCAGGCCAACCTGGCCGCCTTTCTCGCCTTCCTCCAACCCGGCGACCGCTTTCTGGGCATGCAGCTCAGCCACGGCGGCCATCTCACGCACGGATCCCGGGTCAATGTCAGCGGAAAGTGGTTCCAGGTATCGTCGTACGGCGTGCGCGAGTCGGATGGGATCATCGACTACGATGTCGTGCGCGCGCAGGCCCGCTCGGAGCGCCCGCGGCTGATCGTCGCGGGGGCCAGCGCCTACCCGCGCACCCTCGATTTCGCGGCGTTCGGGGAAATAGCGCGCGAGGTGGACGCGCTCCTCATGGTCGACATGGCCCACATCGCCGGACTCGTCGCCACCGGCGTCCATCCCAGTCCGATGCCCCATGCCCATGTGGTGACCACGACCACGCACAAGACCCTGCGCGGACCCCGCGGCGGTCTCATTCTGGCGCCTGCCGAACACGCGCGCGCCATCGACAGGGCGGTCTTTCCGGGCTCCCAGGGGGGCCCCATGATGCATGTGATCGCCGCCAAGGCGGTCGCGTTCCGGGAGGCCCTGGCGCCGGAGTTCTCCCTCTACACCCGGCAGGTGGTGGCCAACGCGCGAACCCTGGGGTCCGAGCTGATGGAGCACGGGTTCCGCCTTGTGAGCGGCGGCACCGACACGCATCTGATCCTGGTCGACTTCGGACAGGACGGCCTCTCGGGAGCGCAGGCCGAGGCGGCGCTCGCGCGCGTGGGCATCACAGTCAACAAGAACACCGTCCCCGGGGAGTACCGGTCGCCGCTGGTCACGTCGGGGATTCGCCTCGGGACCTCCGCTCTTACCAGCCGCGGCATGGGCATCGACGAGATGCGCCTCATTGCCGGGTGGATGGCTCGAGTTCTGCTTCGTCCCGAGGACGAGGAAGTGCTTCGGGAGGTGCATGGGGAAGTGCGCGAGTTGAGCGCGTCTTTCCCGCTCCGCAAGGACACCGTTCCGGTCGACTGATCTCCCCGTTTGCGGGCAGGGCTGCAATATCAAGTCCTGCAACGGGAAACGTCCTGTCGCCTCGAATGGCCGGGGCTGGCGCTCGCCGGAGAATCGCTCCAGATTTCTCCCATGAACGACCCGCAGATCGGCGACGACGTCCTGGTTCGCCTCGATGGGCGCAACCCGCGCTTCCATGTCAAGGCGTATCTGTTCGTGCTCTCCGCCCTGCAATCGGTCTCCGACTCGCTCGAAAAGCGGCGCCATATCTCCGGCACGGAACTGGCACAGGGAGTAAGGCGTCTCGCTCTCGAGCAATATGGCCCCATGGCGCGCACGGTTCTGGAACACTGGGGCGTCCACGCCACCGAAGACCTGGGTGAGATCGTATTCGATCTGGTCGACTGCGGGGTTCTCCTGAAACAGGATGAGGATTCTCCCGAGGATTTCAGGGGCGTGTACGATTTCGAGGACGCTTTCGAGCACAACTATCCGTGGGGCAGGGCATAGCCCCGCCCCGACCTGGTTTACTCAACAGGTCTCGTCTCTTCGAGACCATCCGAGAGGGACTGGACAATGTCCGATGAGCGCAGCTTTCCTCCCTGTCTCAAGTGCAATACGGGGCTGTTGCTCCCCATGTCCGACTACGGACGCGAGGGCGCCCCGATCCGATACAAGGCGTGGGTCTGTTCCAATCCCGACTGTGGCTACAACATCAGAATCGACAACGGAGAGATCACCTTCGGCCGCAACATCACGCAGAGCTACAAGTAGTCTCCCCAACTCTTCCCGATGGCGCCACGCGCGAACAGGAACCGCGGCTCCGGAGGGCGTCGCGGCCGCTCGGGCGGTCCGCGGGCCGCCAGGATCCTCTTCGGCGATTCCGATGTCCACGCTCCCACCGGCAGCGAAGCGGCATCCTTCGATCGCTTCGCCATCGACCAGTTCGGTGTTCCCGGCCGGACCCTCATCGAGAATGCGGGACGATCGGCCGCACTGGTGCTCGAGCGCATCTTTGCGCGGGGGTCGGTTGTCGTGTTCGCGGGGTCGGGCAACAATGGCGGCGACGGCCTCGCCCTGGCGCGTGCGCTGGCGGGCTGGGGCCGGCCGGTCACGGTGGTCCGGGCGTCGGCGCATCCCCCGGATGCCCGCCTGCTGCACCAGTGGCCCCTGCCCACGCTGGACGGGGGCGCCACAGGCGCCCAGGGTGAGATCGAGCGCGCGACCGCCTCGGCCGGCGTGCTTGTGGACGCAGTGCTCGGCACGGGGATTTCGGGCGCCCCCCGAGCTCCCCAGGCGCGAATTCTGGAGGGCATGAACCGGGCCCGCACACCGATCCTGTCCCTCGACATCCCATCCGGTGTGGACGCCGATACCGGCGCCGTCCCCGGGGAGGTGGCCCGGGCCGACCTGACGGTGGCCTTCGGCTGGCCCAAGCTGGGTTCCCTGCTTCAGCCCGGGCGCGCGCACGCCGGTCGCCTGGTGGCTGTGGAGATCGGGTTTCCGCCCGTGCCGCCCGCGACGTTCGGGGCGGGCGTGGTGACGCCTGCATGGGCGCGGGACGCGCTGCCGATTCGTCGGGCCGATACGCACAAGCACGAGGTCGGTTCGCTGCTCCTGCTGGCGGGCGCGCCCGGGATGGCAGGCGCGGCAATCATGGCGGCTCGGGCGGCACTGAGGGTCGGGGCGGGATTCGTGCGCATCGCGAGCGCCCCATCCAACCGATCCGTGCTCCAGGGCGCCGTCCCGGAGGCGGTGTTCGTGGACACGGCCGACCGGGCTGCGCTGGCACGGGCGGCGAAGGGATCGACGGCGGTCGCGGCCGGGCCCGGGCTGGGGGTCGCTCCAGAGGCCGCAGCAGCCCTGGAAGCCGTCCTGGAGGCGTCCGGCGACACGCCCTGCCTGCTCGACGCCGACGCCCTGAACCTGGTGGCGGCGGAGGCGGGTCCCTCCCTCGGCGCACTGGGATGCGCCCGGCCGGTGCTGGTCACGCCCCATCGGGGGGAGATGAAGAGGCTCGTAGCCGCCGCTGCCGACCTTCCCGATCTTCCGCACCGGCTGGCCCTCGACCGGGCGGCGGCCTGGTCGTGCACGGTGTTGCTGAAGGGCAACCCGTCGATCGTGGCCACCCCTTCGAAGCGGCTCCTGGTGGGCGGGCTCGGGAGCTCCGATCTGGCCGCGGCCGGGATGGGCGATGTGCTGAGCGGGGTCGCGGGTTCGCTGCTGGCGCAGGGATGCGGTCCAGCGGTGGCGGGCGGGCTGGCGCTGCATCTGACCGGGGTCGCGGCGGCCCTCGGGCGCGAGGGTCCCGGGCTGGTGCCGGGCGACGTGATCGCCCGCCTTTCTGACGCGGTTCGGCGGCAGCCGGACCGGAAGAGCCGTCTCGGCCTGCCCTTCGTCATCTTCGACCAGGAAGCGCCTCGTTGAGCTCGCTGGGACCGGGCGGGGAGTTCGACCTGATTCGGTCCTTCCTGACGGCCGGACCGCCACCGGGGGCGGAGGTGCTGGTGGGGTCGGGCGATGACTGCGCGGTGCTCGAATCCGGCTGGGTGGTGAGCACCGACGCCTTCCTCGAGGACGTGCACTTCCGACGCGGCTGGATCAGCTTCGACGAGGCCGGCTACCGCGCCGTGACCGCTGCCCTCAGCGACGTGGCCGCGATGGCCGCGCGGCCCGTCGGCGTGCTCGTCGCCCTCGGTCTGCCGGACGTGGAGGCCGCACACATCGCGGAGGGGCTTCGGGCCGGCATCCGGCGAGCGTGCGAACGCGCGCGCTGCCCGCTGATCGGGGGCGACCTCACCCGCTCTCCGGGCCCGGTGGTCATGAACGTGGTCGCACTGGGCCGCGCGGATCGCCCCATCCTGCGAAGCGGCGCCCGGCCGGGCGACGAGGTCTGGGTGACGGGCGTGTTGGGCGCGAGCGCCGCCGCGGTGCGCAGCTGGAAGTGCGGGCGCGAGCCCGATCCGTCGCTGCGGCGGGCTTTCGCCGCGCCCGTAGCGCGCCTCGAAGAGGCTCGCTGGGTCGCCGAGCGCATCCGGATGACGGCTCTCATCGACCTCTCGGATGGCCTGGCGGGAGACCTGGGCCACATCGCCGCGGCGAGCGGGGTTGCCATCGTTCTCGACCCGGCCCTCGTCCCCGTCGCCCCCCCGGCGGCCAACGCCGCCGGATCGCGCCGCCGCGCGGTGCCCCTGGCGCTTGCCGGAGGCGAGGACTACGAGCTCGCCTTCACCGCGCGGCCGGGGTCTGCGGATTCGGCCGCGACCGACTTCAGTCGCCGGTTCGGCCTGTCCCTCACGCGGGTCGGAATTGTCGCCGAGGGCGCGGACGTTAGACTTGAGGGCGACGGCGCGGACCAGTTCGACCACGGATCCGCGGGCTTCGACCACTTTCGCGCACCGCGATCCGACGCAGCCGAAGTCGGGCGCTCGGACCATCGCTAGACCGGATCGGGAGAACGGATGCTTCGGACGTGCCGGGTGGCGCTGGCGGCGGTCGGGATGACCGGGTACTACGCCGTGATCATCCTGCTGTCCTCGCTGGTTCCCGCCTGGCGCCACCAGCGTTGCGGGCACTGGGCGCAGCGCTGGTCCGCCGTCATCCTGCGTGCCGCCGGCGTGACGGTCACCTCGGCCGGGCTCGATCGGGTCGACCCGCGACGCTCGCAGATCGTCGTCTCCAACCACCAGTCCTGGTTCGACGTGCTCGCGCTCTTCGCCACCTTCCCCACCACCCTGCGCTTCGTGGCCAAGGAGGAGCTTCGTTCGGTTCCGGTCTTCGGCAACGCGATCGTGCGTTGCGGCCATATCGCGATCGACCGCCGCAACCGGCACAGGGCGATCGAGTCGCTGCACCGCGCGGCCCGGCAACTGCGCGAGCACACCCTTCACGTCGTCATGTTCGCGGAAGGCACCCGGTCGCCGACGGGAGCGCTGCAGCCGTTCAAGAAGGGCGCCTTCGTGCTGGCGCTCGAGACGCGGACGCCGGTTCTGCCCGTCGCGGTCGTGGGGAGCCGCACGGTGATGCGCAAACACAGCTATGCGATTCGATCCGGCGCGATCGAGGTGCGGGTCGGCGAGCCCATCGAGGTGGACGACCTGGCCATGTCGGATCGCAACGCACTGCGCGACCGCACGCGCCGGGCGGTTGCCGGTCTCATGGCCGAGTCGCCACCCGAACAGGCGAATGGGGCGTCCGCGACACCCCCCGTAACCGCCACCCGGGCCTGACGTTCAGGGAGGAGCAGCCGTGTCGGCGATCACCGAGGTGAAGGGGAGGGAAATCCTGGATTCCCGCGGCACGCCCACGGTGGAGGCCGAAGTGGCCCTGGCGAGCGGCGCGCGCGCGACCGCGGCGGTGCCCAGCGGCGCCTCCACCGGTGAGCACGAGGCGGTGGAGCTCCGCGACGGAGACCCCGCCCGCTACCGCGGCAAGGGGGTGCGGCGCGCGGTGGCCCACGTCAACGGCGAAATCCGCGCCGCCATCGTCGGCAGGGAGGCCCGCGAGCAGCGCTTGCTGGATCACGCGCTGGTGGAGCTGGACGGCACCCCCAACAAGGGCCGGCTCGGGGCGAACGCGATCCTGAGCGTGTCCCTCGCGACGGCGCGCGCGGCGGCCCGCGAGGCGGGACAGCCCCTCTACCGCTACCTGGGCGGCGAGGCGGCCACCGTCCTTCCGGTTCCCATGATGAACATCCTGAACGGAGGCGCCCACGCGCCCAACAACGTCGACATCCAGGAGTTCATGGTCATGCCGGTGGGCGCCGAGACCTTCTCGGAAGGGCTGCGCATGGGCACGGAGATCTTCCACGCCCTCCGGGACGTGCTGGCCGAGGCGGGCCGCAACACCGCCGTGGGCGACGAGGGCGGCTTCGCCCCCGACCTGGACGGGAACGAGGAGGCGCTCGAGGTGGTGCTCACCGCCATCGACCGTGCCGGCTACCGGCCCGGCAAGGAGGTCGTGCTCGCCATCGACGCCGCCGCCAGCGAATTCCTCCAGGGTGACGACTACGTCCTGCAGGGCTCCGGCGGCGGCAGCCTCGACCGGGAGGCGATGGTCGCGTTCTGGGACGACTGGACCCGCCGCTACCCCATTCGGTCGCTCGAGGACGCGCTTGGCGAGAACGACTGGGGGGGATGGGGGGTATTGACCGCAGCCGTCGGAGAACGCGTGCAGCTGGTCGGCGACGACCTCTTCGTCACCAGCAGCGAGCGCCTGCGGCGGGGAATCCGCGAGGGGGTCGCCAACGCCATCCTCATCAAGGTGAACCAGATCGGCACGCTGACGGAAACCATGGACGCCATCGACCTGGCTCACGCTTCAGGCTACCGATGCGTGGTCTCGCATCGCTCGGGCGAGACCGAGGACACCTTTATCGCCGACTTGGCCGTCGCGCGCGCAACCGGGCAGATCAAGACCGGAAGCGCCAGCCGCAGCGACCGGGTGGCCAAGTACAACCGCCTGCTGCGCATCGAAGAGGAACTGGGGGCCGCGGGATCCTATCCCGGGAGGACGCTTTGGGAATCCTGAGGAAGCTGGTGCTGCCGGCCATCGCCGCCGCCGCCGTCTACTACGCGGTTTTCGGCGGCGAACACTCCCTGATCGAGCTGGGATCGGCGCGCTCGCGCGTGAAGCAGGAGCAGCGTGCGCTCGATCTGCTGCGCGCGGAGGTGGATTCGCTCACAGCCCGCGCCGACTCCCTGAGACACGATCCGCTGACGCTGGAGCGCCTCGTGCGCGAGCGTCACGGGATGATCCGCGAGGGCGAGATCCTGTACCGCTTCGCGGACGATGTCGGCGACGAGGAGCCGGAGGACTCCGCCGGGAGCCGCTGACCGGCCCGGGCCTCCGCTTCCTCCGCCGGTCAGGCCTTCATCCTCCGCCGGTCAGGCCTTCATCCTCCGCCGGTCAGGCGCTCAGCCTGAATCTCCCTCCGACCCGGCGACCTCCTTCTCTTCCGTCGCGGCATCGGCGATTCTCCGCACCGCGTCCGCGAGCAACTGCCCCGAGCTCCCTTCCGGCAGGAGCGCGGGCATCCCTTCGGCCGCCGCCTGCGCGACAGTCTTCGCCGTGCTGGTGGTTCCCGCCGACATGAGCTCCATGGGGATGGGAAAGACCGTGGTGGAGTTGTTCTCCGCGGCGATCTCGACAGCCGTCTGCAGGTAGCGCAGCTGCAACGCCATGGGGTATTCCTGGATGACGGCCGCCGCGTCGGCCAGCTTGCGCGAGGCCTGGAACTCGCCTTCCGCCGCGATCACCTTGCCCCGGCGCTCGCGTTCGGCCTCCGCCTGCTTCGCCATCGCGCGCTTCATCTCCTTGGGCAGGTCGATGTCCTTGATCTCGACGCCGGTCACCTCGATGCCCCAGGGATCGGTTCCCTCGTCGATGATGTCGCGCACGATCTCGTTGATGCGCTCGCGCTCGGCGAGCAGTTGATCCAGCTCCGACTGGCCGATGACGCTGCGGAGCGTCGTCTGCGCCAACTGGGACGTGGCGAAGTAGTAGTCCTCGATCTCGACCACGGCCTTCGCCGGGTTGGTCACCCGGAAGTAGACCACGGCGTTGACCGTAACGCTCACGTTGTCCTTGGTGATGGTGTCCTGGGGAGCGATGTCCAGCGCCACGATGCGCAGGTCCATCCTCTTCATGCGTTCCAGCCCGTAGGGCACGAGGAAAATGAGGCCGGGCCCCTTGGCGCGGGTCAGCTTGCCGAGCCGGAACACGACGCCCCGCTCGTATTCCCAGAGGACGCGAAAGCTGGTGAGGAGGCCGGTGGCGGCGACGACGATGCCAACGATCATCGGGATGTCCATTCGGATCGCTCTCCCTCGGAACTCGGCGAACGCCGGGCAGGCCCGCTGCCGCCGGGAGTCCTCTCTCGGGTTCAGGAATAATCCGCGGCCCATGACGGTACCGCTTGACACGCTATCCTCTCAAAACTAGCGTTTTCGCGATGTCCCCGCCGGAGTAGCTCAGCTGGTCAGAGCAGCGGAATCATAATCCGCGTGTCGGGGGTTCGAGTCCCTCCTCCGGCATCGCTTTCCTTCCTGCCCCGCAGGGACCTGACCGTCCCGGCGGGGTTTCACATTTGTCCGTGCTTTGCCGCCGTTCGCATGGGCGGATATCTTGGCCGGGCGACTCCCCCCTCGTGGCACAGTGGGGACACCCGAAAAGCGACGAGCAGGACGATGACCGATCTTATCGAGCGTGAGCTGAGTCGGCGCAAGGCGCGGATGGCTCGCGTGCTTGAGCGGCCGCTGCTGGTCCCGGGCGGGGAGACGGCGCCCGTGTCGCCGAACCGCCGGGCATATTATCTGGACGAAGCTCGAGAGCTGTACTGGAACGAGCTGGAGTGGGAGAACATCACCGGGGAGGAGCGTCTCGACGACGGTCCCTTCACCGAGCTGGCCTTCCCCGGCTTCCTCGCCTTCGTGCGCGGATTGCTGTTGCGCGAATCCATCGACGAGCAGGCAACGCCCGCCGAGCCGCATCCCGCCATCGTCGAGGAGATCCTGAGCTTTCTGGCGGGCAGGGTGGTGACGCTTCGCACGGAGCTGCGCGAGCAGGACCCCGAGTGGGACGTCGAGCAGAGCACGCGGGAGCTGTCCATGACCGAGCCGCTCATCGATCTGGTGCTGGCGCTGCTGTACGAGGTCACCCCGGCCGAGCGGGTGCGCCTGGAACGGGCCGCGGCGGATTGACGACGCCGGCACCTCGGCGTTCCATGCGTGTGCCCCGGCGGGGATGGCGCCGGCTGCCCGCCCGCCGGCCCGGTCATCCGTATCTGGCGGGTGCGCCTCTGTTCATCGCCCACCGCGGGGGAGCCGCGCTGGCGCCCGAGAACACCATGGCCGCCTTCACGGCTGCGGTGGAGCGATGGGATGCCGACGTGCTGGAGATGGACGTGCACCGCACCGCAGACGGCAGGGTGGTGGTGATACACGACGCCACCGTGGACCGCACCTGCGATGGCCGCGGCGCCGTGCGCGACCTCCCATGGAGCGAGGTGCGTTCGTTCGACGCCGGGTATCGCTTCCGCGACCTGGCGGGCGAACACGCCTTCCGCGCCCGGGGCGTGCGCATTCCGCTGCTGGAAGAGGTGCTCGAGACCTTCCCCGCCACGCGATTGAACGTGGAGGCCAAGACGCCCGAGGTGGCCCCGCTGCTGGTCGAGACCATCCGCCGCCACGAGGCGCAGGATCGTGTGCTGATGGCCGCCGAGCTGGAGGGCGCGCGGCCCTCGCGGCACGGCTATCCGGGCCCGCACGGAGCGTCCCGCCGCCAGATCCGGCTGTTCCACCTGCTGCACCGGCGGCCGCTCGGGTTCATGTATACCCCGCGCGCGGACGCCCTGCAGGTGCCGGACGCGTGGATGGGCACGCAGGTGGTCACGCCCCGCTTCGTGCGCGAGGCGCACCGCCGCAACATTCCGGTGCATGTCTGGACCATCGACGAGGCGGCGGACATGCGCCGACTGCTCTCGTGGGGGGTGGACGGCATTCAGTCCGACCGCCTCGACCGGCTGGCGCGGGTGCTGGTGGAGGAAACCGGCCGCCCGCCGCCCGCGCTGACCGCCGCCGGCGCGGGCGCCGCCGCGACGACCGGCCAGGTCGCGCGGTGAGCGGGCCGGATCGGTCGCTGGCCGCCCGCTTCCGCGCGGCGCTGGCCGAGGACGGGGTCGTTACCGGTGGCGAGCGGGTCCTGGTGTCGCTCTCGGGCGGCCCGGACTCCACCGTCCTGCTTCACCTGCTGCGCTTCACGCCGGGGCTCCCGCCCATCGAGGTGCGCGCCGCCCACCTCGATCACCGCATGCGTCCCGGGAGCGCCGACGACGCGCACTGGGTGAAGGGGCTCGCGCGCGCATGGGAGGTGCCGCTGGTGTCACGGGCGGTCGCCCTCACGCCCGCCAACGAGACCGAGGCGCGGCGGGCCCGCTATCGCTTTCTGGAGGAGGCGCGCGGCGAGACCGGCTGCGACCTGGTGGTGACCGCACATCACGCGGACGACCAGGCCGAAACCGTCGCCTACCGGATGCTGCGAGGCACCGGCCTCGCCGGCCTGGCCGGGATTCCCCGCACCCGAGAGCCGGGACTGTACCGGCCGCTCCTGCCCTTCTGGAAGCGGGAACTCGCCGCCTACGCCGCGGCCTCCCGCCTCCGCTCCCGGACCGACCCCACCAACCGGTCGCCCGACGTCCCGCGCAACGTGGTGCGCCGGGAACTGCTGCCGCTCGCCGAGGAGCGCATCGCGCCGGGCGCCCGCCGGGCGCTCCTGCGTCTGGCCCGCCTGGCCGGGGAGGAGAACCGCCTCTGGCGCGCGGTGATGCCGACGCTGCTCGCGGGTCTGGGCGTGCGGCGCACCGAAGAAGACGTCTCCTTCAGCCGCGATGCGCTCCTCCGGTGCGACCCGCTGGTGCGGGCCAGGCTGATCCGGGCGCTGGCGGCGGAGGCCGGCGCCCACCTGGATGCCCGGGCCACCGACCTGGCGGCGGGGTTCGCCCGTTCCGCCGGGAGCGGCCGGTCGCTCGACCTGCCCGGCGGAGCCGTTCTCTCCCGCGCCTTCCAGCGCCTGGTCATCTCGCGCTCCTCCACGACCATCGACCGGACGTCCGCTCCCGAGCACGCGCGCTACGTGGCGGTTCCGGCCCCGGGCGAAGGCGCCGCCGAGGGCCGTTCGGGAGGGGCCGCCTTCCTCGCCCGCTGGTCGACGCGGGGCCCCGTGGGAGGAGAGGGGCTCTCCATCCCGGCGCTGCGCTTCCCCATCCTCTTTCGCGGCTGGCGGCCCGGAGACCGGATTCGCCTCGCCGCCGGCACGCGCAAGCTCAAGAAGGTATTCGGGGAAGCGCGCCTGCCGCGGCCGGCGCGCGCGCGCCGGCCGGTGGTGGCGGACTCGGGCGGGCGCATCCTCTGGGTGCCGGGTGTGGCGCGGTCGGTCGAGGCGCGGCCCGCACGGCACGACGCAATCCTCTACGTGGGAGTGGATCTCGATGACACCACCGACTGACGTTGCGCGACGCACCGGGGGCCGCGTGCGCCGCATCATCTTCACGCGCGAACAGATCGCGGGCCGCGTGCGGGAGCTGGGCGAGGAGATATCGGCCTGCTACGACCCGCGCGAGGAACTGCTCGTGCTCGGCCTGCTGAAGGGCTCGTTCATGTTCGTGGCCGATCTGGTGCGCTGCATCCGTCGCCCCGTTCAGGTAGACTTCATCGTGACTTCGAGCTACGGGACGGGTATGGTATCATCGGGGAACGTGCAGCTCCTCTACGATCCGGAAGTGTCGCTCCGGGGGCGCCACGTCATCCTGGTGGACGACATCATCGACAGCGGCAAGACCATGGCATCCCTGGTGCCCATCATCCAGGCGCGCGGACCGGCCAGCCTCGAATCGTGTACCTTTCTTCACAAGCGCCGGGAGGGCATCGCGCACGAGCCCAGATGGGTCGGCTTCGACGCCCCTCCGGAGTTCGTGGTGGGCTACGGCCTCGATTACAGCGAGAACTTCCGGCATCTTCCCTACATCGCGAGCATCTGAGGGCATGGGCCGGTGGTTCCCGGAGTTACTCTGAATAATGTCTGATTCCGAACAGAACCGACCCGATTCCGGCAGCAGGTTCTCCCGCCTTTCGCGCACCGCCTCGTTCTGGATTCTGCTGGCGCTGGTGCCGCTCCTCTTCATGCAGCTCATCGGGGGACGTGGCAACGCGGGCGCCGAATTCACCTACACCCAGTTTCGCGAGCAGCTGGCGTCCGGCAACATTCGCCGGGTGATGATCGTCGATTCGCGCAGCGTGGAGGGCCAACTGCGCACCCCGGTGAACCTCGACGGCGAAGACGTGAGCAGCTTCGTCTCCATGCTTCCCGGGGAGATCACGGACGGGCTGCTCGACGAACTCCAGGCCCGCGGCGTCGTCATCGAGGCAAGGCCGGCACGCACCCCCGTCATGGAGAGGGTGTTCGCGTTTCTTCCATGGATCCTCATGGCGGCCATCTGGATCTGGTTCGTTCGCAGCCTCCAGAGCGGAGGCAACCGGGCCTTCCAGTTCGGCCGCTCCAAGGCCAAGCTCATCTCTCCCGACACGCCCAAGGTGACGTTCGAGGATGTCGCCGGCGCGGACGAGGCCAAGGACGAGCTCCAGGAGGTCATCGAGTTCCTGAAGGATCCGCAGCGCTTCGTGCGCCTCGGTGGCCGCCTGCCGAAGGGCGTGCTCCTGGTGGGCCCCCCGGGCACCGGCAAGACGCTTCTCGCGCGGGCGGTGGCGGGCGAGGCCGCGCGTCCCTTCTTTCAGATGTCGGGCTCCGACTTCGTCGAGATGTTCGTGGGCGTGGGCGCCTCGCGCGTGCGCGATCTCTTCGAGCAGGGGAAGTCGCAAGCGCCCTGCATCATCTTCGTGGACGAGATCGATGCGGTGGGCCGTCACCGCGGCGCGGGCCTGGGCGGGGGACACGACGAGCGCGAGCAGACGCTGAACGCGCTGCTGGTGGAGATGGACGGCTTCGAGTCCAACGACGGAGTGATCCTGCTGGCGGCCACCAACCGGCCGGACGTGCTCGACCCGGCGCTGCTTCGCCCCGGCCGCTTCGACCGGCAGGTCGTGGTTGACTCTCCGGACATCAAGGGCCGGGAGGGCATCCTGGGCGTGCACGCGCGCAAGCTGCCGCTCGCCGAGGACGTGGATCTGTCCGTCATCGCCCGGGGCACCCCCGGACTGTCGGGCGCGGATCTGGCCAACGTCTGCAACGAGGCGGCCCTGGTCGCCGCGCGCGAAGGGGCAGACCGGGTCGCCATGGTCCACTTCGAGAAGGCGAAGGACAAGGTCATGCTGGGGGCGGAGCGCAAGAGCCTGGTGCTGACCGAGTCCGAGCGCGAACTGACCGCCTGGCACGAGGCGGGCCATGCCGTGCTGGGGCTGCGCATCCCGGGCCTCGACCCCGTGCACAAGGTCACCATCGTCCCCCGCGGGCGCGCGCTCGGACTCACAGCGAGCCTGCCCGAGGAGGACCGGCACTCCTACACGAAGGACTGGCTGGAAGGGCAGCTGGTGATGCTGTTCGGGGGACGCGTGGCCGAGGAGATGCGCTTCGGCCCGACCAAGGTGACGACCGGGGCCGGGAACGACATCGAGCGTGCCACCACCATGGCCCGCCGCATGGTGACCCGCTTCGGCATGTCCGAACGGGTGGGCCTGATGGCGGTCGGGGACTCGGAACAGGAGATCTTCCTGGGGCGGGAGCTGGTCCAGCGCCGCGAGGTGTCGGAACACACCGCGGAACTGGTCGACAGCGAGGTAAAGCGGCTTCTGGACAACGCGCACGATCGCGCCCGGGTGCTGCTGGAGGAGCACAACGACCTGCTCGAGACCATCGCCGATGCACTGCTCGAACACGAAACGCTGGGCCGCCGCGAGATCGAGCTGCTCGACCGGGGAGAACCTTTGCCGCCAATGTCGCGCGAGGAGCCCTCGATGCCGGGTGGGGAAAACGGCAGCGAGCCGCCCGAGACCGGCGAGCACGGCGACGGCGCGACGCCACCGGTATCCGGGAGCACGCCGGACCCCCTCCGCGAGCCCGAGGAGGCCGTTCCGGTTTCTTCCGCGCGCGTCGACGGACCCACCGCCCGAACGAGGGGCTCGCACGCGAACGAGCCTTGACCGGCAGGAGGCGACCCCCGCCCGCTCGAATGCAATCCTGGTCTGCTTCCGCGTCTGAGACGACATGAGCGTCGGGGATCTGTTCGCGCTGTTCGCGCCCGGCTGGCTCGATCTCCTCGAAATCCTCATCGTTGCGGCGCTGCTGTACCGCATTCTGCTGTTCATCCAGCGCACCCGGGCCATGCAGATCCTGCTCGGCGGGCTCCTGATCGCCGGCATCTACGCCCTCGCGCGCCTGCTGGGACTCGACCTCATGCGGTCGATCATGGATGCGGTCTTCCAGTACGGCGCCATCGCCGCGCTCGTCGTCTTCCAGCCGGAGATTCGCTCCACCCTCGCCCGGCTGGGTCAGGCGCGCATGCTGCAGCTGTTCAGCCGCCTCGAGGAAAGCCAGGTGGTGGAGGAGATCGCGGGCGCGGTCGAGCGCCTCTCGGAGATGAAGATCGGCGCACTGCTCGCGGTCGAGGGAGAGGTCGGGCTGGACGAATACGCCCAGAGCGGCAGCCGCCTGCAGGCGCGGGTCTCCCGCGAGATCCTCGGCGCCATTTTCACCCCCGATTCCCCTCTTCACGACGGGGCCGTGATCATCTCGGGCGACACCATCAAGGCGGCAGGGGCGATTCTGCCGCTCAATCGCGCGCCGGTGCCGGACCGGACGCTGGGCACCCGGCATCGCGCGGCCATCGGGCTGAGCGAGGAGACCGACGCGGTGGTGGTGGTGGTCAGCGAGGAATCGGGCCGGGTGTCGGTGGCGAACGGGGGGATGCTCCGCAAGGGGGTCGACGGAGCGGGCCTGAGGGAGGCCATCGCGGGGGCAGGTCCGCCGCGAACGGCGAACCGGGAGGCAGGGGGCAGCGCCGGCCGGGCCCTGGCACGCGCGCTGCGCCTGCCCTAGGGGATGCGCCTGCTCGGTCTGACCCGGGGTCTCGGGCCGGAGGTCGGGTGCCTCACGGCGAGTCGCGGACGCCGGTCGCGCCGGTCGGTCCCTGTCCCGCGAAGCGGATGCGGAAGATGCGGTTCCCCGCGTCGTCGGAGACCAGCAGCGCGCCGTCCGGCGCCTGAAGAACGTCCACCGGGCGGCCCCAGACCTCCTTCTCGTCGTCGTCGCGGACGATGAACCCGGTCAGGAAGTCCTCCGGCGGGCCGGAAGGGCGTCCGCCCTCGAACGGGATGCGCACCACCGAATAGCCTTTCAGGTCCAGCCGGTTGATGGAACCGTGCAGCGCCACGAAGGCGTGGTTGCGGTATTCCCCGGGGAATCCCTCACCGGTGTGGAACGCCATGCCCATGGGGGCCGCATGCGCGGGAAGCAGGACATCGGGTACCAGGGTGCGCTCCACCAGGTCGGGCCGCGCCCCGTTCAGGATCGGCTCGGGGTTGGGCCCGATGTACGCGTACGGCCACCCGTAGAAGCCGCCCTCCCGCACCGAGGTGACGTAATCGGGGGCCAGATCGTCGCCGAGATGGTCGCGCTCGTGCACCGCCGTCCAGAGCGCACCCGTCACCGGGTGGAAGGCGAGCGCCACCGGGTTGCGCAGCCCCCCCGCGAAGACGCGATGTCCAGAGCCGTCGGGCCGATACTCGTTGATGGCCGCGCGGCGCGGGTCCGTGCCCGGCATCGCGTTGGTGGCGGAACCGACGGCCACGTACATGCGCTCGCCGCCGGGGTCGAAGATGAGATTGCGCGTCCAGTGGTTGAACCCGAAGGTCCGGCTGACATCGATGCCCAGGCGTTCGGCGGTGTCGTGATCGAGCGCGTCGCTGCTGACGGGCAGATCCACCACGTGTTCGGGCGGACCCTGCGCCCGCGTCTGGCCCGGCGCATGGCGGAAGCGCACCACCGCGTCGTTGTTGCCCACGTACACGTACCCGCCGTGGAAGGCGATGCCGTACGGCCGGGTCAGGTCCGCCGCGAAGGTCTCCCTGTACTCCGCCACGCCGTCGCCGTCGGCGTCCCTCAGCAGCGTGATCGCCCCGCTCCGGCTCTCCGCCACGAACACGTCGCCGTTGGGCGCCAGCGCAAGCCGCCGGGGAGCCGCGAAGTCCTCGGCGAAGACGTTCACGGCGAAGCCCGCGGGAACCGAGAGGGTCACCCCTTCCGGGCGCTCCACGATGCGGGGGATGGCGCGGTTCCAGGGGGTCTCGAAGGGTTGGGGCAACTGCTGGGGCGCAGCGAGGAGCAGGAGCAGCGGAAAGGCGGCCATCGAAATCATGAGAGCCTCGGAACTGGGGAGGCGTGCGCGTTGTCGTCCTGAGTATAGGTCCGCGAACCTGCCTCGGGCGATGCACGAGACCCGCGGCCCATGCTCCACGGCTCGGCCCATGCTCCACGGCTCCCTCCGCACGCGGGCGCACCCGAACGGGATCTGCGTTTGGTGCCGACGAGCCCGAACCCGCGACGCGGACGCGGGGTAGCGGGAACATCAGGTGCGCGGCACGATCGTCGCCTCGTCAACCCTTCGTCCCGACCACGCATCCTAGAAGGGACAGCCACGCCTTCGGCAAGCCACGCCCTCAGACAGCCACGCCCCAGGGAGCCATCGCCCATGAGTCACCGCCCCAGAGGCCTCGCGAGACGAACCGGTCTCGCCGCCGTTCTCATCTCCCTCGCCTCACCCCTGCAGGCTCACGCGGCGCAGGAGGAATCCGCAGGCTCCGAGCCCGATTCGATCGCGCTGCTCGAGGAAGCGAAACAGGAGCAGAAGGAATTCGAGCGCTTTCGGGAGCAGAGGCTTCCCCCGGAATGGAGCGGCTTCGGAGGCCAGTGCGATGCTCTCGTCGGCCGGATGTGCCTGCGGCACGGGGACGGGGAAGCGCCCCCGGTGGAGCCCGCTCCGATCGAGGTCGAGATGGCGCGCATGGACATGCTGCGCACGCTGGGCCGCATCGCTTCCCGCATCCCGCGCGACAAGTGGGTGCTGGGGCAGCGCGTCTACTACCTGCGGGAACAGGGGGAGCTGCTCCGGGCCGAGGGGCTGACGGAGCGCTGCCACCCCGACGACGAGTGGTGGTGCCTGGCGCTCAAGGGCTACCTGCTTCAGTCGCTGGGCGAGAGCATCGAGGCGGAAGCCGTCTTCCGCGATGCCATCCCGCGGATGCCGGAGGAGGAGCGGCAACGATGGCTGGCGCTCGAGTACCTCCTGGACGAGGAAGCGCGCGAGCTCTTCGAGGATGCGGGTCCCGCGGAGCAGGCGGCGCTCCGCGAACAGCTCTGGCTGCTCGCCGATCCGCTCTACCTGGTGGAGGGCAACGACCGCGAGGCGGAGCAGTACGCCCGCCGCACGCTGATTCGCATCCGCGAGTCGGCGGAGAACCCCTACGACCTTCCCTGGGAGGAGGACCTGGAGGAGCTGGTCGCCCGCTACGGGGGCGAGGTGGGATGGGAGCGGGGGCGGCCGGCGCGGCCCCCTTCGGGCATGCTGCAGGACAACCGCTTCATCATCGGGCGCCATCGGCCCCATGGCCGCGAGTTCATGCCTGGGGGAACGTTCCTCGCGGATCCGGCCGGCATCCCCGTGCGCGCGTGGGAGATAGAGGACCGGGCGCCGTGGACCGGATACGCCGCCTGGTACGCGCCCATCATCACCACCATGGACGCGCAGGTGGCGCGCTTCCGCCGGGGCGACTCGCTCCTCGTGGTGGCGGGCTACCAGCCCCCACCGCCGCCCGAAGAAGCGGCCCCGCCTGCCGTGCGCGAAATCGCGCCGGGCGACGATCCCTTCGCGGCCTTCGCCGCCCCTCCGCCCCCGCCCCCCGCCGCGGCGAGCGCCGTGGAGTCCGGCGTGTTCGTGCTGACCCCGGAGGGCGAGCGGCTCGTCGACCAGCGCGGAACCGCCCGCGAGGGCGTGATCACCGCGCGGGTTCCCAACGGCGACTACATCTTCGGCATGGAGGTCCTGGAAGAATCCAGCGACCGTGGCTGGCGGGTGCGCGGAGGGGTCCGCCAGGAGGATCTGCCCTTCGGGCTCGCGGCCATATCCGATGTCGTGCTGCTCGACCCTGCCGGCGATCTGCCGGAGAGCCTGGACGAGGCTCTGCCGCGGGTGCTCGGGTCAACCCGCGTGCGCTCGGGTGAGGCGTTCGTGGCGGGCTGGGAGGTCTACGGCCTCCAGACCGGCGAGAGCGCGATCGTCGGCATCACCATGCAGGACGCGAACCCCGGGCTGCTGGCGCGCGCCACCCAGTTCCTGCGCCTCACCACCCCGGAGGCACCCCTGGAGCTGAGCTGGGAGGAGGCGGGACCGGACCA
Organism: Longimicrobiales bacterium; assembly: GCA_965202805.1. Lineage (GTDB taxonomy): Bacteria > Gemmatimonadota > Gemmatimonadetes > Longimicrobiales > Gaopeijiaceae > BD2-11. The sequence continues at coordinate 3,892,194 of OZ241869.1, forward strand.
GCTGGGCACGGTCTTCCGCGCCATCGCGCTTACGTTGCCCGAGGTCGAGCCGGGTGAATACGACCTGATCCTGACCGTGCAGTTGCCCGGGCGGAGCCCGATCGACGTCACGACCCGCCTGATCGTGGAGGAATAGCCCTTCCGGTCAGTCGGCCCGCCGCACGGACGTGATCCTAACCGGCGGCGTGAGCGCCTGGGCTTCGACGGGCTGCCCCTGGATCGTGCGCACCACATCCATCCCGCTCACGACCATGCCGAACGCCGCGAAACCCTGGAGGTCGGGATTGCGGTTGCCGCCGAAGTCCAGCGACGGCTGATCGTTGATGCAGAAGAAGAAGCTGGAGGTGGCGCTGTCGGGCTGCCCCCGCGCCATCGAGATGGCCCCGTCCACATGGCGCAGCCCGGTGACCGAGGTGCGCTCCATGGGGATGGGATCGAAGCCCTGTTCCGCAAACTCCTCGTTCACGCTGGCCTGAATGACCTCGATCCGGACACTGTCGTCGGGCTGGTTGTCCATCGTCACCGTGCGATGGAACTGGCCGCCGTCGTAGTGGCCCGCGTCCACGTAGCTCAGGAAGTTGGCGGAGGTCCCCGGCGCGTTCCCGGTGTCGATGTCCACCTCGATGTCGCCGAATTCGGTGGAGATCACGACGCGCACCATGCCGGTCTCCTGGGCGCTCTCCTCCGCTTCCTGAGCGGCCTCCTCGCCCGATTGGGCACAGGCGCCTGCGGCGATCAGAAGGACGGCGATGGTCGACGCGAGTATTCCATTGCGCATGGGTCGGACCTCCTGTGGATCGGGGTGAAGCCGGAACCTCGATGATACGGTGCAGAGTGATGCCGAGCCAGCGGCGCCCGGCCTCGGGGCGTCCCGAAATCATCGCCGGAAGGACATGGCGTCGCTAACCCTGACGCTACGTCAGGGTTGTAGCCGGGGACCGACTCGATGGTTGCGTCCGTCCGACGATCCGACCCTACGGCGCCTGCCAGCTCCCGCGGCGCAGCAGTTCGCCGCTGCCCGCCCCGGCCAGGATCTCTCCGCCCTCATACACGACCTCTCCCCGGCGCAGCGTCATCACCGGCCAGCCCGTGACCTCCCATCCGGAATAGACCGAGAAGCCGGTCCCGGAGAACATGTCCTCGTCGCGTATGGTGCGGGTCTCGTCCGGATCCCAGAGGACGATGTCGGCGTCCGAGCCCACCGCGATCGTGCCCTTGCGCGGATAGAGGCCGAACAGCTTGGCGGCGTTGGTCGAGGTGACCGCCACGAAGCGCTCCTCGGAGATGCGTCCCCGTGCGACGCCCTCGGACCAGAGCATCGGCCGCACCACCTGGAGGTTGTTCAGGCCGGCCCGGTGCCGGCTGATGGTCTGCGACGGGTCCATCTTCTCTTCGCGGAAATACGCAACGTGGTCGGTGCCGAGCACGTGCACGGATCCGCTCGCGATGCCCGCCCAAAGCGCGTCCTGGTCACGCTGCTCACGCAGCGGCGGCTGGCCGACGTAGAGCCCGCGGTCGGGTCCCTCGAAGCGCTGCCGGGTGAAGTGGAGGTAGATGGGGCGCGTCTCGACGAAGACGCTGAGCCCGCGGTCCCGGGCATCCTGAAGCACGCGAAGCGCGCCTTCGGAGGAGACGTGAACGGCGTAGATGGGCGCCCCGGTGGCCTCGGCCATGGCGACCGCGCGCTGGGTGGCCACCACTTCGCCCACCACCGGCCGGCTGTCCGGGAAGTACTCGAGCGAGGTGCGTCCAGCGGCGGTGAGCTCGGCGACCGCGCGGGCGAGGATGGGTCCGTCCTCGCAGTGCACCATGGTCATGATGCCGGCGCCCCCCGCCGCGTCCATGGTCGCCATGTAGTCGGGCACTTCGGCGTCGAACACGGTCCGCACCATGAAGATCTTGGTGCTGGTCTGGCCGGTTTCGGCGGCCAGGGTGGTCATCTGGCCTTCCTGGGCTGCGGGGTCGTTGATGCCCGCGTGCAGGATGACGTCCGCGATCGCCTGCTCGCGGATGAGCGCCGCCTCGCGCTCGATGGCCTGGGCGAGGGTCCGCCCCGCGGCCGGAAAGGCGAAGTTCGAGATGGTGGTGATGCCCCCCGCCAGGGCCGCCTGCGAGCCGGTGCGGTAGTCGTCGCGGAGGCGTCCCCCCAGGTGGACGTGCGGATCCACCCCGCCGGGCATGACCAGCAGCCCGGTGGCGTTGATCGCGCGGGCGCCGGCCCCCGCGGCCAGCCCGGTGCCGATCTCCACGATGATCCCGTCCCGCACCCGGACGTCGGCATCGAACCGCCCCTCCGAGGTGACTACGGTACCGCCGCTGATGAGGATCTCCTGTGCGGCCAGGCCGCGCGCGAGCGGTCCCGATGCGACCAGGGTGGCGGACAGGAGGGTGGGGAGCGTCATGCCCGGCGACAGAACGGTGCGGACGCGGCTGGAGAAGTCCAACAGGCGAGTCATGGCGTCCTCCGGGTCGGCGGGTCGCGGCGGTGAAGGGACACGATAGCCGAGCCTGATGCCCGACCGCCAGAAGAACACCGGCTGAGAGCCACATGGACGGCGCCCGCGTGGCGGTTACCCCGGAACGATCTCCCCGACCCCTGCGAACACGGCACGCGGCGTATACCCGGCGAACTTCTCCGCCGGCGTCGTCCCCGTCAGAACCGCGACGAATCCCGTGCCTGCGTCGTGCGCGGCCCGCGCGTCCACCTCTGAATCCCCGACGAAGACGCAGTCATCCGTCGCAACGCCCAACGCGCCGGCCGCCCGGAGCAGCCCGTCGGGGGCGGGCTTGGGCCGGGGCACGTCGTCGCTCCCGACGACCACATCCACAAACCCGAGCAGCCCGTCGCGCTCCAGCGCCTCCTCGACCCGCCGCCGGTACTTGGTCGACACCACACCGAGCCGGTATCCCGCGCCGTGGAGCGTCCCGAGCACCCGCGCCGCGCCGGGCAGAAACACGGTGCTGGCGACCATGACCTCGTCCGCCTTCCTCGTGAAGTGCCCGAGGAACTCCTCTCCCCGGGGCTTCCACTCCCCGCCCGCGAGGACCCCGAGCACCGTGATCAGGTCGAGCCCGATGGTGCGGCGGATGGCGTCCTCGGGGGCAGGGGGAAGCCCCAGCCGGGCCAGCGCGTGATTCATGCACACCACGACCCCCGAGGAGGAATCCGCGAGCGTAAAATCGAAATCGAAGAACACGGCGCGGGCGTCCGCGACCGCGGGGTGGATTGCGGGTTGTGTCGGCATCCGGTCGTCTTTGTCGGCGATTGTCTTTGTCGGTCCGGGGTTTCCGGGAACGGCAGCTCCGAGGAAGGAAGATAACGCGGATCGGCAGCGTGGTTGCCCGGACGGTCCCCGGGAGTAGCTTCAGGATTGTGGGCGGCGAACGGAAGTTGGCCGCGTCTCCGTCCCCGGCAGAACAGGAGGATGACGCGATGAAGCATCTGGCATGGACGGTCGCAGTCGCGGCCCTGGCACTCGTCGCCTGGCGCGGATCCGGGGCGGACGCCGCGGAGGAAGCCACGGCCGGCGCGGAGGGCGGCGTGTTCGCAACCATCGCGCCCTTCAACAGCTACGGCCACGTCCACGACGCCGACAACGTCGAGGCCATGCGTCCGCGGGTCATGGGCACCCACGGGGTGATCTCCTCCGGGCACTACCTGGCCACACAGGCCGGATACGATGTGCTCCGGGCCGGAGGCAACGCCTTCGACGCGGGGGTGACGGCGGGCATGGCGCTCAAGGCGGTCAAGATGGACTACGCGGGATGGACGGGCGTCGCGCCGCTCATCCTCTACAGCGCCGCGGAGGGCCGGGTGATCACCCGCGTCGGGGCAGGGACCTCGCCCGCGCTCGCCACCCTCGACTACTTCCTGGAGCACGGGAAGTCGCCCATCAACAACGCGCTCATCCCCGCGGACGTCGACGTCTGGCTCGCCGCGCTCGACCGCTTCGGCACCCTCAGCTTCAGCGAAGCCGCTCAGCCGACACTGCGGATCGCGGAGGAGGGGTATCACCTCTACAAGATGCAGAAGTGGATGATCGAGGATCAGATGGAGGCGATCCTCGCGTTCCCCTACAACCGCGACTTCTGGTTCCAGAACGGTGTCGGCGAGCAGCGTCTGGGCGACCTCATGCTCAACGCCGACCTGGGGCGGCTCATCCGCTACATGATGGAGGCCGAGCAACAGACGCTGGCCGCGGGCGGAAGCCGCTCCGAGGGGATCCGCGCCGCACGCGATGCCTTCTACGCGGGCGATCCGGCGCGCGATGTCGACCGCTTCTTCCGTGAACAGGGCGGGATCGTGCGCTACGAGGACCTGGCGGGATACGAGAGCCGCTGGGAGGAGCCCCTGGGCACGAGCTTCCACGGCTACGACGTCTACACGGGCGACGGATGGAGCCAGGGACCGCGCATCGTCCTGATGCTCAACATGCTCGAGAACTACGACCTGCGCGCGCTCGGCTACAACACGCCGGAGTACATCCATCTCGTGTCCCAGGTCATCAACCTGGCGATGGCGGATGCGCACAAGTACGTGGGGGATCCGGATTTCGCGCCCGCGCCGGAGGGCCTGTACGGGAAGGAGTACGCGCGCGAGCGCATCGCGCTCATCGACGAGAAGAGCGCGTTTCAGGACATGCCGCCGTGGGGAGATCCGGCGGCGATGGCGGCGGTGGCGGACGGCGCTCCGGCGAGCTTCGTGATGGCGGAGGCGCCGGCCGGGGGTTCAATGGCGGCGCTCGCCAGGGCCGTGTTCGAAGGGCAGGCGGACGCGCGGATGTCGAACGGGGAAGGGGACGGGTCGGCCCATTCCATCGACACCTCGTCTCTGAACGTCATGGACGGCGAGGGAAACCTGTTCTCCCTGACCGAGAGCGACGGGCATACCGGCACGCCCATGATCCCGGGATGGGGCTTCGGGCTCGGCAATCGCATGGGCCAGTTCAACCTGGACCCGGAGCTGGCCAACGTCATGGCGCCCGGCAAGCGCCCGCGCAACACCAACTCGCCGCTTCTGGTGATGAAGGATGGGCAGCCGTTCATGGGTCTCTCCACCCCCGGCGGCGATCAGCAGCTGCAGTCGCTGCTGCAGGTCTTTCTGAACGTCGTGGTATGGGGGATGTCACCCGAGCAGGCCGTGGACCAGCCCCGCTTCGGCAGCTACAACTTCCCGGGATCGGGAAGCGAGGTGAACCGCAGTCCCGCGCTGCTCCGCATGGAGGACCGCATTCCGGCGGAGACGGCGGAAGCGCTGCGCGCGATGGGGCACGACGTGCAGTCCTGGGGCCTGTGGAACTGGCGCGCGTGCGCGCCGACGGTGACCTGGCGCGACCCGGAGACCGGATTGATGGTCGCGGCGGGGGACGTGCGGCGGGAGACGGCGTCGCTCGGATTCTGAGGTGGGCATGCTGGAGCAGGCCATGCGCGGCCGCCGACAGTCCATCCCCGGGATGATTCCGGCCACGGTCCGTCGATCCAGGCCCTTCCCTCACACGCCTGCGGCCCTGCTTCTGTTCGCGTTGTCGGGATGCGCCGCGCCGAGCTTGGACACCGCAGGCTTCTCCGTGGTCGAGGCGAGCATTCCGGAGCTGCAGGCGGCGATGGAGCGCGGGGAACTCACCTCGCGTCAGCTGGTGACGGAGTACCTGGTACGCATCGGGCTGTATGAGGACCGGCTGAACGCGGCCGTCTCGATCAACCCGAATGCGCTGGCGGAGGCGGAGGCGCTGGACGCCGAGCGGGCGGGCGGCGAGGTTCGCGGGCCGCTGCACGGGATTCCGGTGGCGCTCAAGGACAACATCCACACCACCCACCTCCCCACCACCGGGGGTGCCCTCGCGTTCGAGGGGTACGTGCCGCCGTACGAGGCCACCCTGACCGCGAACCTGCGGGACGCCGGCGCGATCATCATCGCCAAGGCCGGCCTCACCGAGTTCGCCAACTGGATGGCGGGCCCGCCCAGGCAGATGCCGGGCAACTACAACGCCCTCACCGGATTTGCCTACAACCCGTACGATCCCCGCCGCGACCCGCGACCCGGCACCAGCGACGGCCGCCCCGCGCTCAGCACCGGCGGCTCGAGCTCCGGGGTCGGCACGGCGGCGAGCTTCTGGGCCGGAAACGTCGGGACCGACACCGGGGGCTCGGTGATCAGCCCGTCCAACGCGAACATGCTGGTGGGGATCCGGCCGACGCTGGGGCGCATCAGCCGCTGGGGCATCGCGCCGGTCACCCTCGACCACGACATGGCCGGCCCCATGACCCGCACGGTGGCCGACGCGGCGATCCTGCTGGGCGGGATGGAGAGCACGGCGCCCGACCCCAACGACCCCGCCACCGCCATCTGCGAGCCGCCCCCGGACCGCGACTACACGCAGTTCCTGAACCCGGACGGCCTGCGGGGGGCACGCATCGGCATCCCGCGCGCGTTCTACTACGATCCGGTCCGCCTTGAGGGAGAGGACGGCACCCGCGGCGGGCTCACCGAGGCGCAGGCCGTCCTCATGGCGGAGGCGATCGCGGTGCTCGAGTCCCAGGGCGCGGTGGTCGTGGATCCCGCCGAGGTGCCCAGCTACGCCCATCCCGACCCGGACTCGAATTTCGCCGCCTGGGGCTTCTGCGCGGGCGCGCACCAGGCGAAGGGCTCCGACCAGCGCTGCTCGGTGAACTTCAAGTACGGCGCCAAGCGCGACTTCAACGCCTGGCTGGAGAGCCTGGGCCCGGACGCGCCCGTGACGACGCTGACCGAACTGCGCCAGTGGAATCTCGACCACGCGGACGCCGGCGCGGCCAGGTACGGGCAGTCGCGCTTCGACATCTCCGACGAGATGGACGTGGAGGCGGACCGTGCCCGCAACGAGGCCGACATGGCGCGCGACGAGCTGCTGAGCCGCACCCGGGGCATCGACGCAGTGCTCGCGGAGCACGAACTGGACGCGATCTTCACCCCGGGCAGCCGGGGGGCCGGTCTCGCCGCCCGCTCGGGCACCCCGATCGTGGTGGTGCCCTTCGGGTTCGTGCCCAACGAGCCGGCGACGCCCTTCCGGGAGGGATTCGATGCACGGCCCGCGCCCTTCGGGGTGGGGTTCACCGGGGCCAACTGCAGCGAGCCCCGCCTGATCGAGCTGGCATACGCGTTCGAGCAGGCCACGCGCCGCCGGGTGCCGCCTCCGGGGTTTCCCTGAGCACCGACCGTGCCAAGCATTCCTTCCCCGACCGGAGACGAGACGATGAAGAAGTTGCTCCTGCTCGCCCTGTCCCTCACCTTCGCGATGCCCGTCCTCGCCCAGAACCACGCGCCCAACCCCTACCGCGCCGTGCCGGACGTGTGGGGCGAACTGCCCGAGGGCCGCACCTGGGGCTCGACCAGCGCCGTGTATCCCGCCGCCGACGGCAACATCTGGGTTGCGGAGCGGTGCGGGGAGAACACCTGCGTGGGGCACGACGACCTCGATCCCATCCTCCTCTTCGACGTCGACGGCAACCTGCTGCGCAGCTTCGGCGCGGGGATGTTCGAGTGGCCGCACGGCATTCATGTCGACCCCGACGGCAACCTCTGGGTCACCGACGCGCGCGGGGGCGAGCGGCGCGGCCACCAGATCCACAAGTTCAGCCCCGAGGGCGAGCTGCTCATGAGCCTGGGCCAGGCCGGGGTGGCTGGCACCGGACCCGACACCTTCGATCAGCCCTCCGACGTCCTGGTGGCACCCAACGGCGACATCTTCGTGGCCGACGGCCACGGAGCGGGCGGCAACAACCGCATCGTCAAGTTCAACAGCGCGGGCGACTTCATCATGGAGTGGGGCCGCACCGGCTCCGAGAATGGCGAGTTCCGCGATCCCCACGCGCTGGCGATGGATTCACGCGGCCGGCTCTTCGTCGGCGACCGCAAGAACAACCGCCTGCAGGTCTTCGACCAGGACGGCAACCATCTGGACACCTGGACCCAGTTCGGCCGGCCCAGCGGGCTCTTCGTCGACGCCAACGACGTGCTCTACTCGGCCGACTCCGAGTCCTCCACCGGCGGCGGCATCCCCAACGCCGGCTGGGTGCGCGGGATCCGCATCGGCAGCGTGGTGGACGGGCTGGTCACCTCCTTCATCCCGGACCCCGACTGGCACGTGACCGTGCGGGGCACCACCGGAGCCGAGGGGGTGGCGGCCGACGCCTTCGGCAACATCTACGGGGCGGAGGTGGGGCCGCGCATGCTCCGCAAGTACATGCGGGTGCGGTAGGCCGGACCGAACCCGGCCGGGCACGGCAGAGTTTTCCCACAGGGACTGACTTCCGACGAAAGAGAGCCTCTCATGCGCACTGCGAAAAAAACCGGTTGGCTGCGATTCTGGCTGGCGTGGATCATCCCCATTGTGATTGTGTGGATCGTCCTCAGCATCAGGATCGAGTTCTGACTCGCCGCCCGGTGCCCTACCGCCTCCAGACCCCAACCCCGTTCTCGTAGACGATCTCCGTCCCGAACGGCCGCGACAGCTCCGCCAGGTGCTCGATGATCCTGCGGCCCAGCTCCTCGGGGGCGATGCGCGGCGTGCCCCGCTGCGACCGGGGCGCCTTCCAGCCCAGCTCGATCGGGTGGAAGACGATCTCCACCGCCTCGCTCCCCTCGAAGGTCACCACCGGCACCACGCTCTCGTACCAACGTGAGTCGGTTGGGAAGCCGGTGGTGGGGTTGCCGTCCTCGTCCACCTGGAAGCGGGTGTCGTAGATCTCCGAGGCGAGCCGGTCCAGCGGGAGGCCGTAGCGGTCGCGCTGGTCGGACGGCATCGGGTCGATGGTCTCGTTCTGGAAGATGAAGTCGCCGAGCGAGTAGAAGATGGGCCGGCCGTTATGGATGTCGACGCCGCGCAGCTGGTGCGGCCCGTGGATGATGAAGGTCGCGGCCCCGGCGTCGATGACCTGGCGCGCGAACTCGACCATCCAGTCGGGCGGCGTCATGAAGGCGTTGCCGGGCTCGTGCGAGTGGCTGTTGGCGACCACGTAGTCGCCCTGATCGGTGGCGTTGCGCACCTCGTGCAGCACCCGCTCCCGGTCGACGTCGTTCAGCGTGACCACCGTGCGGTCCTCGTCGCCGGGATACACCGTGATCCCGAACACCCGCACGGCCACCCCTTCGTCGTCGGACACTTCGACCCCTTGGGAGCGCGCCACCTCCCGCAGGGCCTCCATGGTCGCGGGCGATCCCTCGTGGCGGGTGCTCAGCCGGAGCGCGTTCAGCCCCGGGCGGCCCTGAACGGTGGGCCCGGCCCTGCCCGCGCGCGACATCGGTGTGTGGGTCGAGGCCATCCCGATCAGCGCTACGCGGCCCTTGGGCGTCTCCAGGTACCCGGGGCGGCTGGCCCATCCCAGGTTCTCCCCCGCCCCGGCGTGCACCAGCCCCCACTCGTCCATGAGCCGGCCCGTCAGGCGCATCCCCTCCACCCCGTAGTCGGTGGTGTGGTTGTTGGCCCGGTTGAAGAGGTCGAACCCCATGTCCACCAGGTCCTTCAGCGTCTCGGGCGATCCCACCTCGTAATTGCCCCCGTTCTCGGCCGCCGGCCAGCCGGTGAACTCCTCCAGGCGGAAGACCGACTGCTCCAGGTTCATGAAGGCGGCGTCCGCTCCCTGAATGACGTCGACCAGCTCCTGGAAGGCGGGATCTCCGGGATGATCGAACTGCATCACGCGGCGGTTCATGATCACGTCGCCCGCCCCCGCCAGCGTCCAGCGGGTTTCGGAGTCGATGGGCGAGCGAGTCTGGGCGTGTCCCGTCAGCGGGACTGCGATCAGCATGACGGTGGCGACGATCATCGCGACGCCACGCCGGGACTCGAGTTTGGCCAGGATCACGCGCATGGGAGTCCTCCGGAAACAGACTGTGTCACTGGAAACGTGCATCCCAAACTACGTCGATGACCTCGGCCACGCTCACACGCACGAAGTCCGGGTGCGACGGGTTGAGGATCACGTTCCAACCCCAGGGCTGCGCGACGAAGGAGGGAACCTGGAGCGCTACGGATCGTCCGGATGCCACCCACTCCGCTCCGATTGCGCGCGACCGGGCAGCGTTGCGCCAGTTGGGGTACTCGGCTTCGCTCAGCCTGGGCACGGCGCATTCCTCGGGAATCACGATGCGAGAGGCGAACTGGGCAGCCGGGACTTTCCCTGTCGTCGTGTGCGCCATCTGCTCCAGCAGGGCTCCCTCGTACGCCAGTGAGGCATACACCATGCGCACGCCCGGGGGATTCCAGCGTCCGCCGAAGATGCCGGCGCCGATTCCCCCCAGCGCCGGGTAGTCTCGAGGGTGGACTCGATAGACGTCCAACCGTCAGGCCGGGAGACCGAAATGCAGCGAGTACAGAATGTGCTCGACCTGCCGTGTTCCGACCTCGGACAGTGCTCGGTCGATGGGACGCGCGCCGCCCAGCATAGGGTGTCGGCAGGTCAGCCATTCCGCAGCCCACTCGTCGTTTCCCCATACGTACGCGGCCAGCGCGATGACGGAGGCCACCCGGAGCACCGTACCGCCTTCATCTTCCTTGAGACGTTCCCGTCGCTGCAACGTTGCCCGGGGTACGATTCCGTTGACGTACTCGGAAGCACGCCGAACGCCGAAACGCTTCAACTCGGCTTGAAGCTGCTTGACCGCTTCGGCCGGCAGCCCCTCCGCAACGGCCTCGCGCACCACTTCGAGGCCGGAGCCTTCGCCGTAGACCGGGCTCGACTCCCGGACCATTCGTCCGGCGAGCTCCCTGAGGTTGAAGGAGTCACCGCAGTCGCCGTGTGACGTTGGCATCGTCTCACTTGTTGGTTTGCGTGCCATTGCTTTCGCCCTCCGCGATCGGGACAAGGTGCATTTGCACAGTTAACGACGTGGATATGAACCTATCCTCGGTTTCTTCCTTGTCAACGGCAGGACTCCGCACGGACGCCGTGTCCACGGCGCACTGCGGCGGGAATGTCGGATACGCCTGTGAGCCGTTCCTTGCGCGGCGACAACGCCCGGAGGAATGTTGGCGGATGGCGGTCTTTCGCCAGGCTTCGAGAATGAGGAGAAGAGGTACCATGAGAAGCATCGCAGTCGTCGGTTCGGTCGTGTTCGTTGCCCTGTCCCCCCTCTCCTGCGCCGACGCCGACGCCGGCTCCTCCGCCGGTGCCGCCGCCACGGCGGAAGCCCCGGACGGCCCGCCCCTCTACTACCTCCTCAGCGGCCCCGCCAAGCGCTACTGCTCCGGCATCTGGGTCTCGGAGCGCGATCGCACCGAAGCGCTCTACGGCAGCGTGCTCCACACCGAGGAGCAGGTACACGACTACGAAAGCGGCAGCCTCGCCATCGACATCGACGAAGACCGGCGCATCGTCACCGTGTCGCAGGACGGGGTGTCGGCCCGCGCCCGGCACTTCGGCGACCAGGGCTGCGTGATCCTCCCACCCGACACCGACGGTGTCTTCTTCACGCCCCGCGAAGTCGTGAGCGCGCTGCCGGACGCCGAGAGCACCCCCTGGCCCATGGGCGACATGCTCCCGGACGAGCCTCTGCCGGAGGGCATCGACGCGGAGTTGCTCGACCAGGCCGCCCGGACCTTCTTCACCGAGGGCGACAACCGCGCCGCCTTCCTGGTCGTCCACCGCGGCCGCGTCCTGGCCGAGGACTACGGCCCCGGCATCCACAAGGACACGCAGCTCGAGAGCTGGTCGATGGCGAAGAGCATGACCGCCACCCTGATCGGCCGCCTCGTCCAGATGGGCCATCTGGAGATCTGGCAGCCCGCCCCCGTGCCCGAGTGGCAGAACTCCCCCGGCGACCCGCGCGCCGAGATCCGCATCGCCGACCTGCTGCGCATGTCGAGCGGCCTCCGCTTCAGCAACTCGGGCGCCACACCCGAGCAGATGGCGGCGTCCTTCATCCCGGGGCAGGTAGACCACCGCATGGGCTACGTGGCGCCCATCGACGCCTTCCAGTTCTCCATCAGCCGCGACGCCGAGTTCCCGCCCAACACCGTCGGCCGCTACCGCAACTCCGACCCGTGGACGCTGGGCTACATCGTACAGCGCACGGTCGAAAACGAGTTGGGCGAGGAATATCTGAGCTGGCCGCAACGGGCCCTCTTCGACAAGATCGGCATCCGCCGCTTCATCATGGAGACCGATCCCTACGGCAACTTCCTGCTCACGGGCTACAACTACGGCACCGCCCGCAACTGGGCGCGGTTCGGGATGCTCTACCTGAATCGGGGAATGTGGAACGGCGAACGGCTGCTCACCGAGGAGTTCGTGGACTTCGTGAGCTCCCCCGCGCCGGCCTGGCCCGAGCCCTATTACGGCGGCCTCTTCTGGCTCAACACCGCGGACGAGGAGGGCAGGGGAGGGCGCATCCCGCAGCTTCCGCCGGATGCCTACAACCCGTCCGGAGCCGGTCACCAGCGGACCTACATCGTCCCGTCGCGCGACCTCGTGATCGTCGTCCAGAGCCACCGCGCCGCGGCCGCCCACGCCCCCGACCGCACCGACCGCGAGTACGAGGCGCTCGGAATGGTGGTGAAGGCCGTGGATCCGGAGTGGAGCTGGTAGAGGCGGGGGGTCCGGGTGCCTGACCTCTGACTGAGACGCCCGAGATCCATGGGCGGGGAATGACAATGTCCTCACACTTCACAGCCCATCTCCGGGGTGCCGCCGTTCTCCTGCTGTGCGGCATCGTCGCATGCAGCCATGGCGATTCGGGCACCCCCCTCGTCGTCCAGCGCGACAGCGCGGGCATCCAGATCGTCGAGGCGATGCGACCGCTCTGGGGCGATTCCAGCCTCTGGCACATCGACGCGGAACCGCTTGTCGACGTCACGCTTACCGGCAGCGGCCCGGACCACGAGTTCTATCGAGTCCGCGGCATGAGGCAACGTCCGGACGGTTCTCTCATGGTTGCCGATGGGAACTCGTTGGAAGTACGGCTGTTCTCCGAGACCGGCGAATTCCAGGGGTCCCTCGGTGGAAGCGGAGGCGGTCCCGGCGAATTCAGCGATCTGGACCGCATCGAGATGGCCGGCGACACCCTGTTGGCCCTTGGCGACGGACGCATCGCCGTATTTGCTCCCGACCTGACGGTGGTCCGGACCTTCAGCGTCGACCGCTTCATCCCCGGCCTGCTCTTCCCCACCGACCTGCATTACCTGGACGAGGGAGCGATCCTGCCGGAGTTATTTTCGCCGGTGTTGCCGGGAGATGGCTCCAGTGGGCTATTCTGGCGCCCGGTGCCTCTCCTGCTCTTCGATATGGAGGGGGAGCAGATCGACAGCATTGGCGAGACGCGGGGACACGAACAATATGTGTCGGGCGAAGGCAGTTCCCGGACCGGCGGGCCGCTCTTCGCCAGGACATCTCATGTCGCGGCTCACGGACAACGCATCCTTCGAGGTTCATCCGAGATGATGCAGGTGGAGGAATTGGACACGTCGGGGAATCTCGTGCGCATCCTGCGCATTCCCGACTATCCACTGGACCTCAGCGAAGCCCGGATCGCCGCAGAGCGGGATGCCGTGATCGAAGGGTTCGCGCCCATCGGCCAGCAACTTTTCGGGAACGCTCCCGCCTCCGACACCCGACCCGCCTACGCCGACATCCTCGTCGATCCTTCCGGGGCGATCTGGCTGGAACTTCACCGGGGAGAAAGCGAGCAGGACCAGCCGGAGGAATGGCTTGTGTTGGATGCCGATGGCATCTGGCTTGGGACAGTAGGGATCCCGGACCGCTTCAACGTGTCGGACATCACCATGAACACCGTGCTCGGCGTCTGGGAGGACGAACTGGATGTCGAGCATCCCCAGGTGCTGCGGCTGACGCGGAACTGAGATGCCCGCATATCCTTGGAAGGGAACAATGCCGACACATTTCACTGCTGATCCCCGCCGTGTCATCCTGCTCCTTCTGTGCGGCATCATCGCCTGCAGCGACAGTGATCCCGGCGCCCCCCTCGTCGTCCAGCGCGACAGCGCCGGCATCCAGATCGTCGAAGCCATGCGGCCGCTCTGGGGCGATTCGAGCCTCTGGAGCATCGATCCGGATCCGCTGGTGGACCTCACGCTCACCGGCAGCGGCCCCGCCCACGAGTTCTTTCGGTCCGGCAGCATGAAGCAGCGGCCGGACGGCTCCCTCATGATTGCCGACCGGGCCTCGCGGGAGGTGCGCGTGTTCTCCGCGAGCGGCGAGTTCCGTGGGTCCTTCGGCGGGAGGGGAGACGGGCCCGGGGAATTCACACGCCTGGGACGCCTGGAGAACGCCGGGGACACCCTGCTGGCCCTCGGCGGCGGACGGGTCGCCGTGGTTGCCTCGGACCTCACAGTGCTCGGGACATTCAACGTCGATCGCTTCACGATCGATCTGCACTATCTGGGTGGTGGCGCGATCCTGCCGGAGTCGAATCCACCGCCACTGCAGCAGGGGGTGGCCACCAGCGGGCTGACCCGACGTCCGGAACCTCTCCTTCTCTTCGATCTGGAGGGGACGCAGATCGACAGCATAGGGGAGACGCGCGGGAACGAGAGCTACGTGCACGCGCGCGACGACGAATACGGCGCCGCCGAACCTCTCTTCGGCAAGGAGGCTCATATCGATGTGCTGGGAGAGCGGCTCTTTCTCGGTTCGTCCGACATGATGCAGGTAGAGGAACTGGACAGGTTCGGGAGCCTCGTGCGCATCCTGCGGATTCCCGGCTATCCGTTGGAGTTGAGCGATGCCCTTGTCGCGGCCGAGCGGGCAGCCCGTCTCGAAGCAGTGCCGGAAGCCCTGCCCGCGTTCCTCCGGCGGATGGTCGAGGACTTTCCCACCCCGGCGACCCGACCCGCCTACGACAACATCCTCGTCGATCCTTCCGGAGCGCTCTGGCTCGAGCTCTACCGGGGAAACAGCGAGCAGGACCAGCCGGAGGAATGGCTGGTGCTGGATGCCGACGGGACCTGGCTCGGGAACGTTGGAATCCCGGACCGCTTTACCGTCACGGACATCACCATGGAGACAGTGCTCGGCGTCTGGAGGGACGAACTGGACGTAGAGCATCCGCAGGTGCTGCGACTGACTCGCAACTGAGATGCCCCATATCCACGGACGAGGAATGATAATGCCGTCACATTCGACCGCCGGTCTGCGGGGTGTCACCGTGCTGCTCCTTTGCGGCCTTGCCTCCTGCGTGAGCCAGGAGTCCGGCCCGCCCCTCGTCGTCCAGCGCGACAGCGCCGGCATCGAGATCATCGAAGCGACGCGGCCCCTCTGGGGCGATTCCAGCCTCTGGCACATCGACCCGGAGCCGCTCCTCGATCTCACTCTGTCGGGGACCGGCACGAATCACGAGTTCTATCGCGCTCGAAGCGTGAAGCAACGCCCGGATGGCTCTCTCGCGGTTGCCGATCGAGGCTCACAGGAAGTGCGGGTGTTCTCCGAAACCGGCGAGTTCCGGGGATCCTTCGGCGGTCCAGGAGAGGGCCCCGGCGAATTCGTCAACCTCTGGAGGATCGAGAGCGCCGGGGACACCCTGCTGGCCCTCGACCGCAGACGCGTCACCGTAGTCGCCCCCGACCTGGCGCTGGTCCGGACCTTCGACCTCGCGGAAAGGGCGGGGTCCCTGCACTACCTGGGAGGTGGCAGGATCCTGACGGTGTCGGCTTCACCCGGTCTGGCGGAGGCTCCCGCCACCGGACTCATTCGATCGGCGGAAATCCTCACGCTCGCAGACCTCGAGGGCGTGGAGAGCGACGACATCGGGGAAACGCCGGGATCGGAAAGCTACGTATCCGTCGGCGAGAACTACGCGTCCGGCGCGCCTCTCTTCGGAAAGACGTCTCATGTCGCCGTGCTGGGACAGCGGATCTTCCGAGGCTCGTCCGACGCGATGCAGGTGGAAGAGCTGGACATGACCGGGAGTCCGGTCCGCATCCTGCGCATTCCCGGCTATCCCCTGGACCTGAGCGATGCCCGGATCGCGGCCGAACGGGAGGCCCGTCTCGAAGAACTTCCTTCCGCCGCGCCCCCGTTCATCCGGCAGTTGGTCGAAGACTTGCCCGCTCCGGCGACCCGACCCGCATACGCAGACATGCTCGTCGACCCTTCAGGGACAATCTGGCTGGAGCTGCACAGAGGCGTTAGCGAACGGGACCGCCCGCAGGAATGGCTCATTCTGGATGCAGACGGCACTTGGCTCGGCACCGTCGACGTCCCGGACCGTTTCGTGGTGATGGAGGTCCGGATGGACATGATGCTCGGCGTGTGGCGCGACGAACTGGATGTCGAGCATCCTCAGGTGCTGCGACTCACGCGCAATTGAAATGCCGGATATCCACAGACGGGGAACGACAATGGCGACACGCTCGACTGCCGATCCCCGTTGTGTCGTCATTCTCCTCCTGTGCGGCATGGCCGCCTGCAGCGACGCGGACTCCGGCCCGCCCCTGGTCGTCCAGCGGGATAGCGCCGGCATCCAGATCGTCGAGGCGTTGCGTCCGCTCTGGGGCGACTCCAGCATGTGGGCCATCGATCCCGAGCCGCTCCTCGACCTGACAACGTCAGGTGACGCCCCCCAACATGAGTTCTTCCGGGTGCGCGGTGTCCAGCAGCATGCCGATGGCTCGATCGTGCTCGCCGACCGGCAAGCCCGGGAGATTCGGCGCTACTCGAGCGCGGGTGCGTTTCTGGGCGCTCTCGGCGGGCGCGGGCGGGGTCCGGGAGAGTTCCGCAACCTCCAGCGGGTGGAGATCGTTGCCGACTCGGCGTTCGCGCTCGACTTCGACGGACGGGTCACCGTAATCGGCCCCGACATGGAGCTGGCGCGGGTCTTCGATCTGCCTCACCAGGTTTCCGACATCCACTTTCTCGGCGCCGGCACGCTGCTCGCCGAGTCTTTCATGTGGGAAGGACTGGAGGAGGTCGCCAACCAGCTGATACGCCCGTCCGTTGCCCTTGTCCTGTTCGATCTGGAGGGCGCCTGGATCGACAGTCTCGGCGTGAAGCCGGGAAGCGAGTCATACTCGTACAATCTGGTGGAAGACCAGGGCGACGCACCGGCGCTGTTTCCCAGAGCCGGGCAGGTGAGCACGCTGGGATCACGAATCCTCTACGGGTCATCGGATCTCATGCAGGTGGAGGAACTGGACCCCTCCGGGAAAGTTGTGCGCATCATGCGCATCCCCGGCTATCCTCTGGAGCTGACCGACGCACAGGTCGCGGCCGAACGGAATTCGCGTCTCGACATGGATCTTCCTCCCGGCATGACGCTGCCTCCGTTCATCCGGCGCATCGTCGAGGCGCTGCCGGCCCCGGCGACCCGGCCCGCGTACGCGGAAATGCTCGTGGATCCATCGGGAGCGGTCTGGCTGGAGTTGTATCGGGGGGGCAGCGAGCAGGATCGGCCCCAAGAATGGCTGGTCCTGGACGCGGACGGAACCTGGCTCGGCACCGTTGAGGTCCCGGACGGCTTCCGGGTTACGGACGTGACCATGGAGGCCGTGTTGGGCGTGTGGCGCGACGAGGTGGATGTCGAGCATCCCCAGGTGCTGCGGCTGAGGCGGGGCGGGATGTGAGCCCCTGCCACGCAGGCTCACACACTGGAGGCCGCGGTAGCAGCCGGCAAGATCGCAGCCCATTCTTCATCCGCCTGGATTTGGTCTTGCCATGCATGACAGTGCTGCTCCTGTCCAGCATCGCTTCCTGCACCAAACAGGACTCCGGCCCACCCCCGATCGTCCAGCGGGACAGCGCCGGCATCGAGATCATCGCAGCGACGCGGCCGCTCTGGGGCGATTCCAGCCTTTGGAACATCGACCCGGAGCCACTCGTCGACCTCACGCTCTCAGGCAGCGGCCCGCCCCACGAGTTCTTCCGCGTCCGCGGCCTGCAGCAGAGGCGGGACGGCTCACTCGTGCTCGCCGACCGGGCGTCCCGGCAGATTCGCCTTTATTCGCACGAAGGGGAGTTTCTCGGCGCGCTCGGCGGGCCGGGCGGGGGGCCTGGGGAGTTCCGCAGTCTGGAGCGGGTGGAGACCGTTGCCGACACCGTGTTCGCGCTCGACTCCGACGGCAGGATTACAGTGGTGGGTCCCGATATGGAGCTGATCCGGACGTTCGATCTGCCCTACCATATTGGCGACTTCCACTCACTGGGGGACGGTACTTTTCTCGCCGAATACTCCATGGATCCCGGGCCGGTGGAAATCGCGAACCGGATGATTCGTCCGCCCGTCGCGCTTGTCCGGTTCGACCTGGAGGGAGTGGAGATCGACAGCGTTGCAGAGAGACCGGGACGCGAGTACTACTCCTTCGCCTTTGAGGACTACGCCGAAAGCGGGCCGCCCCTGTTTGGAAGACGCTGGGGAGTCGCCACGCTCGGGCGACAGGTTTTCTACGGATCTTCGGATCTCGTGGAAGTCGAGGAATTGGACCTGGCCGGAAACATCGCTCGCATCCTGCGCGTGCCGGGCTATGGCCTGGGCCTGACCGCCGCGGAGGTCGCTGCGGAACGCCAAGCCTATCTCGACGTCGACCTTCCTCCCGGCGTGACGCTTCACCCGCTTATCCGGCGGAGGATCGAGGCGCTGCCCACGCCCGCGACCCGACCCGCGTTCGTGCGGATTCGGGTGGGCCCGACTGGAGCGGTCTGGCTGGAGTTGTACCGCGGCATAAGCGAGATGGACCGCCCGCCGGAGTGGCTGGTGCTTGCGTCCGACGGGACCTGGCTCGGAACCATCGAGGTGCCGGACCGGTTCAGTGTAACCGACATCACCCTGGACGCCGTCCTCGGCGTCTGGCGCGACGAGTTGGACATCGAGCATCCCCAGGTGCTGCGGCTCAGGCGGAACGGGGGCTGACGCAGCCGAACCCCGGTCCGCCCGCCTTGCCCGGTCCGTCGAGCAGCGGCATCCTGAGGGTGTGAATCCGCCATCCCTTTCGCAGGCGAGATGCGTCGTGGCGCCATACCTGAGGCCTCTGCTTCTGGTGCCGGCGGTGGTCGTCACTGCCGCCGCGCGCCCTTGTGCGGCCGCTGGCCAGCAACCCGAGACAGCCGCAGTGCCGTCGTACACCCACGAGCAGGCGGAACTGGGCGAGGCCGTGTACCGGGACGCCTGCGCCGACTGCCACCTGGCGAACCTGCGGGGTGACTTCGAGGCCCCGGAACTGGCGGGCCGGAGCTTCCGCAGGGCCTGGGGCGAGGTGCCCATCGGCGAGCTGCTCGAGAACATCCGCACCACCATGCCGGAAGAGGCTCCCGAGTCGCTGAGCGATGGGGACTACGCGGCGATCGTCGCCTACATCATCAGAGAGAACGGGGGCGTGCTGGGAGGGGTTGCCCTGACGGACGCGCCGGCCAGCGTTCCTGTGCCGTCACAGCCAGGGGATGCCTCGTCCGGTGCGGAGGACGCTGCGGAACAGGCTCTCGGCCAAAGCGCCGACCGCGGGGGGCAGGGCGCCGACCGGGGCGAGGGCGTCGGCCCGGCGGGGCAGTCGCCCATGGATGCGACCGCGTCCCAACAGGACATCTCCGCGCCCGAAGTCATCCCGCCCGTCCCCGGCCGTCCCGGCACCGGTCACTCGCCGCACGCCCTGACCGGGCCGCCGCCGGGCGGCGTCGGCGACGTCACCGAAACCCCGACCGGCACCACCCGCACCTGGCGCCCTGCCCGCGCCGCCCCCGCCTCCGACGCCGACCTGGCCGACCCCCCCGCGGCCGACTGGCTGCACTGGCGCGGCAACCCGGGTTCGTGGGGGTACAGCCCGCTCGACCAGGTCGACGCCTCCAACGTCCACCGCCTGCAGCTCGCCTGGACCTGGGGGATGGAAGACGGACGCAGCCAGCAGGCGCCCCTGGTCCGCGACGGGGTTCTCTTCCTCAGCAATCCCGGCAACGTGGTCCAGGCGCTGGACGCGGCCGACGGCACCCCGCTGTGGGAATACCGCCGCCGCTTCGAGGGCGGCCCGCGCGGCCAGCTGCGCACCCTCGCCATATGGGAGGACATGGTCTTCGTGGCCACCGCCGACGCGCACATGGTGGCGCTCGACGCCGCCACCGGGACCGTCCGCTGGGAGACCCGCATCGCCGACCCGGAGAAAGGCTACTCGAACAGCACCGGCCCCATCGTCGCTGACGGCCGGGTCATCAACGGGATCAACGGCTGCGGCCGCTTCTACGAGGAGAGCTGTTTCATCACCGCCCACGACGCGCGCACCGGCCGCGAACTCTGGCGCACGCATACGGTGGCCCGTCCCGGCGAGCCCGGGGGCGACACCTGGGGCGACCTGCCGTTCGGGTTGCGCGGCGGGGCCGACGTCTGGATGACCGGCAGTTGGGATCCGGAGCTCGGGCTGGTCTACTTCGGCACCGCTCAGGCAAAGCCGTGGGTGGCGGCGAGCCGGGGCCTCACCACGGCCGACTCCACCGCCTACGCCAATTCCACCCTCGCCCTCCGCGTCGAGGACGGAAGCATCGCCTGGTACTACATCCACGTCCCCGGCGAGTCGCTGGACATGGACGAGGCGCTCGAGCGCGTGCTGCTGGATGTGAATGGCGAACCCACAGTGATCTCCATCGGCAAGCACGGCATCCTCTGGAAGCTGGACCGGCGCGACGGCGCGTTCCTGGGGCTTACGGAAACCGTCTATCAGAATATATTGGATGTCGACTATGTGACGGGCGCCGTCGAATATAGAGAGGATATTGCCAACGCCAAAGTCGGCGAGTGGCTCTCGGTCTGTCCCTCGACCGCCGGCGGCCACAACTGGCCCGCGAGCGGATACCATCCCGAGTCCGGCCTCCTGGTCACGCCGCTGAGCCAGAGCTGCATGGAGATCGCGGGACGGGAGACGATCCTCGAACCCGGTTCCGGCGGCAACCAGGGCGACCGCGCCTGGATGGAGATGCCCGGCACGGGCGGCAACTTCGGCAAGCTGGCCGCCTACGACGTGGCCACCCTCGACGAGGTGTGGAGCATTGAACAGCGCTCTCCGTTCCTGACCGCGGCGCTCACCACCGCGGGGGGCCTGGTCTTCGTCGGCGACTTCGACCGCTGGATCCGCGCCTACGACGTGCGCACCGGCGAGGTGCTATGGCGGAGCCGCCTGGGCACCTCGGTGATGGGATACCCGATTTCCTACGAGGTCGACGGCGTGCAGTACGTCGCGGTGGCTACCGCGCGCGGCGGAGGCAGCCCGTGGCGCATCCCCACCTTCCTGACCCCGGAGCTGGTGAGCCCGGAAGGCCACAACGCCCTCTACGTCTTCAAGCTGAGCGAGCCCTGAGGAGGAGACCCGGCCGGTGATCGAACGAATTGCGGGGCTGGCCCTGGTGCTCACGGTGCCCGTCTGCCTCTCGCCGCCCCTCGAAGCCCAACTTCCGCGCGCTTCCCAGCAGCGCGTCGCGGCCCCGGGCGAGACCCAGTTCAACCTCGAGTTCCTGCGCCCCTCGGGTGGTCCGGTCATCCCCATCTTCGAGGGCTGGTACCGGATGCCGGACGGCTCCCATGCCCTCTCCTTCGGCTACTTCAACGTGAACACCGAGGAGACCCTCGAGATTCCCCCGGGCCCGGACAACTTCATCGAGCCCGCGCTCCACGACGGCGTCCAGCCCACCCACTTTCTCCCGGTACCGGAGGGCGACCGCCGCCACTGGGGGGTCTTCACCGTCAGGGTACCGGCCGATTTCGGCGACGGGGAGGTGATCTGGACCCTGCGCCACGACGGGCGCGCGTATTCGGTTCCGGGACGCATCAGGAGTCCGCACTACCAGATCAACGGCTGGATCTTTCCGGGAAGGGAGAGTTCCTCGCCGGTGCTGCGGCTGGAGAGGGATGGCCCCGGGGCCCAGGGTCCGGCCGGCATCTCGTCCGGTCCGGTTGGCGCCGCCGCCGGCGAACCCGTGCGCCTGGTGGCGTGGACCCACCGCGACGGCGCCTTCCCCGACGACGCCCGGCCCATCCTCCTCAAGTGGTTCAAGCACCGCGGCCCCGGCCACGTCACCTTCGGCACGCCGGAGGCCGAAGTCCCCCTTGAGGCCTGGAACGCCGAGGGGGGCGCGGCGGTGTCGACGGACGCGACCTTCAGCGAGCCGGGCAGCTACGTCGTGCGCGTACTTGCGTACAACCGTATCCCGGAGTTCGAATTCCAGTGTTGCTGGACCAACGGATATCTGCATGTGGAGGTGGGCCGATGAGCCGTGACCCTCGCAGCGACCCGGCGCCCGGGCAGCCTCACCAACGGTTGGAGAGAGCATGATGACGCAAACGAACCGCGCCGCCCGCCGTTTCGCTCCCCGGGCGTTCGGCCGGGGCAGGCATCCGGCCCTCGTGGCCCTTCCGCTCGTCCTCGGGCTTGCCTGGGGCACACCGGCCGCCGCACAGAACTCCGGCGATGGCGCGGGCGACCGGGCGACGGCCGCTTCTCCACTGGCCGGCGATGACGCCCCCACCTGGTCGCGCGACGTCGCGCCCATCATCCAGCGCTCCTGCCAGCAGTGCCACCGGCCGGAAGGCATAGGCCCCATGCCGCTCCTCACCTACGCGCAGACGGTGCCCTTCGCGCCGCTCATCCGCTACCGCGTACAGCAGCGCATCATGCCGCCCTGGCATCTGGACAGGACGGTGGGCATCCAGGAGTACGCGAACGACATTTCGCTCAGCGACGACGAGATCGCCACCATCGTGCAATGGGCCGACGCAGGCGCGCCGGAGGGCGACCCGGTCGACATGCCGCCGCCCATCGACTTCCCGCCCGCGTACGAGTGGGAACTCGAGGCCGAGCTCGGTCCGCCCGACTTCGTGGTGCGTTCGAAGCCCTTCACGGTCGTGGCCAACGGTCAGGACCAGTGGTGGGACCACTCGGTGGAGTTCGAGGGGCTCGACGAGCGCCGCTGGATCAGGGCGGCCGAGTTCAAGCCCTCGTATCCGCTCGGCGTGAAGGTGGTGCACCACGGGCACGTGCGCTTCGTGCAGGACGGCTATCGGATGGAACTGGTCGGCATGGGCGTCGGCAAGCGCTGGGACAGGCTGCCCGACGGCGTGGGCAAGCTCCTGCTCCCCGGCCCGGCCCGGATTTCGTGGGGGCTCCACTATTTCCCGATCGGCACCCCGGTGCCGGACGACGTGGTGGAGGCCGGCGTCTGGCTCTATCCACCGGGCTACGAGCCCGAGCTGTCGTCCTCCGGCGAACAGCGGCACCTCATCGACGGCACCTTCAGGACGGGCCCGCGCGCCCGCGACCTGATCATTCCGCCGCACGGCTTCCTCACCCTGGAGCACGCCTACGTGCTCGAGCAGCCTGCGCTCCTCCAGAGCTTCCGGCCCCACATGCACATGCGCGGAACGGCCATGTCCATGGAAGCCATCTATCCCGATGGCCGCCGCGAGATGCTCAGCCGCGTGAACCAGTACAACCACAACTGGCAGATCGCCTACATCTACAAAGACGATGTACAGCCGCTGCTGCCGAAGGGCACCGTGCTCCTCTTCCACTCGCAGTTCGACAACTCCGCCAACAACCCGATCAACCCGGATCCGGACCAGTGGGTGCTGTTCGGTGCGCGCGGGGTGGACGAGATGTCGCACGCCTGGGTGGGGGTCACGTACCTGACCGAGGAGGACTATCAGCGGCTGCTGCGCGAACGGACCCGGCTGGCGTCCGATGATCCGTGACGGCGGCGCTGACTGCATCGCTGCGCGGATCCACCCTCGGCAACCAAACCCGATGACCCAGCGAGGAGGCGGGATGACACCCAGGCCCGAAACAAGTCGCCGCGACTTCCTCACTCGCCTCGCCGGCCTCGGCGCAGTGCTCTCCCTCCCGCGCGGCCTGCTCGAAGGGAGAGGGTGGATCCAGGAAGCCTTCCCCACCCGCGAAATCCCCGGCACCGGCGAGCGCCTGCCCATCGTCGGCTTCGGCTCCTCGAAACCGGTGCTCGAGATCCCCACCGAGGGGACCGATCCGCTGGAGGCGGTGCTCGGCACCCTCCTCGACCAGGGCGGCCGGGTGGTCGACACCTCGCCCCGAACCGTGGAGATCGACCGCGAGTTCGGCCAGGTTCTCACCCGGCCCCGGTTCCGGGACAGCCTCTTCCTCGCCGCCAAGATCAACACCGAGGGGGAGGAGGCCGGCGTCGCCCAGATGCGGCAGTCGCAGCGGCTCTTCGGGCGCCCGACGCTGGACCTGCTGCAGGTCGAGAGCCTGCGCGACCTCGACGTCCACTGGCCCAACGTGCGCGCCTGGAAGGACAGCGGCGAGGCGCGCTACATCGGCGTGACGGTCTCGGCGTACCGCAACTTCGAGCGGCTGGAGGCTTTCATGCGCAGCGAGCCGTTCGACTTCGTGCACGTGAACTACTCGGTCATGGAGCCGCTCGCGGAGGAGAGGATACTGCCGCTGGCACAGGATCTGGGGCTGGCCGTGCTCACCAACCGCCCCTTCATGAACGGCAGCTACTTCGGGCGGGTCGCCCCCCATACACTGCCGGAATGGGCGGCGGAGTTCGACTGCGAGAGCTGGGCCCAGTTCTCGCTCAAGTACGTGCTGTCGCACCCGGCGGTGACCTGCGCGCTCACCGAGACCTCGAACCCGGTGCACCTGGTGGAGAACATGCACTCGGCGCTCGGACGCTTCCCGGACGAGGCGACCAGGCGCCGCATGCGGGAGCTGGTGAGTACGTTCTGAGGTCGCCCGCCTGCTCCGGTGCCGGACTGGCGCCGCCGGCCATCGTGCGGCCGACGCCCGATCGGCGGACCGGGACTATTGCCGGCTATCGTGCGACCGCGAAGCCCAGCACCTCGAAGCGCGCCCCGAAGAGCAGCGGGCCCGACCCCAGGAACGCCCGCGCCGGATACTCCTGGGTGAAGAAGGTGCGGTAGACCTCGTTGAAGGCGTCGTAGTCCGCGACATCCGAGGCGTACACCTGCACCGACACCAGGTCGTCCATGGTGAGCCCTGCGGCCTCCAGCGTGTTCTGCACGTTGGTGAGGACGTTGCGGGCCTCCTCCTGGGCGGTCTCGGGCACGGTCTGGTCAGGTCCGAGCCCCAGCGTCCCCGAGACGTGGAAGGTGTTGCCCACCATCACGCCGGCGCTGAAGGGCGGCACGTCCGGATCGGCCGCCGAGCGCGGGTTGACGTAGCTCCGCTCCCGCAGCAGCCCGTCGGCGTTCAAGTCCAGCGACACGTCGCCGGCGCAGGCGGGAAGCGTGGCAAGGACGATGAAAACGAAGGATGCGCGGAAAACGGAGGATGGGCGCAAAACGGGGCATGCGCGGAAACGGCGGAATGCGCGAACGCTCATGGTCATTGTCCTCTGGAATCTCATGGTCATTGTCCTCTGGAGTCTCCTCCGATGAGTCGCTGGAACTCCGCGTTGCCGCGGATGTTGTCGAAATCGGCCTGCGATGCGGCCAGTCCGCGCCAGCGCGCGTCAATGGCGACGGCTTCTTCGAGCGTGGCGACCGCGCCCGCGGCATCGCCCGCGCGGGCGTACAGCCGCGCCAGCCCGTAGATGAGCTGATCCTCCCCGGGCACGATCGCGATGGCTTCCTGCTGCGCCACGATGGCTTCGTCAAACCGGCCCTCGGCGGCCAACTCACGCGCGTCCCGCGAGTGGATGCGCGAAACCGACATGTTGACCAGCCGGCGCAGCTCCCTGAAGGGCTCGGCGTGGTCGTCCACGCGCACGTCCACCCAGCGGTCGGTGGTGCGGCCCGAGTCGCCGATGGGCTTCACCACCAGCACCCCGCCGGCCTGCTTGCCGCGTGCGTCGCCCCCGGCGGCTTCGCCGGCATCGAGGGCGTCCATCAGCCGAAGCGCGAGCGGCCCGGTGGCCGACTCGAACGCCTCCGCCATGGCCTGCACGACCGCCTCCCCGGCGAGGATGTTGCCCTGCGCCGAGAAGTTCTCGCCCTCGATGTGCCCCGCCCAGGCGCTGGTGCCGGATCCGGTGTAGGCCCGCACCCGGCCCCGCGCGTCGATCACGGCCAGCTGGCGGCGGTCGCGCCCGGGGTCCGCCCCGGTCAGGTGTGCCACCACCTCGTCCGGCGAGAGGCCCAGTTCCAGCAGCTCCAGCCCGCGCGGCCCGTAGGTCTGGTTGGCCGCCGCCTGGGTCGCGATCGCCCCGACTCCCGCCTTGGCGTACGACACGATCGCGCCTGCGCGGAACGCCCGCGACTGCACCGCGATCCCCAGCTCATCGGTGGCGGGGTCGCGCGCCACGATCGAGAAGGTGGCGACGATTTCCTCTCCGAACTCATTGAAGATGGGCCCCTGAACGTCGGCGATCGAGCCCGCAGGGGCGACCGTGCCTGGAGTCTGCGCGTCGAGCTGTTGCGCGGGCGCGAGGGTGATCCCGAGGGCCAACACGGGAAAAAAGGTGGCCACTGCAATCGATGTTCGGCGAGTCATGGCTTGCGCTCCGACAGATGGTTCCAGCCCGGGCAGGACATGATAGGCATCCCATTCAGCGCGAACAAATCCAGGTGCCGCCAGACCCTCGGGCGCGGGCTCTGACGCCGGATCGCGGCGAGTCGGAGAGCAGTGGAGATCGCGACGTGGAGGGACAGCGAAACCGTAGCCGACTCTCATCCCGCATCCGGAAACAGTCCTTCGTAGAGAAACGCGCCACGGATACGGTCGCAGTCTCGCTCGCTCACGCGGGCTCGACGCATGGTCTCGCGCCAGGAGCCGCGAATCGTCTCCGTGACGCGATTGAAGATGGCCCGGGCTTCGTCGCGCCCCAGCAGGAAGCGCCCGGCGGCTGCCAGCAGGTTGGCCCGGTTGGCGTGCCGCCCGTGGGGACCGCAGACCATGGCCAGGTCACGCCGCTCGACGGCAACCACCGGCATCGGCTCCAGGTCGTAGGCCGGGCTCAGGCGCCAGCTGCGGCCCCGCGCCAGCAGGGCATGGTTGCGCGGGTGGTCGTCCAGGTTGGAGACCGCGGCGTTGAAGCACATGCGGCCGAACAGCTCGCGCAGGTCTTCGCGGGGAGATGCGCTTGCCCGCCTGACCTCATCGGCGAGCGAGAGGTAGGACCATCGCCTGCGGTCGGTGGGTGAGTCATCGGCGCGCAGGAGGGTGAGCGCGCTCGCCATGCGGTGGCGCACGTAGCCGTCGCCCGTCCACTCGCGGTCGAAACGGCGCACCAGCAACGCATCGCGGTCACCGATGCGTTCGACCCGGCTCCGGGCCGCTTCGAGCCCGCATCGCCGCGCGAGCCGGAGCAGGCCGTGCTCCACGCGGGGCAGGTTCCAGCGGTCGCTCTCCTGGCGGAACTTCGCGATCCAGAGCGCATCGCCGTCCTCGACCAGGGCCTTGGGCCGGGCGCCGCCCATCGAGGTGCCTGCGAGAAGAAGTTCGCGGGCGCGGTCGGCAACGGCGCCGGTGACCTCGAACCTGTCCGCGAGCACGGCGTCCGCAGCCGCCTGAAGCCGGGAGAGGTCGACCACCGAATTGAATCGCCGCCGGGGTCTCGGAGGCTCCAGCTGCCAGCCGAACCCGAGTGCGCCCGCGCGGTCGTCCGGCCCCAGCATGAGGTAGTCGAACTCCTCCGGCATCGTGCTGCCGGAGCGCCTCTCGATGAGCAGGCGTCCCCAGTAGTCCGGCATGGCATCGCGGATGACGCCGAAAAAGCCCCCCATGCGCCCGGTCCGGTACACGCGCTCGGCGAGCCGCAGCTCCACGGGATCGAGTTCGACGGCGTCGGGGCGACCGAGGTAGCTCCGCCCGTAGACGAATTCACCCAGCGGAGATCCCGCGCGGGTTGGCGAGACGCGGAATCTGCCCGCGACCGTGAACTCCGTCGCCCCGGGAAGGACGACGAAGACGTAGCACGCGCGCTCAGAAGTCATTGTCGAGGCGCCGGAGGCGGGCGGCGCGGCGTGGCGCCCGCGCGCTCTCCAGCACCCGGCCTTCCTCGTCCCGATCCGGATCGGCGAGTTCGTCCGCCTGGTCGAGCAGGCCGAGAGCCCAGAGTGCGCCGAAGTACGCGGCGGCCGAAGTGCCCGGCTTGCCCCTCTCCAGATCCGCGACCGTGAACCTTGAGACGCCGATGCGCTCGGCCAGGTCCTGGATCCTCAACTGACGGCGAAGGCGGGCGATGCGGATGTTGCGGCCCAGTCGCCTCAGGGCCTCCTCGACCGCGGCGGATGGGGACGATGTGGTCCCGCGTCGGACAGGCATGTGGACTGCATCCTGCTCAAAGATCAACAATGTTGAATAAATACAACATCCATGATCGACGGCAGCCCGTCAAGCGCCATCACACCCTGCAGAGAGGCCCGCGACCCATGGTGGCCCGCGGCCTATGGCGGCCCGCTACTCCTGGTGGCCCGCTACCCTCGGCGGCCCGCTACTCCTAGTGGTCCAGAACCAGCGGCCTCCCCACCAGCTTGCCCGGGTCCGCGTCCGGCCTGGGGATGTACTTGTCCATCCAGCCCCCGTCCCAGCTCGCGATGTAGAGGTTGCCCTCCTGATCGACGTCCATCTGGTGCGGCCGCGACAGGCCGCCGGGGAAGCCGCCCCGGGTGCCCCCGTAGGCGCCGAGGTAGTACTGGAGTTCGCCGTCCACGTTGTACTTGAGGATGCGGTTCAGTGCCGCCGAGATGACCCAGATGGCGTCGTGCTCGTCCGCGAACACGCCCACCGGGTCGGTGATGTCGGGCCACTCCTCGATGAACTCGCCGTCCTCGGTGAAGATCTGGATGCGGTTGTTGGTGCGGTCGCCCACGTAGACGCGGCGGTTGCGGTCCACCGCGAGCCCGTGAATCAGGTCGAACTGCCCCGGCCCGGTCCCCAGCTCGCCCCACTCCATCAGGTACTCGCCCGCGGCGTTGTACTTGATGATGCGCGAGTGCCAGTAGCCGTCGCCGAGCAGGAAGTCGCCGTTGGGGAGGAAGGCCATCACCGACGGGTCGCCGTACTCGAACGGGTCCGGGTGCGGGTTGGCGCGCGCCTCCTCCCGCGTGCGGGGATGATCCGGGTCCACCAGCCGCATCACGAGTTCGCTGCCGTCGTTGGAGAACTTCAGCAACTGCATGTTGACGCCCCTCCCGCCCCCGCGCTCCACGACCCACACGTGGCGTTCGGGGTCGTACGGGCTGATGTAGACCTGGTGCGGCTTGTTGAAGATCGAGTCCCACTGCGTCCAGTTCTCGGTGATGTTGCCGTCCCGGTCCACGGCGACCATGTAGTTGGTGCTGCCCTCGCGCTCGTTCCCCTGGGCGTCGCGGTCCCCCCAGATGCCGACGATGACCCGATCGGGGTTGTCGACCGCCACCCCCGAGACCTGACCCCAGACCCACGGCTCCACATGGTCCGGCGCCGGCTTCCACCAGCCCGGGACCGCGTCGTATTCGCCCGTCCGGTCATCGCCTCCCTTCATCACCGGCCCCGACATCCCCGACTCCATCCCGGCGTCCGGGCTCTCGCCGGCGCAGGCGGGCAGCAGGGCCAGCCCGAAAGCCACGAACAGGGTCAAACCCGTGCGCTCGATCTTCATTGACGTCACCTCTCCGGAAGGGGTCCGACAGCTACTGCCCAGCCATCATCGCCTGGGCAACGAAGTCCACCGGCATGTTCCGGCGACCGGGCGAACCCGGCAGCACCGACCAGCCCCGGCCAGCGGAGAAGAGGCCGGAGGACCCGACGACATCGTCCCCTTGACGCTGGATGTGGGCGTCACGCGGACGCTGCGTGGGCGACAACAGGGGAGCGAGGGGTCGGTGCACGTACGACACCTCCGAGATCCACCTTCGGAAACGGCGTCGTACCAGGGCCGGCTCGCGGGTCGCGGCCGAGAGCGTGCACCCAACCAGGCGTGCACTGTGCCGCTCAAGGGTGCGGCGGCGCACGCCGGCCCGGCTGGCGATGGCCTCCCATCGAGCCTCCGGACGCTCGCCGAGGGCCCACATGAGCAGAGCCCAGCTGAGGAGCTGCTTGGGACCGCACCGAAGGGGCATGTACTCCTTCCAGTAACGGCGGAAGGTCTCGGCTGGCAATTCGATGTCCTGCGCGAGATCTCCGACCGATTTCGCGGGCGGGCCGGATCGCCACTCGTCCGAGAGCCGGCAGATGCGCTCGACCGCCTTCACCATCGACCAGTGGAGCGCGCCGGCCCAGAGCATGCGACGGCCGAGAAGCCGCAGCGGGTCCTGATGCAGGAGGCTGACCCGGCCCAGCGTCGGCCTGAGGTGGTCGTGCGCCTCCTCCTCCCATACGACCTGGAACCGGTGGGACTCGGCCGTCCGCAACCGCTGCAGGCGCGCCAGCGACAGCGGCGTAACCACGATGCAGGAAGGCCTGGCGAGACCTTGGGCGAACACCTCTTTCAGCCAGGTGATATCGGAACGCGAACAGCGTCGCAGTCCGGCGATTCCGATGTCCGTCGCGGCGATGAGCGATCGAAACTCGTCGCGCTCCCGCGTGGAGTACAGCTCCGCGTCGGCGAGCCACCCCTCGATCCGGTCGCGGAAATCACGTGTGTCACTGTACAACGCGATCATGAGCGCACGAGGGTTCGAGGGCGGGTTGCGGACCGACGCATCGACAGGTGACGGTATCCCCCGCCGGAAACCATGTCAACTCGAAACGCCGTGCATAGCAAAGCACGGTTGCTGATGGACTTAGCGAGAATGCCGGGGGCAGGGGGAGCCCCGGAGGCTCCCCGGCCGGCCGACAACGGCTCGACCTCAGCTCTTCTCCGTTAGCCTCAGCGGAGGATTCCACTCGCCGACTCCGGGCAGGCGCCGCCCCCAGGTGTTGCCGTAGGGATCGCCCCGTTCCAGCAGGAAGCGGAGGATGAGCCGGTGCAGCATGTTCATCTTCGGCAGCAGCCCGTGGAAGCCCGCGGCGGCGGCCAGCGCCCGGTCGCGGATCTCCCAGTACCCGAAGTCGCCCGGTGTGACGCACACCACTCGCGCCTCGTCCAGGAAGGGCGGGATGGCGCCCTCGAGCGGGACCGTTCCGTCACCGGTGTCGCGCCGGTCGCCCTCGATGTCGGAGTCCCAATGGTTCCGCCTTTCCGCGCCCCTCAGGTCGAATCGCGGGAAACCGTTCTCGTCTCGCGCCACCCTGAGGCCTACACGGGTCTTCGAGTCGACGCCCGCTATGGCGAGCCAGTCGTCCGCGGCGACCGTGATGCCGGGCGGGCCCGTTTCCAGCGCCCCGGCACCTCCGGGCATTGGCGCATCTTCCGACGCCCCGGTCTCCGGCGCTCCGGCCGCCCGAGGCGCCGCGCCACGCGACAGCTCCAGCCCCGAGATACGCTCACGGTGTGCCCGCGCCTCGTCGAGCATCTTCCGAAAGAGCTCTGCCCCGGTCACGTCCCAGTCCCGGACCTCATGCCCGATGGTCTGCACCACGTTCGGCTGCCAGGCGTCCGGCCGGAAGAAGTTCACCGCCATGCTCCCGTGGGAGGCGACCGGCCCCGCAGACTCCGGCAGCAGATGGTAGAGGGCGGGCGTCATCCGGGCCATGCGCCGCTCCCGCGCCTTTCCCGAGTCGTCCCCGAGTTCGCTGGTCCCGGTGGCCACCTTGAGGATCGCCTCGTACGAGCCCCGGAAGGGCGTCCCCAGCGTCACTACCTTGTCGACGAGGGCGCCGCTGCCCGCGGGACGCCCGATGCGCCCGGCGACAAGGCGCTCGATGTACCCGGCGATGATGAGTCCGCCCATCGAGTGACCGATCAGCGAGACCGTGGGGCTTGCGCGAAACGCCTCGTCGTCCCGGTAGTGCCGCATCAGCAGCGTTCGCTCGATGACCTCGCGCACGAACGCGGCCAGCCGCTCCTCGGTCCAGTCCAGCGGCATGCGCCAGTCGTACCCGAAGGGAAACACCGGCACGGGGCCGGGCTGATCCTCGGAGAGCCCGTCGCGCAGCTCCTCGATCAGGTCCTCGTAGACGAGCGGGAAGGGGCCGCGGGGCATGACCCGGGCCGGCTCGCGCAGCTCGTATCGCTGGTCCGCCGGGTGGAGCGTGATCCGGTCGTAGCGACGCTTGAGGACCGTGGTCCAGACGGCTTCGGGCGGCAACTCGTACTCGTCGTGGAGATCCGACGCCGTGATCCCGGGGATGACGATGACGGGTGAGATGGGCATGGGGGCAGGCACCTGTCCTGGGTACTTGAGCCTGAGTTGACCGTACTGGACAATGGGATTTTACAAAGAGTGACCCGGAATCAGATGCACCATCCGTCGGTGTGTCAAGAGCTGCCCATGGCTCGTCCGATGTTGTCGTAATCCTGTCTGTTTCTGACGTTGCGAGCCTGCCGGTGCATCCGCCACCTTGCCCTGTATTCACGAGTCACCGATGTCTGTGCACATGGACCTGAGGATACGACTATAAATGAGCCTGTTCCTGGCGTTGCGCCTGCCCGCCGGGCGTCGGCGCGGATTCCGTCATGTGCTCCGAGACGCTTGCGGCCCATTTCCGGAACCGGCGCTTGAGCAGGCCCGGGTCACGCCACGCCTCGGAGAGCGTGCAGCCAGCCAGTTGCTGGCCGTAGCGCTCCAGTGTGCGTCTGCCGATCCCCGCCCGTTTGGCGATGGCATCCCACTTGACCTGCGGCCGCTGTCGAACCGCCCAGAGGAGCACGGCCCAGTTCAGCAGGTGCTTGGGGCCGCAGGTGAGGGGCAGCCCTTTCCGCCAGTGGCGGCGGAAGGAGTCCGCCGAGAGGTGGAGGCTGGACGCCAGTTCGGTGACCGAATTCCCGGGAGGGTGAAGAGAGCGATCGCCGGAGAGGTTGCAGATGCGCTCGATGGCCGCGACAACCGTCCGGTGGGGCGAGCTTGCGGCGAGCATCCGGTGTCCCAGCAACCGGAGCGGATCGTCATGCCAGGGTGCGATCTCCGCGATTACGTCGACCAGGCTGTCGTCGACTTCCTCGGCCCAAACCACGTGAAGCCGGCTGGATCGAACCCTGCGAAGTCGCCGAACACGGCTTATCGACAGCGGCGTGATCACGATGCACGCCGGCGCGAGGAGTCCCGGAGGAGACACCGCGCCAAGCCAGTTCACGTCGGCGCTGGTGCATCTGCGCAGACAGATGATCCCGGCATATGCGTTGGCGAGAAGCCTGCCAAACCTGCGACGCGATGCCGTGGGTTCCAGCCGGGCGTCACCGAGTATCCTCTCGACGGCTTCCCGAAGGGCCCGCGTCTCGTGATACAGTGGGATCATGGGGCGCCTTGCGGGCCGAAAAGACAAAGCTGCTTCGGGCTCATTATGAAAAGAGCTTATTTACAATATAACGATTTGATGTGTGGTTTTGCTGTGGCCATGCAGGTCAATATTGTGGCGATATTGTGTAGTTTCGCGCCAAGAGCGCCGGGAAAAGACAGATGACCGGCATCGAGGAACTCAGACGCAGGAACGAAGCACTGCGGGACCGCACCTCCAGGCTGACGGCGGCGATTCTGCGCGTCAACGCCACCCTGGACATCGATGCCGTCGTGCAGGAGATCGTGGAGAGCGCCCGCGAGCTGACGGGGGCCCGTTACGGCGTGATTACGACCATAGGCGACCGGGGACAGGTCCAGGACTTCGTCTGCTCCGGTCTTTCGCCGGAGGAGCTGAGGCGGATGTTGAAGTGGCCCGAGGGGCCGCGATTCCACGAACACCATCGGATCCTCGCTCGACCGCTGCGAGTGGCGGACCTGCCCGGCTACCTTCAGTCGCTGGGCTTCGCCCCGCACACCTGGCGCGCGAACACCTTGCAGGTGACCCCGATGTACCACCGGGGCGAGCAGGTCGGGCACTTCTTTCTCGCCGACAAGGAAGGGGAACAGGAATTCACCGGCGAGGACGAAGAGACCCTGATGTTGTTCGCGTCACAGGCGGCGATGGCCATCGCCAACGCCAGGGTCTACCGCCACGAACGCCGGGCCCGGACCAACCTGGAGGCGCTGATCGATACCTCGCCGGTGGGCGTTGCGGTCCTCGACGCCCGAACGGCCGAGTTCACGGTGTTGAACCGGGAGGCGAGGGCGCTCGGCGAGCGTCTCGGTCCCATGCTTGCGGATGTGCTTGAGGGGATGACGTGTCGGTTCAGTGACGGGCGTGTGGTTGCCCTGGGCGAATGCCCCCTGGCCGAGCAACTCGGCAGCGCCCGGCGGATACGCGCCGAAGAGGTCGAGTTTTCGGTATCCAACGGTCGGAGCATCAAGGCGTTGATCAACGCCACCCCGGTCCGCGGCGAAGACGGCGAAATCGAGTCGGTAATTGTCACTGCACAGGATCTGGCGCCGCTGGAGGAGCTGGAGCGGTCGCGGACCGAGTTCCTCAGCCTGGTCAGCCACGAGTTGCGCTCGCCGCTCACCTCCATCAAGGGTGCGAGCACGACCCTGCTGACGGCATCGCCCGAGCTGGATCCGGCCGAGCAGCGCGAGTTCGTCCGCATCATCGACGAGCAGGCCGACCAGATGCGCGGCCTGATCGGCGATCTTCTGGAAGCCGGGCGCATCGACTCGGGCACGCTGTCGATCAGGCCGGAGCCCTCCGGGTTGGGAGCCCTGGTCGACCGCGCGCGGAATACGTTCCTGAGCGGCGGCGGCCGTCACGCCATCCTCATCGACCTGCCCGCGGACCTGCCCCCGGTGATGGCCGACCGCCGGCGCATCGTGCAGGTCCTGAACAACCTGCTCACCAACGCCGCCCGCCACTCACCGGAGTCGTCTACCATCCGGGTCGAGGCGATGCGTGACGGCGGGCACGTAGCCATCTCGGTGGCCGACCAGGGCCGGGGCGTGGCGCCGGAGCGGTTGCCGTTCCTGTTCCGGAAGCGCACCCGCGGCGGCGGGGAGGACGAAGCGGTGCGCTACGGTCTGGGCCTGGCCATCTGCAAGGGGCTGGTGGAGGCGCACGGAGGGCGCATCCGCGCGGAGAGCGCGGGCCCGGGGCAGGGCGCGCGCTTCACCTTCACGGTTCCGGTGATCGGGGAGACTCCGGTTGGCCCGGGCCGCGGATCTTCGAACGAATCGCCGAAAGGGCGCGAGCGCACCCGCATCCTCGTGGTCGACGACGATCCGCAGACGCTGCGCTTCGCTCGCCATGCGCTGTCACGGGCGGGGTACGCGCCGCTGGTGACGGGCGACCCGGCGGAGCTGCCGCGCCTGATCCGGATCGAGCAGCCCGCCCTTGTCCTGCTCGACCTGTTGCTTCCGGGCGCCGACGGCATCGAACTGATGGAGCAGAACCCCGAACTCTCCGGCCTGCCGGTCATCTTCATCTCTGCCTACAGCCGGGACGAGACCATCGCCAGGGCGCTCGAGGCGGGCGCGGCCGACTACATCGTAAAGCCCTTCTCGCCGACGGAACTCGTGGCGAGGGTCCGCACGACGCTGCGCGGGCGGGCGGAGGCCGAACCCTTCGTGTCGGGCGAGCTCCGCATCCGCTACGACCGGCGCGAGGTGAGCCTGGCCGGCTGCCGGGTCGAACTGACCGCCACCGAGTACGAACTCCTGCGCCTGCTCTCGCTCAACGCGGGCCGGGTCGTGACCACGGAAACCCTGCTGCGCCGCATCTGGAACCGCGGCCGCGGGGGCAATTCGGAGCCGGTGCGCACCTTCGTGAAGAAACTCCGCAGGAAGCTCGGCGACGACCCTGCCAGGCCCGTCCATATCTTCACCGAGCGCGGGGTTGGGTACCGGATGGCGGAGGCGGAGGAGGGGTGAGCGCCGTGGCGCAGACGAGGGCCCGCTGGCGGCTCGGGGAGCCGGGCCGGGTCGGGGGCACGACGTGATTCGCATATCCGATGTCGGCAGTCGTCACCGAACCGTGCTCCAACTCTGCGCGGTGCTCGCCGCGGTGGCCGTGGCGAAGGGATGCGGAGACGGTGGCGACCCTGCGGAGCCTGAGTCCCGCCGTCCGACAACGGTCACTGTCAGCCCTGCTACGGCGGAACTGACCGCGCTGGGCGCAAGCGTCCAGCTGTCGGCGCGGGTGCTCGACCAGAACAGTCAGGAGATGGCGGCGACGAGCGTGACCTGGTCGAGCGACAACACCGCTGTGGCAAACGTCAACGCGACGGGGCTCGTGACCGCGACGGCCAACGGGACCGCCACCATCATGGCGACGGCAGGCCCGGCGTCGAGCACCGCAATGGTGACGGTAGCGCAGGCGGTGGCCACGGTCGCGGTCGCACCCGCAGCCGATACGTTGCTGGTCGGCGACACGCTGCGCCTGGCAACGGCAGCGGCCGATGCGAACGGCCATGCGGTGGTGGACGCCGAGTTCGCGTGGGTGTCGAGCGACACGCTGGTCGCGGTCGTGGACGATGCGGGTCTGGTAACCGGGATCGGGGCGGGCGAGGCGGAAATCACGGCCACCGCGGCGGCGGGCGGCGCATCGGGAGGAGCGGTCGTGACGGTGATGCGACGGGCTGATTCCGTCAGCGTATCGCCATCCGCGGGTACGGTCTCGGTGGGCGACACGCTTCGGCTCGTCGCGGAGGCATTCGATGAGAACGCGCACCGAGTCGAAAGCGCGGAGTTCACCTGGTCGTCGAGCGATTCGTCGGTGGCGACGGTCGACGGTTCGGGACTGGTGCGGGGAATCGCCGAAGGCGCGGCTTCCGTCACCGCCACCACGGGGAGCGCGCACGGCACCGCAGAGATCACGGTGGTCCCCCGGCGCAAGCCAGGTCCGGGCCTGGGGATCTTCGACTTCCCGATGCGGGCCATCGCGGTCTCCGGCTATTGGGGAACGAACCGTGAAGTCGTACAGCCCTGGGAAGACGGGGGCCGACAGGGGCCGGTCCTCCCTGCCGAGTTCATCAGCTGGCTCCGGGGCATGCATGTCAACTGGGTCCTGATCTCGGTTGCGCTTCACTACGAGGACAGCATGGACAGCTCGGTCTCGCGGGAGACCGACCGAAGTCGCAACGTCCCGACCTGGCGGGACGAGTCCCTCCGGCAAGTCATCCGCGAGTTCCGGGAACACGGGTTCGACGTATACATGACCCTGGCTTTCGAGGCTCATGAAGCGGAGGTTTCGGCCCGGCCTCTCGACCGCGGGCAGCTTGGAGATCCGGCGCCTCCGCACACCGGCGGCGTGCCGCCAGGCGAGTGGTCGACGGGGCCGATCAAGCCGGAGAATTGGCCGTGGCGGACCACCCACCCGGATCACGAGCCATTCACGGCCGAATTCTGGGAGACCTATACGCGGCAGGCCGAGCACTTCGCCTCCCTGGCGGAGGATGCGGGAGTGGCTCTCTTCTCTCTGGGGACCGAAACGGATGCGCTATTCCGCACGCGGCCCGATCCCGGCTACATGATCAACGACTTTGGGGCTGAACTGCGGTCCATGGTGGACCGCGTCCGCGCGGTATACTCCGGCCGGCTGACCTACAACATGCACTACAGCACGGTCATGTACGGGGATCATTACGGTCGAGGATCGGGCGCCGGTCACCTCTGGGAGGATCTTGACCTCGATGTCGTCGGGATCAGCGGGTGGTTCCCGCTCGTGGAGAGCGCCCCGACCACGGTTCTGAGTGTGCCGGAACTGCAGGCGAGCTACGAGGCCATCTTCCAGGACTACCTGGTGCCGCTTGCCAACCGGAATCCCGGGCGGGCAATAGTGTTCACCGAATACGGCTCGATGGATGTCGTCGAAGCTCCAGCGGACCCGAGTTCGGGCGAACGCCACTCGGAAATCAAGACACTGGTCGATCGGAACCGAAACGGATTGGATGATGGCGAGGAGGCTCAGGCCAACATCTTTGAGGCGTTCTTCCAGACCAGCACCCGCTATCCGGGCCTCGTCAACGGCGCCTTCTTCTGGGACAACTGGATCGCCACGGATGCGATGTGGGCCGAATACTGGCTCGGCAGGAGGAGCTTTGCCGCGCGCGGCAAGCTCGCCGAGGCGGTTGTGAGGGACGCCTACGCTCGCTTGGCGGGAGCCGGGCGGTAGGCCTGATCCCGTCTCGAGCGCGTTGAGCACGGGAAGCTGGCGATAGGCGACGATCCGGGTGGTGTCAGCCGCGTTCCAGATTCCGGAAACGCTCGCTGACCCCGCCGTAGTGGACGATCCGCACATCCAGCCCGCTGTCCGCCAGGAGATGGAAGGCGCGCTCCATCGCAACGACGATCCAAGCGGTGCGATTCCCGAACGCGCCACCCCCCAGCTGGGTGAGGTAGACCGGCGCGCCCGGGATGCGGCGGGCGTTCTCGACGGCAGCCAGAAGCGTGCTCTCGTACGCGGCTTCGAGGATGAGCCGTGCGAACGATTCCCACTCCGGGCTGGCGGCGGAACTGTACGACAGGGGGAGCGCCGAGCAGAAGGCCTGGGACACAAGGTGGCGGGATCCGGACCTCGTCACCTCGACGTCCCGGTGGATGCCGATGCGGAGAGCACCGCGGAGCGCGTCTCGGCCGTCTTCGTCGAGTTCGGAGAAGCGCCGGTTGAAGTGCGCCAGGGTCGACGCGGTGGGTAGCGCGTAGCCGTTGCGCATCTTCCAGAGAAGCCGGCCATCGGGGGAGAGAGCTCCGTGAACGTCGCGCAGACAGTCGATCTGTCGGCCGGTGTCCTGGCCCTCTTTGCCGTCCACCATGGCAAAGTAGTTCCGATAGACCGTGGCGGCCCCGGCGGCGATGGCGCAAGCCGGGCCCTGAGTATGGTCGTAGGCATAGCGTGTAACGCCGTCCTCGGGAGACACACGCGGCGACACCATCTCCAGCAGGTTGAACTGCGAGGCGACCTGGAAGAGCGCACCCACGTTTCGGGAGTCGGCGTGGAGGGCGCCTGCCTCGCCCACGATATTGCGGACCTGGATCGGGCCTTTGGGAGCCGGGATAACCGGAGGCTGGCCGACCGCGGACTCGCCAGCCCGCATCCGGAGTTGGCGGAGCGATGGCGTATCGAGTACTCCGATCTCGTAGCCGGCGCCGTTGACGCGGGATCGAAGTGTGGTTCCGTCGACTTCCAAATGGGTGCGCACTTGCGCCGGGGATTGCTCCCGGAATCCGAAGAGTTCGTCGAACCAGTCGGTGTGCATATCTGTTCCCCGCGATCCGGCTCACGCCTGCGCTCGAAGTTCTACATTCCCAATGCGCGTCAAAGGTAGCGCCGTGATCCCGTCCGCGAGCGGGAACTCGCGTTCGCCGGGATAGACCACCCAGAGGTGTTCCAGCTCGATATCCCTGGTCACGATGCGCATCGATTTCGTGGTGCGGGGAGTCTCGGTGC
The DNA here is from genome assembly GCA_965202805.1 of Longimicrobiales bacterium. Lineage (GTDB taxonomy): Bacteria > Gemmatimonadota > Gemmatimonadetes > Longimicrobiales > Gaopeijiaceae > BD2-11. The sequence continues at coordinate 3,931,355 of OZ241869.1, forward strand.
ACTTGAACTCGAATCCCCAGCGGCGGCCGCAGCGCAGCAACAGAAGGTCCAGTTCCGCTCCTCGCTGCGTGCCGTAGAAGTACGCGTCGCGCTGGCCGTGGGCGATCAGCGTCTGCTCCAGAGCGAATCCTTCCCAGCTGGCCCCGTATGAGGGGTGTACGGCCAGCTCGTGACTGTCTTCGAGGCCGAGCAGAAAGTGCAGGATTCCGCTGTCGCGCAGATAGACCTTGGGTGACTTGACCAGCCGCTTGCCGAGTTTCGCGAACCAGGGGCGCAGGACGCGGATCATGAAGGCGCCCTCCAGCAGATCGCGGTAGCGGTTGACCGTCCTCGCGTCCGCGTCCATCGAGCGGGCCAGTCGCGAGGCGTTCCAGGTCTGGCCGTGAACGTGCGCCAGCATTTTCCAGAAGCGGCCGAGCGCGGCGGGTGAGACGCTGGATCCCAGTCCCGCGATATCCCGCTCCAGGCATGTTCGCGAGAACGACTCCATCCATCGCGACCAGGCGTCCGCGGAGGGAGCCAGGTAGGCGCGCGGAAAGCCGCCGCGGATCCAGAGCCGATCGAGAGACTGCGCTGTCACTTCTTCCAGCGAGAAACCGTTCGCGTCCACGAACAGGATTCTTCCGGCCAGCGACTCCGACACGCCTTTCACCGGGTCCCAGGAAACACTGCCGAGGAGAAGAAAGACCGCCCGCCGGTCCGGGTCGTCACACAAGGGTCGCAGAGCCTCGAAGAGTTGGGGAAGGCGCTGCACCTCGTCGATCACAACCAGCCCCTCGTGGCGTCCCAGCAGGCGGGCGGGAGTGCGGGAGAGCGCCTCCCGGTCGGTCGCTACCTCAAGGTCGAAGATGGTGGCGGGGCTGGGCCAGGATGCGGCGATCTGACGGGCCAGGGTGGTCTTGCCGACCTGACGGGCACCCAGCAGCGCGACCGCGGGCGATTCCGCGAGGCTGCGGGTGATCTGGAGCGCGAGCGCGGGACGAGGAGTATATTGTTGCAAAACATGCTCTCGCTAGCCGAATTTACAACATTCTAGTTTGATCTCCTGTCGTCTGCAAGCCCTCTTCGGCGGGTGGATGTCGGCTGTCCGGAGCCACGACCACCTCTCAGGTTGGTCGAATCCTCTTGGCGCAGGCCGGTCGACGGTGGGCTTGTCGCAGCCGCCTGCGAATCGGGGTCAGGATCTCATCGACCACGTAGTCGGTGGAGAGGAGGTTCCCTCGCTCCTGCGGTAGAGCGAATCGTCCTCGGCGACACCGTGGGTGAAGATGCCGTTCAGCGGCACGCGCGAGCGCGCAGCGTAGCGCTCATCTGCCGACGTGTTCGCCGACCTGCCGATTTCGATGCGGAGGCCTCCTGACTTCAATCGTACCAGGAATCGGTCGGATACCCTGTTCGTATCAGGCACGGTCCATTAGGCGGTAAGATGTCTGTTATTGACGTATAGACACATGATTTTGACGTTGCGCATCGGACGTACAGTCCTTCTCTTTGCTAGTAGAGTAATCATTTCTCCGTCGATTGCTGGCGCGAGGGGAAGAGGGGGCCACCATGCAGGCTGCTTTCAGCACTTCGCGCACGGGCTGCCGCGCCGCCACGAGAACGGTAACGCGGAAGTCCGTGAGTGCGGGCCGTCGACCGGCCGAAACGCGCTGTTGGTGGATCGCCTTGGCGATGTTGGCGCTCTCACCGGTCGGAGCACCCGTCGCCGCCCAGTCCGGCTCCGAAGCCGTCGTCTGCGTGGGGAGCGAGAGGCGAACCCTCGCGACCAACCCGATCCGCAGGATCTACATGGAAGACATGGAGATCGTGTACCGAATAGGGGTGGACATCGGCCAGCGCGACCAGATCGAGCGCACGCTCAGCTCGGAGCTCGGCTCCTATCCAGAGGTGTGGTGCGCGTGGTCCGATCCTGGGGACGATCATGCGGTGATCGTCGGCTACACGGGCGTCATCCGCCAGGATCTGACCGTGGACCCGGAGGACCCGAGGTTCCAGGCCTTCAGCGTGGGCTTCGGCACGGGCTTCAACGCGGCCGAGGCGCAGGCGACGACGATCAACCAGCGCTTCAGCAGCCGGTACGACGGGAGCGGGTACGAAGTGCTGTTGAGGGAGACGTGGAGTGTTGCTAGAGAAACCGTGGCGGAGGTCGGTGGACCGGAGCCCAATCTGCCGGAAGGACGAATCTGTACGGAGGTCTACTCTCCCGAGTCGTGCTGGATGGAGCTGGCGGATCGACCCGGATGCTATCTGTGGAATCCTGCCCCCCAAGAGAATGTGACGGTCACATGGACGAGAGGATGTTCCAATGGCCTCGCGCAGGGAAGTGGCCAGATTAACTGGTATCAGAACGGCGACCTCATTGAGACTACCGAGACCCGTCTTCGGGAGGGCCAGCTGAATGGCTGGACAGCGATACGTGTATACGGAGTTGATGCGTTGGAAGCCGAGCGTTGCTACGTGAATGGCGAGGTTCGCGGCTGGATAGAGCGCTTTACCGAAAGCCTGTCAGCGGAGCAATATTGGGAATGGACCTACTCTTTCTCCGGTGGCGAGCGCATAGTGGTCAATATGGAATCGGATGACGTCGATTCCTACCTCCGAGTGTTGCGGGATGACGAGACCGAGATCGGGAGTAACGATGACGGTGGTTCTGGAGTGAACGCGCGGGTGGAGTTCCGAGTGCCGACGCCCGGGCAGTACCGGATACGAGCAAGCGCCTATGACGAAGACGATTCGGGATCTTTCGTATTGTGGGTGGGAGACCGGGATCCCGGTACCATGAACCTTGGAGACGCCTGTGGTCCACGGTAAGGCACGAGAGATACGCCATCCGGAATCGGCCCCCGAGCGAGGCACCGACGGTGACGCCACAACAACCGTCCCGGTGGTGAGCCCTCAACCGCCGACAGTGCGGTCGTAATTATTGGCATCCGTAACGGGAGAGAGTGCAAGTGGTCAAGCTAACGAAACTCAGGTTTCCAAAGACATGGCCTGAAGGTGACTTCTGGTGGGTTCTACTACTAGGCGCGCTCGGCGGTGCACTGAGCTATCTCTGGGCCCCTTCTGCCGAAAATGCACAACACAGCGAGAGTCCACCACTGTCGCTCCTCGCGCATCTAGCGTTCGGTGCGGGAGCGGGTCTGGTGTTCATTTACCTTCTGGCAAACACCCAGCGCGACGACTTGGCAAGACTGTGTGCTACAGCCCTGCTAGCCGGATTTGCGTGGGTTACCGTATGGGAAATGGCCGCCAACACCATCGATCAAAAGGATGACCAACAGGAAGTAGCGGTCGAGCAGGTAGAAGAGGCGCGTTCACAACTAGCAGCACCAGCTGCGCAAGAGGGCTCCAATGAAACGATGCCTGGATATCTGGACGCTCGGATTACGGTACCCGGCTCCCAAGTGTATGTTGAGCCCAGTTCGGAACTGACTCTGGGAATTACGGTGACCCAAGAAGCGCTATTGTCACTAGTGGTGGATGGGGATACGGATCTCACCGCCAGTCTATTCGAGACCGGCGAGGATGATGCCTTCCCGCGCTTTGTCGCGTTCAGCGACGATTATGGAGGATCTGTGAATCCTCGCATCAACGAGTTCGTTAGTCCCGGTAGCTATGCATTGGTGCTCCGCTCGTATTTCGAAGGCGATCCGATTGGCGTAGTCGAGATAACAGCGACTATCGATCCAATACAGTAAATAGTTGTCCTATGGAGGCAGCATGCCGTAGCCTGTGAGTTGTAGAACGGTAATCACCTGACAGGTTGGCCTGAGAAGGACGGTGGCCAGACCGGCCTCGCGGAGGTTGATTGAGAAGAGATCCAGTCAACTCAACAACCACGGAGGAGAACCAGAATGACCACCGTCCAGGCAGAGAAGATAGCGCGCAGGAAGCTGTCCCTGCTACAGCTGGCCCAGGAACTCGGCAACGTCTCGAAGGCGTGCCGGATCGTGGGCTACAGCCGCCAGCACTTCTACGAGATCCGCCGCAACTTCCAGGTGCACGGCGCCGAGGAGCTGCTCGACCCTGTTGCCCGGCGCCAAGGGACCGCACCGCAATCGCGTCGCGTCGCCGATCGAGAAGGCGATTCTGGCCCATGCGCTGAAGCATCCGACCCACGGCGCCCAGCGGGTGACCGACGAGCTGATGCTCAGAGGGCTCCAGGTCAGTTCGGGCGGGGTGCGGGGCGTGTGGACCCGCAACAAATTCCAGACCCGCCACCACCGACGAGTACTTTGGTCTTCTTCATCATGGCACCGGTCTCCTGTTCCAGTTGCGACTCGTACGTCGCATATGGCTGGCACCTACGCTCACAGGGGGGCCAACTCACGGGTACTCTGGCAGGGACGGCCCTTCCATTCGTTCTCGTTTAGAGCTGTGCTAAGGCGTAGTAAATGAGCAATGCAGCATGGTCTGGATGTAAGTCTGGTGACACCTTGACCTTGCCTGCGAAGAGGGCGTCCATGGCCACACAGCTCGCCTGTGGCATTGACTGCGAAGCCGCGATTGCGGACTTCTGGAACCCAGCGCTGTACAACTGGAACCTGCTCGACCAAGAAGTTTTTAGGGATTCGCCGGGCTTCATCCCTCCCCCATCCACACATCCTCCACCACGGTGACCATCTCCGTAAACTCCTCCCCGTCCACGGTGAGGGTCACTCGATACAACCCCGGCCCCGCCACCGGCGCCTGCGGTCCACCAAACCCGCCGCCGGTCGCCTCCTCCGGCATGTTCCCCCGCAGATCCCACTGCACCCGGTTGATCCCCTCGTGCCCGGTGGGCTCCAGATCCCGGAACACCTCCCCGGTCGCCACCTCGGTAACCGTCAAGCTCACATCGTCCGCGCCGGTGTCATCTCCCAGCCAGTAATGAATCGCCGTCCCCGGCAGGGCGTTGTCGCCGACCAGCACCTTGTCGCCCGTCACTGAACGCGAGCGCATCCGGTTCTGCTTCCAGGCCACTGCCTCCCGCGGCGCGAACAGGTGCGCGTCGGCCTCCATCACCTCGGGCGTTAGCTGCTGGAGTGGCGTGATGTCGTCCATGACCATCACGCTGCGGCCGTGCGTGGCCAGCACCAGGTCGTTGTCGCGGGGGTGCACCAGGACATCGTCGATACGCACCACCGGGAGGCCGGTCATTAGGCGGTGCCAGCTCCCGCCCTCGTCAAGCGAGACGAAGAACTCGAACTCAGTCCCCACATAAAGCAGGTTCCGGTTGCGCGGATCCTGGCGCACCGTGTTCACGTTGCCATATTCCGGCAGGTTCGACGTGATATTCTCCCAGCTGGCGCCGTAGTCACGCGTAGCATAGACGTAGGGCGCGAGATCGCCGCTCTTGTGGCCGTCGACGGAGGCGTAGGCCGTGCCCGCGTCGAAATACGAGGCCTCGATCCGCGAGATGTAGTAGCCCTTCGTCCCTCCGGGAATGTTCTCTCCGACCTCCCTCCAGCTGGCGCCGCCGTCCCGGCTCACCTGAAGGTTGCCGTCATCGGTTCCCATCCACAGGAGCCCGGGCACCAGAGGCGACTCGGTGAGCGACACGGCCGCGCCCCAGGCGCTCACGCCGTCGTTGCGCGAGAGGATGCACTCCTGGCCGCGGTCCATCTGGTTGCAGCGGGGCAGGGCGTTGGCCTGGCCCATGAGCTCGATCATGTCGCGGTCCGTGTTCCTCGACAGATCCGGGCTCATCGTCCAGGTCTCGCCCCGGTCCATCGACGTGAAGAAGCGGTTTCCGCCCGCGTGCACGACCTCGGGATTGTGGGGCGAGAGGATGAAGGGCGTGTTCCAGTTCCAGCGGATCTCGGTGCCCCGGTCCGGCATGGGCACGATGTTCGACGACGGGTTGTTCTGGCTCGGCGCGCGCGGCCGGATGCTGACCTGCTCGCCGGTCGCGAGGCTCAGGCGCCGGATGTTGCCGTTCTGGGACTCGGAATAGACGACGGTGTGGTCGGTGGGATCGACGGCGGTGTAGAAGCCGTCCCCGCCCCCGACCCGGTACCAGTCCTCGGAGAGGATCTCGCCGGTCCGCACCGCGCTCGGGCCGCACCAGCTGCCGTTGTCCTGGAGCCCGGTGCACACGTAGTACGGGCGCCGCATGTCCACGGACGCATGATAGGGCTGGCCCACGTCCCATCGCCGGAGCGCTTCCCAGGTCTCGCCCTGATCGTAGCTGACGTCCACCGCGCCGTCGTTGCCGAGGATGAGGTGGTCGCTGTCCTCGGGATTGATCCAGAGCGCGTGCTGGTCCACGTGCCCGTAGCCGTCCAGCACCTCGAAGGTCTGCGCCCCGTCGCGCGACTTGTGCACCCTCTGGTCGACGACATAGACGATGTCCGGGTTCGTCGGATCGACCCGGATCTGGCTGAAGTACATCGGGCGCCCGTTCTCGTTCGAGCGGAACTCCCAGCTCATGCCCTTGTCGCTTGAGCGCCAGATGCCGTTGTACTGGGGATCGGGAGGCAGCGCGTCCTCGTCGTCCAGGCGCTCCCACTCGGCCCTCTCCTCGTCCGTGAGAGGCTCCTCCCTGTCCGCCGCGACCTCGATCTGCGCGTAGAGGACGTCCGGATCCGCCGGGGTCATGGCCAGCGCGACCCGCCCCATGGTGCCGCGCGGGAGGCCGCTGCCGCTCAGGCGGCTCCAGCTCTCGCCCCCGTCGTCCGAGCGCCAGATGCCGCTTCCGGGCCCTCCACCCACGAAGCAGCACGCGGTCCGGCGCCGCTGATAGGTGGCCGCGAAGAGCGTGTTGGGGTTCGAGGGGTCGATGACGAGGTCGGTGGCGCCGGTGTTGTCGTCAACGCTGAGGACGTGGCTCCAGGACTCGCCGCCATCCGTCGTCTTGAATACGCCGCGCTCCGGATTCGCGCCGAAGAGATGGCCGTTGGCCGCCACCCAGGCCACATCCGCGTCGTCGGGATGGGCGATCACGCGCGCGATGGATTGCGTCTCGCGCAGCCCCACGTGGGTGAAGGTCTTGCCGCCGTCCTCGGACTTGTAGACGCCGTCCCCGAACGAGGAGCTCTGCCGGTTGTTGGCCTCGCCGGTCCCGACCCAGAGGATGTCCGGGTTCGAGGGCGCGACCGCGAGCGCGCCGATGGAGTGCGTTCCGTAGCTGTCGAAGATGGACTCGAAGGTGGTCCCGTTGTTGGTCGTCTTCCACAGGCCGCCGGTCGCGAAGCCCACGTAGTAGGTGTGCGGGTCGTCCGGATTCACCGCCAGGTCGTCGACCCGGCCGCCCTGCCCATACGGCCCGATGGAGCGCCACGAGAAGGGTCGCAGCAGCGGGTGGTCGGAGGCGTTGACGGGGGCATCGCCGTCCTGGGCCGCGCCGTCACCCGGCAGCAGGAGCAGCGGGGCAACCAGCGCAAAACAGACGGCCAGTGAGCGCAGGCACGCGGGCGAGCCGACGGTGACCAGTAAGCGTGCGGAAAAAAGTCGGGTGCCGGACATGACGACCTCTCGCGGCAAAGGCGGAAACGGCGGGTGTGAAAGGTCCTGCCAGTTTACGCGCGCGATAGGGTTCCGGCCATGGAGAGTGAGATCGACCTGGTTCTGGCGTAAGGGCTCACTCGGCTGCGGTTCGTAGCCACGGGCTGGTGGTCTACAGATCGCTTCGCATCCCTGAGCGGCGGATGGTATCTTCGCCGCAACCGACCTCGGCCGCTTCGAGGGCACGCGTCGGGCCCGGCGGCGGGCATCGGGCCCGATGAGAAACTCCAACGACACGACCGCGAGAGCCGACCTTGCCCCTCCGCATCCCCCTCATCGCCCTTGCCCTGCTGGCGCTCGTCGTGCTGGTCGTGCGCCTGCCGTCGGCGGAGGAGTCGGCGGCGTATCCGGACGCGAGCCGCGAGATCCGCCACGTGATTCCGTGGCGCGCGGGCGGGGGCACCGACACCGCCATGCGCGGTTTCATGAGGTGGTTCGAGGAGGAGATCGGGGTCGGAGTGGTTACCGAGAACGTGCCGGGCGGGTTGAGCTCGGTCGGCCTGACGGTCGTGCAGAACGCGCCCGCGGACGGATACACGCTCGGGACCATGACCTACGACGCGCTCACCGTGCAGCTGCTCGGGCTGGCGCCGGTCGACTGGCGGGCGCTGGAGCCGGTGTGCATGGTGACCGAGCATCCCAGCGCCCTGATCGTGCCCACCGAGCGCTGGGCGGACCTGGCCGCCTTCGGGGCGGACGCGCGCGCGAATCCGGGCACCATCGCGGTCGGCAACGTGGGGCAGAAGGGGGTCTGGCATCAGCACGCGGCGGCGATGGAGCAGGCTCTGGGTGCGAGCTTGCGGCACATCCCCTACGAGGGGGGCTCGGGCCCGCAGATCGGCGCGATTCTCGGGGATGAAGTGGATGCCATCGTCTCCAGCCTGCCGGGAGCGATGGCCTACGTGCGCAGCGGGGAACTGAGGGTCCTCGCGCTGATGGCGCCGGAGCGGAGTCGCCTGGTGCCGGACGTGCCGACGTTTGCCGAGCTGGGCTACGACCTGGAGTACGGCAGCTTCCGGATGCTGATGGCGCCGGGCGGTACGCCCGATGATCGCCTCGCGATCCTGGAGAGCGCCTGCCGGACCGCGGCCGAGTCGCCCGAGTTCCAGGAGTGGGCCCGGGCCGGGGCCGTGGGGGCGACCTGGCGCGGTCGAGACTCCGTGCGCGGGTACCTGGAGGACCTGGCACCGCGCGTCGAGGGGCTTCTGGCGGCCCTGGAGGGTGTGTGAACGGCGGCCAGGCCCTGGTCGGCGTCCTCGAGCACCTGGGCGTCGACACCATCTTCGGCCTGTGCGGCGATACGTCGCTGCCGTGGTACGAGGCGCTGGCCGCATCGCCCGGCATCCGCCACGTCCTGACCCGCGACGAGCGCAGCGCCGCCTTCATGGCCGACGCGTACGCGCGCCTGAGCGGCAGGGTGGGGGTGTGCGAGGGCCCGAGCGGCGGCGGCGCCACCTACATCCTCCCCGGGGTCGCCGAGGCGAACGAGTCCTCGGTGCCGATGGTGTGCCTCACCTCCGACATCGCCACCACCGAGCGGGGCGTGGGCACGCTGACCGACCTCGACCAGGCGGCCCTGTTTGCGCCCGTGACCCGGCGGGTGTTCTCCCCCACCACCCCCCGGGACCTCCCCGGCATGACGCGCGCGGCCTTCCGGGAGGCCTCCACCGGCAACCTGGGCGCCTGCCAGATCGCCCTTCCCCTCGACACCCAGGCAGGTTCGGTTCCCGCTTCCGCCGTTCACGGCGACGGCTGCTACAGCCGCTACCCCGCCGAGCGGGTCGCTCCCGACCCCGACCAGGTGCGCGCCGTCGCCCGCGAGCTCGCCCGCAGCCGCCGCCCCCTGATCGTGGCCGGCGCCGGCGCGCTGCGCTCGGGGGCCTGGAACGAAGTGCGCGAGCTCGCCCGCGCACTCGGCGCCTTCGTGGCCACCTCCATTTCCGGCAAGGGGAGCATCGCCGAAACCGACCCCCGCTCCCTCGGAGTGGTCGGCAGCAACGGCGGGCTGCCCTGGCGCCACGATCTGGTGCGCAAGGCCGACTTGGTCTTCTACGTAGGGTGCGGCACCGGCTCCGTGACCACCGAGAAGTGGACCCTCCCCCGCCCGGGCGACGCGCGCTTCGTCCAGCTGGATGTCGACGCGGGCGTCCTGGGGCGCAGCTACCCCCTTGCCGCGGCCATGCGGGCCGACGCGCGCAAGGGCCTCGCCGCGCTCACCACCGAGCTGCACGCCCGGGGCGCCGCCACCCCCCGCCTCGACCCCGCCGAAATCGCCACCGCCCGGCGGGCGCACGACGACCGCGTGGCCGGGCTGTTCGCGTCGGACGAGCGACCGATCCGCCCCGAGCGCCTTCTGGCCGAGCTGCTGCCGCGCCTCCCCGAGCGCGCCATCATCCTCGCCGACCCGGGCACCCCCTGCCCGTACTTCTCGGCCTGGTGGCGCCTTCCGCGCGCCGGCCGCTGGTTCGTCAGCCCGCGCGCCTTCGGGGCTCTTGGGTACGCACTCCCCGCCGTGGTCGGCGCACAATACGCGCGACCCGACGCGGGCCGCGTCATCGGCGTGATGGGCGACGGAAGCTTCGGCATCTCCGCCGGTGAGCTCGAGACCTTGGTGCGACTCGACCTCCCGGTCACCCTCATCGTGTGCAACAACGCCGGCTACGGGTGGATCAAGGCGGGGCAGAAGAGCCGTGGCAGCGACTACTTCTCGGTAGACTTCAAAGACTCCGACCACGCCGCCATCGCCCGCGCCTATGGCCTGCGCGCGCACCGCGTGGACGATCCCGCGGAGCTGGGTGCGGCCGTCCAGGAGGCGCTCACCGCCCGCGGCCCGTTCCTCCTGGATGTCGTCACGCAGCCGCTCGAAGAAGCCAACGCCCCCGTCTCGAAATGGATCGCGTGAGGGAGCTGAATCGCGAGGGAGCTGATCGCGTGAAGCAGAAGGGTCGAGTCCGACAGGGCCGAGCGCGTTTCGGATTCCGCGACTCCCTCTCGGAGAACCGACGCCAGTCTGCCGCGATCCCTCTTTTGTCCGCCAGAAAAGACAAGAAGTGTCAAACAAAAGAGGGGCTTGATGGGGGGTTGGAATGCCTGAGCAGGCCAGTGGCGTGAGCGCGGAAGGCGCCGGTTCTCCTTGGACCGACCTCATCTCCGGCTGCAGCCTCTTCGTCGTCGCGCTGGCCTACGGCTTCGGAGCGCGCGGGCTTTCGGCGTCGGGGGATCCGGACGTCGCACTCGTTCCCATCGGCCTGGCCGCCGCTCTCGCCCTGCTGTCGGCCGGCATCGCGTTCTCCGGATGGCGCAAGCTGCGGCAAACACCTGTTTCGGACGCCAGCGATTCGCGCCCCGGCCCCACCCGCGCCTGGACCGTCATCGGTCTCACCATCCTCTACGCCGCCCTGTTCCAGATCCTCGGCTACGTCCTCGCGACCCTCCTTTACACGGCTGCCGTGGCGGAGCGCTTCGGCGCCGGCCGGCGCACGATCCTGGTGCTGGCACCGTGCGCGACCCTCCTCATCTTCCTGCTCTTCCGCGTGATCCTCGGCGCCCGCCTGCCCGCAGGCATCCTTGGATGAGCCGCGAACACATGAGCCTGAGCGCCGACCTCAGCGCCCCTGATCCCGCGGCCGCACTCGCCGCGCCGCGAGGCGCTGCATGAGCTTCGAACTCCTCCTCGACCCGGCCCTCCTTCTGCCCCTCGTCGCCGGCTCCCTCCTGGGCATCGCCGTCGGCGCCATCCCCGGCCTCACCGCCACCCTGGCCATCGCCCTGCTGCTGCCGCTCACCTACCAGCTCTCGGCCGAGAGCGCGATCGTGATGATGATCGGGATCTTCACCGGCGGCCTCTACGGCGGGTCCGTCGCGGCCATCGCGCTCTGCATCCCGGGCGCGCCGGCCAACGCCATGACGATGCTCGACGGCCACGCGATGGCGCTTCAGGGCCGCACCGGCACTGCCATCGGCATCGCCACCTTCAGCTCCGTCGTGGGGGGCCTGGCCGGCGGCGTGGTCCTGGTCCTCTTCAGCCCGCAGCTGGCCCGGATGGCGCTCCGCTTCCAGTCCCCCGAGATGTTCGCCCTGGTAGTCCTGGCGCTGGTCGCGGTCGCGACGGTCTCGCGCGAATCACTCACCAGGGGGATGGCCGCCACGGTCATCGGCGTGATGCTCTCGACCATCGGCATCGACCCGCTGGTGCCGGTGCCGCGCTACACCCTGGGCTCGGTGGACCTGCTCGTCGGCCTCCCGCTCATTCCGGTCGTGATCGGCATCTTCGCCATGACCGAACTGTTCCATCAGGCCGGACGGCCGCCCTCACGAGCCCACGAGCATCCGTCGGCGCGGTCCGACGGCGTCTTCGCATGGTGGCGGGAAGTGCGGCGAGTGGGATGGAAGCCCTTCGTCAAGAACTCGGTGATCGGGACCTCGGTCGGCGCCCTGCCCGGAGCCGGAGCCGCGATGGCCGCCTTCTTCGCCTACAGCGAGGCCCGCCGCAGTTCGCGCCACCCCGAACGCTTCGGAAAGGGCGCGCCCGAGGGCATCGTCGCCCCGGAGGTGGCGAACAACGCCGTGACCGGGGGAGCGCTCATCCCGCTGCTCGCGCTGGGCATCCCCGGCGACGCGGTGACGGCCGTGATTCTGGGCGGGCTTGTAATACACGGTATTACGCCCGGCCCGCAACTCTTCACCGCGGCTGCGGGTCTCGTCGCGCCGCTCTTCGCCGCCTACTTCGCCAGCTACCTGCTGATCCTGGTGTTCGGCCTGACACTGCTTCCCCTCTACGCGCGCATCACGCGCGTGCCGCGGAGCGTGCTGTTCTCGGCCATCGCACCGCTGGCCGTCGTCGCCGCCTTCACCTCCGAGCGAACCACCTTCGCCATCTACGTCGCCGTGGGCATCGGCGTCCTCGGCTACGTCCTGCGCCGCTTCGGCTATCCGGTAATCCCCGTGCTGCTGGGCCTGATCCTGGGTCCGATGCTCGAGTCCAACTTCCGTCGCGCGCTGATCCTCTCCGAGGGCGATCCCCTCATCTTCATCTCATCGCCCATCAGCGTGGGGCTCCTGCTCGCCGCTGCCGCCTTCCTTCTCTACGTCGTGCGGGGACAGCGGAAAGCACAGGCTTAGCCGCCCGCGGAACAGGCCTGGCCGCCCGGGAAAGCCTGTGACGCTCCGCGGGTCCGCACGCCCCGAACCCGGCTATCCCGCCGGATCCGGCGCCCGCTCCCGGTGAAACTCAGTCACCGCCTGGTACGCCGCGATCACCGCAAGCAGCCGCTCCTCGCCGAAGGGAGGCGCGCCGAGCGTGGCCCCGCGCGGTACCCGCGCCCCCGTGGTTTCGTCGGTGTCGAAGCCGATGGGCGTGCACGCGAGCGGCAGCCCGACCCCGTCGAACGCACCGCCCGCGCTCGTGACCACGACATCGCACTGGTTGAAGAGCTGCGTGACCATGCGATGGCGCAGGAGGTTTCGCGCCTGCTGCACCTTCACGTAGGTGTCGGCGCTCTGGAGCATGCCGTTGAGGAAGCGCGGCAGGCGGTCGGCGAAGTTGCGAACGTCCTCTCGCAGGTGCTCGATGAAGAAGGCGGTGGGATCACCGTGGGAGCCCCCCAGCGGCGGTGAAGTGAGCTCCTCCCACTCATCCGGAAGGGTCACGTCCGGTACGATGGTCACCGCCGGGTTGCGCTCGAGTTCCTCGAGGAAGTCGCGCCTGAGCTGGTTCACCCGCTCGTTGTCCCCCTCGAGATACTCCGGCCAGACGCCGATCCGGGTGGGCCAGCGGACACGGGGTCGCTCGCCCCCGAACGGCGTCGCCGCCAGCGCGTAGTTGGGCGGCCGCGGCAGCCCGAGCGTCCGCGGATCGTTCGGATCCGGCTGGGCGCATACCTGGAGCAGGATGGCGGCGTCCATGGCGTCGCGCGCCATCACGCCGACGTGGTCGCGCGTGTAGCTGAGCGGGATGATGCCGTGCAGGGAGATGCGCCCGAACGTGGGCTTGACCGCCGTCAGCCCCTGCGCGTTGGAGGGGCCGATCACCGAGCCGCCGGTCTGTGTCCCGAGCCCGGCCACCGCGAGGCGGGCCGCCACGGCCGTTCCGGTGCCCGACGAGGATCCGGACGGGCTGTAGCGCACGTCGTCCGGGGTCCAGGCGTTGCGCGTCGTCGGCGTGGTGGTCCCGTACACGCGCGCCCTGCCCCCGGCTAGGTTGCCCATCTGCGCCTTGCCCACGACGAGGCCTCCCGCCGCGCGCATCAGCGAGACGCAGGTGGCGTCGTAGTCGGGCTGGAAGCCCTCGAAGACCAGCGACCCGCCCTCGGTCAGCAGATCCGCCGTGTAGCAGTTGTCCTTGGGCGCGAGGCACATGCCCCGGAGCGGGGCACGGCGTTCGTCGTCGGTCGTCCGGGCCAGCTGCGCCAGGAGCGTCTCGCGCGACGGACGGTCGGCATAGGCCTGGTACGTTCCCTCGAAGGCCTCGATGCGGTCGACGTACGCCTCGACCAGGTCCCGCGGATCGAGGGCGCCCGTGCGGATCAGCGTCATCGACTCCGACATGGTGAGCTGCGTGAGGTCGTCGACCTCCTGCAGCCGGATGTCCGCCCCGAAGGCTTCCGGCGTCACTGCCGGGCCGCGCGGGCTGGCGACGGCGGGCGCGCGAGCCAGCAGGGTGCCGGTGGCGGCCGCCGAAGAGACCCAGGCCATCCGCTCCAGGAACCAGCGCCGCGAGACCCGCTCGTCCTGGGGGGCGGGAGCCTCGCTGGCGCCGGCGCTCACCTTGCGGTCCGCCCCGGGCCCGGTCCGCGCGCCTCCGGTCCCCGTGCGGGCACCCCCGCTCATGACCCCTCCTCGGTCCATGCCACAAACGGCGCCGGAAAGGCGTTCGGCAGGTTGAACTGGGGATCGATGTGGAAGTTGGCGGCCTCCACATCCTGGCGGAGGATCGAGCGTCCGTTCTCGAGGAGCCGCTCCTGATCCATGGGCGCATCCTCATCCGACTCCGGAAGCACCGAGATGTCGATCCCGAGGAGCCTGTAGCGCGTCAGAATGCAGGCGTTGAGTTCTTCGTCCGTGGGTTCGGGCGGAGTCTGGGGTCGTGGGCGCATGGGTCGATCCTCCTCACCATCCAATCACATAGTCGCTCTTCGCCGGGCTCACGCCGCCGTACATGACGCCGGTCTCCGGGTCGATCATCACCATCTTCACCGCTCCGGCTCCGGACGCCGCCTGCCGGTAGGGCTGCTGCAGCGGGCTCACCTCCACCCGGTGGCCGAGCGCCGCCAGTGCCTCGCCCGCCCCCTGGTAGAGCACCTCCGGCATCGTCAGCATGCCCCGCATGCGCCCCGGATACATCGACGCGCGGAAGGCCGTGCTGGTCACCGTGGGCGCCTCCACCGCCTGCTGCACGTTCATGCCGAAATGCACCACCGCGAGGAACGCCTGCAGCATCGCCTGCGGCTGGTTGTCGCCCCCGGGGGTGTTCCACGCCAGGTACGGCCGGCCGTCCTTCAGGGCCAGCGCCGGATTGATGGTGTGGCGGGTGCGCTTGCCCGGCTCGAGCACGTTCACGTCGTCGCGCTCGAGGCCGTAGTAGGGCATGCGGTTGTTGAGGAAGTAGCCGCCGCCCGGCACGACCATGCCGCTGCCGAAGCTCGAGTTCACGCTGTGCGTCACCGAAACCAGGTTCCCGAAGCGGTCCGCGATGGAGAACGACGAGGTCTCGCCATCCTCGCGATAGAGGACTTCGGGGCGCGAGACGTCCTGAGCTCCGCTCTCGTACTCGACGCCGTCTCCGTCCGCCACCGCGGCCATCCTCCGCGGATCCCCGGCCGGCGCCACGCTCATCGCCCGGTCCATGCGGATGAGCCCGCGGCGCGCCGCCGCGTATTCCTTCGACAGCAACTCCTCCGTGGGCACGTCGCTGAAGCTCGGATCGGCCACGTATCGGTTCCTGTCGGCGAAGGCAAGCTTCATCGCCTCCGTCACCACATGCACGTACTCGGCGGAGTTGTGGCCCATCGCCTCCAGGTCGAAGCCCTCGAGGATGTTGAGCGCCATGAGCATCACGATGCCCTGCGAGTTGGGCGCGCTCTGGTAGACGTCGAGGTCCTCGTAGCTCACCTGGATCGGCTCCGCCTCCTCGGCCTCGTAGCCCGCGAGGTCCTCGTAGCGAAGCAGCCCGCCCTGCTCCTCGTAGTAGTCGGCGCTCATCCGGGCCAGCCGTCCCCTGTAGAAGGCGTCCGCGCCCTCGCGCGCGATCTCTTCCAGCGATCGCGCCAGATCCTCCTGCACGTAGAGATCCCCCACGCCGAGCAGTCGCCCACCCGGCATCAGCAACTCCCGCGAGGCGGGGTAGGGGGAGATCTTCTCGACCGAACGCTCGTGATGGCCGGCAACCCAGAAGTCGAGGGGATGGCCCTGGCGCGCGGCGCGGATCGCGGGAGCCAGCACCTGTTCCCGGGGCAGGCTGCCGTAGCGTGAGTGCGCCAGCTCGAAGGCGCCCACCGCCCCGGGGACGTCCGTCGACAGGGGCCCGGCGCTCGGGATCCCGCCCTGTTCCTCGTAGAACTCCCGCGTCGCGAGCGCGGGCGCGTACCCGGTTCCATTAACGAAGAGGACGCGGTCCTCCGCGGCGAGGTAGGCGACCATGAAGGCGTCGCCCCCGATGCCCGCCTGGTGCTGCTCCACGACGGTCGTCATGTAGAAGACCGCCGACGCGGCGTCGAAGGCGTTGCCGCCCGCGCGCAGCACCTCTTCGGCGGCCAGGGCCTCCAGCGGATGCTCCGCCGCGACCATGGCCTCGGTGCCCAGAATGACCGGGCGCCAGACGGGCCGGTCGGATGCCTCCTGGGCGACCGCGGGAGGCGCCACGGCAGCGGAGAGCAGCAGGATGCCGATCGCGGGAAGGGCGCGCGCGGCGTACCGGACGGCGGTGCGGTGGATTGCGTTCATGGCGTCGCCTCCTGGCGGGATTTCGGCGTTGACAGGCCGGAGGATGGGCAGATAGTTTCGCACTGCATGAAGTAGCGCGCGCGGGGCGTGCTCGCTAGAGTTCCGTCTGCCCGGGCACTGCGCCCGGTCGAATCCCGACACAAGGAAGGCTTCGGTGGCCAACGACCAATTCGGACTCCTGACCCTCTTCGCCGACGGCGGATTCATGATGTATCCGCTGGTTCTGTGCTCGCTTATCGCGCTCGGCGTGATGATCGCCAAGTTCTGGACCCTCTGGGCGGCCCACAAGGACACCGCAACGGTTCTGGCGGAGGTCGACGAATTGGCTCGCGCCGGGGAGATCGACGCAGCCATCGCGGCGGCGGGCTCCAAGCGGGGTCCGGCGTCGGCCATCCTCATGGCCGGGTTGCGGCGCATCAAGGGGCGCGAGATCGGCGAGGGCGAGATCGAGCAGGCCGTCAGCACCGTCGGAACCATCGAGCTCGGCTTTCTGGAGCGCGGGCTGGTGGTGCTTGCAACCATCGCCAACGTGGCCCCCCTCATGGGCTTCCTCGGCACGGTGGCGGGCATGATTCTGGCCTTCGCGTCGATCGAGGCCGCTGGCAGCGTCGATCCCGCGCTCGTCGCCGGCGGGATCAAGGTGGCGCTCCTCACCACCGCATCGGGGCTTGCGATTGCGATTCCGGTCAACATCGGATACAACTTCTTCGTCACGCGGATCGACAAGCTGATCGTCGACATGGAGCAGGGGACGCAGGCGATCCTGAACGTCACCTGGGACCTGGAGAACGCCGGCCAGTTGACCGTGGTAGCCAGGGATCCGATCACTGCGCTCTCACCACCCCCGCCGAGTCTCCCCTGAGGCGGGCGTGACGGGAACGATACGGCGAACGAATTGGTAGACTAAGGATTACGGAACAGCCGCGAACGGCGGGAGGTTGAAGATGGCCGTACTGCAGAACAAGAAATCCAAGGTCAGCGACGAGGTCCCCACCTCGTCGATGGCGGACATCGCCTTCCTGCTGCTCATCTTCTTTCTGGTGACTACGGTCTTCCCGAAGGACAGCGGGCTGGCCGTGGTGCTTCCCGAGTCCGCCGAAGAGGTCCAGGTGAGCCAGCGCAACATCCTGCACCTCTCGGTCCTCCCCAACGGTCTGGTGGACGTGAAGCGGGGAGAGAGCACGCAGATTCAGCAGGTGCGGGCCAACGACGTGGAAGCCATCTGGCGTCAGGGGGTCACCGAGAACCCCAACCTGATCGCCGCGGTCAAGACCCACCCGAACGCGCCCTACAGGTTCATGGTGGATGTTCTCGACGCCCTGCAGACCGCCGGGGCGGAACGCATTTCCCTGCAGCTGCTGGAGGATTGACCGATGGCTATCAAGGCGGGCGGATTCTCGCGCAAATCGAAGGCCTCCGACGAGATCCCTTCTTCGTCGCTGGCCGACATCGCCTTCCTGCTTCTGATCTTCTTCATGGTCACCACCGTCTTCCGCACCAGCAAGGAGCGGCCCATTGAGTGGGCGCAGGCGGCGGCCAGCGAGAAGATCGACGAGAAGCGGGAAGACATCATGCACGTGTGGGTCGAGCGCAACGGCGATGTCTGGGTGAACGACCGCGAAATCACTATGTCCACCCTGTCCAACATCGTCGCGCCGGCGTACGCGGCGTCGGACCGGCGCCTGGTGATTTCCTTGCGCGCGGACACGGACGTGCCCTATCAGTTCGTGAATCAGGTTCAGGAAGAGTTGCAGGAAGCAAACGTGGTCCGGGTCGTATTCGCGACCGAGTTGGAACGACGCATGACGAGGGAGAGACGATGAGCGACACCGACTTCGAAGTACAGCAGGACGCCGTCCCGCACGAGACCGCGAACGACCGCTTCAAGAAGTCGTTCAACACCTGGTTCTGGGGATCGGTGCTGGCCGCGACCGCGGTTCACTTCGCGATGTTCATGTTCTGGCCGACATTGACCGCGGAGGACGTCTCCTTCGATTCCGAGGAGCTCGTGGCGATCGAACTCCCGCCCGAGATCGAGATTCCGCCGCCGCCCCAGGCGATCAGCCGGCCCGCGACCCCCGTGATCGCCGCGGCCGACATCAGCGAGGACATCACGATCGCGCCGACCACCTTCGAGGACAATCCGGTCGAGGAGCTGCCTCCTCCGCCGGACGAGGAGGCCGTCGACATCTCCGCGGCGCCGACGTTCACCCCCTATACGGTCCGCCCCGACCTCACCAACGAGCGCGAGGTGCAGCGCGCGCTGGAGCGGGAGTACCCCCCGATCCTGCGTGACGCGGGCATCGGCGGGACCGTGAACGTGCACTTCTTCATCGACGAGGAAGGCATGGTGCAGAGAACGCTGGTGGCGCAGACTTCGGGACACGCTTCCCTCGACGAGGCGGCGTTGCGCGTGGCCAACGTCTTCCGGTTCACGCCGGCGCTCAACCTGGACAAGATCGTGCCCGTGTGGATCGCGATTCCCATTACCTTCCAGACGCGTTAGTCGCTTCGGACGGTCCGAGCCGGACAGGAACCCCGCCGGAGCTTCCGGCGGGGTTCCTTTGATTTATGGGCGACGGGCTCTTGGGCGACGGAATGGATCGATGTATCCGGAAAGGCTGAAGGAGACGCTGCCGCGCGTCCGCGACGAGGTCGAGGAGGCCGCGCGCCTGAGCGGGCGCACCGGCGCCGACGTGACGCTGGTGGCGGTGACCAAGAGCCACCCGCTTGCGGCGGTGGAGGCGGCGCTCGGCGCCGGCATTCGGGACATCGGCGAGAACCGGGTGGAGGAGCTCCAGGCCAAGGTGGCGGCGCTGGAGGGCCGGCCGGCCCCGCGCTGGCACATGATCGGCCACCTGCAGCGCCGCAAGGCCCCCCGCGTGATCGGGATCTGCAACCTTCTGCACTCGGTGGACACGGTGCGGCTGGCGGAGCGGCTCGACCGCTTCGTGCCCGCCGGCGCCGCTCCGCTTCCGGTGCTGGTTCAGGTGAACACCTCCGGGGAGGTCGCCAAGAGCGGCCTTTCCCCCGAGGAAGCGCGGGAGGCCGTCCACCGGATCACCGGGTTGCCGGGGCTGGCGGTGCGCGGGCTCATGACCATGGCGCCGTTCACCGATCGCGAGCGCGTGCTGCGCGACGCGTTCCGCACCCTGCGCCGGTTGCACGAGGAGCTTGGCTCGCTGGACGGATACCAGGGGGAACATCTGTCGATGGGAATGACCAACGACTTCGGCATCGCCATAGAGGAGGGCAGCACGATGGTCCGGATCGGCACCGCGCTCCTGGGGCCGCGGCCGAAACCGCCCGCGCGGCGGGCAGGGGCGGCTGCATGACGACGGCGGCGAGCACGGGCCCGGTCGGAGATCGGACCGAGGCGGACGCGGCGACCGGCATGGCCTCTGCGGCGGACCTGGTCGCCCGCATCGACGCGGCGGTTGCGGCCGTGCGCGCCCGGTCCGAGCTCAGGCCCAGGGCGGGAGTCGTGCTGGGCACCGGGCTGGGCGGCCTCGCGCGCGAAATCGACGTGGAGTGCTCCATCGACTACACCGCGCTGCCCCACTTCCCGGTATCGACCGTGGAGAGCCATGAGGGCCGCCTCCTGCTGGGTACGCTCGACGGCGTCCCCGTGGTCGCCATGCAAGGCCGGTTCCACCGGTACGAGGGCTATACCCTCCAGCAGGTGACCTTTCCGATCAGGGTGATGGCCGCCCTGGGCGCGGACACCCTGGTGGTCTCGGCGGCCTGCGGCGGGATGGATCCCCTCTGGCCGGCGGGACAGCTGGTGGTGCTCGACGACCACATCAACCTCCTGGGCGACAACCCGCTGGTGGGTCCCAACGCGGATGCGCTGGGCCCGCGCTTTCCGGACATGTCCGAGCCCTACGACCGGGGGCTCCAGCAGGTCGCCCTGGACGCCGCCCTCGCCCAGGGGATTCCGCTCGCCCGCGCGGTCTACGTGGCCGTGACCGGGCCCTGCCTGGAGACCCGGGCCGAGTACCGCATGCTGCGCGCCATGGGAGCGGACGTGGTGGGCATGTCCACCGTGCCCGAGGTCATCGTCGCGCGCCACATGGGCATGCGGGTGTGCGGCCTCTGCATCGTGACCGACGTCTGCCTCCCGGACGCGCTCGAGGAGGTCGACGTGCCGACCATCATCCGGGTCGCGATGGAGGCGGAGCCCGGTCTCACCGCGGTGGCCCGCGCAGTCATCGCATCGCTGGCGTAGCGGCCCAATGCGCTATCCGGAGTTGCCCGACACCCTGCTCGAACTGGAGCAGCAGACCCTCGAACGCTGGCGCGAGGAGGATCTCTTCCGCCGCAGCATGGAGGCCTCCGAGGGACGCGAGCCCTTCGTCTTCTACGAGGGACCGCCCACCTCCAACGCCCGCCCCGGCCTGCACCACGTGCTCGGACGCACGCTGAAGGATCTCGCCTGCCGCTACCAGGCGCTCAAGGGACGCCGGGTCACCCGCATCGCGGGGTGGGACACGCACGGTCTGCCGGTCGAGATCGAGGCCGAGAAGACGCTCGGGATTTCGGGGAAGCCCGAGATCGAGGCCGTGGGCATCGAGCGCTTCAACCGCGTCTGCCGGGATTCCGTCTTCACCTACAAGGCCGACTGGGAGGCGCTGTCCGAGCGCATCGCCTACTGGCTCGACTACGAGCGTCCCTACGTCACCTGCGACACGAGCTACATCGAGTCGGTCTGGTGGATCCTGAGCCGGCTGGCGAAGAAGGGGCTCCTCTACCGGGGCCACAAGAGCGTGCCCTACTGCCCCCGCTGCGGCACCGCGCTCAGCTCGCACGAGGTGGCGCTGGGTTATCGCGAGGTGGAGGATCCGTCGCTCTTCTTCCTCGCGCCTCTCCGGACCGGGGAAGGGGAGCCCGACCCGGAGGAACGCGCCTTCCTGGCCTGGACCACCACCCCCTGGACCGTGCCCTCGAACACGGCGCTGGCGCTCAACCCCGCCCTCACATACGCCGAGGCGGAGGCGGAGGGCCGGCGCGTGATCATGGCGAAGGACCTGGTCGAGCGGGTTCTGGGCGAGGACGCGCGCATCATCCGCGAGCACGACGCCCGTTCGCTCGAAGGCGTCCGCTACACGCGGCCTCTGGAGGTGGTGCCGGTCCCCGACGGCTCCGATGCGGCCTGGCGCATCATCCTCGAGGACTTCGTGACCGCGGAGGACGGCACCGGCATCGTGCACATCGCGCCCGCATTCGGCGCGGACGACTACAAGGCCGGCCAGCGCCACGGCCTGCCCCTCATGCGTTCCATAGACGACGCGGGACGCTTCCATAAGGGTCTCGCCGTGGTGGGAGGGATGTTCGTCAAGGACGCGGATCCCCTGCTGGTGGAGGAACTCGACCGCCGCGGAAACCTGTTCCGGGCCGGCAGCGTGGCGCACTCGTACCCGCACTGCTGGCGCTGTCAGTCCCCGCTGCTCTACATCGCGCGCGAATCCTGGTTCGCGGCCACCTCGACGCTCAAGGAGGAGATGCTCGGGATCAACCGGGAGACGGCCTGGTATCCGCCGGAGATCGGCGAGGGGCGCATGGGCGAGTGGCTGGCCGGAAACGTGGACTGGGCGCTGTCGCGCGACCGCTACTGGGGCACCCCGCTCCCGGTCTGGGTCTGCGACCGCGACGAGGACATCACGGAGTGGATCGGCAGCCTGGCGGAGCTGGAGGAGCGCGCCGGCCCCCTGGGCGAGGACTTCGACCCGCACCGGCCCTTCATCGACGAGGTGACCTGGCCCTGCCGCGAATGTGGCGGGACCATGCGCCGGGCCTCTCCCGTCGTCGACGTGTGGTTCGATTCGGGGGCGATGCCGTACGCGCAGTGGCACTATCCCTTCGAGAACCGGGACGCCTTCGAGGGCCATTTCCCCGCCGACTTCATCAGCGAGGGGCTCGACCAGACCCGCGGCTGGTTCTATTCGCTCATGGCCATCTCGGCCATGCTCGGGCGCGGGATGGCGTTCCGCAACGTCCTCGTCAACGATCTGGTGCTCGACGCCGAGGGCCGGAAGATGTCGAAAACCAAGGGCAACGCGGTCGATCCCTGGGAGGCGGTGGGCGTCTGCGGGGCCGATCCGCTGCGCTGGTACTTCGTCACGGTGAGCAACCCGTGGGTGCCCAAGCGCTACGATGAGCGCGGCATCGCCGAGGTGGCGCGCAAGTTCTTCGACACCCTCCTCAACACGTACCGGTTCTTCGCGCTGTACGCGAACGTGGAGGGTTGGCGGGGCGGGAATGCCCGGGCGTTTCCCGATGAGGCCGACGGGGGAACCGCGAACGCCGGCGGGGCCGGGAGCAGCGATCCCGCGGTACCGGCGGTACCGGACGAGGCATCCCTGCTCGACCGGTGGATGTTCTCGCGGCTGCACCGGCTGGTGGCCGACGTGCGGTCCGATCTGGACAACTACCAGTTCACCCCCGCCTGCCGGAAGGTCGCCCGGTTCGTGGACGAGGACCTGTCCAACTGGTACGTGCGCCGCAGCCGGCCGCGCTACTGGGGCAAGACCGGGGCCGCGGACGCGGACGCCGCCTTCCACACCCTGCACCTCGCCCTGCGCACGGTGAGCCTGCTGATCGCTCCGGCGGCGCCCTTCACCGCGGACTGGCTGCACCGGGCGCTGACCGGGGGAGAGAGCGTCCACCTGGCGACTCTGCCCGATGCGGACGAAGGATTCCTGGACGACGAGCTGGAGCAGGAGATGGACGCGGTGCGCCAACTCGTCACGCTGGGGCGGGCGGCGCGCGAGCAGGCGGGGGTGAGGGTGCGCCAGCCGCTGCGAACGCTCCATGCGGCGGTGCGCGGTGGCGTCGCGCTGCGGGAAGAGGTGCTGGCGGTGCTGAGGGAGGAACTGAACGTCAAGCAGGTCTCGTTCGTGCGCGACGCGGGTGACCTGGTGCGTCTCGAGGCGCGCCCCAACTTCCGCACTCTGGGACCTCGCTTCCAGAGGCACAGCAACAGCGCCGCCGCGGCCATCCGGGCCCTCGGGCAGGAGGAACTGCGCGCCTGGCGCGCGGGCGAGGCGGTCGCCGTCACGGTGGACGGCGGGGAGCACCCGCTCGGCCCCGACGATCTCGAGCTGGCGGAGGTCGCGCGCGGCGACCTGGTGGTGCGCGCCGCCAACGGCTTCACCGCCGCGATCGATCCCGCCCTGGACGACGAGTTGCGCGCCGAGGGGCTCGCGCGCGAGCTGGTGAACCGGGTGCAGCGGCTGCGCAAGGACTCGGGCCTCGAGGTCACCGACCGCATCCGGCTCGCCATCTCCGGCCCGGAGGGCGTGCGCGCCGCCGCGGCCCGCCACCGCGCCTTCATCGCGGGTGAGACCCTCGCGGTGGACATCGTGGTGGCCGGGGACGGGGCGCCGGGGGCGTACACCAACCACCGGGAAGTGGCGTTCGACGGCACCCGCGCCGCGATCGCGCTGGCGCGCGCGGGCGGGTAGCCGGCCGTCGGATGGCGCCGCGATTTTCCGCGCATTTCCTCCGGTGGGCCTCGCCCGCCGGAGCGTCGTGCGTGCCGGGTGGCGCCGATGCGCGGACCGGTCCTCCCCGCGACCGTGTCCGAAACCGGCGCGAGGTCCGGGGTGGCCCGACCGATCGGGGGAAATTTTGAGCGGGGCCAGCGGGCCTCGCGAGGCGCTGACGGTCAGGGAGGGTGCCGGGCGGCGCGAGACGCTCACGGTCGAGGACGAGCGCCCGGAGCGCCTGGACACCTGGCTGGCCCGCCGCCTCGAACTGTCGCGCACCCGGGCGGCCCGGCTGGTGGAGCAGGGTCTCGTGCAGGTGGACGGCCGGGCGGCCAGGAAGTCCGCGCCGGTGGCGGCCGGGCAGCGCGTCGAGGTGGAGATCCCGCCGCCCGAGCCGGTCGACCTGGTTCCCGAGGACATCCCCCTTGCGGTGGTCCACGAGGACGACGCGCTGCTGGTGGTCGACAAGCCCGCCGGGCTGGTGGTGCACCCGGCGCCCGGCCACCCCCGCGGGACCCTGGTGAACGCGCTCCTCCACCACGTCGCCGACCTGGCCGGGGTGGGGGGACGGATGCGCCCGGGGATCGTGCATCGCCTCGACCGAGACACCTCCGGGCTGCTGGTGGTGGCGAAGAACGATGCGGCGCACCGGGCGCTTTCCGCCGAACTGGCCGCGCGCAGGGTGGGCCGCACCTACCTGGCGGCCGCCTGGGGGCACCTGCGCGACACACCGCTCACGGTGGATGCCCCCATCGGCCGTGATCCCCGGGCCCGCCAGCGCATGGCGGTGGTGGAGGGGGGGCGCCGGGCCGTCACCCACCTGGCGGTAAGGGAGCGCTGGGAGGCGGCGGAGCTGCTCGAGGTGCGCCTCGAGACCGGGCGCACCCACCAGATCCGGGTGCACCTGGCGCACATCGGGCACCCGGTGGTGGGCGATCCCGTGTACGGAGCGGGGCGGGAGCGGGGGGTGGCGGGACCCGCCCGGCGCTGGGCGGGGGAGGTGGCGCGCCGGGCCGGACGCCAGTTCCTGCACGCCTGCGCCCTCTCCTTCACCCATCCGCTGCTGGGCACGCGCATGCGCTTCCGTTCACCCCTCCCTCCCGACCTGGTGGAGGTCGCGGAGTGGGCGAGGACGCACCGGGGATCCCGATGAGCCTGTCTGGAATCCTCCTGCTGTGCCTGTCCGCGCTGTCGCCGCTACCGCCCCGCGACGCGCCTCCCGGTCAGGACGCGTACCCCGATCAGGATGCGCGCTATTCCACCCTGACGCGATCGGGGATCACCATGCACTACGCCCCGGGCGACTCCCTGCGCGCCGAGCGACTGCTGACCCTGCTGGTGAACGCGCCGGGCCTGCCGGGCCTGCCTCCGGGCCTCCCCGCCACGGCGACCGTCTACCTCGCGGCCTCCGAGGACGACTTCCTGGACTTCGCCGGCGGTCAGGTCCCGGAATGGAGCGCGGGTCTGGCCATTCCCTCCACCGGCACCATCGTCCTTCCCATGTACGCCGACGACCGCACCCGCGGCTGGAGCGAGGAGCGCGTGATGCGACACGAATGGGCGCACCTCGGACTGCACGAATACCTGCGTGGCCTGCGTGTCCCGAGGTGGTTCTCCGAAGGGTACGCGGAATGGGCCTCCGGGGGATGGAACGCGGCCGAGGGGTGGCGTCTGCGCGTCGCCATGGCGGGAGGCCGCACGCCCCCGCTGGACTCGCTCGCCCTGCAGTGGCCCGCCGACCGGGCATCCGCGGAAATCGCCTACATGCTCTCCGCCACCGCCGTCGAATACCTGGTGGCGTCCAGCGGCGAACGGGGGCTCGCCCTCTTCCTGTCCCGCTGGCGCGAGGGCAACTCTTTCGAGGCGGCGCTGCGTCGTACCTTCGGCGTCACCAGCGGGCAGCTCGAGGAAGATTGGGGCCGATACGTGCGCCGGCGCTACGGCTGGCTCCTGGTGCTGTCCCAGTCGCTCGTCTTCTGGGCTTTTCTGGGGACCTTGCTGGCCGTCATGGTGGTCGTGCGCCGCCGCCGCGGACGCTGGCGCCTGGCGCGTCTGCGCGCCACCGAACTGCCGGATGATCCGGCCTTCTGGCTTGACCCGCGCCCCCACGATCGGGATTTTGGAGATCATGGCAAGGAAGCGAACCAACCGCCGGGCAGCCCGTAGCCGGGGCAGAAGCCGCAGCCGCGACGCCGGCTCCCTGCGCTTTTCGCGCAAGAACGGCATTCTCGGCCTCGCCGGGCTGCTGGTCATCGTCCTGGGTTATGCCCTGCTCGCCCAGGGATCCATCACCGCCGCTCCCCTGCTGCTGGTTCTGGGCTACCTGGTGCTCCTGCCCCTCGCGCTCGTCCTCTAGAGCAGCCCGCGGACGAACTCTCCTCGGGCTTTCGAGCGTCGTTGCCAGGGCTGAACCTCGTGCTCCATCATGCCGGCCCGCCAAGGGGCCACGCTGCGCCCAATTCGGTACCACCAACCCTGTCGGCGCCGACCCGCTTCCCTCCACTGGACCGGTCCCCTCCTCTGGAGTACGATGTAGGAAGCTGACCTCGTGCCGCCGAAGCCCTCGGCGAGGAGGATGATCATGTACCAGGTTCCGAATCCGTCGCCCGTCGCCCGCGTCCGTCTGACGGCCCGCGTCGCGTTGTCGATCCCGTTCCTCGTCCTCGGTCTCGCGGATGCGCGCCAGGCTGCGGCACAGGCTGAAGTGGTGGAGGGCCACGCGCCGTCGCGCCGCATCGAGTCGATCCGCCCGCGCACGGGTCCCGCGGGCACCCGCGTCAGCATCAACACCGGGGGGCTGCCCGCCATTACCCCGACCCGGATCGGGCTCGGCGCCGCCCAGTTCGGGTTCGAGGAGATCGGCCAGGAGCTGACCACGGAACGGGGCCGGATCGACATGGCCGTCACGGTTCCCGAGTGGGCGCACCTCGACCGGCCCACGGTGTTCATCGTCTTCGACTTCTACTTCCGGCCGCTTGCCCTCTCCAACTACTTCCACGCCACCGACGAAAACGGCATCCTGACCCGCCGGGGCCAGCTCATTCACGTGGGAGAGCCGTGCTCGGTGCTGTTCGGCGAGTTCGGCGACGTCTACGCGCTGGAAGGCGAGGAGGGCGACTGGGAGATGGGCACCGAGGTGGTCGTCCAGGGCGTCCTGACCGAGAGTTCGCCGTGTCTGCACGAGACCACGATCTCGGTTCGAAGCATGCGGCCCGCGCGGAGCGGTTCGTAGTAGCCTCAAACTGATGTAGCGGCAGAGCGGGGACTCGCGATCCGGGCCCCGCTTACGCATTTCCGCCTGCATCCCGACGCGGGGCGCAGGCCGCCGATTCCCACACAATGCCCTGCGGAGGACCCCATGAGACGCCTGCTCCTGGCTCTTGCCTTTGTCCTTCTGGTCCCCTCCACCGCGCTCGCCACCTGGTCGATCGTCGCCATCGACCTCAGCACCGGGCGCGTCGTGATCGCTTCCGCCACCTGCGCAGCGACCGGCCCCGACCAGCTCAAGCTGCTGCAGGCGGTGGTGGTGCCCGGCGTGGGCGTGGCCGCCGCCCAGGCGGGCGTGGACCGTACCCACGAGAACCAGAAGCTCATCTTCGCGGAGCTGCAGAACGGCACCGATCCCGTCGAGATCATCCGCATGCTGGCGGATGATCCGGACATCGAGCGCCGGCAGTTCGGCATCATCGACATGCAGGGCCGCACTGCGGGGCGCTCGGGCGAGGGCAACCGGCCCGTGTCGCTGGACATTCAGGGGCGCAGTGCGGACAACATCCTGTACTCGGTCCAGGGCAACATCATCGCGACCACCGAGGCGCTCACCGAGTCCGCGCGCATCATGCAGGAGGGCACGGACGACGTCATCGACCGGGTCATGCGCGCCATGGAGAGGGCCGACCAGCTGGGCGGCGACAGCCGCTGCACCTGCGACACCGAGCCCCTGCCCGAGGCCTACGCCGACTGCAACGGCAAGACCTCGCACGTCGCCTACATCCTCGCCGCGGACCCGGAAAACACGCTGGGCGAGTTCGCCGACAACCATCCCGAGGACCTGCGCGCGCCCTACAACGACGGGGAGTACCACCTCTACATCTCCGCCATCCCGACGAACACGCTGCCCCACGAGGATGCCAATCCGGTGCGGACCCTGCGTATGCGGTATGATGCCTGGAGGGGGTCGTCCGGAGGAGGTTAGGTGGGCTTGGACGAGCGGAGGAAGTTCAAGTTAGGCAGGTGCTGAGCTCAGAGCGGTAGCTTGAAAACGCTCGAGCGCAGCCTGTAGGTCCTCCACGATCTCAGCGGCCAGCACGTCCGGTTCAGCGGCACCGGACACCGCTCATGCCGTCGCGAAGCGCTCGACCGCGATCTCCGCGGCGCGGGTGCGGGCCTGCCACAGATCGTAGGCCATCTGCATCCCCAGCCAGGTCTCGGGCGTCGAGCCGAAGGCCTTTGACAGCCGGATCGCCATCTCCACCGAGACCCCCGTGCGCCCGTTGAGCAATTCCGAAAGCGCCTGCCGCGTGACGCCCAGCCCCTCGGCAGCCCGGGTCACCGTAAGGCCCAGCGGTTCCAGGCACTGCCGCCGAACGATGCCGCCCGGATGCGGCGGGTCGTGCATGGCCATGATCGGTCCTCACCCTGCCGTCCCTTCAGGGCGTGCAGCCGGAAACCCGGCAGATCCATGCCCGCTGGTCCCGAACTGAAATCGAGCGCCGCCAGTATGTCCCGCAGCTTGCCCACATGCTCCGGCGCGACCCGCCGCAGCGTCCTGCCCTCGTAGAGCGCCTTCAGGCCCCGGTGGCGGAACGATGCGATCATCGTCCAAGTCTAAGGCTGTCGCCCGTCAATCGACAACTGGCGAAGCTGAAACCCAGTCGACTCGTGTTTGCGTTGCGCACGCGCACAGAAGCCGGGGTCCGGACCAGTGACCGTCTGCATGCTCGTGACGATGGGCGACTCGCGTACCGGGTGCAGCGGCTCGCGGCATCCAGTAAGTTCCAAGCAGGGCGCTTAGCTCAGCTGGTCGAGAGCGCCTGCCTTACAAGCAGGAGGTCGGCGGTTCGAATCCGTCAGCGCCCATGGCCGGAGATGCCCGTGAGGTTCCGCAACCGCTCCATTCCATGTATCCTGTCCTGTCGTTCCGTCGGATGGGGCAGCCCGGCGGAGTCGGGTACACCCACAACGCAGGAGACGTAATGAACAAGAAGGAAATGGCGGCCGCTCTCGCTCAGCAGGCCGATCTCTCCCAGGCGAAGGCAGCGGATGTGCTCAACTGCATCTTCGACACAGGCGCCGGATCGGGTATCATCGCCGGAGAACTCGACGCAGGTGGAAAGGTGACCGTCCCCGGATTCGGCACCTTCGGCGTCAAGATGCGCGCGGCGCGCACCGGGACCAACCCGGCGACCGGCGAAAAGATCGCCATCGCCGCCAAGAGGTATGCATTCTTCAAGCCCGGCAAGCCGTTGCGGGACCGCGTAGCCGGGGGATAGATCGTCCACCGCAACGTGAATCCCTCCGTCCCCTCGCCGGTCGAGTCCGCGGGCGATTCGCGCGCAAGCGGGCCGACCGCGAGCGGGGCCGTCCGATGGGCCAAGGTCATCGACCATTCCCGGTGCATCGGCTGTCATGCCTGCACCACCGCCTGCAAGTCCGAAAACGAAGTCCCGCTGGGCGTCACCCGCACCTACGTCAAGTACGTCGACGCCGGGGAGTTCCCGCGGACCCGGCGGGCGTTCCAGGTTACCCGTTGCAACCAGTGCGAGGACGCTCCCTGCGTCACCGCCTGTCCCACCTCGGCCATGTTCCGCCGGTCGGACGGCATCGTGGACTTCGACAAGGCCGCGTGCATCGGCTGCAAGGCCTGCATCGCCGCCTGCCCCTACGACGCCATCTTCATCAACCCTGAAGACCATTCGGCGGAGAAGTGCAACTTCTGCGCGCACCGGCTGGACATGGGGCTCGAGCCGGCGTGCGTGGTCGTGTGTCCCACGGAAGCGATCCTGGTCGGGGACCTGAGCGATCCGCTCGCCAAGGTGACCGAGATGGTGCACGAGGACGCGCTCACGGTTCGGCGTCCGGAGAAGGAGACCCGGCCGAAGCTCTTCTACAAGGACGCGCGCCAGGTGACGCTGGACCCGCTGGCGGCGGCACGGCCCGAGGGGGGGCTCTTCATGTGGAGCGAGCAGGGAAGCGGCGCCGACCAGGTGACGTCGGGCCACCCGGGGTCGAGCAACTCCTCCGCGGGCGCGATCCTCAGCTACGACGTACCCCACAGCGCTCCCTGGGACGCGCGCGTCAGCCTCTACACCTGGACGAAGTCGATTGCGGCCGGAGCCTATCTGGTGCCGCTGCTGCTCATCCTGTTCGGGGCGCTCTCCTGGACGGACCCGCTCTGGCTCTTCGGCGCGCCGCTGCTGGCGATGGTGTTTCTGGTGCTCACGACGGGCCTTCTGATCTGGGATCTGGAGCATCCCGGCCGCTTCCACTACATCCTCCTGCGGCCGCAGTGGCGAAGTTGGCTGGTGCGCGGCGGGGTCGTGCTGGCCGGATTCGGGGCCGTGCTGGCGATCCATCTGGGGGCGGCCTGGACGGGGGCCTCCGGGGGCGTCCGCGTGCTGGCGCTGGCCGGAGGCCCGCTGGCCGCCATGACGGCGGTGTATACGGCCTACCTGTTCGCCCAGGCCAAGGCCCGCGACCTGTGGCAGAATCCCCTGCTTCCTCCTCACTTCCTGGTTCAGGCACTGCTCGCGGGAGCGGTCGCCGTCCATCCCCTGGCGGCGCCCGGGCTGCGTCCGTTGCTGGCGGGCGCGTTCGCGGCCCTCACCGCCGCTCACCTCCTGCTGATCCTGGGCGAGATCACCATCACGCACGGCACCGCGCACGCGCACCTGGCCGTCCGTGAGCTGACCCGGGGGCGCTTCGCCGCCTGGTTCCGGGCCGGCATCGTCCTGAGCGCGGTCGGGCTCGCCGCCCCCTGGATCGGGCTGCCGGCGCTGCTGGCCGGACTCGTTGGACTGCTCGCATACGAGCACGCCTACGTGCAGGCGGGACAGGCCGTCCCCCTGTCGTGAGGACCGGATCGTGAAGAACGGCGGCCACAGGATCGTGGCATGAAGAACGGCGGCCGCGAGGAGCTGAAGCGCCTGAACGAGCGGGTGTCGGCCGCCCGCCGGGAAGCGGAGGCTCGGGGGGAGAGCTTCTACCCGGGGCCCAGCCGCGTACACCTGGCCTCGTTTCCGCCGAGAGAGCGCTGGGACGACTGGGTGGAACTCGACTCGCGCGCCTGGCCTCGGCGGGTCGAGAAGCGGTACATGCTGGTGCCGACCACCTGCTTCAACTGCGAGTCCGCCTGCGGGCTGCTGGCCTACGTGGACCGCGACACGCTCGAGGTGCGCAAGTTCGAGGGCAATCCCGAGCACCCGGGGTCGCGCGGCCGCAACTGCGCGAAAGGGCCGGCGACCGCCAACCAGATCACCGACCCGGACCGGATCTTGTACCCGCTGAAGCGCGCTGGCGAGCGGGGTTCCGGCCAGTGGACCCGGGTCGGCTGGGACGAGGCCCTGGACGACATCGCCGGACGCATTCGCCGGGCGCTCGAGGAGGGCCGGCAGAAGGAGATCATGTACCATGTGGGCCGCCCGGGAGAGGACGGCTTCACCGAGCGCATGCTGGCGGCGTGGGGCGTGGACGGGCACAACTCGCACACCAACATCTGCTCGTCGGGGGCGAGGGCCGGCTACCACCTCTGGATGGGGATGGACCGTCCCAGCCCAGACCACTCCCACGCGCGCGTCATCCTCCTGGTGTCGAGCCACCTGGAGACGGGGCACTACTTCAACCCGCACGCCCAGCGCATCATCGACGCCAAGGCCGGCGGGGCGAAGCTCGTCGTCCTCGACACCCGCCTCTCCAATACCGCAACGCACGCCGACCACTGGCTGTCCCCCTACCCGGGCTCGGAGGCCGCCATCTTCCTGTCCATCGCGCGCTGGCTGGTCGCGAACCGGCTCCACAACCGCGACTTCGTGCGCCGCTGGTGGAACTGGCGGGAGTTCATGGCCGAGGCGCACCCCGATCTTCCGCCCGACTTCGAGCGCTTCGAGGAACAGCTCGAGGAGATGTACGCCGAGTACACGTTCGACTACGCGGCGCGCGAGTCCGGGGTGGACGCGGGCGCGATCGAGGCGGTGGCACGCCTCGTGGCCGGGGCCGGGACCCGGCTCTCGACCCACAACTGGCGTAGCGCGGCGGCGGGCAACCTCGGCGGCTGGCAGGTGGCCCGCACCCTCTTCCTGCTCAACGCGCTGACGGGATCGGTCGCGACCGAGGGGGGCACCCATCCCAATTCGTGGAACAAGTTCGTGCCGCGCCCCATCCATCTGCCGCGCCATCCCGATCACTGGAACGAGCTCACCTGGCCCGCCGAGTATCCGCTTGCGCTGATGGAGATGTCCTTCCTCCTGCCGCATCTCCAGAAGAGGAGCGGCGACTTCCTGGAGGTCTACTTCACGCGCGTGTACAACCCGGTCTGGACCAACCCGGACGGGTTCTCCTGGATCGAGATGCTGACCGATCCGGAGCGGGTCGGCCTGCACGTCGCCCTGACGCCGACCTGGAACGAGACCGCC
This sequence comes from Longimicrobiales bacterium, assembly GCA_965202805.1. Lineage (GTDB taxonomy): Bacteria > Gemmatimonadota > Gemmatimonadetes > Longimicrobiales > Gaopeijiaceae > BD2-11. The sequence goes on from OZ241869.1 coordinate 3,963,900, forward strand.
CACTTCGCCGACTACGTGCTCCCGATGGGACTCGGCTCCGAGCGCCACGACGTGCACTCCTATGAGCAGTACGCGGGCCAGTGGGTGGGCTTCCGGCAGCCCGTGCTGCGCGCCGCGCGCGAGCGCCTGGGCGAGAGCGTCTCCGACACCCGCGAGGCCAACCCCGGCGAGGTGTGGGAGGAGAACGAGTTCTGGATCGATCTCACCTGGCGCATCGATCCCGACGGCGACCTCGGCATCCGCTCGTTCTTCGAATCGCGCGCGCGCCCGGGGACGAAGCTCGGCATCGACGAGTACTACGGATGGATGTTCGAGAACTCCGTTCCGGGACTTCCCGAAGCCGCCGCCCGGGAGGGCATCACGCCCCTCGAGTACATGCGCCGGTACGGGGCCTTCGAGGTCGCGTCCAAAACGGGCGCGCTGCACGAGGACGCGGTTCCCGACGCGGAGCTCGACGACGTCCGGGTCGACGCGGACGGGCGCGCCTTCACCCGCGGCCCCGGGCCCGATTCCTCCAACGTGGTCCCGCTCCCCGTGCTCGACGGCGACGCGGACGGGCGCAGGCGGGCCGGGGTGGAAGTGGACGGCCGCATCGTCAGAGGCTTTCCCACGCCTTCGGGACGGCTGGAGTTCTGGTCGCGCACCCTCGCGGAGTGGGGCTGGCCCGAGCTGGCCACCCCCGGATACACGCGCAGTCACATCCACAGGGAGAACCTGGACGACGGCCAGATGGTGCTCATCTCGACCTTCCGGGTTCCGATCCAGATCCACACCCGCAGCGCCAACGCGAAGTGGCTCGACGAGATCGCCCATACCAACCCGCTCTGGATCCACCCGGACGATGCGCGGGGGATCGGCGTCGGCACCGGCGACCTGGTGCGGGTGGAAACCGAGATCGGTCATTTCGTGGTGCGTGCCTGGGTGACCGAGGGGATTCGCCCCGGGGTGGTCGCGTGCAGCCACCACATGGGCCGCTGGAAGGTCACCGACCACGGCCAGAACCAGGCGATGGCCACCGTGGACCTGGAGCACGACGAGGACGGCTGGTCGCTCAGGCGCCGCAAGGGGGGTGGTCCGTACGAGTCGGCGGACGCCGACACCAGCCGCATCTGGTGGACCGACGTGGGCGTGCATCAGAACCTGACCTTCCCCGTCCATCCGGACCCGATTTCCGGATCGCACTGCTGGCACCAGGCGGTGCGCGTGAGCGGGGCCCGCCCCGGGGACGCCTACGGCGACATCGCCGTCGACGCCGGCCTCTCCAGCCGGGTCTTCCGCACGTGGCTCGGCTACACGCGCCCGGCGGGGCGCGTCTCTCCCGACGGTACCCGGCGCCCCTACTGGATGCTCAGGCCGGTGCGCCCCTCGCGCGAAGCGTACCAGCTGCCCGCGGACGATCCCGCGCGAGGTTAGCAGCCCGTGGAGCTCATCCGCGCGCTGGCGACGCTGGCCGAGCCTCCGCACCCCGCGCACGCTCCCATCGCCCGCGCCCTCGCGCTGCCGGATCTCCCGCGGCCCGCCGACCACACCGAGCTCTTCCTCTTCCAGCTGTACCCGTTCGCCTCGTTCCACGTGGGCGCGGACGGGATGCTGGGTGGCGAGGCCGCCGACCGGGTGGCGGGCTTCTGGCGCGCGCTGGGCAGGGAGGCTCCCGACGAGCCGGATCACCTGACGGCGTTGCTGGGCCTGTACGCGGGGCTTGCGGACGCCGAAGCGCGCGAATCGGCCGGAGCGGGCCGGATTCTGCGCCGGGAGAGCCGCAAGGCCCTCCTCTGGGAACATCTGCTCTCCTGGCTTCCGCCCTGGCTGCACGCCGTATCCGAAATCGCTCCCCTCTTCTATCGGCGCTGGTCCCAACTCCTGCGCGCCGCCCTTTTCTCGGAGGCCGCGAAACTCGGGGCGCCGGACCGGCTGCCGCTGCACCTGCGCGAGGCGCCGCTCCTCGAAGACCCGCGCACCAGCGGGGGAGACGCCTTTCTGCGTCAGCTGACCGCGCCCGTGCGCACCGGCATGCTTCTCACGCGTGCGGACCTGGCGCGTTGCGCCGACGACCTGGGGCTCGGGCGGCGGGCGGGGGAACGCCGCTTCATCCTGAAGGCGCTGCTCTCCTCGAGTCCCGAGGCCGCCCTCGACTGGCTCGCCCGGGAGGCCGCGCGCTGGCGAGGAGTGCACGAGCGCTACCGGGCGGAGGCCGAAGTCGTTTCCCGCTTCTGGAAGTCCAGGGCGGACGCCGCCCACCGCCTTCTGGCCGAGCTGGCGCGTGATGCCCGGGAGGGCGACCGGGCCGCCCCGTCCCCGCCCGGCGGGGAGCCGCCCGCCCGCCCGGCGGCGGCAGGCTCCAGTTGAGCCGCCCGCCGCAACCGAAGCCCCGGGCACACCCGGGGCAGAGAGCCGGGGAGCCGCCCGCCGAGGTCGTGCGGCGCGACCTGATCGCGGGGATCAGCGTCGCGCTCATCCTGATCCCCCAGTCGATGGCGTACGCGGAGCTGGCCGGGCTGCCCGCCCACTACGGACTCTACGCCGCCGCCCTCCCACCCATCGGCGCCGCGCTCTTCGCCTCCTCCCCGTACCTGCATACCGGTCCGGTCGCCCTGAGCGCGCTGCTCACCTTCGGCGCCCTCATCCCCATGGCCGAGCGCGGCAGCGTCGAGTACGTGGGGCTCGCCGTGCTGCTGGCCCTGGTGGTGGGGGCGGCGCGGCTCCTCATCGGCCTGCTGCGCGCGGGCGGCGTCGCCTACCTCATGTCCCAGCCGGTCATCCAGGGCTTCACCTCGGCGGCGGCGCTCCTCATCGTCCTCTCCCAGGTGCCGACCGCCCTCGGCGTGAGCGCGCCGGGGGAGGGGGTGGTGGGCCAGGCGCTCTGGGCGGTGACCCATCCCGGCCTGTGGGAGCCCGCGAGCATCGGCTTCCTGGCGATGGCCGTGGTCATCATCATGGGCGCGCGCAGGATCAACCCCAGCCTTCCGGGCGTGCTCTTCGCGACCGCGCTGGCTCTGATCATCTCGTCGACCACCCAGTACGGGGGCTCCGTGCTGGGGGAGATCCCCGTACGCGGCATTCCCGGCGCGCCGGAGCTTCCCTGGCTGCAACTGCCGTCCCTGCTCATCCCGGGGCTGGTGATCGCGGTGGTGGGCTTCGCCGAGACGACATCCATCAGCCAGACGTTTGCGGCGCAGGATCGCACGCCCTGGGATCCGAACCGGGAATTCGTCAGCCAGGGGGTCGCCAACGTCATCTCCGGACTCTCCGGCGGATTCCCCGTCGAGGGCTCCTTCAGCCGCTCCAGCCTCAACCGCTCGGCCGGCGCGCGCACGCGCTGGAGCGGGGCGGCGAGCGGGGTGGCGGTGCTGCTCTTCCTGCCGTTCGCCTCGGTGCTGGCGCCGCTTCCGCGGGCGGTGCTGGCCGCCATCGTCATCACCGCGGTGGCGACCCTGGTTCGGGTGGGAGACCTGGTTCGCATCTGGAGGTTCTCACGCCTGCAGGCGATGGTCGGATGGGCCACCTTCGTCCTGACCCTCCTTCTGGTTCCCCGGATCGAGGAAGCCGTGCTGGTGGGCGTGGTGCTATCGCTCGCGGTCCATCTCTGGCGCGAACGAAAGATGAGGCTGTCCCTGTGGAATGCGGACGGCGCGCTGCACCTGGCGCCCCGGGGCGTGCTCTGGTTCGGATCGGCTCCCGTTCTGGAGAAGGCGGTCGCCCGTGCGTTCGTGGAGGTGGGGGACCTGCGTGAACTCGTCTTCCACCTGAACGGAGTGGGCCGCCTGGACTTTACCGGCGCCCTCCTCATCGAGCGCATCATCCAGCAGGCGCGCGACGCAGGCGTCGAGACACGCTTCGACGGGATCCCGCCGCACGCGGAGAAGCTCATGCGCCGCGTCTTTGCCTGGACGCCCCCGCAGTCCGGGCCGCTGACGCTCGCGGACGACTGACGGACGGCGGATGCGCCGATCCTCCGCCTGCCCTCCGGATGGATTCCCGCGCGGCAAAACTTCCTCGCCGCCTCGCGCGTAGGGGCGCCATTGCGGACGGGGACCGGACGAATGCGCGGGCTGCGCGTGCCGGGCACCCGCCCATCCCTTGGGCAGTTGCCGGTCGCTTCGGCAGCCGACGGCATGGAACACCACGGAGGACATCGATGACTGGAACAGCGATGCGCGCGAGGAGAACGGGGCTCATGTTGGCCGCAGGGGCGGTGCTGGCGGCCGTGGTCGCCCTGTCGGCGATGGAGGGCACGCCGGTGCAGGCGCCGTCCCAGGAATACCGGATTGCAGGCAGCCATGTCGCTGTGTACAACCTGGCCGGCGCCGTGAACGTCGTCCCGGGAACCGGGAGCGAGGTCGTCGTGAGCATCGAGCCGCGGGGTGCGGACGCCGAGCAACTGAGCGTCGAATCCGGGGAGATTCGAGGCGCGCAGACACTGCGCGTGCGATATCCCTCCGACCGCATCGTGTACGGGGACATGGGCGGCAACTCCCGGACCGGAGTCTGGGTCCGGAGCGACGGGACGTTCGGCCACGGCTCGTTCCTGCGCGCAGAGAGGGTGGACATCCGCAGTTCGGGAAGCGGGCTCGAGGCCTGGGCCGATCTGACCATCGCGGTGCCCCCGGGCCAGCGCTTCTCGCTGTACCTGGGAGCGGGCGCCACGGATGTGCGCGATGTCGAGGGAGACCTGGTGCTCGATACCCAGTCGGGATCGGTCGAGTCCGCGGGCACCTCCGGGCCGCTGAGCATTGACACCGGGTCGGGATCGGTGCGGGTCGCGGGCGCGGCCGGGGATCTGGATGTCGATACCGGATCCGGAAGTGTCACTGTGGAGGGAGTGGCTGGTAATCGCGTGCTGGTCGACACCGGCTCCGGCAGGGTGCAGGTCTCGGACATCCGGTCGGAATCGGTGGAGGTGGACACCGGCTCGGGTCGCATTACCTTGCTGGCCGTGGACGCGCCGGACATCATGGTCGACACCGGCAGCGGCAGCGTCGAGGTGGATCTGGTAGCCGATGTCGAGCGGCTGGAGGTGGACACCGGCTCGGGTGGCGTGACACTGCGCGTCCCGGGCGACCTCGGCGCGCGGTTCGAGGCGGACACGGGCAGTGGGGCGATCGACGTGGAGGTTCCCATTGATGAGAGCACGCGGCGGCGCTCCCATGTGCGCGGCACCATCGGTGACGGCCGGGGCAGCATCCTGGTCGACACCGGTTCGGGATCCATCCGCGTTCTGGGTCGCTGACACGGAAGTGCCATCCCCGGCCCGGAAGGTCGCCGGGCCGGGGATGTTTGCGTCCGCGGTCCGTCGGGGTCGCTGACGTCGGGTGTTTCGCTTCCAGCACCCGGTCCAGGTCCGATTCCAGGACATCGACGTGGGCGGCCATGCCCATCACTCCAGGGCGCTCTCCTACTTCGAGGAGGCGCGTGCCGCCTACTGGCAGGAAGTTGCCGGGCGCCGGACGCCGGAGGATGTGGACTACATCCTTGCCGAGGCCCGCATCCGATATCACGCGCGCGTGCTGTACCCCGACCGCCTCACCGTGAGCGCTCGCGTTTCCGTTCTCGGCAAGAAGCACTTCGTCATGGAGTACGAGGTGCGGTCGGGCGAGGGACGGCTGCTGGTGTCGGGAAGCACCGTACAGGTGATGTACGACTATGGCGCCGGCGCGAGTCAGCGGATTCCGCCCGACCTCGCGGAACGCATCCGCGCCCATGAGGGCCCGCTCCCCGCGCGGCGGGGATCCTGACGCGCCCGCCCGGGTTACAGGAAAAACCGGACGCCGCGCCTGTGGCGCTCCATGGCCAACCCGGTTCGCTCTTGACGCATTGCGTGTCACCGCCCCCATTGTATTCCGGGGTCGGTTGACCGTTTCCCGCGCGTGGGTATAGTTTGCATAGCTTTCCCGGTAACCTTGGCGGAGTTAGGAGCGATGTTCTTCAGGTTGGCATTCCCCCGGCTGGGAGTCGCGTTGCTTGTGGCGTTCCTGTTCCTGCCGGCGCTCGCGTCGGCGCAACAGGAGGTGCAGGGACGCTTCAGGGTCATGATCCCCGACCTCTTCCCGGGGGAGGACACCGGCCGGGGTTTCGGAGAGGACGTGGCCGAAGAGCTTCGCGACCTCATCAACCAGCTCCCCACCCACGAGCCGGTCGAGCGCAATGACATCCGCGACGCCATGCGGCAGTTCGACATCGATCGCGACGACCTGAACTGCATCCGCTCGCGCCAGCTCGCGACCCAGATCAACGCCGAGCTGGTCATGTGCGCGAACTACACCGAGGGACGGGACGATTGGACTCTCACCGACATTGCATTCGTCAGCGTCGCGTCGGGGGAGACGTTCACGGTAGACGATTTCACCGTTCCGGATGATGACGGCGACGAGCTCGCCGCGCAGCACATCTTCGGCGTTTTCGATGGATACATCGAGCAGTTGCGCTATGCGGCCATCTGCCAGGAGTACTTCGGGAGCCAGCAGTGGGCCAACGCCCTCCAGAACTGCGATCGGGCGATCGAGGGCAACCCCGGTTCCGAAGGCTCGCGCTACGCCCGCGCTCGGGCGGTGATGGAGCTGGGTGATCGCCAGGAGGGTCTGGACGAGATGGTGCGGGTGCTCGACCTCAACCCGTTCCACGAGAACGCCCTCCAATTCGCCGGGATGCTCTCCGCCGAATTCGGCATGGACGAGGAGTCCCTCCAGTACTACTCCGCCTATCTCGAACTCAACCCGGGGAACGCGGCCGTTCGCATGAATGTGGCGTACGAGCTTGCGACCGCCGGGAATCCAAGGGGCGCGATGACCCTCATCGAAGCCGGAATCGAGATGGACGACACCAATATCGACCTGTGGCAGCAACTCGGAGGCTTTGCCTTCACCGCTGCCGGCCAGGCGATGGAGGGCCAGAGCGAGCCGACGCCGGAAGTCGAGCAGCTGTACCGGAGAGCCATCGAAGCGTATACGCGCGTTTTCGACGCTCGTGGCGCGGAGACCACTCCCGCCCAACTGGGCAACGTCATCAACGCCTACGTGCAGCTCGGCGACCCGGCCGCCATCGACTTCGCGCAGCGCGCGGTGCAGGTGCATCCCGGGGAGGCCGCGCTCTGGTCGCGGCTGGCCGAAGCCCTACGGCGCAACGATCGCCTCGAGGAGGCGATTGCGGCGCTCGAGAGCGCGAAGCAGGCCGACCCCGACTTCCCGAACCTGTCGGCGCGGCAGGGCAGCTGGCTCCTGGAGGCCGATGAGGTCGACGAGGCCGTGGGGTTCCTCAGGGAGGCCGTGGAGCGCGGCGAACAGCCCGCCGACATGATGGCGAACCTGCTCTTCGGCAAGGCCTACAACGATGGCGTTCAGACCACCAACTGGACCTACGCCATCTCGCTTCTGGAGAGGACAAAAGACGAGTTCGAAGTCTCGGACAACATGAGTTCACAGCTCAACTTCTGGCACGGTTGGTCGCTCTATAACCACGGCCTCGCGCTCCAGGAGCCCAGCACGATCGACTCCGCGCGCCAGTCGCTCCCGATCTTCCAGCAGGCGCTCCGGCTCTTTGAGCTCGGTCGCGCATACGCCGCTACCGTCGAGTCGATCAACCTGGCCCAGATCCTGTCCGCGACCCAGACCTACGTCGAGATCCAGGACGCCATCATCCGGCGCGGGGGAGGGGAGTAGCGCCAGTCCTCCCCGCTCGTCAGCCAAAGCGCCGCGGATTCGTCCGCGGCGCTTTTTTTTGCCCTGAATTCAGGGCGAGATCTCCCTGCGCGCGGGACGGATCGCTCCTGATGAGCTTCGAAGCGCCCTCCACAGCCGCTTCCGCCGCTGTCCGAATTCGTCCGCATCCTGCCCTTGCGCGTTCCCCACCGCCCTCGATAGGTTTCCCAACAATCTCCACAATACCCCCCGTTTACCCACAGATTACCACCGATGAGCGGCTTTCTGGGGCGCTACGAGAAACGTCTCGACGACAAGGGTCGTCTGAGCCTGCCGGTGCCATTCAGGCGCGCGGCGGCGGACGGACCCCTCGTGCTGCTCCAGTACGAGGCTGCCGCGTTGAGCCTCTTGCCCGAGGCTGCGTGGACGAAGATTGAGGAGCGCCTCAAGGACTATCGAAAGTCGGATCATCCCGGCGCGGAGGAGTACGTGCGCGACCTGACTTCGAACTCGACCTGGGTCACGCCTGACAAGCTGGGCCGTATTCGGATTCCACGATGGCTGCAGAAGGCGGTTTCTCTGAATGACGATGTGCTCGTGGTGGGCTATCTGGACCGGATCGAGGTCTGGAACCCCGAACTCTTCGAAGCGCATGTCGCGAAGACGGTGGCCGACGCGTCCGCGTTCAAGCGCAAGATCTTCGGATGAGCGGCGCGTGCGAAGGCGAGCGGACGATGATGCCGGCGGGCCGGGCTATCACACGCCGGTGCTGGTGCGGGAAGTGCTCGCGCTTCTCGAGCCCGGGCGCGGCGGGCTGTTCGTGGACGGAACGGTGGGGGGCGGAGGCCACGCGCGCGCGCTGCTGGAGCGGGCTCCCGGGCTCCACCTGGTCGCGGTGGACCGCGATCCGGGCGCGCTCGCGCACGCCGAGCGGACGCTCGCGTCCTTCGGTGACCGGGTACGCTTCCTTCTCTCCGACTTCCGCAACGCCGCGCGCGCCCCTGAACTGGAGGAGGGCGCCGTGAGCGGGGTGCTGCTCGATCTGGGCGTGAGTTCACGCCAACTGGATCACGACCGGCGCGGGTTCGCCTTCCGCCGCGGAGTGCCGCTGGACATGCGCATGGCCGGAGGCGCCGCGCGCGCCCCGAGCGCGGCCGACGTGCTCAACACCAGCGACGAAGGGCGCCTGGCGCGCGTCTTCCGTGAGCTGGGCGAACACCGCGGCGCGCGCAGGCTCGCCCGCGAGATCGTCCGCCGCCGGAAGACACGGCCGTTCGCCGTAAGCGACGACCTGGTGGGTGCGCTGCGCGCCACGATGCGACGGTCGCCGGCACCCCGGGACAAGGCGCGCATCTTCCAGGCGCTGCGCATGGAGGTGAACGACGAGCTGGGGGCGCTGCGGGAAGGCCTCGAAACCCTGCGCCGCACCCTGGCCGCGGGCGGGAGGATGGCGGTGATCTCCTATCACTCGATCGAGGATCGCGAAGTCAAGCACCGGTTCCGGGAGTGGAGCCTCGACTGCACCTGTCCCCCTGCGCTGCCCGTATGCGGCTGCTCCGGCCGGGCCGCGGGAGAGACGCTGGTACGCCGTCCGGTGCGTCCCGCCCCCGAGGAGACCGCGGCGAATCCGCGTGCCCGCAGTGCGCGCCTGCGCGCGTGGAGGAAGGCATCGTGAGAAGGATGAGCGACTCGAAGCGGGTGGCGATCGCGGTAGGGGCCCTGCTGGCCTCTCTCAGCGTGGTCACGTGGCGTCAGATGCGGGCCCTGGAGGTGCTGGAGGAACTGCACGACCTGGGTCAGGAGATCGAGGTCGTGTCGGCGGTCCGCAAGGATCTGCTCGGGGAGATCCAGTATCTGGAAAGCCGGGGCCGCGTGGTCCCGGAGGCCCGCGAGCGCCTGGGCATGCACAATCCGGCCGCCGATGAAATCGTCTACCTGTCGGGAGTGAACCCATGAGGCTTCCGCGAAGATTGCACTGGCCCCGCCGGCTGATCCTCATCACCTGGCTGGTATCGGCGGGAGCCGTCGTCGGGCGGGCGGCCATGCTGCAGGTGGAGAACGCCGAATGGCGGCAGCGGTCCGCCGAACAGCACCGGATGTCACGCCCGGTTCCTTCGATCCGCGGTTCCATCCTGGACCGGGACGGCGTGCTGCTGGCCCAGAGCCGCGAGGTGGTGGAAGTGGGTCTGGCGCCGCGCGAGCTCAGGCGTGACGAGAACGGCTTCGCGGCCGAGGCGGCGGCCGCGCTCCAGTCCGTCCTGGGCCTGTCGCCCTCCGAGGCACGGCGGCGCACGAGTTCCGATGACGCATGGGTCGTCATTCCGGGCCGCTATCCGACCACCGTGCGCGCCGGACTGGAGGACATCCGTGGCGTGTACGCGGGACGCGGGTACGAGCGCTTTCGGCCGCACGGAGACCTGGTGGCGGGCGTGCTGGGCACCATCCTGGAGGAGAGGGGCGCGGGGGGCATAGAGGAGACCTACGACCAGGTCCTTACCGGCCGGCCCGGTGAGGAGATGACGCTTCGGGACGCGCGTGGCATCGAGCTCCCGGGTCGCGCATTCCCGGTGAAGCCGCCCGTGCCCGGCGGGAACGTTTCGCTCACCATCGACGTGGATCTGCAGGAAATCGCACGCGAGGAGCTCCAGGAGGCCATCGAGACGACGGGGTCCAAGGGCGGGGACATCCTGGTCACGGATCCGGCCAGCGGCGAGATCCTGGCGGTGGTCTCGATCCGGGACGGCGACGCGGCCGGTCTCGCGGCGATCAACACCGCCAACGAACCCGGGTCGACGCTCAAGCCATTCACGGTCGCGGGGATTCTCTCCAACGAAGTGGGAACGCTGGCGGACCTCGTCGACATCGGCAACGGCACCTGGCGTGTCGCCGGGCGCACCCTGCACGACGTGTATCCCAAGGCCAGCATACTGACGCTGGCGGACGCGCTGCGGGTATCGTCCAACGTGGGGGTCGCCAAGATGGCCGAACGGCTGTCCAGCCGCCAGCAGTACGAGATGCTGCGCGACTTCGGCTTCGGCATGCCCACCGGGCTGCCGATCCCCGGCGAAACTTCGGGCATCCTGCGCAAGCCGGAGGACTGGTCCGGGCAGTCGCCCGCCTCCCTGGCCATCGGCTACGAAATCTCCGTGAGCCCGCTGCAGCTCGCGATGGCATATGGCGCGCTGGCCAACGGCGGCCGCCTGATGGCGCCCAGGCTGGTCCGGGAAGTACGAGCCGTGGACGGATCGCTGATCGAGCGGCCCGAACCGCGGCTGATTCGGCAGGTGATCGATGGCCGGGTGGCGCGCGACGTCAGCCGGGTGCTGGTCGAGGTTACGGAATCGGGCACCGGAACGCGTGCACGCCTGACTTCCTTCGCGGTGGCCGGCAAGAGCGGCACCAGTCGCGCCTATCGTGCGGATGGCGGCTACGCCGATGGAGAGTACTTCGCCACCTTCGTCGGCTTCTTTCCGGCGGAGGATCCGCAACTGCTGGCGTATGTGAAGCTGAACGGCCCCGAGGGCGTCTACTACGGCGGGGCGGCGGCCGCTCCGGTCATCCGTGCCACCATGGAGGCCATCCTGGCCGCCCAGCAGCCGCCCGTGGACCGGCGGGTGCTCGCCCACGCCGCGCGCCGCCCCGCTCCCCAGAACCCCGTGATCCGCTTCGCGGGCGCGGAGCCCCCGGGCTCCGGGGCCGAACCTGCACGCTGGGCGAGCGGGGAGGGGACCGAGGTTGTGGTGCCGGACGTCAGTGGCCTGTCGGCCCGCTCCGCCGTGCGCCGGCTGCACACCGCGGGCCTGCGCGTGGTCTGGGACGCGCCCGGGCCCGTGCTCGGCACATGGCCAACCGCGGGCACGTTGCTCATGCAGGGGGACACAGTGTCCATCGATGTCGGGAGAATCGAACGTGGACAGAGCCGATAGCTTCCCGCTGGCGCGCGTCATGGAGCGGCTGGCGGCCGCCGGCGCGCTCGCTCCCGGGGCGGATGTCCCGGGAGAGGTCGGGCTGTGCGGGGTGAGCCACGATTCACGGCACGTCGGCGAGGGCGACCTCTTCGTGGCCTGGCGGGGCGCCGAGCACGACGGTCACGACTTCGTGGGCGAGGCGGCGGGGCGGGGGGCGGTGGCGGCGCTGGTGGAGACGCCCCTGCCCGACGTGCCCGTGCCGCAGGTGGTGGTGCTCGACGGCCGCCTCGCGGGCGCGCTCGCCGCCGACGAGTTCTTCGGCAATCCGTGCCGCGACCTCTTCGTCTACGCGGTCACCGGCACCAACGGCAAGACCACGACCACGCTGCTGGCGCGTCACCTGCTGAGGGCCGGCGGGGCGTCCGCCGCGATCGGTACGCTGGGCCTCGTGGACGCCGGCGGGGACGTGCGCCCGCGCACGGCGGGTCTCACGACGCCGGGGCCGGTGCAACTCTCCGCGTGGATCCGGTCCCTCGCGGATGCGGGAGTTCGGCATGTCGGGCTGGAAGCATCCTCCCACGCCCTCGACCAGCGTCGTCTCGACGGAGTTCAACTCGACGCCGTCGCCTACACCAACCTGTCTCGCGACCATCTCGACTACCACCCCGACATGGATGGCTACCGGGCCGCCAAGGCGCGCGCGGTCGAGCTGGTGGTTCCGGAGGGAACCGTGGTCGTGAACGCGGACGAGCCCGCCTGGGTTCGCCTTGAGAGCGGCTCGCGGACCCGGCTGTCCTACGGCGTGGACTCCGCTGCCGCGCTGACCGCCACCTCTCTCGAGCTCGGCCCCGCGGGCACGCGCTTCGAGCTGTCCCATGAGGGGAGCGCCCTGCCGGTGTCGATGCCCCTGCTGGGCCGCTTCAACGTGGAGAACGCCCTGGCGGCGGCGGGCATCGCGCTGGCCGCCGGCCGTCGCGTGGACGAGGTCGTCGACGGACTCGGGAGCGCGCCCGCGGTCCCGGGACGCATGGAGCTCGTCGCCAGCCACCCATGCCCGGTGGTCATCGACTACGCGCATACCCCCGACGCGCTGGCCTGCCTCCTGGATACTCTGCGGCACCTCACCGGCGGCCGGCTCATCGTCCTCTTCGGGGCGGGAGGAGACCGCGACGCCGCCAAGCGTCCCCTGATGGGCCGGGCGGTGGCCGAGAGGGCGGATCTGGCCGTCGTCACCTCGGACAACCCGCGCACCGAGGACCCGGAAGCGATCATCGACCAGGTGGTCGCGGGGATGGCCGGGGCCGAGTACGAACGGGATGCCGACCGCCGCGCCGCCATCGGGCGGGCGCTCGACCTGGCCGCGCCCGGGGACCTGGTGGTCCTCGCGGGGAAGGGGCACGAGACCTCCCAGTTCATCGGCGGCGAGGAGCTGCCCTTCGACGAGCGCCGGATCGTGCTCGCCCACCTCGCCGGCGGAGAGGAGGGCGCATGACCGCGTTTCGGTGGACCCACGAGCGCGTGCAGGCGGCGCTCTCCCTGCGGGATGTGCCGGCGCCGGCCGGAACCACGTTTGCGGGCATCTCCACCGATACGCGTGCCCTGGCCGGGGGCGAGCTCTTCGTGGCCATCGCGGGAGAGAACTTCGATGGACACGACTTCGTGGCCGATGCGGTTTCGGCGGGGGCGGCGGGGGTGGTGGTCTCGCGGGCGGTCACCGTCCGGGTACCGGTGCCGGTGTACCGTGTGCCGGACACCCTGGTCGCGCTGGGACACCTGGCCCGCTACCGCCGCCGCCGCCACGCGGCCCAGGTCGTCGCCATCACCGGATCCTCCGGAAAGACCACGACCAAGGAATTCCTGCGGGGAGCCCTCCAGCGCAGCTACCGGGTGCACGCCAATGCCGGCAACCTCAACAACCGGATCGGGCTTCCCCTGACGATTCTGGAAGCCCCGGATGCGGCGGAGGTGCTCGTGCTGGAGATGGGCACCAACGAGCCGGGCGAGATCGCGGCCCTCACCGCCATCGCGGAGCCCGACATCGCGGCGGTGACGACCGTCTCCGACGCCCATCTGGAAAAGCTCGGCTCGCTGGAAGGGGTGTTTCGCGAGAAGCTGGCGCTGGTCGCCGGGTTGAACGGACGCGGTGCGGTGGTGGTGGGCGACCAGCCGCCGGCTCTCCCCGAACGGGCTCGCGAGCTTCATCCCAACGTGCGGGTCGCCGGGTGGTCCGCCTCCGCCGACGCCAACCTGAGACCCCAGAATCCGCATCCGGACGCCGAGGGGCGCTACTTCTTCGACTGGCGCAACCAGCGCGTCCACCTCCAGGTGCCGGGGCGGCACGCGGTCTACGACGGCCTCATCGCGCTGGCCGTCTCCGACCTCCTGCAGGCACCCCACGGCCTGGCCGTGCGCGGGCTCGAGCGATACAGGCCGCAGGGCATGCGGGGCGAACAGCTGCACGCGGGCGACCTCACCCTCCTGCTCGACTGCTACAACGCGAACCCGCAAAGCGTCCGCGCCGCCCTCGACCTGCTTGGGCTTATTCCCTCTCCGGGGCGCAGGGTCGCGGTACTGGGAAGCATGCTCGAGCTGGGCGAGCGGAGCGCGGCGCTGCACGACGAGCTCCTGAGCGAAGCCCTGTCCCGGGCGGTGGACGTGGTGCTGGCGCTGGGCGAGTTCGCCGCCGCCGCCGAACGTCTGCGCGTGGCGGGACGGCAGGGCAGGGAGACGGCGCTGATCGCCAGCACGGACGCCGCGGAGGGATACGCGCTGCTTCGCGGGTACCTGCAGGGCAACGAGCTGATCCTCCTCAAGGGATCCCGCGGCGTTCGGCTGGAGCGTCTGGTCCCGCTCATCGAGGCCGACTTCGGCCCGGCGGCTCGAAACGGGGCGAGGTGAACCATGCTGTATCATCTCCTGCCCCGGTTCACCGATGTGCATATCGGCTTCAACCTGTTCACGTACATCACCTTCCGCACCGCCGGGGCCGTGGTGACCGCGCTGGTGCTCACCTTCCTGCTCGGCCCGGCGATGATCCGCTGGCTCACCCGGTTGCGTTTCGGACAGGTCGTGCGCGAGAACGGTCCGGAGACCCACCTGAAGAAGGCCGGCACGCCGACCATGGGCGGGACGCTGATCATCGCCGCCGCGACCGTCTCCACGCTGCTCTGGGCCGAGCTCACCAACGTGGCGATCGTCGTCGTCCTCGCGACCTTCCTCTGGACCGGGGCCATCGGCTTTCTCGACGACTACCTGAAGGTGGTCAAGAAGACGAGCGCGGGGCTGGCGGGGCGCTACAAGATGATCGGGCAGTGGGCCTTCGGGCTGGCGCTGGGGCTGTTCCTCCTGCTCTACCCGGTGTGGCCCGTCCCGGCGACCTGGACGGGCGTACCGTTCTTCGCCGAGGTGGTGGCGGTCTTCTTCCCGCCGGTCTACGTGCTGTTCGTGGCCACGGTGGTTTCCGGCACCTCGAACGCGGTGAACCTGACGGACGGGCTCGACGGCCTGGCCGCCGGGCTGTGCGGGATCGCGGCCGCCACCTTCGGCATCTTCGCCTACCTCATCGGGCGCGTGGACACCTCCGCCTACCTGGGCGTGCTCTACCTGCCCGGGGTGGGGGAGCTGACGGTGTTCGCGGGCGCCCTGGCCGGGGCGGCGATCGGGTTCCTCTGGTTCAACGCGCACCCCGCGCAGGTGATCATGGGGGACACCGGTTCCCTGTCGCTGGGAGGCGCCATCGGCGTCATGGCCATCCTCCTCAAGTCCGAGTTCCTGCTGGTGATCGTAGGGGGGGTATTCGTAGCGGAGGCGCTCTCGGTCATCGGGCAGGTGGGGTACTTCAAGTTCACGGCACGGCGCTACGGCGAGGGGCGGCGGATCTTTCTCATGGCCCCCGTTCACCACCACTTCGAGAAGCTCGGATGGCCGGAAAGCAAGGTCGTCACGCGCTTCTGGATCGTCGGCGTGCTCTGCGCGATGCTCGCCCTGAGCACCCTCAAGATCCGATAGATCGCGATGGATTTCAGGCAGATTACGTATTTTACGCATTTTACGCATTCCGGTACGGCGGAACCTCATGGCGGCACTGAGCGGGCAGCGCATCGCGATCGTCGGCCTTGGAGCGAGCGGCCGGGCCGCCGCCCGGCTTGCGCTCCGGCACGGCGGGGAGGCGCATGTGTCGGACGATGCCGACACGCCCGCGTTGCGCGCGCACGCAGAGGAACTGGAGGCCATGGGCGCGTGCGTCCGGCTGGGCGGCCACGATCCGGCGCGGATCGCGGCGTCCGAGGTGGTCGTGGCCAGCCCGGGCATCCCGCCACAGGCGCCGGTGCTTTCGTCCCTCGGCAAGGCGGGGGAGCACTGGATCTCCGAGCCGGAGTTCGCGTTTCGCTTCTTCCGCAGCCCGCTGATCGCCGTGACCGGCACCAACGGCAAGACCACCACCTCGGCGCTGGCGGCCCGGATGCTCGAGGAGGCGGGCGTGTCGACGGGGCTGGGCGGCAACATCGGGGGAGGTCTGGGCCCCCCCGCCTGCGAGCTGGCGCTTCGAGATCCGCCCCCGGACTGGCTGGTGGTTGAAATGAGTTCCTACCAGCTCGGCGCCATCTCCCGTCTTCGTCCGGACATCGGCGTGGTCACGAACCTCGCGCCCGACCACCTCGACCGCTATCCCGACCGCGAAGCCTACTACGCCGACAAGGCGCGGCTCTTCGCCAATGCAGACCCGGGATGCCGGTGGGTGCTCGAGCACAATGTGTCCGGCGCCCTGCCGCTGGCCGGCGAGGTGCCGGGCGAGCGCTTTCTCTTCGACGCGGGCGGCGCGACGGGTCCCGATGCCGGCGCGCGGGAGCGGGTGCTCTCCGCGTACGCGTGCGAGGGATGGCTGATGCTCGCTCTCGACGGCAGCGAGGAGCCTGTGATTCGGGTCGTCGACCTGCCTCTCGCCGGTCGCGCCGGTCTCGCCAACACCATGGCCGCGGCACTCGTCGCACGCCTGGTCGGCGCCGGCAGGAGGGCCATCGCCGCGGCCGCGCGGACCTTCCGCCCGCTGCCCCACCGCCTGGAGCAGGTGGTCGAGCGCGACGGCGTCCTCTGGGTGAACGACTCGAAGGCGACCAACGTGGCCGCCGCCGGCGGCGCGGTCCGCAGCTTCAGCCGGCCGATCGTGCTTCTGGCCGGCGGCCAGGACAAGGGAGAGGACCTCGCACCGCTCGCCGACGCCATCCGGGGCCGGGTCCGCTGCGTGGTCGCGTATGGCGATGCCCGCTTCCGCCTCGAGGAGGCCCTGGCGGGGGCCGCGTCCCTGGTTCGCGTCGACACCGACTTCGATGCGGCGGTCGATGAGGCCGCGCGACAGGCCCGGCCCGGCGACGTCATCCTGCTCTCTCCCGCCTGCGCGAGCTTCGACCTGTTCTCCGACTACGAGGCGCGAGGGCACCGGTTCGCCGCGCTCGCGCGAGGGGAGGTCTGAATGCCCGCCATGGCCACCTCCGCGTATCCGGCGCCCGCCTCGCCCGCGTATCCGGCGCCCGCCTCGCCCGCGTACCCCTCACCCACCTCGCCCGCGTACCCCGCGCCCGCCGTGCACGACGCCCGGCCGCTCGCGGCTGCCCGTCTCAGCGGCCGGTGGGAGGGCGCCGCGGTCATGACGCTGACGCTGCTTCTGCTCTCGTTCGGGCTGGTGACCCTCTACAGCGCAAGCTCCTTCCTGGCACAGCGGCAGGGACTTCCCGACTACCATTTCGTCGTCCGCCAGGCCATCGGTGCCGGCGCGGGGCTGGTCTTTCTTCTGATCTTCTCGCGGATTCCATACGACAAGTGGCAGTCGCTGGCGTGGCCCATGATGCTGGCAGCCTGGCTGCTGCTGGTCTTCATCATCCTCCCGGGCACCGAGTCCTTCGCGCCGGAGCGGAACGGGGCGCGCCGCTGGCTCCAGGTGGGCCCGGCGAGCTTCCAGCCGTCGGAGGCGGCCAAGCTGGCGACCCTGGTGTGGACGGCGGGTCTGGCGGTGAAGAAACAGGATCTGTTCCGGAGCCTCACGCGCGGACTCGGCCCCTTCCTCGTGATCTGGGCCGCCATGCTGGTGCCCGTCCTTCTCGAGCCGGACTTCTCCACGGCGGCTCTGATCGGAATGCTCGGCTGCATCATCGTCTTCGCCGCGGGCGCACGCCTGGCGCACTTCGCTTTCCTCGGCGTGCTCGCCGCGCCGGTCGTTCTGCACCAGTTCGCGACCGATTTTCGCGAGATGCGTCTCGGCGCCTTCCTCAACCCGGAAGCGCACACCTCCGGCGCCGGGTACCAGGTGCACCAGTCGCTGATCGCGATCGGCTCGGGGGGGATCGGCGGGGTGGGGTTCGGCGAGGGGCAGCAGAAGTTCGGATTCCTTCCGGAGGCGCACAACGACTTCATCTTCGCCCTGATCGGGGAGGAATGGGGACTGATCGGGGTCGCTCTCCTGGTCTGCGCCTACGTCGCCCTGATCGTGATCGGCTTCCGCATCGCCCGCCGCGCGGCCGATCTGTTCGGGGAGCTGCTGGCGGTCGGCTGCACCAGCCTCATCGCCCTGCACGCGTTCCTCCACATGGGCGTCAACCTGAGCCTGCTGCCGGCGACCGGACTCCCGCTTCCCCTGATTTCGGACGGACGCTCCAACCTGGTGGTCACCCTGGCCGCGATCGGCATCCTGCTGTCCGTGGCCCGGGGCATCCCCCACAATCCGAGGCCGGGTCATGGTTAGGCGCGAGTCGAGCGTAGTCGTCTTCTCCGGCGGCGGCACGGGAGGGCATTTCTACCCCGCGCTCGCGCTTGCCCGTCAACTCGCCGCGCTGAGACCCGACATCCGTCCCTACTTCATCGGTTCGCGCCGCGGCGTGGAGGCGAGCGTGCTCCCGGACTGTGGCCTCGACTATGCGCTGGTGGAGGTGGAGGGGCTGGACCGCCGGCACCTGTGGAACAACGCCATGGTGATGCAGTCGCTGCTCGGCAGCGTCCTTGAGGTCTTCGAGATCTTCCGGCGACTGCGCCCCGAGCTGGTGGTGGTCACCGGCGGATACGCGTGCGCTCCGTCGGGGCTGGTGGCCGCCTGCATGGGCATTCCGCTGGCGCTTCAGGAGCAGAACAGCCTGCCGGGCGTCACCACGCGACTGCTCAGCCGGCACGCGGCCCAGATCCACCTCGCGTATCCCGAGGCAAAGCAGGTGATTCCGCGCCGGGCCCGCGACCGGGCGGTGGTGAGCGGGAATCCCGTGCGTTCCCCGGAGGGGATCGGGCGCGGTGAGGCGCGCCGTCGCTTCGGGCTGGCGCCGAAGGGGCGGGTGGGCCTCGTGGTGGGAGGCAGCCAGGGCTCTGCGGTGCTCAACCGCCGGATTGCGGAGGCCGTGCTCGGCACGCCGGAGCGCCCGGAGGGCTTTCAGTTGCTCTGGGCCAGCGGCCCGGCGCACTTCTCCGCGATGTCCCGGGAACTGGCCCGGGCCGGCTCGCCGGACTGGGTGCGGCTGGTGCCGTACATCCACGACATGCCGGGCGCACTCGCCGCGGCGGACCTCGCGGTGAGCCGGGCGGGGGCGATGGCCACCTCGGAGTTCCTCGTCCACGGGTTGCCCGCGATCCTGCTCCCCCTGCCCACCGCGGCCGAAGATCACCAGACCCGCAACGCCAGGGCGCTCGCGGACGCGGGCGTGGCGCTGCACCTCCCCGAGGCCGGGACGGACGCGCGCGCCCTCTGGTCGGCCATGGTCGACCTCGCGGGCGACGACCGCCGCGTGGCGTCGATGGCTCGGGCGGCGCGCGAGCGAGCCCGGCCGGACGCGGCCGCCAACATCGCCGCCGCGCTCACCGGGCTGCTCCCGCGGGGGCCGCGGTCGGTGACCGTTTCCGGGGAGGCCGCATGAGCGCCCGGGGTCTGCGCGACCGCGCGCGCGAGGGCACGGTGCACTTCATGGGCATCGGCGGCGCGGGAATGTGCGCGCTGGCCGAGCTCTTCCACCGCTCCGGCTACGGAGTGACCGGCTGCGACCTGCGGCGCGGCCTGAGCGCGCGGTCGCTCGAGGCGCTGGGCATTCCCGTCGCCATCGGCCACGACCCCGATCACCTGGTTGGCGTCTCGGCTGTCGTGGTCTCCTCCGCCATCAGCCCGTCCAACCCGGAGGTGCGCGCGGCGCACGAGCGGGGCATCCCGGTGGTCAAGCGGGCGGAGGCGCTCGGGCAGTGGGTCAACCCGGGCACGGTCGTGGCGGTGGCCGGGACCCACGGCAAGACCACCACCACCGCGTTCGCCACCGAGATCCTGGCGGCGGCCGGCCGGGACCCCACCGGGCTGGTCGGGGGACGGGTCGCGGGGTGGAAGGGCAACCTGCGCTACGGACGCGGCGACCTGTACGTGGTCGAGGCCGACGAGTACGACCGCTCCTTCCACCACATCGCGCCCCGCACGGCCCTGGTCACCAACCTGGAGGCGGATCACCTCGACACCTACGGCGACCTCGCACACCTGCGCCGCGCGTTCCTCACCTTCGTGGGCGCGGTGCCCGCGGACGGCACGGTATGTGTCTGCGCCGACGATCCGGGAGCCTCGAAGCTGCTGGCCGGTCTCGACGCCCGCACCTCCACCTATGGCTTCAGCGCGGGCGCCCAGTTGCGGGCGACGCGGGTGCGCACCGGCTCCGGCGGAACCCGGGCGCGCATCTTCGAGGGCGGACGGGACCGGGGCGACGTGTCGATCCCCATCCCCGGCAGGCACAACCTGCTCAACGCCCTGGGCGCGTCCGCGGCCGCGCGCGGGATGGGCGTCGAGTGGCGCGACATCCGCCGGTCGCTGGCGGGCTTCAGCGGGGTGCGCCGCCGCTTCGAGCAGCTCGGCTGCGAGCGCGGGGTGACCGTGGTGGACGACTATGCACACCATCCCACCGAGATCGCGGCGGCGCTCGCGGCCGCGCGCGGCAGCTTCCCCGGAGCCCGCCTGGTGGCCGTCTTCCAGCCTCACCTGTTTTCGCGCACGCGGGACTTCGCCGGCCAGTTCGGCGAGGCCCTCGCGGCGGCGGACCAGGTCTGGGTTGCCGATGTCTACCCCGCGCGCGAGGCGCCCATCCCGGGCATCACGGGCGAACTCGTGTCCGGGGCGGTAGCCGCGGCGGGGGGACGGGATACGCGCTACCACCCGGAAATGACCACGCTCCCCACCGCCCTGGCCGGCAGCCTTCGCGCGGGGGACGTATGCCTGACTCTGGGCGCCGGATCGATCGAGTCCACCGGTCCCGCGCTCCTTCGCCGCCTGGGAGGACCCGATGCGTAGGTTGCTCGCGTTGACCGTTCCCCTCATGCTCGCGGCAGCCACGGTGGCTGCCCTGGGCGACGGTCCCGACATTCTCGCGCGCTTTGCCAGATTCCGCGTCTCCGCCGTGGAAGTTCGGGGTGTGCGCTATCTCGACTCCGAGGAAATCCGCCAGTGGATTCCGGTCTACGAGGACGAGCGCGGGGGGGCGCGGTCGCTCGAAGGGCGCCTGCGCACCCATCGGCTGATCGAAGAGGCCACGGTCCGAACCCTCCCGGGCGACACCGTGGAGATCGTCATCCGGGAGCGCCGGCCGGTCGCCCTGGTGGCGACGCCGGCCCTGAATCCCGTCGATCCCGGGGGGGAGTACATCCCCCTCGATCCCGCCCTGCACCGCCTCGACCTGCCCATCCTGCGTCCCATGGAGGCGCAGGCCGGCACGCTGGCGGTCACGGAACACCAGCAGATCCAGGCCATGGCCGCGGAGGTGCATCGGCTGGGCGAGCTGCATCCCGACTTCGCGCATTCCGTCTCGGAAATCGCCTGGACCGCGCAGGGGACCCTGACGGCCCGCTTCTCGGAGACCGAGGCCGTACTGCATTTCGAACCCCCGCTGAGCGTGCGGCGTCTGCGCCAGGGAATTGCGGCCCTGGCCGACGCCGTCGCGCGAGCCCCGGACCGAACCGTCACCGTGGCCGACCTGCGCTTCCACGATCAGGTGGTCGTGAGGCACGCGTCCGCGGCCGGGCCGGACAACGGGAGGCGATGAAGATGCCTTCCCATCTGGTGGCGGGACTCGATATCGGCGCGACGCGCACCACCGCCCTCATCGCGGAGGTGAGAGGCCAGTATCCGGCACACTGGATCGAGGTCCTGGGTGTCGGGCAGGTACACACCAACGGCGTGCATCGGGATGTCGTGCAGGATGTCGAGGAGATGACCGAGCGTGTCGCCAAGGCGGTGCGGGAAGCCGAGCTCATGGCGGGTTGCACCGTTTCCAACGTTTATGTCGGCATCAGCGGTGACCAGGTTCAGACCTTCCCCTCGCACGGCGTGGTCGCCATCTCCTCCACGGAGGTGTCGGCGGACGACATGGCGCGGCTGCATGTGGTGGCCCGCGCCGTCGCGCTGCCCCACGACCGCGAGCTCCTGCACACGGTCCCTCAGAGCTACACGGTCGACAGTACATCGGGGATCCTGCATCCGGTCGGCATGCCGGGTACGCGCCTGGAGTCGGAGGTCTACCTGGTTACGGGGGCCTCGGCGATCGCCAACAACATCCGCAGCGCGGTCTCACGGGCTGGCTACCGGGTGGAGAAGCTCATCCTGGAGCCGCTGGCGGCCGCACGAGCCGTCCTGCGGGAGGACGAAAGGGAGATCGGGGTCGCGGTCCTGGATCTGGGCGGGGCCACGAGCCAGATGGCGATTCTCGTCGAC
Source organism: Longimicrobiales bacterium (assembly GCA_965202805.1). Taxonomy (GTDB): domain Bacteria; phylum Gemmatimonadota; class Gemmatimonadetes; order Longimicrobiales; family Gaopeijiaceae; genus BD2-11. The sequence goes on from OZ241869.1 coordinate 3,986,144, forward strand.
GGCAGGCCCTACTACACGGACATGCTGCCGACCGGGGGGGTCGCGCTGACCTGGGACCTGGTCCAGCATCTTCACATCCAGCACGAGGAGGCGCGCCGCGTGCTGGAGAACCACGGCTGCGCCCTGGCCGAGCTCGTGGATTCCCGGGACACGATCGACATCCCGGGGCCCACGCCGTCGAGACCTCGACGCATCGGCCGGGCCGCGGTCGCGGACGCCCTGGAGAACCGGTTGACGGCGATCATCGCGTGGTATCAGCGGGAGCTGAATGCGCGGGAGCTGATCGCTCCGCTGGGTACGGGAGTGGTTCTGACCGGCGGAGTCGCCGCCCTCGACGGGATCGGTGAGCTGGTACAGAGAACGCTGGGGACGCCGGTTCGCATCGGCACGCCCGGCGCGGGCGTGAGCGGGCTGGCCGACTCGCTGAACCGCTCTCGCCTCTCCACGGTCGTCGGCGTGGCGCAATACGGAGCCGACCGCTTTGCCAAGACCGGACAGGGGGCGCTGGCCCATACCCCCGGAATGGTCGGAAGGGTTGGATCCTGGCTCAAGGAGTTCTTCTGAGCGCACAGCGGTACCGGGTGGGGGGCGCAGGGTCCCCTGCCCGGCGCGAGGAACGGGAATGGGAAGACATCCATCCAGCAAGGAAGGAAGAGATGACGATCTTCGACTACGACGAGAGCGCGGCCCCCAGCGCCTGCATGAAGGTGGTCGGCTGCGGTGGAGCCGGCGGCAACGCCGTCAACCGGATGGTCGATGAGAACCTCCAGGGCGTGGAGCTCATCGCCGCGAACACGGATGCGCAGGCGCTGCGTCAGTCCAGGGCGTCGAACTGCATCCAGATCGGGAAGAAGCTGACGCGCGGCCTCGGGGCGGGCGCCCGCCCCGAGATCGGACGCCAGGCCATCCACGAGAACGCCGACGAGGTGACCAAGGCGATTCAGGGGGCGGATCTGGTCTTCATCACCGCCGGCATGGGTGGCGGGACGGGGACGGGAGCCGCTCCCATCATCGGTCGCTTCGCCAAGGAGATGGGTGCGCTCACCATCGGCATCGTCACCCGGCCTTTCTCGTTCGAGGGCAGGAAGCGCCTCCGGCAGGCCGAACAGGGCCTCGAGGAGCTGCGCAAGGCGGTGGACACGGTCATCGTCGTCCCCAACGACCGCATCATGACGGTGGTCGGCAAGGGAACCAGCTTCCAGGACGCCCTGAAGAAGGCCGACGAGGTTCTCCTGCACGCCACCCAGGGCATCAGCGACCTCATCCGGGTCGCCGGCGAGGTCAACGTCGACTTCGCGGATGTGCGCACGGTGATGGCCTGCGGCGGCGGGGCCCTCATGGGTTCCGGCTTCGGGGAGGGGGAACACAGGGCCGAAGAAGCCGCGCGCAAGGCCATCTCTTCTCCGCTGCTGGGCGACGTATCCCTCAAGGGCGCCCACGGAGTCCTGATCAACATCACCGGCGGAATGGATCTCGCCATTGACGACGTGACCAGGATCTCTAGTATCATTCAGGAAGAGGCCGGCGACGACGCCGAGATCATCTTCGGCGCGGTCCACGATCCCAAGCTGAAGGAGGGCGTGAGGGTCACGGTCATCGGCACGGGGTTCGGCAACGGGTCCGAGGCGCCCCGTACCTTGCGGTCGGAGATGACGAGCAACGGCTCTCCATCCGGATTGGACCGGAGGCCGTCGCCGAACCCGTCCCCGCGCCCGGCAAGGGCGCCCGCCCTGCAGACGGCGGCGGTCACAGGCAGAGGTACAGCGAGCATGAACAGGACTCCCGGTACCCCCAGGCCCGTGCAGCCCCGGAAGCGGCAACGCGTCATCGTCCGCGGCCCGGTCGATATCCTCGATTTGCCTACCTTCGTGACGCTTGCCCGGTGAGGCTGTGGGGAGAGCGGATGGGGGCGGGGTTGGCGGGGCGCCGGCTGGAGACGGCGCCGTGCGTCGTGGGGGCGAGGGCGGGATGACGCCCGTGGCGCGGGATCGCAGGGTCGCGTCGCTGGCGGCCATCGTGCTGGGCGTCCTCGGGTTGGGGGCGACTGCATGGCTCGCTCCCGGCAGGTCCGTCACCTACGATGCCGGGACGCTGGCTACCGTCGCGGCCGCGCCCCCGGAAATCGCCGAGCAGGTCAGCCTGCGGCGGGGCCAGACACTGGGGTCGCTCTTCCTCGCCGCCGCCCTCCCGGCCGGTGAACGGGTCGCCCTGCTGGCGGCCTTCGGCGAGCGAGCCAATCCTCGCCGTCTCATTGCGGGCACCCCGGTAGTGTACTGGAGAGACCGCCGGGACGGTGAGCTGACGGCTGTGGAAGTCGGGCTCAGCCCGGACTCGACGGTGTACCTGGGCCGCGCCATGGACGGCTGGACATCGCGAATGGTGCGAACTCCGGTCGTCACCGACACGGTCTTCGTCGAGGGAACCATCCGCTCCAGTCTCTGGATGGCCGTGATGGGAAACCCGTCGCTGCAGTTCATGCCCTCCGGCGACCGGGCCAGGCTCATGGACGGCCTCGACAAGATCTTCCAGTGGGAGGTCGACTTCCACCGGCAGGTTCGGCAAGGCGATGCCTATCGCGTGGCCCTCGAGCGCGACGTCCGCCCCGACGGGTCCATGAGAGGCAACGGACGCATCATGGCCGCGGAGTTCGTCAACCGGGAAACGCCATATCGGGCATTCTGGTTCGATGTCTCCGGGGATGGCGAGGGGGCCTACTATGATTCCGAGGGCAGGTCGGTTCAGCGGCAGTTCCTGCTGAAGCCGCTCGAGTATCGCCGCATCTCCTCGCGCGTGCAGAGCGCCCGCTTCCACCCCATCCTGCGGACATGGCGCGCCCACAACGGCGTCGACTACGCCGCCAACACCGGCGAGCCGGTCATGGCGACCGCCAACGGAGTGGTTACCCACCGTGGGTGGAGCGGCGGTTACGGCAACCTCGTGGAAATCCGGCACAGCAACGGCTTCGTGACCCGCTACGCGCACCTGAGCGGCTTCGGCTCCGGCGTGGCGGTCGGGGCCGGGGTGAGGCAGGGGCAGACCATAGGCTTCGTGGGCATGACCGGGCTGGCGACCGGGCCCCATCTGCACTACGAGCTGCGGCGGAACGGCCAGGTCGAGGATCCCCTCGACATCCGCACCCCTCCCGGCGATCCGATTCCGGAAGCCATGTGGCCCCGGTGGGAGGCGTGGCTGGCGGAGGGACGAGCGCTCCTCGCCAGCCCCGGGTTCGTTCCGCGCCAGGGCATGCCGGGCACCTCGGTCATCGCCGAAGCAGCCGAGGGCGGGGTCGAGCCCCAGGACGAGCAGTGATCCCGTCCGGCGCATACGCCGGGTCGAAAGAGTGAGCCTGTTTTCCTGGATTGCCCTGCCCCTCCTGCTGGTGGCGGCATGCGGTTTCTCCCTCTGGGTCTACCATCGCCGCGAACTGCCGGTGGCGGGTCGCCGGTTGCTGGCCCTGGGAAGGGCGCTGGCGATCTTCCTGGTGTTGCTGCTCATCTGGAATCCTCGCCTGCCGGCGGGCGCGGGTGACGGCATCGGCCAGGGCGACCTAGTGCTGCTGGACGGTTCCCTGAGCATGGCGGCCGGCCCTCCCGGCGGGGAAACGGCATGGTCGGACGCGGTTCGCGAGGCGCAGCGCCTGGCGGGCGGCGGAGGTCGGATCCTGGTCTTCGGGGACGCCGTGGCGGCGAGCGGCGCCGACCAGCTCGAGGGAAGCGCGCCGACGGCCACCTCCTCCCGGCTGCTCCCGGCCCTGCGCGCGGCAGCCGAGTCGGGCGCACGCGCGGTCACGGTGGTGAGCGACGGGCGCCTGACCGATGCCGACTTCGGCAGTCTGCCGGTGGTGCCCGGGCTGCAGGCGCGCCTGGAAGTGGTGGACCCGGCGGTGACGAACGCCGGGGTCGCCGACTTTGACACACCCGCGCGTGCCGAGCGGGGAACGCCCTTTGCCGCCGAGGTCACAGTGTTCGGCGAGGCCGCGCCCGGGACCGCAGCCCGCATCGAGGTGCGCGAGGAGGACCGTCTGGTCGCCTCGGTTCCGGTGGAGATCCCCCCGCCCGGCGAGGTCGCCCGCACGGCGGTCGACCTTCCCGCACCAGCGACCGAGGGGATGGTGCGCTATACGGCCACCGTCGTTCTCGACGAAGACGGGTTTGCCGACGACGACCGGCGCGTGCGTCATGTGCGCGTGGCGCCTCCGCAGGCCGGGCTGGTCCTGCTCTCCCTGCGCCCGGACTGGGAGCCCCGCTACCTGCTCCCCGTGCTGGAGGACGTGACCGGGCTGCCGGCGCGCGGCTACCTGCGCGTCACGGGGTCGCGCTACCTGCCGATCGCGCGCGGCGAGGAAGTGGCGGACGAGGTCACCGCGGGTGAAGTCGGCACGATGCTCGGCGGCGCCGACATCGTGGTGCTGCACGGCGTCGGCGCCGCCGCTCCGGCCTGGGTGCGCGATGCCGCCCGGAGCGCACCGCGTCTGCTCATCTTTCCGGCCGACCGGGCGGGGGCGTCGCTGGGCGGGGTGGCGGTGGCGGGCGAGGTCGAGAGCGAGTGGTACGTCTCCGCCGACCTGCCCGCCTCGCCGCTGGCCGGGCAATTCGCCGGCCTCGACCTGGGGGCTCTGCCGCCCCTCACAGCCCTCCACCCCGCGACCGCTTCCGCCGGCGCGGTCGCGCTCGAGGTCCACCTCGGCGGGCGCGGCGCCGGCGAGGCCGCCCTCGTCCTGGTCGCCGAGGAGGGCAGGCGTCTGGGCGTCGCACTGGCCGAGGGCTACTGGCGCTGGGCCGCCCGCGAAGGGACGCCGCGCCGCGCTTACCGGTCCCTGTGGGCTGGCGTGGCGAACTGGCTGTTCGCCGGCGAGCGGCTTGCCACCGCCGGTCCGCCCGGTCCCGCGGAGGCGGTGATCGCGCGCGGGAGCCCCGTGCGCTGGCAGGCCCCCGGACTGGCCGGACAGGACCTCGGCCTGCGCCTCGTCCGCGACGGCGAAAGCGTGGTCGAGCGCACGGTGACCGTTGATTCCACCGAGACCTTCACGACCGCGCCGATGGACCCCGGTGCCTACGACTTCGTGCTCTCTCCGGTGGCCGGAGGCGAGGAAGCGAGCGGGCGCTTCGACGTCGAGCGCTACACCGGCGACCTCAGGTTGCCGCCCGTCGTCGGCGCCCCGGGCGGAGAGGCGGTCGAGGCCGGCGCGCGCGCGGCCGCGGGCCGTCCGCTGCGCACCCATCCGGTGCCCTTCATTCTCGTCCTGGCGCTGCTGTGCGGAGAGTGGATCGGCCGCCGGCGCAAGGGGCTCCGGTAGCCCTTGTGACGCCCCCGGGCCGGCTGACCCGCAAGGGGAGGGGTACGCGCGGGTCGCTGTGGCGGAGGGTCGTGGGCCTCGCCCTCCCGGGTTTCCGCCCGTCCGCCCGCGGCCTGGACGCCGAGACGCTCGAGGACCTCGAGGACCGGCTGCTGGCCGCCGACTTCGGCGTGGAGGCCGCGCTGCGGCTGGTGGACCGCGTCGAAGCGCTCGACCGGCGCGGGAGGATCCGCGGCCCGGACGGGCTGCGCATCGCCCTGCGCGCCGAGGTGGCGAAGATCCTGGTTCCGGAGGCATCCCGCGGGCCGACCCCGGCGGGCACCCGGACGGAAACCGCCTTCCCTCTCCTGGAGCCCCCGCAGGGAATCGCCGCCTACCTCATGGTCGGGGTCAACGGGGTCGGGAAGACCACCTCCGCCGGCAAGCTGGCGCACGTCCTGGCTGCCCGGGGCAGGAAGGTCCTGCTCGCCGCGGCGGACACCTACCGGGCGGGCGCGATCTCCCAGCTGCGCATCTGGGCGGACCGCACCGGCGCCGACTTCGTGGCCGGACAGCCGGGCGGAGATCCCGCCGCGGTCGCCTTCGACGCCATCGACGCGGCCCGTGCGCGCGGCGTCGACATCGTGATCGTCGACACCGCAGGGCGCCTCCACACCCGCACCGGGTTGATGGACGAACTCGCCAAGGTGCGGCGGGTCATCGCCCGCAAACTTCCGGGGGCGCCCCACGAGACGCTGATCGTGCTCGACGCCACCGTGGGGCAGAACGCGCTCGCCCAGGTGCGCGCCTTCCGGGACGCGGTGAGTCCCAGCGGGATTCTTCTCGCCAAGATGGATTCCAGTGCGCGCGGCGGCATCGTCGTGGCCCTCAGGCAGGAGTTCGGGTTGCCGGTCAAGCTGGTCGGGGTCGGCGAAGGCCCCGGAGACCTCGAGCCCTTTGACGCGAACGCGTTTCTGGAGGGCGTCTTCGGATCCCCGGCATGAGCTTCTCGAGGCTCGACGCGCCGGTCCAGTACCTCAAGGGGGTCGGTCCCAGGCGCGCGGAGCACCTGGCCGGACTGGACATCCGCAAGGCCCGCGACCTGCTCTACCACGTGCCCCGGCGCTATGAGGACGCCTCCACGGTTCAGCCCGTGGCCGGGCTCGAAGTGGGGGACTCCGCCGTCGTGGTCGGGCGGGTGCGCAGCTCCGGGGTCATCCCCACCCGCAAGGGCCTGCGCATCTTCCAGGCGGTGATCGAGGACGAGACCGGCCATATCACCTGCGCCTGGCCCGGACAGCCCTGGCTCGACCGCAGGATCCACAAGGGAGACCTTCTGCTCGCCGCCGGAACCGTGCGCTTCTTTCACGGCCGCCAGATCCAGCCCCGCGAGTTCGCCATTCTGGAATCCGGCCGCGGCCGCGGCGGCGCCTCCGAGGGCGACGATGCCGGGGCCCGCGGCACGATCTTCGTCGTCTATCCGGCGTCCGAGTCCGTACCCCAGTGGGTGCTGCGCCAGTTGCTGGAGCGCAACCTGCCCACGCTCCTGCGGCACGTGGAGGAGGAGGAGTATCTCTCTCCCCTGGAACGCCGCGAGATCGGCGTCCCGGGCCTTGCCCGGGCGCTCTCCAGCCTGCATGCGCCGCAGAGCCTCGAGGACGCCGAGCGGGGCCGGAAGCGCCTCGCCTGGGACGAGCTCTACTTTCTGCAGCTCATGCACGCCCACGCCCGCTACAGGAGCACCACCGCCGTCAACGGCATCCGGTTTCGCCGCACCAACCGGCTCATCCGCCCCCTGCACGAGTCGCTGGGGTTTCGCCTGACCGAAGCCCAGGCCCGGGTGCTGCGCGAGATCTACGCGGACATGACCACGGACCGCCGCATGAACCGCATGCTTCAGGGGGATGTCGGGTCGGGGAAGACCATCGTCGCCGTCTTCGCGATGCTGCTCGCGGTGGAGGGCGGGCATCAGGCCGCCCTCATGGCCCCCACCGAACTGCTCGCCGAACAGCACGCCCGCAGCCTGGGGCGCCTCCTCGGCCCGCTCGGGGTCGAGACGCTGCTGCTCACGGGGCGCACCGACACCGGCGAGCGCGCCCGCGTCCTCGCCGCCCTGGCCGATGGTGGCGGCAAGGTGGTGACCGGCACCCACGCGCTCATCCAGGAGTCGGTGGAATTCGCCCGCCTGGGACTGGTGGTGGTGGACGAGCAGCACCGTTTCGGGGTGCGCCAGCGCATGGTCCTGAGCCAGCGCGACCCCACTCCCGACACCCTGATCATGTCGGCGACCCCCATCCCGCGCACGCTGGCGCTCGCCCTGTACGGGGATCTGGATCTGAGCGTGCTGGACGAGCTTCCCCCCGGGCGCAAGCCGGTGGAGACCCGCTGGCTGCGGCCCTCACGCCGGGCCGAGGCGTACCGGCTGGTGCGGGACGAGGTGGCGCGGGGACGCCAGGTCTACATCGTCCATCCCCTGGTGGGCGAGTCCGACAAGCTGCAGCTGCGCTCGGCCACCGAGGAGTGGGAGCGCCTGCGCGCGGAGGAGTTTCCGGACTTCCGGGTCGGCCTCCTCCACGGCCAGCTTCCCGGCGAGGAGAGGGACGCGGTGATGCGCGCCTTCCTCGCCGGCGAGCTGGACGTGCTGGTCGCCACCTCGGTCGTGGAGGTGGGCATCGACGTGTCGAACGCCACCGTGATGCTCATCGAGAACGCCGAGCGCTTCGGCCTCTCGCAGCTGCACCAGCTCCGCGGCCGGGTCGGGCGCGGGGCCGACCGCAGCTACTGCGTCGCCATCGCCGACGCGGAGGAGGCCGCCGCCGAACGCCTGAAGGTATTCCGGAGCACGCACGACGGGTTCGCGATCGCGCAGGCCGATCTGGCCATGCGCGGGGAAGGGGACTTCTTCGGCTCGCAGCAGCATGGGCGGCCCGTCCTGCGCTTCGCCGACCTCGCCCTCGACCGGGACCTCATGCGCACCGCCCGCGAATACGCCCGCGCGACCATCGACCGCGACCCCGATCTGCTCGCCCCCGGGAACGCGATGCGGCGCCATCTGTTCACCACCCGCTTCGGCGACCGCCTGCAGCTCCGCTCGGTGGGTTAGAGCGAGGACGGGCCGGCCGGTTGGACTTGACGCCCCGGCCATGACAGACTAGCAGTCCGTCCGCGCGCTGCCAGCCACCGACGGCCCGCGCCCGCAGACCGTCGTTCCCGAGTCGATTCCACCCCAGGAGACCACCATGGCTTCCCCCGAAACCGTCGTACGCGAACTCGGGGCCAGCGTCGGCCGGAGCGTCACGATACGCGGCTGGGTCGAGCACGTGCGCGTGCACGGCCAGGTCGCCTTCCTGGTTGTGCGCGACGGCACCGGCCTGGTGCAGGGCGTGTTGCTGCGCAAGCAGCTCTCCCCCGAGGCCTGGGAGCTCGGCTGCGCCCTCTCGCAGGAATCCTGCGTGGCCGTCACCGGCGCGGTGCAGGAGGACGCGCGATCGCCGGGCGGCTACGAGCTCCTGGTGGAGGACGTCCGGCTGCTGGGGGCATCGGTGGACTTCCCCATCCAGCCCAAGGAGCACGGGGTCGAGTTCCTGCTCGACTACCGGCACCTCTGGCTGCGCTCCTCGGCCCAGCGCGCCGGCCTGCGCATCCGCTCGGAGGTGGAGAAGGGCATCCACGACTTCCTGCACGAGCGCGATTTCGTCCGCATCGACACCCCCATCCTCACCGGCGCGATCGGCGAATCCGCGGGCACCCTGTTCGAGACCGAATACTTCGGCGACCGCGCCTTCCTGGCGCAGACGGGGCAGCTGTACGTGGAGGCGGCGTGCCCCGCCTTCCGCAAGGTGTACTGCTTCGGTCCCACCTTCCGCGCCGAGAAGTCCAAGACCCGGCGCCATCTGACCGAGTTCTGGATGCTCGAGCCCGAGGTCGCCTTCGCGGACTCCGACGACAACATGCGCCTCCAGGAGGAGCTGGTGGTCTACCTGGTCGGGCGCACGCTGGAGCGGTGCGCCGGAGATCTGGAGGTGCTCGGCCGCGACCGCTCGGCCCTCGAGCGCATCCAGGCGCCCTTCCCGCGGGTCAGCTACACGGAGGCGGTGGAGATCGTGCGCGAGGCGGGCAGCGACACCCGGTGGGGCGCGGACCTGGGCGGCGCCGACGAGACCCGCATCGCGGAGCACTTCGACCGCCCGGTCTTCGTCTACAACTACCCCAAGGGCGCGAAGGCCTTCTACATGAAGGAAAACCCGGACGACCCCCGGACCGTGCTGTGCAACGATCTCATCGCCCCGGAGGGCTACGGCGAGATCATCGGCGGCAGCCAGCGCGAAGACGACCTCGACAGGCTGGCGGCGCGCATCGACGAGGAGAAGCTGCCCGCGGAAGCCTACGGCTGGTATCTGGACCTGCGCCGCTACGGCACCTTCCCGCACTCCGGGTTCGGGCTCGGGATCGAGCGCTTCACGGCGTGGATGACCGGACGCCCGCACATCCGCGAGCTCATTCCCTTCCCGCGGCTGATGAATCGCCTGACGCCCTGACCCGCGCCTCCGCCTTCACCGCGTCCCAGAGCGCGTCCAGTTCCTCCAGCGACATCTCCGCCACCCGCCCTCCGCCGTCGCGCGCGAGCTCCTCCACGCGCCGGAAGCGGGCTTCCACCTTGCGGTTGGTGCGCGCCAGCGCGTTGCTCGCATGTACGCCCGCGAGGCGCGCGAGGTTGACGGCCGTGAAGAGGAGATCGCCGGCCTCGTCCATCACCTCCCCGGGATCTCCCCGCTGGAGCGCAACTCGCATCTCCTCCAGCTCCTCGGCCACCTTGAGCAGCGCTCCCCCGGCATCCTCCCAGTCGAAGCCGATGCCGCTCAGCTTTTCCTGAATGCGATGGGCGCGCAGCAGCGGGTCGAGCCCGGCGGGAAGCCCGGAGAGCACGCTCTCGTCGCGGGGGAGTTCCCTGGCCTTGAGCGCCTCCCAGTTCTCCCGCTCGCCTTCGCCGAAGAGGTGTGGATGACGGCGCCTCATCTTCGCCTCCAGCCGATCCACCACCGAATCCCGGTCGAAGGCCCCCGCCTCCTCGGCGAGCACGATCTGAAAGGCCACGTTGAGCAGCAGGTCGCCGAGTTCCCCTTCGAGTTCCCGGGCATCCGCGGAGCGAATCGCGTCCACCACCTCCTGGCTCTCCTCGATGAGGTACGGGATGAGCGACTCGGCCGTCTGAGCCCGGTCCCAGGGACAGTTCGCGCGCAGGAACTCCACGATGGCGAGCGCGCGGTCGAGGGCACCCTCCGAAGGGGCGATTCCGACGGATGCCGGGGCGTCGGATGCCGCGACGTCGGGTGCCGGGGCGCCGGATGCCGCGACGTGGGATGCCGCGACGTCGGATGCCCCAGCGCCGGATGCCGCAGCGCCGGATGAGTGCGCGATGCGATGGTCGCCTGCTGTCACGATATTCGGGGCAGTGTCGCGTGAGGATGGCGCAATTGGAGATGGCGGCCCGTGCGCCGTGGTCGTCCGCGGTGCGAACGTCGGCTCGCAACGAACCCGGGCGGTGCCGCCGGGAGTAGTATTCCGGACCCTCGGGGAGAAGTCCAGACGACCGGGCGCGGTCGGTTGTCGAATTGTTGCTCCTCGATCCCGGCGGCGACACCTTTTCGCCGGGTCGTCGGGGCCCGGGTCCCCGCTGCAGTCGCCGCACTGCAGCCGGGCACCGGGCTGACCGGGTTCGGGCGCCGGCGAGCGTCGAGCCGGTTCCGTTTTTCGCTTCCGGAGATCGCACTACAGTCCATGACTGATCGCTCTTCTTCTTCCCGCACGGGGACGCCCGATGATCCCCGCTCACGCGCCTGGGTGGAGGTCGACGCCGCGGCATTGCGCGCTAACCTGGCGCACATCCGGCAGGCTGCCGGGGCCGCCGCCGCGGTCGTCCCGATGATCAAGGCGAACGCGTACGGCCTGGGCGTGCGCGACGCGGTGGCGGTGCTGGAGGCCGAGGAGCCGGACGGCTACGGGGTGGCGACGGTGGAGGAGGGGCTGGAGGTGCGGGCGCTCGGGGTCGAGCGCCCGGTGCTGGTGATGACCCCGCCTCCCGCCTCCTCCCTTCCCGCGGCCCTGGAAGGCGGCCTGACCCCGTGCTTCTCCGACCTGGACGGCGTGCGCGCCCTGGCCGCCGAGGCCGCCCGGCGCAGGCGCCGCGCCAGCTTCCACGTGGAAGTGGACACGGGGATGGGCAGGGCCGGTCTCGACTGGCGCTCGGCCGCGGCATGGGGAAGGGAAGTGGCGGCGCTGGCCGCTCTCCCGCTCCGCTGGGGCGGATGCTACACCCACTTCCACTCGGCCGACGAGGACGCCGCCACCATCGACCGGCAGTGGGCGCGCCTGCAGGAGGCCGTCGGCCACCTGTCCCTGCCCGCGGGTGCGTGGGTCCACGCCTGCAACTCGGCCGGGGTCCTGCGCCGCCCCCGGTACGCGGCCAGCGCGGTACGCCCCGGCATCTTCCTCTACGGGGGAGCATCCGCTCCCGACCTGCCCCGGCCGGCTCCGGTGGCGGCCGTGCGCGCCCGCATCACCCTGGTGCGCGACGTGCCCGCCGGCAGCTCCCTGGGGTACGGGGCCACCCACGTGGCGCGGGAGCCCGAGCGCTGGGCCACCGTCGCGATCGGGTACGGCGACGGCCTGCCGCGCGCCCTGGGAAACCGCGGGCACGCCCTGGTGCGCGGGCGGCGGGTTCCCCTGGTCGGAAGGACCTCCATGGACGTGACGGTGGTAGAGATCTCGCGCGTCCCCGACGCGCGCGCCGGCGATATCGTTACATTTATCGGTTCCGACCGGGATGAGGAGATCACGGTCGAAGAGGTGGCGGATCGGGCCGGCACCATCAACTACGAGGTCCTCACCGGCCTGACCGGCCGACTTCCGCGGATCTGGCAAGCATGACGGACGCCTTCGAGCGACTTCTCAAGCGTGCGCGCGCCGCGCGCGAGCGCGCCTATGCTCCCTACTCCGGGTTCCAGGTGGGTGCCGCGCTGGAGACGGCGGACGGCGCCGTCTTCTCGGGATGCAACGTGGAGAACGCTTCCTACGGCCTCACCCTGTGCGCCGAGCGCTCGGCGCTGGCCGCGGCCGTGGCTCGTGGCCACCGGTCATTCACCCGAATCGCCCTGAGCACCTCGTCCGGGCCGCCTGCCTCGCCCTGCGGACTGTGCCGCCAGGCCCTCGCCGAGTTCGCGCCCGGGCTCTCCATCCGCTCCGAATCCCCGGAGGGAACCGCCGACTGGAGCCTGGCGACGCTTCTGCCCGCGCCCTTCCGGCTGAAATCCGCCGCCCGCGCGCTGGCCGCAGTGGCCGCGATCCTCGCCGGCGCCTGCGGGTACGAGACGCCCACCTCGGTCGAAGGCCTGACCTTCCCGGTCACGGTGGTCACCTCGGAGGTCCATCTCTCCCACGACCAGTTCGCCCGCGGGGTCCAGGTGTTCGGCGGTTTCGGACGCGCATCCGACGTGGCCGTTCCCCTGGTCGCCACCGAGTTCGGCGAAGACGACCTGGAGGCGCGCACGCTGGTGCGGTTCGGTCCCATCCCGCGCTCCGCGAGCATTCGCGACACCGCCGGCACGACGGTGACCGACCCGAACCTGACGCTGGTCGGGGGGCGCGCGGTGCTCCGCTTCGATACCTTGGCCGCACCCTCCGAACCCGTGACCCTGTCCGCATCGCTCATCAGCGAGCGCTGGCATCCGCCTTCCGCCACCTTCGTCCACGCCGTGGACACCCTCGGAGAACAGGTGCCCTGGGCCGGCCCCGGCGGCGGGGACGCCACGCCGATCGCCACCGCGGTGTGGGATCCGGCGGAATCCGACTCCGCCTTCTTCGCCATCGATACCCTCGTCATCAAGGCGTGGGATACCGAGGACGAGGCCCGCGGCATGCTCGTGCGGATGGTCACCCCCGGGGCGCGGGTGAAGGTGCGTTCGGCCAACCTGGTCATGGACGCGCTGCCGTCGATCCGGTCGGACACGATGGTCACCACGGACACCTTTGCCGAACACCTGACCTTCATCTACGACCCGGTCGCCTCCCTGCCCGAGGGCGCGCTGCAGATCGGCGGCGCCCCTGCCTGGCGCACCGTCTTCGAGGTGCAGCTGCCGGCCTCGGTCCCCCTCGTGGACGAGAACTGTCCCTCGGGCGGGTGTACCCTTCCCCTCACCGCCGACGGCATCACCCAGGCGGCGCTGGTCCTGACCCCGGGGCCCACCGGCGCGGCGCTCCGCCCCACCGACACGCTCTTCGTCGACGCCCGCCCGATTCCTTCGCCCGAATACCTGCCGCGCGCGCCCCTGGGCAACTCGATCCACGTCCCGGTCGCGCAGGTGCCCCCGGAGGCCTTCTCCGGCGAGGAGGGCAGCGTGGTCGAGATCCCCATCACCAGCTTCGTCAGGGATCTGGCGCGGGGCATGACCGAGGACAGCGTTCCGGCGCCCAACACGCTGGCGCTGCTGGCCGCCATCGAACCTCAGAGCTTCGAGCTGATGCGGTTCCTGGGGCCGGACTCGAGCTCGCCGCCGCTGCTTCGCATCCTCGTCAGCCAGCTCTCGGGGATGAGCATGAGATGAACGCCCGCGCCCGTTCCCGCATCGCCGCCCGGGTGGCAGCCGCGGCGCCCTTCACCGCCGCCGTCCTCGCGCTTCTCGCACTCGTTGCGCCCCGGCCGCTCGTCGCCCAGTCGCTCATCGGCAGCCAGGGCCTGGGCATTCCCCTGGAGGCGCTCGACGGGCGATCGCGCGCGATGGGGTCGGTGGGCATCGGTCTCTTCGGCGGCGCCGTGCTTCCCACGGATCCGGCCCGCGCCAGCGGGCTCACCGTCCCCACCATCTCCGTCACCATCCAGCCCAGCCGCGGCGCGGCGACCATCGGCGACCAGAGCGTCCCCATCGAAGGCACGCGCTTTCCCCTGCTGGCCCTGTCCTATCCGGTGCGCAACTGGGGGGTCGCCACCCTGTCCTACGGCGGCCTCCTCGAACAGAACTGGAAGGCCGAGCGGAGTCTTCGCCTCGTCCAGGAGCAGGACTCGATCGATGTCGCCGACACCTACGAGTCCGATGGCAGCGTGGGCGCGGCCCGCGTCGGCTTCGCGCGCGCCCTGGGCGGAGGCTTTTCGGTGGCGGCGAACCTCGGCTTCCACACCGGGACCCAGGTGCGGAGCTTCTCGCGCACCATCGGCGTCGTCGAGGAGGACGACGAGGTATCCGGCGACCGTTTCCGGGAGCGCGGACGCTGGGAAATGACGGGCGCGACCTTCGGGCTGGGCGCCATGTGGGACTTCCGCGACTTCCTGCGAATCTCCGGCAGCCTGACCTGGTCCGGCGACCTGCAGGCGACCCCGGTGGGGCAGACCGAGGGCGGGGAGGCCCGCTTCGAACTCCCCACGGAATTCCGCGTCGGAGCGAGCGCGATGCTCACCCCCGTGGTGGCGGCCACCCTCGGTTTCGGGCGATCCAACTGGACGCCGAGCGAATCGGGCGCGGGGGCGGCCGCGCGCGGCGCCGTGACCACCTTCGGAGGGGGCATGGAGTGGTCGGGGATGGGCCTGTTCGGCCGCAGCCTCCCGGTCCGGGTCGGTTACCGCAGGGCCGAGCTGCCCTTCTCCATCGACGCTTCGACCCCGACCGAAAGCGGCTTCGCCGCCGGCTTCGGCTGGAACCTGCTCGAGACCGAAGACCTGATCATCGCCGCATTCGACTTCTCGTACGAGAGGGGCACGCGCGCCACGGATTCCATTTCGGAGTCCTTCTCGCGCTACACGTTCTCCTTCCGGGCATCGAGTTTCTGATGGGAGCCAGGGCCCGCCCCGCCCCGGCGGCGTCCGTTTCGGCCGTCCGGCTGCCGGTGGCTCCCGGCGAACCCGCTGCGGCTGCCCGCAAGCGCGTCTACATCGAGACCTACGGGTGCCAGATGAACATCAGCGACGGCGAGCTGATGGCGGGCATTCTCGAGCGGCGCGGCTACGCCGTGGCCGAAACCCCGGGGCAGGCCGATGTCGTGCTGGTGAACACCTGCGCCATCCGCGAGCACGCGGAACGGCGCGTCCTCGGCCGGGTGTCGCAGCTGAACGGCCTGAAGCGCGACAACCCGGATCTCGTGATCGGCGTCACCGGCTGCATGGCCCAGCGCATGGGCGACACGCTGCTCGAACAGGCTCCCTACGTCGATCTGGTGATGGGGCCCGACGGATACCGCGAACTCCCCGAGCGGCTCGACGCCCTCGCCGAGCCCGGCCGGCGCCTTTCGGTCCTCTCCCTGGACCCGGCCGAGAACTACGAAGGCCTCGAACAGCGCCGCACCTCGCGCATCTCGGCGTGGGTTCCGATCCAGCGGGGGTGCGATCACCGCTGCACCTTCTGCATCGTTCCCTATGTCCGCGGCCCCGAGAAGAACCGTCGTCCCGAGGAGGTCCTGGCGGAGATCCGGGGCATCGCCGCCACCGGCGTCACGGAAGTCACCCTGCTGGGACAGACCGTGAACTCGTACGCCCGGGGGGACTGGAGCTTCGCCCGCCTGCTCGAGGGCGTGGCCCGCATCCCCGGCATCCGGCGCGTGCGCTTCACCTCGCCGCACCCGAACGACGTCACGCCTGATCTGGTGGAGGTCATGGCTTCCGAGCCCGCGGTGTGCGAGCAACTGCATCTGCCCGCGCAATCCGGGAACAACCGCACGCTGAAGCGCATGCTGCGCCGCTACTCGGTGGAGAGCTTCCTCGAGCGGGTGGAGATGGTGCGCGAGGCGATCCCCGACATCGCCCTGTCCACCGACATCATCTGTGCCTTCCCGGGCGAGACCCGGAGCGACTTCGAGGACACCCTGGAACTGCTGCGCACGGTTCGCTTCGACGACGTCTACACCTACCGCTACTCGCCGCGCGAGGGCACCCCCGCGACCCGCATGCCGGCGGACTGGTTCATCGAGGACGGCGAAGCGGCGGCCCGCCTGCGCGAGCTGATCAAGGTGGCCCGATCCATCCAGACCGCGATCAACCACTCCGAGGTGGGGCGGGTCGAGGAGGTGCTGGTCGAAAGGGAGGCGCGCGGTCCGGGGCAGATGCTGGGCCGCACCCGGCGCGGCAAGGTGGTGGCGTTTTCGGCGCCCCCGAGCCTCGTCGGAGCGTACGCGACCGTCGAACTCACCGGCACCACCGGAGCCACGTTCAGGGGCCGGTGGCTCGACGACGAGTCCCATGCCGACAACGGGTACCATCCCGCGGAGCCGACTTGAGCAGATGGCTCGCGCTGGCCGGGGTGGCGGCCTTCGTCGGCCTGGTGATCTGGTTTACCGCGCATAACGGGGACCAGCGCATTACGCTCGACCTCGGGTTCGTCCAGTTCTACCGGTTCCCGGTCACGATGGTGGCGTTCGCGGCGCTGCTGGCGGGCATGCTGGTGATGCTCCTGGCCGGACTCCACACCGATCTGCGCGTACGCAAGATCCTCCGTGACCGGCTCATCGAGGAGGCGCGCGCCGAGGGGGCCACGGATCTGACCCAGCGCGACCTTTTCGATGCGGATGGGAAAGGGGAGGCGGATAATGCGTAAAATGCGTAAAATACGTAATCCGTCTCCCGGGGGCGTGCGGGTCCCCGATCCCGCGACGCGGACTCCGGGTCCGATGATCGATCGCCGCATACCGGTTTCCGGCCTGCTGGCCGAGGAGGGCTCCCGAACACCTGGATTCCCCCGGTAGCCTGGCTGGCCCTGGCCTTCGGGCTGGGGACGGCCCTGGTTCATCTGCCGGCGTGGCTCACGCCGGCGGTGGTGGGTGGATCGCTGCTCGGGTGGCTCATACTTGCATGGGAGCGCCCGCGGCCGGGCGCCCGCAGCCCGTCTCGGGCTGTCGATCGGACGCCCCCCGTCGTCCGCGGCGCCACGCGCGACGCCGACGTACCGGCGCTCCGGTCCGGTTCCATCGGCCGCCTCCGGCTGCGGGTGCTTCCGACCGGTCTGTTGCTGGCCCTGTGCGGCGGGGTGCTCCACGCGACCGCCTCGGCCGGGGCGCGCGCCCGCAGCTGCCAGCTCGCGATCCCGGACGGCGCCACCCTGGAGCTGCGCGGCTTTTTCGAGGGCGTGCCCGGGGAGGGCGCGGCGCCGTTCCTCGCCCGCTCCGGGCTTCCCGGGGGATGCCGCGCCCGGGTGCGCGCGGTCGTCCGGGAAGACGTTTCCGTCCCGCCGGCCGCCACCCCGCTGGTAGCCGGCGGCCAGTGGCTCGCGCGCCCGCTGCGCCCGGGCATGCCGCCCGAATACGCGGGCACCCTGGTGGTGCGCTCCCTCGACGTGGACGCGGCGGCCCGGGCCGTCCCGGTTGCCGTGCGCCTCCGGGCCCTGGTGCGCGAACGCCTCGACGCGCTCTACCCGGCCCGCGCCGGCCTCGGCGAGGCGCTCATCCTGGCCCGCCGCGAGCGTCTCCCGCGCGAGGTGCGCGACCAGTGGGCGCGGGCCGGCATCGCCCACCTGCTTGCGATTTCCGGGTTCCACGTGGGGGTGATCGCGGGCATCCTCTACCTGCTCGCGCGCCGCCTCGGGCTCGGTCCCGGCCGCGCGCCGCTGGCCGCCGCCGCCGGCAGCTGGGCCTACGTGCTCGCGATCGGCTCCCCGGTCGCGGCCACCCGCGCGGCCTTCATTCTGGCGGCGCTCGCCGCGGGCCGCCTGCTCGGTCGCCGGGTCTCGTCGCTGGGCGCCCTCGCCACGGCCTTCATCGCCCTGCTCGCGGCCCGCCCCGACGCGATCGTCTCGGTGGCGTTCCAGCTCTCCTTCGCGGGGGCGGCGGGCCTGGTCCTGCTCTCTCCCCCGGTGAGCCGGGGTCTGCGAATGGGCCGGCTCGTCCGCCTCCCCGCCGCGCTGCGCACCGGCCTCGCCTCGGGGATCGCCGCCACCGCCGCCACCTTCCCGCTGGTCTCCTGGCACTTCGGATACTTCGCGACCGGCGGCATTCCGGTCACCCTGGTCGCGGGACCGCTGGTCGCGGCCGCCATTCCGGGGATCCTCCTCTCCATTCTCCTCTCCTTCTTTTCGTTCCCCCTGGCGGCCGTCTTCGCGGGGGGCGCCGACCTGTTCCTCCAGGTCGCCGGCGCCATCGTCTCGGCGGTGGTGGACATCCCCGGCGCGGCCGTGTGGACGCCCCGCTGGTGGATCGTGGCCGGCACCGCCGCCTTCGCCGTCTACGCGCTCGTGGTCCGCGGCCTCGCCCTGCGGCTGCGTCCCCGGGTGCGCGCGGCCTTGCTGGCCGCCTGTCTCGCGGGCGCGCTGGTGGCCTGGCCCATCCCCGCGCTCGTCGGGCGCGGCGGCGCCATGGAGCTGGTCTTTCTGGATGTCGGGCAGGGCGACGCCGTGGCCATCCGCACCCCCGGCAGCCGCTGGATCCTCATCGACACCGGCCCGCGCTCGCGCACCTTCGATTCCGGCCAGCGCATCGTCGTCCCGTACCTGCGCAGGAGGGGTGTCGCTCGGCTGGAGGCGCTCATCCTCACGCACCCCGACCTCGACCATATCGGCGGCGCCAACGCCGTCCTCTCGGAACTCACCGTGCCTCGAGTGCTCGATCCCGGCGCCGCCGCCGCCCGTCCCGCCTACGTGGCCGCGCTGGAGCGGGCGCAGGCCCGGGGCGCCACCTGGTTCGCGGCGCGCGCCGGAGACCGCGTGTCGGCGGACGGCGTCACCCTGGAAGTGCTGCACCCCGGAGGCGCCGCCGACCCCGTGGCCAGCGACGAAGCCAACGACCAGTCCGTGGTCCTGCTGCTGCGCTACGGCGACTTCAGCGCGCTGCTCCCCGGGGATGCCCCCGCGGCGGTGGAGGAGGCGCTCCTGGCCGCAGGCCACATCCCTGACCTCGACCTGCTGAAGGCCGGACACCACGGCAGCCGGACCTCGACCTCCTGGAGACTCCTGGAGGCCACCCAGCCCGAGCTGGGCGTGGTCTCGGCGGGTGCCCGCAATCGCTACGGACACCCGCATCGGATCGTCCTCGACCGCCTCGAGCGCGCCGGCGTCGAGCTTGCCCGCACCGACCTCCAGGGCGTCGTGCGGGTCCGCGCCTTCCCCACCGGGGACTTCACGCTCTCGGTGGAACGCTGCCCGGTGCTCCCGGCGTGTTAGCGCGAGCGTTGGCGGCCCGCGAAGGAAGCCCGCCCGGCATTCGAGCGGCGGACTACGGGGACCGGGTCCGAAAGAGGGGGAATCCTTGACGGGACTCGGGCGTTTGCCGATTCTAAGTGTGCAATATTGCACAGGAAGGTGAATGACTACCCAGGCTCTGGCCCAGCATCTGGGCGGACGGCAGGCTCTCGGCCGTGACATCCGGTCCGACCTGGACCTTGAGGACGCGGTCCGGTCCGGGCTGCCCGTCAAGGCCGTTGAGAGCGTGGTGAAGACCGGCGCCCTGCGCGCGTCCGAACTTCATGCGCTGGTCATCCCGCGGCGTACGCTGGCGCACAGGAAGCGCTTGGGCAGGCGGCTGAGCAGCGAGCAGTCGGACCGCCTCACCCGGGTGGTGCGCGTCGTGGCCTCGGCCGAAGAAGCCATCGGCGACGGTGCCAGGGCCAGCCGCTGGCTCCGCAAGCCCAACCGTGCCCTCCAGGGACGACGGCCCCTGGATCTTCTGGCCAGCGATGTCGGCGCCCGCCTTGTGGAGCGGGTGCTGGGCCGCATCGAGCATGGGCTCGGTGCGTAACGCGAAGGCCACACTTCCCGGCACGCCGATCGCACTTGGAACTCTGGCGAATCACCCGCGAAGCTCACGCGGCGCTGGACGGGGAGGGAGCCCGCCTCCACGGCGCACGATGGACTCCTCGCGGAACCCCAGCGGTCTACGCGGCTTCCCACCTCTCGCTGGCGGCCCTGGAGTACCTGGTGCACATCGATGCGGAGGACGCACCGGACGATCTGGTTGCTCTGCGCATCAGCGTTCCGGACGATGTGACCGAACTGGCCTGCGCGCCCGCATCCCTGCCCGCCGATTGGCGGCAGACTCCGTCACCGCCCCAATGCCAGGCGATCGGCACCGAATGGGCCAGGAGGGGGGAAGAGCTGCTCCTGCGGGTTCCATCCGTGCTCGTTCCCGAAGAGAGCAACGTCCTCGTGAATCCGGTGCATCCGGATGCCGTCGGGGTCCGGGTCATCGGGTCTCGTTACTTCTCTTACGATGTCCGTTTGTTGACGTAGGTCGATTCCCCCGGCACGACCCACTCCATCGTCTGCCTTGTAGCCGCCGGCGCGTTCGCCGGAACCCTACCCCGGAGCCCGTGCTCGTGCGACATTGCGAGCCCGACCCGGCGCCACCCTCGCACCCATCCCCATCCCCCCACCCCATGCGCTCTCGCACGCTCGTGCCCACTCTCGGCGCGTTCCTCGAAAGCGAGGAGGCCGCTCCTTCGTCCGAACCGCCGGACTGGGTTCACGTGCTCACCGGCCTCGCCCGCGCGGGCACCCGCATCGCCCGGGTGGTGGCGCGCACGGGGCTGACCGGCACCTTGCCGCGCACGGGCGACCGCAACGTGCACGGTGAAGCGGCCACCCGCATCGACAAGTACGCCCACAACGCGATCGTGGAGGAGGTCCGCGCTGCCGAAGTGCTGTCCTGCATCATCTCCGAGGAGGCCGAGGACCTGATGCCCATCCCCTTCGAGCACCCCGATGGTGGCTGCGTCCTCGCGGTGGACCCGCTCGACGGATCGTCCAACCTGGGGGTGAACGTGCCCGTGGGCACCATCTTCTCCCTGCTGCCGCGTACCGGGTCCGGCGGCGCGCTCCGATCCGGCTCCGGTGACACGCCCCGGCCCCGCTCCGGCGAAAACACCGGCTCGGGCGACGCGGCCTGCCCCCGATCCGATGACGCGGCCCGCTCCCGCTTCGATGACGCGCCCGGCTCCTCGCTCTCAGGCATTCTCCATCCCGGCCGCGACCAGATCGCCGCGGGATACATCCTGTACGGGGCCGCCACCACGCTGGTCTACACCAGCGGGCGGGGCGTGCACGGCTTCATCCGCGACCCCGAGAGCGGGGAGTTCCTCCTCAACCGGCGCGACATCCGCATTCCCTCTCCGTCCGCCCGGCACTACTCGACCAACGAGGCCTATACCCGGCGGTGGGATCCGCGCCAGCACGAACTCGTGCGCCACTTCAAGAAGCCTCCGCCGGAGGGAGCCAAAGGCTTCTCGGCGCGCTACATCGGCTCGCTGGTGGCCGACATCCACCGCACCCTCCTGGTGGGAGGACTCTTCATGTATCCCGCCTTCCGCGGGAAGCCGGAGGGCAAGCTGCGCCTGATGTACGAAGCGGCGCCCATGGCCCTGGTGATGGAGCAGGCGGGAGGAAGGGCCACCAACGGCACCGACGACATCCTCGACATCCGTCCCCGGGAAATCCACCAGCGCACCCCCCTCTTCGCGGGGGCGCGGGAGTTGGTGGATGTTGCGGCCTCCCACCTCGAAGGAGAGGCCGCCCGCGCTCGGTGAGGTCGGCGGTCATTCAGTCGGCGGGATCGTCCAGCAGGCCGGCGTCGCCGCGCTCCATGAGCTCCCGGGCCGCCTCGGCCCATCCGGCCCTGGGATCGTCGTCAAGCCGTTCCAACAGCAAACCCGCATCCACGACGCGCATCCGCAACGAGGCATTGAGGCCAGCGGCCTCGATGAGCGCCTTCGGGATACGGACACCCCGTGAGTTCCCGATTCTGACGAGTCGTGTTCGCATTGTGGGCATCCGGCTCCGAGTGAGGCAGATGATTACATTGTCTACGATACAATCGCGGAGGCAAGCAGCTGCGCGTGGATGACCTACGGGCAGTTCGACGTCACCGTGGCGCGCTTGTCCCTGAGCGCCTCGATGTCCTCGCAGGAAACTGCGGTTCGCTCCAGCCACACGGTGTCGTCCCGGCCGACCCCCGGGTTGTCGATGAGCGGCCGGATGTCGCTCAGCTCCCGGTTGTCGTTGAGCTTCACCAGGGACAGCAGGATCATGTCGATGAGCGGGCTGAGGTCGGTGACCGTCGTGCTCTCGATGCCGATGATCAGGAGGTTGTCGAGTTCGGTCAGCGCCGACAGATCGGGGACGGTGTTGCGGCCCACATCCAGCGTCTGCAGCGTCCACAAGCCGGCGATGGGGCCGAGGTCGGTGATGTCGTTGTTGTAGAGTTCCAGCCGCAGCATTCCTTCAAGCCCTGAGAGCGGCGTCAGGTCGCTGATCCGGTTGTTCGATCCACCAAGCTGTTCGAGCTGACTCATGTTGCGCACGGGCGAGAGGTCGGAGACCTGGTTCTCGCCGAAGCTCAGTGCCAACATGGCCGTCAGCCCCGCGAGCGGGCTCAGGTCCGTGATCGAATTCTCGCGCACGTCCAGGTACTCGAGACCGGTGAGCGCGGCGAGCGGGTCAAGGTCCTCGATCCCGTTCTGGGCGACCAGGAGCTCGGTGAGCCCGGTCAGGTTCTCGATTCCGGAGAGATCCTGGATGCCTGTGGCGTTGACGCCCAGGGACTCCAGCGAAGCGACGCGCCCGCAGGTGAGCGATTGCTCCGGGTCGAGATCGAGCGCCGCGCGCACCCCGGCTTCGAGCGCGGCATCGGCGAAGGTCGGAATCGCGTTGTCGTCCGAGGCGCAGTGTTCGCCGGGGCTCAGGGTCGGTCCGGTGGCGTCGCCGCACGCGCATAGGGCGAGCAGAACTGAGCCTATCCAGGCGCGCCCGATTGCTGGAAATGGAGGGTGCGTGTTTCCCGCAAAAAGGGCGCGCATAGTGGTCGCCTTCGGAACGCGCACCGATCGTCTCATCCGGACGTGGTTCGATTCGGTCATGGGATCACTCCCCAAACAAGCCGGAAGACGGGTGCGAGCTTGTTCACCGGCGGCTCGGGGATTTCCTGCCCTCCGCCGGTTTTGCCGACGGTCCGTGCCCAGCTTATGGAAACCGCGAGGAAGCCGGCTGCCAGGCCGGCCGTCTTGACCGGGTCGAATCGCGGGACCTCGAACCCGTGCACGTCTGACAACCGCACGCCTCGTCTGGGGGGCGCAAACGGCCCGACCGCCACCCGGGCAGTTGCCGACACGATCGAGTCGTTCACCACGATCGGGCGCCGGATCGTCACCTGATCCCCGGTGGCAGCGGTCAGGCGCACTTCCGGAGGACTCTCGCGGACGATCCAGTTCGCCGGGGTTTCCATGACCGGCTGCCAGCTCTTGCATCCCGAAAGGAGTGCGAGGGCGAGGATGGCTGGAGTCGAGAACACGCGGTCCCGGCAGTACCCGGTCTTCATGGCCTGCTGCACCTCCCCTGAGTGATGGCCTTGCTGGGAGCATTCGCCTCTTTTCCGTGGTCCAGAACATATGCGAGGCGGTCGTGTACCTCCAGACTACACCAAGCCAGCCTTTCGTTGCCCCGAGGTGACCATGACCTTTCCGACGCAATCGCGGCCGCGCCGCCCTGCCACAGCCTCGGCCCGCCGGGACTCCCGCTTCGTTTCCGGGCCCAGGACGGCCCTTTCGGCAGCCTCCGGCACCCTGCTCGTGCTCCTGATCGTCGCGTGCGGCGGGGGTGCCGGTGGCGGGCCCGCGAACTCACCGGACGCGCCGGCGGACGCCGAGGCCGAAACCCGTTCCTATCCCCGCAACCGGATCTCGCGCGAGGAGATCATGGAGCGCGGCGACAACGCGAGCACCGCGATGGAAGTGGTCCGCCGCCTGCGGCCCGGGTGGCTGCTGGCGCGCGGTGCCGACCCGGTGGTGTATGTCGACAACGTCCGTCGGCCGGGTGGGATGGACGCGCTCTTCAGCGTTCCCGTCGGCCAGATCCGGCTGTTGGAGTTCATCGGTGCGGCCGACGCCACAACGCGCTGGGGGACGGGCCACACGGGCGGAGTGATTCAGGTCGTTACCGGCGGTTGAACTCGGGCAGTCTCAGGGGGGTACCTGTAGCCTACACCGTGCCGCTTCTACACTGCCTGGGTGATCATGAACCTCCCGACCTCTTTTCAGCCCCGGTGCGCCATCCGACATCCACGAGGTACAGCCCGCTCTGCCGGCCTGCAGACGACTCCCGTGGTGGCCTGCGGTTTCCTGTTTACCGTCCTGGCCACCGCGTGCGGCGGCGGCGCCGGCGGCGCTCCCGCGAACTACCCGGATGCAACCGCCGCCGATGAAGCTCAGGTCCGTTCCTACCCCCCAAACGAGATCTCGCGCGCCGAGATCGACGAACGAGGGGCGAACGCGCACACCGCGATGCAGTTTCTCCGCCGCGTCCGTCCGGCCTGGCTGCGCTCACGCGGCTCCAACTCCCTTACCTCCGCCGGCGCCATGTACCCCGTCATATACATCGACAACATCCGCCGGCCGGGTGGCCTGAGCGCGCTCTTCCAGGTCCCGCTGAGCGAGGTTCGACGGATGGAGTTCATCGGCCCCGGCGACGCCACGACGCGCTGGGGCACGGGCCATCAGTCCGGGGTGATCCTGATCGTGACCGGTCGCTGACGGTCGTTCTGCCCGCGTCCAGAGCACAGCCGCGCAAAAAGAAACCGGAGGCAAGGCCATCGGGGCCCGCCTCCGGTTCTTTCTTCCTCTGGGAGTCAGATCCTCGGGATCCTCGGGATCGTCCTCACCTTGCGGAATCAGCCGATCACGCGCGCGCCAATCAGCCGCCTGTGATCGTGGTGTTGTTCTGGAACTCCGTGGCCGGCAGGTCGAAGCAAAGCTGGTTGCCGTACACCGCGCCGAAACCGTCGTCCTGTCCGATCGGCGGATAGGGCCGGACTCCGAGCCGCCTCAAATCCCACAGGTGGTGTCCCTCCAGGAACAGTTCCGCGGCGCGCTCCTCGATGAGTTGCTCCATCATGCCGCTCATGTCCATGGAGCCCATATGAGGAGACATGTCGGCGTTGGCACGCAACGTGTTGAAGATCGACGACGCTTGGCCGTAGTTGCCCGCTTCGATAGCGGCCTCGGCGATGATCAGCTGCGCCTCCTCCCAACTGGCGAGCTGCACCGGAGCACTTGCGCTGGGATACTTCTCGGCGAACCAGAGGGCGATTCCCGTGTTGGTGTGGCCCCGCTCCTGGTCGGTCACCAAGACGCGCGTATCGAGTTCCTCCATGCACTCCGACATCATGTCGTCGGGCCAGGGGAAGTTGCAGGGGAAGTTCCGGTAGGGCTCCGCCACCGTGACCATGTTGTTGTCGACGTTGAACTCCCACTGCTTGTTCTTGGTGACCGATTCGGCACCTGAGTACTTGAGCAGCCACTCGAAGCCCTCGGGTACCGCGCTGGCCGTGCCGGCCGCGGCCGAGGTCTGTCCCAGATTGAGCTGGGCCCGGGCCTTGCCGACCCGCACGGCGTTGAGGAGGTCGCCCGAGGCTCCGGCCGCCGCCGCCTGGTCGAAGCGGTCAATCGCCGTGTTGAAGCCGTCGGCGGGGGTGACGACGGGCCCGTTGTCGACCAGCACCAGCTCGCACATCGCCTCGGAAAACAGCGTGTAGGTGTAGCCGGCGTACATCGCCACTTCGGCGATCATGGCCGTCCTGTCGGGGACGTCTGCGTCGGTCCACTCATTCAGCAGGCCGAGCACGTAGTCGGCCAGCCAGCGCGTCCTTGAGAGCGGACGGTAGATCGCCGGGCTGAAGGTGTCCCCGCAGTCGCGCTGCGCGTACTGGGAGCCGTAGCCGCTGGTGTCGTGGATGCGGGCGTCCCAGATGTTGGAAATGGTATTGTTGGAGGCGTCCCGCCACTCGTTGCCGGTGAGGGCGCTCGCGGTGGCGTGGTAGGTATGGGTGCAGCGGAACTCGTTGGCGACGCTGGCCACGAGAAGCTGCGCCGAATTCGGGTCCTCCAGGTCGCTCGCCACCACTTGGGAGGGGGCAGGCACGCTCAGCAACTCGTCGAGCGCGTCACACGAAGCCAGCAGCGCGATGGGTGCGAGAACCAGGGCGGAAGCCTTGATCAGTTGCTTAGTCATGACAAGCCTCCTTTACATGCCCAGGCGGACGGTGAGGGTGATGGAAGTGAGCGGTGGTACCGCGGAGTCCTCCTGCGGCTCGCGGTTGCCCGAGAAGGTGTTGCTCGGGTCCACGACCTCGGGATCGTGGTGAGGCCACTCCGTCCAGTTGGTCCAGAGCATGGCCAGGTTGCGGGCCGACAGGCTGAGGCTTCCGCGCGTCGACCGCACCATCCCGAGCCACTCCTGCGGCATCTGGTAGGTGAGCGAGAGCTCGCGGAAGCGCACGAACGACGCCTCGTTGACCCAGAGATCGTACTCGCCCGTCGAACCGAACTGCGCCTCGGCGACCTTGCGGATGTCGTGGTCGAACGGGTAGGCGGTGAGCTCGCTCTGCTGGATGGCGCCGTACCTCCACCAGCCCTGCAGGTCGTACTTGGTCTGGCCGATCTTGCCCTGAACCAGGGCGTCCACGGTCAGCCGCTCGCCGATCGTGAACGACGACCCCACGGAGATCTCCAGGTTCGGGTCTGGATGGCCCTGGTAGATCCACGCCTCCTCGTTGCAGGGTATGTACGGGGCGTTGTCATCCTCGTCGACGGAGTGGCAGAGGAGGGTCTCCCGGTTGATCTGATCGGAGCCGGGAAGGAACTCGGCGAAGGCGACGCTCGGAGCGAAGAGCGAACCCAGCGGGTAGCCTTCGTGGTGACGCGTGGTCCAGCCCAGCTGAAGGAAGCAGGTGTCTCTCAGCTCGGGCTTGCCGCTGCACGGCAGACCCAGGCTCACGATCCGGTTGCGGTTGGTGCTGGCGTTGACGATGAAGTCCCAGTCCAGCGCGTCCGTCTCCATGAGGCGGGCATTCAGCCCGAGCTCGATGCCCCGGTTGTTGATCTCGCCGATGTTGACGAACTGGTCCGCGAGGAAGCCGGTCGAGGGCGGAACCTGGCGCGCGACGATGGCGTCCTTGGTGCTCTGGTTGTAGAAGGTGAAGTCGATGGAGACGCGGTCGTTGAAGAGGCTGGCGTCGAAGCCGGCCTCGATCTCCACGCCCCGCTCGGGACCCAGCTCCGAGTTGCCTGGGGAGTTCGGCCTCACGGTCGCCGTGCCCGCGGGGGACGCGCGCGTCGCGTAGCTGCGCAGCGCGGAGAAGGCGTCGGGCTGCTGCCCCGACTCGCCGTAGGCGCCCCGCAGGCGGAAGGAGTTGAGGAAACCCGTGCCGCCGTCGGAGACCACCCAGGAGCCGCTTACCTTCGGATATACGATGAGGTCGAAGTCCTCACCGAAGGCGCTATTGTCGTCGGCGCGCACGGCACCGGTAATGAAGAACCGGTCCTGCCACCCGAACTGCTGCTGCAGGTAGACGCCCACCGTGTTGTTCTCGACGAATCCGTCGAAGCCCTGGCGTTCGGCCGTGGCGTTCACGCTCGTAAGCCCCAGCGCCGGGAAGCGGTCGCCGTCCGCGGTCACGTCCTCGATGGTCCGGGTGTAGACCTGGAACCCGACCGACGTCGTGCCGAGAAGGTCCTCGGTAATGTCGCGGGTGGAGGACGCCGCGTAGTCGAAGGTGGTGTAGACGACCGCCTCACGATTGGCCCTGCGCCCGCCCGCCGCCGAGTTGGTCGACCAGAACTGCGCCGACTCCGGGGTCAGGAAGGGATTCAGGTTTTCCTCGAGCTGGTCGGTCACGTCCAGCCCGAAGGTGAACCTGT
Organism: Longimicrobiales bacterium; assembly: GCA_965202805.1. Classification (GTDB taxonomy): domain Bacteria; phylum Gemmatimonadota; class Gemmatimonadetes; order Longimicrobiales; family Gaopeijiaceae; genus BD2-11. Next base: position 4,014,064 of record OZ241869.1, read on the forward strand.
GGGTGAGCCAGTCGAAGGGGGTATGCGCCGCCGTGAGTCCCGCCGTCAGGCGATTGGCGTTGTTGTAGATGTTGTTCCGCTCGTACATCGCCTCCGGCGTGTAGCGCCGGTAGCCCCTGCGCGCCGTGCCCAAGGTTGTCGGGGTGGCGCGGATCGCCTCCTCGTACGGCTGGTCGCCGCCCAGCCGGATGCGGGTGAGCGCCACGCCGGCGTTGGCGGAGATGGTGAGATCCTCGTTGGGCTGTGCCTGGACGTTCACCCGACCGTTGTACTTCTTGGCCCAGCTGTCCTCGGTTACGCCACGGTCCGAAGACGCGGATCCGGCCACGAAATACTGGAAGAGATCGCTCCCTCCGGAGAGGTCGATGCCGTAGTATTGGGTGTGGCCCGTGTTGAACATGAGATCCTGCTCTGCCGGGTAGTCCCGGAACATGTTGATCTCTTCGAGCTGGCCGCTGATGTTGCTCACGCCGTAGTTAGTGGGCGTGCGCCCGGCCGGATCCCGGAACCACTGCGCGCCCTGGCGAAAGGTGAAGTTCCACTGGGCGTCGCCGACGGCTCCCATCTTGGTTTTGATGTTGATGACCCCGTTGGCCGCCTCGGTGCCGTAGAGGGTGGCCGCCGCGGGGCCCTTGATGACCTCGATGCTCTCGATCATGGCGGGGTCGAGGTCGTCGATGCGGGATACGTCGCGCGAGTTGCTCTCCATGCGGTTGCTGACGCGGATTCCGTCGATGTATACGAGCGGGCCGTCGTTGACCTCGCGCATGGTCGAGCTGCCGCGGATCTTGATGGTGGAGGCGGCGCCGGCATCGCCCGAGCCCTGCTGGATCACGACCCCGGCCAGGCGGCCGCGCAGCAGGTCGGAGACGTTCTGGAGCGGTGCGACCTCTGCCACGGACGCGTCGAGGACCGCCACCGAGTTGCCGATCTCTCGCACGCGGCTCGCCGCCGCCGTGCCGGTCACGACCAACTCGTCAAGCTGCAGCGCCTGCGAGGCGAGGAAGAAGTTCTGGACGGTCGAGGCATCTTCCGTGACGGTCACCTCGACCGACTCCGACCGGTAGCCGATGGACTGCACGGTGAGCGTGTGCGTGCCGGCCGGCACGTTGATGATGAGGTACTGGCCGTCGGCCTGGCTGAGCGAGCCGATGTCGAGCCCTTCGATGAAGACCTGGGCCGCGTTGACCGGATTCCCCGTGGCCTGATCCCGAACGGTGCCCGTCACCGTCTGCGCCTGAAGCAGCGTCGGCGATGCCATCGCGAGAGCGATGAGGGCGAACAAGATGTTGCGTCTCACGGATCTCCTCCTTTCCAGAGTCGCGAAGTGAACGTACGCCGGAATAACCCGAGCGCGACATGCGATAATAGGTTACCACCCGCGCGAGTGACAAGAGCAGCGCTGGAACAGCTGCGGGATGCGGCTCCTGGGCGTGGGCTCCAGCCGTCCGGGCCAGGCGAGTCCTCCGTTCCATCGACGGCGCACTCCTTGCCTTCGATGCGGAAGGCCACGGAGAATTGACCGGCGTCGTGGACCCTTCCCGAGGCCGCCGATCTGCCTGGTACTGACACTGCAAGCCCCCGAACCGTGATCGAAATCCGCGAGCTGACCCGCACCTTCGGCGATACCGTCGCCGTGGACGGCCTGGACATGGTCGTCAGGCCCGGTGAGATCGTGGGCTTTCTGGGTCCCAACGGGGCGGGGAAGACGACCACGGTAAAGATCCTCGCCTGCATGCTCGCTCCGTCGAGCGGTTCGGCCAGCGTGGCCGGTTTCGATGTCACCGAGGAATCGATGGAGGTGAAGCGGCGCATCGGTTATGTGCCCGAGACGGGGGCCCTCTACGAGACGCTGACCGCCGGCGAGTACCTGACGATGGTGGCGAACCTCCGGGGCATCCACGGGAGCCGTGCCGAGAGTCGGGTCTCCGAGTTGCTCGATCTGTTCGGCATCCTGGATGCCCGCGACCTGCGTCTGGCCCAGCACTCCAAGGGGATGAAGCAGAAGGTGCTGATCAGTTCGGCGCTGATCGGCAACCCCGAAGTGCTCTACCTCGACGAACCGCTGGGCGGGCTCGACGCGAACGCCGCGCTGGTGGTGAAGCAGCTCCTGCGCGAACTGGCCTCCCAGGGACGCACCATCCTCTTCTGTTCGCACATTCTCGATGTCGTGGAGCGCGTCTGCAGCCGCATCGTCGTCATCGACAAGGGGCGCAAGGTGGCCGAAGGATCCGCCGAACGCATCGCCCGGGATACCGGTACCGCGAGCCTGGAGGCGGCGTTCGCCCGGCTCACCGGGGTGCGGGACGCGGGCGAGGTCACCCGGGGGCTGCTCTCGGCGCTGGAGGACGGCGCGGAACCCTCGGATCCGGGATCCGGAGAGGATCAGGGCATGCTCGAAGAGGAGTAGAGGTCGGACATCGTGAAGCTTCTGCAGCGGCTCGTTGAGGCGCTCGGCGCGAACTATTCCCAGTGGCGGGTGCTGAGCCGGGTGATGTGGAAGATCGATCTCCGCAAGTCCGGCGCTGCACTCGACACGGGCCGGAGGAAGCGAAACAGCTTTTTCTGGACGCTGGTCGGCTACGGGTTTTTCGGGGTGTTCGCAGCCATCGTCGTCGGCGCGGTTCCCGGACTGCTGCTCTCCGCCACGGTGGCCCTGACCATGTTGGGCGTGACCGTGTGCGGGATCATCCTGCTGGACTTCCACGCGGTGGTGGTCTCGCCCGACGACCATGCCGTTCTCGGCCACCAGCCCGTTTCCTCGCGTACCTGCTTCGTCGTGAAGCTGACCAACGTGCTGCTCCACACCGGCATCATCGGCGCACTTGTCGGCGGTCCCGCGGTGATCCCGTTCCTGACCGGTCATGGTCTCGCGGTCGCCGCGGCGTGGCTAGTGGCCGTGGCGGGAACCACGGTGGCCTCCACCGTCGCGATGATCTCCGTCTACGCGGGCCTGCTGTCCCGGGTGTCCGCCGATCGGATGTCCCGCGCGCTCTCCTACGCCCAGCTCCTGTTGGTGACGATCTTCGCGGTCGGGGCGCTGTTCTACGGCGAGGTGATGGATGCGCTGGCGAAGGCGGATGTCCCGTTGGGGGCTCTCCTGCTCTTTCCGCCGGCCTGGTTCGCAAGCCTGCTGACTCTGGCCTCGGGGGACTGGGCCGGGAGTGCCGTGGCCACGGTCCTCGCTGCGCTGGCCGCCACGGCGGGCCTCGTCTACGTCGCCGCCCACCGGCTGTCCCTGTCCTATTCGGAGCGTCTCGGCGCCCTCCTGTCCGCGAAAGACGCCGGGCGGTCCTCGAGGTGGACGAACGGGCTGCTCGCTCGCCGGCTCTCGCCCGAGTTGCGGGTTGTGGCGACCCTGATGCGCGCACAGTTCCGTCACGAAATGAAGTTCCGGCTGGCGATCCTGGGGCTGCTGCCACTTACCGTATTCTATGTTCTGATGGGGCTACAAGACGGTCCGCTTCCCGACCCGTTCAACGAAAGGGGCTTCGCGGCCATGGAGCTGTTCCCCATCCACATGGTGGCGGTCCTCACGCCGCTCACCCTCGTGGACAGCTGTTTCAGGAGCGATTCATACCGCGGCGCGTGGGTGTTCTTCGTGTCCCCGGTCGACCGCGGCAGGCTGGTGATCAAGGTGGGGGACTGCGTGGCACTGTTCTTTCTTCTCCCGTACGCCGCCCTGCTGGGCGTGGTGCTGGCCTGGAGCTTCGGGGACATCCGGCACGGGATCGCGCACGCCGCGGTTCTGGGGCTCTTCGCTCGCCTGGTGGTTCAACTGCGGATCGCGGCATCGCCGCACCTGCCCTTTTCCCGGCCGTCGAGCAAGGGCGAGTTCAGCGGCAGCCTCTTCGGCGCGATGATGTTGGGGCTGTTCGCGATAGGTGTCGTGTTTCCCCTGGTTCTGGGGGTAGCGTACTCGACCACGGGGTCCTCGATCGTGATGGTCGGGGTCCTTTTGGGCGCGGGTGTGCTCATGTCGGCCGGGGGGCCCCGGCGCGTCCGGCCGCGCGTGGAGGCGCTGGAGTTTCTCGACTGAAATGACAAGCGCCTGCTGAAGTAACGAATTCCCGCGCTACGTCAGCTCCAGCCGCCGCCTTCTCCGCTCACGGCCTTCCTCGTAGCGGCGGCGGTCCTCCGGGTCGGCGAGGTCCAGCGGGGGGACGGGGGTGGGACGGTGGTCGTCGTCGATGGCGACGAAGGTGAGGAGGCAGGTGTTGGTGTGCCGCTTCACCCCGGTGAGCGGGTTCTCGGCGTCGACCCGCACGCCGACCTCGATGGACGTGGTGCCCACGTAGTTCACCCGCGCCGAACAGGTGACCAGCTCGCCGGTGCGGATGGGTTCCCTGAAGTCGACGCGGTCGATGGAGACCGTGACGCAGGGCCGCCCCGCGTGGCGGATGGCGGCGACCGCCGCCGCGCGGTCGACCATGGCGAGGACTTCACCGCCGGAGACGTTCCCCAGGTTGTTCACCTGATGCGGCATCATCAGCTCGGTGATGACGGTGACGGAGTCGGCGGGCTTTTTCGGGGTGGGATCGAAGTCGTTCATGGTTGCGGGAGTACACCGGTCGCGGGCCGGGGTTCAGGGCTCACCATCGAGCGCCTGCCCGGGATGGCTGCGGCGGGATCCTCACCGCGACGGCGGTTGCGTTTCTTCGCTTGCGGCGCCAGTCCGGCGTCGGCAAGCTGCCAGATGGCCCCGGCTTCCTGAATTCCTCAACGCGCGCGGAGGTGCCAGCATGAACCGAAGGCACTTTACACGGCTGGGCGCGGTCGCCCTGGGCGGGCTCGTGCTTCCCGGCGGGGTCGGAAGCGTCCTGGGTGATTCGCGCCGTTCTCCACGCGATAACCGACGGTTTCCACCGAAAATGCGACGTTTTCCCCACCAGGAGCTTCAGGTGGATGCGGATCGCCTGATCGAACGCATGCGCGCGCTCGAGGCCTTCGGGCGAAACGACGCCGGCGGGATCGACCGGGTGGCCTTCAGCGACGCGAACATCGAAGCGCTCGACTGGGTGGCGGGTCATCTGGGCGCGGCCGGCTTCCAGGTCGGCATCGACCTTGCCGGCAACCTGATCGCACGCAAGGCGGGCCGGGACGCGTCGCTCCCGCCGCTCATGTTCGGCTCGCACATCGACTCGGTTCCCGGGGGCGGCAATTTCGATGGACAGGTCGGCTCGATGGCGGCCCTGGAGGCCGCGACCCGGCTGGCCGAGGCGGGTCACCGCACCCGCCATCCCCTCGAAGTGGCCATCTTCTCCAACGAGGAGGGGGGCAAGACGGGCAGCCGCATCCTCGCCGGAGAGTTCCTGCCGTTCGAAGTCGACGTCCAGACCGCCTCGGGCTACACCATCGGGGATGGCCTGCGGCGCCTGGGCGGCGACCCGGACCGACTTGCGGACGCTCGCCGCGAGCCGGGCTCCATTGCCGCATTCCTCGAGCTGCACATCGAGCAGGGCGCGGTCATGGAGACCGACGGCATCGACATCGGGGTGGTGGAGGGCATCGTCGGCATCGTGCGCTGGAACGTCGCCGTCGAGGGCATGACCAACCACGCCGGCACCACCCCCATGGACCGCCGCCAGGACGCGATGGTCGGGGCCGCGCGCTTCATCGACATGGTGCACCGCACCGCGCGCGGGATGCCCGGCAGGCAGGTGGCCACGGTGGGACGGCTGGCCGCGGAGCCGGGCGTGCCGAACGTGATCCCCGGGCGTGTGGTTCTCTCGCTCGAGATCCGCGATCTGTCGATGGAGGGCATCGAGCGCGTCTTCGAAGCGGTGCGCGCGCGGAGCGAACGAATCGCGCGCGAAACCGGCGTGACCTTCGCCTTCCAGCGCTTCTACACCAGCCGCGCGGCTCCCACCGACCCGCGCATCCGCGACCTCTTCGCGGCCTCCGCCCGCGATCTCGGCCTGGTGGCGCGCCGCATGCCCTCGGGAGCCGGGCACGACGCCCAGAGCATCGCCCTGCTCGCCCCGGTGGGGATGATCTTCGTGCCCTCCATCGGGGGCATCAGCCACTCCCCGGAGGAGCGCACCGAGGACTCCGACATCGTCAACGGCGCCAACGTGCTGCTCCGGACGCTCCTCGCGCTCGACGAGAGGGGACTCACGGGGGACTGATGTATACTGACATCTACTGGTGACTCATGCCGCGGCAGTAACGGGAACAACATCAAGGGAAGGAGCGGGAGCGACATAGCGGGAGTAGCGGAAGCACATCGGGTGGCGTAGTAGTAAGAGAGAGGTGCGGTGCCGCGGCCTCGGCCCGCGCGGACCCCTCCACGCACTTCAAGAGAAAGGCAAGATGATGCCAGGATGCATTGCCAACCCGAGACGCCTCCGGTCGTCCGTCCCGCTGGTCGCCGCCGCCGTCCTTTTTCTCCCCGGCTCCGTGTCCGCGCAGGAGATCGAGCCCGACGACGCGCGGGTGACGATCATGGGCGTCGTCTACGACGTCGTGACCGGGACCGCCATTCCGACGGCCGCCGTCTCGCTCGAGAACGGCCGCCAGGGAGTGCTCACGGACGACCAGGGCATCTTCCGGCTGGAGGAGGTCGAGGCCGGACCGCAGTTGCTCGTGGTCACACAGTTCGGGTACCAGAAGAGGGCGGTTGCCGCCACCATCACCCCCGAGTCGAGCGGAATGATGCAGGTGGCGCTCACGCCCCGGCCCATCATGCTCGCCGGCGTGACCGCTACGGTCGAGAATGTCACGGAGATGGAAGCCCGCCTGCGCTTCCGCCGGAGGGCCGCCGGGTTCTCCACCCAGGCCTACGACCGGCAGGAGCTGT